>JAMXHR010000010.1 GCA_023955635.1 Methanosarcina sp. ERenArc_MAG2
GTCAATGCGTTTAACAAATGGATGGAAGATCAGATATCTAGCTTCTTCTACCGCTACCAGGAAGGTACCCACTAAAGCTATGGCTTTGAAGGTTATTTACAAAGATTGTACTAATAATTTTAATCAATTTCCTTACTGCTATCGATTTAACAGAAACAGAGTTTATTATTGATCAAAGACGTTCAAAAATAAAAAATCGATTTCCGTATGCATTAAATTCAAAACTTCTTTTTTATTGATGTAGATACTTTACCGCAAAACCTATGCATCAGTAAAAACGGAAAATCTTGCTTTTTGTTCTGCACTTAAATGAAGGCCAGATCAAACTCTCTTTCACAATAAAAATGCAAACTTTCGCTACATCGGAAACTTTATCATGGAAACATTAACTGCAGAACAGCGGCCGACCAAAAAGTCTAACTTCTAAAATAAAGGTTCCTCAGGATTTTCCACTGCTTGACCAGCTTAAACCTGATAAATTAAGAATTAGGAAAAGATCTTTAAGAATCTCCGTTAGGAAAAAGAAGAGTTTTTGTTGACGTAACATTGACACTGTAAATGCGGGCTAAGTTCAAACTTTGTTCTTTTGAAAGACCTGAACCATTAAATTCAACTTGCCCTTTAACATGGATTGTAGAATGGGGCCTTATGGTTTTATTATCGATGATTTTATGATCTTCGGTTAGCACTCTTGCTAAAAAATCCTTTGTAAAAAGCAGTTCAATAGAATTCAGGTAAATTTTTTAATTTCCCCCGTTATATAAGGCAAAATCGTAATTATAAGTCTGTATGCTGGTATCATTTACATTCTCAACAGAACCTAAAGTTTGTGTGGTCTCTACTATTTTCAACCCATCTTCTGCCTGAGAAGAATCATAGTTTTCCTTAAACCCAATAAACAATATTGTTAAAACTAAAAGAATTATTAAGAACCCACGTGTTAAATTTTTAGTCACCGTATCCTTCCTGTTGTGAATGTATTTGAAATTTTTGAATGTGATATTTAACTAGAATTATTTTTTTAGCTCGCTGATGTCGATATTTTTTCACTACTTCTCGCTACAGAATGGTTTCTCCGAACTTCCACCGCAGCAAGAACCTGCTTCTCCTCCACAGCCACATTTGCCGCTATCCAGACTTTTACCTTTGAGTGCTGCGCCGATCATTGCCCACGCACAACCGACACCGCTCTGCACTTCTATTGCCTGGACCGGGCAGTTGAGAGCGCATGCCCCGCATTCCATACACACAGCTGGTTGTATGAGTTCAACATGCTCTTTTCCTTCGGCAAAAACTCTATGTGGACAGACCTGTATACAGCGCTGGCAGTTGATACACCTATTGGGATGATAATTGAGTGTGTTCTCAAGATAAGAATCAAACATTCAGACCACCTTCATAAACTTGATTATTCCCAGTAGAATTGAGAGTATAATTCCAGAACCTAACATAAGTGCCATGAGAGGTACATATCGAAAAATTTCTTTTTTGACGCCAGTCCGTGAAGTAAAGGTCGTACACCCAGTGAAGTTAAGGGCTAAGTATGCAATCAAGGCGGGCATAATCAGAAGTAAAACCAGTGATATCAGGGCATTCTCCAAGAAGGGCAATGTAGAATTTGTCGCAAAGGAAACTGCGAAGGGAATAGCAATAATTTCTCCCAGAATTAACCCTTTTGTACTGAAGTCGTGCGTGGGAATAAACGGAAGTAGAGCTGGGAAGAGTACGGTTCCTGCAAGGGTTGTTGTGATCACAGCTAGGGATGCAAGAGGGCTTGCAAGGAAATAGAGTATAATAGCAGCAGCAATCGTCGGCAGTACTACGTGAACAAATTCTACAGGAGTAAGCACTATCCGATCTTTCAATTGAAATTGAACCCTACGCATTTCAGGCGTTGCCTTCCGTGTTTTGAGATACTCGGAGAGATCGCTGGCACGGACAGGACCATATTCCACCAAAAAACCGGACCGACGCTGTACTTCGTACGCTGAAATTCCAGGAGCTGAAAGTTGTGGCAGAATGAGAGTACGGTGCCGAACAATATTGGCAAGTCCTGTAGAGCCGATACGCCGCACAAGTTCGTCTGTTCCGAATGTACCCTTACCTGCAGCACACCAGACATTAATTCCCTTTGTGTCCAGGACAAGAATATAGCAGTCAGTGTCTGTAAGTGCGGAACGAACGGCGTCAAAACTCAGTGTATAGTTTGCCGAGACAAAAACCAGTGAATCAGGTGTTGGGTTCCCGAGTCGGTAGAGGCCAGGCTTTACAATATGTCCCATACGGTTCACGCCCCACCGGGCAAGGAAGTGATCGAGCCGATTGGAGAACGTGAGTGTACCTGTGGTCGTACGTATCTCGGAAGTGGGTTTATTTGTGATCGTAAGGATTGCAGATCTTGGAATATTGTCAGTCAAACAGTTGCATGGCTGAGCATCCGATTTTGGTGTGCACGAGCACGATGAACCAGCAGTCTTCGATGAACCATTAGGCTTAGTATTGTCCACGTGACCCATCTCTTTTCTTTAATCGGTATCTTTCATCAGCGGATCAAGCACGTCTTTTACCATTCCGCTAAGGGCCTCGACCTTTATGAGAGCGAGGCAGCAAATACCACCATCCTTTTCCCAACTTATCAAGGCAAGTTTATTCCCGGGATTGATGCCAGCTTTTTCCCGTACATCTTTTGGAAGTACCATCTGTCCTCTCTCATCCACACTAAGAACTGCCTCGACCTTGCATCCCGAACCTTGATAGCATCCACAAGGCGATCCACTAGAATTACAACATTCATCAATTGTTTTCTTATTGGCCATTTGAATCCTCATAATAATGTATATTTTCCATATATTTATACATTTCCTATTTATCAGATAAATCAAAAAAATCAGAAAAAATATCAATTAATATATTCATAAACAGGATATGAAGTGGCAAATTATCCCAAAAAAGTCATCCTTTAATAATCGTCCGGAAAAACGAAGCTATTCTTCATTGGTCATCGGTTAAGGAATTTTCTTGCCTGAAGGCTATCGATTTTCTGTTATAAATTGGCCTCAAATTTTAGCCTCTTTACCTAAAATCGATACTCTTTTCCAGTTCAAAGTCTATCTAAATTTTGGACACATTCTGAGAATAAATCCTATTTGTCATGATTCCTCACTTAATCGAAGATGCATGAGCTATTCTTTAGTTCGAAAGGAAAAAATACACTCTTTAATGGATTGAATAATTATTGGTAATTATATTTCTGAGTCTTTGACTTGAAGCAAATTATTTCACTATTACATCCTGTGTAGAATGCGTTTTTCATAGCCAAGAAAGCATATTTTGTCTCAACAATAAATAGAGTTGTCATCAAATTTCAAAAAATATGGGGGCATTTTTGCCGCAAAATTAAGAAAAACAGAATTTCAATGTCAATTATTGCTTAAGTGTAAGCTTATAAATTGTATTTGTTTGTTTTTCCGTATGGTGATGAAATGACAAAAGCAAGAAATATCGCAATCTGTGGAAAAGGCGGAATCGGAAAATCGACTACTTCATCGAATCTTTCAGCGGCTCTTTAGGACCTGGGTCTTACAGTAATGCAGATTGGCTGTGATCCTAAAAGTGACTCCACAAATAACCTCCGGGGAGGAAAATCAATTCCTTCAGTCCTCGATGCTTTAAGAAGTGGAAAGAGAATTGAAATCAGTGACATTGTCTATGAGGGCTTCAATGGAATCCTCTGTGTGGAAGCAGGAGGTCCGGAGCCTGGAGTGGGATGTGCCGGCAGAGGAATAATTACTGCGATAGAGCCCTTAAGGCAAAAAAATGTCTTTGAAGAATTCAAACCTGATGTTGTAATTTATGATGTTCTCGGAGATGTTGTCTGTGGAGGATTTTCAATCCCTATCCGTGAAGGTGTTGCAGAACAGGTCTACACTGTTGCATCATCTGATTTCATGGCGATATATGCAGCAAACAATCTCTTTAAAGGAATTAGGAGTTACGCAGTTGGCTCTTGACATATCGTTTTTAACAACTTCCCATCCATACGAATTAATTTAATGTGTATATTGGGTTATTTAAATATGCTGTCACTGCCCCTCTCCGAATTTTCATCGTACTTTCGAACCAGGATATCCCCGTTTTGATTCTTTGTAACTCCAGTCTAAGGAACGCTCTTAATGAGAACATTATATGTGCTCTTTGTGACTCTTCCTTTCTTGCCTGACATTTTTCGACCCCACAGAACTGCTTTATTCCTCTGTGGTATTCCTCAATTTTCCATGACTTCTTTGCCAACTCTTCACGTTTTGATTCATCCATATCCTGTACATCTGTAACCCAGTGTTGCGTGTCTCCATCTTTTGAAACTATCCTAAACACCTTTACAAATCCATATGCTTTGAGATGAACCACAAGTCCTTTTGGAGGAATCTCTACTGTTTCAAGTGGCACATTTCCCTTCTTATCAGGATTTACCAAACGATTTTTCTTTAACCTTGTAAGGAAATGCCATTCTTTCTTCTTTATTGCTTTAAGGTTTTTCACACTTGCGTACCATGTATCAAACAAAACAAATTCGGGATTAAAACCACGTTCTTCGGCTTTGTCAAGCATATCGCGGAAATGGTCATTCTTTGTTTTGTCGTCTTCATCAATGTTATAAATTCGAAAATCGATAGGTATAACAGTTGTACCGTCTGTCCAAACTAAGGTGACCAAACCTATCCCCTTTACAGCACGATGATGTTTTCCACTCCACATACGACGAACAAAAGCCATTTCTTTTGCGTATGGTTTATCTAATGTTGAATCGTCAATAATTAGAAAGCCTTCTTCAGGCTTAACATGACTTTTTACTTCTTCCCATAATGCTTCTGTGTCTGGAGGTTGCCTTTGAAGGCAACGAGTGAAAGCATCGTGAGAAGGAGCATTAGCTACGATTGGATAACATCTAGCAGCTTCAGTACAGCTGAAAACGTTAGATGCCGCAATGAGAAAATTAATGAAATCAATGTCAATACACTTAGGTGGGTTTATATCCATAACTCCGTACGTTTTTGGGGAACTATGGAGATATTAGTATATTTTAAATGATATTACTTTTTCGGCATTTCAAATGCGTAAGTCCTAGGAATAAGGAAATATGCAAACAATGGTGGTGCACTGTTTAGCGGAATAATTGCGAATTCAATGAATCAGTCGATTCAAAAGGGGATAATAAACGACTTTGCAAAACAGACGAAGACAACGATTGCAGGATATGTACCTCGCTCGCTTGGGCATTGGTACCTAAATACTGATATATATTATGAGAACTTATATCTCTTGATGAACTGCCCAAGATGTAAGAGTCTCGATCATAATAAGAATGGTAAAGTTAATGGCCGTCAACGCTACAAATGCTCTGATTGTGGATATAATTATTCAGTAGAGCTAAAATCAACTGCTAGTTCCGCATCTGTTAAGAGACAGGCTTTACAACTCTATCTTGAAGGATTGGGATTTCGGTCAATAGGGCGTTTTTGGGGGTAAGTCATGTTTCTATCCAAAAATGGATAAAGAAATTTGGTCAGGAGTTAGAAGAACTAAAAAGCGAAAATGAGATATCTATTGTTGAAATGGATGAGATGCACACTTACATCGGTAACAAAAAAATATTGCTGGATCTGGATTGCTGTTGATAGAGTTGGGAAAAAGTTCATCAACTGCTCTTTTGGTAGCAGAGGGACAGAAACTGGACAAAAACTCTGGGAAAAGTTAAAGGAAAAAGAGATTGAAAAAGTGATGACTGATCACTGGAGGGCATATGCAGAGTTCGTTCCAGATAAAATTCATACTCAATCCAAAGCAGAAACGTACACTGTTGAAGGGTATAACAGCATAGTTAGGCACTTTCTGGCAAGATTGAGAAGAAAGACAAAGTGTTATACTAAGAGTCTTGAAATGCTAAAGTACTCGGTTCTTCTATTGATGAAATACAGAAATAAAGAGTTAACTATTTTTAGTTAACAGTGCCAAAATTAATTATATTAATTTATATGTTTACCTGCAGAATCTATAGTCACGCCTGTAATTATTGCAACAAAAACAATTTAGTAGCTCATTGAGTTGTTGCATTATTTAGCCTCGTGACTATAGGTAGTATGATAAAGCGGAAAAAATCCTACATTTATTTAGCATGCGCTGGCATTTATACCTTAACCTTTTATTTGAACAGAAGCTCTTAGAAACTCTCTCTTTAAAGGCTTTTATTAAAATCCTACTTGAAACAATTACTACGACATAAAAATATTCTTTACAACATAAAAAATCTTTACAACATAAAAAGTGCTTTTAAAAAGACACCGCATTTAAAATGTATAACCTTAGAGAAGCAGAAATATTTTAATTTAAATGTTTGTAAAATAATAAGGACACATTAGATTGAAAGAAACATTAGATTGAAAGAAACATTAGATTGAAAGAAACATTAGATTGAAAGAAACATTAGATTGAAAGGAGATTGATTTTTCAGCCTGAGGTAAAATTCCATGGATTTCCCAATTGCAGAAGAACTTGCTAAAAATCAAAAGTCAATAAGTGTCGCAGAATTTTTTGAAAAAAACAGGCAGATCCTGGGTTTTGACTCTGCTCCTCGAAGCCTCATAACAACTGTAAAAGAAGCTGTTGACAATTCCCTGGACGCCTGCGAAGAAGCAGGAATCCTGCCTGACATCCTTGTCCAGGTCGAAAGGACCGGACAGGACTACGTAACTGTGATAATAGAAGACAACGGACCCGGAATTATAAAAGAACAAATCCCCAAAGTCTTTGCAAAGCTGCTTTATGGTTCCAGATTCCATGCCCTCAAGCAGAGCAGGGGACAGCAGGGAATAGGAATTTCCGCAGCCGTGCTCTATGCCCAGATGACTGCAGGCAGGCATACTAAAATCCTCTCAAAGACCAGTTCCAGTGCCCCGGCCCATTACTACGAGTTAATGATTAATACAAGTACGAATGAGCCTGAAATCCTGAAAGATGAGGTAAAAGACTGGTTCCGCCCCCACGGGACTCAGATAGAACTTGAAATGAAGGCTGCCTACGTCAAAGGAAGGAGGCAGTCCATTTATGAATACCTTAAAGCTACGGCAATCGTAAACCCCCATACAAGGATTACCCTTATCGAACCTGACGGCAACGAAGAAGTCTTTGAAAGGGCAACGGACAAGATGCCTGACCCTGCAGAAGAAATCCTGCCTCATCCTGAAGGCATTGAGCTTGGCACTCTCATGAAAATGCTCCGTTACACCGAGCGTCAGAAACTTGCCCCGTTTCTCCGTTACTCTTTTTGTAAAATAGGCCTGCTAACTGCCGAGGAAGTCTGCAAGGCTGCAGGGCTTGATCCGGAAATCGATCCTCAGTCCCTCGGCCGCCACGAGGCAAGAAAGCTAATTGAGGCTTTTGAGAAGGTAAAAATCATGGCCCCTCCCACAGACTGCCTTTCCCCAATCGGAGAAGAACTAATTTACAGGGGGCTTGAAAAAGAGACAAATGTGGACTTCATTGCCACAAGCACACGGAAACCTTCCGTATATTCCGGAAACCCCTTTGTAGTGGAAGTAGGGCTTGCATATGGGGGAAACCTCTCGAAAGAGGATAAAATCAGCATCATGCGTTTCGCTAACCGTGTGCCTCTGCTTTACCAGCAGGGAGGCTGCGTGACCACACATGCAGTCGAAGATCTAAAATGGAAGCAGTACGGATTAAACCAGCCAGGCGGGGGAATTCCCACAGGCCCTGTTATCCTCCTGATTCATATAGCTTCGATTAACGTGCCTTTTACTTCAGAATCAAAAGATGCTATTGCGGATATTCCTGTAATCAAGGAGGAGGTTGACCTTGCAATCAAAGACGTAGCAAGGAAGCTCAAGCATTACCTGAGCAAACAGAGCAATCTCAAGAAGCGCCGGGAAAAGGAGATTATAATTACAAAGGTGCTTCCGAAAATGGCTTTAAAGGTTGCAAACATCCTGGAAAAAGATGTCCCTGATATCAACCCTGTTGTTGCAAAGATTATGGGAAACCTGCTTGTGCACAGAAAAGTAAAAAGGAATGCAGACGGGACTGCGGATGTTATAATAAAGGTCAAGAACTTCGGGACTTCAACGCATTCCTTCAGGGTTCATGAAATGCTGCCCTGGACAATCAGCAGAGCAAAGCCCGAACCAAAGGTCGTAACTATGGGCAATGATTATGATTATATCTGGGACATGTCTGCGACAGTCGGGTCCTCAAAGGTGCTCAGCTACAGAATAGAGTTCGCAGAAGATAAAGAACTCGGAAAATTCCCTGACCTTATTGTGGAAGGGCTTGAAGAAGAGCTGGTAACCGGGGCAAAGGCCTTTAAGGGGATATAAGATGGCCAGAGAAACAAATAGCAAAACAATTCAGGGAGATGCCCTGGCAAGAGAAAGGTTGCTTGAGCTTGCAGAGAAGATCTACAATCAGTTTGAAGATGAGATTGTCCCAAGCGTCAGCCTCCCAAGCCGAACCAAGGCAAACATAGAATATTCCGATGAGAGTGATGTCTGGGTCTATGGGGACAGGGAAAGCGAAAGAAGCGCAAAGACCGTGAAAGGTGCATTCCAGCTCCTGAAGACCACTTATGCTACAGATTTCCTTATAAACGAGCACCTTGCCCAGAACCGCGGCTCAACGCTTCGAGAACTTTACTACATATCTGAAGGCTGGGATGCTGCCAAATTCAAGGAGCAGGCTGAAAGCGATCGTCTGATCGAAGACCTTGAACTCCTGACCAGTCTCCAGAGGGAGTATTTCCATATGCGCCCTGAAGAAGACGGAGCTACCATGTATGGGCCGATTGAAATTTCAGAACATACAAAGCGAGGAGAGCGAAAAATTCACTGCCAGAAGGACGTAGGGGAAGGAGGATACCAGATCCCCTTCAATGTGGAAAACATCGAGTTTAAGGGTCACGACGCAAACATGATCATAGCCATAGAGACAGGTGGTATGTATGCCCGATTGATGGAAAATGGATTTGACGAAGCCCATAATGCGATCCTGGTCCATCTCAAGGGGCAGCCTGCCAGGTCAACCCGCAGGATTATCAAGCGTATGAACGAAGAATTAGGCATCCCTGTAGCTGTCTTTACTGACGGTGACCCCTGGTCCTATAGGATCTATGCCTCTGTTGCCTATGGGGCTATAAAAAGTGCTCATCTCTCGGAATTTATGGCCACACCCGCAGCCAAATTCATTGGTCTCCAGCCCTCGGATATAGTCGAGTACGAACTTTCTACCGACAAGCTCACAGAACAGGACATAAACGCACTGCGGAGTGAACTTTCAGACCCGCGTTTTGAGTCCGAATACTGGAAAGAGCAGATCCGGCTCCAGCTCGAGATAGGAAAAAAGGCAGAACAGCAGGCCTTTGCCGGAAAGGGCCTTGATTTCGTAACTGAGGTGTACCTGCCTAATCGGCTCAAAGAACTGGGCATGGTATAAGAAAAACAACTGCATTTGCTGCACAGGCTTTCAACAACCTGATACATCGGTTTTCATAAAAACTCTGTATTTTGACCTGTTTTGTGCCAACTCAGGCGGTAAATTGATGGAAATATTCAGTGAAAATACATAGGTTTGCTACAAAAAAACCTCTGCATCAATAAATTAGGTCATCATCCGCAGCAGGCATCATCACTGGGTTACAGATGTACAGGATATGGATGAATCAAAACGTGAAGAGTTGGCAAAGAAGTCATGGAAAATTGAGGAATACCACAGAGGAATAAAGCAGTTCTGTGGTGTCGAAAAATGTCAAGCAAGAAAGGAAGAGTCACAAAGAGCACATATAATGTTCTCATTAAGAGCTTTTCTAAGACTGGAATTACAAAGAATCAAAAGTAGAATATCCTGGTTTGAAAGTACTATTAAAATTAGAAGAGTAGCAGTGACAGCATATTTAAAGAAACCTCTATACACATTAAATTAAGTCGTAGATTGGAAGAGTGGAGAAAAACGGTATGCAAAGAGCCAACTGCGTAACTCCTAAATTATTAGGATAGGACTTACGCACTTGAAGTACCAAATCAACTGCAGTAGGCTTACAACTTCCTGAAATTCAAATTCTAATTCTGATGGTTACTGTGCTTGATTTTGAATCTGAAGTGCGTAAGTCCTATAGGATATTTGACTCAGTACCAAAATCCAGTGATAAACATAAAATTAAAAATCACTAGATTTTGTAATTAGTTATAATCCTTGTGATTCTACTTCTGGGTTAAAGTCTTTAGATATCGAATATCAATTTTGATTGGAGGCTGAATTCTTCTTACGAATTCAGATTTTCAATTGAGAAATGCAAAAATCACTAGATTTTGGACCAGAGTCGGATATTTTACGCGAATTATATTTTAATTTATTAAGTCATTCGTCCAGCCCTTTTCTTCCGAAAATGTAATTTGCAACCCTGATGGCATCTTTTTCTCCGGTCTCTTTTTCAGGGGAGTCGCTTAGTTTCACTACAGGAATGCCATTAATGCTATGCAGTTTTATTACCATGTTGAGAGGGGGACTTTTTCGGAAGAAATCAGAATTATTGGTAAGACTTGTACCTATGCCGAAACTGCAGTTAATTTTGCCATCACAGTATTTTTTGAGCCGGATTGCGGTGTCTGCATTGAGGGCATCACTGAAAACGATTAGTTTTTTCATGGGATCTATGCCCATTTTCCTGTAATGCCCTATAACCGTGTCCACTAAATCATAAGGGTCTCCACTGTCATGCCTGAACCCGTCGTAAATTTTCGATAGCTTAAGGTCCATATCTTTAAAAAAGGCATCTGAGCCGAAAGTATCCGTAAGGGCAATTCCCAGGTCTCCTTTGTAGACATCTACCCAGTTTTCAAAAGCGAAACGATTTGCGTATCTGAGCCCTACAAGAGCCGAGGTACCCATAATCCATTCGTGTCCAACAGTCCCTATCGGTTTCAGATCATATTTCTTTGCAAAATATACATTGCTTGTTCCTGTAAGAGTTTTTATCTGAATGAGGGTTTTCATTACACGGTCTTGGAGTTCGGAACTTCTTCGCCTCCGGGTTCCGAATTCCGAAAAAAGGCAATCATTTTCCTCAAGGGCTTTTCCTATTTCAAGGATTTTTTCCTCGTAGGCGGCAAGTAAGGATTCGGATGTGCAGCCATTTTCGGAATTCCCTTTCCACTCTTTTTCAATAGTTGTGAAATAAAGTTCAGAAACCGCAGCCATAAGGACAATCTCCCAGAGAATAGTGCTGTGCCAGGGTCCTTTTATCCGGATATCCAGCCCTTTTTCTTCGGTAAGGCAGATTTTTACTTCACCTGGATTGAAGCGGAAGTTTTTAAGGTATTCAAGGTACATGGGCCTCAGATAAGGACAATTTTCAGAAAGCCAGTAATATTCTTCTTCTGTTAACTTTAATTTCGGGATCTCTTCGCCTGTTATCCTCTCCAGTTCTTCTACAAATTCCTTAGAAAAGCGCTGAGGTCCCCGGTTGGTAAACCGGTACTCGGCCTCTGCTTTGGGAAAAAGTTCAAGTACTGCGAGTTGCATGGTGAATTTATAAAGGTCGTTATCGAGTATTGAGTTTATCACTGATGGTCTCCCTGTAACGTTTTAAATTGCTTCTTAAGCAACGTTTCTTTTATCCAAACCTTTTATCTCACGTATATAGCCTGCTATAATAACCTGCTATATTTTAAAAATTTCTGACATTCAGGGATAAAGTTAAGTTTTCTTTATTAATTTCCGGAAAATCCGGATTATTTCTCTGACCTTCCCGCCAAACAAATAATTACCGGAAAAGCAAATATCTATTCCGGGGATTAATTTTGACAGGGATTTTGGGGAGATGGAAAGAGAAGTGAAATTTGCAACAAAATGCGTGCATGCCGCAGAAAAGCCGGATCCGACTTTCGGAGCGCATACGACTCCGATATTCCAGACTTCAACGTTCATTTTTGAAAACGCCGAACAGGGGGCAGCGAGGTTTGCAGGAGAGGAACCAGGATACGTGTATGCCAGGATTCCTCCCAATACCCCCACACATGCGGTTCTGGCTGAAAAATTTGCTGCACTTGAAGGGGAGAAGCAGGGCAGACTTTTGCCTCGGGAATGGCGGCAATCATTGCAGTTGTGCTTACTGCCCTGAAAAAGGAGACCACATAATCTCAACGGATGTGGTGTACGGCTGCACCTACAGTCTCTTTTCTGAAGTTTTACCGGGACTTGGGATAGATGTCAGTTTTGTCGATACCTCTAAAATAGAAAATATAAAAAGAGCCTTCAAACCAGAGACGAAAATGGTCTTTATCGAGACTCCTGCCAACCCTACGATGACTGTCTGTGATATCACTGAAATTTCCGGACTAGCAAGGGAGCATGGCGTCATCTGTGTTGTAGATAATACTTTTGCAACGCCTTATTTCCAGAGACCTCTAGAGCTTGGTGCGGATGTTTCCCTTAGCAGCTGCACAAAATACATAGGCGGGCACGCAGACCTGCTTGGAGGAATCGTTGCAGGAAAGAAAGATTTCATGAAATGCCTGACCACAATTGTCGGATACACAGGAGGAATTATGGGTCCCCATGAAGCCTGGCTCTGTATAAGAGGACTTAAAACCCTGCATATCCGCATGGAAAGGCATGCGGAAAATGCCATGAAAGTTGCGAAATTCCTTGAGTCCAGCCCCAGGGTAGAGTGGGTAAGGTATCCGGGGCTTCAAAGCCATCCTCAACACGAGCTTGTACGCAAGCAAATGAGTGGATACAGCGGCATGCTCTCTTTTGAGGTTAGGGGTGGAGTTGAAGCCGGACGGAAACTCATGGACAATGTAAGGCTCTGCTCCCTTGCTGTAAGCCTCGGGGCTACTGATACCCTTATTCAGCATCCTGCTTCCATGACTCATGCCTGTGTCCCACTTGTAGTAAGAAAAAGAGTAGGCATCACTGATGGGCTTGTCAGGCTCTCTGTAGGGATCGAAGACCCAGAGGACATAATTGCAGATCTCAAACAAGCCCTCGAAATAATTTAAGTCTGCCAGATCTGGGGCAGCTTTACCTGTTTCATTTTCGGAATCAGAAAAGGTATATTTGCTGCAGGAATAATCTTTTAGCTGCAAATTTGAAACGTAAGATTAATATGCAAGATTAAAACCGTAACACTAGAACTCTGGGGGAATTTCATATGAAAGCGCTTGTATTCGGAGCCGATGGTTTTGAAGACCTTGAACTTTTCTATCCTTACCACCGTTTGAAAGAAGAGAGAATTACAACACATGTAGCCTCGATGAAGAAAGGACCGATTACTGGAAAACACGGGTATGAGATCGATGCTGACGTTGCCTTCAAGGATATTAACCCTGCAGATTACGACATCCTTGTAATATCCGGAGGGAAAGGTCCCGAAAAATGAGGCTTGACAGGGAAGCACTTGAGATTGCAAGACACTTTTTCAACGAAAATAAGCCAGTTGCTGCAATCTGCCACGGTCCGCAGGTTCTTGTTTCGGCAGGAGTCATAAAAGGTAGGAAAGCGACCTGCTGGATAGGGATAAGGGACGACATTATAGCCGCAGGAGCACTTTACGAAGACAGTGAAGTTGTTGTAGATGGGAATTTTGTATCATCAAGAAGCCCTTCCGATCTTCACGCTTTTGGAAGGGAAATGATTAAACTATTAAAATAATTAGGAATCAGCTGTTTTTAGGAGTGTAAGGTCTTGGGGGTGTTAGACAAAATAGCCCGTACAATGAAATTTATTTTACAGATTCAAGCAAAAATGAGCTTGAAATATTTCAAGATGTTTTTAAGTGAGCTAGCTTCCATATATTATTTAATGAGCAGGTGACGTGGTATCAGTCTTGGCACTTGTATAAGAGACGGTCATTGCACCTGTTTTAATATTTGTAAAATTGTTTTTAGAAATTCTCGTTTTAAGTGGATAAGTATACAAATAAAAAAGTTAAAATGTATTTTATATTCTGCCAGCATCTTATGTGAAGAACTTATGTAGTTGAGCTATGAAGCCAGTAGCACAAAAAATCAAACTTAACTCCCTACTCTGGAAGCGATACCATGAGAAATATTACTAAATATGGAATTTTTTAGTTGGGATTATTTCTTTACTGACATTAAATGTTTCAGCGCTATCCAATCCTTCAAACGATAGTATCAAACTCGAAAACAATGATGACGAAATCACTGGTTTTGGAATGGATGTAAACTTTATACACTACACCCATGAAGAGTTAAGTAACTACTCAGATACGATTGTAATAGGTACAGTTAAAGAAATAGTTCCACCCAAATGGAATACCGTAGACGGAAAACAACCAAATAAACCACTTAAAGAAATCGACCATCTTAACGACACTATTTACACTGACATTGTTATAAGTGTGGATGAATATCTCAAAAATCCATTATCTTCCAACGAGGTTATTGTTAGATCAATTGGAGGGACAACTGGAAATATTAACATGACCTCAGACGCTGAACCGAGCTTCAAAACTGGCGAAAAGGTATTGCTCTATCTGAGTAAAGACAATGACCCTAGTGTCTTGTCAATCCTCAAGTGTCGGATAAAGACGTGATAATTTTATCCTTGCATCTTCTGTTGTGAATTGCCAATTAACCTTTGAATTTTTGTTGTTTCTGACCTTTTGCCAGGCCAATACTTCTTTCTTAACAACTTCGATATTATCCATTCTCCGTTTTAAACATTGAGCTGTAAGTACATTCAATTCAATCTCTGCCATATTCAACCAGCTTCCATGTTTTGGTGTGTACACAAACTCAAATCTATCCCACAGTGCTTTCGCCTTTGCTGGTTCTGTCCATTATAAGAAATATCTTTCTTCCTATGTCTTTTTTAAACTTGATTAATGATTTTAAGAAAGAGTCTGTATTCTTTTTAATTCCTAAATCATACCAATAAAATTCTTCGTTTTCAGTGTAGAATCCTCCAATGTTGATTTTGGCTTTTGAACCACTAATAAATTTAATAGGTTTAGAGCCTTTTATTGCCCAACATTTTGATCTGTTTGAATCTACATAAAAACTACCCTCATCCTGGGTGACGAATAAATGGTTAGGATTTAGGAGTCTTTTTTTTATTTCAGCAATAAATTCGTTTGTTAATGCCTGATTTCGCCTTTTTGATTGAGGTCTACATGTAATTCTACTAAATCCTAAATTTTTAATAATTTGTCTCATTCTTGATTTAGAATAAGATACTCCAAATTTCTCTCTGACAAATTGAATTGCATCTTTTGTTTGCCAACCGCGAGAAAAGCCATCGTCTGTTGGTATTGGCTCTGATAATGCTTTCCTCAACTCAAAAACTTGTTCTGAAGTTAAAAATGACTTTACCCCTCGACCAGATTTACATTTAAGGTTGTACAGACCTTCTTCTTCAGCTCGTTTCATCCAACGGTGAACTGTTGAACGGTGAACTGAAAGATCTTCTGCAACTTTAGCTGGGCTCGAACCATTTTTAACCAACAATAAAGCTTGAAGTCTTAACTTCTCATTTTTGTCACAGGAATGACATATAGCTATGGCAATATCAGAAGTAGTAAACATCTCTAAACTCATAACTAAATTAATATAATTATATAAAATATATAAATGTTGCATTATAGAGAGGTGACTATATAAACGTAGGAATTCGACAAATCAAGTATTTGAATAATATTATTGAACAGGATCATAGAGCTATAAAACGGATAGTTCGTCCAATGTTAGGTTTTCAATCTTTTTATACGGCTATCAAGACTTTAAAAGGAATTGAAATCATGCATATGATAAAAAAGGACAGGTTGGTGCTCTAAATCGATGTGTTCTTTCTGAAATCCATTTTATAAACAAGTTATTCGAAATCGCTGTTTAAATCTGGATGTTGTCTTAGGATATTCTGTTTTTTAAGTTCTTTGCTGTGAAGCTAAATTTTAACTTATATATTATGATTTTTTGCAACAGAACCTGATTTTGCACCTTTTGGTTTAAGCGTATCAATCCAGATTTCACTTATTCGAACTCACGACTCTTACAATGATTCACTTTATGTTCTCCATAACACCTTTATCCTGGCAAATTGTCTAAACTGAATTTTTAGAGTTCTTCACATTATCCTAGAAGCTTTGTACCTAATTAAAGAAAATTAGCACATAAACATTAAGGCTTCTAGACACAAAAAAGCAATTAAAAAGAACATACTAAAAAATCACGTTTTCATGTACTATGTGTACAATTCTGTTCTTCAACATGGAATCTGCTACACAATAACTTCTTGATATTTGTGATTTTACAGAACTTTCGATATACTTCCATAATTTATCTTTTTTCCAGTGGGGTTATTTCTGAATGAGCCGGACTGAAAATCTTATGGGAGCACGCTAAATCCTGCGTGTTCCTCTTCGGCTTTTTTTAGAAATAGATAAAAGAAGTAACTTTTTTAAAGACGAAATATATAACAGGCATACATAAGCCATTTTTAAGCAAACAAACTTATTTCAGGTAAAAAAATGGGAAGCCAGAAAATAATTAATGACCTTCGGCAGATAGAAGGAATCCTCTCAAAAGCGAAATTTCTTCGCCTTGCTCTTTCAGACGAAGACATTCCCTATATTGTCCCGATGGCCTTCGGCTATAAAAGAAACGCTATCTACCTCCACAGCTCCCAGAAAGGCAAGAAAATCAACATTTTTAAAACGAATCCCAGAGTCTGTTTCGAAGCTGACGTAGAAACTGAAGTAATGACTGCCGAAGATCCCTGCAAATACAATGTCCGTTACAGGAGCGTAATTGGATACGGGCAGGCAAAGTTTCTGGAAGATTACAATGAAAAAGTTGAGGGGCTTGCCATCCTGCTGACTTTCCGCAGATGTCCTTTCAATTTTCATAATTTTTCCTGCTATCGTTTTTTCTGAAAACCGACTTGGTTACTCAAAATGTGTTTTTGAATTTTTTCCAAAACTTTCGACCTTTTGCCTTCATTTAGGACTTATAGCAGCCATTTTCTTAAGCTTCAGTAAAGATAATAACTGCAAATTTTCGAATATTTCTCCAAAAACGATAACAGGAAAAATGTTATTTTTTTGAAGACATCTGCGGAAAGTCAGATCCTGTCCGAGCATTACGGAAAGGAAGGACCTTTTGAGTTTGAAGAATGGAAAGTAAACAGGCTATGCGTGATTAAAATTGAAATTGAGAGTGTGACAGGAAAGCAGCACGGGTTTTAAATATTTAATGAATCGTCTCTTCCTCAATCTGTTCCGCCCAAATCTTTCTTATTTGCGGGAAAGGATCTTTCAAACACGCTTCTTTCCAATCCACAACAATTGGGGGAATTGCCTTAACTTCAATTTTGAGTTTTTGAAAAATCCAAAATGATAATTCTGCAGACAATTTCCTATATGTTGGTAACTCATCAATTGAAAATAAAGAATATTTTGTTTTGTATAAGTCTTTTTTGTCAGGTAGTTCAGTTTCCTTAATAAGATATTGTAAAGTAATTATTAAAGATTCAGTTTGTTTTTCAGTAATAAATTCAGGGAGTCTCCTTACAATACCAGAAACACATTCAATAACCGATCCAAGCCCAGGTTGTCGTCTTGCAACAGTTCGGTTAATTAATTCATCCAATAAATCATTCGGAGGAGATGGTATTTTTCCCATATTTCCTAAGATTATCCAGTTGAATAAACCAAAAATAATTTCATGGATTTCTTCTTCTTTTGCTGAATTAAGACCAAATCTAATTTTTTGCGAAACTTCATCATAATTTTCGGGCTCAATAAATAAAGTCATAGGTAGAGCACGTAATATACAGATATCAAATTTTTCCATTTCGGATAACAAGTTTTTGACACGAGGCTTTACATCTCCAGAAACTGGTCCTAATCTTGGAAGTATAACTTGCGAGATCAACTGGACCAAGTATCCAAACTGTTTCCTCATTAAATTGGGTAGAATAATAGAAATTGAATGTGTATTTTCATGTAGTTCATATTTTTCTTCATTCCACCATGATATTGCTGTATCTAATAGGTGTATCATTTCTTCAGTTGTCCAATCCTCAAGTTTTTTATTTTCCTCCTCATACCACGGGAATTGAGATTTAGTTCCACGAAGCCATTCTTTAATATATTTCACCAATTCTGTATGGGAATCCATACTGAATGTTTTTGCCGTTTGAGATCTCAGTACGACTCGTGGAAAATCTTTTGAAATAAGGTATTTATGGAAGTTTTCCTTTGCAATTCCTTCTTCAATTTCCGGGAGACGAAGGTATGATGAGTTTAATAATTGAGTTTCACTTGGAATACCTGTTCTTGGATCTACTTTTTCCCAAAGAGCTTTTCCCCATAGTTCAGATTCTGTATTATTTAATCCATTAACCTCATAGATCTTTGCTAATCTTAGTACTGCTATATTTCTTGCCTCTGGACCTCCATTCTTGACAATACTAATTAGATTACTAATAGGTTTAGTCCAAAGAGATCTATCAAAATTTGAGTCCAATACAGTATTTTGAGCCCATTCAACATAAAAAAGTGGTTCAGGCCAATGTTCTTGATTTTTAACTTCAAAATCATGTTCTTCTGGAATTGGTAACGAGAGAAGATCTGGCATTTTTTCGATTATTCCAGATTGGGGCATGATGTAAAGAAGCATTTTAAAAATATTTGTTATGCAGTCATGTAAGAAATGATGATTACGAAAGATTTGCATTTTATATATATCAACTGCTAATTTAAACAGTTGATCTAGCTGTACAATGGATAAACGAATACATAGGCGTGACAACATCTCTGAAGCAAGTCTAATTTGAGTTACTGAATAACTGTTTATATAGCACTCATTGGGATTTTTCTCTAAGTAATTTATAGCTTGTTTTGAGGAATTGATGAACAACTTATAATGAAGATTCACTTCATCAGGACTAAGAAGAGCTATTTGAATTTGATCAAACCATTTTTTTATTCCTTTATCGCTTCCTGTCCTTATCATAGAACTCAAAGCCCAAAGAGGAGCGTATGGTGCAATCCAAATAGAGGAATTAGCCACAGCATCGGGGTACATACTAAAAGAGCCACACCTAAATGGCAGACCTATTTCTTCGAACATCCTAAGAAAAGAAAATGCAGGTTGGATAGCAGAAATCCATTCGCTTTCTGATAAATGATGATATGTTACACTCTTTGTTCTCCTGTCAAAAGAATTCGTAATCTCTTTTCCTAATTTAGGCAGTTGAATTTGTCCTACATTTAAAATTAACGCTTCTACTTGAGAATTGGGATTGCACCTATAAGTCTCCAATTTATCCCATCTGTCTCTATACTCCCCTACAAAATCTTCTATATCACTACTATTCGTTTTTATATACTTCAGGAGAAACATTATCAAACCTTCTTGAGATAGTGTTAAACAGTCTACCTCATAAGGCTGAATTTGAAGACGTACTTTTTGAAGAGCTCTTTCTGCTATTTTTTCGGCCTCATCTAAGTTTCCAAGTTCAGCAAGTATTGATGCTCGTTTAGTTTCCCAAAAAGGCAAGTCATCTATTTGGGGCCAACTTTCAAGGCATTTTCTTACTTCTTCTTGGTTTGATTTAAATAAGAAGAATAAGCATTTTTCATAAAACAATCTTACTTTCCAATCTTTCTGTATACTTAGTAAACATTCCAAACGATTAATCCATAGCAAGAAACATTCTTCATTATGATTCTCTCTAGCTTCTCTAACAAGAGCAAAGGCTAGTTCTACCCAACTTATTCTAATTCGCTCCCAATCGAGGCTTTTGTATTCTATTTGATCTGCTTTTATTGAAGCATTTGGGATCTCCATGTAAGAAGGAAAAGGATTGAATTTTTCAACTGTCTGACTGATTATTTCAGTCCAGTTACTAAAAAGCGGCGTTAAGGTTATTTCTAACCTCCAATTCAGCTCATACAATAAGAAAAACTTTTCTAGGTCTGGGAGCGTCTCGATAGAATTAAAAACAGTGTCAATCCAATACTTTGTGTAGTTCCAAATTATATCTCTGTTCTTTTTTGGGGCAATAACCCAACCAGGATACTCTTTTCGTTCCCCGCTCCATATTTTACATATTTCTTTAAGGTCGTATGCCTTAAAATTCTGATCGAAAAGGTGACAATGACCTCTTGACTTTTTAGGCCATTTTAATGGATTAGGAGGTTTACCATTCTGTAACTCTTTTAAAAACCAGTTTATTGCTTCTTTGTAACGAATATTTTCTGGAACATCAGATTTTGGGAACTTTTGAGACAAATCTATAGGAACTACCCCTCTATTTTCAAGCAATTTCCTTTTCGAAGGTGATAGTTCTAGTAAACCGCAAAGATAAATAGGAGGCTTTGATTCACCTAAATTATCACGAACCCAGCCGGACCAAGACAGGAAATTGGGATCGTCTCCAGAAAAACCAAGTAAGCAAAAAGCATTTTCCATCATTGATTGCTGCACCATGTTTACAAAAGGTGCAAATTTTTTAGGATAGGTACGAAAATCTTCTTCCGTAATAATATATGGGCGATGGGACGGAAAACTTCCATGAAGTTTTACTATTCGTGGCTTCATTTTACCTGGAAGGTCATGAAGGGTCTCAACAAGATCATACTTTCTTTCATAAATAGAGACTCTCTCAAGCAGCGTATCGTAATTAGTAGTAAAAACGTCCGACCAAGGGAGAGAAAGTAACAGCTTATGTAATTCTCCTGGATGATAATTGCCATCCTCGATGGACTTTAACAAATAGTTATCGAGAGCAGATCGCCCAAATATTGTTTCATATTCTAAAGCTAATTTTGAAGCCCCTTCTCCTGAAGTAGCTCTTAATCTATCATCAGTGGAATCAGAACTTGGTGGGTATAAGGCACCATACATACCATCTGCAAGCTCCTTCCATAGAGGAAAAGAGGGAGCATTATAAGATGCTGTATCTGCATTTTTGCTGAAGCCTGCGCCAATCATTACTGCAGCTTGACCAAATTCACGGCCACACCAAAGGCGTTTCTTTATTTGTTCTATATGAATTTGATCAGGGAAAATTACAGAATCCATTATGAAAAGATCTCCACTAATTTTATACAAGTAGCATAATTAATAGCCATGTATGCATGTGAAAAGGAAAAAGATGGTACTTGAAAACTAAATACTACTTCAAGATATTAACATATTTCTTTTGTGTAACGCGCTCAAACCACAAAAACTGCGTTCAAGTAAATTACCGCATACTGCAAATCAGGAATATCTATTACCCAGATAATATGCAAAAGCGCTTAAAACCAGCCTGATTGAAGAAAAAACAATCGAAATCATTGAAAACGCCAGCAAATAGACATTGAGAGCCAGGATTCCCGTGAAAAATTCGGAAAAATCGGCATTGAGGATCAGGGCAACCACATTTACCAGTAAAAGAAAAAAGAATATTGTGACCAGACCTCTTCCTGCTCCTTTAAGATCCTCCCTGCTCAGGGCTATATGGGAGGAAATACCGATTGCCAGGGCAAAATAGATCCAGAAATTAACTGAAGTTATGTTTTCTGCTGAAAAAATACTTTCAAAGAGATCGGCTGTGAGTGCGAAGATTTCTGTCAACATATACCGGTCCGGCTGGGCGGGTTCAAGGGTCAAATAGTTTGCAAAGGTGTCAAACGAACCCGGCAGGAAAAGGTACATCCCAATGACAAGAGCCGCTGTCCCGCTAAATATGGGGCCCATGCCTATGAAAAAATTCCCTATGTTCTGGTAGAGGCTTTTTTGGTTCCAGCCGTGATTAACGTATCCAAGGATTCCGTCCTTGGCTTTGTGGTCAAAAAGCTTGAATTTACTTATTCTGTGCCTGAATACGTAGCACATCAGCAGGTGACCGAGTTCGTGGATCGGAGTGCCTATCCACGCTGTAAACATAATTCCTTTCCATCCGAAGACCCTCTGGACATAAAAGTTGGCTCTGCTCTCAATAATGCCGAGTATCACGCCAATAAGGATCAAAGAGCCTGTGACACAGAAAGTTTCGAAAAGGCTTAATCGAAAAACAGTGAGAAGTGCATTTTCCATTTTTAACTCCTTTTATTTACGGCTTCAGGAGAAACTTCAGCTCCTAACAGATCCGGAATCTAATTTTACAGGAGCCAATTTTTTACTATAATGTGATTAAAGAAATATAACCTTCTTTCGTTCCCGAGGAATTTAAAAAGGTGTGAAAGAAGGAATTTTTCTTTTCAAAAACAGTCGATAAGTATACATATTCCAGCAAAATCCAGATTATTTCTGGCTTGCGAGATCAAACCAGACAGGGCTTTTATCTTCAGGATCGCAGTTATAACTTATTGTGACTTCTTCGTCTTTCTGGATATCTGCGATACAAACGTATTTTATAAGGCTGTTCTCGAGATCTTTGTAATACCTTGCGTTAGGAGTATAAGAATGGTTATAAAGAGACCCATAACCCAGTGCGATAGCTGCGTCTTTTGAGTCCGGACCCCAGGCGAAGTAATAATTATAGAGCTGGGTAAGTTCAAGCGCATCTATTTCTTCAGCAGGTAAGACTATCACAGGACAGGTTTCTATTACCTCTCCTTTTTTAAGATTTTTTTGTGCAAATACACCCCTACCTTTTCCGGGTGCATCTTTAACAGTTACAAACGACATACGATCAGACCCCTGCAGAATACTGAAAATTAATAATTGTAGAATATTGAGAATTAACTGTAGAATATTAAAATTTCCTGTAGACTGTGCAGGAACTATTTTACTATTTTGAGAAGGCAACTAACTTATAAGTTTCCCTTCAAAAATGTCTCCAAAAGCTCCGCAGGAGATTTTACAAATATTACAGATCCTGCGGAATTTAAAAGTCCGAGTAAGCCGTATTCAAGAGGTTCAAGCTTTTTTGTCATACCTGCAAGCAGCCTTGAAATCAGGATGCAGCTTTAAAGGCATTAAAACTCGTAAAAAATCAAACGATTTTTATTAAGGTTGACGTAAAAAGAAGAGAATAAGCAATCAAGAATTTACATTTCAACCTTAAAAAGACTCGTTAAAAACATATTAAGCCCGTATTTAAGTGGCAGGTATCTGCAATATAAAGCTGAAAGGGCACGTTTTTCAGATTTTTCTATTATATTTTAGGAAAAAGCCGGTCGTGCGGGCACGACCAGTGAGAGCCTGGGCTCTGAAATCTATTTGCTGCAGGGGTTACTGAAAAAATATTTTCGGTTTCACTCCTTCTTCTCCACGCAGATGAGCTCTCCTGCGTAAGGCAGAGTTTCTTTCATCCACATGCAGAAATCCCTCCATTCATCGAGCTTGTGGGAACGCCGCTGGAAGTAAATATTCCTGAGTTCGGCATAGTTGGTTATGACTGTCCGTTTTTGAAGGTAAGCACTAGGAAGGTCCTGGATAAGTTCCCTAAAGATCGCTTTCCGATATGCATGGTCTTCCTCGCCCTCTCCTTCGCGGGATTTGTATGCTTTGACAAGATCATTAAGATGCCGGATCTGGTCATTCCTGTAAGCTGTCAGCGTATCAAAAGAAAAGTCATGAGGGGCGAGTTCCTTGCTGGTCAGCTTATGCATTGTGGAACATGAGTTTTTTCTGCGAACTTGTAAGTGTCAAATTCCTTCCACCAGTAAAGAGGAGCTGTGAGATCAAAACAGACCGTAATAAACCTTAAAAACTTGCCATGCTCATTCCCCGCAAGAGTTAGGCGCTGGGCCAGATTCAGATCCTTTTCTCCAAGTTTGCAGTTCCCTGCCTGGTCAGGCTCGCTGCTGTCCATAAGGTGCCAGGAATTCAGAGGATTCCGCATGCCAAGGATAGCATAATAGATGTTGTATGTACCGTGTAACTTTATTTTAATCATAAAAGCACCTCTTAAACCCATTACGATAAGCAGATTATAAATCTGTTTGTGGCAAACAAGTTGTAAACCTATCTATGGTAGATAACTTAACTCATTTTAAATATTTGTTGCGCAGGATACTTACTTTTTAATTTGTACATTTACTCGATTTATCCAGATCTCCAGCATGAAAGCCCGGAAACTCAGTTTAAGTTAAGGAGATAAGCACTATTTTCCAAGGGGTAATTATTTATGAAAAATAGTCCCCCTCTTAACCCATCATTTATCCTTTCAAGTACAACCTTCCTGCAAGTTTCGTATATTTCTATTTGACTGTCAGTGACAGCACTGCATATTTTCATTACGATACTGTTAACTTGAGTGAACTCACAATTCCGTGTAGAAAATAGCCCGAATCCTGTCTTAAAATTTGGCTGTCCTTAAAATATAAACAAAATAAAACATTAAACTGAGATGACTCCTACAGAACCTCTTTATTTCGCAATTCTCATTTTCACAGGCGCTTTTACTGGCGTAATCTCGGGCCTGTTGGGTGTGGGAGGAGGCTTCGTTATGTCTCCTGTCCAGTACTGGCTTTTGCAGGAAACGGGGATGCAGCCTGACCTGGCTATACGGGTGGCGCTCGGAACAAGCCTTTTCGTGGTTCTGTTTAACTCCATAAGTGTCACTTTAAAGTATCAGCAAAAACAAGCAGTTCTCTGGAAGCAGGCAACAATTATGGGAGTCTCAGGATCGATTTTCAGTTTTTTGGGGTCGACTGTAGCTTCTTATTTATCGGCTTTTACACTGAGCACAATTTTCGGGATTGTGATGATAATCGGAGCGCTCAGGACCTATATGACGCCTTCTGTAAGAGAAGAGGACGAAATCAACTCGAATCCGGTACTTTATATTTTTGCTGGCATTTCTATAGGCTTTTTTTCTGGGCTTCTCGGAATAGGGGAGGAGTACTTGGGATTCCAATTATGCTTATCTTTCTACATTTTGACATGCGGAAAGCTATCGGAACTTCGGCTGCTGTAATAATTTTTACTTCTTTCGGGGGATCAATAGGATACATGATCAATGGGTGGGGACAACCAGGTCTCCCTCCTTATTCTCTTGGGTATGTCAGTCTCATTGACTGGATTTTGCTTGCAGCTCCGGGATTTCTTGCGGCAAGAAAAGGAGCTGAAATTGCCCATTTTGTAAACTCTGAACACCTGAAACGTTTCTTTGTGCTCCTGATGATTTTCGTAGGGCTGGAAATGATCGGAATTATTTGAAAACAGAACTGCTGAGAGGAAGTTTTGAGACGGTCTAAAATTAATATTCAGGCCTGTTGAGTCCTCTTCAGGCGCTTTCAATAGCTTTTACAGGGTCAAGCCAAAATACAGGTGCTCGTGGTCAGGATAAATTGAATATCAAAATATCAATAAACTCCCATCAAATGGCTAAAATTTAAGAGAGAAGGAAAAATAACGAAAAAAGGGAAGTTAAAAAATAAAGTTAAAAAAGATTAGAGCTGCACATAATGTGCAACCTCACCCAGGTCTTCCTCGATTCTGAGGAGCTGGTTATATTTTGCAGTCCTTTCTCCACGGGCCGGGGCTCCGGTCTTGATCATTTCTGCCCCGAGGGCAACTGAGAGATCCGAGATAGTGGTGTCTTCTGTTTCTGCAGAACGGTGGCTTACAATTACTGTATAGCCGTTTCTGGAGGCCATAGTTGCAGCGTCAAAAGCTTCAGAAAGTGTTCCGATCTGGTTAATCTTCAAAAGGAGTGCGTTTGCAGCCCCCATGTCCACGCCTTTGGAGAGCCTCTCGATGTTAGTGACAAACAGATCGTCTCCTACAATGATCGTATCCCAGAGCTCATTGGTCAGGGCTTCAAAGTCCTCAAACGCTTCCTCATAAAAGGGGTCTTCGATGGAAAGAATGGGATAAGAGTTCACAAGTTCAACGTAGTAGTCCATCAGTTCCGGAGCAGCAAGTTTCTTTCCGTCGATTGTGTAGAATTCGCCTTCATAAAACTCGGATGCTGCAGCATCAAGCCCGATTGTGACTTCGGATTCGGTGTAGCCTGCTTCCTCAATAGCCTGGACAAGGGCATCAAGGGCTTCTGTTGACTCGCTCATCTTGGGAGCGTATCCTCCTTCATAGCCGACGTTCGTAGAAGACTTGCCGTATTTTGTTTCCAGCAACTTTCCAAGAACATGGTAGATATCTGTCCCGATCTGGAGAGCTTCGTAAAAGGTTTCCGCACCTTTGGGCTGAATCATGAATTCCTGGATTGCAAGCTCGTTGCCTGCGTGCTTGCCTCCGTTGAGGACATTCATTGTGGGTACTGGCAGCGTAAAAGCATTTGAGCCTCCGAAATAGCGATAAAGAGGAATATTGAGGGAATCGGCAGCTGCTTTTGCAACAGCCATGGATACACCAAGAATCGCATTTGCTCCCAGATTTGATTTGTTATTGGTCTCGTCGAGCTCGATCATAAGCTCATCGATTTCCCGCTGATTTCGCACATCGAGCCCCAGCAATTCCTTCTGGATGATCGTATTCACATTTTTGACTGCAGTTAGAACTCCTTTTCCCCCATACCTGTTAGGGTCTGCATCCCGCAGTTCAAGGGCCTCATTCGTACCCGTAGAAGCCCCTGAAGGGACACTGGCTCTGCCAAATCCCTTTGGTGTAAACACATCAACTTCAATAGTGGGATTTCCCCTTGAATCCAGGATCTCCCGAGCATGTATCTTTTGGATTTTATATTCTCCAGAATCCTGCTGTAGACCGATATACGACATCATTTCACCCTTTTAAATCTCTGATCTATCTATACATATATTCTGTTATTTGAAGCTTAACCTTGACTTAACCGTTACATGTCCGAATTGTATTTAATTCTTTATTCGGTTAACAAGAATAATTTTAATTAAGTCTTACGCTAGTTTCTTATAAAAAATTCTGTTTAATATTTAAAGATTATATGTTGAATTCCTGAATCCAGAAATACCTTTGCTTCAGGTATCCAATATCCGTAACCATGTAAATTTGGAGTATCTGTATAAATTTAGAGTATTACCTTTATAATGTTTGCAGATATTTCCTTATCTATAACCCTTAACTAAGGCTTGTAAGCATTTGATTAACTTCCATTTCCTGTAAACACTGGCTTTAAAGGTTTTGGTCAAGGTTGCAAAACCGATTCTTTCCGAAGATTTATTAATATGAGTTTTTATATCCAAACTTCCAAAAAAAGGTTTTAGTAGGGTTAGATGGCTTTTTTACTCCTTAACAATACCCAATTTATTTCAAAAAACAATTTTATCTACATAAAATATATAAACATGAAAGTATTATTCACATTCGATGACCGACGATTCTCCAGTTAATTTAACCGAAAAAGAGTATTCAATTATTGACATGCTCCAGAGCCTGGGACTCCCGAGGACAGAGGCCACTGCAATCGTGTGTCTGAAAGACTGCAGGGAACTCAGGTCCCTTCATATTGAACTTGTTTCAGGGCTCAGACAGCCGGAAGTGAGTGTAGCTATGCGTCCTCTGAGGGATAGAGGTTGGGTGGACGAAAGGTCCGAAAAAAGAATAAAGGAAAAGGCAGACCTGTAAAGTATTATCAGTTAACAGTGCCCTTCCCACAAATTGTACAGGTTCTTGAGGATGAATTTTTAAAAGGCAACACTGAAAAAATTATCGCGCTCAGAAGGCTTCGGGAGCTGGAGATAGTATTTCAAAACTGAGCTAGAGGAAAAACGCCAGATCTGTTTTACCTAACTGTATTCTTAATTCTCTTTATTATTTTCCAAACTTTCGAGCACCGACTGTATGCTTGTTTTACCCAATCATTCAAGATCCGGAACCTGCTCGAAACCCACAGGAGCAAAGCCATGTTCTCTATCTGCAGTTCTTCTGGCAGAAATACCTTCCAGCTCAAAAATGAAAGCTTCAACTACCATAAAAACTTTGCTTTCACCCCTCAAACATCCCAGTTTAATATTTTCTCCCCTGCCTGCCCCTGCATGCAGGTGAATCTCCGGCTTTCCATCCTTTAGGAAAATATCTCCTATCCCCAGAATCTCATGGACATTATCAAAGCCGGACCATACAAGTTCCGGGGGTTACACTTTCTTTCGGGCCTGTAACAAGCTTCGCTTCTTTTAATGCCCCGATCAGTGTAAAAACAGCAGACTCGATTCGTTCTAGTTCAGCAAGTTTGATCAGTTCCAGAATCAGGTCATCTCCATGGTCGATTCTGACAGTAAAGACCCTTCCTATTCTTCCTTTTGCATACTCCATCTTTTATCCTCGCTGATTTGTAATTTTCCCGTCCACAAGTCTGATAATTCGGTCAGCTTTTGAGGCCAGGTCTTCGTTATGAGTAACCACGATAAACGTCTGATTGTACTCCCTGTTCAGCCGCCTGAGCAGCTCATAGATCAGGTCACCCGTTTTTGTATCAAGGTTGCCTGTAGGCTCGTCCCCGAGTACGATTGCAGGAGAGCAGCTAAGTGCTCTTGCTACTGCAACCCTCTGATTTTGTCCTCCTGAAAGTTCCCCAGGTCTGTGATCCATCCGTTCTTCAAGCCCTACTTCTTTCAGAAGTTTTTCGGCAACTTCCTTTGCTTCTTTCCTGCTTTTTCCTGCAATCAAAAGTGGCATTATTACATTTTCCAGGGCTGTGAAATCCGGGAGCAGATGATGATACTGGAAGACAAAGCCTAACATCCTATTCCGCATTTCTGAACGTTCCCTATCCGACATTTTCGTTACATCGTTGCTGTCTATCAGGAGGGTTCCCGAACTTGGGGTATCCAGCAAGCCTATCAGGTGCATAAGAGTGCTTTTGCCTGAACCTGATGGTCCTACAATTGCCACGAACTCCCCTTTTTTAATTTTCAGATTTGCGTTGTCGAGCGCTCGAAATTCCATTCCGTTTTTATATATTTTTGTCAGGTTTTTAAGCTCGATAATTGGGCTTTCTTCTGTCATGCTTTTCCTGCATTTTCAAAACCATTATATTAAAAGTAGAGGGGTCTCTTAGTAAATAGCTTTTGGGCAGAAGACACGATACCCTGCAGAAACCTTTGTTTTCGGGGCGAAATCTCCTCTTTTCCTGATAGGGTGCATATCGCGCCTTTACTTCAATTCCCCTTTGCTTACAATATAAGCCGCTGTGAGAATGAAACTGCAACCCAGAAGGGTAGACATATAGAGCGGATTTTTAAGAACAAGGATATCAAAGAAAATTCCGGAAACAGGCTCGACAAGGGCAAGGATGCTTCCTGTCTGCGCCCGGATTCCTGAAATCCCTCTGAGATAGATAACGGCAGCGAACGTAACAGTGAAACCGAAGAGAATCAAAGTGTTGAGGTCTCCAAGGAAAACATGAAGTGGAGTGGAAAGTGCAGAAGGCAGCATAAAGAGAAGGCTTATTCCAGTTAACCAGAAAGTCTGAGCTATTCCTGTGTAATCATGCCTGAGATAACGAATCATTATTATAGTCGTACCGAACGACAACCCTGAAAGCAGGCCGAAAATGAGGCCTTTTTGGAAATAGGGGTCTGTATCTACACTTATCAGAACTTCTCCGGGACGTGAGATCAGTAAAACCCCTGCAACTGCAAGCAAGAGTGGAAGAAGGGTTTTACTGTTGCTGCGTTCTCCCAGGATCGGAGGGGCAAGCAGACTAACATACACCGGGGCAGTATAAAGCAAAAGGACGGCAACGGAAATACCACTATATCTGATAGATGAAAAATAGCACATGCCCGTAATCGCATTCAAAAGGCCAAGGAGCAGAAGATATTTTCTCTTTTTTCCTGGCTTCAGTTGTCCAAGCCCTCGACTGAATAACAGGTAAATAAAAATCATGCAGACGCCAAAAAAGAGCCTGGAGAAAAGAACGGATCCAACTGACATATCCTGGACCCTATCCAGAAAAACACCTATAGTGCCGTAGATTATACTGCCAGTTACAACTTCTGAATACGGCTTTAAAGAGCTTTCCTGTACAGACATGGCCGAGAATTGAGGGACTGCAGATATATAATTTTTGGGAAGGAATGTAGGGTAAAAACATTCTTATTGAAAAATAAAAATGGATATAGAATTTATTTATTCTATATCCTTAAAATTTGTTTTTTCTGACAAAAATATTTTTGCCAAAAGCTATTTTGTCCCTGAAAATCAGTTTTTTCAGGGAAAATGAATCATTCAGGCTGATGACAATTGCAGCAGCCAGGATGAAAACACAGCCAATAAGCATTCCGCTGTGAATCGGGTTTCCAAGTACCGTATAATCAAAAAAGATACAGGAAACCGGCTCAAGCAAAGTAAGTATGCTGCCCGTAATAGCGCTTACGCCTGTTACACCTCTTATATAAAACACTGCTCCAATACCGGTAATCAGAACCCCGAAGAGCATTAGGACTGGAAGATTTGCAGCAAGCACATTCCCTGGAACGGAAACTGCAAACGGTGAAAGGAAAAACAGGCTGATTGCACTCTGCCAGAAGAGCTGAGTAAGGCCATTATATTCGTCTCTGAGGTAACGGACGGAGATTATAACGCCACTGCTGAAAAGGCCTCCTATAAGCCCGAAAAGTACTCCTTTAAGGTAACTGCTGCCAAATTCAAGCTGTTCGAAGCCTCCTTCCGGTCTTGTTACATAGAAGACGCCTATCAAGCCAAGGAAAAGGGCAAAGATAGTTTTTTCCGTATTATTTTCTCCCAAAAGTAGAGGTGCAAGGAAGGTTAGATAAATGGGGTCCGTATAGAGTAGCAAAACTGCTGAAGAGGCTCCTAAATAACGAATTGCAGAATAATAGGAAAACATTTGCAAAACATAAAAGATTCCCAGGAAAATCAGGTAATTTTTCTTTCTTTTTAGAGCGAGCTGGCTTAAATTCCCGGTAATGGCAAGATAACATAAAATGGCTGAAAGTCCAAAGAACACTCTGTAAAAAATAATTGAACCTACTGACATGTCCTGTAGGTATGCCATGTAGATCCCGACAGTGCCATAAATTATGCAGGCGATTAGTAGTTCAAAGTGGTGCTTAAGGGGAGCAGTCATAGATAATTTAGAGGGAAGGAATGTATATATATTTTTAGTAAGATAATATATTTGTAATAATATAACACTGTGTAATAATCGTTTTAATGTTTGGTTTTTCTGAGTTTTCCCCACTATAAGTTCAGCTTTCAGGCTTCTTCAGGCTGAGGACTACATGCTGTCTGCTTCCGATCCTGTAAATGGTAAGCCCTTTGAGCCCCTGTCTCCAAGCATAAATCAAAGCCTGTTTGATATCTTCTTTCCCTGCATAATCAGGCATATTTATTGTTTTCGAAATTCCGGCATGGCAATGCCTTTGGAAAGCTGCCTGCACATTAATATGAGCCTTCCAGTCAATATCAAGCGCTGACCTGAAGATCCGTTTTTCTTCTTCACTTACAAGTTTCGGGTTTTCCACATTCTGCAGGGTGCCGTGCTTATAGACATGCTTGAGAAGCCAGTTGTAGTCAACTTCCGGTAGCTTTGACATGAAATGCGCCTCGAAAAGCGGATGAACAAGCATAAATTCCTTTCCTACTGTCCGGGTCCGCCTGTATACCCAGCTGAAAACAGGCTCAATTCCTGCAGAACAACCGGCAAGAATACTGATTGTGCCTGTCGGAGCGACTGCAGTCAATGCAGCATTTCTCATAGGAAGTTCCCAGGTGGAATTTTCATGTTCAGGAAAAGGCTCTTTTTCTGCAGCAAGCTTTCTTGACTCTCGGACTGCAGCCCAGCTAATCTGTTCCATAAGCTTTTCCGCAAGCTTGAGAGTCTCTGAAGAGTCATACGGTAGCCCAAGCTTCAAAAGCATATCATGAAAGCCCATGACTCCAAGCCCCATTTTCCTTGTCCTTTTTGTCGCAGCCTCAATTTCCGGAACAGGGTATGTATTCTTATCGATCTCATTATCCAGGAAACGGACAGCTTTTCCGGTGATTTCCCTGAGCAGGTCCCAGTTAACTTTTCCGTCTGTAACGAAAAAAGAGACATTTATGCTGCCCAGGTTACATGATTCAAAAGGCAGAAGAGGCTCTTCTCCACATGGGTTCGTGGCAGAGATATCGCCAAGTGCAGGTGTGAAGTTATCCCGGTTTATGCGGTCATAAAAAAGGATACCTGGTTCGCCGTTTCTCCAGATCCCCTCGACAATTTCGGAAAATATGCAGCCTACAGTCATGCCTGTTTGTTTGTTCCACACCTCACCGACCCTATCTGCTTCGACAAGCTCCATGAAAGTATCAGGAATCAGAACCGAGAGATTAAAGTTGCTCAATTCTCCTTCGACATGCTTTGCCCTGATGAAATAAACGATATCATTATGGGAAACATTGAGGATGCCCATATTAGCCCCTCTGCGCCTTCCGAACTGTTTTACAATCTCAGTTGCCTCATTAAAAAGTTTCATGACGGCTACAGGACCGCTGGCAGCTCCGTCTGCACAAAGGCTGGGAGAACCGTTCGGGCGTATCTGTGAAAAATTAAACCCTGTGCCTCCTCCGGTTTTCTGGATCAGTGCTGTTGTTTTGATGGCATCAAAAATCTCCTCGATGCTATCCTCCACAGGAATTACAAAACAGGCTGCAAGCTGCCCGAACTCGGTACCCGCGTTCATGAGCGTGGGCGAACTCGGAAGAAAAATCTTTCTGATCATCAGGTCCTTAAATCCCAGATATTCTTCTTCAGTTATTGCAATTGCCTTTGCCACCCTCTCGCAAATATCCTCCCAATCTCTTTCCCCTTTGCGCAGATATCTGGCTTTAAGGGTTTCACTGATCAGGAAATCCAATCCTTCTTTTGTTCCCCACACAAAAATCTTTTCTCCTGTGAATATTCAGCAGGCTTCAGTCTCCGCTAAAATAAATTATATTCCATATTAATTTACGGCAAAGTGTAATATAATACGTGCATATCAACATATGTTAGAAGGATTTACGATACGAAAAATGAGTGGACTGTTAAAATATTCTACTATATTCTAGTGGTTCTCGACCTATTTTTTCTTTAGGGCATAAATCGACTCAGTACCAAAATCCAGTGATGAACGTAAAATTAAAAATCACTAGTACTGCGATTCCGAAGTATATTCACAAAACTTGACTTTCTAATAGATTCACCGATCACGAATTTTTCATTAAATAAGGAATTTATTTTGGAATCGAAGCACTAGATTTTGTAATTGGTTACAATCCTTGTGATTTTACTTCTAGGTTGAAGCCTTTAGATATCGAATGTTAATTTTGATTGGAGGCTGAATTCTTCTTACGAATTCAGATTTTCAATCAAGAAATGCAAAAATCACTAGATTTTGGACCAGAGTCCATAAATCATTCAATAATTCGAAAACAAAATCAGTAAACTGTTGGGGTTCATATTTACTAAGAAGGTCATAAATTTCCTTTTCAGTGGGTACTGAACTGATTTTTAAACAGGCTTTCAAGCTTCCCCTTTCTTTCAATTCCCTAATAGCATAGGAGATCTCACAGGAAAAAATATGCTCAAAAGTACGATTTTAAAAGCAGGAACTGATTTTGGGGGCAGGATGCCCCTCTTCGTAAGTATTTGTCTGCAAGATCTAAAACCAAAAACATTTAATATTTCGGATAATAATTTCCATTTGAAATCTTCGTTTACTGGAATAAGCGGAGCTTTCATATTTTATCATCAGAGGAGGGTTGTAAGTCCTCTTGAATAAAATTTACGATTTTATAAGACTTTAATTGGAATTTAAATGGAAAATAAGATGTATTTTTTTTGGGAAACCATTAACCGTCTTAATTAGTGGAAAAAAAGAAAAATAATCTTCAGTTTGATGGTGAGTTTAAGAGGACCCTATTTAAAGAGTATATATCATTTAAAAAATAGAATTTTCTCCCCGAAGAGTGCCGGTTTCAGTTTTTTGCCCAAGATATCGTCTTTTCCGGCTGCCAGTCTGAACTCGATAGGACACAGGAATTTTTGTTTTCGGGCATTTATCCATACAAATCGATAAAAGAAAGACACTTATGAATGTGGCCCTTAGTATGACTCTTCTTCATATGAGCCTTTAATATCCTACATTCGGCAGGTCGACAATTAATTTTCAATAGATTTACTGATGGCGATTTTGAAATGATGCTCCATAATTGTGTGCAGTTGTTAGGTTTACATATGACCAATTGTTAATTTCTCATACAAAACTTCAATGAAAAAATGATTCAGTACTTATATATGTCGTGGGAATTGAGCCACACGTTAACCAACTTTAAACCCAATATATAGTTAGCTAATATTCAAAAACGGTATCGGAAAAATATTCTAATTTTTAATGTCGACCTGCCGAAAGCAGGTTAATATGACTTTCAATTAACGATGAAGCTGGCCATCACCAATTATTAGCCGATCATTATAGAAAGTTACATTACTGATTGTTACATTTTGACAAAAACAAGTGACAAAAAACAGGTGACTGCGAGACAAAGAAATGGCTGACGTAAAAATTACCTGGCTTGGGCATTCTGCTTTTTTGCTCGAAGCCGAAAAAAGTGTTAATTGACCCTTTTATTTCAGGAAACCCAATGGCTCCATTCAGCCCTGAAGAACTGAACCCTGACATCATAGCCGTAACTCACGGACACCGCGACCATTTTGGAGATACGATAGAAATTGGAAAACGGACTGGATGTCGAATAATTTCCATTCATGAAGTTGCAAACTACATCAAATCAAAAGGAGTCTTTGCAGAAGGCATGAATAAGGGCGGTACAGTGCATGTGGAAGGCATAGCACTAACCATGACCGAGGCACTTCATTCCTCTTCAATTGAGGCATCAGATTTCAGTTTCGACGGGGGCTGTCCGGCAGGCTTTATAATAGGCATTAGCGGGCATTCTATCTACCACGCAGGAGATACCGGAGTATTTGGGGATATGCAGCTTATTGGTGAACTCTATGAACCTGAACTGGCCCTTCTGCCCATAGGAGACAGGTTTACAATGGGGATAAAGGAAGCCTTAAAAGCTGTAGAACTCATCCGGCCCAAGATTGTAGTGCCTATGCACTACAGCACCTTCGATATTATAAAACAGGACCCTGAAGAGTTCAAAAGAGCCGTTGAGGCAAAAGTCGATACAAAAGTCATTATTATGAAACCCGGAGAATCTATAGAACTGTAAAATCATGGCATTAGAGAAAAAAGGAATAAAAGCCTTCGCTGAATAAAGAAAGACACTTACGAGAGAAGGACCACCACAGCAACAACTTTTATCGCTCCCAACTAATTTTGCAGGAAGCAGGTCCAATTTCCAGCTTTAGAAAGGTATATATAGTTTCTCAAATTCAATGGTTATTGATATGATTGATGGAGAAAATATACAGCTTTTCAAGGCGCTAAGCGAAGATACCAGGTACAGGATCATCGGGGCTCTTCTTGAAGCCGAGAGCAAATGCGAAGAGAAAAGGTGTGGTTACTGCAAAGGAGAGCTATGTGCATGTGAGATCCCGGAACTCATTGGCAAAACCCAGTCCAATACCTCAATGCACCTTGCAAAGTTGCTGGATTGGGGAATAATTAAAGTAAGAAAAGAAGGGAAGATGAGATTATATTCTATAAAAAACGAAAAAGTCAGGAAGGTTTTGAAAGTTGTTGAAGAGTAATTTTTACCACTAATACAATTAAAACTTCATAATTATCCTACCTGAAAGACATCCTCCTTCAGGGAGTAGGTTTTCTTGCCTGGCTTTTCAGCAATAAATTCAATCTTCACTGTTTCAACTTACCAGTGATTTGCCGATGAAGATAGCTTTCTTCTATTCCGTAAATAATTCATTTACGTATTTCTGCAACCTTTCCAGGAATGCTTTTTTCTGATTTACTTTATAGCTTTCTCGACTATTCAGAGAATTCACGGGCTTATTTTCAGAAAAAATGTAAAAAACATTTTGGACGCAGGCACAAAAATTTATCGAGTTTAAAAAATTGGAAATTTCTGGCTTTGTGGACAACTTAATATAGTAATAAGTAATATCAATGTATACTGATATGATTGAAAATTGAGATGCACGATACTAAAACGAAGTAACAAATTTATAAAAGAAGGACTTCAAAATGGTTGACATATTCTATCCTCTTCAATGGATTGCTGACAAACTGACATATGAGGTGTTTGGGATTGCACCTGATACTAACCTTGGAGCAAGTGTCAATTTCATCATTTACGATGTGATGAAAATCTTCGTCCTTCTAACCGTGATGATTTTTTTCATCTCTTACCTCAGAACCTACATCACCCCTGAAAAAACCCGAAAAGTGCTCGGAGGCAAAAAAGGATTGCAATATCATCTACTTGCCTCCCTAATAGGAACGATCACCCCTTTTTGTTCATGTTCATCTGTTCCAATCTTCATAGGGTTTGTTGAAGCCGGAGTTCCTCTTGGAGTAACTTTCTCCTTCCTTATTACCTCTCCTCTGGTAAACGAAGCCGCGGTTGCTGCACTGTGGGCCACTATTGGCCTAAAAGCAACTTTAATTTATGTGATCTCAGGTACTTTGCTTGGTGTGTTTGGTGGGTATTTTATAGGCCTCCTGAAAATGGAAAAATACGTAGCTGATTTCGTTTACAGGATAAAAGTGGGGGATCAGGCCAAAAAACCGGAAGATCTGAATATAAAAGAAAGGGCTACTATCTCCTATGAAAGCGTTAAGGATATAGTGGGAAAAGTCTGGATATATGTGATTATCGGAGTCGCTCTGGGAGGAATCTTCCATGGCTATGCACCCGAAGGCATCCTGGCAAAATATGCAGGCAAAGATAATCCGTTTGCCGTCCCAATTGCAGTTCTGATAGGGGTCCCTCTTTACTCGAACGTGATGGCCATGATCCCTGTTATAGAAAGCCTGATCGGCAAAGGGCTTCCAATAGGGACTGCACTTGCCTTCCTTATGGCCGTTAATGCAATTTCCCTTCCCGAAATTATAATCCTGAAAAAAGTGCTTAAAAACAGGCTGATAGGAGCCTTTGTTTTAATTATTACAGTATCTATCATTTTTACGGGATATCTATTCAACATTATTCTGTGAAACTGAAGTATTACTGAAGCTTGAAAAAGACAGAAAAAATATCCAAAAACCAAAAAATAAAAACCAAAATACGAGGTTGAAAACATGAAAATCGAAGTCCTTGGAACTGGCTGTTCAAAATGTAAGAAAACAAAGGAAGTCATTGAAAAGATACTAAAGCAAGCTGGTGTTGAAGCTGAAGTTGTTAAAGTTGAGGATTTTGAAACGATCCTGAACTACGGTGTCATGGTCACTCCTGCGGTTGTTATTGACGGAGAAGTAAAGCTTGCAGGAAAAATTCCGGATGAAAAAGACATCAAAAAATGGATCACTAAATGAAAGAAAAGAAAAGAAAAGAAAAGAAAAGAAAAGAAAAAATTGCCACTTAAAGGACTAAAATAACCGAAAGTAGATTCAAGAAGGAGAGAAATAAATATGACAGAAAACGTAAAATGTGGATGTGGAACTGCAAACGTTGCAATCTTTCCATGTGCCGGGGCTTCAAACGTAGGACAGTTCTCAAACAAAATTGCAATAGAACTCGATAAAAAGGAAATCGGAAACATGATGTGCACCGTCGGGATCGGAGCGCGAGCTCCCGGACTCATGAAATCTGCTGAAGCTTCAGATAGGATAATTGCAATTGACGGCTGCCCGGTGAACTGTGCGCGCAAAACCCTTGAACTGGCAGGCTTTAAAATAGACCGCCACATTGTTATCTCCGAACTGGGAATCATAAAAACAAAAGATAGAGACCTCAAAGACGCTGAAGTCGCAGAAGTTCTTGAAAAAGCCCTTGAGATCCTGCAGTCCGAGTAATCTCGGACTCAACTAATTTTACATTCTGACTTACACTTATTTACGGATAATCAAAAAACGTGCATGACTAAAAAAGGTGATATGTTGACTGCTACACTTACTGTAAACTCCACTCTTTGTGGGTTTGTTCACAAAATCCATGGAAGCAAAAAAGGAAACAAAATCATTGTTGATATCGAAACCCCATGTGAAAAGATAAAGAAATTCTCTCATATGGAAATTCCCACGATGGAAATCCTGGACATCAAGAATAACTACGTGATTGATAGGGCACAGGAAGCGAATTGCTCCTCGAATTGCCTTGTGCCCTGTGCAGTGCTCAACCTCTGCAGATTGGAGAGTGGATTCCTTGCAAAATCTCTGGCAAAAAAGGCCGGCAGCATCAGTATCGAATTCAATGAAGTCTGAAACTATCTTTTGATATTATCATTGATTGCTTTGGAATGTTATTTTATTTCAGTTGAATACCCTACAAAATCAAATTGCATGCGGCCATCCCACCCTAAAGAGGCTGTCCGACAATTCAATTTCAGGGCAAAAACATGTGAAAAATAAGGCATATAAAGCCTTTAAACTGAAAAAGAAGGAATCTGTTTATTACTAGGAGTAATTGTCGGACAGCCTGTAAAGGATGGGGTATGCTGATGGGCCACACGCCGATTTATGGGGAATATTTAAGTATCCTTTGACAAGATTTCCTTGATATAGAGTCGCATTCCCAACTCCTGTAACTATGGTACCAGGAAACCTTATTTTACAAAGAAGCGATGATATAGAGGTTTAAACAAAACCAAAAAGAGGCGAGGGTTCACTTCATCCCCGACCTAAAGGATAGAGTATTCGTGACCCTCCGCACTCCCAAAGTAATAAAACGTGCAGATAACAATTGCGAATGTAAAGGTAAAAATTTGAAACTTGATGTGTTACTACGACCAATAAAAAGGGGCAAGAAGAATGATCACATTAAATGAGGCAGAGGCAGTCAAGATAAGTTTGTCTGCAGTTGAAGAGATAGATGAGAGCAGAGTCTTTCAGGCCCTGGACTCTCTTACAGGAATTGGGGAAGGCTTCCTCTCTGAAAACGAAGAGGTAGATGCTGAGAGAGTTATCCTGTCAATGGAGAACATCGCACAGTCTGCTGCAGAAAGAGAAATGGAGCTTGTTGTTATCAATTCCTCCCTGTTCCTCGGGAAACTTGCAAGGATAGCGGCAGAAAAGGGACTTGAATCCGCTTTGATTAGGGCTTTTATAGCAACAGGGAAATTGGGAAGAGCCGCAGCCGCACATTCCCTTGAGGCCGGCTCAAAGGTCGCTGCTACGACCCTCATGGAGATCTGGAATTCTTCTCCACAAAGGTGGCATCAGGATCAGACTATCTCATGTTCTTTACTCATTAAAGAGATTGCGTCTGCTGCCGCCAGGCGTGGTAATGAAGAGATTGTGCTCAATGCAGCAACATGTCTTGGAGAAATTGGAAAAAAGGTAGCAGCAGAAAACCTTGAACTTGAAACTGTCAGTACCCTTATTCTGCTTGAGGAGATAGGCAAGCTTGCGGCAGAAAGATACTTCGATAAAGCTCTCAGTTCAACAGCTCTTTCGATAGAAGAGATAGGAAAACTATCTTTAAATAAAGGACTTCATGAGGCTGCTCTGCAGTGCCAGTGGGCACTTGAAACCTTAAGAGTTCAGGCTGAGGAACATCTTTTAAATAATTCTTCCATTGTAGCGGAACTGGCTCTGGATGGCTTCAAAGATACAGGATGTACGGACTCTAAAGGAAATATAGGGAAGTTTCAGGAAATAAAGGATCTTCAGAAAAAAATTGAGTCTACTCTATAAAGTCGGGAAAAGCTACTATATAGCTTTTTCGAATTGATGACATTCCGTTATAATTATAGTTATATCTGTAATTATACTTGATTCCATCATTATACTTATTTCCATCTTCTTCTCTTTTTACAAAGAATATAGGAAAGTTTGCCAGAGAAGCCTCACTTAAACGATTTCAAAAAATTAGTGTTAACTCTGTGAAGATTTAGCTCTCTACTCCAAACCGTAAGTTTTTAATAAATTGTGGAAGTATTTCCTTTAAAGCAAACTATCCTTTGATCGCTGAACTTTTTAATCAGGTCTAAAAAGGTTTAGTAACCTTTTAACCACGTCCAAAAAAGGGAGTAAATATGCTGTAATTTCTATTTAAATATCAAAAACCGTTCATTCAGGTAGGAAGAAGGTAAGGAGTTTAACCCTTCTTCCCACCTTGAGGCTAATTGTTTGGCACTCATGCAGGAAAAATATGCCAAAATTCCGGCATGAGTTTTTTACTCATATGATATATATTATGTATGAAATGTATTTAACTCTTTCTATTTACTTCAGATTAGATGCCGTTTTGGACCGTGTTTGCTGCAGTTTCAGGTAAAAATATAAATAAAGTATATTAGCAAATTTGGATTACTTTCTATTTTACTGTCTTTTATGTAGGAATTATGCGGTTGAACTGAGGTTTTGCCATTTCCCGTAAAATCCCTTATTTTCCAATAATATTTGACAATAAAGTTTATTTTGCAAAAAAATTTGTTTAAGACAAGTTAAAAGCAATTTAATGCAATATTAGGTCGATAATTCTAAATAAAGAGATTTTTAGTCGTTTAATAGTGAGAAAAACTACGTTTGAATTTTAAATACATAATAAATATTTATATTTTTATGTGATTTGTATATATCCTAGATTCGGCAGACACAATGCCAAAATCTAGTGATGAACATAAAATTAAAAATCACTAGTGCATCGATTCCAAAGTATGTCATAAATGAATTTTTTGAAAACCGCGGAAAGCACAGAAGATACGGAAATAAGTAGTAAAAGCGTGGTTCTTCCGTGCTTTCTGTGTTTTCCGTGGTTGTATCCAGATCGAATCACTCTGTAACCAGCTCGTTTTCCTTGTTACAAAATTCCATGTGACTTAAAATAATATTTGCGTCATAAGCTGTAATTATTTGCTTATTATGTATTTATTTGAGAATCGATGCACTAGATTTTGAAAATGGTCACAATATTTTGAACATAACCCATTGATTGATGCCGGAAGATCTCGAATATTTAGTTTTATTGAAGACTGAATTCTTCTTGGAAATTCAAGATTTCGATCAAAAAATGCAAAAATCACTAGATTTTGGAACTGAGTCATTCTGCAGGTAAACATATAAATTAATATAATTAATATTATATCTCTTTCCTGATCTTCCCATGGCAGAGAAAAACAGCAGTAGAAGAATTGAATCCTCCCTAAAACGCACAAGGTTCTTAGGTCACCTTGGGCTTGTCGCTGGAGTTTTCAGAGAACTTGAAGTTAACAAACTGATCGATCAGAAACTCCCAAAGGAAAGGGATCATAATGTCCCTCACTCAGTCTGCATCCTTGCCATGGTAATCAATGGTCTTGGTTTTATAGGGCAACGTTTGTACCTGTTTCCTCATTTTTTCAAAAACGTTTCTACGGAAAGGCTCTTTGGAGACGGTGTAACAAGAGAAGACCTGAATCAATACGCTATCGGAGAGACTCTTGATAGAATCGTAAAATATGGCCCTACAAAACTGTTTACGGAAATTACTCTTCATATTATGAATCGTCTACCTATTCCTGTCCATTGTTTACACGCTGACACTACAAGTGTCAGCGTTTATGGGGATTATGATGACGAAGAAACTGAGTCTATTGATATTACTTTTGGAATTCCCAAAAACGGAAGATGGGATCTCAAACAATTTGTACTAAGCTTGATTGTTAATCAGCATGGAATACCTCTTTTTATGAATACTCATTCAGGAAATGCTTCAGACAAAAACACAATTCTGGAAGCAATCAAGTCTCTCAAATCGGTTTTAATACCTGAAAGCAAAGTGTACTATGTCGCTGATAGTTCCTTTTATACAGATAATAATCTCAAGAACATGGGAAAGGCATTCTGGATCAGTCGTGTTCCTGCAACAATTAATGAGGCAAAGGAGTTGCTAACTGCAAATTTGAACCTGAAAATGCTGAAAAGCGATGATAGATACTCGTTTTATCAAACTTTTGTGGAATATGGTGGAGTCAAACAAAAGTGGGTTTTGTTGCTTTCTCACAAGATGAAAGAGAAGAGAGAGGGAACTCTCGGAAAAAAGATTGAAAAAGAGCTTGAAAAAGCAGAAAAGGCTTTTAAAAAGCTGAAAGGAGAGGACTTTTTCTGCGAGGAGGATGCATTAAAAGCTGCGGAGAAATGGATTCAAGAATTCCCGTCTATTGTGTTTGAAAAAGTAGATTTGAAAGCTATTAAGAAACGTGAAGAAGGTAAAAGAGGCAGAATTTCAAAAGATGAGAAATTAAATACTTATTACAGGATTGATGGCAGCATAAAGGTTAATAACGCTTTTGTTTTGAAAGAAATGGAGAAAATGGGACTTTTCATTCTTGCAAGTAATGATATTAGTATTTCTCCTGAAGAGATGCTAAAGTATTACAAAGGACAGGATAACGTAGAAAAAGGATTCAGATTCTTGAAAAGTGACACATTTAGCGTATCAAAAGTTTACCTCAAGAATAAAGCAAGAATAGAAGCAGTGACCATGATAATAGTTCTCTGCTTAATGATTTATTCAATAGCAGAATGGAAGTTGAGGACAAAATTAGAGGAACAAAATGAAACGGTTCCAGATCAAAAAGGGAAACAAACAAAAAGACCTACAATGAGATGGATATTTTTCAATTTTCAGGGGATTACAGAACTTATAACTCAGAAAGAAGAGAAAATAGAGTCAGAAATATTGAATATGGAAGAGATTCACTGGAAGATATTGAGTCTCATGGGGGAGAAATATGAAAAGATATATCTCTAATTACGTTAACCTGCCGAATCTAGGATATATAAATCATACAAAATGCTAATTTTTTAATCATATATGATATTAATTGAGTTATCTCAGCCAGATTCCGTATTTGGCGGCATTTAGCAGTGCAATTTTAGAGGCTTTAGATGTAATTTTTTGGCAAAATAAGTAGTTGTAATCTATTTTTTTCTTTTAGAGCATTTTTGTCAATTTTGGCATAAGCTCAACTGAGAAATTGTACATCAAGTGCGTAAGTCCTATATCTTTATTCTTAATTTGGCTCCACCAAATAATTTCCAATTGCTAAGAAATCCAAATTACAGATTTTAAAATCATATATTGCCTCTTCTGGAGTGTATACTATTGGTTCGCCAGATCTATTAAAAGAGGTGTTCAACAAAATTGGAGTGCCTGTTTCTTTTCCAAATGCTTTCAATGCGTCGTAATAGCTTGTATTATACTTGTTCTCTACAGTTTGCACTCTTGTACTTAGATCTTTAAAAACAACTGCTGGAGCTTCGTCCACCATTTCTTGTTTCGCTTGAAAAGCCATCGTCATAAACGAACTATCTACATTTTTTCCGTTAGCTATGTATTTTCTTTCTGAGTCCTTTAACATACTGGGGCAGAAGGGTTGAAAAGAGGGCCTATTTTTTATGGAAGACCTTATTTTATCTGGAGATTTAGTGTTTCTTGGATCGATCAATATACTTCTGGCACCTAGTGCTCTTGGCCCATATTCCATTCTATCCTGGAACCATCCAATAATATGACCTTTTGGTAAAACTTCTTCACCCACATATCCCCCAATATCTTTCACATAGGTATATTTGCAATCGAATTTATCCAGAGCATTTTTGATGTACTCATTACTAAATTTATTACCCATGTAAACATGTTCCCATCGTTTTGATTTTAACCCATACATCTCGGAGTATAAAAGAAATGCAGCCCCTGTAGGTATACCTGGATCTCCTGCTGCTGGATGTACAAATATATCTTTAACTTCGACAATATCTATTATTTTTTTATTAAGTATTACATTTAAAAATATTCCTCCAGCAAGCGTAATATTAGCAATTCCGGTTTCTTCGACGGCATTTTTAATCAAATTTAAGTAAGTTTCCTCCAATACTTTTTGAGCAGCGTATGCAATATCTTCTCGACGGTACCCTTTTACTATTTTGGACAATGGAACACTAATAAGTCTTTGATATGGGTCCATCTTTCCTTTTAAGACCATATTATCCACCGAGATATACGGCTTTAGTTTTTCGTAAACAGTTGAATGATTACCAAATGCTGCAAGTGCTTCGGTTTTACCCTCTCCATCAGCATATCCAAAATCCAGCACTTCAGTAATTCCCCCATAAAAGTGACCCATTGAGGCACTGGTAGCTGATGAAGATATTCTTTGAATTCCATTATTATCTGCAATATTTACTGAAGTAGAAATACCATCGCCTCTCGCATCTGCGGTAATTACCAAACATCTTTCAAAACCAGAAGAATAGAATGCAGAGGCTGCATGACATAGATGATGATCAAATCTTTTAACTTTTGCATCTATGCCCAATTTTCTTAACATATGGTGCAGTAAAATATCTGACAAATGTGTATCTATTTTGCTGAAAAAACGATTATTATGAATAAGTGACTCGTATTTTTCAAATGCATATATTTTATAGATATCGGTTTTCGATTTAAGCGGATTCAAATTAGAGCTAGTATTGCAAAATAATTGTAGTGCCTGTAAGCCAAAATCTGGTTGCTTAAAGCCTACTGCGACGGCATCTATTTCTCCAGGATCTGTATTTGTGATATTGAGCACGTCAACTATTGATAAAGATGGAAAACCTCCTAAATGCTTTATTCTTGCAACACGCTCTTCTTGTACTGCAGCTAAAATAACACCGTCTTTTATTAAAGTAGCTCCTGAATCAAATGACGAATCATGAATTCCAAGTATTGTAGCCATTATTCTACCCTATCCTGTTGTAATGAGTCTATCCCAAAACCATCCTTATTCCCAAGTTCATAAGAGTTTCAGAACTTTCTTCCTGATCAGTAGATCGGTTAGTTATTTCAAAATCGAGATTTTTTGATTCAGTCCCTTTCAACTTAAAAACTATTTTCAATCCATATAAAAAAGCGAAGAGCTACTGTCATACTCATTCCTTTACAGTTAATAAATTTTCAAATTTATCAGTTATATTGTCCCAACTTAAATCATGCACAAAAGAATATGCTTTTTTACCTTCCGCTTCAATTTCATTGGTCTTATTAAGCCATATTGCTTTTTCTAACGTATCAGCTGACTTTTCAATATAATTAATTCCACTATCCAACCCAAATTCCTTTAGTATGCCGGGAAGGTTCGTGGCAATGACAGGCTTACCCATGGCCATATATTCATATATCTTAATAGGCACTATGTTCATCATTATTTCATTTTTATAAGCTGGCAAAAGGCATATATCAGCAGCAGCGATATGTTTGGGAACTTCTTCAAATGGGATTTTTCCTGTTAGTATCAATTTACTATCAAGGTTTTTTTGGATTTCATTTTGAGTAATGGTCTGTAAAGATCCCCGTCGCCGACTATCATTAATTTAACATTTTCACTGTCAGCTACAGAAATACTTTCTGCAACTTCCTTCATCCCTGAGAAATCGTATATCCACCCCATGAAGAATAATAAGACATTATCTTTTTTAATCCCATATTTTTCTCTAATTGAAGAACCATCTACCTGCGGATTGAATTTGTTAAGATCTACGCCTGCTGAGATTATAGATATTTTATTGATATTTCCACCCATTTCAACGGCATAGTCTTTTAATCCTTGGTTGGCGACAAATATTATACCTGCACCTTGAATTGTCTTTTTTTCAAATCGTTCAGCAACTTTCCTTTCAAATGCGTTTGAAAGCAGTGCGTGTACGTGGTCTATAAGATAATATACAAAGGAAATATGGTGTTTTTGAGCCAGTTGCATACCGATATATGCATTGAGAATACCGAATGCTATTATCACATCCGGTTTAAACTCCTTTATTTGTCTTTTGATTTCTTTTCCGTGAAAATAAGGAATAGATGCCATATCAAGAATGGGGACTTTGATCATTCCAGGCCTAATGAGAGTTATATCAGCTTCCTTGAATATCTTATAAGCTCCCCTGATTTCCTTTCGACCAGTTAGTATTGTTCTTTCTTTATCTTCTTTCCAAAGGTATTCATAATCAATTACTCTTATTTGATGACCTCTCAATGCCATTCTATCCATCAGATGATGATAACTATGAGGTCCTCTTTTAATCCAATCACTTTCATTAAGCATTAAAATATTCATTTAGCATCACATCAGGACTCATGTACCCTTTTTAGTATTTTTCCAGTTTTATCACATACACTTTGGCAGGATTACACTTCGACGAAATTATAGAATCAAGCGTTAAGCCGGCAGCCGCAATCAACATGCTCATCTTATATCTATCCACAAAAACAGAATTTACTCCAAGTAATACTTTCGAATCTTTATGAGTAAAACATTTTACATCTTTAAGGAACTTCCTTATGGTATCACATCCATCTGGTCCCCCATTCCAAGTAAAATCAAAGATAGAATTAGAGTACAATTCTCTATTATTTTTGAATACCCATTCTGTGGGAACGTAAGGAGGATTAAAGTAAATAATATCAAATGTTCCCTCTATATTTGAGAACAGATCACTTTGCCTGAAATCGATGTAAACGTCATTTTTCTCTGCATTTACTACAGCATTTTTGATAAATTCAGGATTTATATCCACTGCGGTGATATTAGCTTTTTTCTTTTTCGCAATATAAATACTTAGAATGGCTAAGTGTCCTGTTCCAATTTCAAGAATATTCTGATTATTTTGTACAAACATATCTAATGTTTTTTTTAGTAGAAGAGTCGTAAAATCCCAATTTTGGCAATTTCTATGTGAATACGGATAAATATTAACGTCGAAAATTAAACAAGCAATTTGCTTCGAAAAAAAACACCTCTTTAAAATTTTTGTCGGTATTATAATTGCCCATGATCTCAAGAAGTCTTCACATCCATAATTATTATGATTAACAAAACTGTCAAAATAATATAACTAATAAAGTATTTTCAATTTCAAAGTAAAGATATTAGGACTTACGCACTTGAAGCACAAAACCAGGAATATTCGACGTTGTGACTGGTTTAGTGTTTTATACAATTAAGGGTTTAATGCTATTGCTTTCTCAGTTCAACCGCGTAAGTCCTAGATATATTCAATATAAGTTACCACAAATCATTTATGCACTCTATATTTTCAATATGTTCGGAAGCTAAATAATCTTTTATAGAAACAAAAGTAAAGTTGTCTAAAACCCGTTTAAACGTCTTTTCGGTTTTATTGAGGTTATAGTAGTGCCACCACTTGTAAGATCTTATTTTAGGTTGTTGTGGATCAATTTCCCAAGGATGAAGATAACAAACTGCAGGTTGCTGATTTTCATTAATTATTTCAATAAAGTATTTCGAGAAGCTACAGGGGAATAAGCGCAAATAAAAACCTCCAGCAACCGGAATTTTTCTTTTAAAAATTGGAATTTCATATGTAGCAGGCGGGAATTCCAAAAGTCCTTTTGCTCCCATTTTTGTTGGATCACTTAATGAAAATCGAAACGGAAACCTAGGAGCTTTGGGAATACCATATAAAGGTGTTCTAGTAGGATAAATACTTGAATCGTATTCAAAATACTTTTTGAGTATATCTATTGCCCAAAAAGTCTCTTTGACAACTGAGAACCACGGAGCTCTATAACCTATTATTTCATCGTTAGTTATATGTTTGAGTATCTTGAGAGTTTTCCTTATATCGTTTTCTAGTTTTTGAGGAGTCTGCATAAAAAGAGGAGTATGATCATATCCATGCATTGCAACCTCATGATTTTTATCACAAATGTTTTCAATTAATTCTGGAAAACGTTCTGCATTATACCCCAAGACAAAAAAAGTAGCTTGAACATTTGCTTCATCGAGCAAAGACAACAATTTATTAGTATTTTGGAGAATTCTATCTTCGTAATTTTTCCAATTTTTAAAATCAACGTCTTGATACCAATCCTCTAAATCTATAGTCATTATATTGTTCATGTATCCCACAAATCAAAATTAAGGCTTCTTATGAACACTATTGATATATTTTTCGGAAAACGCAATTTTTTCATTCCAGTATTTAGCCGAAATATCCAAACTTGCTTTTTGACCATATAAAGGAAAGAAATAACCCATGAGATAAGCATTAACTATAATTCCTACAGGACAATGATGCTGGGTGCTAAAATCTAAACGCTCATGAGGAAACTTTACATTTTTTTTATGGTTATACCCATTTCAAACAATTTCCAGTCAGTTCTGGGTATATCATACACTGGATTTTTGTATTCGATATCGAAACATTTATAAAATGATTTAAGTTTCTCAATGCCTTCTTGAGACATAAATATATATATATGGCCTTTTTCTTTTTTGTATCCATCACAAGTAAAATGAATATCATTTTCAATATTGTATGAGACAGTGCTTATGTGCATTGCAAGCTGACATGCATTACAAAAACATGGGTTCATATACCCTTTATACTTAAGGAGATCACTAATATAATTGTCATAATATATTTTTTTTGACAACTCTTCAAAGTTTATGAATTTGTGTACAATCTTATCCTTACCAAAATAATTGGACAATTTTCCAGCATTGATTTTTGCTTTCTCTGTAAAAGGCATTCCTGAGTTAAAATAAGTCAATAAGTGAACAGTATTAAATTGTTCGCAAGCTAAAGCCGCCGCTAAAGTAGAATCAGATCCACCTGAAAAAAGAACACTGATTTGATCTTTATTTTCACTCATTTATCCTACTCTCCTTTGATACTAACTATTCAACCTGGACAAAACAACACCAATGTGAAAATATTTTTATGAAGTAATTTTCGTTAATTGTTGCCCATTGATCATGTTCCATTGATCATGTTTCTTCTGTTTTCATTAGTAATCGTACTTATCTGTCTTTCGTCAAAATCAATATCAATCAACTGATTTTAGGTAGACTGAAAAGGTACCTTCAATCTTTTCTTAATAACGTTTCAGGGTCAGATTCTCGTGCAAAAGCATATTCATTTACTAAATCCATAATGAAAGAAGAACTTAACACAATTAATGATGCAGATCCTATTAGGCTCAGATATATTTTACGTAACTTCCAAGGAAGAATTAATGCAATTACACTGACAAAAAAACTAGCAACAAATATGAATATTTTAAGAATAGTTTTTATGAATTTCATTGAATCCCCTGTAATAAGTCAGAACTGTTTAATTTAATTTAATTTAAAAGGAAATTTGTTTTTATAAGTAATAAACATTTCTATTTTATTTATAATTAAAACCAGGCTCTTCGCTGTTTTGTATGGGTTGAAACTAATTACTGAGGACCCACAGCGAAATAACTTAGGCACATTTTGATACTGTACTTAATTAGTTTCATAAGCAGCTCCATCGATTTTGTTCCAAAATAATTATGTGTTACCTAAGTTATTTCGTAACGACCCCTTAGTTGGACAGTTGTCCGACCAAAATGAAAAACATCGAGCTTTACTGTGATTTTCAACAAAAATGTATCTAAATTTTATGCATGCTACTTCCATAGTTAAAAATGGATGTAAATTAACCACTCAAAACAGCGAAGAGCCAAAATAAGTCAATTACTCAAGGACACGACCAAGATGTGAAATCAAAGAAATATCACATGTTGAAGTTGGAATGTTAACAGCAATAATGAAATTAAATCAAGTTTTGAAATGATCTTAATAAAACCCCTGAAGTTACTGATGTATTTTTAAAATTATAGGAAGACTAATATCAGAGTAAACCTATATAAATAATTAAATTCTTAAAATCCAAGCATTTTTCACAGGATTTTACTGAAAAGGGGTTTTAATATGTTCTCACTGAACGAACAAACAGCTATTGAACTTGGAAACGCTGGAGAGCGAGCAATAAGAGAACAGAATGACTATAATGCACTCCAATATGTTGAGTATCTCCAGGAATTCGGGAAAGAGTTGCTCGAGGCAAATCTGGAGACGGATTTAAAGAGAGTCGTAATTTCACTTCGCAACATAGGCAACAAAGCCGTCCAGAAAAGGATGGAGAATGTTGCGGCTACTACTGTAGATGTACTTAAAGCTCTTGCAGAATCTGCTCTGGAGAAAAAATACTCAAATGCCCTCTGGTCTTTTTCAAAAGCCGTACAGGAAATAGGAAAAGGAGCAACCCAATTCCAGATGCTTGAAGCTGCAAAAAATGCGGTAGAAACCCTTGAGATTATAGGATCAGGAGCTGTTGCAAAGAAAATGGAGGTTGTAACCCTCTGGACGACCCTGTCACTTGAGGAAATCGATTATCTCGCAAACAGACAGAAGCTTGAAGATCTTAGCAAAGCAGCGAAAACTGCCAGGGAGAGAATTATACAATCTTCCGAAGCAGCAGGTTTCGTAACAAGGGAGCAGATAAAAAAATACCCTCAAATTATTGCACAGACTGTAAGCGAAAATGCAGAACTTCAGAACCTTCAGCCTGCAGGTTATGCGGTCAGGCCCAATGAGGAATTCACAGAAGAGGAATTCTTCGAGGAAGAAGGGGAAAGTGAGGAGCCAGAAATTGAGGCTGTAAAAAAGGAAAAATAATCTTACGGAAAAAATTCTGGCTGTTTAAACAGCCGTCCGTCTTTTCTTATAATTCCTGGAAACTTCCAGGAAGCTTTCAATTATTTTCAACCCGTTGGGAGTGAGCACTGATTCGGGATGAAACTGCAGGCCATAGATTGGGTATTGCACATGCTCCACTGCCATAATGCTCCCGTCCTCTGCCCTGGCAGTAACCTTTATCCCGGGTGCAGGCTCGCCAATTTCAAGGGAATGGTAGCGGCCTGCCTCGAATGGGCCTTCAAATGCTGAAAATAATGCGGATTCCGTATGCAGGACTTTCGAACTTTTCCCATGCACCGGTCCTACCTTATTTCTCCTGATCAGCCCTCCGAAAGCCACATTGATTGCCTGGTGTCCAAGACAGACTCCAAGTAGGGGAATTTCCCTGCCCATCTCCCTGATTATTTCCAGACAATTTCCTATATCCTTTGGGTCAGAAGGGTTTCCGGGCCCGGGAGAAATGACCAGAGCATCAGGCTTTATCTCTCGGAGGTCTTCTAAGGAAACCGTATTAGGAAGGACCAGGGTATCTTTTTCGAAGTAAGAAATGTAGTCTACCAGATTCCATACAAAAGAATCTTTATTGTTTATGAAAACCACCTTCACCTGAAAATACCTCCTGAACTTATTTCTCCCCTACTTTTTTCACCTGGCTTCTCCCCTTTAAAATTTTTGTTTTTAGGAACTAGTTTTCCTGGGTTTCCCTTCTCTAAAAGGCCCCTTTCCAAATTTTTCTTCATATATTCACCCCATAGTTGCTTCAAAACCTTATCTCAAAGCTCTCCGCCTATAGCCGCAAGCATGGCTGCCATCTTGCGCTCAGTTTCCCGGAATTCATATCCCGGATCAGAATCAGCTACGATTCCTGCACCGGCCTGCACCGACGCTTTCTTGCCCTGTACAAGTACTGTCCTAATTACGATTGCGAAATCTGCATCTCCGTTCCAGCTGTAATACCCGACTCCCCCGCCGTAAATCCCTCTTGGAGAGGCTTCAAGTTCGGAAATAATCTCCATGGCACGGATTTTCGGAGCCCCCGAGAGAGTTCCTGCCGGAAATACCGCCCTGAAAGCGTCGAACTGGTCGCACTCAGGCCTAAGAATTCCTGAAACCGTACTTTCTATATGCTGTACATGGGAATACTTCAGGACTTTCATGAACTCGGAAACCTTTACCGAGCCGCTTTCCGCAACCATCCGTACATCATTTCTCCCGAGGTCAACAAGCATTACATGTTCAGCCCTTTCTTTTTCGTCGTGCAGCATATGCGAAGCAAAGGCTTCATCCTCGGCTTCGGATTTTCCACGGGGGCAGGTGCCTGCAATCGGATTTATGATAACGGTCCTGTTGTGGACAGTCAGCAGAGTCTCAGGGCTTGCACCGACAATTGCCAGGTCTCCAAACTCAAAGATATACATGTAAGGGCTGGGATTGATTGCCCGAAGCTGCATGTAGAGTTCGAAAGGAGACTGCTCAAGCCTGAACTCACATTTCCTGGAAAGGACTGCCTGAAAGATATCCCCTGCAAAAATATGCTCTTTTGCCTGTAGTACCGACGCTTCAAACTCCTGTTTCCCAGCACTGCAGCCCGAAACGGATGAGCCTGAGACAGTTGATGCACCTGACACTGCTGTTTCTATAGAATCTCCGGAAAGGGCAGTTTCCTTCAGTATGGAGCAAAGTCTTTCTGCCTCTGAAAAAGCTTCTTCATACACTTTTCCAACATCCGACCCCGAATTTACAAAGGGAGTGATCGCTATATAAACTTCTTCAGTTAGATGGTCGAACACAAAGGTTTTCGAAACTAACAGGTACTGCAGTTCGGGAACTTCGGACTCAAATCCTTTTTCGACTCCGAGCCAGCTGTCGTAAATAGCGTCATAAGCCGTATAGCCTATAGCCCCGCCCAGGAAAGTCTGCCTGTCAAAGCGTCTGACATTCAGGAGTCCCATCCCATTTGTAGCGGGAAAAGCCAGGCGAAGGGCATCGAACGCATCTTTCCCGTGAGGAATTATATACGTGAACTTTCCGTTTTTCAGCCCTGTATCCTTTTTCTCGGGATTTTCCTTCTCCATGATCTCAGGCCCGCATACCTCCTCCATTTTTGATAGAATTTCTTCAAAGAAGGCGGAAGCTTCCGGATTAAGGAGCTCAAGGGAAATTTTTCGGTCACTTATTTTGAGGACGGCATCAGGATCGTTTCCGACAAAGGAATACCTTGCCCGGCTTGCCTGTTTTTCCACGGATTCCAGCAAATAAGAATAGCCTGAAGTCCCAGACGCCCGCAGAGTGCGGTAAAGCTCAAGGGGAGAACAGGTAGCGGTATCGATTCTTGCAAGGAGCTGGATAAAGCCTGGTCGGTTTATTCCCGAAGCAAGCTCTTTGAATTCTTCTTTTCCAAGGTCAAAGGAAAGCATTTGCACACCTCACTTCTTCAATAAAACTTTTGATTTTCAGGGTATCTTTTTTCCCGGAGGTCTCCACTCCAGAAGCCGTATCCACGGCATAAGGGGATACGGTCCTGATAGCTTCCTGAACATTTTCGGGCGTGAGACCGCCTGCAAGGATCAGAGGAAGCCCTGTTTTCCCCGCAATTCGTCGGCTAAGGGTCCAATCATGTATACAGCCGGTTCCTCCGGGCTTGCCGGACTTTCCGGTATCGAGCAGAATAGAATCTACAACGTTTGCTTCTTCCAGAAGGCTGACCTTTTTGAGAAGGTCGGAAATAAAAGCAGTGTTCTCAGATTTTTTCTCGGATTTTTTCCTGAAGATTCCCCCTCTGCAGGCAGAGATAGGGTTTTTATGACAGGTATGTCCGTTTTTTCTTTTATAATTTCAAGTTCCAGAAGGGGCATCCTGCAATGAATTTGCACGATATCGGGCCTTATTTTTTCAATTAGTTCCAGGGCACTGACAGAGTTTTCAGGCATAATAACGAGTACTGAACTCAGGCTTCTGGGGACTTCAGAGACGAGATAAGCAGCAGTGTCCGAATCAAGTTTTCTCGGGCTCTCGACAGGGACTTCCGTAATAAAGCCAACTGCATCAGCTCCATAAAGGGCTGCGAGTTCTATTTCTTCAGGGCTGCGGATCCCGCAGATTTTTGTTCTTGTTTTTAATTTCGCTGGCATGTCCTCTCCCCAGCTGCCGGGTTTAATATGGAAGTTTTGGAAGGTACCAAAATTCCTTTTCCCGGAGAAGTGCCCTTATTATTCTGTTCGTGAAAACCTGAAGTAAAAGTCCTGAACTGATTGAATTTAACCATGACCTTTCCGCTATCAATGGCATCTTCCGCAATAGGGATTGCCTGCCGAATAGAGCCCACTATTCCGCTCACATAAAGGGCTGCTGCTGCATTCATAACTACAAGGTCCCTTTTTGGGCCTTTCTGGCCCTTGAAAATACACAACAGATCCCTGGCATTTTCTTTCGGGGAACCGCCCATGATATCTTCGGGGCTTGCTCTCAGAATGCCCAGAGACTCGGGGGTCAGGGTATAGGTTGAAACCTTTCCGTTTTTTAGCTCCGCAACATAGGTCTCACCTGTGTTTGAAATCTCGTCCATCCCGTCCCCATGCACTACAAGGGCATGTTCGGTTCCAAGTTCCGCGAGGGCAAAAGCTATTGGCTCGCAGAGTCTTTTATCAAAAACCCCTATAACCTGCCCTTTAGCCCCTGCAGGGTTTGTCAGAGGCCCCAGAATATTAAAAACCGTACGGACCCCTAGTTTTTTCTGACCCCTGCAACCCTCTTCATAGCAGGGTGGAAAACCGGAGCAAACATAAACCCTATTCCTATCTCTTCTATTGTTTTCCTGACATGTTCTGGCACCATGTCAACTTTAATTCCCAGGGCTTCGAGCACGTCCGAACTCCCTGACATTGAGGTGACAGCCCTGTTTCCATGCTTGGCTACAGGCACGCCTGCTGCTGCAGTCACGATTGCTGCTGCTGTTGAAACATTGATAGTATTAAGGCCGTCTCCTCCTGTCCCGCAGGTATCCACAAGCCTGAAAGGTGTCCTGGGTCTGATCGTGTTAGCGGCTTTCTTCATTCCCCTTACAAAGCCTGCAATTTCTTCGGGTTTTTCACCTTTTGCTCTCAGGGCAAGCAGAAATGCCCCGATTTCCTCATCGTATGCAGTACTCAGAATCTTGCCTACTGCAGCTTCAGCTTCTTTGGAACTCAGATCCAGGCCTTCTTCCAGCTTTTTAATGTATCTCTGCATTTTCTACTGCCTCCTTTTAGATCCCTATTTCCCCCTGTCTTTTCCCCTTTAACTGGCTTTCAATATGCCGGACTTGAGTTCTCTTGCAAGGGCTTCCAGCTTTTCGTTTACTTCTTTCCCATCTTCGATAATCCTGACAAAAGCCGATCCGACTATGACAGCGTCAGCCCCTGCATTTCGGACTTCTGCAGCCTGTTTTCCCGTTGAGATCCCGAATCCTACTGCCTTCGGAAGCCCTGTTTCCACTCTGGAAAGCAGCTCTTTAGTAGAAGACGAGACATCTTCTCGGGTTCCTGTGACCCCAAGTCTTGAGACAAGGTACAGGAAACCCGAGCTGCTTTCCAGGATCTTCCTCACCCTTTTCCCGGTTGTCGTGGGTGCTACCAGAAATATCAGGTCAAGTCCATGTTTTTCGCAGCTGTTTTTCAGGTCAGCTGCTTCTTCCACAGGGATATCAGGTATGATTAATCCGCTAATCCCGGCGTCTGCAGCCCGTTCTACAAATTTTTCCACTCCGTACCTGAATACAGGGTTGTAATAGGTCATGCACACAAGGGGAACCCGGACTTCAAGGGCTTTAACGAGCTCAAAATAGCGTTGAGTATCCATGCCGACTGCAAGCGCCCGCTGGCCAGCTGCCTGGATTGTAGGGCCGTCTGCCACGGGATCCGAAAACGGGAAACCGAGTTCGATGATATCCGCACCCCCGTCTGCCAGAGCCTTTACAATCTCGCCTGTTGCCTCTGCAGAGGGATCTCCTGCCATTACGTAGCAGATAAGGGCTCCTTCCTTTCTCTCTCTCAGTTCGCCGAATTTCTCTGAGATTTTTTGCCTTTTCATTTCAGATTCCTCCTCTCAGCCTAAGGACTGTTTCCAGGTCTTTATCCCCTCTTCCGGAAAGGTTTACGACCACTACCTCTTCCAGTTCTCCGGCTTCCGATGCTTTCTTCAGGTAGGCAAGGGCGTGGGAAGATTCCAGTGCAGGAATGATTCCTTCAAGCCTGCTTAATTCGTGGAAAGCTTCAAGGGCCTCATTATCCGTAGCATATCGGGCTGTAACCCTGCGGCTCTCGGACAGGTAAGCAAGTTCAGGCCCTACCCCGGAGTAGTCAAGCCCTGCAGAAATGGATTCGGATTCGAGAATCTGCCCGTTTTTATCCTGCAGCACCTTTGTCCTGGCCCCGTGCAAGATCCCTTCTTCTCCTGCACAGAGGCAGGCCGAGTGAAGGGCTGCTTTTTCCGTACATTCCAGGGCTTTTCCCCGGCTTCAACAGCAACAAGTTTGACCTCTTTATCCTCGACAAAGGGGTGAAAAATTCCCATTGCATTGCTCCCGCCGCCAGCACAGGCGATAATTGAATCAGGCATACGCCCTTCTTTTTGCAAAATCTGCCCCTTTACCTCGCGCCCGATAACACTCTGAAAGTCCCTGACTATCACAGGATAGGGATGGGGACCCACAACCGAACCCATGAGGTAATGCGTGTTTTCTATGTTCGTGACCCAGTCCCTGAAAGCCTCATTAATGGCATCCTTCAGGGTTTTTGAGCCGGTTTCCACGGCTTTTACCTCGGTGCCCATGAGCTCCATGCGATATGCGTTCATCTGCTGGCGCCTGATATCTTTGGAACCCATATACACAACGGTCTCAAACCCGAGATTCGCTCCTGCCATAGCTGTTGCAGTCCCGTGTTGTCCTGCACCGGTTTCGGCAATCAACCTGGTTTTCCCCATGTATTTTGCAAGAAGGGCCTGCCCTATGGCATTGTTTAATTTGTGGGCTCCCCCATGCACAAGATCTTCCCGTTTAAGGTAGATTTTTGATCCGTATTTTTTGCTAAGTTTGCGGGCAAAATAGAGCGGTGTCTCTCTGCCTGCAAAGTCCCTCAGGTAATTGTCAAGTTCTGCAAGGAACGCAGGGTCGTTTTTATACCGTTCGTATCCCTCTTCAAGTTCTTCTAAGGCCGGCATAAGGACTTCGGGTACGTACTGCCCCCATATTTTCCATACTTTCCTTTTATCTGGTCTGTTCTGCCGGTTTCTGAGCCTTCCTTAGAACCTGCAAGTTCATTTAAGTACGAATCTTTTGTCTGAAGTTCTGAAGTTTTAGTTCCTGTCAATTCAATTACTCCCTTATCTTTTGATGTGACTCTATAGCGTAATTTTTAAAATCGTATCTAGTATCGTGATTTCGGATCCAGTGATTTTCAGGACCTTGATTTGTAATTTTATTTGTGATTTCGGGATTGAAGCAAAATTTAGTTTTGAAATAAATTTTGAAACAGAAGAGGATTTTTCAACCTAAATTCCAGCAGGCTGAAAGCTCCGAAAAGTCCGGAAAAAGAGTTATTAACGCCAGCAAAGACTCTGGACGAATTCTTTCGTTTTCTCAAAAACAGAATCACTTTCCATAAGTGCAGACCCTATCAGCACGGCATCCGCCCCTGCCTGGATTACCCTCCTGACATCCCCTGTACTGTTCATCCCACTCTCACTTATTATAAGGTGCCTGGTTCCGTGGTCGAGGTCATATTCCCGGATAAGGGGTGCCAGCTTCTCTGTGGTGCTGAGGTTGATTTTAAGTGTTTCAAAGTCCCTGTTGTTTATCCCTATAACCCGTGCCCCGGTTTCAAGGGCAGAATGAAGTTCTTTTTTGTTGTGAACCTCAACTAGAGGCTCAAATCCCTTTTCAATGACAAGTTCGACAAAAAAGCCAAGTTCTTTCCCGAGGATGCCTGCAATCAGGAGCACAAGGTCGCTTTCTGCTTCTTCAAGCTGCAATCTGTCAATAATGAAGTCTTTCCTGAGAACAGGCAAGCATACGGTTTTTCTGACCGCGTCCAGGTTTTCAAGCGAACCCCGAAACACCCCCGGCTCTGTCAGGACCGAAACTGCAACTGCTCCGGCTTCTTCCATTTCCCATGCAAGCTCTGCAGCCGTTGCAGGCGGAATATCCCTAAAAGTTTTTCCCGGAGATGCGGGTTTGATCTCCGCAATTACAGGCACCAGCCCGTCTGCCTTTGCACCTGCCACGGCAGAGAGAAAATCCCTTTTCTCAAACTGCAGCAGGTCTTCAGGGCATTTCTGCGGCTCGAAAGCCCGGATGCGAGTTTTTGTTGTGTTGAGGATATGGAGGAGTGTATCGTGCATTAATCATCACTAACGTATAGTTTTGTACAACAAAGTCTAATATGGTACTTTGTATAAATAGGTTTTGGATGAGGAGGATGGGCAAGGATTAAAAAGTCTTACTTCCAAGAAAGGCAACTCCAGGATGCACAATTCAGCTTATTCCGGATAAGAATAGCATCTTTCTTCTGTTCTTTCCCCACAGTGAGCTGCTCTCCCAGGCCTGCAAGCGAGAGTAATAAAACAGCTACTTGACGGTTGTTGTCGTAAAAGAAGGTAAATGGATTTTTAAAGAGATTTTAGAAAAAAACCTATGCATCAACTATTACACAAAAAAGAGAAGAAGAAAAATATCATTAATTGATTTTAACTGTTATTTTTTCGTCCATTTTTACCCGGTTGATGTTTTGAACCACTCGAATGTCAGTAGATCTCTCAAAGTCCATTTTGACTCAGTAACTCATGCTTTTCTTCAGGTGTATTTTTACACTTAAGGCCTTTTTCATCTTTGTATGTTAATCTTCCATGTTCTCTACAGAAATTAAAAGGCGCGCATAGGGAATCACTCTACTTAAACGCTTTATTTCTTTGAGAATCCTATCGTCTTCCTTGAAACTCTATTATTTTTCTGCCTGAATGCTAAGTCTTGCCTGGAGTAAACTTGTCGAGATCTCACTTTTCGATATTTTTTCCAAATATAATTTTCTTGACGATCTTCTGTAACTTTCCCCTCTTTCTTTTTTGATTACATTAGCGTATCTAAAGTCATAAAAAAACACATTTTGGTTTCTGTGGTCTCCCCTCTTACCTGTTTTTGGTAGATCCAGATCTTTCATGAAATTTTCTTTACTTTATCACATTGCTTTGAATCACGACTTAACCATCTACTTACGGTAGCTGGCTCTATCCCCAATACATCGGCAATAGCTTTTTCACTCATTCCCGTAATGGCCATTTTCAGGGCTGAATCGATAATAGATTCTTCTTTGCGAAGATCATAATAGAAAGTGCCTGTATGGTCACAGAAAACTTTTCCACAGTGGCGACAAATGTATTTTCGGGTTTTTTCTCCACGGCTTATGGAAGTTCCATTTCCTACAACATTGCCCTGGTCAGTAACACCATAAAATTCACAATCCTTATTTGGACAAGCAACGCTAGTGAATTGTGGTTTAGGACCTCGTTTCCCCATAGAGATTATTATCCCGCTACTATTATATATTATCAACTGAATTAAAATGGACTACCAAAATCAGGTAAAAGATAAAATATTTTATAGTTACTCATATTTTTGAGGGTCCCAAGTGGTATGAATAGCCTTTGATAAAGTGATATGAATAGCCTTTGATAATATATTTAGAAAATTATTTTCCATAACTTTAGTTGATTATTGCTTTTATTTTGAAGCAACAAAATTTTATTTAAGTTCTGCTGAATTATGAATGCAAAAATTGAGTCTCTAAAGAGCTTATTTAAATACAGACAAAAACATTGATGGTCAATTTGTATTCGATTGGTATTATATATTATAAATTATATGTATATCTTATGGGGAAAAGAGGTCCAACACCACAATTTACTAACGTTTCCTGTCCGAACAAAGACTGTGAGCTCTATGGTCTTAGTGATCAAGGCAATGTTATTGGAAATGGAACTTACATAAGCCGTGGAGAAAAAACAAGAAGATATCTTTGCCGTCATTGCGGCAAAGCTTTTTGTGACCATACAGACACTTTTTATCATGATCTTCGCAAAGATGAGAAAACTATCGATTTAGCTCTAAAAATGTCTATGAAAGGTATGAGCATTGAAGCCATTTCCGATGTTTTAGAGGTACAACCTGCCAGTATAAAGCGATGGTTAGTTCGCGCATCTGAACAATGCGATAAAGTAAATGATGTTATGATGAAGAACCTGGATGTTCCAAAGATAGAAATGGACGAACTGTGGGTAATAATCCAAAAAAGAGTTCCACGGATGAAAGATTACGAAGATGATGGGCCATGGATGTGGGTAGCTTTTGTACCAGGTTGCAGGCTAATACTTTACTTTTTAATAGGTCCAAGAAAACAGTATGTTGCAGACAAGTTGGTTGAATTAGTTAATAAACGTCTTTCGGATAAAATTCCTGTTTTTGTCACAGATGGGTTGAACTTTTATAGAGAAGCTCTTTTGAAACAATTTGGAGTTTTGAGCGAGTTTCCAAGAACTGGGAAAAAAGGAAGACCAAAGAAAACAAAAATCGTTCCCTCTGATGATTTAAGGTATGCACAGGTAGTCAAAACAAGAAAAAATGGGGTACTTGAGAAAGTAGAGAAGAAGATCATCTTTGGAGAAGATATTGATCAAAGCGAAATCTCAACAACTTTACTTGAAAGACAAAACCTGACTTTTAGACAGGATAACAACAGAGTTTCAAGGAAAACAATAGGGTTTTCAAAAATGAAAGAATGGTTAGAGTATCAAATGAAGTTATATTGTACACATTTTAACTTCTGTAGAGGTCATGGAGGATTAAGGTACAAAGATGAAAGAGGGGTTGAATGTAAAAATACACCGGCAAGAGAGGCAGGGATTATTGAATCAAAGTGGACTTTAAGGGAACTATTGAAATTTAGGTGTGTCAAAACATCAATCGGATAAAGATGGACCATCAAAACATTTACATCTTGAAATATAGAGTGAAAAAAATTTACAGAGAAATAGGAAATAGTAGCTCATGAATGTAGTATTGTCGAAGTATAGATTGTATGCTCCTGAAATAAAGTCTATTTTGTTGATGTTCTTCAGTACACGAATTATTTTGAGTATAATCGGAGTGCTTTCTCGTAAAATCGCACAACCTCATACAAGCCCATCCTCTTTGAGCGGGAATATCTGGTTGGATATCTGGGGAGTTTGGGATACAGGCTGGTATCTGGATATTTCTCAACGTGGTTATACTTCTGGGGCTCTGGACCAACTGGGTATACATCAGACAAATATTGCGTTTTTTCCTCTGTATCCCTTACTTATGAGATTTCTGGGTTCAATTGTAGGGAATCATTATATTGCTGGCTTAATAATATCAAATTTTTGTTTAATAGTTTCCTGTTTTTATTTATACAGATTGGTAAGGCTTGATTCCGATGAGGCCAGCGCTCTTAAATCGGTAAAATATCTGCTTCTTTTTCCGGTTTCGTTCATCTTTTCAGGCGTTTTCACCGAATCGCTGTACCTTACCCTTACTTTGATGTGCTTCTACTATGCCAGGACATATAAATGGCAGCTGGTTGGAATAACAGGGTTCTTTTTATCTTTAACAAGATCTGTTGGTGTTCTTGTTTTTTTACCTTTACTTTACGAAGGTCTCATGCAGTTGCTAAAAGAAAACGAAGATTTAAAGAGTTTTAAAAACTCCAGGGACAAGATACTGCCTCTATTTTATCTCTCATTAATTCCTCTTGGAATAATTTCTTTCATGATCTTTAACTACTATCTAACTGGAGACTATATGGCTTTTGCACATGCTCAGGTAATGTGGCAAAGGCATACTGCAAACCCTCTACTGGTTCTTATCAATGGTTACCACGGAAATCTTTACACAGCCTTTGAGGCAGCTTTTGCCACTATTTTTATTTATATGTTTATACTATTTTATAGAAATATCCGATTTTCTTACTGGTTATTTGGTATGTATTCTATTTTTGTTCCACTTTCTACCGGAATCCAGTCTATGCCCAGATTTATTCTTGTGATTTTCCCTATTTACATTCTTTTTGCTAACATTACTAAAAACCGTATTTCAGAAGATCTTGTTACGATATCTTTCGCTCTTCTGCAGGGTTTTTTGATGGTATTCTGGACTAACAGTTTTTATCTGGTGGTATGAGTAGGAGGATGTGAGAATTTTTAACGGGGGTTTGCAGTTAATATGAATTCTATATCAGGTATAATTTATAGTTTGGAGTCAAAATGCACGCTCAGTATGAAATAACAGTAATTATCCCTACCTTTAATGAAGAGGTCAATATTGCCAACATAATCGAGGCTGTGAATTCGATTCTTTCGGCAAATAATATTTGTGGGGAGATTCTTGTTGTTGATGACGAATCTCGCGATAAGACTATCAGAATTGTCCAGGATCTCACATTGAAGTTTAATAATCTAAAGATTATTGTCAGGCATGCAGACCACGGACTTTCGCAATCCGTAGTAGAGGGTTTCAATCAGGCAAATTCGGATATTCTTCTGGTAATCGATGCCGATTTATCCCATCCTCCAATATTAATTCCTCGTTTTTATGAAGAAATAAAAAAAGGAGCCGATATTGTCATAGGAAGCCGGTATACCAGAGGGGGAGGAATTAAACAGTGGCCTCTTAAGCGCCGGGTTCTGTCTCTTGGAGCAACAGGCATGGGAAGGATACTATTCCCGGGATTACAGACCCTGTAAGCGGATTTTTTGCTCTTAGAAAAGAAGTGATTTCCGGAGCTCAACTTCACCCCAGAGGTTATAAGATCCTAATGGAAGTTCTTGGCAAGGGACGATGGAAATCCGTTTTCGAAATTCCATTTACGTTTACGGACAGACAGCATGGAGAGAGCAAGCTTACCTCTTGCATTATAAACGATTATGTGAAACAGATTTTAATTATCACTGAATATTCTCTTACTTTCCGCAATAACCAGGTCTGGAACGAATGGAAGAAAATCATAAAGTTCGATTTTGTCGGACTGTCAGGAGTGCTCGTGAATATAGGTTTTCTGTATTTGTTTACTGAATATATGGGCCTTTATTATATCATAGCCAGCATAGTAGCGATTGAAATATCCATTCTGAGTAATTTTCTCCTGAATGATTGCTGGACATTCAAACTAAAGGATGAAGTGAATTCTTATACACAGAACCGATTTCAGAGGTTTTTTTCTTTCCAATGTGTCTCAATTATCGGGCTTATAATTAATATAGGAATATTATACTTTTTAACAGATTTTTTCGGAATTTATTATCTTGTTTCGAACATCATCGGAATATTAATTGTTTTTTTCTGGAACTATCTAATAAACAGGCACATTACATGGAAACTAAGAACTTACGGATAAAAAAGTAAAAGGATATGCCGTACGAAAACAATGTCAGAACTCTTTCATTAATCACAGGCATCACCGCAGGCGTACTGGCTGTTGTGGAAAATAATTTCGGCTGAAGCCTTGAACTCTTCAAATATCCCTGATATATCTGCTTCAGCTTTATGGTTATTTGGAGTGCAAAACCAAGAATTGAAACCGAAGCCCTTGGGAGTATTTCGGAGACTTTGGATAATTCGCGAGCAAGATGCACTAAAATAAGGATTGAAACTTTTTGTTATTATTGCTTCGATTTCTCCATCAGTAGGATTGGCGAGCAAGATGTACAAAAACAAGAATGAAAAACTATTTTGAATTTCTTTTTTAGTGACTCGGACAAAAATCAGGCATAAAGAGATTAAAATTTATATGATTTTGGTTTGTTATTGATTTAAATGCTATGACGATTATAAAAATATAAAGTAATAAATACGCGAAAGAAACAACTTCAAAACAAAACCCTATGCACGAAGTTGGAAAAGTAAATCACGTAACTATCTAATATATTTAAATCATGTGATCCACCATGCCCAGAAAATACATCAACAAAACAACCCACTTCATCCTCCACGATGACGGCACATTCGACGTTTATATTAATAAGAAATTCAAAGATTGTGGACTCTATGAGGAAACCCCGGACACGGTAAAATTAGATTATTTTAAACATTCTTCAATATTTATAAAAGACGAAGGATGCTTAATTTCTGAGAACTGCAGAATTTGGTTAGAGGACAGAATGATTAGTGTTCCTGGTGGTATTCTTAATAATGGAGTGTTCATACCTCATAGTGAGAGTAGGAGTACGATCTAAAATATATTGAAATCTATGTCTATAAAAATGTGTGAAGCTGCAAAAAAAGAATTGATTTTATAGAGGGCTCTTATTGAAAAGAGAATAAACATGACTGAAAGTTAAAAATCAGGTTTTAGAGAGATTGAAACTTTTTTACAGCTCTAATTATATCTTTTATTAGATTGAAAAGGAATCCATTTTTTGAATTTTTTCGCCCTAATGGAAAAATAGTTTTCTGTAATTACACATGCTTCTTTTACGTCAGAATCTATCTAGGATTCAAAGGACTTTTTCTAAGATTAAATATTGGCCTGGAATTCAGTTATATACGTTACGAATTATTTTGAATATTCACTCTGATTCACGCGTAAGATCCACTAAGGGCTCGTCACAAAATAATTTAATTAACTCACTCCATTCTTTGGTTTGAATGTGTAATTCCATTCTCCGTGAAACTCATCAAGTATAATGCCCAATTTTTCAACCTGTTTTTTTTCGATTTTAATTCCTGTTGGATACTTATTCGTGTCTAACATGCATTTTACTTCAAGCCCTTTTGATGTAGTTGTTGCTGCAATAAGGTTTACAACTACTTCATAGCTTGTTAGTGGTTTTCCTCTCCAATTAAGAGTAATCTGGGAAAATAGTCTATGCTCTATTTTATTCCATTTACTTGTACCTGGAGGAAAGTGACAAACCGAAATCTCCAATCCGATTTCATCCGTTAATTTTTGTAATTCTGTTTTCCACAATTTTACTCTTGATCCATTGCTTCCCCCACAATCTGCAGTAATTAAAAGTTTTTTTGCATCAGGATATGATTTACACCCCATTAGATTCCACCATCTACGTATACTTTCAACTGCAAAAGACGCTGTATCATGATCTATGCCGACGTTTACCCATCCCTCATTATTAGCAATGTCGTATACCCCATATGGATTTACCTTTCCCAGTTCTTTATCCTTAAAATCATATACATTGACAAGTATTGGATCTTTTTTTGGACGCAATTCACGGCCAACATTCTTGAAATTTCCGATTAACTCTTTCTTTTTAGTATCTACTGAGATTACAGGCTGATGTTCACCTTGAAATATTTTACATTTTTCACTTATATGCTCAAATTGTTTGTCACGATCAGGATGCTCAGTTCCTTCTATGGTTTTCTTATTCGCTTGTAAACTGTAACCAAGCATGTGAAGCATATCCGCAACTCTTGTATGGCTTACTTTATGTCCGATATTCTGAAGTTCCCCTGCTATATTTCGAAGACTTTTACAAGTCCAGAGTAAAGGAGATTCCGGATCCCCACGACTTGTTGGTTCAATAAGTGCCTCAAGATCGGATAAAAGAGTAGGGTCTTTCTCAACAATCTTTTTACGACCTCCTCCAGGAGCACGTATTTTATCATCAGAAAGAGATTTGCCACTTTCCAGTTCAGTGCAACCTTTTTTAATTGTATTTTCAGAAATACCAGTTGCACGAGAAACTATGCTGATGTTGCCTTTGCCAATACTAAGCGCTTCTGCAGCTGCAAATAAACGTTTGCTTTTTTCATCAAGAAAAGGTTTTAGCAAGTTATATTTTTTGGAAATAATTTCCTCAAGCATATAGACCAAATAGGATTAACTTATATAAAAAAATACTCAATCTATTTTGTTACGAATACTAAAACAAGGATTGAAACTTGTAGACTCTTCAGTTGTGACTAGTGTCATAGAAATTTAATTATTGAGCATTTATTTTGATAGCTTTTCATAAGTACAACGAGATTTATGGCTTATTAAAATGACAAATAATTATATTTTTGAGACATTGGATAATACTCCATTGGTCATCGGTTAAGGAGTTGTCTTGCCTGTGTGTTACCAGTTGGATTTCGGGACAAAAACCCCAAAACTAAAATAGGGAGATTCAAGTATATTCATTGGTGAATAATATATGGAAGACACTTTCAAAAAGATTTACCAATTAAAGCTTTCCATGAAGGGTATTGTCCCTCAGATCTGGCGGAGAATCCAGGTGCCGGAAAATTATACTTTCCTGGATCTTCATAATGCTATCCAGGCTGCAATGAATTGGGACGACTACCATTTACACGAATTCGAAATGAAAAATCCAAATACCGGAAAGCTTGTAAAAATTGGGACGGAAAACGAAGGTTACGATGATTTCAGTGATGAGTCGCTTGTGCCCGAGGAGAAAGCCAAACTCTCTAAATTATTTACACTGGAAAATAAGGATGCCCTGTACACATACGATTTCGGAGATGACTGGCAGGTAAAAGTCAGGCTTGAAAAAATACTTCCGAGAAAAGAAGGGGTAGAGTATCCTATCTGTATTGCAGGAAAAAGAGCAGCTGTCCCTGAAGACATCGGAGGGATATGGGGCTATGAAAATATGCTGGAGATCCTGAAGGACCCGGAGCATGAGGAATATGAAGAAACTGTGGAATGGCTAGAGGAAGATTTTGATCCCGAATACTTTGATCCAAAAGACGTTTCGTTCTGAAGCTACAAAAACTTCCGGGTTTGTAATTCGTCATTGTTCAGGGAATTTTCATGTCTGATAGTTATAGGTTTTTAACAGAAACGACTGAAGCGGAGAACTTAGAAGCTTCCAATAAAAATATATATCTATTGCTAGCAGCAATAGGTAAAACGTTATCGGTTTGTGAAAGTATAGGATGTAGATACATTCTTGTTGACTCGAAAAAAACTCAATTGGCTTCTATCAAAAAAAGAATTCAAAAAAACGAATTCAAACTTGTAGAGAAATATAAAAATCGAGGATTCATTCCAATGTATCTTAACATGCAGCCGATAATTGCTGAAATTAATTTTGAGAAAAATCATTAAGTGAATTTTTCAATATTCTGGCCCTTCGCTGTTTTTTCTGGATTGAAAGAAATTATTGAGTTGAAAAGCAATCAAACAAAAGAAAAAAGGTCTATTCTGAATTAATCCTCATAAAACAAAGGAACTGATCAAAATGTCAAAGAAAATTGGTAGAAATGATCCCTGCCCATGTGGTTCAGGCAAAAAATATAAACATTGTTGTTTAGGTAGCAAGGTAGCCACTATAAATCAAACCACTTCAAAATCCGAAAAACCAGGTGTTAGTCAGTTAGCTATTATGAAATTTCAACAGAAATTACTGGATAAGCCCGAAGAATTGGAAAAAATTGGAAAAAAATTGGAAAATACTCTGGTGACCAGGACATATCCTTCAAAGATTTCATTCTAGGAAGCTGGACTCTTAAAAAAGTAAGAAAGATGAGCACTTCGGAAATAATTGAGAAATTGGAATCAATGAATATCGATTTCGAAACAGAACGTTTCAAAAAACAGGCTCAAAATTATATTTCCGCAATTCAGTTAGCAGAAGATCATTATTACACACAGAATTTTCAGGCACCGGGTCAGGATGAAGATTTCATCTGGTTAGCAATAATTGAATTATGGAACCGGATAATTCCGGAAAAATGCAATATGGAAATGATTGATGATTTAATTCAAGACGGCTATGAAGACATTGAAAACCGGAATTGCAGAGATGGAATGGAAAAGTGGGAAAAAGCGTGGAACATGATAATAAGTATTGTTCCTCCTCATATAAAATCTGTTACGGATGCTGATAAATTCATTTTCGGTCTAACACAAAGTATTTTTAATTGGTGTCAGGATTTTGAAATGGAATTAGGTAACGCAGGGATGGAAGATGACTCTTTTCATATGAAGAGGATTAAATACTGCCAGGATTTCTGCCGGATTTTCCCTCATTCAGATGAGTTAATAATAACAAATATGCTCAGAGCAGAAGCTGAATCAGATACTGAGCTTGGTGATATGGAAACAGAAAAAAACTATTCCAGGAATAAATTAAGGAATGATAAACATATAACTTCAAATTTTCAGTTCGGGAATTGCTCTATAGTTTTATTTCCCCAAATAATCATTTATGGTGACAAAAATCCTTGACATTATATTTGAATCATTCCTAAGTGGTTTCCGAACAATTTCTGCGGTTATATTGACGGGAAGATACGTATTTGTGATTTTAAATGCGAAGTTATCTATCAAGACCTTGATTTCATTACTTTACTTTCTTTGCTGAAAAGGTAGAACTGTCTCCATGATGCAATCTAAACTCGCCTTCGAATGCATCTGTTTCTTTGATCCTGACCCAACCACTACCAAAGACAGAGTCACACTCATCATTTCCTCCCCAGGTGAATTCAAATCTTTTGCTATCAGCATAATCAACGATCCTTCTATCTATTTCGCCACAAACCAAACCAAATTGAAAATACCCGTTGTTGTCTGGCTCTATCTTAATATAAGCCTGAACGTCCATATTGAAATAGTCCTCATCCCATAGTTCCATTTCATAAATGTGCCATGTTCCTGTGAAGTCCATATTTTTGACTTTACTTTCTTGCATGATAATTACGCTATACAATATCATGAATTTGAGTTTTCGGAGACGATTTTTATGAGGCGAAACCTGATCATCATATTCGGTTAAATGCTTCAGCACGCTACTGGAGATTTGAAAGCCAAAATTGAGATCCCATCAAATTTGAAGAGGAGAAGTAAAAAAAGCAGAGAAATGAGTATCCACTATACTGTAGGCATAACTGAAAATTTATTTTTCCAAAGATTCGATTTCATCGTCAAGATGCTTTATAAGTTTCAGACAGGTCTGAAGCCGGAATGCAGCACTTTGAGAGATTTCTCTGTCCAGAATATATCTTATCTGACCATGTTTTTATGAACAGTTGGAGAAAGGCTTGCGATAATCTGGTCAACGCTTTTACCTGAAGAGATTCCAGATAGGATAATTCTACCATTCTTACCAAAAATGTCTGTCAGCACATCTTTTAGATGCAACATTTCAGATGCAAGAATGGAATGAGCTTCATTTTTTAGATCGGTTCTTTTTTCTACAAGTGTTAGCCGAAGCCGAACGTATGACCGAAATTCCCTCTGATTTTTCGCAAAAACTCTTGATGGCTGAACCATCTTATTCAATGCGAATTGTGCAATAAATTCGGAATCAATCTTATCTGTCTTTTTGTGTGTAAATGCCTTCATATCTAAATGCCTTCATATCTCGAGCATTTCTAACTATAACAGGGAGATGTTTTATCAAAGAATCATAAATAGGAACCCAAAAGTCACTGGTTGATTCACAAGCAACAACATCACATTGTTCTGATATAACCCAATTTTTAAGGTTTAAAATTCCATCTTCATCTCTTGAGAAACGTTGTTGCTTCTTTTCACCAGATCTACTAAGAATAGTAGCAATGGAAAAACGCTTATGAATATCCAAACCACAAGCTTTGTTTACTATATCTACCAATTAAAACCACCAAATTTATTTGGGCAGTGGAATCGCCTAAAAGGCCAATTTAGCATCCGTGATCAAAGTCACACTTGAGCCTTCGATAGCAATTCACGGATTAGTTTTCTGACGGTTTTGAAAAACCAAAATATGGACAACCTTACTGCCCAAGATAAAGAGGGAGTCAATGCCCAAAAAAGGAAAGGTGAAGAGTACTTTCATGTAGTTGTGCATGTTATTCAAAGAATATCATGTTCGTTTTCTGTAAAAAATTCTCTTTACAAAAAAGCGTTTCCACATACAAAATAATACCGGACCGATACTATGGAAAATAACCCTAAAAGAAAGACAGACAGGAAAGGAAAGACATGCAGGCCAAGCAAAACAGGCAAAACAAGCAGGACCTCCAGGAAAGATGCAGGTGAAACAGCATATGGGCGCCTTAATAAAGCTCTAGAAGTCCACGAAAAAGCCCTTGCAAAAAACCCGTATGATGTAGGTGCCTGGGCAGGGAAAGCCGCAGTTTATCTAAGGTACAAGATGTATAGGGACTCCCTTAAAGCAATTGGAAAAGCCCTTGAAATAGAGCCTGAGAACCCGGGATACCTTTATGAAAAAGGTTTCTTGCTCCTGCAGCTCAAAATGGAGGAAGCTGCCCTGCAAGCTTTTGACAGCCTGCTTGAAATAAAACCTGATAGCGACAAAACCTGGAATATCAAAACTTCAGTTCTCTGCAAGCTCGGGCAGCACGAAAAAGCCCTTCTGGCCTGTGAAAAAGCCCTTGCTACCAATCCGAAACTTACAGGCGCCTGGCATGCAAAAGGCTCTGTCCTTGCCGACCTCGGCAGGTACGAAGAAGCTATAAAAGCCTATGATGCCGCCCTCCAACTAGACCAGCAACTTGCCCGAACATGGGAAGGTAAAGCCTTTGCCCTCTACAGTCTGAACAGGCCCGTAGAAGCCATGATAGCGTATGACGCTGCCCTCAAAATAAACCCTGACAATGCAAAGACCTGGGTTGGGAAAGGCCTTGTCCATTTAAAGCTCGGCAAATATAAAAGAACCCTTGAGGCCTGCAACAAAGCGATCTCAATAAAGCCTGATTCTGCCGATGCCTGGTACTGCAAAGGCCTGGCTCTTTCTGGTTTGGAAAAGAATGAAGAAGCCTTGAGAGCCATTGATAGAGCTCTGAAGATCAATCCTGACTATGCCGAGGCCAGACGAGCCAGAGCTTCCGTAAGCTCCAAACTCGGGTTCGGCCTGGATGAAGAGGAAGAGGAAATCTATAAAAAAATGCCGAAAATAAGGAGGAATGTATGGACAAGGAAAGAGCCAAAAAGAGAGGAAACTGAAAAAAGTTGGGGTAAGGGAACGGAGCAAAGAAGAGAAGGGACTACAAGGAGTGAATGGACAAGGAAAGAGCCAAAAGAAGATGGAACTGAGAAAAGTTGGGGTCGGAGAAGAGAACAAAAGAAATGACTTTCTTCCCGAGTTTCGCTTCCCGAGTTTCGCTTCCCGAGTTTCGCTTCGGGAGCACGAGGTCCTTTTCGCTTCGCTCAAGAGGACTAATTTTTTAGAGTTTTAGCTTTTCCGCCCGAGTTTCGCTACGCTCGAGAGGACTAACTGAAAGAACTTATTACGAAATTACAGTTTTTTCGTGCCCGCCTTTATAGAATTAAAAGAGTTAAAAGTCGGGATAGGCGCAAACCGGCAATATTATGACTCTATTTTTATTTTAAACTTCGGCTACGATAACAACGTAGTTTTTCCCATATTTTTCGGCACATGCAGGACACGTCGTGTACCACATATACCATTTCTTGACTGCAAGCCCTTTGCCTCTTGCGTAGGCTTCAAAGTCCCTGCACCATTCTCCTGTATTTTCGAAACTTCCCTCATACGCTTTGCTCAGAAACTTCCCGCTCAATGTTACGTTTTCTGCGCCTTCCACTTCTTTATCAACAGCCAGATAAAGATCCATATTGCTTTCTGAGGTATGGTCCGACAAACAGAGCCAATCCGGCATTTCCGCCCCGGCCCTGGCAACTTTTTCGTTCATCCTCATTATTACCTCTCCAAAGTTTAGAGGCATGTAAAACTGCGTAGTAATCGAATCCTTGATCCTAGATTCGGCAGGTTGACATTAAAAATTAGAATATTTTTACGATACCGTTTTTGAATATTAGCTAACTCTATATTGGGTTTAAAGTTGGTTAACGTGTGGCTCAATTCCCACGACATATATAAGTACTGAATCATTTTTTCATTGAAGTTTTGTATGAGAAATTAATAATTGGTCATATGTAAACCTAATAACTGCATACAATTATGGAGCATCACTTCAAAATCGCCATCAACAAAAATATTCTAATTTTTAATGTTAACCTGCCGAATCTAGGCTATATTGCCGAATATAGATTGAAAGATGCTTTTAAGGAAAAACGTAAAAAGCTACCTGAGAATTTTAAATAAGATTGAAATAGATCCAGGGAAATCGGATCTAATGGAAAAAATAGTGAACAGGAGGGTAGTTCCAATCTGGCCATAAAAGGCGAATGTACTTGCCAGATTAGATCAATAACCCTCACTACTGAATCTAATTCACACTGCTTTATCTTTTCTTCATTCTATATAAGAAAATACAGAATAGACATACAATGCCACTGATTATGCCAAATCCAGGAGCCTTTTTGTTTTCTTCAGCTATTTTGCTTGCAATAGTGCTTGTATTTGCAATAGTAGTTGTATTACTGGCTACAGTACTGCTTGTGGCTATTTGAGCAGGTTTTGCAGCTATTGCATTGGGTTCGCCTTTTGTACCTGTTATTGCGAAGGAGGAATAACCAGGCACATTTGCTGTGAAATGCAGGAACCGGTCATCTTCGCTTGTCAGATTTACAGGCAGCTCCACCCATTCTTTATTCTTGTCATCATATTTATTCAGTAGAATAGAGGACTTGTTTATACTATTCTCGTTTACCCATGAGGTATTGACTTTAAAATTGACAGATGCATTTTCAATGCTCTGCGAGGTACCATAACCACCGTTTCCGACCCATGTATTGAATGACTTGTAAACAATACCTTCAGGAAGCTTGGAAACCAGGCTCGACTTATTCTTCAGTTCCTCAACAATCGTTGTGGTCTTTCCAACGGTTTTTGTCGATCTGAATGTTATTGATTCAACACAGGTTGCGTTCTTTGCAAAATCAAAAGTCACATCCTTTCCACTGGAAATAAAGATCTGTGAAATCTCTTTTACCTGGACGTTCTTTGCCGGTTCAGGAGATCCGCCAGCACCGCTACCACCACTGCTACTGCCGCTCTTGTGGCTATGTCCTTCACTACTGCTATCGCTACTGTCGTCACTGTCGCTACTGTCGCTGGAACTGCTCTCTTCCAGTACGTTTATTGTATCAATTTTTGAGGCAGTTTCGTTTTCATTGCTTACTGTCAGGTTAACATTATAGGTTCCTGCTGTGGAATAATTATGCATTGGATTTTGCTCGGTTGAATTAGCGCCGTCTCCAAAGTCCCATTTCCATTCATTTGCATTTTGCGATAAATCTGTAAATTGCACAGAAAGAGGAGCAGAGCCGCTGGTAGTATCTGCATCAAAGTCCGCTACAGGAAGAATGTTTTCTTGAACCGGTTCTCCCTGGACAATTATGTTTAGAGTTTTCGAGCTCGAACCATTTTCATTGTTTACGGTCAGGTTAACATTATAGTTTCCTGCTGAGGAATAATTATGCGTTGGATTTTGCTCTGGTGAATTAGCTCCGTCTCCAAAGCTCCAGCTCCATTCATTTACATTTTGTGAGAGGTCTGTGAATTGCACAGAAAGGGGAGCAGAGCCACTGGTGGTATTTGCATCAAAGTCCGCTACAGGAAGAATGTTTTCTTGAACCGGTTCTCCCTGGACAATTACATTTAGAGTTTTTGAGTTCGAACCCTTTTCATTGATTACGGTCAGGACAACGGCATAGTTTCCTGCTTCAGAGTAAGTATGCTTCGGGTTCTTCTCTACTGAAATACTTCCGTCTCCAAAGTTCCAGTTCCATCCGTTTGCGTTTTGCGATATATCTATGAATTGCACAGAAAGGGAGCAAAGCCACTGGTGGTATTTGCATCAAAGTCCGCTACAGGAAGAATGTTTTCTTGAACCGGTTCTCCCTGGACAATTACATTCAGAGTGTTCGAGCTCGAGCCCTTTTCATTGTTTACGGTCAGGACAATGGCATAGTTTCCCGCTTCAGAATAAGTATGCTTCGGGTTCTTCTCTGTTGAAGTACTTCCGTCTCCAAAGTTCCAGGACCAGGAGGTTGCACCTGTACTTTTGTCAGTAAATGCTACATTTAATGGTGCTTTTCCAGAAGTAGGGGATATAGAGAATGCAGCAACTGGCAGGTTTGCTTCGTCATTATTACCGCTTCCGGCAGGGTCCCATCTTGCATAATAAGGGATTCCTTCTTCATACACACCACTAATACTTTCTGTGGCAACTGTTTTTGTATCAAAAGAGGTATCTATGAACTGCCCATTTCCTATGTATATCCCCACATGACTAATAAGCCAGTAATTTCTATTGTTTTTAGTAATGTCTTTTTTCCAAAAGATTACATCTCCCGGAGTGGGCGAAGTTGTAGTAACATAATACGCATTTTTTTCATATTAGGTACAGTTTGGAAAACTATGTCTTTGGCTCCGGCTTGTTTGTATACTTGAAATACTAAGTGAGAGCAATCAATTCCCGATCTGTTGTTGCTGCCATGCACGGATTTAACTCCAATCCAGCTTTTTGCGGCTTCTACTACTGTGGATTCGGATGTTCCTACAGGAGCTGCTGTTACAAGGGGTATGAATGCTATTAAGATAGCTACAAGGAGTATAGCTATTAATTTTTGTTTATTTATCTTCATTTTTGCTCAATGTCCGTGTTTTTAATAACTTAACTATGAGCTAATCCCATAACTCAAAATTGAATCTCGAATCTCGTATTCTGGATAATTAATCAAGGTTTCTGTTCATGAAAATTCTTTTTGAAACTCTTACCGGTTGGAGATAAAATTGGTTTTGGGATGAGCTCTATATCACATATTTTATTATAATCCTACATTCGGCAGGTGACTTGTTTTTTTCAGAGTATTATTACTGAAAGTGTCTTTGGGAAAACGTTGCCTCCCATAAAAAATATTCTTGCAAAAATAGTTCGCTACTTATATAAATAGTTAGATTGGGTCACATGTTAACCAGTTTCACATATAGTACAAATTTCTAGAATATCTGAAAAAGTTATCATGAAAAATATCCAATTCTTAATATCGACCTGCCAAAGATAGATTGAAAGATGCTTTAGGAAAAATGTAAAAAGCTACTGAGAATTTTAAATGAGATTGAAATAGATTCAAGGAAATTGGATCTAATAAGGAGAAATAGATTGAAGGAAATTGGATCTAATAAGGAGAAATAGATTGAAGGAAATTGGATCTAATAAGGAGAAATAGATTGAAGGAAATTGGATCTAATAAGGAGAAATAGATTCAAGGAAATTGGATCTAATACGAAAAAATAGTAAACAGGAGGGTAGTTTTCCAATCTGGCCATAAAAGGCGAATGTACTTGCCAGATTAGATCAATAACCTCACTACTGAATCTAATTCATACCATACTTTATCTTCTCTTAATTCTATGTAAGAAAATACAGAATAGACATATAATGCCACTCATTATGCCAAATCCCGGAGTCTTTTTGTTTTCTCCAGCGATCTTATTTGCAATAGCGCTTGTATTTGCAATAGTGCTTGAATTACTGACTATAGTACTGCTTGTGGCTATTTGAGCAGGTTTTGCAGCTATTGCATTGGGTTCGCCTTTTGTACCTGTTATTGCGAAGGAGGAATAACCAGGCACATTTGCTGTGAAATGCAGGAACCGGTCATCTTCGCTTGTCAGATTTACAGGCAGCTCCACCCATTCTTTATTCTTGTCATCATATTTATTCAGTAGAATAGAGGACTTGTTTATACTATTCTCGTTTACCCATGAGGTATTGACTTTAAAATTGACAGATGCATTTTCAATGCTCTTTGAGGTACCATAGCCACCGTTTCCAACCCATACATTTAATGACTTGTAAACAATACCTTCAGGAAGCTTGGAAACCAGGCTCGACTTATTCTTCAGTTCCTCAACAATAGTTGTGGTCTTGCCTGCAGTTGTAGTTGATCTGAATGTTATTGATTCGACACAGGTTGCGTTCTTTGTAAAATTAAAAGTCACATCTTTTCCATTTGAAATAAAAGTCTGTGAAATCTCTTTTACCTGGACATTCTTTGCTTGTTCAGGGGAACCGCCAGCACCGCCACCACCACTGCTAGAACTGTGATGACTACTGCCAGAGCTGCTATCATTATCAGATTCCGATATAGTCTCATTAGTTATTGGTGTAGGTTCTGCAGACACAATAGGGGCTGGTATGGGTTCAACAGATCCAACAGGGTCCGGTGTAACAGGTGTTGTGTTAGATTCATTCGTGCTTATTTCAGTGTTATTTTTAAGTTCTACTTTCAGGGGACCTGGATCCCCGTCAGTGTTGACCATTTTGCCACAATCTATAAACGTATTATCACTTACATAGATTATAGCCATCTCTCCGCATGCGACTCCAACGTTACAATCTATAAATTTATTATTTACAACATGAAACTCGGAGTACATGTGGGTACTAACGCCTATAGCTTGATTAATTATTTTACAATTTTCAATGGTGCCCCCGTGTAGATGTCACAAACAACTCCACCCGAATCATTTGTACCTTTTAAAGTAATGCCTTTGAAGGTTGTTCCGGAAGCTCCATTCGAAAGGTAAAAGTTACCATCGTACATACCAATGCCTTGAATTATAGTATCATCCGGATTTCCAGATTTAGACATTATTGTAATATCAGGTTTCTCAATACTAACATTCTGATTATAAGTGCCAGGCTCTATGATTATTGTATCGCCTTCTGTTGCGTTATCAACTGCCATCTGTAGTGATTCACCGTTGTGCACTATGATCTCAGCTGCAGAACCTATCCCAGAACCTGCCATTAATATCAGAAAAGCAGATAATAATGCAATCGCGCGATTTTTTGATTTCCACATAACAACCACCCGAATAAAATATTTTTATTCTCTGATCTTAATTATCAAAAATACGAATTTTAGGCTTCCACTGATTTACTGATCTGAGTATGATATCTTGTATATGAGTGAGGACTATTTTGGGCCCTTATTAATTAGAATATCAAACCTTGGTATTTAAGCTCAGTGATATTCATGCGTCTTCGGTTAAGCGAGGAATCATGACAAATTGAATTTATTCCCAGAACATGTGTCCAAAATTTATATAGACTTTGAACTGGAACAGGGTATCGATTTTAGGTAAAGAGGCTAAAATTTGAGGCCGATTTATGACCTAAAATCGATAGCCTTCAGGCAAGAAAATTCCTTAACCGATGACCAATGCAGTGATATTATATAATATAGGCTACTTCATTTTATTATATACATTATTTTATATTTTTAATCTATCAAGACTTCGTATAAATTACTTGATCGAATTTTAATGTATAATCTACAATATCCAATGAGTAGATACTGACCATAACAAAAAGACATCTAAAAAGAGAAATAATCATAACAAAAGCAGAAGATAGAACCTTATTTTGAACTTAATTAAAAAAGCTCCTGAACTCAAAAGGCTTTTCTTCTCTGAAGCCAAAATACAAAGTGAATCTATTTCAGGAATATTTTTTAGGGGGCGTAAAATGAGTGAAAAAAGTGCAGCCGTAGAAGCAGAGGTTCCATATATTGTATCAAATATCAGAAGGTGTATGTGTCCGCAGTGTCCTGTCCAGGCTGACAGTGCAGGTACACAGGAAAAAATTGGAAACTTAAGAAACGAAACTAAAAGTTTAGGTGAAGGTGAAGCTTCGGAGCTTCAAAAGGTTCCAGGAGTCTACTGTTCGACAGGTGCTGCTTCTTGTGTTCTGAATCCCAACAAACAATGTCTCTGCAAAACCTGTGCTGTCTGGGGAGAATATTGCCTGGAACATGCAAACCCGATGATGTATTTCTGTAATATCGGTAGAGCGACCTGATCCTCTTATTTTACAGGATGGCAGTTTTTTGGCACTTAGGAATGCTGCAAATATAACTTCAATTTTTCACTTGTGGAATTGCTCTGTAATTCCATTTTCCTAAATAATCATCAAATACAATTTTCATTTTTTCCTTGAAGTTTTCAGTTGCTTTTCTTCCCTTGGCATAAACTTTATCCTTTATAGTCGAAAACACTTTGAGTCCTGTAGATGTGTAAGTCTTCTCAACAAGGCTTTTGACCACCTCAATATTGCTGAAAACAGTACCTTTGCATGCATTCGTAACATGACAGAATAACCTGTGTTCTATTGGATTGTATTTCGACGTATATGGTGGATAATGAGCCATTCTGATTTCAATTCCAATTTCATTTACCATCTTTTGCATATCTTCCTTGAAAATATAATTCCTGCTTGAGTTGCTTCCACCACCATCAGCTAAGGTTAAAATGCTATTTGCTTCTGGATATTTGTTTTTACCGTATTTTTGATGGTCAATTTGTATTTGATTGAGGTTATATAGATTAATTTGTATAATATTCTGTTATGGGAAAAAGAGGTCCAAAATCACAATTTACTAACGTTTCGTGTCCGAACAAAGACTGTGAGCTCTATGGTCTTAGTGATCAAGACAATGTTGTTGGAAATGGAACTTACATAAGCCGTGGAGAAAAAACAAGAAGATATCTTTGCCGTCATTGCGGTAAAGCTTTTTGTGACCATACAGACACTTTTTATCATGATCTTCGCAAAGATGAGAAAACTATCGATTTAGCTCTAAAAATGTCTATGAAAGGAATGAGCATTGAAGCCATTTCCGATGTTTTAGATGTACAACCTGCCAGTGTAAAGCGATGGTTAGTTCGTGCATCTGAACAATGCGATAAAGTAAATGACGTTATGATGAAGAACCTGGATGTTCCAAAGATAGAAATGGACGAACTATGGGTAATAATCCAAAAAAATAGTTCCCAGGATGAAAGATTACAAGGATGATGGGCCATGGATGTGGGTAGCTTTTGTACCATGTTGCAGGCTAATACTTGACTTTTTAATAGGTCCAAGAAAACAGTATGTTGCAGACAAGTTGGTTGAATTAGTTAATAAACATCTTTCTGATAAAATTCCTGTTTTTGTCACAGATGGGTTAAACTTTTATAGAGAAGCTCTTTTGAAACAATTTGGAGTTTTGAGAGAGTTTCCAAGTACTGGGAAAAAGGAAGACCAAAGAAAACAAAAATCGTTCCCTCTGATGATTTAGGAATGCTGCAAATATAACTTCAATTTTTCACTTGTGGAATTGCTCTGTAATTCCATTTTCCTAAATAATCATCAAATACAATTTTCATTTTTTCTTTGAAGTTTTCAGTTGCTTTTCTTCCCGTGGCATAAACTTTATCCTTTATAGTCGAAAACACTTTGAGTCCTGTAGATGTGTAAGTCTTCTCAACAAGGCTTTTGACCACCTCAATATTGCTGAAAACAGTACCTTTGCATGCATTCGTAACATGACAGAATAACCTGTGTTCTATTGGATTGTATTTCGACGTATATGGTGGATAATGAGCCATTCTGATTTCAATTCCAATTTCATTTACCATCTTTTGCATATCTTCCTTGAAAATATAATTCCTGCTTGAGTTGCTTCCACCACCATCAGCTAAGGTTAAAATGCTATTTGCTTCTGGATATTTGTTTTTACCGTATTTTTCCCACCAGTCTTTAATGCAGTCACAACAAAACTCGCTTGTATCCTTACTGGTTCCTAAAGTGATGTATCCTTCGTTACGTTTTAGATCGTATATGCCATGTGGAATTACAACACCATCTGAAAATGTATTGAAGTCGTGGTCATATACCTTTACTATCTGGGTACAATAAACTTTACCATCACGGTAGAAATTACCTATGACTTCTTTTTTTACATCTATACTGATAATAGGATTAGCGCTTTTTGAGTACTCTTCCTTTAACTCGTGAATTCTCTCAAATTGCTCATTTCTATCTTTAGAGTCTTTCATTGTGACAGCTTTTTGCATTTTCCTTTTTACAAAACCATGTTTCTTTAAGAGCTGCTTTACTACATAGGGAGTTATATTCATACCCTTTGATTTAAAAACCTTTGAAATTTCTTTAAGGTTCAGGTTTGTCCATTTTAGTTCTTCATCCATAGGGCTTCCAGCCGTATGGTTTTTTAGAATATCAAAAAATATTTCATCGATATTTTCCACCGTGTCGATGATTTTCTTTTTACCCCCACCAGGCTTTCGAATTCTGTCCTCTGGGGTTTCTGTACCATTGGTGATTTCATTAATTCCAGCCATGACAGTCTGAAAGTGGCAGCCCAGGACACTACTAATATAGATTTGTCCTCCGTGACCTAATTTAATTGCTTCGATAGCTGCGTATCTTCTCCGATCTTTCTCGTTCAAACTATCATAAAATGCTTTCATTCGAGTTTCAATTTCTTCCGGATATTTTATGCGTAGCGTCAAATTAGATTCCTTTTAATCATTTGTAATGGCTTCTAACAAACATTATAGATGGTAAGAGAAATAATTGAAATTATATATGTTTTGTTCCTTAGCTGTTCAGTGGAGTTGGAAATAGTTGCCTGGATATAAAGTTTCCAGGTCAAAAAAGGGATTTAACAACGAATAATCCTTTCTGTCTAAAAAGTCGAAAGGGTTTGCTTAAAAGCAGACCCTATTCCCTGGTTTTACCTGTGAGTCCTCTTTTCCAGATATTTCGTGATCTCCATGGCTATGAGGGTGGTCGAAGCCAGCGGAATAATCATTGCCCAGTCAGAGAACGAAAGAGGCACAGTCCGAAAAGCCGTCTGCATAATCGGAACATAGATTGCGGCAAGCTGCAGGAGCACGGTACTCAACACAGCATAGATAAGGGACCTGTTGGTAAAAATTCCCAGAGAAAATATTGAATTCCTGTCCGAACGCCAGTTAAAGGCGTTGAACATCAGGGAAATAACCACCAGGGTAAAGATCAGAGTCTGGATCTTTGGAAGAGATACCCCGTTATCGAGAGACCAGTAAAGGACTCCTAGAGACTGGATAGCAATCAAAGATCCTAACCCGAGGCTTGCTATGATCATTCTTTTTGAAACAAGCCCTTCTGTTGATTTTCTGGGTTTCTGCTTCATAAGCCCCTTATCCGGGGCTTCTAGAGAAAGCGCCATTGGAGGCAGGCCGTCTGTGATAAGGTTGATCCAGAGGATCTGGACGGCAATAACAGGCAGGATTTGCCAGGCAAGCACCCCGATAAGGACAATCAGGACTACTCCTATGTGGCAGGTTAGGCCGTAGGCAATGAAGTTTTTGATATTCTTCAATATATTTCGGCCCTCTTCGACTGCCGACACAATGGATGCAAAATTGTCGTCTGTCAGGATCATGCTTGACGCTTCCTTGCTGACATCCGTTCCTGTAATGCCCATTGCAATGCCCATATCTGCGGCTTTCAGGGCAGGAGCATCATTTACCCCGTCTCCGGTCATTGCAACCACATACCCTTTTTTCTTAAGAGCCTCAACGACCTTCAGCTTGTGCTCAGGATATACCCTTGCGTAGACTGAAATCTTCTCCACGATCTCTTCAAATTTCCTGTCGTCCAGGGCATCGAGTTCGATGCCAGTAAGGACAAGGTCTCCTTCCCGGAAAATTCCAAGTTCCCTTGCAATTGCAAAAGCAGTTATTTTGTGGTCGCCTGTAATCATTACGGTCCTGATTCCCGCATCAGCACAGGTGGCAATCGCAACTTTGACCTCTTCTCTTGGGGGATCGCGCATACCCATAAGCCCTGCAAAAACCATTTCTTTTTCAGCTTCTTCAGGAAGGGTATTTTCTGCAACCTTGCGATAGGCAAATCCCATAACCCGAAGAGTCTGGTTTGCCATATCATGTAGAGTGTCCAGGATTTCCTGCCTTATTTCAGGGGTTAACTGCTCCTCGTGCCCTCCAAGGAAGATTTTCGTACAGGAGGCAAGGATAACTTCCGGAGCTCCTTTGGAATATGCATACAGCCCGTCTTTGGAGTTGTTCAGGGTAGTCATCATCTTCCTCTCGGAAGAAAAGGGAACTTCTCCGGTGCGTTTGTGTTTCTCCTCAAGCGCAATTTTCCAGATTCCTGCTTTAGCTGCCGCAACCACAAGAGCGCCCTCTGTAGGGTCGCCTGTGATGCCCCACACTTCTTCTTCCTGGATTAGCCCTGCGTCATTACAAAGGGCCCCGGCAACCAGCAGTTTATGAAGATGCGCGTCTTTGGAAACAGGCTCGTCTCCCCTGAAAAAATCGCCTACAGGCTCATACCCTCCGCCTGTAACGTTTAAGACAGCTCTGTTTATATACACCTTTTCAACAGTCATCTTGTTCTGGGTAAGTGTCCCGGTTTTGTCTGTACAAATGATGTTGGTAGAGCCGAGAGTTTCCACAGAGGGCAGTTTTCTGACAAGAGCGTGTCTCTTCACCATTCTTCGAACACCGAGAGCAAGCCCGACAGTTACAACCGCAGGGAGAGCTTCCGGGATTGCCGCTACAGCAAGAGCAACACCCCAGAGAAACATCTCAAAGGGAGAGAAACCCTGCAAGACCCCGAGCACTGCCACAAAAGCCACGACTACGAGGGTTGCAATCCCGAGCCAGCGCCCGAACTGGTCAAGTTTCTCCTGAAGGGGGTTCTCTCCCTTTCGATTTCTCCGAGAAGCCCGGCCAGTCTACCAAAGGCGCTATTCATGCCTGTTGCCGTAATTACTGCCTTGCCTCTGCCATAGGCTACTGCAGTCCCGGTATAGGCAATATTTTTCCTATCAGGCTCCGGGGTTTCGAGAGGGAAAACGTCGGTGCTTTTTCCTACAGGGACGGATTCTCCTGTGAGGGAGGATTCGTCAATTTTCAGGGAAAGAACCTCAAGCAATCTGGCATCAGCAGGAATCCGGTCTCCTGTCTGCAAAAGCAGGATATCGCCCGGAACAAGCAGAGATGAAGGAATTTTTACTTCCTTTCCGTCCCTTACTACCAGAGCTTCGGGACTGGTCAGTGATTTTAAAAGTTTGATCGATTCTTCTGCCCTGTACTCCTGGACAAAGCCAAGTATGCCTGCAAGAAGTACCGTAAACATTATCACAAAGGCATCAATAAGCTCTCCGAGAGCGGCAGAAACCAGTGCAGCAATCACCAAAATAACGATCAGAAAACTCTTGAACTGAGAGAGAAAAAGTTTCACTACAGACGTTTTTTCTTCTTCCTTGAGTTCGTTTTTCCCGTACTTTTCAAGCCTGTTTTCTGCTTCTTCCGAACTAAGCCCGGCTTCGGACGTGTTCAGAGCTTTTAGAACCGCATCTGCGGCTTCGTCATAATACATCCAGTGTATATCTCCAGTAATCAATTGCAAGCGCCTTCAAATTAAAAGCGTTTACAACCTGCCAGTTTTAAGTATCGTATTCGAGAGGATAATAATTCATTAATAGGATATAGAATTTGGGATGAAAAAATTCTAAAAACAAGATTATAGGTTCCTCAGAGGCACTTTTAAATGAGAATTTAACTTTGAACTGTATCCTATTCAAATTGAGTGGAAAGCTCTAATTTTCAACTCTGTGAGCTTTTTTCTCTGATCAGTTTCGCTAGAGCTGGTACCTCAAATGTTTTGCTCACTTTCTCAAATATGTAATCATATGTATTTACACTCAGTTTCTTTGCTGTTTGAACCATCATAAATGTATTGTTTGTTCCTTCATCTATTATATTTTGAAGGCTCAAGTCTCTTTTTAGACCTTTGTTCTTACCGCTAACCCCGCGACATTGATCGAAAACAACCAATTGAACTTTTCAGATAATTGCTTCACTACCTCTGAATTGGGATTTATTCCAAACTCGCAGAGTTCCTCATAAAAATCCCAGTACCTGTCAAAAGCTTCCAGCTTATCTCTTTTGTCATCGTTTAACGAATTTTATACACAACTTCAAATATTATATATAACGATTTTTCAACAGAATCCCTCTATATATAGCATAAAAAAGAACACTTTTTGATATTTAGAACCTTAACCGAATACAAATACAACTTATCTTTATGACCCTAATTTGACAGATCCCGCTAATTACTACAGTATTTTCTTACAAAAAACACGTTACATCGACACATTATATTTAAGTAAAATGAGTAATGTCAAAAATCAATAAACACAATAAATAAATTTTAATTGAATGGAGAAAGCCGAAACATGAAACCCATTTATACATTACAAATGTATGCTTCTATCAATTTAGGTTACAAAAGAAATTACAAAAGAAATCATAGTATCATTAAAGGTTCTCGGGAAAGTTTCCCTCCCGCAACAAGCTGCAGGGTATTCGGCTGAAATAATGGAAAGTCTCAAATATTTACGTTTGAAACTATAACTTGTTTTTAAAAATATAATTAATTCACGAGTGTAATATAACATCCATACGCTATCTACTGCTACAATAGCCTATTTGTCTATTAAAGAGCATCATTTCTCAAGAAATCCGGTATCACAAAAAAGCGATTCCAAGTCTCTCTGAATAGGCTCTTCTTCGGGTTTTGACAACCTGGCATCGAGAGCATCTGTAATCACATCATCAGGGTCATTTGCGGCAATTCGTGACTTTGACGCCATGCAGTGACGTTTTTTCGTCTCACTTTGAGTATTTCCGCAATTTTACGATCTGACAGCCCCAGGTCATACAGCTCACGCATCTCCCAGTGTCTTCTTACACGATTCGACGCAAGCCCCAGATGGTGGCGTATTCTGAAGACAACCGATTGAGAAATGTCGATAGCTTTACCAATCTCAACATCACTCATGCCCGCGCAGTAGAGCCGTTTTAACTCATCAATATCAATGTCATTCCGCTTGATCAGTCTCGGTTTCTGCCTGAATAGCCCTAGAAGTCGACGTCGGTTAGAAATTGTTCTATCACAAACACCAAAGAATTTGCCGATCTCAGCGTCGCTAAGACCCTCAGCAAAGAGGTTTTTGAGTTCATCGGCATTTGTTTTTTTCAATGTGTATCCTGACGCAATGGTTTTCTTCTTTATCGCCTTTCCCACAAGGCTTTCCAAAAATTCGGTATCACTAAAAAGCGACTCCGAGTCTCTCTGAATAGGCTCTTCTTCGGGTTTTGACAACTCGGCATCAAGCGCATCAGTAATCGCGTCATCCGGATCATTCGCGAGAAGCTCGTGGTTTCGACGCCATGTAGCAACGCTTTGTTTGCTCGCTATAATTATTCTCGCAATTTGTCCGTCAGACATCCCGGCGTCATACAGTTCTCGCTTCTTCTCGTGTAACCTGCCATGATTTGGAGCAAGCCCTAGCTGGTGGCGTGTTTCTTTGACTGTCTCAAGATATACTCCAAGTGCTTTGCCGATATTTTTATCACTCATGCCTTCGGAATACAGCCTTTTGAATTCATCCATATTTATGTTGTAGAACCTGATCTGCTGCTTGCGCCGGTATAAACCTAAATCGCGACGTCTTTCATACACTGTATAAGCACTAACACCGAAAACGGCGCCAATTTCTTCATCTGTGTGCCCTTCGGCAAAAAGACTTTTTAACTCCTCTGTGTCAACGTGTTTCCGACCTAATACCTGTGGAGGCAACCCTAGATCATTGCGTATTTTACGTGCCGTGTCACGGCATATATTGAGAGCATTTGCGATCTTTTTATCATTCAAGCCTTCTGAATGAAGCTGTTTGAACTTTTCGATGTTAGAGGCTGTGTTATTCCACTTTTTCCACCTGCATAAACCTAAAATTTGGCGGTTTTTGCAAACGGTCTTCTCATTTACGCCAAAGACAGAGCCAATCTCCTTGTCGCTAAGACCTTTCGCGTAGAGCTTTTTGAGTTCATCATTATCTATAACTTCGGTTACTACAGGTTTTCGGCCTTTCGCAGGTGATGGCAGCCCCAAATTACAGCGTATTTTGCGTGCAATGTCTTGAGACAAACCAAGAACATTTGCGATTTCCTTGTTGGTCATGCCTTCAGCATGGAGCCTTTTGAACTCTTCTATATCGACATTTAGTTTTTTCAATCTGCGCACCTTGAGAAAATGAACTACCATTCACCCGGAAGAACAAAATCGGGTTTATTATACTAGTGCATTGATTCCAAAGTATGTTCACAAACCTGAAATTTCGAATCTATCCATCGATCAACGAATTTCACTGATAATTGATGTATTTTGGAATCGATACACTAGATTTTGGAACTGAGTTACAAATTCCTGAACTGAATATAGATGGATATGAGTATAACAACAGAATTTGGTTGTGTCCGTGAGTCATTTATCAAATCTGAAAAACGAGTATATCTCCCATTTTTTGGAAAATTGTATAGAGATTTTTATACATATTATACTCGATAAATAACGGACACTACCGAGAATCTGTTTACCCCGGAATTTTATAAGAAAGGCCTTAAATGGCCTTTCCGTCTCTTTCACCGGTCCTTATCCTTACGGCCATTTCCACAGGTAAGACAAATATCTTACCGTCTCCTATGTTTTCGGTCCGGGCGGAGCTAACGATGGTATCGATGACCTTATCCACGTCTTCATCGTTTACAGTCAGCTCGATCTTTACTTTCTGCAAGAGATCAACCCGGTACTCCTGTCCCCTCCATTGCTGGATAATGCCTTTTTGCTGGCCACGGCCTTTTACGTCAGTGATGGTGAGGCTACTGAAGCCGACATCTTCAAGCGATCTCTTCACTTCTTCAAGCTTTGTGGGCCTGATAATTGCTTCTATTTTCTTCATGTTGCTCCCTCTTATTTTGCCTCGACCGCTACTGGTTCATGCATGTAAACCGGTTCCGAGGTTTTATGCATTCCAGTCTCGGGGATATCCCCCACGTAGCCCGGGCAACCCATCTCGGGCACGTCGAGCCCCCGATTTCGACTTCTGGGCTCACACGCATCGGCGTGATCAAGTTGATCAGCTTATAGGTGATAAATGCCAGTCCACCAACCGCGATAAAGTTAGTAGCTACACCGATTAACTGTGCTGCAAACTGCAAAGGCTGGCCGTAGAACAAACCGGTCACTGCTCCAGGCACGCCATTCCACCCGAAACCATAGCTGCCGTCCGCGAAAAGTCCCAGGGCGAGACAGCCCCATGCACCGTTAACCAGGTGTACGGAGACAGCGCCTACCGGGTCGTCGATCTTTAGCTTCCTCTCGACGAAAAAGACCGCTTCGACGACGAGAATGCCCGAAACAAGGCCGATGATCGAGGCGCTGATCTGGTTGACGAATGCACAGGGTGCGGTAATAGCGACAAGCCCTGCTAGCATGCCGTTACATGCCATGCCTGGGTCCGGCTTTTTCGAGCGAACGCCCCACATCCATGCCACGGACATGATAGCACCGGTCGCCGAAGCCAGCATTGTATTTGTGGCTACGATGGCTATTCTCAGATCGCCGCCTGCCATGGTCGAGCCCGCGTTGAAACCGAACCAGCCAAACGCCAGAATAAATGTTCCTATTATGGCCATCGGAATACTGTGACCGGGTATGGCATTGACTGAACCGTCTTTGTTATACTTGCCTATGCGCGGCCCGATCAGCCATGCGCCTACCAGGCCGATCATTCCTCCGGTCATGTGCACCACCGACGAGCCCGCGAAGTCCACGTGACCGTGTCCCAGGCCGAAATTAACGCCAAGCTGAGCCAGCCAGCCTCCGCCCCATACCCAGTTACCGAAGATCGGATATATGACGGCGCCGATCATAAACCCCATGATACAGAAAGATAAGAATTTCCAACGCTCGGCCAATGCTCCGGTCGGGATCGTTGCGGTCGTATCCATAAAGACCATCTGAAATAAGAATAATGTGAATACACCAACATCGTACGTGCCGATCAGCCCGAACCCGGTCATGCCAAAGAGGCCGAATTGATGCCCCAGAAGGCTGATAGAAAACTCGCTGTTAAGCCCTGTATAGCCTCCCAGGGTGGCAAGCGGGCCGATGCCTCCGAACATGATGGCAAAGCCTGTGACGAAGAACCCCAGCATGCCCAGCGGGTACACAAGTAAGTTCATGGCCATCGTATGTGCAACGTTCTTCACGCGGACGAACCCCGTCTCGACCATCGCGAACCCGGCCTGCATGAACATGACCAGGAAACCTGCGAATAATGTCCACATAATATTTATGGCCACGGTGTTATGCCCTGTAGCGCTGGCTACGTCCGCTAAAGAAGGCGCGTCTCCCGGCGTACTCGACGTGACATAGCTGGAATAATCCGTATTAGTTCCCGTAGGATCCGCTGGCTGGTCCGCCATAGCTGTGGCCGGAAAAGCAATGGCCATGATTAGTAGTATAAAAATAGCTTTCGCCAGAAGAGATGTCAGGTTCAGCGTACGCTTCATTTTTGTGGTCAATTTGCCATCTACTACTTGGTCACTATCTTGTGTTTGATTCAATGGGTTAGATCCTCCTTAAAAATTAATTACCAAGAAGAGATTTCGGCTCTTTGTTAATTTTGTTTGATCCACATAATAAGAAAAGAGCCGTAATTCCTTTTTTTATTGATATCACTTGTATAACCGGCAATAAACTGGCGACTTAGTTATATTTAATGATTTCTTTGTAATCCAGCAAATAACCTATATTACCGGTAACGCACTGGTGACTTAATTGTATTTAATAATTTGCATATTACAAATGATTAATAAGTATGAGAGTTGTTTTAGTATTTATAAAACTTGTTTATATTTTTATTATTTTATGAAAAACGCACTCAAAAAAGTAGTAATAGGCTTTTTAATATCCGAAACCATTCTGGAGATCTTAAAATCCACATAATTCAGAGCAGTGAACTGACAATACACCGACGACCGAACTAATTTTAAATATATTTGTATTGTCATATATTATTTGTATTGCCGGTAATTTGCTGGTGACTTAATTATATTTAAATATTTCCCTATAGTGTCATACTTTTCCTTCAGTACCGGTAATGCACTGGAGACTTACTCTTATTTAACTATTTCCTTTCTGTCGCTATGCTTCATCTGCAAAACCGGAAATTTAGAGGAGATCTCATACTATTTAAAAATATTTTATTCCAAAAATGTTTTGGAAACGATTATTAGTTTTTAATTTAATAAAATTTTTTCAATGTAATTATTGCCAATGCAAAAAACAATCTCAAAACAGCATTAATAGGAGTCTTTATAATAAAAGTCATTTAGGAATTTCACCATTCATATAATCCCTTGAGACATGTGTCCTGTCATTAGTACCAGACACAATGTCAAAATCTAGTTATATTTGCATTTTTTAATTGAAATCTTGAATTTCCAGGAAGAATTCAGTCTTCAAGAAAATTCCATTTTCGAGATCTTCTGGCATCAATAAATAGTTCACGTTCAAAGAATTGTGATCTTTTTTAAAATATAGTGATTTTTGATTTTACGTTCATCACGAGATTTTGAAATTGCGTCTGAATGGAGTAAATATTATATTTTTCTGTGATTGAAAACCCATCAAATTTAAGGAGGATACATTGAACTTTAGGAGTTACGCAGTTGGCTCTTAATATATCGTTTTTAACAACTTACTATCCATACGACTTAATTTAATGTGTATAGAGGTTTCTTTAAATATGCTGTCACTGCTACTCTTCTAATTTTCATAGTGCTTTCAAACCAGGATATTCCACTTTTGATTCTTTGTAATTCCAGTCTTAGAAAAGCTCTTAATGAGAACATTATATGTGCTCTTTGTGACTCTTCCTTTCTTGCCTGACATTTTTCGACACCACAGAACTGCTTTATTCCTCTGTGGTATTCCTCAATTTTCCATGACTTCTTTGCCAACTCTTCACGTTTTGATTCATCCATATCCTGTACATCTGTAACCCAGTGTTGCGTGTCTCCATCTTTAGAAACTATCCTAAACACCTTTACGAATCCATATGCTTTGAGGTGAACCACGAGTCCTTTTGGAGGAACTTCTATTGTTTCAAGTGGCACATTTCCTTTGTTGTCAGGATTTACCAAACGATTATTTTTTAACCTGGTAAGGAAATACCATTCTTTTATATGCTTGACAAAGCCGAAGAACGTGGTTTTAATCCTGAATTTAGATTTATTTGACCAAAAAATTCAGTCAATCCAATTAACTACTTAGAAACTATTGAAAAATACAAAATTCTAGAGATGATCTATTGGTAAGTAATATTAGAAATAAATTTATCATCATAGGGTTTCTCCTTATAATCTCTTTGTTTATCTACGCATCATTTAATTTCATTTTCAAGGGACCTACAGCACCATTTTTTATAGTAAACAATCACGATGTTAAGGGCCATGAAGTGACAGTTGAAGTGTCTGATCAAAATAAGAAATCAATAATGAATGAGACATACAGTCTGGAACCTAAAGGTGATATGTCACAAGCTCGGCCATTTAGCTTACGATTCTACCAAGAAAAAAAGAGTATATCTTCAAGGTAACTGTAGATAAACAAATTACGAAAACAGTTAAAACAGAGATCCCTGATAGATACACTTTTGTCTACATAAATTTATACTATAACGACTACGAATCTCCTGAAATTATCCCTATTTTCATAGTAACTACAGAATATTGCTAGATCGCAAAGCAAATGGATGGAGTAAAAATACAAAGATTCTAAAGAACTTGAGGAAATTGAGAGACAAAATGAAATGAGAAATAAACTCAATTGAGCTTATCTTCAAGGAGGAATGATTTAGGAGCTTTACAATTAAAGTTGCCGTGGCGAACCTTGCTGCAAGTAGCCGATTTACCCAAAAAGAAATTTCACAGAGAGTGTGTTATTAGCAACTATAATATAGAGAATTTCGATAACCTTCGATGTAGAAAAATCGGGACTTTTAAATCGTTTACTATTAATTTTTGTTCATGAAAACTCTTACTGATTTTGCTCTTAGGGCTCGTCACAAAATAATTTAATTAACTCACTCCATTCTTTGGTTTGAATGTGTAATTCCATTCTCCGTGAAACTCATCAAGTATAATGCCCAATTTTTCAACCTGTTTTTTTCGATTTTAATTCCTGTTGGATACTTATTCGTGTCTAACATGCATTTTACTTCAAGCCCTTTTGATGTAGTTGTTGCTGCAATAAGGTTTACAACTACTTCATAGCTTGTTAGTGGTTTTCCTCTCCAATTAAGAGTAATCTGGGAAAATAGTCTATGCTCTATTTTATTCCATTTACTTGTACCTGGAGGAAAGTGACAAACCGAAATCTCCAATCCGATTTCATCCGTTAATTTTTGTAATTCTGTTTTCCACAATTTTACTCTTGATCCATTGCTTCCCCCACAATCTGCAGTAATTAAAAGTTTTTTTGCATCAGGATATGATTTACACCCCATTAGATTCCACCATCTACGTATACTTTCAACTGCAAAAGACGCTGTATCATGATCTATGCCGACGTTTACCCATCCCTCATTATTAGCAATGTCGTATACCCCATATGGATTTACCTTTCCCAGTTCTTTATCCTTAAAATCATATACATTGACAAGTATTGGATCTTTTTTTGGACGCAATTCACGGCCAACATTCTTGAAATTTCCGATTAACTCTTTCTTTTTAGTATCTACTGAGATTACAGGCTGATGTTCACCTTGAAATATTTTACATTTTTCACTTATATGCTCAAATTGTTTGTCACGATCAGGATGCTCAGTTCCTTCTATGGTTTTCTTATTCGCTTGTAAACTGTAACCAAGCATGTGAAGCATATCCGCAACTCTTGTATGGCTTACTTTATGTCCGATATTCTGAAGTTCCCCTGCTATATTTCGAAGACTTTTACAAGTCCAGAGTAAAGGAGATTCCGGATCCCCACGACTTGTTGGTTCAATAAGTGCCTCAAGATCGGACAAAAGAGTAGGGTCTTTCTCAACAATCTTTTTACGACCTCCTCCAGGAGCACGTATTTTATTATCAGAAAGAGATTTGCCACTTTCCAGTTCAGTGCAACCTTTTTTAATTGTATTTTCAGAAATACCAGTTGCACGAGAAACTATGCTGATGTTGCCTTTGCCAATACTAAGCGCTTCTGCAGCTGCAAATAAACGTTTGCTTTTTTCATCAAGAAAAGGTTTTAGCAAGTTATATTTTTTGGAAATAATTTCCTCAAGCATATAGACCAAATAGGATTAACTTATATAAAAAAATACTCAATCTATTTTGTTACGAATACTTAAAGAAGAATACAAACATCTTGGATCTGTTGATGATAAACTTTCAGAGATTGAATCTTTAATTGATTGGAAGTCTTTCCGTCCTATATGAGTCTATGTATTTGAACAAAACCGCGTCAGAAGGCAGGCCTGAAGCTGATGTTATTGTTCTATTCAAAATGTTTGTTTTACAGCAGTGACATGGTCTTTCTGACCTTGAACTTGAAAAGCAATGTGTTGATCGAATAAGGAGTTACACAGTTGGCTCTTAATATATCGTTTTTAACAACTTCCCATCTACATGAATTAATTTAATGTGTATAGAGGTTTCTTTAAATATGCTGTCACTGCTACTCTTCTAATTTTCATCGTACTTTCGAACCAGGATATCCCCGTTTTGATTCTTTGTAACTCCAGTCTAAGGAAAGCTCTTAATGAGAACATTATATGTGCTCTTTGTGACTCTTCCTTTCTTGCCTGACATTTTTCGACCCCACAGAACTGCTTTATTCCTCTGTGGTATTCCTCAATTTTCCATGACTTCTTTGCCAACTCTTCACGTTTTGATTCATCCATATCCTGTACATCTGTAACCCAGTGTTGCGTGTCTCCATCTTTTGAAACAATCCGAAACACCTTTACAAATCCATATGCTTTGAGATGAACCACAAGTCCTTTTGGAGGAATATCTACTGTTTCAAGTGGCACATTTCCCTTCTTAGCAGGATTTACCAAACGATTTTTCTTTAACCTTGTAAGGAAATGCCATTCTTTCTTCTTTATTGCTTTAAGGTTTTTCACACTTGCGTACCATGTATCAAACAAAACAAATTCAGGATTAAAACCACGTTCTTCGGCTTTGTCAAGCATATCGCGGAAATGGTCATTCTTTGTTTTGTCGTCTTCATCAATGTTATAAATTCGAAAATCGATAGGGATAACGGTTGTACCGTCTGTCCAAACTAAGGTGACCAGACCTATCCCCTTTACAGTAAGATGATGTTTTCCACTCCACATACGACGAACAAAAGCCATTTCTTTTGCGTATGGTTTATCTAATGTTGAATCGTCAATAATTAGAAAGCCTTCTTCAGGCTTAACATGACTTTTTACTTCTTCCCATAATGCTTCTGTGTCTGGAGGTTGCCTTTGAAGGCAACGAGTGAAAGCATCGTGAGAAGGAGCATTAGCTACGATTGGATAACATCTAGCAGCTTCAGTACAGCTGAAAACGTTAGATGCCGCAATGAGAAAATTAATGAAATCAATGTCAATACACTTGGGTGGGTTTATATCCATAACTCCGTACGTTTTGGGGAACTATGAAGATATTAGTATATTTTAAATGATATTACTTTTTCGGCATTTCAAATGCTTAAGTCCTAATAATGTTACAGCATGGCTGTAAACTACTTTTCCTCCTGAACTAGAGCCAATGATTGCAGTTTCATTTTCCACCTTTTTTATAATGTTACAAAAAGTTAAATATTTATTTACATCATTTTGTAGAACTAAACGTCTCGAAAATTATTTGATCCACAACGTCGCTGAATGAATACGAAAATTATATGTCAAAACGTTCGTATTTTGAAGTGCCCTACAAAATTATATTTCTTAAAAACGTACGGATTTTACAAGAAAACCTGAATATGATAGAAACCTTTACTTTTCAGTACATGACATGGATGCCGATACTATCCTAATTGGGTGTTTTTGCCCGACCCCTCCAAAGTGTATGTTAAGGAGCGATAAATATAACACTTTAAAAATTTATGTGTCGATATTTTTCAGCATCTTTGTGTTCGGTAACACTCGTGGTTCCTGCCTCTTTTTCCTTACAGTTATATCAAATATTCTCATTACTGAACTAAAGAATTCTAAGTTTTTTGCAAGAATCTAAGTAATCTTTAAGGATAGGGTACTTCCTTTAACTTTTTAAAAATATATTATAGTCATTCACACAATAGTACTTGAGACAGCTCCCGATATATAAATGCTTAACATTATATATTTATTATTCCTTAATATACACTTTGTGGACTTGGGCAAAAATACCCAATCTCTACTTTTATGCTTGCTGAAAATATCATGAAAACTGAGTTTTTCGTAAAAATATTGAATAGCAAGCATTGATCCGATGGGAATATATATTTTTGCTTGAAATAGTAGGAAATGCTCTTATTTTTGTTTTTATATTCATGCCCCAATAAAACAAAATTAAGGGTATTTATTTTTATATAAATGTCAGCTGAGGTAACAAAAAAGCAGAAGTAATAAGCCCATTTACATTTAACAAAATATAAGATTCTGTCAAATTAAGGTTGTTACTGAAGTTCCTAAGAAAGTAATGGAGTTAGATAAAGCTCTCAGATTTAATATATTCCCTACAAAAAATGGGAGTTAAGGTTATTAATTTAGTTTGGTGATGTTTCTATGGAGATCAGATTTGCGCAAAGCAACGATATCGATGGCTGGATGAAATTACTGGAGCTTGTGAAAGAAAATTTTCCGGGTCTTGACATGGACGAGTATAAAAAAGGGCTGTCAACAAGGATACTCGAACAAGGCGCTTTGGCAGCGAAAGAAAATGATATATTGATTGGAAGCCTGCTGTTTTCAAGAGAATCCAAAGAACTTGAGTTTCTCGCGGTACATCCGCAGTACCGCAGGCTGGGCACGGCGACTGCCTTAATCCGGTATATGTTTGCCTTTTTCCTAAAGGCAGTTGTTTTACCGTTATAACCTACCGGGAAGATGATCCAAAAGGCAAAGCAGCGCGGGAATTGTACAAAAGAATAGGTTTTATGCCTGGCGAGCTTATCACGGTTTTTGATTATCCGTGTAAGGAATTTATATATACCACAGAATAGGCAAACTGTGCTGAAAATATTGAATATAACATGGTTATACCTTCCGACTATTTATATAATTGGGGTATCGTCAACATTTCCGACAAAACCCCCGTTAAGTCTGTAACCCTTTAATAACCGATGTTTAGCAGCTATTAACTTTGAAAGTTTTAACCTACTTTACTGTGGCTTAATGCTTTTTTAGATCACGGGTATTTTTACTTATTCCGCCAAAGCGGTATATTAAGGAACGGCAAATATATATTTTTAAATATTAATGTACCGCTACTTTTGGAAATTTTTGTTGTTCAGCAACACTCATGGCTTCTGCTTCTTTTTTATTAAAGTTAAAACACATTTTCTTGTTACTGAACCAATCAATTCTAAATTTTTAAGAGAACTAAGTAAACTCTGAGATAGGATACTTCCTTTTATTTCTTTGAGATCTATGATAGTTATCCACCCAGAGTATTTGAGACAGCTCCCAATCTTTAAATATCTAAAATTGTATATTTATCATCCCTTAATAAACCATTTTGGCGGGATATGCAAAAATACCCAATCAACATCTATTATAAATTAAGTTTAGATAAATATATATTAGTTTATATACATATTAAAAAGAAGGAGTAAGTAATATGTTATCTCAAATACCAATCGACCTTAAAAGTATATCTGCAGAAGACCTTGATAAAGAAATTCTCAGAGCCGGGATCATAGCCGAGCTTGATGCCATAAACCTTTACGAACAGATGGCAAACCTTACTAAGAATCCAGCTATCAGAGCCATCCTTCTGGACATTGCAAAGGAAGAAAAAACGCATATAGGCGAGTTTCAAGCCCTCTTACTTATGTTTGACCCCCAGCAAAAGAAGGAACTTGAAGAAGGAGCCGAAGAGGTAGAAGAGGAATTATCTAAGTAATTTTTATTCTACTTCTTTATTCTACTTGGATGCCAGTCCAGAGCACAAACAGACAGTGTGCCAATTTGTCTGTAAAATCATAAATTCCAAAAAGTTATCGGGTAGAAAATCCGGTATCTAAAGATCGATTTCGTAGGCAGTGTACGAAAACTTAATTTAGAATTTGCAGCAAATTCGCGATACTGCCTTATTTTAGGTAAGGTTTTGAAAAAATTATAATGTGGGCAACCTTACTGCCCAGGGCAATGAGGAAATCAATAGCCAAAAAAGTTAAGGTGAATAGTACTTTCATTTTTTTATGCCTGTTATTTGAAGAACTTCATTTCCATTTAGAGGATTTCTACAGAGCCGGATAAATATCAACTTATTTGATGATCACCATATCTCATTGGATCATTAATCATCCCTCTTTGATTTATCCGTCCTAGTCCAAAAGCTAAAGATTTCCTGCTCCTCTTGTTTCCATTCATTTTCCAGAAGTAATAATTCTTCTTCAGTCATTCTCTATACCCCCAAATTCATTAAAAATTTAATTAATTTCGTCCCATAGCTGTTTCACTTTTTCGATTTTTCTACCCCAAATAGGCTTCAATCGTCAGACTAGACAATTTACTAATCTTATTAGTAACCTCATCGACTTCCCTCATTCAGGACTCTTTTTATGTTTATAAGTTTTAAAATTTTTTAATATGGTTACATTCCCGACCGCCTTGTTAATCTGGTCTCTCAAAAACTAGGCTAACGGCTAAACCGCCTACATATTCACCTGAACCTTCTATAGACTTTCTAAGAATTCTCATATTTGTAGGCATGCTAAAGGATATTTCTTTTTCTTTAATTATTAATTTTTTGCTTGAGTTAATTTTCCTTCTTGCCTGGACTTCGGTCTCATACTTATCGAATAACCGGGCTACGCAAATATCTATATTATTATTTACCTTAAGGTTATTAAGTAATACTAATTATTCTAAAAATAATCCATTACCCTCTGACCGCAGGTGAGATTAACATGGGTGTATTTGACACAATCAAGGATAGAAGAAGCATAAGGACTTATAAAGACGAGCGCATACCCAAAGACAAGCTTGAGAAACTACTGGAGGCTGCAAGGCTCGCGCCATCGGCCGGAAACCGGCAGAACTGGAAGTTCATCGTTGTCGAGAACGAGCAAATCAAAAACCAGCTTGTTACCGCTTCCAATAACCAAGTCTTCGTAGGTACCGCCTCGCACGTCATTGCAGGTATTGGGGATTTCGCTCAAAAGTGGCACCAGGTTGACCTTTCCATTGCTCTTGAACACATTGTACTGGAGGCTGTCGAGCTAGGTCTGGGCACCTGCTGGATTGGCGCTTTCAACGAAGAAGAAGTCAAAAAATACTCAAGATACCGCAGGACAAAAAAGTCGTCGCTTTACTGACGGTGGGAGTCCCAGCAGAATCACCAGCTGCCAAGCCAAGGAAAGCTCTTAAAGAAATAGTAGCTTATAACGAATATACATAAAGGCCGCCGTCTTCTTTTACTCACTTAGAACTTATGTACTTCGGATGCAAAATCAGAGTCTTTTTTATTTTTTCTGGTTCTTGTTAATTTTGAAAAAATAACGGAAATTTTGTATCCTCTTCAAATTGAGTGGAAAGCTCTGACTTTCAACTCAATGAGCTTTTTCTCTGATCAGTTTTGCTAGAGACGGCATTTCAAATGTGTTGCTCACTCTATCAAATATGTAATCATATGCACTTACACTCAGTTTCTTTGCTGTCTGAACAATCGTCATAAATGTGTCGTTTGCCCTTGTTCCTTCATCTGTTTTTGTTTGAAGGCTCACATCTCTTTTTCTGACCTTTGCTCTTGCCGCTAACTCTGCTGCATTATTATGCAGTGGAATCTCTGGTAAAATCAGTACCTTTAACAAATGTTCCTTGTTCTCTTTTGTTTTACAGATTCTTTCATCCAGCTTTTCATACCCTGTTATAGTCGAAAACACTTGATCAAACTTCGTGGATAATTGTTTCGCGATCTCTGAATCGGGATTTTCTCTAAATTCACAGAGTTCCCCATAAAAGTCCCAGTATCTGTCCAGAAAAGCTTCCAGCTTTTCTTTATGGTAAGGTACTATTGGCCTCAATTTCTTGTAGTTTTTTCCATCATGAATCCAACAAAGAGCATGATGATATGCAATTTGCTTGAATTGACGTGCGTCATCACTCAGAAGGAAGGTAACCACAGGTATGTCTGTACTTTGGTGATATGCCGCAATTGCACAGGCTTCAAAAACTTTCTTCTTAGCAGTTTTAGATCCATTAACCGAGAACAAATAATCCAGTTTTCGACGCATTTCTGCGTCACTGAATATTTTGTTTTTAACAGAAGAGAGCTTTTCCGTCCATATTCGGGAAACATTAAACGTTTCCATCAGATCAAATGCTTCATTATTAAAGCAGTACGTTTTTTCTTTTCCACATAGAAGTACATCTAAAATATTTTCTCGACTCTTGTTGGGAACTGTAAAATAAGCAGCATAATAAGGACTACAAAGGATCTGAGTATAGTGATTGTCACCATTAACTCTTGCACCTGTATCATCTATCTGTTGATAAGGCGTAGCTTTTAGACCTTCCAGAAAAATCTCAGCTTTCTCCTGATGGAATACATCAGCATTTTTTGTCAAAATTCGAGAAATAGTGGCTTTGGAGATATGAATGCCAATATTTTTCAGAAACTCATGTATTTTGGGCTCTGAAACATTAGCAACATGGTTAAGAGTTATTACAAGAGATCTGATTCCAGGGCCAAATTCACCTTGGATACTACCTGGAAGTTCACCTGAGTATGTTTTGTGAGAAGAAGGAGAATAAAAGACCTCTATCCTGAAGTTGGTGTTCATAGGTTTTATGGAAATGTCCTGAATTATTACGTCCCTGTAACCTTTAGAATATGCATCGGTGGGTAAGACGGACCTATCAACTTTACACGTCTCAATTCGATGAATCTCTATTTTATCCAGTTTTGAGTTAGATTTCTTGCTCTAGGGAAAACATCTTTTTTGTCTCTCTTTTTCAGAAGAAATGTCATCATTCTTTTTAGAGCCACGAATATTGGGTTTGATTTGTTCACCTTTGAGTAGGTTGATTTCGTCTCGAAGATTTTGATTATCGGCCTTAAGGAATTCGATCTCTTCGTTCTGCTTTTCAGTGACAGAAAACAGAATACGAAAAGATGTGGCATATCTTTCATCCTGAATTTCATCAGGATTAATATCCAATGATGACAGCAATTCCTTGAGGGTTTCAAGATCCATTTTTTTGCTCCAAAATATGATAAGAGGAAATGGAGAAACAATTATATGTTTCCTGCGATTGAAAACCCATAAAATTTGAAGAGGATACGAAAATTTGCAACACTACCCATTTAAGGAGTTTTTATTTTTTTCCAAAAAGATATTTCCCGTACCCTTCTTGAAAAACTTTTGTAATTCCTGCTCTCAGGGAAGGTGTATATTTTTCAGGTTCCGTTTTAACTGCTCTGTACAGTTCTTCGAGTTCTACCCATTCTACATAGACTGCTTCTTCCGGATCAGGTCTGATTAAGCTTGCAGTTTTTTCCGAACATCTGCCTGAAAATACCGTATGGAAGGCTCCCTTATTTTCGAAGATACAGGAAACTTTAAACAGTTTTACGAACGGGACCGAGATTCTTATTTCTTCGAGCATTTCTCTCTTCATGCAGGCTTCATAAGATTCATCTGCTACAGTACCGCTTACCGAGTAGGTATAACGGTCCGGATACCACCGCTTTTGAGGCGCTCTTTTCTGGATAAGCATTTTGTTTTCAGGATTCAGCAGGATGAGTTGAGCAGCCCTGTGAATGTGCTTTCCCGAATAAAACTCCTCTCGCTCACGCAAACCAAGGAAATTATCGTTTTTGTCAACTTCACTTATCATTTCTACCAGAAAAGGCCTCCTGAGAAACTTGTTTCATACCTGATTCAGTTAAGGATAAAAAATAGAAATTTCGATTAAAAATGAATATAAAATGACAGGCTCCAATAAAATAGTTAAACCTGAATAAAATCCCGTGAAAAAATGGGAAACTTATTTTTCAGGTCTTTTTCAGGGTTCGGAAACTTCTTTTGGCTTTTCTGAGGATCTCTGGATATCATCCAGAAGCTGGTCATCGGTCTTGCCTCTTATATCAATCCCGAGTTTCTGAGCGGTTTCCTGTACCTTGCTCTTTGGAGCTGTGGGCTCCTTTATGGATTTTTCAAATTCCCTCAGGTTTAGTTCGGATTCTTTCTGGGCTTTTTTGAATTCTCCCATTGAACTTCCCATGGACCGGGCAAGTTCCGGAAGTTTGCTTGCCCCAAAAAGAATCACAACAACCCCAAAAATCATTATAAGTTCATTTGTGCCTATCATGGCTTGACCTCAAGCTTTTCGTTTTCTTAAATAAATATAAAGTTTTCAGCAGGTAATAATTGATCTGAAAATTGTCAATATCTCTAAGTTAGGCTAAGACTTTTTATGTTATATAAAGTTTCTATTTTTATTTATTATTTTGGATATTTTATATTATTTAATTCTTTTTATTTCAGTTCTTACCTTTCAGATCGATTTCCTTTTATTTTAGTTTGATCCCCGTATTTCAGCTTTTCCGGGGCTCTTCCTTTTCAGGGATGGATTTTCCAGTTTCCGATTTATCTTTCAGATCCATATCGGTTTTCAAGTCTGTATCAGTTTTCAGGTCTGTATCGGTTTTTAAATATTTATCGGTTTTTATTTCTTTACTACTGCCTGAAGTATCCTTTTGTTCCTTCTCTTTCTCTTTTTCCTCAGGAACGACTGTATTTGCAGCCTTTCGGGTGTAGGCATCGAAGTGAGTGAGCTCAAGCTCAGAAGCGCGCTGTGCTTTTTAAACTCCCCTACTGCACTTCCTAAAGACCGTGCAAGCTCGGGGAGTTTCTGGGGCCCAAAGAGAAAGAGAGCAGCGATAAGAATTACTATCAATTCTTGTGTGCCTATCATTGTTTGTTATTATCAACAATCAAATATAAAAGTTCTTGTAAATAGATCGGTGGACTGGCCTAGTCTGCAGATGGTTTAAAAAACCCTATTTTTTAATCTAAATGATTCCATTAAATGGGCAAAATGGCTATCAAAATATCCTTATCAGCAATAGGCTGAACTCAAAAAGGACTGCCAGTAAAAACGCTACAAGAATCTGGGCAATAAAAGTCGGGTCAGGGGAAAGAAATAGAGAGAATGCCATAATCACACTGTAGACAAGCACCCTCTGTTTCTTGAGAGTCTGGTACTCTACAAGCCCCATCTTCACGGAAAAGACCACAAGCAGAGGAAGCTGGAATACAACTCCGAAACCTACCAGGATGGTGGTCACGGCTGAAAGGGTCTCTTGGACTGAAAGTTGGGCGGTAGCCATATCTCCTGAGTAAAAGAGAATGTATTTGAACATCACAGGCAAGACAATGAAGTAACCGATTGCGGTCCCGAAGATGAAAAGCAGGAAAGATGCCGGAATAACCTTGAGAAAAAAGCGCCTCTCATGCGGATAAAGCCCTTTGCCTGCAAACCTGTAAAGCTGGTAGAAGAGCTGCGGAAGTGAAATAGCAACGGCAAAGACAAGGCAGAGTTTGAGGCGAGCAAAGGTCCATTCAAGAGGCGAATACGCGGTCATATACAGGTCAGAGTTTATAAAATCCTTCCAGACGAGCAGCATTCCCTTTGCCGAGAATGGAAAAGCAATAATTATTCCCAGAACGAGCCAGATTAAAACAATTGCCAGTCGATTCCTTAGCTCGAGCAGGTGAGCCATAAGAGGTTCTTCGATATCTCCTGGGGCACCGGATGTATACGAATTCATTCCCGATGCTTTTCCGGTGGAAGTGGTTCCATCGACTGTGTGCTGTGAGTCCATTTTTTCCCGCTCTTATATGTACCTGGATAAATATATTAATATCGGAACATATATTTAATGTGAATCCGGAACCCTTTTGAAGATATTCCAATTTCCCGGTGCAAGATATCTTCGCAATCTATCATTACGATCCCTTTCCACAATATCTTTCTACTATATATTTGCATACCTGATAGACACATATCTGATAAACGCATACCTGAATATTTATGGCATTTGAATCATTATAATATGATCATTCAAGATAATTAATATAAGCTGATTTAGATAATTAATATAATATAGTTAAAATAACTAATATAACGTGACTAAGATAATTAATATAACACAGTTAAAATAATACAGTTAATATAATACAGTTAAAATAACTGTTCTTTCCCGGTTTCAGATACTCAAATATCATTGTTTCCTTGCTCGGATTTTGTAGCCTCAGTTAATTGAATTTCTTCCTGAATGGCTGGCAATTTCAGGAAATATAAATGATTCCATGAAAGGAGCCGGATAAAATCAAAGCGAAAAAACAAAATAGGTAAAAGAAAATTGATGATTTAATCCCTGCAATGGATGTAAAAGTTCCCTGATATAGGGTAACGAATTTCCTTTTGCTTCTCCGGATAGGTACTCCATATGTCTGAAGCCATTGAAAATCTTAGTGTAATCCTGCTGACCCTGCGAAATAAACTGATTGTGATTGCTGCGGTCCTTTTCACAGGCATTATTGCCTCTTTCCAGTTTACGGGCTCTTTGATAGAGATTATGAAAAATGACCTTCTTCCCGAGGGTGCAAAGCTGGTTTATGTTTCTCCTCTGGAAGTAATGATGCTGGAGCTAAAGCTCTCTATCATAATAGGTGTACTCATTACCCTGCCTATTATTGCATTTTATGTTTATCGGGCTATTTCAAAGCGATGTTCGATTAAAATTCCTGTATCTATCGGAACGGGCCAGTTTGTTTTCCTGGGCGTAGCAGTCATTGTCATGTTCGTCTTTGGGGCTTCATATTCTTATTTTCTCATGCTGCCCCTCTTTCTTAAGTACCTCTACATGGATGCTGCAGGTTCAGGGGTGACTGCAACTTATTCGATCTTCAAGTTCATCTCATTTATAGCATCGACCACAGCAATCTTCGGTCTGGTCTTCGAGCTCCCGATAGTGCTCACCTTCCTGACTCGCAACGGATTTGTAAAATACAGTACTCTTGTGACCTACCGCAAGCACATCTATGTCCTAGTCATGTTTATTGCAGCTGTTGTTACTCCAGGGGCAGATGTCTTCAGCCAGATGATGGTTGCCGTGCCCATGGTAATCTTTTTTGAGATCAGCATGGTGATTGTGAGAATACTTGGAGTGAAAAATAAACTTTCCAAGCCTGATCCTTCCTCATCTGCAGCCGGGATTTCGAGAAGGATTTAAGGAAAAGGATTTGAGGAAAATAAAAGCTGAGGGCTTGTGAAGAAAAGTGGGATGCAAAAGTGAAAGAACAGGGTAAATTTAAGATCTGTGCGGACTGAGAGGCACAGGCGTGTCAGGAGGTAATGCGATGATGGGGAGAAAGCAGCGCAAACACGCTTACCATTATTCTTTTTCCGCACTCGCCTATCCGCTTATATTTTGTTTTGACAGCATTTAACATATAAAAATTGCTTTATAAAACAGCTTTTTAAACAGCTTGTATGTACCTTTATTATTTTTTCGCTGTGTTTGAAAATATAGAGAGATTCTCATGCTTACGGTTTTCAATAACTCACCTTCATGACCAAAACCCCGTGACCAAAAAACCACGACCAAAACATCTTTACAGTTAAAAAATAGATCGAGTTTCGTTGGATAAATACTCCGGTCGAAGAATAATTCCAAATCGCAAGCTTTTTACTATATTATTAATTAGACATTGTCATATAATTTGATTCCAACCCCTTCACTTCACATGCAGAATTTTAAACTACAGTTTTTATTATCACCAGAACAGGACCCAAAAACATGTCTTTAACCCTCAACGAACTCAACTCTCACCTTTTTAAAGCCGCAGACATTCTGCGGGGCTCAATCGACAGTTCCGAGTACAAGCACTATATTTTCGGAATGCTTTTTCTAAAAAGGCTCTCTGACCAGTTTGAGGAAAACGTCAGTCGGGTTACGGAAGAGCTCGTAAAAGAAGGCATGCCTGAAGAAAAGGCAACAGAGATTGCCTTATCCGACAAGGACGAGCACGGAGGAAGCTTCTTTGTCCCGCCCCGCGCCCGCTGGCCTGAACTTGAAAAGAAATCCTCTGACATAGGCGAGGCCATAAATAAAGCCTTTGAAGCCCTGGAACACGAAAACCGCTCCCTTGAAGGTGTTCTTGTTGCTATTGATTTCAACGACAAGGAACGCATATCCGATGCAGTCCTGCAGAAGCTTATCACCCATTTCGGAAAATACAACCTTGCAAACCATTCCCTTGAAAACAAGGACATGCTGGGCCGTTCCTACGAATACCTGATCAAACACTTTGCAGACGACGCAGGAAAGAAAGGCGGGGAATTCTATACCCCTGAAGAAGTGGTCAGGCTCCTGGTAAAGTTGGTCAAGCCTGCAGAAGATATGCGTATCTGCGACCCCACATGCGGTTCCGGTGGGATGCTTATCGAATGCATTCACTATTTGCAGGAACACGGAAAAAGCCAGGACAGGATTTCCCTTTATGGGCAGGAAAAGAACCTCAATACCTGGGCCATCTGCAAGATGAATATGCTCCTGCACGATATCCTCGACGCCAGGATTGAAAAAGGCGACACGATGGCCGATCCCAAGCTGCTGGACAACGGAGAACTGATGCTTTTCGACCGCGTTTTAGCCAACCCGATGTGGAACCAGAAAGAATGGTCAAGAGACTGGCTTGCAAAAGGCGACCCCCATTCTCGCGTGAAATACGCGCTCCCCTCCGCCTCATCCGCCGACTGGATGTGGATTCAGCACATGACTGCAACCCTGAACTCGTCGGGAGTCCTCGGAATTGTGCTTGACAACGGCGTTCTCTTCCGCGGTGGCCAGGAAAAAGTTTCCCGCCAGGGCTACGTTGATGATGACCAGATAGAAGCTGTCCTCGCCCTCCCTCAGAACCTCTTCTACAACACCGGCAGCCCTGGCACGATTTTAATCTTCAACAAAAACAAATCCCAGCCGCGAAAAGGCAAAATCCTGTTTATAGACGCCTCTTCCGAATATGAAGAAGGTAAAGCCCAGAATTTCCTGCGGGATAGCAATATTGAGAAGATCGTATCTGCTTTCGACGGTTTTGAAGACATTGAAAAGTTCTGTGCCGTTGTCGGGAAAGAGAACATTGTCGAAAACGATTACAACCTGAATGTTTCCCTGTATGTGGATACCTCGGAAGCTGAACTTGATATTGATGTAGCGGCGGTCAACGAAGAGTTAAAAGAGCTTATCAGGCAGAGAGACGAGTCCTATGGCGAAATGCAGGTTTATTTAAAGGATCTGGGATACCCGAATTGCGCCTCGGGAGTACGCGGTCCTTTTCGCTCCGCTCAAGAGGACTAATTATTGGCACAGAGACTTTCCGTGATTTCCGTGTTTTTGTGGTTATAGCGTTTTGATCGGGTTCTTCCGTGCCCGTAGGTATAAACTTGGAGTAAATTAAAACCACGGAAAGCGCTGAAAACACGGAAGAAAGGGACACAGGCACAGCTTTTCCGTGTCTTTCCACGGTTCTTGTCACGCGCCTCAGCGCGGATGGAGCAAAGCGGCTTCGAAAAAATAAAAACGCAAATATTAGACGCCCTGTGAAAGTAAAGTATCAAAAAATTAATAATTTAGCAGTTAACGACCGATTGATAAATTAAAAGGAAATGGCATCCAACTTTGTAAGTTTTTAAATTCATCACGCACTGCGTGATGAATTGGATAAAATGAAAAAATCGTATGCATGTAACACATTTTATACTAATTTTTCTAGGAGGAGTTTGGGTTTAATGGACGAAATACTCTCCAGAGATTTTGAATCCATATACAGCGAAGTAAGACATGTAATTGAAAATGCAAGGGGCAGCATTTACAGAAATATCAATTTCAATATGGTGCTTGCCTACTGGAACATAGGCAAGATAATTGTTGAAGAGGAGCAGAAAGGGAGTAACAGGGCAGAATACGGCACGTATCTACTCAAGCTACTGGCAGAAAGATTGACAGACGAGTTTGGGAGAGGTTTCACTCTTACTAATTTAAGGTACATGAGGCAGTTTTACTTTGCTTTCCCAATTCATCACGCACTGCGTGATGAATTGTCCTGGACGCATTACAGACTGCTCCTCAAAGTAGGAAAAGAAGATGCGAGAAGTTTTTATCTTGTTGAAACCGCCAAAAATAAATGGAGCACAAGAGAACTGGAAAGACAGATTGATTCCTTGCTCTACGAAAGGCTCGCTTTAAGCAAAGATCCGGAAGAAGTAAAAAAACTCTCAACCCAGGGCCAGCTAATCAAAACCTCAAAAGACCTTATAAAAGATCCTTATATCCTTGAATTCCTGGGCATAAAACAACAGCAAAACTTTCTGGAAAAAGACCTTGAAGATCTCCTCATCAGCCGCCTTCAGGAATTTCTCCTTGAACTTGGTGCAGGATTCGCTTTTGTGGACCGCCAGAAAAGGATAACCGTTGACGGAGACCACTATTACATCGACCTCGTTTTCTACAACTACATCCTCAAATGCTTCGTGTTAATAGACCTCAAACTTGGCAAACTCACCCATCAGGACATCGGCCAGCTTGATTTCTACGTCCGGTACTTCGAAAAAGAAGAAAAGCAGTCCGGAGACAACCCGACCATCGGCTTGATCCTCTGCTCAAACAAAAACGAAGCAATGGTAAAGTACACTCTGCTTAACGAAAGCAAGAATCTCTTTGCCTCAAAATACAAACTTTACCTGCCAAGTGAAGAAGAACTGAAGAAGGAACTAACCAGAGAAAGAGAATTCATAGAACAGGAAAAGAGGCTCGCCAATGGAGAATAAAAACGTTAAAGTGCCTAATGGGTATAAGAAAATGGAATTGGGAGTGATTCCGGAAGAGTGGGAAGTTGTAAAAGTAAATGACTTTTGTGACGTTAAAACAGGGGGCACACCTTCTACAAAAAATAAAGATTTCTGGGATGGAGATATTCCTTGGATGTCTTCTGGTGAAATCAACAAGAAATTTGTATATAACACTGAAAAGAAGATCACTCAAAAGGGTTTGGAGAATTCAAACGCAAGAATATTACCAGCAGATTCCGTGATGATGGCTTTGAATGGTCAAGGTAAAACAAGAGGTAGTGTTGCAGTTCTAAAAATACCATCAACCTGTAATCAGTCTCTTGCCTGTATGATTCCAAATCCAAAAATAAATCACTATTTGTATCTCTTTTACAATTTACAAAGCAGATATTCAGAAATAAGAAATTATACTGGTGATACAGGAAGAGAAGGACTTAACATAAAAATTATAAAAGACATGAATGTTCCTCTTCCACCACTTCCAGAACAACAAAAAATCGCCTCCATCCTCTCAAAAGTCGATGAACAAATCGAACAGACAGAAAAGATAATTGGAAAAACTGAACTCTTAAAAAAGGTCTGATGCAGAAACTGCTTACAAAAGGCATAGGGCATACGAAGTTCAAGAAAACGGAACTTGGAGAGATACCGGAAAAATGGAAAATGATATCAGTTAATGAAATTGGTGATGTAAAAGGTGGTAAAAGACTACCAAAAGGTCATCCATTTACTTCAGAAAAAACAAATTATCCGTATCTACGTGTAGTAGATTTCAAAAGTGGAACTATTGACAAAACTAATCTAAAATATATTAGTTTAGGGGATTATGAAAACATTAAACAATATATAATAAGTTCCAATGATGTTTACATTTCTATTGCTGGTACAATTGGCCTAGTAGGAATAATACCAAAAGAGTTAGATGGCTCCAATTTAACTGAAAATGCAGCTAAGGAATGCTGCAAATATAACTTCAATTTTTCACTTGTGGAATTGCTCTGTAATTCCATTTTCCTAAATAATCATCAAATACAATTTTCATTTTTTCCTTGAAGTTTTCAGTTGCTTTTTTTCCCGTGGCATAAACTTTATCCTTTATAGTCGAAAACACTTTGAGTCCTGTAGATGTGTAAGTCTTCTCAACAAGGCTTTTGACCATCTCAATATTGCTGAAAACAGTACCTTTGCATGCATTCGTAACATGACAGAATAACCTGTGTTCTATTGGATTGTATTTCGACGTATATGGTGGATAATGAGCCATTCTGATTTCAATTCCAATTTCATTTACCATCTTTTGCATATCTTCCTTGAAAATATAATTCCTGCTTGAGTTGCTTCCACCACCATCAGCTAAGGTTAAAATGCTATTTGCTTTTGGATATTTGTTTTTACCGTATTTTTCCCACCAGTCTTTAATGCAGTCACAACAAAACTCGCTTGTGTCCTTACTGGTTCCTAAAGTGATGTATCCTTCGTTACTTTTTAGATCGTATATGCCATGTGGAATTACAACCCCATCTGAAAATGTATTGAAGTCGTGGTCATATACCTTTACTGTGTGGGTACAATAAACTTTACCATCACGGTAGAAATTACCTATGACTTCTTTTTTTACATCTATACTGATAATAGGATTAGCGCTTTTTGAGTACTCTTCCTTTAACTCGTGAATTCTCTCAAATTGCTCATTTCTATCTTTAGAGTCTTTCATTGTGACAGCTTTTTGCATTTTCCTTTTTACAAAACCATGTTTCTTTAAGAGCTGCTTTACTACATAGGGAGTTATATTCATACCCTTTGATTTAAAAACCTTTGAAATTTCTTTAAGGTTCAGGTTTGTCCATTTTAGTTCTTCATCCATAGGGCTTCCAGCCGTATGGTTTTTTAGAATATCAAAAAATATTTCATCGATATTTTCCACCGTGTCGATGATTTTCTTTTTACCCCCACCAGGCTTTCGAATTCTGTCCTCTGGGGTTTCTGTACCATTGGTGATTTCATTAATTCCAGCCATGACAGTCTGAAAGTGGCAGCCCAGGACACTACTAATATAGATTTGTCCTCCGTGACCTAATTTAATTGCTTCGATAGCTGCGTATCTTCTCCGATCTTTCTCGTTCAAACTATCATAAAATGCTTTCATTCGAGTTTCAATTTCTTCCGGATATTTTATGCGTAGCGTCAAATTAGATTCCTTTTAATCATTTGTAATGGCTTCTAACAAACATTATAGATGGTAAGAGAAATAATTGAAATTATATATGTTTTGTTCCTAAAATAGTCATAACTGATAAAACTAAACTAGACAAGTATTATCTACAATTATTTTTGACATCTCCAATTGGCCAGTACCAAATTGAATCAAAAACAATGAAATCAGCTCAGCCAAAATTAGCTTTGTCACGAATTAAAGAAATAGAAATTTCTCTTCCCTCTCTTCCCGAACAGCAAAAAATCTCCTCCATCCTTTCAAAAGTTGATTCCCAGATTCAGGACAACCAGAGCTATTTACGCAAACTTCAAGAACTTAAAAAAGGACTTATGCAGGATCTTCTTACAGGAAAAGTTAGAGTGTGCGTATAATGGAAAATTTAAATTTTTGTCCTATCGAGCGCAGCGAGAAGGACGCGTGCTCCCGAAGCGCAATTCGGGCAGGAAAGGTAAGAGTGCGCGTATAATGGATAATTTAAATTTTTGTCCTCTCGAGCGCAGCAAGAAGGACGCGTGCTCCCGAAGCGCAATTCGGGCAGGAAAAGTCAGAGTGTGTGTATAATGACAGACGAATCCCAGCTCCAGTTAGATGAATACAACCTTGTGGAAAAACCGGCTCTTGATTTATTTGAAAAGCTGGGGTACAACTATCTTGACGGGAAAAAACTGAAAAAAGAGCCGCAGCAGTTCTTTTTGCTGGATATCCTGAAACGGAAAATTCAGGAAATAAATCCTTGGCTTGATGAGGTAGGGCTGAATAAGGCGGTCAGGGAGATTACTGTTGTACAGGCGGCGTCGCTTGTTGAAGCTAATGAGCTGCTGTATTATAAGCTGGTCAATTACACAAGCTTCAAGCAGGACCTGGGGTTTGGGAAAAAGTCGCAAACTGTTAAGTTTATTGATTTTGATGAGCCTGAGAAGAACGATTTTACGGTTGTCAACCAGTTTTATATTAAAAATAACGATTTTACGATTATTCCTGACCTTGTTGTTTTTGTAAATGGGATTCCGCTGGCTGTACTTGAATGCAAAAGCCCGAATTTGCAAAATCCGATTGAAGAAGCTATTTCCCAGCTTTTCGGGTACAGGGAGAAGAACGAACCGTTTTTTACCCGAACCAGATCCTTGTTGCGCTTGCGCGGTACAGGGCAACTTATGCTTCCACTTTTGCGCCTGCAAAATACTTCCTTGAGTGGAAAAAGCCGTATCCTTTGAATGAAAGAGAACTGGCTGAGAGATTTGGAAAGGATGGGCAGGAGGGCCACATGCTGCCTGCACAGGATCTTCTGCTGTACTCGCTTTTTTCAAAGGAAAATTTCCTGGATATTCTCAGGAGTTACATTGTTTTTGAAACTGAAAACAACAATGTGCATAAAAAGCTGTGCAGGTACAACCAGTATATTGCAAGCAACAAAATTCTTGAACGGATGGCCGAGGGCAAGGGAGGGGTTATCTGGCATACGCAGGGGAGCGGAAAATCGCTTACCATGACCTATACGGCTCTGAAAATCCGCAGAATTGAAAAAGTCTCCGGAACCTCTCTTGAAAATCCCTGTATTCTGATTGTAACGGACAGGAATAATCTGGACGACCAGATCTCAGGCACATTTAAGAATTGCAACTTCCCGAACCCTGTACCTGTGGAAAGCGTCGAACATCTAAAAGAAGAGCTGAGAAACCCCACTGGAAAGACCCTCTTTACCACGATCCAGAAATTTACCTCGAAAAACGGCGAGATTTACCCTGAGCTGTCCCGCTCGGAAAATATAATTGTCTTCGCCGATGAAGCCCACCGGAGTCAATACGGGAAAGCAGGATACGGAAAAGTGGGATATGGAAAGGCAGAGTACGGAAAAGAGGCTGACAAGGTAAACAGCAGCCTGGGCTGGGCTTTGAATATGCGGACAGCAATTCCAAACGCCTTATTCATAGGCTTTACAGGCACTCCGATTGATAAAAACGATAAGTCCACGCGCAGGGAATTCGGGGATTATATTGACAGATACCTGCCAAAGCAGTCCATAGCCGACGGGGCAACAGTCCAGATAAAATATCAGGCCCGTCTTCCTGAAGTCCATATTCTCGGAAGCGAGCTAGATGTGGCTTTTGACTCCGAATTTGAAGATTGTACCGACCTTGAGCGGGAAATAATCAAGGAGAAGTCCGGGAAGTACAGGACAATTGCCGAAGATGAGGACAGGATAAAGGACATCTGCAAAGATATCTTCGAACACTACACAACCGCTGTCAGGCCTGAAGGTTTCAAGGCGCAGATCGTAACCCCTCGAGAGATGCAGCCGTAACCTACAAACGGATTCTGGACGAACTAGGGGCTCCCGAATCGGAAATCATCATTTCCTCAAGCCCGAAAGATGATCCTAAAGCTGAAATCCGGAAATACTACAAGACAAAAGCCCAGCAGAGACAAATAATTGACAGGTTCAAAAAACCGTTTGATGAAGAAAACAACCTGGCTTTCCTCATCGTCTGCGACATGCTCCTTACAGGTTTTGACGCGCCAATAGAGCAGGTCATGTACCTTGATAAACCGCTTCGGGAACACAATCTCATGCAGGCAGTTGCAAGGGTAAACCGCCCCTACACCGAAAACAAAACCCACGGCCTGATCATCGACTACTGCGGGATTTCAAAGCAGCTCAAAGAAGCCCTTGATATCTTCAACGAAGGAGATATTGCAGGCTACCTCGAACACCTGATGGATGACGTCCCTAAAGCCGAACAGGCGGCAAACAAAGTAAGAAGGTTCTTCAAAGACGTTCCCACAACCTATGATTCCGTCGAATACGCAGACAGGTGCGTGCTTGATGTCCTGAAGGCCGAGGATACGCGGATAAGGTTTGAAAGGGCTTTTAAGGAATTTCTCGTTCTTGTAAATAACATCATTCCCAATCCTGAAGCAAATCGTTTCAGGCAGGACATTTACCTCTACGGCAGGATCTACAACGCAATGCGGAACAATTACGGCACCCCGACTCCAAGCGTGCTTGAAGCTGTTCCCAAAGCTAAAGCGCTGATCCACAAATATCTTGAATCAAACGGCATCAAAGTCTTCCATGAACCTGTTTCCATTTACTCCTCCGAGTTCGATGACATCCTCAACAAAAAGACTTCGCTAAAAGCAAAAGCAAGTCTAATCCAGCACAAAGTAAAGACCACTATCAGCAACCTTCTCAACACAAATCCGGTTTACTACACTTCCCTCCGTGAGAAACTTGAGAAACTGATTGCAGAGCACGAACAGGGAATAATCTCCACCATAACCTTTCTGACCGAACTAGACATAATAAGGAATGAGCTTGATGTCGATGTTGTTGCAAGAAAACACGGCATGAGCAGGGAAGAATTTGCAGTCTTCCAGATGGTCAGGGCTGCTTATATCCGGTTTCAAGCAGGAGCCGAAAAAGCCGCAATACATCTTACATCGGAAGATGAGAAAAAGCTATCATGTACTTCCCTTTCACTTTTTTTAGCCTTAAACGGGCTTTCGGTAATTGACTGGAGGCAAAAACCCGAACAGCAAAAAATAATGCTTAAAAAGATCAAAAGAGAATTGTATAAAATTGATTTTGACATTGAAACGGCTGAAAGGGAAAGCCATAATATTCTCAACCTTGCCAGAAACCTGTTGTAAATAAGAAATATTATGTGATATAGAATAGGCTGAAAATAGATGGCGAATTGGATCGCAAATTGGATCGCAAATTGAATCGAGAATCTAATAAAAAATGGAATGAAGAATGGAACAGATAAGAATAGGAAACACTCTCGTTGATTACCATTTAGTCTATTCTTCCCGGCAAAAAACTATCGAACTTGTAATTGATCTGGATTCCGGGTTTACAGTCAAAGCCCCGGCTGGCATAAGCAAAGAAGATGTTGCTGTAAATCTTCAGCGAAAAGCCAGCTGGATCATAACCAACCTTGACAAAATGAACGAGGTCATAAGAAACGAAACCCGGAAAGAATTCGTAAGCGGAGAAAAATTCCTCTACAAAGGAAAACACTACAGGCTAAAAGTAATACAAGTAAATGAACAAATCGTCTCGTCCCTGGCCTTTACCCATAGCAAATTCATAGCTCATGTACCTGCAAACCTTCCTGAATTTGATTATCCCCGCATCATACAGCCTTTATTCATCGATTTCTACCACGAAAAAGCGGAAAAAATCCTCAATCAGAGAGCCAGGAAATATCTGGTATACTTTGAAGCGAAACCTTCTCTGATAAAGGTACAATCCCTTAAAAACAAGTGGGGAAACTGTTCAAAAACAAACCAGTTAAGGTTCAACTGGCGAGTCGTTATGGCTAAAATGTCTGTAATTGACTACGTAGTCGTCCATGAGCTCTGCCACACAAAACATAAAGACCATTCCAAAGCTTTCTGGAATGAGGTACAGAAAATCCTGCCTGATTATGAAGGAAGAAAAGAGTGGCTACGTATAAATGGAGATTTACTGAAAATCTGAAGTTTCAGTTGTCCACAGGAAATCTGGAGATATTATTCCGAGGCAAGTTGAATAGCTTCTTCCTGCCGTTTTTGTCCCGCGCCCAGGCGCGGCTGGAAGCCGCCTGTTTTAAGAAAATCGAATCGAAAACCCGCCTCAACTATTTTGTATTATCAACGTTGCTTTACCAATTCATTTTCCAGAGCCATTAAAGTTCAATGACCGTGGGAGATCACAGGAAAATTACTTGACGTGTCGAGAGCACTGGTGCGAATATATCCCATTGACTTTCTGCAAGCTCCGAAAGCACGTTAATCAATAAACCCTTCTGATGAATCGATAAACGCCTCTAATTTTCTTCGCACCTCATCTAAATCGTGTTTTCCCTCCATGCGCCACACCTCAAGTTCTTCAAAATCGTATAATATAGACAGTGGTAACGTATTTTTATCGTATTTGTTTTTTATTTCAGGGTAATTTTCTACGCTTACAACTTCGACAAACAAGGCGTTGTTAAATTTTGGTTCTGCCAGCAGCAGGTTGCGCATGAAAAATATTAAATCCTGGCTGTCCTTGTTGTTGATGGTTTTTATATTTATACGATATACCAATTTGTTGACATAGTACGAAAACAACAAACGTTGCAAGACGGTGTTTATTGTCTCATCAGGGTGGATTTTCGCTTCATTGAGTCTGTCATGAAGATCTTGAGTGATCCTCACATTTTCCGTAGTATGCGAGAGCTCGGGAAACCTCCGCTTCCTGTCGTTAATGACAAACCAGTAGTCACTGTTTTCATGTATAAGTTGACAGGTATCATCGTATCGCGCCAATAATTTTGTAATTATTGCGCCCTTTGACTCCCACCCAATATCACTATCTCTATCTCTGCAAAAGTCGAGCGCTTCGTACAGCTCGGCACTGATTTTAATGGTTTTGGTTTCCATGGATGCACCTCAATCTGGAGCATACATCTGGTTAATATATAAATAATGTTCGCCGTGGCACTCAAGTGGGCTCCTCGTAAATGCTGCATGCTCATTGGGCTTTGTTGCAAAAAGACTCTTTCTATAAGGATTTGTCCCGGCGTCCGATAAAAAGGCTTCCTGATTTAAGACCTGTGGACCAGCAAATTACAAGTAAACTCAAGAAAGTCTTATTTAACAGAACCCCTTATTTGCAGAGGTCATGGAGCCACAGTACATAAAAGCAAATCTCCAGGTAGTTGCTGCATCCATTATTTACGGGTTTGCAGGAATTTTTTCTTATATATAAAAAATATGGCTCCGGGACCTGTGGTTTTTTACCAGCAGCTGTTAGGTTTTCTTGCCCTTGCAGTTTATCTTACAGCGACAGGAAAGCTCTCAGGAATCAGGCTCAGGGGAAAGAGAAAAGCCTTGATGCTTCTTGGGGCCTGGCATGCAGGCGTAATGCTCTCTTATTATACAGCTGTGAGCTTTACGAATGTCTCTATATCGGTACTTCTGCTTTATACCGCTCCGCTTTACGTTTTGCTTATTGCCCCCATCTTTCTGAAAGAAAAACCCGGTGGAAAGAGCCTTGTTGCCCTTATCATTTCCCTTGTGGGCGTGGTAATTGTAATCGGGCCGGAAAACTTTTTTATAAGCCAGGCAGGATTTGAGCCCGGATATCTATTTGGAGTGTTGATGGGGCTTTTTGCAGGCTTTTTTACGCCTGTATTATAATGACATCCCGCTACCTCAGGGATGAATATTCGGGCCTTGAACAGCTTTTTATCTCAACCGGCGTGACAGTTGTGCTTTTACTCCCCTTTGTAAAGCAGGCATCTGCGGCCTCTCTGATTGAAAATATGCCTGTTCTCCTGTTTCTCGGCTTAATGATCACCTCTGTGGGTTCAATTCTTTACTTTACAGGGCTCATGCATGTTAAAGCTCATAATGCAAGCATAATTTCCCTCCTTGAACCGGTAAGTGCGATTTTTTTGCGTATGTCCTCTTAAAAGACCCTGTTTCTGCTGAAACTCTGATCGGCTGCATTCTGATTCTTTCAAGTTCCCTTCTTGTGAGCCTGGAAGATGAGAGCAAAACCTGAAGCAAACCTCCCTTCAAGGAAAGAAAAACCGAAAAGCCGGATCTCACCGAAATTAGGGAGAAATTGAGGTGAAAACCGCGTAAAGTAAATAGCTTGAAGTTATGAAGAGTTGGTGTAAAGAAAACAAGGAAAATGTAATAATAAACCAAAAACCGTCAACTCTAACAAAGTATCTTCTTCAAATTCAAGAGATAATTTTCCAACCAGAAAATCATTTAATAACAATCACACAGTTATGAAGTTGAATATGTCTCATAAGTACGTTTTCCAGACTTGGATAAATTTTTAAATTTTCAGCAAATATGTGAAACATACTTTTCCCATACAGGCTGAAACGGATACATTTTGATGTCGAGTCTGGAATACAGGGAGCGAAACTTTCAATCTTAATCGGAACGATCCTTGATAGAAATGCCTAACGCCGAAACTCATGAGAAAATTGGTTTGGGAATTCTTTGCTTAGGAGTTCCCTGTTTAGTATTTAAAAGTGACCTATCTAGTTTATATCTGTTTATGATTTCTGCGGAATTCTGGATAGGTACTTACTATGTAAATCCTGACTTAGATACAAATAGTAGATGTCGTAAGAGGTGGAGATGCCTAAAGTTTATCTGGAAATCTTTTAAACATCGAGGAGTATTACATGACCCGTATCTTTGGATTACTATATTTTTTGTTGCTAAGGAACTGGATTTAGAAATCTGGGTAATTGGAATAGTTGCTTCCTCTTTAATTCACATTTTGACTGATATGATAGGAGATAAAACTCGCAGAATATGTCAAGGATAATTTTCTTAATGCAAAAGAATTAACAGTTTGTTTTCTACCAATAGATTTATTGTTTTAAAACCCACTTTTGATAGTAGCATATATTTTATAACAAATGAATGGGCTTCAAGCTTCTGTTTGTTTTATACTATTCAAAGTTCTATCGTATGTTTTTTGAGTTTAGACACTTTTCATTTTCTTTTTCAGTCAGGGTTTAGTTTTGTTTTTACTCAAAATAAGCCTGATACTTTCTCTGTTTATTGTTTCAAATCCTTCTTTTATCTGACTTTCCGCAGATGTCCTTTCAATTTTCATAATCTTTCCTGCTATCGTTTTTTCTGAAAACCGACTTGGTTACTCAAAATGTGTTTTTGAATTTTTTCCAAAACTTTCGACCTTTTGCCTTCATTTAGGACTTATAGCAGCCATTTTCTTAAGCTTCAGTAAAGATAATAACTGCAAATTTTCGAATATTTCTCCAAAAACGATAACAGGAAAAATGTTATTTTTTTGAAGACATCTGCGGAAAGTCAGTTTTATTCTCATTTCCTCACAAAGCAATGCAAGCGACCATCTCTTTCTTCCTTCAGGAGGCTGAGTACATGCTTGAGCTATTATTTCTGCAATATGCTTTTCACTGTATTTTTCAGGTTGACCTGGTCTTGGTTTATCCACCAACGCACTTTGGAGATCTTCTTCAAGGTATCGTTTCCTTATTCTTAAAGCAGTGCTCCTGCCAACAACCAATGTTTTGGCGATCTCAGTGTCTCCTTTCCCCTGATATGCCAGTAGTAGAATACGTTCTCTGGTAAGTATTCGTAACAAAATAGATTGAGTATTTTTTTATATAAGTTAATCCTATTTGGTCTATATGCTTGAGGAAATTATTTCCAAAAAATATAACTTGCTAAAACCTTTTCTTGATGAAAAAAGCAAACGTTTATTTGCAGCTGCAGAAGCGCTTAGTATTGGCAAAGGCAACATCAGCATAGTTTCTCGTGCAACTGGTATTTCTGAAAATACAATTAAAAAAGGTTGCACTGAACTGGAAAGTGGCAAATCTCTTTCTGATGATAAAATACGTGCTCCTGGAGGAGGTCGTAAAAAGATTGTTGAGAAAGACCCTACTCTTTTGTCCGATCTTGAGGCACTTATTGAACCAACAAGTCGTGGGGATCCGGAATCTCCTTTACTCTGGACTTGTAAAAGTCTTCGAAATATAGCAGGGGAACTTCAGAATATCGGACATAAAGTAAGCCATACAAGAGTTGCGGATATGCTTCACATGCTTGGTTACAGTTTACAAGCGAATAAGAAAACCATAGAAGGAACTGAGCATCCTGATCGTGACAAACAATTTGAGCATATAAGTGAAAAATGTAAAATATTTCAAGGTGAACATCAGCCTGTAATCTCAGTAGATACTAAAAAGAAAGAGTTAATCGGAAATTTCAAGAATGTTGGCCGTGAATTGCGTCCAAAAAAGATCCAATACTTGTCAATGTATATGATTTTAAGGATAAAGAACTGGGAAAGGTAAATCCATATGGGGTATACGACATTGCTAATAATGAGGGATGGGTAAACGTCGGCATAGATCATGATACAGCGTCTTTTGCAGTTGAAAGTATACGTAGATGGTGGAATCTAATGGGGTGTAAATCATATCCTGATGCAAAAAAACTTTTAATTACTGCAGATTGTGGGGGAAGCAATGGATCAAGAGTAAAATTGTGGAAAACAGAATTACAAAAATTAACGGATGAAATCGGATTGGAGATTTCGGTTTGTCACTTTCCTCCAGGTACAAGTAAATGGAATAAAATAGAGCATAGACTATTTTCTCAGATTACTCTTAATTGGAGAGGAAAACCACTAACAAGCTATGAAGTAGTTGTAAACCTTATTGCAGCAACAACTACATCAAAAGGGCTTGAAGTAAAATGCATGTTAGACACGAATAAGTATCCAACAGGAATTAAAATCGAAAAAAAACAGGTTGAAAAATTGGGCATTATACTTGATGAGTTTCACGGAGAATGGAATTACACATTCAAACCAAAGAATGGAGTGAGTTAATTAAATTATTTTGTGACGAGCCCTAAGAGATCTTGCATTTTTCTTTCCTTTTTTTATAAAGTTTGTAAGGAATTTTAATTCACTTTTTTTAGTTTAATATTTAACATAAGATATAAAAGGAACTTCAGTTATATAAGCGACTCACAATTAAGTTGCCAGGACACTAGTATTATTTCCTCAGTTAAATTCCCTGCCCATTGGTTCAAAACTGACTCATGCTTTATTTTAGGGTTCTCCAAAATCAGTGTGTAAACTGAGGATTAAAAATGCTTATTTTAGGTAATAGACATATAAACAGAGTTCTTCCAATAAAAGTACATTTTTAAAGTCCAATTTTGAGAGAAATAAACCCGATTGAGCTTTAAAAGTAATATGTGGGTGGGATTAGAGCTCTATTTTTTGACAAATCATATTTTTTTGCAATTATGGCAACAGACTCCGTTTTCTGTTTTACAAAATTACATTTTGAAAATAAGGGACAATATAATCTTAAAATAAATAATAAGAAGATTTAGTTCTTTTAATTAGAAATAAATTCTTAATAATCTGTACTTTTATTGGGGAAGCACTAGCACCACATCTAATCTACTAAATAAGGCTTATTGACCCTTAAAAAATGAATCCTTTTTTGAGGACCCTATCAATTTCTTAAATCCATTTAATCCATGACTTATCGGTTAAGCTCCGAAATATGTGGCATAGAATGTCAAGCTGTAATAATTTGATAATCTTTGAGTACGAAGTGTACACCGGATTTAAATTGTCAATTCTTTAAAAGGAGTTGTGAGGGGAATGGAAATCCACTCACAGAGGTCCGGCGTATTTACTCATAATGTCTTCCATCAAAGTAAGCCCTCCACTAAACTCTGCGTAACTGTGCTCAAGTACAACACGGTCATATGATGGGAATGAAACCGTCGATGTATGGCATTGGGCATTGTTAACTAAATATAGTTAACTCGTTATTTCTATATTTCATTAAGAGAATAACTGAGTACTTTAGCATTTCAAGACTCTTAGTATAACACTTTGTCTTTCTTCTCAATCTTGCCAGAAAGTGCCTAAATATGCTGTTATACCCTTCAACAGTGTACGTTTCTGCTTTTGATTGAGTATGAATTTTATCTGGAACGAACTCTGCATATGCCCTCCAGTGATCTGTCATCACTTCTCCAATCTCTTTCTTCTCTAATTTTTCCCAGAGTAGTTGTCCAGTTTCCGTTCCTCTGCTGCCAAAAGAGCAGTTGATGAACTTTTTCCCAACTCTATCAACAGCAATCCAGATCCAGCAATATTTTTTTGTTACCGATGTAAGTGTGCATCTCATCCATTTCAACAATAGATATCTCATTTTCGCTTTTTAGTTCTTCTAACTCCTGACCAAATTTCTTTATCCATTTTTGGATAGAAACATGACTTACTCCCAAAAAACGCCCTATTGACCGAAATCCTAATCCTTCAAGATAGAGTTGTAAAGCCTGTCTCTTAACAGATGCGGAACTAGCAGTTGATTTTAGCTCTACTGAATAATTATATCCACAATCAGAGCATTTGTAGCGTTGACGGCCATTAACTTTACCATTCTTATTATGATCGAGACTCTTACATCTTGGGCAGTTCATCAAGAGATATAAGTTCTCATAATATATATCAGTATTTAGATACCAATGCCTGGCATTGAATTCAGGACGGGTTATATTACTTTCGAGAGAACTTGCAAGCAGAAATAAGAAATTCCTGTCTTTTAAATTCTGCCGAATCCTGTACGCGTCTACTTCATAATTTATTTCAGGCCAGGCCGGAGTTTCAAGGCTGGTTGTTAACTCCTCATTTATTAATTTACGGGCTTCCTCGGGTGGATTATCCATTATCTGGACAATTTCAGGCAGATATCCCATCTCATTTGCAAGGTATTTTGTGATGCTTACAGCCGAATTACTGTCGGCAACAACCGCAAGATAAGGATGTGGTCTGACGATCAAAAGTATATCGCCAATGTATTCTGCAAATCTGTATGCCCGCCTTTCCTCTTTAACAATCAGATTTTCGATAACGGCTACTGAGACATCTAGCCTTTCTCCGAGGACTCTCAGGAACTCTACGGTTTGCTTGGGTCCTATCGGCACACCTGGGAAGGAGATGTAGGGAGTGTCGAACTTTTCTTCCAGTTTCTTTGCCGTTTTATGTCCAATCCAGGATGATAGGACAATATTATATTCAGCAGCCGGAATTTTTTCAGATTCTCAAGAGTGTCAAACTCTCCTATTATCAGATTCGGCTTTAAGCCTATTTTTTCAAGAAGCGTTTTTATCTCTCTTGCCTCCCCTTTCCAGAATATATGCTGAGAAGGAACTATTCCGAATACGTTCACCAATCCTTTCTCTTTTGGAGTCTTTTCGAGAAACTGATCGATTACAGCATTGAAAAAATGCTCATAGCCATCGTATGAAGTTCCTGCAAATCCGGAGGTATTCACATGTATGATTGGAATGTCGGGGTTCTTTTCCTTAAACGCTCTGACAACGGATCCCACATCATCTCCAATAAGTGAAGGGACGCAGCCGGAGATGACTGCCAACAAATCCCCATTTACAAGTTCTGCCGTTGACTCAATAAGATTTGCAAGTTTTTTCTCACCGCCGAAAATCACATGCTCCTCAACTAAAGAGGAACATGGGGTGCTTGTTCCGCCGTAGGGACCTCCGGCATTCTGGCCGCCTCCGTAAAATTGGTCGAAGAGTTGTCCGATTCCACATCCTGCCCCGGAATGAAGTATAGGAACAACTCCAAATATGCCAACGGCAGTTGAATATGCCCCTCCGAACGCACAGGAATAACGCGGTGCTTCGATGGCACCTGAAATAAGATTAGTTGGTTGTAAAGATTCACCTGTTACCATGATTACACCTGGTTTAGTCCTCTGCTTTAAGATAATACAGCGAATTCGGCTGTTTGTACCACCAGTCTTTGTATGTACTTCTGGTCTTTTCAAGCATAGTTCTCTGATATGAATGACTTTTCAATGACTGCAAAAGGAAATTTCCAAATGCGATAGCTCCTGTATAGCCACTCTGGGCACTCCAGGGATGTGCATCCGACCTTAAGGGCACCCACACCTTTATCGCGCTTAAACGCGCCTCCCTGAAACGGACAGGTCATTGCAATATCGGGGTTCCGCTGATTTGTTATGTGTGTCTGCTCTGCAGCCTGGAATGTATTTACCAGGATGTCAAAGTCGCCTATCTGGGCGAGCAACTTCTCCAGGTCCTGAAGGATCAGGTTGTCAAAGTCCTGGCACATCGCAGCTGAGGATTTAAGGCCAAGTTCGTCAAAGTACGGTATCTGTGCCAGAAGTCTTCCCTGGCCAAGCGCACCCAGCACTTCTACCTTTTCTCCATTGCCTTTGAAGTTTTCAAATTCATGTCTGATTGCTTTCAGTTTAGGAAGCCACTTTTTATGTTCTTCTTCGATAAGGGCTTCTACTTCCTTTTCTTTTCCAGTGTGTTTTGCAATCGTCCTTAGCCACTCATCAGTATTGGCAATTCCCATGGGGGAGGGATAGAGGAAATAAGGAACTCCGTATTCCTGTTCAAGCCCGCGTGCGAGATAGTCAGTGTAAGTGGGACAGATGGGCGCTGTAACTGCAGCTTCTGAGAGCGTCTCAAGCTGTTCCACCGATGCAAATTCAGGGATGAAGTTAACTCTCAGACCAACCTTCCCAAGCAGGCGTTTTATCTCCAGTCTGTCCTGCCAGGTGTACGAGAGCATACTCGCTACATTTATGAGATCCTTCTGTTTCTTTTCCGGCTTTTTGACAAGATATTTTAAGACCGCGTGCCAGAAAGCATCGTAGCCGGTCTGGACAAGTTTTGAACGTGAGCCTTCACAATGGATAGGGACTATTGTTGCCTTTACCTGAGGCTGGTATTTTGCAACAACGCCTTCGATGTCCTCTCCAATTATTCCTTAAGTACAGGATGTAAGTATAAAGATCGCTTTTGGGTTGTACCGTTTTTCAACTTCGATTATTGCTTCACCAAGTTTGTCACCGGCACCGTAAACTACGTCCTTTTCCCCAAGATTTGTCGTAACCCAGTGGAGATCAAAATTAGCAGGACAGCCAAGTTCAACAGGCACATGCCGATAGAGTTCACGGTAGCCGAGTGCTGCAGACGAGCAGCCTACAGGTGCATGATATATAGCTACAGCATCGCGTATTGTTCCAATCCTTTGAAAGATAGAAGTTCAGAACACAACCGCTTGACTGCTGAAAATTACGCTCTCTTTGTCTCAGGCAGCCTGAACGGGCTTCTTTTGCAAGATCGCTTGCTTTTCCGTACCAGACATTTATACCGTTTGCCCTTTGTTCCCTGTTGGGACATGTAGCCCGTGATAGGTCGATTCTTTCCTCGATCAGTTCATTTTCAGTAAGTTCTGTTCCTGACATTAATATTACTCCGTAAGAGACCTTTTTTCTGAATGAATTCGTCTCTGGTAAGTTCTGCTCTTGGCATCACTTCCTTCATTCAACATTGATAGATATATCTTAGATTCGGCAGGTTAACGTAATTAGAGATATATATTTTCATATTTCTCCCCCATGAGACTCAATATCTTCCAGTGAATCTCTTCCATATTCAATATTTCTGACTCTATTTTCTCTTCTTTCTGAGTTATAAGTTCTGTAATCCCCTGGAAATTGAAGAATATCCATCTCATTGTAGGTCTTTTTGTTGGTTTCCTTTTTGATCTGGAACCGTTTCATTTTGTTCCTCTAATTTTGTCCTCAACTTCCATTCTGCTATTGAATAAATCATTAAGCAGAGAACCATTATCATGGTCACTGCTTCTATTCTTGCTTTATTCTTGAGGTAAACTTTTGATACGCTAAATGTGTCACTTTTCAAGAATCTGAATCCTTTTTCTACGTTATCCTGTCCTTTGTAATACTTTAGCATCTCTTCAGGAGAAATACTAATATCATTACTTGCAAGAATGAAAAGTCCCATTTTCTCCATTTCTTTCAAAACAAAAGCTTTATTAACCTTTATACTGCCATCAATCCTGTAATAAGTATTTAATTTCTCATCTTTTGAAATTCTGCCTCTTTTACCTTCTTCACGTTTCTTAATAGCTTTCAAATCTACTTTTTCAAACACAATAGACGGGAATTCTTGAATCCATTTCTCCGCAGCTTTTAATGCATCCTCTTCGCAGAAAAAGTCCTCTCCTTTCAGCTTTTTAAAAGCCTTTTCTGCTTTTTCAAGCTCTTTTTCAATCTTTTTTCCGAGAGTTCCCTCTCTCTTCTCTTTCATCTTGTGAGAAAGCAACAAAACCCACTTTTGTTTGACTCCACCATATTCCACAAAAGTTTGATAAAACGAGTATCTATCATCGCTTTTCAGCATTTTCAGGTTCAAATTTGCAGTTAGCAACTCCTTTGCCTCATTAATTGTTGCAGGAACGCGACTGATCCAGAATGCCTTTCCCATGTTCTTGAGATTATTATCTGTATAAAAGGAACTATCAGCGACATAGTACACTTTGCTTTCAGGTATTAAAACCGATTTGAGAGACTTGATTGCGTCCAGAATTGTGTTTTTGTCTGAAGCATTTCCTGAATGAGTATTCATAAAAAGAGGTATCCCATGCTGATTAACAATCAAGCTTAGTACAAATTGTTTGAGATCCCATCTTCCGTTTTTGGGAATTCCAAAAGTAATATCAATAGACTCAGTTTCTTCGTCATCATAATTCCCATAAACGCTGACACTTGTAGTGTCAGCGTGTAAACAATGGACAGGAATAGGTAGACGATTCATAATGTGAAGAGTAATTTCCGTAAACAGTTTTGTAGGGCCATATTTTACGATTCTATCAAGAGTCTCTCCGATAGCGTATTGATTCAGGTCTTCTCTTGTTACACCGTCTCCAAAGAGCCTTTCCGTAGAAACGTTTTTGAAAAAATTAGGAAACAGGTACAAACGTTGCCCTATAAAACCAAGACCATTGATTACCATGGCAAGGATGCAGATTGAGTGAGGGACATTATGATCCCTTTCCTTTGGGAGTTTCTCATCGATCAGTTTGTCAACTTCAAGTTCTCTGAAAACTCCAGCGATAAGGCCAAGGTGACCTAAGAACCTTGTGCGTTTTAAGGAGGATTCAATTCTTCTACTGCTGTTTTTCTCTGCCATGGGAAGACCACGAAAGAGATATAAAATTAATTATATTAATCTATATGTTTACCTGCCGAATCTAGGATATATAAATCGGGAATTCAGCAAAATTGTGACCTTTTTTTCATAATCCGAATTTTTGCGGCAAAAGTCAAATCTCAAAGGAGCGCTGCTAACCATAAACCTGATAGTCAGCAGAAAACATAGATAAGACCATACAAAAATCCTGCAAAAAAGAAATTAGCGAGGAAATAAAATGGCTAAGATAACAGACGAATTAGTGATTCGTGGGAATCACATTAAAAATCGAATTGTAATGGCTCCTATGGTTACTTTTTCCTTTCAGGGAGATTATGGATCTTATTATGGCAAGCAGCACATCGAACACTATACGAAGCGGGCAAAAGGTGGAGCCGGTCTGATTATTGTGCAGGCCACCAGCGTTTTTGGGGCTGTAGATTCCACAGGCATGTGGTCAAAAGCGGATATTTCAGCTTTAAAGCAAATTGCGATCAACTGCCATGAGTATGGTGCAAAAATAATGATGCAGCTTCATTGCGGCAATATGGACATTAATGAGTTGTCATCTGTAGAAATTCATTCGATGCAGATGAATATGAAGCAGGCAGCCCTCCGTGCCTGTGAAATGGGTTTTGAAGGCGTTGAATATCATTTTGCTCACGGATTTACCTTATGCAAGTTTGTTGATGCTTCTTACAATCGCAGAACAGACCAGTACGGAGGCGACGCTCTAAACAGGGCACGGATTTTAACACAAATTCTCCCGGAGATTCGGAACAATACTCATAAAAATTTTATTGTCAGCGTGCGCATGGGTGAGTATCTCCCGGAAAGCAGGGACGGCATTGAAGTAGCTAAAGCCTTTGAGAAAGCCGGGATTGATTTACTGCACATTTCATTTGGCATGCAACCTCCAACAAATCCGGTTCCGGAAGGTTTCATATGCAGTCCTATGACCTACAGCGGCTGTAAGATCAAAAAAGAAGTAAATATTCCAGTTATCGCAGTCAATGAAATCCGCAACGAAGAACAGGTACGGTTCTTAATTGAAAATGATTACGTGGATCTTGTTGCTATTGGCAGGGGCATGTTAGCTGACCCCGAGTTTGCCAATCATGTGATAAACAGTGAGCCTGTAAACACGTGCTCCGGATGTAAAAGATGTTTCTGGTTTGCTGACCATAACTTGTGCCCAGAGAAAAGAGACGAGTAAAATTGTGGAGATTTAAGGGAGGTTTTATTCGAAGTTTTTTCTTCCAGTATCTTTTGAATATCCTTTTTCAGTTCAGGCAATCTTTCATTTGCAGTATTCCATATAATATTCAAATTTACACCAAAGTAAGCATGAATTATAACATCCCTAATTCCTGCCATTTTTCTCCAGGGAACGAATGGATATTCCTTTCTTACCTCTTCAGGAATGTGCTTTGTTGCTTCCCCAATAATTTCAAGTGCGTGATTTACGGCAAAAATTGTTTTTTCATCGGAAACAAATTGATCAAAATCCATTCCTTCAATAAAACGTTCACAACTTTCAATCGTTTCAAGGATATCCTGCAGATAATCTCCTACATCACGTTCAGTCATACCTGCACGACCTCTTCAAGAATTCTTTTCCCTATCCTCGGTTTTAAAGCATTTTTCATGACAAGATCCACTTCTACGCCGAGGATTTCTGAAAGCTCCTGTTTGAGCCCAATGAATTCAAGGAGGTCAGGTTCTTTTGAGAATTCCACAAGAATATCGAGGTCACTATCCTCTTTTTGTTCCCCCCGAACGTAAGAACCAAAAATCCCCAGATAGCTGATGTTATACTCCTGTGTAAGTTTAGGAAGATGCTGCCTGAGAATTTTCGAGAAATATGCCGCATCCTTTGCTTTTTTATCGCTTGATTTAACGATGGTGTTGACTGTCATGTGTCCTCATAGGCTTGAGTTTAAGCTATTACTCACGAAATTGATCCTGTAATATATTTTTGCATTCCGTATTTAAAATTAAGGCTCAGTTTACTAATGGATGCAAGATCAAAAAAGAAGTAAACATTCCCGTTATTGCAGTCAATGAAAACCACAAGGAAGAACATGTACGACTTTTAATTAAAAATAAATATGTGGTCTTTGCTGATATCGGCATAGGCATGTTAGATGACCCTGAATTTGCCAATGATGTGATAAACAGCGAGCCTTTAATAAGTGCTCAAGATATAAGAATTATTTATGGTTTACTGACCATACGCTTTGTCCGGCAAGAAGAGACGAATAAAATTATGGATATTGAATTCTTACCAAAATAAGTAGGACTTACGCACTTGAAGTACCAAATCAACTGCAGTAGGCTTACAACTTCCTGAAATTCAAATTTTAAATCTGATGGTTACTGTGCTTGATTTTGAATCTGAAGTGCGTAAGTCCTACATAATACAAAGTCAAGGGTTATTCTGACAAAGTTTCTGTTTTTCTTGTTTAATTGATGCATAGGTTTTGCGGTAAAATTTATGCATCTACTCCGTTTTAGCCTCAATTCCATGTAATTTTTTATCCAAAATCTTCTTTAGATTTTTGACTTTTCAGAAAAGTTGGATACGCTGCCTATCAAAAAGAGAAACAGTATTATAAATTATAATAAATTAGGTATCATTAGAATGGCGAGATCTTAATATCTCAAGGTAGTAATCATGATATCCGACGATGTTATAGTAACAGGACTTATGTCCGGAGTATTTCCGATAATAGGTATATTTATTGGTTATAAGTTGTCAAATTCTCAATGGGAAAAACAACGCAAAATTGAAAAACAGAATATTGCCACTGGTTTCTATATGGAAATAAACGATGTTATATGCATTATCAAAAAAATTTTAAAATATTACAAAGATAACAATATGATAGATGAATTTAGAGCCTATCCGAAAAGTCCCGCTGCTCTAAATATTATCCATGCACATGCTAACTGAAGCATAGCAAGGTAATTCTCAACCTTTTTTCCCATCTTATAAGCAGCCTTCTGAATCTGTTTATCCAGGAATGTGTCCTTTCTACAACCCATCTTCTTGCCCTAAAACCTGGTATCTGTATTCTTATATTTTCCTCTCCGCGGCTTTTGATATGGGCGGTATAACCATATTCTTTAACCAGTTGTCTGATGTCAGGAAAATCATATCCTTTATCCATACAGATATTCTGAATTCCCTCATCCGGAGAAGGTCTTTCAAAAAGAATGGCATCTAAAGTTTCTTTTACAAGCTTTTTATCGTGACGATTTGCTCCATCAACAGTTACCGAAAGTGGTATACCTTTCCCATCTGTTAAAATACTCCTTTTTGTACCTTTTTTGCCACGATCAGTTGGATTCGCTCCGGTACCAGGTCCACCTAATGGTGCTTTTGTCATAGAACCGTCAATTGCTTGCCATTCCCACTCTAATCCTTTTTTATGATCATACTCCAGTAGACCAGCTATCCACATATTCTCAAAGAATCCTGAGCTTCTCCATTCCTGAAATCGATCATGGACAGTGCTTGGAGCTCCATAAAATCGTGGCAGAGATTTCCATTGGCAACCAGTCCGAAGGAGATAAAAAATACCACTCAGTATTCTCTTATCATCTTTTCGAGGTCTTCCAGGCTTCTTTTTCAGTTTAGGGAGAGGAAATAATGCCTTTATTTGATTCCAAAATCCGTCAGAAATCTCGTAGTCTTGTATGTTTGTTCGTCTTACCACTAATCAATATTAACCTAAAATCTAGTTATTCTACTTTTCGGATAGGCTCTTAATCAACCACGTTCGCCTGGACTTTATATATTAAACGGCGCGATTATTGAAACAAATGTTGGTTTAAACAGATTTGATTCGCTATATGACGAAAATGGTTTATATTATCACTTTAGAAAAGAAATTTATCTTTTAGACACAGATACAATTGAAAGTCTTTTAATTTTTTATACTGAATTGCTTCACGTTGTCAACTTGTATAAAATTTATGATGAATCTCTGCTGGGGAAAAATCCCGCCAAAAAATCGGATGTCACTGCCGCTTGGAATATCGAAGACGATGTTGTTAAGCATATGTTGGCTGCAAGTAATGAAGTTCCAAATCTATTGTGTCTCCTTGAAATCCAAATGAATAAAGAAAATATAAAAAGAAAAAACTGTGATTAAAGAGTCTCTTTAAAATACCCATTGTGAGCCTGCCTTTTATGGCGGTGTGCCAAAAGTTCTGTAAATTCTAAATGACTCTATGTTCCCTTTTTCTTCACCAATAAAAAAACAGATTTATCCTTTTTGATTCAGAGATTTTAGCACCTAATTTCAGGCGGTTTTTTACTATATTCCTTAGTTATGCAGAGGTTTGAGTATAATCTCTGTATTTCAAATCAGAAGCAGTTCGCATGGAAAACAAATACAAAACTTCTAGATATACTAAAGATGCCGGAGCACTTCATTTCTACATAAGAGACATTTTAATTTCAGTCGAATACCCCGCTAGCTTGCTGCGGGGATGGAAAACTCCCCGATAACCGTTAATGATAATATGAGTTCTCAATTCCACTTTTTGATTGTTAACTCCTGCTCAAACTAAATTATTTTGGGTTATTGTCTTCTCTAACGGAATTTGGAGCGGTGGCGCGAACATACCCCGTTGCTTGCAGCGGGGTGCGCCAGCGCAACTTTGATTTTGCTCTGAAGTTCACCTTAATCCTTTCAAGACGGAAAGCCTGTTTTGAATTGATTTTTGATGTTCCTCTTCACTCCAGGAAGGATCCTTTAAAGAAATCCAAAGTTCACAGGGAATTTGCGAACAATCGCCGCAATTTCGGTAACCTTTTTCCTTAACGCATTTGTAAACAGGGCAAACATCAGCGCCAATATACTGGGCCCAATAAACTTTGCCTTCAACTGCGTTACAACCGGCACAGTCATTGTTCAGATGAGCACATCCGTCACAATTTACTCCACATACAGAAATCATCTTATCCCTTCCTGAACAATTTTCAGTAATTATAAGCAAATTTTGAGATTAAAGGCGAGTAACTGTTTAAAGGTATTCAAAGTACTGAGTACATTTAATTAGTCCTTTATCTCAGTACTATTGCATTTCCCTTTATTTCCAAAAGCGATCTCAAATTAATTATTCTTTGCCAAGTAAGTTGAAAGTATTTTTTATTTCAAAAATTACTTTTTTTCAGATTAAGGGCTTCAAAATATTCTCAGAAAAGGCAGTGAATCAAATTTTCCGTACTAAATTTGCTCTATATTTTATGCATAAGTTTAACAGTAAAACCTCTGCACTTTATCAGTTTTAGCTTTTAGTTTCAAGCATTTTTTCGGGGAACTTCTTTAGATTTATGGTTTTGCAGAAAATCGGCAAGCTTATAAGAAATATCTCGAAAGTAATGTATGGAGTTCAAATGTGTCTGTTACACTATATTTGAAACCCATATGCTAGGCAAGAAATGATAGCTTTGAGAGTATTTAAGGCTTGTTTGTTCCTGCCTCTTGAGTAAAAGAAAAGAGGTAAAGAGTAGATGACAATAAAAAAGAAATTTGGAACAGGTGCAGTATTTGCGACAATATTGCTGGCAGCCATCTTGTTAGTGCCAGTAGTAAGTGCACAAGAAAATGAGACTACACAAGAAAATGCGACTGTGAAACTTACCTTTGGCCCGGAAACTCTTGAGAAACTGAAAAGTGATCCGTATTGTATTGCTGCATATGGAAGCATACCCGCTTTTACAACTGTGGAAGAGAGAAAACAGTGGATTGACACTCTTAGTAATTAGGACTTACGCATTTGAAATGCCGAAAAAGTAATATCATTTAAAATATACTAATATCTCCATAGTTCCCCAAAAACGTACGGAGTTATGGATATAAACCCACCTAAGTGTATTGACATTGATTTCATTAATTTTCTCATTGCGGCATCTAACGTTTTCAGCTGTACTGAAGCTGCTAGATGTTATCCAATCGTAGCTAATGCTCCTTCTCACGATGCTTTCACTCGTTGCCTTCAAAGGCAACCTCCAGACACAGAAGCATTATGGGAAGAAGTAAAAAGTCATGTTAAGCCTGAAGAAGGCTTTCTAATTATTGACGATTCAACATTAGATAAACCATACGCAAAAGAAATGGCTTTTGTTCGTCGTATGTGGAGTGGAAAACATCATCGTGCTGTAAAGGGGATAGGTTTGGTCACCTTAGTTTGGACAGACGGTACAACTGTTATACCTATCGATTTTCGAATTTATAACATTGATGAAGACGACAAAACAAAGAATGACCATTTCCGCGATATGCTTGACAAAGCCGAAGAACGTGGTTTTAATCCCGAATTTGTTTTGTTTGATACATGGTACGCAAGTGTGAAAAACCTTAAAGCAATAAAGAAGAAAGAATGGCATTTCCTTACAAGGTTAAAGAAAAATCGTTTGGTAAATCCTGATAAGAAGGGAAATGTGCCACTTGAAACAGTAGAGATTCCTCCAAAAGGACTTGTGGTTCATCTCAAAGCATATGGATTTGTAAAGGTGTTTAGGATAGTTTCAAAAGATGGAGACACGCAACACTGGGTTACAGATGTACAGGATATGGATGAATCAAAACGTGAAGAGTTGGCAAAGAAGTCATGGAAAATTGAGGAATACCACAGAGGAATAAAGCAGTTCTGTGGGGTCGAAAAATGTCAGGCAAGAAAGGAAGAGTCACAAAGAGCACATATAATGTTCTCATTAAGAGCGTTCCTTAGACTGGAGTTACAAAGAATCAAAACGGGGATATCCTGGTTCGAAAGTACGATGAAAATTCGGAGAGGGGCAGTGACAGCATATTTAAATAACCCAATATACACATTAAATTAATTCGTATGGATGGGAAGTTGTTAAAAACGATATGTCAAGAGCCAACTGCGTAACTCCTATAATATAATGGACAAATTATTCAGTGTGAGTTTTAGACAAGATCCAAAAATGTGGAAGTATTTTGATCCAATTGGTCCTGTTAGATGTCATAGTGTAACCTTTGATGGTGTTATAGAGGTAAGTATTAATAATAGTTCGAAAGTTGATACGCCTTTTTTGGACGAATTCTATCAAATTATTGACTCAAAAGCAATCAGCATGGGGGTTAAGGAAGTTCCTGTTGTGTTCATGCGCGAAAATAATCTAACCCTGGCTGAGATTGAATCTCTAGGCTTTACCAATATTGAATCTTCAGGCTCTACCAATATTGAATTGCCAAACTCTACCATCAATGATTCGAACTCCATTAATGAAAGCACATTGAATACAAGCAACTCGAGTGAAAATAAATCGAGTAAAATTAACTCAATTCCAGGTTTTGAATTATTGGGAAGCTTGATTTGCCTATACGGCGGCTGGAAGCTCAGAAAAAAGTAACGTAAGAACGAATTATATCCTGAAATAGAATTTAGTAAACTGAGAATAGGGGACAAACGGAACACGTTAACATGAGGCGGAGTAGAGAGTGGTCAGTTATCTTGTAAATAAAGAGCTCACGCGGTTGAACAAGAAAATCAGGCGTACTCAGTCTTCTCATATTTGTTGATTTGCTGGAGAGTATTTTCTCTTCTTGTTTAAGTTCAACTGCGTGAGCCCCATAATAATCACCGCCAGGTCTGCGCTTTATATGCATTTACACTGCTTTAACTGCTATTTTTTCGACTGCTGCTTTATTAGCCGCGGAAAATGTTGCTTTTAACTGACCTTCCGGGTCTCTTAGTTCTATTTTTGCATTTGAGTAGTAGCCGATTTCGATGTCTTCTGTAAATTCTCTAGTAGTCGAAAGGCTGGCAGCGCCCATAACGCCAGTAATGGGAAGAGCCCAGAAATGGTGATCCTTGAAAGTTGGGTTATAATTGACAGCAGTGTCACCTACCGGATGTGCCATATAAACAATCCTGACCTTCATTACACCTCTGCTTGCGGTCAATACGGCTTCAACTGACTCGCCAGGGTTTAATTCGACACTGACTCCTGAACTTGAGCCGACTGTAATACTTTCGCTCTCAGATCCTCCCTGTCCCCAGGAATGACTATAGGACATGGACGTTTCTCCCCCTCCGCCGGCTCCCAGGAAGCTGACATTATACGTAAGTTTCTGCCCTACATCGATTGTGTCCGTCTCAGACCAGTTGCTCTCCGTGGTGTTGGTAACCTGGTCCGAAATACTGGCATCGAAAGTGGCTATTTTTGTGCTGCTGTTGACGAATTTCTTGGTTGCCACTATCACAGGTTCTGAAGTAATCCCGGTTATTTTTGCACTTTTGACATCCAGTATTGTCTGAACCTCCGGCCAACCATATGTTTTATAAAGGTCGTCCCACGGAGTGGGGCTGTGAAGGTATGCATCATTCGGTTTCTTTCCAAAATATTTTTCAACTGCATTCTTGAGACCAGCGTCTTGAATGCCGAATGTCTTTCTCTCTTTGTCGGTGATGATGTGCTGTACACTTCCCGAAGCGCTGACACTTGAAGTTGCTGCGTCTGCGCCTGCCTTTATGCTGATTTCGATTCCCATACTTTACTGTATGAAAACCATATGATATATATTTTTTTAAATGTTTTGTCCTCTGTGCCATCAGGAAGCAATAGACCATTCATGTCTGTCGTTATACTCATTGGCATATTCCTCGTCATTGGTTACTTGATGAATTTAGCGTGGAATTTTAAAAAGACGGATACGGTGATTTTCCTAAAACAACTGCATAATTGCCTGAATCCGGTTTATTTCGGTAGATTGCTATTGAGATAAAGGGCAAAATGTAGCATATTAGAGGAAAAATACTGCATTTTAGGATTTTTTCATGGAGTCCTTTCTCATTGCGTTTTTGTGTTTCCATTAATAGTAAAAATGCCTCAGTACGGTGATTTATGTTTGCCATGCATTTCTTATATCTTTTAGCTTTAAGCTTCATTAAGCCAAAATGATGAATTGTCTCATAACCGAAAGAAGCTTTGGATACTTTAAGAACTGAAGAAAAGAACTCTGAAAATCTGCAGGCCAAGACCGAAGACCTGAAAGCGCAGGTCCACACTCTCTACCACCAACTGCACACAAGGGACGAGCAGATAGAAAAGCTAAATGAGAATATGTGTTTTTACTGTGAGAAAAAAGAAGCAGTAGCCACGAGTGTTTTCAACAACAAAAAATCCTAAAAATATCGGTTCATAAATATTTGAAATTATATATTTTTCATTTATTAATATACATCTTGGAAAGGGGCTGGCAAAAATACTCTTATTGTAAAGACAGGTACTGTTTAGTTGACAGGGTTTGCTACTGACAGGCGCCACATGGTGCCGAAACTTTATCCAAGACTCTATAGACTACATAGTATCCATAAGAAAAAATCAAATAGTATGGTCAAGTGCTATACTATCAAGCACTTTACTACCAAGTTATTTATTATCAAGTACTTGATTTTAAATGAACACACAATGTACAGAACAAACCGTAAACAGACCAGATGTGCAAGGAGGAAAGATGAAAATCATTGGATTTATCGCAAGCCCGCGAAAAGAAGGCAATACCGCCTGGATCATCAACCAAATACTCGAAGAGGCGCAAGAACAGGGAGCTGAAATGCAATCCTGGTCTGTCAGTGATCTTGATATCAAACCGTGCCGGGGTTGTTTGGGCTGTCACAAAGGAGATGGAGATCGGGGTTGTCTTATCAACGACGACATGCAGCAACTGTATGAAGCGCTTGCGTACGCCGATACCCTGGTGCTCGGCTCGCCGGTGTACATGGGGCAGATGAGTGCCCAGGCGAAGATATTTACCGATAGGTTGTTTGCGCACATATCTCCGCGCTTCTCTCCACATTTCAAAGAAAATGCCGTGAAAAAAGCTGCTGCTTGTGTTTACGCAGGGGAATCCTGATGCCGGCTTTTTCCAGGAGTATTTTGATTATACAAAAAAGATGTTTCAATTGCTGGAATTTGATGTGAAAGAGGTACTTGTCGTCGCCGGTATGCGAGATGAACCGGCGCATGAAAGAAAAGATCTGCACACTCTCTTGAAGGATGTTGGTTCATCGTTGGTTTCGGAAAGATTCCCGGAATAATGAGGATATTGTAATTGAGGATAAGTAGGGTATCCTTTTGTTTCCCGTGATGTACGAATAAAGGAGGCATTCAATCCATTCAGGCTTTGACGCGAATAATTGACCTATCCTTGGCGGTGAGTTGGATGTATCTCTTAGACATTTCGCGCCTGCCCTAATGGGCATGATTCTTGTGGAGGCGATAATAGCACCTATGTAGGACTTACGCGCTTGAAGTGCCAAATCAACTGCAGTAGGCTTACAACTTTCTGAAATTCAAATTCTAAATCTGATGGTTACTATGCTTGACTTTGAATCTTAAGTGCGTAAGTCCTACTATGAACAAAGGTACACATGTATAGTTTCGGGTTCAGTAATATATTGGTATTTTACAGAGTATAAAAGTGAAAACAGTTTAGCATAACCGTCAAAAGACGGCGACGCAAAGCCACGGGTCTAATGTTTTAAAACGATGATCGCTGAGTTGCAACAAGAAGCCAGAATCCACGTGTTGTAACCTCTTTCTGTTGTTATAGTTCGCTTCGGGCCAAGTTGGCCCGATGAATATCTGAATAATTCAAACTCTAAGACCGAACTTTTTTACATATCTTAAATCTAAGGAGAAAGACTTAAATAGTATTGTCAAGTACCTTACTATCAAGTACTTTACTATTGAGCACTTTATTGTTAAGTACTTGATAATATTGTCTTGATAAGTTCTAGTCAGTAAAATGGAGATATTTCATATGAGTGAAATACAAAAAGAGATATTAGAGCAGTTCATACGCTTGCAAGGACTGCTACATCGCTACCATACGCAACATTTCATGGAATTTGGACCGTTGGGCAACCCGCACAGAGGACAGGGGCGCGTTCTCTCTATTCTAAAGATGAAGCCGGAAATAAGCCAAAAGGAATTAACTTACCTGCTGGATATGAGCAAGCAAGGTTTGGCGGAACTCCTTAATAAACTGGAAAAGAAAGGCTATATCAAGCGTGAACCGGTAGAGGAAGATCGTCGCAGCTTCAATATAAAACTAACCGAAAAAGGTGCCGCCGTTGCCGGCGAGATGGATGACATACCGCTTGATCTGGATAAAGTGTTTGACTGTCTAAGTGATGAAGAACTGGCTAAACTTTATGAATATTTAAAGCGCGTCATCGAATGCCTTGAAGATCAGTTACCGAGTGATGATTATGATTTGCACAAGCAGATGATGGAGAGCTTTATGGAACATTATCTCCAAGGAAGACATGGAGACGATTTCTCTGGTTTATTTGGAGGCAGATTCCCTCATGGGCAGGGTGGCAGGAAGGGTAATGACAATAGGAAAGAGGGACGTTAATGGCCTTCAGTTATTTCAGTTAAAATCTTAAAAACAATGTTTTAACTTTTACAAATAATTCCTTTTTAAAAGTTTTTACAGAAAAAGTATCTTGTATAGTTAATAGATAGAGGTCGACGTTTTAAAAAGGATATATTCGTCATCGGTTAGTGTACGGTTTGTAAAAATAGGTCATTTTTAATATATTTTTATGCAAATTTTTTAAATAAATAGAAATAATCAAAAAATAAGTAGCTAACTTAGGTTAAAAATTTATTCATTAGAATATATATAAAAATTGATTTTATTATCTAGAAATAAGAAAAGCAGGTAATTAAATGGAACCAATTATTGAGGTCAAAAATCTTGTTAAAGTTTTCCATTCAAGAGGGAAAAAAATCACCGCAGTGAATGTTAGCTTCAATGTTTTTAAAGGAGAAATTTTTGGAATGATAGGTCCAAACGGAGCTGGCAAATCCACTACGTTTTCCATGCTGACCACTTTAATAAAGCCTACAAGCGGCAGTATAAAAGTTGCTTGGAAGATGGCTATTCTGAAGATTAGACTTATGATGGATAGCGTTTTTCAGACCCAAATTGAAGGAAGGGGTCATATTGATATCTAATATTATAGAAGTAAAAAACTTTACAAAAAAGTACGACAGTTTTGTGGCTGTCGATAATATTTCCTTTAATGTAGAAAAAGGAACGGTTTTTGGCTTTCTTGGCCCTAATGGAGCAGGAAAAAGTACGACCATAAATACTCTCTGCACAATTGTTGATAAAACCGAAGGAAGCCTAAAAATTAATGGACATGATGTAACTGAACAAAAATCTCAAGTAAGAAATGATATCGGAATCGTATTCCAGGAATCTACTCTTGATGGTAAATTAACGGTTGAGGAAAATTTGAAGCTTCACTGTGATTTCTACAACGTACCCAAAAATGAGGTTCGAGAGAGAATAGCTTTTGTACTTGAGCTTGTAGACCTTCAGAAATGGAGAAAAGCCCCGTGAATAGTCTCTCTGGCGGTATGAAAAGAAGAGTGGAAATTGCAAGAGGACTGGTGCATTATCCAAAAGTTCTATTCTTGGACGAGCCAACTACTGGTCTTGACCCTCAAACCAGAGTAAACATATGGGATTATATCAACAAGCTTCAAAAGCAGAAGAATATTACCATTTTCCTTACGACTCATTATATGGATGAGGCTGAAATATGCAGCAAGGTAGCAATTATAGACCATGGAAAAATAGTGGCTTTTGATACTCCCTATAATCTTAAAAAGCAATATACTTCAACTGTAATGAAAATTAAAACTTGTGAAAATGAAAAGCTGGCACAACATCTAAAGGATCATTCTACCAAATATAAATTAGAGGATGATCTGTTTACAGTGTATTCATCAGAATTAAATGAGTCAATGGAAATAATTTCAAAATTTAAGGCTTACATATCGGACGTCGAAATCAATAAAGGAACATTAAATGATGTATTTTTGGTTATCACGGGAAAGGAGATTCGGGGATAATGCGTGCGATAAAAGCAATTTTAGTCAGGAATTTAACGAATTTTACAAGAGATAAGCTGAAATTTTTCTTTACAATATTCATGTCGGTTCTCTTTCTGTTCATATTTTCCTTTGTAATGAAATCTACAGCCACGGGCCTAGAACAACCGATGAATTACCTTATTTCAGGAATTATCATCATGACTGTATTCCAATCTGCATTGAACAATTCAATGAACATCCTAGAAGATATATCCAGTGGATTTATGAAAGAGATTCTTGTTTCTCCTATTCCCAGATGGCAAATATCTATCGGACAAATTCTTTCATCATCTGTTGTAGCATTGCTTCAAGGACTGATCATAATAATAATGGGACTGTTCATGGGATTGAATACAGATTTACTTCATTTTATAGAAATGCTTGGAGTAATGATTCTGGTGGGCATTACCTTCAGTTCTATAGGATTGTATCTAGCAACCCTAACAAAAAGTTCAACGACTTTCCAACTTATGATAAATATAGTTGTAATGCCTTTGACTTTTCTCTCGGGTGCATATATTCCTACCACAGTAATGCCAGACTTTCTACATCCAATCGTATATATTAATCCCTTAACCTATACTACATCCATTTTCAGGTACATCACGTTGAAGATGGAAGGTTTATCTTCAGCTGAGCTTGTGAAAGCAGGAGTTGCATTTGATATACATGGTTTTATAATTACGCCCTATATAGGATTATTAATTATTTTAACAATCTGCATTATTTTCTTCATCCTTTGTGTTTCACAATTCAACAACGCTGATTTTTCAAGAGTTAAAATATATAAAAGATCTCACTAAAACGAAACTTGAATGCAAAAATAGCATTCTGCAGGCTGTCTCAAAACTAAACTCGATTCTACAATTGTGATAAAACGTTCTACTATGAGGCAAATTTACACTTGAATTTTCATAAAATTCATGATTTGAATTTAAAGCCAACGTTGCTCATTATCCAATTGTAGAAATGGTTTGAGTTTTGAGACAGCCTATCTGGATGTAATTTGTAAGGTTACAACGATCATACAATACTATTTCCTGGAGACAATGGGATATGGTTCGAGCACTGAGAAATCAATAAGCTTTAAACCTCAAACGACTGAAAAATTATTCGGTCACAAGTTTACTGTCTTTGATTTTGCCCTTCAAGGGCTTAAGAGCCGGTTCCGTTGCAAAAAATTCAAAAGAATATGTAAATCTATAAGTAATGAATAAAAATCAAAAAATTCAAGGAAAATATACCAACATTATAAAATAATACCAAACAATTGATTAATGTATTTAACTTCATTAAGAACCGAGTAATTTAAATTCTGTTCATTATCCCTAGATTTACATGCGTATTCTGAGATTTTTTGCAACGGAACCATAAAGACAGCCTCTTTGTCACACCTGTCCCAACCTTGACAACACTACTTTTACGTCGCTCTCAGCCTCTATATTGAAAAAACCAAGCGGTATAAATATTTAATTAGACGTCCGTCTGTGAGGATGCGACGACAAGACATGTCAACAAAACGATTAATATAAAAATGCTTCATTGGTCATCAGTTAAGGAATTTTCTTGCCTGAAGGCTATTATTTTTATAGTAGAAATTGGCCTCAAATTTTAGCCTCTTTACCTAAAATCGATACCCTGTTCCAGTACAAATTCTGTCTAAATTTTGGACATATGTTATGGGAATGAATCCAATTTGTCATGATTCCTCACTTAACCGAAGACGCACGAGTTATACTTAGATTTTCACAGATATGAGTTGGAGCCCAGTCTCTTTTGAAGTGAAATATGGACTTTCTGTCTGAAGTTAAAGGTTTATTCCGGTTGCATCAAAAAAAGCATCTTCCAATGAGAAAGAATTTTCCATAAGTTTGAAGACTCTACCTCCTCGCTCAACAATTAACTTATTAATTTCCGGTTTGACATCTATCTTGGAGTTTACAAAAATTTCCAAAATATTTTCAGTTTTCAATTCGGCTTTCACAACAAACTCCATATTCTCAATTAAAGAAACTATTTCAGAAGAGAGGTTGTAGACTCCAACTGTAATAACTCCATTTGACTCAAAGTGGCGGATTTTTTCAATTGTACTTTCGACGATAAGCTTGCCTTTATCCAAAATTCCAACATGGGTACAAATCTCCTGTATTTCCAGAAGGTTATGAGATGAAAGAAATATCGTGATCCCGTTGTTATTGTATTCGCGAAGAATTTGCCGAATTTGCCGGATTCCAACAGGGTCAAGGCCATTTGTGGGTTCATCGAGAATCAGTATTTTTGGATCATTCAAAAGAGCCTGGGCAATCCCCAGCCGCGTTTTCATGCCATGGGAAAAATAGCTCACTTTTTTGAACATTTCATTTCCAAGTCCTACCCTGTCCAATAAAATCCTGGATTGTTCCAGGCTCTCTTTTTACTCAGGCCTTTTAATCTGCCGTAATAGACCATATGGCTTAAGGCAATCCGCTCATCGTAAAAACCGGAATCCTGGGGAACCAAACCCAGAATCTTTTTAACTTTTCCTGATTCCGAAGACAAGTCCAGGCCATTAACAAAAATCTGTCCCTGTGTAGGTATTGAAAGCCCGGATAATAATTTTATTGTAGTTGTTTTTCCTGCACCATTCTGGCCCAAAAAGCCGTAAATACTTCCTTCTTCTACGTTCAGGGAAAGATTTTCCAGAACGAAGCGAGATCCATATTTTTTGTACAGGTTTTTAGTCGAGAGAATCAAGGTAATTATAAATCCCTCCTTTTAATGGCTACTAAACTCATGGACAAAAAGACCGAGATATACAGGAGCATTGAAAATAAGCTTTCAAAAATCGTGAGGTATCCAGATTCAACAGAGAAGCCTTTCATGAACTCCATATTTTTAATCCCATAATAATAAGGGGTAATATATTTCAGATAACTCTCATCCCCCTGTAAAAAGAAAAATATCAAAATCCCAAGAAAGACAGCAGACATCACAAATGAAACTTTGCTGTTTGCAGACAGCGTCGAGATGAACAAAAAAATGCTTATGAAGCACCCCAGATAAAGGCTTGAAGAAATAAAAAACAAAACGATTTTCTCGAACTGAAAGGCATTACTTGCGGAATACTGATATATCAAGCTTATGAGCGCAATTCCAGAGGAAACGAGTGTAAATACTAAAAATAGATAAAAGAATTTTCCCAGGATAAAGGATGATCTGTGAACCTTAGAGATTATGTATCTTACAGACCCGATTTCGATCTCATTGCTAACGATATCAAAAGATGTTATCAAAGTCATAAAAGGCCCGATAGACAATACCATTACATATAAAATCAAAGTATAAGGGATGCCTTCAGAAATTGGAAATAAAAAGGATATATAAGTACTGTAATGCATTGCCAGGAAACAAAGAAATACAAAAATTCCACCAAATATCCAGGTATACCTACTTTTCGAACCCCTCAATATTTCATCTTCCCCAATAATCCTTATTTCTGAGAAATTCATAATCTTCAGTCCTCCCTATTTCTAACCCTAATTTGACAGAAGCATACATTTTATTATGTATAACTTGGCTTCAAGCCTCTGTTTTGTTCATATAATTAAAATTTTTGACATATGTTCTGACATTTTTCCTTTTTTATAACGATGTTGTGTCGCTATAATGCATTTTTTATAATAACCTACTGTGTTAATTAGTGAGATTTGTCAAATTTAGGTTCTAAGTTATAGGTAACAAACGCTGGCTTTAGAACCAGCAAAACTTATTCAACTTAAGAATAATGATTAATAAAGTTTTGCGCTGTATTTAACTAGTGTCGCGAAAATTTAATTATGATACATAATGTTTGGACAGCTTCTCATCGGCATTCTTCTTCGTAAATTTCCATTCTATTTTCTTTGGCATGAAAGTCCGTGATGAGAAATTCATCACGTGCTCTCTTCTTCCTTTTTCCCCAGAATTGCGATTATTCCACTAATTATTGTTATCCTTTCATCAACCGAGAATATCTCAGTTTCCACAATCTTTCTCTTTTGAATTTCTCCCTTTTGATATCCAGTCTCGTCTTCATACATCTCATCCTTTGTAATAAGATGTCATATTATCGTTACAATTTTCCTTGCCAGTGCAATAATCGCCTTTGCAAATCCGATAGTCTTCTTTTTCCTGTTAAAAAACTCTTTTAACCTGCTATTTTTTCTTGCTGCTGCCTGAGCAATCTGAGTCAGAATCCACCTTGCTACTTTTGATCCTCTCTTAGTGATTCTACCGTTATGGTATTTATCTGCAGATTGATACACATTCGGAACTATTCCAAGCCATGAAGCAAGTTTATCTCCCGAAGAAAAATCTTTGAAATTGCCGATTTCAGCAATTAAAATTGCCGCACTAAGGAACAAAACATATATAATTTCAATTATTTCTCTTACCATCTATAATGTTTGTTAGAAGCCATTACAAATGATTAAAAGGAATCTAATTTGACGCTACGCATAAAATATCCGGAAGAAATTGAAACTCGAATGAAAGCATTTTATGATAGTTTGAACGAGAAAGATCGGAGAAGATACGCAGCTATCGAAGCAATTAAATTAGGTCACGGAGGACAAATCTATATTAGTAGTGTCCTGGGCTGCCACTTTCAGACTGTCATGGCTGGAATTAATGAAATCACCAATGGTACAGAAACCCCAGAGGACAGAATTCGAAAGCCTGGTGGGGGTAAAAAGAAAATCATCGACACGGTGGAAAATATCGATGAAATATTTTTTGATATTCTAAAAAACCATACGGCTGGAAGCCCTATGGATGAAGAACTAAAATGGACAAACCTGAACCTTAAAGAAATTTCAAAGGTTTTTAAATCAAAGGGTATGAATATAACTCCCTATGTAGTAAAGCAGCTCTTAAAGAAACATGGTTTTGTAAAAAGGAAAATGCAAAAAGCTGTCACAATGAAAGACTCTAAAGATAGAAATGAGCAATTTGAGAGAATTCACGAGTTAAAGGAAGAGTACTCAAAAAGCGCTAATCCTATTATCAGTATAGATGTAAAAAAAGAAGTCATAGGTAATTTCTACCGTGATGGTAAAGTTTATTGTACCCACACAGTAAAGGTATATGACCACGACTTCAATACATTTTCAGATGGGGTTGTAATTCCACATGGCATATACGATCTAAAAAGTAACGAAGGATACATCACCCTAGGAACCAGTAAGGATACAAGCGAGTTTTGTTGTGACTGCATTAAAGACTGGTGGGAAAAATACGGTAAAAACAAATATCCAGAAGCAAATAGCATTTTAACCTTAGCTGATGGTGGTGGAAGCAACTCAAGCAGGAATTATATTTTCAAGGAAGATTTGCAAAAGATGGTAAATGAAATTGGAATTGAAATCAGAATGGCTCATTATCCACCATATACGTCGAAATACAATCCAATAGAACACAGGTTATTCTGTCATGTTACGAATGCATGCAAAGGTACTGTTTTCAGCAATATTGAGGTGGTCAAAAGCCTTGTTGAGAAGACTTACACATCTACAGGACTCAAAGTGTTTTCGACTATAAAGGATAAAGTTTATGCCACGGGAAGAAAAGCAACTGAAAACTTCAAGGAAAAAATGAAAATTGTATTTGATGATTATTTAGGAAAATGGAATTACAGAGCAATTCCACAAGTGAAAAATTGAAGTTATATTTGCAGCATTCCTAAGTTTCCCAATACCTGGAACCGAAATTAAAAGTTCCATTTCATGGTTATAATTACTGTAGGCATAACTGAAAATTTCTTTTTCCAAAGATTCGATTTCATCGTCAAGATGCTTTATAAGTTTCAGACAGGTCTGAAGCCGGAATGCAGCACTTTGAGAGATTTCTCTGTCCAGAATACTTCTTATCTGATCATGTTTTTTATGAACAGTTGGAGAAAGAGATTCTATAATCTGATCAACATTCTTACCTGAAGAGATTCCTGCTAGTGTCGAGTCAACAGCAAAATGTCGTATAAAATCAATTGCAACTATTCAGAATCGTTAAATCGTTGAGGATTGACGCGACACTAGAATTGCTCTACCATTTTTTCCAAAAATATCGGTCAGCACATCACCCAGATGTAACATTTCAGAAGAAAGAATAGCATGAGCTTCATTTTTTATATCTGTTCGTTTTCTTACAAAAGTTAGGCGAAGCTTAACATATGACCTGAATTCCCTATGCCTTTTTGGAAAAACTCTTGATGGTTGAATCATTTTATTCAATGCGTACACTGAATGGAATCGATGCACTGGAACTCTATTTATGCACACCATCAGCTTATCGGGAAGGTCTTTAAAACTCAACTAGCCGCAGCTCCCATTCAAAGAATTCATGTTTTTCCTCATTAAATACTTTTAAATCTTACTATAACTTTTTTATATTTTGCTATTATTTAAATAAATCCATATTTGGGTAAACCGGGTAGGGATAATAAATAATTCATAAAAAAGGTCTTAAGATAGATTAGAGAATAAATATTTTAACAGATTAAGGAGAGAGTAAAAAGTAACAATGTTGAAGCAGCTGTGTGATTCCGAGATATAGCTTCCAATTGACAAAACCTTTCTAATAGCTATTTTTGAGCGCTATCTTCTCTTAATTTTTGTTTCACTTTCTTCAGTTAACTCGAGGCTCTCAAATTAGAATTTTGATTTAAAAACTTATCTTCTTTTTCATTATCTGTGGACGTATCTATTTTCTTAGATTGGATTGCTAATAAGATAGCATAGAACTGGTTGGAGATAAGAATACACATCGGAGATCTTCATAAAGAAAGATTGTCAAATTAAATCTGGATTTTTTAGAGCTAATTTGAGATCCTCAACTCGTACAATTATATTTATAAATAATATTAAATAGCATTGAATACAATTATTAGATTTAATCAATATTTTATTACTCACTTTGCTAAAATATCAAAGTGAGTAATTGGGTGGGTATTTTAAATATAGCTATTCAGTAATCATCTGAGCTATTAATGATTAAAAATGCCTAACAAACTGACCATATTTACCGATTCTAAACTATATATTTTTCAATGTAACCACATTTCATGGATAACTATATATTGTATTAATTAAAAGTCATAATAATATTTATTAGTATATATCTTTTGCATCAGTGTATCCCCATATCGAGTTATGGAGAATTATGGTATGTAATTGGGGAATTATATATCTAAAAAAAATGGGGAATGAGATTAAATTACTTTGAGTCTGGGGGGATTAATTGAATAGGCAACTGAAAGTATTATTTATAGGAACTTATGTTCCAAAAGAATGTGGTATTGCTACATTTACTTCTGATCTTTTGAATTCAGTATCTGAGAAGTACAACGAGATTCATTGCGAGGTAATTGCTCTGAACGATCCTTCTGAAACTTACAATTATCCTGAAGAGGTCGTTTTTCAGATTGAAAGGGACAAGCTCGAAGATTATTACAGGGCTGCCGATTATATAAATAAATCAGATGCTCGTATCGTATGTCTCCAGCACGAATTCGGCCTTTTTGGGGGAAATGCAGGAGATTACATTTTTGCTCTTCTATCAGGAATAAACAAGCCTGTAATAACCACAATGCATACTGTGATCCGAGAGCCTGAACCGGATTACCGGGCATCCACTGAAAAGCTCATAAAATATTCCGAAAAGCTGGTTGTAATGAGCCAGACTGCAGTCGATATGCTCAAAGATGTTTATAAGGCTCCTGAAGATAAAATAGAAATTATTTTCCATGGAGTTCCTGACTATCCGTTTAACAACTGCAGTAAGTATAAAAAAATGCTGAATCTTAAAGGGTCTCCCCTTGTCCTTACTTTCGGTTTGCTGAGCCAGAATAAAGGTATTGAAAGCGTGCTCGAGGCTCTTCCTGAGGTTGTAAACCAGTATCCTGATCTTATCTACCTTGTACTGGGTGCCACGCACCCTATGGTCAAAAAGACTCAGGGAGAAGCATACAGGCAATATCTTAAGAACAAGGTCTCCGAACTCGGGCTTGAAAACAATGTAGTGTTCCACGACAAATTTGTCGAAAAAGAAGAACTCTGTAATTATATCCTTGCCAGTGATATTTACGCATCTCCTTACCTTTCCAAAGAACAGATAGTAAGCGGTGCTCTGACCTATGCTATTGGCATGGGAAAAGCAATAGTATCCACTCCTTACTGGTACGCCCAGGAAATGCTTTCCGAAAATCGTGGGCTGCTTGTAGATTTCGGAGACACGGATAGTTTTAAAAAATCCCTGTTATACTTAATTGAAAATCCAGAAGAGTGTGATAATATGCGCAAAAAAGCGTACGGTTTTGGTAGAAAAATGACATGGAAAAATGTGGGCAAAGAATATAATAATGTTTTCCTTAAGGCTTTAAAGAACCATAGTGCCTACCCCAGAACACCTAACAGATTTCATTTTCTTCCCAATCAGCCGCCTGAAGCAAAACTCGATTACCTTAAGCTACTGACCGATGATGTGGGCGTTATGCAGCACACTAATCTTGGTGTACCGGCTCGCCATCATGGGTACAGTACTGATGATATGGGCAGAGCTCTCGTTGCACTCACACAGTTGATAGATAACCCGCAAAAAGTCGAAGAATTCCGAAAGATAATTACCACATACATGAGCTTTCTTGAACATGCCCAAACCAATATGGGTCACTTTCATAACTTCATGAACTATAAAAGAGAATTTTTAGATGAAAAAGGCAGTGAAGATACTCTCGGGCGTGCAATTTACGGGCTTGGACATGTGGTAAGCTGCCCTTACCTATCAAAGAATATACGTACGCTTGCACATACCCTGATCAGCAAATCCAGGCATGAAATGAAAAACGTGAGCTATCCGAGGGCAAAAGCCTATACAATGTGCGGTTTATATGAGATACTCAGGGCAGGCATAGATGCAGACGAATTTGAGTCCGTGTTCAACTCTCGTAGAGACGCTGTAAAGCCCATAGACACTCTTGTAGACAAAGACACCTTTGAATCCATATTTATCAGCCACGCGGATTCTCTGGTCGACTTATATGAGGCCAACCATAAAGAAGACTGGAACTGGTTTGAGCCCACAGTTACTTACAGTAATGCAAAACTAAGCGAATCCCTTATACTGGCGTATAATTACACCAAAAACAGAACTTACAGAGAAATTGGCCTTGCTACCCTGGACTTTCTTACTGAGATCCAATGGAAAGGAGACTTTTTTGACATTGTCGGAAACCAGGGCTGGTACTCTTACAAAGGGAAAAAGCCGATTTTTGACCAGCAGCCCATAGAGGCAGGTTATTTAACTCAGGCATATGTTTCAGCTTATGAGATTGTGCGTGAGGAAAAATATCTCGAGCTTGCGAAATACTCTTTTGAATATTTCCTTGGTAGAAACCGTTTGCAGGCTGCAATGTACGATTATTCAACAGGTGCGGTTTGTGATGGGCTCAATGTAGATGGTATGAACTCCAACCAGGGTGCAGAATCCGTAATTTGTTTCCTTATGGCTTTAAGCTCTCTAAACAAACACACAAATAAAGCTTTCAATACGACCCTGCAATCCAGACTAAGCAACGAACTGGACGATGGAGCCATGCAGAAGAGAAAAAGCCTGTTATCAGTAAATCAGGTAGAGTGAAGAAGGGGATAACATGATATGGAAAGATCATGGGGAGCTGTTTCAAAGATGTGATAAAAATCCTATACTTACTGTTCAGGATTGGCCCTATAGAGCTCATTCAGTGTTTAACCCTGCTGCCGTTATAGTTGATGGCATAACCCTATTAATGGTACGTGTCGAAGACCACAGAGGTTTTTCTCATTTTACAGTAGCAAAAAGTAAGAACGGAATTGACAATTGGAAAATTGACACCGAACCGACTTTTGCTCCTGATCCTATAAACTATCCAGAAGAAATATACGGTATTGAAGACCCGCGCATAACTTACATAGATGAGATGGAAAAATGGGCTGTAGCATATACGGCTTTTTCGGATTCAGGTCCATTAACTGCGCTTGCCTTTACAGAAAATTTTCGTAATTTTGATCGAGTAGGACCTACCCTTCCGCCTGAAAATAAAGATGCTGCTATGTTTCCTGTAAGATTTAATGGCAGGTGGGCAATGTTGCACAGGCCTGTGCCCTGTATGCAGGGTGTAAAAGCAAATATCTGGATATCCTTTTCCCCGGATATGAAATACTGGGGAGAACACGAGGTCCTTCTGTATGCTCGGGAAGGCGGGTGGTGGGATGCAAACAAAATCGGGCTATCCCCTCAGCCAATGCGTGTATCTGACGGATGGCTAATTATGTATCATGGAGTACGGCAGACAACTTCTAAAGCAAGCTATCGGCTTGGGTTGGCCCTTCTTGATCCTGAAGATCCCAGGAAAGTGCTTCACAGGTCTGAAGGATGGGTTTTCGGGCCTCGTGAAATGTATGAGCGCAGTGGAGACGTTAATGATGTTGTTTTCCCTTGCGGATGGGTCTTAGTGGATGATGAAATCCGCATTTATTATGGAAGCGCAGATACATCCGTATCAATGGCCAGTGCAAAAGTGCACGATATCCTTGAGTATATTCATGGATGCCCTGAGAAACAATGCCCTGAAGAGTACTGCAGATGGTTTGAAGAAGATATGGGAACTTCCACTGATCCGAAAAAAGGTTCTCTTAAGTTAAGATAAAATTAAATTAAAAAATTAAATTTGGGGATGTGAGTAATTTTGGGGGTGCCGTTATAAGAATTGCGATGTTATCTCCGATTGCCTGGAGTACGCCGCCTAAAAAGTATGGCCCGTGGGAATCTGTAGTATCCTTATTGACCGAAGGGCTTGTAAAACGGGGTATTGACGTTACGCTGTTTGCAACAGCAGATTCGCACACTGCAGCCAAACTTCATGCAGTATGCCCGAGACCCTACGAAGAGGACAAGGAAATCCTCGTGAAGGTGTACGAATGCCTTCACATATCAGAAGTTTTTGAGAGGGCAAACGAATTCGATATAATACATAACCATTTCGACTATCTACCTCTTACCTACAGTGCGCTTGTCGATACGCCTGTCGTAACAACAATACATGGCATCTCATCTAGAAAAACCCTGTCTGTCTATAAAAAATACAACAACAGCACTTTTTATGTATCCATAAGTGATGCCTACAGATGCCAGGAACTGGATTATATAGCAACTGTCAGGCATGGGATAGATATTGAAGGTTTTACTTTTAACGACACTCCTGAGAATTATCTGCTTTTCATATCACGTATACATAGAGATAAAGGTACAAGAGAAGCTATAGAGACTGCCAAAAAAGCAGGAATGAAGTTATTGATTGCCGGTTTTATTGCCGATTCTGAATACTTTATGAAAGAAGTTGAGCCATATATCAATAACCAGCAGATTATTTATGAAGGGCATGTTTCCCAGGAACGCAAAAAAGAGCTTTTGTCAAATGCCCGCGCTCTTCTGCACATGATTAATTACGATGAGGCTTTCGGGCTTGGCGTGGTTGAAGCTATGGCAAGCGGTACACCTGTAATTGCAATGAACAGGGGTTCGATGCCTGAGCTGATAATGGATAAAGAGACCGGATTTCTGGTTAACAGCGTTGAAGAAGCCGCAGAAGCTGTGAAAATGATTGGCTCCATATCCCGCAAAAAATGCAGGGAAAATGTTGAAAAACGTTTTTCTGTCGATAGGATGGTGGATGATTACATCAAAGTTTATGAAACAATCCTGGATAAGTGCAAACGTGAGTCGGTAAGACCCTGGGGCTATTATGAGGTGCTTACTGAGAAGCCCGGATATAAAGTCAAAAGCCTTACTGTTCTGCCGGAGGGTGAAATCTCACTTCAGCGCCATGCTCATAGAAAAGAGCACTGGTACATAGTTAGTGGAAAAGGAATTGTAACTAAAAACGAGAGTAAAATCAGGGTTTTAGCCGGGGATTCTGTTGACTTTCCGGTAAAGCAGGTGCATCGTGTTAAAAATATAGACAACGAAAACCTCGTTTTCATTGAAATTTCACAGGGTGATTATCTGGGGGAAGATGACATCGAAAGGCTTGAAGACAAATACGGTAGAGAATGAGAGATTTTTACGGATGGAAACCTGTACAGACGACGATACAGCTTATAATATCTTTTAGCCTTGCTTAAAGTTGTAATATCTTTTAGCCTCGCTTTAAGTCTTGCTCCATCATAAGCTCTGCCAGTTTCTATTTTATATACTCTAAATTATCCTTAAGTAGGGCATTCGGAATTTTCATAAGATTTTCTGACTTGGGATGCGATTTCTTCGCCAAGCCTTTCAGAGACGTTTTCCACGAAGACAGTTATGTAATTAAAAGGTACGCAGCCCAGGCTTTCGTCTCCTGATAAAATAAGCCTGATAAGGTATTCGAGTTCATATCGGGATAATAAATTGATTCTTCTCAGGAAGTCGGCTGCATCTTTTGAATAATGATTTGCCAGGGGCGGAAGTATGGAACGGTAGGGTACTCCTGAGCCTGAGCAGAGGAGATCTTTACACTCCGGAGCAACCGTTTTCAGAATGCCGATGTCTGTTTCGGAGAGTATTCTTGCCATGGTGTCACCTGATAATAAAATATACTGGTATTTCAAAACTTTACCTGAATAAAATATGATTTTGCTTTTCTGCTATTTAATGATAAGGATCCTACTCTTAAACTGTAATAAGGCTACATATCGTCAAGGCTACACATTGTTCGCCGCATAGCTATCAGGTTAAGAAATATGGAAAATAAACGTGAAAGATTTAAAGTCTGAGGAGTGCCGAAGAATTTGAAACTATTCTTCGGATTATCTCTCATTCAACAGTACAAACTTACTTTCTAGATGGAATTTTACTTTACAGCCGGAATTTCTCTTTACAGCCTAAATCCCATTACAGTTCAAGTTTCATCAGATCTTCAGCAAGAATCACTTCTCCTTCGAAATATCCTTTCAGGCGGTATACTGCCTCTCTTTCATGTCCCTGCATATCCGGATAGAAATGCGTAAGGCAGATGCTTCCTATTTCTTTGTTGTATTCTTCCAGCATGTCTGCAAGTGTGGTTGGAGTTGTGTGATTTGTGACGTTCGTGCCTGGGGGGAATGAGCATTCGTGAATCAGAAGATCGGCTTCAGCCGCAAGATCCATTATATCCCTAGAGGGCTCGGTGTCTCCTGAGTAAACAAACTCTCCGTCTTCTGCAGTTACACGGTAAGCCAGAGTCGGAACACTGTGTATTGCGGCTGTGCATCTGATCTCACAGTCAAAACCCTCTGGAGTAAAGTCTTTTCCAGGGAAGATCTCAATAACATCCACGTCGACTTCTTCCATAATATATTCATAAGCACCAAGCACCTTTGAAAGCCATTCTTCTGTCCCTTCTGGCCCGTAGATCCTCATATTGGTCTTCCCGCAGAGCCAGTTTGCTTTCAGGAGGGGAAGAAGGTCAGCCACATGGTCAAGGTGAAGGTGTGAGAGCAATACGGTGTCTACCTCGGTATGGGAAATGTCTGTTTCAGGAAACTTGCTCAATACTCCGCTTCCGCAATCAATAAGTAGTGGCTTTTCCTCAAGCCTCACAAGGACTCCGGACTGTACCCGACCCTTCTGCGGGATCGCAACTCCAGTGCCAAGAAATGTAATCTCCATGAGGTAGAGAATAAACTTTAAATAATTTAACTTTATTTAAAGCATGTTCACATAACGAATTTTTGCGGCTCAAAAATAACCATTCTTTTTTCAAGCGCGAGGGTTGCCCAGCCCGGTCAAAGGCGCCGGACTTAAGATCCGGTATCGAAGGATTTCGTGGGTTCGAATCCCACCCCTCGCACTAGCTTTTTTACATCGAACTTTGGATTTTACCTTTTTACTTTCTTTTGTACAGGAGTACTGCAAACAGGCTGGCTATTCCATAATATATCCCAAAGCTTGGTGTACTCGGAATTTCTTTTTGTTGATTTTGTGGCTCTTTATTCTCTGTATTGTTTTCATTAATTGTTTTATTTGATGCAAGCTGTATTCCCGTTGCAGTTTCTTCAGATTGTTTCGCTGTACCCGTTATTGCAAATGAAGAGAATCCTGAAGTTTTTGCGGTGAGATACAGGAATTTGTCATCTTCACCTGAAAGACTTACTGGAAATTGTTCCCATTTTTTATCGCTGTATCTGTTCAGAGTAATAAAATCTGGATTGATTTTTTGTCCTTTACCTAGGATTTTCAACCTTGAAAAAAACAACTGGATTTTCTATATTCTTTGAGGTTGCAACCCCTCCATTCCCGACCCAGGCATTAAAAGACTTATAAACTTCACCTTCAGGCAATCCAGATACTAGAGTTGATTTCCCTTTGAGCTGCTCGGCAATGGTTGTAGTCTTGCCAAAAGTTTTCTTTGCATCAAAGTTTACATACACAACACAGGTTGCTTTCTTTGTGAAATCAAACTTTACAGGCTTCCAGTTTGTAACATAAGCTTCTAAAAGTTCTTTTACCTGAACATTCTTTGTAGGTTCAAGGGAGCCTTCTGCACCTCTACACTGGAACACTATTGCTATTTCCTCCACTTTAACTGCTTGGTGTAAGTACAATTATCTTAGCGATTTTTGCTAGGAAAGTAACGTTTTCATTGTTTACTGTCAGTTTAAAAGTATAGGTTCCAGGACTCGCGTATACATAAACCGGTTCATATCATTTGAATCGAGCTGTCCGTCGCCATTGAATCTTAGATCCTTGAAGTTGCTTTCTGGGAAAGATCGTTAAACTGTACTGTCAGGGGACCTTAACCTTCTGTAATCTTGCTATTGAAGTCTGCCACCGGGAGTTTTTGGATCAGTAACAACTATGTAACCCAGCCTTGTCGCTGTACTGTTCCCTGAGGCATTTTCTACAGTTAGACCGACTGTATAATTTCCTGGCTTCGTAAACGTGTGGGTTACATTCATGGCATGTTTTGAATTGATACCATCGCCGAAATCCCAATACCAAGAGGTTGGTACTCCACCAGTGACGATACCACTGTATACCAGCGTTCGAGGTCTCGTAGCAGCGAATAACACCGTTAAAGGTGCTGTTCCAGAGGTTACATTAGCAGAGAAGTCTGCAACTGGCGTTTCTGGGGAAGTTACACTAATATAAACCCACTCTGTCACCGTACTAATTCTCGTACTAATGCTCTCTTCATTTGCAACTGTTAAAGTAACATTATAAAATCCTGGCTTTGTAAACGTATGTGTTGCATTCATGGCATGTTTTGAGTAACTACCGTCCCCAAAGTCCCAATACCAAGAGGTTGGTACTCCACCAGTGCTAGTATCAGTGAATGATACCGTTAGAGGTACTTTTCCAGAGGTTACATTGGCAGAGAAGTCTGCAACTGATATTTTTGGGGAAGTTACGTTGATATATCTCCGCTTTGTCACCGTACTAATGCTCGCTTCATTTGCCACTGTTAAAGTAACATTATAAAATCCTGGCTTTGTAAACGTATGGGTTGCATTCATAGCATGTTTTGAATTGATACCATCGCCGAAATCCCAATACCAAGAGATTGGTACTCCTCCAGTGCTGATATCATCGAATCGCATATCTAAAGGTGCAGGCCCGGAAGTTGTTACACCAGCAAGGAAGTCTGCAACTAGTGTTTCTGGGGAAGTTACAACAATATAATTCTGTTTTGTTACTGTACTATTGCCTGCTTCATTTGCCACTGTTAAAGTAACATTATACACTCCTGGCTTCGTAAAAGTATGTGTTGCATTCATGGCATGTTTTGAGTAAATTCCGTCCCCAGTGTCCCAATACCAAGAAGTTGATACTCCACCAGTGCTAGTATCAGTAAATAGCACCGTTAAAGGTGCTGTTCCAGAAGTCACATTGGATGTAAACCCAGCTTGTGGCTCTATGGGTTTAGCAGTAAGATCATACATATAGATGTCACTAAAATAACCGTCACCAGGGGGCAATCTTTGACGATTATCCCTATACACTATCCTGTCTCCGTAGATATCAGGATCGTATGCATTTCCACTGGTGGTAATCTGAGTCTCCTTCTGAGTTGAGAGATTGTACATATAGATATCTTCTTTTCCATTACGACAATCTTGCCACACTATCCTATCACCATAGATAGCTGGAGACGAACCTAACGAGGACTGTTCGCTGTAAGAGATCCGGCTTTCTTTCTCAGTGGAGAAGTTATACATGTAGACCTCCCCTGTTCCCTTAGTAAAGTCTGAATTGTGACTATCATGCCATATTATCCTATCACCGTAGATCACGGGATTATATGTTCTTCCACCAGTGCTGATCCTGGTTTCCTTCTTAGTGGAAAGGTCATAAATGCAGATACTATCTCTGCTAATGGAATTGTTATTTTTATCTATAATAGTTCCATTGCACCAAGAATCCTCCCACACTACCCACACTATTTTGTTTTCATATATCGAAGGGTTATTTGCAGATCCGTTTGTGGTTATCTGAGTTTTCATCTGAGTGGAAATGTTGTACATATAGACATCGATCTTAGAGTTGCGTTCCTCAGCCCACACAATTCTATCACTGTAAATATCAGGAACACAATGGGACAAATTCTCTGCGATTAGTGAACTTGTAGAATTAAGTATATCATACACGTAAAGTCTGTCCCTAACCGGGTTCTCATTTACATTACAAATACAGCATACAATTTTATTATCATAGATGGCAGAATGTGCTGCATTATAATGCTCAGGTATACTAATTGTAGTATCATTTCCGGTTTTTAAGTCATAAAGATGAATTTTGTCCCAATATGACCACACCACTTTATCACCATAAATAGAAGGCTCTCCATTCTCTCCAATATCTTCTGAGAGCCTGATTTCCTGGGCAGCTAATGCTACGGATGAAATTAAAATAGAACACACAAAAAATAAAATAGTTGAAGCTAAAGCTATCGAGTATAATTTTTTGTTAATTTTCACCAGTTTCTTCCCCTTATATTCATTTAAATAAAATTAATTGTCAAGCCATAAATTCAATATTTAATTCTTTAATTTTAAATTCAGAATATATAAAAACAAAAGAATTTAAGATCATTTATTAAAAAAAGTATTCTGGGAAATCAAAGTTGAGTTAAGATACCAAAATGCTAGGCATAAAAACTTACAAGATGTCTTAAGAATTCATACCTACATAGAATTATCATGTAGAAAGTTCCTAAATCGCTGAAACTCCCTTCTGCGTGAAAAAGTAAAGATTATTAGGACTTACGCACTTCAGATTCAAAATCAAGCACAGTAACCATCAGAATTAGAATTTGAATTTCAGGAAGTTGTAAGCCTACTGCAGTTGATTTGGTACTTCAAGTGCGTAAGTCCTATCTTTGATACAATTCTCCCTGATATGTTCAGCAAGGAGTCTCTGAGTCCAGATTTCATGAGGATAACCAAGATCTTTTGGTTTCATACATGCAAGTGAGACTACGTAAGCTCGTGATTCAGCACTAATATCTTGAGGTCTCCCACTTTTTGATTTATCTACCAAGCCTTCTTTAACCCCAAAATCTAAAACTCTTTGTATCCAGAGTCTTACAGTTTTGTAATCTACTTTTAACTCTCTGGAGATCTCGGTATCGTTTTTTTCCTGATAGCTCAAAAGAACTATCTTGGATCTTTTAACAATACTTGCAGCTTGATTTCTGGAACGACTTAACTTGGTCAAATAATCTAACTCTTTTTGAGTAAATGGTAATTTAGGGCGAAGGCTTATACGAGGCATAAGAGTATTTATTGAACAATTAATATAATTACTTTATGGATATATATCAGAATCAATGCACTAGGGAAATCCTCTCCATGTTTTCCATGTGGATGATGTTCTATAAACCTCTCCATCGTCCGCTTCCTATTGTCATCATCTCTTGCCACCCCGCCCATGAGGTAATCTGCCTCTAAATAAAACAGAGAAATCATCTTCATGTTTTCCATGGAGATAATGTTCCATAAACTTCTCCATCATCTGCTTGCGTAAATCATTATCATCACCCGGTAATTGATCTTCAAGGCTTTTAATGATGCGCTGCAAATATTCATAAAGTTTAGCCAGTTCTTCATCACTCAGGCAGTCAAACACTTTATCCAGATCAAGCGGCATGTCATCAATCTCGCCGGCAACGGCGGCACCTTCTTCGGTGAGTTTTATATTGAAGCTGCGACGATCTTCCTCTACTGGTTCACGCTTGATATATCCTTTCTTTTCCAGTTTATTAAGAAGTTCTGCCAAACCTTGCTTGCTCATATCCAGCAGGTAAGTCAACTCCTTCTGGCTTATTTCCGGCTTCAACTTTAGAATAGAGAGCACGCGCCCCTGTCCTCTGTGGGGGTTGCCCAACGGTCCAAATTCCATGAAATGTTGCGTATGGTAGCGATGCAGCAATCCTTGCAAGCGTATGAACTGTTCTAATATCTCATTTTTTATTTCACTCATATGAAAGATCTCCTTTTTACTTAGAGCCTATCCGAGAAGTGGTTACCTGTTGCAAGTTTTACGTTATACAAACTGAAAAATAAGAATGAGAACCTTGAATAATAAACTTATTGTGATTTTCAAAATGCATTACTGACTTTTCGGATAGGCTTTTGGTAGAATTTTTCAAGGTAATTTTATTAAGTACTTAATAGTAAAACGCTTGATAGTAAACCCCCTGAGAGTCAAGTACCTGATAGTATAGTACTTGACCATAATATTTAATTCTTTCTAACGGATTCTGTGTAATCTATGTGGTCCTGGTGAAATTTTCGACATTATAGGCGCATATCTGTAGAATAACCTCGTCAACTACATAGTTTCGAAGAAAAGACACCGGTATTAGACTATCTAGGGGGTAAATGAAAGAGGAATGGATTAGGGTATGATAGAGGCAATTTACCAGAGCTTGCAGTTCTTAAGAAACGAATCCTTGTCAAAGACGGACATTAACGACCCAAACAAGTTGAAAATTCAACTATTACCCTTGAAAATTCCCTATCTGGGGGCGGCAACGATTCGTTCTTTTTGGAGTCACTCAATATACCCAGTTCCAAAAAAACTACAAAAAAGTAAGCTAAAGATTCTCAAGTCTGACAACTTAGTTTTTAACTGCTCAATTTTTTCAATACATATGGTTTAATTGCAGTATTAACACCCGACATTCCGCAGATAGCTTTATGAAAATAGTATTTTTACTGATATCGTTTTTGTATTTTCGCTAAATAAATTAGAAAAATTATTTGGCTTAGTTTCTTAAAAATAAAAGTTCAAAGCTCTCGATGATGACAAATAATTAAAAGTTTACAAGATATTTCGAGAAGCATATGATTAAATAAGCATAGCAGTTTTAAAAAAACGATAGCAAGAAAAATGGTGAAATTTCATGTTCATCTGCGGAATGTCGATTACACAATTATATTCAAATGAAAAATTCACTTGATCAACCAATACTCTTTGAAAACGAAGATGGTTTCCATCAATTGTTGCTCGGCCTGAAATCATGCCGCCTTACTATTTCTTTTGTTTTTAATTACAATGGTGACTATCACAGCAAGGACAACCGTGATAATTGCCACCTTGCTTAACGCCAAGGTTCTGAGAAAATTATTATTTATCATTGTTTCGCCTTTCTTTATTGGTTGAATTTATTTAATATCTATCTTCTTAAACAGAACGCTTCCAACAATGGTTCCCCCTACCAAATAACACAGCGCCACTATGACGCCTTGTAGCACAGCACCGCTCGCAGGAGTGAGAGTGGCAAGCGCACCCACATTGTCATTAATCCAATAGTTTGACAATGTTATGCCTTCCCCGGACAGAAAGTCGAGTATTGCTAAAAGATAGGGCATCAAAATCAATATAATGATATTGGTGGCGATAGATGTACCATTTCCGCGAAAAGACATTGAAAAGGCAACAAATACAGATGTAAATGCCAGCATCAGCAAGCCTTCTCCGAGTATCAGCGGCAACATATTAGAGATAGCGGCAATGTTATGCGGATCAAAGCCCCAAAGGAATGTGCCGGTGATACAAGCAGACAGAATATAAGCTACAAACATTGCCAAAGTTGCTATACCACAAACCGCAAGTTTAGAAAGATACATTCTCACACGATTAACACCTTTGGAAATATAGTTCTTTATTGTGCCGCCGTGAAATTCGACTGACACAAAAATGGAAACGAATACCGCAAGGATAATTGGGAATATATTCATGCCGAGTGAATGACCAATCATTTCTACACCGCTTAGGCTCATCGCCGCAAAATCTTCATCTCCTCTGGAAATTCCTAACTGCATGACTATGGGTATAAATGATGCAAAAGCGATGCATATAACTAAACAGATGTAAAACGGTTTTGACTTTTTTAGCTTATAAAGTTCTGATTTAATAACATTCATGATTTTTTCCCTCCAAGCATATCCATAAAAAAGCCTTCAAGGTCTTGTTCGCCGGGGATAAAAGCCGACACGGCAAGCCCGCTTGAAACAAGCATTCGGTTAATACTGGCCGCTTCCTCAAGGTGGTCGTACAAAATAATCACATTGTTCGCAGTTATCTCAAAGTTTGCACTGACATTGGTTTTTAGTAACTGCTCTGCCTTGTCCGGATTATCTACAACAATTTTTATGTTGCGGCGGCTTCTGCATTCGAGTTCCTCTGACGTAAACTCATCAATAAGTTCGCCCTTGTGAATTACACCGTAACAGTTTGCCATCCGAGAGAGTTCGTCTAAAATATGACTGGATATTATGATTGTCAGTTTTTTCTCCTTGTTCAGCTTCAAAAGCAAGTCGCGCACCTCTTTGATACCCATAGGGTCAAGGCCGTTCATCGGCTCGTCTAAAATAAGAAACTCGGGATTTCCAATCATAGCGACGGCTATCATCAACCGTTGTTTCATGCCAAGGGAAAAATCCTTGGTTTTCTTTTTGCCCACGTTGCTAAGGGCTCGTCACAAAATAATTTAATTAACTCACTCCATTCTTTGGTTTGAATGTGTAATTCCATTCTCCGTGAAACTCATCAAGTATAATGCCCAATTTTTCAACCTGTTTTTTTCGATTTTAATTCCTGTTGGATACTTATTCGTGTCTAACATGCATTTTACTTCAAGCCCTTTTGATGTAGTTGTTGCTGCAATAAGGTTTACAACTACTTCATAGCTTGTTAGTGGTTTTCCTCTCCAATTAAGAGTAATCTGGGAAAATAGTCTATGCTCTATTTTATTCCATTTACTTGTACCTGGAGGAAAGTGACAAACCGAAATCTCCAATCCGATTTCATCCGTTAATTTTTGTAATTCTGTTTTCCACAATTTTACTCTTGATCCATTGCTTCCCCCACAATCTGCAGTAATTAAAAGTTTTTTTGCATCAGGATATGATTTACACCCCATTAGATTCCACCATCTACGTATACTTTCAACTGCAAAAGACGCTGTATCATGATCTATGCCGACGTTTACCCATCCCTCATTATTAGCAATGTCGTATACCCCATATGGATTTACCTTTCCCAGTTCTTTATCCTTAAAATCATATACATTGACAAGTATTGGATCTTTTTTTGGACGCAATTCACGGCCAACATTCTTGAAATTTCCGATTAACTCTTTCTTTTTAGTATCTACTGAGATTACAGGCTGATGTTCACCTTGAAATATTTTACATTTTTCACTTATATGCTCAAATTGTTTGTCACGATCAGGATGCTCAGTTCCTTCTATGGTTTTCTTATTCGCTTGTAAACTGTAACCAAGCATGTGAAGCATATCCGCAACTCTTGTATGGCTTACTTTATGTCCGATATTCTGAAGTTCCCCTGCTATATTTCGAAGACTTTTACAAGTCCAGAGTAAAGGAGATTCCGGATCCCCACGACTTGTTGGTTCAATAAGTGCCTCAAGATCGGACAAAAGAGTAGGGTCTTTCTCAACAATCTTTTTACGACCTCCTCCAGGAGCACGTATTTTATTATCAGAAAGAGATTTGCCACTTTCCAGTTCAGTGCAACCTTTTTTAATTGTATTTTCAGAAATACCAGTTGCACGAGAAACTATGCTGATGTTGCCTTTGCCAATACTAAGCGCTTCTGCAGCTGCAAATAAACGTTTGCTTTTTTCATCAAGAAAAGGTTTTAGCAAGTTATATTTTTTGGAAATAATTTCCTCAAGCATATAGACCAAATAGGATTAACTTATATAAAAAAATACTCAATCTATTTTGTTACGAATACTAAGTCCTACAAAGTCAAGCAGTTCCGGCACAATGTTCTTTCCGGGGATGCCCATTAGTATGCGGTACACCTCTAAATTCTGCTCCGCTGTCATGGCCGGATAGATAGCGGGATTCTCAATCATACAACCGATTAGCTTGCGCTGCTTTTCTAAATCGTTGCTTTCGAAAAGCTGTATTGTACCACCCGTGGGCTCGGCAAGTCCACAAAGCATCTTCATGAATGTTGTTTTACCCGCTCCATTTTCCCCGATAAAACCGTAAATGTCTCCTCGGCGAATATTGATACTCACATGGTTCACAGCATTCTTACCTGCGAACGCTTTACACAAGTCTTTTGTTTGCACGACAAATTCCATTTTCATTACCTTGTATAATGTGTCGGGCGGTAGTTGCACATTCCGTACAGACAGGCGTGGAAGCGGATATTTTCCTCTGCTGAAAGCTGCGGGTCAAGACTGGGTTGCTGAAAGATGATACCCACATTTTCCCGCACGTGTTTTGACTCCTTTCCCACATCGTATCCGGCAATTTTAACGCTGCCTGATGTCATTGAAAGCGTTGTGGTCAGAATGGATATTGTGGTGGTTTTACCCGCGCCATTCGGGCCGAGGAACGCGAAAAATTCACCCTCGTTCACCACAAAGCTCACTCCGTCCACCGCTGGGGTTTTTGCTTTGTTATATTGTTTGACAAGTTTGTTCACTTCTATCAGTGACATAAAATAGCCTCCGTTTCGTTTGATAGCCTTAGTTGATAATTTCAACAAATTTTCGCTGAGCTTGGAAAGCCTGCGGTTTTCGGTTTCTATGATGGCAGCGTAATGCAAGACATCCTTCGGCCTCAAATGTTAAACAGTTTATAAACTATGGCAAGGATTACGCCTTGCGATTATACGCATTAACTGTTAGCGGAATGAATACGACGAGTATCGCCAAAGTGCCGAATAATGCGAACCAAAAATCCGCGCCTATCGTGCCATAAGTTAACAAATGCCGCACCGCTATTACGACGCGGGATAGCGGGTTGATCTGCATGACAAAATATTGCAGCCAACTCGGCATCGTTTCGGCCGGAACAAAAGCGTTCGATAGGAATACTAACGGGAACATTACAACTACACCAATCGCAGACGCAGTTGAAATCGTCTTTGTGCACAGACTAATGAACGCAAACACCCAGCTCAGACACCAAGCAACGAGCATCATGAAAAGTATGCTGAAAATGACCGCGGGAATGCCTGCTTCGGGTCTGTAACCGAGAATATATCCCGTAACAAAAACGGTAGTTCCCCCATTACGTATCGTACAAGGTCGGCAATCAAACTCCCCGCCAACGGAGCAATTCGCGCAATCGGCATGGATTTAAAACGACTTGTTGTGCCTTTGTCCACATCCTCGCGCAGTTTACTACCCGCAGTGGTACAATTGGTGAAAGATGACATCAACAAAACGCCGGGGATAACAATCGGCAGATAGTTCGGGATGTTTCCCGAAATCGCTCCCCCGAATAAAAAGGTGAAAAGCAACGTGAACATAACCGGTAAGACTACGAAATCCACAAATATTTCGGGATTTTTGGACATCTTTAATAGCGCCCGATACGCGAACGTGCATGTGTTTCTGAGTGTGGTGCCAACTCCGATTCTATTTTTTAGTTTGCGCTCGGCGATAGGTATGATGGTTGTATTAGTCATTCTAATTTTCCTCTTTTTTATCTTTAGAACCCTCACCTGTCAGCGCCAAGAACACCTCATCAAGTGTAGGTTGCAGGATGTTTACCCCGGACAACGTTATTCCGGCATCTTTCAGCGTCGTCAACACATCGGTCAGTTTGTCGATATTGTCTATCGGGGCGATCAACTCAGATGCTTCCGCAAGATGAACCCTCGCATCGAGTATGCGCTCGATGATCTGCACCGCGTTGGCGGCGTTATCTGCGTCTTTGACGGTCAAGTGCAACGAACTGCTTCCCACGGAGCGTTTCAATCCGTCGGGTGTATCGTTCGCAACGACTTGTCCCTTGTCGATTACAACAATGTTGTCGGCAAGTTGATCGGCTTCATCAAGATATTGTGTCGTCAGCAGTACCGTCGAGCCGCCTTTTACAAGATTGCGTATTGACTGCCACATCTGCATCCTAGTCCTTGGGTCAAGCCCTGTTGTTGGCTCGTCAAGGAAGATCAGCGGCGGTTGGGAAATCAGACTTACCGCGAGGTCAAGCCTGCGCCGCATACCGCCGGAAAATTTTGACAATGCACGGTTCGCCACATCGATAAGCCCAAACTCCTCCAAGAGTTCATTCGCTTTGCGCTTAGAATCTTTGCGAGAATATCCATACAATCTACCGAAAATCATGAGGTTCTCCAAAGCAGTTAGATCCTCGTCGATAGAGGCGAATTGCCCTGTCAACCCAATCAGCTGACGCACAATTTGAGTTTCGCGCACAACATCATAACCGAATATTTTTACATTCCCAGCATCCGGTTTTGACAACGTGGCAAGCATATTTATTGTGGTAGTTTTTCCCGCGCCGTTAGGCCCCAGTACAGCGCAGATACTACCTGTAGGGATACTCAGACTCACTCCATCAACAGCCCTGTTATCACCAAAGGTCTTTACCAAGCCGTGTGCTTCAACCGCTAAAATTGCGTTATTCTTGATCATTGTGTTTGCCTCCATATTTAGTGAATTATACCTTTGACTCCTTGGCTGTAAGGAGAGGGTAGAGGCTGAGTTTCTGGGGAACTATGCCTATAATAGGTCTTATCATGTCATCCTGTTTTCCAATATCAAAGCCTGCAACTTTTATGCTGCCGCTTGAAGGCTTTGTTAATTTGGTCAGCATGGAAAATATAGTTGATTTTCCAACTCCGTTCGGACCTATCATTCCAAAAATTTCTCCTTTAAACACATTGGAGCTAACATCAATCTCGCCGGCAACGGCGGCACCTTCTTCGGTGAGTTTTATATTGAAGCTGCGACGATCTTCCTCTACTGGTTCACGCTTGATATATCCTTTCTTTTCCAGTTTATTAAGGAGTTCTGCCAAACCTTGCTTGCTCATATCCAGCAGGTAAGTCAACTCCTTCTGGCTTATTTCCGGCTTCAACTTTAGAATAGAGAGCATGCGCCCCTGTCCTCTGTGGGAGTTGCCCAATGGTCCAAATTCCATGAAATGTTGCGTATGGTAGCGATGCAGCAATCCTTGCAAGCGTATGAACTGTTCTAATATCTCATCTTTTATTTTATCCATATGAAATATCTCCATTTTTCTGACTATAATTTTTCAAGGCAATATTATCAAGTACTTAATAGTAAAGTGCCTGATAGTAAAGCCCCTGAGAGTCAAGTACCTGATAGTATGGTACTTGACCATAATATTTAATTCTTTCTAACGGATTCTGTGTAATCTATAGGGTCCGGGAGAAATTTTCGACATTATAGGGCGCATATCTGAAGAATAACCTCGTCAACTACACAGTTTCGAAAAAAGACACCGGTATTAGACTATCTAGGGGGTAAATAAAAGAGGAATGGATTAGGGTATGATAGAGGCAATTTACCAGAGATTGCAGCTCATAAGATACATGAGCAAAATACATAGGGGTACTGTGTAGTCTGCGGGTTTTGATCTTTGGACTGGCTTCAATGCATACCGAAAATTTATCCCAGACCCCGTAGATTACACAGTACCAAATTTATTAAGTTCTATATGAACAAATACATAATATTCAAAGCTACGAGTTTTTTTCGCCATCAATAGATATTAAGAAAAGTGTCTGTGTGTTTCTTACCATTTTTGTTGCATTTAATCGGGTTTATCGAAGGAATCAAGAAAATTCTGATATGATGTGTAACAATTGGGCTTACACTCGCATAGGCAAAATACCAACCTTTTATGTGAAAAAGTTCTTATCTATACATTGATTTTAAGATCATCTTAAACCTGTTTACGATGACAGTTTATTATTAGTATACTCAATGTAATGAATAAATACGGGAAGATAAATTCTATTAAAGATATGACGAATGCAAAATGAATTGTTGTAATAAAAGGACGTGGATCTAAATAAATTAAACTAGCTGTAAACTTTAAATTGTCGTATAAATTATATAAATTATAAAAAAACAATGGGGCGAATAAAGCAATAAACAATTTTATGTAACTCGATTTTTTCATAGAATGTCTATGTTTTCTCTTCATTCTACATACTAAATATAAAATAGCCAATATTATTAAAGCGACGATTACAATATATATTACCGGTATCCCACATATTAGTACAGGAGAACTAGACGCTGTAACACTAGAGCCACTGATTGCAGTCTCATTTTCCACTCTTTTTTTAATGTTACAAAAGGTTAAATATTTATTTATGTCATTTTGTGGAATTAAACTTCTAGAAAATTATTAGATCCTCAACATCGCTGCATAGATACGAACTTTGCTATACAAAACGTAGCTATTTTTTGGGTTTTAGCATTGTATCGAGTTTTCTATACAGTAACTTTTTTATAAATATGATTTTACAAAACTTTCGGCACACTGCCCTTAAGTGGATAAAAGAGACTTAATATATTCTGTATTTTACTCTATAATTGCTGTATAATTTATTGCTTTATAATTCCCGTATAATTTTTCTGGTTTTAATATTCGTTTTCATCCGGTGTCTGTTTTGAGTCGGCATAATCTCCTATGATGGGAATATGTTCCCCACATTTAGGACAGGTTTTTTCAGGTGTGATGTCGTACTTTTCTATTTCGAAAAAGCTGCGCAAAATCAGCATTTTCCCACAATTAGGACAAAAAGTGTTGTTGCGCTCACTGCCAGGGACATTGCCCATATAGACATACTTCAGCCCCTCTTCAGTTGCGATTTTACAGGCGTCCTGCATGGTTTTCACAGGCGTCGGGGAGAGATCCTGCATTTTGTACTGGGGATGGAAGCGTGTAAAATGCAGGGGAGTCTCAGGTCCCATGTTTTCGTACATCCATTTTGAAAGTTCTCTGAGCTCTTCAAGGGAATCGTTTACGCCAGGAATAATCAGGGTCGTAATTTCCACATGGATTCCGAGTTCTTTTGCAAGGATAGAAGCCTCGAGCACAGGAGCCAGTTTTGCGCTGGCAACATCGTGATAAAATTTTTCATTGAAAGCCTTGATATCGATATTTGCGGCATCCAGATAGGGTGCTATATGCCTCAGGGCGTCAGCAGTCATATATCCATTTGTCACATAGATTGTGGCAAGCCCTGCATCTTTTGCCAGTTTTGCACATTCATAGGTATATTCGTGCCAAATTGTGGGCTCGTTGTATGTCCAGGCAATTGACTTTGAGCGTGAGAGGAGCGCTCTCTCGATCAGCTCTTCGGGAAGAACATCCATTGTGTAAGAGTCCTCGAGGCAGGCTTGAGAAATCGACCAGTTCTGGCAGTGTTTGCAGCGAAAGTTGCACCCTATTGAACCTACTGAGTAAACGTAAGACCCCGGATAAAAGTGATATAGCGGCTTCTTTTCTATAGGGTCAACTGCTTCGCTTGAAACAGTCCCGTAAATAAGAGTATATAATTTTCCTTCTCTATTCTCTCTAACCCCGCAAAAACCTTTTTTTCCGGAGGCAATTCTGCAACTCTGGGCGCAGAGCATGCAGTGTACCTTATTGTCTCCGATCTTCTCGTAGAACATGGCTTCTTTTATCACAGTAATCCCCATGTAGAAATTGTTTTTTTGTGTAATAACAGTTATTGTTATAGATTCCCCTATGTTCTGGAAGCAGGTGAAATACTCCTTTTTGTTACAAGAAGCTTGACCGCTTCCCCATGAATTTTCGAGTCGCGATCTTTAGGGCATGGATATTTTTATCAGTTAATATTGTTTCATATATGCACAAAATTTTCGTATATACGAAAATTTTAAATAATCGATATCATATTTCAAAGATAAGCAAAAAATTCGGCAATCCTAATATATTGTGGTGATGCAAAATGATAGAGGTAATCGATAAAACCCTTAACATGCTGGAAATAGGCCAGAGAGCTAGGGTCATTCAGGTAAAAGGTAAGGGAAGTTCCCGCAAGCGCCTCCTCGATATGGGCATGGTTCCCGGTACAGTCCTGAGTGTTACCAAAAAGCTCCTTTGGGAGACCCGATGGATTTCAAACTGAAAGGATATAACCTGTCTCTCAGGAAGCAGGAAGCGGAAATGGTTATTGTTGAACCCATGGAGGATTAATTTGCCCGCACAGATGCCTCTTACAATGCTCCCGAAAGGAAAAGGCTGCAGAATCAGAGAAGTTCGAGCAGGCAAGGAGCTCAAGAGAAGGTTGATAGAAATGGGCTTTACACCCTCGTCCTCTATCCGGCTTATAGGGTGTGAGAGAGGGAATCTGCTCATCAATGTGAATGGAGCTCGTTATGCTCTGGGAAGAGGGATGGCAATGAAGATTATGGTAGAACCGGATTCATTTGAAGGTGTAGAACTTGGTTGAGAATAAGATAAGGGTTGCACTCACCGGAAACCCCAATGTAGGAAAGACAACTCTTTTCAATGCTATTACCGGAGCCAGGCAAAAGGTAGGAAACTGGCCCGGAGTAACAGTTGAGAAAAAAGTAGGTATAAAGGAATATGGAGGGCACATTCTTGAAATCGTGGATCTTCCCGGGACTTACAGCCTTACAGCCTATTCTGCAGACGAAGTTATTGCCAGAGATTACATCCTTGAAGAAAAACCGGATGTCGTAATACAGGTTCTTGACTCAACAAATCTGGAACGTAATCTTTACCTGAGCACACAGCTGCTGGAAATAAGTACCAATCTGATCCTGGCACTCAACATGTCCGACCTCGTAGAAAAAAGAGGCGAAGACGTAAACGTCCCGACGCTTGAGAAATTATTTGGAATCTCTTTGATAAGAACAACAGCAAACGAAGGCAAAGGTATCAATCAGCTTCTTGATGAGGTCATAAAATCCGGTTTTGGGGGCTATTTTCCCAATAAAATCGATTATGGAAAAAAAATAGAGGAAGAAATCCGTCATCTGGAAATGATCCTCGCTGAAGACGAGACTCTGACAACCAGGTACCCTTCCAGGTGGTTGAGCATCAAACTGCTGGAAGGGGACGAAAACGTACATACAAAACTCTCTTCATTAAGTGTACACTCCGAAGTTAAAAATTCCTTTCCAGGCTGAACCCTGAAGAATACGAAGCCGAAATGGCTGATAAACGTTACGAATTTATAAGCAGGATCCTTCCTCAGATAAGTGAGGCCCGTGTTGAAAGAATGTCAAGTTCAGATATGATCGATAAGGTACTTACCAGCAGGTACCTGGGAATCCCCATATTCCTTGCCCTGATGTGGGGAATGTTTGAGCTGATCTTTACCTTCGCAACCCCTTTCATGGAACTTATTGACATGTTTTTCAGCCTGCTTGCCGAAACGGTTAATGCAAATATCGGTTCACCCTGGCTTTCATCCCTGCTTGGGAACGGGATTATTGCAGGGGTCGGATCAGTTGTACTTTTTGTACCCAATATTTTCATCCTGTTTTTCCTCCTAGCTTTGCTGGAAGACAGCGGATATCTGGCAAGAGCCGCTTTTATCATGGACAGGTTGATGTATTCGATGGGGCTTCAGGGAAAATCCTTTATTCCTATGCTTATGGGGTTCGGATGTTCGGTTCCGGCTATTATGGCAACCCGCACCCTTGAAGATGAAAAGGACCGTCTTATTACGATGCTTATAACACCGTTTATGTCCTGTGGGGCCAGGATGCCTGTCTACGTGCTGCTTGCAGGAACGTTTTTCGGAAAACAGGCAGGATCAGTTATCTTCGGGCTCTATGTGCTCGGCATTATTGTGGCAATAGTGTCTGCCAAACTTTTCAGAAGCATGATTTTCAAGGGCAAACCTTCTTCCTTCATAATGGAACTTCCCCCTATCACAGGCCTTCGGTAAACAATTCCCTGAAACATATGTGGAACCAGGGCTCCCTTTACCTGAAAAAGGTGGGTACTGTAATTGCCGGAGGCGTGGTTGTCATATGGCTGCTTGCATACTTCCCGCAAGGAGTCGAATACGGAAGTGCGGAAAGTTACATAGGCAGCCTCGGAAAACTGATCGAACCTTTTGTAGCTCCAATAGGTTTTGACTGGAAAATTGCAGTTTCCCTGATTTTTGGGTTTCTTGCCAAGGAGATTGTCATTGGTTCCCTGGGAACCCTCTACGGTACCGGAGCAGATGAGGGGATGCTGTCTTCAGCACTTCTGGCAGACCCGATAGTTACACCTGCCGTTGCGCTGGGGATCATGGTATTTACCCTGCTTTACGTACCCTGCATAGGGGCAGTTGCAGTAATCAAAAAAGAGTCCGGCTCATGGAGATGGATGCTTTTTGCAGCGGCTTATTCGACAGCAATAGCATGGATAATGGCCTTTGTAACGGTAAAAATAGGGAATATCATATTCGCATGAGGAGGTAATGCAAATGGAAAATGAGAACGAAACTCTGAACTATGAGGACAAGGCTCTGACCTATTTTTCTCTCCTTTGGGGGATAATGTACCTGGCAATCGGGAGCTTGCAGGTTCTGAAAGGGGCCGAGCTTTTGCCTGACGGCTTTATATCTGCCAGCCTGCTTCCCCGGAGATTGCAGGAGGACTGGTACTCGCAGTCATAGGTGCAGTTTACTTGTATGGAACCATTGAATTTTCAAAAGGTTCCTCTGCAGGAAAAGCGTATGCATATGTAGGAATCATACTTTCCCTGCTCTTTGGGGCTCTATATTTTCTGACTTTTACTGCTGACATCATTAATGCCTGGGTGCTGTTCGCCGACGGATTTGAGAAGTGGACGCCTCTTGACGGTTTTAAACCCGCACTGTACCTTGGTCTGCTTTCCCTTGCAATATACACGGGATGGGAAGAGAAGTTCAGACTTAAGGAATAAGGAGGAAACAGATAATGGTACTCGGATACATGTATGTGTTAAAACAGATAGCAGAAGTGGAAAAGAAAGGCAATATTTCCTTCAATGATATCTCGAGACATTTGAAACTAAGTATGCAACAGCTTAAAGGTTTACTCGAAATTATGGAAGGAATGGGACACGTTGAAAAAGTTACGGACAGCAATTCCGTCCTATCCTCTTCCTGTTCCGGTTCCTGCAAAAATTGTGGGTTTTGCGGGTTTTTAGAAAAATCTACCGTTTCGACAGGTACAGTTTACAGGCTGACCGAAAAGGGACGGAGAGTCTGCCATAACCAGACAGGCTGAATCTGAAAAATCTTGATAAAAAAATTTTGATAAAAAATTTTGATAACAAAATCTTGATGAACAAAAACCGAAGAGTTCAAAAGCCTGAAGATAGTCCTTCCTGACCTTAAAGTTTGATAAAAGACAAAAAAGCGAACAGGATCTAAAATCAGGAAAAAAACGAAATAAAAATGGATTTTTGAAATTTTAAGGCTACAGTTTGCAAAGTCCTCAAGTTTTTGAGATCTTCCGGATTAACGGAAAGGAAGAGCAGGATAGGAACGCCTCCTATTTTAAAAACTCCCGGAAATTCTATCCTACCTTCCTCTCCAATCAAATATCGTAAGATTTACGCATTTGAAGAAAAGTAAACCGCAAGAATGCTTGTTATAAATATGATAGAGGTAGCTTGAAATCTTGTGCTAATCTTTTCGGTTCAACTGTGTTAATCCCCAACTGTGAAATCCTTAAAAAGGATTTTAATCCCGATTATCTAAAATGGTGATATCAAATGGAATATGAACTTGAAGAAGTCGAACGAGATTACATTGAATTCAGAAAAGAAATTGGAGAGAATTGACACCTACTTTAAAAATAATTATTTGAATATTATATCTTATCTCATAAATTTACTTTTCAGAAACAGGAATTAAGGCTTTTAAGGATATCATCATTGGCTGATGTCCTAAAAATACTTTTAAGAGGTTTACTTTTCAAGAGAGGGTTGTCTAGCAGTCTTCTTTTTGATTTTGCATAAATTTATTCCGTAGTCAATTATTCCTTATCTATTTTATATATTTTGCACCTGTTTATTCTGCATTTAGTTATTCCACATCCAGTTATTTCATACTTAATCTCCTCATATTCCGATCTTTTTCTTTTTACCATTATACAGCCACCTTTCACATAATAATCACTTTCATACAGCTATACTTATATGTCTTTCCTGCATTATCAAATATAATAATCGAATAATATTCGGTATACAAAAAAGGGTTCGAGTTTTATGACAACGGAAAGAGATGAAGATTACCTGAAAATTATCGCCTCAATTGTGGAGGAAAAAGGATACGCCAAAGTTAAAGATATAGCAAAAGAGCTGGAACTCGGCCCATCGACCGTGACAGGTATGTTCAAGAAACTTGATAAAGAAGGCTATATAAACTATGAAAAGTACGGAGGCGTAACTCTTACCGAGAAAGGAACAGAAATCGCCAGAAAGACGAGGGAAAAATATAGCATGCTCAAGGATTTTCTCATGCATCTCGGGCTTGATGAACAGACTGCAGAAGAAGATGCCTGCAAAATTGAGCATATCCTTAATCCAAAAACAGCACGCGCATTGAAAAAATTCATAGAATTTGCAGATAAGGAAGATGAATCAAAAATCTGGATAGAGCATTTCAGGTATTTTGTCCAGACCGGGGAATACGTACATTGTTCCCCTGAAAACAGGGATATATGCCCTGTTCACGGCAAAAAAGTTGAGTAATCTCTGTTTTCTCTTTTTTCGCTCAACTCTGTATAAAAATCGTTATGACAGTTCCTGTTCGAAGGAACTTTCATATGCACGTCTCCTGATTATATGTGATTCCTGCCTGTATTGAATTGAAGAAGCTTCCTGTTCCCTGCAAAATTCAGGTTACTTTCCATGCAAATACGATCCTTGACCCGTCCTTCATGTCAAGAGCACGGAAGACTTCAAGCCCGTAACTCCCCAGCGTCTCTATGTACTCATTTACGAAAACCCTCCAGGATTTAAGGCTTCAGCAAGTTTGGGGATAAGGAAAGGCACTTTTCCTCCGGGATTAAAGGAAGAAAAGATATATGGTCCTCAAAAAATGATTCATTTTTTAAGGGTCAATAAACCTTATTTCGTAGAGTAGATGTGGTGCTAGTACTTCCCCAATAAAAGTACATATGATGTAATTATTCAGGTATTGTCGGCGCTCCCTTAAACGCCGCATAAAGTGAATCAATTACAGACATCATATTTTTCATTATTATAGAAATGTATCCTCTGTTTCTACAGAAAGCATCCGCTCCTTGTGATGTCCTAAAAGATCCCGAGATCTTTTGCTGAACCCTTACCATATGATAAAGAATCTATTTTCAATTAAACGAATCAGATATCCTTAATTTTTATTTTAAGGTTATATTATCCCGTATTTTCAAAATATAATTTTGTAAAACGGAAAACGGAGTCTGTTGCCATAATTGCAATAAAATATGATTTGTCGAAAAATAGAGTTCTAATCCCGCCCACATAGTATTTTTAAAGCTTAATCGGGTTTATTTCTCTCAAAATTGGACTTTAAGAATGGACTTTTATTGAGAAAACTCTGTTTATATGTCTATTACCTAAAATAAGCATTTTTAATTCTCAGTTTATACACTGATTTTGGAGACCCTAAATAACTAATAGTTACCTGTTCAAACCCCGGAAAGCAAGAAAGATTGCATAAACTCCCTTTTTTCCTGCTAAATTAAGGTTACTTTTCCGTTAAATTAGATGATAAAAGAAATTATAAAAGCAGACCGGAATCCAGCTTAAAAGAGATAAAAATCAACGGAAAAAGAGTAGAAACTCAGGAGAACTTTCAGATATAAGAATCTTTTCAGGCAAGAACATCGACATAATCTACCGGCCTTTTGAAAACAGCTGTTATCATACCATTTTCGTCGATCTCGTCCGCAAACTTGATGAGTTCCCAGCCTTCAGTTCCGAGGCTATTAAGATCTTCTTTTGTCTTTGACCACTCGCTGAACCTTATCTCTTTAACATCATATTCCCAGACGGTCACTCGCATTCATCTCCAGTAAAGTTGAATAAGATTAATTCATATATTAACTGGTGGCATCTGCTATATTTATCTTTTTAAAAAATAGATTTGCGATCAAATCAACTTAAATTGCTCTCGGGATTGAGTAAGATCTCCGGCGGCTTTATATGACGAAAATGAAGAAAAGGAAACAGAAAAAGAAGATGCGGAGTTAATCAAAAAGTTATTCAAATCTCAACCAGTTTATATTCCCTGCTTCCAAGGCCTATTTTTTCCCCGTACTCAAGCTGGTAAGTCCCGTCGACCATAGGCCACACGCCCATGAACTTATCGGCCCCTTCTTCGTGGTTGAAGTGCAGGGAGGAGCTCACAAGCCCTTTCTGCCTGTTTACAAGGTCGTAGCTTGCCTGATCAAGGGCAACAGGATCTTTTGAGGCGAGAATTCCTATGTCCGGAACAATAGGAGCGTCACTCCAGGGCACGCAGTCGCAGTCAGGAGTAACTTTAAGCAGGAAGTTGATATAACCGACCCGGTCTTCTTTTCCCTTTACCGCTCCGTATGCATACTCTGTGAGGCATTCCAGAAACTCAGGGATGTCATGTTCCCAATCTATATCAATAGCATTTGAAGGGCACGCTTCCATACACTGTCCGCAGCTTATACAGACACCAGGCTCGATCATTGAGACCTCCCCTAGAAGAGAAGCGGCTCCTACAGGGCAGACCTCAACGCATTTCCCGCAAGCTACGCATTTTTCTTCAACCACATGAGGGCTTGTCCTGAAATGCTGTTCCTTCTTGCCGGCTGCAGGAGCGCAGCCCATGGCAAGATTCTTAACAGCTCCTCCGAAGCCCGCCACAATGTGCCCTTTAAAATGGGACATCACAATCATGGAATCTGCGGCAGCAATATCCGACCCTATTTTTACGGACTTGAAATGCTTCTGCTCGATCTCAACTTCTTCAACGTTCTGGCTCTTCAATCCATCCGAGATTATAAGCGGAGCCCTGACAACGGAATAATCGAAACCATGTTCTATCGCTGTAGTCAGGTGGTCAACTGCATTATGCCTGCTGCCTGAGTAAAGAGTATTCGTGTCGGTAACAAACGGTTTTGCTCCGACTGCCCGAATCTTTTCTACAACCTGCCGCACAAAAACAGGGTTGATGTATCCGTCGTTTCCGTACTCTCCAAAATGAATCTTAATTGCAGTGAGGTCGTCTGATCCCAGGAGCTCAACAAAACCTGCCTCATCAAAAAGCCTCTGAATCTTGCTGATCGTACTATCCTGCGGATTTCTTGCTCTCAAGTCTGCGAAATAAACTTCACTTGCCATATAAATCCCTCCGAAAATCTGAATTAATGCTTTTATCCATGAAAACTGTATAGTTAAAAAAAGTGTTTTTTACTTTTAGGTATTGCGCTGTTATAATGCTAAGAGGCTGATAAATTAAGAGGCTGATAAATTAAGAGACTGATAAATTAAGAGGCTGATAAATTCCGGATAAATTCCTGATAAATCTGCCTAAAAATATGCTTTATTTCATAGTTTCCCCGTAGATTTCTTATATTTTTTAATATCCACCGCTATTTTCTTGCATTTCTCCTTTTCAAGCCGTTTCAGCCCAATTTCTGCTTTTTTTGACTGGAATATGAGTTCTCCAGTTAATCTGTGATAACTGGCAAGCCGTTCTTCTGGAATAAGCCCGTCCTCAACCGCCTTCAGTACAGCACAGCCTGGTTCGTTGCGGTGAGTGCAATCTTTAAACTTGCAATTGCGGGCTGCGTCAACGATCTCGGAAAAAGCTTTTTCAAGCCCTTCTGCAGAGTCTCCGAGCTGGATTTCCTGATTCCTGGGTTGTCTATAAGAACCGCTCCATTTGGAAGCAGAAACAGCTGGCGGACTGTAGTTGTATGCCTGCCTTTTTCATCGTCTTTCCGGATATCTGCGGTTTTCTGGACGGTTTCGCCAAGAAAAGCGTTGATAAGCGTGGATTTTCCAACGCCGGAGGAACCTATTAATGCAATTGTTTCCCCCGGATTGAGGTAAGGGTTAAGTGCATCAAGCCCGTTTTTTGAAAGGGCGCTTAATGGAATAACCGGCACGTCACCTGCAATGGACCGGATTTTCTCTACCAGCCGGGTTGGGTCATCTTCAAGGTCGATTTTGTTAAGTAAAATCACAGGGTTTGCCCCGGAAGAATACACAATGGCAAGATACCTCTCAAGCCTTCGAAGGTTGAGATCCTTACCAACGGAAGTCACGATAAAAATGGTATCAAGATTTGCAGTAATTATCTGCTCTCCGCCCCCGTCTCCTGCTGCCCCTCTTGAAAGGCAGGTCCTCCTGGGCAGGATATTCACAATCATGCGTGAGCCCAGTTCCGGCTGGTCAAGCAAACCGACAAAATCCCCTACAACCGGCTGCATCCCAATCTTCTGAAGTGCACCGGAGATTCCTGCCTGTACGACAGCCCCAGAGACAAGGACCTCGCAGACCGTTTTATGCCTTGATGCGACTCTTCCGGCAATGTATGGACCTTTGTAGGCAGAAAATGCCAGCTCAAGATCTTCGTTCCACCCCGGAATTTTATCGGCATTACAGTGAACTGAATTATGACCTGAACTTTCCGTTTCGCTATGATTGTTCATAAGATGGAAGTATCCGATTAAATGGATAAATCTTTTGATATTTTGCCCTGAAAAATTCAATTGTGCCTGAAAATTCCTTCTTATTCCGGCTGAAGAAGTTCCTTTTAAAGAATTGATTTCATTTAAAATTTTCTTTCTCGATTTCAAACTATTTTTATAGTAAAGTGGCAAATTCAAAATAATGATCGATTCTGCATCTTTACAAATAATTGCAATTTTTATTGTCATTGTTATAGCCGTTTTATTTATATTCTCACGTTTAGGGAAAAGGCTCGATAAGGCTGGCAAATACATTAAAAGCTATGTTAAAGAGGAAAAAAACGAGAACGAGAATGAAAAAGAGAATGCAATGGCGATTGGACTTTCCCTTGGCATGTCGTTCGGTTTGATGTTTGGAATTATTATACACAATATAGCTCTGGGAGTTGCTCTTGGACTCGCTTTTGGAATGGCTTTGGGAGCAGCTTTTGGGGAAAAAGAGAGGAAATAGTACGTGAAAAATAAATAATAACGTACTTTCATGCAAGTATACAGACTTTAGACGGGCTTCGGAGTCATTTATGCAGGGATGAGTTTTTGAATAAATTAAGGCATTGTTAACTAAACATAGTTAACTCTTTATTTCTGTATTTCATCAATAGAAGAACCGAGTACTTTAGCATTTCAAGACTCTTCGTATAACACTTTGTTTTTCTTCTTAATCTTGCTAGAAAGTGCCTCAATATGCTGTTATATCCTTCAACTGTATACGTTTCTGCTTTGGATTGAGTATGAATCGTTTCAGGAAGGAACTCTGCATATGCCCTCCAGTGATCTGTCATCACTTCTCCAATCTCTTTCTTCTCTAATTTTTCCCAGAGTAGTTGTCCAGTTTCCGTTCCTCTGCTACCAAAAGAGCAGTTGATGAACTTTTTCCCAACTCTATCAACAGCAATCCAGATCCAGCAATATTTTTTTGGCATTGGTACCTAAACACTGATATATATTATGAGAACTTATATCTCTTGATGAACTGCCCAAGATGTAAGAGTCTCGATCATAATAAGAATGGTAAAGTTAATGGCCGTCAACGCTACAAATGCTCTGATTGTGGATATAATTATTCAGTAGAGCTAAAATCAACTGCTAGTTCCGCATCTGTTAAGAGACAGGCTTTACAACTCTATCTTGAAGGATTGGGATTTCGGTCAATAGGGCGTTTTTTGGGAGTAAGTCATGTTTCTATCCAAAAATGGATAAAGAAATTTGGTCAGGAGTTAGAAGAACTAAAAAGCGAAAATGAGATCTCTATTGTTGAAATGGATGAGATGCACACTTACATCGGTAACAAAAAAAATATTGCTGGATCTGGATTGCTGTTGATAGAGTTGGGAAAAAGTTCATCAACTGTTCTTTTGGCAGCAGAGGGACAGAAACTGGACAAAAACTCTGGGAAAAGTTAAAGGAAAAAGAGATTGAAAAAGTGATGACTGATCACTGGAGGGCATATGCAGAGTTCGTTCCAGATAAAATTCATACTCAATCAAAAGCAGAAACGTACACTGTTGAAGGGTATAACAGCATATTTAGGCACTTTCTGGCAAGATTGAGAAGAAAGACAAAGTGTTATACTAAGAGTCTTGAAATGCTAAAGTACTCAGTTATTCTCTTAATGAAATATAGAAATAATGAGTTAACTATATTTAGTTAACAATGCCATTTTTTTATACCGATGTAAGTATGCATTTCATCCATTTCAACAACAGATATCTCATTTTCACTTTTTAGATCCTCTAACCCCTGACCAAATTTCTTTATCCATTTTTGGACAGAAACATGACTTACCCCTAAAAATCGTCCTATTGAGCGAAAGCCCAATCCTTCGAGGTAGAGTTGTAAAGCCTGTCTTTTTACAGAAGCGGAAAAAGCAGTTGATTTCAGCTCTACTGTATAGTTATAGCCACAATCAGAGCATTTGTACCGTTGACGCCCGCCAACTATGCCATTCTTTTTGTGACTGGAACTATTACATTTTGGGCAATTCATGCAGAAATATAGGTTATAAGTAGTATATATCTATTTTTGTTTACCAATGCCTAAATTAAAAATCCCGGCAGCACGTGAATTCCCTGGAACGTCATTTAAAGATTTATGGGTTTGAATTCCATCCTTTGCACTAAATTATGGGATATAGGAATCTCAAAAAAGTGTACGCTACTGTAAAATACCAGCAGCAGGGTTTTCAGAAATTGCCCTAACAAAAAATATATTTTGCAATTCACTCAATAAAAATGCCAAATTTTTTGTACGTTAGTGCAAAATTTACGCACAACGATTCTTTTCAAAAGCTGTCCTACAAGAAAATGCTTTTCTTTTCACCATATTTCCCTGAGAAAATAAGTTAATTTTTTGTTCACAATTATGCAGTCACAGCACAGTTCTTTAGAATTTTTGCTCATTTTAATGGTACTTATATTATCTTTGTTAATTAAACGTGTTCCATCTTCTGTTAATACATTTACATAGGATCCCCGCTTCAAAATAATCCCATTAATAAACTCCCTATTTTTCAAATATAAATTAGCCTCACGATAATGAGCTTCATAGTATCCAACACAAAAAGCAAAATTTGTAAAGGTTAGTAAAGCAAGGATAAAAGACAGTAGAATTATTCCAACTGGTACATCCAGTTTATAAAAAATATATACAATAAAAATTATCACAATAGGAACAAGACGCGATAGTATAATTCGCATGATTCTGTATTTTAACCATTTGCGTTGGTTTATTTTTTTACATTCAACGAAATTATCTAGTGACTCGCGTCTATCTCTGAAATTTTCGGCGCCATATTGAAATACGAAATACAAAATAAATTCAAGAGTTAACCCAACAATAAGAATAGTAGAAAAATAGGAAGTATAATTTTTTAATAGTAAACTTAACAAAAGTACTACTACATATGGTTCCAGTATGTAATTTACTACAAATAACGTACCTGCAAAGTAATGCGACGTTACATTATATTCTTCAACTTGTGTTTCTCCCCAACGTACTCCAAAGTAATAAATTATAGCACTTATGAGAATAATCGCAATTGAAAGAAGTCCAATTAAATCAGAATTTCCAGTTATATCAGTCTCCAATTTATCACAGAATGTATTTAATAATATGTCAAGGCTCATTATTATAGTCTATACATCTTTGTATTATAAAGATTATTTCTAAGTTATGGATTTATTAATAAATGATGTTTTTCAACAGTACTAAAAAAAGATTTTTTTAAAAGGCTATCAATTGCCTTATTAAAAAGGCAGTTTGCAGTAATTTAACCTACATTCGGCAGTCGACATTTAATTTTCAATAATTTTTGTTGATGGCGATTTTGAAATGATGCTCCATAATTGTGTGCAGTTGTTAGGTTTACATATGACCAATTATTCATTTCCCATACAAAACTTCAATGAAAAAATGATTCAGTACTTATATATATGTCGTGGGAGTTGTGCCACACGTTAACCAACTTTAAACCTAATATATAATTAGCTAATATTCAAAAAACAGCATCAGAAAAAATATTTTCATTTCTAATGTCGACATGCCGAAAGCAGATTATAAGGATTGTAATCGGTTAAAAGTTTTAATGATTTTTAATTTTACGTTCATCGCTAGAATCTGCACTAAGTCAAAGTTACAAGAAAAGATTATATGGTATTGTGTAAAGTATATAGATTGTCAAAAATCAACTCAAGACTCATAAAAGTGAGGTATGCAAGGTGATGATTGGAGTCTCTGAAATACTGCTCATGCTCGGTGTGCTATTACTTCTTATATTTATAGTACTGTTCTTGAAAATAATTTATAAATCAAAAAAAATTGGCGGTAATCCAAACCAAAAATTTAAAAAGTACTTCTTTAGATTCCGTCTTTTAAGCAATTAACTAGTTATTCTCGCAAGAATTACACTTAATATTTTAATCTTTTATGGATCTGGAGGAAATTTTTTCCTGCCTTTTCTCGTTCCTACAATCACAGGTTTTGTTATAAAACCTATATATTCTGAAGACATAATTTAAAAAAGTAAAAATTAGTGAACTACTGATTAATCTACACTTTATCCAGGTATCTCTGCAGCTTATCCGCAAGTTTGCCAATATGAATACCGTCAACAAATGCATGATGAACCTGGACTGCAAACGGCATCAGAAATTTGCCTTCTCTTTCCTGATATTTTCCCCAATCAAATATGGGTTGCGCTTTTTCCCTGTTTCCGAAATCCATGTGCGAAATATGCGTAAATGTTATCCACCATACATTCGGCAGGTCAACATAAAAATCCATTCAATTTTTCTATTGATATCGTTTTTTTCAGAACATTTGAAATCCAATTTAAATCAAAAATTACTAAATGTTAACCATGACATCATTAATATATATTTGCAACAGATGAGAGAAATGAAAAATCGGATTTGACATATAGTCCTCATGACACTGATTTTTAAATAAGCCTACAAAAAATAACAATCAAGGATATATAGATGTTAGGATGTGCTTGCTGCCGAATGTAGGTTGCAAGTAATGATATTAGTATTTCTCCTGAAGAGATGCTAAAGTATTACAAAGGACAGGATAACGTAGAAAAAGGATTCAGATTCTTGAAAAGTGACACATTTAGCGTATCAAAAGTTTACCTCAAGAATAAAGCAAGAATAGAAGCAGTGACCATGATAATGGTTCTCTGCTTAATGATTTATTCAATAGCAGAATGGAAGTTGAGGACAAAATTAGAGGAACAGAATGAAACGGCTCCAGATCAAAAAGGAAACAAACAAAAAGACCTACAATGAGATGGATATTTTTCAATTTTCAGGGGATTACAGAACTTATAACTCAGAAAACGAGCATGAAATTCTTCGAATAACAGGCACAAATAAATGAAAGTACTTGAAAACTTTCATGCCAAAAAGAGAAAATAGAGTCAGAAATATTGAATATGGAAAAGATTCACTGGAAGATATTGAGTCTCATGGGGGAGAAATATGAAAAATATATATCTCTAATTACGTTAACCTGCCGAATCCAGGTACTATAATATCAATTATATCATTTTATATTTCATCAGAATATAATAATTAGTTAAAAACCGGTTTAAAACGACTGAGGAAGCAGTAAAACATACAAAAAATGAGTTTTTTAGAAACGTGAGCCACGAATTGAGAATTTCCCCAAATTCAATAACTGTTAGGACTTACGCACTTGAAGTACCAAATCAGCTGCAGTCGGCTTACAACTTTCTGAAATTCAAATTCTACATCTGATGGTTATTGTGCTTGATTTTGAATCTGAAGTGTGTAAGTCCTAACTGTATTCCCTCACTTGTTAAAATCCATTCGTCTCTTACAGCCTTACATCATTGTATATTCGCTATATATTCATATATCAGCTTGTGCCATAGCCACTGTATATGACCAGCTATAAAGTTCTTGTAAGAGATGTTATAAAAAAAGCTGATGTCCTTCTTGAAGTCATAGATGCCAGATTTCCTGAAGAGACGCGAAACAGCGAAATCGAGCGTGAAATAGTCCGCTTGAACAAACCATTCATAATAGTCATCAATAAATGTGACCTTGTATCAAATGAAAAACTTGAGAAAACCAAAGCCCGCCTCTCAAAAATTGCACCTACGATTTTTATATCCAGCAAAGACAGGTCAGGAACAACGATGCTAAGGCACCAGATCCTCGCATCCGCCCGTATAAAAGATCGGGATATTCTTGTCGGAACCCTCGGTTATCCCAATGTGGGCAAATCCTCGGTGATCAATGGCGTTACAGGCAGGCACAGGACGGGCACGTCACCAATATCCGGTTACACAAAAGGAGTCCAGAATGTGGACGCAGGTTCACGAATTATGTTTATAGATACTCCGGGAGTAATTCCCTTTGATGAAAACGATGAATATATCCAGGGCCTTCTCGGAATAAAAGATGCAACCCATCTGAAGGATCACATTGGAGTTGCTCTGAAAATAATCGATAAAATTCTTGTTGAAAACAAAACCGCCCTTGAGTCCCTCTATAAGATTACAGTAGAGGATGAGAGTGTCTATGATGTGCTTAAACTTATAGGTAAACAGTGTAACTTCATTCAGAAAAAAGGTGAAGTTGATGAAACAAGGACTGCCACCAGAATAATCAATGACTGGCAAATCGGGCTGCTTCGTATTTAAGCCTGATGTACCTTGAAAATGTATATATTAAGCCTGATATGCAGCTTTACGATGTCTATAAGAACATTGCAGGACATTTATTGGAATACACTTTCATTTCTATTATGAATTTTTGTTACAGGTATCCGGAGATGAGATTTTGACGACAGACCAGGAAATTCTTGCTAGAATCCAGGAAATTGAAAAGAGAATGGACAGAATGGAAGCTGTGCTCGAGAATATTAACAATATCCTTAAAAAGGTCGAGCAAAATACCTATTTCGGGTGCTATATGCCAGAGGGAAAGCTGGAGTAAAGAAACATATTCAGATTTTCGGTGTTCCGTGGGGGAATTGATTGAGTTATTTCAGGAAAACATGAACACCATCCATCGGACGTGCTTGTCCCGCGCCGAGGCGCGGCTGGAGCTTATTTCGAGTAATAAAAAGAAGACTTCAGCCTGATCGGAGAAATCAAGTATTAAACTGTCATCCGATTCGCAGTGGACAACCGGATTTTTCAAATCTTGTTTTTTCCGTTTTATTATCAATTCAGATTTTGAATCCTGATTTTCTTTATCAATAATGTTGCGAAAAATCTCTCTTTTTTTATATTTATAGTCCAGACGGACAACAAAAGCAGTAACTATAAATTTAATCGTTTCTGATCTTTGTTACTGAGAAGGTGTTTGTTCTGGATTATCATTCTCTTGACCTGCAAATCTCAAAAGGACCTGAAGGTTCCTCCAATCTGTACACGGCTTCAATTCTGGAAAACGAAGATATTAAGGCTACCCGGGATTTTGAGCTTAGACAAGACTTGAAACTGAGTCAAATGCTGGATCGGATTGAGGAAAAAGTTGTAGTTGCCAAACCCCAGCCTGAAGAAACAATTCACATCGAATTCGGAAAAATGCTGTACGATGCTGTATTTTCAGGCGAACTGGGAGGTTATTTCAACAAGCGTTTCAATGAAGTTCAGGACGAAAATTGCGGGCTCAGGGTTTCCATGCAGTTCAATAAAGAAGTTCCTGAAATTGCAGCTTTGCCCTGGGAATACCTGCACAACGAAGAAGACTTTTTAATAAGCAAAAAAAGCATTTTGCTCTCAAGGCTTCCGGTCGGGGTAAGGAAAACCGAATCTCAACCTCTGGATTCCATTCTCCGAATGCTGGTAATAATCTCAAGTCCTGATGATCCCGGGATTTATCCATTAAATACGGAAAAAGAGCAGGAAATCATTCTTGAAGCCATAGACAAGCTCCATAAAGACCACAAAATAAAGGTCGATTTTACAGAAGACGCAACTTTTGAAAATGTTCGGGGTTACCTTAACGAGCAAGCTTATCACATCGTGCATTTCACAGGACACGGAACAAGCATTGGCGGCAAAGGACACCTTGTATTTGAATCCGAAGACCGAAAAGCCAGACTCATAGACAACAAAACCCTTGCAGACCTTTTTTCAGACATGGGCATAAAGCTTGTAGTGCATCGATTCTCAAATAAATACATAATAAGCAAATAATTACAGCTTATGACGCAAATATTATTTTAAGTCACATGGAATTTTGTAACAAGGAAAACGAGCTGGTCGCAGAGTGATTCGATCTGGATATTACAACCACGGAAAACACAGAAAGCATGGAAGAACCACGCTTTTACTACTTATTTCCGTATCTTCCGTGCTTTCCGCGGTTTTCAAAAAATTCATTTATGACATACTTTGGAATCGATGCAGTAGTGCTCAGTTCCTGTGAATCTGCCAAAGGCTCGAACAAAGAAGCTTTCGGTGACTTAGCCAGTATGCTTTCAAAAAAGAATTCCGGCTGTAGTAGCCATGCAGTATTCGGTACTGGATGACGTGGCAACCCACTTTGCATACACTTTTTACAGAACGATTGCGAGCGGAAAATCGGTAGATGTCGCGCTCAAAGAAGCCAGAATTGCGATGAAACATTCGGATAAAAGCAACGGTTTCGATTTTGCAACCCCGGTACTGTATTGCGACACTTTTCCACCGCCTAGGAGACCTAAATACAGCATTGAAAATATATAATAATATTAAATATAAATACGAGGAAAGGGGGATAATAGGGGGATTAGGTGGGTTGCGGTTGTACTTCATGCGATTGGAATGATTCATCAGGAGCAGGGCAATTACGAAGAAGCAGTGAGAAAGTATAACCAGTTCCTGAAAATTAAAGAAGAACTGGGGGATAAAAGCGGAATTGCAGGAACACTGCACCAGCTTGGAAGAATAAATGAAGAAGGGGAGAATGTAGTAGTGCTCTCAGGAATTATTTAATTTCTTTATCAGTCTTCGAGCAGCTGAATTCACCGAACAAGGAGATTGTCGCAAGATCCCTTTTAAGATTGCGAGATAAAATGGGAGAAGAAGAATTTAATGCTGTATTCGAAAAACTGGTGAAGGATGATGACTCTTGAACTTATTAAATGTCCTCAATGTGGTTATCAATACCGCACTGATATAGAAAAAATTGTTGAAGATGGAGAAATAGTTGCAGTGCGCCTGGGTTTTTCTGACGTTAAAAAATTATTCAGCAGAAATACTGTTAAAAGCCTTTTCATAGACCTCAAATGCCCCAATTGTGAAAAAGAATTTGAGTGGGAAGTGAAGACATGAATGGGGAGGAAGCTGAGAGTGAAATCGATGGAGAGGAAGTTCCTGTAGTAATGCCAGAACCGAACCCTTTCTGGAAGCAGAATGCCGAAAGACTTGTAGCAGAATCCATTTCCAGTGTGGAAGACACTGCAAAACAGTTTGTTACCATAACAGGGCTGCTAGAAGGGATTTATTTCCATGCGATAACGTTTTCGGATATAAAGAACGTGGAAGGAATTTCAGTCCTGATATACGTGGCTCCGCTTGTTTTATGGCTCGCAAGCCTGATTTTTGCGGTGATGGTGCTTGTCAGGAAAAAATATGGTCTGAACATAAATTCGAGCCGGGATTCTAAGAAAAAATTCGAGGAAATCCTGGAAGGAAAATATCAGCTTATACGGATTTCCGGTGGGTTTTTGATCCTCAGCTTTGTGGCACTTACCATTGCTGTCCTGCATTACATGGAAATTTTTTCGTCCAATACATTTGAGATATGGCAGAACTCTTCAGTGCAACTGTTCCAAAAATAATTCATTCTTCTTTTGGGTTTTGCTTCTTTTCATTCGTTTTTAAGGAAAAGGCCGGCCGCCGTTTGCGCCCGGTGAGAACTCGGGGTTAAGAAAAGTAATTCCTGAAAACGGCAGCTTCGGGAAAAGAAATTACCAGCGGTTATCAACCGGTTATTCCTGGTGTGAATTATCTTGTAGCTTACTTTTCCTCTGCCTATGCCGTCCCTGAAGAGTTTTCTCTTGGGGAAAGAAAGCCTGTTTTTCCCGACTTGACCTCAACAAAGATCACCTTATTCATTTCTCCTTCGGAAAGGCCGTCAAAGATTATAAAATCCACAGGGATACCGAGGAAACGTGCATCTGTGGGATTCTACTCGAAAAATTTCCAGCAGGGTTTTGCTACCAGCAAGATTTCTTTTCTACTTATGCAGGCTAAGAATTCTTATTCCTGAAAATAAACATGGGCTGGCAAAAAATATATAGGATAAATATAATCTATGTTTTTCATTCTTCAAAAAGGATTACTGCACAAGGGGTAACAGAAGAGAAAAACATGGCCAGAAATGGAATGGATAACCGGGAAGCAGGCGAACAAACTAAAGAAATTTTCATTAGTGCTTTCAAGACTACAATTCCTGTTTTACTCGGATACATACCTCTGGGAATGGCGTTCGGGCTTCTGCTTGACGGCGCAGGGTATCACTGGATTTACGCTTTCCTTATGAGCCTTTTCGTCTACGCAGGCTCAGGCCAGTTTCTGGCAGTAGCTTTACTTGTTGCCGGGGCAGGGATAACTGAATTTGTTGTAGCTACACTGCTCCTTAATTTCAGGCACGCTTTCTACGGGCTGTCCTTGCTGGAGAAGTTTTCCGGTGTCGGGAAGGTCAAACCTTACCTTATCTTTGCGCTAACCGACGAGACGTATGCTCTCCTGACCACAACAGAAGTCCCGCAAAGCAGCTCGAAGTCGAGGTTTTACTTTTATATTGCAGCCCTTGACCATTTCTACTGGATCGCAGGTTCCGTACTCGGGGCTGTAATTGGCTCTATGCTGGACCTTAATCTTGAGGGCATGAGCTTTGTGCTGACCGCGCTATTTGTGGTGCTGACCATAGAGCAGTATTTCAACTCGGAGACGCGTTTTCCCTTCCTGGCCGCCCTGGGAGCAGGAGCCCTTTCCCTTATACTTTTCAGCCCTGACAATATGCTGCTGGCTTCAATTATCCTCGGAACTTTAATCCTGATCGGCAGGGAAAAATCGATGCAGGGGATACACACGAAAAAGGTAATCAGGCAGATTAATGCATCCGTACAGCCTGTTGAAGACAAAATAAAGAAGGAAAGCTGATGACAGATACCCTTCAAATGCTCGTAACCATTGCGGTTATAGCTCTTGCGACCTTTGCTACAAGGATTCTTCCGTTCATGTGTTTTGGCTCAAGAGAACCACCCGCCATGCTCTCAGTTATTGAAAAAAATCTGCCTCCAATGATCCTCTTGCTGCTGGTCGTCTACTGCTTAAAAGACGTGCAGTGGCTTGCAGCTCCATATGGGATTCCGGAGTTGTTTACCATAGGTATCGTTGCCGGCCTGCACTTCTGGAAACGAAATGCCATGCTCAGCATCTTTACAGGGACAGCACTTTATATGGCACTTGTGCAGTTCCACGTTTTTTCATTTCTCTGATTTTTCTTATATTTTTTCTTATATTTTTTTACCTTTATTCTTAGAATTCCCCTACATTTTTCTTATCTTTACCTGGTTAAGATGTATTTTTTCCAAATTTCCCCACATTTCAGGAATTCGGTCAAAAGTCTGACTCAGTTCGAAAGAAAGCTCGAATCTAGGTTTAATAATTTTTATATACATTAATTATAATGCCTTGCAGTGAAGTGACCTTATATGAATGAGAAAAAGATTGACGAGTCTTTACTCAAAAGTAAAGGCTTTCTGCCTCAGAAGCAGGAAAACATGGTTTCAATGCGGGTTAAAGTCGCCGGCGGCAGGGTGGATGCAGACAAACTGCGGGCAATTGCGGATGCTGCCGAGAAATACGGACACGGTTATATTCATATAACTTCAAGGCAGGGCATTGAGATCCCTTTTGTCAAACTCGAAGAGGCTGAAGAAGCAAGTTCTGAACTTGAGAAGCAGGGAGTTTTGAGAGGCTCGGCCGGAAAGCGGGTAAGAGCAGTAATTGCCTGCCAGGGGAATGAGGTATGCAAATATGGATTGATTGACTGCCAGCAAATAGCACACAGAATAGATGAAAAATATGTAGGGAAAACTGTTCCCAAAAAACTTAAGATTGCAGTAACTGGCTGTCCATCGGCCTGCGTAAAACCCCAGGATACCGATTTTGGAATAATGGGTACGACAAAACCTCAAACTATCCCGGAAAACTGTGTTGGCTGCAAGCGCTGTGAAAAAGCATGCAAAATAGGAGCAATAAAAGTTCTCGATGAGAAAGCCAGCATAGACAGGGAAAAGTGCATCCTTTGCGGGTTATGCATAGCAGCCTGCCGGAAAGATGCGCTGAGAGCGGAAAAAACCGGATGCACGATCTTTGTCGGAGGCAAAATGGGAAGAAAGCCAGTACAAGGGACAAAGCTTCTTGAACTTGCGGACGAGGAGCAGCTTTTCTCAATCCTTGAAAAAACCTTTGAATATTACAGGAAAGAAGGTCTTGATGGGGAGAGGTTAGGAGACCTCTTTGACAGGCTGGGATTTGAAAAATACAGGGAAGAAGTCCTTCCCTGAAACTTCCGGGGTTTTTCTCAAGCTTCCTGAGAGCCTGCCTGAAACACGGCTAAATAAAAGAATTTTGAAACCAGCCCGGTTAACGTGTCGCTCTTGTGCGCAATCCAATCCAGGCAGCAATTACCCCCAATCCGATAAGCAGTGCAATAAAACGTATGAGCCCTCCAATTAAGGGGATTTCATATAAAATTGCAAATATAACTGCCCCGATTAGGTAATACACCATCTTTCCGGCATCCTTTTTGAATATTTTATTATAAATTATCTCGCCTGCAAGCAATTTCACAGGTACTGTCGCGATGAGAAGTGCAAGTGTAAAGAGCAGGATTGTCAGAACTGAGAGGCTCCACCCGAAAATGGTAATAAGCAGGACTATTGAGAGTACCGGAAGGAAAACCAGAATCAGAAAGCCCAGTAATCCCGCTTTCAGCGGCGAATCTTTTATAAGTTCAGCAAGTCCGCTTACAAAATCCGGGAAAAGATATATCAGGATTAAACCAAGAGCAAGGGACGCAAGTAACCCGAGGATAAATGAGAAAATACCAAATCCTTCAGAAGCTTTTTCCTGATTTTCCGTTGCATTTGATTGCGTAATGTTCAGGTTTCCATCAACCTTATCTCTCAGATTAGAGGGATAATTTTCTGCTTGCAGTTCCAGGTTTCCTTTAAGCTTGAACCCGTCTCCGGTCTTAAGAGTGCCTGTTGATATTTCCCCATTTCCATTAACGACTCCATTAAGAGTTACTTCCCCTCCGCCCAGCAGGACATCCCCTTCAACTATGCTGTCCCGGGAAAGGAAAATCTGGCCTCCGACTGCTGCCACATCTCCTCCTACATTCCCGTTTACTGTTACAGAGCCTCCGGCTGCGAGAATATTTCCTGAAATATTTCCGTTAATGATCAACTCCCCGCCTGCACCAATAAAATCATCTAGAGTATTCCCATTTATCTCAAGCCTGGACCCTGCAAGCACCAGGTCTCCCTGGATATCCTGGTTAATTTGAAGCTTGTCTCCGCCACCAAAAGCGTTTCCTGAGCTAGTATACTTAAGAACATTTCCTTCATTTACCGCTCCTGCTGAATAAGGCAGCGCAGCAAAAAGCATTAGAATTAAAACGAACCCTGATACCAGTTTCTTTTCCATAAGCTAACCCTCTTTGAACTACTGCTGAATTTTTACGCTTAATTATCCTGTTTTATTAGAGAACATTCCTAAAATGTATTGATAATTAACATGACAGATAGAATTCAGAGAAATAAAGTGAAAAATGAGAAATAAAATAAAGATGCGGAGTGAGCCAAAAGAAATATGCAATGTATGCCTATTACAAAAAGAAATATAAAATGTATACCCATTATAAAAGGTATATCCTTTCACTTTATATACACTCCGAAATTTATCTGAAAATACATGAATTTTTTTACCAGGAGTTGTTATGGATTCTTGAAGCATCGTATCTCAGCCTGCCTGATTTTTCTTCCGCCGGATAGCCAATTGCAATAATCGAAAGCGGAACCACATGTTCCGGGACATTTAGCAGATTTCGAACTTCTCTAACCATATTTTCAACAGGATGTACCCCGATCCAGACTGCGCCGAGCCCCAGGTCATGAGCGGCCAGCAACATATTTTCACTTGCAGCTGAACAGTCCTGAATCCAGAAGTCTGTGAATTTAGGAACGTCCACATCTCCGCAAACAAGTATCGCAGCAGGAGCAGCTTTTAACATTTTTGCATATGGATGTATTTCCGATATCTTTTCAAGCAAATCGCGTCTATCAATTAGAACAAAATGCCAGGGCTGTTCATCTGCTGCTGACGGCGCATTCATTCCTGCTTTCAAAATATTTTCAATCACATCTTTGTCTACTGGCTTTGGCAGATACTTTCGGATGCTTCTCCTGGTGAAAATTGCGTCCATTGTTTCCATAAAATTCCCCAATCCATAATGTTTTTTTATAATGGATAAACCTTAGTGTTAATAATTTTGATATCAAATAAATATATGTATTCAGTTGCACATATTCTACAAGGCAACGCAAAATGAATACACTATACTTATAAAGGTATTTTATAAATCAAACGATTTCTCAACACAACCTGGAGATGGCATTCATTACCTGAAATTGCGTTACCTGGATTTTTTGATATGCTGTTTTTCACTCTTTCTGTGTTCTTCCTCTTCCATTTCTTTTCTGAATTCTATATAATCTCTCTCAACTTCTTCTAGATTGTTTTCCATTTATGACCTCCCTACAATATTAGCAGGACACACTCTGTATATATATTTTTTTAACTATTTTGGACTCAGTTCCAAAATCTAGTGATTTTTCACTTTGTTCCTTCTTTAAACCTTCTTTTTTCTGCGAACTCCCCAAATAACCTGTACTAATCCTTGAGAAACAATTTCTTTTACATTCCTGCCAAAGAATCTTTTTCTTTCTTCGACTTTTCACTCCATTTTTTTGACTAAAATCGATATGCTCCGCTACCTTTTCTGCAGCTTATTTCTCAAAAATAGTTTACTAAAGCTTAAATGGAATAAATAATCTGAACAATTCGAGAAATGACTTTTTTGGTTTCTTGAGCAAATTTAATCTTCTCATTTGAGTAAGCTTAATCTTATTCTCAATTCCTTTATTTGTCCTGAACTGCTTCTTGCTATCTGTTTTTAGACTTTTTGAATAATAGCTTTCAATAGGATTATTTGTTGCTGGAGCTCCAGGAAGATAATGAAACAAAGTAAGATTTAACCAGTGTTTATTAATCATCCATAATCGCTTTTGAATCACTTCTTCATATGTCCTTATATTTTCCATTAATTTGTTGAAATTATATTTTGCTTTTTCAAGACTATTAAGGGAATTTTTTCCTTTTTTCGTCTTCTTTCAAGCTTTAATTTATATCTAAATCGGTTAAATTCCTTTATTTCCTTATTACTCCACTCTTGATGTTTTTCTTCATTCATAATTACGTTAAGTTCTTCAGATAGAAGTTCTTCCAGGAATTTAATCTCATTCTCACGATTGTAAAATATATTCAATAACCTGTATTTCAAGAGTTCCTGTTCAATCGTTGTTTTTTTTGAAAAATCACTAACTATAAGCTTGTTTAAGTGCATCAAGCAGTATTGATGTACTAACTTCTCTCCAAAAACTTCCCTTAAGACATCAGGGTATCTCTTATCAAAATCCGTAACAATAAACACAGGTTCTGACGTATCGAGATTTTTGCGCAGAAATTTCTTGATGGTTTCTGGACTCTTATCCCCAAAAAGTTCATCTGCTACTGTTCTTTGAGTTTTTGCATCCAATATTGTTAAACGGTATTTCTGACAACATCCTTCTTTTGGATGCTGTTCGTCATAATGAACAATACGTATATTTTCTGAGCTTGGAATATTTTCCTGTTCCATTTTTTCGTTGAATGCTCTTAATATAGTGCTTCTTGATCTCGGATAAATGAAATCCATTATATCAGAAATTCCATCATAAGAAACGCTGTGGTATCTAAGCATCTGAAAGAAATTATTGAATGAATCAAAAAGTAAAGTTTTCAGATTCTCCCAAAAACTACGATCTTCTTCTTGTGTATTACCACAATTTGAGCATTTATATCGACCAATGCTGATTTTTCCAAGATCCTGTTTGGTGTATGGATTATATCCATTATGAACCATAGGGGTACTACAAACAGGACAGACAGGAGGAGTTTTTCTACGAAAAACTCCTCTTGTGGTATATTCATAATCATTGTCGAAACTACCAAAAAGGGATAAGAGAGAAGGGAGCTCCGAAAAGTTATTAAGAGTAAGATTTATAGTTACCATTGTTTTTGCCGTAACATCATTACATAATTAAAGAATTATAAATTTATGTAGTGACGTTACACTTACTTTTATCACTAGATTTTGGAACTGAGTCCTATTTTGTATTGATTTATACTGATTTGAAGTTCGAGATGGTGGCTTTCAAGAAGATGTATTTTGATAAATCCATGCTCAAGAGCCTGAAGAAAACAAATAAAACTCACATTTTATATATTTCCCTCATCAATCAGAAGGAAATTGAAGCACCGAGAAGTAAAAGAGCATGGTGGAAATTCTAGTACTACCCGAATATCACAAAATGATTAATCACTTAGAAAAAAGAATAATATAGAATATAGCTTAAACATACGATTATAACAACACCAACAATTACAAAAACATAGCTCGGACTAATATCCGGAAGGCATGCTGTCTGCCCGTCCTTTGTGTTACTCTTCGTACTGTTGCCATCCTGTTTCCTTAAAGATTCGGCGTGCAACAATAACAAAATTTTTAATATGTCGAGTTCTTATTATAGTTATGACTCCAAAAAAGCTTAACATTGGTGAAAGTGCTGAAAGCAATCTCATGAAATTTATTGAATACTGTACCATTGTGGGCAGTGTATTGTTTATTATATTGACTTTATCACGCACTTATTGACTTTATCACGCACTATTTGATTAACGCAGGTTAACAATGTGGTTGTTATTCATTGGTCATCGGTTAAGGAATTTTCTTGCCTGAAAGCTATCGATTTTGCACCTTAATCCTGATTAAACTTTGGCCTCTTTACCTAAAATCGATACCCTGTTCCAACCCACAATGTGTTTAAATTTATACTAACTGTTGCAGAAATGGAGGCAATTTGTCATGATTCCTCACTTAACCGAAGACGCATGGGTTGTTATTCATTTTGTTTTATTACAGACTTTCTCAAGCTTCCCTGCAGGTTCAAACGTTGATTAATCAAAAAGCAATTGAGGCTCTAGGTAATAAGAATCTCTCATATAAGTTTTGGTAATAGCCCAGCTATCAACATTTTAGACAAAATGTTGCTACCCAGACAAATATTGAAAACAGACACTATAAAAATACTTTTTGATAATGTTGTAGGCTTTTACCTATGGGTTTCTCTTTTGGCATCGGTTAACGAATTTTATGCACAACTTCGAATACTATGTATAGCGATTTTTCCAACATAATTCCTTTATATATGGCATAAAAAATAACACTTTTTGATGTTTTAAACCTTAACCGAATCCAAATGATGGGTTTCTTATATTTTTTGTGTTTGGTAGGGACGGCAATCGGTCATATACATTGTATTCCTATATGATGCAGAATAGCGGAGTTTCAGGAAAGCATAGTATAGAGAGGCATAAAAATTAGAAAGTTTCTAGCAGGTGAATGGATTTAAGGACTGGACCCCGAGTATCACTAAAGAACAGACAAGAACGTATATGGGATAGGGCTAATCCCAAAAACATTCTTTAACAGACTGCAGTTCATCAGGAAAGAATAAAACAGCAATCTTTTAGGGATAAACGTTGCTATCTTGGATGGTTTTAACTACTTAATAAATATTGTAGAAAAATAATAATATATTACTAAATATAATTGGATGTACTAACTATATTCCAGTGCCCATTAAGTATATATTAATAACTAGACAATAAGAGATTGTGGAAAGATTTCTCTGGAGACTATCAAACTGCAAAGAAGCAAAAAGATTCGAAAAAAGGAAAAAGAAAATATGAGGAATCATGAATGAGTGTAAGAAATGAGATTCACGAACAGATTGTTACAGGTCTTAAAGGTGCAAGGTTTCCCATAAACACACCTCAAGAATTACTTGCCGCATTCCCTGCGGGTGCAGACACTACATGCAAAGCAGGAGACCTTGAAGTCACTGCAGGAGAAGCAGGTAAATTACTCACTGCATCGGACTTTCCGTTCAAAGATGCAAAACAAGTAGCAGACACAATAGTTGACAGAGCAGGGCTTTAAGTCCTGCTTTCTATATTTCAATTTCCTTCTTTATTTCAGTTTCCTTCTATCTAAATTAAATACTCCACAACTGGCTGGGTAGTTTCGCAAATTTACTGTATATTCACAGTCAAGTTTTCGTGTACGATGTGTGTAATTTTGCTTTTCCGTATCCTGTTTTCCCAAAATTTAAGCGCATAAGCTGAATTCCACAAATTTGCTAGTTAGATAATCTTGATTTCAAAATTCGGATATGTGATTCGTACGCTTAAGTTTAAGCACATAATACTAGATCAGGAGAAGCTTATGTGCTTGAAAAACGGAAGGTAGGCTATATGAAATTTGCTACACAATAACTTCTTGACACTAGAATGTTGCAGAAAAAAACGGCACACTGTCGGTAAATCATTAACATGAATAGAGAAAGCAATTCCCACCCTGTCTAAAGGGTTAGAATTGCTGCAAATTTTCATTTAATGGTAATGTGTCCATTATTTATTCATTACTTTTGCTTCTTTTCTTCTTCTGCAAGAGTGACCTTTTTCCCGCAAAGGTTGCAGTTCCCTTCTTCAGTAATACAGGGCTGTTTGGGAGCTTCTCCTCCACAAATTCCACACTTTACCATATCATTTCACCTCCTTTTTCAATTTCGGGCACCTCTAACCCATTGTTATCTAGTGAGTAATTTATTTATACTTAATCGGCATCAGAATATACTAAATGTATTTCTGTGCCCTTAAGAAATATACATATGAATAACCTGTAAAGTTATGACAGAAACTTTAAAAATAAAGCAGAGAGATATAAAAGTATGAACACGGTCAGCAAGGAGAAGGAAAATAATCCTGAAAAATCTGAAGATCTGGAAATGGTGGAGATAAAGGCTATAAGGGAAAAACTTTCCGAAATGCACAGTGATATCAAAAAAGTGATGGAATATTCCAACCGGCTACGTTTCGAAACTGCTCTTGAAAGTTCAAGGCAGGAATGTTCACACGCTCTTCTAAATCACCTTTTTGAAGATATCGAGACCGGACTTGAACGAAACATGGTAAAAAGATGTCCTGAAAAGAAAAATTGCACTTCTGCTTTTTCAGCCCTTCTACAGCATAATGCAGGGCTTATAACAAAAAACAAAGTAGATGAAGCCCAAATTTCGGACAACAGAAAAAAGTTGGATGAACTGAAATGCGGAGCTCCTTATAGTAAATGCGAGCAGTGCTTTTCCGAAGTTTCGAGCCTCTTCATAAAGCAGATCAACCTCATGCGTTCTATGAGGATTTATGAAAATAATCAGGGACATAAGCCCGATATTTCAGCCCTCGAAACCGGCGTGGTTATGAGCGAAATCCTTGAGCCGGTCTCAAATAACCAGCGCCTGGAAATCCTAAGAGCGGTCGCCTTCGAACCGAAAAGTTTCTCTGCTTTTTCCAAACTTACGGGTCTGATAGGAGGAAACTTACTCTTTCATCTCCAGAAACTCATCGACTGCGAGCTTATCCTGCAGCAACATGAAAGAGGAGACTATATGATTACTGAAAAAGGGTTCAAAATCTTGCAGGGGTTGAACGAAATGTATTTTTCACTCCAATATTTCCCATTGCAGAACTCCCCAGAAAATACTCTCCAGAAAAGAGAAGAAAGCCAGATTTAACTTTTTAGTTATGAGCTGCATTGATCTGCTCTTGATCCTTGAGGTCCTATAAGAAAAGTCTCGATCTTGCAGGGCTATCCTTATCTGGAGCCTAGAAAAAACTTAGCGAAGCAAAGTTTAGGGAGGAGGATTCACTCTCTCAGTTCTGGATTAAGAATAATCATACGAAAATTGATCCCAAAGGTTATCAGAATATACTTTTAGAAAAACAGTACATTTTAATGCAGATTAAGTCTATATCAGTTACTTTACATAAATTGCTTTGAAACCTGATCTACTATTCTATTTGCCGGAGGAATCAAAAGTGGAAGAATTAACCGAAGAATCGAAAATGGTAGAACTGACCGAAGCCCTAAAAAAGATGGCTTTGACCCTTGGAGCCTTCAAAGTAGGCATTGCAACGACCGAAACTCTTTCAGGCGGCCCTCCTTCTGCCGATTTGACCTATGTGCTGCCAGAGGCAAAATCTGCTGTCTGTTTTGCCCTGGCTTTTGACCAAAACCTTATAGACCCTTATTTTAAAAAAGAAAATCATGAATCTCTCGAAACTAATAAGGTGCGGACGACTACCCTTGCCAACGGGATAGCCCTTGAGATGGCGGGGTTCTTACAACAGTATGGATACAAAGCTGTCCCTCAGTCTGCAAATTTCGTTTACCGAATGGATACGGAAAATTGGCTGCTGGATATGCACCCCCTATTTCCCACAGGTACTTGGCAGTACGCTCCGGGATAGGGCATTTTGGATATTCAGGGAATATTATTACGAAGGAATACGGATCCGCTATTGTCTTGGCCTCGGTCGTTACGGATGCAGAACTTATCCCAACAGACCCCTTGCCAGAAGAAGAGAACTATTGTGACGAATGCAAACTCTGCCTTTCAGTATGTTCCTCTGGATACGTAGACCCGGTTGAAAAAGTCACTTTAACCCTGGGAGGAAAGGAATTTAGCTACGGGAAGCGAAGAAGTAATAGCCGCTGCTTCCTTGTCTGTGGAGGACTTACAGGCTTGAATGCCTCAGGAAAATGGTCCACCTGGTCTCCGGCACGCTTTAAAATCCCCGAAAAAGATGAGGATTTCACTGCTGCGCTACCCAGTACCATAGAAGCGTACCTCGGTAGACCGAAGTTCGAAGGTGGATTTTTTATATGCCTTATTCCAGGGTCCAGGATGGAATACACCTGTTCCAACTGCCATTTCGTCTGTCACCCTGACAAAGAAGTTCGAAAAGCAAGGTACAAGATGCTCATAGAAAGCGGAGTGGTCATACAGGAACCTGACGGATCCCGTAGAGCCATATCCCCGGAAGAAGCAAAAGAGTATCTCAAATCCATGCCTCTGGAAAGGAGAAAATTGTATGAGTCTATTCCAGAGGAATAACCAGTCTAAAAACAGGAAAAATGATTTCACAGAACACAAAAACAAAAAATATCTTAATTTTTTCAATTTTTCCTGAAATCGATCGAATTATTCCTTATAGCTACGTTTTCGGGAAAAGGTTGCTATTTCGCAGATTTAGACAGTTAGTTGAATTTTTTCTACATTGAGGATTCTTGCATTAACTCTTACCTTGCCTTCCCTTTGGAATATTATGTCATATTACTGTTACAAATAACATATTAATAGTGTGCTAACTTTGTAATTAAATTGATTATTGTAGAGCTGGTGCTGATATTCATTTATTTTTCTTCTGTTACTGTGAACCTTATAATGAACTCAATTCCATTGTTCCTTTTTAGTTCGAGTTTCCCATCTAACTGATCTACAAGGATGGTTATCAGCTGTATTCCAAGAGTATCGGAGTTTTCCAAATCAAGGTTTTCAGGAATGCCTGCACCGTTGTCTGAAACGGTCAGAGTAAAACCGGTACCCTTATTGCCTTCCTTTTTGTGTTCTCCATTTTCTTCTCTACGGAGTTTGACTCGGATTTCTCCTTCATCTCTGCCGGGAAATGCATGTTTGAGAGAATTGGAAACAAGTTCATTGACAATTATTCCTAAAGGAACAGCAATATCCATATCAAAGAATGCATTCTCTTTCATATCCATGATCAGGCGGATATTTTTGTCACTAATTATATAAGTCTGGAAAAGGTTTTCAGCTAACTTTCTAATGTATTCAGAAAAGTTTAGCGTATCAGTATCTTCCCCTTCATAGAGTTCTTCATGGATAAGAGCCATAGATATAACCCGGTTCTGGCTTTCCCTGAAAGCCTCAATAACTTTAGGGTTATCGAACTTATTAGCCTGTAGATCAAGCAGAGAAGAAATTACCTGCAGATTATTCTTGATTCTATGATGGATTTCTTTTTTCTGGCAGCTTCGGTTTTCTCCAGGGATTTTTCCGCCTTGATTCGTTCAGTAATATCTCTGGCAATGACTGAAATAGCAACCAGCCTTCCAGATGTATCAGAAATTGGAGAAACAGTTATTGAAACAGTTATTAGCGTACCATCGTTTTTTAACCGTGAAGTTTCGTAATTCTTGATCTTTATTCCCTGTTTAATTCTGTCAATCAACTTTTTGATTTCATCTTTAAGATTATCCGGTGCTAGTATTGATGCATTTTTTCCGAGAATTTTTTCGATGAATAACCATAAATCTGCGCTGCGCCTCTATTCCAGCTTGTAATAATACCATCAAGAGACATAGTTACAATAGCATCTTGTGATGATTCCACAATATTTGCTAAGTTCTGAATTTTCTCTTCTGCTATTTTACATTCGGTAATATCCTGAACTATTCCCTTTATTCGAACAGGCGTATTCTCCGCGTCAAAAATAACCCTGGATTGCATACGCACTGTACGCTCTTCCCCATCAGACGAGATAATCCGGTAATCAATACTGTAAGGCTTTCTATTCATAGCTCTGTTAGTAGCGCTATTGACATAATCTCGATCGCCGGGGTGCACATAATTCAAAAACTCTTTATAAGTTGGATATGGTTCTTGAGGGTTACGTCCGAAAATGCGACATAGTTCATCAGACCAGTATGATTTATCATTTGCAATTTCCCACTCCCAATGTCCAATGTGAGCCATTTTTTGAGCTTCAGCAAGACTTTTTCACTTTCTTTCAATAAGTTATAAGCCTTCTCAAGCTCTGCTGTACGTTCTTTAACTTTCACTTCCAAATTTTCATGTGCTTTTTTAAGGGCTTCTTCTGTTTTTTTGCGTTCGACTACTTGTGCAATCAAAAAAGCCACTGAATTGAGAAAGTAAGTATCGTCTGATGTAAACTTCTTTTTTCGTGGAATTGACAACAAGTACTCCATAGATTTTTCCCATACTGCCAATTATAACACTTGCTCCGCTAGCCACGCCATGAATTTTCAGTATTTCCGGTTTCTTAAAGCGGTTTTCTTCTTCGAAGTCATCTACGATTACAGGCCCTCTTGAAAGTAAGGTATACCCTGCTTGGGATCCCTTTTCCCCTTCAACAATATTTTTTCCCACAAACTCAGGTTTCCATCCGATTCCAGCCCTTAACAGAAATTTTCCGTCGGGCATGAGTTCCATAATTTTGCAGTACTCCTGTTCAAGGATGCTTGCAATCAGCTCTAAGCTCTCATCCATGAAGGTTTGAAGGCTTTCGTACTTAAGGGAGATTTTTCCTATCTTGTAGAGAACATCATTCTGTTTTTCCTTGATACGGAGTTTTTCTTCAAGCTCTTTCTGGTCGCTTATATCGAATCCGTAAATATTTACGCGTCCTTCTTCGGGCAAGGGGTGAAAAGCGACCAGGTATATTCTTTTCCCCACTTTAACTTCCATTTTTTCCGGGCTATTCCGGGAAATTACCCTTTGCACAAAATCTCCGATACATGAAGGCAGTTTTTCTCCGATTCCCACGCCCCACTCATACAATAAGGTTTCACCTGCCCTATTTGAGTAAAGAACCGTCCCATCCTTTTCCACACTGAGCACGGGATTCGGGTTTATTGACGGAAATTGCTCCAATGTTGCTTTCATTTATCCTCTTCAGGTTCCTTTTCTTTGACAACAATATGTCTATATTTAATAAGCAGTGAGAATAGATTAATATTTTAATTATTACATTACTATTCATTGGTCATCGGTTAAGGAATTTTCTTGCCTGAAAGCTATCGATTTTGCATCTTAATCATGATTAAACTTTGGCCTTTTTACATGAAATCGATACTCTGTTCCAGTCTACAATATGTTAAAATTTATAACAACTGTTGTGGAAATAAAGGCAATTTATCACGATTCCTCACTTAACCGAAGACGCATGCATTACTATTTATTTGTTCTATTATCTATCCTAGATTCGGCAGGTCGACATTAAAAATTAGAATATTTTTCCGATACCGTTTTTGAATATTAGCTAACTATATATTGGGTTTAAAGTTGGTTAACGCGTGGCTCAATTCCCACGACATATATAAGTACTGAATCATTTTTTCATTGAAGTTTTGTATGAGAAATTAATAATTGGTCATATGTAAACCTAATAACTGCATACAATTATGGAGCATCACTTCAAAATCGCCATCAACAAAAATATTGAAAATTAATTGTCGACCTGCCGAATCTAGGATAGATAATAGAATTATATCTGATGTGAAATATCAAGTCGTTATTGAGTGATGAAATTATTCTTAAAAAGTTAAATATTTAGTGCAATTGATTTCTTTAAAACTTTAAAAGTCAAAGCCCTTGATCTAAGATCTTGAGTCTTTTTAATTTTTTCTGGATCTTCTTCAATTTTGAAAAAATCAAGAAATTTCATTCTAATTTGAGTAAACTAATCTACTCACTTTGAGAAAGTTTATTTATTGATGCAAGAGCTCATATAATTTTTTTGTTACATACCCTATTTTTATGGAGATTTTCATCAGCTACCGCTATAGGAATTTCATTTTAAATTGAAGAGTTATTTTTTCTTCTACCTTTATCCATATTGGAATCTTGCCCTCATTAAAGGAGAGAATCCTCTCCATTTACCAGTGTGGAAACACCGTTTGTTGAAATAAGTAAACAAATTGTAACAAAAATTAGTTAGACCAGTATCAGTTTTGAATGATCTTGCTTTGTCTACAATATCACCTATCAAAGAAAATATCTTTTCCATTGTGTTATCTGTCTCAGGTGTAAAACCCTTTTTCAAGAAACTTACATTTTTCGTGAAAATCTCTTTTGCATAAGAAATTGCTTTATGAGACGCTTTTGAAAGTTCCAGACCAGAATCCAATTCTCGGATCTTTTGAAAACATACAACAGCACTGATAACCGTATCAGAACGTATTAATTGACATATCTCATTGTACACAAGCTCATCATTACCTGGAATATTTGTGATGGAATTGAATTCGTCACTGTATCTCTTACTAACGTTTTTTAATTGATGAAACACGCAAAAGGAGTGAGCCACTTCAGGGAAGATACTTTTTACAGCTCCAATAATTGCTTTATCTTCGTCAGAAACGATCTTTTGTATTTTACCTTCAGGAAATCGGTTTTTTATTCGTATGAAAAGAGGCATCAGAGCTTCAATTGTTGGTAATCTGTCAGTTATCTCAAAATCCAAAACGACCTTTTCTTTTGTGGCAATAACGTAAACAGATTTATATCGCATCTTTTTCCATTCTTTTTCTGAAATTTCTCTTCCCAACAGAGTTTCAAATTTCTTTTTCCACCCTTTCTTGATCCAATCTCCATCAACATACAATGTTCTGTCAAAAGCAATATTTTGATCTAAAAGTTCTTGCTTTGAAAGCTCTGCTTGTTGTTGCTCATATAACCATAATGAAGTGGCACAAGGAGCTCTCCCACAGAAATCAGTTAGTCCTTCTGTATATGTTTCTCCAATTTTTCGAGAATTGTTTAGACTGCATCGCCCATCGTATCTAACAGACATTTGTTTTTCATAAAACTCATAACTGTAATTTGCAGAACCAGGAACACCAATAATCTGATCATGGAAATGTTTCTTACAAGAAAAACAAGTCCAGTATGTAACATCGCGAGCTATAGTACCGTGACTTGATAAAATAAAACGAGTGTAGTGAGAGTTTACATGTAATTTACTTCCACAATCATAACAATGAGTAGGAGAATATACAAAGAACATAGGGTAGTATCGATTTTCAACCAAAACCTTTGGTAAAGGAATTATTATTTTTCCGTCAACAACCGTTTTTGCCATTGATTTGTCTATTGCGAGGTTCCCTTTTCCCATTCACAACTATATTATATCAATATAATTAAAATATTATTGTTTTGTATGATATGAGGGAAAGTCTGAAGACCAGAAAATAATAAAAAGTCTCAGAACTTTATACAGGAACCTGGAAAGGAGGAAGAGACGCTCGTACTTTCAGATGGAGAATTCAGGTGGACGTATGCTCCCGATACAAACACGGTAATGAAAACAAAGCTTCCCAAAACTCCGGAATTGGCCAAAAACGACTACATACAGCTTATAGATGGATGTTTGAATGATACAAATGTAACATTGCTTGGTGCGGAAAGTCTGGATAATAGGACCACCTACTTACTGGAAACGGCTCCTAAAATAACTCCTGAAGAAACAACTGAAGATTATCAGATGGTAGGCAGGACAAAAATCTGGGTAGACAAAGAAAAATGGATGCCACTAAGATACGAGATGTACAACAGCGATGGAAACCTTACAATAAAAATCGAAATCCGAGATCTGAAAATCAATTCCGGAATTCCGGATTCCGAGTTTGTATTCAACATCCCGGATGGAGCAAAAATAACAACTATGGACTTGGAAGATTTTAAGCCTCCCGAAGAATTAAGCCTCGAAGAAGCCGGAGAGCAAGCCAGCTTTGAAATCCTAACTCCGGAATATCTGCCTGAAGGCTATACATTTAATCATTCTACGGTATACAATAACAGTGAATTTGTCCCTGATGGACAGACTGCCGAAACGGTCATCCTGACATACATCAAAAAGGAGGCCAGCATAATTCTTGCAGAAACCTTATATGAAGGCCAGCTGCCAGATAATGCAGTTATAGATACCGGTGAAGACATTCAGGTTAATGGGACGGAAGGAAAATACCTTTTCCTGGGCGAGATGAAAACGTTAAAATGGAAGTCCGGAAACATTGACCTTACCCTTAGTGCTTCTCTGGAAAAAAATGAGATGCTGAAAATAGCAGAGTCGGTTTCGGTAAAAAAGAAAATTGGGTAAAAGAATAAAATTCGAAATTCATATAAAGTACAGGGAAAAACCATTAAATGAAAAAAATAACTAAGTAAGAAGCAGAGATAAAGAGGTAAAGCCCTGAGGCTTTACTACCTTTTTAACAGTTATTTTTTATCCATTGGTATGCGTGCAGGAAAATAAGTACCAAATCCCGAAAATAAAGTGATGGTTGGGCCATGAAGATAGACAGTATTGTAAAACAAGAACTATGGCGTTCGATTGCAACTTATTTCTTTTCCTTTATGTCATTTTCCTTTTTAAATCTCAAAGGATATATCTCAATTAAACCTGAGACTACTCTGATTCTAGCCTTCTTTTTCACAGCAATAGTTTTCTCACTTCTTGTCTGGTATAGAAGAAAGGAACAATTGTTGAACCCATCAATTTCTTCAATAATTAATCATATTTTTGAATCAAAGCCTTATGAAGAAAAAACCACAGAGCCTTACGAAAAAGAAGAAATCAATATATCTTCCTCGATTCGAAAACATATATGTCTTCTGATTCTTATAATACTCTTATATCTCGCTTGCCTCTACGCATCTTTAGTTTATAATATGGATCAGATATCCTGGATTTTGTTTTTATTATTTATGGGACTCACAGACTCAGTACCAAAATCCAGTGATGAACGTAAAATTAAAAATCACTAGATTTTGTAATTGGTTCCAATCCTTGTGATTTTACTTCTAGGTTGAAGCCTTTAGATGTCGAATGTTAATTTTGATTGGAGGCTGAATTCTTCTTACGAATTCAGATTTTCAATCAAGAAATGCAAAAATCACTAGATTTTGGACCAGAGTCAAAATGTTTTTCATAATATTTTTTTCATCTTGAGGATAGAGAGAAAACTCTTTGGAGAAGTGACTATGAACCTTGAACTCCGTTTTTTGTTGTGGATTCTCCTAATTCCGCAGGTATGGTAATAGACACCATTCGTTGCTGCAAGCTGGCACTTGATGACGAAAAAGACCAAGTCCTTTATTTGACCTCGGTATACTTTATGAAACATCCCCCAAACAGCATCCTGATGTTGATGCATGCCGCATGACCGAGGAGTTATTGCAGGAAATCTGTAAAAAGGTTCAAGAAAAAGATTCAAGAAAAGACTCAGAATATAATTGAAATCCGAATATAAAAAGTTAAATTGAATTTTCCAGGAGAATCTCCTTGAGAAATTTTAGATACAAAGGAATTTAAAGGGAATTATTTGGATAATTTTTCTTCTACCTCTTTAGCTCCGGCTTCAAGTTCCTGCTTTTGTTGAGGGTCAAACTGAAGTAAGAGTGCCTGGAACTCTCCGATGTGCGTTTTTTCTTCTTTTGCTACATCCATAAGGACAGCTCTTATGTTCGTATTTTTTGTTAAGTTTGCCATCTGTTCATAAAGGTTTACAGCGTCAAACTCGGCGATGATCCCGGCTCTGAGAATCTCTTTATCAATGTCTTCTTCAGATACGTTTTTAAGGTCCACAGGTATTTTGGATAACAAATTATTCACCCCTGCTTAGTGTATATGCAGATATAATCATAAATATTTTTACTAAATTCGGGAAATTTTTTAATCGTTTTGTTTTTTAATTGTTTTAGTTCTGATATACCTGCAAGGTATTCGGATCAGCCATAGCTGATTCTGTAAATTGCGTTATTCTTATCATCCGAAACAAGCAGCGCTCCGTCAGGCATTACAAGGATATCCACAGGCCTTCCCCAGGCTGCAAGCCCCGGAGCCACCCATCAGCGAAAGGCTCGTAACTCACAGGCTTTCCTTTTTCCAGCCTGACAAGGGAAATCCGATACCCGACCGGGATTTTCCGGTTCCATGAACCGTGCTCGGCGATAAAGATCTGGTTTCCGTACTCTTCAGGAAACATTGTGCCCGTATAAAAGGTCATTCCAAGAGAAGCTACATGCGGACCCAGTTTAATTTCGGGGGTGTGAATTCCGAGCAGTTCCGGAGTTTTCCGAATTCAGGGTCAGGAATATCTCCCCCGTGGCAATAGGGAAAACCGAAATGCATTCCCTGTTCAGATGCCAGATTAAGTTCGTCCGGAGGTGTATCATCTCCAAGCCAGTCCCTTCCATTGTCAGTAAACCACAATTCTTCAGTCTCTGGATTCCAATCAAAACCAACGGTATTCCTTATTCCCCTTGCAAAAATCTCAAATTGACTTCCATTAGGCTCCATCCTCATTATTGTTCCATACCGCTCGTCTTCCCCTTCCTTATTACAGATATTGCACGGCACTCCGATAGGCACGTAAAGTTTACCGTCAGGACCAAATTTAATATATTTCCAGCCATGTGCTCGGTCAGATGGGAAATTATCATTGACCACGACAGGTGTCGGTGGGTTTTCAAACCTTGCTTCAATGTCATCATAGCGGACCACCCTCGAGGTCTCGGCAACGTACAGGGATCCATTCCTGAACGCCACCCCATTTGGCATATCGAGGCCTTCAGCAAGTACAAGCACCTTGTCAGCTCTACTGTCATTGTTCCTGTCAAGGACCGCATAAACCTTTCCCGCATCCCGGCTTCCAACAAAAAGAGTGCCGTTAGGACTAAGAGTTATTGACCTTGCACCCTCGACATTCTCAGCATAATAATCAATGGAAAAACCAGGCGGAAGCTTAATGCAGGCAAGCCCTGTCCCGTTTTCCCCGCAGTCACTAATCGGTACGGTTCTCAGGGCGGCATAAGCTACGAGAATAAGTGCAATAACTGCAAAAAAACCAACTATTATCTTTACCCCTTTCATTTCTCCACCACTTTGCTTGAAATTAATTCTCATATTCGTCACAGGAGAGCCTTTGCCGCCTCAATAAGTTCTTTTTCGGTCTCAAGACTTGCATATCCATGCCCCTTCCAGCGGATAATTCCTTTCTGGTCCAGCAAAAAGACATAGGCAAGGTTCGCATCTTCTATCCCAAGGGCTTTCTGGTAGCTCGAATAGTCTCCATAAAAAGTGACCACATTGTCGTGCTTCTCTACTGGAATTCCTCCTCTCATGCCTGAGTCGATCACCCAGGAGATGACCTTCCAGGCTTCATTTATCATTGGGATTTCGTAAACCAAAAACCTGCTGTCTTTTCCGAATTTCTGCTCAAATGGCTGAATCCAGGAGTCGATCATGCTCTGGGCACTTCGCACAAAAGCAATGCAGATGAGTGTCACCTTTCCTTCCACAATCTTCGGAAAGGTTACAACCCTGCCTGCAAGGGATTTTGATGTGATCTCCGGAAAAGGTTGTCCTATAATCTTTTTTCGATTTTTTCTGGATTTGCACCCTGTTTTAACGTACCATGCTCCTCTTTTATAAAACTCCCCCAATCAGGAACTGAAATAAAGACTGAGATTATTGTCCCTATTATAATATTTCTCGGCTTTGTAGAAATGCTTTTTTGAGCCAATAGAGGAGCGATATTCCAGAACAAAGCATCTCGCCGTGTTCCGCATCGTAACTCCAGATATCTCTTTGAACCTGAATATCGACGTGAATATTAATTTCAAATCGGCAAACATGTTATTTTTTGCTATTGTTTATTTATAAAAGAAATTTTTTATATATTATTTAGTAAAGAAATTCAAAAAAAGAAAGATCTTATATTATTTGTCACTCCTGTTTAAGATACGTGTAAATTCTTACCTCCAAAAAAGAAATATTTTGAGATCCTAGAAGAAGACACTGTATTCAACTATTCAAAGAATCTGAATCTAATGGCTCTAAATTAAAAAAATACCTGAAGATGAGTAATATGATGATGAACAAAGTACTCAAATTACTGCTCCTATTGATCTTCGTAACTTTTGCCCTCTTTGTTTCAGGCTGTACAGAAAAAGACCTGAGCGCAGAAGAAATTGCAACTCAGATGCAGGAGAAACAGGATAGCATTCAAGATTATTCGTATACAATGCACACTACTTACTACGTCGGGGAAAAGGCCATAGAAAGCGAATTTAAAACCATATACAAGAAACCTCATATGATTAAGAACTTTATACAGGAACCCGGAAAGGAGGAAGAGACGCTCGTACTTTCAGATGGAGAATTCAGGTGGACGTATGCCCCCGATACAAACACGGTAATGAAAACAAAGCTTCCCAAAACTCCGGAACTAACTAAAAGTGACTATCTGACTCTCATAGGGATTACCCTTAATGATACAAATGTCTCTTTACTGGGTCTTGAGGAGATTGACAGCAGAGAAACTTATCTGTTGAAGGCGATTCCTAAAGAAACCGAAGAAAACGCTGCGCAATACGACACAAAAGTCTGGGTAGATAAAGAAACCTGGATGCCCCTCAAGTACGAGCTGTATGACAACAGTGGAAACCTTACAGTAAAAACCGAAATCTACGACCTTAAAGTCAATTCAGGGATTCTGGACTCAGAGTTTATCTTCAATACTCCCGATGGGGCTGAAATAAAAACAATAGGTTAATACTTTCACTCAACTTCCTCAAACCTTTTTTACATGTTTAATCCTATTTCCAGATAATGCCTGCCTCCGATTCTAAAACAAATGTTCCAGAAAGGAGAATTACTTTTCATGTGGACATGGACAGCTTTTTTGCGTCAGTTGAGATCAGGGAAAGACCGGAACTCAAAGGGCTGCCTGTTATTGTGGGCTCTGACCCTAAAGAAGGTTCAGGAAGGGGAGTTGTAAGCACCTGTTCTTACGAGGCACGAAAATACGGGATCCATTCGGCAATGCCAATTTCACAGGCTTACAGGCTTTGCCCGGGTGCGGTCTTTTTGCCTGTAAACATGAAGCTCTATGAGGGAGTCTCGGTAAGGGTAATGGGACTTTTGAAAGGATTTGCAGAAAAGTTCCAGCAGGTCAGTGTGGACGAAGCCTATCTTGTGCCGGGGGCCGAGATAAGGAATTTTGAGGAGGCTGCCCTTTACGCTCTCAGGATCAAAGATGAAGTACAGAAGCAGGAAGGGATCACCTGTTCGGTAGGAGTAGGGCCAAATAAGCTCATTGCAAAAATTGCGTCAGGTTTCCAGAAGCCTGATGGGCTTACGGTTGTCAGGCTCGGAGATGTCAGGGAATTTCTTTTTCCGCTGCCGGTCTCAAAAATTCCCGGAATAGGGGAAAAGACCACAGAGGCCCTGGAAGGAATCGGAATAACGAGGGTAGAAGATCTTGCGAACTGTGATATCCAGTTACTTTCAGAAAGGTTCGGGAAAATGGGACTCCGCATGAAACAGATGGCAAATGGGCTCGATTCTGGCGAGGTTCGGGAAAAGAAAGGCGTAAAGTCCATCAGCAGGCACGGAACCTTTGAGGAAGACACGAACGACCCTGTAAAGATCATCAGGTCTCTGGACATACTTACGGAAAGTGTGCACAGTTCCCTCCTGAAAAGCCGGTTTCTTTTCAAAACAGTGACCCTTATAGTGCGTTTTGAAGACTTTTCTACATATATGCGCTCAAAAACCATCCCAATCTGGACTTCGGATGTCTTTGTGATCAAAAGAACAGCCCGGCAGCTTCTTTCGGAATTTGCCGGGAGAAAAAAGTTCAGGCTTGTAGGCATAGGGGTTACAAAACTTAGAGAAAAGGACGAGAAGCAAACGTTGATTACGGATTTTTAATAGTAATTTTTTGCATGTCATTTAGAGTTCAGACCTGCATCTGCAAATAAAATATAGAGCTAAAATTTCAGGCCTGAATCTGATAGCGGACAGGTAGAGCTGTTATGCTTATATATTTTATAATAGAAAAACCAATTATATCCAATGAAAAAAGCTGTAAAGATGGCTCTGGCCCTTCTCATAATTGCCATCCTGACTGTGGTTATTGTTTATGCCACACTTCCATATTTAAATTACATTTTTGGGGCTCTGATACTTTTCGTTATATTCCGATCTCTTTATCATTTTCTCGTAAGAAGAGCCAGGATTCGGAAGCAATTCGCAGCAGTACTCGTAATTATAGTTTCCATCTTTGTTGTGTTGATTCCTTCTTACTTTCTTTTGAGTATAATTATCACCGAAATCCAGCAGCTTTTACTTGATCAGGCATCTATTATCGCATCTATTCAGTCCGGAGGCCACTTTTTAACTAACCTTCTCTCAAGGCTGAAGATCCCTATAGATGTGTTCCAGATCAAAATAGAAGAAAGAGCAATGGAGCTTGCCTCACAGGCCATTAATTACACGAGCTTGTTCATTATAGGTTCAATCCAGAGCCTGAGCCGACAGTCAATTGGCCTATTGATAATGTATTTTCTGCTCTATTATCTCTTTACCGGGGAAGATTCGGATTTTATGCGCCAGATCTCTGTTGCAGTCCCTTTTAATGAAAAAATACAGCTACTCTTCTGGATGAATTCAGAATAATGGTTCGGACGACTCTTATCGCCAGCGGGGCAGTTGCTCTTGTCCAAGGTGGAATCCTGACCATTGTATTTCTTATCTTTGAAATCCAGGGGCTTTCCTCTGGGGTGCCATTGCAGCAATTCTGTCCTTTTTGCCTGTTGTCGGAGCGCCTTTGGTATGGGTTCCTGCAGCTATTGTCCAGCTTTTGCAGGGAGACTATATTGCAGGGATTGCCATATTCGCAACCGGCCTCTTTATAAGTGTTATTGACAACTTTCTCAGGCCCGTTATCCAGAAGAAGGTCGGAGAGATACATCCATTCCTATCCCTGCTCGGAATTGTTATAGGGGTGTCTCTTTTCGGGCTGCTGGGAATCGTTATAGGTCCGCTTCTGCTTTCTTACTTCGTTCTGACCGTACAAATGTTCTCCAGAGAGTACCTTTCCGAAAGGGAGTGAAAATCTGCAAATCGAAATCCTAGGATGTGAGTCGTTCGGAGCAAGATCCCTTTCATGTGTTGTAAAAACAGATGATAGGACAATCCTCATTGATCCGGGAGTTGCCCTTGCACGCTTACGTTCACGCCTGTTTCCTCACCCTGTAGAAGTTGCTGCCGCTTTCAGGATAAGAGAAAAAATTCATTCTGCATTCGAAGGGGCTACAGATGTTGTTATCAGCCATTACCATGGGGACCATATGCCAATGAGTGCCGAAGATCCCTATCAGCTGCCTATGGAAGCTCTTCCTTCCCCTGAAGGAATAAATTTCTGGTGTAAAGGCCCTGATAAAATTTCTAGCCTGTCTGCGAAGCGCAGGCATGAACTCTCGGATTTTCTAGGTTTCTCTCTTCCAGCCTCAGAAGGCGTGAGCTCCGGCAGTATGAACTTTTCTCTCCCCACCCCCCACGGAACCAGGGATAAGGGATTTGGGACTGTAATGATGACCCGAATCTGCGAGGGAGACGAGGTTTTTGTCCATAGTTCGGATATCCAGCTTCTGGACAGGGAAGCCGTCCTTGAGGTACTCGCCTGGGAACCCACAATTGTTTTTGCCTCAGGCCCTCCTCTTTATCTTTCACACCGCGTTCCTGAGGCAGGAAAAGAGGCTTCTGAAAATGCTCTTCTTCTGGCCAGTGATGTGGATACGCTGATCCTGGACCATCACCTGCTCAGGTCTTTTGAAGGGTACAGGTGGTTAAAAGAGCTGGCCGGAAAAGTTGAAAACAGGGTTCTATGTGCTGCAGAGTTTATGGGAAAAGAACCTGAACTTCTTGAGGCTCAAAGAAAAACTCTTTATGAAAAAATGCCCGTACCTTCAGGCTGACACGAAGCCTATGCAAAGGGTGAGGCAGGCTTTGAGGGGTATGTCTAACAGGCGCACCTTTAAATCCCGCGTTTTATTCTTTCGGGTTGCATGGGATGTAATTGTCTATATCATGAATCTTTTCGGAGCGCTGTTCATAGCAATCATAGAGTTCTTTTCCCCAGGCTAGAGCTCCGGGTTCAAAGCTTATAATATATTTTCGGTCAAAAACAGTATTTTTCGGGAAAAGGGCCATTATCATAAAGTTGTCTGCCGCCACAATAGCAGGAATCCTTTCACAGTCAGTGCAGACAAAAAGTTTAGCGTTTTCCATTTTAAGAAATTTATCAGTCTGTTCTCTGTAATCTTCAACCCACCTTTTCAGGACTGATTCCGGGAGAACGAGCGATATCGGTATTCCCTTTTCAGCGATTCCCAGATAAAAAGAAGGAAAAAGAGGGTGAAAATATGGAATTGCAGCTTCCAGCTTTTTTGCCATCCCGGCATTTTTGACGTACTCCGGAATCATCTCAAACATATGGTCTATCTGAGGTTCGATTGTAGTGCAGTGCCCAAGCTCGCTTATCCTTCGCAGGAGAAAAGGTGGAATCTTGCTCATCTCCCTGTCAGCCCAGTAGTCTAAATTTTCTTCCAGGACAGAAAGAGTGTTCACAAGAGGTTTCATTTTCTCAGCTACGATTTTACCCATTTCGCTGAGTTTGTAGAGATTTTTTTCCTGAACTATAAGGTGTTGTTCTCTGAGCTTTTTCACCTGCGGCTGGATTGCTGTTGCACTGGCGTTGAGGGCTTTTTTTATTGTTTCGATATCCTTTGGCCCTTCAAGCAGGAGAAGAATCACATTCTTCCTTTTTTCAGAGAGGAGAATCAGATCGAGTAGAGTATTTTCCATGTCATGCACCTGGACCGGATACCTGTAGGCTTGCAACGCAGCAGGATGCCGTAAATATTAAGAAAGATTCTTAGTAAAAATGAAATATACTTATGTATTTTATAAAAGTTTGAAGATTAATAGTTTATGTATTTTTCTCCTCAATCCATAAACACAATGCATTTCGTCCGGTTATTTTTCTTCATAAGCTGCTTTTTCCCTGAGGAAATCTCAATTCAGAAACTTAATTTCAAAATGCATATTTTCTTTAATCAACTATATACTCGCTATTATCTCAAATATTTTAATTAAATTTACTACTTCAGAAGTGCGGAGGGACACGAATACCCCGTCCTTTACAGGCTGTACGACAATTACTATCAGTAATAACTAAATTAGTATTAACTAAACCTTCTTTTTCTATTTAAACGCTTTAGACACTTTCTTTTATACCTATTTAACCTCAAATGGAGTTGTCGTACAGCCTCTTTATGGTGGGGTGGTCGCACTCAATTTTATTTTTCATTATCTCCCTCTTTTATCTTTCGTTTATTTTTTATATAAAAAATGTAACTATTCCAAAATGATTTACATTCATAAACTTTCTCATTTGAATATGAACTTTAAAAAAAGATATTATTGGAGCGAATCAATGCGATAATATCAGGTTGAATCGACACCAAATACATTATTAATAATTTTATTAGTTTAAAAAGTAAAATTAAGAGAATTAGTAAGCCCTGAAAAAAGCACCGAAAATTAGGGAATTCTCCCTCTTATAGACAAGAGTAGAAGAATTAAACGATCACAACAAAAAATTAAAGAAAGAACTTTTTGTAAGGACTTACGTACCTTAGGTGCAAAATCATGTATAAAAGAAGTTACTCTAGGGCACCTGTCCCCGGAAATGGTTCGCTTACTCCTTCAAACCCCTTATATGCTTACCGTTTCCGGGATGTAATCCTCTTCAGTTTTCTGGTGAATGATTTTATACCCTTTTTATCTCTTATTCATGTCTTTGCCATATCTTTCTGTACTATCCGACTTCACATGTTCCCGGCCCTTACGCCCGAGGGATTTCGGAGAGGCTGCAGATTTTAACAGTATTAAGAAAATCTGCAAGTACTTCTTAATGCTCTCAAGCATAAATAATTATTTGTTAAAAAAGTAACAAGTATAGTAGATAATACCAGATTTTTAAGTACCAGATTTACCGACCCATGGAAAGCTTGGAGATAGTCAATCTCAACCTGTATCAGGCCCTCAGGTTTTCCATCAGCTCTACCTGTGCATCCATTTTTCGACTTTCTTTTCTCAGGGCTTTTCTCCGGATTTTTTGACCTTTCGGGTTACATCTTCGATAATACCCTGAAAATGGGTCACTTCTCCGTCCTCATTTCTCTGGATAAAGGTTTTTTCCTCTACCCAGCGGACTTCGCCTTCCTTAGTCAGGATACGGTACTGGCGGTAAAACTCCTTACCTCCTTCTTCACAGTTTTCCTCAAGCTCGAGTTCCACAAGGAAAAGGTCTGCGGGGTGAATAATCTTCCCGTAAAGGATTTTTCCGGAAATGAAGTCCTCAGAAGAATACCCGAACTGCCTGACATTCTCAGATACATAGAGGGTGGGCCAGTATTTTTCAGCCTTCCAGAGAAAAACTACCATCGGACTATTGTTAATTACAGTTTCGAGTGCTTTCTGCCGCTCAAGCAGGGCTTTTTGCTTTTCCATAAGAGCTTTCTGGCTTTCAAGGGCTTTCCTGAGTGCCTTTTCGTTTTTAACCTCAGGAGTAACGTCTCTGACTATACCCTGAAAATTGGTTACATTCCCCTTTTCATCGCGCTGGATAAAGGTTTTTTCTTCTACCCAGCGGACTTCTCCTTTCCCGGTAAGAATTCTATACCGCTGTACGAAGCTGTCCTTTTCAGTCTCGCAGCATCTGGTAAGTTCTTTTCTAACCCTGTCTATATCCTCGGAATGGACTATGTTTGCATACATTATCCTTCCTGTAAGGAAATCTTCTGCGCTGTACTCAAGCTGGGTTACATTTTCGGAAACGTATTTGGCAGGCCAATTCTCGTCTGGGGTCCAGAGGAAAGCCATAACAGGGCTGTTATTAATTATGGTTTCCAGAATTTGCTGCCTTTTCAGTGCTTCATCAAGAATCATTTCGTCGCTTTCAGCTAATTGATTGAATCCCATAGTTATTACCTCTCCAAAAACCCTTCCGGATCCAAAATCCTTTAACTGCTTCAGGTAAAATGCACTTCTCAAATCCTCAAGCAATATATAATATATTTTGACACCTTATAAATGATGTCTTTCTGTGCCCGGGAGGAATATTGTGAGCTCTAAAATAACAGCAGGAAATGAGAGTGTCGGAGAAGGGGAAAAGTCCGCAGTGGAGGCACCTGACATTATATATCAGGCCAGGAAAGAATACGGGAGATATTTCGGTATATGCGGTTCATACCATCACCTTAAAGCCTGCATCTGTAAAAGTTGTCCTTCCTATTCCGACGGTTCAGGGATGTTCTGCTCCAGGAACAAACGTCCGGTGCAGGGGAAAAAGAAGGCTGTCTCTGTGAAGCCTGCGAACTTTTCAGGAAATTCCGGCTCGAAGGCGAATACTTCTGTCTTCAGGCCGAAAAACCGGAGTTCTCCGAAAAAATGTCTTATACTTCTCTGAACAGGTGCAGGAATTCTCTTGATCACGAGACCAGAGTTTGTGTACTGGCAGAAACGGAACGTGTGAATAAATAAATCAATTTTCTCATTGATTTCATTTGAAGTTTTAATGTAATTAAAGTTCCATTGAAATATTTAATATGCTCAAAAAATCTCATCGTTTGAGCTCTGTCCATCAAGTCTGTCATAGCTCACTGACTTTTCAAATGCGTAAGTGACATTCCTGTTCCTACCTTTTTTGAAAAAACTCCACGGGTTAGGCTAAATAATCCCGGATCTATAAAAAATATCCGATTCGAATTCAAGATTCAGTTGTTCTCTTTAGGCACTGAAGGGAATTTCGGATACTTATGGAGGTATAAAAATGGCAACTAAAGAGGAATTAATTCAGGAGCTTTCGGATGCAGTCATCTCCTGCAAGAAGGATGCAGTACTTGCTGCTGTTGAAAAAGCAAAAGAGGTTATGGAACCCGCTGAGATTATTGACAAAGGGCTTTCTGCAGGCATGAACCAGGTAGGGGTTCTTTTTGAGAGAGGCAAACTTTTCCTTCCCCATGTGATGATGGCTGCTGATGCAATGACAGCAGGGGTTAAGTTTCTTGAAGCCGACCTTCCGGCAGGAGAGAAAAGTAAGAAACTTGGAGTAGTTGTAAACGGTACTGTTGAAGGCGACGTCCATGATATTGGCAAATCAATCGTTTCAACCATGCTCCAGTCTGCAGGTTTTGAAGTTTACGACCTTGGCAGGGATGTCCCTATCCGGAATTTCGTAGAAAAAGCAAAAGAAGTGAATGCTAACATGATCGGGCTCTCAGCTCTTATGACCACGACGCTTCAGGGGCAGAGGGAAGTCATTGACCTGCTCAAAGAAGAGGGGATCAGGAACAAAATAAAGGTCATGGTTGGTGGAGCTCCTGCAACCCAGGCCTGGGCCGAGAAAATAGGCGCAGACTGCTATGCCGAAAACGCCAGCGAAGCTGTTGCAAAGACAAAGGAACTGCTGCTCTGAATTCGAATTTTATTTAAATTAAGTCTATCTAAGTCTATCTGAAGGATGGAGGATAAAAAATGGCAACTGAATATGCTTTGCGGATGGGAGACGGTAAACGTGTCTTCCTTACCAAAGAAAAGATTTTAAGCGAGGTCGAAGCCGGAACTGCAAATGCTGCTGATCTTGGCGAGATCTCTGCCCTCAGCGCAGATGAAATCGACAAGCTTGCAGAAATACTTATGATGCCCGGCAAGGCTGTCAGTGTCGAGCAGGGTATGGAAGTGCCTGTAACGCATGACATCGGCACACTCCGGCTTGACGGAGATCAGGGCAACAGCGGAGTAGGGATTCCTTCCAGTCGCCTTGTTGGCTGCATGATGCATGAGAGGGCTTTTGGCGCCGATACAATGGAACTCGGACACATTGACTACAGCTACAAGCCAGTAAAGCCCGTGGTCTCAAACGAATGCCAGGCAATGGAAGTCTGCCAGCAGAACATGATTATCCCGCTCTTTTACGGGGCAATGCCTAATATGGGGCTTTATTACACTCCTGACGGCCCATTTGAAAATCCCGGCGACCTGATGAAGGCTTTTAAGATTCAGGAGGCCTGGGAATCCATGGAACACGCTGCAGAACACCTTACAAGGGATACTGTCTGGGTCATGCAGAAACTCTTTGCCTCAGGGGCAGATGGCATCAACTTCGACACAACTGCCGCTGCCGGAGACGCTGACATGTATGGTACTCTCCATGCAATTGAAGCTCTTAGAAAAGAATTCCCTGACATGTACATCGAAGCAGGCATGGCAGGAGAAATGGTTCTCGGAATGCACGGCGGACTTCAGTATGACGGTGTAACCCTTGCCGGGCTCTGGCCGCACCAGCAAGCTCCTCTTATTGCAAAAGCAGGGGCAAATGTTTTCGGACCCGTGTGCAACACCAACACCAGCAAGACTTCAGCCTGGAACCTTGCGCGAGCTGTAACTTTCATAAAGGCGGCAGTAGAAGCCTCCTCTATCCCCTGCCACGTAAACATGGGCATGGGGGTTGGTGGAATCCCTATGCTTGAAACTCCTCCAATCGATGCCGTTACCAGAGCAAGCAAGGCAATGGTTGAAATTGCAGGCGTAGACGGCATATAGATCGGGGTCGGCGACCCGTTGGGTATGCCGATTTCCCACATAATGGCTTCCGGAATGACAGGAATAAGGGCTGCAGGCGACCTTGTCGCACGGATGGAATTCTCAAAGAATATGAGGATAAAAGACGCAAAAGAATACGTGGCAAAGAAACTCAACGTCGACACCATGGACCTATCAGACGAGCATGTCATGCGTGAACTGCGTGAAGAGCTTGACATCGGTGTCATAACCTCAGTTCCTGGTGCTGCAAAAGGTATTGCCGCAAAGATGAACATAGAAAAGTTGCTCGATATCAAGATAAATTCCTGCAACCTTTTTAGAAGACAGATACAGTAAACAGAAAACTCCCAAATATCTGCAAAGATGCGGAGAAGCGGGTATGAATCTCCTGTACACTTGAATCAGGACAATTCCTGATAAAGGATTATATTTTTCAGGATTCTCCCGCTTTTTTCGTTTGCAGGCTTTTGTAAGTCGATTTGTGCTGCAAGAGCTGTGCGAATCGTTGGTTAATATAACTAAAGAAATTAGAGGAGTGTGCGTTTAATATGAGCGACGAAAACAGTGAAAACGGAGGGCTCCAGCGGACAATCGATTGGAAACAGGGACTTGCAATTGCCCTGGGCGTGCCTGTACTGATCCTGCCGTCCATAGGTTACTTTGCAAATTATGTCTGGGCCTTTGCAATCATTATCTGGGCGCTATCTGTCTTTCAGGGTTTCATGCAAAACTTTGCTTATGGGGAGCTTGCCACGATGTTCCCGAAAGCGTCCGGACTTCCTGGGTATGCTCAGAGTGTCTTTACGAGTCAGGATGCAAACAGGAAATATGACCGCAGCAAATTGCTTGGAGGTTTCAGTGCCTGGAGCTACTGGTTTGCCTGGAATCCGGTCCTTGCAATCTTTTCAATCCTTATCGGGAGTTATCTCAAAGGCCTGATCCCTTCATTTGCAGGAGTGCCTGACCTGGCCCTTTATCTCGCGTCCGGTGCGGTCGTATTCGTACTTCTGATCCTGGTCAATTATCGCGGGCTCTCGGGCGGAGCAACGCTCGGGTATATTCTTGCAGTGCTTTCTCTTGCCCCTCTTATCATTATTTCCCTTGCTCCCTTTGTAACCGGAGACTTTGAAATTAGCAATATCACCGGTGCGTGGCTGCCTGCAGACTGGAGCTGGGATGTGCAACATATCCTGATCCTGCTGGGGCTTATGGCAATGGCTCAGTGGAGTGCCTGCGCCTGGGAAACCGCAGCAATTTACGGGCCTGAATATAAGCACCCTAAATCCGATGTCCCAAAAGCCCTCTTTATCTGCGGTTCAATCTGTCTTGTAACCTTTATCCTGGTTCAGGCAGCCTGTACGGGAACCCTGGGAATTGAAGGAATCCTGAACGAACCTTTCTCTCCTATGTTGCCTATGGCTCAGATGACCCTTGGCCCCATTGGTGGATCTCTCACAATCCTTATGTTGATTGCGGCAATGGTCCTGATCATTCAGACAGCATTTCTCGGAGCTTCAAGGGCAATGTACTCTATGGCTGAAGAAGGAAATCTGCCACGGTTCTTTGGAAAAATGAATCCTCATGGAACTCCTGTTAACGCAATGATTGTCATTGCCCTCTTCAATATGGGTTTCATCTTTCTGGGAACCCCTTCAGCCATACTGGCCGCATCAGCCATAGGGTATGTTTGCGCCAATGGGATCAGTCTGCTTGCATATGTTAAGGCAAAATTTGACCCGAGGTTCTCGAAACTTGAAAGACCGTTTAAAGCCCCGGCAGGCTGGCAATATGTAGCCTTTTTGTTTGGGATCTTTAACCTGCCTTTATGCCTGATCGGCGTGATTTACCTGAACAGCCTTGAAGTAGGCTGGACTTCAACGATAGTAGGCTTCGTGGTGCTTGCCCTTTATCTTCCGCTCTGGTACTATTCTCAGAATGAGAGTCGAGCAATTTTAGAGAAGAATAATTCTCAATCGAGCGAGTCCACAATGTGATAGTCGCGAAGGTAAGGTTACGAAAAATTTATACTGCTCCCCTTTCCCGGTAATCGGTTCAGTTTGTGATACGGTAATTTATTATTGAATTATGAGTCTCTGTTCCGGATGCAAAAAAAGGGGCCGCAGGAAACATGTGGTTACAGGAAATATATAATCCTTATATAGTCCTGCAACTCCATGTTAATTTTGGTCCATGTTAATTTTGGTCTATCAAAAAAATAAGGCCGTTTTATATTTTTCTTTATCCTACGGAAAATAACCTGATCCGGTTGGAAATGAGGTTTCCAATCAAGCCATTTAGAGTATCACTTCCAGAATTATGGGAGCTTACAGTAAAGTAGATAGTGAAGAGGGCCTGAAGATCCTTAATAACCAGCTTGTCAAAAACCCTGATCTTCTGGGAACCTTTGTTGCTTTTGAGCCCAATGCCTTTGACGCGAGAGATTAAGAGTATAGAATAAAGTAAAGGCAGGAAACCCTGTTAAATGGTTTTCGCTTGTCGTAGGGGACGACGGTATAGTTTTTCCTGCAGGAATAGACTTCAGAGAAACGGACTCTCCTGGGCATGTAGCTTGTGACCAATCTTATGGACCAGATCAAGAGCAGCATTGAACTTGAGACAGGCAGGAGAACTGAGTTCAGGATCGATTTAAGGAATTGAAATCTAAAACTAAGGGTTAAAGAAAAGGGTTTGAATTAGCGGAATATGTAGAGGGAAGAAGAGAGGAGATCAATTTTCAGTATTAAAAAATGTGTAAAATGTGTATGTTTTTACTGTAAAATGCAAAATGTAAAATTTTACAGGCAAAATAGTAAAACGATACCAGGGGAATTGTAAAAGCATATGTTGTAAAAAAATAGATTTAAAGTGAATATTTTTATTCTTGGGAACGATCTGTATATTTAATATCATTAAGCTTCTTTTCTATTAAACTCGGGATAAGTTCAAATGCAGTAGGTGGTCGTATTTCAATTTCGATTTGGCTGCTTTTAAAACGCTGAATATTAGGTGATGTTAAAACGAAAATTATAGCTAGAGTAAAAAGAGTTAGTTGTATTGTGTTTTCTGCCCAGTTAATTGAAGAAAAAAACTGCTTGCGAAAAGATTACTAGCCTGAAATGGTAATAAAATTCCAAATAGAGAAGAACTTAGTATTACGAATAAGATTCTTTTAAACCAGAGGTTAGAGGGGAATACAACCACCATCTCCAAATCGAAGGTCTGATTTTAGTATTCCATATATTGTCAAGAATTTCGCTAGTAGAGCTATTAATTTCACGATCAGAAGTTAATTTCTTACACTGTTTAAAATAGTCAATTGCTGTGAAGTAATCATTGATTTTGTAATAAAAGCATCCCAAAAAATAGTAGTTATACGCTACATTCTCTGTATTTTCAAATTTAGCTAATATTGGATGTATTATTTCTAATATCTTTACAGTATTTCTTTCACTTATATTGAGATCGATCAAAGCTCGCTTTAGAAATTCAAATATGCCTATTATTAAATTTTTAAACTTATATGGAACAATACTGAAAATCCAATTCGAACCTATTTGGAAAATGTTATATTCTATATAATTGCAATTATTTATTTTTCTAAGTTCTCTTATGATTCCAAGTATCATATCCTGATATTTTTTTCATCAGATGCAAGTTCTAATTCTGCTATTAAGTATTTTGCATAAGAGTCCCATAAAAGGTATTTATCGTTTCTTTAGTCACCTCTCTATATAATGCAACATTTATATATTTGATATAATTATATTAATTTAGTTATGAGTTTAGAGATGTTTACTACTTCTGATATTGCCATAGCTATATGTCATTCCTGTGACAAAAATGAGAAGTTAAGACTTCAAGCTTTATTGTTGGTTAAAAATGGTTCGAGCCCAGCTAAAGTTGCAGAAGATCTTTCAGTTCACCGTTCAACAGTTCACCGTTGGATGAAACGAGCTGAAGAAGAAGGTCTGTACAACCTTAAATGTAAATCTGGTCGAGGGGTAAAGTCATTTTTAACTTCAGAACAAGTTTTTGAGTTGAGGAAAGCATTATCAGAGCCAATACCAACAGACGATGGCTTTTCTCGCGGTTGGCAAACAAAAGATGCAATTCAATTTGTCAGAGAGAAATTTGGAGTATCTTATTCTAAATCAAGAATGAGACAAATTATTAAAAATTTAGGATTTAGTAGAATTACATGTAGACCTCAATCAAAAAGGCGAAATCAGGCATTAACAAACGAATTTATTGCTGAAATAAAAAAAGACTCCTAAATCCTAACCATTTATTCGTCACCCAGGATGAGGGTAGTTTTTATGTAGATTCAAACAGATCAAAATGTTGGGCAATAAAAGGCTCTAAACCTATTAAATTTATTAGTGGTTCAAAAGCCAAAATCAACATTGGGGGATTCTACACTGAAAACGAAGAATTTTATTGGTATGATTTAGGAATTAAAAAGAATACAGACTCTTTCTTAAAATCATTAATCAAGTTTAAAAAAGACATAGGAAGAAAGATATTTCTTATAATGGACAGAGCGCCGTGGCATAAATCAAAAAAGGCAAGGGAATTCTTTCAAAAAAACAAATATTGGTTGCAAATATTGCTTTTCCCTCCAGCTACTCCAGATAGGAACCCAACAGAATATTGTTGGAAAACGACAAGAGAAGATTTAACGTCAATAAAATCATTCAAGAATGTTAAAGTATTGAAGGAAGAACTGGATGAGTTTTGGGGGAAACATACATTCACACACAAAATGTCGCATTATTTAAAATGGTGACTATTAGCTCTAAAGAAATAGCTTTTTTAAAGCATCCTATTGATGTGGTGTAATTCTGTTCCTCGATTTTGATTTTTCCCTTTACATATAATGAGAATGCGTTATCCTTGTCTATTAACAAAGCATTATCGACATACTTAGAAGCATTTTCAATGTCTCCATACATCAAGTAATATTCAGCTACGAAATTACACATTTGAGCGTCTTTTGGATCAAGAAAAAGAGCTTGTGCGAATGCTTCTTGGCATTCGGTATGTCTGTCAAGGTGTAAAAGAACTATGCTTTTATATTTCCAAGCACTTGCGTTTTTAGGCTCAATAGTTATTGCTTTTTCATATAATTTTAAAGCATGTCTATAAGCTCCTAAATGAAGAAAAATATTACCTTTATCGACCCATAGATCCTCATTTTCTTGATCAGTTTTAATTCCTTTTTCATATGCGTCTAGAGCTTTTTCATATTTTTCATTAATTATTAGGAGATGCCCCTTAAGTTCCCACCATGCTGTTTTATTTTTAAGTTCATTTGTGAATATTGCTTTGTCAATTGTCTCAAGAGCTTTTTTATGTTTATGATTGTTCCATGAAACACTAAATTTTCCAATCCATGCACCGACATTTTTCGGTTTTATTTCTATTGCTTTATCATATGCTTCTAAGGCTTCTTCGTACCTTTTAAGTTCGCTTAGAACATGTCCTATATTAGTCCATGTTTCTGAATAAACTGTTAATGTTCCCTCATCGAGTGCTCCAGAGTATTTTTTACAGATTTCGATTGCTTTTTTAGATGCTTCTAAGGATTCTTCGTACCTTCTAAGTTCTTTTAGGGCATCTCCTTTAGTAAGCCATGATCTGGAATAAGTTATAAATCTTGATTTATACAGTGTGTCAGGATATTTTTCGCAAATTTCTATTGCTTTTTCAGATGCCTCTAAAGCTTCTTTATACCTATTAAGTTCAATTAAAGCACATGCTTTACTAAACCAAACCAAATCATTTTCTGGATTAATTGTTATAGAATTTTCAAATAATTCCACTGCTTCTTCATGGTTTTTGTTAAGCAGTAACTTAGCCCCTTTTATAAGATAAACTACATCTTCTTCTTCTTCCATTTCTTCATTACCCATGTGATTGTGTTAGTTAGTGTTAATCAATATTAAATTTAGCGAAATTAGTAGAAAAAAGTATGATAAGCAGTAAAAAACAATTTCAAGAGTGTTACATATAAGCGTGACAGCAAAAATAAGTTAAAATTTAAAAAACATTATATGTAATCGTGTGTTACCAAATAGTGATCGAAAATGGATGATGAAAATACTGGTTCCACATTTGCTGAAAATATATTATTACTAGGAGCTGGTTTTACTAAAAATTTCGGTGGTCTATTAGCAAGTGAAATGTGGGCTGAAATATTCAATAATGAAAATATTCAGACCCAACCAAGAATTAAAAAATTGATGCAAAATAATTTTGATTATGAATCAATCTATTATTCTGTGTTAGAAGGCATCAAAGATGGAAAAGGTTTATTCTTACCTGTTGAATTTAATGATGACGAAAAAAGCTGTAAAAATTGCTACTAGAGCCGCATATGATCGTATTGATGAAATGCTTATTGAGCACCAGATTAGCAACTACACAAAATGGATTAATACAGTTAATAAATTACTTCTTGAATTTGGAAAAACAAACAATCGTGGGTTCATATTTACACTGAACCAAGATTTATTTATTGAAAGATTTTATCGAAATCCTAGTCGAGATCCTTCTCGTCAGTTTTATAATGCAAGACTCTCTATTCCTGGAATTGATAAATATCCAATGTGGTTTATGAGTGAAGAAGGTAATCCATTTAATGGAACCCCCACCGAGGAGGAAGTTAAACAATTCTATACATTAAAAGGTGATGAATACCATACATTACCTAACAAAAATGAGTTTAATTCAAAAGAGGGCAGTTTATTAAAAGGAAGTTATTTTCTGATAAAACTCCACGGGTCATATAATTGGATAAGTTCTGATGGCTCAGATATGATGGTCATTGGGAGAGGAAAAAGCAAACAAATTCATAAAGAACCTCTCCTAACATATTACTATGATCTTTTCAAGGAAGTTCTCTCGCAGGATCAGCGTCGATTACTTGTTATAGGTTATGGTTTTGGCGATGAACATATCAACAGTATACTATCTGAAGCTGTAAGAGAACACAAACTGAAGATTTACATCCTTTCGCCAGAGTCACCAAAAAGTTTTAAAGAGAAATTATGTGATGGATTCGAAAAGTCTGAAGATACTATAGATATATGGAAAGGAGTTTCAGGTTACTTCCAATGTGTAGAAAACGTTTTATTAAAAGATGTTTATGGGAATCAATTTGAGAAAGAACATTTTTATAACATCTTCTTTGGTAAGAACAACTGTAAGTGATAACATAAAATAGTCATTTACTAAATATAAATTCATTTTATCATTTTATAGTCAGGGCAAAATAGAAGTTCCGGTAGAATTTCAATTGCTTTAAAAGTTACAAATAACTGAAAATTAAATCATACATTATTGTCAGATCTATCCCTGAACAGCTTCGAACAACAGTAAATCAGCAATAAAAAGAGAAAAAGTCCTAGAGTCTTTTTAATTTTTTCTGGATCTTCTTCAATTTTGAAAAAATCAAGAAATTTCATTCTAATTTGAGTAAACTAATCTACTCATTTTGAGAAAGTTTATTTATTGATGCAAGAACTTATCCAATTTTTTTGTTACATGCCCTATTTTTATGGAGATTTTCATCAGCTACCGCTATAGGAATTCCATTTTAAATTGAAGAGTTATTTTTTTCTACCTTTATCCATATTGGAATCTTGCCCTCATTAAAGGTGAGAATCCTCTCCATTTTCCAGTACTGAAACACCGTTTGTTGAAATAAGTAAACAAATTATAACAGAAATTAGTTAGCCCACTATCAGTTTTGAATGATCTTGCTTTGTCTACAATATCACCTATCAAAGAAAATATCTGTTCCATTGTGTTATCTGTCTCAGGTGTAAAACCCTTTTTCAAGAAACTTACATTTTTCGTGAAAATCTCTTTTGCATAAGAAATTGCTTTATGAGACGCTTTTGAAAGTTCCAGACCAGAATCCAATTCTCGGATCTTTTGAAAACATACAACAGCACTGATAACCGTATCAGAGCGTATTAATTGACATATCTCATTGTACACAAGCTCATCATTACCTGGAATATTTGTGATGGAATTGAATTCGTCACTGTATCTCTTACTAACGTTTTTTAATTGATGGAACACGCAAAAGGAGTGAGCCACTTCAGGGAAGACACTTTTTACAGCTCCAATAATTGCTTTATCTTCGTCAGAAACGATCTTTTGTATTTTACCTTCAGGAAATCGGTTTTTTATTCGTATGAAAAGAGGCATCAGAGCTTCAATTGTTGGTAATCTGTCAGTTATCTCAAAATCCAAAACGACCTTTTCTTTTGTGGCAATAACGTAAACAGATTTATATCGCATCTTTTTCCATTCTTTTTCTGAAATTTCTCTTCCCAACAGAGTTTCAAATTTCTTTTTCCATCCTTTTTTGATCCAATCTCCATCAACATACAATGTTCTGTCAAAAGCAATATTTTGATCTAAAAGTTCTTGCTTTGAAAGCTCTGCTTGTTGTTGCTCATATAACCATAGTGAAGTGGCACAAGGAGCTCTCCCACAGAAATCAGTTAGTCCTTCTGTATATGTTTCTCCAATTTTTCGAGAATTGTTTAGACTGCATCGCCCATCGTATCTAACAGACATTTGTTTTTCATAAAACTCATAACTGTAATTTGCAGAACCAGGAACACCAATAATCTGATCATGGAAATGTTTCTTACAAGAAAAACAAGTCCAGTATGTAACATCGCGAGCTATAGTACCGTGACTTGATAAAATAAAACGAGTGTAGTGAGAGTTTACATGTAATTTACTTCCACAATCATCACAATGAGTAGGAGAATATACAAAGAACATAGGGTAGTATCGATTTTCAACCAAAACCTTTGGTAAAGGAATTATTATTTTTCCGTCAACAACCGTTTTTGCCATTGATTTGTCTATTGCGAGGTTCCCTTTTCCCATTCACAACTATATTATATCAATATAATTAAAATATTATTGTTTTGTATGATATGAGAGAAAGTCTGAAGACCAGAAAATAATAAAAAGTCTCAAGTCCTAAGACTAAAAGGTTCTCGTAGCATTGTGAAATATGTCTGGTTACGGAGGCACCTAAAAGCTGTAACATTCCCACATACCACAGCTCTCAGGTACATTTTATAATGCATTTGCCGGGGTTCGAAGCAGAGAAAATTCCCGCACATTAAGCCTGAAATTTTCCTTTTTAGCTCTTTTGATTTTTTTGAGGATGCGATAATTTTTTAGTCCGTTTTTAGTGCCATTTTGAATCCGTTTTTAGTGCCACTTTGAATCTGTTTTTAGTGAGCATTTTGAATCTGTTTTTAGTGAGCATTTTTAGTCCGTTTTTAGTGCCATTTTGAGTCTGTATTTTAACCTTTTCTTAACAAATGCTCATATTTATTCAAGCGATTTACCTTTGTTGGATTGGTTTTAGCTCGCTATCAACTGATTTATTTATAGCTCCGATATTATATAGCCCAACCCACGTAGCTCTTTCGAAGCTTTCAGGTAAAAGAAAGAGCTATATGTAAATTCTAAAGTGAAGTGATTTTTTAATGCTTTTAAAATTTTTAATTAGCTTAACTAAGGCTTAATGTCTTTTTCAAAATTAGCCTACCTATCAAATATATTTTCAGATTTAACATAATCTTTTAATAAAAGAGTTTCTAATAAATATGGAATAGCAATGAGTTCATCTTTATGCGATACTATCTGGCTTTCTGAAAAAAGGAAAAACCTCCTTCTCTTGCTTATGGAAGGGCCCCGGGACATCGATCAAATAAAAACTTCTCTCAACGTAACCTCAAAAGCGATGATGCCTCAGATTAAAATCCTTAAAAAGCAGGGGTTAATTCTTCAGGAAGAAGACACTTATGTGCTTTCGGAGATTGGAAATCTTGTTGTAGGAAACATGCTTCCCCTCCTGAACACACTTGAAGTCCTCGAAGAAAATAAGGAGTACTGGGCAAGCCGGGACACAGGAGTCATATCTCGTGAACTATTTATGCGGCTTGGAGAACTGGGAGAATGTATGGTAATCGAACCCGATCTGAACCACCTGTTCGATCTTCCAAGGGAATTTACTGAAAATCTTATAAAATCCAGATGTATTATGAGTTCTCTTTCTTACTATCATCCCCTTTATCCGTCTCTTTATTCCAGGCTTGCAAAAAGCGGGGCTGAAATGGAAATAATGCTTACAAAAGCCGTATTCGAGAGACTGAAAAGTGATTTTGAGGATGAACTCGAAACCCTGCTTAATTCTAAAAATACTGTTGTTAGGATCTGCGAGGAAACCCTTCAGCTTCCGACAATAGCTGTTACTGAAAAGTTCATGTATCTCTGCCTTTTCAATAAGCAGGGAAAATATGATCATAGAAAAGTAATGAGTTTCGACGAAAGTGCTCTGTGCTGGGGCAGGGAGCTTTTCCTGCATTATAAAGAACTATCCCGAGAAGTGGTCGAAATTTAAAGGATACCTGAATCTTACCGGTAGAATAAGAGCAAGTTCCCATCTGCTTTATCCCTTTATAACTGGCTGGAGTTTAAGACTATGAGATTTAAAAATTTCCCCTTGAAATCAAAGCTAGTTATCTATATCGTGGTTGGGGTTTTTCTCATTCTCACAGTCTCTACTGCTGTAATTATCAGTACAGTAACCTCCCAGGAAGAGAAGCTGGCTTATCAGAAATCAATCGAAATGGCGAGCAGTTATGCAAATCAGTTTGATGCCGATATGAAAGGCAGCAGGGCAGTTGCAAAGACTCTTGCTCTTACAATGGAAAATTACAAAGCTTCCAACAGGAGTGAAGTAATTGGTATTCTGGAAAATATCCAAAGAAATAATCCTAATCTTATAGGGACTTACGTGGGGTATGAACCGAATGCTTTTGACGGCAAGGATGCGGAATATGTCAATACCTTCGGGCATGATGCAACAGGCAGGTTTGTCCCTTACTGTAATAATATCAAAGGCCGCATTATGGTCGCACCCCTTATGCGCTATAATTCTTCCGATTATTACCAGCTGCCCAAAGCAAGAGGAGAAGACGTCTTAACAGAGCCTTACTTTTATGAAGGGATATTCATGGTAAGCCATGTTTCTCCCATTTTCAGGGATGGGAAATTTGTCGGGATAGGGGGAGTGGATGTCCCTCTTGAATATGTTGACGAGGTAGTAAGCAAGGTCCGGGCTTTTGATACAGGATATGCTTTCATGGTAAGTAATACCGGAGTCCTGCTTTCTCACCCTACGCGCAAAGACTGGATTGGAAAAAAACTCTCTATGATTTTAATTCTAAAGAAATAGCCAATGCTGCAAACGATATAAAAAAAGGAATAGGCGGATATCTTGAAGTAAGGGACTCTACTACAGGCAAAACTGTTGTAATGTTTTACGAACCTGTTCGAACCGGAAATCTCGCTTTCGTGCTTGTAATTCCAAAAGAAGAAATGCTTGCAGGTGTTTTCGATCTCCGGAACAGGCTTCTCATTATTTCCGCAATTTCGATCCTATTTATGGCTGCTCTCGCTTATATGATTGCACGTTCTATTACAAGGCCAATAGATGAGATTGTTGCAGATTTCAAGAGTATTGCCCAGGACGCAGTTAAAGGAAAGCTTGATGTCAGGGCAGACATTGATGTGGAGATAGATTTCAGAGAAATACCTACAGGCCTGAATGAAATCCTTAAAGCTGTAATTGTTCCTGTAAGAGAGACTATAAGAGTAACCAATGCTCTTGCGGAAGGAGAATTAAAAGAAAGGGTCAATGTAGACGTACAGGGAGAATTCAGGGAACTCGGAAATACGCTTGACAAATTCTCCGAAACTTTAAACTGCATTATTGACGATTCAAACTCGGTCCTTACCGCATTTCAACATAACAATTTCAAACGACAGATTCTGGTACACGGACAGGGAGATTTCAAGCTTCTTACTGACGGAATAGAAGAGACGCGCCAGGCTCTTGATAAGGTTACCACCCAGCGTATAGAGGCAGAAAAAGCCCTTCTGGATTATGCAAAGGAGCTTGAGCATTCCAACCAGCTTAAGGAGGAAATGGAAAGGGTTATTCATACAAGCCCTGTAATTGTCTTTTTGTGGAAGTATGAGTCTATGTGGCCTGCAGAATTCGTTTCGGAGAATATTACCAGGTTAGGTTACGATGTGGAAGATTTCACCTCTAATCGAATTCTCTACGGGGATATTGTCCATCCCGAGGATCTGGAAAAGATGGTTACGGAACTTAATATGCATGTGGAAACCGGCTGCGCTGATTATACTTCAGAATACAGAATTCTTACAAAATCCGGAGAAGTCCGCTGGGTGGACGAAAGGACCGTTATCCAGAGAAGCGCAACAGGAGAAGTCCACCTTCAGGGAATTATTCTGGACATAACTGAGCATAAAAAAGCCGAAGATGCGCTTCTTCAAATGGAAGAAATCCGCAAAAAAGAAATCCATCACCGCATCAAGAATAACTTGCAGGTAATTTCCACTCTTCTGTACCTTGAGTCCGGGAATTTTACGGATGAGGGTGTGATCGAAGCCTTCAGGAACAGCCAGCACAGGGTCAAATCAATGGCTTTGGTCCACGAAAAGCTGTACCAGTCCGAGGATATGGTAAGCGTGGACTTTGCAGATTATATTAAGAATCTTGCTGATTACCTTTTCCAGTCGTATTCCCTGGACAACGTGAAAGTAAGTTTGAAGCTCGACGTTGAAAAGGTTTTCCTCGGAATGGATACGGCTGTTCCCCTCGGAATTATTATCAATGAGCTGGTATCAAATTCCCTGAAACATGCTTTTGCCAGAGAGAAAGGGGGAAATTTATATCGAACTGCGGAGAGCCGGAAGTGAATATAATGAAAGAACCGATCTTAGCAGGATAGCACGGAATAAAGAGGATAAGTTAACCCTGATAGTAAGAGATAATGGCAGAGGGTTCCCTGAAGAACTGGACTTCAGGAACACGATCTCCCTGGGGCTTCAGCTGGTGACAACGCTCGTGGATCAGATTGAAGGGGATATCGAACTTGACAGTAGCATAGGGACAGCGTTTAAGATTAGCTTTTTCAGGAGATGAAGCATAAAATAAGGTGTGATAATGACAGAAGGAAGAATTCTGATTGTTGAGGACGAGCATATCGTTGCAATGGGAATAAAGAAAATGTTAAAAAGTTTGGGATACACGGTTACCGGTGTAGCATCGTCCGGAGAGGATGCCATAAGCAAGGCGGAAAGTACTTTTCCTGATGTCGTGCTTATGGATATCATGTTAAAAGGTGATCTGGATGGCGTGGAAGCTGCAAGAGAGATCAGGGAAAGGTTTGATGTCCCGATTGTTTACCTGACTGCATATTCCGATAATAATATTCTTGAGCGCGCAAAGATAACTGAGCCTTTCGGTTATATTATAAAACCCTTTGACGAAAAGGATCTCTACAGCAGTATCGAAATAGCCCTGCACAGGCAAAGGAAGGAAAAAGAAAAACTAAAATGATTCCTGAGAAAAACGATACATCGGATCTATCCGGCGGGAAATTCATTTTTATCGGGCTTTTCAGGAAATTCGGTAATTCCCCGGATCGCCAAAGTTTACTTCTTTTCCTTAACAGACAGCAGGGATTCCTCTCTTATATCTTCAGTTCTTTTTCAAGTGCTTCAACAGTGGTTTTCAGGACTTTAATCCTGGAATATTGTTTGTCGTTTGATTCCACAACAATCCACTTAGCATTTGTTGTGCTCGTTTTCTGGAGCATTTCATCGACTGCGATTTTATAGTCCTCCCACCTGCTCCGATTACGCCAGTCATCGGCTGTGATTTTCCACTTTTTTCAGGATCATACTGCCTGCTGTTAAAGCGTTCCAGTTGAGTGTCCTTATCGATTTGAAGCCAGAACTTAAGCGCAATTGCTCCTGCTTTTGTCATGATTTCTTCAAATTCATTAATTTCCCTGTAAGCCCTTTTCCATTCTTCTTCGCTGCAGAACCCTTCAACTCTTTCTACCAGGACTCGGCCGTACCAGCTCCTGTCGAAAATAGTTATATGTCCGGTTTTAGGGATTGCTTCGCAGAAGCGCCAGAGATAATGGTGGGCTTTTTCTACGTCATTTGGTGAGCCCACTGGCAATACCCCATAGATCCTGGGATTAAGGTTTTCGACAAGGCGGTAGATATCTCCTCCTTTGCCTGCAGCGTCCCAGCCTTCAAAAACCACAATCATAGAGCGCTTTTTTTGAATAGCTCGTACTGGAGGGCTTCGAGCTTTTGCTGGTAAAGTTTTTTTAATTTCCTGTACTCATCTGCAGGCATTTTTTTAGAAATGTCAACTTTTTCCAGGATAGAACCATTAAGCTCAGGGATATCCCGGGTTTCTATGTTCAGATATTTAATTGTCTGCTCTGCTGGAATTCTGGTTACCTGTTCAATATAAGTTTCAATTGCGTGGGTGGCTGTCATCATAATTTTAAGAGTTGCGAAGCCCCGGTTATTGGCTTCCACGATTGTCCAGGGGGCATGACGCATATCTGTTTTCTCCAGCAGCTTTTCGACAAAAGGCAGGTATTCTTTATAATTATGGACAAAATCAAGATCCTGTCTGCCTTTATTTTCATTTTCGTCAAGGATAAAGAGAGTTTCGTTCTTTTTGAGATCTTTGAAACGTTCTTTATGTTCTTTTTCGCTTATATGGAGGAAAAATTTGAGTATAAGATACCCATCATCTGCAAGCTGGCGCTCGAAATAATTTATTTCTTCCAGACATTTTTCCATTCTTTTTTCAGATTTTTCCTTCCCCAGGCACTCTATAATTGCCGTGCTGTACCAGCTCCGATCAAAGATCGCAATTTTTCCCCTCGCAGGAATCTCGGACCAGAAACGTACAATAAATGGCTTGAGGGAGTCTTCATAGCAGGGAATGCACATGGTGTGAAAGTTGTATCCTCTGGGATCCAGAGAAAGGATGAAACGGTTGATGTCTTCTGTCATCCCGGAGACATGCCAGCCTTCAAAAACAAGGATAATAGGTATTTTTAATTCCCAGGCTTTCCGTTGCAGCTCTCCGAGCCTGGCTTTAAATATTTTCTCACTTTTTTTATATTCGTCATCTATTATTGTCTCTGACAGATCGGTTTTTTCAAGCATGGTGGAACCCTGAGCTGATCTCTTTAAAATAAAGAACTATTTCAATCTTACATTAATATTGGCTGTATGTATAATATTTGTCTTTAAATGAATATATAATATGTAGTATATATGTCAAATAGGCATTTTGATTTTTGGTTAGTAGCTCTGCTAAATATTAATGAGAAAAGATGAATAAAATTCAGTAAATTTTGTAAAATACTGTAATATGTGTTTTATTGGATGTTTATCTCACAGAGTCTATACAAAGTAGAACTAAAAACATTTTATAAATATATGTTAATAATTGTCCAGTATTTTTTGGAGCATCATATTAAATTCATAGTTCTATTTTCTATTTACTGCATATAATCCATTTATGAATTATATATTCTTTATTTAGTGCAATTAGTTATTATTTCATCGAATTTAATTTAATACAAATTTTTTTATAATCTGTATTAAAAATAGGTTAATTTTATAAGTGCTAGATTTATAATTGCAAAATATACTTGTATGTATTATATATCATTAATAACATGTTTGTAATTTTGAGTGGTTAGTAATCATAAAATAATTATCTATTTAATATGATCTTTATTTCAATACACATTTCTAATTTCATATGTTAAATTATGATTACTCCTAAAATAAACTGAATAATATATGTATTATATAATATACATTAAACAGATATTAATTAATTTATGTGTCAAGTTGTACATAATAAATATCACTTCAATTATAAGAATATTTTAGAATGAATATATAGAGTAAAGTATCAAAGTTATGGATTTAAGGTACTAATATATCGAAATATGTATTTAAGCAAGACAATTATTGATTCTCACATCTTTTTTTGATACGTATTTTATATAAAATACATTTAGTTGTTTGCAAGCTAATTGGGATATATATGTGTTACCTGTATCATCTTTTTTCCGAATTATTGTGTGAAATATAAATCCAAAACAGATTATTAAATACAGATACTCAAGAAATAGAATTATATCCTGCTAAATTCATTTTCCTTTTATAGCTTATAATATTTCTAAATAATAATTTTAATTTTCATTGACTTTCTCGTCTTTCTTGTGTAGTCTGTTTAATATTCTGCTATATTTATAATTTGGTTTTTCGAGTAGATAGTGTAGGACTTCTGTTCAAAATATTAGTGAAAACGTATAGGTAAAAATTGGACTGAAAATTAAATTTACCGGATAATGTGTAAATTAATAGCAAATAAAGCATTTTTAAAAAGGATGTTTGAATTTTTAGATTAGATAAGGCAGGTACCGTCTGTACCTATAGTATATGTGTATAACTCCGTTGTTATTTTGAGAATCTTTCTCCAGTATTTTTTTTGCATTTAATGGGGCGGTTTTCGGTCAAAACCCCTTTATTCCTATAGTCTATGTAATGGACGAGTTTACAAAATTAGGGGTCAAGTGCTGTTTTGTGAACTTAGCAAAATCCATACATATACTCTATATGAATAGATTACCCCGTAAATTTTTAGAGCCTGGAAAAAGGCCCCCAAACAAAAAAAATAAGAAGCAAAAATTAAAATATGCATTTGAGTTATAATGGTTGTTCTTGATTATTAGGATGTTGTGGCTTTGTTCACTCAAATTCTGATTTATGGTCCTGAATACTCAAATGTTTTAACATTTAACTATTATCTAAAAATATTCCGTTTCTAAAAAAACGTTTTCTTAGGGTTTTAATCGATAAATTCTCTTAATTTATATTTCATTATTTTATATCTACCTTGATAAAATAAAAATTTCATCTTTTATGTACCTATATTTATATATTACTTTTTGATCAATAGAGTGTATACTGCGTAAGTAAAAAGTCAGTTAGAACACATAGTGTGAATATATGGGTTATTTGCTAGACTATAAATTTATTTATCCAATCTTAGAAAAATATAGTCCTCAATGCCTTATTATAGTAATACCCTTTTATCGGACAAAATGTACGTTTTTTCGAAAAACTATTGATTTTGTTAAAATACATATGCATTTTTAAAAATACAATACAACACATATTAAAGATGTTATACATTTGATTTATTGTTGTTTTTTATTAGACCTAATTACATTTAACAAATGTCGTTAGAATTGAAAGATAACTTATTTTTTTGTATGTATTTTTATATTATTACGTTAACTAAAAAAGAATTCAAATTAAGACCTGAAAGAAAAAAATGATTAAAAGATCTCATTCCACAACTGGTTTTATTCTTAATCAGTAAGAGTTTCAGAAATAAATTCTTGAGCAGAAATCTTAAGTAATTATTCAAAATACGAGATTGGGAGAAGCAATTTTGAGTTTGGAGATCAGCTCCAAAAATAGAGAACATATGTAGCTAAATTATATTACCAGCTTCAGGTCAAATATTTCTTCAAAAAGTCCGTATTTTTTGCGGGCTCTATACAGGTACTGGCGAACAGGAGTCTTATCTTTTGCCCTGGAAATAAGGGCTTCGATTTCCCCTTTGGAAAATACGGCTTCAAGCTTTTTTATAGGAATTGTCTCAAGCCCTTTCCAGTCATCAATTATCTGGTTGCTTATAGGGATTGGGATTGGAAGCAGGGATACCGGGGCCTCATCTACCCAGTTCCATTCTGAATTGTAGATGTTTGCATAGAAAGCCCCGCATGAAACACATTTTGTTACGACTACAGTCCTCTCCCCGGCAGAGTGGTAGCTGAGGCTCATAAGTATCGAATCGCAACTGGTACAATTACCAATCTCATTTTCTTCCAGGCTATACGCAGGTATTCGGCTTTCTTCAATGTAAAGATTATTCCCGTTAAGGTCATAGCTGTATTCCATATTATCCGCTCCTGGATGAGGCTGAAAGAATCGGCGCTGCTATTAATTTCAGGCTTTTTCTTGAGTTCCTACTCTGTTCTGTCTAAAGGTTATAAACCTATTAATATTAATCGGCTATATACACTCTTCGTTTTTTGGGGGGTATAAGGTTAAAGATAATATAAACATACTTTTCTTGAGATTAATAGAATAAATTTTATTTTAACATACATTTTCTAATAAATAACATTAAAAGAGAACTAATCACAATGATGAGAGCTGTACTCAAAATACGTTACATGAATTTACAAAAAACTACTAAATTTCTGGTCGTCCACTAATACCTGATTGATGTTTTCATGCATAATCTCAAATGTGGCGTTTGCTTGCGTTTCTATGCTCACACAGCAGACCGGCCATTCACAAGATTAAATTGACAAATTTATAGGAATTGGTTTCCTTAAATTGCAGGCTATTGATTGTGTTTTTTATTTATTCATTGGTTAAAATACATTTGAATATCGGATCTGTTAATATCATTACTATTTTGTGGGAAATTAGTAATTACAAATTCTCTTGCGCTAGATATTTCTTCTCGTTCTCTATTGGATAATTCATTATTAATATTTTTTTTGTAATTCTAAATTGACGAGCAAAAATTAACATTTCATCAGATGAATCAAAACCAGAAGAATCTAAAAATTCAAAATACTGTTCCAGATCAGTTTGTTTCCACTTTAAATCAGTTATTACATCTACGTCTTCAACATTATCAACTACAAATGTTCTATTTTCATCTGAATTCATAGGTACATTAGCATATACAAGACTATCCTTGAATTTACTCCATGTATCTATTGTTTTAAAATACTCGCTTAGGAACAAAACATATATAATTTCAATTATTTCTCTTACCATCTATAATGTTTGTTAGAAGCCATTACAAATGATTAAAAGGAATCTAATTTGACGCTACGCATAAAATATCCTGAAGAAATTGAAACTCGAATGAAAGCATTTTATGATAGTTTGAACGAGAAAGATCGGAGAAGATACGCAGCTATCGAAGCAATTAAATTAGGTCACGGAGGACAAATCTATATTAGTAGTGTCCTGGGCTGCCACTTTCAGACTGTCATGGCTGGAATTAATGAAATCACCAATGGTACAGAAACCCCAGAGGACAGAATTCGAAAGCCTGGTGGGGGTAAAAAGAAAATCATCGACACGGTGGAAAATATCGATGAAATATTTTTTGATATTCTAAAAAACCATACGGCTGGAAGCCCTATGGATGAAGAACTAAAATGGACAAACCTGAACCTTAAAGAAATTTCAAAGGTTTTTAAATCAAAGGGTATGAATATAACTCCCTATGTAGTAAAGCAGCTCTTAAAGAAACATGGTTTTGTAAAAAGGAAAATGCAAAAAGCTGTCACAATGAAAGACTCTAAAGATAGAAATGAGCAATTTGAGAGAATTCACGAGTTAAAGGAAGAGTACTCAAAAAGCGCTAATCCTATTATCAGTATAGATGTAAAAAAAGAAGTCATAGGTAATTTCTACCGTGATGGTAAAGTTTATTGTACCCACACAGTAAAGGTATATGACCACGACTTCAATACATTTTCAGATGGGGTTGTAATTCCACATGGCATATACGATCTAAAAAGTAACGAAGGATACATCACCCTAGGAACCAGTAAGGATACAAGCGAGTTTTGTTGTGACTGCATTAAAGACTGGTGGGAAAAATACGGTAAAAACAAATATCCAGAAGCAAATAGCATTTTAACCTTAGCTGATGGTGGTGGAAGCAACTCAAGCAGGAATTATATTTTCAAGGAAGATTTGCAAAAGATGGTAAATGAAATTGGAATTGAAATCAGAATGGCTCATTATCCACCATATACGTCGAAATACAATCCAATAGAACACAGGTTATTCTGTCATGTTACGAATGCATGCAAAGGTACTGTTTTCAGCAATATTGAGGTGGTCAAAAGCCTTGTTGAGAAGACTTACACATCTACAGGACTCAAAGTGTTTTCGACTATAAAGGATAAAGTTTATGCCACGGGAAGAAAAGCAACTGAAAACTTCAAGGAAAAAATGAAAATTGTATTTGATGATTATTTAGGAAAATGGAATTACAGAGCAATTCCACAAGTGAAAAATTGAAGTTATATTTGCAGCATTCCTTAGCGTATTTTTTTCAGCTTCTGTTGAACAATGTTTTAATAGAATATTTCTGGAAAATATTATACAATTAGTTTGTTCATCATCAAGATTATACATCGGCGTAAATGCGGTATACACAATTGAATTTATATGAGTATTAGTATAATTTGATGTCCCAAATTCTTCGATCTTATTAAGATTTACAAAATGAATTGATTGTCTATTAAGTGTTATTATTGCTCTTTTGTATTCAACTTTAGCTAACTCACTTTCATTCATATAAAATACTTCTTCATCAAATGAATAAATTATTCTAGGTATGTTATAATAATTTAGTAATTCCATATGATTTATATAATCTGCCATTTCTCCGGCTTTGTTTAGTTTTTTATAGTAATCCTCAACAAGATTTATTTGAACTTCATTTGTTAAATTATTGTTTTCACTATTTTCCCTAATTTCTCTTTGTTCATTTTCCATACATCCCACACAAAATATCAATAGAATTGTACATATTGTACATCTAAATATTTTGTTCACATTTGACACCGCTTTGTTAGTTATAATCTTTATCTAAATATCACACCAAATAGTAGGAATTAGGACTTACGCATTTGAAATGCCGAAAAAGTAATATCATTTAAAATATACTAATATCTCCATAGTTCCCCAAAAACGTACGGAGTTATGGATATAAACCCACCTAAGTGTATTGACATTGATTTCATTAATTTTCTCATTGCGGCATCTAACGTTTTCAGCTGTACTGAAGCTGCTAGATGTTATCCAATCGTAGCTAATGCTCCTTCTCACGATGCTTTCACTCGTTGCCTTCAAAGGCAACCTCCAGACACAGAAGCATTATGGGAAGAAGTAAAAAGTCATGTTAAGCCTGAAGAAGGCTTTCTAATTATTGACGATTCAACATTAGATAAACCATACGCAAAAGAAATGGCTTTTGTTCGTCGTATGTGGAGTGGAAAACATCATCGTGCTGTAAAGGGGATAGGTTTGGTCACCTTAGTTTGGACAGACGGTACAACTGTTATACCTATCGATTTTCGAATTTATAACATTGATGAAGACGACAAAACAAAGAATGACCATTTCCGCGATATGCTTGACAAAGCCGAAGAACGTGGTTTTAATCCCGAATTTGTTTTGTTTGATACATGGTACGCAAGTGTGAAAAACCTTAAAGCAATAAAGAAGAAAGAATGGCATTTCCTTACAAGGTTAAAGAAAAATCGTTTGGTAAATCCTGATAAGAAGGGAAATGTGCCACTTGAAACAGTAGAGATTCCTCCAAAAGGACTTGTGGTTCATCTCAAAGCATATGGATTTGTAAAGGTGTTTAGGATAGTTTCAAAAGATGGAGACACGCAACACTGGGTTACAGATGTACAGGATATGGATGAATCAAAACGTGAAGAGTTGGCAAAGAAGTCATGGAAAATTGAGGAATACCACAGAGGAATAAAGCAGTTCTGTGGGGTCGAAAAATGTCAGGCAAGAAAGGAAGAGTCACAAAGAGCACATATAATGTTCTCATTAAGAGCGTTCCTTAGACTGGAGTTACAAAGAATCAAAACGGGGATATCCTGGTTCGAAAGTACGATGAAAATTCGGAGAGGGGCAGTGACAGCATATTTAAATAACCCAATATACACATTAAATTAATTCGTATGGATGGGAAGTTGTTAAAAACGATATGTCAAGAGCCAACTGCGTAACTCCTAGGAATATAAAAACACTTAAAGTTTATGTATGTAGTTATGTATAAGCATCGCATAAAGATTAAGAACATTTTTGATAAAGATGATTTATTTGAGACTACTGATGTCCCCATAAATATAAACAAAATGATGTACTAAAAATGGATTTCTATTAAACAGATATAAATACAAATTTTTGTTGGGGCAATTTTTAAAAAAGACAATTTTGGGTAGTGGGCATGAGTTATTGAAAACTATAAACAGAAGGATTTATCTGGAATATATTCAAATGTGGAGGGTATACTTGCTTTTTCGGAATTAATCAATGACTCATGGAAACGACCCAATTTTACATAATTCAAAAACAAGAAAAAAATAACAATATTAAGAGATATCGACTTGAATATCTTCACCAAAACCATCAAATGAGAAGATTTATATTGAAGTAAAAATTTAGTAATTCTTGTAAGTTTGATGTAATTTATTTTGATTACATATATTCCGATTGTGATTCTCAGTTTTCTTGTGTTACCTTTTTTGAAAATTAGTGTTAAAGAAAATAAGTATTAATTTGAGATAGAAGAGTATGTTATTATTATTTTAAAAATTATAAATCCTCCAAAAACTTGGAACATATATACCTTATTAATTAATCCCCTTTTTATGAAAATTCTTAGCTTTAAGGATAATCCAGCTTCTCCCTACCTTTTCAATTAATTTTGATATTTCAAAATGTGACAACAGATGTCGCAAGGTTCTTCAAGAATAGGCTTTTAAAAACAAATTTACGTTACACCGGATACGTGATAAATTTAAGAACGAAAATATTCAGCTACATAATAAATTTTGAGAACGACTTTCTTGGTCAGGTTTCTATAGATCTAGTTTCAAAACTCCGGCTCTCCATGTTTTTAATTGCAAACCTGTATTATATTTACTTCAATTGATCTTGATTCGTCTCCTGTTAAATATTGGTTCAGAGAAATTGAAGGTAGTTTTGAAACAAACTCAGATCTAATTTAAGAGTCTTAAACAAAATTTGGAAAACACAATTTTCACTTTAGTTAAGTAAAACTGGACATTTTTAGTAGAGTAAACACAAACTTAATATATAGCCATAAGAGAATAATAGAGTATCAAATTAAATATATTTTATAGGTGTTCAAATTCATTCTGTTTTAATAAAAGCTTTTCCTATTTATAGGAGTATACAGCTTATGAAAATCAGAATTTAAGGGCAAAAACATAAGAGTCAGGCATTTATAATGAAAAACTCTAAAGAGATTTGGAAGTATAGATGGCACTGATGAGCCACAAAAAGCGATATATCAGAAGAAGAATATATAGGTATACAGAAAACCGGACTTGAATTTAAGTAAAATTGTTTAATGGATCTGAATTTTTAAATTCATTCCCATCAGGCCGAATAAATTTACAAATCTATATATATAACTATAACTGACATAGTTTACTACATCAGTAAAGGTGGTAATTAATGGTATCCATCCGAGCTAAAATTAAAGCCAGATTAGAGAAGTTTCTTGAAGTTGATTCCAGTGGATATCGAAGAGCTATACTGTGTATCTTCATCAAGGTAAAAAAAGCGACTATTGATGAACTACATGAAATGCTTACAAGCAAGTATAATGTATCGAGAAATACCGTTGCATCCATGGTAGGGTACATCCATTCGAAACTTGGAATTCTGAGGGCGCATAAAGAATCTTATAAAACCCCGATGGTTTATCTTCTGAGAGAAGAATATGTAGACCTGCTCATGAAGATTGTAAATTCGTCCAGGACGTCTACCGAATTTACGGTTTGATAAGTTTATCTATTCCACCCACATTTTCTGATGGACAATGTCACTTGTAAAAAACGCACCCAGAACAGCAACAACTGTAGTGGTAAGATCTGATGCCAATACCCGTATCGGCCATTCAAGGGATCCCTATTACAGTCTTATGCGACGTATTTTTCAAGAGGATGCCACTGCTGTTAGGGGACAAAAGTTCCTGACAATCATTGAAGAGCGGCAAGCCGCAGGAAATGCAATCCGAACTGACGAATGGAAGGCCATTCTGGAAGAACTCCAGGTAGGGCGTGCCTCATTTTACGCAATGCGCAATAAGCTGCTTGGAGCGGGGCTGATCTCGATAAAAAATAAAGAATACAGGCTTTCAGGCCAGTTCTCAAAAGACCTCTTGGATATGGCCCGCTGGTGGTGGACTGCAGTTCTCAATCAGCCAGAAGAAAACATGTAATGAAAATGTAACTTTTTTATTATTTTGTTTTAGAAGTCTAGGGCGCTTCAGCCGAAAGATATATATATCTAATCTTCCTTTAGAAGATACGCTTAAGGGCGAAAGAAATGCGTCCCACAGCGAAAAATCATCGAAGCCCGGTAGTGTAGTGGTCAATCATGCGGGACTCTGGATCCTGCAACCTCGGTTCGAATCCGTGCCGGGCTATACCCATTTTATTTGAATCCTACTCTTTTGACTTTTAATGTTTGAAAGTCTTTGATCTTTCAGAATATACACGAAAGGTTGGCAGAACTTATAAACTTAGGTCAATTGCTTGCAATGCTGCAAATTCCAGACGTATTTCTTGAAAAAATAAGTCTGGTTGATTTTTCAACCCTACTTTCATTCTTTCAGATCTTCTTCCACGACTTTTAAAACATCAACATTCAAGGCAGTCTGAATCAGAAAGAATTGCTTGCTCACAGAAGCGGTTTTCCTGGCTGCGGTTTCCATACAGAGCATAAGTATTTTTACTGCGTCCTGAAAGTTACTCTTTTTCGTCCAGTTGTCCTTGAAGCATTTATTGGCTATCTGTTTTGTAAATTCATTTCCAAAAGCTATAAAATTGCTTCCTTTCCCATGTGAAGTTAATATGATTTCTATGTCCCTGAGTTCGGTAATTGCATAATTTCCTGCTGAAGCATACAGCCTTCTTTTCTTGACGACTCCGCCTTCAATTGAGGACACTTCTCCCATTAAAACGCCGTTCCTTTCCGATACCTTGCTCTTACAGTCCGTGACAGTTATACCGACCCCGAATTCTTCTGCCTTTTTTACTAGCTCTTCATCCGTGACTATTGCACCGCTGTAAAGTTCTTTTTCAAGCCTCTCCCTATCCGATTTATCTCCTTCAAATGTTATTTCCCGCAGGTCTCCGGTCATTACTGCACCGTTTTTCCCGATAAAAGCGATAACAAGGGTCATTCTTCAGGCTCCGATAATTGTGATATTTCTTATTTTTAATATTCCATTTTCAGATCTAAAATTTAAGGGAGGATTTTAGCATTCTATTATCAGTATATCTACAGAAAGCAGAATATAGAGATTAGGATTGAAACTCTATGACATAAATACCTATCAATTAAATTCAGTATGAATTCTGCAGCAGTCAACATTGTTCAATCTGATCTGGCGTTTTCCAAAAAACCAAAGTATAACAAACGTGATAGTAAGATAGGGGAAAAATAACTCTGAGCAGATAGAAGTAAATCAAAGAATTTGCTCAGGCGGATTCAGAAGCCAAGTTCCGCTTCATAATCACAGGAAATCTGAGACTTTCCGGGAGTTGTGATTACATCGCAACAGCGCATGTCTATTTCGCTTCGCTAAGCGGACCTGGGCTATTTCTCATTGATTGAGGATATATACATTATTTTTCACCAGGGAGTGGTTACATTGGTTAATCCAAGAAGGATAAGAAAAATAATAAAAAGCATGCCAACTATTGAGGGCGCAGGCGTACATCTTAAGCGGGCTTTTGGATTCCAGCAGGCTCCTGAGCTTGATCCTTTTTTGCTTTTGGATGAGTTTCATTCACGTAATCCGGAAGAATACATGATGGGATTTCCGTGGCATCCTCACAGGGGAATTGAGGTGATAACATATGTTCTTGAGGGGGAGATCAAGCATGAGGACATTATTGGAAACAGAGGTCTGATCAGGCCAGGGGACGTGCAATGGATAACTGCAGGAAGCGGGATTGTCCACCAGGAAATACCTACAGGAGATAAAAACGGGCAGTTGCGGGGCTTTCAGCTTTGGGCAAACCTTCAGGCTTCACACAAGACAATAGAGCCTCGCTACCAGGAGATCAAAAGTAACAAGATACCCGAACTTCTTATGGAAAAAGGCCTGAAGGTGAAGATTATTTGCGGGGATGTGAACGGCATCGAGGGGTCCGTAAGAGAAATTGTGACCGACCCCGAATACATTGATGTAACAGTGCCTGCAGAGGAGAAGTTTTCACATATAACAATTCCTGGTCACACTGTCTTTGCATACGTAATAGAGGGAAAAGGGTATTTCGATGAAGAAAGAGAGCTCTGTGCTTTTGAGGCCGAAGGAAGAAGGTACATTGATCCTTCAGAAAATTGCGCAATAGAACCTGGAAGCGTGATTCTGTACACAGATGGAGATTTTATAGAGGTAATTGCCGGAGAAAACGGCGTAAGGTTTCTTCTTATATCTGGAAAGCCTATCAGAGAGCCTGTTGCCTGGTATGGGTCGATTGTCATGAACACACAAGAAGAATTGAAAACAGCTTTTGAGGAATATAGAAAAAATACATTTGTTAAATACCTACGATGCAAAAAATTAACACTGTAAACCAGGAAAATCTGCCGCTGAAAAAGATATTCACCTGAATATAAAGAAAAGTATTTTATAGTCCGGTATTGGAGATTTAATAACTCGGTAATCATTCCGGGCTTTGATTTCAGCTCTTTTATTTTTCCTATATTTTACCTCCAGAGTACGATAAGCTGCAGAGGATTTCTGTTTTTTACAACAGATTTGTTTTGCTTTGATAACATTATTTCAGTGATTTCTAACTGAAAGTTCCTTTCCGGGCAGAGTTCTTAAATATTAGTATATGTTATATATATCTAACTAAATATTAGAAATATCGAATAATATGTTGCAAATAATGAACAAATCTTTGCTAATCTCCGAAATACGCCAATATCCAAAATTTTTACTAATGTCTGGAATATTTCTTAATATCTGGCAGAAACAAACTCAAGAGATGGAAAAATATGGAAAGAAAATACATGTACAAACTTGTCCTCGGAATAGCCATTATTGTTGCCGGCATGTTGTCGGCTGCTTTTCTTGATATTGATATGCGGATCCCGATTGTTTTAATCAACACGGGCCTGATTATCTTCATTGTGACAGCTTTCAGGCTCTTCAGGCATGGAAACCTTCCTGACAGGGATGAGAGGACAAAAAAGCTGGCAGCGTACGGGATTACATATTCCTGGTTGCTTACTCTTGTTGTTATTGCTGTCCTTTCCTGGGTTCAGTGCTTCGGGCTGGCAGAACTTACTGCAGAAGGAGTTCTTGGCATACTTCTTTTCTTTATGATTATTTCTGCAAATGTTTTCAGGTGGTACTTCATGCAAAAGGGTGATGTCGAGTAAGGCTTGGAGGGCAAATTGTGAAAACAAGGATCAAGGAGTTTCGAGCGAGACACAATCTTACTCAGGAAGCTCTTGCAAATATGGTAGGGTCAGAAGAGAAACCATCGTTTTTCTTGAAAAAGGAAAATATAACCCCTCCCTCAAGCTTGCATACAGGGTATCCAGGTACCTGGATACTACAATCGATGAGTTGTTCATTTTTGAAGATTCAGATCTCGAATGAATAATAAATTCCTGTAGAAAGGATAAATGAATGTATATTCAGCCCAGGCAACGCAACATTAATAGCCATATTTTTGAAAATCCAATGGGCACACTTCTTTAAGTTAATTTGATTTAAATGTTCTCCAATAATCATGTTTTTTTTCGTTAGTTAATAATCACACTATTGAGTACATTAAAAATCAGTATCATTAAACTGATTGTGAGTAGGCTGAATAGAGTTACAAATGAAATTAAATAAACTTTTTAACTATTACTCATATTTCATTAGGTAGTCATTCAGGAGAGAACATGGAAAATACACTGATCGCCTTTCGGAATGTCTGGAAAACTTATCAAATGGGCGAAGTTCAGGTCAATGCTTTGAAAGATGTAACTGTAAAACTCGGGAGAAATGAATTTGCGGCTATAATTGGCCCTTCCGGGAGCGGAAAGTCGACAATGATGAACCTTGTTGGTTGTCTTGATATCCCTTCAAAAGGTGAAATTTTCCTGAAAGGCCGAAACATAGCCCTCCTTGAGGAATCGGACCTTGCAGCTCTTAGAGGTAGGACTATAGGGTTCGTTTTCCAGCAGTACAACCTGATCCCGGGAATGACGGCTCTCGAAAATGTGCTTTTGCCTCTGGAAATCCAGGAAATTGACGATGATACTGCGGAAAAAAGAGCAAAGGAACTGCTGACCCTTGTAGGGCTTTCCGATAAAATGCAGAATAAACCTTCTCAGCTCTCGGGAGGCCAGCAGCAAAGAGTCTCGATCGCAAGATCTCTTGCCTGCGATCCCGAAATCATCCTGGCAGATGAGCCTACTGGAGCACTTGATAGTGTCACCGGCAAAGAAGTGATTGGAATTCTCTACAGACTCTGGAAGGAAAAAGAAAAAACAGTAGTTATGGTCACTCACGACCTGCACCTTGCAGGGTATGCCAGCCGACATATTCAGTTAAAGGACGGGGAAATGGTTAGGGATGAGCCGAACAAAGAACAAATCGATCCTGAAGCCTGACCTGACTATATATCAAATTTCAGAAAAAATACGGAAAAATACGGATCAATTTTTAGGATGCATTTCAGAATGAAAGTATCCGGACAGAAAATATGGCAAAAATTTTGGGATTAAGAAACTGAGGAATCTAAAAATGGAGCTTAAACAATTTATCGGTTTTATTTGCTTGATACTACTGAGCCTTTCATTATGTTGCGACTCCACCATGGCCACAAGCACTCTTGATACAGAGCTTGATAAAGGGGTAAATATTAGCCTTCTCAACCAGGATCCTGATCCTGTTAAGCCCGGGGATGTCCTTGAAATCAGTCTCTCGATCGAAAACACGGGTTATAAAGATATTGAGAATTGTTTTATAGAAGTCCAGCCCGAATATCCTTTCAGAACTCTTACCGGAGAAAAACTTGTAGAAAACATAGGCACTCTTGGAAAACGCTCTGAAGATGACCGAAGAAAGGTCGTTAAGCTCAAGCTAGGAATTGAAAATGACGTTAATGAAGGTAAATATCCCCTTAAGGTACGCCTTTACACAACAGGTAATGAAGATGAAGCTTCGATCATTCGAGAACTCACGATAGATATAGACAGCGAATCAAATGCTGAAATTGAATATATCAGCGTAGAAAAATTGATACCTGGAGAGAAAACCAATCTTATTTTCGGCATAAAAAATGTGGGTAATTCCCTCTCAAAAATGCAATGTTTTCCTGGGAATGCGCAAACGATGTAATCCTGCCTGTCGGCTCCAGCAATGTTAAGCACATTAACCTTATCGGTATTGGAGACACTGAAAACGTCAGCTTCGAAGTTTTGACCAACGTGAATACAAAACCAGGCCTGTACAAACTGAACATGGTTCTTACCTATGACGATATTGAGGAACTCCAGACAATTACGGAAGCGGGAACTGTCGAAAATCAAAAGCGAAAGGAAATCAAAAGCAAGGCAGGAATCTATATTGGAGGTACCACGGATTTTGATGTTGCCTTCATGGAAATAAGTCCTGCTGGAGCTTACACTTTTTCGATTTCGAACATCGGAAACAACGGGGCAAATTCGGTCAAGGTTTCTGTTCCGGCACAGGCAAACTGGACAGTGACGGACGGCAGCAACTCGGTTATTCTTGGCAACCTGCAAAAAGGAGACTATGCGGTTGCGGAATTCAGCCTGAAACCCAAAAATAATGGCCAGGATCTGCCTATAAAGTTTGAAATCAGCTATACTTCCAGCGACGGGATGAGACAGGTACAGGAAAAAATAATGCCCCTGTATGCTTCACCTTCTGCAACCGCAGCAGGTTCGAAACTGCCTGAAGAAGATAATGGATCAAGCGTATTCCCATCTATTATAATTGTGTTCCTTTTAGGAGCTGTAGGTTTTCTTCTTTATAAACAGCATCAGAAAAAGATGAAAGAACGAAATGCTGAAAAAGGACCCTATGAAGAGCAAATCGAAGAAAGGAAAACAGACGAGTAAATCCAAAACCGGGTCTGTGGTTCCATGAAATCGAAAAAGATTTTGAAAATTGCCTTTAACATGGTTAAAGCCAATAAACTGAGGAGCTGGCTGACAATCATAGGGGTGATCATAGGTATCGCCTCGGTAATGGCAATCGTCACAACAGGAGAGTATTTTCAGGAACAGGTAACCGAAACTCTGGAGGGGCTTGGAGGCGACACTATTACAATAGTGGCCTCGATTCCATTTCAAGTAAATGAGGACGGAGAAATGGTGAAAGATACAGAAGTTAGTTCAGAGGTAGCTGCAGAGACTGAGGAGGTAGCCCCAGAAACTGAAGAAGTTACTGAAGAGACTGAAGAGGTATCTGAAACCAATAATTCTGATTCCATAGAGCCTGAGTCCGTAACAGAGGCAGAGCTAACAAAAACGGATGTGTTCACTCTTCTGAGCATTCCAGATGTCGAGTATATTAATGTCAATGTTGAAGGCGGAGCAGAATTGACATTCGGAAGTGAGACAACTTCTGTCGGGGTCAAAGGTGTGGACCCTAATTTCTGGCCCAAGCTCACAAATAAGAAGGTAGAACAGGGGAGGATGTTAAAATCCGGAGACAAATCAGTTGTAATAATATCAAAAGAACTTTCGAATGATACCTTTGAGCAAGAAATCCGGCTCAACCAGATGATTCTCCTCAATGGCAGATCTTACAGGGTAATCGGAATCCTTGAAAAAGATGAAGGGCTTCTTGGGGGCCTGAAAGGACTTTTCGGGAGCAGCATCTATATGCCTTACAAGGATGTATATTCCCTTTCGTATAGTGATGAGGATATGCCTGAAAGGGAACGGGAAGTCTACGACAGCATAGAAATAAAACTCGATGAAGGGGCGGATTATGATGCAGCCCTTAAAGAAATCGAGCGCAAATTAAGGCGCTCGAGAAGAGTTACCGAAGATACCCAGGACTTCTATATAAATTCTCCAAAAAAAACGATTGAGAGCACCGGAAAGCTGATTAACGGCCTTACAGCATTCCTAGCGTTTATTGCAGGGATTTCCCTACTTGTAGGTTCTACAGGGATTGCGAATACAATGTTTACGTCTGTCCTTGAAAAAACTAAAGAAATAGGGATTATGAAAGCCATCGGAGCAAAGAATAAAGATATCATGCTCATCTTTCTCTGCAACGCAGCAATGATCAGTCTTGTGGGTGGAATTATAGGAATTCTCCTTGGGACAGCTGCAGTCCAGGTTATTCTCTTGCTGATTTCAATTCAGATGAAAGTCCCCTTTGAATTTGCTCTCAGCCTGAAAGGCACAGTGACTGCAACCCTGGTTTCTATAATTGTGGGACTGATTGCAGGTCTCGTGCCTGCAAAGAATGCTGCTGAACTGAAACCTGTGGACGCATTGAGGTATGAATGACAATTAAGGTATGGAGGAACAGTTAAAAAGGCAGGAAATATTTTTAACTGCAAATCCTATCAGGTTAAAAGGATATCTCAGGAAGTATACAGGGACAGGGAATAGAGGTAATTGCAAATCAAGAAATAAATTTTTATATTTTTTGATTCAGAAATATTGAAGGAAATTCAAAAATAAAAACACATAAAAAGTACTGGAATAGAAGAGTTTTAAACTATTTCTTGAATATGATATGTTAAAATGAAAAAGAGTGCTCAAAACCTCAGTTCCGAAAAAAAAACGGTCATGCCTGTTATCAGGAAGATCTACGACTGTCTCTTTGCCACCTACGGCCCACAGGGCTGGTGGCCTCTAACCGAACTTCATGAAGCCAGAGGGACGAATCCTGCAAAAACAGGGTCTATTCTGGGATATCATCCTGCCGACTATACCTACCCTCAGACCAGGAACCAGCAGTTTGAGATTATCTGCGGAGCCCTACTTACCCAGAATACGAGCTGGATGCAGGTTGAAAAGGCTCTTCTTAACCTGAAACGGTTAAATGCCCTTTCCCCTGAAGCTGTAATCTCTCTTAACTCTGAGACCCTTAAAGAAGCTATCAGACCCGCAGGCTATTATAACCAGAAAACGATGCGTTTGAAAGCCCTTGCCTGTTGGTTTCTCGAACTTGGAGGCAGAACGCCAGCTCGTCAAGAACTTCTCTCTTTAAAAGGCGTAGGCCCGGAAACTGCAGATTCGATCCTGCTGTATGCCTTCAGACAACATTCATTTGTCGTTGATAGCTATACGAGAAGAATAGTAACAAACCTGGGCCTTGCTGATGAAAAAGCAAATTACAGTGAAATTGAAGCCTTATTTGAAATAAATTTGCCCGACGATCTGGCAGTGTATCAGGAGTTCCATGCCCTGCTTGTGGAACATGCCAAAAGATATTATCAGAAAAAAGCAGCTATGCAAAATGCCCGCTTCTGGATATTGTTCAGAATTAAAAGGTTTTAGGGAAAAAGAATTTAGCTACTTGCGAAATTTGGAGTGAATTTACGCTGTATGTAAATTATCGCCGTATATATTTCTTTATCCTATTTGAACACCTGGCTCAATGGCCAAATACTTAACTAAGTGACTGAACATTCGGCTAAATACTTAAATACTTAGTCTAATCCGTTATTTCTCAGTTAGTCCTTTATGTTGTCATGCGGTGGTTTGTGATTTCCATTTCTTCAATTTCTACTCGAAAGGTAGCAAGCTTCTTACAAGAGCTTTATTTCGCACCAGTCTGAGAGTTCCGCATCAAGAACCCCTTCATGGACCATCTTCTCGATCTCGTTTTCAATCTGTCCGTAAGTGAACTGATAGTCGTACGAGATTGCGGAAATGACATCCGGACTATGGCAGAATCTGTTCGGGAACGCTTCATTGAATATTGCTACGTTTTCGAGAATTAAATTCCTTATTTTTTCCATTTTTTATCACCTCTTTCTAACTTGTATTTAGTTTTCTGTTACTTTCTGGTCGATTGCTTTCCTTATCGACATACTATAGTTGTCTTCTAGATATATATAGATTTTCCTTATACTCTATATAGTCAGATTATTTGAGGACGTTAAAATATTAATATATATTTACCACTGACAGACTGCGATCTCACAACTGTGGTTTTTGATAGATAATGATAATTATGACAAAATAAAAACCAATATAATATATTAGAAATAGTAATATAAAACAAGGATAAAGGTATGGAATGGGAAAAGGGAGACAGACAAGAGCTGCAGTATTAATCTATCTCTATTGATAACCAGAAATAATAATTGGCTTGAAAGCTGATCATCAGGTTTCTATTCATTCGATCATTTTAAAGGACAGCTGCAGTCTGCTGGTGTGAACAGGGGTTAAAAAGCTAAAACTCAGCAACAGCACCTGCAAGGGAAACAAAAGAGCAAACCGAGAGCCTGGCAATATAATTAGAGAAAAGGTTTATTCAGGAACAAACGAAATTAACAAGGAATCGATTTACTGCGAAAGCATTTAAGAGTCTTCAAAAGTGATCCATAAGGCCTGGTCCAATTTTATGTAATTTAGTTCTGTACTCAGTTAAGTTACTACTTATTTAAGTCATTACTCAGTTAAGTTACCTTAGTCAAGTTACTACTTATTTAAGTTACATATCTTCTTTGTACGTCTTCTTCATACATCAGGGACTGACCCTATGGACCAATTATTAATTATGTAAGTAATGGTATAAAAAAAGACGATGGAAATTCGTTTTTTAGCAGTACTGCTGTTTCATGACATGTAACATGGGCACAATTTTTCATGGCTGTAAGTTTTTCCGTGGTTGTAAAGCCTGGAGTGAATTAAGTTTAAATTTATGTTCGAAACTTTAGCTAACCCAGGCTGGTCAGCCAGGCTTATTAAGCGTTAACATATTCCCAATGCCTTAAGAAGCTGCTTTAAATCCGCCTTGGAGCTTTCGACGAAAACGCCCCTTGTTCCCGAGATCATAACGGTCCAATCGCCACCACTGTACATCCAGTTATGCTGAGGTACCCAGTTCATCTTATAAAGCTGTGTGTAAGCACTGGCCAGAGTATCAAACATCATGTTCACGGTTCCGCAGAACTTGGCGGTCATCTCAGCCATCTCTTTTGGCATACCGTCCTTGGATTATAACCCACAAGTTTTCCCTCAGGGCTGAAAATCCCGGCTGCCATTACCCCTTCAAACTTCAAAAGCTCATCTAACGATAGAGTGCAATCCTTTCTGTTCATACACTAACCCCATAATTCAGTATATATTGGTGAGCTACTCGCTAAACCTAAAGATTTAAAGAGCTTTATACTTCCTTTATCGAACTGCTGTCCACAGGTCTGCAGGCGCTTTCAGGTGTTCATGAATAAAATTAGTTCAGCGAAATAGTGTTTCCTTTGGGCCTTTTGCATAAAGGAATGAAAAGTGATTGGCATAATATTATACAAAATATCAAATTAAAAAAAGAAAATTAAAATTAAAAGTTAAACATTTTCTATTTACTGAAAATTTGCTTAAAATCTTTCCTTCATGAAAAAATATCGAAAAGGGAAAATAGGTTCTTTTAAATATAGGGAAAATAATGGGAATGTTTGTCATTATTACAGTCAGTGCAACCATTTTGGCAAGCCATATTATTGTAATCTCATACTCAAAATCTTTCCTTAAAGGATTTGATTCCCCTGTCACTGCCTATTCGTCAACAACCAGGCCTTTGCCTTCAATAATTCGGTCATCGGCAGACGAAGCCTTGAAGATATTACAAGGATCTTTCAGAAATAACTGATTTCCTTAAAACCACGGTATAAAGCACTATTTATTGAAAAATAATAAATCCAGGCTACGAAGCCCTTTTTGAGACTGAAACCGGAAATCTTCTTATACTATTAAAGTAAAGAAAGAAAACCGTTATGTCTCGTCAAACATAACACCCTGTTCATAATGTGATATTACTATATAGGACTTACGCATTTGAAGTACCAAATCAACTGCAGTAGGCTTACAACTTCCTGAAATTCAAATTCTAAATCTGATGGCTACTGTGCTTGATTTTGAATCTAAAGTGCGTAAGTCCTAACTATAGTTAAGAGGAGGTAAATGATGAGAAAAGAATTGCTTATTTTGTTAATATTGTTCAGTGTATTCCTTGCAATAGGATGCACTGGCGATAAAGCTGAAGCTCCAAATGCAACTGAGACTCCAGTTACAGCAGTAACTCCAACTACAGCAGTGCCTGAAGTTATAACCGTTTCTGCAGCTGCCAGCCTTACTGAAGCTTTCACGGACATTGCTTCCAGGTTTGAAAAGGAAAATCTTGGAACTGACGTGAACCTGAACTTTGGAAGCTCAGGGAACCTGCGTATGCAAATAGAAGGAGGAGCTCCTGTCGATGTTTTTGCTTCGGCTGACGAAGGTCAGATGAACACACTTGGCAATGAAACCCTTATCGATAATAGTTCGCGAAAAGACTTTGCTCACAACTCACTTGTGATTATTATACCTGAAACCAGTACACTTAATGTAACTAGCATAAAAGACCTTGCAGATCCTAAAATTCAGAAAATCAGCATTGGAAACCCGGATACAGTCCCAGTGGGCAACTATTCGCGCACTACACTGACGGAAGCGGGCTTGTGGAGTCAGCTTGAAAATAAACTGGTACTTGCCGAGGACGTAAAACAGGTCCTTGTATATGTGGAGAGAGGAGAAGTGGATGCAGGTTTTGTATATATGACCGATGCAAAGACTGCGCAACCAGGAACTGTAAAAATTGTTGCCAGTGTGCCTGTTAGCATTCCGGTAAGTTATCCGATAGCTGTAGTTTCTTCTTCCGAACATAAAGAAAAAGCTCAGAAATTCCTTGATTTCGTAACCGGAGAAGAAGGGCAGACAATACTGAAAAAGTATGGATTCACAGTCATATCCGAGTAATATAATTAGACATGATCTCTATGCTGGACCAGATATGGTTTCCTTTATCTATAACGCTCTGGATAGCCTCCATATCATCCCTCCTCGTACTGTGCAGCGGCGTAGTCATAGCTTATATATTTGCGAGGCGTGATTTCCGGGGAAAAGAGCTTGCAGAACTGCTAGTAACACTTCCTCTAGTTCTTCCACCTACTGTAATTGGCTACCTTCTGGTCATACTGGTAGGGAAAAACGGGTTTATTGGACACTTGATGTTCGATGTTCTGGGGACCGGGATCATGTTTACCTGGCAGGCAGCAGTTATTGCGGCTTATACGGTTTCCCTTCCTCTCATGGTAAAAACTGCAAAAGCAGCTATCGAGACCGTGGATAAGGAACTGGAATATGCAGCATATATCCTTGGAAGAAGTGAGCTTGAAACTGCTCTGCTAATAACATTGCCTCTTGCAAAAAGGGGCATACTGGCAGGATTAGTACTCAGTTTTGCAAGGGCTGTCGGAGAATTCGGAGCAACCCTTATGCTTGCAGGAAATATCCCGGGAAAAACGAACACAATGTCGATTTCAATATACAGCGCTTTTCAAGCAGGTAACAACGAACTTGCCAATATAATGGTTTTAGTTTTGATCCTTATGTCCCTGCTGTCCATTGCTCTGACCGGGAAAATTGTCAGCAGAGGAAAGTTCGAGGTATAAGCTTGGGTGTCAAGGTCGACATTAGAAAATGTTATCATGAAGCTGAAAGTGATGGAAAAAGAAAAAAAGGAAAGCTTTTACTCTGGACGTTAGCTTCGAAATGGAAAACGAACTTGTTGTACTTTTCGGGCCATCAGGATCCGGAAAAACCACATTGTTCAAATGCATTTCAGGAATCACGGAGCCTGATGACGGAAAAATAACGGTGGACAGTAAAATTTTCTACGACAAAGACAAAAAAGTTAATCTGCCGATCCAGAAGCGCAATCTGGGCTATGTTTTCCAAAACTATACTCTGTTTCCCCATATGAATGTAAAAAAGAACATCGAATGCGGTCTTAAAGGTTGGGAAAAAGAAACCAGAGAGAAAAGGGTTCTGGAAGTGCTGAACCTTCTTCGCATCGAAGAACTGGAAACACGTTACCCCTCCCAGCTTTCAGGCGGGCAAAAGCAGAGAGTTGCTCTGGCAAGAGCTCTTGCCCCCAGACCAGAGCTCCTGCTGCTTGATGAGCCCTTTTCTGCACTTGACCGGGAAATAAGAACCGAATTTGCGGAAAAAATGAAAAGCTTGCAAAAAAACTCGGAATACCTTTGCTGTTCATTACCCATAACCTTGAAGAAGCTTTTCTGCTGGCTGACAGGATTCTTGTCTTACACGGAGGAAAGGTCCAGCAACTAGGGACTCTGGAAGACATTTTTTATAACCCTAAAAACCGGAAGGTAGCCGAGCTAATTGGCCTGTTAAATATTTTTGACGACGCCAGAGTAGAAGGATATGACGAAGCATCCAGAAGTACAGTTTTAAAAAGCGGAGACCTGCGAATTAGAGTAAACTCTTTTAACATCAAACCCGGGGATAAAGTTTCCTGGGGAATCCATCCTGAGAACATAACTCTTCTCCTTCCGGGCTCTGGCTCTGAAGATCAGGATGAGAATATTTACTCGGCTTATGTCAACAACATTATCAATAAAGGAACAAAGAAAAAAATAACAGTTAAACTTGCCAGACACAATAAAATCCTGACCGCAGAAGTGCCTTCACAATTTGCTGACGTCCTGCAGTTGAAAACAGGTGATTTATGTCTGGTCAAAATGGAAATAAGTAAAGTGGTGACATTCTGAAGAAAGTCTTTAAATTCACCTGTAAGCCTCATTATTCCTCCCAATTATTTGGTATATCTAAATTGTTAATATAAGTTCTTAATAAAATGAGAAACACTAATCAGAAATATGGGTCAAAGCACTAGCAGGAGAAATTGATCAGCTAAAGTAAATCAGCAAAATTTCTGGACGAAAATATCTCATTTTGTATCTCATTCAGAGGCTGTTCTCCCTATTTCCAAGTATTTTAGCAATTGTAACTCAATATTTACGCCAAAATCCGGCATTAGGAATATTTGTGCACAATTCGACAAACTAAAATTATATCAATAATATTATATATTAGTCGACAAACTAAAATTATATCAATAATATTATATATTAGTAACTAATATTAGTATTTAGGGCATCTGATAAACACTTTTCTTGTACACCCAAACCAGTTTTTAGACCCCCTAAAATTCCAAACCATCTCAAATATCAGATGCCAATTCCCCCAAGCTTTCGTATATATATAATTTTCTTAGTTGGTTTTTAGTCTTTTCTTGTTATTTTTCCCACCTTATTTTCCCACCTTCTTCGACTGCTCAGGGAATGCTTTAAAATTGATTGGTAGTATAATAATTAACAAACAGAATAGATAATAAAACCAAAATTTTTAGGAATAATACGAAACGGAGAGGATATATTGGCAGAGAACCCGTTACAGACTATTATGGATCAGGACCCTGAATTATTTACCCTGCTTGAAAATACACGCGAGCTTGCGTTTGCAGAGGGAGGGATTCCTCTTAAGTACAAATTACTTATTGCAGTGGCTCTGGATGCAGCTAACGGTTCTGCAGATGGGGTAAAATTCCTTTCAATGCAGGCCATGCAGGCAGGGGCAACAAAAGAAGAAGTGATGCAGGCAATAAGGATAACTCAATACATTTTCGGAGCTGGAAGCGTTTATACAGCCTCAGAAGCCCTTAAGGACGTTTTATAAAATCCATCACAGGTGTCGGAGGCAGGATTTCGTCTGACTCCATCCTCTTTATTTCCGGAAATAAAGTAGAAAATTATTACGTTATTTTTCATTAAGGTATTTTACAGGTGTTATTTTACAGATAATGAGAGAATATATTATATACGGAACAGGGTGCCTGAAAACTTTTTTCTCAACACCCAAACTCATATCTACCTAGACTTGATCCCAAAACCAGATGCTCTATCTTTCTCTAAACTTTTTTTACTTGAAGCCCTGCTATCATTACCAAAACTGTAAAAATTAATTAGTAATAAATTATTTTGATAGCAAACATCCATTTACTATTATTGATTTTGTGATAGTGGAGTGCTCTCTGAAGGGTCCAATCTCCAGGTATTCCGCGGAATTGAAGCAATTTCTTAAATTTTCCACGGTATCAAACTCTATCAGAATTATTTTCTCTGGGTTCCAGTTCCCAAACATAGGAATCACTTCACCTCCCCTAGCCAGATACCTGCCTCCGTGCTTTTTTACGATTTCCGGAACTTTTTCGACATATTTGGCGTAAAGTTCATAGTTCAGAATTGTGATTTCAATTATCATATAAACAGGCATTTTTATCTTTCCTTACTGAGTTTTTGTTAGCCGGCTTTATAAGTTTCCTGTCATTTTAAAAAATAAGTTTTAAATATTTTTCTAATATTCACATAAACTTTAATACAAAACTTTCTGCTCTCAAAATAGTAAACTACTTATAACAAAGAGACTGACTGATCAGTCAATTATAGAGATGAATTATGAAAAAACAAGTTAAAGACAAGAGAACAGCCATAATGGAAACAGCCCTGAAGCTCTTCACTGAAAGGGGCTTTCAAGGTACCTCCACTGCGCAGATTTCAAAAGAAGCAGGCGTAGCCACAGGTACCTTTTTCAACTACTTCCCTACCAAGGAAGATCTCATAAATAGCCTTTATTTTGAGGTCAAAGGTAGATTAAGTAGCAGTATGGAAAAAGAAATCGAAAGCAAGAGTACCTTCCAGGAAAGAGTGAGAAGATTGTGGTCAAATTTTATCAATTGGGGTATAGACAATCAGGAGGAGTTCCTTTTTGTCGGACAATTCTGTTCATCTCCTTATATAACAAAGTATACGCGTGAGGAAGTGATGAAGGAATATATCTTCCTTCATAATCTTGTGAATGAAGGGATAAAAACAGGAGAAATCAAGGACTTTTCCCCGGAATTGACCATAGCGATGTTTTATCAGAGCAGCAGGGCTGTAGTTAACCTGATCCTTAATTCGAATTTATCGAAAGATAAAAATGAACTTATAGAGAACGGATTTCAAATTATCTGGAGAGGTCTGAGTGAAAATTAAGTTTTTACTCCATTTATGAGTGGTCAGTCGATTATATAGAGAAATATATAGAGAAATTAGTGAATCAATTAATCTCAAAAATAAGCAATCCATCAAAAACCCAATCAAAAAAATAGAATATTTCAAAATCTCAGGAGGAGAACAGATGCTGTACAGAAAAATACTAAAGAACGGTGAGGAACTTTCAATACTGGGATTTGGGTGCATGCGCCTCCCCGTGAAAGAGGATGGCACAATAGATGAGGAAAGAGCTGCGCGGCAAGTGCGCTTTGCAATCGATCATGGCATAAATTACATAGACACTGCCTGGCCGTATCACATGGGAGAAAGCGAGCCCTTCCTTGGCCGAGCCCTTACAGGTGGATACCGCGAAAAGGTTAAACTTGCTACAAAACTCCCCTCCTGGCTCGTAGAAAGCCGCGAAGATATGGATCGATTCCTGAATGCTCAATTAGAGAGACTTAACACTGACCATATCGATTATTATCTGATCCATGGTCTTGCAGGAGAAGTATGGGATAAACTTGAGCCTCTTGGTGTGACTGATTTCCTTAATAAAGCAAAAGCCGACGGACGTATTACCAATGCAGGTTTTTCTTTCCATGGATCAATTGAGGATTTTAAGCGGATTGTCGATGCATATCCCTGGACTTTCTGCCAAATTCAGTATAATTTCATGGATGAGAAGCATCAGGCAGGAACTGAGGGACTTGAATACGCAGCTTCAAAAGGTCTCGGTATTATTATCATGGAACCTCTACTCGGAGGCAATTTAGCTAGCCCGGTACCTCCTGAAGTGGAAGAGATATGGAATGAAGCAGAAGTAAAACGAACGCCTGCAGAGTGGGCTTTTCGGTGGGTGTGGAACCATCCCGAAGTCACAGTTGTGCTTTCAGGCATGAATGAGGAGTCCCAGGTTGAAGAGAACCTGAAAATAGCTGATGAAGCCTATCCTGATTCCCTGACCGAAGCCGAAGTACAGCTTGTTAGCAGAGTTGAGCAAAAATATCGTCAGCTCATGAAAATCGGCTGTACCGGCTGTCAGTACTGCATGCCCTGTCCTTCAGGCGTTAATATTCCTGAATGCTTTAGTATCTACAATAACCTTCACATGTTCGGTAACGCGGATGGAGCCAAATTTACATATGCAATCAGGATGAGCGGAGTATTTACAAATAGTGAGCCTGGAGGATTCGCTTCCCAGTGTATTGAATGTGGTCAATGTATGGAGAAATGCCCCCAAAGTCTGAAAATACCTGATCTGCTCAAAGCTGTGACAGAGGAACTGGAGGGGCCTGACCTGGAGCAAAGGATGGCTATGGCTAAACAACTTTTTAAGAAAAGCTAACTCAGAGAAAGCTATCTGATTACTAAGAGAATAATGTAAGCGGAGACTAAATTAGGTGACTTAAATGAGCCTTATTTCTTTTAATTTGGAAAAATGCACAGCCTGTGGAATCTGTTCCATGGTTTGCCCTATAAATGTTATTATACCAGATAAGGAAGGTTTTCCTTGCTTTCCAGCCGAGCATGAAGCCTTCTGTACATGCTGTGGACACTGTGAGGCTATCTGCCCCACAAATTCAATTACAGCAAATTACCAGGCATTTCCTCCTGAAGGAGATACATCTGATATTGGACAGATTAGGCCTGACATTCTCGCAAAATATGTCCAGAGCAGAAGGACAATAAGGGCTTTCAAGGACAAACCGATTGAGAAAGAGAAAATAGAAGCCATCTTTGAAGCAGTCCGTTTTGCTCCTTCCGGCATGAACGCACAGCCTGTTAAGTGGCTTGTAGTAACTGAGGCAGCAGATATCAAAAAATTTGCAAAGCTTACTATTGACTGGATGCGAATGATGGCAGAGAAAGGAGCAGACCATCCTCTGAAGCATTATTTCCCTGTCCTTGTTACTCTGGCTGATACAGGTCTTGATCCCATTTGCAGAAATGCTCCTGGCCTTGTATATGCTTACTCGGAAAACGCCTTCGGATATACAGATAGTATTATAGCTCTGACAACCTTTGACCTGGTGGCTCCTTCATTTGGCCTGGGTACCTGCTGGGCAGGACTTCTTCATAGAGCGGCAATGGAGTATCAGCCATTAAAAGAGGCTCTTGGAATTCCCGAAGGCTTTATATTGCAGTTTCCTATGATTTTTGGGTATCCAAAATATAAGTACAGGAAGATTCCGGGAAGAAAACAGGCAGATATTATCTGGAAATAATCTCATTTGTACGAATAAAGATCCATTTTTACATTGAACTCAGGTATTTTTTACCTGAAATCAATAACATTTTGGATCAACAAATCCTATTTTTACGTAATTAAGATGCTTTATTCCTTTAATAAAGTCATGATAACGTATAATTACGTTAATGGCGTCATTTTAAAGGCAAAGAAGAAAATGGAAAACAGAGGAATAAGGGAGGTAAGTGGATGCTTTACAGAAGGATTCCAAAGAACGGAGACGAACTTTCAATACTGGGATTTGGGTGCATGCGCCTTCCTCTCAAAGACGGGAAAATAGACGAGGAAAGAGCCACGCGCCAGGTGCGCTCCGCAATTGACCGCGGTGTAAACTACATAGATACAGCCTGGCCGTACCACATGGGAGAAAGTGAGCCTTTCCTTGGCCACGCCCTTGCTGACGGATACCGTGAAAAGGTCAGACTCGCAACAAAACTTCCCTCCTGGACTGTGAAAAGCCGCGAAGATATGGACCGGATCCTGAATACCCAGCTTGAAAGGCTCAGGACCGACCATATCGATTATTATCTGGTCCACGGGCTTGTGGATACTTTGTGGGACAAAATGGAAAAACTCGATGTTGTGAGTTTTCTTGAAAACGCAAAGGCTGACGGCCGCATTATAAACGCAGGTTTCTCTTTTCACGGGTCAATTGACGATTTTAAACAGATTGTAGACGCTTACCCCTGGACTTTCTGCCAGATCCAGTACAATTTTCTTGATGAAAAAAACCAGGCAGGTACAGAGGGACTCGAATATGCCGCTTCAAAGGGCCTCGGCATCATTATCATGGAACCCCTGCGCGGAGGCAAGCTGACAAACCCCGTGCCCCCTGAAATTCAGGATATCTGGAGCGAAGCATCTGTAAAACGCACGCCAGCAGAATGGTCTCTTCGGTGGATCTGGAACCGCCCGGAAGTCACGGTCGTGCTTTCAGGCATGAACGAGGAGTCCCACATCGAAGAGAACCTGAAAATTGCAAAAGAAGCCCACCCCAATTCCCTAACTGAAGTCGAATTGCAGCTTGTAAAGAAAGTGGAAAAAAGTACAGGGAACTCATGAAAACAGGCTGCACAGGCTGCAGGTACTGCATGCCCTGTCCTTCAGGAGTGGATATTCCTGGCTGTTTTGAAATCTATGACAATTTTTACCTGTCAGGCAACGAAAAAGAAGCAAAACTTATGTATGCAGCAAAACCCGGAGGAATAATAAGAGGCGATGTTCCTGGCTACGCCTCCCAGTGCGTGCAATGCGAACAGTGCATTGAAAAATGCCCTCAGCACCTGGATATCCCTTCCCTGCTCGAAGCTGTTGCAGAGAAGTTTGAGGGAAACGATCATAAGGGGTGGAAAGTCCTGGCTAAAAAAGCGTTCGGAAAATAATAAAGATAGGCGCTATAATAGTGATCTTTCTAATCCATTGACCTTCAACTTAGAACATATCACGATTCCTATAGATTCGCAGGGCAAAAAATTCAAAAAGACCTGACAGTTTTCTTTATTGATAGGAGGAGAGGGTGAAAATTCAGTCAATTTCGTATTTCAGTGAAAAAAATGGAACTGCTATTGTTTCTGAAAAATCTCTTGCCAGAAAACGGGACAAACCTGAGGAAGATAAGGCGTAGAAAAATTTGTGATTACAGGAAGTCCTCATTTCCTCAAGTAGAATTTGAACCCCAGAATTTATTTTATTACCATTTTATTTATCATTTTTTCCAATTGAGAAAGCTTTTCCAAGATTACATCCGACGCCGTAATAGCTTCTATTCCCTGAGCTGTATATAACAGGTCTGATTTTCTCGATATCAGGGTTTTTGTTTTCATCGAGCACGGATTCTTCGGCCTTAATGTCCAGGATTTCTCCTACAAACAGAGTGTGAAGCCCTATCTCAAGAGTGTGAAGAAGTTTGCATTCAAGGACAAACGGAAACTCTTCTACATATGGGGCAGGCACAAGCTCACTTCTTACCGGAGTCAGGCAGGCTGCCTCAAACTTATCTTCATCTCTTCCGCTTGCGATACCTAAGTAATCGGCTTCTTTTACATAATCCTCTGAGGGGATATTTACGGTAAATGCCTTATTTTCCATAATACCGGCATAGCTGTAAGTCGCTTTTCTTAAGGATACGCTGATACATGGAGGGTTCGAACAGCAGATTCCGGCCCAGGCTACAGTCATGGCATTTGGCTTTCCATTCATGTCATAGGTGCCGACAACCCAGGTTGGAGTCGGGAATGCAAGTGTCTTTGCTCCGATTGATTGTTTCATGGTCTTAATCTTCTTTTCTATAATACAAAATGCTTTCGTGATCTATCATCCTGTATCTTTATTACAGGACATTTATCATGAGTTTCTTCAATCTGTGGAGTTTCTTCAGGTTGAGGTCCGGAACTCCCAGATCTGCAGTCGAATTTATCGCAATTTGGCATTCTTACTGTTTTTTAAGTATTTTTTCTCTGCCGAGCCTTATAACATTTTTTAATAAGAGCTTATAACATTTTTCAATAAGGGTTGTTTCACCTTTCTCAATTAATCTCAGGTTTTTTCACAGGATAGCTGACAGTATCCAGAGACAGTTATCAGTTAAAAATTATTGAGTATTTTGTATAGTTGCCGTTATATAATATGTGAGCTATAGGATAAATACAGGAGTATTAAGTTAATTACTCTCAAGTTGTATTACTCTCCTTTCCGGAAGAAATGACGAAATAAGGGTTATCCGGCAGGGAAATCTTAAGGGGGTGCAAAATTGGTGAATATGAAGAGATATGGTAAGCTGTTACTGAGCGCATATTTAATGAAGAAAATTAAGGCAGGGGGCTCTCAAAAGAGCAAAGGGGCATTGCATAGATATGCGAAGCTGGCTCTTGGGGTGTATCTCCTTAATAAACTTAAGTCAGGAAAATCTCATACAGAAGTAGAAGTGGAACCAGAGGAAGAAATAAAATTAAGTGAAGCAAGTGAGGGGTCTTCAACTATGAAATTCGGAAAAATTATTCTCGGCGTGCTTGCAGGAGCTACAATCATGTACGCTTTTAAAAAACATGCTGCTAAAAAGGCTGGGCATAAACTCGAAGTGGAATGAAATTAAGGAGGATATAAAACTGCATAAAATGAATAAATGGTGTAAATTCCTGCTGGGCGCATTTGCAGGAGCTGCCATTATATATGCTGTTAAAAAACATATGTGCTGTTGCAGTAAGTGCCTCCCAGAAGTTTTAAAATCTTTTTCCGTTCCTTTCAAGCATGGACAGGCTCCTCCGAAGGTAAAGTCGATTTATCCTGACAGGCAGACCTTTGCTTTCAGGCATGACTCTCCTATCTGGATCGAATTCGATATGCCTATGAATAATGCAAGCATTACGAAAGAAACCGTAATAGTAAGAAGTTCCGCATCAACAGAGCCTGTGGAAGGATTACTGGATGCAGGGTCCAGAACGCTGATGTTCCGTCCTTATGGCGAATATCCTATGGATGAGTCAGGTGCTGAAATAACAATTACCTTACTTGGAAGCGAAACCGGATGCGGAGTAATAATAGATGAACAGGGGATTGCTCTGGATGGCGATAACGACGGAAAAGCTGGCGGAGACTTTGAATACACTTATATAATTATAAAGTGAAATTTCTACCCTCCGAAATAAGCCCATTTTTTTAACCAACCTACTTTTTAAATTTATTATTTTTTTTATTTTTTTATTAATTCTTATTTCATTAATTCTTGTTTCATCAATTTTTGTTCCGTTTCAGTTCCATTTCAGTTCCATTTCAGTTCCATTTTTATTTCGTTTTTTTCCGGTTTTCCTGCCTTTCCTTCTCGCCGTATCCTCCACCGCCCGGGGTTTCGATCACAAAAACATCTCCGCTCTTTAGATTCACCTCAGCCTGCCCCCCAACTTCGAGAACACTTCCATCACTGCGGACGAGCGTGTTCTTTCCGCATTTTCCGGACATGCCGCCTTTGAGCCCGAAAGGCGGAAATTTCCTGTGGCTTGAGAGAATTGCGGCATTCATGTCTTTCAGGAACCTTAGCTTTCTGACAACCCCGTTTCCACCCCTACATTTACCGTCTCCACCGCTTCCTTTCCGGATGGAAAATTCTTCAAGTAAAACCAGAAACCTTGTTTCAAGAATTTCAGGATCAGTAATTCTGGAGTTAGTCATATGGGTATGGACAGCGTCAGCCCCTGGAAATCCGGGGCCTGCACCTGCACCTCCGCAGATAGTTTCATAATACTGGAAATCGGCATTTCCGAAGGTGAAATTGTTCATCGTGCCCTGGGAAGCTGCCAGTGTGCCAAGGGCTCCGAAAAGGGCATCAACAATGTACTGTGAGGTCTCAACATTGCCTGCGACAACTGCTGCGGGAGGCTCTGGCCTGAGCATGGAGCCCTCCGGGATAATAATTTCAAGCGGTCTCAGACAACCTGCGTTCAGGGGAATATCGCTTTTTACAAGAACCCTGAAAGCATAGAGGACAGCAGCCATACAAACCGAGGCAGGAGCATTGAAATTACTTGGAAGCTGGGAAGAGGTACCCTCAAAATCAATTCTGGCACACCTGTTTTTGTGGTCAATTGTAACCTTCACTTTAATTGTGTTTCCGTCATCGAGCAGATATGTGAATTCTCCATCCGCAAGCCTGTCAATGACTCTTCTTACAGCCTCCTCGGCATTGTCCTGCACATAGCCCATATAAGCCTCAACAGTTTCAATGGAAAATTCTTCGACCATCCTGCGCAGTCCTGAAAGGCCCTTTTCATTTGCCGCTATCTGTGCGCGGATATCAGCTATATTCTGGTCAGGGTTTCTTGCAGGGTATTTTCCTGAGCCCAGCCATGTCTTTAACCTTTCTTCACAGAAGCGGCCCTGTTTGACTATTTTCATGCCTTCGCTCAGTACCCCTTCTTCTTCAATGATTCTGCTGTTCGGAGGTACGGACCCCGGGCTGATCCCTCCAACATCTGCATGATGGCCTCTGGAAGCCAGGTAGAAAACAATTTCCCCGGAACTTTCAAACATTGGGGTAACAACCGTGATATCAGGGAGATGGGTTCCTCCATTGTACGGAGAATTTATGAGGTATACGTCCCCTGTACGCATTTCCTTTAATTGCATGCGGATAAGGGATTTTACGCATTCTCCCATTGAGCCCAGGTGCACGGGAATATGAGGAGCATTTGTTATCAGGTTTCCCTGCCTATCGAAAATAGCACAGGAGAAGTCCAGTCTCTCCTTTATATTTACCGAGTAGGCTGTGTTCTGCAGTGTATAGCCCATCTGCTCGGCAACCGACATAAATCGGTTATTGAAGATCTCAAGCATTACAGGGTCAGCATCCATCCCTATAGCTGTGCGAGCAGGAAGAGGGATCTTCCGTTTAAGGAAAAGGTGGTTTCGTTCAGTGATCTTTCCTTCCCAGCCAGCTTCAACAATAATCGTAGTATTTTTCTCGACAAGAACCGCAGGCCCGCTTATACAGGCTCCGGGTTTGAGGTCGTCCCTCCGGAAAACCGACGTCTCATGGAATTCTCCAGAGCTGTACATCTGAACCGTAGATACAGGGGAAAAAACAGGGTTTATTTCAGTTTTCAGCACAGGATCAGAAACTCTTTCATTAATCCCGATGATCTCCACAGAAACGGCTTCAACAACTACGGCTTTATCCTCCATTACAAACCCGAAGCGCTTTTTGTGAGCTTCCTCAAATCCATTCCTGAGAGTGGCTTTATCTGCAAAATCCACAATCAGTAGCGTATCTGAGCCTGCATAACGCATATGCACCTTAAAAAGCGCGGCAATGCAGTCCTCGTGCACTCCCTGTTCCAGCATCAGTAGGCGGCCTTCGTTTTCAAGCCCGGAAAATACTGTTTTCAAATCCTCTATTAACGTGTCTGAAAGTTCAGTGCCTATATAGTGCTCTTTTATCAGTCTCTGGTCTGCAAGTCCCATGCCGTATGCCGAAAGAACGCCTGCATAAGGATGAATGAATATGCTTTTGATTCCGAGGCTGTCTGCAACCCGGCAGGCGTGCTGGGCGCCGGCTCCTCCAAAACAGCAGAGTGTATATTCTTTTATATTATATCCCCGCTGGACCGAGATTTTCTTGATGGCATTGGCCATATTCTCAACTGCAACCGAAAGAAAACCATCGGCTACCTGTTCAGGTGTCCGAGGACTGCCTTCGCTTGAGACCTTTTCTGCGAGTTCTGCAAATTTCCTGCGCACAAGTCCGGTATCAAGAGATTGGTCTGCATTGGGCCCAAAAGTTTCGGGAAAAATTCCGGATGCAATTTTCCAAGCATAAGATTGCAGTCTGTAACCGTAAGAGGCCCATCTTTTCTGTAACATGCCGGCCCAGGTTCCGAACCTGCAGAATCCGGTCCCACCCTGAACCTGCCTCCCTCATAGTGAAGTATGGAACCTCCGCCTGCTGCAACAGTATGGATACGCATCATAGGGGAACGAAGGCGCACACCTGCAATCTCGGTTTCAAGACTGCGCTCGTATTCCCCACTGTACTGGGCTACATCCGTAGATGTGCCCCCCATATCGAAAGTGATGATTTTTCCTTCCCCTGCCATTTCCGAAGTTGCAACGGCCCCAACGATTCCCCCTGCAGGCCCGGACAGGATGCAGTCCTTACCCTGAAATACTTCTGCATCCGTAAGCCCTCCGCTGGACTGCATGAACATAAGCCTGGGACTTCTTTTTTCTTCCTTTTTCTCTTCTTTTCCCTTTGCTCTTTCTCCTTCTGTTCTCTCTTTTTTCTCTACTCTTTCTCCTTCTCCCTCTTCCAGAGTTTTCTGGACCATATCAACATACCTGCGGAGCACCGGAGAGAGATATGCATCCACTACAGTCGTTTCTCCCCTGCTCACGAGTTTTATTAAAGGACTTGCTTTATGGGACAGGGAAACCTGTGTAAAACCTATTTCGCGGGCAAGCCTTCCGAGTTTAAGTTCATGCTCGGGATATCCGTATGCATGCATAAGTACGATTGCAACCGAGCGGATTCCGGCTTTGAAAGCCATTTCAAGCTCTTTTTTGCATTTTCGAGGTCCAGGGGCACAAGCTCTTTTCCATCGGCTCCGACCCTTCCGGAAACTTCGATAACCCTTTCATAAAGCTGGTCAGGAAGTTCGATTTTCTGAGCAAAAATATCAGGACGGTTCTGGTACCCGATTCTCAAAGCGTCCCCGAATCCCCTGTTTATAATAAGAACAGTACGTTCCCCTTTCCGCTCAAGAAGAGCGTTTGTGCCGACTGTTGTTCCCATTTTCACGGACTCTATGAATTCAGCGGGCAGGGGCGCATTTCCAGGCAGCCCGATAATCTGCCGGATCCCATGCATAGCTGCATCTTTATAGTGACACAGATCGTCGGAAAGAAGCTTGTGCGTTATCAGTTTTCCGTCCGGGCTGCGGGCTACGATATCAGTAAACGTGCCTCCGCGGTCTATCCAGAACTGCCATCCGGCTTTTGGGGACATGAAGAGAATAATTGTAGAGGTGGTATTAATTATTAATCGGGTTTTGAGGTTTGAGCTTGATTTTTTGAATAGCCATAAACTCATTTCACCATACTTAGAGGCGAAATTAACAATCCTTATATTAGATTTGTGTTATCAGATTATTCAAAATCAAAGTATCCCAATTTAAGTTAAGGGCAACGAGATTAGATATAGGAGTAACATGTCCGGATTTACAGCAGTTGAAGACCGTATAGTAAAAGAATATATTAGCACTCCTTTATCTGTAAGCCTTAATTTGATTCGTGGGGTGATGGAAAGTGTTTGGGCAAATGATGCACCTAGAATAGTAAAAGATTACACTGATCATGGTGAAGAGCATAGTGAAAGAATTGCTGGTTTTGTAGAAAAGCTACTTAAAATAAATCCTAATAGGACTTACGCACTTGAAGTACCAAATCAACTGCAGTAGGCTTACAACTTCCTGAAATTCAAATTTTAAATCTGATGGTTACTGTGCTTGATTTTGAATCTGAAGTGCGTAAGTCCTACCTAATTTAGAATTTTCAGAAAAAGAGATTTACTTACTTCTCGCAGGTATTTATCTCCATGATATCGGGATGCAGTGTGATATTATCAAATACCCTGAAATAAAACAGAAGGCAGAAAAATTAGATGCAAAGTTCAACGAAGCGTTTACAGCAAGGACAACAAATGGATACTCTCTGGAAGAGCAAAAAGAAATTCGTATGAATCATCACTTTCTTTCTGCAGCTTGGATTGACTACCTGTATGAAGGAAAAGATCCATTGTTATCTTATAGGGTCAAAAGTGTACCCTATGATCTTGTTGACGATTTAATTGATATATGTAAATTCCATTCTAAGCTATCAATCAATGAATGTTCTAATTTTTTCAAAGATTATCCCAATAATCGCAAAAAAATGATCGCTGCGCTTTTGCGTTTTGCTGATGAACTCGATATAAGTAGCACACGTGTTAACATTGAGACTGTAAAGATTTTCTCTATAAACCCAGAGAATAGTGTTTACTGGTGGTTACATAACTATACTAAAATCGATTTTGTTAATTCTAACATAATTCGTCTTAAAGTTGATTTGCATCCTGAAGACTTTGAATTATATGGTTCTTTTATTCGTGACGATTATATTTTCAATTTTAAAAAGAAAAACAAGCCCGTTTTAGACGTACTCGTTGAACAAAAAGTTCCTGTAGTATTCGATAATAACTCCGATATTGTAGCACATAGCCGTGCTGAGAAGTTTCCTACCGAAATAGCTGCCTTTTTCGATAAAAAAGTACAAAAAAAGATCCAGTATCTCAAAGCGAAAAAGTGATGCAGCTTATTTAGGAGTTACGCAGTTGGCTCTTGACATATCGTTTTTAACAACTTCCCATCCATACGAATTAATTTAATGTGTATATTGGGTTATTTAAATATGCTGTCACTGCCCCTCTCCGAATTTTCATCGTACTTTCGAACCAGGATATCCCCGTTTTGATTCTTTGTAACTCCAGTCTAAGGAACGCTCTTAATGAGAACATTATATGTGCTCTTTGTGACTCTTCCTTTCTTGCCTGACATTTTTCGACCCCACAGAACTGCTTTATTCCTCTGTGGTATTCCTCAATTTTCCATGACTTCTTTGCCAACTCTTCACGTTTTGATTCATCCATATCCTGTACATCTGTAACCCAGTGTTGCGTGTCTCCATCTTTTGAAACTATCCTAAACACCTTTACAAATCCATATGCTTTGAGATGAACCACAAGTCCTTTTGGAGGAATCTCTACTGTTTCAAGTGGCACATTTCCCTTCTTATCAGGATTTACCAAACGATTTTTCTTTAACCTTGTAAGGAAATGCCATTCTTTCTTCTTTATTGCTTTAAGGTTTTTCACACTTGCGTACCATGTATCAAACAAAACAAATTCGGGATTAAAACCACGTTCTTCGGCTTTGTCAAGCATATCGCGGAAATGGTCATTCTTTGTTTTGTCGTCTTCATCAATGTTATAAATTCGAAAATCGATAGGTATAACAGTTGTACCGTCTGTCCAAACTAAGGTGACCAAACCTATCCCCTTTACAGCACGATGATGTTTTCCACTCCACATACGACGAACAAAAGCCATTTCTTTTGCGTATGGTTTATCTAATGTTGAATCGTCAATAATTAGAAAGCCTTCTTCAGGCTTAACATGACTTTTTACTTCTTCCCATAATGCTTCTGTGTCTGGAGGTTGCCTTTGAAGGCAACGAGTGAAAGCATCGTGAGAAGGAGCATTAGCTACGATTGGATAACATCTAGCAGCTTCAGTACAGCTGAAAACGTTAGATGCCGCAATGAGAAAATTAATGAAATCAATGTCAATACACTTAGGTGGGTTTATATCCATAACTCCGTACGTTTTTGGGGAACTATGGAGATATTAGTATATTTTAAATGATATTACTTTTTCGGCATTTCAAATGCGTAAGTCCTATTATTAAAGAAGTTCATGAAAGAAAACTTACAAAACTTGACTTATCTCATAGTCATATGACTAAATTGCCATCAGGAATTGGAGAACTTGAAAGCCTTAAAGAACTTGATTTATCTTATAACCAGCTAATTAAACTACCGTGTGAAATAGGAGAACTTAAAAATCTTACAACACTTGACATTTCTTACAACCAACTTACTAAGGAACAAAACATATATAATTTCAATTATTTCTCTTACCATCTATAATGTTTGTTAGAAGCCATTACAAATGATTAAAAGGAATCTAATTTGACGCTACGCATAAAATATCCTGAAGAAATTGAAACTCGAATGAAAGCATTTTATGATAGTTTGAACGAGAAAGATCGGAGAAGATACGCAGCTATCGAAGCAATTAAATTAGGTCACGGAGGACAAATCTATATTAGTAGTGTCCTGGGCTGCCACTTTCAGATTGTCATGGCTGGAATTAATGAAATCACCAATGGTACAGAAACCCCAGAGGACAGAATTCGAAAGCCTGGTGGGGGTAAAAGAAAATCATCGACACGGTGGAAAATATCGATGAAATATTTTTTGATATTCTAAAAAACCATACGGCTGGAAGCCCTATGGATGAAGAACTAAAATGGACAAACCTGAACCTTAAAGAAATTTCAAAGGTTTTTAAATCAAAGGGTATGAATATAACTCCCTATGTAGTAAAGCAGCTCTTAAAGAAACATGGTTTTGTAAAAAGGAAAATGCAAAAAGCTGTCACAATGAAAGACTCTAAAGATAGAAATGAGCAATTTGAGAGAATTCACGAGTTAAAGGAAGAGTACTCAAAAAGCGCTAATCCTATTATCAGTATAGATGTAAAAAAAGAAGTCATAGGTAATTTCTACCGTGATGGTAAAGTTTATTGTACCCAGATAGTAAAGGTATATGACCACGACTTCAATACATTTTCAGATGGTGTTGTAATTCCACATGGCATATACGATCTAAAAAGTAACGAAGGATACATCACCCTAGGAACCAGTAAGGATACAAGCGAGTTTTGTTGTGACTGCATTAAAGACTGGTGGGAAAAATACGGTAAAAACAAATATCCAGAAGCAAATAGCATTTTAACCTTAGCTGATGGTGGTGGAAGCAACTCAAGCAGGAATTATATTTTCAAGGAAGATATGCAAAAGATGGTAAATGAAATTGGAATTGAAATCAGAATGGCTCATTATCCACCATATACGTCGAAATACAATCCAATAGAGCATAGGTTATTCTGTCATGTTACGAATGCATGCAAAGGTACTGTTTTCAGCAATATTGAGGTGGTCAAAAGCCTTGTTGAGAAGACTTACACATCTACAGGACTCAAAGTGTTTTCGACTATAAAGGATAAAGTTTATGCCACGGGAAGAAAAGCAACTGAAAACTTCAAGGAAAAAATGAAAATTGTATTTGATGATTATTTAGGAAAATGGAATTACAGAGCAATTCCACAAGTGAAAAATTGAAGTTATATTTGCAGCATTCCTAAGCTACCGTCAGAAATTGGAGAACTTGAAAGCCTTACAGAACTTGACTTATCTAACAATAAAATAATTCAATTGCCATCTGAAACTACAGAACTTAAAAGCCTTACAGAACTTGACTTATCTCATAACCATCTGACCAAACTGCCACAAGAATTTGGAAAACTTCAATTCCTTGCAAGACTTTATTTGTCTTATAACCAACTGACTCAACTGCCATCAGATATTGGAGAACTTGGAAACCTTACAACATTTAACTTATCTTATAACCAACTGACTCAACTACCACCGGAAATCAGAGAACTTGAAAACCTTACAAAACTTAACTTATTTTATAATCAACTGACTCAACTACCGTCAGAAATAGGTAGACTCAATAATCTAACAGAACTTAACCTATCTTATAATCAGCTGACTCAGCTGCCACTGGAAATTGGGAAACTTAAAAATCTGACAAAACTTCACTTATCTTATAATCAATTGACTCAACTGCCATCAGACATTGGGAGACTCAATAATCTAACAGAACTTGATTTATCTGAGAATCCTTTAATCTTACCACCTCCTGAAATTATTTTAATGGGATTGAAAGCAATTATCACTTATCTAAAACAATCAAAAACTATCGAAAACAATGAATCAAAGTTAATCTTAGTTGGCAACGCGGAAGTTGGAAAAACATCTTTAGTGAATAGACTAGTTTATGACATGTTTGTGCAAGAGGATATCAACGAAAGAACAATTGTAACGAAATGGGACATTCCTGCCCTAGATCCAGGAAATAGCAAAATCAGATTAAATATTTTAGACTTCGGAGGATCGGAAATCTATCATTCCACTTATCGGTTTTTCTTAACAAAACAATCAGTCTATCTACTTGTATGGAATGCACGCAAATCAAGGGATTATGACAACATCTACTACTGGTTACATACAATTGAAGCTTTTGGAGAGGATAGCCCAATAATCCTTGTAATGAGTAAAATGAATGAAAATGATGACGATCTAAACCTCAAAGATTTGAAAAGCAAATTTCCTCAAATTGTAGGATATCTAAAAATTGACAGTTGTAGTGGTAAAGGAATCTCTGTCTTAAAAGAGAAAATTATTGAAACTGCTCGGGACCTTCCTTTAATGAAAACTAAGTGGGTGGATTCATGGCACAAAGTAAGGAAAAATTTAGAGAATCTTCAAAAAAATTGGATTAATCAGGATAGTTTTTATGAGATATGCAAATTTGAAGGCTTAGATAACGATAATATCAATGTATTAGATGATTATTTGAACGATTTGGGAGTAATTTTTCATTTTAAAGACAGAATAGCGCTAAGTATTCGTAACAAAATAGATTGAGTATTTTTTTATATAAGTTAATCCTATTTGGTCTATATGCTTGAGGAAATTATTTCCAAAAAATATAACTTGCTAAAACCTTTTCTTGATGAAAAAAGCAAACGTTTATTTGCAGCTGCAGAAGCGCTTAGTATTGGCAAAGGCAACATCAGCATAGTTTCTCGTGCAACTGGTATTTCTGAAAATACAATTAAAAAAGGTTGCACTGAACTGGAAAGTGGCAAATCTCTTTCTGATGATAAAATACGTGCTCCTGGAGGAGGTCGTAAAAAGATTGTTGAGAAAGACCCTACTCTTTTATCCGATCTTGAGGCACTTATTGAACCAACAAGTCGTGGGGATCCGGAATCTCCTTTACTCTGGACTTGTAAAAGTCTTCGAAATATAGCAGGGGAACTTCAGAATATCGGACATAAAGTAAGCCATACAAGAGTTGCGGATATGCTTCACATGCTTGGTTACAGTTTACAAGCGAATAAGAAAACCATAGAAGGAACTGAGCATCCTGATCGTGACAAACAATTTGAGCATATAAGTGAAAAATGTAAAATATTTCAAGGTGAACATCAGCCTGTAATCTCAGTAGATACTAAAAAGAAAGAGTTAATCGGAAATTTCAAGAATGTTGGCCGTGAATTGCGTCCAAAAAAAGATCCAATACTTGTCAATGTATATGATTTTAAGGATAAAGAACTGGGAAAGGTAAATCCATATGGGGTATACGACATTGCTAATAATGAGGGATGGGTAAACGTCGGCATAGATCATGATACAGCGTCTTTTGCAGTTGAAAGTATACGTAGATGGTGGAATCTAATGGGGTGTAAATCATATCCTGATGCAAAAAAACTTTTAATTACTGCAGATTGTGGGGGAAGCAATGGATCAAGAGTAAAATTGTGGAAAACAGAATTACAAAAATTAACGGATGAAATCGGATTGGAGATTTCGGTTTGTCACTTTCCTCCAGGTACAAGTAAATGGAATAAAATAGAGCATAGACTATTTTCCCAGATTACTCTTAATTGGAGAGGAAAACCACTAACAAGCTATGAAGTAGTTGTAAACCTTATTGCAGCAACAACTACATCAAAAGGGCTTGAAGTAAAATGCATGTTAGACACGAATAAGTATCCAACAGGAATTAAAATCGAAAAAAACAGGTTGAAAAATTGGGCATTATACTTGATGAGTTTCACGGAGAATGGAATTACACATTCAAACCAAAGAATGGAGTGAGTTAATTAAATTATTTTGTGACGAGCCCTAAGAAACATAGTGATTTTAAAAACTGAATGGGTTATAGAAGCTTTCGATAGAATTTTGTCTACAAGGTCTGTTCTCCACCGTGAAGGTGTACTATTATACAGCGAATTATACCAGATATGGGACAAAGAAACTTATCCAATAAGCATTTACCCCCAACTTTTGGAGTTAATGAATAAATTTGAACTTGCATATGAACTTCCAGACGAAAGTAGTTATCTTGTTCCTGAATTATTACCCAAAACTGCACCAAATGGTTTTGAGTGGGATGAGAAAAATGATCTTTGTTTATACTATTGTTATGACTTTTTACCTCTTGGCACAATTACCCGATTTATCGTGCGCATGAATCAGTACATAGAGATAAAAGAAAGCGGATTGCCTTTATGCTGGAGAGAAGGAGCAGTGTTGAAACTCAAAAACTCGCGTGCTCTTGTAGAAATGAAGCCTGATGGAAAACAGATCGAAATCAGAATAAAAGGTAACAATAAAAAAGAGCTGTTGGGAGCAATTTGTGACCAGCTTGATCAAATAAATTCTTCTATAAAAAAGATAAATGGTCGGAAACAAATTCCTTGTAACTGTTCAGAAAATTGTCCTGAAAGATACTATTATGAAGACTTATTGAAAGCTGAAATGAACAATATAGAAACTATTCAGTGTTATAACAGTTTCAAGAACATATCGATTTCTTTACTATTAGATGGTTACAAGAGAAGAGAAGAAAGGCTTAGAGAATATTATGAAATCTCAAAAGAACTAACGCAAGATTTTGGATTTATGAAAACAAAACAAAAAATAGATCTTAATGTAAATGTTAATGTGAATCTTGAAGTCTATTTGCCACAGATTCAATCTGATTTTGACAAATTAAAAAAAGAAATAGAATATTTGAATCCTAAGCTTGAGAGTGATTTAAATAAAATTCAGGATAGTTTAGACGAAATAAGCACTAATCATGCCACAGAAAAATTAATTAAACCTCTTAATAAGTTGAATCGATTCCTTGATAAATTGAATGATCCCGATTCTGACTATAACGAGGCAATGAAAGGAACTCAAAAAGGTATAGAGTATGCACAAAAGCTTGGCAGAACTTATAATAAATTTGCCCAATGGCTTGCAATGCCTACGGTTCCAGAGTTGTTTCTTGGAAAATGATTTTGGTTCCTTTTTCACAGGTCGATATTAGAAACCTTCACCCGAGTTCCAAAGTCGTGCTCCCGTAAACCTTTTCAAGGTTTATATTAGGTTCTTCCCGGCTGTACATCCGGATAGTTGTGAATACTACATCCATTCCATATTTTCTGGTAATTTCCAGCGCTTTTTTATTTGGTTCCGGAACATCTATAACAAATACAGCTTCATCTGGAATAGAGGCCCTGAGAGCCAGAAAGATTTTCTCTGCTATTATCGCGTCATCGGCAAAAAGAGGGCCTATTTTGTATCCGTTCTGGCATTTCCTTATAACACCGTATCCTTTCAGCTTTCCTGCTTCAACAGCTGCAAAGGCATAAGAATCAGGTTGTTTAATCCATTTTTCCAGAAAAGTAGCTCGTGGAGCCGGAAACATTTCCCTGTCGTACTCCAGCAGGCTTTCAAATGGTACATCTGAGACTTTTACAAGCCCATCCGGAACCTCGCCTCCCCTCTTCCTTCAAAGCGCAGGTTGCTATAAAAGGACTTGAACTTCATAAGCTCCTGGTACTTCTTTTCGTTTTCCACTACTGCATCAAGCCCAATATTCCTGTTGCCCATCCGTTCCAGGCATTTTTCAGTTAATTTAACCCCTACTCCTTTATTCCTAAATTCGGGTTTAACCACATAAAGGCCAAGAAAACCAAAGGAATCGTCATATGCAACAGCAGAGACACAACCTATGGTTTCTCCTTCAACTTCTGCGATAAAAAAACCATCAGGATCGGTTTCATAAAATATTTCCCCGTCATGGATACCAGGGATCCATTCTTCGCCGGTTTCCATTTGGATCACGAATTCGACTTCATCCCGTCTCATTTTCCGGATTTTCAGCCCTTGAATCTCTGTATGGCTTTTTTCCATGTATTATTGTACTTTTGTATTGTATTTATAATTTATTTACTAAGTAATACTTTCTATTTATATTTCATTTCTCAACTAACATTTCCCTCAACTAGTACTTTCTATTTATATTTCATATCATAACTAATACTTTTTAATTATATTTTTAGTTTTATATTGATTGCACCTTTCACGTTCGAATTTATTATTTTCATCCTTTCCACTCCATTTCCACAGCTTTCAAAACATCAATGCAGTCCAACATCAGCTTATTTGAAAATATTTATACATCAATGGTTGCAATGAATGATCATGCAAAAGTACCAGGGAATTATTGTTGATGTCATTTCCAGGCGGAAGTTCAAAGGTGAAATTACCGTTGAAAACGGAAAGATCTTCAGTATCGAAGAGAAGGAGCACGAGAATGAGCAGTACATCCTTCCGGGGCTTGTAGACGCTCATGTGCATATAGAAAGTTCGATGACCGTGCCTTCGGCTTTTGCCCGGATGGTAGTTGCAAGAGGTACGGTTGCAGTTGTTAGCGACCCTCATGAGATTGCAAACGTGATGGGGGAAGAAGGCATTGAGTACATGCTTGAGGATGCAAAAAAAGTGCCTCTGAAGGTCTTTTTCGGAGTGCCGTCCTGTGTGCCGGCTACGCCTTTTGAATCCTCAGGAGCGGTGCTGGATGCGGAGGCTGTCGACCGATTGCTGGCAAGGAAAGATCTGTATTACCTTTCGGAAATGATGAACTTCCCGGGCGTGATCCTGGGATTCCCTGAGGTAATGGCAAAACTGGAATCTGCTAAGAAGTACGGTAAAGTTATAGACGGGCATGCCCCCGGTTTGAGGGGAGCCGACCTGCAGAAATACGTGGGCGCAGGAATTTCCACAGACCACGAATGTTTTACTTATGAAGAAGCGGTTGAAAAAATAAAGCTCGGGATGAAGATACTGATCCGGGAGGGGAGTTCAGCCAGGAATTTCGAGACGCTTTATAGATTGATAGATGAATACCCCGAATCGGTCATGCTCTGCACCGACGATTCCCATCCGGATACTCTGATATATGAGGGGCATATCGATAAGCTTCTCAGGCGCGGGCAGGAAAAAGGACTTGATATCTATAACCTCATCAGGGCAGCAGTGATCAATCCGGTGGAACACTACGGACTTAATGTCGGGCTGCTGCGCGAAGGAGATCCTGCCGATTTTATTATTGTAGACGGCCTGAAATCGTTCAATGTGCTGAACACCTTCATTGAAGGAAATTGCGTTTACGATAACGGAAAGGTTCTTTTTTCAGTTGAAAAAGCTCCTGCAAAAAACGTTTTCAACCGAAACAAAATTTCAATTGACAAGGTAAAACTGGCTGTGCCTGCTTCTGAAAATAACGGGGAACATATGAAAAAAATCAGAGTGATAGTTGCTCAGGACGGGGAACTGGTCACAGGCCAGGAACTGACCCTTCCAAAGCTGGAAAACGGAAATCTGGTTTCTGACCCTGCCCGGGATATTTTGAAAATGGTTGTCCTGAGCAGGTATGCCGATGACCCTGTTCAGATAGGTTTCATAAAGAACATAGGCCTGAAAAAAGGGGCTATTGCGAGCAGCATTGCCCATGACAGTCACAATATAATTGCAGTCGGCGCAACTGATGAGGACATAGTCGGAGCCGTCAACAGGCTGGTGGAAAACCGGGGGGATCGTTGTGGGAACCACAGAAAATCTGCTTGATCTTCCACTGGAGGTTTCAGGTCTCATGAGCAATCTGGACGGAGAAGAAGTAGCTGCAAGATACCATCTGCTAAATGAAGAAGCCCGGAAACTGGGAACCTCGCTTATGTCGCCTTTTATGACACTTTCATTTATGTCGCTTCTGGTAATTCCTGAACTTAAATTGGGAGACAGAGGCCTGTTTGATGTAACAAAATTCGAATTTGTCGAGCTTTTTGCAGGTGAATAAGTAGAAAAAGTCCTTTCTCTACGTCATATACCACAAAAACATCTACTAAATATCACTTTTAAAATTAAACTGATTTCTCTGGTGACTGTTTGCTTATATTAATAAATGATAAGGTGCAATAACAAATTGGGGTGAATTATTGTGTATAAAAGCATGAAAATAGTAGGTTTTATCATAGTAACAACAGGGCTTGCTTATGCTGTAAAACAGATAATGCATAAGAAGGAATATCGTTCTGGTTTGCATAAAATAAAAGTAGAAGATGAAAAAAGAACTGGTTCAAGGTATGGTTCTAATCCGGTCAAATACTGAATCGAATATACTAACTAAATTACTTTTACTTTTTTAAAAAATCTCTAAAATTAGACTCAAAAAGAACTGTTTGCTCACAGAAGCAGTTTTCCTGGCTGCGGTTTTCATACAGTGCATGAGAATTTTTACGGAATCCTGAAAAGTGCTTTTTTCCTCTTTCCACTTAGGTATTGAAGTTTCAGCCAGGAATTTCTGCCATTGGTTTTAAGCTTTGGAATATATCCCAATCATAGGCATGGTGCTATCAGGTTCTCCAAGGGTCGAATTGGCAGCTACGATCATGCCGTCCGGGTATTCAAAGCTTCTTGAGTGTGCCATCCCTTCTATTGTGGGCTGCAGGAGAGGATACTCTGTAACTCGGGAGCTCAGGTTTCCATTTATGAGGTTAAGGTTGAGATCAAGTATTATTTGGAGCATGGATGTGAGAAAACTGAAGTTCAGGTCTATTCCCTTATCTTTCAGTTCAGTTTCGTTGTGCATTGACTCGAAATCTATCCCATTATTTTCATTTTTGAGAATGGTATCCATTTCATGAGTTAAAACTGCTAAAGCTGGAAGCATAGATAGCATACCCAGAAGGATCACAGCTATCCGCAGGTAAAAAACCTGGAGTCTATTCATAATAATTTTCCCCACTATTACTTATCGGAACTTAATGTAATTTTTCCCCGCGTAAAAATAAGCCAGTTCGACTATAAAAGAATAGTGATTCATATAAAATAATAGAGCAAGTAGAAAACTTTCGTAAAGAGAAAATGAAAGGTTGAAAGATAAAGTAACAGTTAAGACACTATTCCGGTTTTTGGCCTCTAGCCTGCCTGAGCGAAACGAAAAGCATTGTTACTTATCTCTAAATTAGTACTCTTGAGAGAAGCGAAACGGACTTCGTACTGCCAGAACGAAATTCGGCTGGCGAAGCATTTACATTCTAGCCGGACATACAATGCAGAAAAGCTGACAAAACAAGCCTACAAAAAGACAGGCACAAATAAATATAAGATTAAGAGATTAGCAGAGGAAGATAAATGGCTTTATGGAAGGGAAAGAAAGTGGTTCTGCACACCACTATGGGCGATATCACAATCGAGCTTTTTGAAGACATGCCGATTACGGCAGGAAATTTTGCAAAACTCGTGGAGAAAGGATTCTATGACGGAGTTATTTTCCACAGAATCATCGACAAATTCATGATCCAGGGTGGAGACCCTACAGGAACGGGTATGGGAGGGCCAGGATATGAAATTCCTGATGAGTTCACGAAGCAAAACCGGAACGAGAAGGGTACCATCTCCATGGCAAATGCAGGCCCGAACACAGGCGGCAGCCAGTTCTTTATCAACCTCGTAAATAATACCCATCTTGACAAAATGCATCCTGTTTTCGGGAAGGTAATAGACGGCATGGACGTTGTAGATGCTATGGGAAAGGTGAAAACTGGTCGCCAGGACCGCCCGAAAACAGACGTGAAAATCATAAAGGCTGAACTGGTCTGAAATCTCTAACATTTTAGGTAATTCCTATTTTTATTTTTTTGTGTATCTGGATTCCTTTAACACATCTAATAAATCCGGTTTCGCCTTCAAATTTGCTTCATGATTGTTTTTTCTGACTGCATTATATTTTTTCCAACAAAACACGGAAATTACTTTTCCGGGTTGCAGGTGCTTTTTATAGTTCTAATTAATTTCATTGTCTACAAGCTGCAGGGCGCGGAAAAACCTACTCTGAAATTTATTTCGATAGAACCTACATTCGGCAGGTCGACAATTAATTTTCAATATTTTAGCTGATGGCTATTTTGAAATGATGCTCCATAATTGTATGCAGTTATTAGGTTTACATATGACCAATTATTAATTTCTCATACAAAACTTCAATGAAAAAATGATTCAGTATTTATATATGTCGTGGGAGTTGAGCCATACGTTAACCAACTTTAAACCCAATATATAGTTAGCTAATATTCAAAAACTGCATCGGAAGAAATATTCTAATTTTTAATGTCAACCTGCCGAAAGCAGGTTTTATCTGAGATTCATGCTATCTGTCAAATTCTATACCAAAAATTTGATCAAAAATTATGGAAATAGCTATCAAGAGAAAGAGAATCATCTGTCAAATTAAATCGTAAAAAATGGGCAAAAATTTGTTGAAATAATATTAATTATTATTCCAACGGATATGAAAACAATCTTTCAACATAAAAATCAAACTGTCAAACTCAGGATCTAAGACATTCATATTCTTCAAGTAGTGATTTTGTGTATGTATGGCAAGGATGACTGAACACCTGATCAATAGTTCCGGATTCTACTATTTTCCCCATAAACATTACGATGACCCGATCACACATAATCCGGACCACATCCAGGTCATGCGAAATAAATAACATTGCAAAGCCCTGTTCTCTTTGCATTGACCTTAATAGAGTTAAAACTTGAGCTTGAACGGATACATCAAGCATGGATGTAGGTTCATCAGCAACTAACAACTCAGGCTTTAAAGCTAATACTCTGGCTAATGCTACTCTTTGTACCTGACCGCCGCTAAGCTCCCATGAGTATCTGTTCAAATGTTCCTGCTGTAGCCCCACCATGCTAATCAATTGGTTAATCAGTGCTTTTTCATCTTCACTTTTCCTGGATGCTAATTTGTTAATTCGGAGAACTTCAGCGATACAATTGTATATTTTCATGTGGGGGTTAATCGACGATTCCGGGTTCTGAAAAATGATTTGAACCTTTCGCCTGTAGCTCTTCAGTTTCTCTCCTCTAATACTTGAAACATCTTCACCATTAAGGTACATACTCCCCGAACTGCTTTTCAACAGTTTGAGAATCATTTTGGCAAGGCTCGTTTTACCACAGCCGCTTTCACCGATTATTCCAACCGTTTCGCCTCTGTCAACAGAAAACGTCACATCGTCAACAGCCTTCAAAGATGCTTTATGTATGACGCCGGAATTATAAATCTTTGAGAGATTTCGGATTTCAAACATATTTTAGGCACCTCACTCTATGTTCTTCATTTAGAGTAAGAAGGTTGGGATGCTGATCTTGGCAGACACCAGTTGCATATGAACAGCGGTCAAAAAATCTACAATTAGAAGGTAAATCAATTAAACTGCATACAGTACCATTTAGAACATTGAGTCCTTCACATGGCTGCGATTTTATTAAAGACATTAAATATGGATGTTTGGGGTCATTAAACAGTGTCTTCGCGTCTCCCATTTCAGCAATTTCACCGGCATACATCACAGCGATTGTATCACAAATAGCCGACGCAAATTTCAGATCATGTGTGATGATTAACACAGCGCAGCCTGTTGTTTCAGTGAACTTCCTGATCGTCGCAATAACCTGCCCACGCTTAATAGCATCCAAGCCCTTCGTCGGTTCGTCCGCGATCAATAAAGAGGGATAACCACTCATCCCCATTGCTGCAAGGACTCGCTGTTTCATGCCACCACTCAGCTCATTGGGAAATTGGTGCATAATGGCCTTGGGTTCTGAAAAACCGAGTACACTGAGTAAGTCTATAGACGTTTTGCGACATTCTTTTTTTGATAATGCCTGATTTATTCTAACTGATTCCATGATCTGCGTTCCATTTTTCATCAGAGGGTTAAGCGCTTCAGCTGGGTTCTGGCAAATAAATGCGATCTTGTGACCTCTGACAGCTCTCAGCTCCTTAACAGACATTTTAAGGATATCTTTACCTTCGAATAATATCTTACCAGTAATACAGGCGTTCTTCGGGAGAAGCCTCAGGACAGACTGTCCTAGGACCGATTTACCGCAGCCGGTCTCACCGATCAGCCCAATAATTTGTCCGCGATATATATCCATATTGACGTTACACACAGCATTGACGCAGCCATTTCTACTGTCAAAATGTGTACATAAATTTTTAATTTCAAGCAGTTTTTCCATACTTATACTTCCCTAAATGTTGAGATAATCTTTCTTGGGATTCAGCCATTCCTGCAGCTCGTCTCCGAGTGCGTTGAAAAGCCATATGTATAAGCAAAGCAGCAATCCTGGGGCCAAAATCATCCAGGGCGCTTTTGTTATATAGGTTAATCCGTCCTTGATCATCAGACCGATTTCCGCTGTTGGCGGCTGTACACCAAAACCCAAAAACCAAGTCCTGATATCGCCATGACAGTATGCCCGATCATAAGAGTAAAAAGAGGGATAAGCGGCCGCAAAACATTCGGAAGGATATGCCTGAAGAGCACGTAACCGCTTGATGCGCCAATAGCTCGTGCACCCTGTATATAATCCAGTTCCTTAAGGCTGACAACCTCGCTGCGGATTAGGCGGGCATATGTTACCCAATTGGTACACGATAACGCGATAATAAGGGTATATATTCCCGGCCCAAGCATGGCGATCAAGCATAACGACGCAATCAAGCTTGGAAATGACATCACAACATCTTGAATAATGATATATGCCTTATCGATAACGCCACCGTAATAACCAGAAATTGCACCTAAAATCGCACCCACAAATAAGCAAATTATCTGAATGACAAGCGCTAGCGCCATAGAAAGCCTCAATCCGATAAACGAACGTCCAAACAAATCGCGGCCAAGATTGTCGCTACCGAACAAATGCGAAGAACTTGGTACTTGAAGCGCATTTTTCATATCAAGATCATAACTAGCCGAGAACAGATACGGCGAGGCAATGACAAATAGAAGCAAAATAGCGGTTAATACCGTAAGGGCAATAATTATATGTTTATTGTTTTTCATTTATTGCCATCCTAACTCTGGGATCGATCAGAGTATATGTAAGATCCACCAATAGGTTTATTAGTATAATGAAAAGGGCGAATAAAAAAACAAACCCTAGTATAACCGGAAAATCCTTCACCATTATTGCCATGATTAGGTAATTCCCCAAGCCGGGCAGCCCGTATATATTCTCGATAATGACACTTCCGCCCAACAAGCTTGTCATGTTAGTACCACATAAGGTGATGATCGGAAGTGCGATATTTATCAGAACATGCCTGATCATAATAGAACTCTCGCTTAAGCCCTTTGCTCTTGCAGTAACAACATATGCGCTCGAAAGGTTATCCATGAGGCATGATTTTGTCATTCTAATAATGGTACTTGAATAGCTCAACCCAAGTACCGCTACAGGCAGGATAAGGCTCGAAAATCCATTAAATCCGAATGAAGGTAGCAGATGGAGTTGAACTGAGAAAATCCATAGGAATAAGAGCGCCAGCCAGAAGCTCGGTACAGACATATTGAACACAACGAAAAAACGAATGACTTTATCTAGAATGTTATTATGATATAGAGTTGACAGAATACCTAAGGCTAATCCTACGACAAGCGCGAGAAGCGTAGAAAGTAACATCAACGATATGGTACATCCTGCTCTAGTCGTAAATTCATGCAGGACTGGTAATCCGGTTTTAAATGATGTCCCAAAATCGCCTTTCAGAATCCCGGACAACCAATCTCCAAACTGTGCAAAAAAAGTTTCATTCGTACCCAGCTTTTCCGCATACATCTCAACTGTTTTCTGGTTCAAGCCTCCTGTTGGGTCTTTATATCGCAATAGTTTCTCTGCAGGGTTACCTGGAGAGTAGAACATCACGCTAAAACACAATAATGCGACAAGCAGAGCTGTGACAAGTGTCATACAGAGCTTTTTTATAATCGCTTGAGCTCTCATATCTGATCTACAATTTGGGACTTAAAGCATATTCAGGTCTTAAGTAAATCTTAAGGCCTGAATATGCTTTCTGTTTACTTTGATCTCTTAATCTTCACGCCGGACAAATCAATGACACATTCATTTGGGTTAAAAATAAATCCTGTTACATCCTTCGAGTGGATAAACACCCGAGGTGTTGTATACAATCCGGTTCCCGGATAAAATGCGTACTCTTCTGCCCACACCTTGTCAAAAGTATTCCACAGATCGTCTTTTGAGCCCTTTGATAAGACTTCGTCTAAATACGTTGAGAAGTTGCCGCTAACGCCAAAGCCGATTCCAAAATCATCATAGGTGTTGACCGCGCCTCTCCAGGACATGTATGTTTGAGGCGTTGTAAGCCATGGATGTGTGTATGCAATATCAAAATCGCCATTTTTTCTTTTTCTGCTCTGGCTGAATCATCCAGCGCCTCAAGTTTTGTATCTATACCAATCTTCTTCAGGCAGTCTTGAACGTATACAGCCGTCGCTCTTGCGGTTTCATCGCTCTCAACCACAAACCTTAAAACAACAGGTTGTCCATCCTTTTCGACAATGCCGTCACCGTTTGTATCCACATATCCGCCTGCTGTCAGCGCAGCCTTTGCTGCATCCAAGTCGTAAGTATATTCCTTTTCATTTCTCGGCGAAAAGTCATATTTTCTCCTCATGAAATCGCCGCTTTCAGCTCCCAAACCAGATATTACGGTATCGACAAGCGTCTTGCGGTCAATTGCATATGTGACGGCTTTTCTGAGATTTATGTCGGTCATAGGCCCTTTGGCATAGTTATAAACATATGTTGCGATCAAGCCGCTATCAGGATTTAAGTCAACAACATACTTATCATCCTGCTCCAGCTCTGCAACAGCTGCGTAGGAAAGCGCGCAATAATGCTCAGCAACGCCGATGACATCCACCTGACCACTTTGAAGCGCCATGGTTCGCGCGTTTTCATCAGGAATAACAACCCATTTGACGCCGTCGATCGAAGGCATTTTGTCCTTGTTCCAATAATCTTTGTTTGTTTTAAGTGTCGCGCTCTGATCAGCCTGATAATCATCGAGAATGAAAGGTCCTGTTCCCACCCATTTAACAACATTGCCCTTATCATCAAGGGAGCCGGGAAGAGAAACATAAATTCTGGTCATCTCCGTCAGAAAGTTTCCATAGCTCTTGGCGAATTTTACTTTCAGGGTGGTGTCATTAACAACATCCATTGATTTCAGCGAATACATAAAGTTGCCATCGCAATAAGGAGCCCAGGCCTGCAGTGAATATTTGACAATATCGGCAGTTAAGGGTGTGCCGTCGGTAAATTTGACATTTTGGCGAACCTTAAGTGTGTACTCTGTCAGATCCGCGTTCGTCGTCCACGATTCAATAATATCAGGCTCAACACCCATGCTCTCCGACCGTTGTGTCATCAAATCAAACACCATTGACTGGCCTTCTTTGCCTGAACCTTGCTTAAAGTCGGCAAACGCGCCGATAACAAGCGTATTTTTACCCGACGCTACGCCACCGGATGCATTCGAGTTTTCCTGGGTACTTGTCATGCTGACGCAGCCAGCCATCAGCGAGGTAGCCATAATTGCCAAGAGGACAAGCGCTGCGATTTTCTTAAATCTCATTCTATTTTCCTCCGTTTGTGCTGTATTATAAATGAAAATTCATCGACACAATTTTTGCATATTGGGTGCGGATAAGCCTTGAATACGTGCCGTCACGTAAAATCATCTCTTCATGCCTGCCGGTTTGCGCAACTTTTCCGTTTTCAAGCACAACTATTTTATCCGCAGCCATAATCGTCGAAAGTCTATGAGCGATAACAAGTGTAATCCTGTTCTTGCTGAGTTCTTGTAACGCTTCTCTGAGTTCTTCCTCATTTTTTGTGTCCAGGTTCGAAACCGCTTCATCCATCAGCAAGATTGGCGCGTTTTTCAGCAAGGCTCTCGCAATTGCGATACGCTGTCTCTGACCTCCGGACAGCTGCACGCCGCGTTCACCAACCTCCGTATCATAACCGTTCGGAAGGCTTATGATAAAATCATGTATTCTGGCTTTTCTCGTCGCTTCATAGATTTCCGTATCTGTAGCGGTTTGTTTGCCCAACAGAAGGTTATCCTTGATAGAACAGTTGAAAAGATAGACATCCTGCGGCACGATGGATACAATTTTCCTTAAATCCACCTGCTTTAGATCACGTATATCCTGACCGCCGACACGTACGCAGCCTTCTGTGACATCCCAGAATCGGAGCAGCAGGTTTGCGCATGTGGATTTTCCAGATCCAGAATGACCGACAAGCGCCACAGTCTCTCCGGTACTCACCCGAAAAGAAACATCCTTTAACACGAGCGGCAATTCTTCTTTATATCGAAAACTGACATGGTCGAATTCAATGCTGAGCCTATCCTGCAACGGTTTGCTCACCTCTACCATATCTTTTACTGTTTCCGGCATCTCGAGCACGGTAAAAACACGATCAGTTGATGATTGCATAATGCCAAAGCTTCTTGCCATCGTACCGACGGCGACGACTGGTGTAAAAACATATATGGATAGAATGATCGATACTGCATACCATTGTCGATCCATCATCCCATTCTTTATAAGGTATACCGAGATGATTGTGACACTCAGCAGTCCGGCGGACATGAAAAAATTAAGAAATCCTGTTTCAATTCCCTGTCTGCTTCCATATTTACGCTGTACTGCTGACAGACGCTTATTCGCGTTTCTGAGCTTTTTCAAATACCACGATTCATAACCAAAGGACAATATTTCCCGAATTCCCTGGATGCCGTCAACTACTTCCGAATTGACTTCGGCAAGCCCTTCGCGTATTTTACGTCCATCTATTTCCGCTCGGTTTTGAAACCAGAACGGAACTGTGATGGTTAGGAAAAGCCACGGAATCAATACAAGCGCAAGATAGGGATGAATTAAGACTGCAATAAAGACAAGAACAATGACCGGAACGATCACGGCAATAAAAGCTGCTCCATATGTATGGGCATAAAACCATTCCAAGGTTTCAACATCAGACATCAGCGTTGATGAAAGGTCGCCTGTCCGTTTATTCATTAAATAACTTGGTGCAATTTTTTCAATAGCCCTGTACAGCTTTACTCGTAAATGAGCCAATATCCCATAGGCAGCTTTATGGGCATACCACATTTCTGCATAACTCATGACAGCTCGCAGAACAACTAAGGCAACGAGTACCCAAATCCCGATTAAAATTGCATGAGGTTCGGCCCCTAATATCGCCAGGCTGACTAAATAAGCACCGTAAGCCGAACAAGCGATTGCAGCGCCTTGATTCATAATTCCGGTGAAGATTCCGAGAATTATGGAGCTTAGGACGGGTTTCAGATGCGGGAGAAGTTTAATAAGTATTTTCATCTGATTTTCACTCCATTTTTTACCCAGCATTTTGAGCCTTCATGAGTTCCATAAAAGCTCCATCCCTGGATATCAGCTCTTGCGCTGTCCCGTGTTCATAAATATGCTCATTCCTCATAACATATATTTCATCAGCGTCTATTATTGTTGAAAGCCGGTGGGCAATAACCAAAGTGGTTTTATCTCTCGCAAGCCGATCAAGACTTTCCTGTATTGCACTTTCATTTGAAGCATCCATATTTGATGTTGCTTCATCAAGCACAAGTATCGGTGCATCCTTAAGCATCGCCCTGGCTATCGAAATTCTTTGTCGTTCGCCTCCCGAAAGCCTAACGCCTCTCTCTCCGATGATCGTTTGATACCCTTGCGGCAACGCGGATATAAAGTCATGAGCGTTTGAATTACGGCAGCAAGCTTCTACCTCCCCAAAGGAGGCCTCCGGTTTTGCGACGCGAATATTATCCTCAACAGTTCCATAAAATAGATAGGTGTCCTGAAACACTGCGGCAATTTGACGGCGAAGATCCTGTATTGAATATTTACCAATCTCTTTTCTGCTGATTGTGATACTGCCCGTCTGCGGGTCGAAAAATCTGAGCAGTAAATTGACAACAGTAGATTTACCGGCGCCTGATTGACCGACGAGTGCGATTTTCGCTCCCGACGGAATTGACAGGTCGAGATTTTTGAGTGCCGGTCTCTTTCCGTCATTATAGGAGAATGTGACCGCGTTAAAATCAATAGAAGGTTTCTTTCTCTCCGTAAGAACAAGTCTGTCGTTGCCTTTATCCAGAACATTTACTGTCGTGTCAAGAAATTCAAACATTTTCTCAGCAGCCGAAAATCCCAAAAATGATTTGTGCCAATACGCATTTAAATCGTTAATTGGTCTGAAGCATTCGGTTGACAAAAAAGAATAACGGTCAGGCTTGACATCGCAAGCATACCCATGCTTAAGTGGAAAGCGCCGATTCCGACTGACAATGCCGTTCCGATCGCAGTCGCGAAGCCGACAAGTGCGGAGCTGATCAAGGACACATTGAGCTTTTTCATCGTGTGCTTATACAATTCGCTGGCATCTCGTTCGAGCTCATTGCCTTTTGCATCACTCGCATTGAACGCTTTGAGTGTTGTCATTCCTTGCATTGCGTCCACAAACTGCGAATTGAGGTTTCCATAGGATTCCCAATGACCGTGGCCGATTTTATTCATCATTTTGTCCCAGAACATCGGGCAGAGTACTGATATAAGAATTGATACGAAAACAATCACACCTACCAGCGGATCAAGGCTTGCCATATAAGGAAGAATGCATACAAGACCGACGACAGTGACCAATACCTGAGGGATATAGTCAACTAGAAACACTTCCAAAGCTTCAACACCATCAATGAATATCGACTGGAGCTTTCCTGTGCGACCGTCCTCCATATATGCCGGACCTAAACGAAAGAAATGCTTAAAAAGGTTAATTCTCAAGGCCTCTTTAACTTTCTCAGCCGCATATTTCCCAAATATTTCTCTTATCCATAACAAATGAACTCTCAGCACGACCATAAGTACAATTCCAAGAATTATCGGAGCGAAGAGACGCCAATTTAACTCAGCAAAAGCATAACTCACGCCTTTCGCCGATAAAAAGGCTTGAACAATATATGTCCCTGTTATTAGTACACCTATCAGTGCTTTTGCAAGAAGTGAAATCCTCGCACCTTTTGTAACGCTCAGTAATCGTATAATCACTTGAAACCTTTCCAACGGATTAATTCAGTAGATAATGGCCTGCGAGAGAGGTATGAATGAATCAGGTATACGCATACAATTCCTATTTTTCTCGATTGAAACGTGGGTAGTATGAAATTTTCTCTTTTTGTAACACTTATACCTACAAAAAGTTACTATAAATAGTTGTCGAATTGTTATTCTGTTTAAAAGAGCACTTATTTTTGGTTAAGACAAGTTTAGAAAAACTTACTTTTTGACTGAAAAATTTAGAAAATGGGAAAAATGGGTTTTGCATAAACACAACGCGCGCACCAAAACTCACATCAATCCTGCTTTCGGCAGGTCGACATTTAATTTTCAATATTTTTGCTGATGACGATTTTGAAATGATGCTCCATAATTGTGTGCAGTTGTTAGGTTTACATATAACCAATTATTAATTTCTCATACAAAACTTCAATGAAAAAACGATTCAGTACTTATATATGTCGTGGGAGTTGAGCCACATGTTAACCAACTTTAAACCCAATATATAGTTAGCTAATATTTAAAAACGGCATCGAAAAAAATATTCTAATTTTTAATGTCGACCTGCCGAAAGCAGGGTGAAACATAGTTTAGGAAACAATTCAGGTTCTGTGTAGTCTTCGCGTGTTAGACTCCTCAAAAGATTGGTGTGTAAAGTTAAAATGAGGAGTTTTTTGAGGACATTTGTTTGGGATGGGTATTACATAGACTATACAAATACACTTGTTTCCTTCGATGAGGACCGGTAAATGCAAAAAAATAATAAGAAACATAGAGCTAAATTAATTTAGCGTTAGATGATTGCGATTTTAAACAAAAACAATCAAAGAATTTTATTATTATAAAAACACGATTTATAAAAAAATGGAAGTGGTAAGTGAACTTTTAATTTTTTCAAATTTATTTAATAACAATAGTCTTATGAACCCACAACTTCTCAACACAACCCTTACCCTTGATAGTCATACAACTGATATAATAACCAGTCTTTGGAAACTTGTGTACCGGATTTTTTAGTGATGAAGTAATTTTTGTTCCTGAGAGAGAGGTTCCATCTCCAAAGTCCCATCTGATATATGTCTCATCACCTGTTGATCGATCTTTAAATTGTACTACTCGTGGATCATTTGAAACGGCTACAGCCGTATAATCAATACAATTATCTCCGCAGGCGCAGGATAGACGTGATGTCGCTGGCGGAGTTCCTGCACCAAGAGGAGTCGGGTATATAGTAAGTTTTGCAGAGGCTTCTGCAGACAATAAAGTCAACATCATTAATATAGTGAAAAGAGATACTGTTATTTTCCATATAGACTTTCCATTATTTTTCATTTTATTCCTCCTGTTTTTTTTTAAGTTCGATCTAGGAACACTCGTACAAAAATCCTAGGGAAAATTATCATATAAGCATACTTATTTTCAGGAGATTAAATAAAAAACGCGATGCAAATTTAAAGCTTTATAAAGCTTTATCTTTTTATCTAAAAGATTATGACATTATAAATTCATTCAATACTCTTCTCACTTGTTACAATCTTAAAAACAAGGATTATGAGAAGGTTATTCTCAACATACCTCTTAGCCCCCTCATCAATCCCCCTAATTTGCTCTGTATACACGTCACAGTTCCCTCTACCCAAACGGAGTCTTAAAAGGAGTGATAAATCCAAGGGAAATAGTCTGAGATTGGTTTCTAAAAGAAATAACCGAATCGTTGTGAGGCATCAAATCTCCAACCGTACTCCAACCGTACTCCGACCGTACTCCAACCGTAACTAAATAAGATCCCATCTTGCCTCAATTGTTACAAGCTTGAAAATAAGGATTAATAAAATAGTCAGTCACTTTCAACTGGTTTGTTTCGGTTGCAGGAGCATAGTCTTGGTTACCATCTAACTGTCATTGGAACTTTTTTGGAGTTTCAAGGACAAAACTTCTAAACATTTAAAAAATAATTTATCCCGGTTCATTCTTACTTATATAATTTTTGTAAATAAGGCTAAGTTTAAGAAAATATAAAAATATTAATAAAATATAATTGGGATTATTTGATTTTTAACTTAAAATTAGTGCCCCTATATACCAGTCAGTTGTAAACCTAAAACATATAATATAAATTAATTATATTATTTTTTTAAATATGTTCTTGGTAATTGAGATGTAATTACTTGGAAAGAAAAATCTCTTATATTCTAAAAATATATCATTCTGTTCAAGGGCATGTATTTTTAAATTAATTTTAATAGTTCTTATTCAGATAGTAGTAATTTTTTCTGATTTAATTTATTTCCAAAACTTCAACCAGGTTTATTGTTCTCACTGATCTCCGGCAATAGCTTCGTGGAATTCGAAGTCACATTAGAAAACTCCAACCCTGCGTTTTTTTGGGAGAAAATTACAACTTATCAAAAATCAAGAAACTATAATCGGAATATGCTCAAAAAAGTGATATTGCGATTGTCCCGTTACCGGTGCCAGTAGACTTTTTATCTTGCTGTAATGTATTGAAATATTCTCTGCATCGCAGCCTCAACGGCAAAAAGCTTTGCAATGACTGTATTCATCGTTAGGTTGCAGGGATCATTTTAACATTAATATATTAGACTGAAGACAAATGAAATCCTATTTAACTATAAGATGAAAAAATATAGAAAAAAGTAGCTATGTATCAATTTCTTTTGATATCTATCCTAAGGGTTTTTAAAACTTAAGTTTATATTACTGGTTATATTCGTTTTTTATCGGTTATCGCTTTGAAATTCAATTAATTAAAGAGGCTGGGAAATGAAAGAACAAAATAATGTGGTGCAGGAAGAGGTCCTTGAAAATAACTCAAAGGATAATGAGGAAGACCTTCTGTATACTCATAAGCCTGAAAATAGAGGTAGCAGCATGCAGTGGAACTCTGCTTTTTGCAGAAAGCCCGGTCATTGAGCTTTATCATATCTCTAGTTATTTAGGGGGTTGATTCTAATGTCATTTTTGAACGAAATGCTACCTGAAACTTCGGAAGCGTTCGGACAGATGAGAAATTCCATTTTTAAAGATGGGTATCTGGACCTCAAAACCAAAGAACTTATAGCTGTTGCCTCTTCTGTCCTTATGCGCTGCCAGTTTTGCGTTGATGCGCATTCGCAAAGAGCGATTACTGCAGGAGCCACAAAGGAGGAGATCGCAGAAGCCATTTCAGTTGCAATGTTTGTTGCCGCTGGTTCACAGATAGGATGGACGAATATATACGGGGAAAATATATACGATAAAATCTTTGAAAAAGATAAGGAAGAAGAGGACTGCGGATGTTGCTGTGGTGACTGAAAAATCCCAGTTATTTTCATTTTTAGATTTTTTTCTCTAACTTAACTCAGTTTATTCTGATTTTTTGCTATGCAGTTGCGTAATAATGTTAAAAATATTTCCAAATTCGGGGTTCAATCTGTAAAAATGCCATTTTGAGCTGCTGTAGGCTTCCACGATCCCGCAGGTTTTCAGGATTGTCAGGTGGTGGGAAACCAGGTTCTGCCTCTCATTTAGTTTAAATATCAGCTCGCAAACGCAGTGGTCTCTCTGGGAGAGAAAATAAGCAATCTTCAGCCTTATCGGATGCCCGAGAGCACTGAATATCTCACTGGCTTTTTTTATGTCATTGTCCAGGAAATCGATTTCCTGAAGCATTTTCTCTTCCCATTCCTTCTTTTTCTCAGGGTCGGCAGGACAACAATAATTCATAAATGAAATAAGTTAAGCTTTCTAAATAAGGACTTCCATATCAATTTTGTTTGATATCTAATATGCTGTTATTTATACTCAATCATTTTCTGGACTTTACCTCCGGATATTCGAGATCTTATTCGATCATATCTGCCATTTGGTTGAGTCTTTTGTAGATGAGATGGATTTCAGCAAATAAAATTGATCACAGAGCTGTTTAAAAATACGGTTAGGACAGCTAAAGATCCAGAATTAATATGTCTTGAGCGATTACTCATTTATAGGTCGATAGTAAAAGCCTCTGCGTCAAAATAAGTAAAAATGTAGCCAAAAATATTCTTTCTTTAGTTACCGCACCGACAGATGAGATTATAACTGGCGATATAGTAATTGAATTGTGTAACTATTCCATCAAACGAAATAACTGTTCATCTGAATGAACACGGTTTCATTAAGGTATTTCGCGGATAGTTTCCAAAGTGGTGACACGCAATACGAGCTACAGATATACTGAATATGCAGGAAGAAAAAAATGGATTACGTGGTTTGAAACAAAGTGGAGCACTACAAGACATGCTGTAAATCAATTTCCAACAAGGTAAACGTATCCTTAGTGTAAAAATTGTGAAAATTCAAAAGTTGCATGCAAAGCAGGCAACCGTGTAAGTCCTATTACAATTCCTTAAAGCTTATTCTTGAATGCGCACTCTCTTGAACTTAAGGTAAACCAGCAGTATTCCAATGAAAATACCAAAGATTATATATTTTATGATTTTTTTTATACTTATCAAATCCATCTACCCCATATTTTTTATATAGTTACTATTGCAATACATCTATACAAGCTTTCCCGCAAAGCTCTCTAATGTGCCTGGATCTGAGTTTCAGGTTTTCTTTTTTATTTGTCTTTTTTGCTATCATACGACGATACACAAAACTCAGATTTTTCAGAATGAATGCCTTGGCTATGTATTTATTATGCAGGCAATCTACAACCCGATAGAAGTTACAAAAGGGATAATAAAGTTTTAATTGAATACAGTAGTGTTATTTTGTAAAAATTCATAGAGGGAAACCATGAAGATAGTCGGAATATCGTCAAGCCCAAGAGGCCAGAACAGCAATACTTTAAAACTGCTGGAAGCAGCTCTGGACGGAGCCGTAAAAACAGGAGCTGAGATCGAATCCATAGATATTGCGAAGATGAAAATCAAATACTGCACTGCATGCAATTCCTGTCATGAGACAGGGGTATGCATAATAAAAGACGATTATAATGTTGTACTGGAAAAACTGCTGGCTGCGGACGGCATAATTCTGAGCAGTCCCAATTACATAACAAACATAACAGCTCAGCTCAAAACCATATTCGATAGAAGCCCTCTTGTTATTCATGAACAGCTCTTTGATGGGAAATACGGCATTTCCTTAACAACTGCAGGCAGCGGTGAAGTCGATTTTGTCCTTGGTATTATGGATAATTTTATGATACACTGCGGAGGCAGCACTATAGGGGAGTTGGCTGCTCTATGTCTCAGGGTCCTTCAGCAATGGAAGCAGCCATCGAAAAATCGCGTGAAATGGGAAAAGCCCTTGTTAAAGCGATAAAAGAGAATAAGGAATACCCGGAACAGGAAGCCATGCATGAAGCCTGGAGAGCGCAGTTTAAATACGTTATCCTTGCCAACAAAGAACACTGGGTACACAACTGTGATTACTGGATGGAAAAGGGCTGGATGAAAGAATAATGAAAGAATCATGGATGAATGATTCATCGAGTAGTTACATTATTTGGCTTCGTAACTATAGTTCGAGTGTTTTCCTGCCCAGGGAACAATAGCACTGAGAGTAATAAATAATTTATTAGAAACTCTCGCGAAGCTAGTGCTTTCGTTTTTATCTGCTGTACGCAGGCAGGCTCAAGCGGGGTCCGGCACGTGGAAAGAAAGAGCGCGATATACTATTATATAGTCACGAGTCTAAATAATGCAACAACTCAATGAGCTGCTAAATTGTTTTTATTGCAATAATTACAGGCATGACTATATGTATGGTTATTTCGGAATAATACCAGCCAATTAACCGGAGAGCACAAAAATTCGTAAATGGGATCAAAAAGAGATCTGGGGTTGTACTTAAATTGACTTTTCCCGGCTTCATGCACACTCAAATGAGCACGTCCTCAATCCCTGCCTCTTTCACAATATATATTGCTGCAGCCTCTTCTTCTGTTGTCAGGAAGCGATCCAGTTCCGGATATTCCATTGCCCTGTAGCACGGCCTGTACTGGAACATGAGGTTAAACCTGATTTGCGGAATATTTTTTGCAACCCATTCGGCAATCGGTCCTGTACAGCATTCGAGGTGACCCGGGAGGACAAGGTGACGGAGCAGGACTTCTGAGGTCTGGTAGGCAAATTCGAAATTAGGCTGCACGATTTCCAGGTAATTTTTTACCTTTGAGTATTTCTGGGCGCATAAATCGTTTCCGTATTTGAAGTCCCCGAGGTACACATCTACGACCCCTTCAAGAATTTCAGCAATTTCAGGGGAATGGTACATATTTGCGTTCCAGACAACAGGATTATTTACGGACATTTCCCGGATTATTTTCAGGACGGTATGCGGATGCGGGGTAGGGGTTACGAAATTTACGTTCCTTGCCCCGTGCATCCTCCTGAGATCGATAAGCTTTGCAAGTTTCCTGGGCTCGATACGGGTTCCGGTTTCGGGGGCAGTTGAGATGTCCCAGTTCTGGCAGTAAACGCAGGCAAAGGTACAGCCTGTAAAAAAGATAGTATGAGAGGGCACAAGTTCGGGTTCTTCTCCCATGTGCAGGAACTCGGAGGCATAATTGGAAACGTCGGTCAGCCTGCAAAAACCCTTTTCACCTGCTTTCCTGTTGACTCCGCAACGCCATCCGCAGCAGTGGCAGCTCTCCAGCATCCTGTCCACGATTTCAACCTTAAGGTCAAGGAGGGACGGATTGGCTTTCGGCAGTTTCAGAAAGCTCTCGGTAAACAGTGTCAACCTGTCAGCTGTATCTTTATATGCAAGGGCTTCCATAGCTTCAATTTCAAAGCTCTCCCGAAGTTTTCGGTATTCTATGATGCCTTTTCCATGAATTTTCCTGAGCTCTTCAAGGGGCATTTCCGGATCGAAGCTGACAGGAATTCTCTCCGTGATCTTGAAAAGGGCAGGCATTTCATCTCTCTGCACCTTGAGATAACGTTTAAGGTACTTCGGGGCTGCCATGTTAAAATATTATCCCGCATGGGTTAAAGGCTTATTGTTTCTTTCGATTTATAGTTAAATTTCAAGCTTCGAGAATTTTACCTTTAATAAATTTAATAGGCTTTTCCAGGGGTTTTTTCAGGCAAGGTTATAAGAGAAAGAGGCTTTTAATACATTTCAATCTCCTTATAAGATCGCTTTTTCGTGCAGCGCGGCTAGCCAAAAATTAAAAACCTGCAGGACTATATAATAATGGGATTAAGCCCGGGGGTTTTAATCGCGCTTTTGGTTAGCTTTGGCGGTATCCTCGGGAAGTTCCGGGGAATTTTCTGGCTACCTTTGACACTTCGACAATCAGTTTCTGGGATTTAACGTCTCTTTTGTTCGTACTTTTCTTTCTATATGCAGTTATCTACCCGCAGTCGCAACTCAAAAAATTCGGATGCAGCGTATGTCAAGACTGAAAGCTATGGAAAAAAGCCACGGCTGCAAAGTGCTCACCATGATTCACAGGCGGGAAGCGGTTTCTTTTCTCGGGCTGCCTGCTTACCAGTTCATAGACGAAGAGGATGCCGAACAGATCCTGCGCTGGATAAGGCAGTACAAAGATTACCCGCTTGAACTCATTCTGCACACCCCGGGCGGGCAGCTCCATGCCAGTATCCAGATTGCTCGCGCCCTCAGGAAGCACCCCAAAAAGACCAGGGTCATTATTCCTCATTACTCAATGTCAGGAGGCACGGTTATCGCCCTTGCTGCAGGCGAGATCGTTATGGATAAAGATGCCGTTATCGGACCTATCGATCCCCAGATAGGAGATTTCCTGCGCGGGATTTATCCTGCTCCTTCCTGGATCCATGCCGCAGAAACAAAAAAGAAAACGCAGACGATACCACCCTTGTTATGAGCGATATCTCAAGAAAAGCCCTTAAACTCACCAGACACATTGCAAAAGAGCTTCTTGAAGGTAAAATACAGCCAGGCCCAAACGGGGAAAACAGGCTCGATGAAGTGGTCGAAAAACTGGTCAGTGGAGAGATGATCCACAGCACTCCCCTTTCAGCAAATGAAGCAAAAGAGATAGGACTTTCCGTAAGCACGGATTTTCCCGAAGAAGTGCATGAGTTTATGAAACTCTTCAGGCCTGTAAAAAGAGTGTGGAATATACCGAGTAGACCTGAAGTCAAAATTAGCCGAAAGAAATGGAACTGGGAACATGAAAAGAAGCTTATTTAATCTCTGATTTTTTCACCCTTGCGTCTTCTTCACTTAGCCCTGTCCAGATAACCTTATACCCGAGCTGTTCGAGCACAGGGTAATAGAGGCTGCGGTCAAGCCTGAAGCTCTCAAAAACTTTTATTGCACCGGCATATGTCTCAGCTGTCCCGGGTTTTTCAAGTTCCCTATCAATCCTTTCAAGCAGTTGCCTGTGGATTATGTAGTTTTCAAGGAGCACATAATTCCCGGATTCCCCGGATTTTTCAAGCCTGTCTGCAATCTCTTCTTTTAAGGCATCAAGCAGGACTCCTTTCTCAGTTGCGATTTTTTCAAGGCTTATCATTTCTCCTGAAAGCGGAATTTCCATTTCTTGAAGCATTGACCTGTCTTCTGTAAGTCTTTTTTCCTCGTATTTTCTAAGTACTTTCATGACTTCGTTTGCAGGAATCTTTTTGTCAAAGAAAATCACTTCCTGGGCAGGAAAATCTTTTTCAGAGCATTTCAGCTTTCTGTCAATCAGGAGAATCAGAGGTTCTTTCACATCCTTAAGTTTCTCAACTTTCTTTTCAAGATATTCCGGGGTCCAGAAGCCCACAATTTCCAGATATACCTGCATGCCATCCCTCTGAAGGGAAAAGTCCGGGACAAAAGCGTATTTTCCGGCTTTGAGAATTGTTGGTTCCCTTTTAATCTTCCAGCTCCCTAAACTGAAGCTGCTGAATATCTTTTCAAGCGTGCTGTCATAGACTTCAATATCAGCATATGTTTCCTGAGCTTCAGCTTCCTCTTCCGCAAGTCCATTTTCATATTCTTTCCCGGCTTTTTCCCTTTTTCCGGATTCGTACCCTTCCTTTGCTTCTTCAAGTTGAAATCCTGAAGAGAGAGTTTTTGGATATCGGATTGCTTCGGATGAGGGTTTGAAAGCTTCTTCCGAGTCGTCAAGGGTAAACTCGAGGATGCGCTTTCCCTGGTAACTTTTGTGGAGAATGCCTGCCTTAAGTCTCCAGCCTTTTGATCGAAGGAGGGTCGGGAAGAGTTTTGCAAAGGAATTCCCGTACCTTTCCGACATCCGGAAAAGAGAAGCGGGCCCGTCAAGATGGAGGTGAATACCTTTTAGTTCTTTGGGCTCTTCATTTTCATTTTTATTCCTTGACTTTTCCTCTTTTCTACCTTCTTTTTTCTCACCTGCTTCTTTTTTGCCTGTAGTCTCTTCAGTGTCTTCCACGGAGTACATAAGCCCGGAACGCAGGATCTTCCAGAGTATCTTCTGAAAATCTCCCTTTATCCAGATATCAAGGTCAACTGCGCGGAAAAACAGGGTCTGGGTCAGGGAAATGTTATATTGTTTAAGGAGTTCTGCAGGTGAAAGAGGAAGGAAGCTTTTAATGACCTGATTTTCTTCAAGGTCAGCCCAGAGTGCCTTTTCAAGTTCCCGGACAGAAATTGACAATTTTTTTGCCGCTTTTTGCAGCGCATCTTTTTTTCAGCAGAAGAAAGAGCCATTCCTCCACAGGCTTCAAAGACGGCTTCTCTGGCCAGAGAGGAGTCGACAGCCGCATCCGTTTCGATCACAGCTCGCCTTCCAAGAAGCTGAGAGAGACCCCTTATAAAGCGGTAATTCATTTCTTCATAACCTTCAAGTTCGGCCAGAAGGTCCCCGTAGGTTTTTCCGATATGCTGCTCGAAGGTTTCTATCAGGAGCCTTGCAAGTTCAAGGTTTTCGGAATCAAATGCTGCATATTCGGGCTTTATTTTCCCTCTAGAAACGCGGGTTACAAGAAGGTCAGATGTGAGCAGAAGGGCCACCTCCGGGATTTTCAACGTTTTGATTTCCTTTCATCCGATTTTCGTTGTCTAAAATCTTTTTCCATCAACCTTCCTTTCTTCTGCAACCTTTTTCCCCTTTCCGGCTTTTTCTTCAGGATTTTTTCGGGCTGAAACTGCTTCTTTTCTTCTCCTTGCAGTTCCGGTTTCTGTTGTTTCTTCGGCTATGATTTCGTAGAGCAGGGCTTCTTTCCCTTCTTTTTTCCTGAGGATCCTCCCGAGGCGCTGGACATATGCTCGCTTACTGCCTGTCCCGCTTGCTATAATTCCTACATTTGCTTCAGGGACATCGATGCCTTCATCAAGCACCCTTGAGGTGACCACAGCCCGGTATTTTCCTGTCCTGAACTTTTCTAGAATGGAATTCCTTTCTTTTGCAGGGGTCCTGTAGGTAATTGCAGGGATGAAAAATTCCTGGAAATCCGGTGGACAAGTCGGTTATGTTCCGTGAAAATGAAGATCCTGTCTTCTCTATGTTCTTTAAGGATTTCTCTCAGTTTTACAAGTTTTGATCCGCTGTTGAAAGCAAGGTCTCGTGCCGCATTTCTTGCAAGGAGGGCTTTTCTGGCTTCAGGGTCTCTCCCACTTTTCATAACCAGCTTGCGGAAGTCCTGAGGACCTTTCATTATCATCTTGGTTTTCCTGAGGTAGTTAAGGAACACGGAATAGTGCTGTTCATACTCTTTCCGTTCCTCGTCAGTAAGTGCAATAGCTATCCGTTGGATCCTGTAAGGGGCAAGGTGACCTCCTGCAAGTTCCGAAACCTGTTTTTCATATACTTTCCCCCTACAAGCCTGTTCAGTTCCGAGTGCAGCTCGTCTTCCCGTTCGTAAGTGGCTGTCAGCCCTAGCCTGCAGGGGGCTGCAGAAAACTCGGCAATGCTCCTGTATCCGGATGCAGGCAGATGGTGAACTTCATCAAAAATAAGAAGGCCGAACCTGTTCCCAAGAGTTTCGGCATGGATATAGGCAGAGTCGTATGTGGAAACTGTTATCGGAAGAATTTTCTTTTCTCCTCCCCCAAGCTTTCCGATTTCCATGGAAAAGGCTTCTTCAAGTTGTTTTTTCCATTGTTCGAGCAGGTCAAGGGTCGGGACAACTACAAGAGCAGGGGTATTGCACTCTGCAATTGCCCGAATTCCAACAAGGGTTTTTCCGCTTCCTGTTGGCAGAACGAGCACACCCCATTTCTCATTCTCACCCCAGGACACAAGAGCCTCTGCCTGGTAGTCCCTTAATTTAAGTTTCTGTCCTGAAGCCTCGTATGCTGCTGCAAGGTCAGGACAGGGAAGAAGGTCAAGCACATCGTCTTCAAACTGAATTCCGGAATTTTTCAGATAGTTAACTGTGTCCCTGTAATACATGGAAAGAGCTCTGAAGCTTCCGTTCCTTTCGTCCCAGACTGCATTGGGAACTCTTATATTACCCTTTATAAGCAGAGTTCCCTGCTTGAAGCTGATTTTGATCATTGTTTATTAAAAGTCTGGACGTTATATATAATACACGAGTTACAATTTACGAATTGAGCCTTGGGAGTACGCTGTCCTTCCCGAGTTCCGCTTCGGGATCACAGAAAATAGGAGATTTTCTGGGAGTTGCGATGTAATCGCAACAGCACGGGGTCCGTTTCACTCTCTTCGCTCGCTCAAGCGGACTGGTTTATATTAAAGATACTGAGCTGTGCTCGAGAGGACTAATCTATAAATACACAATTTTTCCGTTTCAAACTGCGCCTCGGAACCAGAAAAATTTATAATTTTCAATATAATATTTGTTTTGGGATAGGCTCAGACAGTGTTTAATTTGGAATTTGCCACATATATCTTTGTTCCCGTCGGGTTAACTGCAACTCCTGCGGGATTCACCCAAGTGGTTTCTGCCTTTTAATAATTAAATTGATTCTATTGCAACAGAACAAAGAGAACTGAAAATAAGTTTAAGTTAAGCTAATTATAATATAAATGAAAGACAAATTAACAAGGAGTTCAATGAATTCAGATAATAGATCTTCAGAAGATGACCAATCAGGAGAAGGAGTATTTCCCGAACCTCTGCCTCTGGAAACTCTTTTCCATAAGTACGGGATCGAGCGCAGCCATGCCGACAACGTGGCAAGAAATGCTCTTGAACTTTTTGATATTCTTCATTCCATTCACGGGCTGGATCACGAAATTCGAAAATTTGTAGAGATAGCGGCGCTTGTTCATGATACCGGCGTTGTTACGGATTTTGAAAACCACCACAAAGCAGGAAGAGATATCCTGCGCCTGCACCCACCTTCTGAACTGCCTGAAAGGTTATGGCCCGTTGTTGCCTGGACGGCTTTTCTGCATAAAAAGAAGATAGGGAAAAAGAAGCTCAGGAAACTTAAAGGAAAGGAATTCGAGAAAATACCTGACGATTTGCAGGATCTTACCCTGAAAGCTGCTGCCCTTATTCGGCTTGCCGATGCACTTGATTATAGCAGGATGAAAAGCAGGCTCGGAAAGGTCACTTTCGGGAAACTGAGTGTCATATTCGAAATCGAGGGGCAGGGAGCTGCAATTGATGCGGAGAGAATGGCAAAAAAGGCGACCTCTGGCATCTTCTCTACGATACGAAGCTTGAGTTCAGGCCTGTATCGAAGAAGTGATACAGCCGGGAACCTGAAAAGCTCAAAGCACAGAACCGGAGTGTCGACTTGCTTTTGTCTATGAGATTAATCTATGGAGTGTAATTTTATGAGCCTTCTTATACTTGTCAGGCACGGAGAACCCGGCTTGAAGCCTGAAGACAGGCTTGCTGGCTGGCTGGATATTCCTCTCAGCAGGAAAGGGATCGAAGAAGCTCTTGAGTGCGCAGTAGAACTTGAAAATATCGAACTGGATTTTGCTTTTGCCTCAAACCTTATCCGGACGCAGGAAACTCTTTTCATCATTCTGTCCGGGCAGAAAAAAACAGGGGTCCTTGTCCATGAAAGGGTAGATGAAGAAAAGAATTCAGAGAAAACTTCAGAACAGACTGCATGGTACTCATATCCCGAAAAGCTCGGCAAAGAACTCATTCCTATTTATTCCACAGCTGCTTTGAACGAGCGTTATTACGGAAAGCTTCAGGGCAGGAAAAAGCAGAAAATGGAAGAAAAATACGGGGCAGAAAAGCTTTCCTGCTGGCGGTGGGATTTTGAGCCGGGTCCGCCTGAAGGAGAAAGTCTCAAAGCCGTATATGAACGCGCAGTGCCTTATTTCGAGCAAAAATCCTGCCTGCAGTAAAAGAAGGGAAAAATGTGATCATCTGCGCTCACCAAAGTAGCCTGAGAGCACTGGCCAAATATATAGAAGGTATTTCTGATGAGGACATAAGGGAAGTCAGGTTCTCTACAGGTGAGCTCGCAATTTATCGTTTTTTCGAAGGCAGGCTGGTAAGGGAAAACACTGAAATAAGTGCTGAGAAGAAGAGAAACCTCTGAATTCTTCCATAAAAGTACATTCATCAATTCAGGATTTAACTCTAAGGCGAAGAAATAAAAAACATTAAATATAAAATATCAAAACTTATGTCTTCTAAATCACTATAGTTTTATGTCTTTATTTTAATATTACTTTAATCCAATATATTCATATTATTTAATGTTATAATTCTCTTTTATTAATAAAAAGTTAAATAATAATTTACATTGAGTGTGGGGGATTTAAATAAACAGATTTGCCAGCTTGGCGGTAGCCTTTCTTATTTTCACATTAAGCTCTGGTATTGGAACTCCGGCTGAGATTTTAATCCGGCCGGGGGAATCAATACAGGCAGCAGTAGACAATGCAAGTTCTGGGGATGTAATTATTATAAAACCTGGAAACTACACTGAAAACATTATAATCAGTACACAAAATCTTACAATAAGATCGGCTTCTGTGAATCCTGAGGATACGGTAGTTATGGTGAATAACCCGAATGTAAATGTGTTCCAAACGCGGGCAAATAATACAACAATTAGCGGGTTTAAAGTTAAAGCAGCCAAATATACCGATGTAACAGGAATTTATCTGTCTGGATGCAGTAACTGCACTATCGCTAACAATAACCTTTCGGAGAATTCCCTTGGAATATATCTGAGTAACTCAAAAAATAATACAATCTCGGACAATAAAGTGAACTTGAACGAGAAATATGGAATCCAGCTCGTATATTCTGAAGGAAATACACTCTTAAATAATAGTGCAGATTCAAATCATCATGGAATTATTCTGGAGAACAATTGCAGCGACAACAATCTTACAAACAATACGGCAGACTTGAATAGAGGTTATGGCTTTTACCTTAGAAATTCAAGCACCAATAACCTCAATAATAACACGATAAACAAGAATGATATGGGTATTTATCTGACAAACTCAAACATGAGCATAATTTCAGGTAATAATATCTCGGAGAATATCAGGTACGGTATCTGGGTATCGCACTCAAATTATAACATAATTTCCGGGAATATAATTAGCGAAAGCAATTGGGGTATTCATCTTAACTCCTCTGATAATAACATCCTTTCTGGAAATATTCTTGCTTCGAACGATGTTTCAGGCCTTTCCATGTGTCCTGCCTGCGATAACAACACTGTATTCAATAATTATCTCAATAATATCTTTAATGCAGATATCGGAAATAAGAGAAATGCCTGGAATATAAAAAGGACTGAAGGCACAAATATTGTCGGTGGACCCTATCTCGGAGGCAACTTCTGGGCAAGCCCGGAAGGGACAGGTTTCTCTGAGACAGCTCCGGATGCGGATGAAAATGGCATTGCAGATCTAAATTATAATGGAACCAATTTTACAGATTACCTGCCTCTTGTACCTGTATCTGATCCGCAGGAGCAGATACTTCCTGCTGTAAACTTTAGTACGAGTGTTACGAACGTTACCGCCTCAAAAACTGTTATAGACACTCCTGCAGATCCCGTACCTGCAAAAAGCGGCTCAAGCGATGACAACGCCACATAAGTGGCATATCGTCATCCGTATTTTAAAGTAACCCGTCTTGCTACTTTTAATTTGACGAGCTGAAAAAAGCTATTTTGAACGTTAAATTATATATAAAAATTCTCTTAATTACTCTTATTGTGAGAAATGTGAACGCTAAAGTGAACTTATTTCTCGATTTTCCAGTATTTAGAACAGCTATACGATAGATGACAAGGAAAAAATAACGAAAAGTTTGGGGAACGAGCAGGCCGTCCAGCCCCGCGTCCATTGGGAAAATTCAAATGCCTGATGGAAAGCGCCCATGTATTATTAGCATTAACCTATGTAATCTTTTTTTGAAAGTAACAGGGATTTCTCAATTGTTGCAAGCAGCTTTTGAAACGAAGATGTAGAGGGACGTGAGAGACTAACCCGCTCTTACTTGAGGAAGCAGGGAATAACCAAACCCTGCCCCCTGAATGAAACAGACTCCTAATTATTAAGAGTCAGGTTGTATATCAGCCTCAAGACTATTTCACTTTTTTATAACTTATGCGACTGAATTATGGAAAAAACATTAATAACTCAAATAATAAAATTTAATAGAAAGTAATGCTTTTTTTGGCATGAACTGATATTTTGAACGGATTGATCTTATTTTGAGAAGTGCTTATCAAATTAAAATGCCGATTTTCGGAGCTAATTTGAGAAGGTCTACTCAGGTAGAAGCATGTGGGAAAAGGATTAAGGCTTCAGGGCAGCGGCTTTTTCAGAGCCGGAACGAAGCTTTAAATCGAAGAAATTTTACCAAAAGTGGAACATTTTTATACTGTAACGAAGTTATATATCCTCAATTTTTTTAAAGTATTCTTTATCTATCCATCCAACTTCCACAGGGACGTTATCCATGCCCGAGAACCAGCAAATTCAGAAATCCAAAAAACCGGATACCACTTTTCAAAAGCAAGCAACCCCCGTAATCCAGACTCCTGTATCAAATCCTTATTCTATTATCCAGCGTGCCAAAATTAACCCGAAATCACTCACTCATGCTGACATTATGCAGCTTCAGCGTACCATTGGAAATCAAGCGGTCGGCAGGTTGCTTTCAAGTATTGGAAATACTTCTACAGATCAACAGATGCCAGTCCAGCGACAGGAAATTCCCGAGGAAGAGGAACCGCTTCAGGGAAAGATAGCAGAGACAATTCAGCGTCAGGAGATTTCTGAGGAAGATGAGCCCTTACAGGGCAAGTTCGAGCGTGTCACCGGCAGCAACGACCCGGTGCTCCGCAAGGTCGACCCGACCACCACGGTGAATGGGGTGCCGGTGAACGACGACCCGTCGCTTGAGCACGAGGCGGACGTGATGGGGGTGAAGGCGGTGCAGTTCGTCCCAGCCCCCGAGGAGGACGAGCCGTTGCAGGGGAAGTTCGGCGAGGGGTGGTGCAGAAGGCTGAGAAGGCTGCGAACAATACAGGGCTCCCGGATAACTTAAAGGCCGGAGTCGAGAACCTCTCAGGAATGAGCATGGATGGGGTGAAGGTGCACTACAACTCCGGGACGCCTGCGCAATTAAATGCGCTGGCATATACGCAGGGGAGCAATATTCATGTAGCTCCAGGGCAGGAAAGGCATTTGCCTCATGAAGCATGGCATGTAGTGCAGCAGAAGCAAAGCCGTGTACAGCCGACAATTCAAATGTTGAGTAAAGAAGAAATTGATTATGTGAATGAAAAAAGCAAGATAGACGATAACAATAAACGACCAACGATGATATTGGAGTTACCTGGGTCCGGTCATTATGGTTGGGAGGGGGATAAAGATGAAAATCAGAATGAGCAAAGAGTTTTTCACCATGAAGGATCTCCAGAAGTATGGACAATCGCCGGACCGGTCGGAAAAAGAGCGCTGGGAGGTAATATAGATAAGGGATCCAACCGTATTAATAAAAATGTTCCTATGGGGATTAAATTAATCACAGATTTTGTTGATAAACAGGGAGGTGATCAAGAGATATTGATATTTATGAAATCACATAGTCGAAATGCTGTAGTATGTACACGAATAGCGAAAGCCATAAACGAACTATATAAAGACAGTAATTCTTTTTATAAAAGGAATGAAAATTTAGGTTTAAATAATCATGACTCAAAAAAGGTGACAGTTGAGGCAGTGTTCTTTGATCCCGTACCAGGACCATTTCATGCAGGCAAAAACGTCGAAAACGATGTATCTAATGTAGGTGAAAGTACATTAGTATACTCAATACAACATAAACACTGGTATCAAAAATTGCTTTATGACCCGCAGAAAGTACTTGGTGCGAAGCGATTAATAATATCACATAGAGGTCATAAAGTTGTGCTTGAAAGTGGAGTGATATATGAAAAGAAACTTTATAAAGGTTTGAGTTTAAATTCCCTTCCTCCGGGTGCATATATAAGTACAGGCGAAGGAGAAAAGGAAAAACCAGAGGAAATAAATAAGGCGGAAAAGGATAATGTGTTATTTGCATTTGGTCTCAATGATCTAGGCGTAACTGATCCTAACAGGAAAAAAATTATAAAAGCAGTCACTGAGAGTTTTTTTGAACATTAAAAAGGATGAACAGAGGATTCAAAACGTAACGGCTATTGTAATTGTTCAATTTAAAGAGACTTGAGACAAAACTGAAACCATTCATCTAGAGATCCTAGTTGCGAGATGTTATCCCTATTGATCTTTCAGCTTGTTCTTAAAGTTCTTGATGTCTCGAAATAGTCTGAAAGATTCCTTCTAGTCATATATGCTTCCTGAATACAATCAGAAGAGTAAAAATTATTAATGAGCTGGTTCATCTACCGAAATAAAGTATCTTTTCTGAATATCGATATCAGAAACTTAATTAATCACTCAAAATACGAGGTCGAAAGAAGCTATTTTGAGTTTCGGGATTGGTTCTTAACAAAAGATAAAGTTCATTAAAAATTATACCATTTTTAAACTGAAATAAAATCTATAATCTCAGAATATCATAAGATCAGAAAATTTTCATTTTTAGTATAAATTAAACTTCAAGCCTTTCAGGATACCGAAAATGAGTTCCATGAACTGTGAAAATTTCACTGAAAATAAAAAAATCAAAGGCTACAAGCCGGATTAAGAATCTAATATAAACAGGTAATTTTGTCCAATATGGAATGTTTTTATACTGTAACAAATTTATACATTACTAAGTTTTTTTAAATATTTTTACAGTCATCCAATTCCCACAGGGATGTTCCCCATGCCCGAGCACCAGCAAATCCAGCAATCGAAAAAACCGAATACTATTTTTGAAAATCAAGCAACTCCCTTAGTCCAGACACCCTTATCTAATCCTTATTCTATCATCCAGCGTGCAAAAATCAACCCTAAATCTCTTACCCATGCTGACATTATGCAGCTTCAGCGTACCATTGGCAATCAAGCGGTCGGCAGGTTGCTTACAGGTATCGGAAATACTTCCACAGCTCAACAGGCACCAGTTCAGAGACCGGAAATCCCTGAGGAAGAAGAAACATGTCCTTCATGTATACAGAAGCAGGAAATTCCAGAGGAAGAAGAACCTCTTCAAGGAAAAATAATAGAAACAATTCAACGCCAAGAAATCCCTGAAGAAGAGCCACTTCAGACAAAAAGAGAGAACAATACTGGAATGCCAGATAACCTCAAGGCTGGCGTGGAAAGCCTGTCTGGAATTGATATGAGCGATGTTAGAGTGCATTATAATTCGGATATACCATCCCAATTGCAAGCTCATGCCTATGCACAGGGAACGGATATTCATCTGGCACCTGGAAAAGAAAAACATTTATCTCATGAAGCTTGGCATGTGGTTCAGCAGAAACAAGGGAGGGTAAAACCGACCTTGCAGACGAAGGGGAAAGTGAATATAAATGACGACGCCGGACTGGAAAAAGAAGCTGATGTGATGGGACAAAAGGCCATTCAATTTCATGCAACTGAAACACAATCCTTAAAAGAATCTCCGCTTTCTTCATCCTCTTCACCGCAACAGCAAGTGGCTCAGCTCAGGCATATTGGATTGTTTGGATTGGAAGCTGAAGTGGTGGGAGAAAGGTTCAAGATCAATGCAATGAACTATTCCGAGGAAGATCTGAAAATAATGGGAGAACAGGATACTACGTATCCTATTATTAATGATCCAGCGGTAGTTTTGGAAGAATACAGTTTAGGAAAACTCTCCGATTCCATTAAAATCACACTGGATAATGAAGTTACTGATAAATCTGTTCCCTCTATGGTGGAAAGATCTTATACTGTAGAATTCATACAAAATCCTGTGGATGTGTTAGGTGATCAGTCGAATATTGATGCCGTTGCTTCCGATTGGAATAAAGTTACCGCATTCTGGAAATATCTTTACGCTCAAAAGGATTCTGGAAGCTCATTTCATGAGTTAATGCAGGCCAGAGAAGAAATAACTCTAAACCAGCGTTTGGAGGGAGAACAGTTCATTACGTATGAAGGCAATGAAAATATTGCTACTGAAGAAACAGAAGAAGGAAAAAATATAGCTTAGATTGGACAAAAACGGCAAATAGTATTGATGTGAAAACTGAAGATCCAGAAGTTTCTCCTCAATTAACAGCTGGAGCTTCACTGCTTGCTTTAGATAAAGCTTTTTTGGCTACTCATTTGCCTTTGTTCCAAAATAAGGACTTCAATAAAGAAGATGCTGAAAAGTTAAACATCAAGCATCCAAAGACGGAAAAGGAAGTAGCCGTGCAGGAAACATTAGCTTTAGTTACCCTCGTTAAAGGATACTTGCAAGCAACCAGACCTAAACCTTCTAAGGGTAAAAGGTATATGAAAGAGTATATTCCTTTGATGACTAGGAATTCCATGGATGCCATATACGGTAGCATGAGTCAAGAAGGGCAAAAGTTATTTAGAAACATCGTGATGAAGTATCTTACTAAGGTTCCCGATAATTTTCTGCTAAAGAAGTTGAGACTGGAACCTGATGCTAAGGTCTTTGACCACACAGCCGAAAAAGAGGCTGGTGCAGAGGGAATAAGTATTGAACAGTTGCTACTCAGTATTCTCAAAATTAAGAGAGGAGAAGCACCCAACACTTTTGTTGAAGATGAGAAAGCACAACCTGGAGATGCGTTTTCCCAGGTTCATCTTGCAGGAATCAGCGAAATCAATCCCGATGCTCAAGAAATGCAAGCGAAGTTCGGAATCAGTGCACCTGATGAAATGATGGATGGAGTAAAGGGGATTATCTTTGAAAACAGGTTGGCAAAAGCGGTTCCATTATCACATATGGCGGACCTCTTTAAAGCATTATCAAATGCTTTAAAACTAGTGCAAGATACTTTTGATGCAAGGGAAAGACAGGAAAGAATTCAGGAAAGAATTCAAGAAGATGCTTCTAAAGCCAGGAAAATGGAAAGCGTTTATCAATATTGATAGATAAACATGTCTGTAAACCAATGACATGTGTGATTTTTCCTGAACGTGTATGAATTCGAGTTCAAAAGGTGTAAAGTAAAACTTTATAGTGTGATTGCAGATTTTATAATATGATCATATTTGTAAGGAGTTGAGGGACGAAAACCAACAAATCACTCTTTTTGTGACAATTATGGGATACTTTGGGAGGGTCACTTTATGAGGTATTGGGTTACATTTCGTTTCACCCAACCTGCTTTTCATTCTTTACTAACGTCGTCATCAAATATCAGCCTTGTCGAACACTTTTCATGTCATATCATCACATCATAAACTCCGGCTTCAACATAATGACAAAAAGTAGAATGTTAACAATCTTTCGGCCGGGGACGAATTCGTAATAAATTCCGATTATAATAAATCCCACTTTCGGCAGATAATTTGATTTTTTTCTAAGTATTTTTACTGATAGCGTTTTTTAGGAAAACACATTATCTTCCACGTTAAACATTACTGCAAAATGGTTCGTTGCTTATATCCTATATTCGGATGGTCGACACTATGAATTTGATATTTTTACTGATATTGTTTTTAAACATTCTTCAAATTTGTATTATACTTGGAGGGATTAACATATGACTCAAATCTTACGTCCTATATACCCTGCTTTCGGTTCACACATCTGCTATTTTTTAGAATTATGACTACTTATAGGAATCAGATACTTGATTGGTAGCTAAAATACGAGACTAAAAGAAGCTATTTTAGTTTTGGCATTGATTTTTAACAAAAGATTAAGTCCACTAAAAATGATACCACATTTAAACTGTAATAAATCCATAACCTAGAAGATCATAATATCATACAATTTTCATTTTGCGGATGTAAATTTAACTTAAAACCCCTTCAGGAAACCGAAAATGAGTTCCACAAACTGCGAGGATCTCTCCGAATTTACAATAAACCAAGATCGCAAACCGGATTCGGAATTTAACGGGAACAGGCAAGCCTCCTTTTTAGCCGGAGAATTTTATAGGAATAGCGTAGAGCACCTTCAGGATGAACTGGCACGAATAGGTGCGCTTATTCGTCTTCTCATTGAAAAATCTAGAGATGAAACTGGGCAGGAAAACCAGGACTTTCCAGGCATGTTCATTTCGGAAACTGAGGCAAACTCGATTCTACAGGCTGTATGCTGCGGTTCTGAAACTTTTCGGGCTCAAGAGTTGAAATCTGAGGAAATCGAGGCTTTGGAGAGGACGATCAGCAAAAAAAAGCTGAGAGCCTGAAAAGAGGAATCGAGCTGAGACTGCCCAGCTTATCGGAACTTTTTTCCCTAACATCTTTTGAAACGGATGTACTTTTGATAAGTCTTGCCCCGGAACTGGACGGTCGCTTTTCAAAGCTCTACGCCTACCTGCAAAATGATCTGGCAAAAAAACAGCTATCTGTGGGGATACTGCTTGACCTGCTTTGCGCCAGCCTTGAGGAGAAACTTGAGGCAAGAGAGTACTTTTCCCAGTCTGCCCCTCTGTTGCGAAACAGACTTATTTCTCTTGTAGGGGATGGTACGGATGCAAATCCTCCTCTGCTATCAAGATTCGTCAAACTGGATGAGAGAATAGCGGCTTTTTTATTGAATTCGGATGAAATTGACCCAAAAATTTCCCGGTTTTCAATCCGAGTAAAGCCTATAAGGTCTTTTGGTGATATTATTGTCCCGGATGACCAGAAAAACTGCCTTCTTGAAGCGATAAAACGGACAATTGAGGAAAGCGCTAGTCTAATGTTTTTCTTCTACGGGCCATCTGGAACAGGAAAAAAGCTTGCGGTTGAGGTGTGCTGCAAGGAATTAGGGGTAAATTTGCTTCTGGCAGATGCCGGAGCTTTTCCAAAAAGTAGTGAAGGCGAGGCACTCAACCTTATTTTAAGGGAAGCTCTCCTCCAGAAAGGGGCTGTTTTCATTGAAAATTTTGACGCCTTATGGGGGCGCGGTGCACAGGGGCAGGATTTGGATTCCGGGCTTTCAAGTATTGTCCTAGGTTACGGCACTTATGGCTCCGGTTTATCAGGTTCGGATTTATCTGGTTCTGGCTTTTCCGGGTCAGGCCTTTCAAGTCTTGTCAGGGCACTGGACTCTTTTCCGGGGCCTGTATTTTTATCTGCGGGGCAGTTATGGGAACCCGGAAGTGTCCTGAAAAACAATACTTTTATAAGCTGTGCTTTTCCCCTTCCTGCTTTTGCAGAGCGAAAACAGCTCTGGAAAATGTGCCTCAAAAACTTTGAAAACAGTGTAGGAGAGGCTGAACTAGAAAACCTTGCTGCCAGATTCAAACTAAGCGGCGGCCAGATAAGGGACGCTGTTTCGACTGCGCAGGGCTTTGCTGCATCGCGAGGCCAGGATAAGGCAGTTCTTACTACGGAAGACCTTTACAGGGCCTGCCGGAACCGCTCCAGCTTGAAACTCAACTCTCTTGCCAGAAAAATCAATCCTCGACGGAAATGGAAGGATCTTGTGCTGGCTGCGCCGGTAAAAGAGCAGCTTGAGGAGATCTGTGCCTTTGTAAGGCATAAGGAGACTGTTTACTCCGAATGGGGGTTTGATAAAAAGCTTTCGCTCGGGAAAGGGCTGAATATCCTTTTTGCAGGCCCTTCTGGCACAGGCAAGACTCTGGCTGCCGAGATTATCGCGGGGGAGGTTGGGCTCGACCTCTACAAAATTGATATTTCCGGCATCGTGAGCAAGTACATCGGGGAAACCGAGAAAAATTTGAAAAAGATCTTCGGGGAAGCTGAGATTGGCAATGCAATTCTTTTCTTTGACGAAGCCGATGCCCTTTTCGGGAAGCGTTCAGAAGTTAATGATTCCCACGACCGCTATGCAAATATCGAGGTAAACTACCTGCTCCAGCAGATGGAAGAGCACGAAGGAATAATCATCCTTGCAAGCAATTATAAAAAGAATCTGGATGATGCCTTCCTGAGGAGGCTGCAGTTTGCTGTGGAATTTCCAATCCCCGACGAAGCCTCAAGAAAAGAAATCTGGACAGGCATGTTCCCTGAAAAAGTGCGGCTCGGGGAAGATGTGGATTTCAATTTCATCTCAAAATTCAAGCTCACAGGTGGGAATATAAAAAATATTGTCCTGCTTGCCGCAGTCCTGGCTGCGGATGGTTCCGGAGTTATAGGCATGAAAGAAATCCTGAGGGCGCTGAAGCGGGAGTTCCAGAAAATGGGCAAAATCTGCACCCCTGCCGATTTCGGAACTTATTATGAGCTGGTAAAATAACTAATATTTATAAAGAGAAATTATGACGAAAGTTATAAAGATGGACTTCTTAACAGGTAAAGGATGTTATTTAAATTCAGGCAGCAGGAGATATGAAAATGTCGGATTACACGGCAATAGCTGATGTCGGAGAAACCCTTGTAGAACTCCTGAGAGAAAACATGCAGGACATCATACCTTCGGATTCGATAGCCCTTGTGTCCCCTGGAGAAATCGAGGGCAAGGACAATATCCGTCTTTCCCTTTTCCTCTTCCAGATTGAAGAAAACATCCACCTGAGAAACCTGGATATGGAAGTTCTTGGGCCTTCGAAACTCAGAGCTCCGCCCCTTGACCTTGACCTTTACTACATGCTAGCCTCATACCCTTCTTCTGGAATTCAGGACAGAACCGAAAGGACTGCAGAAGAGCACAGAATTCTGGGAAGAGCTATGCAGATTCTGCACGATAACCCTATCCTTACAGGCTCAGTTCTGAAAGGGAGCCTTTCCGCGTATGATACTGAACTGCACATAATTAACAGTGCATTGAGCCTGGACGACATAACCAAGATCTGGAGCACTTTCAAAGACAAAAGTTTCCGGCCTTCGGTATGCTATCAGGTAACGCCAGTGAGAATCGAATCTTCAAGTGAAAAGAAAACCAGCAGGGTTACAGGAGGCCCTCAACGGCAAATGCCCGAAAGGAGGGAGAAGTAAGTGGCTTCTGTCAAATCGTATATAGCCATAACTGAAACGGGAAGAATCGAGGGCAAGGGCAGGCAAGAATACGTATTTTCCTGTCCTTCTTCTCTCAGCCTGTCCTTTGCAGTATGGCTTGTTGATGACTATACGCAAAAAGAACCTCTGGGAGAGGTCAGGGTGATGCTGAATGGGGAAAAAATAACAACTGTAAAAGCTTTGAAAAACTTGAGTGGATACCATACCTTTTCTGGGCTTCCCGAAGGTACGTATACATTAAGCGTAGAATCCGAATTTTACTTTTCCGAGGAAAGGATAGTCGATACCTCCTCTTTCGTAAATTCAAAAGAACCTGTTGTCGAAATTGTCCTGAAGCCAAAGCCTCTGTATCCTTTTCCGGATAGGATAACACTTATAAGAGGCCTTCTTGACCCATTTGTGCCAGAGCCGGATCTTCTTGCAGGTATTACAATAAAGGCGATATCAAAATCTACAGGCCGGGAAATTCTGGGAATTCCGGACGAAAAGGGAGAATTCGTTCTTTATTTCAGGGAAATCATTAATAGAAAAGCCGAGATTATCCTTGAAATCAAAGGAGAAGGAATCGAAAAAACGCTTCCTGTATTGATAGAAGAAGCTAAGAGTATATTTACAGGAGTCATTAAAATTCCCTAAAAGCTATTTATATATTTATTTATTTATTTATTTATATTTATCTTTTCTTATAAATTCTGATCTTTGCTATTTAGTGTGGGTATTTAGATCATTTTTAAATTTTCTCTTTACGTGCTGTTTTATGTTTTTGATCCTATATTTAAGATATTACATAAAGTCATTTTAAAAAATTAAAGTTTTATAAAGTAAAGATTATAGAAAAGACACGTCAAAATCTGTTTTCAAACTGGATTGGAAAAATTGCAAATTATGGAAGTTTGTTAGGTACACAACGAAATACAGATGCCAAAAAATAGTCCAATATTAAAAATCAAATTGCATGCGGCCACCCCACCCTAAACAGGCTGTCCGACAATTACTCCCAGTAATATACAAATTCCTTTTTTTCAGTTTAAAGGCTTTATATGCCTTATTTTTCACATGTTTTTGCCCTTAAATTGAATTGTCGGACAGCCTGTAAAGGATGGGGTATGCTGATGGGCCGCACGCCGATTTATGGGGAATAGTTTAGTATCCTTTGACAAGATTTCCTTGATATAGAGTCGCATTCCCAACTCCTGTAACTATGGTACCAAGAAACTTTATTTTACAAAGAAGCGATGATATAGAGGTTTAAACAAAACCAAAAAGAGGCGAGGGTTCACTTCATCCCCAACCTAAAGGATAGGGTATTCGTGACCCTCCGCACTCCCAAAGTAATAAATTGCCTAACAAATCGTTTTTTATTTACTATTCTATTATAAGTAAAATATTTCTAAATAAGAATTTTCTACATGAGAATTAAAAAAAATCCATATTTACCGAAATTAATAACATATTTTCAGCTATTAATTACTAATTTTTTAAATTAAAATTTCTTATCTATAATTACTCAATATTAAATATAATTTAATAAAATAGAGCCTGAGGGATTATGTTTTGAAAAAAATATGCCTAATGGATCATTTTCAAACATTTCATATTATATGAGTAATTATGAAAACTATTTAGAAGAATCTATCTTCATTCATTAAAATTTTACATATGTGACATGAATACTTACTATATATAATATATACGTTATGGCAAATCTAAATATTCATATACTTTAAAAAACTTAGAAAATGTATAAAAATTACTTTAATTGTTAGGAAGATCCAGCAATTTCGGGTTTTCAGAAAAGAAATGATAAAAATGTAAACGATATAAATGGAGAGCTTGGCATGCCAGAATATCTTTCCCCAGGCGTATATATAGAAGAATTTGAAATTGGCGCAAAACCAATGGAAGGAGTTTCAACCAGTACCGCAGGGTTCCTGGGAGAAACCGAAAGGGGTCCAACCACCCCTGTTTGATCACCAGCTGGTTGCAGTATCAGAGAGTTTATGGCAGTTACTTCGGAAACGACAAATATCTCCCAGGCTCGGTGGACGGGTTTCTCAAAAACGGAGGAAAGCGGTGCTATATAAGCCGGATCGTAAAAGCCGGAGACAAACCAGCCACAACAGCCAGCTTAAAGCTGAAAGTGAACGGAGTAAATGCCCTGACAGTGGAAGCTGTCGGAGAAGGAGAGTGGGGGACCAGGGTTGCAGTGCAGATTTCCAGAGGGACCTTCAGCGGGTTCAGGTTGGACGTATTTTACTGGAAAGTAAAACCAGCATCCCTGTACAACCCTTACAAAGAGACTAGAATCCAGCCGCGCCCGGCCGGCGCCGAATCATTTGACAACGTGTCGATAGATGACGCTTCCCCGGACCATTTCGAAAAAACCGTTAATGGGATTTCGAACTTTGTAAAAATCATGATCAAGGAAGGGGATTCTGCAGAGCTGCTGAATGCCCTGGAAGCTCTATTGGAACTTGAATATCTTGCAGACGGCAGTGACGGGGAAGGAGATTTCGTCCTTTCGGACTATGAACGAAGCGCTCCTGAAGACGACAAACCCGGGAAGAGAAAAGGTCTTACAGCATTAAAAGGAATTGAGGACATTTCAATTATCTATGCCCCCAACGCTTATTCGGTCTCCGGGCTTGTGGGTTCCCTCATCTCGCACTGCGAAAGCCTCAGGTATCGTTTTGCAATTCTAGATGCCCCGCAGGGGTCTTCAAACGTTTCCGATCTTGACCCTAGAAGCAATAAACCCGAAGGTTCTATCCCCACAGACTTTGCAGCGTTCTACTACCCCTGGATCAAGGTAATCAACCCGGAAACCGGGATGCTGCAGGTCATACCTCCAGGCGGGTATGTTGCAGGAGTTTACGCTCGCAGTGACACGACGAGAGGGGTACACAAAGCCCCTGCAAACGAGGTCGTACTTGGAGCCTCTGACCTCGAGTTCCAGATCATGAAAGGGGAACAGGATATTTTGAACCCGAGAGGCGTAAACGTCATCCGTGCGTTTCCCGGAAGGGGAATCCGAATATGGGGAGCCCGCACCATTTCTTCCAACACCCTCTGGAAGTATATCAACGTCCGTCGTCTCTTCATCTTCATAGAAGCGTCCATAGAACGAGGGACCCAGTGGGTCGTTTTCGAGCCAAACGACGAACGCCTCTGGGCAAGGGTAAAGGCAACCATAAACCAGTTCTTGACAGGTGTCTGGAGGAGCGGAGCCCTTATGGGAACAACACCGGAAGAAGCTTTTTTCATAAAATGCGACCGGAGCACAATGACCCAGGACGACATCGATAACGGACGGCTTATCTGCATCATAGGAATCGCCCCCGTGAAGCCTGCAGAATTTGTGATCTTCAGGATAGCCCAGTGGCAGGGCGGCTCGGCAGCTACAGAATAATTACCGGACAGGAATCTTTAGCACAGGATGGTAAATTCACGATATTTCAGGAATAATCAGGACAGGAATTTGCATAAAGGAGAATAAAATATGGGTGACAGAGTAGATCCCTACAGGAATTTCAGGTTCAGGGTTGAGATTGACGGTATTGGGCAGGCAGGGTTCAGCGAATGTACGTTTGCGGATACGTCAACTGAGCCCATTGAATACAGGGAAGGAAACGAGCCTCCAGTATTCAGGAAACTTTCCGGCCTTACCAAATACGGAAATATTACCCTGAAATGGGGAATCACGGATTCGATGGACCTTTACAACTGGAGAAAGCAAATCATAGACACGGGAGCAGAAGGTGCAAGAAAGAATATGGCCATCATCCTGATCGACGAAGCAGGAAATGATAAAGCTCGCTGGGACATTGTGCAGGCGTGGCCGATAAAATATGACCCTACAGACTTCAATGCTAAAAATAATGAGGTAGGAATAGAAACTCTCGAAATTGCCCATGAAGGCTTTACAAGGGCGTCCTGAGAGGAGACAATGGAAGATATGTCAGGAGCAGCCTCGAAGAAGCTTCTCCTTAAAATTATTTTTTTAAATGGATTTCTTATTTGGAGATGATGCAATGTTTCAAACGGAATTTGAATTTACCCTCCCCAAAGGCTATGTAGACGCCGAAGGAAACCTCCACAAAAAAGGGGTCATGAGGCTTGCAACGGCAGCTGACGAGATCCTGCCCCTTAAAGACCCGCGGGTCCAGGGAAATCCTGCTTACCTGACCGTAATCCTGCTCTCCAGGGTCATAACCCATCTCGGGAACTTGCAGGTCATCAGCACGAAAGCGATCGAAGACCTTTTTGCTGCGGACCTTGCCTACCTTCAGGACTTTTACGGCAGGATCAATGAAAACGGCTCCCCGGAAATTAAGACAATCTGCCCTAAGTGCGGGTACCATTTCGAGGTGGAAGAAAATACCCCGGGGAATAAGGGGCTACCCCCTTAGCAGGATTTACGAGGAGGTAGCCTTCATCGCCTACTATTTTCACTGGTCTTACGAAGAGATCATGAATATGGAACACAGGGAAAGGCAGCGCTGGTGTGAGGAGATTTCCCGAATAAACAGGAACCTGAGCGGAGAAAAACAGAGAAGCATTCTGGACGCTTGAGGGCTAACTTATATGAAATTTAGATCTACAAAGGATGTCTAGCTATCCGCAAATAAATTAAGGAAGTCAAAATTACCCCAAGTTAAAACGACGAGACTTCTTGTCTTTTACATGTGAGCTATCTTTATGAACCCATTTAGTTTAATGAGAGCAATGGTCGGAGACCCTTTTACATCCTTTAGATTTCGAGTTGAAATTAATGGGATTAGTATTGCTAAAATCTCCGAGGTGACAGGTCTTCAGGTAGAAACTGAGATCGAAACCTATGAAGAAGGTGGAGTAAACGATTTTGTGCATAATTTCCCTAAAAAAACAAAATATCATAATATTGTCCTCAAACGAGGAGTTACAATTTTACCTGAAATGTGGGCATGGTATCAGAGTGTAGTTTTCGGGGTGGCCATACAGCAGACCATTGCCATTGTTTTGATGGATATCAAGGGCAATGATACGTGGTGGTGGTTCATTCTGGATGCATATCCTGTGAAATGGATAGGCCCGGATCTAAAGGCTGACAGTAATACGGTCGCTTTTGAGACCATTGAATTAGCTCATTCCGGGATTTTAGGAGCACCTTTAGGAAAAGCTGGCAACCTCGTTTCAAAAGCCACGGCAGCGACAAATATGGCAAATGTGGCTAAAAAACTCTAATATTTTGAGCTTGCACATGGAGTTTGGAAAATGGATGAAATTGCACTGAATTCAAAAAAGATGACCCTATCTGATTCTCAATTTCATTGGAAATTTATGAATAAATATAGAATGTACGGGCAACAGAGATCCATATTTCCAACTCTTTTTTTCTATAGAATTACAGGAACCGGAAAATCTGTTTTTCGAAAGGAAATAACTTTTCAAACAACTTTTAATAAAATTCAGTTAAAAATCAATTTTCATGAGCAAAATATAAACTCTGCACCAATTTTCCAAAACATCAGGTATTACAAAAATATTATTCATAATGTTTTGTTGAATTATTCCCCCATTGAGGAAAAATTAATTTCGACCACTTCAACAAGAAGTAATACAGGAGGTAATATCTCTAAGGCGCCTTTGGTTAATTTCAATAAAGTGAAGTCAGGTAATGAGAATTCAACGTCTTTTCTACCTGTAACAAACTATTTTTTTAATTCTCATTTCCTTGATAACACTCTACTTAATACTAGTGTTTCGATTCCAAAATCAACTCCTTATTTCCTGGAAAAATCCGTGATCTTCGGATCTATTAAAAAGTCAAGTTTTATGAACTTACTTTGGAATCCCAGTACTAGAATCCTGAACGACTATCCTCTTAATCTTCATGTTCTGAATAAGAGGCTTTTCTCTCCCGACAGTTCGTTCAATACTTATTCAAGAAAATCCAAACCGGCTTTTGGAAAGCTCCTGAAATTGATTTTCAGTGTTCACCCAAGGTTTTTAAATAATTACCCCATTCTAATTGACTCTTCAAGAAAAGCAGATTTTGAATGCTTAAAAACTTTAAAACCGATTACTCCAAAAGGTCCGGGAGCAGAGAACCTGTTGCCTGATACATTCTCGAAACTCGCATTGTACTCTAACTGGACATACTTTTCCAGTCACCTGAAGAATTTACATGGGAAAGGTTTGAAAATACCAAAAAGCTTGTGGATACCTGACTTTAACTATAAGAATTCAAAACTATCTCATCATTTTTTAACCGTGGGTTTTCCAGTAAAATTAGATTCTCATAAAAAACTCAATCAGCCTAAAATCGGTTTGTTTGATGCTTTTTCCTTAGAATCCAAAAATTCTGCTTCCACAAAGATATTAGCACGAATTTTTCAAATGAATGCAGAATATAACTCTGGACATTTATTAATGAAAACTTTTTTAAGATGTAAAACCTCGTTTTCAGGACAAAAAGCTCCTCTTATTAAAATACGAAATATAGATAATGAAGGTTTACCTGACATCGATCATCCGTCAGAAATAGCTTATTTTAATTGTTTTTTGAATATCCACGATATTTATGCCCAAGATTGTAACATAAATTCACCTGTAAACCCTGGTTCCATTCTCAGAAATTTCCCTAAAATTTGTTATTCAGAAAATTCTTCTTCTTTAAATACTCTTTTAAATCCCAGATCATATAGTGTGAATCCCGTTTTTAGAAGGTTCCGAAAACCATCTCCCGGGATACATACAGAATTTGCTAAATATATTTTTGGCAAGGGCTATTCAGGAGAAGCTTTCAAATCTGAAAATTACTCCTCTTCAAAAAGGGGCAGCTCCATCAAATATGTTTTTAAAATACCAAGCTACAAAAAATATTCGGCTTTTATCCGAAATTGGTTGAACAGTATTTCTTTAAAGAACCTTATCAAATTACGTGCCAATTTCCATGGAATAAAAGCTTCAAAAAAGCCAGGTTATTTTATAGAAACATCGTTCAAAGCAGACCACTTAAAAAAGCTAATTTATAACGAATATATCTCCACGTTAATTCCCTTTAAGCAATCAAGTTTATTTAGTAGATATTTTATTGGCCTGGTTTATTTGAAAAAAGACCTGTTTAATGCCATTACTTCAGAGGACTCATCTGATGGCTCATTTTTTGTTAAAAATTTACATAACTCAGAAAAAAATCCTTCTCTTTTTAACAGTTACCTTTTCAATTATCATTATTCAAAAAACCTGGGCCAGGTTTTCCGAAAGTCTTTAAAAACAATTCTCCAGAAAAGTCCTAATTTTGCCAACGTTTTTGACATAGACTCTTTTGACATAGACTCTTCAAGATACCTGGCAAATGGGAATTATTTCCGACATTTTCCGGGGTCCTTAAAGCGAACAAGTATTTTCCAGAACAACATTTGGTTCAGACATCTGGTAAAAAAGATAGAAAGCAATCCCGAGCAACGAAAGGCCCCTTCTCCTGGCAAAGAGGTTCATAATACAGGCAAAGTGAGGGAAATTTATTCTTACGCGGCAAAAAAACTTTTGTCCCCAGGTTTTCTTCATGTATTCCAGGCCGGCTTACGGTATAAAAACACAAAATTATTGAAGATGAAGATCTCAATTTCAAGGAACCGAAACCTGACAAACATCATTGATGATTTTTTGGAGGGATATTTCCAAAGCAAAAGGAATAAATTATCATTTATTAGGAATCCTTACAGCAAAAAGATAGAAACGGAAGATGCAGATTATCTTCAAAACAAAAGGAATAAATTATTATTTACGGAGAATCTTTACTGGAATGCAGTCTCTAAACTCGCATACTCTAACTGGACATACTTTTCCAGTCACCTGAAGAATTTACATGGGAAAGGTTTGAAAATACCAAAAAGCTTGTGGATACCTGACTTTAACTATAAGAATTCAAAACTATCCCATCATTTATTAACCGTGGATTTTCCAGTAAAATTAGATTCTCATAAAAAACTCAATCAGCCTAAAATCGGTTTGCTTGATGCTTTTTCCTTAGAATCCAAAAATTCTGCTTCCACAAAGATATTAGCACGAATTTTTCAAATGAATGCAGAATATAACTCTGGACATTTATTAATGGAAACTTTTTTAAGATATAAAACCTCGTTTTCAGGACAAAAAGCTCCTCTTATTAAAATACGAAATATAGATAACGAAGGTTTACCTGACATCGATCATCCGTCAGAAATAGCTTATTTTAACTGTTTTTTGAATATCCACGATATTTATGCCCAAGATTGTAACATAAATTCACCTGTAAACCCTAGTTCCATTCTCAGAAATTTCCCTAAAATTTGTTATTCAGAAAATTCTTCTTCTTTAAATACTCTTTTAAATCCCAGATCATATAATGTGAATCCTGTTTTTAGAAGGTTCCGAAAACCATCTCCCGGGATACATACCGAACTTGCTAAATATATTTTTGGCAAGGGCTATTCAGGAGAAACTTTCAAATCTGAAAATTACTCCTCTTCAAAAAGGGGCAGCTCAATCAAATATATTTTTAAAATACCAAGCTACAAAAAATATTCGGCTTTTATCCGAAATTGGTTAAACAGTATTTCTTTAAAGAACCTTATCAAATTACGTGCCAATTTCCATGGAATACAAGCTTCAAAAAAGCCAGGTTATTTTATAGAAACATCGTTCAAAGCAGACCACTTAAAAAAGCTAATTTATAACGAATATATCTCCACGTTAATTCCCTTTAAGCAATTAAGTTTATTTAGTAGATATTTTATTGGCCTGGTTTATTTGAAAAAAGACCTGTTTAATGCCATTACTTCAGAGGACTCATCTGATGGCTCATTTTTTGTTAAAAATTTACATAACTCAGAAAAAAATCCTTCTCTTTTTAACAGCTACCTTTTCAATTATCATTATTCAAAAAACCTGGGCCAGGTTTTCCGAAAGTCTTTAAAAACAATTCTTCAGAAAAGTCCTAATTTTGCCAACGTTTTTGACATAGACTCTTTTGACATAGACTCTTCAAGATACCTGGCAAATGGGAATTATTTCCGACATTTTCCGGAGTCCTTAAAGCGAACAAGTATTTTCCAGAACAACATTTGGTTCAGACATCTGGTAAAAAAGATAGAAAGCAATCCCGAGCAACGAAAGGCCCCTTCTCCTGGCAAAGAGGTTCATAATACAGGCAACGTGAGGGAAATTTATTCTTACGCGGCAAAAAAACTTTTGTCCCCAGGTTTTCTTCATGTATTCCAGGCCGGCTTACGGTATAAAAACACAAAATTATTGAAGATGAAGATCTCAATTTCAAGGAACCGAAACCTGACAAACATCATTGATGGTTTTTTGGAGGGCTATTTCCAAAACAAAAGGAATAAATTATCATTTATTGGGAATCCTTACAGCAAAAAAATCTTCATGGATAATCCCCGGGATAGCAAAGCTAAACTGCCCTCATTTTTATCATCATTTAGATATTCTGCAAATAATTCTTCAACAAAGAACATGATCCCTCTAAAAAGAAAAAATCTTTTACTCAAAACAGGTCCCCTGTACAAGATCTCACAAATAATTGCCAGCCGAAATTGCAATCTTATCCTTAAACATCAGGCTATTTCCGGAGAGGGAGATTCAAATCTTATGTTCATAATGACCAAGTGCAAAGCTGAGAACTTTTTTTGGAGAGCGGAGAGCTTTTTGGATTCAAGTCCGCAGATGGTATTGATTACTTCCAGTCTGAAAATAATCTGCCAGTCGGTAATGAGAACCTTGTATATCGCAGCCAGGAAAATGAGATCACTCAAAGCATAGCCGAAGAGGTACAAAAAATTAAAAAGATAGTGTTCGATACCCGAGAAGCAATTGTAGTAAACTCTTCAAAGGACACTTTTCTGAACAATACCAACCTGAAGCAGAAAATAGACATCGAGTACATTTCAGAAAAAGTAAGTCAGTTAATTGGTCACAAAATGAAAATTGAAGCAGAAAGGCGAGGTATCCTATAAATGGCATCGGAATTACTGAAGAAAATCAAAGGTGGAACCCTCTTAAGTAACGAAAGGGGAAAAAAGGGTTTTATTAAAGTCCTTGAAGGGAAGAAAAAGGATACGGAAATAAAGATTCTCTACTATCCAACTGAATATACAATGGAAAAAAGTAATACTTTCTCTGAAGTAAACGTGCCAGGTCTGGAAACTCCGTACATCCAGTATTCGAGAGGGAACTCAGGCAGTATCTCCCTTGAAGTTTTTTACGATACATACAATGAAAGAAGCGACGTCAGAAAATATACGCAAGAATTGTCCGACCTCTTGAAGATAGACCCGGACCTCCATGCGCCTCCACCTCTGAGTTTTATCTGGGGGATGCCAGATAAAGAACCGTTTACATGTGTATTGGAGAAAGTAAGTGCAAAATATACGATGTTCCTCTCGGACGGGACACCTGTTAGAGCCAGACTCAATATTACTCTTAAAGAATTTAAAACAGCCCTCAATACGCGTGAAGAGAGCAAACAATCCCCCGACAAAACAAAAACCTATGTTACTAAAAGGGGGACAGTTTGTGGTTAATTGCCAATGAAAAGTACGGGGATCCTTATATGTGGAGGCCGATTGCAGATAAAAACAAAATAAAAAACCCGAGGTTTCTTGAACCAGGTATTGAGCTGTTAATTCCCCCATTGGAGTGAGCTTTAATGACATTCCCATCATCAGGCATTGCTATCTACGCTCCCACCTTTACAATCAAGCTAGGAGGCAAGGAGATCCCAACTGAAGACATAACCGATGTAGAGGTTGATGAGCAGATTGAAAACTCAGGAATGTGTACAATTTCGTTCAATGATATGCTGGATATGAAAAAACAGAAATTCCGATGGCTTGATGATGCCCGCATACAGATCGGAACTCGTATTGAGATTTCTTTTAGTTATGCTCAGGGCTCAGGAAACGCGTCGAGTTCTGGAGGAAATACATTATTGTTCATAGGCAGCCTCCACGCCATTACTCCTAATTTTGATCCTGGAGGTAGTGCAAAGCTGAAAATAAGAGGGTATGATCTGTCCTGTAACCTTATGAGAAGCCGTAAAGGACAGGGGATTTATAATAAAAAAGTTATTCTGAGATCGTTGGAGAGATAGCTGAAAAATACGGACTGAAGCAGGATCAGATCGAATCAACCAGCCCAGCTTCGGAATCTGTCTCCAGGCAACGCGATGAAGATGAAAATGAAGATGATTATAAGTTTGTGAAAAGACTTGCAAGCAAAATTAATTATGAATTTTTTGTAAGGGAAGAATCCCTTTACTTCCGTAAACCAAAGGACAGTGATGATGCAAAATTTACCTTTACAAATGGTATAAATATTGTAAGTTTCTCTGTGGAAGCGAATACTTCAGCCTATGTTAGTGAAGTGCAGACCAATTTATGGAGCAGTAACCAGAAGGAAAAAAGTCCGCAAACTGCTAAACAGGAAGAGGTGGGAAATTCCTTTGGTCTCGATTTGACAAGCCAGCAAGGCAAGAAAATAATTCTGGAAAATGTAAACGTCTCCAGCGCAGAGGAAGCAAACGCCCGTGCAGTTGCAGAGCTGAAAAAAGAAACAAGAAGCTGATAACAGGTAATCTGGAAAGTATCGGAAATCCGTCCATTCGTCCCGGAATGACCGTAGAAATAAAGAAGGTAGGTGACCGCTTTAGCGGAACCTACTACGTGGAAAAAACAAAACATTCCATAAATCAAAAAGGGTACAGTACAACACTCACGCTGAGGAGATGCAAATAATGGATTTCGACGGGTTTTTTAAATCTCAAAGAACGAAAAATCAGATTCCCGGAGTAGTACTTGCTCTTGTAAAGAGCACAAAGGATCCTGATGGGCTCGGAAGAGTGCAGATAACTTTTCCCTGGAGAGGAAAAGAAGAGGACGAAGAATTACACTGGGCCAGACTCGCAACTTTAATGGGCGGAAACGGTAGGGGAATGGTCTTTTACCCGGAGATCGAAGATGAAGTACTTGTGGCTTTTGAGCATGGTGATATAGATCGCCCTTATATTATTGGGGCTCTATGGAACAGTAAGGACAAAATTCCAGAGGAAAACAGCGACGGGAAAAACAATATTAAGATGATTAAAACCCGAACCGGTCACATAATAAAACTTGATGACACGGACGGAAGCGAAAAAATTGAGATCATAGATAAGACTAAGGGAAATAAAATCAGCATCGATTCAGCTAATAAGAAAATTTCCATAGTATCTGCAGGAGACATCGAGCTTCTCGCATCCGAGGGAAAAATTACCATCGATGCCAAGGAAATTGAAATAAAATCTTCAATTACCGTCAATACCAAGAAAATCGAAATAAAATCTTCAGATTCGGCAAAAATCGAAGCATCGTCAGCCGTAATGGAACTGACAAATACAGGTGCCATGAACATCAAAGGTTCAACGGTGAATATTAACTGAGTCGGAACTTAATCCGCCCAGATTTCAATCAAATGAATCTCAATAAAAACCCTAACTGAATCATATCAAAAATCCTAACTTAGCCTCAAAAAATAAATAAATAGATCAGCGCAAGAGTCTAAAATAAGGAGTCTAAAAATATGGGAATGCCAGCAGCCAAGCAAGGAGACAAAATTGTTGGAGTTGATATCCATATAGTCATGATAACTAATCCAACAGGGCAAACTCCGACCCCACTCCCCCATCCGTTCAATGGAACCATTGACGGGAACCTCAGTAGTGACGTAAAGATAATGGGAAAGCCGGCAGCAACTGTGGATTCCATGGCAACGAACTCGCCTTCTCATGTTCCGCAGGGTGGGCAGTTCCAGAAACCGCCTTCCAATAAAGCCACGATTAAGATGGGAAGTCCAACAGTGAAAATAAATGGAAAAATGGCAGCAAGGCACGGGGATATAGCAATGACCTGCAATGACCCTTCGGACTTGCCTGTAGGCACTGTAATCGCAACAGGTACTGTTAATATCGGGTGAAGACTGATGGAAAAGGAATTTCTCGGAATTGGCTGGAAGTATCCGGTAGGTGTGGAAGCTGATGGGAGTATTTCAAGCTCCAGCTACGAGGAAAACATCAGGGAATCGATCCTGCTTATTCTGGAAACTGCCAAAGGCGAACGCTTGATGCGTCCGGAATTCGGTTGTTCCATACATGATTATACCTACAGTATGATGGACACACTTACTCTGCGTATGATTGAAAACGCTATATATGAAGCCCTTGTGGCCTGGGAGCCTCGCATTGAGGTGAATGAGATCAAAACCCTCACAGAAAAAGCCCTGGAAGGAAAACTTCTGATAAGTATCGATTATAAGGTGCGGAGGAGCAATACCCAGGTAAACCTTGTCTATCCGTTTTACCTGAAAGAAGGAACCTGAAGGATTAATTTAGTCAAAATTTAGTTGAGTCAGGTCGGATAGTCAGAAATCCTGTCTGTCAGGCCTGTCCGTAAGTAACGATGGACAAAAAGAGGAACCTGGAGGAGTCCAATGGAAAGAAAAACTCCGAAGATAAGGGAAACTACGGCAGATACGGTGCTGGAAAAGATTCAAAAGAAAGCGCCCTTCTATGTTCCGGAATGGACACCCGGAGCCGAAGGCGACTTCGGAAATGCCCTTTCCCGGATCTTCGCGGACATGGCCGAAAACCTTCTCAGTAACCTGAACGAAGCCCCCAGAAAACATCTCCTTTCTTTCCTTGATATGCTGAACTTTTCCCTCAGTCCTGCCAGACCCGCAAGTACGGTACTCTGTTTTGTCCCGGTTTCAAAGGCTCCGGAAAACGTAACTATCCCTGCCAAAACCCGCGTCACAGCTAAAAGCCCAGGCGAGGAAACCCTCTTTTTGAGACCGAGAAAACATTTGCGATAACCCCTTCAAAACTTTGCTTTGTATGCAGCCTGGATCCGGAAAGAGATGCAATCTTCGACCACAGTTCCACGGTAGATGGAACTGAACCATCAACCCTGCTCTCCGGAACAAACATGCAGAAACATGCTTTTTACATAGGAGATGAGGAATTCTTCAGGAGCGGAAAAGGAAAAATAAGCTTTACTCTCACAGCCACAGGGGCTGTCGAGGCAAGGATGCTGGCTGAAGAAAACATATTTGTCTGGGAATATGCAGCTCCGGCAAGCGGGAAAGAAAAGGATAAAATGGAGATTACTGAATGGTTCTCATTTTCAGCAGCAAGGTTTTCAGGTGAAAAATTTGAGATTCTGAAGGGAGAGGAAGTAATCGGAAAGGGGAAAATAAACGGGCTCGAAAGCCGATGGATTCGCTGCCGTTTGAAAGGAGAAGGAACCAAGGAACTCGAGCAGTTTTTCCTTGGTCCGGTTAAAGTAGATGTATCTGCTGAGGGGATCAAACCTGACTTTCTGTTTTACAATGATATCCCTCTCGAAGACGGAGAAGCAGGGGTGCAGCCCTTTGGAAGCAAACCGATCCTGTATGACACTTTCTACATAGCCTGCTCGGAGGCTTTCTCAAGGCAGGAGAGCGAGGTTTTGATAGACTTTTATCTTAAACCCGGAAGGCCAGGCCTTATTTCAGAAAAACCAGTGCTCTCCTGGGAATACTGGAGCGGAGAAAGCTGGAGAAGCCTCAAAAAATTTATGGATTTTAGCGCAAATATAGGGGAGAGCGAGGAAGGAAAAAGTGGGTCTGAAGGAGAGCTTCCTGAACTTGAACTGGAAAATTTTCTGGTAAAGAACATAATAGAAACGGAAGCTGAAATAGAAGCTGAAAAGGAACCTAATGGAATTGGCAGACTCTTTATTTCTAAAGAAAAAGAAGATAGAAAAAAGGAGGAAGAAAATCTTTTACTTGTTCATGTGAACGTTAAAATCCGGGAAATGCCCCCAATGGCGCCGGGAAACATCAATGGAGAGGAAAGTTACTGGATCCGGGTCAGGCTTATTGAAGGGATTTTCGGGAAAGAGTGCGGGATTTCGAAAAAGAACTCAATAATACCCGGAAGACCTCCAACGTATGAAATAGAACCCGAAAAATTCTACCCTCCCGAAATAAGAAAACTAATTTTTAGTTATTCCGATAGGAATGGAAGGGAGCCAGATTACCTTGTTTCTGAAAACAACCTGGCTTTTGTAAATAGGAGGAAAGAGCTGAAACGGGCAGGAAGTTTCAAGCCTTTTGAAACGGTTTCTGAACCCCTGCCTGCAGTATATCTTGGCTTTACGTCCAAACTTGTCAAAGGCCCTCTGAGCCTGTTCATCAAACTCGAGGAAACCTTTGTAGATCAGGGCGTTCCCGTGAAATTCGAATGGCAGTATCTTGTAGCCGCAGGAAAGGAAAGTGCAGGAGAATGGAAAGAACTTCAGGTTCTTGATGAAACCGGAGGACTTGCAAAAAGTGGAATCCTGGAATTCTTTGTCCCTGAGGAGATGAAGACTTTGCAGTGCTACGGCTCAAAAAGTCCATTATACTGGATCCGGTTCCTGTTCACAGAAGGAAAAAGAACTCCCCGGATTTCCGGATTCTATCCTAACTGCATATGGGCACTCCAAGCAAAGACTGTTAAAGATGAAATTCTCGGTTCCGGTTTTAGAGAAACAGGACAGGAACTTGAGCTCAGGAACACGCCGGTTGTGGATGCGGAGGTCTGGGTGAATGAGGTAGACTGGCTTTCGGAAGGAGAAAAAGAGGCTCTGCTTAATAAAAATGGAGCTCGGGATGTGGAGACAGTAAAAGATAGCAGCGGTAGAATTTTGGAGTTCTGGGTCAGGTGGGAGAAAGTTGCAGACTTCAGCAGTTCGGAAGGAAGGAGCCGGCACTATTTACTTGACCGAACTTTGGGGAAAATCCTCTTCGGAGATGGGATTCGACGAGGTATGATTCCCCCTCTGGGGATGAACAATATAAAAGCCAGCTACCGGACAGGAGGCGGAGAAGCTGGAAACCTTGAGGCTTTTTCGGTCATGAAATTATATAGCACTCTAAAACATGTTGATGCGGTGTACAATCCTGTCGCTTCCGAGGGAGGAGCCAGGACCGAGAGCCTGGAGGAACTGGTAGAACGAGCTCCGGCTACATTTAAACATAGAGGTCGGGCAGTAAGCGCGGAGGACGTTATATGCCTCACAAAAGAAGCCTCACAAAAAATAGGAAAGGTAAAGGTGCTTTCAGGTTCAGACGAAAAAGGGAACAGAGTGCCGGGGCTGATGACTGTTGTCATAGTGCCCGATCTTCCGGATCCAAAACCTGCACCTACTACCGAAATTCTGCAAATTGTCGAAACTTATCTGAAAGAGAGAACTCCGAATATAGGGAAACTGAAGGTAGCAGGCCCTATTTATTACCAGGTGAACGTAATCGCCGAACTGGTTACAACAGACCTTGAAGCTGTAAGTGAAATCGAAACTCAGGTGAAAAGGAAGATTGAGGAATTTTTACATCCTTTAACAGGGGGAACAGAAGGAAAAGGTTGGGATTTCGGGCAGATTCCTTCAACCTCGGATTTTTATTCTCTGTTATCAGACCTGAATGAGATCAGTTATGTGAGAAAGATTGATTTTATTAAAGCCGAAAACGAGACTCCTGAAAAACAACCCAGACCTTCCGCCCTGCCCTGCAGCGGGAAACATGAGATCAATCTGCTCTGGAAAGCCGAGAAGGAGGAGTAAAGATGGCGTTGCCGGTCCCGAATCTGGATAATAGAACCTTTGAACAGCTCCTGCAAGAAGCCAGAAAGTCCATCCCGAACTATGCTTCTCAATGGACAAACCATAACCCTGCTGACCCTGGGATCACTCTCGTCGAACTTTTTGCCTGGCTGGTAGAAATTACCAGTTACAGGATCAATCTCGTTACCGATGAGCATCGTCTCAAATACCTGAAGCTGCTGGGGGTCAGGCCCCGCGGTATTTCACCTGCCACTGCGGATCTCAGTTTTGAAATGGATGAGGTAATACATCTCGATAAAGGCACGGATTTTCTGGCCGAAAAAGCCGGTGAGAATATCGAGTTTGAACTTTCGGAAGGCGTCACTGTTATTCCTGTTCAACTCGAAAAAATAATTGTAAATGAAATGTCAGTAGTTTTGTCTCAGGCCTCGTCCATAAATTTTTCACAGGCTCCAAAGCTTTCTAAAGGGATTTTCGACCGAACAGTTGCAAACTCCAAAGAAGACCTTTTTTCGCACCTTTTGGCCTGGAGACCAGGAAAAACAGTGAACTGTACCTGGGCTTCAAGCTTAAAACCCGAAAAATCATAAGTCCTGACTTGGAGTATCCCTATGAATCGCTCAATTTAATGTGCTATCTCTATGAAAAAGACCTTCCTCAACCTGGAAAACACGGGGAAGAAGCCGAATATTCCTTCGAAAACGCAAAACTGAAGTGGGAGGTCTACATTCCGTCCCCTGAAGGAAAACAATGGCAGGAAGTTTTCCCTGAAGACAGGACACAAAACTTCAGGAAAAGCGGCAGCTTGCTTTTCACGGGCCTTGAAGGCTGGGTCTGCTCATATCTCGAGGCCTTGCGTTCCCTGGAGGAAGAAGAGAAATATTTCTGGCTGCGCTGCACCCTTCTGGAGTCCGAATACGAATATCCGCCAAGGATTGGAAAGATCAACCTGAATGTGGCAACCGTTATCCAGAAAAAGAGAGTGACTGAAGGGATGCTTGAAAAAAGCAATGGGCTTCCCGGACAGGTTTTCAAACTGCCTGAAACCCCGGTTCTCAGGGGAGCCTCAAATTGGCTCTTGCAGGGGAAGAGTGGAAAGAAGTTGAGGACTTTGACGGTTCTGGGCCTGAAAGCCCTCATTTTACACTGGACAGTATGAAAGGGGAAATCCGCTTCGGGGATGGGCTCCAGGGAAAAGTACCCCCAGAAGATGCCGAAATTCAGGCTCTCGAATACGAATCCTCAAGAGGAGATCAGGGAAACCTTCCGGCTAGCTCCAGGTGGGCAGTAAAAGGGGAAAAATTTGAGGGACTGGCAATAAGCAACCTCAAACCCGCAGTTGGCGGAAAGAGGGAAGAGAGCATAGATGAGGCCTTTGAACGTTTCATCAGGGACCTGACAGTACCATACAGGGCAGTTACTTCAGAGGACTTCGAATATATTGCTCGCGAAACCCCTGACCTGAGGATAGCGCAGGCAAAAGTTATCCCCAATTTTGACCCTTACAGGCAGGTCGAAAAAAAGGGCATAGTAACGGTAGTTATAATTCCGTTCAGTCCACTTGACGTTTTAGAAACTCCACCCGAGCCTTCCCTGGGTTTCAGAGCAGCGGTTGCCAGGCACCTTGAGAATCACCGTTTGCTCGGAACCCGTGTGTATGTGGTTTCTCCGAAATATGTCAGGGTTGAGGTGAAAGTTACCCTGGGAATTTTAAAAGGCTTTTTCGAGCAAGAAATCCGGAAGGTAGTTCTTGAAAAACTTAACCTTTATCTCCATCCGGCAAAAGGCGGCAAAAACGGGAAAGGGTGGCCAGTAGGAAAACCGGTTTACCGCTCGGAAATTTACCGGCTTATTATGGAAACCGAAGGCGTGAATCTGATACAGAAAATTAGCATTTCTTCCCAAAACGGTGCAAACCTGGACGAAAATGGAGACCTGAAACTGACTTATACAGCTACGGTTTATTCCGGAGAGCATTCAGTGGAAATACAAACCTTTTCTTAAAAGGTTTGCAGAAGAAGTAAATATAAAAGAACTTTTAAAAGAGCTAAGAGCTTTTTCGCTCAAGCCTTTTTTAAAAAACTTGCAGGAGAGAAGCATGCAGGAGAGCAAATATAAAAGGATCAATACAAAGTCCCTTTTCGGAGAGTTCAAAAGCGGACTTGAAAACCTGGAACTGACGGAGAAAGGGCTTCGCCTGACCCGCAGAGAACTCTATAAGCCAGGGAATGATATCCTCAATGAACCTGACATGGAAATGCGTGATGTTGATACCGATGAATGCGATATCGTTTATGTCCTTGACAGAAAGAGCGCCTCCATTCTTACCTGCCACCGGGATTTTGAAAAGCTCCGAGTTCCTGCTTACGGATCAGGGGCTCTAGCTTCGGTGTTTGAGTCTCCTGAAGGCATAACTGTCGATGAAAACTCAGTTTATGTAATCGGCACACTAAGAGTTCCTGACGGGGAAAAAAGAAGCTCTTGTTGCCTTTGAAAAAAAGACCTTAAAGTCCTCTGGATGGTAGGTGAAGGGCCTGATGGGCTTGCCCTTACAGACCTCATTGATCTTGATATGGATTCTGCCGGAAACCTGTACGTCCTGGAAAAAGGCAGGCATCGAGTTCTCAAACTCCCTCTTTCCTACAGAGAAAGGGGGTTTTCCGAAATAGGAAAGGTCGAGTTACAGGAGCCAGAAAATATCTATGTTGATACGGAAGGAAAGCTGCAGATTTTGGACAGTAAGGCAGGATATTTTGTACTTGGAACAGACGGTATTGCTGAAAAAATGGACATTACCCCCTCCATACAGGGAATGGTTAGCAGAAAACGGACTCATGACTCAAGAAATAACATGTACTTGATTATCGACAACGGAACAAGACTGAGACTCCTCGAGTATGTTAAGGAATACAGCCCTGATCCTGAAGGGGTTTTCAAAGGGATGTACCTTTCAAAGCCCGTGGACAGTCAGGTCCAGAAGACCAAATGGTATCGTTTCATGCTGGAAGGTAGTTTTCCCAGAGGGACAACGGTCGAATTTCATTATTACATATCGGATGAATTTCTGGACGAAAACGAATTGAGGGGAATTCCTGAGAGCAAATGGAAGGAAGGGCTTCCGGGGAGTTCGGTTGTCCAGGGAGAGAAAAAGAGATGCACTCTTCCAGACCGAACGTGAAGGGCGCTATCTCTGGTTCAGGATCACCCTTGTAGGGACTGAAAAGTTCTCACCAGAGGTCTCTGCGGTCACAATTTTCTTCCCAAAGGTTTCCTATCTGGAATACCTGCCTTCAGTTTACAGTGAAAATCCTGCAAACAGGGACTTTCTTGATCGTTTTCTTGCTATTTTCGAGAGCCTTTTTTTGAAATTGATTTTACAATTGACCACCTGAGCAGATGGTTTGATACTGCAGGCACTCCCCGGAATTTCTGGAGTGGTTGTCAAGCTGGGTAGCCGTCAATCAAGGAAGAGGAGAAAGGGTAACCCGAAAAAAGTTTCGGAGGCAAAGCAGAGGGAGTTCATTTCTCATGCTGTTTCAATGTACAGGGACAGAGGAACCCGGCAAGGGCTTGAAGACCTCATTTTCCTATACACCGGGAAGAAACCAATCATAATTGAAAATCTCCCTGCAGGCTGCATAAAAAGAAGATCTGAATATGAAAATCGAAAGGAAAATAAAAGGCGTGAGAACCAGAAAGGGGATAATTCAAAGAATGAAAGCCCGAAGAAAAACAGAAATCCTGAACAAAAAAGTTTCTCTTTTTCCCTCCGGAAGAAGCAAGAGTAAAACGCCCTGATGGAATAGGAAACGCCAGGAGGGAAGATTCCCTGCATGACGTCCTCTATGGAGGAGAAAATTTCAGTTTTGTCGTCTTATTCGAAGAAAAACCGGAAGAAGCTGAGCTGGAAATTATTAAAGATATAATAGAAGAAGAGAAACCGGCCTATACGACCTACAGAATAAAGGTGCTTGAACCCTGGTTCTATCTGGATGGCCATACTTACCTGGGTAAAAATACAATGTTAAGACGCCCCGAGTTCCGTCTTGGCAAGTGTTCTGTCCTGGGCAGGGATACCGCGCTAGGAGTGGAAAAAGCCCTGATGTTGCTGACAGAGATAAAAATCATGCTCACTCAATCGGATAGGTTACTTCCAGTAAAGGTCTGGATTATTTCTAAAGGAGATTTGGACATGTTAGAAAATGGAGAGGAAAAAGAGGAATTCGAACTGCATCAGTTCCAGCGGAACAGATATTTTTATGGAAAACTGATGACTGTCAGGGATTTCGAGCTCGAGCAGGAATATTTTAACGGGAAGCGTTATTTGCTTAACAGACTGATTCACGGCAAGGGCATCTTATGCGGTTTCTCAAACCTTGAGCTGTTCCCGGAAGAATCGGGTGAGGTAAAGATAAGGTTCAGGGATGGGGGAATAGTCCTGGATATCCTTGGCAGGGAAATTGTTGTGCCCGTAGATATAGAAAAAAAGGTTATGACCCTAGAAGGAATTCCCTTCAAGAAGCAGGAATTGATAAAACCAGCCTACCTTTACCTGAAATACAGCTCTGTAGTCTCGGAACTTGTAAGAGCAGCCTCAAACCCTCTGAGCTGTGAGGAGGTTGCCTGCCCGAACCGAATCCTGGAGGATTTTGAGGTAATTGCAACCTTTGAGTACCCGGCAGAAAACGAAAATAAAAAGTTATCCGTATCATATACGGAATGCGCAGAGGCCGATGAGAAAGTCTTCTTTGCCGCAGTCAATGATGACCTCTCGATTAATGACGAAGAAAGCTCCCACAGGCATTTTCTCCAGACCCGGAGTGAAGAAGCCGCAATTAAAACAAGTGCAACAGGGGTCGTGTACTTCAAGCAGCCCACTGTAAACTCGATAACCTCGCCCCTTATCGATCCCAAACTGGGTACGGGCCCCATTTTCGTTCAACTGGGCCTGGAAACGGAAGAAAACCAGATCCTGACAGGGTTTGCAGGATCTGGAGTGGAAAATGATTATTCAGGGTTCCAGCTCCAAAATATTCTTGATCCCTCTTCGGGCAAGTTCAACGTGCAGGTAATTTTCAAAGATGAAAGCGAGAGGAGATCGATCAGAGTTCGCTGGTGGGCATTAAGGGCTGATACGCGCTACAGGACTGAAGAAGTCAAATCCGATGTTACTTTAACAAAATACAGATTTGTATCTGATCCGGATGTCAAAGTAAAGCTCGTGGAAAACGGCCTGTGTGAGTCCGGGGCCAAGAACTGTATGGAGTCAGGAGTCGTCCGCGGAGGAGACCATTATGCTAGGATAGGAAATGATGTTGCTCTTAACGGAAACTCGAAAAAACTGGCCGAAATCGTCAGGGAACAACAGAATAAGGACGAAACGAAACAACTTTACACGGAATGGGAAGTAGGCGGGGGCTGGGTCCTGAAAGTAGAGAATTTCGACAGCACGTTAAAGCCGCCTGTAGTCGAGATTAAACTCAAATTCGAAGAAGAAGAACTGAAGTCTTTTGAAGTCTCGAAAGGGGATCTTATCACCTACTGCGAAGATATTGCAGGGGAAACCGGAGTGCCGCTCTTTGTGACTTACATTGATGATATATATATCCCGGGCATCAAGAGCCTGATCGGGAGAGAAGCAAAGGTCATTTTAAAATACACCTGGGCAGTATCAAAAAATGTTAGAATTCTTGATTAAAATCCTGATAGAAAAAGATGGGGACGAAAAGGAAATTGAGTTAAAAAAGGATACTGAATTTTTCCTTTTCTTCAAGTCTCATTTTATAACTCATTAAGCTGTATGATATATCAGGTTAATCAGGTTATGAATCCCTCTTGTTTCTCTTTTTCAGATTTTCGAGGAATCATTTCTTTTTAGATAAGGCAGTTAATTATCCTGATTTATTTATTCTCAACTGAACATGAAACCAACTTAGGTTGAGCTGAAGTAGAAGTAATCTTTCTTCTCAGGAATTCTCCAATCTTAAATTCTCCTTTGTAAAATGGAATTGCAATCATGTGAATAATTAAAGATAAAATAATAACGTCCAACATACCAATCAAAATCGACAGATAAGGAACGCTCCATTGTTTAATGCCATATTCGCGATATAGTATGCTAAAATACATATTTGAAAGCCAATTCGAACTACTCACAATCGGAATGTCCCAGGGACACCTTCCGAATACAAAACACAGGTACATTCCCGCCACAAAAATAAGAGTTCCTGTTAAGGAGTTTACCGATTTCAGGTAAAAAGGCTTCATCCCAAATAGGGCAATTTTTATAGGAACGTTATTTCTCGTATAAGTAAAGTAGAATATTACTAACCCAAGAATGGATAAAAGGATTCCCCAATTCTGTAAATTAAAAGAAATTCCTATGAAAGGATAGAAAAAGAAATTTTTGGGATCCTGTATTATCAACACACTTTTGTTACTTGAATTTGAGTAATTTTCGCTCCCGTCTAAAGGATCCCAATGAAAAGTTGTAACATTAATATTTTTTATACCTGTGTTGTCCCATTCGTGAGTAAAGTTTTCATTCCATTGTATGTATGCAGTGCTATTATCAGATTTATTACCAGGTATTAAGTATGCGTTATTATCAAATAGTACTTTTTCATTAGATATATTTCCAAAAATGCTATTATCAGAAGAATTATCATCCCATGTAATTACAGTAGTGGTTTCCCCTATAGTCCGAGTATCGGTTTCCGATAGATTCTCAGTAGTATCATTGGCTGTTAATGAACGCCGAGTGTCCGGTAGAATCTTACTAACCTCACTTTTTCGATAAGTTGCATTGAGACAAGTAGAGAAAGAATAATCGTTATCCTTGTAACCACAGTAACAGCAATTCTTAGAGGAATTATCCAAATTATAAGTACTGTTACTGCAATTAAACTCTTCTTCCCCACCCAGCATGATCTCAGAGAAATTTGAAATCTTATAAATGTGGGCACTGTTATTACTGTCAAATCCTTCTTTCTCGTTCAGCATGGAAATATTCTGAACTGTTATGCAGGTATTGTTTCTGATCTCAACAGTAGTCCAGTAAGAAACGTTTATAGGAATTCCATCCTGAAACACTCCTACAGAGATGTAATAGATACCGGTTTCATTCCATATATTGGTACAATTTGAAAGGTTTCTATCGCGATTTGTAGAGAAGCGATGATGAGTGTAATTGCTCATCTGGACAGGAGTAAAATTTGTTGGATCACTCTTACAATCCCAGTAAAATACCATAGTCATATCGTCTGAAAATAAAGAACGATTGTATTCCGTGGTAAAATTATAAAGCTTGCCTGGATATCCCCAGATTTTATATTCACTTGCCGGGGAACTGAAATCTTTATCCCATTTACCATTGTAACTCTTTTCGTTAAATGTATAATTATGAGAAACATTTTCTGCGCTTCCTAAGCCCGCAAATCCTGCGATAAAAGAGAGGAAGACAAGAATAAGCAAGCAGGTTGAGCGCAGATTTTTCTTCATATAACTATTTAACAGGTTTAATAAATATATAAAGATTTGGTTTATCTTCATAAAACTATTTTCTTTAAAGTCTTTAGAAATAGATAACTGACATGGATCATCCTAAGAATTACAGAAGAATTGCAGAAAAATTGCATAGATGTGAAAGCTATTTATAATGTAGAATTCCATCTCAGCGTAGCTCCCAATAAGGCTACAAAGCTCCAGTGGAACATTCAATGACCAGCATGCTTCTTTTACTTCAGAAAAGGTGTCTGTTCCAAAGTAGCTGATAATAGCATTCACTGATACAAGTATTGGAAAGCCTAACCCTGGTGCTGGAATTTTGGAGATGGAGCTTCTCCAACCGAACGGAATGATCGTCCACTGGTACAGGATTGGTGTTTTCAAAATAGAATACCCAACGCGACTTTTGATTGCGTTTTGATGCTTTTGTAACACGATGGCTCTACAAACGCCAAATTTACGGAAAAAGAACGAGGCTAGATGTTATTACGATTACTGTGAAATAATAACAACGGAATACAAATGGACGACCCTAAAATTTGAGGCCAATTTATAACATAAAATCGATGGCCTTCAGGCAAGAAAATTCCTTAACCGATGATCAATGAATGAGCTTCAGATTCGGCGACGTCGAGTAGTTGTTCAGGTGTCATGTTCGTATAATCTGTGTAAACCTGTATCCCAAAAAGATAGCTTTTTATTGTAGATTGTTTTATATTAATAATGCTAATCCATTCCATGACAATTGGGTCTAACTTTAGATCGTCGATCTTCATAGTAGATGGGATTAAATTGAAGATATATTAATGTTAACAGTCGCTTTTTGTGAGATAAACGCGATAGAGGGGGAGTGAAATATAGCTGATAAGGCAAACAAAGTTGCTGAAAATATTCCCGGACCTTATTATTGTGACTACGAATGTATCGCATGTAATCTGTGTGTGGACAATGCACCAAAAAATTTCAAGATGAATGACGACGATTCCAACGCCTTTGTATACAAGCAGCCTGAAAACGAAGAGGAAAAAGGAGCCTGCGAAGAGGCATTAGAAAATTGCCCGGTTGACGCGATAGGAAACGACGGATGAAGCGGTTTTTTTGATTTAAACCGTCATTTCCTTAGCTTTTTATCCATTTCCAATTTTATCAATTTTTTACTTTATTGTCCTTTGCTACTTTTCATCACTTTTCTGCTTCTTTATTGATGTTCAATTTCCGAGTAAATTCTGGAAAGCCCCTGAAGAGTGGAGTATCCTTTTCTTGTGATTATATAATCTCCGCGTTCGCTCCGCTGTAAGATCATGCCTGTTTCAAGCAGTTTCTGAAGGTGGAAAAGCAGATTTCCTCCACGCAAACCTGTAAGTTTCGAAAGCTCTGAAAAGGTCTTGTTCTCTCCTGAAAGCATTTTGAGCATAAGGAGTCGCTGTTTGTTTGCTACCGGCTCGCAGATTTCAGAGACCAGCCTATCAGGTTCTATCTCACTTATATCAGCTCTTTTAGCTCCTTCTTCCTTTTCGTCATAGATCTGAAGCGAACGCATGAGTTTAACCTGCTTTTCAAAGAGATTCGTAGCCTCTGAAAAGCACTTGCTGCAGTTGGGGGTTTTTGCTTCCTTTTTAACTCTTCCAGCCTGTCCCTGTACAGTTTTACAGTCTCGGCTTCGATCCTGCCCCTGCCAACAAGCCCTGCGGTTTCCTGTAATATATCCCTAAAAGTTTTTTCACAGAACTCTCGCATCCCGCAGTCCCGTACCATCTGGCTATGCATTCTATCGTTTGCGTCCTCACATAGATAGTTCACCATGGGCTTCATGAAGCTCTTCCTCATTTCTCCAAGCATTCCCTCAATGTGTTGCTGGTTCGCCCGCTGCAAAAACCTCGAGAACTCATTTCTCAGGGTCGTAACTTCTTCCTTAATAGATTGCAGTTCCCCCCGGTAGTAAATCTCAGAACTTTCGTGTGCTGTCTCCATGTATTATTTGCCTCGAAAAATGCTCAAAAATTGGATTGGATGGAATTAAAATTATTTTAATTAGAGACTGTTTTAATTAGAGCCAATAATTAACATTGTTAATTAAAGATATTAATTAAAGCTATTAATTGAAAATGTTAATTGAAAATGTTAATTGAAAATGTTAATTGAAAATGTTAATTAAAAATGTTAATTGAAGGCATTGTTAAAGGTTGTTATTGAAGGTCATAATTATATACAATCCGAAATTTGTATATAATTATGACGCTCAAGTATATAAATATACACGACCTTCCTGATTTCGGTGATAAATCATGGAACTACAGGATATAAACAACTTCGTGCAAACCGCGAATGAAGAACAGCTCAAAGCCTTTGGCTTCCTGGGGCAGTGGATGATGGAAAACGTCCCTAAATATTGCACCTGCGCCTCCAAGTGCAACCAGAATTGCGAGATTGCAAAGGCACTGGGCGGAGCGCTTCAAACTGCCGGACAGAGACTTCAGGGACAGTAAGCAGAATTTTATCATAGTTCTGTTGCCCCTTCATTTTTTATTTTTTACGTTTTCCATTTTCAGGTGTGCTTCATGAGTTTAAGGCCTTTACAACCTGCTTTTCACACAAGTTTTTCGAAAAAACCCGTCATATGGACCGAAAGATTGCAACTTACTTACGGAAGATTGCAACTTATTTATAACTTAAGTGATATATTTTAAATTCAGAATATACCAAAAGGTGAATTCAATATGGAACCGACAACCTTGGATTGGGAAAAATTCTGGGAAGCACAAACTTTTGCAATAGTTACCGACCGCACAAAGCCAGCTATGAAATGGGCTGCCTCGGAACTGAAAAGCCATGGCAAAAAAGTCTATCTTGTGGACCTTTCCGAAAAACCTGACTCTGAATCTCTAAAAAATGTATCCTCTCTCCCTCAGGCATAGACCATGCAGTTATCGGAATAACAAAAACCGAACCAGCAGACCTCATCCCTGTCCTGAAGAAAAAAGGCGTAAACAAAATCTGGCTCCACTGGAAGACAGAAACCGAAAAAGCCGTGGACACCTGCCAGAAACTCGGGCTTGAGTGCATGACCGGGCACTGCCCCATGATGTATCTCGGAAGCGGATTAAGTATACATGGTATGCACAGGGCAATCGCGAAGATGATGGGGAAGTATTGAAGAAAATGATGGATTTGTTTTCAGAACCTTTGCTTGTTCACGGTTTTAAAACCCTATCCCTATCTCCGGTCGCGTAGCGAACGGCTTTTTCAGAACGTAAATTCGAAAACCAATATATGCAATTTTAGCCTTGAGAACCTGAATATTTTGTTCAGCCATCTCGAAATATGGATGAGCAGAACCAAGTTTTCTCTCAAGTATTTTAAGGGAGCGTTCAAACAAAGATAAAGCTTCTTAATACATAATTAAATAAAAAATTATGCGCGATGGAAGAGCGCTTACACGAAAAACGCTAGCACTGCAGGTAAAAAAGTAAAGTATTTTGAGTGTTCTATTGCCGATAATTTTCTCTTTTTTTACGTTCTCACTTTTCTGAAATTTAGCTCCGCCAGCTCCGTTCCATTTTTTCGTACAGGCCAATTAAATTATTTCGTGTGATCTTGAAATAGGGGTGGTCGGGACCGTATTCTTTTTCGATTATGTCGAGGGCTTTTTCGTAGAGGTTTATTGCGGTATCGTATTCGCCCATACTTTCATGGAGGCCTGCGAGATTGTTCAGGGTTGTGCCGACATCAGGATGGGTCGGGCCGAGGGTTGTTTCGTAGATCTTGAGGGCGCGGGTGTAGAAGGGAAGGGCTTTTTTGTGCTGGCCGAGGATTCTGTGGAGTTCACCAAGGTTGTTCAAGGTCTTGGCAACGTCAGGACTGTCAGGGCCGAGGATACGCTCTCGGATTTCAAGGGCTCGCGTATAGAATTCAAGGGCTTTTTCGTGGCGGCCTTTCTGGACGTAGACGCCTGCAAGGTTGTTCAGAGTTGTGGCAAAACCCGTGTGTTCGGTTTTTCCGAGTTTTTCCATGATTTCCAGGGACCGGGTATAGAGGATCATGGCTTTCTCATACCTTGTGGTCTGGAAATAGAGAAGAGCAAGGTTGTTCAGGGTCTGCGCTACCTGCGGGTGCTCCGGACCATATACATTTTCCTGAAGCTTTAAAGCCTGCCCGTACCTGTCTTCAGCCTCCTCAAGTTTGCCCATTTCCGATAGCAGTACACCCAGATTATTCAGAGTTCCGGCTTTATGTGAAATAACCCCGCGATTATCAGGCTCCTGATCCTGAAGCTTATCAAGAAATTCGAGAGCCCTGGTGAAGAGTTCCTCAGCCTTTTCGGGTTTTTCTATCCCCTTATATAAAAAAGCTATTCTGTTCAGGGTCCTGACAGCCGCAGGATTTTCCGGACTCAGGAATTTTTCCTGGATTTCAAGCGCTCGGCTATAGAATGAAAGGGCTTCCTCGTGCCTGTTCATTAAATAGTAGAGAGTGCCCAGTTCACTGAGCGTATCACCGATCTCAGGTCGTTTTTGGTCAAGGATAATTTCACGGATCTTAAGCGCCCTGGAAAAAAGCCTGAGGGCCTCGTCATAGTTTCCCATATAGCGGTAAATCCCTGCAAGCCCATTCAGCACAGTTGCAGTTTCCGGACTTTCAGGTCCGAGGTTCTTTTCCGCAATATCAAGCAGCTCTTCATACAAAGGCAACAGCATTTTCCAGAATCCGGATCTATAGAAAGGCTCGGCTTTTACGGTGAACCAGCTTACCAATTCCCCAGGCTTAAGAACCTCTTTTGCATGAATAAAAGCTTCTTTTAAGACTATCTCATCTTCCTCGGCGACGAGTTCCGGGTCCAGATCTTTCAGCCGCTGTCCATACCTTTCAAGCATATCCTTGTGGTTTTCCGCTTTTTCGCCCACTTTTGTTTCTTCTTTCTCTGAGTTTTTCCTGGAATTGATCGTAATTCACTCCTCCTTAATGAAAAGCAGGATAATGAAGGTTTTTATTTGGAGATATAACTATATCTAACTTTAAATATTCAGGAGTGCCCCTATATTAAGTATTATAAGTTTGTAGTCATAATCTATGGGTTTGTAGGTTTAGAACTACGTTTTGTTGTTTATAGTTCCGTAATCTGCCTTTCTGCTCTTTACAGATCCCTATTTTAATCATCGTTTCTTCTTTGATTTCACTCGATCTTCCAGGCAGAAGGTCGCAGGTTCAAAAATATGGGGCTTTATTTGCTTGTGACCGCTCCTCAAACCTCTGGGGCATTGGGTACTCCTCACCCTGGAACCAGTCGGCATACCACCGTTTTCAAACTGTATAAATCAACAGTATGGCAAAAACAAATTTGAAACTAAATAAGAAAGAGTGCAGAAGCTAAGACTGGTTACTGCCAGGACATCTTATCGAGTATCCTGATTAAGTTAGTTGCCTCATCAAAAGATAATTCAGGCCAGTTCTTTTCGTATTCCCCACAATATTGACTAATTGTTTTATGCCTCTCCAGATACCGAAGGGACTTTACTACTAAATTTTTTTGCCTAATAGTCATCGAAGAATCTCTAAACTCCATAAAATACTCCTTAAATGCCTTCATTTTTCAGTATTCTGTAATTGTAATCAATCAAAAAGCCAGAAATATTAGATACGTTATACCCTTTTTTATTACCTATATATATAGCTCACACTATATATACATACCTTATGATGATGTATTGATTAGATCTAAATATCAATATAGTCCTGTATCTTTATATTGAAATATCCCTTGCGTTATAATTAGGTGCACATCAGCTTCAATTAAAAATCCGGATAAATAATAAAACGTCTCTATTCGGGATCTTTTCTCCACTTTTCCTGTGACCTCCTGCAACCTGGCTTGAAATGTAGATGGGTCTTCTGTTGAGCCTCAAAAGAGGACGAGATATTTGCTAAATAAATTTCAATGGCTTTCCGTTTTCTCTGACTACCGGAAAAGCTAAAAATAATGTTACTATTATTGTGTATTCAATATCACCAAAAAGTAAAAGGAGTAAGGAAAACGTCGCCAGTAGAAATACAAATGTCAGTATGTGCATTACTATTTTTGTGCATATGTTTCACAATTTTATTTTGTGGATGTAAGTTTTTTATCTGGAAGTGTTCAAAATATGGAAAAGGGTAAAGAAGGATTCTCATAATCATTTCTTTAAAAAAATGGAACGGAGAAATAAACAGAGCTTGCAGAGTGGGTGACTATAAGAAAAGAGCTATGCTGGGTTTGAAATTTTTTGCGTCAAACAATTTTTTGCTTGAATACAATTTTTGATATAATTCATTTAATATAATTTATGTTATTATTATATTTCGGAGTTGTGGAGTAGAGCTGGGGTATCATCAAAATAAAAGAATATCCTGAGGTCGCTGATCCTTCTTCGAACCAATGTGCTTGGGGAGCATAATACTTCGAAGAGACTGTATTGGGGAATACAGTAGATACAGCGCCTCTGGATTCTTCTATACTATCTATGCTGAGGATTTTTTATTAAGTAATATTCTCTTTTAAGTAATTCTCTTTTTCTTCTCTTTTTTCTTCATATAGAGCTTTAAGGATGAGATTTACTCAGTCGTAGCCCCGAATATTATAAGAAGTAGAGAATCGAGAGATATATAACCTAAAAAAGCCTCTGGATAAAAGATAATTTTAGATATATATTCGAAAAATATATAACACTTTTAGTTGTCTTTCAGGATTATCTGAAAAGCCTTTCAGAGCCTCAGTTCCGCGGGAATACACAACCTCGATTCATCCTGAAAGTCGAGCTTTGATCTATTGAATAAAACTTTGACAGCTCAAATAAGGGCAAGCAGGCAGAGAGAAGCTGGTATAGGAAGATTAATATGCTGTGCAAGGAAGCAGGTATATAAAGAGAAGGCACGCACACTTGCAAAAGTATCAAAATATCCTCTACACAAAAATTTTACAATGACCATGCTTTATGTGAAGATATCGACTGTAGATATACTAAAATAGATGGATGAAGCAGGCGATCCTATACTGGATAAATAACGAGTGTTACATGATATTGTTTTTTATATCGCTTTATATCCTTAAGATGATTGTATTTTATTGGATTGCGAAAAGAATACTTAGGTGGAGAAAAAAGAGGCGAGGGTAAATCGGCTTTTGAAGCTAACACAATGCTAACAGTGAGGCGCAAAGACCCAACGTTGAAACTTGTCAAAAGTAAAAGATTCCTACATCCATGTGATTAGTCTGAGCTTGCGAACTGCGCCTATCAGCAGGCACACCTCTTGTTTTCCGACTAATTCTATATGGGGCGTGGTTACACCTTTTATAATTGAGCAAAAATATGATTGTTAAGAAACTAAAATCCGGTAAAAATAATAGTTAACGTTTGTGGTGGCTTACTTAATAGTTTATTGGTTTTAAACTTTTAATTCAATTTCTGTCTTTTTATTTATTTCAATTGCTTTGAATTGCGGTTTGCAAGTTCCTTTTCGATTTGTTGAGTTTGGAGATTGAAGTCTGCTTTTTGAAATATTACTTTTTGGATTTCAGTTTGCTGAAGATGGTCTGAAAAATATTTTTTGAAACCGAAGGATTTTTTGAAGTCCTATGGTCTCCAGACTCTTCAAGCTCCTTCAGTTTTTGCTCACAAAAACTAATTAGCCTCGGATTTTCAATCGTCTTTCCTATAGCAAGGGATTCCTTCAAAAACTCAATTGCTTTTCTTGGTACTCCCAGATGACTGTATGCGTTCCCCAGGTTTCCAAGAACAACTCCATGAATCTGTTTATTTTAACTATCAAAAAATTTGGAATCAAAAGCCATAGAGGAAACGGAAATAGCATCTCGTTTATTTGGGGAAAGTGGGAACAGGGTTAAGGAACATCTATCTCTTGCATGGCTTTATGAAGAATTTGTAAATAAATACTATAACTTGAATGATTATAAAAAGAGTGGAAAGTATGCTGAAATCTCGGGAGATGAATACATTGAAGCGGGAAAACAGTCTGGAGAGAGCTTCAAGGGCACTTCTTTAACTAAAGGCTATACGCTTAAAGGAAGAGCTGAAATTCGGACACTTGAGATTAAAACTCCTTTTTATAAAGATCTATTTAAAAGAATCTGGAATAGGAACTCTCACGAAATAGAAAAATTCATGGAAGTCATTGATTGTATAATGGATGCATCCAGATGTTATGAAAAAGCAGCCGAAGCATCTCCAAAAGATAACAAGTTGTGTAATGCCTGCTCAATTTCAATGTCGTGTCTTTCGGAAATGCTTGACTATATGCTTGCAGTTATAAAGCAGGAAAAAACGCCTCAGCTTGAAGATAAATTGAAAAATTGGAATGAAAAATTGGCAATTGCCAAAAGTGCTTATATGAGCATAGTAAAGGAGAACTCTTTATCGAATCTCTTTGTAAATTAATGGGATGCATACAAAATCTGAACAAATACAAAAAACATGGAACAAGGGAATATGGAAGAGCTTTTGAGGAATGCCGAAAAGAATTAAGTGAAATCGCAAATAATATCGAAGGCCCTCTTCAGAAAATTATTGAAGATTCGGCGAAAAAAATGGATGTCTGTCGGCTCAAAATGATACCTTATGCAGGTACTGAAACTGGATATATACCTCAACCCAGTAAGTTATCTCAATTTTTGAAATGGTCATATCCCAAACGAATCATAGTAGGAGTCGCTGGAATCATTCTTACAGTTGTTGTTAGCCATTACAATGAATATCTTTTTTCCTTGATCAAAAGATTTGTAGCCATGCTTCTCAGTAAAATATGATTCATTATAATTTATTTCAAGAAAAGGACTCATTTTACTAAGCTTAGATTTTATTTCTACCCGCAAAATTATTCCGCAATAAATTATTCCACAATAAATATTACTGACCTATCTTATTATCTGGCTTCAGGTTTCCAAGCTGAATGACCATAAAAAAGGTTAAAATATGATAATCTTCGACCACCCCTACGTCTCCGAATTTTTAAAAGATACTGCTGCAGAGTTGCAGATTCCTGTTTTGAAAAATGAAATGGCAGCCGGACTAAAGACCGAAAAAGAGCTGAGGCTTCTTGAGGAAGCCGGGTTTATCGAATTAATAAAAGAAAAGGATGAATGTCTTCTTTATTCCAATTCAGAAAATTCAATTGGCTGGATTTCGGAAAATCTGGGCTTTACAGGTTTGCCTGAGAAAATAGAGCTTTTTAAGAACAAGATTAAGTTCAGAGAGCTGCTGGAAAGGATCTATCCGGAATTCTATTTCCGGGGTGTTGAATTTGAAAAGCTGGATGAAATTCGGGTTGAGGAAATAGAAAAGCCGTTTATCATAAAACCTGCTGTGGGGTTTTTCAGCCTCGGCGTGCATAAGGTTTCCACCAACGAGGAATGGGATTCGGTCCTGAAGAGCATAAAGGCTGAAGTTGAGGAGATCAGAGAGCTTTATCCTGTGCAGGTCCTGGATGTGGGGAAGTTCATTATTGAGGGAAATATCGAAGGGGAAGAGTTTGCGGTTGATGCTTATTTTAATAACCAGGGAAAGCCGGTGGTCCTTAATATTTTCAAGCACATCTTTTCTTCGGAAAACGATGTCAGTGACAGGGTTTATTTTACTTCGAAAACTGTTATAGAAACACACAGGGAAGCCGTTGAGGATCTTTTAAAGGAAATCGGAAAGCTCGTCGGGCTCAGGAATTTTCCCCTTCATATTGAACTGCGGATAGGGGAGGACAGAAGAATCCAGCCGATAGAACTGAACCCAATGCGCTTTGCCGGCTGGTGCACAACAGATATTGCATATTTTGCATATGGGATTAACACTTACAGATATTTCCTGGAGCAGCTTGAGCCGGACTGGAAAAAGATTTTTGCAGGCAGGGAAGGAAAGAGCTTCTGCCTTGTTCTGCTGAACAGGCCGGCAGATCTTAATTTGAAGGACGTTAAGGCTTTTGATTACGAAAAACTGCTTTCGGACTTTGAAAAGCCCCTGGAACTCAGAAAAGTAGACCATGAGAAATATGGCTTCTTCGGGTACATGTTTACCGAAACCGGGGACAACGGTTGGAGCGAAATTGAAAGGATTCTGAAATCGGACTTGAAGAAATACATTACTTTCAAAGAGATAGCATCCTCAGTTTAGATTCTCAAAGATTAAGAACCACTGAAAGCGCGGAAAACACTAAAAAAGGAAGCGCACAATCTTTTCGTGCTTTCCGCTTCAGAATCGTTAAATCTTAGAGGACTGACGCGCCACCAGTATACTTGGTTTTATTTAGCGCTGCACTGGTGGGCTTCCTTTCATTCAATGAAGCGATTTTTTGAGAAGTTCTTGAGGTGAAGTTGCAGTATGTAGAAGACAAATTATATAAAGACCTGTATATATTATTAATAGGGGACATATTTTCACATGTATGTTTTATGAATGAAAAGATGAATTAAAGGGGGATGAGATGATCAGGAAAATAAAACTTTGTGGTGCTGTGCTTATTACATTGATGCTTATCTCACTAATGTTATTCACTTCCGGCTGTTCTCAAAAAGCGCCGGAAAATGAAACTAAAAAAGTAGAAAATGAAACTAAAAAAATAGAAAATGAAAGCAAGGATATAACAAAAGAAGCTGATAAAGTTCCTCGGGAAATTGTAAATGTTGTAGAGAAGAGTGACAGAAATATTATGGAAACATTAGCTGACAAGAACTTCACAATCCTTGTTGACCTTATCAATGTTGCAGGGCTTGAGAAGACTTTAGCTGAAGGTGGGCCTTATACTGTTTTTGCTCCAACTGATAAAGCCTTTGCCGAACTTCCGGAAGGTACGGTTCCTGCACTCAGAAACAATACTCAGGAACTAAAAAAAGTCTTAACTTACCATGTTTCTGATAAACTACTGATGGAAAAAGATATAGTAAATCTGACAAGCATCCAGACACTTGAAGGAGAAAACCTTCCTGTCAATGAGACGGTTGAAGGCATACAGGTTGGAGGTGCAAACATAACAAAAGCAGACATTCTGACCGACAATGGAGTAATTCATCAAATAGATAAAGTGTTAATCCCGCCGAAGTAAAGGGAAAATAACAGAAGCGACGCTAGAGTCGAGAAAGAAGCTATAGATGCCTTTTTACTACTTTTGCTTCTTTTTTATTTTTTATCTTTTCAATTCCGGTTCATAGGGTTCAGTGACCGAAAAACCGTAAGCAAAAAGGTGATCTGTAAATTCATCACAAAGAGGGGATTGTGTCCGTTTTTCCAATATGATCAACAACTCATTCTCACTGAAAAGAGCATTCCGAAATAAACGGGATTAGCCGACCTTATTATCTGGTCTGGGATTTCCAAACTGAAGCACCCATGAGAAGATCAGAGAAAGAATTATTCTTGACCATCCCTGCAATTTTTTAAAAAATAACGCTGCAGAACTGCAGATTCCTGTTTATCCAGAAAAATAAGAGAAGAATATCCCGGCAGCAAAAATACTTATTTATCTTGAAGGTTCAATTTCCTTATGGGAAAAGGTAGATGGGGTACTCACTCTGGAAGATATCATAGAGGTAAATGGCCTTGAATATTTTTTCGGCGAGGTAAAAGCAGTCGATGATATCAGTTTTACAGTCAGGAAGGGAGAGATCTTTTCTTTTCTCGGGCCAAACGGAGCTGGGAAGAGTACTGTAATCAACATTCTCACTACTCTCCTGCCCATACAGAAGGGGAGCGTAAAGATTGCAGGCTACGATTTGAAAAAGAGCCTGAAATGGTCAGGGAGTCCATAGGGATTGTTTTTCAGGAACTGACCCTTGACAGGGATATGACTGTAAGGGAGATTCTGGAATATCACGGAAGGCTCTATTCCATGCCAAAAGCTGCAAGGCAGAAGCGGATTGACGAGCTGCTTGACCTTGTTGAGCTCGAAGGAAAAAGAGATACTCTGACAAGGCATCTCAGTGGCGGGATGAAGCGCAGGCTCGAGATCGCGCGGGGGCTCATGACCCGACCTAAAGTGCTTTTCCTGGACGAGCCTACAATCGGGCTTGACCCTCAGACAAGGATAAGGATCTGGGATTATGTGAAGGATATAAACCAGCAGGGTACAACCATTTTCCTGACAACCCATTATATGGACGAAGCCGACCAGTTCAGCGACAATATAAGCATCGTCGATCATGGAAAAATCATTGTCACAGGCAAATCATGGGAGTTAAAAAACACGCTTGGCAAAGATATCATATACCTGGAAACCAGCGACAACCGGGCAGCGTCGGAGCTGCTGAAGAGTCTCGAAAGTGTAAAAGGAATCAGGGAAAAATCAAAAGGGATAATCGTCATGGTCAATGTGGACGGTACCTACCTGCTGCCTGAAATGATGGATAAACTTCGAAGTGAGGGGATCACGATTAGGGCCGTAAACCTCAAAAAGCCATCAATGGACGATGTTTTTGTTCATTACACAGGAAAGGAGCTGAGAGACAGTGGGACAGAAAAGAGTTCGGTGGTATCCTTGAGGGCAGGGAGGCGTTAAGAGATGCACACGGGTTTTCTTACTATCTACTGGCGGGACATGTTGAGGTTTGTCCGGTTCCGGAGTCTTCTTTTTGCCTCACTTATCCAGCCTGCCCTTTGGCTGGCTTTTTTCGGAATTGCAATGTCAAACAATTTTGATAGACTGACTTCAACCCTGCCGCCGATTCCAGGTATAAAAGCTGTTGGCTACCTTACCTTCATATGTGCAGGTGTCATTGCAATGACAACGCTTTTTACGAGCCTTTTTGGGGGAACAGTGCTGCTTTTTGACAAAAACTGGGGACTTATGCGAGAGACCCTTTCAAGCCCTCTGCCAAGAATCCATATAATTGTAGGGATCGGGCTTTCAGGCATGACCAAGTCTTTTATCCAGGCAGCTGTTATTATGGGTTTAGGACTTCTGCTGGGAGTCCAGTTCTTTGAGGGCTATACCCCTGCACGGATTCTGATCTCACTGCTCGGAATTATGCTTTTTATAGGGGCGTTCTCTCTCGGGTTTCTTTTCCTTTCAGCTGCAATAGCAATTACCATGGAAAGCCCGGAAGGGATGCAGGCAGTAATAACCCTGCTTACCATGCCTTTCTTTTTCACGAGCAACGCACTCTACCCTTCGAACTCCTTTCCTCCTGTGCTCCGGGCCTTGTCCACAGTCAATCCACTCACGCATCTTGTCAGCGGGATCAGATATTTTGCAATCGGGAGCGATTTTTCGTCAATCGGGATTCACTATATTTATACGCAGGGAGGAATTCTGGTTTCCTTTCTGGCCTTGCTGGCTTTTGCGGTAATAATGTTTCTTATTGCAAGGTGGAGATTTAGCAAGGTTACAGTCACATGACTCAAATATTGAAGTGTAAAGGGGAAAAATTATGGTTTGCACACACAGAGATATGATAAAAATAACAGATGTGGAACCGGGTTCAAAAGGATGCGAGGAATGCCTGAAAAGCGGGGACACATGGGTTCACCTGAGAATTTGTCTGGCCTGCGGGCATGTGGGCTGTTGTGATCAGTCAAAAAACAAGCATGCAACAAAGCACTTTGAAGAGACCGGGCATCCGATAATTCAATCTTTCCAGCCGGGTGAGGACTGGAAGTACTGCTACATTGATCGCCAGTACCTTGAATAAAAGGTTGAAAAAACTAACAGCTGTAGAAGCTGAATGGCACCGAAAGGCTCGCCCTCGTTGGAAGAACTAATGGTTCTTGACACGACCTGCTCGATGATTAATATTAGGACTTCTATGAGACTGGAAGTTCGGGCAGCCACTGTAACAGATAGAAGAAGGGGAATTGGAAAGGCAATATTTATGGCGCTTGCAAGAGAGCAGATATAGTAATCGTCTCATGGAAGACCTACGAAAGTTAGTAATGAAATTGGGAGTGAAATTAGACTTGCTCAGATCCACCATATACGTCGAAATACAATTCAATAGATCAGAGGTTATTCTGTCATCTTACGGGTGCATGCAAAGATATTGTTTTCAGCAGTATTGATGTGTTCAAAGACATTGTTTGATAAGACTTCCACATCCGAAGGACTGCGGATGTTTTCGACTATCAAGGACAAAGTGTATGCAACGGCAAGAAAAGTAAGTGGGAACTTCAGTAAAACATGAAAATTGTCTTTGATTATTGGGAAATGAAACTATAAAGCTATTCCTCAAGTGAAAAATTGAAGTTATTTTTTAACTATTCTAAATGCCTTATCCTTCGTAAGATAGAAGTTTGTAGCAAAAATTTGTTGCCGTGGAGTAAAATTTGATTAAGAACTAAGGTTTCCTTGATTTCCTAATCTCTTCTCAGATTCATCCCTTGTTTTGGAGAAAAGCACTAAAACCACATCTAATCTGGTAAATAAGATTCAATAGCCCTTAAAAACATATTATTTTTTTAGATATTTTACATTGAAAATAAATTTAAAAATCCGTGATTATTTATATGTTCATGTACTGTTATATCTTGTATGGCATGAAGGGAATGTGGGATTATAACTCATCGGCATAAACGTCCTGCTGGTGGGCTATAAGGGATTACTTGAGGTTATAGCTATAGTAGAGGGGAATGTAAAATATTATAATCCACCGGCATAAAAGTCCTGCTGATGGGTTATAAGGATTACTTGAGATTACAGTGCAGGTAACTGCAGAGTTCATCGTGTAAAAGTAGTGTCTTTTTTGAAATTCAACATCATACTTTTGCATAAGGAGATTTAGAATATGAGTGAGTTAATTGTTTTTGCGTTTCCGAGTGAGACTGGCGCATCTGAGATGGATGAAACTATCCATAAGCTAAAAAAGGAAGAACTAATGGTTCTTGCTGATGCGGCTGTTGTAATTCGTAAACCTGACGGTAAAATAAAGGTGAAACAAGCTACAGACCTTGTGGGTGCGGGTGCATTTGGCGGTGCATTTTGGGGTATGTTGATAGGTTTTTTATTCTGGATGCCCTGGTTGGGACTGGCAATTGGTGCTATCACAGGGGCAATTACAGGTAAACTGTCTGATTATGGAATTGATGATGACTTCATTAAAGAAGTAGGTGAAACCATTAAACCGGGTGGTTCTGCTATTTTTTTGTTGATCTCAAAGTGGACTGAAGATAAGGCACTCGACAGACTTAAAAAATTCAACGCAACAATTTTAAGAACATCCCTTTCCAACGAAGATGAACTCAAGCTTAAAGCAGCTTTTGGCGCTGGAGAATAACTAAGAACTTGTAACTAAACAATTTAGGTAACACATTATTGTTTTGGAACAAAATAAGGAGTTGAATCTATGCCTGAAGAAAATAAAACAATGTCTGAAGAAAATAAAGCAGAACTAAGCAAGGAAGAAACTAAAGTCGAAGCCATACACCCTTCTGAAATAAGGGGAGGTAAAAAGAAAGGTCTTCTAGATACCTGTAAGTAAGTAGGTTTTTATTTTGTAGTGGGGGTAAGTATTTGATTAAATCTGAAAAACGAGCACTTCCCTTAAAGTCATGGGGTCTTTTCAATGAAATGCGAATCTTGTGAAGCAGAGAGTGAAGGCAGATATTGCAAAACTTGTGGCGACATGCTTAATGAAGTTGTCAGAGTTATAGGAGAAGAACGCTGGGCAGCAATCGATGATTGTTCGTTTATTTATCCTCTTGTACAACGCGTGGCTAAAGGAGAACTTGCAGTCTACGATGTAATTCAAGCCCTTGAAGTAGAAGATTGATTCCAGTCGAATACTCCCGCAGCAAGCTGCGGGGTATTCGATTAAAATAAAGCAGGGAATTAACCCTGAGTGATGAAGCTGTCCAGTTCTTTTTTAAGCATCTGGCTAAGGATTTTCCCATCAACAGTGCCCCTGTATTCTTTCATGACAATGCCCATAAGAGGGCCGAGGGCTGCCGGGCCTTTTTCCTTGATGAAGTCTCCTTTTTCCCTTACCATTTTTTTGATAAAATTTTCGACTTCTTCGGGGTCAAAGGTACTGAGCCCGAGCTTTGATATCGCTTCCTGGGCTGTTAGTTCAGGTTCCTTCGCAAGGGCAGTCAAAAGGTCCTGAATTGCTTCCTTTGCTATTTCCTGATTTGAAATGGCTGCAAAAAGCCCTTTGAAATGTTCATCCGTAAGGTTATCCGTTTCGACCCCGTTTCTCCGGATTTCCGGAACGATTCCCACAAGAGTCCTGGAAATCAAGGTCGAGTTTACGTTTGCATCTTTCCTGTAGGTCTCGATAAGATTTTCAAACAGAGGAAGATGCCTGGAATAAGCTATCTTTTCTGCAAGCTCTTTATTCAGTCCACTTTCGGAGGCAAAGCGCTTTGCCCGATCTGTCAGGAGTTCGGGAGTCTCAATCGAATCAAAGTATTTCTGCGAGATTTCTATCTGAGGAACATCAGTTTCAGGGTACATCCTCGCAGCACCCGGAAGGGGGCGCATATAGGCAGTGTTTCCATCAGGAAGGGTTTTCCGGGTCTCTTCAGGGATCCCTTCAAGGGTCTCTTTTGCCCTTGTGATAACTGCTTCGATTGCAAGCCTGGCTTTTTCGGGCTCGTCCGCGACCATTATTACGGCATCCCCCGGGTATGCACCTATTGCATCTCTGACAGTCTGGACTTCCTTTTCGGTTATTCCGTAATTAGGAAGCTCGTCAGTGTGAAAAATCCCTCCGACACCAGAAGTCTTTGCCCGGTCTGAAAATTCAGTCCCTAACCTTCTTCCCGGTTGGACTTCTTTGCCTATAAGCCCTCCGAATTTTCTGAGGAGGGCAGCAAGGATTGCTCCTTTTTCACGCCTTTTTGCAGGACTTTGGATTTTGTGTCGATGAAAAGCCCTGTTATGTCGTATATCTCCTCGCAGACAAAAGCTTTTCTTTCCAGAAGTTCCTGCCTGATGAAAAGAAGGTTCAGCTGCCTTTCAACTTCCCTGCGGACAATATCTTCGATGAGGTCAAGAGCCTGCACGCCTTTTATTTCTACTCTTGCGCCTTCTGCAATTGAGATGTTGACATCCTGCCTGATCGTGCCAAGCCCTCTCTTTACTTTCCCTGTAGATCTGAGGATCATTCCCATTTGTTCTGCAACCTCTCTTGCGTGGCGAGGGGATTTGATATCCGGTGCAGTTGCAATTTCCACAAGCGGGATTCCCAGCCTGTCCAGGGAATAAACAATCGAATCTCCGATCTCCTCGATTTTCTGGGCAGCTTCTTCTTCCACGCAAAGGCTGTCAATCCCGCAGCGCCCTTCAGAGGTTTCAATATACCCGTCGCTTGCGAGAAGAGCAGTCCTCTGAAAGCCGCTTGTGTTCGACCCGTCAACTACGATTTTCCTCATAACATGCATCTGGTCTACAGGTTTCATGCGGAAGAGCTTTGCAACCCCAAGGGAAATATCCAGGGCTTCCTTATTGAGTTCTCTCGGAGGCTCCTCATCGTTTTCTATAAGGCAAGTAGTGTTATAAGCCTTGTAGATGTACTTCCTCCTGATTTTGGTCTGCTCCACCGCAGCCCTGTCCTTTTCTCCCATCTCACTTTCCGTAGCCCTGAGATACCTGAAAAACTCGAAGTCCGAATCCCCTATATCCCTGATCAGAGTCGGACACCTGCAGAACAGCTTCTCCTTCGAATCAAGCTGCTGGTGAATTTCAAGTCCGGCTTTCAGCCCAAGTTCACTGTAATCGTATTTTTCCATATTTTCACCCGAATCTAAGCAGGAAGCACCTTATTTCTCTTTAATTTTCTTGAATTTTCCTTTAATTCTCTTGAATTTTCCTTTAATTCTCTTGAATTTTCCTTTAATTCTCTTGAATTTTCCTTTAATTCTCTTGAATTTTCCTTTAATTCTCTTGAATTTCCCTTCAGCTCTTTTTAATTCTTCTTCAAATCTAGTTCTTTTTGCTCTCCCTTCAGTTTTAAGCCCTTCGGCTCGTTGCATTTTCTTTCATTTTTAAACCCTTTTTTGCGCTATTCCTTTCTTAGCTCTTTTAGGTGCTACATTGATATTTATCGGTTATTGTCAGTAAGAAAGTGAATATAAAAGACGCAGTAGAATGTATAAGGTATCTGTTAAGATATCCATAAGAGAATATGGAAATAATATGTGTAATAGGTTGCGTCAAGAACTATAGTTGAAGTAGAAATTAATAAGTCGATTCCATAAGAGTTTTTTGGATAGGTTGATATTTGGGTTGGGAACTAATATATAAGTTTAAGACAGTATGATTGGGTGCTTATATAAAATATTAAAATAGAGGTGCTTACATATGGCAAAAAACTCTACAATTGGCTACAGTCCTAAAGCCGGGGCTGCTTGTGGAAAACCGCAGGCTAAGGCTCCGGCAGATAAGTCTGCAAAGAGGGATGTAAAACCCTCCAGGCCAGTAAAAAAAGAAAAGTAATCGACATACAACCAGTCCTCTAAGCAGTAGCTTGTCACTTTAACTGCATCCGAAAAATAAGGAGTATAATAAATTTTTAAAAGTCTGTAGATATCAGTAATTATAAAAAAGAATAAGCATATCCGAAACGAAAAACAGATAAGCTACTGCTCCTAAATCTGACATCCAGGCTACCTGTGCTCAGGCAGTACCGGCAGCTCTACCACATTAATCAAAATCGAATTTTCAATATCTTTTGCTCTTCACTCGTAAGTTCTTTTCGTTTCTTTGTAGGCCAGAAAGAGGAATTGGATCTATAGGGATTTGCTCTTCTGATATCTTTATTTGTGTTCAATTAACACAACTTTGATTTTATTACGTCTATCAAAAATTTGACAACTTGGATTTAAAATATGAAAAGATAAACTGCTGCTTTACTTCAATTCCCTCGGCTGCTTGTGCTCAGGCACCACAGGCAAATTCATGGTATTGATTAAGATAGGACTTTTTATATCCTTTGCCCTTTCAATTACAAGTTCTTTTCCTTTCTGCGTGAGGGCAAAAAGCGGGATCGCAGCCGCCACCTGTACAAGGGGTTTTGCAAGTTCTCTGATATATTTGGAGGCACAGCTGATTACTATGTCCGAGTTTTCCAAAAGTCCCTGAGCTTCTTCCCTGCTGACGCCTGTGACATGTACTGCAATTACTATCAGGTCGAGCCCGAGTTCGGTTTCGAGTTTTCTCAGGTTTTTTGCGGTCTTCGAATCAGCTACAGTTACTGCAATCTTTTTGTAGCCAAGTTCTGCGGCTCTCCTTACCCCGCAGGCAGGGTCAATGGCAGCGGTTGAAGGATCGAGTACGGTTCCCCCGAGTTCCTGAATGCCGTTGATGGTGCTTTCGATGGGCTCGGTTTCGATAAGGCCTGACATCCTGCCTCCGATACCCTGAACAAGAGCAGGATTACTTGCAATAACAGTTCCTGCACCGTCGCAGGCAGTTACAGTTGTCTCAAGAAAACCGCTGCGTAAGCCTGACATCATGATTTCTGAAGCGCCGAAAGCCACGTAGGTGTCAAGTTCCAAAAGCTGGCGCTTTTCAGTAAACATCCCTAAATCGCTTATTCGGAATTCCATATTCTTTTTTACTTCTTCGGAAGTGATATCCTGGATTCCCTTAGCTTGGCAAAAGAGGACACCATTCAACTTCAGGCTTTTCTACTTCCACAACCTTACCGTCTTTTATAACTACCCTTGTTTTTCCCAATAGTTCCATTATGTGAGGCATATTAACACTCTCTATAAACATTAAAAGTAAGCTGAATGTAGATAATCTCACGTAATAATCTGCAGTTTTCCCTAAAGTATCCATCCCCGGCTCCTCTGTAAAAATATTCAAAAAAGAGAAAGAAGAGAGAAAAGAAAAGAGAAGAGAGAAAAGAAAAGAGAAGAGAGAGAAAAGAAAAGAGAAGAGAGAAAAGAAAAGAGAAGAGAGAGAAAAGAAAAGAGAAGAGAGAGAAAAGAAAAGAGAAGAGAGAGAAAAGAAAAGAGAGAAATGAACAAAAAGAGGTTTCATCCGTGAGTTATTGATCAATTCCTAAAAAGCAAGTACATCTGCCGTATTTTAGGAAAATGTAGAGAGATTCTTTATGCTTGCGGTTTTCAATAACTCACGTCCATTACCATAAAAGGAAAAAAGGAAAAAATAACGGTTCTTAAAGCCGTTTCAAATCTATTTTTATTTTAGTTCCCTGGGCTGTTTTCCTTCAGGCAGCACTGGCAGGGGCATGGTATTGATCAAAATTGGGCTTGTGATATCCTTTGCCCTTTCAATCACAAGTTCCTTTCCTTTCTGGGTAAGGGCGAAAAGAGGCACAGCTGTTCCAACCTGGGCAAGAGGCTTTACAAGATCCCTCATGCACTTTGAAGCGCAGCTGGTTGTGATGTCAGCGTTTTCCAGAAGAGTCTGGGCATTTTCCATGCTTAAACCTGTAACGTGCACACCGATTATTATCAGGTCAAGCCCGAGTTCGGCTTCAAGTTCCCTGCATTTTTTAGCAGTTTCGGCGAAAGCAACGGTTACTGCAATCTTTTTGTAGCCTAGCTCGGCTGCCTTTCTCACTCCTGCAACAGGGTCAATTTTCGCAGTCGAGGGGTCAAGAACTATTCCGCCGCGCTCAGTGATTCCATTTATGATGCCGTCGATAGGCTCGGTTTCGACAAGACCTGACATCCTGCCACCCATACCCTGGACAAGAGTAGGGTTATTGGCAATGACAGTTCCTGCGCCTTCACAGGCAGTTACGGTTGTGTCAAGTAAACCTCTGTTCAGCCCTGTCATCATAACTTCCGATGCTCCGAACCCTACAAAGTCCTCGAGTTCCAGGCGGCGTTTGTCCGTGAACATTCCGAAATCTTTTATTCTGAACTCCATGTTCTTCTTGACTTCTTCCGGAGTTATCTTATTGATTCCGCGCACCTTGGCAAAGATAGGACACCATTTGACTTCGGGCTCTCCAACTTCGATAACTTTTCCATCCTTTATGACGACTCTGGTTTTTCCGACTAATTCCATTATATGAGGCATGGTTACACCTTTCAAATTGAGCAAAAATATGATTATTAAGAAATTAAGATCCGATAAAAAGAATAGTTAAGGTTTATGGTTATTTATATAATAGCTTTTGGTTTGTGGACTCTGATTCTATTTCTGTTTTGCCATAGAGGTTTACCACTGATTCTAATTGAGCTTTGCAATTTACTTTAGGAGTTGATTTTAAGTGCAAAATTGGCATAATAAGGTTAAACTGCATAAGTCCGAAATACATTAACCGAGATTTTTATGGGTTAAAACAGATCAAATACGCACTCTGATCATACTTCAGGGATGGCATACCAAATATCCATTCAAAACAGTACACGTTTTTTTATGTTTCCACTTAGTACTACCTGATTATGTTCCTTATGATTTACTGATGCCGTATATCTCACTTATGTATATTATATACATGTCATTATAATAATAGTACATGTATTATTCGATTGTCAGAATGGAAACAAGAGAATGAATTTAGGAAATGTATTGTTAACCTGAGAGGGGTTAGATAAGACCGTAAGTAGTAAAAGCAGGTTGTGCAGTGGAAAGTCTGAGAGTCTTTGAGTCTGGACATATATATGCAAAGTCCTGAGCCTTTAACATAATCATCCTATAAAGGACTGCTACATGGAATTGTCATTCTCACTGAGACTGTGATATATCCAGGGATTTGCCTGTTCTTTGAGCGTTCCGGGCAAAATTTCGAAGGTTAGCTCCTTTTTTGCTACTTCTGTCCTTACCATTTCTTCAAGAGCTTTGATTTCGCTGCCGCAAGATCCGGTTCCGATAACTCCGATCTATTTTTTGACCACTGTTTATATATTTCGGGCTTTTGATCTCAGAGCTTCCTTTTTTCGGTGACTTCGGGCTTGAAGGCCTTTAGATGTAGTCAGATATTTAGATATAGTGACTCTGGATTTCCACGATCTCAGTGCTGTTTTTTGCGGTTGCATACTCTTCAAGCGGTTCTTTATTGAGTTCGAGGAAACTGTGCCCCCAGTTAAACTTCGACAGGACTTTTTCAGCCTGTTCTTTGCATCCGAAAATGTAAAGGGCTGCGGCAAAGGCTTCTACAGAGTTGAGTTTGAAGGGCTTTCCAAAGTTCACCGGATTGCCTGCAAGCAGGTAAGGGAGAGCCCTGTGTTCAAGGTTCAGCTTCCCAAGTTCAGGAAAAATCCTTTCAACTTCTTCCCAGGAACAGTCGAGTACTATAATCCCTTTTCCGGAATCATCGGCAGGAGAAAGGGCTTTTTCTGCCATCGGGTCCAGCAGAATCGCTGATCTGGGCAGTCTCGAAACTCTATCGTACAGGCGGGCAAGGTCAAAGCGAGCCATTTTCCTTCCCGTGCACTTTTTCGGGTCACACTGCCCGGCATGGTAAATATAAAGGGGAATATCCCTGTGCTTTGTCGGATTCATCACTGATCCTCTGGAATATGGGATTCTATTTAAACAGTTTCCTTATTTACCTGTTTCCTTGTTTACCTGTTTTCTCTTCTATCTGTTTCTTTGTGTATTTGCATCGAAAATTTATTCCTGACTAAATAGCATTTTTTGAGAAATAATCATAAGTTAACTTATATATTATGATTTATATATAAGTGTATGTACCATTGCTTCGCCTTTGGTCGAATATGGAAAGGGATTCTATTGATACTGGAATTAGTATCTTAATATCCGATCTTCATGATGCTGAAGTGATAAGTAAATAGTTTATTTTAGCCTGCGTCATGCCGGTGTTTTCATGATGGAAAGGATGCACCAGGTTAATACCTTTCACAATAAAGTTCTGTGGGGTTTATTGAGGGTATATTGTAAAGATTAGTGAATTCCATCAATGAATTGATCCGGGAAAAAGAGATTACTCTTCTTTGTGGAGGGGGAAGACTATATTCTCTTTGACTCTGGCTATTCCTGAGTGTAAATAAATCATCCGGAAATATGAAATCCCGTACTCAGATAATTGATGCCTCTTTAGCTGTGCTCACATCTATGTTCTGGTCACGGGAAGTCCGGTCGAAAAATTAAAACTTTGGGGAGATGGACTATATGGAACAATCAATTGATTCTGATAACGAGATGGTGTATGAAATACTGCAAGTACCCTGGTGGGTGGTTCTTCTGGAAGGGATTATTGCTATCCTGATAGGCTTATTCCTATTATACAGACCTGCAGTAACCACTATCTTCCTCTTACAGATTCTGGGTATTTTCTGGCTAGCAGAAGGAATTCTTTCTGTTATAGGGGCGCTGATATTCTCGGGGAATAGGTTATGGAAACTGCTTTCGGGTATCATGAGCATTATCGCAGGAGCTCTTATACTGATGTACCCACTCTACAGTCCTTTCATAATTCTTACATTCTTTGTTATTTTCATAGGCATATGGGCTATTATCAATGGAGTCTTGAAAATTGCCGTGGCGCTTAAAGGAGGAGGATCGGGGACGGGAATAATCGGCGCCCTTACCATAATCCTAGGTCTGCTCCTCCTAACTAACTCTCTGGCAGGGGTCCTTATTCTACCGTGGATATTCGGTTTTTTCCTTGTTATCGGGGGAATTGGGGCAGTCATTGTAGGACTAAAAATTCGAACATGATTCCGGATTATTGCAAGATAAACTCTTTCGGAGAAATTTGAAACTCTAGCTTGAAACGAAATAGTCTGATAAGAAGATATTGTAAGGCTTTCAGCATCTTCTCATATTAATAACATAACAGGAGATTTGAGTATGGAAAGACCTATTGGTATTACTATTCTGACCTTTGTAGCTGTAGTTCTGGCGTTTTTAAACGCTATTGTAATGCTTCGATTTCTCGGATTATTACCTTTTCTGGGGCCTGTTGGAATCCGTATTTTCAACCTATGGTATGCACTATTGTACGGTCTGCTTGCCTATATATGGGTATGGCTGGCTCAGATGCTCTGGCAGGTGGACAAGCAGGCCTGGATGTTTCTGGCTGTTATTACGATATTCAATCTGTGTGTGGATTTTGTGGTGCTGGTTACCGGAGGCTCATGGTATGATGTAAACTTTTCAGTTATCATGAACGCTCTTATCCTCATCTATATCATGCTGCCGGGTGTGAGGGGGCGTTCGGAACAGATTAAAATATGTCTATTCAGCTGGCAGTAAACCGTGATTCTTCCAGCATCTAAAAAGGCTTCAGATTTCTTTTGATTCCTTTTTTGAGACCCTTTCTGGCATGAAAGAATATCTTGGTCATTGAATAACGATAGTAGTCTACCAGCTGATAGTAAATTTACCCGTTTTTCGAATATAACCGTCATAAAGGAGCACCTCATCTAGAGTGTAACCAGACTGTTCTCATTATCCCATCCGGAAGTGGTTACTGTGGAAAAGAAGATTGTGATTATCACATCAGTACTTGCGATGTTTGTGCTTGTTATTGATACGACTATTATGAACGTCTCGATTTCGACCCTTATAGATGATTTCGATACGGATGTTACTACTGTCCAGGCTGCCATTACCCTCTATGTCCTCGTAATGGCATCATTGATGATCACCGGAGGAAAGATCGGAGATATCATTGGCAGAAAAAAGGCATTCAGGATAGGACTGATTATCTAAGGTACCGGTTCTTTCCTGACTGCAATCAGTCCGAACATGGCTGTGCTGTTCGTGGGCTGGTCGATCCTTGAAGGGCTTGGGGCAACCCTTGTCATGCCTGCTATCCAGACTCTCGTGACCTCAAACTACAGCGGGAAGGATCGTGCCATTGCTTACGGCATAATAGGGGGAATCGTTGCAAGCGCAATTGCCTTAGGGCCCATTATAGGAGGCTGGCTGACAACTTCATACACCTGGCGACTTGCCTTTGGCGGGGAGGTGGTGATCGTGCTCCTTGTCCTGTTATTAAGCCGGTACATTCGGGATGCGCCCCTTGAGACTGAAGAAAAACCCAAGATGGATATAGTTGGCTCGATAATCTCTGCGCTGGGGATGGGGCTTATTGTTTTTGGGATATTACTGGCAGGGACCTACGGCTGGTGGAAGGCACGTCATCCCTTCTCAATAGGAGGGATTGAAATTTCCCAGTTCGGCCTTTCCCCTACCCCATTGTTTATTTTAGCAGGAGGCATTATCCTGCTGTGCTTTGCACTTTGGGAACGTCACGTCATTACTCTGGGGAAGATGCCACTCGTAAGGCTCGATATGCTCAGGGACCGTGGGGTTGCTTCAGGCATTTTTGTCCAGATGATTCAGACCATTCTTATCGGAGGTTTCCTGTTCAGCATGGATCTTTTCCTCCAGATCGCCCTTGGCCTTAACGCGATGCAGACAGGCTTTCTCTACCTCCCCCTCTCCATATCACTTTTAATTGCTTCACTTATAGCATCTCGATTATCTGCCCGTATAGCCCCAAAGCGCATCATCCAGATTGGGCTACTCGTACTTATTCCAGGGCTTTTACTAGCTATTGCAACCATTAATGTGGAGGTCAGGGGTTTGCCCTGCTAACAGGTTTTGCCTTAATAGGTATAGGTGCAGGAGTTATAGCATCCCAGATAATGAATCTCATCCTCTCCCAGGTAGTTCCTGAAAGGGCGAGCGAGACAGCTGCTCTTATGAGCACTTCCCAGAACCTGGGCATGGCTATCGGGACTGCCCTGATGGGTTCAATCGTCATTGTGGGCCTGGTAGTAGGAGCCACTACCCTCATATGCCCGCTTTTTGAGCAATGAACAACTGATAGCTATCCTGAAAGATGCCCCTCCTGACCTTTCACAGGAAATCTTGAGGATCAATGAAATTGATCGCATTCAGGGGATAAAAGCTTCCCTGTGTGGACTGGTGATTTTTGCGGTATTTGGCATAATCGCTTCAATTTTCCTGCCGCCTGAGATTCTGGTTCCTCCGCAAACCGAGAAGTAAAACAGCCTACAGCTTGAAAAAATTTGAAAACTTTTTGGGCTGGAAGAATTATTTCTGACTATATCTAAGGATGAAAATGCCTTTTCTTTCTTCATTCATTTTATTGAGGGTAAAAGCCTGTTTATCCATTTTCGTGACAATTCTGTTTAAAAAACAGGACCTTTCTGCCAATCAAAGCTCTTGGGCTAATTTGTCATGGAATTATAATATTAAGGATGAAAAATTATATATCTATACTTTTTACAGTAGAGGTGATGAGATCTTCCTTGATCACAATTCTCCTGTCTTCCGAAAAGAGGACAGACCTGCTTCTCCTTCTCAAAAAGAAGCCTCAGACCATCGAAGAAATCAATGATGAACTTGATACGAATTCCGTTGCAATCTTGCCCCAGCTTAAGAAGTTAAAAGAAAACGGGCTTGTGGTTCAGGAGGATAGAGTATATGACCTTTCCCTGCTAGGGAGAATTATTGTCCGAAAAATGGAAGTTCTTGTAAAAGCTTTCAGGCATCTTGAGAACAATTACGATTAGAAAACGAAAAGATACAGCCTACTCCTGAAACTGATAACTTTGAAAAACCAGTACTTTCCAAATTAAGAATTAACAGTGAAAGCGAGCTAGAGAAACAGCAGAAAGGTGCCGGTCAGCAAAAAAAGCTGGCTAGCAAAAATGCCAGCTAACAAAGAAGTACTGACTTTCTCCCTGCTTTTCAAGCACTTTTTCAGCTTTCTCCCTGCTTCTCAAGCACTTTTTCAGCTTTCTCCCTTACCTCTGCAAAGATATCTTTCCCTTTTGCGTCAATCCCTACAATAAGCGGCCCGAACTCTTCTACCCTGAGCACCCAGACTGCTTCAGGCATTCCGAGGTCAAGCCAGTGGACGGCTTTTACTTCCGTAATCAACTCTGCAGCAAGGGCTGCACATCCACCTGTGTAAGCCAGGTAAACGCATCTGTTTTTCAATGCATCTGCTACGCCTTTCATTCCCCTTTTCCGATAATTGCCCTAACTTCATGGGCTTTCAGGAGAGAAGGCGTCATTTTTGACATCCGGCCGCTGGTTGTGGGGCCTGCTGAAATCACTTTCCAGCCGTTTTCAGTCTGCTGCATAAGGGGGCCGCAATGGTAGATCACTCCTCCTTCAAGGAAGAAAGGAAGTTCTTCTCCTTTTTCCTCAAACTCGAGAATTCTGGCATGGGCTTCATCCCTGGCTGTCAGTACCTCCCCGGAGATATAGACTATGTCTCGGGCGTTAAGTTTCTCGATATCCTCAAGCTTCAGCGGGGTTTGCAGGTGATATTCCATTATTCTTCCCCCTGAACACAACCGAAGCATGCCTGTTCGCCCAGCACTGGATATTTACTGCAACCGGAAGGGAAGCCGTGTGGCAGTAAGCCGTTTTCACGTGCACTGTAAGGGCGGTTGTGCTGCCTCCAAGTCCCATGCAGCCGATTCCGAGCGCATTTACAGCCTCAAGGATTTCTCTTTCCAATCTCTCCATAGGAACATCAAAAGGCTCAAGCAGGGCTTCCTTCGCAAGCCTGGCTGCCGCATCAAAAGAACCCCCGATTCCCACTCCTATTGTGAGGGGAGGACATGGCATTCCTCCGGCATTTACTATTGTCTCGAGCACGAATTTTTTGATACTACCGGTTTCTGTAGGATTAAGCATACGCAGAGAACTCATATTTTCCGAACCTGCACCTTTCGGGGCAGCGGTGATTTTTAACTGATTTCCCTGAACGAGTTTCCAGTGGATATCCGGGATTCCTATTCCGGTATTATTTCCGCTGTTTTTGCGAGTCAGGGGTCTACGGCATTTGGGCGGAGAGGAATTTCAGCTGTTGCAAGAATTACTGCTTCTTTTATAGCAGTCTCCAGGTCAAAACCGGGCTGAAACTCTGTCCCGAGCTCGGCAAAAAAGATCATGATGCCCGTATCCTGGCACATTGGTACCCCATGCTTTTTTGCAATTTCGATATTTTTCAGGATTGCCTGGAGCTGGGATTTTGCAACATGACTCTCCTCTCCAGCCTCGGCTTTTCTGAGCAAATCCACAACATCATCCGGAAGCTCGATTTCCGCTTTCCTTAAAAGGTCTGCAATAGACCGGATAAAAGTTTCACGACTTATTTTCGAAGACAAAGGACCACCGTTCTATGAGAGAAATGAATTCTATATTATAAAGGGCAGGCATGAATGCAGGATATATACAGCAAGTGCTTTACTAGCCAAAATTCTGGGAAGCTTTTTTGTTTTTAATGTTTAAATATAGAGCACCCTGATATTCTGAACCAGTTTAACTTTCTGGCATCAAAGAAATTAGATAAGGGCTGGAATTTTACATTCATGTATAAGCGAGTAAAAAAGAAACCGATAATCGTAAACTACGAGGACGAGGTAATGAAGGTTGGTGACATATTTATTCGTCATTGACCGAAATATTTCCAGAGGAAATCTTCCGATAATCTTCCGATTTTCCGCCGTAATCTTCTGATTTCAGCAGAATCAATCCATAAAGAAAATTTTCAACTTTTGTTTTTGTGAGGACTTATTCTTAAAGGCTGTGAATTTATCCCCTAACTCTTTCTGGCACCCCTCTTTGTTTTTCACTTCATAGAACCCCGGGCTCTCACCGGGCGCAAAGCGGCCGGCTTTTACATGATTTCATGAAAGAATATAAATAACTGAGCTGTGCGATTTTCGATTCCAGATGATTTGTTCAAATACATTTTTGAGTTCGAGATATTGGCATTCAATATGAAATCAGTAAAAAGGAAAGAGCTGATTTAAAATAGAGAATTTTGTCCTTAAATTTTGAGAATTTGTAAAAAAGAGCAAGAGTTAAAAAGATTAGCGGATATACCTGAACAGAAAAACCCTTAAAGAAGAACAATCGAAGCTAATCGAAACCCTCATTATTGATACTAATTGTGAACAGATGTCAGGTTAAAAATGAGTGCAAATAACGTTAATAGAACCGCAATTGAGGAGCAGTATACGAGACTGCAAGCTGGGATTATAGAGGAATAAAAATGATTAATGGTGAACTGAAAAACAAAATTGATGGCATCTGGAACGCTTTCTGGTCTGGAGGAATCTCCAATCCCCTCGAAGTTATCGAACAAATCACCTACCTGCTGTTTTTAAGGCGACTGGATGACCTGCACATGCTGGAGGAGAATAAATCCGCACGCTTCAAACACCCTATGGAGCGCCGTGTCTTCCCTGAAGGAAACGACCCAAAGGGTCGTTCTTATGAGGATTTGCGCTGGTCCCACTTCAAGCACTTCGCACCTGCCGAAATGTTCACAGTTGTCGACGAGCACGTCTTCCCCTTCCTGCGCACCCTCGGAGGCGACGGTTCCACATATGCTCAGCACATGGAAGGTGCCCGTTTCACCATTCCCACGCCTGCACTGTTGTCCAAGGTAGTTGACCTTCTGGACAATGTTCCAATGGAGAACCGCGATACAAAAGGCGACCTTTACGAATACATGCTTGGCAAAATCGCCAGTGCCGGCCAGAATGGCCAGTTCCGCACCCGCGCCACATCATCAGCCTGATGGTGGAACTAACCGCCCCCAGCCGACAGATATCATATGCGATCCTGCATGTGGTACAGCCGGATTTCTCGTAGCTGCAGGCGAACACCTGCGAAAGTACCATCCGAACATCCTGCATGACGAGAAGCTGAAACAGCACTTCCATCACGGGATGTTCCACGGCTTTGATTTCGATAACGTCATGCTCCGCATAGGCAGCATGAACATGCTCCTGCACGGCGTGGAAAACCCCGATATCCGTTACCGTGACTCCCTTGCCCAGGAAAATGCCAGCGATGAGGAAGCCTACACGCTGGTACTGGCCAATCCTCCATTTGCCGGTTCGCTGGACTACGAAAATACTGCAAAAGACCTTCTGCAGATCGTCAAGACCAAGAAAACCGAGCTGCTTTTCCTGGCCCTTTTCATGCGCCTGCTGAAGCCAGGCGGCCGGGCTGCTGTTATCGTTCCTGACGGCGTGCTTTTCGGCTCAAGCAAAGCCCACAAGGAACTTCGCCGCATGCTTGTCGAGGAGCAGAAGCTTGATGCCATTGTTTCACTTCCCGGCGGCGTTTTCAAACCCTATGCCGGCGTTTCAACCGCGATCCTCCTTTTCACCAAAACAAATTCAGGAGGCACTGACAATGTCTGGTTCTACGATGTGCAGGCCGACGGCTGGAGCCTTGACGATAAGCGCAATCCGCTTCTGAGCGAAGATAAACTGGGCCCTGTTCCCTCAACCGAGCTTAGCGAGGACGAGCACGCCAAAAACAACCTTCCTGATATCCTGGCCCGCTGGCAGGAACGCAATAAGAACGAACTCAAACGCCCCCGAACCGAACAGAGCTTCTGCGTACCAAAAGCCGACATCGCAGCCCAGGGCTATGACCTTTCCCTCAACCGCTACAAAGAAGTCGTGCATGAAGAAATGGAACACAGACCCCCTAAAGCGATACTCGAAAGCCTCGCAAAACTGGAAGCTGAGATTCAGCAGGAGATGGCAAAACTGGAAGGGATGCTGAAGTGAACGGCTGGAAGATTGTTCATATTTCAGATTTCTGCACCACTGGAACGGGGGAACCCCTCTCGTAGTAATATGGAACGCTATTATGAAGGCGGGAAAATCCCCTGGGTTAAGTCTGGAGAACTTAGAGAAACAGTTATCAATGACACGGAAGAGCATGTCACTGAAGAAGCGTTGAAGGAGACACACTTAAAGTTAGTTCCATCTGGTGCACTTCTACTTGCAATGTATGGTGCTACTGTAGGCCGCCTTGGAATTCTCGGCACTCCTGCAACAACAAACCAAGCAATATGCCACATAATTCCCGATCCTGAAATTGCGGGCGTTCGTTACCTCTTTCACTTACTTCGTGCCCAGGTTCCAAATATAGTCGCTCGTGGAGTAGGAGGAGCACAACCAAACATCAGCCAAGGAATCGTTAAAGACCTGAGAATTCCACTCCCTCCCTTGGATGAACAGAAGAGAATTACAGATATTCTGGACCGTGCGGAGGCTCTTCGAGCCAAACGCCGAGTCTCTCTAGCCCAGCTTGATGAACTCAGCCAATGCATTTTCTTTGACATGTTTGGCGATCCAGTGGGAAACCCTAGAAACTGGAATGTAGAAAAAGTTCAAGATGTAATATCACAAATTGAAGCTGGTTGGAGCGCTAATGGAGAACATAGACATCGTGAAGAAAATGAATATGCTGTACTGAAAATAAGTGCTGTAACTCAAGGAGTTTTCTTGCCAGAAGAATGCAAAGTAATCAACAACGATATCGAATTCAAAAAAGTTGTTACTCCAGAGAAAGGAGATGTTTTGTTTAGTAGAGCAAATACACTTGAACTTGTAGGCGCAAGTTGTCTTATCAGAGAAAATTATCCCTACCTTCTTTTACCGGATAAATTATGGAAAATCAGAGTCAACGAAGAGAAAATTTGTCCTGAATATTGTAGATTTGTACTAAGTTATCCAACGATTAGGCATGAGATATCTAAACTTTCTACAGGAACAAGCGGCTCTATGTATAACATTTCAATGGAAAAATTTAGACTTATTTTAATAACTGTTCCACCTATCCCCTTACAATGTGAATTTGCACGCTGCATCGCCTCCATGGAAAAGCTAAAAGCTGCGCATAAAGCTTCACTTGCAGAACTGGATGAACTTTTTCCTCTCTCCAGTACCGAGCTTTCAGAGGTGAACTGTAAGATGAGTGCCGTTCCGCCATTCTCAGAAGGCCAAATTGAAGCACTTGCGCGATTGCTGGGAGAATTCGGCAGTGGTAGTGATATTTCCCGAGTTCTAAGCAATCGGGGTTTGGTGGACAAATCACGTCAATCAACAAAATGGAGACGTCTTTATTGGGTCTTTCTTGATTGTCAACGACAGCATAGCTGTGCGAATCAGATCATTGATTTCATTCAATCTTTCCTGGTTCCTGCTCGTTTCGTTGGGCGCAATGACGAGTTAGAAGCGAATCGCCAGCAACTAAACACTATACTTTATTTTTCAGGTTTGGAATATGGTAAGGATGGAAAGTTTCGGCAGTGTGAGGCTGCGAAAACTCTTGATGAAGCAGAAAAAAGAGTTAGAACTATCCGAGCAAAGTTTCAGGGAAGAAAAATACATTCAGAAGTCTTGAAGTATTGCCGGCCTGAGCTTCTGCAGGATAATTATTTCCATGCAGTATTTGAAGCTTCCAAGGGTCTGGCTCAGCGGATCCGTGATCTTTCGGGAGTGCAGGCAGATGGAGCTGCTCTTATCGATAAGGTTTTTTCAATAGAGAAGCCGATCCTGGCGATTAATTCACTGCGAACTGAAACTGAGAGATCGGAACACAAGGGTTTTGCTTTACTTTTAAAAGGCTGCTTTGCAGCTGTCCGTAATCCGTTAGCTCACGAACCAAAAATACTCTGGCAGGGTGAAGATGATGCAGCTGATTATCTTTCTCTTATTTCACTCCTGAATAGAAAACTGGACGAGTGTACAGTAACAGGACTCAGAGGAGACTGATTTTTATGACAGCCACTGAAGCCAAATTGCCTTATTATCTCAGAAAATCCCCTCAGTTTAAGATCCTAACCGAAGACTACCTAAATTATCTAGCAGGCTCCGTGAATGGTTTTTGATTGGCAGATTATGAATGAGATGGCGAATGATATGAATATGGATACTCAGCAGAAACTTAACAAACTCCGTTGGATTGGAGTTTCTAGTGTCGAAAAACTGACTACAGCATTGCAAAAGGAAGACATTCACTTCTCATCCAGCGAATTCCCTGCTTTGGGGAGAGCCATAACAAATACTTTTGGAAAGAACAGTGGCATGTTTCCTATTCCTGAATGGTTAGCTACAGTGTTTTCTACTATAGCCCAAGGCCGCACAGTTAATAGTATTTGTGATCCATATGCAAGAATTGGATTATTAATTGGTATCATGCAAGAGGCCACCCAAGCGAAATCAATAATTGCATGTACACTGGCGAATTCCGAAGCAGCTCTTGGAAAAGTTCTAGTAGGCGATGCCGAATGGAAAGAGGAAATCCAATCGATTTACTTAGCTCACTAAATAATGAAATTGACATAGCAGCAAGTATCTTGCCTTGGAGAGTAGAAGCACATAAGAAGCTAAAAGTTAGCACGTTAGAAGACTCCGGTGTAAAACTAGGAAGTAATTTTGGTCAACAAATTTTAATTTTGACTTCAATGCGTCTGAGCACAGACGGAATAGGTCTATTTATTGTAGAGCCATCGTTTTTCACATCACCGCTTTCGATCTTCCCACAGTTCAATGCTCTTGGTCTTGGATTAGATGCCGCTTTGGAACTTCCTTCAGGGACATTCGCACCTGAAACAAATATGCCAAGCTATTTAGTGATTGTTCGCAAAAAACATGTCTCTAGAATGTTTATAGCACGGCTTTCGAGCGATTCAAATACTAACCTGCAGATTCTTTCCAATCTGGCAAATGGTAAAGAAGGAAACTCACTGGAACTTGGGCGATTTGTAGATATGCAGTCGTTTAAAGGTTTGGATTATCTACATTTTCAAGATCGATTAGAGTTAGCAAAGCAGCAGTTTGGGGCTCCAGCTCTGACTTTGGAGGAATTAGCAACTTTCATCAATATAGGATGTAATAGAAAAGATTTTGAGTTTCCAGAAAAGGAAAATTCGATTTTCATTCCGCTGATCGGAACCGCGGATGTTGTTGAGTTTCGTGATGACATCAAATTGAAACCACAGAATTATACACAGGTGATTATCGACCCAACACTTTCGGATGCCCATTTTGTAGCCCAGTTCTTGAACTCAGATTTAGGCAAGGAAATTCGAGAGATTAGCACGTCTAGATCAGTAATACCTAAACTAAATATGCAGACTTTGAAAAAACTTCAGGTCTTTATTCCTTCCCGTCAGACTCAAAAAAATATAATAAAGATTGGGACATGCATCGCTTCCGAACAAAACAATCTATTAGGGTTACAAGGTGAACTCGAACTGTTGCAAAGAGATCTCTGGACTAAACCATGGTCCGCACATGATGTAGAGAAACGTCTGTCTATTTTATCTAATAAATTTTCTGTAAATATTAATCACCAAACGGAAGTTAGCTTAAACCAATGGGTGGAGACATTACCATTCCCCCTATCTTCGATCCTTCGTGCTTGGCAAAAAACAGACAGTTCAGACTTCAAGGAGAAATATAGACTACTCTTAGACTTCTTCGAAGCAACTGCCGGGTTCTTAAGCACGATTCTATTGAGCGCGTTTAGTTCAAACCAATCATTTTTTGAATATCACTGGCAGAAGCTTACGGAGCCAGATCAGAGACATAAATTAAGTTTTCAACAAGCTACATTTGGAACTTGGAAAATTGTATTCGAGTATTTTAGTAAACAGACCCGAAAATTACTTAAGGACGAAAACGAAGGAAGAAAACTCTGTATGGAAATGTTTGCAGATTCTTCTCTCCGACTCCCTACAGTTGTTAGTGACAAGAGAATTGTTCCAATCTTCTCTACTACAAATAAAATACGTAATGATTGGAAAGGACATTGCGGAAACGTCGGAGAAAAAGAAGCAGAACTCCTACATGAGCAGCTCAAAGTTGAAGTCCAGAAACTCCGTAACATACTGGCCGACATTTGGACTGAGATAAAGTTAATTCAATCGCCTTATTTTGAGCAAAATTTCGACGCATTTGAAAGTGAAATAACAATTCTAATGGGTAGCAACAATGAGTTCCTAAAAGAAAAAAGTCTATGCATACTCCGTTAGATAAAAACTTTCTATACTTATCCAAAAAAGATGAAAATCGGGCATTGAAGCTTATTCCCCTAGTACAATTTGGACCGTCTCCAGAAACTCCAAAAAATGCGTGTTACTTTTACAGTAAGATTGAAAAGAGAAATTTGAAGTTTGTTTCATATCATTTTACAAATCCATCGAGTTGCGAAGTCCCTAAAAATACTAAAATATCAGAGCAATTAAGAATTTTTTGGGAGATTTCATAAATGACCAACTTTGCCTTTCTCGAAGCCGAATGGCCTTCTTTGTATGAGGCTTCCATAAAAGCCTCAAATGCAGTTCATCCTGACCCGCGTACTGCCTGTTTTTACTCTCGCAGGGCGCTGGAGCTGGCTGTGCAGTGGATGTATAAACACGATTATTCACTGCTCCTGCCGTATCAGGATAATTTGAGCGCTCTAATTCATGAGCCTACATTCAAGGAAGTTGTGGGAGAGGCTATTTTCAATAAGGCACGGGTTATTACCCGGCTTGGAAATCAGGCCGTGCACAGTAACCGTTCTATTCTGGAATACGATTCAGTGACAGCCGTCAGTGAGCTTTTCCACATCAGCTACTGGCTGGCACGCACCTATGCCAGAGAAGGAAAGCCTGAATCGGGACTGAGTTTTGATCCGGAGGAACTGCCCAAAACAACTGTCCCGAAGCAGACGATAGAGCAGCTTCAGAACCTGGAAACCAGCCTGCACGAAAAGGACGAAAAGCTTTTGGAGCTTCTGGCAGACAAATCTGCGCTCGATGAAGAACTCAAGTGCCTGCGGGCCGAAGTTGCAAAGGCAAAAGAAGCTTCAGCCTTACAGCCGGATACACACGATTATTCCGAAGCCCGGACCCGCGATTACTTCATTGATCTGCTGCTTAAAGAAGCCGGCTGGGCCCTGGATAAAGCCCAGGACAGAGAATTTGAAGTCTCAGGCATGCCGAACGAAAGCGGGGTTGGCTTTGTAGATTATGTACTCTGGGGAGACGACGGCAGACCTCTTGCGCTGGTCGAAGCAAAAAGAACAAAACGCGACCCTCGGGTTGGCCAGCAGCAGGCAAAACTCTATGCCGACTGTCTTGAAAAACAATTTCAGCAGAGGCCGGTGATTTTCTACTCAAACGGTTACGAGCACTGGATATGGGATGATACGAACTATCCGCCAAGGCAGGTTCAGGGCTTCTATAAAAAGGCTGAACTGGAACTGCTTGTCCAGAGGCGCAGTACACGTAAACCTCTTTCTGAAGCTGAGGTCAATTCAAACATTGCCGACCGCTACTATCAAACCCGCGCCATCCGCCGCATTGCAGAATCTTTTGAAAAAGACAATGACCGAAAAGCTCTGGTAGTAATGGCTACAGGCGCAGGCAAGACCCGAACCGTAATTGCGCTCAGCGATTTGCTAATGCGCTGCAACTGGGCCAAACGCATCCTCTTCCTGGCCGACCGCGTGGCTCTGGTCAAACAGGCGGGAAATGCCTTCAAGCAGAATCTGCCCGATTCCGCACCTGTGAACCTTGTCACGGAAAAAGATACGGAAGGGAGAGTATTCGTTTCGACCTATCCGACAATGATGAAACAGATTGATGAGATGAGCGACGGGCAGCGGCGCTTCGGAGTGGGGCATTTCGATCTTGTGATTATCGACGAGGCACACCGTTCTGTTTTCAAGAAATACCGCGCCATTTTCGAGTACTATGATTCTCTGCTTGTAGGCCTTACAGCAACGCCCAAGGATGAAATTGAACGCAATACATATCGCCTCTTTGACCTTGAAAACGGCGTGCCTACTGATGCTTATTCTCTCGAAGAAGCAATAAAAGACGGATTTCTGGTTCCCCCAAAAGCGGTTTCAGTGCCTCTGAAATTCCAGCGTGAAGGAATCAATTATGATGAGCTCCCGGACGAGGAAAAGGACCAGTGGGATTCTCTGGAGTGGGACGAAGAAGGGGAAGTCCCTAACCGGATAGAAGCCGAAGCTGTCAACAAATGGCTTTTCAACAAAGATACCGTCGATAAGGTACTGGAGCACATGATGACCAGAGGAATGAAAGTCGCTGGTGGCGACCGCCTGGGCAAGACTATTCTCTTCGCCAAAAATCAGGCCCACGCTGAGTTCATTGCCGAAAGGTTCAATGTCAACTACCCCCATTTTAAAGGCGAATTCGCTCGCGTTATTACTTTTAAAACAGAGTATGCCCAGAGCCTGATCGACAGTTTCTCAATCAAGGAAAAAGCCCCACATATTGCTATCTCAGTTGACATGCTCGATACAGGCATCGATGTACCGGAAGTCGTGAATCTGGTTTTCTTTAAACTGGTGCGCTCCAAAACAAAGTTCTGGCAGATGGTAGGACGCGGTACCCGCCTCTGTCCTGACCTTCTGGGCCCCGGACAGCATAAGCCATTCTTTTATCTCTTCGATTACTGTCAGAACCTGGAGTTTTTCAGCCAGAACCTGGAGACCACCGATGGTTCGCTGGGTGAGTCTTTAGGTACACGCTTATTTAAAACTCGTTTGGAGCTCATCTCCGAGCTTGACAGGAAACTTAAAGATTCCGAAGACACTGTGGTCAAAGACCCCCTGGCCACTTATAATGAGCCAATGACAGAAGCCGGAGTTCGTAGCTCAATTACCAAGCTACTGCACAGCGAAATTGCTTCAATGAATCTGGAGAATTTTATAATTCGGCCAAAGAGGAAGCTCATAGAAAAATACTCAAAACCCGATACATGGGCCGAGCTATCGAGTGAAGAACTTGCCGAACTGTCCCATGAAGTTGCGGGGCTGCCCTCAGAGTTAGAACCGGAAGCAGAGGAAGCAAAGCGTTTTGATCTCCTGATACTGAATCTTCAACTGGCTTTACTGCGTGCAGACCCCTCCTATGAGCGTCTGAGCAATCAGGTGAAAGATATCGCAGGCCTCCTTGAAGAAAAGTCAGCTATCCCGATGGTACGTGAGCATATGCTGCTGATTCAGGACGTGCAAGCCGATGAATGGTGGCAAGATGTTACAATTCCTATGCTGGAAACTCTTCGAAAACGTCTGCGCGCCCTTGTAAAACTGATCGAAAAACAAAGAAGAAAGCCTATTTACACCGATTTTGAAGATGAAATGGGCAGTGAAATTGATATAGAGTTGCCAATCTTCGCTGAAACCGGAGATTTCGAGAAGTTTCGTATAAAAACCAGGACTTTTCTCCTGGAGCATCAGAACCACATAGTAATTCATAAGCTTCGGATGAACATAGCATTGACTCCATCTGATCTTAATGAACTGGAGAAAATGCTTTCCGAAAGCGGCATAGGAAAACCGGAAGATATTGTTCGTGCTAAAGAGGAGAAAGGTTTAGGCCTGTTCGTACGCTCACTTGTAGGGCTGGACCGTGAAGCTGCAAAACAGTCTCTTGCTACATTCATATCAGGAAAAACACTAACAGCTAACCAGATAGAATTCATGAACCTGATAATAAACCACCTTACCGAACACGGAGTGATGGATACTGCGTTACTTTACGAATCTCCATTTACTGACCTTACACCTCAGGGTCCTGATGGGCTTTTCACCTCGGTTCAGGTGGATGAATTAATAGCAGCATTGGAACAGATAACTGCAACAGCATTTGTGTCTCCAGGTCTGCAACAAATAATTGCATAAAGATCTTTTGAACTACGTTAGATAATTCTTTAGACAATAGATAACAGAAAATTGTCTCCGCACTGCGGAGATATTGGCAACCAGGTTTGTAAGTGTTTTATTGAAAAATTCCCTTGAAAACAGAATTCATGGTCTTAATTTGTTTTGAAAATTACTCTTTTTCAGACCTATTTTTACTTTTTGGGGAGGCGCCGCCAGGCAAGCTGGCGGATGTATACATTACAATCTGACTGAAAAACGATTTCCGGGGTTAAAATATATCACCTGACTATAGTTTCCATATTAATTGGTTTTTAGAAGTGTATTAATTGGTTTTTAGAAGTGTAATTAGTTAGTTTGCTATAGATCAGGATTTTAAGAGTTAATTTGAAACCATGTAATATAATTGTAGTTATATAATAACTATTTTATACTACACCGACGTTTATTTGTCCAAACGTACGTTTACGCGACATTCTTTGAATAACTGACTTCCAGCATGCAAAAACATATTATCAAGAATACAGGTATTACGCCGGTGTCAGGAAGGAGACGGAATGTTCTATACGGCCTGTTACAGAATGGGAGATAAGTATCCGCCTCAGCCATAATGAAAACAGGCAAACTTCTTTTACATCAAAGTTGTCATTTTTTAGGGGGAATAAGCTGATGAAAACTGGACTGGTATTACTGATGATCATCTCGGCAGTGCTGATGTTTGCAACTGCGGGCTCTGCCCAGGAAAACACAACAGATAACACCACAGACAACACTACAGATAGCGCCGTAGCTATTTTAAAGGATGCACAGAACAATACTGTGGGATTTGCTACCTTTAACGAGGACGACTTTGGCCTGGTTCGCATACAGGTTCTCGTTAGCGGCCTGACACCTGGCCTACACGGCATACATATCCACGAAAGTGCAAACTGCACCGGGCCGTCATTCACTTCTGCCGGCGGGCATTACAACCCTCTGGGTAAAGAACATGGTTTCGTAAATCTCAAGGGACCGCATGCCGGTGATCTGCCCAACCTTGTAGTGGGCTATGACGGCACAGGAGATATGGACTTCATCACTAACCTTGTGACACTGTCACCCGGACAGACCACGCTATTTACAGCCAACGGCACTTCACTGATCATCCATTCTGGCCCTGACGACCAGATCACAAATCCTGCCGGCAATAGTGGCGAGAGGATTGTCTGTGGGGTTATCGAGAAAAAATAATTTTTTCTTTAGTATGGCAAAAATTCCACAAAAACAACATCATAGACACACAAAAATTGATAATTTCCAGTAAAATGAGAAAAAAGCTAAAAGGATTCACATTTTACTGGAAAATATACCTCATCAAAAGGCTTTGCTTGAATTCTATCTGCTTATACCTGACCCATTCTGCTTCAGGTTTCAGCCGATACTTTTTGAATTCTTGCCCCAGGCGGAATTCATTGTCTTAATTTTGTTTGAAAATTATCCTTTTTCAGATCTATTTTTTACTTTTTTGGAGAGGCTCCACCAGGCTAGTTGGGGGAGGAACTTTGCACAATCTGACTGAAAAACGGTTTCTGGTGTCAAGGAATAGCATGATTGGTAAAGCTCAAATCCAGAATACCAACTTCAAAATGTAATCGTAACCTTTCCTAAAAATAAAAGAAAATCAGTATCCTCTTCAAATTGAGTGGAAAGCTCTGACTTTCAACTCAATTCGCTTTTTTCTCTGATCAGTTTCGCTAGAGATATCATCTCAAATGTACTGCTCACTCTATCAAATATGTAATCATATGCACTTACACTCAGTTTCTTTGCTGTCTGAACAATCGTCATAAATGTGTCGTTTGCCCTTGTTCCTTCATCTGTTTTTGTTTGAAGGCTCACATCTCTTTTTCTGACCTTTGCTCTCGCCGCTAACTCTGCTGCATTGTTATGCAGCGGTACCTCTGGTAAAATCAATGTCTTCAAGAGATGTTCCTTGTTCTCTTTTGTTTTACAGATTCTTTCATCCAGCTTTTCATACCCTGTTATAGTCGAAAACACTTGATCAAACTTCGTGGATAATTGTTTCGCGATCTCTGAATCGGGATTTTCTCTAAATTCACAGAGTTCCCCATAAAAGTCCCAGTATCTGTCCAGAAAAGCTTCCAGCTTTTCTTTATGGTAAGGTACTATTGGCCTCAATTTCTTGTAGTTTCTTCCATCATGAATCCAACAAAGAGCATGATGATATGCAATTTGCTTGAATTGACGTGCGTCATCACTCAGAAGGAAGGTAACCACAGGTATGTCTGTACTTTGATGATATGCCGCAATTGCACAGGCTTCAAGAACTTTCTTCTTAGGGCTCGTCACAAAATAATTTAATTAACTCACTCCATTCTTTGGTTTGAATGTGTAATTCCATTCTCCGTGAAACTCATCAAGTATAATGCCCAATTTTTCAACCTGTTTTTTTTCGATTTTAATTCCTGTTGGATACTTATTCGTGTCTAACATGCATTTTACTTCAAGCCCTTTTGATGTAGTTGTTGCTGCAATAAGGTTTACAACTACTTCATAGCTTGTTAGTGGTTTTCCTCTCCAATTAAGAGTAATCTGAGAAAATAGTCTATGCTCTATTTTATTCCATTTACTTGTACCTGGAGGAAAGTGGCAAACCGAAATCTCCAATCCGATTTCATCCGTTAATTTTTGTAATTCTGTTTTCCACAATTTTACTCTTGATCCATTGCTTCCCCCACAATCTGCAGTAATTAAAAGTTTTTTTGCATCAGGATATGATTTACACCCCATTAGATTCCACCATCTACGTATACTTTCAACTGCAAAAGACGCTGTATCATGATCTATGCCGACGTTTACCCATCCCTCATTATTAGCAATGTCGTATACCCCATATGGATTTACCTTTCCCAGTTCTTTATCCTTAAAATCATATACATTGACAAGTATTGGATCTTTTTTGGACGCAATTCACGGCCAACATTCTTGAAATTTCCGATTAACTCTTTCTTTTTAGTATCTACTGAGATTACAGGCTGATGTTCACCTTGAAATATTTTACATTTTTCACTTATATGCTCAAATTGTTTGTCACGATCAGGATGCTCAGTTCCTTCTATGGTTTTCTTATTCGCTTGTAAACTGTAACCAAGCATGTGAAGCATATCCGCAACTCTTGTATGGCTTACTTTATGTCCGATATTCTGAAGTTCCCCTGCTATATTTCGAAGACTTTTACAAGTCCAGAGTAAAGGAGATTCCGGATCCCCACGACTTGTTGGTTCAATAAGTGCCTCAAGATCGGACAAAAGAGTAGGGTCTTTCTCAACAATCTTTTTACGACCTCCTCCAGGAGCACGTATTTTATCATCAGAAAGAGATTTGCCACTTTCCAGTTCAGTGCAACCTTTTTTAATTGTATTTTCAGAAATACCAGTTGCACGAGAAACTATGCTGATGTTGCCTTTGCCAATACTAAGCGCTTCTGCAGCTGCAAATAAACGTTTGCTTTTTTCATCAAGAAAAGGTTTTAGCAAGTTATATTTTTTGGAAATAATTTCCTCAAGCATATAGACCAAATAGGATTAACTTATATAAAAAAATACTCAATCTATTTTGTTACGAATACTTAGTAGTTTTATATCCATTAACCGAGAACAAATAATCCAGTTTTCGACGCATTTCTGCGTCACTGAATATTTTGTTTTTAACAGAAGAGAGCTTTTCCGTCCATATTTGGGAAACATTAAACGTTTCCATCAGATCAAATGCTTCATTATTAAAGCAGTACGTTTTTTCTTTTCCACATAAAAGTACATCTAAAATATTTTCTCGACTCTTGTTGGGAACTGTAAAATAAGCAGCATAATAAGGATTACAAAGGATCTGAGTGTAGTGATTGCTACCATTGACTCTTGCACCTGTATCATCTATCTGCTGATAAGGCGTAGCTTTTAGACCTTCCAGAAAGATCTCAGCTTTCTCCTGATGGAATACATCAGCATTTTTTGTCAAAATTCGAGAAATAGTGGCTTTGGATATAAACGCCAATATTTTTCAGAAACTCATGTATTTTGGGCTCTGAAACATTAGCAACATGATTAAGAGTTATTATAAGAGATCTGATTCCAGGGCCAAATTCACCTTGGATACTACCTGGAAGTTCACCTGAATATGTTTTGTGAGAAGAAGGAGAATAAAAAATCTCTATCCTGAAGTTGGTGTTCATAGGTTTTATGGAAATGTCCTGAATTATTACGTCCCTGTAACCTTTAGAATATGCATCGGTGGGTAAGACGGACCTGTCAACTTTACACGTCTCAATTCGATGAATCTCTATTTTATCCAGTTTTGATTTAGATTTCTTGCTCTATGGAAAACGTCTTTTTCGTCTCTCTTTTTCAGAAGAAATGTCATCATTCTTTTTAGAGCCGCGAATATTAGGTTTGGTTTGTTCACCTTTGAGTAGGTTGATTTCGTCTCGAAGATTTTGATTATCGGCCTTAAGGAATTAGATCTCTTCGTTCTGCTTTTCAGTGACAGAAAACAGAATACGAAAAGATGTGGCATATCTTTCATCCTGAATTTCATCAGGATTAATATCCAATGATGACAGCAATTCCTTGAGGGTTTCAAGATCCATTTTTTTGCTCCAAAATATGATAAGAGGAAATGGAGAAACAATTATATTTTTTCTGCGATTGAAAACCCATAAAATTTGAAGAGGATACAATTAATAGATATATACAAGTTGTATTTTTTTCGGAAGGTTTATTTACTCCGTTTTTATAGAAAGAGTCAGGAACGTTTTCAAAGGAAGGCCCTTATTTCAATATAGAATCCATAGATTATGTTTGAGTGAAATACGAACTTTCTAATTAAAACATGTATAATTAAGGCACGTTTCAAGGAAGGGATTTTTATGGAACAGCCGGAAACACGTATAATCTTTCGGGAGGTACAGGATCTGCGCAATAATATTTTTCTGGTTTCTGTCCTTTATCCTGCAATCCTGCTCTGGTATATAGAGATCCACCATCTGGTCTTCGGAAAACCTGCCGGGGTTCAGAATATTCATGACATATACTTATTTGCGCTCTGGATTATTTTCGGGTTATTTTTCCCTCTAGTATTCTACTGTACAAAACATATAACTGAAGTCAGAAGTGATGGAATATACATCCGTCTAATACCTCTGAATCCTTCTTTTAAAAAGATTCCCTTCTATATAGTTGAAGAATGTAAAATTAAGGCTTATGACCCCCTGACAGGGAAAGAATCTGATGCATCGCAATCTTCTAAAAGAGTTAATCTAGTTGTAATCCTGAAGCTCATTTCCGGCAAAAAAATGCTTATCAGCTCCAGAAAACCCGAAGAGCTCTACAGAGCAATCAAGCAAGCTTCAGCACAGTACTGAAAATTCCTGCTTTTTACATTAATTGCCGGCTTGTTTACCTCTATTCCCATTTTTAAAACCCTTAATTTTTGCTCGGGAATATTGTCCGAAGTCGAAAGCGTAAAAAAGCAAAACCTTATATGGAACTTAGTAACTGTTGAAATTAACTAATTAATAATTTAAGGAAAACATTTTTTAGAAGGTAGATATAAAGTGGTATGGGGGATAGATTTTTCCCCGAAAGGAACTGAAGCTCTTTACAGAGAACAGGATGGAAAACTCTTGATCGAGCTTGAGCTGCATAGTATAATGCAGATTTTCAATTCTTTTGATCCTGCCCCTTTTCACGAAAAAGAGCTTGATAAAAATGCAGAAGTATATATCTATAACACAGTTGCAGAATTCCCTCTAAAAAAACCTCTTGAAATTGTGATATATGTCCCCCTTCTGAATTTGATGGAGAAACCGGACGCACTCTTAAAGAAGCAATCAAGAATCACTTTTCATACAGGGAACTTCTCACGGAAATAGAATTGAGGCGGCTTCTTCAGCGTGGGAGGAGAAACATGACAATTGCTGTTGTTTTTCTCTTTCTCTGCCTGCTCATAATCCGAATTCTATCAACTTTTGAAGGAGGTCTTATAAAGACCATGCTTTCCGAAGGACTGACTATTACCGGATGGGTTGCCATGTGGGAGCCAGCGTATGTTTTCCTCTATGGATGGTGGCCCATTGTGCAAAAAAGAAATATTTACAGGAAGATCTTAGGCATGCACGTAAGTGTCATACCTGGTTCTCCAGGTGGGGTAAAAATGACAGACAGCCGCTTTTTACCGAATAAAGGCTGACTGCAAGATAGCGGCCCGGAAAAGCCGGATTTTTTACTTCCCTTTTAGTGCCCTTTTTAGTGCCCTTTGTACTGAAGACCATAAAAGGATAAAGAACATATCTCTCAATTAAAAATAAGATTTAAAACTTTCATTTGAATATCCGAGCATCCACAACCATGTGCAGAACGCCAGGGGAGTATTTTTTAATCCTGCGGGCCTCCAGAATCTCTACTTTTTTCCCAAGGGCGTCGGCAGCTTCTATTATCCTTTCCTGAGGCCTGATTTTGGCGAGCTTCTCAGGGACTGTTTCATGGTAGTGCAGAATCCCTCCGTTTTTCTTTAGAGCTTTTATAGCCGGCTCAAGATAATGATGAGTGGTCCCCACGTAACCCATAAGCACGCGGTCGGCTGTTCCTTCCGGAGCAACCTTCGAGCAATCTCCACATATAGGGAGAAAAATATCCTCCGCTTTATTTAGCCTGATATTTTCCTTCAGGTATGCAAAGGACTCAGGATTAATCTCAATGCCTGTAATTTTTTTCGGCCTGGAATGGACAGCCATGGGAATTGAAAAATACCCTATTCCTGCAAACATATCCACAATTATTTCCCCTTCTCCCAGCCTGCTCATCCGTTTTCGCTCATTCAGGTTGCCTTTGGAATACATCACCTTTGTTACGTCCTGCTTAAAAAACAGCCGTGCTCTTTATGGATGGTTTCTGTCCCGCTGCCGAGAAGGAGTTCTCTTATAGGCTGGCGGAACTGCCCTTCGATTCCGAAGTCTCTTACAACGCTCCTGCACTTCGGGTACATAGAGAGAAGGGTGTCTGCTACCCTTATTTTTTTGTCCTCAAGCGTTTCCGGAATGCTGACTATTATTATGTCCCCAACGATCTGCCAGCCGGAGGGAACATTTGCAAGTTTGTCTTCAGAGAGGAAATCTATAATATATTCTTTCAGAGACGATGGCTTTTTAGAAAATTCCGGATTTTCCTGGTCGGTTATCGGAAAATCTCTTATTTTTCCTATTGCAGCTTCAGTGACAGGGATTTCCAGGCAAGTGCCGCTCTCATCCTGAGTTTTTCTGATTTTTCTTGTAGTATCGAGGAATTTTCCGGCAATTGCTTTTTTCCTGATTTCTTCCCCTTTTTCTGGGGAAACCCGAATTATTCTGTACATTGGAATTGTAGGATAACCTGCATGAGATTAATGTTTTGTGTTTGAATTCTTTTGTAAATTAATTTCTATAAAATAACCTATTTGGTTTGAAGTACACTTACATACTGAAAAAAATAAACTAATAAAAAGCATAAATAGTCAAAGACAAATACATATTTTAGCTGTTTAGGTTTCTTGGCCGCCCATTTCTGCCCGATTGGTGTTTTTTCAGGGCTAAATCAATAATAGATTCCTTTTTTCGAAGATCATAGTAGAGAAAGTGCCTTAATGGTCACAGAATTACATACACGCACTGAAACTCAAGCTGTCAGGGTCGATGTCTTTCTGAGTTTTAACGGCACATTCTATGCAGAGCTTTTGCCCTTTAATAGTTATAATATTCTCAACCTCTCTTCCGCAGCTTTCACATTTTCCCATGTTGTTTCACCCTTAAGCAGTGATTTAAATTCTCTCATAATGCATAGACATTCTCAGGATATAATTTAATTCCTGAAAGATAAAATTTTACCGTTGAAAAAATTATTAAAAGTAGGTCTAAGCAAGCAGATCTTCTAAGCAGGCAGATCTCGATAACAAAATCGTTAACAAAATATTGGCAAAAAAGGTCATTTAAACCGAAACTGTGAAAGCTGAACCGGCCGTAAACTGCCGGTAAAAAAGGCACCGATGGAAAAATCACTTTCCGTATTTCAGTCCCAATTATTCAGAATTTATTATGGCCTCTTCAGGCGTACATTTTGCCTTACCTTTTTTCTCTACCGCATAGGTGTTGCTAACTACCCCATAGTGGGTAGAAAAGAATAGTTGGGTCTGTCTTAAAACTGACTTTCCGCAGATGTCTTCAAAAAAATAACATTTTTCCTGTTATCGTTTTTGGAGAAATATTCGAAAATTTGCAGTTATTATCTTTACTGAAGCTTAAGAAAATGGCTGCTATAAGTCCTAAATGAAGGCAAAGGGTCGAAAGTTTTGGAAAAAATTCAAAAACACATTTTGAGTAACCAAGTCGGTTTTCAGAAAAAACGATAGCAGGAAATATTATGAAAATTGAAAGGACATCTGCGGAAAGTCAGTTAAAAGCCCCTTTTCTGCTTATTTGATACAGGCTCTCTCAGAACATGATCCGCAGGTGGAAATTGTATTCAGACATTTAATACAGAAGCCCAAAAAGATATCAGACCATTGCGTTTCTTGTTGTTGGCTCAGGGTATGTCCAGAAATAAGAGGGGAAGATTTGAGGAATTTCGGGTTATACCAGTAACAGGCCGATTAGCAAAACCAACAAGAACATTAAACCATACGTGCCAACTATCATCTTATTTTGCTGCATAAGGAACTTTCCATTCAGATTATGTCCTATATATCTCCGATAGCTGATCAGTTATTTTTTCAACAAACCGGAATCCACTATTGTATTTGCATGAAACTGAAATAAACACTTTTCTATATATATTCAAAAATGGATTTTTCTATCACAGCTTCTTATATACACGGGAGAATGTACATTTTCCAACTTTGTGGACCCTAAATATTTTTGCAGGGAAATTACATTCGAAAAAACTGGTCCTAAAGCCTGAGGAAAATGGAAACTTCTTTTCCAAGCCTGCAAGTAAGCTGCAACTGTTCTCCCTGCTAAGAAAAGCCCAGGGAAAACCAGGAGAATTCTGAGATCTCTGAGGTTAAAGGAAACTTTAAACTAATAGGAGCCGCAAAGAAAATACTCGGCTCCGGCCCATACAACTTTTTTGCATCTGCGCTTCACGGTAACCAGGCAGTTATGCCCTAGAAAGAACTCAATCCTTCTTAAGACTGAATTCCGGAAGCATTCCTTAACTCGCAAGGGGTAAGGATCAGATGAAGCACAAACCGATTAGCACTAACAAAGTAAACAGTACACTGAAAGTCCCGATTATCACTTTGTTTTGCTGTATCATTTTGTTTTGCTGTATCATTTCATTCTGTTGCATACGAACCTTTCCGATCAGGATTATTAGATAACTATTTATTTAATTGTTTAACAAACCGGAATCCACTTTCCTATGTATGCGAGCAGAGGATAAAAACATTCCTATCTGTATCAAAATAAGGATTTCTTTCAATGCAATCTCATATAAACCATATATTATACAGGAAATCTTTGTTATCTCTTTGAAAATTTGCTCTGTAAATCCGGGGGTTGATTACTGCTGCATTCCGATATCCGGCTCGTTGGATAGGTTTCTATTCCCGTATGATTGCCTGTGCAAGAACCTGGTATGATACCACATCTTTGAAAAACAGCAGAATTGATATCCAGACTTGCGGCGGAATCGAAACTCCTTATATTCAAATTGTCTGCATGCCTGTATCGACCCATCGTATATGAGGGCCTGTCCCGCTTGGCACGCTGACAAAACGGAAAGGAGGAGGTGTCAATCTGAATAAAGAGATCTGAGATGGTTGCGGAAACTGTATATAAGCCTCTTAATGGGAGCCCGTCCATCTGGATGCAGAAAAAAGCAGTAATCTACAAGCACTGTGAGGTTTGCCCGAAGTTATGTCCCTATGATGTGCTGGAAATGATTGAAGTAGAAGACAACGGGGAAATAAAAATCACTGACACGGGCCCGGCTGCGGATACAAGCCCGGTTAGCTCTACTGCATCTCATAAAGACCTTTCCGGGTCAAGAGAACCTGTGCCTTCTTTATATTCTTCGAGCATGAGATTGGTGGCAACTCCTATACCCCCACATATTTTTCATAGAGGTCTCTTCTGTCCTTAATATGATAGCTCTGGCTGTTCAGGTCAATGTAGAGTACGTTTTTAAGGCCCTGAATATTTCCTATGATTTTGAGTTGATCTATGCCCTCGGGTCAAATCTGGGAGTAACTGATCCCGAAGCTGTGCTCGAACTGATCGACGCCTGTGAAAAAGCCGGAGTCGACATAATCAGCATGGGAGTTATACTCGTCTTATACTCGCCTGGGCCACAGAAATGCAGCGGCGTGGAAAAATTTCCACCGACGAGACTATGGGGCTCGAACTTTCCTGGGGAAATAAAGCTGCATATCTCAGGGCGATAGATCTTGTAGTCCAGGCGCCGAATGACTTCTATGCAGCCCTGGGCAAGGGTGTGAATTATGCCTCTAAAAAGTACGGGGAGAAGAATTTGCAGTCCAGCTGGGAGGTCTGGAAATTCCCGGTTATCATACAGGGCTTGGAAACGTGTTTGGACTTAGTGTGGGTTTCCGACATTCCCATCTTGACAATGCAGGCTACGCAGCAGACTAGGCTGCATTTAACCGCCCGCTTTCGGATGAAGAAATTGTTGAACATATAATAGAGGAAGAAGACCGACGCAGTGTCCTGAACTGCATGGTTTCCTGCCTTTTTGCCAGAAACGTCTACACATACGAAAATATAATTCTGGCCCTTAAGTCTATAGGGATAGAAAGAACCGAAGAAGAATTGAAAGAACTGGGCAGGGACATTTTCAGGAAAAAATACGAACTAAAAAAGAAATTCGGCTTCAAGTTCGAAAACCTCACTCTCCCAAAAAGGTTTTTGAAACTGCCTCGACCACCGGGATGCTCGAGGAAGAAAGAGTTAGAAGAGCAATTGAGCTGTATAGAAAGAAAAGAGGAGTGTGAGGCATTATAAAGCAGTCACACGCTCAAAGGTCTGAAGAATAATAAAAAAATCTGAAAATTGTGCTTTGAAGAGTATCATGGTCAGAGATCAAATGTTAGACGATCAGAAATCAAATGTTAGACGATCAGAAATCAAATGTTAGACGATCAGAAATCAAAAGTGAGAGCTTTCAGATGCTAGAAATTCGGCATCTGCAGTAATCCTTTCCTTCAGCCTTTTCTCCAATCAGCCGGTCCATAACTTTACATGTGACAAGATCTCCTGCTACATTTACTGCAGTCCTGCACATATCAAGAATCCTATCGACTCCCATGATGAGAGCTATCCCGTTTGTAGGAATTCCGACACTGCTAAGGATCAGGGCAAGGACAATAATCCCCACACCAGGGATTGAGGGTGTCCCTATGGAAGCTGAAACAGCCATGACCATTACTATCAGAACCTGAAAAGGTCCAAGATGTATCCCGAAAACCTCAGCCAGGAAAACAGTGGCTACGCCCTGATAAAGGGCAGTTCCGTTCATGTTCGCAGTTGCGCCGAGAGGAATTACGAACTGAGAAATAGAAGGTCTTACACCCAACTTATCCTCTGCGGTTTTGAGCGTAAGGGGCATAACTGCAGCAGAACTTGAGGTGGAAAAGGCAAGAAGCATGACATCCTTAATAGCCTTCAAAAAATTAAATGGATTGTATCTGGCAACAAAAAAAACGATCAGAAGATTAAAGCACATCAGGAGCAAAAGGCTTGCAAGCACTGTGCCCAAATACACCGCCATTCCCATCAGGGCATCGATCCCAAGTTTTATAGTAAACTTTGTAAGGAGCCCGAAAACGGCAATAGGGGCAAGAGACATGCTCCATTTGACTACAGTCATGCAGATGGCCTGCACTGAGTTCAGGAAGTTGACCATTGGAGACGACTGCCCCTTATCTAGAGAAACAAGAGCGACACCTATGATGATTGCGATGATAACAACCTGTAGCATTTCTCCACTAACCATGGCTCCAAGGACATTGGAAGGAAAGAGACCTCCTACAAGTAAAGAAGGGAGATTCAGAATCGAAGGGTCGAAACTTAAGCCTGTGGACGTTGTATTGACCTCGTCCCCCAGCGCACTTTGAACAAGATCTCCACTTATAAACCGCCCCGGTTGAATATAAAGCGCCATTCCCAGCCCTATAGCAGTCGCAATTGCAGTTGTCATTATAAAATAAACTGCTGTCAAAAGCCCTGTCTTTTTGAGTTCACTCATACTCTGCGAGGCTACCCCAAGGATAATTGAAGCAAAAACAAGAGGGATAACAATCATCTTCAGAAGCGCGAGGAAAATATAACCCGGAAGAGCAACCCATTCTCCGATTATTTCTGCAGAAACCGGATCAACATACCCTCCGAGAGGCCCGAGAAAAAGTCCCAGAACTATCCCAAGCCCCATGCTTATCAGGATTTTCAGCCAGAGCTTCTTTTCAAGCAGGCCGTGAAGGTGACGGTTCAGGCTTTTGAGGTAATTATTGTGCCTTAAATCCAGGGGATAGGAATATGAATGATACCCTCGGCAATTCCGTTGCAAAGTACTTTCTTTTCCTCTAAGATTTCATGTGTGAATTCTTTCGGATTAGGGATATAATGATACCCTCGGCAATTCCGTTGCAAAGTACTTTCTTTTCCTCTAAGATTTCATGTGTGAATTCTTTCGGATTAGGGATATAATGATGGTCTTTGCCTTTCATGGGATCACAGAAAAAAATGTTGGAAAACTCAAACGTTCAGTTCTTTGTTTAGAAATTTAGCCTAATTGGATATTACTTTCAACATTAAATTATATAAAAGCTTAGAAAAATACATAACAATACTTATGTTGAACTGTTTTCACAATTATAAATATCCTTTCATACAATAATTGTACGAAAGGTTTGAATGGAATTTAAGGAACAATCGATGAGAATGATATGATTACGCTCTTTTCAAAAGCCCTGTTGATTACGTCGAGATTTAACTTTGATATTATTTTTTACAAAGATCCCCTGCTCAAAAGGAAGCACCTGTTCCGGAAAGATAACATTACCTGCTGCATGGATTAAGACAAAGATTCAGGCCATCTACTCATTAGCCCAAGGTTGCTGATGGAATCTTACTCCACTATCGCATGGGCGAAATATGATAAACAGCATACTGGCCGGCCTTCATTGACCCCCTGGAAATAGGTTTTTTTATAATCCTCACTGGTTACATTGCGAACCTGGGAAAAACCGCGCTGAGCAATGAACGCCTCAAGCTACACGCATTATACTTCGAAATTCTCGGGATGACAGTACACAAACCTGAAGTTCAGAAAAAATCGATCGAAGGTATCCTCTTCAAATTCAAGGGAGAATTTTCCAACCAGAAAAATATGCAACAATTTTGTCATACAGTTCTAAAGTTGAATGCATCGACTGATAATGTTTTTTAGACTTGGCTAAATTTTTAAATTTTCAGCGAATATGTGAAATTTACTTTTACCCATACAATTTGAAGAGGATACGATCGAAGGCATGAAGCGTGGCATTGACCAGCCAACCCTTGAAATCACATAACAGCAGCAAAAAGGCCTTATTTCAGCCAAAACCGATCCACGGACCCTTGCAGTCGCTCTTGTGTCATTATTCAACGGCATGCGGGTTCTTATTCTTCTTGGTGTCCATTGGGGGAAGTCCGTTCTCGCTGGATCGAAATACTCAGGAATTTATTCGGGATAATGGAAAAAGGGGAAAAGGCAGAGTGCCCCGGGGATTGTAAAAGATTTGAGAATTGCAATAAAGAATCAAGGGAGCCCAAAGTAAAAGCAGAAACAGGAAAAAATGAATAAAGTAGGTATTTGAATCTGATTTTTTATTCGATCGTCGCATGAGTAAAAAATAAAAGATTGCTTACTTTCCGGTCTTTATTTACTCCGTGGAAGTACATTTTTTTGTACTCTTCAGCAGTCACGTTCTGAACTCTGGAAAAGCCTCTCTCCGCAAGAAAAGGCTCGACCATTCCTTCTTTAATGCCGAATTTAAGTGGCTCTCCCTGTTGTACCGTATAATCCAAGATATTTCTTCCCGCTTCCAGTTTGCATGTCCCGTCGACTACTGATTCAGGATAGTAATCAAACAGGACAGCGCTTCCCTTACCTGAATTCTTTGCAATAAAGGATAATGTCTCGTCAACCGCTTCGAGAGGAATGTACATGACAAGCCCTTCCATAAGGAAGAGAGTTTTCAGTGACCTGTCGAATCCCTGTACAATCAGTCGTTCGCCAAGGTTTTCGATCTCAAAATCAACAGGAACATACATAACGCACTCCGGGAGAAAACCGAAAATTTCTTTGACCTTTTCTATTTTTACACTTTGAGTATTCGGATGGTCCACTTCAAACACTTTCACTTTTCCTTTCAGGCCTTCAATCCTGTATGCTCTGGTATCATACCCCGCACCCAGGATGACCAGCTGGCGAAGTCCCTCGTCAATCGATGTCCTGACAAAATCGTCAAAATACCTGACTCTGGCCCGAATAGAATTGGCAAGGCCCGGGAAAAGACGTTCGTAGTATTCTGACATCTCTTTTGTCTTATCCGGGTTGGATGCTGCGAATGCCAGTACTTCCGGGTCAACGAAATGGACGGCATAAGGGTCATAACAAATGCGTTCGCCCTCTGGTTTTCTCGATTCTGCAACTCTGTGGAGAGCAATCATCTCAGCCATTTTACTGGATCCTTTTCTGTTCGTGTTCGTTTCATTTGAAGCTGTGAAACTTTTTGGTTCTTGCATAACATCCTCTCCTTTTCTGAATACTTTGTACTTGATTTTGGTTGTCTCAGTATTTTCTATGTCTGATATCGCAAAAATAGATCTTTTATCAGGCGGCAGGTCGTGAAGCTTTCTCCTTTGTTTTTGCATCGACCTCTTCCAAAAATTCGATAACAGGCATAACCAGCAGATCCGGCTTTGTTCTTATGAATAAATGGTCTTCTTCAACAAGGACCAGCCTGGAGCCTGATATCCCTTCTGAAAGCTCCTCGGCACATTTGACCGGCGTGGAATTATCTTTCGTTCCGTTCACTATGAGCGTGGGCGCAGTAATTTTACCCAGCAGGTCCATGCCGTCGAACTCCTTGAGTGCATCGAACTGCCTGATGAATGATTCGATGCTCGGCGGGTATTTGCCCATTGCCTCCAGAAATCCGGGTTGCGTAATCATTGTCTGCAATCTTTCAAATGATAAGGTAGCTTGCGGATCATCCTTGTGAGGCGACCGGGCAGCAGCTACGTTCAATATCAGGCTCCTGACCCAGTCTGGGTATTTCGCAGCGATCACAAGCGCGATGCGTGAACCCATAGAGATTCCGAGAAAGTGGGCGCTCCTTATTCCGATGGCATCTATTAGGCCGATCGTATCTCGGGCCATCATCTCAATCGAGTAAGGCTCATCAGGCTTATCAGTCCTGCCTGTACCACGGTTGTCAAAGAAGACCATTTTGTATTTTTTATTCATTTCGATTTTCAGGTAATCGACAAACGAAGAGATCTCTCCACTGATTCCCCAGATAACCACAAGCGGCTCACCTTCGCCGTGAATCTCGTAATACATGTTTATGTCGTTGACTTTTACTATCGGCATTTTTAAACCTCCAATTTTAGTTTTAGGGGTGTTCTCTCATCCTTGTGCTGCCAGGATCTTTCAAAACAAAGAGATATTCGTGGCAGGAGGAAACACCCTGAGCAATATCACTCGATAGCCTTCTCACTTACTTTTTCCGGGAAACCCATATATTCAAACGTCCGATTCCGTATCCAGATCATATTCGGCTCCCGGGAAGAGCCGTTATTTTGTGTCGGCTCGGCAAAGGTAAGTGAAAATACAATCCTTCCGCCGGCCCCGATCCCTCCGAGGATCAACGGGACTATCTCACTGATTGCCGGCAAAAAGACCATGCGATCGATCCAGAGATTTCCGTACGTCACTTGGAGATTGAGTCTCCCTAAATTTGAAGGAATTGTACCAGGAGTCATGTTTTCATAATTGCGTGTAAACGAAAACGCCACATTTTTCTTATCCCGGGCAAACCGTGACAGGTTGTCGGTCCGGGAATACGCTTCAGGAGTAACTTTAAAAATGGTCCAAAACTGGCAAAAGCATCAATGAAGGACGGCTCAAAACCCAGGACTTCCAGACCTGTCGAGTCCAATTTTTCCACACGTTTGTGTACCTCTTTATGCAAAACAGCAACATTCTCCCAGAAGGGCTTTTTTGCATCATAGGTATACGAGAAGCGCGGAGCTCCGACACAGAGGCAGAATACATCGCCAACCTGTGTAGTTGCATGTCTTCTCAGGTCAAAGGGGACAGAAACCAGCTTGAAGTTTTTGGTAAATGGGCCTGATATATCATCATGTGCTGCAATACATGCTGCAGTCACTGCCGACCCTACCGAAACTCCTTCCTTCCTGCATTTTTCTGAAAAAATCTTTGACTCCTGGGGATCAAGCTCGATTAATACAGCGCCACACTGCTTTTTTCCCAGTAAGCCCTGGTGATCGCAGCATAATCGGCCTGGAAAAAGTAGTGTGGGCTCTTTCTCCATTTCCTGTTGGCATTGTACACAAAAAACCGGGTGAGAATTGCAGCGACAGAAAAACCACTTTTTCTTGGAAGTAATTTCATAATGTCAGGAGGATTGAGTACAGCGACCTTGCATTCAGGATCAGCGTAACTGATTAAAATATCCCGGACCAGATTTGCCAGTGCCCTCCCATCACAGATACTATGGTTACACATAATGATAAGGTCTGACACGTCAGGGGAATGCAACAGCACGAACCGAATCAACGGACCTTTTTCCAGTTCAAACGGGATCCTGTGTTCACATTGAATCTCTTCAAATCACTGAGTATCTGAAGTCCTCTTTATAACCCTTAATGGAAGAGCAGGAACATTATCATTGGAAAACCAGGCGTCATGCCGGTCGCCAAATACAATCTTCGCTCCGACCAGCGGATGTATACGACGGACCGTATCCAGTGCACGGAGCAGCTCCTGTTCCGACACATTTCCGATAATCCGTGAAACAATCGATACATTATACCCCGGAGTATGTAGGAAAACACGCTCAAGATTGGTCACACGGCGTATACATCCCGGAATTTCCGCATTCTTATCCGCATGTTCATTCTGTGTCATCACAGCACCTTCATTTTTCAACATTATCGAATTACACACTTTTTCGCGGAATACACAATGTCAGGAAAAATGAGCGGATGGCTTGTGTGAGCAGTTCAAGCTCTTCCGTCTAATCGAACTGTCCGCCTTTTCATATCAGTTCAGTGAGACATTGCAAAACCGTTCGTCATCGAATAAAATTTATTCAATTTCCATTAATAACATTCGTTATTCTGATGGTTGTTTCCAGTAATCACATCATAGAGTTTTCTGCGGTTCCGTAACCTGGTGATTCAACGTTTACCGCTGGAGAATTCCATTTTAATTATCACATTCCTTTTCAGGGAATCGAGCAACTGCCGGGCAGAGGAATTTTGGCAACATCTCAACATATTTGTCGTAACTTATCCCTTGTGTCGCAAAACCATTTTTCATGGAGGGATCAGGGGAGACAACATTAAATGTAATCATTTGGAGATACATCCCAAGCAGCGTGGGATCCAGGTCGTTTCTGACAGACCCGTCTTCGATTCCCTCCCTTACAGCTGCGTGAACAAGGGGAATATATTTCATGGAGACTTCCATCATCATTCGTGCGTCTTCTGCGTCAATCCTCTGAAAGAGTTGCGGCCCGAAAGTGGTGGCCATATCGTTATAGTCGGCATTTTTCTGTGCATATTCAATGTACCAACGGATCAGTATCTGAATTTTTTCGAAACCTGTTTTTCCTTGGCTCATTTTTTCTGTCAGAATTTTACCAAACTCTATCCATTTCCGGGAGATGATGGCAAAAAACAGCGAGTCCTTGCTTTTAAAATAAAGATAAAGCGTACCTTTGCCAAGCTCCACCTCTTTAGCTATTTCTTCCATGGAGACGCTGTCGAAGCCCTTGGAGAAGAATAACTTCTCAGCGGCATCGAGAATAACATTCTTTCTTTGCTCTTTTTCTCTTTCCTTTCTGTCAGCAGTTGCCATTATCTTTACCTATATGACCAATAACCAATATATGACTATCAGTCATTAAAAAAATGAGAGTCAAACAGTATAAGGTTTCTGCTTTTTATCGATTAGTCATGCTAAATCTGAAAAAGGCTGGACATACACAATTGAGCCTTTCTCAGGAGTGCTAACTGTGTAGAAAACCAGATGTGTAGAAAACCAGATTATGCCCTATGAAGTCCTTCAGTTCGGCAATCTCTGACGAATAAAAATCGATATGGGTTGTATCTCCTCTCGAAGAGGAGAATTAGCCCTGAGTTAACTCTAAATGTCAAACTTCTGATTGAAATATGTTTCTCTTACAGACTTTGCTTTCTCTTGAGCCCATTTCTCCAAGCCCACCTTCCTAATCAGTGCCAGATTATACACCTTTGTGTTGTGTGGAACCGTCGATGCAAGGTCTGCCCAAGGATGAAGGTTGTCGCAAGGGAAATCAGAACAATCGGCGCACGATTCGATATCTTTTGAACTGATGCACTTATATACTTTACACAGTCCTAGCTCGTGCGTACGACGGATAGGGATGAGACCGTTTTCTCTTCGGCATCCTTTACAAACAGCTTCTTCAACTGAAAGCTTATATCCAGCTGAGAAAACTCCTTCCTGTATTTGTTTTCTAAGCTCTTCATTATCATTTGCCAAATAAAAAGGACAATTAAAGCAATCCAGACCGCACGGTGCGGTCATTTCTCTCAATTCTTCCAAATCCATAAAGTTACCCCTTATACCTCAATATACTCGTATTTGATTGCCTAAGTCCTGAAACAGTCCTGGTTTCAATTATGCCATCTCTTTTAGTGTGTGGAATCTAACTTTTTGGCACGGATGTTCTCATCCCCATCTTCGGTATGCATGACCACGCGGTACGCAAGATCGGCGACTTCCAGATTGAATTGTTGCATAGTAATCCCATGAGTTTCCATGAACTTTTTTATAGAGGGACTCATGTGCGGGATACCTATGCTGATCAAGCCAAATAAGACCGCTATTAAAAGTGGATTCGCATCAGATCTAAAGGTCCCATCTTCGATGCCGTTTTTTATTATCGAAAGTATTATCCTGTAGTTCTCACAGGAGAACTCAATGATTTCTTTTGCATCGGGACTCATATCTTTGTCATTCGACAGGTCAAATCTTCCTGACCAGAAATGAACATGGGCTTTGGCATAGTCTGGGTATTCCTGGCTAAACCTGGCGGTTGCCAGGTTTATTGCACCGACCTTGAGACCACTAGTCTGCGCGTTTTTTAATTCCTCCGTGGTTATAGCGCGGAAGATTTTGACTCCACGATTAACGACAGCAAAAAAAGCGACTCTTTATCTTTGAAGTAATAATACAACGCAGGCTTACTCAACTCAACTTCACTTGCAATCTCATCCATTGAGACGTTATCGTAACCTCGTGAAAAGAAAAGTTTTTCAGCAGCATCAAAAATGTCCTCACGTCTCTGATCTTTTTCCCGCTGTCTTCGTTCTGCTAGTGCCATTTTTACATCACCTTGCTCACCTGAGATTAAAATACAGTAAATGTACTAATGGTAGATAATTTACTCAAGGACTATTTTTTACTATGAGTCAAATGATGATAAATGTTTCGATTCTTAATTAATAGACTTAATTAACACATAGAGAATTAAACCTTAATTTCATCAAGAAACTATAAACTTACAGGCAAGAATAGCTATTGAAGTCTTGGAAACCTCAAAACAAGAATGAAATGGGGTTTGGAATCAGCTTGAAATGTATTAAGAAAAATAAAACATGTAAGATATTGAAAACTAAAGCCATAAATGAGAAAAATAAACAAAATCTAAAACAAAGATTTGATTTGACTTCTCTGATTCTGTTGTAAACTGAATTTCTATGCTTTATTTGCAGATCTAAAAAAGAGTAACAAACATTGCTTTTGAGAGTTTTGTTGCAAAATAACTTGCTGGCTTGAGTTTTGCACCAGAATTAATTTTTTGGCTTAATTTACATTTATAGATACAGAAACGAGGATTCTTTCATCCTTTCTCAACTTTCTTTTTACTTCTTGTTTAAATAGCGTTATTAAACTAATTATTGAGAACTGGCGCTGATGCTTGTCTATTTATTGCTGATATGTAAATCTTATAGTGAATTTTGTCCCATTGTCTCTTTTCAGTTCAAGTTCTCCTTCTAACTGATCTACGAGAGTAGTTGCTAATTGTATACCAAGACTGTCAGGATTTTCCAGATCAACAGTTTCAGGGATACCTATTCCATTATCTGAAACTTCCATAATAAAATTGGTGTCCTTTAAACCCTCATTATTGTTCCCTGCTCTATTATCTTTGCTTTCTCTGGATTCTTCTCTACAGAGTTTTATTTGAATTATCCCATCATCTCTGTCGGTAAATGCGTATTTTAGAGAGTTTGAAACTAGTGCATCGATTCCAAAGTATGTCATAAATGAATTTTTTGAAAACCGCGGAAAGCACAGAAGATACGGAAATAAGTAGTAAAAGCGTGGTTCTTCCGTGCTTTCTGTGTTTTCCGTGGTTGTATCCAGATCAAATCACTCTGTAACCAGCTCATTTTCCTTGTTACAAAATTCCATGTTACTTAAAATAATATTTGCGTCATAAGCTGTAATTATTTGCTTATTATGTATTTATTTGAGAATCGATGCACTAGTTCTTTATCTGGAACCAGGCTTCAAAAGCGCTGCCCTGCTGAGGGAGAGCTTAGGTTCAGAGACCTGTTCCAGACCCATGGATCGGGCAACTTCCAGGGTGCTGTCAAAGTCAGACTTTGAGACATGGAATTTAGGCTCAACGATCAAAAATCTGCCATCAGGCTTGAGACGAGAAGCGACTTCGCTCAAAAAACTCATTTTATCCGGGACCTCATGGACCATGTAGAATGCCAGGGCAAAATCCACCATCTCGGAGATGCCTAACTTTTCCTGTTGGGCTTTATGAAGTATGATACGAGAACTAAGCCCCTCACGCTCACTTTTACTCTTAACTATCTGAAGCATCTCCTCCTGAATATCCACTGAGATGACCTTTCCTTTTTCACCCACCAACTTTGCCATTGCCAGGGAAAAGAAACCAGGTCCGCAGCCCAGATCCATAACAACCTGACCTTCTTTGACATATTCGCCAACAATTTTGTAAGGATTTTGCAAAAGCCTGCGAACCCAGTTGTCAAGGGTCCAGGCTCTCTGATAGGAGCATACGTCCGTAGATTTGTTCGCCATTTTTTCCCTTCCTTTAATTTACGGTTTTTTTCTTTAGTATTTTTAAGGTTAAACTGAAGAATAAAGAGAATTAAGCCTTTAGCTGCCTGAAATGTTGTTATTAACCATGGTATTTTATTGTAACTGAGTTTATATTAAAGTTTGTAAGTCCTATGCTTATGAATCTCAGTTCCCTTTTCAATGACTTTATAAATTATATTCCTTGCAAATAGTAATATAAAGCCAGATTATGCCTTACGGGTTCCTTCATTCCGGCATCTCTGATGAATAAAAATGCAGTTTTCAAGAATGGCTTTAACTTCCTGTTCGGTAATTCCTTTTTCAAATTCAATAGATAAACTACCTACTTGCGGTTCTTGAAACGGGCTCTTGCACATCAACCGGGCTCTGTATATTAGCTGACGCTTTCATAAATAGTCCTCCTTTTAGGAACTCTTTCTGAGCGCTTGCAGCGGGGCTTGGAGCAGTTAGTTATGTAAGAAAGGCGGAGTAATAAATTGCACATGTTTGTTCTTAGCTTTAGAGACTTTTTATTATTTTCTGGTCTTCAGACTTTCTCTCATATCATACAAAACAATAATATTTTAATTATATTGATATAATATAGTTGTGAATGGGAAAAGGGAACCTCGCAATAGACAAATCAATGGCAAAAACGGTTGTTGACGGAAAAATAATAATTCCTTTACCAAAGGTTTTGGTTGAAAATCGATACTACCCTATGTTCTTTGTATATTCTCCTACTCTTTATGATTTGTATCTCCGTAGGCTTTTACAGATCCTTTGAATTGTGAACATAAATGTATATTATAATAGCTTCCATTAAGAAAATTCCTGCAATAATCGTAAGAACAATGTGAGATATCTGGAACGTATATAATCCGACAGTTGCTATTAAGATTTGTATAATTGTTAAAAAAGAATTAGTATATTAGTAAATTTCTGGTGTCGGATCTTTAGTTCTTTTTCAATCGAATCTAGTCTATTTAGTTCATTTATGCCGAAATTATATTCATCTATGCCGAATCCGTCGGAGCCTGTCTCATAGAAGTCTATTTGCCGTTTTATCCATTGTTCCGTAGGTTCTCCAGTCTGTGAATCTACAGGAATATCTAAACTTTTTAACATATATTTAGGAATGTAATGAGATAGAACCGAAAAGTATTCATCCGGTTTTTCAATCGGAGCTACCTCAATAATATACCTGGATTTCGTATCTCTTACTTCCTCAGTTACTTCCCAAATGTAGCCTCGATATTCTTTATCTCCGAATTTATCCATATAATCCACTTTTAATTACTGAACTTAAGCTTTTTTCTGTGGTTAATGCAACTTGTGGATTGCAGAGAGATTTACAGTTATCCTTCGCTACTTGAGCTTCTTAAAGAGAGACTACAAATTATTCCTGAAAAGCCATTTTGGAGTACGTTTTTAAATTTTCTAAAATCGTCAAAAATAGCATTCATCCTGATGTCGGTCAACTGTCATCAATCAAAAATCGAATATAATCAAAATTTACGTTTGCGTACCCCGCCGAAAGCAATAGATATTTTCGCACCATGCTCTCGAGATAACAATATTCCTACAGTTCTGGAAGGTTCCATCCGATAGTAAGCCGTCGGAATAAAATAAAAACGGTTCTTCGCTGTTTCGAGTGGGTAATTAATATCTGTTGTCTAAATATGGGAGTATCATACATAAAATTTAGAAACATTTGTTGTTGAAAATCACATTTAAGCTTGATGTTTCTCTGTTTGGCCCGGGTACATTCTAACCAAGCAATTATTTTCAACACATACAAAACAGCGAAAAGACATAAAAACTCAAAGTATACAACTGTGTCCGAGTTATTCCAGGGAAAAATATTTACAAAATGTTAACAAACACTGTGACATGAATTTCGGATTTTTAATTTTTCCAGGAATGGAAGAGCTGGATCTGGTCGGGCCGTGGGAAATAATCTCACTCTGGAGCAAATTTGCTCAGGGGCCTGAGAAATGCCTCATGGTTGCCGAGAATCCAGGACCTTTGATCTGTAATAAGGGAATGTCCGTAAATCCTCATGTTACCTTTAGGGATTGTCCTCCACTGGATTTTCTTCTGGTGCCGGGCGGCGAAGGCGCAAGCAGAGAGGTGGATAATCTGTCTTTGATTCAATTCGTTGCCGGACAAGCTAAAGGTTGTAAAGCTGTGTTTTCAGTCTGTACTGGCGCATTCATTCTTCATAGGGCTGGTTTGCTCTCAAATAAGCGAGCTACTACCCATTGGGCTTCACTGCAGAAGCTACGAGATTTAGGTGACGTGGAAGTTGTGGAAAATCGAATTGTACAGGATGGAAATATCTGGACCTCGGCAGGCATTTCCGCCGGTATCGATCTGGCACTTGCATTTATTGAATACATTACAGATGAAAAAACAGCGGGTAAAATTCAGCTCGGTGCCGAATACTACCCATCCGGAAAGTCGTATGGCATGATGCACCAGCTTCCGCAGGCTCCTGAATATATGAGGAAAAGGGACTGAAAGTCCCTCAAAACTTTACTGCCACATAACCTCAAGGGGCTTCCTGAGGGGGATTCCATATATTTTGTACTGTGGGTGGCCGAACATCATTGCGTAGGCACTTTTCCGTCCTGCTGGTAGGTCGAGTTCCTTTTGGAGAGGCTCATAAGAGGTTGCAGCCGCTGCAACAAAGCCTGCCCAGCAGGTGCCGATACCGAATGCCGGAGCAGCGACATCGAAATGGGTGAGGGCGATGATAGCATCGACAACTGCAACAGGGTTTCCTTCAGGAATATGGGCAAAGAGCAGGTGAGAAGCGCCACGGCAGATGACATCGTTTCCTTGCTCCCACGCCGAAATAAGCATCGGTACGTATCCGCTCATCGGATGGGCGGTGTTCAGCAGATTCTCCATCCATTCGATAGTGAGCTCGGCAATTTTCCGGACTTTTTTGGATCCTGGACAACCAGCCAATGCACCGGCTGACCGTTGCCTCCAGATGCGGCGTAGCGGGCAATATCAAGGACTTCAAGGATTTTCTCTTTTGGCACAGGCTCTCTGGTAAAATGCCGCACAGACCTGCGTTTCTTGAGGTATAACTCCATGTCCTCTGGAGAGACAGTGCTTGCACCGGCCAGCAGGGGAACCTTCTCATCGGGGAGATTCAAGAGAAGAGCCTGAGATGGGCAGAAAGCCTCGCAGTGTCCGCAATAGAGACAACGTGCAACGTTTGCTTCCTGCGTTTGTGGGAGATGAGCCTCATCAGCTGAATCGATAATGCCTGATGAGCATACCTTTGCACAAATGCTGCACCGTGTGCAAAGATCCTGATTAACAATAATGTGAGTCATAAGTATCAAAACCTGCTAATAGCAATATATAATCAGCCAATATTTATTTACTTTTCTTTATTTCTCTACATGTGAAGTTTCACTTACTCGGTCACTGCCTGCACAAGGAAATCAAAGTTGCGCTGGCGCACCCCGCTGCAAGCAACGGGGTATGTTCGCGCCACCGCTCGAAATTCCGTTAAAGGAAATAATAACCCTAAACAGTTTAGTTTGAGCAGAAGTTAACAACCGAAAAATGGAATTGATAAATTATATAATCATCAACGGTTACCGGGGAAGTTTCCATCCCCGCAGCAAGCTAGCGGGGTATTCGACTGAAATAAAGGTTGCATACTCTCTGTCTTTGCTAATTTCGTGGGAGTATATTTCTTTATACTCTTCAGCAATCATATTCAGCAATCTGGAAAATCTCTTCTCCTTAAGAAAAGTTTCGACCATTCCTTCGTTAACATTGAATCATTCCTTCTTTAATACCGAATGGCAGAGGCTCACCCTACTGTGTCATCTTTATGGAATCTCGAGCCGGAACGTTGACAGGGAAATCGAGGATCTGCAGGACAACAGCAGAGTACGGGACATTTGTTTATACATGCTAGGACTTACGCACTTGAAGTACCAAATCAACTGCAGTAGGCTTACAACTTCCAGAAATTCAGATTCTAAATCTGATGGCTACTGTGCTTGATTTTGAATCTGAAGTGCGTAAGTCCTACATGCTTTAAAGAGAGAGGAAATGAAAACCTGATTTTTCATCCTTGTTACAAACTAATAATTATTAAAATATCCCAACTCAGACCCATTATAGCAAATAGTTGTTTTCAATCAAGAAGAATAAACTGCAGACCTATCTGACCCGTACAAGGCAGCTGTTTTAAGTCGTTCTTGTTACGCTCGGCGTAGAGAGTGGCATTGCAAACAAAAATGGAGATGGAAGAAAAAACCAGTAAGTAAAAACTGTCGAAGAAGCCGTAAAAACAAACAAAAAACGAACAAATCAAATTCTATCTATAAAAATACTCTTTTTCGAATCTCTTTTGGTAGCGTGTCTAATATTCTATAAATTGGAAATCAAATTTATTTAGAATTTATATCATTTGGTTTAATGACTTTTTGAGATTTATTAGTTTACAGAACTTTGGTACACTGTCCTCTGGTCTTGATGAAGTCAAATATCTTAATCAATGATTTGAGATATTTCTATAATATTGATACATTTTCCTTGGATATTTTGACTTTTGTTCATCATCCATATATTTACATGCTATTCTAATATTTTTGCAATGGAACCACCTATGCTCTCTAACAAGGTGTGAAAATTCTGCTGATAATACGAGCGAAGGAGCTTAAAATAGCCTTAAATTAGCTCGGAGTTATTGCAGGTTCTGTATAACGAATGTATACAGGATATTGACTATGTATATCATCTCTACATACGGTGTGTATTCCCCGTGTTAATCCTAAAATTTTCTTGAGATTTTTATCAGGTTGCCTTCTTTCGTTTCAATACAAACCCCACAACGGCCATAATCACAATCGCAACAACCCAAAATATAACAGTGACGGGGTTTATTGTTTTTTTAAGTAAACTCATTTTTCATCCCTCAAGATAACAAACATTGTTTTACTCATTCTTCTCGAGATTCGGGATTTCCATAGAATAAGGAGCCCCACACAGAATCAACCAGGTAGGAAATAAGCATAACGGTTTGGATATTAATTTAATTAAAAAATAAATAAACTTCTATATTCAAATTCTTAAGAAGGGAGAGTGAATATGGATGCTGAAGAAATTCGAGTGAGCTTCAAGCTTTCAGCCCAGGAAAAAGTATAATCTCCAGTTTTGATATTCAAGGAGATCTGTTTCTTCCCTTTCTGCTTTCATTAAAATCGGGAGGTTCCTGGAGTTATGCTACCTAAGAGACAAACACCATTGCAGTAAAGGATGTAATCACCTATTATAATGAAGAAAGCAAGACTGGCTATTGTTATATCTTAACTATTTTTACTATAATCTACTTCTAATTACGCCATTTTGAAATCTGCATTATTGATATCTGAGCTTCATACTCTTTGTAAATAAAATGCTATTGGGAACCCTATCAACGTTGGGATCCAGAAGGAAAACATCCTGTAACCGAGTATGACAACAACAGCAATTGAGTCAGGTACCCCAAGGCCTGTGTAAAGAGCAGCCATCGTACTCTCCACAACACCTACCCCTCCGGGTAGGAAAAAGGCCATTTTTCCAAAGAGAAGAGGAAGTCCGTACCCTACAAGCAGGATTTCTGGTCCTACAGGATAGCCTGCAGCTATGAAAAAGAAATAAAGAGTTAACATATCAAAGCCCGTATTAATCACAGCCCCCAAAAGAGGGCGTTGCAATCCTTTTTTGCCAAGCATCTCAAGGGCTGCAAAAATTCGACTTACTGAGTTTTCGGTTGAAGCAGGCGTGTAGGTTTTATGCCGGACCCGGGAAAAGTAAGTTGTTATCCTGATAAGTATGAGTGTGAAGCCTGCCCTGTTTTTTATCCCCCAGTTAATTGCTACAAGGCCAATGCCAAGTAAAGCGAGGATCAGGAGAAAAGTGAAGAACTGTACAGAAGAAAGTTTGTGGGTTAACAGTAGATGCAGCATTCCAACTATAGCCAGTATCATTAAGATTGCATTGTTGAAAATAGTGGGCAAAGTGCCTGCAAGCCCTGAACCCTCGGCGCTGACGCCGTATTTCCGTACCCATCGATAAGTCGCTGCAGCATTCCCGAAGGTGCCTCCTGCCAGCATGCCTATGCTTGAAGCTGCTAGTGTAATTAGAGCTCCTTTTAATACTGAGATAGTCTGGTTTACTATCCTTACGATTGAATTTATAAGATAACCGGCTCCCATGTAACTGATAATCTGGGCAAGGGCAGCGAACAGCACAGCCCATAAAGCCATTGTTTTAATGACATGGAGAGACGCTTCAACCGAAGCAAGCTGGGGAATAATAAGATGGACAGCCAGCCCCACCAGGATAAGAGTTGAGAGATAGCGACCTGCCTTTAAGACCAGGGGTGGAGGATAAAGCAGGCTTTTATGGTCATTAGATTCATTTTTTAGATATTTAGTGCCCCCATTCTTGCTAATAACCATTAAAAACCCTCTGATCCTGAACGTCTCATTTCACCCGTGTTTTCTGGCAGCCACTTCTCTAACATTATAAGTTGTATTGTTTCCTGAATAAGATCAATGTAATCGAATAATTTAGTTAAGTAAAACATCACAGCCTTTAATTATTATTAAGGATAATCCTTTTCTATGACAGAGATTGTATATTTCTTTTTTCCTATTATTTATGCTGTTCTTAATGCAGCTTCTTTTGCCCTGTATGGAATAGACAAATTCAAGGCAAGAAGCGAAAAGTGGAGAATTTCAGAGCAGATCTTGCTAATCGCTTCTCTCTTCGGGCCGATAGGTGCACTGCTTGGCATGCAGCATTTCAGGCATAAGACCCAGAAACCCCTGTTCAAATTCCTGGTACCTACATTAGTAGGAGTTCACATATTTTTAGTGATATGGGCCTGTCCCTAAGCCTAAATTCTTATATATTACATAAAAAAGAACATTTTTTGGCGTTTTGCACCTTAACCGAATCCACATGAATATTATTTATATTTTTTGTAAAATGTTGACTCAGTACCAAAATCCAGTGATGAACGTAAAATTAAAAATCACTAGATTTTGTAATTGGTTACAATCCTTGTGATTTTACTTCTAGGTTGAAGCCTTTAGATATCGAATGTTAATTTTGATTGGAGGCTGAATTCTTCTTACGAATTCAGATTTTCAATCAAGAAATGCAAAAATCACTAGATTTTGGACCAGAGTCTGCAGAATCTAGGTATTATTAATGGACCGCCTGGAAAAAACATAGATAGAAAAAATACAGAGCCTGCTCTTTACATAAATTGTTTCCATTCTTGCAAAAGCAGTAATTACCGGTTACATACTCTTACGTAGTCGAAAAACTTAAAAATATTTCAGAGATACTGAGACAGTCTTCCCATCCCTACATTTTTATGAGCCTTGGGGAAGCTGGGATTTCTTCCCCTTAACTCAATCAAAAAATAGTTTATTTAATTACTTTCCTTAACTCGTTTTCACTTTGTAACGAAGACCATTGCAGCTACAACAGTGGTCCATTTTCCGTCCTTATCGCCTTTTGCGGTCTGGCAAATATGGAAAGTATCGAAGATATGCCCGCTTGCCTTATACACCTGCTCTCTTTCATGCCAGGCCATCTCAGCATCAAACTCTATGCCCAGAGTTGTTGCGAGCATGGTTGCTGCCAGGTCTTCAGCGTATTCTCCTGCAATTATTTCTTCTTCTCCAAAAGAATGGTGTTCAGAAATATAGCCGTAATTCTCTTCATTTACAGGGACAGCAGTTCCTATTGCTGAAGCCATCAAACGGTGTGGCTCGTTGGTATCATTCCTTGCGAGGACACAATGGACAATGGCACCGGGTCTCAGCTCCAGAAGACCTTCTTCTTTAGGTACCAGTTTGCAATTGGGGGGCAGAATGCTTGAAACGCTTACAAGGTTATACTTCTCTATTCTTGCAGCCCTCAGTGCAAGTTCAAAGGATGCTAATCTGTCCTTATGGACCCCGGTACCTTTTGTCAAAAATGCTTTTCTTGGGATCATGTTAACTCCTTAAGTGTATTTATGCGTCTGCTGTGCGATTTCCATTGTATAAGCAACCAACATACGCATAAATGATTTAAAAGTTTTTTACAGTTGTAATCTAAATTGCTGGGCTGATAGTCCCCTACTTTTATGTCTCAAATGTACAGCAAAGTTATGAACTTTATCCTCTTCATTCAAAGTTTCCAGAAACAGAATGCTCCAAGGGAGATCTGCAATCCGGAGACTATGTTGGAGACTGTATTTGTTCAGTCAGCTCTTTACAGCTTTTATCATTCTTATTCTGCCTTTTTACATATTTTTTCGTAGACATTGGAATTTGCAATTCCTTCGAAAATAAACCTGGTTTCAAGAGGATTTTCGCCTGCATGAGTCATTATATCTATTTTTTCTACATTAACCGTAACCTGACCAGGGGAGAACCCTGCCTCTGTCATGTAATCAAGAACCAGTTTCCTCCCAAAACCTTCAGCAAATTCCATTGCTTCGCTCCTGATAACAAAATGCCGCCTTCCTGCAGGAGTGTATACAAAGATCCCTTTTGTCCTGAGATCATACCTTGACTCACTGTAAAGCGTACGCACCGTTATTTCAACCCTTTTTGTCCCCTTTCCTGCGAGAGCTCCAGCTGCATTTCCTACATCGGAATATTCAGGAACAATAATTTTGATATCAATCAATTCATTGAGTTCATTTACATACGCTTTGACCGGGCCTCCAAGGAGGACAACAGGAATATCCACCTTAAAACGGGAGAAAAACTCTCCATCAAGTATTTTCCCGATTTCGGCCCTATCCACGCCTTCCATCAGAAACGCAAGGAGGTCTTTTGCCATATTCCTGGCAAAAAGCCTCTTTACGTTTATACAGAATTCGTGCCTGCCAGTCCCTATGAAGTTTGCAAGCAGACCAGCCCCTATTTCCGAGGCTTCGGAATTCCATTCCGTATATTCTCCAAGCACATGGAGGGCATCTGTAGGGGTAAAACCTATTGCCTGGATAAGCCGCTTCCGGATTAGAGAATCCATTACTTTCTTCGAAGGGAGAATATTTCTATCCCAGTAGACGTCTTTGAGGGAAAGCGGTTCATTTTTTATATGGGAAAGGAGTTCTTCTTCTTCCCGGCTCAAATTGACAGGTTTTTGCTGTGTCCGGACAAAGAATTTTGTTGCCTGGATATGCTCGTTCAGTTTGAGCCTGTCCGGAATCCAGCGTTTTTTCAGGGTACTCATGAAATCGGGATACAGGACTGCTGCCCTGCAGAGCGGGATAACCCGCATTGGACCTATGTTTATATTGCTGCCCTGCACCCAGATATGGCTGTCCCCGCCCATGGCTGAGGTCTCCATGCGCAACGCCCTGACTTTGGTTTGCCAGCCGCCTACAACTGCTCCTGTTTCGCTGAGGTAAGGAAGCCCCTTATAGATCATCGAGACATCCGTGCTCGTTCCTCCCACATCAATGACTGCGCAGGTCTCAAGCCCGGACAGGTAAGAGGCCCCGAGAAGGCTTGCAGCAGGACCGGAAAAGACCGATTCTATGGGTCTTTTCATGGCTTCGTGCATGCTCACTACAGATCCGTCACAGCGAAGCATGGCAATTCTCGGGTTGAACCCTCTTCTCCCGATCTCACTTACTACCGTCTTCAGGAAGCTCTCTGCTACAGGTAGGAGCTGGGCATTCAGATAGGCTGTAACTCCCCTTTCGTAGGCTCCGAGAGACTGCGCAAGTTCGTGCCCGCAGACGGCAGGCAGTCCTGTAAGTTCGTGGATCAGGGCTCTTACCCGCAGTTCATGCTCCGGATTTCGTACGCTGAAATAGGAGGATACTGCAAAAGCCGAGACTCTGTCCTTTATCTCAAGCACGAATTTTTCTACTGCGAAAAGGTCCAGAGATGCGGTTTCGTCCCCATTGCTGTCGTGTCCCCCTGTATCTTTATGCAGTTTTCAATCCCAGAATCTGCTGGGATATCATAATCCCCAATAAGGATCAACCCTACAGGATGCCCTGTTTTTTCGAGGAGAGTATTTGTAGCAAGAGTAGTCGAAACCGACACGGTAGTCACGAGTTTCAACTTTTCCCCGTCGAGTCCGTCAATTGACTCCTTTATTCCCTCAAGAGGTTCAGGATACGTTGTAAGTGCCTTGTTAGAACATACAACTTTTCCATCCGAGTTCCGGATTAAAACCGAATCCGTATATGTCCCACCGGCATCAATGCCCAGACCGTATGCCATTTTTAAGATCTCCTTCTGTTTACTTTGATTGTGCCATTTGTAATGCTTTCTAATGTATTTGTGGTGTAATTTGCAGTATAATTCTGCTATCCTTACGCCATACCTGCGCCATCCACGTCATCTTTGATGTGCCGCCGTCCCTGAGAGAACAGGCCATAAGTCAATTCGGTCTGCCCTGCTGAAGATCCGTTTTTCAGAACCGGATTTCGAGTTCGGAAACAGGATGTGGATAAAATTAATTTTTAAGTAATTGCCTTAAAGAGTTGTCCTGAATACTCAAAGGTCTCAGGTTTTAGGCATCCCGACCCCGACAAAAACTAGCTTTGTCTCTACAGGTATAGTCCCTGCTTCACTGAGAGAAATATCTTTTCTGCTAACCTCGACCTGGACCTGCCCTTTGTCGAGCCCGGCTTCGGTCATATATTCCATGACAAGTTTTTGTCCGAGAACCTCTGCATATTCCAGAGCTTCTGGATAGCTTCCGAAGGTTTCCCTGCCCCGAGGCGAGAAAAGAAGAACAAGCCTTTTCCTGTCCTTTGAGTAGGTGCTTTTGATAAGGATTTCAATCCTTTTTATGCCCTTGCCCATGACAGCTCCTACAGCATTTCCTACTTCCGAATATTCCGGGACTATGATATCGGCATCAAGAATCTGCTTCAATTCTTCGATGTATGAGACTACGGGGCCTCCTATCAGCACCACAGGTATTTTCATCCTGAACTGCATAAACCTGTCGGAGAGGAGGATTTTTTCGATTTCCCGGGAAGGAACGTCTTTTAAGATGAAGGATACCAGGTCTAAGGCCATATTCCTCGCAACGTCATTTTTGATCTGTTTGCAGAGTTTGATATGGTCTATCTGCGTATAGCGTTCCAGGAGTTTTGCTCCCACTTTTGAGGCTTCTTTATCCCAGGCTGTGTATTCCCCAAGCACATGCAGAGCGTCGGTCGGGGTAAAACCGATTGCCTGGATAAGGCGTTTTCTTATAAGCGAATCAAGAAGGCCCGGAGAGAGCGTTTTCTGGGTCTCCCAGAAGATATCGTTTAGAGACGTCGGAAAATCCTCTATCCTGTCAAAGAGTTCTTTCTCAAGTTTTCCGAGGCCTGAAGCTTCAACTCCTGTCTTTATGAAGAACTTTGTGGGTTGCATATTTTCTTCAAGGTGCATGGCTCCCGGGATTCTCCCTTTTCTCAGAGCTTCAAGAAAGCCCGGATATTTGACAGCTGCAACACACAGAGGAATAACCCGTCTGGGACCAATATTTATTTTCAGGTTCCTGACCCAGATATGACTGTCTCCTCCCATTGCTGATGTTTCCATCCGGATAGCTTTTACCTTTGTCTGCCAGCCTCCGACTATAGCCCCTTCCGCACAGAGCTCGGGTAGCCCGTTTTCGAGCATGGAAACGTCCGTACTTGTCCCGCCTACATCAATGACTGCGCAGGTCTCAAGCCCCGACAGGTACGATGCTCCTACAAGGCTTGCTGCAGGACCCGAAAAGATGGATTCTATCGGCTTTTCCAGGGCTTCGTTAATGCCAACAACCGAACCGTCGCATTTGAGCATAAGGAGCCTGGCATTCATTCCCCGCCCGGAAATCTCTTCCTTTATTGAACGAATAAACTGGTTTGCAATGGGGATAAGCTGAGCATTCAGGTAGGCTGTAATCCCTCTCTCATAAGCTCCAAGGTCAAGGGAAAGTTCATGCCCGCAAACTACAGGCAGTTCTGTTAGCTCCTGGATGCGGGTTTTAATTGCCAGTTCATGAACAGGGTTTCGGATACTGAAGTATGAAGAAACCGCAAAAGCAGAAACGTTATCCTTTACCCGATGTACAAAAGCTTCCAGAGCTTCCATATCAAGAGAAACCAGTTCAGCTCCGTGATGGTCATGTCCTCCTTTTATTACAGTATGGAATTCGACATGCATATTCTCCGGAATTTCGTAATCCCCTACCAGGATAAGCCCCACAGGATAGCCATTTTTTTCAAGAATTGTATTTGTAGCAAGAGTCGTTGAAACCGAAACCATTTTTACATCTTTTAAATATGTTTCATCAAGCCCGTCGATGGAGTTTTTTATTCCTGCAAGAAGGTCAGGATAAGTGGTAAGCGCCTTATTCGAATCCATCACTTTGCCATCGGAGTCCCGAATGATGATCGAATCTGTGTAGGTGCCTCCTGCGTCAATGCCCATGCTGTACTGCATCTAAATGCCTCCTGTTCATTTTTAGAATTGGGGTTCATGAAATAGCTCATGAGAACAAAATTGCGAGAGATATATAAGTTTAAGATATATAATAATTGGCTGGAGATTGATATCGTACCCGACTGAATAAAAGATCTTGAAGCTTGTAAAAGTAATTCATAAATTCACTTTTCAGTCCCAAATTGTATATTTAAAGCCCAAAATTTATATAAACCATTAAATTAAAATTCTCCTTTGAGCAGAGGTTATAAGAAAGTGCCTTAAAGCTTAAAATAAACCCATTAAAAGCCTTTACAAACCGATTGAGTTGATGGGCATGAAATTTGCGGAAATATTCAACCAGCTTAAAGAGCTTGAAAAAAAATTCAATGAAATCAAGTATCCACCTGAGACTGCTTTTCAGCCATCCTTCTCCTCTAAGATTCGAAAAGCGGGGCAGGATATTTTAAATCACCACCTGCCTGCATTTGAGATTGATGAACTTCTCAAAAAGGTGGAGCAATGACATACAGAGTAGCCCTTCACCCTTCAGTCCGTAAAAATCTTCAACAACTGTGCCTGTTTGACAGGCCAGAGTATGATTACGTGAAGCAACGCCTCTTCCTCCTTGCTTACAGGCCGGAAATGGGCTTTCCCCTTGAGGCTGAGTTCCAGGGAAAATGGAGGATTCATATAGGGCCTTTTGTGCTGGTCTATACTTTTGACAGTACCGCAAATATCCTTACTCTGCTAGTTTTTGAGCACTACACGAGGGCGTATGATATGTATACAGCTTATGCCTGAGTATACTGCTTATGGCTGAAATCCAGTAAGTGTTTCCTGATATGCTGACATAATTCTCAACACTGCCTGTTTTCTATTTGTGTCGGATTTTTAGCATCTAACCGTTGCTTTATCTTTCAGATTGATATTTATCACGAGCCAATACCGGAACTCAAGATTTGTTTCTTTGAATCTCATCTTGAATGAGCAATTGAGTATCCAATCATGAAAACATTCCTGGAAAATCGATCGATTCTTTTCCTGCGAGGAGCCTCTGAACCGTTACATCATAATATTTCAGTACTAAGGCCTTTATAGCCACACTCAAGTATCACGAATGATTTAAGCATTAATGTACTATCAGGATACATGCAAGCAATTGAGGTATCTCATCTAATCAAAAAATTCGGCTCTCTTACAGCACTCAATGATATTAATTTCTCAGTTGAGGAGGGAGAAACATTTGGTTTTTGGGTCCCAATGGTGCTGGCAAGACCACTACCATTCGTATTTTGACCGGAATTTCGAGACCTACATCTGGAAAGGCAACCATTTTTGGCCATGATATTGAACACGATACTATTGCTGCACGGCAGTCCATGGGTATTGTGTCCGAGAACTCAAACGTGTACGATGACCTGACTGCATGGCAGAATATGATGTTCTCCGCTGAACTTTACCATGTGGGACGAAAAGAGCGAGAAAAAAGGCAAACGAGCTTCTCAAGAAGTTCGAGTTATACGACCGGCGCAACGACAAAGCTCACGGTTTTTCAAAGGGAATGAAACGGCGTCTGACGCTTGCGATGGGACTGGTCAACAGCCCGCGCCTTCTGTTCCTGGACGAACCCACCTCAGGGCTCGATGTACAGAGCAATCTCATTATCCGGGATGTGGTCACGGATCTCGTCCGCGAGGGTGTCACGGTTTTTTTAACGACGCACAATATTGAGGAGGCAAATATCATGTGTGACCGGGTAGCGATCATCAATAAAGGAAATATTGTTGCAATCGATGCACCTGAATCCTTGAAAAAGACCATCCAGAGTATGCAGTCGATCGAGGTCTCGTTTGACCACAATTCTGCAGATCAGCTGGATGAATTACGCCGTCTCCCCATGGTGAATAACGCACAAAAAGAAGGTGACAAGTTTAAGCTCTATACTGAAGATCCATCTGAAGTTATCGATGCCATGATGGCTTACGCCCATGTACACAACCTTAAAGTGATAAGTATCACGACTCTTGGCCCGAGTCTCGAGGATGTATTCATACGGTTGACAGGTCTGCAGAGGGCAGGTGATGGAGTCCGTGCAATCGATTGATCATGAAAAGTGGACAAAACGTCTTTCCCGCGAGATGTCTGCTGCATGGGCGATCGCCAGAAAGGACATGCGTATCTACTACCTCAAGCCCAATATCATCGTATCCGGAATCTTCTTCCCGCTCTTTATGTTCCTGGCCTTTGCCCTTGGGAAGAACGTCCCGCCCGGTACCCTTATCCCGGGGCTAATCTCGATCACTCTCCTGTTTTCGGCTTCATCTATAGAACCGGTCTCGATACCTATCGAACGGCGGGTAAAGACCTTTGAACGCCTGCTTTCGGCACCGATCTCCTTACATTCACTGGTGTCGGGTGAAAGCCTGAGTGGTTTTCTCTATAGTCTTGGCATTGCCTGTCTACCACTCGCCGTGGGCGTCATTGTGTTCGGTACACCTATTGTAAATGTACCGATCCTTGTTATTTCCATGTTACTTACCGCGTTCTGTTTTGCGACGCTTGGGACACTGTTTGCTGCATATCCCACCGAAAACGTGGGTGAGGTTATGTCCCTGCTCAACACGGTCAGGCTGCCGCTTATTTTTATTTCCGGTGTTTTTATCCCGATATCTACTATGCCCAAGATCGGCCGGGAGATCGCACTGATATCCCCACTTACTTACGGGAATGATCTGATTGAGTATGCATATACAGGTAAATCGCTTTTTTCACCATTGCTGGATATTATAGTGCTGGTGATCTTCATACTCATTTTCCAGATCACGGCAAATTACCTTTACAAGAAGTTTAACGAGTAAATGGGGAGTAGCAAAAAAGTATCCGGCATCAACCGATATTAAATAAGGAATTGATCGAAGTTTCTGCTGAGTTTCCTATTGCTAAAAGCTCCGTTATTTCGCTAAAAATTCCTCTATATATTTTTTTAAAAATGAGAGTGTTAATGGCACATTAGTATTAAAGATAAAGCCAAAAATTAAAGAAAAGTAATTAAATGAATGATTGGAAACTTATTAAAAGCTGAGGAAGCCCGGATGAATAAAAAAGACAGCATCAAAGCCTGTGGCAGGACAATAAACTACGAAATAGTATACAGTAAGAAACGGAATAAAGCCTCAATTGTAATCAGTCCCGACCTGAAAGTTGAGTTCCGGGCTCCGCATGGCATTAGTTCTGAAACTATAAGAAAGATGGTTAATGAGAAGGCCGAATGGATACAAAAAAGCTTGAATGGTTCGAGGTAAACAGGCTGCCTGATCACAAAAAGCAGTATTGTGAAGGTGAAATCTATCTTTATCTCGGCAGGGAATATCCTTTGAAAATCATAGCCTTCGATGATGTTAAAGAACCCATCGTATCTGTTAAAGATTCTGAACTGAATTTCGTAGTCCCAAAAAAGCTTCTGAAGACATGCTTCCTCTCCTGATAAAAAAAGCTGTCTGGAATTTCTATAGCAAGCGTGCCGAAGAAGAAGTCGAGAAGATTCTGAAGGTTTATTCAAAAAAACTCGGGATAGCTCCTCCGACTTTTAAGGTAAAGCATCAGAGAAGGAGATGGGGAAGTTGCTCTGCAGACAATGTTCTCAGGATTAACTTTCAGCTTGTAATGGCCCCGCCCGAACAGCTTGAGTACGTGGTAGTGCATGAACTCTGTCATGTGATTGAGAAAAATCATTCCGCAAGGTTCTGGAAACTGGTCAAACAACTGATGCCTGATTATGAAGTATACAGGAAAAGCCTGAAAAAAGAAGGCTGGAAATATATGCTTTGAACTGACTTTCCGCAGATGTCTTCAAAAAAATAACATTTTTCCGGTTATCGTTTTTGGAGAAATATTAGAAAATTTGCAGTTATTATCTTTACTGAAGCTTAAGAAAATGGCTGCTATAAGTCCTAAATGAAGGCAAAAGGTCGAAAGTTTTGGAAAAAATTCAAAAACACATTTCGAGTAACCAAGTCGGTTTTCAGAAAAAACGATAGCAGGAAAAATTATGAAAATTGAAAGGACATCTGCGGAAAGTCAGTTTGAAGCATTAATTTACAGATTTAAAAATTTGCAGAATCATAGTTACGGACGTTTGAGCAGGTACCCTTCAAAACAGATTAAGAGTCTTTACAGATTCTCGAATCTCTTCCTTTTGCAGATATCCATTCTTTATACACAGCATCTTTTATTTTTCGATCTTTTTTAATTTTATCCTTTATCTCTACATCTTTTAGTTTTTAGTCCCCTCTTTATTTATTCAGCGAAGGCTTGTAATTCCTTTCTTTCTCTAATACCGTAATTTAGCGTTATCCCCACTAAAAGTACAGCTAAAAAACAGTACTTTTGGACAGAACTCCTCGTATATCTGTGCAAATCCTCCATAGAGTATGCTTTCTTCGCCAATTTGAATATGTCTTCTATAATTGATCTTACAGATCTGAACTCTTTCCATTTACTTATTAACTCTTTAAATTTTGCAATTATTCCTTTGTAAAGATTTATTTCTTTTTCATTGTTTATTTTTAAATCAAATATTTTCAGAGGATATCTCAGCATATTGAAAAGTTTCTTAAAATTGTAGTTTTTTCTCGGGAAAATTAAAGGCACCACTCTAAACTCTCTGACAGATATTGCGCAGTTTTCATAAGAATAGTACTATCAGCATAGATAACGTCTCCTGCTGCCCCTCTTGAGAGGCAGGTCCTCCTGGGCAGGATATTCACAACCATACGTGAGCCCAGTTCCGGTTGGTCAAGCAAAACGACAAAATCCCCTACAACCGGCTGCTTCCCAATCTTCTGAAGTGCACCGGAGATTCCCGCCTGTACGACAGCCCCAGAGACAAGGACCTCGCAGACCGTTTTATGCCTTGATGCAACTCTTCCGGCAATGTATGGGCCTTTGTAGACAGAAAATGCCAGCTCAAGATCCTTATTCCATCCTGGAATTTTATCGGCATCACAGCGAACTGAATTATGACCTGAACTTTCCGTTTCGCTATGATTGTTCATAAATGGAAGTATCCGATTAAATGGATAAATCTTTTGATATTTTGTCCTGAAAAAATTCAATTGTGCCTGAAAATTCCTTCTTATTCCGGCTTGTGCGAAAGGGGAAAAGTGACAATTCTCAATGCCGCTTCTTTTCAAGAGTAATCACTAATTAATTGATTATTCATATACGTTTGAGTCTACGAAAATTTAATAGAATAGATAGGTCAAATATCTATGAAATAAGTGGGATTTATATTCAATAACTTTAGAAATATTATGTGTGATTAAATATGTATGATCTATTTAATAAAAAGTTAGACGATCTAGTTTTTGACGATTTATACGATTTGATTGAAAATGAAGTTAAAGAAGGTTTTTATGTTGAGTTTAAAAGCGATTTTCAAAAAGGTCAACATATCGCAAAATCACTAGCTTCTTTTGCAAATACTCACGGCGGATGGTATTTCATAGGAGTGGCTGATGAAGATAAAACAAACATAGCAAAAGATATAGTTGGGTTTGATATCAAGAAGCATAACCAGCCTCAAGAGTCTATTCGTCAAATATCTAGAGAACATATACATCCGGTCCCTTTTTTTGAAATGAAACTTTTAAAAAGTAGTGAAGAGAAATATGTTTTAGTTATTTTTATTCCAGAAAGTTTCGAAACTCCTCACATTTTAAGTGATGGAGTTGTTTATTTACGTAATGGAGAAGAATCCAATCCAATAAAAAATGGTGATAAATACACTCTTGATAAATTATATCAAAAAAGTTTATATTTAGAATCGAAATTAAATAGTTTTTTGAAAAATCCTTTTGGGGTCACATATTGGGAAGAAAAAGAAGAAATTCCATTTTTAAATGTGTGCCTTTTACCCACGAATTTTAATGAGTTGGAATTCAAAGACTTTTACGAAGATTTCTATCTTGAAAAACTTATTGAAATGATTAATCATGAAGAATATTTGTTCGATAGTGAAAGTGGAATTACTTTTAATAGTTATTATAAAAGCATTACTCGAACCCCTCATTCAATTATTTTTAGAGATGTGTCGAATGGGATTAGCTCTCGTAACCAGACTTTTGAACTTTTCTACAATGGAGCTGCCAGAATAAAAATTCCAATCCCTTATACCATTATAGAAACACCCTTAAGCGAAAATAATTCGCAAACTCCTTGTATAAAACTTCTGTATCAAAAACTTGGAGAAAATCTTAGTCAATGCAAGCTTGTGGACATTGGTTCCATGCTTTTTAGTATTACATGGACAGTTAAAAAATACTCAAGATTTATTAATGATAATATGAGTTCTCAGACCAATACGCTTTCAATATTTGAAATGGAGAACATTTTTCAATTAATCCCATTTGTTGAGTCTGAATCTTTTATAGAGCATGCGGAAAAGTATAATGTGCCTATATCTATGTATAAATATAAAAAAGTCCCTGACGAATTAAGTTCAAAAAGATGGATTGAATTAGAAAAATTAGATAATCTTGAGTTTAGGATTTTGGATGCCTTTAAACTGGTTTTAGGTTTACCTGTTGATACAAAGATTTTCTCTGATTCTCTTATACATTTTATAGAAAAACATAAGAGTGCTGTAGAAAGTCCATGAAATTGATTTCTTTAAATCTTTGTCTCCTCTGACCAAAGATAGAAGATCTCTTAGAGAGGTGGTCCCATGCTTGCGAGAAGCAAAACCCGGAAGGGAGGGAAGGCTTGCCTTCCCTCCTTTCAAAATTTAGTTTATTTGTATCTTTCTAGTGCATCGATTCCAAAGTATGTCATAAATGAATTTTTTGAAAACCGCGGAAAGCACAGAAGATACGGAAATAAGTAGTAAAAGCGTGGTTCTTCCGTGCTTTCTGTGTTTTCCGTGGTTGTATCCAGATCGAATCACTCTGTAACCAGCTCATTTTCCTTGTTACAAAATTCCATGTGACTTAAAATAATATTTGCGTCATAAGCTGTAATTATTTGCTTATTATGTATTTATTTTGGAATCGAAGCACTAGTGAGAAAATGAGTTTTGTTGACTATTCTACAGACCTTTGTATATCAATAAAATTAGGCTATGGAATTTTTAGTGAGAAGGAATACATTGGAAAATAGATATAACACCTTCCGAATTATCAATTTAAAGCTTTAATTAAAGAGCCTATCCCAAAACTTCGAATTTGGAATAATCTCTCTAATCATGAAAATCGTTTTGAAACTTTATAGATTTGGGAATAAAATTGGTTCCCTGAATCTCGAATTTTGAACGATCAATCGAGTTTCTTATCATGGAATATAGTTCTGAAACTTTTATTGATTTAAGAAGAATCTTGGTTTTGGGACGGGCTCTTACAATATTTTTGTCAAATTAGCTATAATTCAACCCTTTTAAACGAAAAGGATTCATATTCTTTTATTATGAAACTATCTGTCATACCGGCTACGTAATCCCAAATTAAACATTTTTTGGCAATAGATTCTGAGTCACTTAATCCTAATTTTTCTCCAAATTCTAAACCAGATTGATATGATCTCTTTAGATGAGGTCGCAACCAACTGTCAAATATATTTAAATTAATTTCGTTTCCCGTCGAAGATAGTGCTTTATACAAAATCTCTGCAAGCTCGTCACACATTTCTTTTCCTTTTAGATCCCACCGGGCTATATCTTTCATATTTGTTGGTATTTTTTCATAAGTCTTGAATATATCATCTAAGCATTTTAAGGCGTCTTGAATATTAGGTTCCATGGATAATTGTTTACTTAGTTCCAGTAAACCTTCAAAAGAGCCCGTATAATATTGTCTTAGGTAATTTAAGCGATCATTTTCATCTATATTCCATATATAGTGAATAAAGTTTCCAACTATAGGTATAGATAGACTCAAAATAAGCTTTGTATACGTTCTTTCAACTTTCATAACTAGAGAATTGTCATTTAGTGCATCCTCTAAAGTTTTTGAAAAAGTTTGATATATATCAATTAAGTTAAATTCTTCCATTTTTTGTCTACATAGTTCATTTAAAAGCGTATCTTTTACCTTATTATAAAAGTTTAACATTTCACTAAAACTTGTTAGACGCCTTAGATCTTCGATGTCATGAGAAAATTGAGCAATTTCATCAGCTATTGAAACTATAGTCCCTTCTAAGGTTATAGGAGAACAATAATCAAATAAAGTTTTCATTGTTTCGTATGAGTCTTCATTAATTCTAGTGTTGCCTGCACTAGCTTCCATAAATACTGGATAATAGCTTTCAAAGCATTTTTTATAAAATTCTCTATCCGATTCTTCAATTTTTGAGTGTTTCAGGATCCCATCTAATGTAGATAAAGTTAGATTTAAACCATAGTAATCTGGATAATATTGTTTTTCAAGGAAACAGCAGATTTTAAGACTTTGAAAGCTATGTTTGAGTTTTTTCTCCGGAAAACTTCCATGAGCTTCACCATTCTTTAAAAAATCGCATAATGATCTCTCCCCAACATGTCCGTAAGGTGTGTGCCCTAGATCATGCCCTAAAGAAATTGCCTCAATCAAATCGATATTAATTTTTATTTTTATTTCATTTTGTAGGTAATTCCCGATGGAAGATGCTATTTGCATAACTTCTAGAGAATGTGTGAGTCTGCTTCTTATGTGGTCACTAGTTTTTAATCCTGAAACCGTAACGACTTGTGTTTTCCCTGCCAATCTCCTGAAAGATCTTGAGAAAAGTATTCTATCTCGATCATGAAGATATTCAGATCTATGATCAAAATCAGTACTTGTTTCGGCTATTAGTCTAGATTGGAGGTTTTCAAAACTAGTTTTGCTCACATTCGCCATCTTCTAAAATTATATTTCAACTTGCCAATAAAATTATAACTAGTTCATTGTTTGTTGACTTATAATAATCTTTCGAAAAATATGTTAATGAGCTGATCTCAAAATTCAAAATTGCTTTTCTGAATCTTATTTTGTAAGCAATTAATCGAGTTTCCACCCTGAAAAATAGTTCTAATACTCTTATTGATATGAAAATGAACTGGTTTTGGGACGAACTCAAATAGATATATCGTTAATTGATCATTAGAGATAACACACTTCAAGTTAACTGCTTAATAATGTCTTCTCTGTCTTTCAGTAATAAATAACCTTTAATTTTTCGAGCTAATCTTTCCGGAAGCTTGGATAATTTGGTAATGTGCTTCCCCTTTATTCTTATTAAATCGTCCTTCAGTTCCGCATAAGAAATTTCCTGCAAAGGAATCGTAATTTTGTGCATTGCACCAGTGCCTAAAATTTCAGTTCCTACAGAGATCTCAATTTCTTCTTTTATACCAGGTTTCAGAGAGATAATCACATAATCCACTTTTTCCTTTATCTCCTCAATATCGTTTTTAAGCTCATCCACTGTTTGTTCCATGTATAATTTAGGAATCAATGGAATAATAGTAGATATGATCCCATATTGCTTGGATATATCTTTTTGTTTTCTGATTTGTTGAATTCTATTGAAAATATACTGATTCTCTGGTATTCTTGGGACGCTCGATTCTAAAGTAAAAATCAAGTTTTCCAGATTAAAAGCCATTTCTTCCTGACTGCTGATTTCCCATCTTTGGATTTCTCTATTAATAGTGTATGCAATTTCTTCTGTAACAGTCCCTCTAGCTTCCTTGCACGCAATCTTTGCTTTCTTTTGAATCTCTTCGAGAAGTCCTTTTAGATTTCTGTCCAGTATAGGCAGCCCTTTTCTCATTGCTATTGTTGCGAAAGGTGCTTTTTCTTCACTATCTCTCATGAGTTCTGCTGCACGATTACAATATTGTCTATAAAAATTGAGCTCGCTTTTTTTGCCTCTAAATCTAGATTTTCTAGATTTTGGACTTCTTTTAGTGCATTTGCAAGGTTCTCCACAGCCTCAAAGAGCAATTTTTTGCTTTTTGAGTCTTTAACGGCATTTTTTGCTTCAGAAAGATATTTTTCCACCTCTTCTTTAGCTTCCTGGTTTCTGAAGACTATTGTATGAAAAGAACTGTAAAAAGGAAGGCAAAATTGAGACGGATTAGATAATAAGTATTTAGACTCCTGTGCTGCTTTTTCAAAAAACTCAATTGCTTTTTCCAATTTTTCTTTGTAATCTTCTTCTTTTTCTGCCTGAGAAGCCTCGAATATAGAAACTTTTCCAAGAGAATGGTTTGATTGGGACCTCACAAGAATGTCTTCATCATTGGTCAGTCTATGTAGGTCATTAAATGTCTGTTGTTTATCTGGCACTTGAGAAAACACAGAACCAAGAGCAGAGGCAACCCTATACCTCACATACCTGTCTTCATCGATGGTCAGTCTTATTAAATCATTCCATGCTTGTTGTTTATCTGGCACTTGAGAAAACACAGAACCAAGAGCAAAGGTAGCACTATACCTCACATCACTGTCTTCATCACTGGTCAGTCTATGTAAGTTATTCCATGCCTGTTGTTTATCTGGCACTTGAGAAAACACAGAACCAAGAGCAGAGGCAACCCTTTTCCTCACATCACTGTCTTCATCATTTGTCAGTCTATGTAAGTCATTAAACGCCTGTTGTTTATCAGGCACTTCAGAAAAAACAGAACCAAGAGCAAATGTAGCACTATACCTCACAAAATGATTTTCATCATTGATCAATATAAGTAAATCATTCCATGCCTGTTGCTTATTTGGGACTTGAGAAAAAGCAGAACCAAGAGCTTCAGCAGCTCTTTCCCTCACAAAGTGATCTTCATCGATGGTCAGTCTTATTAAATCATTCCAAGTCTGTTGTTTATCTGGCACTTGAGAAAAAGCAGAACCAAAAGCTTCAGCAGCTCTTTTCCTCACATCACTGTCTTTATCATTTGTCAGTCTATGTAAGTCATTAAATGCCTGCTGTTTATCTGGCACTTGAGAAAACACAGAACCAAGAGCTTTAGCAATCCTTTTCCTCACAAGACTGTCTTCATCATTTGTCAGTCTATGTAAGTCATTAAATGCCTGCTGTTTGTCTGGTACTTGAGAAAACACAGAACCAAGAGCAAATGTAGCACTAGACCTCACAAGACTGTCTTCATCATTAGTCAGTCTATGTAAGTCATTAAATGCCTGTTGTTTATCTGGCACTTGAGAAAAAGCTGAACTAAGAGCTTCCGCAGCCCTATATCTCACATCACTGTCTTCATCATTAGTCAGTCTAAGTAAATCATTCCATGCCTGTTGTTTATCGATATGAATGAGAAGAAATTCGTTAATTGCTCTAACTCATGTATACGCTGTTGTGGATCATCGCTTAGACATTGATTGTGAATTTTCTTTTGGTCGACCAACTGCCAAACACCATAAAATCATATCAAGTTGGTGCTTAAAAGTTTTCCTGTTCGGTTTATAAGATACAGATTTCTCTATTCCTGTTTTTCGTTTGCAAGCTCGTATCTAAGTTCATTTAAGAAAAAAAGACTGGTTATTACATCGTAAGTTGAAGACAAAGAAAAAATCAATATAACTAAACCTAAAGCAAAAAATATTCTTTTTTGAACATCTATAAAGCTAGGAGACAACTCAGTATCGTAAATTACATAAACAACATTTGATAAAACAAAACTGAAAAAGATTATTTTCGCATCTAATTTTGTATTTTTTATAAATTCAAGGAAAACGTCTCTCTCTTTATTTTGAAAATTTGCTTTAAGTTGTAATAAATCTCTTGAACTCAACAAACCGAAAATAATTGCAAGACTAGCAAGTATACCACTAAGCAAAATACCTAGTAAATTTGGTAATAAGGATAAATATTTGATTTCATTACTCAAGGGTATAAAAAAAGCCAAGGCTATAGAAGCTATTATTGAAATAACTATTAGTATAATATCATTTTTTGAGTTTTTCATCAGTAGGATCAACCAATAGTGAGTTTAGATTTAAATCGGTAAATACCCTTTTAACTTCTTCAGGAGTGAAGTTTTCAAATGCTATTGATGTCTCTAGTTTTTTCATACATTCATCTTTTTTACTGCATATTGTTATCTTTTTATTCTCACCCCATTTGATTCCCCTTAATTTCCATACTCCTCCACCTTTTGTGATCCATTCGAGTGCTTGATTCAAGAATTTATCATTTTGAGATATTTGTAATTTCCCTACATTGTTTGAAAGTTTATGAGTTAAAGTTGTAACATTATATGGTCGATAATAATTTAACATCTCTTTCATATTTTCTTGTGTATGCCCTAAAAAGTTAGGCATATGCATTTCAAAAGTTATATCATACAGCTGCTCAAAACTACTAACAGTCTTCCAAAAAACATCTTTTCCGGTTAATGGTTCGATGTAAACAATATATCCATATTCATTTAATAAATTATTTAAATGTTTTCCAATTTGTTTAATTAAAGACTCGTAGCTTCTGGAAATATATATATCTACTTCTAATAATATTAATTGGTGGCTACGATTCCAAAGAAAATGTACGTAAGGATAAGCTTTATGTTCTTCATCTATGAATTTTACACGCTGATTATTTAGAGTTTGTACTGTTGAAATACTCCAAATGTCGCCACCTAGCAACTCCTTTTTACTTCCAAAAATAAAATTTCCAAAATGCAATAGAGGTTCTTTCTTGTTCTCTGGAATATATTTACGATTTTCCATTAATTGTTTTTCAGCTAGTTCTATAGCGGAGCCATCAAATTCTTTTTTTATTAATCTTCCTTGAGTAGAAGAGACAAAGGAAAGCAAAGCAACGTAAAAATTCAGGCCATCTCCCTGCCTTTCCTGTATAATAGAGCATTCAATTTCTTCAATAGCAGTTCCTTGAGATGTCTGACACACCGTCTTTGCTTTTTTTGGATTTCTTCAATAAGCCTTTTTATATTTCTATCCAAAATAGGTAGCCCTTTTCTTAGAACTTCTGTATCAAACGGAGCTGTTTCATCAGTATCTTTCATCATTTCTACAGCATGATCAAAGTATTTCCTATAGAAATTAAGCTCACCTTTCATCGCCTGCAAATCTAGATTTCCCAAATTCTGGACTTCTTTTAATGCTTCTGCGAGATTTTGAACAGCTTCAAAAAGCTGTTTTTTGCTCTTTGAGCCTTTAATTGCAGATTCAGCTTCTCCCAGATATTTGTTCACTTCTTCTCTAGCTTCTTGTTCTTTAAAAATTATTGTATAAAATGAGCGATAAAAAGGAAGACAAAATTGAGCCGGATTATAGTAAGATACTTCCTTTGCTGCAGTTTCGAAAAATTCTATTGCCTTTTCTAATTCTTTTTGTAATCTTCATCTGTTTCTGACTGGGAAGCCATGAATATTGAAGCTCTTCCAAGAGAATGATTTGAGGATGATCTCACATTACTGTCTTCATCCTTGGTCAGTCTAATTAAGATGTTCCATGCTTGTTGCTTATCTGGCACTTGAGAAAACAAAGAACTAAGAGCTTTGACAGCACTTTTCCTTACATCAAAATTTTCGTTATTGGTCAGTCTAAAAAAGTCATTCCATGCCTGTTGTTTAAATTCGTCTGGTACTTGAGAAAATGAAGAACCAAGAGCTTCAACAGCCCTAAATTTCACAGAGATGTCATTATTTGTTGTTAGTTTAATTAAGTCATTCCATGCCTGTTGTTTAAATTCGTCTGGTACTTGAGAAAATGAAGAACCAAGAGCTCCAACAGCCCTAAATTTCACAGAGGTGTCATTATTTGTTGTTAGTTTAATTAAGTCATTCCATGCCTGTTGTTTATCAGGAACATAGTAAAATGCTTGATTGAGGGCGGAAGTAGCACCAAACCTAATATTAACGTCTTGATTACTGGTGAGTTTAATTAAGTCATTCCATGCCTGTTGTTTATCTGGCAGTAACGAAAAATCACATCTTAATACCATTAGCACTCGGAGACACTCTTTCGGATTATCGCTAAGAAGTTGATTGTGAATTTCCTTTTGATCTATCGTTTGCTCAAGAGTTCTATTAAATAAACCATCCCACGCCTGTTGCTTATCTTGGGCATGAGGAAACGCAGAACCAAGAGTATCAGCAGCAATAGACCTCACACTACTGTCTTCATCATTGGTTAGTCTATGTAAATCATTCAATGCCTGTTGTTTAAATTCATCTGGCACTTGAGAAAACAAAGAACTAAGAACTTTGACAGCACTATACCTCACGCTCCATTCTTCATTATTAGTCAGTCTAAGTAAATCATTCCATGCCTGTTGTTTATCCTGTGTGGATGAGAATAAATTCTTTAATTGCCTTGATATATGCATAAATCCTTTTAAATCATCCCTCAGATACTGTTTGTAAATTTTTTCGTTGTCGACCAACTGCCAAACACCACAAATATAATAAAAGCTAATGGTTAAAAATTTTCCTTTTTGGTTTTCAAGAATAGAGATCATAGATCTTTTTGCGAACCATTCTGTATCAATAAAGGTATACTGTAAAACCTACGTATTCTGAAAACATAACTTTAAGAAAAGTAAAAATTAGTGAACTACTGATTAATCTACACTTCATCCAGGTATCTCTGCAGCTTATCCGCAAGTTTGCCAATATGAATACCATCAACAAATGCATGATGAACCTGGACTGCAAACGGCATCAGAAATTTGCTTTCTCTTTCATGATATTTTCCCCAATCAAATATGGGTTGCGCTTTTTCCCTGTTTCCGAAATCCGTGTGCGAAATATGCGTAAACGTTATCCACGGAAAGGCTGAGAATTGATATACATCGTTTTCTACAGGTCCTGTAAAATATAGCGGCATACGTTAATATATCAGTTGCTAGAGAGGATATATTATGAAAATTTTCTATTTAAAGCAGGACTTTACTGTACAACAATGGCTTGAGATAGTAAATATTAGGGAAAACACAATAAATAGTTACCTACTTGGTATGCAAGCTTACACTGAGTTTACTAATAAGAATCCTGAACAATTGCTAAACGAAGCCGATAAAGAACAAGACGATAACATAAAAGTCAGAAACAGGGCTGTAAACAAATATCTGTATGGATTCAGGAACCACTTGCAGCAACAAGGACTTGCACCACTAACAATTAAAAATTATATTAATGGTGCTAAATCATTCTACAGGGCTTTCGACATTGAATTTAAATCAGTTAAACAAGAGGGAGTCACTGTAAAACAAGAAAACAGGAAAATACCAACTATTGAGGACATCAGGGACGTTTTGAAAGTCTGTGATCCTTTTGAGAAAGCGTTAATCTTAGTTGGTTGCAGTAGCGGACTAGACGGAAGCACAATCTGTAATATTACAGTCGAACAGTTTAAAAAAGGGTATGATTCCAAAACTGGCATAACTACTTTAATTTTGCGAAGACAAAAGACTGATGTGGACTTTGTAACTTTTTTAACTCCAGAGGCTTCTGAAGCTGTTTGGAACTATTTGAACTACAGAGCAAGAACCGTAGACACTACATTAAAAAACAGATTAGATCAACTTGCAAAACAAAAGGTTTATGCGGACACTAACTATCTGTTTATCCTCAGAAAAGTACATGTTGACTTTCTCAAAGATTTTGACGAAGAGAAGCGAAAGATTAATAGATCTCCTTTAATGAAAATCTACCGTGAAATCTCCACAAAAGCCAATAAAAGTACAGAAAAAGGTAAATTTAACTATATACGCTCTCACAACTGTCGTAAGTTCTTTGATAGTACAATGCTCAATAATGGATGTGACTATCTCCACACAGAAGAGTACATGGGCCATGCTCTCCCAGGTACACAAGGACATTATTTTACACCTAATGTGGATGAATTAAAAACATACTATACTAAATTTATACCTTACTTGACAATTCAGAAAAAGCTAAATGTTAGTGAGTCTCCTGAATATCAAAGTATAAAAAGTGAAAATGATATACTCAGAGCAGAAACAGCTAAGCATGTTGTAGAGAGAAGCGAATTAACAGAATTAAAAGCAGAAATGGATAGAATAAAAGCAAGGGAATTAGAAGTTGAATATAATAAACAAGAGATTCAAAAAGCACTAGCAACTTTACATTCTACACCACTGCCAGAACTTGACCCAAATGCAACATCAGAAGAACGAGAAATGTATCAAAAAATGCTCAGTAAACACTATGAAAACCAGTCATATCTAAAGGCTATAAAAATGATGGTCGATATGAAATAATATAAGGTTCTCTGTGACTACCCTCAAAACATTTTATTTTTCTACTTTTTCAATATTCTTTCTTCTATCTAAATTTTTATTTCTATGTCACGATAATAATAACAACAACTTAATCGTATCAGATTTTTTATATCTCTTAGTAAAATTTAAACACATGTCTGACGTAATAATATATAATGTTTGCGAAAGATTTTGATGAACTGCTGCAATATAATAATTAAATCTGTTCATATAGTTTGAGCTTATATTATATATACTCTAAAATTTACACATATGGACGTGAGTTTCTAAAAATGTGTGTTGCAGTAGATTTTTTAAGTTGGATTTAAGAAGTCAATTTCATCTCAAGGATGCAAGACTCTTTAACATTCCAAATAAAAAGAAAATAATAAAAACAACGGTTCCGTTGCAAAAAAATTATGAAAAGGATTTACTGAAATAATAGAAATGTAGGAGTATATGTTATGCCAGTAAATTCCTTTAAATGGAAACATTATGCAGGGGAGATTATTTTACTAAACGTCAGATAGTACTTAAAATATTCACTAAGTTATAGAAATTTAAAGGAAATGTGGGACACTGCTTTCTGTAAATGCCCGAAAAGTGAGTTTTAAACAAAATATATTTTTACGGAATTAAATAATATTAACAGTTATATCCTTTAAATAATATATCATGGCTATGAATCAGACAAAGTTTATAGAATGCTGTGAACCAAGAATCCGATGTTTAGCAGGTCCTGGCACTGGTAAAACGTGGTCAATCAAGCAGAGAGTTAAAAGATTATTGACCCAAGACGGAATAGAAGGTTCAAGAATATTTGCTGTAACTTTTACAAAACTTGCGTCACAACAGTTAAAAACTGAATTAACGGAAATGGAAGTTAAAGGCTCTGATGCCATTGTCGCATCTACTCTTCACTCTCACGCCCTTCGTATTTTAAACCATGAACAAGCAATTGAGAGCTTAGAAAGGGTTCCTCGCATCTGCTATGAATATGAAATGAAACCTCTTTCTGCAGATTTAAGTATGGCATTTGAAGGGCGAATCAAACCCGTAGATGCCCTTTTCAAAAAATTTGAGACTATGTGGGCTCGAAATCAATACGAGATAATACGTAGTGCTTCAAAGCCTGAAGAGATAATTTTTGAAGATGAATATCAATCTTGGATGCGTTTTCACAATGCAATGACAGTTAAGGAGTTAATAACGTTAGCAGTTAAGTTCCTTAAACAAAATCCCATTAATGATGCTGTTTCTGAGTTTGATCACATAATTGTAGATGAGTATCAGGATCTTAATTGGGCAGATCAAGCGCTGATTGAGTTAATCGGTAAGGATTCGAAAATTGCAATCTTAGGAGATGATGATCAGTCAATCTACTCCTTCCGTTATGCTGATCCGGATGGAATAAGGATTTGGTTATCGCGTCAAGAAACTAGAAAAGAGGATGTTCAATTAAATGTATGCAGAAGATGTGATGGAAATATAATCTCTATAGCAAATTCGTTGATAAGAAACAATAGTGGCAGAGGGGAGAAAAAGAATCTAGTCTCTGAGGAAGATAGAAAGGACATTGGAGATGTGAATTTAGTTCAGTGGAACACGAGAGAACAAGAGACTAAAGGTCTTGCTTTAGGAATCAAAAAGCTATTGGAGAAAGACATGGTCCCGGTAGGCGAAAAAATACTCGTCTTAGTTCCGAGAAGAGATTTTGGGCAATACTTAGTGAAAGAACTTGAAAAACTCGGAGTAGTGGATGTTAACCTCCACACTAAACCCGATTGGGAAAATAAAATTATGGGTGAGAATTTATCACTTCTAATATTACATGAAACTCCAGATGACCTTGTCGCACTTAGATACTATTTGGGATTAGGACATGATAAATGGAGAAAAGTTGAATATAAAAAATTACGCCAATATTGCCAAGAAAATGATCTGGAACCTTGTGATATCCTAAGTAATCTTGAGTTATGTAACAAATTACATGTTAGTGGCTTGCGAAAGAGATGGGAAGAACTCCAAAGTAAACTAGAAGAGATATCTGATGTAAATCAAGATGAATTGCTTGATTTACTTTTGCCATTGGAGGGACCTACAAAAGAGATTTCTGAAAAAGTTAGATATATGAAACAATTTGATACAGAAAATAAAAATATTAAAGATTTACTTACTGAAGCAATTGTTTCTATTGGAGAGGAAACTGATAAACATAAAGTGAACATTATGACTATACATGGAGCTAAAGGGCTAACTAGTCATACTGTGATATTAACAAGTCTTATCAATGGACTATTGCCTAGAAATCCCAATCCTAAGAGTAATGACGATATATCAAAATTTGAAGAAGAAAGAAGGCTGTTATATGTTGGATTAACTCGGGCTAAACATAGATTAGTTTTTTCTTCTTTTAGAAAAATCAAATCTAGTGAGAGTCAAATATTAAATTTATCACTTAATAGCAGAGATCGTTATTGCAATACAACCTCAAGTAAATTCATTTCAGAGTTCAGTCCAGATATTCTTCCGGTTTTAGCTGGTGATAAGTGGTTGTTTTCGTTTGATTCACATAAAGTCTTAGAGGTTGTCTTAAAATTCAAACCATTTCTACAATTGGATAATAAGCAACATTAATTTCAAATTCATATAGTACATTTTTCCGAAATTCAGGTATATTGACCTTAAAGATAGTACTTCATCCCAAAGACTTACGCACTCGAGGTATAAAATCAAGTACAATAAACATCACAGTTTAAATATACATTTTAGACATTTAACGGTTTAATGCTACAGTTTTTCAATTTGAATGCGTAAATCCTATCCCAATTGTAGACTCAAATTTAATTTTAAGACAGGCTCTTAGAGACTGTTTAAAAAGACATTTTTCTTGGCTTTGTACCTGGCACAGTACCAGCGAAGCTGTCACCAGGTGCAAAGTAGATAGTAACAAAATTTGAATGAGTTCTACACCCTCTGTTGTCAACCGCAAAAAAATTAGGATTTTCTGAATATCCCAGTCTGTATTTTTCTTTTTCCGTTAAGATTTTATCAAATAGCGTTGACCTAGTTTGCACTTAATAACAGCTTCGCTGGTACGAGGCCTTTTATGTGAAAAGGTAGCTATTTTTTGGATTTTGGCAGCATGTATATATTTTATAAATTTACTGCTTAATGCAGGTTAATATCTTAAGATAATGAATCTAACTGGAAGAAGCCATATCTTCCAAAATCTGGATTGTGAGTAAAATGATGATATGTAATTTTATCCAATAAATCCTCTGAAGGATCCTTATTATCAAGAACAATAATTTGAAAGTCATGTGTAATAGATGCAAGATCCTTGTAAAATCCTTCTTTAATAGAAACCTTTACTTCATCATCTTTCTGTCGTGCATCTCCTCTCGATATGTGGTAAGAGGAGAATCAATCACTAGGCAACATGGATGGTAAGTTTCTTGAATCCGACAGTATTTCATTAAGCAAATCAAAAACGCACTACAAAGAATAGCCCTATATCCCTTTCCATAATTGCCCCTAGCCTTACCATTTATAATGAAATCCATTTTATTGATGTCAAAAACTAAATTATCTACTTTCATTCCCCACGTATTTAATTGTTGTTTCATTTGGTCGGCTAGTTTTTGATAGTGGACTTCTGGTAGTCTTCTATTATCTGTTTCATCATTTTTTTCTCAGCGAGTTTCAGTTTATACTCCTGAAGTTCAATCTCATAACGGGAAACAGCTTCTTTTGTATCTGCAAGTCTGGCTATGTCTTGATTAAGTGTTATAAATTTCTCAAAATCCTCTCTAAGCACTTTATTTATTGGTTTCAATTTGTTCTCAATTAAAATGCTTAGTTGACTTAGTGATTGCTGAAGTTCCGATTTACTCTTAAGATAATAATTTAGTTCTTCTTTTATATCATTTTCAGTCGAGAGTAGTTCTTCTCTTTTAATAGATATTTTTATTTTTTCATGATTCATTGACTCGATAAGTTTTTCGTTACTCTGCTCTAAATAATTTTTAATTTTTATTGAATCTATGGTAGTTCCACATATTGGACAGGGCACACTAGGAAGTTGCGAGAGTAAATATTCTCCTTCAAGCATAAACTCAAGTCTATTAATATCTGATAGATAGTGAGCATTAAGTATTGAAAAACGTTGTACCAGTTCCCTTAAATGAGTTATATGAGAATCAATGTGAAAAATATTTTTTAATATATACGTTCGTTCATTTTCCTCATTACTGATCCGTTGATTAGATTCATTAATACTTCTACTAAGCTCATCGATTTTAATATTCATTTCTTTTTGGCTGAGTTTTGCAACTTTTTCAGATAATATAACATCTTTTTCCTTTTCAGATTCCAATAGGCGCTCTGTTAACTCTATCTTACCTTTAATCATGCTTTTGTAAAGTTTGGGATCATCAATGGAAGCTAAATTTTCGTCATCTTCGCCTGAAAGGAACAAATTAAACAATGATTTTTCAACCGTTCTCTCTGAATATTGACCTTCATATATAGGAGAACGTTCTGCAGTAATTTCATTTTCATCTATCAAAAAAGTTTTTTAACGTCGCTAAACCTTATTGGTCTTTTTTTATCTTTTTTTCCTTTAATTGCTTATTATGCAGCCCAATAAGTTTTAGTAAAAAAACAGAAATGTTGTCTTCTCTTTTACTGCTGTGACTAGAAGATAGACTTTCTATTAAAATATTGTTGTCTGCCTTATCAATTTCCCCTTCTGTCATATATATAGTAGAGTCTTGAAAAGTACGTTTAAGAGTATACTTCTTGCCATTATAGCAATTTAACTGCATCCAGACACATTCATAACCTTCTGCTTCTTCTATATCCTTGGGGGGTATCGCCACCCATTAGGTAGTTTATGCAACTAAAAATGTAGGATTTTCCTGTATCTGATGGACCTGATACCACATTTAGACCCTTATCAAAGTCTATGACAGCATCATTTTTGCCAGAACCCGTAACTTTTATTAACTTTATGTAGAAACCCGGTATCATGATGAATGTGTCTCCTCAATAAATTCACTTCCCCAATTAGTTAAGTTGTTTTTTATAAAAGAATCGAGTTGTTTATCAGTCATATTATTAAATTTTTTAATAACAAGGTCAATCCTATTAATTAATTCTTGAGAATATTCACTTCTAAAATATTCAATGAAATTTATTGCGCTCTTATTAGCAAGAAAGTTTACTCCTGTTTTATTGTATTTGATAGCAATCAGTTCCTTTGCTTGGAGCAAATGAAGCCCCTCTTGTATCACTTCGCGTTGGATGATTATCTGACAAGAGCGGTTTGGTATAGCTGGATGTAAACTTTCGACTTCTTCAGAAAAGTCTCCTGTATGTAAAGCCAGGTAGTTATAATAAATGAGTCTTTGAGTATCCAATGACTTAGGGTATACTTTAGCTAAAATAAATAGAGTACGTAATCCAGATTCAAGTGGACTGTTGAAAAGAGTTATTTTATCTATTTTGTCGTCCATATTATATCATCGCGCTCGTTTGCTAAATGATGGCATATCCCTTGCTTGTCTTGTGGGAGAAGTTCATCTTTGAGTGCATTTCCCTCAAAAGGTATTTGAGAAGCCACAGTCAATGTACTATCAATTTTACTCTTACAGGAACAGTGATGACTTTCAATAACAGGTATAATGCTGTAATAAATACCTTCTTTTAGTTCCTCAAAAGCAGTTGATCCGGGAGGCAGATTATCTCTACTAAATTGCTTTAGCATTTCCGCAGAATAGTAAATTTCTCTTTGCCTATTGAGATGTCGAAGTAACTTTTCATTTTTATTCAAATCATCTTTATGTGATATTTGCTTACTTTCGTCTTCTGAATAAGCATTGAATAATTTCTTGATATATATCTGCTCGCTCTTTTTTATCATTTTGGAAATTGTTACAATCTCTCTAGGTTTAACCTTTAATCCACCACCAAATCGTGGAGCATAATAGACTGTCTGTTGAAGTTGATCAATTATCTTTTCTGCTGGAATGATACGGAAAATAGAAAAGTCACATTGATCAATAAATGCTTTTAACTCTGGTGTAAGTTCTATCCGCTTAGAGCGTGTCTTAATATTCCTTTATCATCCGCTTGATTTTTTTATACGAGCCAGTCTTCTAATCATTATATGAAGCATTGCAGCATATATTAATGCTTGACTTGATTCTGTTAATCCTTCATAATCTTTACTCAAACGTCGATATCTACCTAGCCATCCAAATGTACGCTCTACTACCCATCTGTGAGGAAGTACCTTAAAACCTTTGATGTCATCGCTACGCTTTACGATTTCCAACATCCAACCACAAACTACTTTGACCCAATCAACCAGTTGACCGGAATAAGCAGCATCAGCCCAAATAAGCTGCAATCGAGAAAATTTCCCCTTAATTTGTTCCAGAACAAGTTTAGCTCCATCTCGATCCTGGATATTTGCTGTATGAACTATAACTATCAACAGTAGCCCTATTGTATCCACTAGAATGTGGCGCTTTCTCCCTTTTACTTTCTTGGCAGCATCATAGCCGCGTACTCCTGGCGTTTCTGTAGTTTTAACTGACTGGCTATCTAAAATTGCAGCACTCGGTTCTGGTTTTCTTCCATATGCAATTCTCAGTTCAGTTCTCAGTGTAGCATTTATACGTTCCCAAAATCCAGTAAGTCTCCAAAGACGGAAATAGTGGTAGACAGTTTTCCACGGTGGGAATTCGTGGGGTAACATTCGCCATGCACAACCCGAACGTAGCAAATAAAAGATGGCGTTCAATATTTCTCGATAGGAATGAACGCGTTTTCTACCTCGATTCGTGCTAGGACTGGGGAGATGAGGCTTAATTATTTCCCATTGTTTATTAGATAAATTACTATGATAAGGAGTTCTTTTATTTTGTTCTGGCATGAACGAACAATCAGTGTGTCAAGGATTATATAATTTTAAGACACGCTCTAAGTCAGCCTGCTTAGTACGCACAGTATAGAAGTGACGATAGAAGTGACGAATCGTTATCATGCGGCTCTTCGCATTGGACTCATCAAGCTCGACCTTACAGACACAGGATAAGGCCCAGCACGGGGAAAGTCAATTTGGTTTTCTTTTTATTCTATTGTATCATTAGAAAGGATTTTTGCAACTGAACCCTTGGGGGGTATGTAAAAATATCCTTTTTTCAAAATTATCTAAAAGATTGCTGAAACAATAATTACCTTTTTTCAGAATTAATTCTACGAAATAAAATCATAATATAGACTATCCAAAAAAACATTAGAATGGAGTCAATTAATTCTGATTTACCAAATACAATAAATAATATAGTTGAAATTAATACGAAAATTATTAAACCCCAAATAAAAAATTTTATAAACAAAATGTATTTATTTTTTTATAATCCATATTAATACCTTTATGGAGTCAAACATCGCTCAAATTAACCTGTTTTTCATTATATTGAAAAATATTCTGAATACAAATCTAACCTGTAGATATATTGATAGGTGTTCTTATTACATTTGATAAGATATGATTATCTTCTTTATACATCTGGCATATAAAAGAGTGAGCCTGATTTACAGTCCAAAATTGTCAATAAACGAAAAAAGGGTTCTGTTGCAAAAAATCTGGCTCCCTTGCAAAATCAGCAAAAACCTTCACAATTAGTAAATTTGAGTACTCTCATTAAGAGCCTATCCAAAAAGTGGTTACCTGCTATAACTTTTACAATATGTAATATGCAAAATCGGAATGGATACCCTGATATCATAGACCTATTTTAACTTTTCAACATGCATTACTGACTTTTCGGATAGGCTCTTAATACGGGGTATGGCAACGATTCTTTCTTTTTGGAGCCACTTAATAAACATAGAATGAACCTTTATTTACAAATCTTTATTAAGATAATTTTTATTCCACACAATTTTTGATTTTCCTCTTTTTTCGGCAACGCCTCCAAAAATTTCAATCTGCTTAATTCGTTTTAATCTATTTTTTTCTATTGTACATACTAGTTCGGGAATTAAACCTGAATTCACTAGTTTTCTTATTCTAAAGTCTTCTGAATAAACACATATATGTATGTAACCAATTAACAAATACCGAGAAATGTCTATTTTTCTTGCTTTTTTCTCGCACTCTTAATCACATTTTTGATTATTAATTCATAATTCTCTCTTATTAAATCATCAAGTGTAGAATTTTGAGTTACTTTCACAATTACCACCCCTTTTACGATGCTATAAAAGCCATTTCTATGAATCATTGTGTCTCTTATTTCGAGGGATATGGGATTGAGAGCAACCTTCATTTCAGCTATTTTTAGAGGCACATGAATTCTAAAACTTGATACCAAAGTTGAAAATTTTAAAAATATTTTGGGCACTTTTAATTTAGGAACAAAAAAGATTAAGTTGTCTTCAAGAACATTTGAATAATCAGTTGTTTTGGTATTATTTTGAGTCCTTTGCTTTTTCAATTCTGTGCCATTAAATGCAGCCCATCCTAACAATGAATATTTTGAGATAAGTTGAAAAAAATATCTTTCATAACCAGGAGCATATTTTTCAGCTAGGAACGCCGAACGAAAAACATTAAAATTTAATTTTAAGGGATCAAGAAAAGTATTTTGAGAAATAATCAACAACTGGCTTCTGTTATCAACAGTTTTTGACTCAAAGCATCTCTTGATTTCCCATCCTGGAGCATTTAACTCAGCTTTTAACTCTTCTATTACTACGGGAAAAGGAATTTTAATTCCATATTTTTCTAAAAGATCAAGATTTGTGAAGTAAAATAAACGAAGTCCAAGGGATAAACCGTTGCAAATATCGAGCATTTCATCGAAAAAATCGATTATTCGTCTAGAGTTCATGTCCAAAGACACATTTTTATCGTGATATATTGTTGTGCTTGGAGGTTTATATGTAATTTTTCCGTGTGCTATAGCATTTCTAATCGCATTGCAGTAAGGACTTGTTAAATAATTGTACTTAGTAGTTTGTTTCAATTCTTCAACTCGCTGAAATAAATCAAATCCTTCAAGCTTTGCGCTTCTTTTAATTCTTTGATAACAGCTGAGAGGAAATATCAAATTTGAATATGTTGCTTCTGTTAACCTCAAATAAGAGGGATGGAAGTAAGTGTCCAATAATGTAATTAGTTCATATTCATTGGGAGGTACTTTTGTATCGTGAAAATTTAAGGAGTTAATGTCTTCTAGTGATGTTAACGCAAAAAAGGAATAATTATTAAATTCATTAAGAATCAAAAGAAGAGACTGGATGTCATTTGATTTAAGATCTTCAAGGAATTGAAAGATATCGTAACAAGCTTGTTTCTTATAAAATTTTTCAGGTTTATGTTCAATATATTTCCATAGTGATAAATACTTTTCGTGTGTACACTCCTTCAATAGTGGGATTTCAGAGACGATTTCCTTTAACCTTACTTTTTGCAACTCTTTGGTTAAATGATTAGTTCCAAAAAGTTTTTCTAAATCTACATGATCTTTATTGGATACCATTCATATACATAATAATTTATGATTTTTTAAGTTCTTCCTTTTTTCCATCGCTTGAAAGTGTTATTTTTACACCCATAAATTTCACATAGCAGGCTGTCTCAAAACTCGACCCATTTCTACAATTAGATAATGGGCATTGTTGACTTTAAACTCAAATAGGAAATTATTCCGAAATTCAGGTATAAATTAACCTTATAGTAGAAGATTTTATCCCAAATGTAGAATTAAATGTAGTTTTGAGACAGCCTGTATTTTATCAGTTTAGCTTCTATTGCAATTTTACAGAACTTTTGGTACACTGTCAGAATAGGCAGTGTGCCTATTTTTCTGTAAAATTTACGGTTCCGTTGCAAAAAATCCGGCTGTTTTACCAAACCAGTGAAAAACATCACAAATGGGATATTTATATGCCATAAACATGCCAATAATGATACAAAAAGCAATAGTTATAGCCTAAAAAGGCAGTAAAATTATTTTTGCAACAGAACCCAATTAGGTCTTTTAAAAAGGGCAGGATATTTATCTTTTAGTAGTATGAAGAGTTCTTCGTTTAATTTTGCATTATAAAGCGTTTTTACATTGGAAAGTTGATTAAATGATAAATTCTGAGTCTTTTCAAGATTAACTCTTTCAAGATTAGCTCCGTTAAGGTTAGCTTCTTCAAGATTGGCTTCTTCAAGATTGGCTCCTTCAAGATTAGCACCTTGAAGGTTAGTTTCTGTAAGGTTAACCCCTTGAAGTTGAGCTCCGTTAAGGTTAGTCCCCTTAAGGTTAGCCCCCTTAAGGTTAGCCTCTGCCCAATTATCTTTTTTTCGAAATTTAGCCCCCTTAAGGTTAGCCTTTTGAAGATTAGCCTTTTGAAGATTAGCCTCTGCAAGTTCAGCATTTTGAAGGTTAGCTGCTACTAGAAGGTTAACCCCTTTAAGGCAAGCATTTTGAAGATTGGCCCCTTGAAGTTTAGCTTTTTCAAAGACAACTCCTGAAAGTTTAGCCCCTTGAAGGTTAGCCCCTTGAAGGTTAGCCCCTTGAAGGTTAGCTCCTTCAAGATTAACCCCTGCAAAGTTAGCCTTTTGGAGGTCAGCTTCTCGTAGATAAGCTCCTTGAAGATCTAAACCATTCGTCTCTCCTAAATTAAAGGAACACCTGCGTCTTTTAATGACCGTAAGAATCGCTGAAATATCCAAAGATATATTTTGTTCAATGAGTGAGTTTTTCCTAATATAAGCCGTTAAAATTTCCATAATTGACCAGTAGTCTTTATCGGATTCCTTTGAAATTCTTTCAAGAGCATATATTCCACCTAATTTTTTTACCAATGAAGAATTATCTCCTAAAGAATTATCTCCTAACTGATCAATAGCCTTAGTAAAACGTTCAGTTATCTGGCCTTCCTTGGCAATTATAATATTTTCCCAAGTGAAATAAAGACCAAATAATAGAACACCACCACCAATTAGTTGAGCTAGCGTAGTAAAGAATTGAATGAACGTAACACGGTACTGGTTTTCGAGATCGGCTTTGGATGTGGTGTTAGTTATTTCATACCTAGACACTTGAAACTCTGGGATTATTTGTACAAATGCGAAAAAAATGAGTATGAATATAAATACCAAAAATATATACTTTCCTGGACGTTGCCTCGCCTTCTCATAAACTACTGATAAAGAAGGAATTTCAGCTTTTTTATATTTTTCATTTGACTCCCTTAATGCCATAACCTCTTCCCCAAAATCTTATGTATTTGTTTATATATTATTTAATTCTGAAGACTCTGTTTCAAAATCTAGTGATTTTTGCATTTCTTGATTGAAATTCTGAATTCGTAAGAAGAATCGGGTCTTTAATCAAAATTAATATTCGAGATCTAAAGACTTCAATCAAGAGAACATGTTCAAAGAATTATAACTAATTTCAAAATTCAGTGATTTTTTAGTTTACACCAATCACTGGATTTTGAAACTGAGTCATTATGAACTAAACTAAATATTACTAGGCTAAGAAAGTATATTCTGCTTTTCAGGATTTGGTTTTTAAAATTGTATCGATTTACAGTCGGGATCTATCAAACCTGCAAGAAATACAGCTACGTTTATTCATAAAATGTAGCTATTTTTGGGATTTTTAGCTAATTTTAATTGATTTGCATATCTCTTTTAACTCAAAATAGCCACGTTTTAGAATTATGTAGCTATCGGTGCGAACTCCAAATACCCATAAAAAAAGCAACATATATTAATCAACACCGGTAAAATTAACACAATGATAGATGAACCAGATACAGACATGATCAAAGATAGAATAACGACAATGATCGGCTTTTCAGGAATCCTAGCAGGAATTCTAGTGCATCGATTCCAAAGTATGTCATAAATGAATTTTTTGAAAACCGCGGAAAGCACGGAAGATACGGAAATAAGTAGTAAAAGCGTGGTTCTTTCGTGCTTTCTGTGTTTTCCGTGGTTGTAATATCCAGATCGAATCACTCTGCGACCAGCTCGTTTTCCTTGTTATAAAATTCCATGTGACTTAAAATAATATTTGCGTCATAAGCTGTAATTATTTGCTTATTATGTATTTATTTGAGAATCGATGCACTAGTAAACACAGTAAACGTACTGGTTCCGTTGCAAAAACTGTTAACTATTTAATAATTTAAAAAACTTTTGAAAGTAAACTTTACATTATCCAGAAGTTCCGCAAACTCAAAAGATGGTTAAAAAACTGGAAAAACTCTTTTTTAGTTGACCTAAAAACTCGGATACAGGCACCTTATAACCAGCTAGCTACCATCAGGTCTAAAGAAGAAAAGCACAGTTCTACATTAAAGGAAGAGCTGGAGAAAGCTCATCAGGATAAAGATAATATCCAAAGTCTCTATGACAATTACATGCGACAAATACAAACGTTGATTCAACAGAAGGCGATTGAAGCACCTGGAGCTAAGAAGCCATGGTGGAGGTTCTGGTAACTTCATCTTCAAATTTTTGAATAATAAATCCCCCCACTACCCTTTAGCGTCGATCTTTTTTTTGTCTTTCAATTTAGGGTTTATTTACTTTTAGAATATAGTTCCGTTGCAAAAAATCTTAATATTTAAGCAAAAATTTATTTCCATAGGAATAATTGTTTTATAACCTGAGTTTGACAGTTTGATTTTTATGTTGAAAGATTGTTTTCATATCTGTTGAAATAAGTAATATTATTTCACCAAATTTTTGCCCATTTTTTACTATTCAATTTGACAGATGATTCTCTTTCTCTTGATGGCTATTTTCATAGTTTTTGATCAAATTTTTGGTATAGAATTTGACAGATAGCATGAATATCAGATAAAATACAGATACTATCCAAAAAGTCAGGTGCCAAAAGTGCTAAAATGGGACAAAAATCTCTACTAATTTACCTTATAGTGATTGTGAAGCTGGAAAATCAGAGGCAATTTGATGAAATTTATGAATACTGTCAATTGATTTTTGACAAAAAATTGAAGCTTCTCACTAAATTTAATTTGTACTGTCAAACTAAGGTTATAAAATGATTTAAAACATTGACCTTTTAGGTCTATGTGGCACTGTCAAGTCTACGAGAGTTAATGAATTTGTTCAGCTACTGTCGAGCCTATAAATTATCTATCTTCCATAGACTTAACGGTACTAGAAATCCCAACGTTTTGTCATAAAATGTAGCTATATATCATTATTAATCAGTCCTCGATGGCCTTAAAAGTCCTACAGCTGTAATGATCCAGACAAATACATCGGTTTTGCCAAAACAGGTGATTGGTATTTTTTAGACTAAGATAACGATTTATCCAGAATCATGGATAATTTTTTTGCAATTGAACCAAAGAGCCAATTGTTAGAGATAGTGGTAATAAAAGTCATATAGAGATGTAAAAGTTGTAATGTTTGCAATTCAATCAAATGTTAGGGTGTTAATTAGTGAAAATTTTTTTGAGACCAGACAGTGCTTTCTTTTATTCATTAATTGCTAAAGCCCTAATGAAAATTATGGTAGTAGTCGGGAGTTATGGCCTATGTCGAATAATTTTGAGATTAAATCCGAGGTAACGAAACTTGGAAAGCAGCATTTTGCATTTTTGCCTGATGGACGTAAGTTTGTGGTTGAAGACCCCACAACCTTCACGGAAAGAGTACTCAAATCTAGAGAAATAGTGGATAAAGGTCTTATGGGAGTCCCCCGGATATATCCAGATATTATTCCTCCGGAATCATATTCTTTAGCCGCCTATCAGACGCCAATCAAGGATCAAAAGGATCGTGGGACTTGTTGGGCATTTGCAGGTGCAGCTGCGATGGAAGCCGCTTACAAGAGAAAATACGGCATAACTCTCGATCTCTCCGAGCAATATATCTTCTCATTACAAAAATGCATGGAGCTTTATTCTGATTATGCAACAAGCACAGTAAAACACGAAAATAATAGCTCATTTTGGGATGCACAAGGTTCCAGTGATATTGTTGTTAATCTAGCTCGTTTTGCGGCGCCTGAAGAAAAGTACGCGCTTTATAAGACACATGCGGAATTGGAGGAAATGCGCAAGAAAATTCCTGGAGCAGGTGCGCTTGATTGGAATTCGACACAAGAGCAGTTAGATGCATTTGAGTACTCTTACGACTTAATCCCTCTTGCAGCACGTTTAAATGCAAAGTATCGCGTGACGGGATACTCTCCAATGCCCAGTCTAAGCATTGAAGCAATGGAGCACGTATTAAGCAGTGGGCATGAGATAGTAGTTGATTTGAATTGGGGGCATGTCGTCCTGTTAATTGGGTATGACCAAAAGAAAAAGATCTTTTTAATCAAGAACTCCTGGGGAGATAGTGATTTTTGGCAAAGGCCCTATGATACTGTAAAAAATGAAGTGATAGGCGGTTACTATATTACCGATGTCAGTGACCCTAATGCAGAACCTGAATTAGGTGCAATGTGGCTTGGCCAATGGAAAATGGATCATGATGGATGGAAAGGTGATTTGACAATTAGACGTTTCACTGATCTGAGACAACAAGATCCGAAGGCAGCCACAAAGCTTGGCAACTATTATCGAGATGGCAAACGATTTGATGTAAATGGTTATTTCTCTGATAATGGTCGATCTATGATCTACTATATTGCCGATACGATCAATAGAGTCCAGCCTGGAACACTTACAGGTCAGAGATTTGAGACTTATCTCTTCTCCTGGGATAGGATTAATGCTGCCGGTACGACATCGTGGCAACAAATACCCTTTGGCGTTGCTTCGAGACGCGGACCAATCCCTGGAAAATACTCAAATAAATTCGAGATTAATGAGTGGAAAGGAACATGGTCGATGAACCACGATGGCTGGCAGGGAACTCTTACAATTAATACCATAACTCCTCTATTTCTTGGAATATCAACTGTGAGTGGTACATACTTAACCTCAGAAAAAAATCATTGCCCTTTTTTGGTTCTATCCCAACCGGCCGTCCTCATCTTATAACAATTAATATTCCTTTCGCTAGCGATAATAACCAGCGATTCGACCTCATGTATCATACATGGGAAGATGGTGTATTTTCAGGTGTTACTTATTGGGGTGGAAAGAAGTTTGGTGTGCAGGGTTTTAAATGAATGATAAGAGCAGCAAGCTTTAGTAGGAAGGGTATCGTCCCGATTTTAACGTAGATGTACGCTAAGAGATAATCACTAATTTTGGGTAAGCAAAATCGATGAGGATAGCCATATTAGAGAAGTTTATCTCGTTCTCTTAATGCTAATATGGCCGGTAAGTAGCCCGGGGAATTTCACCCCTAGGCCCTCTCAGTTGGATAAGAAGAAGCAGTTGCCCGCTTCCCTCTCCGACGAACGGAGCGTAAAAGTTTCCCTTTACTCCGCTCTGGCGCGGGTTCCGTTGCAAAAAATCTTAATATTGAAGCAAAATTTTAGTTTCACACCAAAGAATGTAAAAAAGCAGAATGTTTCTCAGATAACATCCAGATTTAGGCAGGTATTCCAAATAACTTATTTATAAAGTTAACTTCATCAAGAACCGAGTAATTAAAAGTATCAACCTGTCCCTTTTTAATCATATTCATAGCTTCAATTCCTTTTTTCCCACAATTGCCTATGTGTTTGTTTTATTGATTGTTCCATAGTATATAGGAATGTACTTGTTTACTTCGACTACGATCCCATAAAATACAAAAATTATATGAAAAACACATAGACACATTTCTCGGTGTCTACAGATACCGATTTAAATAAGTGTTACTACAAAAAAGGGAAATATAAGCCTTTATGAAAAGGCAGTTATAGATCCTTTAAGTCATTGGGAGTTTAGTAAGATCTCCATTATTTTGGGTAATTTGAACCTTTTCCTATTTTTTGATAAAGTAGGAGTGCTTTTTCGTAATTTCCCATATTTTCATAAAGTTTTGCTAGATTGTTTAGTGTTTGTGCAACATATGGGTGCTGCGGACCCAACACTTTTTCATCGATTTCAAGTGCCCTTTGATAAAGTGGGAGTGTTTTTTCGTAATCTCCCATTTTGTCATAGAATAAAGCGAGATTATTTAGTGAATTTGCAACATCTGGGTGCTGCGGACCCAGTACTTTTTCACGAATGTCAAGTGCCCTTTGATAAAGTGGGAGTGCTTTTTCGTAAGCTCCCATATCGTCATAGAGTGCTGCGAGATTGTTTAGTGTAGTTGCAACATATGGGTGCTGCGAACCCAGTACTTTTTCACTAATGTCAAGTGCCCTTTGATAAAGTGGGAGTGTTTTTTCGTAATCTCCCATATTGTAATAGAGTGCTGCGAGATTGTTTAGTGTAGTTGCAACATATGGGTGCTGCGGACCCAGTACTTTTTTACGAATATCAAGTGCCCTTTGATAAAGTGGGAGTGCTTTTTCGTAAGCTCCCATATGACGATAGAATAAAGCGAGACTGTTTAGTGAATTTGCAACATCTGGGTGCTGCGGACCCAGTACTTTTTCACGAATGTCAAGTGCCCTTTGATAAAGTGGGAGTGCTTTTTCGTAAGCTCCCATATTGTAATAGAGTGCTGCGAGATTGTTTAGTGTTTGTGCAACATCTGGGTGCTGCGGACCTAGTACTTTTTCACGAATGTCAAGTGCCCTTTGATAAAGTGGGAGTGCTTTTTCGTAAGCTCCCATATCGTCATAGAGTAAAGCGAGATTATTTAGTGAATTTGCAACATCTGGGTGCTGCGAACTCAGTACTTTTTCACGAATGTCAAGTGCCCTTTGATAAAGTGGGAGTGCTTTTTCGTAAGCTCCCATACTTTCATAGAGTAATGCGAGATTGTTTAGTGTAGTTGCAACATCTGGGTGCTGCGAACCCAGTACTTTTTCACTAATGTCAAGTGCCCTTTGATAAAGTGGGAGTGCTTTTTCATAATCTCCCATTTTGTCATAGAGTAAAGCGAGATTATTTAGTGAATTTGCAACATCTGGGTGCTGCGAACTCAGTACTTTTTCACTAATGTCAAGTGCCCTTTGATAAAGTGGGAGTGCTTTTTCGTAATCTCCCATATTGTAATAGAGTGCTGCGAGATTATTTAGTGAAGCTGCAACATCTGGATGTTCAGGTCCGAGTTTTACTTCAAGAATTTGCAGCATTTCTTTATGCATTGGGGTAATTAATTGCCAGAATGCTGCCTTATAGAACGAAGCGGAAACAGTAACAAACCAATTGAGCAGATCTTTTGGTTCAAACGTTTTCTTTGCGTGATAAAAAGATTCTGTCAGAGCGATTTCATGTTCTTTTGTGATTGCCTTAATATCTACGTTCTCAAGTTTGTCGCTATAATAATCACATATAGCTTTGTGTATTCTTTTTACTGAATCTGGCTTTTTCTTTTCTTGAGTTCTTTGAAGACATTCCTGCATCAGCTGATGCATTTGCTTTTTTCGTTTTCGGCTTTTAAAATAAAAGAAAAATTACACAGATCTTCATATTCATTTGTTGGATATCCCGTATTGAATTCTTTTACAAGATATCTAAAAAGATCATAGTCCCAGAAACGAGGGATGGAAAGAACGTTTAATGAATTCTTTTCTTCAGTACTTAAAAATCTAAAGAATCTATCCGCAATTTCTTTATGACTTTTCCCAAAATCCTCAGGTTTTGGCTTTCCACCTGTTTTTATGATTTTTAAATAAGTTTCTGCAGATAACTCCAAATAATAAGGAACGCCTTTACTCCCATTAAATATGGCTTCCTGTATCTCATTATCATTGATATCTTGGGCTACAAGATATTCTATACAGTAGTCTCTGAGCAGTTTCTCTACTTCATACTGGGTAAGATATTCGCTCCACTCACTGCCCATTTCTTCCCATCTAAGTGATTCTCTGCTACAAATAACCCATAACACTCTTTCTGGTAAGCTTAGAATTAGTTCTCTTATACATTTATCCAAAGAATAACCATTATCTGAATAGTTTTCCCGTAAGACTTCATATGTATCTATAAATAATACTACAGGTTTTGAAGTACATTTCAGATAATTATTAAGGTCTTGCGCCCAGAAATCAGAAAGCTTTTCTTCAATAATTAAAGGTTCTTCTTCTGAAAGTTCTTTGAGTTCTTTCTCTCCTTTAGTTGTCCACCATTCTCGAAGATAATCCGGAAGATCTTTTAGTATAAGTTTTCCAGCATTATGCACTATACCTAAGGGAGATATTTTACTAGCGATTCCAAAAATATCATCAAAAGCATTGTTACCCTTAAAAAGCAAGTAGTTGTCTTTTCTAAGGGGAATTTCAGGATTTGCCTTTTTCCAGTAAATAGCATGTGCGATTTCAAAGGCAGGGAAGTCTATCTTAAATTTTTCTTGGAGATTGTGTTTTAATGTTACTAAAAAAGTATTTTTTTTCTGTGTTCATCCAATTGCAGGTCTACTGAAGTCCAGATAATTTCCTGCTGTAGAGTTAAAGGCAAGGTAATGTCTGGGTTTTTATTTTCTTTGTTATATGTTTTTAAGCACTTAATAAATTCATTTCTTAGACTGGTCTTACCAATACCTGCAACCCCATAATAAACAAGAACACTAATTTTTCTTGGTCCCAAATTATTTACAGCATCTTTAAAGTTTTGAAGACAAACATTTCTATCAACAAAAGGAGGTTGCATTACCATATAATCACTACAAAAGAACTATTTTGATTAAAAATTTTCAATTTTTGACATATATTCAATCATTCCATATATATCTGCTGAAAATTATCAAAAATTTTTGCTAATCAGTCAAATGCTATCTCAGAAAACACAAATGACAAAAAAACATCATAAAAAATAAGCTGTTGACAAATACGAACGTTTTCTGATAGAACGTTCGTATTTTAGGGTGAATTTTGCAGTTTTTACTATCCTATTTCTCGGAAATCAGCAGCAAACACGAACTTTTTACTGTTATGTTCGTATCCAATTTTTGAAATACCCATGTTAGGATTTCAGTTTTTTTGATCTGCTAATAAAACTTTAAAAGGAATTGAAGCTATGAATATGATTAAAAAAGGACAAGTAAATGATCTTTACTCTGTCCTTAATGAAGTCAAATACATTAATCAATTGTTTGGTTTAGTTTTATAATATTGATATATCTTCTTGAATATTTTAATGTTTGTTCATTGTCTGTAGATTTACATGTTTATTCTGAGATTTTTTGCAACGGAACCCATTATGCTCCGTTAACTGTGAATGCTGCCCAATAATAGAGATGGAGGAAAGGCTTCTCTTCTGGAGATTTTTTAGCCGTCTCAATATATCTTTCCCTATAATGCTCTATGAACTCCTTACTCTTACCTTTCCATTTTCCTGATTTATAGCACTTCTCCACATAATCTGCTATTTGTTTAGCCTTAAGGCCTCTTACCCAGAGCTGAGCGTCCTGTAATGCCTGAGGAATGTCCATTCCTCCAACAATATGATTCGAGTAGAATCGTTCCATTAATATGGCTGTTGAAATATCTGGGACAGACCAAAGACTGCTGACCACGCATGGAACACCTGCAAGCATAAAACCTGTTGGTAAGCCAAAGAACTCATCAGCACTTCCTTTCATTCCATCAGTAATACCTGACTCACAGGCAGAGAGTGTAACTAACCTTGCAGAGGACAAGTCAACAATATTATTCTGCAGATCTTTTATATTCAAAGTTTTTCCTCCTACCAGGTGCAGACCAGACGTGGGTGGGTCATCCCAGTTGTAGCTGCCATGACAGGAGAAATGGATATATGATTTTCCAGATACACCTTCAATGACTGTTGTTTTGGTACCAGTTTCACCTATATGTATCAGGGAAGACTTAAAAAGTTTTGATATGGTCTGACCTTCGCATCTTGAAAAAACCAGTGCAGGATCTTCCTCAGGATTGATAACTGTATAAAGATCTTTTCCTTCAATTGTAACAGCCCTATTATGCATTTCTATAAGCATTGGGATGGAAGGAGCGTAGCTTACACAATAACATTGGCATAGAAGCTGACCATCGGATAAGGGAACAGAATGTAATGGAAGTATAAATAGATTGCTCGAAGGTAGGAGAATTAATCTTTTAATTTGAGATGTCAATTTTGATAACATTGGATAGAAAAGACTATCAGCAATACAAGATAAGACTTCATTTGAAGTTTTCTGCCATTCATGGAAAGTGCTATAAAAAAGATCACATGCCTCTGAGAGTTGTTTTTTTACTTCGGAAGTTTTTTCAGTTTCATACTTAGTAATAAAATATTTATAAGTATTTGAGGCACTAATGTAGTTCAGGTAATCACCTACCCATCCACCTGTTACCAGTCTCTGATCATTTAACTTGAAGAGCAGACTGTGTAAATCTTCTTCTTTAAAACTAGGGATGTCTATTGATTCTATACCATTTGATCTGCTAACCACGAATCCTACACTTCCTTTATTGGTTATGCAAAAAGTCAGAAGCGCAGTTTCCTCATCTGGTACCAATAAAATATCAGAGATGTCAAGTTCTTTCTGGAACTCAGGATTATAACTCTGTACAACTTTTAGCGCAAAATCTAGCTCCTCTAGGGCTAGATGAGCCGTCTCTTCCCTTTGAGAATAATGTTCTTGGCTAGATAGTTTCGTAGCAGCAAGGTATTTTTTCGAAGCATTTTCATACTTTTTCCATTCCTCTTTTGGAACGCCCTTTGGCTGTTTCATCCTCAAGCGCAATGATTCATTGAGTAACCGTGTCTTTCCTCTTTCCAGAAAAAGTAGAGCATCTCCAGCCAAGTCCATATGATAGGTAGCAAAACAGGCATTTCGGTAAATGTGAGCATTCTGCCATATCTCAATTCGCTTACTTTCTGATGACAATCCAGATCGATAGAGAAAATCATCTGCCCTTATTGCATCCTTATAACTATCTACCGCATTCTTCCATTTACCCACATCAAAATATATGTCGCCCAAGATTCTACATGTAAGGCAAAAATCATTGGGCATTGTTTCAAATTTATAAATCTTAAGGGCACTATTGCAATAACTAATAGCTGTCTCGATGTTCTCCGCTTTATCTCCTCGGATACGTTTTTCGTAAGTTTTCGCTAGACTTAAATTTGTTTCAGCCCAGTCTAATGGGAAGTCCTGATACGTTCTCACCTTTAGAGCTTGATTAAAATGCTCGATAGCTGTCTCGATGTTCTCAGACTTGCTTCCCTGGATACGGGCAGTGTAGTTAACTGCAAGGTTGTTTTGAGTCTGGGCCCAGTATGCTGGGAAGTCCTGAAAGGTTCTCACTTTCAAGGCCTGGTTATAGTGCTCGATGGCTTTCTCGATGTTTTCGGACTCGTCTCCAAAGATACGTTTATAATAAGCATTCGCCAAGTTACTTTGAATATTGGCCCAGTCTAAAGGGAAGTCTTTCTGTGTGTGGACCTCAAGAGCCTGGTTAAAGTTCTCAATGGCTTTTTCTATATTCTCAGCCTCTTCTCCCAAAAGACGGGAAAGGTAGGCAGTCGCCAGGTTGTTTTTTGTTGTAGCCCAGTCAGCTGGTAAGTCTTTCTGTGTATAAACCCCAAGGGCATGATTATAGTGCTCAATGGCCTTCTCAATGTTCTCGGCTATATCTCCCCTGAGTCGATTTTTATAGGCAGAAGCTAGGTTATTCTGAGTCACTGCCCAGTCTAAAGGGAAGTCCTGATATGTTCTTACTTTCAAAGCCTGATTAAAGTGCTCGATGGCTTTCTCGATGTTCTCAGTCTTATCTCCTCGAATACGATTCTTGTAGGCAGTTGCTATGTTGTGCTGAGTATCAGCCCAGTCTTCTGGGAAGTCCTTATATGTGTGCACCTTTAAGACTTGGTTATGGAGCTCGATGGCTTTCTCGATGTTCTCAGCATTGTCTCCCTGAATACGTTGATCGTAGGTAGAAGCCAGGTTATTCTGAGTCACTGCCCAGTCTTTTGGAAAGTCCTGAAAGGTTCTCACTTTCAAGGCTTGATTATAATGCTCGATGGCTTTCTCGATATTCTCAGCTTTGTCTCCCCGGATACGAATATGATAGGCATTTGCAAGATCATTCTGAGTTATGGCCCATTCCCATGAGTAGTCTTGATATGTTCTCACTTTCAAGGCTTTATTAAAGTATTTAATGGCTTTCTCGATATTCTCGGCTTTGACTCCTAGAATACGATATTTGTAGGCATTCGCCAAGCAGTGCTGAGTTTTGGCCCATTTTAATGGGAAATCCTTATAAGTGAATACCTCTGCAGCCTGGTTAAAGTGTTCTATGGCCTTTTCTATGTTCTTAGCTCTATTTCCTTGAGGATTATCAACCAAACTGACACCCAAATCACTCATGATAGAAGCCCAAATAATTGGAGAAGACTGACGCCAGTTCATAGATAACAAATTCTGAAGCAATATTATTTTTTTGGCATATCCTGAGGTCTTGAGAGACTATTGACCTCTTCTAATTTCATTAGGAGATAATGATAATCTTTAGATGTTTCATTGGAGAGACTTGATATCTCCTTGAAGGCTTGGTCAATACCAACTTCTCGGCAATAAGCCAGTACATTGCGACGATTTAGAATTAATTTGTTAACTTTCTCGCTTGGTGCAGTCTTGCATAAGTCTATGAGCATCGAATCTGCCTCTTCGCTTAGCAATTCCGGATGCTGCTCCATTATTCGACGAGCATCGTTTGCGTTGGATATATTTAGAAATGCTTCAACAACTTTTATAATATTCTCATTTTTTAGATATTCACTTTTATTTAGATTCTTACTTTTTTGCCAAAAATCCGATTCCAAAATCCCATTATTCCACCGCTGCTGAGGGCTAGATGACTAATAATGATCGAACGTCAGTAGAAAGCTATATTCTCTATTGAGCTTTGTAGCATATCAACTAATGGGGTTCTGTTGCAAAAAATGGTTCCGTTGCAAAAAATATCTGCTAAGGATATAATAAAATAAAAAGGAAATAAAAAGTAGTAATATGCTATCTAATTCCTTTAAATGGAAGCACTTTGTAGGTGAAATTATCTTATTAAATGTAAGATGGTACTTAAAATACCCATTGAGCTATCGAAATTAAAAGGAAATGATGATAGAAAGAGGAATTCAAGTTGATCACAGTACCATAATGAGATGGGTGCATCAATATTCCCCTGAATTAGAAAAGAAGATAAGAAGACATTTAAGACCAACAAATGATTCGTGGAGAGTTGATGAAACCGGTTCTGTTGCAAAAAATCTGGCTATTTTACAAGACTAGTGAAAAACATCACAAATAGGATATTTGTATGCCATAAACAGGTCAATAATGATACAAAAAGCAATAGTTATAACCTAAAAAGGCAGCAAAATTATTTTTGCAACGGAACCTGAAACAGGATATCAAAAGGGAGAAATTCAAAAAAGGAAGATTGTTGAGACTGAGATTTTCTTGGTTGATGAACGGATTAAAATAATTAGTGGAATAGTCGCAATTATGGGAAAAAAGGATCAAGAGAGCACATGAGGAGGATCTCCTCATGTACTTTCATGCTAAAATATGAATATATGTAAATGGGAAAACTATTATATTTTTCTTGTGATTAAAAATCCTTCATTTTTGAAGAGGATACCTTTTAAATGTTCTATCAGGATAATTATACTAGATCTTTATGAAAAATGAAAAAAATGTAGATATAAAGGAAGAGATTTCTATAAAGCAATCTCTTGATGTGACTAAGGGTCCAATTCTTCATGGTGAGAACTCACTTTCTCTTCTTGAACCAAAGAAATATGAATGCCCTAATTGTGGAGAAATTCTGGCTGCAGATGTCCTCTGGAAGGACATGGAAGATAATGTGCAAAAACCCTTTTGTGGAGAATGCAAGAAGCTTGTTGTTCTTATTTCAAAACAGAGTGATCTCTAAGAGCCTGTCTTAAAATTAAATTTGAGTCTACAATTGGGATAGGATTTACGCATTCAAATTGAAAAACTGTAGCATTAAACCGTTAAATGTCTAAAATGTATATTTAAACTGTGATGTTTATTGTACTTGATTTTATACCTCGAGTGCGTAAGTCTTTGGGATGAAGTACTATCTTTAAGGTCAATATACCTGAATTTCGGAAAAATGTACTATATGAATTTGAAATTAATGTTGCTTATTATCCAATTGTAGAAATGGTTTGAATTTTAAGACAACCTCTAAGGAATCATTATAGTAAGGAAGAGAGGACTGACATGCCTGGTGAACTACCATATGAGACGGCTACATTACTTAATCGCCGATTTTTTCTAGTCTATTGGTACCCTACATTATTATCTTTTTTGGCGGGATTACTCCTCTACTCTTGGCCGAAGGATTGGGAGCCCCTAAATCAGTATTTCTCTATCTCGGATAAAGGGGCTTCTAGCTCCCAACTTGAGATTATTCTGGGGACTCTGCTTCTCACCCTTATACTTGCTCACCTTCTACAGGCTTTCTCTCATCCCTTTGTCCAATTCTGGGAAGGGTACCTACCGCAATCATTCTGGGAGTGGTACAAGAATAAGAAGAGGGTAGAAGAAAACTGGAAAAAGCTTAAGAAGGAAAGGGCTGCTGCGAGTACTAATAATCCAAAGTTATACACATCCCTTCATGAGCAACTCTTTTCTGAGTACCCCTCCCGAGCAGATCGATTGCTTCCTACCCAATTAGGCAATGTCCTGAGGGCATCAGAAGACTACGCTCTATGCACCTATGGAATGGACATTGTCTTTTGGTGGCCTCGACTTTGGCTGATCCTTCCCGAAGCCGTACAAAAACAGATCGACAATTCTGAAACGCCCATGATCGCTCTTCTTAATTTCATCACCGAGATAGGAGTGATTTCTGTCATCGGCTCAATCTACCTGGGTATGCAATATACGGGGCCCTGGAGGCTTTGGGCTTTTCTTGCAGCTTGCATGACTCTTATCGTGGGAATCACTCTGACTACCTTAGCCTACCGGGGTGCTGTATCCCATGCCAAGGTCTACGGAGTTCTTATCCGATCGGCAGTAGATACTTATCGTTTCGATCTGCTCAAGGCTCTTCATCAGCCTATGCCCTCAAATCTATCTGAAGAAAAAAAGCTGTGGGAAGATTTGATGAAGTGGACATACCTAAACGAGCGGAATAATACTCAGTCATATGTACACGATCAAAGCAAGTCCTAATTTTATGCTCCATTAACTGTAAACGCTGCCCAATAGTAGGGATGCCGGAAAGGCTTCTTGTCTGGGAATTCTTTGGCTATTTTGAGATAGCTTTTCCTATATTGTTCTATGAACTCCTTGCTTTTACCTTCCCATTTGCCCGATTGATAGCATTTCTCCACATAATCCGCTACCTGACTAGACGTGAGATCTCGGACCCAGAGTTGAGCATCCTGTAACGCCATAGGAATATCCATTCCACCAACAACATGATTGGAGTAGAACCGCTCCATCAGTAGGGCTGCGGAAATATCTGGAACCGACCAGAGGCTGCTAACAACGCAAGGAACACCTGCGAGCATGAAACCTGCAGGTAGGCCAACGAACTCATCGGCACTGCCTTTCACAATATCAGTAATCCCGGTTTCGCAGGCAGAGAGCGTAACCAATCTCGTTGAGAACATATCCACTACATCACTCTGTAGATCTGCTAGGCTCAAGGTTCGCCCTCCAACCAAATATAACCCAGACTGAGGTGGGTCATTCCAGTTGTAGCTGCCGTGGCAGGAGAAATGGAGATATGCCCGTCCAGGTATCCGGTCCAAAACGGTTGCTTTGGTACCAATTTCACCCACGTCCACCTGGTGAGACTGGAAAAGCTTGGATATTGTTTGGCCTTCGAATCCTGAAAAAATCAGGGCAGGATCTTCTTCTGGATTGATAACTGCATAGAGGTCTTCTCCTTTAGCAATTCTTGCCTTATTCTGCATCTCCCTAAGAAGTTGAATAGAAGGAGCATAGCTAATACAGTAACGTTGGCAGAGAGGCTCGCCATAGGGAAAGGGGACTGCATGTAAGGGTAAAAGAAATAGACCACCGGATGGCAGGAAAATTAACCTTTTAGTTTGAGACGGGAGCTCTGCCAAAAGTGGATTGAGAAGCCTGCTACCAATATCGGATAATATCTCGTTTAAGGTTTCCTGCCAGGCTTGGAAGACGTTCTCTTGGTGTTTAGTGCCTAAAGCATTGAGGTAACTCGGATAATCACCTACCCAGCCTCCATTTATGACTCCCTGATCATCAAGCTGGAAAAGGAGCCTGTTTAAATCCTCTGTTTTGAAACCAGGTATATCTACTGATTGTACACCAGTTGACCAACTAACCACAAATCCTATGCTGCCTTTATTGGTTATGCAGAACGTCAGCAGCGCTGTTTCATTATCTATTATTGATAAAATATCAGAGATGTCAAGTTCTTTTTGGAACTCAGGATTATACATTTGTATAACCTTTACTGCAATATCTAATTCCTCAAGGGCATTTTGAACTTCCTTTTCCCTTTGGTCATAATCTTCCTTAGGGTCATAGGGTTTAATAGAACTGCGATACTTTTCTGCAGCCCGTTCATACTTAATCCACTCTTCTTTTGGAGCGTTCTCTGGCTTTTTCATCTTCAGTCGTAAAGCTTCGCTGAGTAGGCGGGTCTTTCCTTTCTCCAAGATCAGAAGGGCCTTCGTGTTTAACCCCAAATTAGAGGCTGCAAAAACTGCATTCCGGTAGAGATGGGCGTTCTCTCCTACCTCGATTGCTTTACTTTCTGCAGATAAACCGGACCTGTAAAGAAGGTCATCTGCCTTTATAGCAAATTTGTAACTCTCCATCGCGTTTTCCCACAGGCCCATATCAAGGTATAAATCGCCTAGGAATCTGCAGGTTCCACAAAAATCATTGGGCGTTGATTCAAGATTATATATCCGAAGAGCGCCATGGCAATGACTGATAGCATTCTCTATGTTTTCTACTTGGTTCCCCCTGAGACGGTTCCAATAGGCAAGCGCCAGATTGTTCTGAGTCTCGGCCCAGTCGGTGGGTAAATCCTGACGCGTCCTCACTCTCAAGGACTTGTTTAAGTGTTTGATGGCCTGCTCAACGTTCTCGGCCTTGTCTCCCTTAATACGGTCGCGGTAAGCATTTGCCAGATTGTTTTGAGTCATGGCCCAGTCTATCGGAAAGTCACGAAGTGTGTATACTGTTAGAGCTTTGTTATAGTGCTCTATGGCCTTCTCAATGTTATCAGCTCGGTCTCCAAGAATATGGTCACTATAAGCATTTGCTATATTATTCTGAGTCTTGGCCCAGTCAACCAAGAAGTTCTTCCGCGTGTACATATCCAGAGCTTGGTTGAAGTATTCAATGGCCTTCTCGACATTCTCAGCCTTGTTCCCCAAGATGCGGCTATTGTAGGTATTTCCCAGGTTGTTCTGAGTCTCGGCCCAGTCTACAGGGAAATATTTCCTCATCCTTACCTCTAGTGCTTGATTGAAGTGTTTAATGGCTTTCTCGATATTATCGGCCCGGTCTCCTCGGATACGGCTACTGTAGGCAACCGCCAGGTTATTTTGGGTGCCAGCCCAGTCTACCGGGAAGTCTTTCTGCGTTCGCACCTTAAGGGCCCGATTGTAATGTTCGATAGCCTTCTCGATATTATCGGCCCGGTCTCCTCTGACGCGGCTACTGTAGGCAACCGCCAAGTTATTTTGGGTGCCAGCCCAGTCTACCGGGAAGTCTTTCTGCGTTCGCACCTCTAGTGCTTTATTGAAGTGTTCAATGGCCTTCTCGATATTATCAGCTCGCTCACCTCTAATACGGTTCCTGTAGGCAAGCCCTAAGTTATGTCGAATTCCAGTCCATTCAACTGGGAAGTTATTCTGCGTTCGCACCTCAAGGGCTTGGTTGAAGTGGTCGATGGCCTTCTCGATATTATTGGCTTTGTTCCCTTGGATACGATCGATGTAGGCAAGAGCCATATTGTTCTGGGTCATAGCCCATCCCACCGGAAGATTCTTCTTCGTTCGCACTTCTAGGGCCTGGTTGAAGTGGTCAATTGCCTTCTCGATATTATCAGCCTTGTTCCCTTGGATACGGTCACTATAAGCAAGAGCCACATTGTTCTGAATTGTGGACCATTCCACTGGAAAGCCCTTCTGTGTGTATACTGTTAGAGCTTTGTTATAGTGCTCTATGGCCCTCTCGATATTCTTGGCCCGGTCTCCTCTGATACGGTCACTATAGGCAAGCGCCAGATTGTTCTGAGTCTTGGCCCATTGAACAGGAAAATCTTGATGCGTTCTGACTTCCAGAGCTTGGTTGAAGTATTCGATAGCATTCTCAATATTCTCGGCCTTGTCTCCCTTAATACGATCACTGTAGGCATTTGCTAGGTTGTTTCGAGTTCCAGCCCATTGCACCGGAAAGTCATGAGGAGTGTAAACTTCAAGGGCCTGGTTGTAGTGTTCTATGGCTTTCTCGATATTATCAGCTCGATTCCCTTGAGAGTTAAGATGAAAACTATTACCCAACTCTACCTGCAGAGTAGCCCCAAGTTCCGGATTAGACTGGCGTTGGGTCAGGGATAGCGCGTGATAAAGCATCATGATCTTTTCCGGCATGTCCTGAGGCCTAGTGAGATCGACTATCTTTTTGAGTATTATTTGGATATCTTCTCCAGATTCCGTTTTATTGCCAAAGAAACGATTCCACAATCCCATTAAGACCACTACTTCCAGTTATAAATTAGAAGGTTCCGTTGCAAAAACTTCAGAATAAGCATGTAAATCTATTAGTAATAAATAAAAGTCAAAAGATCCGAGGGAAATATACAAACATTATACAACTATACCAAATAATTGATTAATGTATTTATAGGATCTCAAATTAGCTCTTAAAATCCCTTATCTAATTTGACACCATTTTTAAAAGTACCTCCCAAATGAATTCTTATTTCCAACTTTATTTTGAATTTCTGTAAGCACCAGCAGTTGATATACTATGAAACTTAATAGAGAGTAGAGTCTTCTACCCTCATTTCTCACTCTTCTGATATCGAATTTTACTGTGCCCTTAATATATCCATGTATCTTTTCACATTCAGTTCTCTTTTTATACTGATCTTCAAAGAACTCATCTTTGATATTCTGGTTTCTCAGGTACATTCCTACCTGCTCTTTCCTTCCGTTTTTATATAAAAATTTGAGTTTGTTTTCCATTGTTTCATGAACATCTCCACCGATTTTCCACTTTTTATTTACCCAGTGATTAATTCTCTCCTCGTAATTATTCAGGTATTGTCGGCGCTCTCTTAAGCGCCGCATAAAGTGAATCAATTACAGACATCATATTTTTCATTATTGTAGAAATGTATCTCTGCTTCTACAGAAAGCATTCGCTCCTTGTGGTGCCCTAAAAGATCCAGAGATCTTTTGCTGAACTCTTACCATCCTAAGATCTCTTTCTGCTTGATTGTTATCGAAAGGTACTCTCAAGTCTGTAGCAAACCTCAGAATTTCCTCCTCGTATTTTATGAATCTGTCAAGTAGATTCTTTGCTTTACTTTGACGAGGTCTTCCTCTCTTTCCTTTTTGACATTTCAATCTTTTAGGCGGAGGATTTTCCTCAATTCCTTTCATTACGATTCGTCTGTATTTTTCTTTTAATGCCTCAATCTCTTTTCCTTCAATTTCCTTTCCCAGTTTCCTCATATCATCTGCATATTTTTTAGATTCTGCAAGTAGATTACTCATCTCTTGAGCCCAATCTTGATTGAAATTATCATGAATTCCTTTAAGTTCCCTCCTGAGATGTGCATTGCACATCGCATGTTTGCACATTGGATATTTGAAATAGGAACTCCAGAAGTCATGAGTCATTATTCCCTGATATTCTGGTAATATCCCCATTTTATCCATGGCTTTTGACCCTCGACTTCTAGGAAATAAAGGGTCCATTTAGCCGTAGAGACTACATGACACCAATCATTGTGGCTATTGACTCTCATTCCGGTTTCATCACCGTGGATAACATCTTCTTTGATCAATTGCTTCTTGATGTAATTGGTGACTTCTTTTAAATTGTAGAAACACTTATTTTCTGCCCTCTTTACCGTAGCTGGACTCATCCTCAATCCAAAAAGGTCCTTAAGCATCCTTGAAATTCGCCCATAAGGTATTAATTGAAAGTCCCGCAGATAAACTGCAATTGCCAGAATCTTCTGACTATATTGAACAGGTTTTGTTATGTGATCTGGAAAATCAGCCTTGTTTTTATAACCACAGTAAGGACATTTCTTGATCTCACTGCGATACTCAATAACTCTGAAATTTAAGGCAGGAAGATCAACTTCCTGCCGTTTCTCGTAACCATTTGATTCAGTCTCCTAAAGGCTGTAACCACAAAATTTACAGTTACACAGGCGAAGGTTTACGATTTCATGAGGAGAATCAAAAGTCTTTAGTGTAGATCCAAGATGTCCTTTCTGACCACCAGGACGTCTACCACTCTTTTTTCGTCACGTGGAGTTATCTTCTGGACAAAAGTATCGGCAGAAGGAGGTCTATTACTATTTAGACTGTTTTGATTCAAAAGAGCCTTTAGATTTCGAACTTCTTCTTTAACATCACTCAATTCAATCTCAAGACTATTTATATGGCCAAGAATAGCCTCTGGATTAGAGTGACAGAGAAATAGAATTTCATCACGTTCCATACAAAACACGAAATGAATGATTTTTATATTAACCAGTATGAAAATAATCAGCATTGAGTGTAGCAGAAAAATAAGTTAGGAACAAAGGTAGCTGAATAATTACAAATTATCTTATTGAATGGCAACTATTCAGCCTAGGAAAAACAACATCAATCGCCATCTTTCATAATATTCAATGGACAAGTTTCTCTGAATTATTTTCCGTTAATTGTTGGCTATTGATTGCGTTTTGTATTTTTTCATTGGTTAGTCATCACACTTATCTGTGATATCAAAATCAATATCAATCAACTGATTTTGGGTAGGCTGAATAGTTACGAGATAATTTCATCTACAAAGTGCTTCCATTTAAAGGAATTAGATAGCATGTCACTACCTTTGATTTCCTTTTTATTTCATTATATCCTTAGCAGATATTTTTTGCAACGGAACCTGGAATTCCTCGGGAGTTTCATTGAGTGTTACTGCAGGAGGTCTGTGGACATGAACTTTAGCCCTTGACTATGGAATCAAGGCATTGAGCATTTAACTGTGAAATATATTAATTAAAAACGAAATGTTTATATGTCATTTTTTATACTCAAGTAAATAAGCTCTAATTCTATCAATAAACTGCTAAGAGTTTGTCTTAAAATTCAAACCAATTTCTAATGGATAATTGGCAATATTTACTCAAAATAAGAAAGTAAATTTTCTGAAATTAAGGCATGCATATCAACCTTATACAAAAGCATGTTATCCCAATTGTAGAATCGAGTTTACCTTTGAGACAGCCTGCCAGAAAATTTTAATGTTTTAATATTTACCGAATTCATTAAAAAATATGTGATTTTCCGATGTTATTTTTTGACGATTCACAGAAAACTTGGGAACTTTTCTATTAATGAAACAAAAGAATAGATCCAATCTGTTCCGTTGGGTCTGGAGCCGTATTTAATATTAAAGGAGGAAATACTATGGACGCAAAAGTGTATGAAGAAAAACGGAATAGATTGATAGAGACGCTAGACGAAATTCTAGGAATCGAAGAACTTCGAGATGAAACTAGGGTAGAAATACAAAAGATCCGTGACAAGTCGCTAGAAAACAATTTTGAAATTGTATTGGTAGGCGAATTCCAGGGAGGTAAGTCCACCACCTTCAATGCCATTTGCGATGGTCGCGAAATAAGTCCACGTGGAGCAATGATTAAAACTAGTGCTTGCAAGATTTCTGCTTGCAATCTGGCTGATCCGGATGCTGAAGAATATGCGCAAACAGTCTGGAAGGATGAAAGGGAACTGTTGCTTGGAATGATCAAGCTTATTGAACCATATCTACGCAAAGCACAGCCCGATCGATTTGGACATGCTACTCAGGAACAGATGATCCGCCATATTGAACTCTACGAGATGATGATGTATGGCGACGATTCTATTATAACTGGACAGGAAGTAAAGCCACTAGATATACACAATCCTGATGACTTGGAGTTAATCCGTAATTCATTGTCCGAGCAATGGAAGATTTACAAAAAGGATCCAAAAAACTACGAGCAGGAAGATTTAGACGTACTCTATATTTCTTCTCTGATAGCACATTTTGTGAACTCTCCAGTAATTACTGGTTTACGTAAGACCGATCGGATGTCAGTCTATGAAGTTGGTAAATTGGTGACTTTTCCCATGGACTGGACTGCGCGTTGGCAGACTGGAATGGCTGAAGTTTTCCAGCCAGAGGAGATAGCTTTTGTTTTTCTAGCAAATGTTCTATGTTTTATTCATTCACCTAATCTTGCACGTTTAGGATGTGTTATTACTGATTGTCCCGGCCTGTTTGCGAGCCCATGGGATACCGAGGTAGCTCAGAAATCTATGCTGGATGCAGATGCCATTCTCTATCTGTTTGGTGGCTTAAAAACTCTAAATCAAGGTGATATTCGAGCATTGAATGAAATACGTAAAGTAAAAATGGAACATAAACTTGTTTACACTATAAATGTGATGGGAAATCTTCGAAATATCAGAAACAATATTTTACCCGAAAACGTTTCCAAGCTTTCCTCACTAGGATTTAAGTTATCTGAATCTGATATTCATCTTTACCACGCATTGCTTGGTTTATGTTCCCGCAATGGAATTCCAATCAAAGAGGGAATTTTGGATAAACACTCAGCGGATAGGTTCGTGAAGTTAGCTCAAACTATTGATGAGGGTTATGGGAACAGCGCAGAAGAAGTCTGGGTAACGTTGTCTGATCAGCTGATTGGTAATATAGACATCAAAGAATCAATCGAAAGATTAGATTTGAATAATGTCAAGAAGGTTGCTGAACGCAGTGGTATAGATGATCTTTTTGACGGTATTGAGCAGACTGTAATCAAGAAGAAAGCACATTCTATTCTGATTTCCCAAGGAGGAGAACGTGCATCAGCTGCTTTGTCTTTATTGGAAGGTGATCTCAAGCATAAAGAAGAAGTTGCTAAACAGACTGAGGCAGAGTTTGAAGAGGATGTTGTCAAAGCGAGGGAGGAGTTAGAGAGATTCCAAGAAAGAGCTTCTGAAATTATTCTTAAGCTTAAAGAACCGATACTTGCAACTCCATTAGCAGAAAATTTTGAAAATACTGTTGTTCTATCAAACGTATCTCAAATTGCAGAGAGTGCAACCGAAGCAATCGTGAATAATTTATTATCTTTTGACGCTACATTTCATAGGTTGTGGGGACGAATATTAGCTACGCTGACATCCACTCAATGTGCTTCATTGAAAGAAGAGCTTGAACCATTGCTAGAAGAATCTATAGAATCGACAATAGAGCCAGCAACGGAAGGTTGGTTTCAAACTATAAAAGAAGGAGAATCCGATATTTATAATGCGACCATCGGTGCTTTAGTGCGATCTATTTCGCAAGATCTAGGCAATGATTGGAAAAAAATCGTAGACGATATAAATAACGTCGATTCCTTAACTCTTCTTGGTGGTTTGGAACTCTCTTTACCAACGGGAAAATTCAGCGACAATGATGAGTTTTTGGATAAACTTAATACTACAAGTCTAACAGCTGATGTGAATGCTGGAAGTGCAATTCACTTTGCAGGCAATGTTGCAGGATTTGTTATTGGAACAGTTGTCATGGGTGTCTCCGTTATAGTTTTGAGTTTCATGCCAATATGGATGCCTGTTATTGCAGTTATGTTACCTGGATTAATTGCTGCATCTGCAGCTGGTGTCAGCGTTTCTGAACTAATAAAAAAAGGTGCCACGTCACAAATTAAAGCAAATATAGAAGATGGTCTAAGAACTGGGTTTAACGAACCAGATGCGAAGAATAGACTTAGAATGGCTAGTCTGTCTTTTGTTTTTCCGATGCAAGAAGTTTTCGTTAATCATTTTCATGACCTGCTAAAAAATCAATTGATTTTATTTGAGAAGCGTGTTGAAGAAAGCAAGCTCCTTTTTCTGGAAAAAGAGCAAGTCCGTCGAGAGATTAGCATCAAGGCTAATGAGCTGAGAGTCAATAAGATTTCACCGTCGAAATCCAAAGTAGATGTATTCATTAATGATGTTCTTAACGTTTTGGTTGAAAAAAGAGTTGGCGGTCAATGATTAGCAAGTCTCCAACCGTCGGAATCGTGGGATGTTTTCAGAATGGCAAGTCAACATTGGTAAACTGTCTACTTGACGACAAAGTGGCGATGACCGGAGATGGTAGCGCCACCACGCATCTTTCCACGGTGTATGGCTGGGGTGAGGTGCAGGATGCAAAAGGTGTTTGCGTTACAACCGGTATCCGACATGCGATTCCTTTCCATGATTACGTGGAAGGGCGCAATCTGCCGGATTTGAAGCTCTCGCATTTTGAAGTCAATCTGTGGAAACCGCTTCTACAACATGTGAATGTGGTGGATACTCCAGGATTTGAGAATTGTGATGAAGACAATGAGACGGCGATCCGTAGTCTTGAAGGAACAGATTTCGTTATCTTCGTTGTCTCCAACAAGGCTTTAAGCCAGGTTGAGATTGGATTGTTGAAAACAATAGCTCAGCGAAATCTTCCATTTACAGTGCTGATGAATTGTAAATCTATATCTAAAGGGCTGTGGGAACCGCTTTCCCAAGCCAACCAGCGAATTTGCCAGCAAATCGAAAGCTCGCTCAAGGCAGCAGGACATCCACCGTATCCAATTAATGGACAGTATGTATGGCCAGCAAACCTTGCTTGGTTCTGGTATGCTACGCAACATATGCATGGCAACAATCTAAATGAAGCAGAAGAGGATCTATTTAATAATGTCCAGAGTTTCATGTCCAAATCTTTAAACCTATCGAGTTATGATTATTCCACGCTTCTCGAAAAAAGCAATTTTCTTCCCTTCCGCAAAACAATCCAGCGCATAACAACTCACTATGGATATCTGAACTCTGATTCGGGGAAACTAGCTTTATCATATGTGAAAATGGCTGAAACTGCTCTTGATAATGGAGAATTGGATAAAGCTATGATTGCTGCAGAACGGGCGTGCTATGTTGCTCCTGGTTTCAAGCCTTCGCTGCAAAGTCGGGCAGTTGTTTGTTTTGAGCGGAAAGAATATGATGAGACCATAAACAGTACGACAAGTATGTTGGAGATTGATGCCCGAGACATAGAAACTCTTTTTCTGCGAGCAAAAGCGTATTTCGAAATGAAGGACTATGAACTAGCTAAAAGGGACTTGTGCTGTATTACAGAATTACTCGAAAGTGAATGGCATATCGTCTGGGAAGATTCAGATAAAGTCATTCAAGCCACTAAACTGATAGATGCCTATATGATGAAAATGGAGTGCGAGCAGCGTGCTGGAGATTCCGTTACTGCCCTTGAAACTCTCCGACATATTATAAAATGCGAGCAAAAACCTTTAGATAACGATATTGATTTATCATTGGAGTTAACTGTTTTATCCCTGTTAGCTACTATTGAATTTGATCGAGGTGACAAAGAAGAAGCAAGAGATGCTGCTGCTCAGGCATTGAGGCTTCTCCATGGCCAGAAAGATGTTCCAAATATTGAAAGATTGCTGGGTTTGTATCACCTATTTGGACTTGTTAATGCTTCAAACGAGGATTCCTTGCATAAGAATGCCTCCGAAATTATAGTTCAGTTGTTAAGAGTATTATGGAAATCGTGTCTTTTTCTCGCTGACAATGACATTAAGCACGCAACTATGGACTTCACGGAGCGGATGAGTCACTTTCCTCCCCAATCGGTTTGGATGGAGGAGACAGAATTCGTTCCCTACTTTATTTCATATATGGGGCGGAAAGATGATTCAATTGATGTTGAATCCTACGTTAAGCAATACTTTTATCTCACGAATGATATGGATCTTTCTTCATTTATATTTAAAGCCTCTGATTGTTTGTCCGGTAAACCTAAGGAAGCTTTGATTGATGCAGTGAAGCTTAAGTGTAAAGTGAAGATTAACACCATTCTGAACATGAACTCTATTGAATTCTTTAATTATGGTTATCCAGTTTTGTCTGAGATAGATGTTACTGTTAAGTATAAGGCAAACGATGTGCTAAAATCAAAGATTTTCTCTGAACGTAATAAATTTATTCCAAATGGAACCTCTATCAAATGGACGAATGTATTTGATGGAAAAAGCATGTTCGGTTCATTTTTTGGTGGAAACAAGATCGCCGATATTGAGATTACTCTCGTTTCGTCTAAACAAGGAATAATTGACGATGTCAAGATTGAGAAATAACGATTCTTGGTTTCACTAAGAGTCTATCCAAAAAGTATTTGTCTTCCGATGAATGGTAATTTGTGGTAGTGACAAAACGAAAAACGGTACAGGACTACAAGATACCTTTTGAACTCTGGAATAAAATAAGGCATTGTTAACTAAACATAGTTAACTCTTTATTTCTGTATTTCATCAATAAAAGAACCGAGTACTTTAGCATTTCAAGACTCTTCGTATAACACTTTGTCTTTCTTCTCAACCTTGCCAGAAAGTGCCTCAATATGCTGTTATATCCTTCAACTGTATACGTTTCTGCTTTGGATTGAGTATGAATCGTTTCAGGAAGGAACTCTGCATATGCCCTCCAGTGATCCGTCATCACTTCTCCAATCTCTTTCTTCTCTAATTTTTCCCAGAGTAGTTGTCCAGTTTCCGTTCCTCTGCTACCAAAAGAGCAGTTGATGAACTTTTTCCCAACTCTATCAACAGCAATCCAGATCCAGCAATATTTTTTTTGTTACCGATGTAAGTATGCATTTCATCCATTTCAACAATAGATATCTCATTTTCACTTTTTAGGTCCTCTAACCCCTGACCAAATTTCTTTATCCATTTTTGGACAGAAACATGACTTACCCCTAAAAATCGTCCTATTGAGCGAAAGCCCAATCCTTCAAGGTAGAGTTGTAAAGCCTGTCTTTTTACAGAAGCGGAAAAAGCAGTTGATTTCAGCTCTACTGTATAGTTATAGCCACAATCAGAGCATTTGTACCGTTGACGCCCGCCAACTATGCCATTCTTGTTGTGACTGGAACTATTACATTTTGGGCAATTCATGCAGAAATATAGGTTATAAGTAGTATATATCTATTTTTGTTTACCAATGCCTCCTCATGACACTGATTTTTAAATAAGCCTACAAAAAATAACAATCAAGGATATATAGATGTTAGGATGTGCTTGCTGCCGAATGTAGGATACTAAGATAAGAATATCTAATATAATAATGTTGCATTATATCTGACTTTCCGCAGATGTCTTCAAAAAAATAACATTTTTCCTGTTATCGTTTTTGGAGAAATATTCGAAAATTTGCAGTTATTATCTTTACTGAAGCTTAAGAAAATGGCTGCTATAAGTTCTAAATGAAGGCAAAAGGTCGAAAGTTTTGGAAAAAATTCAAAAACACATTTTGAGTAACCAAGTCGGTTTTCAGAAAAAACGATAGCAGGAAAAATTATGAAAATTGAAAGGACATCTGCGGAAAGTCAGTTATATGTAGAGGTGACTATATATTTCGTGGTGGGCTCTACATAAGTACCCAAGTGACAGGTAATGTATCCGATTTCACGTCTTTATTTACACACATCCCAAATAATGTAACTATAACAACTGCCTTATAACTTATTTGTGCACTAATTTTGGTTGTTCCATGAGGAATACGCAACAAAGCAACAGCCTGTTTGTCGCCTGGCAGAACTGGTTGCTCACGAAATTCTTTGTACTCCCAATAGAACTGTCGTTGCCCCCTGCCAAATGCGGTAATAAGGGGTGCCAATGTAATATATTCTTTGGAAGATTCTATTCCTCCTATCTTCATGTCCCCTTTAGCTATTTTATTAAAACTTATCTGTAATTTGGGTGATATAGAGAATCTCTTCTCGATTTTGGTTTCTGTTGTGATGTCCTGCGGGAAAAGATCGGTTGCTGTTATAATTGGGTTATCTAAGGTTACCTGAAATATTGAGAATTTGTAATATCTGTTACCATCTAAACGATGTAGTGTAAACGGTAAAGAGACAATATAATAATCCCAAAAAGTAGCTCCAGTTTCCCCTTGGTTACGAAGGATGCTGCAAATAACAGGGTTACCTATTGTGACTGATCCTTCCATAATGCGTTGTAAACTCGCCTCAGACCCGAGAGATTTCTCTTCGCTATACAAATCGACGGTTTTCCAGACTTGATCTGAATTAATTTTATCTTGTAGTATAAATTCATTGGACTGAGCCATAAGTGTACCTCCAAAAAACCTAAAAGATTAAAGGTTAAAGATTATACTCTAATTTTACAGCTAAATATTATGTTGAAAGCATGTTTTCATACTTGAGAGTAATGAAGAGGTTATATATCTCTATTCGTCATCGATTAAACACAAGATTCTCTTTCCTGTACACGTTTTTTATATTAAATCTAAATCTCTCTGTGTCTACGTCACCTCGTCCCCCACTTACTCTTGAAGACTCTCTTCGGGAAATGTTTCCAGAAGAGTGATTAAGGCAAACTGCTAAAGAAACTGGTCTTATAGTACGTGAACGTAACTCGACTATGTCACACTACAAGGTAAAGCTTCATCGTTAGACTTCATACGCCAAATATTTTGTTGTAGTGAAATCAATGACCGCAAATGAAGTAACTTCTAATACGACAAAGTCTAGATTATCATTTCATTCATGTCAATTCGGATCTCCAAAAAGCACGAATCCGGCCCATAGATTCGGCTGAGTGCGGTAAGTTCTCAACACTTCCAGTTGCGCGTTTCTTAACGACACTGCTTTACCCATCTTTCCCTTGACCCAGAATTGATGGAATCCGAATATCATCAGACTGGTTGTTTCCTCCGCGATTTCCCAGAGTGACATTAACAAGGCCGAGGACCCAGCTTGGGTAAAAGCACGGCTCAGTCCGTCTACACCATCGCCACTAACGCTTCCACTTCCTGTTTCGCAGCAGGCTAATATGGTCAATTCCGTTTGGAGATTCAGATCATAAACATCAGATACCCTAAAATGGCCGCTGAATTTGTCAGTTTTCGCTAATGCAATGAAGGATTTCAATGGTTCTTTTCCATCGACCTCCGCATGGGTCGCAAAATAGAGGACATCAGCATGGGGCGCTTTTTTCGGAGAATGGTTTCAGTAGCATCTTGTCCGAAATGGATGTTCCGAATCTCTTCAGGTGCATAGAAACCTGCTATATGCTTTCGAAATAATTCGGCAGTTTTCGGCAAGGAAAGAAGAGGCTTTTGTGGTGGTTTTTCAGAATTTGGAAGTGGATCAGGACTGACCAGAGCCAATAAATGTCTCTGTTTTTCGCTCGAAGTGTTACAATTCTGTTTATTTTGCATATGTTTCAAAACTGAAAGAGCCACCGAATAACTCAGCTGATATTTTTCAATAAAGTATTGATTTCTTCCGTCTAATAGAGCGGCGAAGGGTATGCGGAATAAGTTCTTATGAGGGACGATTGTTACCACTGTTTTGGAATCAGTAGGTAACAATTTTTTCTTTTCCAAAGGTGCTATCAAAATTTCATCCAGCCATCTAAGAAGATTAGTGGCCTCGAACCGTAACTCCTGTCCGTCCTTACTGGAAAAACTACTAGGTCCCATCAACACTACTAACCGATCAATAATTCCGTTCAGCTGGTTAATATCGACCCGCACCCTGATCACATCGATTTCACCCTCGGAGGAAATCGCCCAAATCGCAATGTAGTCTTTTAGCAAAAAATACTCAATGATAGTTCCACCCTGGGAGATAGCTATATCCTTAATTTCTTGTATTGATAGGGACGGAGCACTGGCAGGGTTAAGTAATAAGCCTTCTGAGCGGATGGCCTGACCAAAATAAGCTTGAGTTTTTTGACCCGAGGCCAAGAGATCTGCAAAGGCACGAGCCCTGGCAGACTCGGAAGCTTGTAATGCTTGTTCAGGCAAAATCAAGTCTAAGAGGATTTGTACATAGCTTTCGTAAAATTCCTGACCTAATTGCAGGGAATCAATTTTTGCAATATCTGTGGCCATTCGGGAGCGCCACTTGTCAAGCCATCCAGCGAATTTGGACATGGTGTCTGCGATCTGAACAGGGCCTGATAATTTGGAGGAAAACTCCGCGGCTTCTTTAACCATTCTAAACTTGCCATGAATTTCGACCTTCATTTGGTCCAACTCGCCGGTAATTAAAATCAACATTCTAAGCAGGTCTTTCTCTATGTCCGTGGTATCAGGATTACGCTCAAACTCATCAATATCTTGATCAAGTTTTTGCGCTTGTACTAAATTGTAGTAAGTTAGTTTCCCATCTTTTATAGATTTATTTTGGAATGAGACAAAAAGTTGAAACAGGCCAAGAGCGATATGTGATACAGAAAGGCAGATTTCGGATAACTCGATAACTGCGAGGCGTCTATTCTCAATCGACCTTTTGCGCTTTTCTATATGGGTAATTAGGTCTTCAAAAGCAGTTAACGAGTTTATATTTTTCTTTGATAGTTCATTAAGGTCATCGGCTTCGGCGCGGTAATCTTGGCTTGCGTGGGTAACAATGTCGTAGATATTAGACATATCTCGTGTTAGTTTGTTTCTCTGCTCAGGTTTCAGATTTATCAACGGCGCTCGTACAAGTTTCAGTTTTAGTGGCTGTTCATTTCTTATTAATGTGATCAAGACAGAAGTACCGGCGTCCCCACGCAGCAGAATGCTCGCTTGTTCCTGGCTCATACCGATAACTGTAATTCCGTCGATTTCTACCAATATGTCGCCAGCCATAACACTAGCTTTACTAGCAGGCATATCAAGATGCACGCCAGAGACCTTGATCCCAGACTTGTCAGGCTTTTCCTCAAACCTGATGCCAATTCCTGAGGCAGAGATGTATTTAAGTCCTCGGCCAAATCCATTTGCCAATTTGTCCATAGTTTCCGCGTGCTTATTAAGTTCATCGATATATTTTTCAGCGTGCTCAAGGAAACTGCGTCTATCCGCCGAACCTTTTCCCAATCTTCGTTGAAGGTCAATGGCCATACATATTGATTTTATAAGAGTCGGATAATCACCGGCTTCGAAGGCGCTATTGATCAAGGTATACAGGGGTAGTGCTTGGCTGATTAAATAACTTCCATGCTTGGATAGATCGTTTGTAGACGCTTCAGCTTGGTTCTTAAAATAGGTCACAACTGTGAGAAGTATTCTTGCTGCTTCTTGATGCTTACTGGCAGAAGATAAGTCGTAACCTAGATATTTGAGTTGCTGTGCCTCGGAGTCGTTTTTGGGGAGTGGGACATCACCGGTTTTACTGTTTGGTTCGGTTACCGGCAACATTACTTGGATAGCAACGATTGTCCTTGAAGTGATATGTTTGTCTTCACTCCAAATCATACCGACGAGAAGTCCGCTACTCGCCGCGGAGATAAATCCTACTCCGTTTTCGCCAGTTGTTTTTTTCCAGGATATATTGAGTACCTTTCCGGTCACTATTCCTTCGATGATTCCCCCTTCAGAAAAAGTGCCACTTACCTTTTTACCTTGCTGGTTTAGTTTTAATTCACCAAGTATAACATCAAGCCAAAGGCCATCAAAAGGAAGTGGCCCAATATAACTGGTAATATTTTTGACAATGCTCCTAGCCTGCAGAACTCCAGAGAATTCTGCACTGAAAGTACTCAAGAGTCTTTTATCTTCCATCATCGTGCCTTGAGCATCGATGATACCTGAAAAACATTCGCTTGTTACGTGGATGTCAATTGTACCCTCATCGACGAGAACAATTGAGAGATTCTCGGGATACTCTGGATTAGGGACATACCAGGAAACTTGTCTAAAGAATGGTGTAGGAATTATAGTAACATGAATGTGCCCATTTTCAGCAGTTACTTCAACACCACGTTCTTTAGTCATACCGGATTCTATAACATCTTTTGGCTGTGGGACTATTAGTGCTAATTTGGATGGTTGTTGTGTGAATGGCTTGGAAACAATAGATGTTGGTTCTAGCTCTAATGACACATCAGGATTCGTAATCCAAGTGCTCCACCCAGGTACAAGCGAACCCTCGGTTGTTAGTGTCAGAGCAATTTTTGGCTCAGCCAACCCTTCCACACGATACAACAAAAGTTGGCCTTTCATCAATGGGAGTTCGAAGCCATCGAGTTTAACCTTAAGAGTTGCATCGAAATTTGTAGGAATCGGCACTCCAGAGATCCATTCTCTTGGTTCACTTAATAGGACATTTTCATCGCCAATGGTCTGCAAGATGACGTTTTTTTGTCGAATGTCCTCAATGATAGGGCTGGCCCAATTGTTCGGAGGAAGATTGGAAATACTTGATAGATTAAGATCCACTCGCTCAACATGGCGAGCGTCTCGAATTGTTGCGGTAAACACTCCTATCATGCGATAACTGTCATTATTAGGATGTAAAACTCCGTCCATTGTGATTTTTAGGCCATATAATCCCATTCCTTCCACGTGCAGACTGACAACTTCATTGAGTTTCCCCAATATTCCGGCAAGCACAATTACTTCGGGAGCATCAGGACGACTTAATGAAAGCTGAATTACTACTATGCCATCTGCAGTCAGAACCCACTGAACTTTCTCAAATGACAGGAAACCTGGTGTGCCTATTGGGTAAACATACTTTATGTCGGCCGTAATTTTGGCCAATCCCTTATCAGAATTCGGGGGATAGTGACTATAAATAACTTGATATTGTTTCACGACTGTCGTTTCGCAAATCTTATCCATCTAGCTCCAACTCCATTTCTATAAGGATTTTAAAAAAATTGAATGTTTTACTTGGCATGAAAGTCCGTGATGAGAAAATTCATCACGTGCTCTCTCCTTCCTTTTTCCCCATAATTGCGACTATTCCACTAATTATTTTAATCCGTTCATCAACCGAGAATATCTCAGTTTCCATAATCTTCCTCTTTTGAATTTCTCCCTTTTGATATCCAGTCTCGTCTTCATACATCTCATCCTTTGTAATAAGATGCCATATTATCGTTACAATTTTCCTTGCCAGTGCAATAATGGCCTTTGCAAATCCGATAGTCTTCTTTTTCCTGTTAAAAAACTCTTTTAACCTGCTATTTTTCTTTCTTGCTGCTGCCTGAGCAATCTGAGTCAGAATCCACCTTGCTACTTTTGATCCTCTCTTAGTGATTCTACCGTTATGGTATTTATCTGCAGATTGATACACATTTGGAACCAGACCAAGCCATGAAGCAAGTTTATCTCCCGAAGAAAAATCCCTGAAATCTTCTATTTCAGCAATAAGAGTTGCCGCACCAATTTCCCCTATACCTGGAACTGACATCAAAATTTCCATTTCCCTTTTGTGCTTTTGATAAGCATAATTGAAAATTTCTCTTTCCAGAACTTCAATTTCATCATCTAAATGTTTTATAAGGTTCAGGCATATCTGAAGCCTGATTGCAGCACTCTGGGATATTTCTCTGTCAAGAATTTCTCTTATCTGAACAGCTTTTTTCCTGACATTTGGAGAAAGAGATTCTCTAATCTGATCAACATTCTTACATGAAGAGATTCCTGCTAGAATTGCTCTACCATTTTTTCCAAAAATATCGGTCAGCACATCACCCAGATGTAACATTTCAGAAGAAAGAATAGCATGAGCTTCATTTTTTATATCTGTTCTTTTTCTTACAAGAGTTAGGCGAAGCCTAACATATGACCTGAATTCCCTATGCCTTTTTGGAAAAACTCTTGATGGTTGAACCATTTTATTCAATGCAAGTTGTGCAATTACTTCTGAATCTATTTTATCTGTTTTTTTATGTGTAAATGCTTTCATATCTCGAGCATTTCCAACTATAACAGGCAAATGATCTATCAATGATTCATAAATCGGAACCCAGAAATCACTTGTTGATTCACAGGCAACAACATCACATTTTTCTGATGTTACCCAATTTTTAAGGTTTAAAATTCCATCATCATCTCTGGCAAAACGTTGTTGCTGTTTTTCACCTGATCTGCTGAGGATAGTAGCAATAACAAAACGTTTGTGAATGTCTAAACCACAAGATTTGTTTATTTCTCCGTCCAATTTACATTACTCCATCATTTCAAGGACAGTAGAATTGCTTTAAAGGCAATTTGGCATCCGTGATCAAGGTCACATCTGGGCCTTCGATGGCAATTCACTGATTAGTTTTTTGACGGTTTAGAAGAACCAAAGAAAAAACAACCTTCCTGTCCAAGGTAATGATGGAGTAAGTAAACAAAAAAGGTAAGGTAAAAGAACTTTCATTGTTTGGGCTTGTTATTCAAAGAATATCATGTGCGTTTTTATAGAAATTGAATATTTAATACTTAAAACCTCCCTTCTTTTCATTGTTCAGAGAATGCCTGCACTTCTTTCTTTCGTTAACCCCGCAAAAAAGTAAAGTCTAAATTTTAGTTAAATCTTCACGCTTAGAACTGTTCTGAGAATGTGATTAATAGCCTATCCAAAAAGTCCGGTTCCGTTGCAAAAAATCAGAAAATATGTAAATCTACAAGTAATGAATAAAAGTCAAAAGATCCGAGGGAAACATACTAACATTATAAAATTATACCAAACAATTGAGGCCCTTCGCTGTTTCGAGTGGGTAGTTCATATCCACTTCCTATTGTGGGGGAGACGTAGGCAATATTCAGAAAATTTGTTATAAAAAAATCACTTACAAGGTTGATAGTTATCATTTTCGGCCTGTCAACTTCCTAACTATGTAATTAATTTTACCCATACGAAACAGCGAAGAGCCATTAACCTCATTGTTACAACCATGACAAAACAAAAGTCAGACAATAATGAAAACCCTGAAAGCATGACAAATGCCCTCATAGAAATTACTAAATTACTTCTCATAATCCTCGTCGTATGTGTAGCATTCGCCGCCATATTCGCTGTCATAGTCACCGCTGTATAAACGATTTCCAAAACAGTATGTTTGCAAAAATTTAGAAACAATTCTTATTCTCTCTGTCCGGTTCCCCTATAACCGGCAACTTACAGGAAGTTAAGTAAAAACGTTTATATATCAGATTCTTAAGGTTTTTGTTTGTCTTGGTTACCTGTGAAAAAGGTTATCAACATTTTAGGCAATTTGTTGCTACCCAGACAAATACTGAAAACAGACACTATAAAAATGCTTTTTGATAATGTTTTAAGTTTTTACCTATATATTTCTTATATTTTTTTGTGTTTGGTAGGGGGTATCGGTGGAAACAAGCATATTCCTATATAGTATCCTACATTCGGCAGGTCGACAGTTAATTTTCAATAATTTTTGCTGATGGCGATTTTGAAATGATGCTCCATAATTGTGTGTAGTTTTTAGGTTTACATATGACCAATTATTAATTTCTCATACAAAAATTCAGTGAAAAAATGATTCAGTATTTATATATGTCGTGGGAGTTGAGCCACACGTTAACCGACTTTAAACCTAATATATAGTTAGCTAATATCCAAAAACGGCATCGGAAAAAATATTCTAATTTATAATGTCGACCTGCCGAAAGCAGGTAGTATATAATGATCGAGAAAACAAACACATAGGCAATTATGGAGAAATCAGCCTTAAATTGGTAATTTGTATTATAATAATCAAACGATAAAACAAAAATAACATTTTTTGTATTACAATTTTTAACAAAATTATGTTAGTTCTGCATACTAGAGTTTTTTTGTAATTTTTCAGGTATCTGAAACTTTTGGACTATCCATAGATTTTACCATCATACCTATGAGTAAACCATGAAGCAAATTTACAGAAAAATCTTACACTATCGATTTTTTTACGCATATATGCTCTACCAACTCATTAAAATAACTGTCTACCACAGCAATGCTTATATTTTTTACGTGATCCACACCAACAAGGATTGTTTTTACTTAAAATTCCTTTCTCCAGTTTCTCACGTATAATTTCAGTCTGAGTTTTATGTCTCACTGGTTTTTCCACATATTCAATTTTACCTTGGAGATACGAGTAATACTTTTCAATATCTGAAGTATATCCATATATCATTACTTCTCCCGATTTTGGAAGATCGCTTGTTTTTGAAAGGGTTCCATGTTTTAAGAAATATCCTAAAAAATCAATTTCATCACCGTGTGAGCTAATTTCTTGTGTTTGATTTAAATTGATTCTTTCTAGTAAATATTTTATGAAATCATCTGAATTATCTAGTATCTCAGTTATAATCATCAGGTCGTATATGCTTATTGCAAATGGGTAATGAGTACCATATAACAGTTCTTGATCCCATAATTTCATCTTATTGAGAGCAGTAGTAAATTCTTGAAATGCTTCTAAGGTAATATTAATTAAGAAAACGTTAGTATAATCCGCTTTTTTATTTTCATTACTTCTTTGTGATTTCTATTAAAAAATTCAACTTCTTCTGAACTTAAAACATAATTAAGTGCTCTTTTTGACTGATCAAAAGCTTCACTAATATTCTTCTTAAAGTCACCTTTAGATATTGTTAGAATATCTTTCCTTTCCGCAATACTTCTTCTGTTTTTTGCTTTAATTTCTACAAGAAGCAAGCTGTCTTTATAAGAAACAACACCATCAATTTCAGGATATTTGTCTTTTCCATCTTCATTAATCGGATAATATAGTTTCTCTTGAATCGCAGCTTTGGGGAGTACATTTCTTAATAGTTCAAATGATTTTTGTTCAAAGAAATCGCTTTTTATTTCAATATATTTCTTGAACTCTTTTTCAGAAAACTTTTTGGATAATATTGATTCAATAATAGGCATAACATTTCTTACAAGATGAGGAATTAAAAAGCAATAATACTCTTTGTCTATATGTATAAGAGGTTTAAGTTCAATATCGCTTTTATCTAAAGGGGATGTCCAATATTCATTGTATCCAAATTCCAATGACAATAGAACAAGAATTTTTTCATTTATTTTTTCGTTTAGAATTATTTTATAATTATCTTTGAGACCAATACTCAAAAAATCTCTGCAACTTTTATCTAATAAGTCTTCACCAACTTGAGCTTTACACATTTCAACTGTTTTTTGAGGGTCGTCGAATTCTTTAAAATTTTTATCAAAGCACTCAAAAAAATCTTTTCGTACTTTGTCAAGCTTAGTTACTCTGTCTTTAATGAAAGCAATATTTTGTCTTTGAATTTCCTCAATAGTTTCATAGTATTCTTCTATTGTGAACCCTAATTTCGCGAACATTTTTTTGATTCTAGAGTCCGAAAATAACTCTAAAGCTACTTTCTTGTAATGAAGAGGAAATGCGTCACCTCTGAGAATCAGAAAGTTGAGGATAACATCAATAAGAATTTCTTTTTCAATTGAGTTTAACGTTTCATCTGAATAAATACTGTACATTAGATAATAATACAGTTTATCTCTGAAATCCTTAAGAAGCTCATCAAACTTTTTGAGATTTTCATAAGTCGATACTTTACGATAACTTTCTTGTTTATTTTTTAAAATTATATTCTGAACTATCTCAATTTCTAACTGGCTATTATCAAAACCATCTTCTCTATTTGTTTCTGGATCTAAAAGCAAATTCTTTGTTGTATTATGTCCTAAAGCATCGAGAGGATTTAAATCGTCTAAAATTAATGTTTCTATTTCAGAGAGTAAATCACACATTTCTTTTTTTACTGTTGGTAACTGGACACTCATTATTTGTTTAGCTTGCTCAATTTCATCTGAATCCAGATTGGATTTATAAGTCGTTATCCTCCCTTTCCGTTTCATAGTTATATAGTCACCATTTTAAATAATGCGACATTTTGTGTGTGAATGTATGTTTCCCCCAAAACTCATCCAGTTCTTCCTTCAATACTTTAACATTCTTGAATGATTTTATTGACGTTAAATCTTCTCTTGTCGTTTTCCAACAATATTCTGTTGGGTTCCTATCTGGAGTAGCTGGAGGGAAAAGCAATATTTGCAACCAATATTTGTTTTTTTGAAAGAATTCCCTTGCCTTTTTTGATTTATGCCACGGCGCTCTGTCCATTATAAGAAATATCTTTCTTCCTATGTCTTTTTTAAACTTGATTAATGATTTTAAGAAAGAGTCTGTATTCTTTTTAATTCCTAAATCATACCAATAAAATTCTTCGTTTTCAGTGTAGAATCCCCCAATGTTGATTTTGGCTTTTGAACCACTAATAAATTTAATAGGTTTAGAGCCTTTTATTGCCCAACATTTTGATCTGTTTGAATCTACATAAAAACTACCCTCATCCTGGGTGACGAATAAATGGTTAGGATTTAGGAGTCTTTTTTTATTTCAGCAATAAATTCATTTGTTAATGCCTGATTTCGCCTTTTTGATTGAGGTCTACATGTAATTCTACTAAATCCTAAATTTTTAATAATTTGTCTCATTCTTGATTTAGAATAAGATACTCCAAATTTCTCTCTGACAAATTGAATTGCATCTTTTGTTTGCCAACCGCGAGAAAAGCCATCGTCTGTTGGTATTGGCTCTGATAATGCTTTCCTCAACTCAAAAACTTGTTCTGAAGTTAAAAATGACTTTACCCCTCGACCAGATTTACATTTAAGGTTGTACAGACCTTCTTCTTCAGCTCGTTTCATCCAACGGTGAACTGTTGAACGGTGAACTGAAAGATCTTCTGCAACTTTAGCTGGGCTCGAACCATTTTTAACCAACAATAAAGCTTGAAGTCTTAACTTCTCATTTTTGTCACAGGAATGACATATAGCTATGGCAATATCAGAAGTAGTAAACATCTCTAAACTCATAACTAAATTAATATAATTATATCAAATATATAAATGTTGCATTATATAGAGAGGTGACTATAGGCCCACAGTTTATGACCTCATCGTATTTACTCATAAGTTACAAAACAATATGTGTATTATAAATATTGTTTTATTCCGGAAATGGTCTCAACAAGGAACCGCATTAGTAACCGATTGACCTTAGCGTACATGTACGCAGAAATCGGGGTAGAACCCTAATAGGAAATACTTGTGTTCTGATTGTCATGTAGGCTATTACAACACGACTAAATATCAAAATAACATAGTTCCATTAGTTGCAATATGAATATTTAAGTGTTTCAAGGGTAATGACGATGGAACTTACAGACGAATTAACTCAAAAAATAAAACGTTTGTGAATTTATTTTGTTCCCTATATTCTTCAAACAAAGGGTAGTGTACCGAAATCTCAGTAAATTCAAAGTCAAATCTCTGGATACTATATTATATCCGGTTTAGTGAATTTTGGCAGTGTACCGAAAGTTCTGTAAAATATGATTGACTCTGTATCCTTTGGCAGTGTACCCAAAGTTCTGTAAAATATATTTGTAAAATTATTATGTAACCTACATTCGGCAGGTCGACAATTAATTTTCAAGATTTTTGCTGATGGCGATTTTGAAATGATGCTCCATAATTGTGTGCAGTTGTTAGGTTTACATATGACCAATTATTAATCTCTCATACAAAACTTCAGTGAAAAAATGATTCAGTACTTATATATGTCGTTGGAGTTGAGCCACACGTTAACCAACTTTAAACCCAATATATAGTTAGCTAATATTCAAAAACGGTATCAGAAAAATATTCTAATTTTTAATGTCGACCTGCCGAAAGCAGGATGTAAGAATTCGGCACGCAATTAAGTCCCAAAGAAGTAGCTACTTTTTAGGATAAAAGGTAGCTATCCTTTGGGTTTTAGCAGTATATCGAGTTATCTCTACAATAATTTCTTGATTATCATAATTTTACAGAACTTAGATATACGGCTTTTCTTGGCTTAGAGTTCAGCAAATATATTTATTAGTGGACATCTTTTTTGTGCATTATGAGCTCGATGTTTTTGTCATATAGTCACATAGATAAATCATTTGCTAATCGATTAGTAACAGATCTAAGACAAAAGGGTCACTATATTTGGATTGATGATTCTGAAATAAAAGTTGGTGATTCCCTTATTGAAAAAATAAGAGAGGGGATTGACAGTGTGGATTATTTAGGTGCTATCATCTCACAATCATCAATAAATTCATATTGGGTAAAAAAAGAACTAGATGTTGCAATGAATCAGGAAATTCAAGGTAAAAAAATAAAAGTTCTTCCAATACTTTTAAATAATGTTGACCTACCTGGATTTTTATTAGGAAAAAAATATGCAGACTTTACAGATGACTCTCTATATGATTCTTCGTTAGAAGAAATAGTAAAAGTTTTAGACGAAGTTATATCTGAAAAATCAAGTTATTCACCCAAAGAAGCAAAACTTTTAGCGCAAAAGTTAGAAAGCCTGGAGAAACAACTTTCAGTATCTGAATCAGAAAAGGGTTTGTTATTGAGTAGGTTGAATATTGAAAGGAAAGTGATTGATCCAGAACTTAATGAAGCTATCCAAAGCGAAAATAAAAATCGTCCAGAAATTGCAGAAATTTCCAGAAATTTTGGTTTTATGTTGGATGATATACCAGTAACGGCAGGTTACATATTACATGTAATAGATAAAGAAAGACTAAAAGGAGGTCCCCATCAAATAGTGATTATGTCGTCGATTTTGGGAAAAACTGAAGAACTTTTTCTTTTAGCACGCGCGACAAGTAAAAGGTTGGAGAAAATGTCTAATCAGCGGGTCAAATAATCTATATTGGGCATTTTTGCATATCCCGCCAAAATGGTATATTAAGGATTGATAAATATACAATATCAGATACATTAAGTTAATTCTTTAATTATTTTAGTAATTTTTTCCACATTATATATAGCTTCAACGACATCTTTGCGATCAAATTTTTTAGCATTGTTATGAATTACATTATTTCGATTAGTATATGCCCTACTGACAGAATCGAGAACTGTATTTATTGATTCATCCATTTTTGATTTTCCAATATAAAATAATGAAAATCTTATCAAATCCATCAAGCTTACCGGCTTAAAAATTCCATCTAAGTCTAATATTTTATTAGAGTTTTCGAGGATTATAGGAGATTTTTTCCGTAGATAAGTTCTTAACGTAGCTTCAAGTGATATGAATAATTCAATATATACTAAGTTAAAACGATACTCTGTAAAATGGACTTTTGCCATCTCTAAATATTTCCTTTCTATTACAATTTTTTCATTTGAACTTTCTGAAACAATCTCTACGTTGTTAAACTCTTCTGGAGAAGTTCTATAACCCAAGGTATCATACATCTTCAATAAGACTATATCTGAATCATTACAAATATCTAGCAGTGTCCGGATTTCTCGAAGAGATACATAATTACCAAGTTCAAAAGCCTTAATATTTGAGGATATTTCTTCTTCTTTCTCATCTATTCTCTCGTTCTCATCGTCTCCTTCCCCATTCTCATAGTCAATATTATATTTATTAAAAGGATTTGAAAAATTTGGATTGATATCACTAAACCATCGATATTTTTCAGCACATAAATCAAAAATAAATATTTCAACTTCTGGCAAAGGAATACCTGTTATTTCAGAAATAACATTATCTAAATCATTTAGGAACAAAACATATATAATTTCAATTATTTCTCTTACCATCTATAATGTTTGTTAGAAGCCATTACAAATGATTAAAAGGAATCTAATTTGACGCTACGCATAAAATATCCTGAAGAAATTGAAACTCGAATGAAAGCATTTTATGATAGTTTGAACGAGAAAGATCGGAGAAGATACGCAGCTATCGAAGCAATTAAATTAGGTCACGGAGGACAAATCTATATTAGTAGTGTCCTGGGCTGCCACTTTCAGACTGTCATGGCTGGAATTAATGAAATCACCAATGGTACAGAAACCCCAGAGGACAGAATTCGAAAGCCTGGTGGGGGTAAAAAGAAAATCATCGACACGGTGGAAAATATCGATGAAATATTTTTTGATATTCTAAAAAACCATACGGCTGGAAGCCCTATGGATGAAGAACTAAAATGGACAAACCTGAACCTTAAAGAAATTTCAAAGGTTTTTAAATCAAAGGGTATGAATATAACTCCCTATGTAGTAAAGCAGCTCTTAAAGAAACATGGTTTTGTAAAAAGGAAAATGCAAAAAGCTGTCACAATGAAAGACTCTAAAGATAGAAATGAGCAATTTGAGAGAATTCACGAGTTAAAGGAAGAGTACTCAAAAAGCGCTAATCCTATTATCAGTATAGATGTAAAAAAAGAAGTCATAGGTAATTTCTACCGTGATGGTAAAGTTTATTGTACCCACACAGTAAAGGTATATGACCACGACTTCAATACATTTTCAGATGGGGTTGTAATTCCACATGGCATATACGATCTAAAAAGTAACGAAGGATACATCACCCTAGGAACCAGTAAGGATACAAGCGAGTTTTGTTGTGACTGCATTAAAGACTGGTGGGAAAAATACGGTAAAAACAAATATCCAGAAGCAAATAGCATTTTAACCTTAGCTGATGGTGGTGGAAGCAACTCAAGCAGGAATTATATTTTCAAGGAAGATTTGCAAAAGATGGTAAATGAAATTGGAATTGAAATCAGAATGGCTCATTATCCACCATATACGTCGAAATACAATCCAATAGAACACAGGTTATTCTGTCATGTTACGAATGCATGCAAAGGTACTGTTTTCAGCAATATTGAGGTGGTCAAAAGCCTTGTTGAGAAGACTTACACATCTACAGGACTCAAAGTGTTTTCGACTATAAAGGATAAAGTTTATGCCACGGGAAGAAAAGCAACTGAAAACTTCAAGGAAAAAATGAAAATTGTATTTGATGATTATTTAGGAAAATGGAATTACAGAGCAATTCCACAAGTGAAAAATTGAAGTTATATTTGCAGCATTCCTTAGTGTAAAATGAAGCTCTTCAAATCTACTTTTTACTTCAGATACAGTTGTTTGGTAATTGCACCAATATATTTTCTCTCCAATGTCTTTCTTTTATCTTCTTGTCCCCAGGCTTAAAAATAAAATTAATAATAGGGTCGTTTACTGGTGGTATCTCATTTCTCCAAGCAAATACCTGATATGTTCCTACATATAACCAACTATAGTCACCCATTTTTATCCTTCATATATTTTTGTGATGCATACCTGCTACAAACCTGATGACTTAACAATACCTAGAGTACTTTACTCTGAGTATTTATTAACATCATTTTATTACATATTCCTATTAAAGAAATTTGTAGAGCCAAATATGCCAAACTCTCAAATTTTGCATGATTCAATGGTGTTCCATGAAGTATTTTACTTGTTCCACTATAATGGTGTAATTGACCCCTCATGTTTATTATTAAATGTATAATGCCGTCCACATCAAAATTCTTACTGTATGTTTTCAAAAATTGAGATATATTATTAAAATGTTTCTTATCACTATCATTAATAATATTATCTATAGCCCATTGAACATATGATCTAAATTCTTGTGACTCTTTAAGCGATTTTTTCACAAGATCATTTTTAGAATTACCTCCACCATAAAGGTCTTCGATTATAAAATAAAAATTATAAAATGCATATATATATTTCAATTTATTAAATTGATACAAGCCCTCATGATAAAAAGCTCTGGAGATCAAGATACTTTCAAATTTGTGTCGGCTCTTCATATTTTCGATAAAAACATCTTTAGTTAAAATTGTGCCATCTTCATATGCTCTTTTCCAGTCGCCTTTAAGTACCGTTAACCCTTTCTTTAATTCTAATTTTTCTTCTTCTGATTCAGGTATAATCTCATAAATTATAGTATCCCAAAATATTTGTCTAAAAGAAGCTTGATAAAAACCTAGCATCGCTTCAATTATCTGAAATTCAGAGAGCAATTCTCCAGCTAAACCCTCATCCAGTTTAAATAAGATAGAGCCTACTTTATTATCAGAAGTTAATGTGTAATTTGATTGAATCAAACTAAGATCTTTAATCTTAGTAATTATTTTTATAGAAGCTATAAGCTTTTTTTCATTAGGAATTAATACAAAAGTTTTATCATTTTCTTGATATGTAAGTTCATCTTCTATCAGCATATTTGAATCTACTTTAAACTCATAAGAAAACTTCATTATAGAACCTCCATTAATTATTCTTTTAAACTAAAGGACACAATGCCAAAATCTAGTGATGAACTTAAAATTAAAAATCACTAGATTTTGAAAATGGTCACAATTCTTTGAACGTTACCTATTAAATGATGTTGGTAGATCTCGAATATTGAGTTTGATTGAAGACTGAATTCTTCTTGGAAATTCAACATTTCAATCAAAAAATGCAAAAATCACTAGATTTTGGAACTGAGTCCTAAAGAAGGTAAAGGAATTAATTTTTTATTCAGGAATGGCTCTATTTTTTATACAGAGATTTTATAATAATCTATGTATTTTCAAAAATTAAGACATTTTTGTATAACCTATGCATTTTGCTCACATATCTGTGAATATCATAACAATAAATCGGATTCAAAAATCTCATTTTATACATAGGCTTTACCTTAAAATCTCTGCATTTTTGCTACAAAGCAAAATAGTTCTAGCATTGAGTTTAATAAATTGTTTTTTGATTATTTCTTCTTGTTAGCCTCTTTTAAATCGAGTCTTTAATTATATTAAATTTGAACATCTTTATATATTTCTAGAATACTATGAAATCTTATTAAATGTTTGATGGCTTACACTGCACTTATTTTTTGGAACAATAACAATTTATCATGTATTGGAAAGATTGCATTTTTGCAAGAGGAAGAAATAATGATTGAAGACAACAAATCTGAAGGGAAGGTTACTGGTGATTTGGGAATAGTTGCCGGAGGAAATGTGACCTTTGGTGACAATAGTGGCCAACTTGCAGTGGGAGAAAACATAACTCAATACCAAATTCAATCGATTAACCAACCTGATCTTAAAGAACTTAGAGAAAATCTCCTTGAATTCCAAAAAGGAATTAATAAACTTGAACTTGACCCAGATTACCAAAATTCTGTAAATGGCAACATAAGCACCGCTGTTATAGAAATTAAAAAGAAGACCCCCAGCTACCAGAAATTAAACAATGTTTTGAAAAAGCCATTAAGATGATAAAAGGGGCGGGGAACACAATAGAAAATATTTCAGAGCTTTACGAACCTGCAAAAAAATTGCTACAATATTGGGAATTGGGGCTTCCTTATTACATTAATGTAAACTAGGTCTGAGATTATGGGCGAACAGCTTCCAAGTAATAGAAACACAATGTTCAACGCTGGAATAGTTGCAGACGGTAATGTCTCCATAGGTGATAACACAGGCCAGCAGGCCATTGGAGAATACATCAACCAAATTACAATAAAGGAACCTTCGGGTGAAGCATTAGTAATTCTAATGGACTTTCTGGAACAAAAAAGGAAGGAAAATGAGAATAGCAAAATATTAAAAAGTTATAACCCTTCTGCTCTTCCTTATTATGATCTTACAGTAAAAAAGTTTGTCACTCAAAACCGAGTTGAAGATTTAAATAAGGCTCTTATGTATCTCCAAGATCATCGGATTTTACTATTTAAGGGAATAGGTGGTGTTGGGAAAACAACTCTAGCAAGGGCTATAGTCGATATAAGAACGGCAAATGTTCCTCTTCCATTCTGGTATGATTTTAGGCAAAATAAAGATGCTAAAGTAGGAGATATCCTAGAAAAACTAGCTTCATACTTGAATTGTCCTAATCTTATAAAATTCAGGGAGGAAAAACGAGAAGTAGAAAAAAAGATATTGATAAACTCACTGACGAATTACAGGCAAGAGATCCTATATGGCTTATTTTTGACAATCTTGAGACTATACTAGATGATATTTATTTTCAAGACGAATATATAGACCTATTTTTCAATTGTTTACATAACAATACTCATCAGGCAAAGATAATTATAACGAGTAGAGTTCTCCCCAAGTTGAGAAATGGCGAAGATTTAATTGACATAACAAAGGATGAAAAACAAGATGTTAAAGGCTTAAAGATTAATTTTGCAGTTGAGTATCTTATCAGTAACGGGTTAGATAAAATTGGATATCAAAAGTTGGAGGAATTGGCTACAAGTGTGGATGGTCATCCCTTTGCTCTGAAGCTACTTGTAAAGCTTGTAAAGGATTATGGAGTAGCTGACATTCTTAGCGATTTGAGCATATATAAGGAAGAAAAAGAGAATACAATCAAAAAGGCGAAAAAGCTATTCGACAAATTGGCAGGAGACGAAAAAGAATTCCTTGAACGCATCTCTGTTTATCGTGAGCCTGTAAAATTGAAAGGTCTCAGGGAAATGTTTATCGGAAATACTCCAAGAAATGCTGACAAAAGACTGAGAGATAAGTCTCTACTCGAAACGGACCATAATGGAAATTATTGGCTTCATCCTATAGTACAGGAGTTCTCGTATGATGACCTTGAAAACAAAAAAGAAGTTCATAAGCTTGCAATGAACTATTACCTTTTCCTACCTATTCCTGAAAAACCTGCAAAAAAAGAAGATATTCAGACTCTAATTGAAGCCCATCACCATGCTTGCATGGCCAAAGAATATGACCAGGCTTTTAACATCAGTCTTTGACAATTATCTACATGAATATCTTGATCTTTGGGGTAATTACACAGTACTTATTGATCTCTACTCAAAATTACTACCTAAAAATCATTTTGGGACTGAAATTCTTCTGAAAAACAAAGGACGTCGGGGCACTATTATTGGAAATTTGGGGTTATCATACTTTTATTCAGGAAAAACAAACAAAGCAATTGAGTATTATGAACAGGCAATTAAAATTTATAAAGTTGTGGAGGATGGGCAAGGAGAAGGAAATCAACTTGCAAACCTCGGGGTGGCATACAGTTATTTGGGAGAAGACAGAAAAATCAATCGAGTATCATAAAAAGGACTTGAAAATATGTTCAAGGAATAGGGAACAGGCGAGGAGAAGGGTGCTGCCTTGGAAATTTGGGGATAGCGTATAAGAATATGGGAGAGCCGAGAAAAGCTATTGCGTGTCATGAACAGGCACTTAAAATTACTCAAGAAATAGGAGACAAGCAAGGAGAAGAAATTCACCTAGGAAATCTAGGGGTAGCATACAGTTATCTTGGAAAGAAGAAAGAAGCAATCAAATATTATGAGCATGCAGCAAAAATTAATGGAGAAGTAGGGAGTAGGCGAGTAGAAGGAATGGTCTCTTGCAAATCTGGGATCAGCATACAGTGATTTGGATGAACCGAGAAAAGCAATTGAGTATTATGAACAAGCACTCAAAATTGATCAAGAGATAGGATACAGGCGAGGAGAAGGCATAGAACTTGGAAATATGGGGATAGAATATAGGATTTTAGGCGAGCCAAGAAAAGCAATTGAGTATTATGAACAAGCACTCAAAATCTGATAAAGATATAGAGGATGGGCAGAGGAGAAGGAAATCAACTTGGAAACCTTGGGGTAGCATACAATTATTTGGGAGAGACAAAAAAAGCAATTGAGTATTATGAACAGGCACTGAAAATATATAAAGAGATTGAAGATAGGCAAGGAGAAGGAAATCAACTTGGAAATCTTGGGGTAGCATATAATAATTTAGGAGAGACAGAAAAAGCAATTGAGTATTATGAACAAGCACTCAAAATATTTCAAGGACTAGAAGATAGACAAGTAGAAAGAGGTTTCCTTGGAAATCTGGGGTTAGCATATAGTGGTCTAGGAGAGACTGAGAAAAGCAATTGAGTATTATGAACAGGTACTCAAAATAGATCAAGAAATAGGGGACAAGCGAGGAGAAGGAGGTTGCCTCGGAAATCTGGGGTTAGCATATAGTGGTCTAGGAGAGCTGAGAAAAGCTATTGCGTGTTATGAACAGGCACTTAAAATTGCTCAAGAAATAGGGAATAAGCAAGTAGAAGGAAGTTGCCTTGCAAATTTGGGGATAGAGTATAAGAATCTGGGAGAGCTGAGAAAAGCTATTGCGTGTTATGAACAGGCACTTAAAATTGCTCAAGAAATAGGGGACAAACAAGTAGAAGGAAGTTGCCTTGGGAATTTGGGGAACGCATACTATTATTTGGGAGAGCTAAGAAAGGCAATTGGATATTATAAACAAGCACTGAAAATTCATAAACAAATAAAGGATAAGCGAGGAGAAGGTATAGACCTTGGGAATTTGGGGATAGAATATAATGAGTTAGGAAAAGTAAAGAAGGCAATTGAATATTATAAACAGGCACTTAAAATTGCTCGAGAAATAAGAGATAGGCGAAATGAAGGAATTTGGCTTGGAAATCTAGGGAACGCATACATTGAGCTAGGAGAAATAAAAAAAGCAATTGAGTATTATGAACAGGCACTTAAAATTGATCAAAAAATAGAGAACAGGCGAGGAGAAGGCATAGAACTTGGAAATCTTGGATTAGCATATAGTCATTTGGGAGAAACAGAAAAAGCAATTGAGTACTATGAATATGCATTCAAAATTGCTCAAGAAACTGAAAATCGAAAATTAATTAGTTTTTGTGAGAGAAATCTTGAAGAGTTGAAAAACTCGGTAGTGTCGTGAAAGTTCTTTAAAACTAATTCCCAATTTTATGCATAGGTTTTAATGTAAAACCTATGCATTTCTCTAATTTTTATCATCTTTCAAGCAGTCACAAGCTTCTTCAGTTGTAGTTATTGCGTCAAAATCGATATCAACTAACTGATTTTTAAGTATGGGCTGAATAGTTACCATTGATTTATCATCTAAAGGTATATTTATCTGTAACTAAGTTGATGTTCAGCTTGTCAATCGATAGATAGTCGGCAAGATAATAATCAAAAATTATGCAAAGCCATAAAGGAGGTAATAAAATGAATATGAAACAAAAAATGTCCGTTGCATTAATTAGCATAATACTGTTATCTGCAACTGCACTTGCGGCATCAACGTCAGATGCGACTGTAAAAGCTCCAACAGCCGCTTTCTCTGCTAAACCACTCACTGGAAATGTACCACTGAAAGTGGTATTTACTGATAAGAGTACCGGAAAACCCACTTCATGGAAATGGACTTTTGGAGATGGATCATCTTCAACAACCAAGAATCCGACACATACATACAGTAAAGCAGGAAAATACACTGTTATTTTAACAGTGAAGAACAAATTAGGTAGTAATACCGCAACAAAGTCCAATTACATAAATGTTGTAACTGTAAAGCCTGTAGCGTCCTTTTCTGCATCTCCAACCTCTGGGGAAGCACCATTAACAGTAAAATTTACAGATAAAAGTACAGGAACACCAACTTCTTGGTCTTGGAGTTTTGGAGATAAAAGCACTTCAACAGCCCAAAATCCAACGCATAAATACGGTAAAGCAGGAAAATATACTGTCAGCTTAACAGTAAAGAACGCAAAAGGCAGTAATACTAAAACCATGTCTGGATATATCAATGTAAAGGTAACTCCACCTCCGGTAGATCCTGAGATGATAACAGTTTCTGTAGATGCCAGCCTTACCGAAGCTTTTACGGATATGGAATCCCAGTTTGAAGCCGAACACCCTGAAATATATGTGAATCTCAATTTTGGAGGCTCGGAAACCCTACGTAGGCAAATAGAAGGAGGGGCACCTGTAGATGTTTTTGCCTCAGCGGACGAAAATCAAATGGACATACTTGCCGATGAATCACTTATCACGAATAATTCAAGAAAAAACTTTGCCCACAATTCACTTGTACTTATTGTCCCTAAAAGCAGTACACTTAATATAACGAGCATAAAAGACTTGACAAATTATAAAGTTAAGAAAATAAGCATTGGAAACCCTAATATAACCCCTGTCGGAAAATATACGCGCCTTGCACTTACTGAAGCGGGCTTGTGGGGTCAGCTTGAAAATAAGCTGGTACTTGCCGAGGACGTAAAACAGGTCCTTGTATATGTGGAGAGAGGAGAAGTGGATGCAGGTTTTGTATATATGACCGATACAAAGACTGCACAACCAGGAACTGTAAAAATTGTTGCCAATGTGCCTGTTAGTACTCCTATTACATACCCGATAGCTGTGGTTTCTTCTACGGAATATAAAGAACAAGCTCAGAAGTTCCTTGATTTCGTAACAGGGAAAGAAGGGCAAGCAATATTAAAAAAATATGGTTTCATTACTAAATCTTAAAAAATTTAGGATTTACGTATTAATTTCCCGAAGATGAGGAACTTTAGGATCAGTCTATTTTTCTAAGATGGTATGTTTCTATATCCTAAGCCTTTAAAATTGATCCTAGAGCTTCCCATTCAATGCAGAAATACCTAAATAAATTACCAATTCAACTCTCATGGTTCTGGTGCAAAAATAATATTTCTGCAATTTGAGACTATAATTCTTACCTGTGTGTGTATTATTTTTTCCTTAATGAAAATGATTAACTTTCCTAATTGTGAAGATTTTCACTGATTTTGTAAAAAAGCCAGATTTTTTGCAACAGAACCGTTAAAACATAGTGAACACTCGGACAATTATATAAAAGAACGAATTTGAATATATAAGCATTTATACTGTAAACTTGCGGATTCTGAGAAATTACGTGCATATTCTCGTAATTCATCACTTATAGAGTCTGGTAAAGTACCCAATGAAGTAGAAAAAGAGTGGGTTTTCAATAAACCCCTGTCTTAATATTTACCTTATTTTTTATGTACGTGTTCCCAATCAAACAGTCAGGAATCTCATACAAAGCAACTCCAACCTGACAATACGAAAATGTATTTTTTGTGATCGAAGAACACGTAGCACCTTCATATAGTCCTAATCCGATTTTTGATTTTGTAATTTTGTTTCCGGTGACCACATTGTCGTAACATTCATAGAGAGCAATCCCACCATTAGTAAACTGATTATTCATAATTACATTGTTAGAGCACGTTTGACCGCCTAGAGAAACGCTACAATTCGTAAAGTAATTGTTTCTAACGATATTTGTTCCTACAATATCATATTGGATTCCGGTTTTTACAATTTTGAAACCGTTTATGTCACCACAACTTGCATCCGTGGAAGATTGGTCAAATTCAAAACCATAGACAGAGGGGTACTTGCCTTTTTCCCCAATGAAATCAAGGTTCTTGTTTTTGATTAGTACATATTCTTTGTAGGTTCCTGACTTCACATAGATAGTGTCTCCAGAATGAGCTGAGTTTACTGCTTTCTGTATAGTTTTGTATTTTTCATGCGAGCCTACATTTAGAGTTGCTGCCGATGCAAGACTTGTTAATAATAAAAAGGTTATTATGGCTATTAGAATTCGTTTCAAGATATAGACACTCCTTTTTGAAGTTGGAATGTTATGTAGCAATAAAAGAGTATTTTATTTTAGAACTTTTATATGAAAAACAAGTTCAACATTGATTAATCAGAAGGCAATTGAGGCACCTGGAAATAAGAAGCCCTGGTATAAGTTTTGGTAACAGAGTGAAAGTCTGTTTCTGTCACAACGGATGAAATAGAATGTGTGACAAAAGCAGATCTTATACACTCATTACCGTTTGACTATAACCTTTTCACGTTTTTTTCAATTAAGAGTCCACTTACTTAACTATTATATAACTGGTCTTTTTCGCTGTGTTACTGCCTGCAGCATTCTTTACTGTCAGGGTAACAGTATATTTCCCTGCTTTTGTGTATTTGTGCGTTGGATTTTGGGCTGTTGAAGTGGCTTTATCTCCAAAATTCCAAGACCATGAAATTGGTGTATTAGTACTCTTATCTGCGAATTTCACCGACAACGGAGCTTTCCCTGAGATCGGAGTAGCTGAAAATCCAGCGACCGGAGGTTTCGGAACGGTTACGACAATATAGTTGGATTTAGTTACAGTGTTGCTTCCAGCAGCATTCTTTACTGTTAGAATTACAGTGTATTTTCCAGCTTTACTGTATGTATGTGTTGGATTTTGGGCTGTTGAAGTGCTTTTATCTCCAAAACTCCAAGACCAAGAAGTAGGTGTTCCTGTACTCTTGTCAGTAAAGGTTATTTTCAGTGGTGCTTTCCCAGAGGTTGGAGATGCAGAAAATGCAGCAACTGGAAGTACTGTTTTTCCTCCGATGAAGGCAACATCAATGCCGCAAGGATCTTTTCCTACCTTCACTGTGGCTGTAACCTTGTTTGTTGCTGTATCAATTACAGAGACAGTATCGCTGGCCCAGTTTGCAGTATACGCATATGGCGCCGCTGGTGAAGCACTTTGTTCAGTAGCTGCCGATGCAGTAGATGAAACTAGAATTAAAAATAAAATCAGAGCTGCTGAAGCCAAGGCTATTGAATGCAATTTTTTGTTAGTTTTCATTATCCTACTCCTTAACTTTATTTTATTTTTAATATAAAAAATATTAATAATTTAAACTTATTTACATTTTTAAAACTTTTCATTTGAATCACAGTTTTATAAAGATCATGTAATTCGAGAGAATTTAATTCCAGGGGGTAGATGAGGCTCAGATTTTGTGAATTTTCTTTTTCTAACTTCTAAAAAAAGGGGTACTTTTTTAACAGTTCGTTTTTAGGTTATTTTTGCCTGATTATTAGTAGGCTCATTAGTGCTTTGACTAATTATTTGAATAATCCATAAAACCAGTAATTTTTAAGACAATTTCCTACTTTACAAGAATACCGGACATTAAAAAGCATAGACTTTTTGAGTATATAAGCAAACGTTCAAAAAAGGAAAATTTTACCAGTTTTTGTCCTTTATTAGGCGGAGTAGGACAAAAGAAATAGTTTACAAAATTACAAGAATTGTAAACTATCATTTGAGATCCTGGACATTTTCTCTAGTTTTACCCAGATTTTCTGCAAAAATCCTGTGAAAACTTATAGGATAGTTTACATTAGTTTCTAGGTGGCACTATCTTTTGAGAAAGTTTTAGCTATTACTGCAAGAAAGTCATTCAATACATGCATAGATTAAGTTATGGTTTTTCAATGAGACTCAAAGTTGCTTTTTGTTCAGTGGCACATTCCATTCCAAAGTTAAGGAAAAATGTTATTAAACATAGCTTCGGGCATGAGTTCCACTGGAAAGTTGAAAAGCAAAGATTTTAAGTAGATCAAATTTGTAAGCTACAGTTAGCGTTTTCCATCGGAAATTCGTACTATATCAGAAAAAAATGTCTTTGTAAGCTCCCGTTTTCTTTCTCCACTAGAAATCTATGATATAATCATATTCATCAGAAGACTATGTAAACTCCACATATATTTCACTTAGCAGAAAATGTGCTCAGTATAAAAGACTTAATGGAAGCATAACTGTTATTTAAAATAAATTTTTGTAATAGGTATAGAATTGACACTGCTAGTTTCTGATCCTTATTTTTGAATATGTCTATTTATGGAAATTAGTTTGCACTTAGTAGCAGCTATACTTCCATTAAGCTTTTTTGGGATATTTTTAACCAATGTAAGTGCCAGCAAGACAAGGAAAAATCCTAAATTTCGAGCTGGTTTTGTTCACTCGAAGAAAAATTTCGATATCAGCTGATTAAAGCTATGCGAATTAGTAAATAATTATTCCAAAGACTATGGAATATAAAACTGAAAAAATGCGAAAAATCAATAGAGTGAAAGCACATAGATATAAAAACGTGAAAATTATCCCTTCGATAACCCTATTATGCAAGAGAAAATTTGTATGAGAAACACATAGGTAAGAATTGAAGACCTGAGAAAGCAGATAGACTTAATGGGTGACCAATTAGGCAAGAAGGATGACCAGATAAGCCAGCTGAACGAAGTGACCCAAAAGCAAGCTGTTCATATTCAGAGCTTGATCCAGGAAAACAGCAAGTTAAATACAAAGCTTTTGCCGGAAATAACAGAGAAAAAACCCTGGTGGCGCTTCTGGTGATGTATGATTATTCGTTTATATAGGGATCTTTGAATAGAAATGAATAATTCTCTCTTAATGGTTTCTCTATCTCTGGATCTAATGTTGCATTATAAAGTGCTTTTCACTTTAGAAAGCTGGTCAACTGTTAAAAAGTGAGCTTCTTTAAAATCAGCCCCCTCAAGGTTGGCATCTTCAAGGTTAGCACCTTCAAGGTTAGCCCATTTGAGGTTAGCTTCTTTAAGGTTAGCCTTTATAAGACCAGTCCATTCAAGGTTAGCCCCTGTAAAGTTAGTCCCTACAAGGTAAGATTCTAAAAGGTTAGCCCCTCTAAGTATAGCCCAATTAAGGTCAGCTTCTTCAAGATTAACTCCTCTAAGGTTAGCTCTTTGAAGGTTAGCCCCCTAAGATCAGCCCCTTGAAGGCTAGCTCCATCAAGATTAGCCATTATAAGGTTAGCTTCTCTAAGGTCAGCCCCTATGAGGTTAGCTTCTCTAAGGTCAGCTCCTTCAAGATTAACTCTTCTAAGATTAGCCCATTTAAGGTTAGCTTCTTTAAGGTTAGCCAACTCAAGATCAGCACCTTCAAGGTTAGCTTCTCTGAGGTTAGCCCCTTTAAAGTAGTACTCTTTAAGGTTAGCCTCTTTAAAGTCAGCCCCTATAAAGTTAGCTCTTCTAAAATTGCTCTCGTTAAAGTTAGCTCTTGTAAGGTTAGCCTCGATAAGGTTACCTGTGTTTATATTAACCTCTTTAATTTTATCCATGACATTACCCCTTTCCTTTTCCGTGAAATTTTTGTTTGCCTTGTATTAACTGTAAATTCGAAGGAAAATTATTATCAAATTCCTAAATACATATCGTCTGTTATATAGTTTTTGGATATATCCTATATAGTTGAAACTTAAACTAGTTAGGATTTAAGGTTCCGTTGCAAAAATATCTGCTAAGGATATAATAAAATAAAAAGGAAATCAAAGGTAGTGACATGCTATCTAATTCCTTTAAATGGAAGCACTTCGTAGGTGAAATAATCTTATTAAATGTAAGATGGTACTTAAGATACCCATTGAGCTATCGAAATTTAAAGAAAATGATGATAGAAAGAGGAATTCAAGTTGATCACAGTACTATAATGAGATGGGTGCATCAATATTCTCCTGAAATCGAAAAGAAAATAAGAAGGCATTTAAGACCAACTAATGATTCGTGGAGAGTTGATAAAACCTATATCAAAGTAAAAGGTAAATGGAAATATTTTTACCGAGCAGTTGACTCAAATGGTGACACAATTGATTTCATGTTAAGTGCAAAACGTAATAAAAAAGCAGCGAAGAGATTCTTTAAGAAAGCTTTGGGTTCTAATCATAATCAAATTCCAAGAGTAATAACAGTTGATAAGAATCCAGCTTATCCACCTGCTATAGATAAACTGAAAAATGATAACATACTACCTAAAAACATAGGCATTAGACAAATCAAGTATTTGAATAACATTATAGAACAAGATCATAGATCTATAAAGCGAATTGTTAATCCAATGTTAGGATTTCAGTCTTTTCAATCTGCTAATAAGACTTTAAAAGGAATTGAAGCTATGAATATGATTAAAAAAGGACAAGTAAATGATCTAAATCACTCGGTTCTTGGTGAAGTCAAATACATTAATCAATTATTTGGTATAGTTTTATAACCCTACTTTGACAGATTGTGATAATTACGATAGTGTTTTTATACAAAAAACACATTGCATCGACACATTACATATTGATAAAATAGTAAATATCATAAATCAATAAACACACAATATAAATATAAATTGTGTGAAGAAAGCAGAAGCATGAAGCCCATTTATACATTACAAAATGTATGCTTCTGTCAAAGTAGGGTTATAATGTTAGTACATTTTCCTTTAATATTTTGATTTTTATTCATTACTTATAGATTTACATATTTTTTTGAATTTTTTGCAACGGAACCCTGCTCTTTATCACTTTAAGTGCTATATATTCTAAGTTAAACTATATATGATATATCCAATAGCTATATAATAAACTTGTTTTAGTTATATTTTAGAGGTATCAAGTGATTCGATTCAAAAAATGTTCCCAGATCCACACAATATCTTATTTTCTAAAAGGATTCATCTCGAGTGACCTCTTTATCAATCGAACATTGGTACCTTCAAACAGACCAATAAAAAGCTGCAGATGTTTCTCATCTGCAGCTAACAAGATCAACTTTGGGACTTCTACTATCGTTGATGACCATAAGATCTCAAGATTTCATAAGGACAGTAACCGAAGGAAATCCAATCTTGTAGCACATTTGGGGATACTGTGAGTTTACAATATTGCCTAAATTATGAAGGTTTCTACAGAACCCTAAAATTCTTTGTTTAAGGTTCTAGTCAAAAAACTATCCATTTACCATGAAGGTTTATTTATGAAAAGTCTAAAAATTTGTCCAGAATGTCATTCCTTACTGAAAATGAGTCAAACTGGCGAAACTCAATACTGCCCTGTGTGTAGGTACTGGACAAAGGTAGGCACTGCAAGGCTTGATTCAATTATGATTTACGAATGAAGGGGCTGCATGGAGTAACCTAAGATTTGCATATGTTTTCGTGGTTGAATCTCCTATTTTTCTTATCAACAATTTATATGGATTGTTGCTTTTTAGAAAATGGGTTCCGTTGCAAAAAATATCTGCTAGGGACATAATAAAATAAAAAGGAAATAAAAAGTAGTAATATGTCATCTAATTCCTTTAAATGGAAACACTTTGTAGGTGAAATTATCTTATTGAATGTAAGATGGTACTTAAAATACCCATTGAGCTATCGAAATTTAAAGGAAATGATGATAGAAAGAGGAATTCAAGTTGATCACAGTACCATAATGAGATGGGTACATCAATATTCTCCTGAAATCGAAAAGAAGATAAGAAGACATTTAAGACTAACAAATGATTCGTGGAGAGTTGATGAAACCTATATCAAAGTAAAAGGTAAATGGAAATATTTTTACCGAGCAGTTGACTCAAATGGTGACACAATTGATTTCATGTTAAGTGCAAAACGTAATAAAAAAGCAGCGAATAGATTCTTTAATAAAGCTTTGAGTTCTAATCATAATCAAATTCCAAGAGTAATAACCGTTGATAAGAATCCAGCTTATCCACCTGCTATAGATAAACTGAAAAATGATAAAATACTACCTAAAAACGTAGGCATTAGACAGATTAAGCATTTAAATAACATTATAGAACAAGATCATAGATCTATAAAGCGAATCGTTAATCCAATGTTAGGATTTCAATCTTTTCAAACTGCGAATAAGACTTTAAAAGGAATTGAAGCTATGAATATGATTAAAAAAGGACAAGTTGGTGTTTTAAATCGATGTGTTCTTGGTGAAGTCAATTTTATAAACAAGTTATTTGGAATAGCTGTCTAAATCTGGATGTTATCTTAGAGCCTGTCTTAAAATTAAATTTGAGTCTACAATTGGGATAGGATTTACGCATTCAAATTGAAAAACTGTAGCATTAAACCGTTAAATGTCTAAAATGTATATTTAAACTGTGATGTTTATTGTACTTGATTTTATACCTCGAGTGCGTAAGTCTTTGGGATGAAGTACTATCTTTAAGGTCAATATACCTGAATTTCGGAAAAATGTACTATATGAATTTGAAATTAATGTTGCTTATTATCCAATTGTAGAAATGGTTTGAATTTTAAGACAACCTCTTAGGAATATTCTGTCTTTTTATGTTCTTTGCCTTGAAACTAAATTTTTACTTCTATATTCTGATTTTTTGCAACAGAACCACTTTTCGGCGTTTCAAGTGCGTAAGTCCTAAGGATGATAAAGGCCAACGTAACACTGTCCGCTAGACTCTGTGATATACATACATCCATCATTTGCGGACAACATAGCTTGGACGACTGTGCCTGCGTCGCCCTCTCGCAAGTCGCAATAGAAATTGTTCTTACACATCCACTTTCCTTGGTGCTTGCCACCTTTAGCTTCAAAATAAACATACCAATAATCATGATTGCAACAGAAACCAGTATTATAGTTAATAGTAATACGGATGCTAGACTCACCTTGTTTCAGTAAGGATACTGATGGTAACACATCTGTTTTACCTCCACTTATATGAGTAAAAACGATGTTGGTAATATCCGCGTCCCAATTGTTCAATAAGTATGCTGCGCATGTGCGGTCAGTTGAATCAACGCTAAGCGCATCTGAATCATCTTGTTTTCCTTCTTTACAGTGGCATTTTTCGTCCAATGATTGCATTTTATCTTTGCTCCTTTGTATTACACTCTCGATTTCTCTTAACAGAATGTAGATATATGAAGATACTACTATAAAAACTCCTTGACTTTTTTAACAATGTGTAAATCCTTAATAAGGGATAATCCCAGCGTCGCTTAAATGAGATGCAAAGTAGAAAATTTATTCTCGGGAAACTTCTTGAAATCAGTATCAAGAGGGCTAGAGATCATGAAACCTAAAAAGTTACCAATATTAATTTTATTCGAAACTCTCGAGGGAGATACAATCGGGAAAATAATAAAAAAGGGTTCTTCGTTCACAAATCTAGAGAATAAACAATATCAAGCGAGAGGTAGCTTAATGGATTCACAGTATCAGATAATTACTTTGCGTCTGGTTTAAGCGATGCTGGCATTACCCCGGCTCCTTATATGTGAACCCAAACGTTTCGAAACACAAATATATTTAGTGAGTTAAAGTTATAGTAACATAAAGAAAAATCAAAAATAAATTCAAAATTTATGAATATGAGGAATATAAATGATAGGCACCATTGAAGTAATATAGGACTTACGCACTTCAGATTCAAAATCAAGCACAGTAACCATCAGATTTAAAATTTGAATTTCAGGAAGTTGTAAGCCTACTGCAGTTGATTTGGTACTTCAAGTGCGTAAGTCCTATAATAATGATAATATTGAGAATAATATTATTTATTATAATTGTGGCATTAGTGTTGAAAATAATTCAGAAATTAAAATTATAGTTTTTGACGCAATCTATTACACCTATCCAAGGTTCTTGTTATATCAAACTGCAAAAAGTACTCTAAAGCTCAGAGGGAACTCCCTAAGAGCTTGAAGGAATACTACTTCTTTTCTATTATCTCTTCTCCGGACATTTCCGCACATATAAACTGCGTACTGTTTCCGGCTACCTGTTCTGTGTGTGGTGACAGCTTCGCTGGTATTACCAAAATTAGAATATCATTTTTGCAAGCCTTCCCTTGATTTTCCATTCTCTTTTTATTACTATGGGAGCGCAGAGGGTCACGAATACCCTGACCTTTACAGGCTGTCCGACAATTCAATTTCAGGGCAAAAACATGTGAAAAATAAGGCATATAAAGCCTTTAAACTGAAAAAGAAGGAATCTTTTAATTAGTGGGAGTAATTATCGGACAGCCTGTTTAGGGTGGGGTGGCCGCCCGCAATTTGATTTTCTCAGTCACTGAAGATGGAATGATGTAGTATTCGTTAGTGTCCTTCCTGTGACCCCAGACATCTCCTTCAATAAGCTGGATTCTCTGCATTTCAAGGAACGTCTCTATGGATTTTGAAACCGTACTCATGTAGGATTTAGGTAACTGAATTACCTCAATTTTCGGGCAGGTTTTGACCAATCCAAATATATCCTTGTTCGACGGCCTGAAGGCCAAGTGAACAACACACTCATTAGGATTTAATGTAAAGATTTCTTCTCTGGAACCAACTACTTGAATTCTCAGATTTTTCCCCCATTACAAACTTCTTTTAATTTTACTTTGATATAAAATACATATACTGATTATAAATAATATATCATTGACTAATATTATTTAGATAGTATTCTGGAGATGATGATTATATTAGATCCTCTAATTTGATCTAGAAAAGCCAAAAAAAGAATAGTAACCGATTTTTAAAATTTGTTTTCCTATTTTTGCTTCACTTCTACTCTATTTAATGCTATAATTTATTTTTTATTATTGATTTAGTTTTTTTAGTTCGTCTAGGTCAATTTGTTTTTCGTTGATATCATTGATTAGGCGGTCTAATAACTTTTTCTATATAAGCTCTAAGTGGTTACCTTCCGAAAACACAACCTGACCAGTAAAGTTGTCCATCTCATAACCCTTGCCCACTTCACCATTTCCCAGGGAAACTTTCTGGACTGGATATAAGGATCACTATCTAACCAGGCTTTAGCATCTGGGGAAAGTCCATTTTTTCTAAACCTCAAAACGATAACAAGAGAAAGCTGTAGAAATTCGTTAATTTGTAGGGATTTTGTGGGGAAATAAAATTCGATCCTGTAGATACAAAAATCAAACCTGGCCCGCTTCGCAACTCCTGCAGGGGAAGTACGAATTAAACTACGCGGGATTTAAACTGTGCAGGGAAAGTACTGTGAATACGCCAGGTGGGAAAGTCCGTCAGTTCGCCGATCAAGCCTCTTCCAGCATGTGATTTTTGGGTTGAAGTCTGGCTAGAATATTCATCCTGATTTTGTCTTTTTCGTCAGCTGTGGGGCTTGCGTCTATATTCAGGTTCATATTCTGGCTTTGCATGTTAACCTGTGAGACTTTACCATAATCACCGCTGAATCTGCATTCCAGGATGAACATGGCTGATTTGACATCACCCAACCGCATGGACATTTTAACGGACTCCATGCATTCTTTCATCAAATCACTTTCAGCTGACCGTATTGCTATATACCATTTTGCATACGGTGCCTTACCATCAGCTCCGATCTTTTCCCAATTGTGCCAGGGTCTGATAAGTAACACCTATAGCTTTCGCACAGGCTGCATAGGACAGGCCCAGGCGGATATTATCGGCACAGGTCTTGATTAAATCATCATCAATTCTGCATGGTTTTGTCATATAATTATATTTGAAGGGTTTATATATAAAAATTAAATTGATCTGGAAACATGGAGACTGATAAGGAAAAAAGGAGAGGCTGAAGTTTAGGAGTTTACGAATTTTAGTATCAAAAAGATACCGGAACTAAGACGCGGCCTATACAAGTGTGATAGTTTAGGAAGTTAAGCTTCCTATTATTGCCGCTCGCACTCACAGGAGAGGGAGAAGGGGTTATTTCCATCCTCGCACCTTCAATATCTGGGCATTTGATTTAACCCGGGCACCTGTTAACTTCTCCCTATATTCAGGTGTCCTGCTGTTAAAGTCATCCACAAAGGCGTCAAGGTTAGGGACACATTTATTATAATCGCTAGAGGTAGCAAGCTTAATAAGAGCCTTCTTTAACAGGCTTACTGAACTTAAATCATTTTCGTTATCTTGCGCTTCTCTAACCTCACTATAACCCTCTCTAACCTCTGGGGGTTAGAGTCGTTTTCGTTATCTTGCTCCTGTGTGTCTTCGTTATTTTCCTGACTATAACCCTTTTTCTCAGAATGAGACTTAAAATTAATTTCTGCTTTTTTGTAACGTTCACAGGAGGAGAGAGGAATATTATTTTCGGTTCCGTTGCAAAAAATAAGGAAATTTTACAAAATCGTTGAAAACCTTCACAATAAGGTAATTAGAGTGATCAAACTTGGGTTAAAATAATATGTAAAGGAAATAATAATAGCCTCAACGTACAGAAAAATTATTTTTGCAAAAGAACCAAATTTGTTAGCCGATGACAAATGAAGGGAATCTAGGATGTGGTGCCCATGAAATACTTTCTCCAGGAAGGAAGTAAAGGAGACTTTTTATCTGGATTTAAATCGAAAAATGAGAATCTTCAGTTAATATCCCCTCACACAAGTCTGCCGAAAAGTAAGGTTTTAAAGGCGCGAGTAAAACTTTTTCCAGATTGTCTGGATACATTAGCTATTGCTATTTCCTTTTATATTTTATTTGTATATGGCTCATTAAGCGTATATCTATTTTTAATATTTTTCTTATTATTTTTTGATCGTCCCAGTAATGTCGTAGTAGTGTCTGGGAAAGTAACAATTAATAGACCTATGCGCAGGCCTGTAGTGATACTAATAGAGGACATAATGCAAATCTCGGGAAAAAAGAACAGTAACTATTCTCTGCGCTGGATATTCCGCTTAATTTACATCGGCTTATTATTGTATGATTTGATTAATTATTGGAACATTAAGGATTTTGATTATCTAGTGTCTTGTCAATTTAATTATTTCACATAATACTTTGACATTTTCTCGTCCGCATTCTTCCTCGTAAATTTCCATTCTATTTTCTTTTCTTGTTCATTTCTTCTCTTTGTCCATGCATCCACTTCATGTGTAAGTGTCTCCATATTCCCGATCCTTCTGCCTGTACATTCAATATCCATAACATTGATCTCTATTTCTGCAGCATTAAGCCAACTTGCATGTTTTGGCGTGTAATGGAATTCTATCTTGTCCAGAATTGTTTTTGCTTCTTCTTCGCTGAATGTTTCGTAGAATGACTTTTCTTTATGTATATTGAGATTATCCGTAACCAGTTGTATGACTTCTGCTTTTGGATATTTTTCGGTAACGAGGATCTTCACGAATTGTGCAAAATCCGTCATTTTTCGACTTTCGGTTACCTGAGTCACCCTTTTTCCTGCTTTGAACTCTACCGCTATGAATATGTTTGCTGTTCCGTTCCGGACATATTCATAATCATACCTCTCTGAATTTCCAGGCTTCATAGGAATGCTCATTCTCTTATCCTTAAGCAGTTGCTTAGGTTTCTCGTCAAGACAGATGAGAGGTTTTTTAGGGTCGTAATCCTCTTCGTACAGATTAAGAACGTCGTACATTCTGTCTCTATATTCGGAATTAATCGTTTGAATGCACCACATCCGTCTCAACCATGGTTTAGTTTTGCTTTTTGTAACTATTCAGCCATAGCCCTATCAAAAGCAATTTTTCCTCTTTCCGAGGAAAAATTGCATATAAAATAACCTTCAATTTTCAATATCATGCTTACACGTGAAGAGATCCTTGAAATTTATGAAACTGGTCCTGAAGCAGTTATTGCTGTAATCCAGAGACTTGAGTATATCATAGAGAAACAAGATTTTCAGATTGCTGAACTTGAAGAACGTGTAAGAGTTTTAGAGTCTCTTTTGAATCAAAACAGCCAAAATAGCAGTAAACCTCCTTCTACTGATGTTTTTTGTAATGAAAAACCTAAACCTAAGGGTCTCCGTAAGAGTAGTGGCAAAAAAGTTGGTGGCCAAAAAGGCCATCTTGGCAAGACTCTTGAAATGGTTGAAAACCCTGATTAGATCATATGCCATTCTCCGGACTGCTGCGAAAATTGTGGTCATCATCTTGAAGATACTGAAGTTGATGACTATGAACGCAGACAAGAAGTTGAAATTCCTCCTGTTCAAATCATATTTACTGAACATCGTTGTGAAATCAAGAAGTGTCCTGATTGCGGGAAAGTTAACAAAGGCTCTTTTCCAGAATCTATAAAATTCCCAATTCAATATGGTCCTCGTCTTTTAGCCTCAATTATGTATTTGAGGAACTATCAATTGCTTCCTTATGAAAGGACTTGTGATTTAGTAGAGGACTTCTACGGTATTCGTATTAGCCCAGCTACCATAAAAAGAGCAGAAAAGGAATGTTTCCAGAACCTGGAACTTTTTGAAAAAGCTGCTATGGAACATCTATTAACTTCCCATTCTGCACATTGTGATGAGACAGGAATGAGAGTTTTAGGGACTAAATGGTGGCTTCATGTTGTCTCAAACAATTTGTGGACATATTATTTTCCTCATCCTAAAAGAGGGACAGAAGCAATGGATGCTCTGGGATTCCTTCCGCAATACAATGGAGTAGCAGTTCATGATGGATATTCTTCATACAACAAGTATGGATGTGAACATGCTCTGTGCAATGCTCATCTTAAGCGGGAACTTAATGGGATTGAAGAGAGTTTTGAGCAGCAATGGGCTAAAAGATAAATGAACTTCTCAGTGAGATGAAGAAGTACACTGATGAATGCAGAGAGATGGAAATTTCAATAGATCAAGAAAAAGTAAGGGAATTCGAGAAAATATACGATGCAATAATGCAAGAAGGAATTGAGGAAAATCCACCACCTAAAACCTCTAAAGCTCAGGTGAAAAAGAAAGGAAGAACGGCACAAACAAAAGCAAAGAATCTCCTTGATAGGTTCATACTACACAAGGAAAACATTCTGCGATTCCTCAATAACCTGAGAGTTTCGTTTGACAACAATCAAGCAGAGCGAGACATCAGGATGATGAAGCTACAACAGAAAATTTCGGGAACTTTCCGAAGCATAGAAGGAGCGGTAGCTTTCTGCAGAATTAGGGCGTACATATCCTCAATTAAAAAGAATGGAATGAATGTTATGGATGCTATTCTAGTGGCGCTCAATGGAGCGCCGCTATTATCCTGAGAATTGCAGCATTTTGCTGAAAAAACATTAATTTTTAGTCAGTGGCTGAATAGTTACTGCTTTTTTAGAATAAGCCTGATGCTCTCTTTATTTACTGTTTCAAATCCTTCTTTTTTCCTCAGTTCTTCAGCAAGCAGCGAAAGCGACCATCTCTTGCTTCCATCAGGAGAACTGCTACAAGCTAAAGCGATTACTTCTGCAACATGTTTTTCGGTATATTTTATAGGTTGACCTGATCTTGGTTTGTCCGAGAGAACGCTTGGAAGACCTTCTTCAACATATCTTTTCCTTATGTTCAAAGTAGTATTCCTAGAAACACCTAATGTTTCTGTTATCTCGGTAACTCCTTTTTGCTGGTTTGATAGAAGGAGAATACGGGCACGAGTTAGTTCTCTTGCATTTTTATGGCCTTTTCTTACAAAGTTGTGAAGGAAATTTACCTCATGATCTTCAAGCTTAATTTGTAGCATGAACGTATAAAGGATTAAAAGCATATAAAGATAAGCAAAAATTAAATTGTTGGGACACTAGTACAGACGCTTTTATCTCTATCATTTTTAGTACTCATCTCTGAATATTGGGTGCCTTATGAATGTGACCTCAAAATAATAACCTCACGCTCAGTCGTTAGATTTTGGCCATTCTCAAACCTGAAATTACGGATCTATATCTATACTAAAAAGCAGGAAGGGCTCATAAGAATCCTCAAAGAAGAGATCAAATAGAGAAAATAGGTTATGGCAACGATTTTTTCTTTGAGTAAACAGAATTGGATAAAACATTAAGGTATTGTTAACTAATTATAGCTATCTCTTTATTTCTATGTTTCATTAATAGAAGAACAGAGTACTTTAGCATTTCAAGACTCTTCGTATAACACTTTGTCTTTCTTCTCAACCTTGCCAGAAAGTGCCTCAATATGCTGTTATATCCTTCAACTGTATACGTTTCTGCTTTGGATTGAGTATGATGAATCGTTTCAGGAAGAAACTCTGCATATGCCCTCCAGTGATCTGTCATCACTTCTCCAATCTCTTTCTTCTCTAATTTTTCCCAGAGTAGTTGTCCAGTTTCCGTTCCTCTGCTACCAAAAGAGCAGTTGATGAACTTTTTCCCAACTCTATCAACAGCAATCCAGATCCAGCAATATTTTTTTTGTTACCGATGTAAGTATGCATTTCATCCATTTCAACAATAGATATCTCATTTTCACTTTTTAGGTCCTCTAACTCCTGACCAAATTTCTTTATCCAGTTTTGGACAGAAACATGACTTATTCCTAAAAATCGCCCTATTGAGCGAAATCCTAATCCTTCAAGATAGAGTTGCAAAGCCTGTCTCTTTACAGAAGGAGAGCTAGCAGTTGATTTTAACTCTACTGTATAGTTATAGCCACAATCAGAGCATTTGTACCGTTGACGTCCGCCAACTATACCGTTCTTTTTGTGAGTGGCACTCTTACATTTTGGGCAATTCATGCAGAAATATAGGTTATAATGTATATATCTATTTTTGTTTACCAATGCCAACATTAATTCAAATTTCCCATTAGTAGTCCAAAAGGTATATTTCTATTGTAATATTTTGGCGTAGCCTCTAATATTTATTATTGTGGGGCAATATTCGCTCAAATTTCCTTTCTAAAAATTCCCCATTCTATGAGCCTCTTTTCTATATCCCTCATTTCGTAATCAGTAAAAGAAAGGCTCTGGTAATGTCTAAGAGCCTGTCTTAAAATTAAATTTGAGTCTACAATTGGGATAGGATTTACGCATTCAAATTGAAAAACTGTAGCATTAAACCGTTAAATGTCTAAAATGTATATTTAAACTGTGATGTTTATTGTACTTGATTTTATACCTCGAGTGCGTAAGTCTTTGGGATGAAGTACTATCTTTAAGGTCAATATACCTGAATTTCGGAAAAATGTACTATATGAATTTGAAATTAATGTTGCTTATTATCCAATTGTAGAAATGGTTTGAATTTTAAGACAACCTCTTAGACATACCTGCATTTTGCAGGCAATTAGGAGACAATTAGAAGACAATATAATCTTTGCCTGCAATATGCATGCATCATGCCAGAAGAAAAGCGAAAAATAAGCGTATGGGTGCCAGCCGCTTTGTATGATAGCGTATTGCAAGCAGGATACACAAGCCCAACACAGGCAGTAATACAAGGATTTGAAGCATTAGTGCAGCCACACAGCGAAGAAAGCCCGGAAGCCGTTAGGGGACAAATGCAGGCAATTAGGGGACAAATGCAGGCAGAAATAGATATTTCAAAAAACGAGATTTGAAGGCTCAATACATCTTTACTGGAAGCTCCGGACCCGATGGAAGTAATAGAGCTGCGCGCCAGGTATGAAGAGTCAGGCAAGCATATTGAAACATTGAATAAGGAACTTGAAAATAGTCAGGAAACGCACCGAAATTATATGATGCAGGTTCAAACTCTTATCAATCAGAAAGCCATTGAAGCACCTGGAGCAAAAAAACCGTGGTATAAATTCTGGTAAAAGGTTTCAGAATAAGAGATTTTACCATTTGGTGCCCGTACAAATACTGCTTCCATAGTATTTGTACAGGATTAGTAAATAGAATAGCTATGTTTTTTGAGTCAAGTCATGAGTATATAGTTCCATCAGATCCTGGACCATCATAATATAAATCCAAATCACTAACTGAAGGTTCTCCATCAACGAGATATGCTATTTTTGTTGTTATTTTGCCACCTGGACCCAAATCTGTTGTCATATGATTCAAAGAGCTGTCGTATGTTGCGCTGTCAGACTGATAATACATATCGCCAATTTTGAGATGCCAATAACCGGATTGGTTGAATATGTTTGGTCACCAGTATTATCGAGTTTAATACTAACTACAACATAGCTTTTGCCTCCTGATGCTTTGTAATATTCACCTATCTTTTTTGTGATTTCGGCTTGCCATGTGCAGTAATCGAAAATGTTACTAGTTGAGCTATCTTCAACATCATTTGAGTCTTCATTGGCGTGTGGTTCATCAGATTCTGGCTCTTTATCTGCAAGTGTTTTTGTTCCAGGCGTTGATGTTTGCTCGGATGTGGCGACTTCATCCTGTGAATTTTCCTCCGGACCTACGTTATGGTATAGGAAGTTTACTTCTATCTGTGAGTCGGGATGAGCATCATTATAAATTTTTACTAAACTAGTTACATTATCATAATGGCTATTTGCTAACCTGAGTCCTTCAGTTCCCATCTTTGCGGCAGCGGCTGATTCCAAGAAATTCCCAGATGTAAGTTGAGTTACTCCAGATTTCATGAATGTTGCAGCATTGTAGTCATCAATCAATGCTAATTTATATTCATCTTTACAGCTCTGCAACTCCGAGGAGACTTTGTAATTATCGATATTCTTTATTTCAGTTTCGAGAGCCTGTATATATTTTTCGATACCTTTTATCGCGGTATAATAATCCTTATTATTGATTGAGTTTGAAAATTGAGCCGTGTCATTAGCAAAAATTAAAACACTGTTAGATGTGGATTTAGCCCATTCAGCGTCTTGATTGTCAGCGCTTTGAGTATTTTCAGACTGATCTGGTGCACTTGCAATTTGAGAAGTTTTTTGTTGACTATTTGAGTCAGTACATCCTATGCATAGCATTGAAGCCAATAAAACAAACAAAATAAGATAGACATATTTTTTCAAATCACCTCGAAATATCAAGTCACATTATAGAAATTTCAAGGTTATATATCACAATGATTTTGTTCTGTTTTATATAAAAAGGACATTTTTTAGGACACAATACCAAAATCTAGTGATGAACATAAAATTAAAAATCACTAGATTTTGGAACTGAGTCATTTTTTAGTAAAAAAGCATAAAAATTCATGTTTTAGATAAATATTTTAATTTGGAAGTTTTGGTAATCTTGGAAGATGTCTGTTAAAATCTACATCAAGCCGAGTTAAAAGTACCTTAATTACATATTCATTTCTAATGTAATTTGTTATCGAGAGAATTCCTTGTGCATGCGTCCCTCATTTCCAATGGAAAGCACTAGCAAACGCCTTTTATTCCAATATAATATAATATTGGGTAGATACAATAGAAAAAGAGGAAAATAAAAAGAGAACATGGAGGGGATTAATTTATATGTTCTCGCAAAAACTGTTAACTATTTAATAATTTAAAAAACTTTTGAAAGTAAACTTTACATTATCCAGAAGTTCTGCAAACTCAAAAGATGGTTAAAAAACTGGAAAAACTCTTTTTTAGTTGACCTGAAAACTCAGATACAGGCACCTTATAACCAGTTAGCTGTCATCAGGTCTAAAGAAGAAAAGCACAATTCCACATTAAAAGAAGAGCTTGAGAAGGCAGGCCAGCGAGAAGAGGACCTTAAGCAAATGCATGAGCCTATCCCAAAACTTCATGTAATCTAATTATTGCTGCTACCATTACAACTCCTAGATATGATTCCTCTTTTATTTCATATCTTGGAAATACTTTCTTGCATGATTCTATCCAGCTAAAGAACCTTTCTACTATGCTTTTCTTTTTGAATTCTTCCTGATCTACCTTTATTGGTCTTCCTATCTTCTTTTTCTTCCTATTTCGTAATTATTCAGGTATTGTCGGCGCTCCCTTAAGCGCCGCATAAAGTGAATCAATTATAGACATCATATTTTTCATTATTGTAGAAATGTATCCTCTGTTTCTACAGAAAGCATCCGCTCCTTGTGGTGTCCTAAAAGATCCCGAGATCTTTTGCTGAACCCTTATCATCCCAAGATCTCTTTCTGCTTGATTGTTATCGAAAGGTACTCTCAAGTCTGTAGCAAACATCAGAATTTCCTCCTCATATTTTATGAATCTGTCAAGTAGATTCTTTGCTTTACTTTGACGAGGTCTTCCTCTCTTTCCTTTTTGACATTTCAATCTTTTAGGCGGAGGATTTTCCTCAATTCCTTTCATTACGATTCTTCTGTATTTTTCTTTTAATGCTTCAATCTCTTTTCCTTCAATTTTCTTTCCCAATTCCCTCATTTTATCTGCATATTTTTTAGATTCTGCAAGCAGATTACTCATCTCTTGAGCCCAATCTTGATTGAAATTATCATGAATTCCTTTAAGTTCCCTCCTGAGATGTGCATTGCACATCGCATGTTTGCACATTGGATATTTGAAATAGGAACTCCAGAAGTCATGAGTCATTGTTCCCTGATATTCTGGTAATATCCCCATTTTATCCATGGCTTTTGACCCTCGACTTCTATCATGGAAATAAAGGGTCCATTTAGCCGTAGAGACTACGTGACACCAATCATTGTGGCTATTGACTCTCATTCCGGTTTCATCACCGTGGATAACATCTTCTTTGATCAATTGCTTCTTGATGTAATTGGTGACTTCTTTTAAATTGTAGAAACACTTATTTTCTGCCCTCTTTACCGTAGCCGGACTCATCCTCAATCCAAAAAGGTCCTTAAGCGCTCTTGAAATTCGCCCATAAGGTATTAATTGAAAGTCCCGCAGGTAAACTGCAATTGCCAGAATCTTCTGACTATATTGAACAGGTTTTGTTATGTGATCTGGAAAATCAGCCTTGTTTTTATAACCACAGTAAGGACATTTCTTGATCTCACTGCGATACTCAATAACTCTGAAATTTAAGGCAGGAAGATCAACTTCCTGCCGTTTCTCGTAACCATTTGATTCAGTCTCCTAAAGGCTGTAACCACAAAATTTACAGTTACACAGGCGAAGGTTTACGATTTCATGAGGAGAATCAAAAGTCTTTAGTGTAGATCCAGGATGTCCTTTCTGACCACCAGGACGTCTACCACTCTTTTTTCGTCATGTTGAGTTCTCTTCTGGAAAAAAGTATCGGTAGAAGGAGATCTATTACTATTTTGACTGTTTTGATTCAAAAGAGCCTTTAGATTTCGAACTTCTTCTTTAAAAGCAATCAATTCAGTCTCAAGACTATTTATATGATCAAGAATAGCCTCTGGATTAGAGTGACAGAGAAATAGAATTTCATCACGTTCCATAAAAAACACGAAATGAATGATTTTTATATTAACCAATATGAAAATAATAAGCATTGAGTGTAGCAGAAAAATAAGTTAGGAGCAAAGGTAGCTGATTAATTACCCTATTTCTTTTATTTACTGGTATATTGGACTTTATTCCTCTTCTCCTGTTATATTTTCTAATTTTGGCTGTATCATACATTCCATCAGCTGTTACTTTGGAAGGCCTGTTAACAGGCCTTCCTACAGGTCTCTTTATATTAAAATTTTTAATTGTAGGTATATAAAGTGTTGAATCATTCTTATTCGCAGGAACAACAATAATAGAGAGAGGTAAACCCTGTAAGTCTACTAAAACGCTTAATTTTATTCCTTTTACTTTTTTGTGTCCATCGTAGCCGATATTCCCCCTTTTTTAGCCGGAATATCCTTTGTATCAGTAAAGCAATGAGAGAGATCTATTTTCTTCAAATCATAACCTTTGTTTAAAAGTTCATTAAAGATTTCCTGATATATTTCATGTTCACAGAGATAGAGATGGAATCTGTGAACGGTTGATTTAGAACCATATTGACGGGGAACATCTTTCCAAGTACAACCTGTCATAACAACGTACAAAATACCGTTCATTAACTTCCTCATATTTGCACGTGGCCTTCCTGTATGTGATTTCTGCGGAGGAAGATAAGGCTCTATTGATTCCCATAGAACATCATCGATTTCACTGAATGACATAAAAGTAAATTTATAATTTCAACTTAATATTACTTTTGGGATCGGCTCCATAATAATTATTTCCTGCAGGTTTAAACATTGAGCTCATCCCAAAACTAATTTTATTCTCAATCATCAGTTTCAGAAATAATTTTCATGATTATAAACCTTGATTGATTATTCAGAATATGAGATTCAGAGGCGGAAATTCGAATTTTGGGATCAGCTCATTGATTAATCAGAAGGCCATTGAAACCAAGGGAATAAAAAGCAATGGTAGAAATTTTTATAATTTCATTTATCCAAATTTGCTGATTAATAAATCCCCACTCCCAAGCTTGAACTTTTTATAGTTTTTCAATTTAAGGGTTTTTAATCAGAAGGCCATTGAAACCAAGGGAATAAAAAGCAATGGTAGAAATTTTTATAATTTCATTTATCCAAATTTGCTGATTAATAAATCCCCACTCCCAAGCTTGAACTTTTTATAGTTTTTCAATTTAAGGGTTTTTAATCAGAAGGCCATTGAAACCAAGGGAATAAAAAGCAATGGTAGAAATTTTTATAATTTCATTTATCCAAATTTGCTGATTAATAAATCCCCACTCCCAAGCTTGAACTTTTTATAGTTTTTCAATTTAAGGGTTTATTTGCTTTTAGAGTATATACCCGGTCTTGTATTTGTTGTCACTTTTATGTAATTTGTTTTTGTTGTAGTACTGCTGCCTGCAGCATTAATCACTGTAAGTGTAACCTTATACTTTCCTTCTTGTGAATATTGGTGTATTGGATTCTGGTCTGATGACTTTGCTCCATCTCCAAATATCCATTTCCATTTAGTCGGTATTCCCGTACTTTTGTCAGTAAAGGCGACTGTTAATGGTGCTTTTCCTGAGGTTACATTACTGGTGAATTTTGCAACCGGTTTTTCTATCACTTTTATATAATCTGTTTTTGTTGTCGTATTACTGCCTTCAGTATTTGTTGCTGTCAGTGTCACCTTATAACTCCCTACTTTGGAATATTTATGCGTTGGATTTTGAACTGATGACTTTGCTCCGTCTCCAAAGGTCCATTTCCATGAAGTAGGTGCTCCTGTGCTTTCGTCAGTAAAGACAACATTTAATGGTGCTTTTCCTGAGGTAGGTTTCGCGGAAAAGATTGCAACAGGAAGGACTGGGTGTTCTAAAACAGTAATTGTAGCTAACTTTGAATCTGTACCATTTGCATTACTTGCTGTTAGGTTAACAGTATATTCTCCTACTGTATAATAAGTATACATTGGATTCTGCTCGGTTGAATTATTTCCGTCTCCAAAGTTCCAGTACCATGAAATCGCATTTTGTGAGAGATCTGTAAACTGAACTGAAAGAGGAACATAACCTAATGTGACATTGTTGCTGAAATTTGCAACCGGAAGACGTGGTTTAGGCTCTTCTGAAATAGTGGCCATATAAATGTTAGTATCTCCATAATAGTTTTGTTCTTTCCACACTATTCTGTTGCCATAGATGTCAGGGTATTCTGAGTGTCCATTGGGGGTTATTTGAGTTTCCTTGGAAGCAGAAAGATCGTACATGTAGATATCATGCTTAATGTCGTCATCATCGCCGGTGCGAGATGTCCAGACTATTTTATCTCCATAGATAGCAGGATCAAACGCTATTGTGCTGGTGTTTACTCTTATTTCCTTTTTAGTGGAGAGATCATACATGTAGATAGTGAGGTATCTATCACGAGAATCTTCCCATGCTATCCTATCCCCGTAGATAGCAGGTTTTCTTTGATCTAATTTATTGGTAGTGATCTGAGTTTCCTTGGAAGTGGATAAATCATACATGTATATATCCCAGTTTTCATGGCGGTTATCATCCCATACTATCCTGTTACCATAGATAGCAGGAAAATGACGATCTGATCCATTGGGGGTTATTTGAGTTTCCTTTTTAGTCGAAAGATCATACATGAAAATATTACATCCTCTTTCCCATCCTCTCTCCCATACTATCCTGTTACCGTATATATCAGGCCACCATGCAAGTCCAGTTATCTTTTTTTCGGTCTTAGTAGAGAGATCGTACATATAAATATCGTATCCATAATTATTGCGACCATCTACCCACACTACTATGTTATCATAGATCGCAGGCAACATTTGATCTGATTCATTTGCGGTGATCTGAGTCTCCTTGTGTGTGGAAAGATTATACAAATAAATATCGCCATTTCCATTACGCCAGTCCTCCCATACTATCCTGTCACCATATATAGCAGGGCGGTCTGCCTGTCCACTGGTAGTAATTTGAGTCTCAGTAATCTTTGGCGCAGCAGTATCTACTGCAGAGACATTATTATCTACCAAGTTTGGAATATATGCATATGGCGCTGCACCCGCTATACTCACCAACATTAAAAACGCAAGCACCGTTATTCCTAAGACTCCAATAAGAGAATAAACTCTTCGTGCTTCATCACTTTTTATTTCTTTCATCTCAAACCTCTGTAAATAAATTTTGGAATTTAAAATGAAACACAGTTGAGAAGTAATATCACATAACATCTTTCTCTATAAAGAAAATGTTTTGAATAAAAACAGGCATCTTTCGATTTATCAATATAATTTTATATTAATTTTACTTCTTTCTTGCAGATATTGAGAAGGCCAGCGCAAAAAATAACACAAAAATAGAAAGAAAAAAACAAAATCGAAATCCATTTATAGCTGTTACAATAATTTTAATATGTAAAGGTGTTAGTTTTGCGGACAGATCCTTTACAATTTTACATCTTGGGAGGGATCGACACTCCCCTCCCAACTTAAAATAATATATCTTTTTTTTAAAAGCCCATTTCTCTGTATTGGTCCCTTGAATTGAAAACACAATCCATTTGAGACCAGATATCTTCTCCGGTATCCTCATCTAATGAAGAGGCGAAGGAGGAAACCTTGCATAACGATTCGTCCCATGCTGTATATGAATAAATCCAATGTTGAAAGAACCCATACAAGAGCGTCTACGCGGTCCGGTGACTTTTGTTCTATCTGCGGATGCAAGTTTCATTAGAACAAGAGTTAGAACCAAAGTATCAATCATCTTTCCAAAACCAGAATTGGTTCTGTTGCAAAAATAATATTTCTACCCTTTTAGGCTATAATAACTTCTTTTTATGTTATTATTGACCTGCTTATGACATCTTAATATCACAATTGTGATGTTTTTCACTGGTTTGGTAAAACAGCCAGATTTTTTGCAACAGAACCAAAAAATGAAGAAAGAAAGGGGTACCCCAACATTCGTGCAATCATCCGCAAATCAGACTAAAACAAGCTCATTAGATGCCTTTTCCTGGCAGTTTTAGCCGAGTTATCAGTGGGCAACCAAAAATCAATTTTTAATTCAAATCATGAGATTCAAATAGAAACATTAATTAATTGTTTTGTCAACTGTTTTAATATAAATCCATTAGTTACCGACACTGCCACCTGCAATAAGTCTACTTATACTCTATTCTCTTTACGACATCTCAAAATAATAAGGAAACTGAACCATGAAAACGCAAAAGTATGCCGTGAATCAACACTTGATAGAAGCGATTCTTACTTGGGTAAAAACCGGGGAAATAGCAATTCCTGAAATCCAGAGACCTTTTGTCTGGGACTCAACAAAAGTCAGGGACCTTATGGATTCTCTTTATCAGGGATATCCAATTGGTTATCTGATTGCTTGGCGGAATCCAAATGTCAAACTAAAAGATGGCTCATTCTCAGAAGGAAAGAAAATTCTTATTGATGGTCAGCAACGGGTTATGGCTTTAAGGGCAGCTATTCTTGGAGAGTATATAATAAACAAGAATTATGTACGAGAGAAAATTAAAATTTCATTTCAGCCAATAGAAGAGAAATTCGAAGTGTTTAACTCTGCTATACAGAAAGACAATGCATGGATTCCAGATATATCCCCAATTATTACAGGGATGGAAAGAACTAGGAAAATTATCGATAATTATTGTGAAAAAAATCCTAATGCAGATGAGTACCAAGTTGAAGATGCCCTTGAGAACCTAAAAATGATTACTCATAAACAACTTGGTTTGATTGAGCTGGATTCTGATCTAGATATTGAAACAGTGACTGAGATATTCGTGCGCATAAATTCAAAGGGAGTTGTGCTGAGTCAGGCTGATTTTGCAATGTCAAAGATTGCTGCAAATGAAACATATAATGGGTCCACAATCAGAAAAGCTATTGATTACTTCTGTCATTTGGCGGTTGCTCCGGAATTTTACAGTCAAATTGTAGATATTGACAGCGAATTTGCTTCAACAGAGTATTTCCGAAAAATGACTTGGCTGAAAAATGAGAATGATGATCTATATGATCCAAATTATACAGATTTGCTGAGAGTTGTCTTCACATCTGGAGCTCATAGGGGAAAACTATCAGACCTTGTCAGTTTGCTTTCCGGCAGAAACTTTGAAACAAGGACTTATGAAGAGGAAATTGCCCGAGATTCTTTCAAGAAGCTTGAGGAAGGTATATATGAATTTATAAATGAGACCAATTTCAAACGTTTCCTCATGATAATCAAATCTGCAGGTTTTATTTCTTCCAGTCTCGTTCGTTCACAGAATACACTCAATTTTGCATACATTTTATACCTAGCATTGAAGGCAAAGAACTGCAATCCAGCTCAGATTGAATCATATGTGCGCAGGTGGTTTGTCTTATCTGTTTTAACTGGAAGGTATTCAGGCTCTCCTGAATCGTGGTTTGATCATGATATAAAGAATATTTCAAAGATGGACTTTGGAGAATATCTCAAGAGTGTGGAAAGCGCAGATCTTTCTGATACCTTTTTTGATATTGCACTAGTGGGGAATTTGGATACTTCGTTTTCAACAAGTCCCTATTTCAATGTGTACTTAGCAGCTCAGGTAAAACTAAACGATAAGGGTTTTCTTTCACGAGACATAACTGTGAAGGATTTAATATCTCATAAAGGTGATATCCACCACATCTTCCCAAAGGATTATTTGAAAAAATACGGGTTGCAAAAAGGACAATATAACCAAGTTGCCAATTATGCTTACACGCAGTCCGAAATTAACATCAAGATAGGCAATAAAGCTCCAGAGATGTACCTTAACGAATTAAAAGAGCAATGCAATTGTCAGGATTTAAAGTATGGTGGAATCACTGACTTTGAAACTCTTACAGAGAACTTAAAGCAAAACTGCATTCCTGATAGCATTTTTTCAATGAATATTGAAAAGTACGATGAATTTTTAGAACATAGAAGAGTTTTAATGGCGAGGAAAATAAAGGAGTATTACCAATCTTTGTAAATGAAATTGAGCCAGTGCCCTCACATCAAGCGATGGGGTGCGCCACATAATTTTGTGTTTGTAATTACTATTACGCTCAACGCGACAGATAAGGTTATGGAAAAAGCTTAAAGGATTTCAACAGGACTATTTCATATTTTTATATTTCTCTTTTTTAGAATTCGCCTGTTAAATTGGGGATGTTAACTATCCACCCTGACAAAGCAAATTGATTGTAGGGCTTATTATCACGTGTACACGTGATCTTATTGGTTCTCTGCAAGCTGTCCTATTCATCTCTCAGAGTCCCCATTATATACTTCACATTGTTAACTTTCAAAAATGGTACTTTTTACGGTAAAGTTAATTATTAATGCAGGTCTAGGATTTTTTGTAGAACCTACGGCAAATCTATGTGATATATATGTAACTCGCATAGGAACTTTTTTGGTAACAATGGTAACATCAATCTTTGAGACAAACAACACCACCGAGCAAACATTTATACTCATACTCTTTTTTGGCTCAAAATGAAAAATTTGCTTGCTTACTCTATAGTTATCTAGACACACGTCGGCAGTTCTGAGACAGACAGACAAAATGACGGATCAATCAACAGCTTTGACATAGAGATTCTTAGTTCATTCTGTGACTATACTCTTAGAGCGTGTCTTAAAATTAAATTTGGTTCTATAATTGTGATAGGACTTTCACGCTTGAAATGAAAAACAGTATCATTAAGCCGCTAAATGTCTAATTAAGCCGCTAAATGTCTAAAGTGTAATTTTAATCAATGATGGCTATTGCATTTTATTTTGTATATAGAGTGCGTAAGCCCCGTGGGATAAAGTACTATCTTAAGTTTCAGTGTGTACCTGAATTTCGGAAAATTTGCGATCTGAATTTAAAATTAACGTTGCTCCTTATCCAATTGTAGAAATGGTTTGAATTTTAAGACAGCCTCTTAGACAGCTAGAAAAATAACTGATTAGTCAATTAAAACATATGAATACTTTCCGAGCGTATATATACTAACTGAAAAACGGAATCCATTTATAACACCATGACACCCCAATTTTTTCACTATTGGGCGTCCACTCCATGGGATAACAACCGCAAGCTGCTGTTTCCAACATCATATCCGAGGTTTCTTACCTTTTCCTCGGCAGTCCCTTTCACTCTTCTTGAATAATCCAAAATTTTTAGCGATTTTTTTACAATTATTTCTTTTTATCGTCTTAGATACTCAGCAATTGTCTAAAAAAGGAAGATATATTTACTATTGCGTCCATATTTCCTGTAAAATGTTCTTTTTGATTTTCTGCCGTTACGGTTCCCAGTTGTACAAACTTCTCAACCGTATCCTGCATGGGAACATTTACTACCTTAAATAATTCTGTTTCCTTATCCAGATATGTAAATGAGGTATCAATGGACTCATATAATACAACTTCACCATCAAGAAAACGATACCGAAACTCCTCGATTTCATTTGCGCATTTCGTAACGGCAAATATAAACGCCATCGTAAATGACCAGTTATTTTCTTTAACGCGCTTTTTAAAATTCGTCACATCAAGTTCAAAACTCACACAATATTGAGGCTGCACTGCATTCCTGTATATTTGACAATACTCTTTTCTTTTCCATGTTTCAAAATCTATTGTTTGGTATTTGTTTCCCACATTTACACCTTCGCTCAATACAATCTACATTACGATATATTTCCTTTTTAGTTTCACGACCTATTTTTTGCTATAGATCTCTACATTATTGTTTCCTTAAGCGGTTTTTCCGTGGAGGTTCTCTGGAGGGTCTGTAAGAAATCAAACTCAAAACCGAAGGATAAGCCAAAGGAAAAAGAAAAAGTCTTTCACGAGTTTTAGAAGAGCTACAGATTTAAGCTATCAATGTTAATATTATCCAAGTGTAACTATGGATGAAACAGTGAAAAAAATAATCACCTATTCTTTTTTTATACTCTTATTGATAGTATTAAGTGGACTATACATTGTTGAGATGAATCTAAGAGACTGGAGGGGTGACGAATTAAGGCCACATTACAAATATACAGTTAAAATAAGTGGTCTTTCAGGAACTGAAGTATTGGGAACAACTAAAATTTTAGTTCCAATTCCTGCAACAAAAGAAGGAGTTTTTGCAATTACACCTTCTCAGGAAGAACCATCTTTTTCAAAATTCTTCTACAAGAGCATGTTTTCCACACGCCAGAGAAGTACATAAGAGGAATATATTTTGAAAATACTACTGAGTCACTCGACAATAAATCACTCAATGGAAACTGGGCGACTTCTATTGTAAATACCAAATATGGTCCAATGCTAGAATTTAGGACAAACGAATCTGTTCTTGCAGATATTTCCTTTTCAAAGATTGTAGTATTGGAACAGATGGACAATGAAGACCCTATTAATGAAAATAGTCCTGTTTTATATCCGATTGCAAGTGAAGTATCATTAGTAGGAGAAGATTATCAATACTTCCGATTAATGTCCCGAGTAATCACATATGAAACTTATATTGAAATGAGTGATAATATCAACAGTAAGGCCATAAAATTTGATATTAGCCTTGAAGTCTATCCAGATATTACTGAACGCGATGGAGATAAAGGCATTTATAAAAATAAATTGGATGTGGTTGTTGCCGAGTCTGGCGAATTAAAAAAGAATGCCACAATTGAAACATATTTCTAACTTATTTTTATTCAATGAATTTGGAGAGATTGCTTTATCCTAAAATTATTTCGCTTTTTTAATTTCTTTTATTGGAGTTCTGTATCGTATACGGGTGACTCACTATTTTACTTCAACTTCGAATTTGTTTCATTATATAGAATCATTCTACATTACCAAAATGGAGCTTAAATTTACTTCACATTTAATCTTTTGCGTCGCCTGCTGCTGTATCGTGTATTGAACTTTCAAATGGTTTTGAATCTGCGAAATAATTTCAGGATACAACATGTTTTTAATTTAGGACATTCATTATTTACTGGACTTTAATATATCCGGAAATAGTTTTAGTGTTACTGCCTTTAGCATTCTTCACAGTTAGGCTGACAGTATATTTTCCTGCTTTACTGTATTTATGTACAGGGTTCTTGGCTGTGGAATATGTTTTATCACCAAAGCTCCATTTCCATGAAGTTGGACTGTTGGTACTTTTATCAGTAAACTGCACATTTAGTGGGGCTTTTCCTGAGGTTGGAGTTGCAGAAAAAGCAGCAACAGGAGCTTTCAATGCGTTTACGACAATATAGTTCTTTATTGTTTTCGTACTGCTTCCTGCAGCATTCTTTACTGTTAAGCTAACAGTATATTTTCCGGCTTTACTGTAGGTATATGTAAGACTCTTCGATGTTGAAGTTTTTCCATCTTCAAAACTCCATTTCCATGAAGTTGGGGAACCTGTACTCTTGTCAGTAAATTTTACTTTCAGTGGAGCGTTTCCTGAGGTTGGCGATGCAGAAAATACAGCTACTGGTGGGTAAACAAGAGTAGCCATGTAGATGTCGCCTTGCGGATACCGTTTTGTATACACAATCCTATTACCATATATAGCTGGGTCTACCTGATACGGATTGTTTTCCGGGTCCTCCAAGTCCTCGAAGGTTATCATGGTTTCCTTATTAGTTGAAAGGTCATACATGTAAATATCCGTGTTTCCAGTTACATCGTTACGGTTATCCTCATACACAATCTTGTTACCATAGATGTCTGGCTCGTATGAAATCCCATCAGAAATTCGAGTTTCCTTGTGAGTGGAGAGGTCGTAAATGTAGATTTCCGAAGGATAGTCATAACGGGTGTCCCACACTATTCTGTTACCATAGATCCTAGGATTATCTGCTTTTCCACTAGTGGAAATTCGAGTTTCCTTGTGAGTGGAGAGGTCGTAAATGAAGATATCTTCGTTTCCATCACGTTCATCCTCCCAAACTACTCTGTTTCCATAGATATCAGGTTTGTATGCTGTTCCACTGGTAGTGATCTGAATTTCTTTTTAGTAGATAGATCATACATGTAGATATTCGAACTCCCATTAAGTTCTTCCTGCCATACTATTTTAGTACTATAGATTGAAGGATTATGTGCTTCTCCGCTTTTAGAAATACGACTTTGTTTTTTTGAAGAGAGATCTTCCACGTAAATGTCATGACCTCCGTTGCGCTCATCTTCCCATACTACCAGATTTTCATAAATAGCAGGAGCTGTCTGATCTGTTAAATTGGTAGTGTGAATTTCTGTTTTAGCGGAGAGATCAAATATATATATATCCCAGTTTCCATTGCGGTTATCCTGCCATACTATCTTGTCACCGTAGATATCTGGATTAGATGCCGTTTCATGGGTAGTAATCCTAGTTTTAGGAATACTTGGTGTGGCAGCTTGTATAGACTCTGTATCCGTGGAATTTCCTTCTGTAGATACATCCTCAGACAGAACCTGGTCATCTGATGTATTCCCTGTTCCACTTGTGATTTCTGGTGGGTCAATGTTATGGTGATCTATTTCAGTTTGTGCTGATGCCGTAGATGAAACCAGAATTAAGAATAAAACTATAACTGTTAATACTGAGGCTACTGAATATAATTTTTTGTTAATTTTCATTATCCTACTCCTTTTCTGTCATATATTTTTCATATAAATAATGTTAATATTTTTGATTTGTTTCTATTCTTAAACTTTCTCATTTGAAATATAACTGTGTAAAAATTAGGCAATTATAAAGAAAATTCTAGAAAATGTTTGTCAAGGAATAAGGATAGAAGAGAGGCAAATCTGCAAAGAAATACCTGGTTGCATTGGCGCAAAGAAGTAGGAGAGGGATTTTGAAAATATTAAATAAGCTGAAAATCAAAGTTGCGTTGGCGCACCCCGCTGCAAGCAACGGGGTATGTTCGCGCCACCGCTCTGGTTGTAATGGTTATTCAAAATCAAGAATTTTCATTTGCTGATATGCTTCTTTTTCCTCCTGGTTTCCCTGATTTTCAACATAGTTTTTGATAACATCGGAAGTTATTCCATCTCCTACAGTTCCAATGTAGCCTCCATCACTCCACAGTTCACCATCCCAAAGGTGTTTTTTGATTTCAGGGTATTGTTTAAAGATTTGTCTTGCTGTAATACTTTTTATAATTTGCATGATTTTTGAAGGAGAATACTTTGGTTCAGCTCCAACAAAAAGATGTACATGATCGCCATCACTACCAATTGCATCAAACTCAAAACAGTATCTTTCACTAATTTCAAAGCATACATTTTTCAAAAAGTTTACGAGTTCTGTCTTTAAAAGAAGCTTTTTACGGTACTTCACACAAAAAACCATGTGATATCTTATTTTATATACACAATGGTTTGCATGTCTGAGTTCCATTTACAGTACAAATGTAGCTAAAAATATAAATTGATTATTTAACAACGGTTATCGGGGAAGTTTTCCATCCCGCAGCAAGCTGCGGGGTATTCGACTGAATAAATTGATAAATTGGATAATGAGAGTCAGTTACTGAAAATTGTAAAAAAGATAGTTCTCAAGTCTGACTAAAAGAGTACTTTTTCTTTTTTAGTCAGACTTGATCGATGACTCTCACTCTCCTTTATCCTTTATTTTTTTACTGTTTTTATGTTTTATCCCAAAATTATTTCGCTTTTTTATTTCGGCTCTTCGTCATTCCCTATGGATAAGATGATTTTCAATTCAAGACCTCATTGGTTTTTATGAGAATATTATGAGGATATCCACACAAAACAACGAAGAGCCTAAATTTACTCAACATTTAATCTTTTGAGTCGCCTGCTGCTGTATCGCGTATTGAACTTTCAAATGGTTTTGAATCTGCGAAATAATTTCAGGATTAGTCCCCTCTTTATTTCTTTATTCAGCGAAGGCTTGTAATTCCTTTCTTTCTTTAATACCGTAATTTACAGTCATCTACACTAAATGTACAGCTAAAAAACAGTACTTTTGGACAGAAATAATGCCTCTTGACTCACTTTTTCTTTTAGGGCATAAATCATTCAATAATTCGAAAACAAAATCAGTAAACTGTTGGGGTTCATATTTACTAAGAAGGCCATAAATTTCCTTTTCAGTGGGTATTGAACTGATTTTTAAAAAGGTTCTCAAGCTTTCCTTTTCTTTCAATTTCCTAACAGCATAGGAGATCTCACAGGAAAAAAACATGCTCAAAAGTACGATTTTAAGAGCAGGAACTGATTTTGAGAGGGGTAGGATGTTCCTCTTCGTAAGTATTTGTCTGCAAGATCTAAAACCAAAAACATTTAATATTTCGGATAACAATTTCCATTTGAAATCTTCGTTTACTGGAATAAGCGGAGCTTTCCCAAAATCACCGTGTACCATTTTATCGGACGAGAAAGGCGTTGCCAGGTTCCTGACACTTGCTTTCGTTCCAACAGTTGCCATGTCCGCGAATCTCAGTGATTGTTCCTGCTTGTTGCCCTTGTATTAACTGAGAAAAGGTTGAGTTTGGTAGGGAATAAGGGGGTCCGGAATGAAAATAAAACTAAAAAACGTAAGGACACAAGTAAAACTAAATAGGGTCCTCTTAAACTCACCATCAAACTGAAGAGTAGTTTTCTTTTTTCCACGAATTAAGGCAATTAATGATTTTCCCAGGAAAAGTACATCTTATTTTTTACTTAAATTCCAATTAAAGTCATATAATATCGTAAATTTTATTGAGGAGGGCTTGCAACCCTCCTCTGGTGATAAAATATTATTGATCTTGAAGCCCTCTGGAATATAACAGTGAAAGATGTTTCATCCTTAAAGTCGTTAATCGCTAAAATTTAGAAAGAAAAGTAATCCACGTTTCCGGACTTTGCTTCAGTTTCTCACATATTTCCTTAAATAACGCACTGCTTGAAGACAGCAAACTTAAAGACGGTATCATGGTTACCATAGATCTGAAAATTTCTATCTGAACATCCGGGACGTTTTGCACTAAATTTATTTAATGTCAGGTCTGATGATATTTCTTTAACATAGGACAAAACCTGTAACTTTATATATCATGAAGTACACTAGAAAGATGGGCATCTGGGAAGGTCACCAAAGACCTTTTTAACTATTTTTTATAACCCCCCATACCCCCCAACTCCCCAATAACCGGATGCCCACTCCATATTAACATTATTCATAATATCTTTTCTAAGCTGATTTTCGCTTCTCTATTTTTGCTTCGGGATTAAACAAAATCGGAGATTCTCCGGGAGTTTCAATTCAAATGCAACAGCCTGAGGCCTGTTTCGCTTAGCTCAAGAGGATTAATTTTAGGCGACTTTTAATGACTTAATTTTTATTTCAAACACAGCCAGTTCTAACAAATTCCTGAAAATCTTTATTATGGCCAAGAATAGCTGTAGTAAATCGTAAAAAAGCCTTCCAATTTATTTAATCACACTTAACTTTTTATTAGTCTGATTTCATGATAACCGCAGTGTCTGCATTTAAAATACCTTATTTTCTTTCTGGCAGCATAATTTAATACATCAACATTCCTGTATTCTTCTATTGCATGCTCTTTCCCGCATTCTTCACAGGTATCTTCTTTTAAATTGTGTTGTTTTTCTTCGTAATGATGACCTGTGGGTTGAGGTTCAACTTTTATATATTCATATCCGCATTTTTTACAACGCCAGTGTTTTGTTAAAGTTTTTATATAAGCGTCAGTTTTGCTTTCCTCTTTAATTAAAGGAGCCTGAAACTCCTCAAATACAAAATATTTCCCACATTTTTCGCAGTACGAATCCCTATAATAATTCATTGAGACCTTATAAAAACCAAACATATAAAGAAAAGCAATTTCTGAAACAACTGTTAAAAACCTTCCTGCGTTTACAAGATTATCGGATTTTCCAGGGAAATAAGTTGGGAAAAGTGTAAAAAATAGGAATAATAGTATTGAAATAACAAGGAGTTTTGAGAATAATCCGAGTCTTTTTTGAATTTTCTCTGCTCCAAGTTTGTTGACCAGATTAATAACCTCTTCTTTACTCTCAGGACTGTATTTGAGCTTTAGCTGTTGGGTCATTTCCACAGTGTTATTCTCAGGATCTATTCTGTAACAGATACCTTTATGGAGAGCCTGATACGAACCTGATGGAAATCTTATACGCTCATCTTTTGCCATGCATCAGCGGCCTTTTTCTGGTTAAATTAGCTGTTATTCGTGATTATTTTATATATCTTAACGCATGATAAATGTTTTTCCTACCCGAGTTCAGCTTCCCGAGTTTAGCTTCCCGAGTTTAGCTTCCCGAGTTTAGCTTCCCGAGTTTAGCTTCCCGAGTTTAGCTTCCCGAGTTTAGCTTCCCGAGTTTAGCTTCCCGAGTTCCGCTTCAGGAGCACAGGAAATCGGAAATTTTCTGGGAGTTGCGATGTAATCGCAACAGCACGGAGTCCTTCTCGCCCGAGTTCCGCTTCGGGAGCACGGAGTCCTTCTCGCTGCGCTCGAGAGGACTAATTTATGGAATGAAAAACATTGTTTTTTGCTTGCTCAAGCGGACTAATACTTTTACTTTTACGTTTTTAAAATATCTTAGACTGGGAATATACTTTTTCTTAATCCGGAGCTTTTGTAGATTTAGAAGTGGCACTTTGCATGGCAGATCAGTTTTACACTTCATCGATCGATTTTCCAAGGGCTGTTTTTTAGATCATCAATAGGATTTTTGCCCTTTGTGGCTGTTTTTGACTTCTAGTGGAAATTTTCAAACATTCCTGGTTTCAGAAGCTATTAGTATAGAATTTACGCACTTGAGATTCAAAATCAAGCACAATAAACGTTGTAGTTAAATATGAGTTTTAGACGGTTAAAGGTTTAAGGCTATCGATTTCTCATTTCAACCGCGTAAGTCCTATAGTAAATAGGCTATTATCTCTGCCGTAAATTATGTTAAAAAGTGTTCTCATTGAAAGGGCTTGCTTCCATTTGTATAGATTGATTTATATAATTTGGCTATATAGTGTATGTATTGAAAATAAAGAGACGTATAATCTGTTATTAAAAACCGATTTTTGTTTTTAATCTAAGGGTCTATACAATCTTATTTTTTAACTATTATCCGCTAAAGCGGAGGTGAAACGAAAATGGCTTTTAATGACAGAAATTCCAGAGGAAATTCCGGAGGTTTCCGCGGTAACAGTGGACCAAGGGAAATGACAAAAGTGACATGTTCTGACTGCGGCGTTGAGACCGAAGTACCGTTCAAACCCACCGAAGGCAGGCCAGTATACTGTAGGGAATGTTTTCCTAAACACAGATAATTCCGATGATAATCTACATTAGATGTTAATTTTGTAATTAAGTTTACATTAACATCTGATTCATTTTTTTGTTTTTTGGTTCATTCTCTTTGTTTCTTTACTTATTTCCACCTAGTGTCGCGTCAATCCTCAAAGATTCAAAGATTCTGAATAGTTGCAATTGATTTTATACGACATTTTGCTGTTGACGGAACACTAGTGTCGCGTCAATCCTCAAAGATTCAAAGATTCTGAATAGTTACAATTGATTTTATACAACATCTTGCCGTTGACGGAACACTAGTACAGCAGGAAAAAGTAAAAACAAATCGGCATCGAGAATGAGAACCGGTATGAATTATTCAATATTGGACTTGTAAAAAATAAATCAAATTCCATTAAGGAGGAATTAATCCGGCTAACTATAGAAGCACTATTAGAAAAAGAAAATTAGGATCCACCATGTCGGGAGGTTCAGGAGATGGCTCCCAAGAAATAACAAGGGTGCGAACTCCCCGTAAAGACAGAAATGAGGTTCTGGCAACGGTTGCATGTTTACTCGGCTCGAAAAGGGTAACACTTCAGTGTATGGACGGAGTTATCCGCATGGGACGGATTCCCGGTTCCAAGAAAAAGAGAATGTGGATCCGCGAAGGTGACGTTGTCATAGCCAATCCCTGGGAAGTCCAGGACTCCAAAGCCGAAGTAAACTGGAAATACACAAGGCCTCAGGTTGAATGGCTTGAGCGTAAAGGTTACCTTAATTACTGATTTCAGAAGCTCATAAAACAGGTTTTTATCTACTCTAAAATACTCTACTCTAAAATACATGTCTAAAAATTGTTATCTCATTCGAGAGAGCATCTTCATTTTCATAGATGCATTTATATATTATGGATGCAATGTATATGTGTTGATAAATAAAGAGACGTATAATCATCTGTTATTAAAAACCAATTTTTGTTTTTAATCAAAGAGTTCTATACAATCTTATTTTAAAACAATTTACTAACAACTAAAACCAAAGGTGAAACAAATATGGCTTTTAATGACAGAAACTTCAGAGGAAATTCTAATTCCAATTTCGGCGCTCCCAGAGAAATGCACAAGACAACCTGTTCAGACTGTAAAGCTGAGACAGAAGTGCCTTTTAAACCTGACCCCGAAAGACCGGTTTACTGCAGGGATTGTCTCCCTAATCACAGAACACCCAGAGAAAACAACAGATACTAAGTGTAATTTGTGTAATTGAGTTTACATCAACACTTATTTCTTTTCCACTTTTTTAATACACTATAAGCCCGAATATACTTTTTTCTTAACTTATTAGTTGCAGTTTGTGAAAGAGAACTTTCCAGGACTGATCAGTTTTGCTCTTTATCGATAAGTTTTCAAGGGGATTATTTTTCTAATTAAAATGAAAATTTGTTAATTGAATTCTATTTTTATTGGAACTAGCTGAAACTGGACCGCTGAATAAGAAAAGAAAGTTTTTTCGGCCTTTTTCAATTCATTTGAAATATATTTCTCCTACTGACGGTCTGCTTAAATCTTCCCCATATTTTTTTGAAAATAAAAGAGAACTTTAAAACCCTTGATTTTTACAGATAGGACTTACGCATTTGAAATGCCGAAAAAGTAATATCATTTAAAATATACTAATATCTCCATAGTTCCCCAAAAACGTACGGAGTTATGGATATAAACCCACCTAAGTGTATTGACATTGATTTCATTAATTTTCTCATTGCGGCATCTAACGTTTTCAGCTGTACTGAAGCTGCTAGATGTTATCCAATCGTAGCTAATGCTCCTTCTCACGATGCTTTCACTCGTTGCCTTCAAAGGCAACCTCCAGACACAGAAGCATTATGGGAAGAAGTAAAAAGTCATGTTAAGCCTGAAGAAGGCTTTCTAATTATTGACGATTCAACATTAGATAAACCATACGCAAAAGAAATGGCTTTTGTTCGTCGTATGTGGAGTGGAAAACATCATCGTGCTGTAAAGGGGATAGGTTTGGTCACCTTAGTTTGGACAGACGGTACAACTGTTATACCTATCGATTTTCGAATTTATAACATTGATGAAGACGACAAAACAAAGAATGACCATTTCCGCGATATGCTTGACAAAGCCGAAGAACGTGGTTTTAATCCCGAATTTGTTTTGTTTGATACATGGTACGCAAGTGTGAAAAACCTTAAAGCAATAAAGAAGAAAGAATGGCATTTCCTTACAAGGTTAAAGAAAAATCGTTTGGTAAATCCTGATAAGAAGGGAAATGTGCCACTTGAAACAGTAGAGATTCCTCCAAAAGGACTTGTGGTTCATCTCAAAGCATATGGATTTGTAAAGGTGTTTAGGATAGTTTCAAAAGATGGAGACACGCAACACTGGGTTACAGATGTACAGGATATGGATGAATCAAAACGTGAAGAGTTGGCAAAGAAGTCATGGAAAATTGAGGAATACCACAGAGGAATAAAGCAGTTCTGTGGGGTCGAAAAATGTCAGGCAAGAAAGGAAGAGTCACAAAGAGCACATATAATGTTCTCATTAAGAGCGTTCCTTAGACTGGAGTTACAAAGAATCAAAACGGGGATATCCTGGTTCGAAAGTACGATGAAAATTCGGAGAGGGGCAGTGACAGCATATTTAAATAACCCAATATACACATTAAATTAATTCGTATGGATGGGAAGTTGTTAAAAACGATATGTCAAGAGCCAACTGCGTAACTCCTAACAGACTTAGAAGGAGTACTTTGTAGGGTCAATGTTTTTGACTAAAAACAGGTATCCGTTTAGTCCTATCGACCCTGGTTCTCTATTCCAAAATATTGGTTCAAAAGGATTGAAGGCAGTTTTAAAACGAGCTCATTAAAAGATTCAAATATCCCTTTTGCAACTGTCATTGAATAGAATTAATCAGTTCATTGAAGTATTTCGATTCGTGAGTCTGATAAAGGTTATACCATGAATCTAATGTTTGCAACGAGAATACATCCAGTCTTCTCAACATGTGAACAGTGAATTCCAATGAGGCTGTTCCGGAAGCAGTAATCAGATTACCGTCGGTTACCGCTGGTTCTTGCTTATAATAATTTTCTCCTGCGTAATTTGGACATGTAATTTTAAGAAATCCAAGATCATTGCTTGTATGCCATCTCTTATTCAGCATCCCACTTTCAGCAAGTCCGAATGTAGCGCCGCAAATTGCCCCAACAATTACCTCTTTCTGCAAACACTCTTCAGCCTTTTTTAAAATAGGGCTGTGAATTGGTTCTGTCCATGTATTTCCGCCAGGGAGGATCAGGGCTGCCGCATCTTCAATAGTACATTCGTCATGTTCAATGTCAGGCAGGATTTTTACGCCGCCCATTGTAATAACAGGGGTTTTGTCTATGCCAACTGTTACTACTTTTAAAGGCGACAGCCCTTTTTTATAAAATCTTCCCGAGTTTAATTCAGCACTTAAATATCCAACTTCCCAGTCAGCCATTGTGTCAAATACGTAGAGATATACTGTGCTTTTCATATGTGTCCCTGCTTTATTAAAACATTAAAGGTATCTTATTTCATATTTTGCTTTCCGTTTTGACAGAATGCCATTAGCTAATCTGTGCAAATCTTCCCAAACTTTTAATTTCTTTTCAATATATTAAAAAGAAGTCCCAATAGATTCTGCCACAGCACTTCTTACAGGTGTATCTTCATCGTTGAATAATCTATGCAAATTCTCCCAAACTTGAGATTTATCTTCAAGATCATCAAAAGCAACTTCGAGAGAACATATTATTCCTCTTCTTACAAAGTGGTTTTTATTATTGATTAATTAATTTATGAAAATCCTTCCATGCCTGTTTTTATCAGGCATCAGTGAAAATAAGTTACTTAATGAGTACGCCTCAATTACTCCTACGCTTGCTTTTTTATTCTTGGTTAGTTTATACAAACTATCCCAGGCCTTTTGCTTATAAAGGACATATTGAAAGTTAGTGTCAAATTTTTTATTATTAAGCTGCAATTTTATTAACAGTTTCTTCACGTTTTTATAAGTTCAGCTTCCATGAATTCCTTAGAGCTGTCTTAAAATTCAAACCATTTCTACATTTGTATAGTATGCATTGTTGATTTTAAATTCAGACTGTAAATGTATTATCGGACTTACTCATTCGATGTATGAAATCAAATACATTAGGCATCATAGCTAAAATTTACGCTTTAGATATTTCACGGTTTAATGCTATCATTTTTCAGTTCAAATGTATAAGTCCTGTCCCCTCTGTAGAATCAAATTTTATTTTAAGACACGCTCTTAGAAGTTTCGATAATCTTTAAGTCAATTGAGATTTGGCTCTTTTAAATTGAATGGTCCGGATCCATAATAATTCTCATTAAAACGAATATTTAAGCCTGAAAAGGACTCAGTACCAAAATCCAGTGATGAACGTAAAATTAAAAATCACTAGATTTTGTAATTGGTTACAATCCTTGTGATTTTACTTCTAGGTTGAAGCCTTTAGATATCGAATGTTAATTTTGATTGGAGGCTGAATTCTTCTTACGAATTCAGATTTTCAATCAAGAAATGCAAAAATCACTAGATTTTGGACCAGAGTCCTGAAAAGTCTATTATTATTAAATAGAAATATATAATAGACAAGTATGTATAAAATATTGAATAATATTATTATTAAGAAAAAACTTTTCTATTGATATTATATACATGCGTATTAGTTTTTAGTTAATACTCAATTAAGTTTGAGTATGAATATATTTAGTTAAAAATGTTAATAAATAAAATTAAAAAAGGAAATAAATAAAATAATTTAAAAAAATATTTAGTTTTACATTAAAAGAAACTAGATAGTCAATTTAAAAACCTATTGAGTAATCAGGCATCCATTTTGATGAATAAAAAATAGTCTGGAGGGTTAATATGAGAACAACATTTAGAGAAGTGAAGAAGGCATTTGTTCTCTTGATGGTCGTTTGTTTCTTAGCATCGGCCACAATTGCAACTGCTAGTGCAAAGGAAGTAAAGATTACGAAACCTGTGAAACAAAATGACTGTTTCAATAACATTTTCAATAACATTTTCGGAAAGAATTTCAATAACAATTGTATGAATACAGATAAAAACACAGACAAAAACGGCAAGACGACAATCGTGAATAATAACGGTGGAAACGGCGGAAATGCTTCTGGTGGTACTGCCTATATAGTCGCATCTCCTACGGCAAACAATGTTAGTGCCGATGCAACTAGCGGCAGCGCTACAGCCAATCCAACATCCATTACAGTTGGCGGTGCAGCAAGTTCAGATGGTGGCAGCAATACAGCCAATCCAACATCCACTACGACTAGCGGTACAGCAAATGCAACTGGTGGCAGCAATGCAGCCGATCAATCAGCCAATCAAAATAGTGCAATAAATGCAACTGGTGGCAGCGCTACAGCCAATCCAACATCCACCCAAGATAGTGCAGCAAATGCAACTGGTGGCAGCGTTGCATCCAATGAATCAAACACTCAAAATGCTGAAGCAAATGCAACTGGTGGCAGTGTTGCATCCAATGAATCAAATACTCAAACTGGTGGCGCAACAAACGCCACTAATAGTGGCGTCGCTACATCCACAGCTAGTCCAGTGAACACTACGGGCAATGTATCATCTACTGCCACTGAAGATAACAATACAGCAGGTGCAACTGGTGGCAGCGCTGTTTCCACTCAAGCAGCCACTCAAACTGGTGGTGCAACAACTGCAACTGGTGGCGCCCCTACATCCACTCAAGCAGCCACTCAAACTGGTGGTGCAACAACTGCAACTGGTGGTGCCTCTACAGCAACTCAGACAGCCACTGCAACTGGTGGCGCAGTAGGTCCAACTACTAGTGGCAATAATACAGCCACTCCAACAAACACTCAAACTGGTGGCGCAGCAGGTGCAACTAGTGGCGCCGCTACATCCAATACAACAGTCACTCAAAATGCTGGTGCAGGAGGAAATGCAACTGGTGGCAGTGCTATAGTCAATCAGCCAGCCACTGCAACTAGCGGTGCAGCAAGCGCCAGTGTAAATAACGTTACTGTAGCCGGGAACACTTTAAACGCTAGCGGCGGAAGTGCTGATGGCGGAGATGGTGGGGACATTGTTTTTGTCTACGATTAAACGACGATTTATTAAAAATTGATGTTAAAAGTGGCTGAGATTGTATTCTCACCACTCTTTTTACTTTGACAACTAACAAGCAAAGGTTGAGGATTATGGAGAGAGGGGCATTTGATTGGATGAAAAAAATAGTGGTAGTTTATGTTGCGGCTTTTTTAATGATATCAGCAACAGCATCTGCAGTGAGTGCTAATAGTTTTACTGTAGATGGACGCACTCTAGCAAATGATACGCCTGAAAATATTATCTTAGACAGCAGAGGTGGTCTTGTTGTCGGTTATGGTTCCGCAAATGCTGGATTGGACGGTACATCTGCTGGAGTTGTGTATGGTGAAGGATCTGCTAACGGTGGTACTGATGGTGCAACTGGTGGACTTGTTGTAGGTAAAGGTTCTGCTGATGGCGGACAGGGTGTTAACGGAGGTGGCGGTATTGTCGTAGGCGAAGGATCTTCTAACGGCGGAAGCGCAGTCAATGGAAACGGTGGAAGTAATGGTGGGAGTGCCGGTTCTGCTAATGGCGGTCTTGTTATCGGTACTGGTAGCAGCGCTGACGGTGGATCTGCCAATGGCGGAAACGCTGGATCTGATGGTATTGGCACAAATGGAGGAATAGGTGGAATAGGTGGAGAAGGCGGTGATGGTGGTAATGCTGATGGTGGAGTTGTAATTGGTAACGGCAAAATAGGAAACGGAGGCTCCGCAAACGGTGGAAACGGTGGGAATGGCGGTGACGCAACTGAAGATGGAGTCGGCGGCAATGGCGGTAATGGTGGTAACGGAGGTTCGTCACAACCTGGAAACATCTTTATCAGCGGAAATGCAGAAGGAAACTTAAACCTCGTAGATGGTGGGAATTCCAATGGTGGAAACGGCGGTAACGGTGGTGATGCGACCAATGGTGGAGTCGGTGGCAATGGGGGTAATGGCGGTAATGGAGGCTCTTCAAATGGTGGAAACATCTTTATCAGCGAAAATGCAAAAGAAAACTTAAACGCTGCAATTGGTGGGATCTCAAAAGGTGGAAACGGTGGTAATGGTGGTGATGCGACCAATAGTGGAGTCGGTGGCAATGGTGGTAATGGCGGTAATGGAGGCTCTTCAAATGGTGGAAGCATCTTTATCAGCGGAAACGCAGAAAGAAACTTAAACGCTGCAATTGGTGGGATCTCAAAAGGTGGAAACGGTGGTAATGGTGGTGATGCGACCAATAGTGGAGTCGGTGGCAATGGTGGTGATGGCGGTAATGGAGGCTCTTCAAATGGTGGAAGTATCCGCATCAGTGGAAATGGAAATATTTTCGGAAATAAAGACCTTGCAAATGGCGGAAGCGCCAATGGTGGTAATGGAGGACTTGGTAGCTTTGGATCGAATAGTGGAATAGCCATTAATGGAGGAAAGGGTGGAAACGGTGGTTATGCCGATGGTGGTTCTACATCGATAAAGGTAACCAGTGGTTCATACTTTTTGCGCGATTAATACACAACCCTGAAAAAAATTAAGTAAATTGTAACTACTCAGGTAACATTTAAAATATTACAATTTTTCCTCTTTTCTAGGAAAATTGCATATAAATTGAATCTTATTTTGATCTCTATTTCAGTTGAATGCCCCGCAGCAAGCTGCGGGGATGGAAAACTTTCCAGATAACCGTTTTTAAATAATCGAGTTATATTTTTAGCTACATTTGTACCATAAATGAAACTGAGGTATGCAAATTGTTGTGTATCTTAAATAAGGTCTCCCATGGTTTTTTTTCGAATCCAGATAGTCTGAGTGAGAATTGTCTCGTCTTCTTTTTTGTAATCCCTCAAACATCTACGCACGTATACCAATATCTTCTCTAGTGTCGCGTCAATCCTCAAAGATTTAACGATTCTGAATAGTTGCAATTGATTTTATACGACATTTTGCTGTTGACTCGACACTAGGAGTTTCTGTAGCCCTCGTATACACCCTTCCAAGGCATTTATATATCCCAAATTTTGGCGAAGCCAGTAATTTCAGGGATTTTTCATGCCAATAATGGAAATGTCCTCTGTTTCTTAGATCCTTTCTATTCTTGTTGTCAGGTCAAGGGGAGTTGCGTAATAGGGAGCACTTATGACAATAATATCCACAAAAGGAGCGTATTCAGGGACTTTTTCGCTTCAATCCCCCTACAGCAATCTCAAGTTTGGGATTGAGCCGCTTAAGTTCGGGCCCTACTTTCTTTAATTCCTCAGGGGATAAGTGGTCGAGGAGCATTATTTCTGCTATTTTTGCGTATCTGAGGGCTTCTTCTCTTGATCTTGGTTCGATTTCTATTTTCTTCATAGCCCGGAGTTTTCCCAATTCACCAACAATTTCCAGGTGATTTTGGCTTATCTGAATGGAATCGCTAAGGGAGTTTCTATGGATGTCTCCTCCTCCTGCCCGGATGGCTTTAAGCTCAAATCTTCTGGCTCCGGGATGGGTTTTTCTGCTTGTTGCAATGATAATGTTAGGGTTTTCTTTTTTCCTGCGTTCACAATAGAGGCGGTTTTTCCAGCAATGGCGCACATAAGCGACAGAAAAGTCTGAGAAACTCTCCATAACCTGAACAAGAGTTTTAAATCACCTTCAGCCTCTAAAATTTTGTCTCCTGGCTTGAATTTTCTGCCGTCTTCCAGGAAATTCAGGATTTTTAAACCTTTTTTTCGTAATAGTCAGCCAGTTCACCTGCACAGGCACAAACTCCTGCATCCCTGGAAAAAATCCTCAAGGTGCCTTTCCCTCTAATGCCCAGCAGTTCAACACTTTCATCCTCATACGGACAATCTTCATAAAAATACAGTTCAAACAGGTCTATCATACTATGTCTCCTGAGTTCATGATCTTAAGTTCAACTTTATATTACTGGCTCATCAACTTGCTCCTTGCACAAACAATGAGCCGGCTTCCCTAAAACTGATTTCCGAATTCTCAGAAACAGGTGCTAAAGATTTTTTTCTCGAAAGCATCATAAATCCGGCAGAATCTAAAAGGGTAAAATTTATTTCCCGTTTTTTATTCCTCTCACAAAGGCAGGCATACTTTTCTTTTCAGATCCTCAATTTCCCTAACAGTTATTTTTACACCATAGACCGAAGACATCATTTTGCTGGTTATAACCGATTCAACTTTTCCCGCAGCAACTAATCTGCCTCCTGTCAATGTTGCAGCACAGCTACCTACTAGAAAAGCATGGTCTGGCATATGGGTGTTCATCACAATTGACATGCCCAGCGAGGCCAATCTCCGCACAGTCTCCAGCACAAGAATTTGGTTGCCAAAATCAAGGTGAGAAGTAGGCTCGTCCAATAAAAGTAGAGTCGGCTGCTGGACAAGAGAACGGGCAATAAGCACCATTTGGCTCTGCCCACCGCTTAGACTGGAAAGCGGCCTCTCCGCAAGGGTAGAAAGACCCACCATTGCAAGCGATTCCCTTGCAATCTCAATATCCTTTGCACCTGGAGATGCAAACATTGAAAGATGAGGAGCACGTCCCATAGTTACAAAATCCAGCACAGTAAAAGGAAATACCACTTCATTTTGCTGGGGTACATAACCTATACGTCTGGCAATACCTCTTACCCCTATCGAAGCGGTCTCTTCTCCCAGAATACGGATAGATCCGGCATCAGGCTTGAGAATCCCTGCAATACACTTGATAAGTGTAGATTTTCCTGCGCCGTTCGGACCCAGGATACACATAACCTCTCCCTTTTTTAGCGAAAAAGATACATCCTCAAAAACCGGCTCATTTCCATAGGAAAAAGCAAGTGATTTTACTTCCAGCATCAATTCCATCCCATACGTCCCCTTTTTATAAGATATGCAAACAACGGGGCACCTACCAGAGAAGTGAGTATTCCCAGGGGAATCTCTGTAGCGGCAATAGTCCTTGACAGATCATCTACCAGCAGCATAAACGATGCGCCAAGAACCATACTCATGGGCAAAAGGCGGCTGTAGTTGGGACCCACTATCATCCTTGAGATATGGGGCACGACAAGTCCGACCCAGCCAATCACACCACTAATACTAACCGCCGCTGAAGTCATAAGGGTTGCACAAATAATGATAATCAGACGCATTCTTTCTACGTTCATTCCCAGAGATCTGGCTTCTTCATCCCCCAATGACAGGATATTGATACGCCACCTAAGAAGAAACAACACTACTGCCCCAATAAACATAGGCAATAATATCCAGAGCAGCTCAACATACCTAACAGTGGCAAGGCTTCCCATAAGCCAGAATACTATTGTGGGAAGTTCATCATAAGGATCTGCCACGTATTTTACCAGTGATGTAAGAGCTGTGAAAATAGAGCCTACGATTATTCCGGAAAGCACGAACACCAGAGTTCCCGTACCTTTACTGGCCTTACCCATACTTATGGAAACAAACATCGCTAGTAATCCGAAAACAAATGCTGTCAGCTGTATAACCAGATAACTATCCCACAACAGTATTGCCAGACACGCCCCAAAGCCTGCACCTGCGCCCACTCCCAGGATATCGGGAGATACAAGAGGATTGCGAAAGATCCCCTGAAAAGAGACTCCAGCTGTGGAAAGCGCCGCTCCTACCAGCAAAGCTGCAAGTATCCTTGGCAACCTTACATTGAATAGTACAGTGTGTTGAATGGAAACTGAAGCAGGAGTGCCAAAAAGAACAGATGAAAACAATTTAATGCTCTCATCCACAACCACCGACACAGGAGTCTGATATCTCCCGACAAAAAGGGAGCTTATGAGCAATGCAATGGGCAACAGGTACACCAGAGTGATACGATTACACCTGTAATCAGGCATGAGTACACCTTATCACACATCGGGGCCAGATACCGGAGGACGGTCTGTGAAAAGATCTGTTAGGTGTGGCTTCCTCAAATGGCATACCATAAAACTGCAGATATAACTCGTCTGCTTCCTTTTTCAGGTCAATTCCAGAGTTTCCTGAATGCAGTTTGTCTGCTATATACATGAGTCCCAGTATCCAGCGAGGACTTCCAAAATCCCATGAGGGTGGGACTGCATAAACCCGTTGCTGTTTCACAGCATCCGTATGTATGCCATATTGCTGGCACAGACCATAGAACTCATCGAGAGGACGTGAAAGGAAACCGGAGATGAAAATAGTATCCGGATTATGCTCATTGATAAAGGAAGGAGAAACATTTACACCCGGTTTGCCTTCCTTTTGAAGCTGTTTATTGATACTCATGCCCCCAGAAAATGTTACAAGATTATTTTCCATTCTCCCGGCGTTCAGGGCAAAGAGGGGAGAGCCCATGCAATAGTACACCTTATGATCACTGTTTTCTGCTGCAAGGTTATGGACAAACTCCAAACGTTTATGGATGAAAGAAACAAGTTCTTCTCCTTTTTCCGGCACATTTGCCTTTTCGGCAATAAGCCTGATAAACTCAAGATAAGAATATGGCTGCTGTATCATATGGTGCACTTGCATAAGTGTCTCGGTATCGGAGATCTTCCCCCAGATATCCATTAACTTGTAATCGTCCAATATTCCCAGACATGTAAGTACTGCATGAACCATACCGAAAGCTCGGCTTATCCGGTAACCACCCATGAAACCTTCCTCATTGAAGCTTTTGGTTGCCGTTGTCCCTTTAACTTGAACACTGTTACCGCAATTACATGTGTAACTTATCCAGGGTTTTACAAGCCTGGAACCCATAGGGCCGTAAAATTCCCGCTCTGATAGGAGACTGCCGCATTCAGGACAGGATGTATTCAATAATTCCGTACCTGGAGAATTGAAGAGATATACATAATTTACATGCTCACGCAGAACAGTACACAGGTTCTCCGCCTCTCCTATAGAAGGTTCAAGCTCAATCGGAGCCTCGCCGAAGGGAATGAATCTCATGACCTGGACCGGGATAGCAGGAGAGATATTAGAAACAGCTTTTGCAACCTTTATAATGTCAGCTTCATTTCCCCTTGAGTAAACAACTGAAGTTTCAACATGTACTCCCATCTCAAAAAGTCTTGAAATATTGCGAAAAACAGGAGCTGACGACAGAGCTCCAGAGGTTTTATAGCTTTTGTCGGAATAACCTTTTATCCCAACATTCACGAAATCAACAAGTTGACCAAAATTGGTTAAAATCTCATCAGTGAAATAGCAGTTGGTGGAACAGCCTATGAGTAAACCTTTTTCTTTTGCCTGCACTGCAAGATCCCTGAACAGATAATAATTTGCAGCCGGCTCATTCAATGTAGAAACGACGCCCAGACATTCCTGCTGTAGAGCCTTTACTACTACCTGAGCCGGCGTTAAGTAAGAAAGGTTAAAAGATTTACCTGAAGCCAGCAAGCGAGCAACACAACCGGAGCACTGGAAATTACATCCTGTGCCAAACACCTGAAGGAATTTACCTGAGGGATAATAGTGGAGCAAAGGAATTGTCTCTATGGAAACGGGATATGCTCCAAGATATCCTATATCAGGATCCTGGACTATAGTATCGCCGGTGCAGATGTAAGTACCACATCTTCCTTTGCTGTATTCATTGATTTCACATCCAAACTCGCAAACATTGCATTGCATTTTTTAACCTCCTTTGCTTCCTCCCTTACTCAATACCATCCAGAAGCCCGAATCGTCCTGGACTACATGGCATGGAACATCTGTCTGCCTTCCAGCTTCCTTTATAGTCTGCAGATTTTCTGGACTGAGACGTTCTTTTGAATTTGCATGCCATTCAGAGTCTATATCAAACATTTTTTCAGAAATCTGTGTTCTCAACTCTTTTGTGCCGAAACCACCTCCTACCCAAGCCTGCCCACCCGGAGCAAGAACACGGGCAATTTCCTTAAAGGCTACAGGCAAGTCGTCCCAGAAAAACACAGACCCACGGCTTATTATAAGGTCTGCACAGTTATTCCTAAAGGGAAGCAGGTGCACATCGGACTGTATGGGAACAACTTTACCTGAAAGACAATGGCGATAGGCTTTGTTTTTGAAAGCCTGCACATCTCAGTTGATAAATCAACACCATAGACCTGCATATCAGTGATTTCCGCAACAGCGATTCCTAAGGATGCTATACCACATCCCAGGTCCAGGCATATGCCCTGTTTTATTCCGCTTTCTTCGACGATATGAGTCGCTATTACAGGATAGATGGGAGCAAAAATATTCTCTGCGATGTAGGGAAAACCCGGAGATTTGCCCTTTTGGCTCATGCTTTGACCTCTGCTGAATGGTTGAGTAGTGTATCCAGTTCTTTATCTGTGAGATCATAGTGGAAGAATTCCGAGTAGAACTCTCGGGTCAGCTTGGAGAGATCCATATCTGTAAAAAGATCAGGATACAGCATTTTTGCAGTCCAGGCAGTTCCGATAATAAGGTGAGGACCCTGTGGCCTGTCAATCCAGCAGAAAGGATTCTGAGGAGCAAGATATACCCGCTTGTTCTGCACAGCGTCCACGCTTGTCCAGAGAGGATCAGAAGATATTGTTGAATAAAACTGCGGATTTGACGTGATTATTACCTCAGGGTTCCAGCTCATTACCTGCTCAATTGAAACCTGTGTCATGCCATTCCCCGGGGTAAGCTGACAGTCTGCAACATTGATGCCGCCGCAGATATCAATAACCTGGGAGTGCTGAGAGCCCGAAGGGTCGGTCATCAGTCCTTTTGGGCCTTCAGCATAGTAAACATGCACTTTTTCATCTTCGGGAATATTTTTTACAGTAGTATTTATTTCATTGAGAATTGAACTGCGGAAGTCGATCAGTTTTTTGGCCTGATCTTCACAGTTAAGCAATTCACCTGCGTATTCTATAGTAGAATCAGATTCATTCACGAAAATAATGGAATCATTAATAGCCACCACAGGAATGCTGCCAAAACTTTCCTGTCTGCGTTCTATTGCTTCATGGATTTCTCCATCAGTGGTGTATCCTTCAATTATAATGTCAGGATGCATGTTGATTATAGTTTCATAATTCCCGGTCTCTGTTCCGAACCAGCCCCCTATAACAGGCAGATTTGAGTAATTTTCATCCATGAAAGGTTGGGTGAAATTATTTTTGAAATTCCAGCCTGCAACTTTTTCCGGTGCAAGCATATACAGAAGGATAGTCGACGGCGGAGAAGTGGCTACGACCGAGGAGATTTCCGTCGGCACAGTTAACTGCCTGCCCAACATATCGGTAATCTGCATAGTGCTTGAATTCTGAACAGTCTGCTGATTCGTATTATCTGCGCATCCACAGGATGCAATAGCTAAAACCAGAAGAGAAAGTATCAATATCGGACCTATTTTTCCACGCATAGAAATACCTGGTATACTTTTGAGGATTTAGTCGTTATGTTCGGATAAACATAATGATATAAAAATATACTCTATTCTCCAAGAAAATAGAAAACGTTGCCGAGCATGTTTTTAAAAGAGTTTCAGCGTTTTTACAGCATACTGATAGTTTTTTCATTCTATTTATTGCATTAATCGACATCTTTCTTCGGTTAAGTGAGAAATCATAATAAATCGTATCCATTCCCAAGACATATATCCAAAATTTAAATAGACTTAGACTTAGAACTGGAATAGGGGTATCGATTTTAGGTAAAGAAACTGAAATTTGAAGCCAGCTTCTGCTATAAAATCGATAGTCTTCAGGCAGAAAATTCCTTAATCGATGACCAATGCAATGAATTTATTGTTGAAGAAGGCGGCCGAGAAAGCTGATATCAAGAAGAACGTATATTGCCATTTACAAGACATTCTCAGGCAATTGGACTCGCTAACACAATGATTGAACAACAGCTTAAAAAACAGATGGGATGGGATGGTTCCAGTAATATGGCGCAAACATATGTATATCTCTCAAATCCCGAAATTGATAATGCCGTACTCGCTTCATACTCCATGTTCATGCCCATGATGTCCATGATGCCTGTGTTCATGTTCATGCCCATGTTCTTTAGACAAGATCTCATCAAAATCCCCGCGTAAAACTTTCAGTGCATATCTTTCCAGATTAATTTCCTGGCTCGTACGGAAGCCAAATCTTCTGAGTAAAGATATAGGAGGGCACCAGCCCTGTATGGCATATTGAAGCAGAAAAGTTGAAGCTATTGTGGGCAAAATAAGCCACTTCTTGCTCTTTGTTAAGCCAAGTATCACTCCAATCAAAGAAACCGTAGCTGCACGGACTTCAACAATACGTCCTATATCCCACTCATTATCAAGCTCTTCAATCTTTTTGCTTATTTCATAGTCGGTTTTGCCCGCGTAAAACCTGACTATTGCAGCTGTTTCTATATCAATTACCTGGTTAATCTCAGGAGGCGTTTTAGCCCTTACTTTATCTCCCTGCAAGAATTCACTGTAATTGCTCATTACCATAAAAACTCCCTCTTAATGACCTTTTTTAGGTCTTATTATAGACCTAAAATACCTTTAATAAAAGAGGGTAGGATATATGAACATATAAATTTATCATGATAATTAAGTTTCGAGATTTGACTTGGTAAAGTAAAAAGGGCTAAATTTACTTTTTCTGTTTGCTGGGCTGATACAAGATAAATATGTTTTTTTTGCAAGAGTCAAAATTACGCTGGCGCATCCCACTGCAAGCAACAGAGTATTTTTAGCGCCCCCACTCTCGCTTTTATCCCTGAAGAACAAAACCACGCACATATACCTAGAAGCCACATACAAAGGCCAAGGCTACTGCTTTGGAGAAGGATGGACTTAATAATCCTGAAAAGTTCCACAACGCAATTAAAATGAGTAAGTACGGGTCAGCACTTACGGGTCAAAGTTCCGGATATGTTTCCTCGATGTTCCAGATCTGGGACATCGAGAGGTTTCTGGGATAATTGTGGAAGAGTGGCGCGGTACACTTCAGGATTTAGGGAACGGGGAGCTGGTTCTGATCAGTTTTCTTCTTTTGCTTGCGACGGAGTGGAAACGAAACTCTCATGCACTCGCTTACGTTCCCGGTTTATCTGGTCCGGCGTTGCACCGAATTGTTTTAAAATCATCTCCATAACCGAGAGCGCCACTTCACCCTCGTCGGAAAAGACGACGTCTGCTCCTGCAGCTATCAGGTTTTGCCGGTCGGACAGGTAGGTGGTTCGTGCAATGATCCTGATATGGGAGTTCAGTTCCTGTGCCTGCCTGACAATCTCGCATTCTCCCTTAACATTGGATGCACTGAGCACCAGTGCATGTGCATTCTTGATCCCGGCCTCCAAAAGCGTATTGGTGCGTGCAGCATCCCCGTATACTGTCTGATACCCCCGGGAACGAAGAGACTGTACCGTCTGGATGTTCAGTTCTACGATCGTCGGACATATATCGTTCTCCAATAGCAGTCGTACCACAGTCTGGCCGACGTGTCCGTACCCGACCACGATAACACGAGTCTGTCTAGATTGCTTGTTCACATGCTCGTTCGTAGCCGGTGCGGGAGCACACCGGGCATGGATACAATTGGTAACATTAGGTATGCACCGGTCTAGCCAATGTTCGATCTTTCCTCCAGCCCGGTAAAGGAGCGGATTGAGGGTAATCGATATGATTGCAGCTGCTACGAGGATATTTTGGGCATTTGCAGGAAGAATATTCATTTCCGTTCCCACCGTTGCCAGAATAAACGAAAACTCCCCGATCTGGGAGAGAATCAGGGCAACAGAGAGTGCAACCAGAAGCGGATATCGCATCAGGACAACGATGAGAAATGCCACCAGCGGTTTACCCAGCAGGATGACTGCAAGGGTAGCTATCACGAGAACCGGGGACTCGATCAGGCTGTTCCAGTCAAAGAGCATTCCGATCGAGACAAAGAAGAGCACGGCAAATGCATCCCTTAGGGGAGTGCCTCGGTTGCGGCCCGCGTGCTGAATTCTGATCGTCCCACTACCATCCCGGCGAGGAAAGCCCCCAAGGCCATCGAGACCTCAAACAGATAAGACGATCCCACAGCGATACCTAGGGCGATTGCCAGCACTGCGAGGGTAAATAGCTCCTGTGAATTAGTATTTGCAATATGAGTAAGCAGTCGGGGAAGAAGCCGTCCCCCGACTGCAAAGGTGAATATTATCAGAACGATGATTTTTACGGCTGTAAACGTTAAGGCTTCAACGATGCCGGTTATCCCGACAACCTCCGGACTAAATATGACCGGGAGCAGTACCAGGACAAATACAGTAAAGAGGTCTTCCATCACCAGCCAGCCCAAGGCAATATGCCCGGTCTGGGTATGGATTTCGTTGTTGTCCGAGAGGACCCGGGTCAGAACAACGGTACTTGCGACCGATACGGCAAGACCAAAGACGATCCCTACCTTCCAGTCCCAGCCGAGCGTATGTCACGACTGCTCCAAAGGCCGCCGTCGCTAAGCTTTGGATAAGGGCCCCGGGAAGGGCAATGCGCTTGACGGCCCAGAATTCCTGGAAATGAAACTGTAGACCGACCCCGAACATAAGCAGGATAACCCCTATCTCGGCCAGTTGTTCAGCAAGCTCTGTGTTTGCTACGAAACCCGGCGTGTGTGGGCTTACCACGATCCCGGCCAGCAGGTAGCCAACAATCGGTGAAAGCCCTAAGCGGTGAGTGAGATAGCCAAAAACCAGAGCTGCAGCAAATCCTCCGGTCAATGTGAGGATAAGATCAAGATTTTGCACGTGTATATTCCCCGTAATAATATAAAGACCATTTTTGAAAAAGGTGTTTTATTCTTTGTCATCGCTTGAAGTTTTCAGGATCTAAAGCCTCATGTTCTGTCTCTCAACTTCTTCTTTAATTTGCTTTATTCTGCTAATTCTAAAAGCCTGTTTTTTGCGACTGTGGAAGGGCACCCTACTATCTCGGCAACTTCTGCAGCCGTGCAGGTAGATTCATCTATAATCTATACATTAAACTGATTTAATAGTTAAGTTTTTTTCCACTTTCAGTAGTTCTGATTTGCTGTAGTTCCGAATGACAATTCTCATTAGTTTACAATTTTTCCTTAATAATTCACAGGTAATCCACCATTAGTTGATTGATATTATCCCAAAATGATCGAAAACAGTTTCCAGCTCTTTCTTTTTCCACATTTTTGGCGTTACGAGGACCAACATGCTTTATGAGCATCAGGTTATAAGCAATTTGTTGAAACTCAGAAGTTTATCGAAATTATCTCAAAAAGGAATCCTTTAATTGCCCTTTCATTGATTATGTTTTCAGAAACTATAAATTGTAAGGAAAATTTATTCTTTTGTGTTTATATACATCCAAGATATCAACATATATGTTCACCAATGACCGGAATTTAGACTTGAAATCCTAAATTAAAACATCTATCTTGCAACGGTGGACCATCCTTATTTTTCCAATAATTTCAATTCTGGAAACTGCATGAAAATATGAATTTTTTGATTATTTTCATGTTAAGATAATTGGAATGCGGGGAGTTGGAAAGCCCATTAATTTAGTCATGGGAGCAGGCAAGTTAGATAAATTAATAGAAAATCAAACAAAATCGAAGAAATAGTCGGGGAAAAATGAACTCTAGTAAAAATCCATTTTTAAGATTTCTGGCATCTGTCTTTATTATATTAACTGTAATTACCGCAGGAGCAATTTCGTGTAGTGCTCTTGCAGATGATATACTTGCAAACAATACCCTTAAAGACGATATTATTGCAGATGATATTGTTGCAGATGATATTCTTACAAACGGTACCCTTGCAAACGGTACTCTTACAAACGGTACCCTTACAAACGATACCCTTGCAGACTCTGAAGGAGATGTTGAAGACTCAAAAGGCGTTACAGCCTCTGAAGTAGATTGTGATGAGGCTAACTCTGATGACTGTGAAGAAACAACTCCAGCAGAAGACGTCTGTGAAGAAACAACTCCAGCAGAAGACGTCTGTGAAGAAACAACTCCAGCAGAAGACGTCTGTGAAGAAACAACTCCAACAGAAGAAGTCTGTGAAGAAACAACTCTAAAAGAAGACGTCTGTGAAGAAACAACTTCAGCAGAAGAAGTCTGTGAAGAAACAACTCCAACAGAAGAAGTCTGTGAAGAAACAACTCCAACAGAAGAAGTCTGTGAAGAAACAACTCCAACAGAAGAAGTCTGTGAAGAAACAACTCCAACAGAAGACGTCTGTGAAGAAACAACTCCAACAGAAGACGTCTGTGAAGAAACAACTCCAACAGAAGAAGTCTGTGAAGAAACAACTCCAACAGAAGAAGTCTGTGAAGAAGCAGCTCCAGCAGAAGAAGTCTGTGAAGAAGGCCAGTGAACAAGTATAATCAATGAGTTAAAAAATAACTTATGTGCCGGAGAGTTCGACATACTCTCCCACAAAAAATCAAAATACAACTATTTATCAGATAGTTTTTTTAACATTGAGCCGATCCCAAAACTCAAAATTGCCTCTTTGAACCCTGATTTCTAAATATTAATTGAGTTTCTGATCATGAAAAGCAGTTTTGAAAACCTTTACTCATTAAAAATAGGTCAGTTTTGGGATAAGCTCCTATAGAAACTTACTCTCAATTCACAAAAGATATTTAGAAGTTAATAATTCAAGAATTCACGTCATTATTGGAGTTGTGTCGATATTGAACATTTTACTCCAATAGTCATTTGCAAGACATCCTCCAGCACATATATCTGTATATGGGCAATCGCAGGAGGGCTTTTTCCGTAATCCAATCATCGCATCGCTATGCCATAGGTCCATGATCTTCTTATCGCGAATGTTACCAATCGTGTGATCTAGATTACCGCAGGCTCGCACGTCTCCATCTGCACTGATATACATAAGGGATCTTCCTGCCGGACAACCGTATATTGCTGCATTGTTTCCTATCATATAATAGGAAGGAAAACCCCCACTTTGAACTTTTAAAGAATTTATATTTTTGTCGCTTAAGGTCCTAAGTTTATTTGCCATTTCAAGTTTTTCCTCTATCTTCCATTGATTGAGTTGGCGACCCCTTCCCTTAGAAAATAAAACAAGGAAACGAATTGACTGTACCTGCAAATCCCGTGCAAGCTGAATCATTTCATCCATCTGGTGGGCATTTTCATTCATAACCGTACATGAAATATTTAATGAAGGAACACCATGTTCCTTGAGTAATTCTATCGCCTTACATGCTCGGGAAAAAGCTCCTGGTCGGCCAACAATGGTATCATGAGTTTCACCATCAGCACCATGTATACTTACCTGCACTGAATCAAATAAAATAGCAATTTTTTTGCAAGATCTTCATTTATTAGCCAACCATTTGTACTCGTGGACAGAGTGCGAATGCCCGACATTCTTGCAACTGTGGCTAATTCGATAAATGATGGATTACAGGTTGGCTCTCCTCCCATGAATGAGAATTCAGGAACTCCTATTTTGCCAGCCTGTTGGATGACATCAACATAATTCTGAAGAGACATTTCACCTTCAGTTGTTATCGGAGAAGCATCCCTCGAGCAATGTTTACACTGAAGATTACATTTTTTTGTTATATCAAGTTCAATTTTTAACGGAATATGGCAAAACCATGTAGTCTGTGAAATATCATACAAATTAAAATATCTCTGATTGATTTCCGGGATTATTAATTTAGCAGTTGTATTTTTTTCGTATCCTATCAAACCATAGCGATAATATTGTTCAATCTCTTCGAAATCTGTCTCTTTATGACAGATCTCATTCACACTTTTTCCCCGAATCAATTGTAACAAATCAATGGAATCCACTAAAAATTGACCATTATTATTCTCAACAATAAACCCCATATTCTTAGGATAAACAAACAAATCTTCTCTTAAATAGAGCGGGGTTTCTTTATCAGATATTGTTTTTCTTTCATATGTGTATGAAATTTCAGGTATTGAACAGGGAAGATATTGTTCATTTTTAAATATAATCATCGTTTATCCCACTTCGCATAGCTATGTTTTTCTCGAAAAGAAAATTAACGAATCTGGCTCTTTGCTGTTTTTTGTGGGATGAAAATAATTACTCGGTTGAAAAGTGACCATTCTACTAGATAACATCTATCTTGAATGTGGTTTTTCAAACAAAATGTATTCAAACATTATATGTATTGCACCCTTATTTAGAAAGTGATTTATGAATTACCCACTCGAAGAGCCAAAAAATCTTATAGAGCGAAAAATCACTATTCACTTATCTAAATTAACGCCTTTTTCTTTGAAATATTTTACAACGGATTCTTTATTCTCGATAATAAAATCTTTGATAAGCTCCTGATGAGCGTTAATATTTATAGAGAAATTGTCTCCAGCACATCCCCATGATGCAGGCATTTCTCCAGGACATGATGCAGGCATTTCGGCTGGACATTTTCCTTCTCTGCAACACCCTTTATCTTGGCAACATCCCTGATCTTTAACACATCCACAATCGTCGCCTGCCTTAAGTATATCTAAAGCGTCCTCAATTTGTTTCCTTGCCTTTACTCTTGTAGAAGATGATACGGCTTCACCAACTTTTCCAGACATGTATAAACGTAATTAGTATTACTATTTAATATTTTGTATTATGCCAGTAGTTCCGAATCTTCTTAGTTTCGAGACCCACTTTTTACAAATAAAGGGTTAAATCAAAAAGGGATTGAAGATCATAGAGTCGTTTGTTATGATGCCAAAAAACGGGTTTTGGGATAGGCTCAATGTATGGTATCATCAGTTTGAGATGTTATCTTCCCGTAAGGTGGTTTGATTTGTTTGGTATTTTTTGGCAGTCAACAACCCAGAAAGACAATTTAATAATTTCGTCGGCTCGTATATTCTGGACAAGATAGAATTCCTTTTTATGCCAAAACATGCAAGTTGGCTTAATGCAGCAGAAATAGAGATCAATGTGATGGATATTGAATGTACAGACAGAAGGATAGGTAATATGGAGACACTTTCCCACGAAGTGAATGCATGGACAAAGAGAAGGAATGAATATAAAAAGAAAATAGAATGGAAATTTACGAAGAAGAATGCAGATGAGAAAATGTCAAAATATTATGTGAAATAATTAAATTGCCACGACACTAGGGGAGAAAGCGGGAGTAATCCCTCCGACTTACCTGATCTTCAAAATGCGTAAATCCTAAACACAAAAGAAAAAATAACTCTCAAATCTGGCAAAAAAGGAGAATTTACCCTTTTGTCAGATTTGATTAATTATCCCGGTATCGGGCTACAATTAACTCTGCTTTACCTTCTTATGTAGAGGCATACTCCAAGAAGCCCGACTATCCCGGAAATCATTTCGAAGCCAGGAATTGTACTTGTACTTTCTTTTTGTTCAGGCGTCTGCTCAGGTGTCTGCTCAGGCGTCTGTTCAGCATTTGTTGCTATACTTCCATTATTTTGTTCAAGATCCTGAGTGTCAGGTGTGGACTGCGTTTCATTCACAGCTTCATTTGCTGCTGCCTTACCTGTTATTGCAAAGGAAGAGAACCCTGAGGTGCTGGCTGTGAAATACAGGTACTTGTCATCTTCTTCTGATAGGTTTGTTTGTAGCTGATTCCATTTTGTATCATTGTAAATGGAAAGGGTGATAGAAGATGGATCTATATTTTTGTCCTGTATCCAGGATTTTTCAACCTTGAAATATACGACCGCATTTTCTATATTGCTTGAAGTTGCAAATCCGCTGGTTCCAACCCAGATGTTTAGAGATTTGTAGACTTCGTCAGAAGGCAATTCCGAAACCAGATTGGATTTTCCTTTCAGCATCTCGGCTATAGTCGTTGTCTTTCCGATGGTCTTCTTTGAATCGAAGCTTACATTTACGACAGGGGTAACGTTATTTGGGAAATCAAACTTTACAGGGTTTCCGCTTGCGATGAATGTCTGTGAAATCTCTTTAGCCTCAACATTACTTTGAAGTTCAGGAGAAACCCCGCCGCTACCGCCGCTGCTACCAGCGCTCTTGTGGCTGTGTCCTCCACTGCTGTCGTCGTCACTGTCGCTGGAACTGTTTTCTCCCGGTACATTTATTGTATTAGCTGTTGAGACAGTTCCACCTTCATTGCTAACTGTCAGTGTTACCGTATAGGTTCCTGCTATAGAATAAGTATGATTTGGATTCCTTTCGGTTGAATAATTTCCGTCTCCAAAGTCCCAGTTCCATACATTTGCATTTTGCGATAGGTCTGTAAACTGCACAGAAAGAGTATCAGAATCACTGGTAGTATCGGCATCGAATTCTGCTGTGGGAACTTCTCCCTCACCCTGTTCTCCCTGCACGATTATTTCTTGAGTTTTTGAGTCCCAACCATTTTCATTGTTTACTACCAGAACAGCGGTATAGTTTCCTGCTACAGAGTAATTATGTGTTGGATTCTTCTCTTTTGAAGTATTTCCGTCCCCAAAGCTCCAGAACCGGGAAGTTGCACCTGTACTGTTGTCATTAAACGATACTACAAACGGGGCATTTCCGTATGTGGGAGATGCAGATAATTCCACGACTGGCAGGTTAAAACTTTTATTATTGGCAGTTACATAGGCTACCTTTGTAAGTCTGTCACTTCCTCCAGGTCCCCATGCTGCCAGCGTAACAGTATAAACTCCAGGTTTTTTAATATTATGATGAGTTGTTCTCTCTGCACTGCTGTAAGTAGTAGCGTTTGTTTCTATATTTTTAAATATCCAAAGCCAATTAGTGACGTTTCCTGTGACGTCACCAGTAAACCTGGTATATAATGTAACATTTCCATCTGTAATATTAGAAGTAAAATCGTTAATTTTTACATCGCCTGTTGCTAAAGCTGTGGGCATTAGAAGTATAACTAGTGCTAATAAAACCATCGGCAAGATATGTTTTTTCATGTCAAATTCTCCTTAGGACTGGCGCATTTGGAGTGCAAAATAACGCACAAGCAAGCCTATCATAGAGATTATTATTATTTAGGCAGCTTGAAGTTTTATGCCACTCATTTTCAACTCAGTCGCGTAAGTCCTGCTTTTTTGTGATATTTGTCGGCCATCCGCCGCTTAACAGTCCCAGAATTGACTAATTTATATTTAAATGTATTTTTCCAAATAAAAAACTTATAAGAGCTTAATTTGTAAAAAAAGCTTTATTATACATTTAAGTTTTATAAAAACATTCAAATTAAGTTAATTATATTTTTCAGGTCATATCCGTGAATCATAAATTAAATCAAAATCTGAAAAAACGAGCACGATTTCCATGTTTAAGAGAAAAGTAAAGAGATTTTTATGCTTGAAATCATATTTTTCCCGCATAGCTCCTTATTTACAAGTACATACTCATCAAAGGCCATCCTGAAGTTTGTGAGAATGCTAAAGGTTGCACTGAGGATGGTTGAGACGTAAATTTCTATCATGATGATAATCTGATACTTATAAGACTTACGTGGTTAAACTGAAAGCTTCTGCTATTGAAGAACATCAAAAAGTTCCCAGGTGTATCAGTGGAGCTTCTAACTCTATATATTGTCAAAGTTCTGCGAACAATTAGTTGCATCAACAACTATATATGATGTTAATGCCTATGACATAACTAATACAGTTGTTATTGCAACTATTTTGATTAGACAATTTGGTGGATAACAAAAATGAATACAATTGAATTCAATGGAAGCTCACATGCTAAAGGATTGTGTGATCAGGAGTTCATTGGAAAGGCCATCTCATATCTCTACAGATATGGACAAATCTATATTGGGAAAAAAATTGAGCCATATGGTATTGGAAGCGGACAGTTTCCTTTTCTTATGAGACTATATCGCGAGGATGGGATCAATCAGGAGAGTCTTTCTGACTATCTAAAAATTGATAAGGGCACTACTGCAAGGGCTATACAGAAACTTGTTGATGAGGGTTATGTTTTCAGACAGAGGGATGAGAAAGACAAACGATCATACCGGGTTTTTCTTACCGAGAAAGGGAAAAAGCTGGAACCTGATATGAAAAAAATAGCTTCAGAGTGGGGGGACATTCTCTTCTCCAGTTTTGATGACAGTCAAAGAAGAGAGATTACGAATTCACTTGAAATTATGTTTGAGAATGGACTCAAAATAATGTGAATAACGGGACAAGATCATGCAATTTAAAAGTGCTCATCTTCTTATTATTTGTATTGTTGCATTTTTTTCAATGGCAGGAGGCGCTCTTTTATCACCAGCATTGCCAGTGATGATGAAACCTCTGCACGCAACATCCCAAGACGTAGGACTGTTGATATCGGCGTACACTATCTCAACGGCTATTTTCGCCCTGGTTATTGGGCATTTCATTGACCGTGTAAACCGGAAGAATCTACTTGTTCCCTGCCTTGTGATTTACGGTCTAACAGGACTTGTAAGTTATTTTATCTCTGACCTGCAATCACTTCTTCTCTTGAGGTTCATGCAGGGTATCGGGGTAGCAGGGATGACGTCTTTGCCCATGATGATCATAGCGGATGTGTACAAAGGCCATAAAAGTTTGTATGCCATGAATAAGGTTAGTATGGCTCTTGCCATTGGCTCGGTATCTGCCCCTCTTATAGGCGGAGGACTGGCAAGTTTGGGATGGAACTATCCATTTCTTTTCTATGTACTTTCACTTCCTTTTGCTTTTGTTGTGATAGCCTTCCTTCCAGAGACAAGGATTAAGAGGGACAATGATGATCACAAAGGCATATTTAATGGGTTTACAGCACTCAAGGAATTAAGAATATCATACACGGTATTCCTAAGCTTTGCTATTTTCTTTATACTATATTCAGCGCTTATCTACACACCCTTTATGCTTAATAATGTACTCGGCTATACTGCAAAGGAAGTAGGAATTGTATTGGCTTTTCAGGGAATAGCTGTCATTTTGATTGTACCCCGCGTGAAGATTCTGGCTAGTAAGCATTCAAGCATGCTAATTATTGCTACTGGTTTTACACTTACTGGACTGGCAATCTTCTCTGTTTCATTTGCGTATTCGATTTTCACAGTTCTTCTCTTAATGTTGCTATTCGGAGCAGGTTTTGGGCTTGCTCAAACCGCAATTGATGCACAGATAGTTCAGATCGCCCCTTCAGAATCAAAAGGTGGTGTGTTATCAATTCACAACACCATGAAGTACATTGGTCAGACTCTTTCTCCCATAGTGCTTGGTATAGTCCTGTTGCATTTTGATCTTAACACGGTTTTTATGTTATCAGGTTCCTTTGGGTTGCTTGTTGCTCTGATAACGTATTTAATGAAGAATTCTTTTGAAAACTCCGGTGACGAACACATAAAAGAGACGAAAGAGACCAAAGTATCATCACCACATTAAAAATTCGTTGAGCCGTTAGATGATATAGTTTAAATTACAAACTCCACCAAAATGAGGATATGTGGTTTGTGCTTATCTAAAACACTATCACAAGGCAAACGAACATAACTTTAAGAAGATGAAACATATAATTAAATAATTATAGTTTCAAAATTTTTATACTTTAAGGTTCCTATTAAATTAATTGGATCTTTGATAAAATGAATCGTATAGATTGGAATAAGTTTCGTTTTGTAAACCCTGATTGTCAAAATGCATTCGAAGAGCTTTGTTATTATTTATTTTGTCGTAAATTTAAGTTATATGAAGGCATAATAACTTATCATAATCAACCTGGTATAGAAAGCGAACCAATTAAACTAGAAAATGGAAAATATTATGGTTTCCAATCAAAGTTTTTTGATAATACGATTGATGGAGCACAGATCGAAAAATCGATAAAAAAGGCAGTAAACACATATGAAAATTTAGATGTAATCTTTATTTATTTAAATAAAAACCCGGGTAAAACTAACAAATATCAAGGAAAAGTTGAAGAGCTGGCAAAGAAAAAAATGTGAATATAGAATGGATAACTGCCAATCAAATAGAAGTAGAAGTTCTATCCAATCTTGATCTAGCTTCAATGTACTTTTATCTCGAAGACATTGGTGGTTTCTTGGGGAGAAACCTTGATGTTATGAATGTAACAGAGGTGAAAGCTGCTGAACATTTAGATTTATCCTTTTCAGACCCATTAGAAGAAATTGTGGAATTTTCTCTTTTGTTGGAAGATATAAAATATACAAGTAACTCAACTATTTTTTGTCTTCGCGGAGGTGCAGGCTCTGGAAAGACTTTATTGCTAACAAAACTGGCACTGCACTTGCAACCAAATTTGGATCTCATCTCTGAGAAAATAAAACTACCTGTGCTAATAAGACTAAGAGATTGTGGTAATAAGGGACTAGAAGAATACATCTTCCATAAAAAACAGGAATATAATATTAATACACAAGGAAATTTTCAATTTATCTATTTGTTAGACGGGCTGGATGAACTAAATGATCAAAAATGCATAGAAGTACTTTATGACATTCATTCTATATCTCAAAAAGAAGACACAAAGTGCATAGTCATTTCCTCAAGAGAAAGTAGTTCAAATTTAATACTCTTGAGAAATTACTTTGACAATATAAAATATCTTAAAATTAATCAAATTATATATTCCGATATTGAAAATTATTTCAATAAAAAGGAAATCCTAAAAAAATAGAGCTATTAAAAAATTTCAACGAAGAAACGTTGACTAATACAATTAGAGATGTATTGCTTCTTACTTTATTCTGGGAAGAAATCGAAAATATTAGACTAAAAAATTTTTTATCTACATTTCTCTTTGAAATGGTCATAAGAAAAATATTAACAAGTACAAATCATAAAAATTATTTAGATGACTTAAATATCCCATGTCCTAAGGAAAAGCAGATAATCCGAATTAACGAAGAAGTTTCTTGGTATATGACCAGAGAATCTAAGGAATGCTGCAAATATAACTTCAATTTTTCACTTGTGGAATTGCTCTGTAATTCCATTTTCCTAAATAATCATCAAATACAATTTTCATTTTTTCCTTGAAGTTTTCAGTTGCTTTTCTTCCCGTGGCATAAACTTTATCCTTTATAGTCGAAAACACTTTGAGTCCTGTAGATGTGTAAGTCTTCTCAACAAGGCTTTTGACCACCTCAATATTGCTGAAAACAGTACCTTTGCATGCATTCGTAACATGACAGAATAACCTGTGTTCTATTGGATTGTATTTCGACGTATATGGTGGATAATGAGCCATTCTGATTTCAATTCCAATTTCATTTACCATCTTTTGCATATCTTCCTTGAAAATATAATTCCTGCTTGAGTTGCTTCCACCACCATCAGCTAAGGTTAAAATGCTATTTGCTTCTGGATATTTGTTTTTACCGTATTTTTCCCACCAGTCTTTAATGCAGTCACAACAAAACTCGCTTGTATCCTTACTGGTTCCTAGGGTGATGTATCCTTCGTTACTTTTTAGATCGTATATGCCATGTGGAATTACAACCCCATCTGAAAATGTATTGAAGTCGTGGTCATATACCTTTACTGTGTGGGTACAATAAACTTTACCATCACGGTAGAAATTACCTATGACTTCTTTTTTTACATCTATACTGATAATAGGATTAGCGCTTTTTGAGTACTCTTCCTTTAACTCGTGAATTCTCTCAAATTGCTCATTTCTATCTTTAGAGTCTTTCATTGTGACAGCTTTTTGCATTTTCCTTTTTACAAAACCATGTTTCTTTAAGAGCTGCTTTACTACATAGGGAGTTATATTCATACCCTTTGATTTAAAAACCTTTGAAATTTCTTTAAGGTTCAGGTTTGTCCATTTTAGTTCTTCATCCATAGGGCTTCCAGCCGTATGGTTTTTTAGAATATCAAAAAATATTTCATCGATATTTTCCACCGTGTCGATGATTTTCTTTTTACCCCCACCAGGCTTTCGAATTCTGTCCTCTGGGGTTTCTGTACCATTGGTGATTTCATTAATTCCAGCCATGACAGTCTGAAAGTGGCAGCCCAGGACACTACTAATATAGATTTGTCCTCCGTGACCTAATTTAATTGCTTCGATAGCTGCGTATCTTCTCCGATCTTTCTCGTTCAAACTATCATAAAATGCTTTCATTCGAGTTTCAATTTCTTCAGGATATTTTATGCGTAGCGTCAAATTAGATTCCTTTTAATCATTTGTAATGGCTTCTAACAAACATTATAGATGGTAAGAGAAATAATTGAAATTATATATGTTTTGTTCCTAAGTTAAAAATAAAATTGGATCAAATACAAAATCATATGATCAATCTGTTCCCAAAGCTTACTTATAAAGATACAGATATAATTATTAAATACGTAATTAACTGCTTTTTTAACGAAGTAGATGAAGGTTACGAGTACCGACATCGAAGATATCAAGAATACTTTTTTATGAGGAGATTAAAGTTAGCTTTTGAATCTGATTTCAAAGTCCTTCGAGACACAAGTATTCTTTTAAACTTTGATTTTATGAATAATTTGTTTATACCATATTTAAAAAGATTATATCTAGATTCTAATGATATTGATTTCTATTTAAGAGTAAAGTCTCTTGAACTGTATTATAATAATCATTGGGCTGGTGAAGGTGGAGAATATTTAGTGAATGGTATGAATAACGTTGCAGAATTTCTTAGTAATCTAAATGAAAAAGATTTCAAATATCAGATTTCAGAAGATAATCCTTTGTTATTGAATCAACTTATTGGAAGTGTTGAAAACCTAAACTATGAATTGATAGAAATTTTTTATTCAAATGGGAAGAAAGATTACGCAGAATATTTATTTACAAAGTTGTCCACAAAGCTTGAAGAACTTAAAGAAAAACTGAAAAGCTCAAAATATAATGAGAATTATGAACTTAAGGAATTATACCGAAAAAAAGTGAAATAAAACAGGAAATAGGTTTTAAAATATGTTTCCATAGAGACTCTCAATCCCTCGAGGATTTACTGAAAAGTCTAAGAGTAGAATTTAATGAAAATTCCTACAAAGATCTTTTCAACGTAGTATTTAAAGTAAAAAAAGAATTGTGTTTTCAGTTATTTAATCAACTTGAAATAAAAGAAATCAATATTTTTTTAAAGTGTTTGGCTCAAGTAGATAATTTAAATATTTTATACGAACAGGATAATTTAAGAGGAAAAATAATTCAATATTTAAAAGAAATATATCCAGAAATAGACCTTCAAAGTAAAGATAATACTCTATTTTGGTTCTATTGCTGTTTATTAGATCTACAAATTCAAAACTATAACGAAATAAAGCCAATAATTGAAGGGTACAAAAACGAAATAATAAGAAAACGTCCTATATACATTTTTGACTCTTACAGTGATTATGTGCTTAATTATTGTTATCTAGATTTTATATCAAAAACACAAGATAAAGAAGAAAACTCAAATTATGTAAGCGCTTTGAAAGTATATTCGCTTTTATTCAATAACTTTGTAGAATTATTAAAGGGAAAAACTACATTTCGACAAATAATTTTTTCTTTCTCGAATCTAGAAATTCTAGATAGTGACTATGTTTACATTAAAAAGAAATTTATCTCATTAGTCACCTTAACTTTAGCTAACAGCTTTTTGAAAACAAAAGAAATTGAAAATTCTGTTTTATTGAAACGAAAAACTTTTGAAAACAATTATGTTGATAAGTTTAATTTTTATCTACATCTTTTCGATAGAGATGCACAGTTTGCAAATTCTATAATTAATTCCAAAGACCTTGACGATCTTTCTTTAGAGATTAGTAATTATGGTGATTACTATGATATATTGGAGAATAACCTAAAACTGGCAAAACTATATCTTATGTTTGATTTCAATAAAGCTATTTATCACTTTAAAAAAGGAATTAATGACAGTTTAGTTCGTTATGGATGGAGAAGAGATATCCTTCTCAATCAAGCAGTTGATTCATTAGATCTTTTAATTCAAAATAACTGGCTTAGTATTCGTAACAAAATAGATTGAGTATTTTTTTATATAAGTTAATCCTATTTGGTCTATATGCTTGAGGAAATTATTTCCAAAAAATATAACTTGCTAAAACCTTTTCTTGATGAAAAAAGCAAACGTTTATTTGCAGCTGCAGAAGCGCTTAGTATTGGCAAAGGCAACATCAGCATAGTTTCTCGTGCAACTGGTATTTCTGAAAATACAATTAAAAAAGGTTGCACTGAACTGGAAAGTGGCAAATCTCTTTCTGATAATAAAATACGTGCTCCTGGAGGAGGTCGTAAAAAGATTGTTGAGAAAGACCCTACTCTTTTGTCCGATCTTGAGGCACTTATTGAACCAACAAGTCGTGGGGATCCGGAATCTCCTTTACTCTGGACTTGTAAAAGTCTTCGAAATATAGCAGGGGAACTTCAGAATATCGGACATAAAGTAAGCCATACAAGAGTTGCGGATATGCTTCACATGCTTGGTTACAGTTTACAAGCGAATAAGAAAACCATAGAAGGAACTGAGCATCCTGATCGTGACAAACAATTTGAGCATATAAGTGAAAAATGTAAAATATTTCAAGGTGAACATCAGCCTGTAATCTCAGTAGATACTAAAAAGAAAGAGTTAATCGGAAATTTCAAGAATGTTGGCCGTGAATTGCGTCCAAAAAAAGATCCAATACTTGTCAATGTATATGATTTTAAGGATAAAGAACTGGGAAAGGTAAATCCATATGGGGTATACGACATTGCTAATAATGAGGGATGGGTAAACGTCGGCATAGATCATGATACAGCGTCTTTTGCAGTTGAAAGTATACGTAGATGGTGGAATCTAATGGGGTGTAAATCATATCCTGATGCAAAAAAACTTTTAATTACTGCAGATTGTGGGGGAAGCAATGGATCAAGAGTAAAATTGTGGAAAACAGAATTACAAAAATTAACGGATGAAATCGGATTGGAGATTTCGGTTTGTCACTTTCCTCCAGGTACAAGTAAATGGAATAAAATAGAGCATAGACTATTTTCCCAGATTACTCTTAATTGGAGAGGAAAACCACTAACAAGCTATGAAGTAGTTGTAAACCTTATTGCAGCAACAACTACATCAAAAGGGCTTGAAGTAAAATGCATGTTAGACACGAATAAGTATCCAACAGGAATTAAAATCGAAAAAAACAGGTTGAAAAATTGGGCATTATACTTGATGAGTTTCACGGAGAATGGAATTACACATTCAAACCAAAGAATGGAGTGAGTTAATTAAATTATTTTGTGACGAGCCCTAAGACCTTTTTTCAAACCGACCTTCTGCAGATGTCTTCACAAAAGAACATTTTTCTTGTTGTCATTTTTGGAGAATTATTCGAAAACACACAAATATATACTACTGAATTTATAATTTCAAAACAATACTAGTTTCGGGATAGGCTCCAATAAAATTAAACGCTGTGTTTCTAATTTAAGATGTATGAATACTTTCTTTTTTGAATATATCCTGTAACTTGCAAAGGGTGCGACGCCGAAACTTTGATTTCATAAAAACTTCTTTAAGATAAAACAAAAGCTTTATATCCGAATTTTACGTACTTCTTCCCGACAGCACTGTACAAAGATGGTCATCGTATTTTTCCGTAGCGTAAAACAGCGGTGAAATACCTTAAAGTAGATTTTCGGATTCTCAAAATGATTTTGATAGATGGTTTGAGAATTCAAATTCATTTCAACTTCACCTTATTTCCTTCAAGATTTGCCAAAATCTTTCTAATTTATTTATCCGATTCATTAAAGTATTACCCGCGATCCGAGATGAGCTTATTTGAGTGATAAAAAACTGTTAATGGGTAATGAAGCCATTGCACTTGGGGCTATGGAAGCCGGCGTCCAGGTAGTTACGGGGTATCCTGGAACTCCCTCAACCGAAGCTCTGGAGACAATTCTCTTACATGCAGACAGGTGCGGAATCTATACCGAATGGTCCAGCAACGAAAAAGTTGCACTTGAAACGGCTGTAGGGGCAGCCTATTCCGGGGCAAAAGCGCTTGTGACCATGAAGCAGGTAGGGTTAAACGTTGCATCCGACCCCCTGATGAGCCTGAGCTACATCGGGGTAAAAGGAGCTCTTGTCCTGCTCGTTGCCGATGATCCTGGCCCTCATTCTTCCCAGACCGAACAGGATACCAGGGCTTTCGGACACTTTGCAAATATTCCTGTCCTGGACCCTGCAACCCCTCAGGAAGCCTACGAACTGACTAAACTGGCTTTTGAACTTTCGCATGAATTCGAAATTCCCGTCATCCTGAGAACAACTACACGGGTCTCCCACAGCTGCGGGGATGTTGAGGTAGTGGCGGCAGAACCCGCTCCCATTAAGGCTGTCGGCGAGGGTTTTGTAAAGGACAGGCGCTGGACTATTTTTCCAAGGCTTACTGCAGAACGGCACCCCTGGCTTGAGAGCGTGCAGGTACAGCTTTCCGAGCGCTTTTCCGGCCTTTCCTATAATTCTGTCTCAGGGATCGGAAAAATCGGGATAATTGCCTCAGGAGTTTCAGCTCTTTATGTAAAAGAAGCTGTCAGGGGTCTCGAAGAGCTCTTCACACTCTTCAGGGTCGGGACAGTATACCCGTTCCCTGAAAAAGCAGCCCTTTCCTTCCTGAAAGGAATTGACCGCCTTATAGTGGTCGAAGAGCTTGACCCCTATCTTGAGGAGCAGACACTTCAGCTTATCGGAAAAGCACATCTGCCTGTTGATGTTTACGGGAAAAAGAACGGCTTCTTTCCTGTGAGCGGGGAATACAATGTGGATATTGTTATTGACGGTATCAACAGTGCAATTACAGATTTCGGAGAAACTTCGCACCTTTCCCATGCTTCTCCTGTCATTTCAAGAGAAAAACTTCCGCCCCTGCCAGGTCGGGCTCCGACTCTCTGTGCCGGCTGCATGCACAGAACTGTTTTTTATGCTTTCAAGCAGGTTGCAAAACAGCTTAAAATGGGTTCTCAGGTTGATACGATTTTTTCAGGAGACATCGGCTGCTATACCCTTGGAAACGCTTATCCTCTTAACACGGTAGATACCTGCCTCTGCATGGGAGCCGGGATAAGTATTGCAGGAGGGCTCTTCCGTACGAATCCCGGGACAAAGAACGTAGCTTTTATCGGAGACTCAACCTTTTTTCACTCAGGCATTCCTGCTGTGGTAAATGCTGTCTACAATGGAGCTGACATCACTCTTGCAGTCCTTGACAACCGCACGACTGCAATGACAGGGCGCCAGCCCCATCCTGGCATAGGATTGACTGCGCTCGGAGGTGTTTCGAAAGCCATTGATATCGCAGATGTGGTTCGGAGCTGCGGGGTCGGGTTTGTAAGGGCTGTAGATACGGACAGCCTGGAAGGTTGTGTAGAGGCCGCAAAAGAAGCCATGAAATTTGAGGGGCCGTCTGTTATAGTATTCAAAGGAAAATGCGCAGGGATTACAAAATCCGACAAATATTGCGTAATAAAGCCTGAAAGCTGCACAGGCTGCGGTTTCTGTGTAAAACAACTTGGCTGTCCTGCCCTCACTCTTTCTGTAAGAGAAAATAAGCCTCTTATCCAGGACAGTTGCAGCGGATGCGGGCTCTGTGCGCAGATCTGCCCATCCGGAGCTATCCGGATAAAAGAGGTGAAGATATGAAATATGATATTCTGATTGCAGGAGTTGGCGGGCAGGGTGTTGTGCTTGCTTCCCGTTTGCTTGCACTTGCTGCAATAAAAGCCGGATTTCATGTGAGCACTGCCGAAACCATCGGAATGTCTCAGAGGGGAGGTTCCGTGAGCAGCCACGTGAGGATAGGAGACGAAATTTTCGGGTCTCTGATCCCTGTCGGGCAGGCAGACCTTCTTTTGGGTCTGGAACCCGCTGAAACCTTAAGAAACCTGCCTTTCCTCAGAAACGGCGGAAAGGTTCTGGTAAATACCCATGCCATCCCGCCGGCATCGAAGCCTCCCGGGAGCCCTGAGTATGACCCTGTTGCTTTGCTTTCTTTTTAAGTGCATATTACCCCGATATTTTCTGTTCCGATTTCACGGAGCTTGCGGAACAAGAAGGCACACACAGGGCTGCAAATGTTGCAATGCTTGGAGCGGCTGCCGGCGCACGAGTATTACCTTTTCCGGAGGAAACTCTTAAGGCAATACTCAATACCGAAATACCTGAGAAATACAGGGCTGTAAATAAGGCCGCATTCGAACATGCAAAGAAATGTATTAGACTAATCTCCGGCACCTGAACTGGGGAACAAAAGGTGAAATGATATGTATGAAGCGTCCACCGAGTCTGAGCTCGATTCCAATGCCCAGCTCTACCATACCGAAATCTCGGAAGAGGATACCTTTGCAAAACTAAAGGCACTCCTGAAGCATGTAGTTGCAAACAGTCCTTTTTACCAGGAAAAGTTCAAGGAAGCTAATGTCGATATCGAGAAGATAAAGTCTCTCGAAGACCTGAAAATCCTGCCTTTTACGAATAAAGAGGAACTCAGAGATGCCTATCCTCTCGGGCTGAAGGCAGTGCCTGATTCAGAAGTCATCAGGATTCATTCCTCATCCGGGACTACCGGAAAGCCTGTGATTATCCCCTACACCCGAAAAGATGTGGATATCTGGGCCCAGATGATGATGCGCTGCTACATGCTGGCAGGCCTTAACAATCTGGACAGAATTCAGATTACTCCAGGGTACGGGCTCTGGACTGCAGGAATAGGGTTCCAGCTTGGGGCTGAACGCCTGGGAGCAATGGCTATACCTACAGGCCCGGGAAATACTGAAAAACAGCTCGAAATGTTCACTGATCTCAAATCCACAGCCCTTGCAAGCACATCTTCCTATGCGCTTTTGCTTGCTGAAGAGATCGAAAAGCGCGGTCTTAAAGATAGAATTCGTCTCAGGGTAGGGATTATAGGTTCGGAGCGCTGGAGCGAAAAAATGCGCAGCAGGATCGAAACCGAGCTCGGAATAGAGACTTTTGACATCTATGGGCTAACCGAAATCTATGGGCCCGGAATTGCCCTTGACTGTTCATTCCATGAAGGAATGCATTACTGGTCCGACTACCTGCTCTTTGAGATAATTGACCCTATCACAGGCGAGCAGCTTCCTGACGGTACGCTCGGGGAACTTGTAATTACCACGCTTACAAAGGAAGGAGCCCCTCTTATCCGCTACAGGACAAGAGATCTGACACGGATCATTCCGGGCCTCTGTAAATGCGGCTGTCCTTTCCCGAGAATTGATAGGATCCTGGGAAGGTCAGATGACCGCATAAAGTTCAAGGCCGTAAATATCTATCCCGGCCAGATTGAAGATCTTATCCACAGAGTGCCTGGGGTAAGCAGTGAATACCAGATTCTTCTCACACGCAAGGACGGCAGGGAAAACATGACCTTCAGGGCAGAGATTGAAGGCGCAGAGGATCCCATAAAAAAGAGAAAACCGAAAAGGCCCTTGGAAAAGCTTTCAAGGATTTCATAGGAGTAACAGTGGACGTAGTAGGTGTAAAAATAGGAGAACTTCCCCGCAGCATGAAAAAGACAAAAAGAGTGATTGATGAAAGAGAACTATAAAAATCCCCTTTACCAGTTCTTTTTCGCTCTCATCCATTTTTGTTCATCAGCTTTCCTTTTTGTCTTAAGTAATTTGCCCGTTAATTAATCTGCTTTTTCATATATTCTCCTGATTCCCTTTTTCTGAAGCAAATCTTTTAGCGGCCTCCTTTTCTTTTTCAATATCCGTTTTATATACGATAGTCCTGTACGGGTATGGGATCTCTATGCCTTCCTTATCAAAGCGTTTTTTAATAGCTTCCCTGATCTCGCATCCGGAGCCGTACGCAATGTTCCTGTCTTTGAACCAGACCAGCAGGCGGAGATTTACGGAATAATCTCCCAGTTCGGCAACATGTACTTTAACTTCCCCTCTTTCCCTGAAATCCGGGTCCACGGCATGAAGTACAGGTGAGTCAAAAAATCCCGTTTTAAGAGTCTCGGATTTAATTAAGCTGGGTTTCATCACGCTATATTTCAGTTCCTGGGGAGGCATAACATTGGGATGCTTTCTGGCCTCTTCGATCATGATTTTTCTTGCCTGGTCAATATCAGTGTCATAACTGATTCCGACCTGTATTGGCCAGATAACTGCAGGGTCTTCTATAGTCCAGTTAATTACCGCTTCATTGCTTATTATGGAATTAGGGATTATAAGGCGCCTGTTATCCCAGGTTATGATGACAGTATGTCTGAGGTTAAGGTCGGTGACTTTCCCGTATTCGTTCATAATGTTCAGCCTGTCTCCGACCCTGAAGGGCTGGAAAAGAGCAAGTGAAAGCCCTGCGATTATATTGCTCAATGTGCTTTGGGCTGCAAAACCGATAACGATACCGGCAAGTCCTGCCCCTGTGAAGAGGGCAACAGAGAGACTGCGAAGATCCGGAATGCTGAAGATGACAACAATAATTCCCACAAAATAGATTGCTGCGACAACAATATGTCTGAACATCCGAAAAGATGTTGTATCCATATGCAGCCTTCGACTTGCACTTTTGAAGTAATTCTCCATAAGGAGGTTTACATTCCGCGCGACAAAGATAGTGCTCAGACCAATAAATATTATGAACAAAAACGTACCGATGTTGTCTGAAAGCCAGGCAAATGCCTGCTCTAATCCTCTGTCAAAATAAGACATATTTTCTGCAAAAGAAGATAGGTTTTCGGGGGTTTCCATGCCCTGCATGTTTGGCAAGAGGATTTAAATAAATACTGATTTAAAAAGATGAATACTGTAAAAGAGTACAGTTCTGCAAAAAGGTAAGATCAGCCGAAATAACGGGGAATTAAAGTAAAAAGAAATTTACATGGTTATTCCAACAGAAAAAAATATATAACTGAAAGGAAGGATTACTTCCTTTCTCTGGCATACGCAACAATCGCGTCCTTAACTCCGTATTTGAACGCAACCACGATTGCAATTCCCCATGCAAGCGGCCCGAAGAACAGGTACAGAATGCTAGTATTAATTAGCATAGTGTCCAGAGCAACCAGGACCACTATAAGAAGCAGAAAGCCCCTCAGGAGAGGAAGAATAATTTCTGTTCCTTCTACATGCATGCCTCTGACTGTCCCGCTCAGGTAGTCCATCACTAGATCGATAGAAAGGATTCCTATCATCAGGATCAGGATTCCTGTGAAAAGACGGGGCAGATACTCAGTAATACTTATCAGCAGCTCGGTAAACATGGTCAACTGCAAGATATTGGATGCAGTCGTGAGAAAAATAAGATACCCAAATAGTCTGATAAGCCCGGATATGATTCCTGAAGCTGTCAGCCCTCCGGATCTGACCGAGGCTCCAAAAGCCGTACTTTCAAATTTCTCGTCTACCCCTGTAGAAATTAGCAATTTTTTGACAAGATCGCTGATGAAATCCACAATCAGTAAGCCTATAAGCAATACAACGAAGGCAGAGATCACGAGCGGTATATAGTATATTATCAGGTTGACGAAATTGTTTACTGTCTGTATATTCAGAAGGTCAAGGATAATCATGGCAAAGATAATGTAAATAAACCATCGGATGACTGCATCAAAAAAGCCGACCGTACTCATTTGCCCTCTTCTTATCATTCCGCCTATGATAGTTTTGTCAACTAGGTCATCGAGTCCTATCCTGTCCAGCAGCCGTGCACCTAACTTCCCAAGAAAGGTTCCTACAATTTTTCCTACAATAATAAGAATGATAATTGCGACGAGGGTAGGAATAAACGCAATGAACTGATCAACCATATTGAGTAAACTATTCGTAATTTCAGTTTGAACCAGCTTAACCACTCCTTAGATTTTGTGTTAAAAATGACGATTTTTCCAAATTCCCCAATTTTGGAAAGATGCTTTATATATGCCTTATATATAGCACATTATTATATTCGGTAGATAATACATATATTTATCTGCAAACATTTCAAGCTCCCATTTTAAAATATGGTTTTATAATACTGAAAGCTTCAGGAAACATTTTGAAGGTTGGAGGACGTATTCAGGTAAAAAGCCGTGCACAGGCTTAAATCAATAAAGCTTCAATTAATTAGAGTGTTTATTTTTATTAATCAAAGTATTTATTTTTATTAGAAGTTGAGGCAGAAACGTGAAAATGAGGACGTTCGGAAAAAATGAATCAAATATCGGGCTTGCGCCTGGAACTCTCGTCCACGTCGGGGAAAAAAGGCAGAAAAGGTCGTAATCAAGGTCCTTGCCTATAACAGTGAAAAACTTATTGAAAAAAGCTGGAGACTGTCGAAGATTGTTTAGCCTTCAAGGACCAGCCCGATATCAACTTATGGATAAATGTAGACGGGCTGGATCGGGTTGATATAATCGAAAAGCTGGGGAACTATTTCAATATCCATCCCCTTACCCTCGAAGACGTGCTCAATACAGGGCAGCGGCCCAAGACTGAAGATTATGAATCCTATATTTACACTGTTTTAAAAATGATACTCCTTGATACGAAAAAGGAAGAGATTACTCTAGATCAGGTAAGCATTATCCTCGGTCCCAATTACATCCTTTCTTTTCAGGAAAGGGAGGGAGATGTTTTTGACCCTTTAAGGGAAAGGTTCAAAAATCCGGCTTCTCGCCTCCGAAAAATGGAGTAGATCATCTTGCCTACAGCCTTATAGATGCTATAGTCGATAATTATTTTTTGATTCTTGAGCATTTTGGGGAGGAAATAGAAAACCTTGAGGAAGGGCTGATCATACAGCCAAGGCCTGAAACTCTTAAAGCTGTCCAGAAATATAAAAGGGATATGATCACCCTTCGTAAATCTGTCTGGCCTCTCAGGGAGTTGATAAATGGTTTGCAAAGGGTTGAGTCGGATCTTATTAAGGAGACTACCCGGATTTACTTAAGAGATATCTATGACCACACTATCCAGGTAATTGATTCAGTCGAAGATTTTCGAGATATCCTGTCTTCAATGGTGGATATTTACCTCTCCAGCATAAGCTACAGGATGAACGATGTCATGAAAGTCCTTACAGTCATAGCCACGATTTTCATTCCCCTCACTTTTATAGCAGGCGTTTATGGCATGAATTTCGAATATATGCCTGAACTCAAGTGGCGATGGGGATATCCGGCAATAATGCTTACAATGAGTTTGATAGGAGTTAGCATGTTTGCCTATTTTAAGAAAAGAAGATGGGTTTGATTTTCTCTCGGTTATCTTCTCTTTTTTCCATCCTACATTCGGCAGCAAGCACATCCTAACATCTATATATCCTTGATTGTTATTTTTTGTAGGCTTATTTAAAAATCAGTGTCATGAGAACTATATGTCAAATCCTATTTGTCATTTCTCTCATTTGTTGCAAATATATATTAATGATGTCATGGTTAACATTTAGTAATTTTTGATTTAAATTGAATTTCAAATGTTCTGAAAAAAACGATATCAATAGAAAAATTGAATGGATTTTTATGTCGACCTGCCGAAAGCAGGTTCCATTATTTTTTATTTATTCTATCATTCCTCTTTTATTCTTTCTTTTATAGCCTTTTTATTCTTTCTTTTATCAGCCCTCTTTTGTCCTTTTCCTTGTTTTTATTTCCCTCCTGTTTTCTCTCCAATTTCTTAAAATATATTAGAGGTAACTTTTTTATAATGATACATATCTATATTAATAAATTTAGACAATTATCTGGAAAAATGTTAATTGCAGGGATACTATGTACGGCTATTATGTTCCCCCATTTTCAGTGGAAAAGGAAGGAATTTCGATTTCCGTGGAAAACACCGGAGAGCAGTGGATATACCGAAGGACGCTTGGAACGGATAAGGTAGAAAAACTCATTCTTGGAGATAGTAAGCATCTGATCATAAATCCGGTAGAGCCCTTAAACACTCCAAAAGAAATTACCCCAAACCTGCTGATAGAGTTTGAGAAAACCCTGCTGCTTGCGGGAGGAGCAAAAAGGAAGATTTTCCTGACCTTTCCGATAGAAATCGGCGTTTTTATCTCGGATAAGGATGACAAGAATCTCCAGCTTCTGGATGTGCTGAGCCTGGTGAGGCAGAAATTTACTCTTTATGGAGAGGTTTCAAACGGAGTCATCTGCAAGCACTGGAAAAGTAAGATATGTTCAACTTCTCCTTCCCCTTCTCCTCTGCAGGAAGGGATTCTGGAACTGACCCTTCGAAATACTTCCTCGGATTGGGCTTCGATCTCAAAAGTGGTTTTCAGTGCATACGGTATGAAACTTTACTATGATAATGATGTTTTCATGAAAGCATACATGGACATCCTCAACAGGAATACGGCTGAAACGAGTTTCGTGTTGCAGCATATTAACGGGGAGCTGAGAAGTAGCTCTTTGAAAGAACTTAAAGTCAGGAAAGAAGCTTTCGGAGTTTACAGCCTTCAAAAGCTTGGTTTAGCCCCCTTAAATTTTACATGGGGTGGGGCTTTTGATCACGGACATCAATTTTCTTGACTTTAGCCTGTATCCTACCTCAAATGGTCCAGTCACTCTGGGAGCTCTGCTGAAGTTTGTGCTCATCCTATTTTTCTCGGTTCTCTTCTCCAAAATTCTCACACTTTACCTGCGCAGGTCCCTCAAAGATAAGGTCAGTAAGGATGTGGGCGAGACTGTCCTCAAAATCCTTTATTATGGCATACTTATCATCGTTTTTATCTCCATACTTCCCTAATAGGTATTGATCCTTCAACGCTCCTGCTGGCAGGAGGAATTACAGGTATTATCCTTGGTTTTGCAAGCCAGAATATTGTGGGAAATCTGGTTTCGGGTTTTTTCCTGATGGTCGAAAGGCCCATTAAAATAGGAGATCAGGTTCAAATCAACGATGTATCGGGATATGTCACAGATATCCGAATAATTTCTACCCTTATACGGACTTATGATGGGCTTCTTGTCCGTATCCCCAATCAGCAAGTCTTTACAACAAATATCACAAATATTGTGGGACACCCTGTCAGACGGTTTGAATACACAATCAGGATCCGTTACAGTGATGACGCCAATGCCGCAATCTTTCTTATCAAAGACCTTATCGACAAAGAACCCTTTGCTCTCCTGAATCCCTCCCTTCGGTTTTCGTAAGCGACCTTGGAGAAAGTTCGGTAAATATTTCGGTCAGGATCTGGGCACCTGTGAACGAGTGGTTCGGGATAAAAACCAGGCTGCTCTGGAACATAAAACAGACTCTGGAAGAAAATGGCATTGAAATTCAAATCCCTCAGCGTATGATTTATTTCCGTAATGTTACTGAAAAGAATAAGATTCCTGAAGAGCCAAAACAGAACCAAGAAAAAGAAATCGATAGTGTACTAAATTATGGAGAAAGAGTTTTAGCATAATGATCTGAAGTAAAAGGGAAGCAGGAGTTCAGAGGCATGGATTTCCAGACTTTCTTTTACTTCCCTGTTTTACCTGTTTTTCTACTTTTTTCTACTTTTTTCTACTTTTATCTTTTTATTCTTTCCTCAAGGGCATCCCTGATTTCTTTTACTGTCAGGGCTCCAGGTGTTCCCTTCATATTATGGGGTGGCCAGTCTCCTGACTTTATTTCTTCGGAGTTTTCGTCGTGTTCGTCTTCGAGAAGCAGGATAACCTTTATGTCGTCGGGAATGTCATCAACCAATTTTGCCCCGCAAGCTGTGAGTTCCTTCAAGGCTTCCTTGCCTTTTTCTTTCTCAAAAGGCGCAGTACAGCCTTCTACGATATTTGTCAGAAAGCCCCTTTCAAGGAAACCCAGGCCATTAATATATATACAGATTTCCTCAACCAACCCTGTTATGAATACTTCATTAATTCCCAGCTCTGCAACTTTCAGTTCAAGTTCCGGATTTGCAAAGGCATTGAGATGATCTTTTGTAAGCCTGAAAACGCTGACTGTTCCCCCGCTTACTGCCTTTTTTATGAGCCCGGTTGTTTTGTCAATGATTGTTTTTCCCAGAGGGGCTACAAGTTTTCCCTGGTATGTCTCCCCTTCGTATTCGTATGTCTCAAATACGAAATCATTAGTCATATCTATAATAATCAGAGCTTTCAAATTTTCACCTTTTTTCATTGGTTCCATTCCAGCTCACCTTTTGTCAATTACTACCTGTAGTTTACTGCACGAATCAGCATAAGTCTGTTTCGGGATTATATCAATACAACTCTCTTAAATTTGGCTTCCTAATTAAATTTTGCTTTCTAAATTCCAGAGTTTCTTAGGTTCTTAAACTTACTCTGATCTAAAAAGAAGGATGGAAAATCTAATAAAGTGTGCTCAGCAAAATGGACTCTGGTTATTAATTGACGGTTATGTTCTTCAGTTCGGATTTCGTCTGTTATCCGCTTGCAACCGGCGGAATCATAACTAATATCCCCGTCCTGCAGTTCGGTTTCCGGCGCAATTCTTTACTCTCCTGCTTCCGGATGCAGTTTGAATTATAGCTTGCCGGATCATTATTTAAGGTACTAATCTGAATGTGAAGTGAGTTTGAATATTCTATAATTATGTAGAATTATATCTATAAAATATCTGTATTATATGAGTGGGTGAACAGACTTCAGGTGAATATTCACGCTTTAGAAGTGAGTATTCAAGCCTTTGTAATATATTCGTACCTGACATCTGCCCGCGTGATTTTTGGCACCTGTCCCCACATACCTATGTACTCACCCTGGATCACGAGTGCACCTTTTATTCCTGGAATCCCTTTAACGGCCTTAAAAGAAGCCTCTACCGACTCCTTTCCTATTCTCACTTCGTTTCCCAGGGCAGTTGCAGCCGCATCCGCAAGGGATACATCATCAGAGAATATTGCAGCTGCATCTGCCATCCCGAAACTTATTGAAGGACCAACTGTTCCCGCCGAGGTGCATACGCCTGTAATCGAATTCCTGGGTTCGAAAACCAGCCCCAGATTTTTAATAGAGGACTGCCCTGCATAGATTCCGACCACAACAGGCCTGTCATTAATTAGTGCGATATCCCCCCCATTATCAACTATGGCATACTTTGCTCCGGCTTCAACCATCGCTTCCACTGCGAGGGCAGAAATTGTGCCTGCAACTGCGCTCATTGGCCCTATTTGCATAGTGTTTCCGGCTTTTACCATTCTCCTGACAACTTCAGGAGCATTTTCCGGGCATTCGTAGGGTTCGAGGGTAAGCTGAAAATAAGGATCTGACAGGATGTAAGTTTCAAGGGCTGCCCTGTGTAGCCTGATGGATTCTTTTGCAGCTTCGATATGCTTCTGATTGTCAGCTGCAATCGTAACTATGGTTTCTTTGAGCTGGAAGTGTTCTTTAATCGGGGTAGTGGCAGGTTCTTTTGCGGGTTTTCCGGTGGGATTTTTGTGGAATCTGGCATGTTGATTCAGTTAGGATTTATTGCTTAAAAAAGAAATGCTTTCCTGCTCCGGCTTAAGGGCATAAATAACCTTTTTATCTGAAAATCAGAGTACTTTTTTCGGGCTGTGCATCGAGCCAGACAGCCGTAGTTAGCTGTCTTCAACCTTTTCTCCTGTTTTCAGTTCGTTCAGTCTTTTTTTTCAATTTAGTGGAAGTTTCGTGCTCTGTTGACGACCTTGAGCTTGTTTGGAAACAAAAAAAGCGAAACCTGCGGCATATGGGCCTTAAATTATGAATTCTTCTTGTCTCGCAGCAGGTTTTGGTACATAGCAGGCTCAGGTACATTTTCCGCAAAAACAATTGCTGGGCCAGGTAGTATAAGTTTAACTAAAAAAGATTGACGGCGGCGTTTCAGAATTTTGCCGCCTGGTCAGAGATCTTTCGAGTACTTTGAGATACTCGAATACTTTGAGATACTCGAATACTTTGAGATACTCGAATACTTTGAGATCTTTTGAGCTTTCTAAACAGGATCCGTTGGGATCGGTTATAATTGCAGCTTCTTTATCCTTTCTACAGCTTCTTTTATCCTCCCTACTGGCTTGGTGAGGGCAAACCTGATGTAGCCTTCGCCTGCTTCTCCGAAGCCGACACCGGGAGTTGCAATGATTCCGGCTTCTTCGAGCAGGAGTTTTGCAAAACTCATTGAGGTAAAGCCCTCGGGTACCGGAGCCCAGATGTAGAAAGTGGCTTTTGGCGGTTTTACTTCAAGGCCCATTGCAGTGAGTCCTTCTATCAGAGTATTCCGTCTTTCCTCATAGATTTTGTTTGTTTCTTCGACCCCGGCCTGGGAAGAGCACAGGGCTGCAATGCCTGCGATTTGAATAGCGTCAAAGACGCCTGAGTCCACGTTGGATTTGACCTTGCCGAGCCCCTTTATAAGGGCGCTGTTTCCGACCGCAAACCCGAGCCTCCAGCCTGTCATGTTGTAGGTCTTGGAGTGCGAATAGAGTTCCATGCCAATATCCCTTGCTCCTTTCGCAGCAAGGAAAGAGGGAGCCTCATATCCTTCGTAAGTCATCTGGCAGTAGGCATTGTCGTGTACTGCAATGATGTCGTGCTTTTTGCAGAACTCAACAACCTTTTCAAAAAACTTCATGTCCGCTGTTGCAGCAGTCGGGTTATTCGGGTAATTGAAGAAGAAAAGCTTTGCCTTTTTGAGGATATTTGCAGGAATGGAGTCCAAGTCAGGCAGGAAATTATTTTCAGCCGTCAGCGGCAGAGGGTATGGTTCTCCACCCGCAAACAGAGTCCCTATTTTGTAGACCGGATACCCGGGCTCAGTGTAGAGCACGACATCTCCGGGATTGACAAAAGCGAGCGGGATATGTGCCACAGCTTCCTTTGACCCTATCAGGGAAAGGACTTCAGTTGCAGGGTCAAGCTCAATCCCCTTATATTTCCTGCACCAGTCAGCCGCAGCCTTCCTGAATTCCGGCATCCCGGCATAAGAAGGGTACTGGTGCGTCTTCGTGTCGCAGACAGCCTTCCGCATTGCCTCAACAATGTGCGGGTGTGTCGGCAGGTCAGGATCTCCCACGCCAAGGTCGATCACGTCGACTCCCTTCGCAATTAATTCGTCCCTTGCTTCATCGATAGCTGCAAAAAGATATGGGGGTAATGCATTAATTCGGTCAGAATACATTGTTAAAGCCACCTGAAGATGAATTTGAAATGTGTCTGCATAGTTACGGATTGGGAATATTAAAAGGTATGGGATGAAAGGAATAAAATGAAAACGAGTTAATTATAACATTTATGTGGGAAGATATCAGAATCCAATAGGTTCTTTCTTACGTTTGATAATCTTTTTGGCTCATTTGAAGAAGTTAGTGTAAATATTTACATTTAATCTAAGTAACCGAGGACTCAGTACCAAAATCCAGTTATGAACGTAAAATTAAAAATCACTGGATTTTATAATTGGTTATAATTCCGATGGTCAATTTGTATTCGATTGGTATTATATATTATAAATTATATGTATATCTTATGGGGAAAAGAGGTCCAACACCACAATTTACTAACGTTTCCTGTCCGAACAAAGACTGTGAGCTCTATGGTCTTAGTGATCAAGGCAATGTTATTGGAAATGGAACTTACATAAGCCGTGGAGAAAAAACAAGAAGATATCTTTGCCGTCATTGCGGCAAAGCTTTTTGTGACCATACAGACACTTTTTATCATGATCTTCGCAAAGATGAGAAAACTATCGATTTAGCTCTAAAAATGTCTATGAAAGGTATGAGCATTGAAGCCATTTCCGATGTTTTAGAGGTACAACCTGCCAGTATAAAGCGATGGTTAGTTCGCGCATCTGAACAATGCGATAAAGTAAATGATGTTATGATGAAGAACCTGGATGTTCCAAAGATAGAAATGGACGAACTGTGGGTAATAATCCAAAAAAGAGTTCCACGGATGAAAGATTACGAAGATGATGGGCCATGGATGTGGGTAGCTTTTGTACCAGGTTGCAGGCTAATACTTTACTTTTTAATATGTCCAAGAAAACAGTATGTTGCAGACAAGTTGGTTGAATTAGTTAATAAACGTCTTTCGGATAAAATTCCTGTTTTTGTCACAGATGGGTTGAACTTTTATAGAGAAGCTCTTTTGAAACAATTTGGAGTTTTGAGCGAGTTTCCAAGAACTGGGAAAAAAGGAAGACCAAAGAAAACAAAAATCGTTCCCTCTGATGATTTAAGGTATGCACAGGTAGTCAAAACAAGAAAAAATGGGGTACTTGAGAAAGTAGAGAAGAAGATCATCTTTGGAGAAGATATTGATCAAAGCGAAATCTCAACAACTTTACTTGAAAGACAAAACCTGACTTTTAGACAGGATAACAACAGAGTTTCAAGGAAAACAATAGGGTTTTCAAAAATGAAAGAATGGTTAGAGTATCAAATGAAGTTATATTGTACACATTTTAACTTCTGTAGAGGTCATGGAGGATTAAGGTACAAAGATGAAAGAGGGGTTGAATGTAAAAATACACCGGCAAGAGAGGCAGGGATTATTGAATCAAAGTGGACTTTAAGGGAACTATTGAAATTTAGGTGTGTCAAAACATCAATCGGATAAAGATGGACCATCATAATTCCTGTGAGTATACTTATTGTTTGAAGGCTTTACATCTCGAATTTTACTCATGGTTGGAGACTGAATCCTTTTTACGAATTAAGATTTTCAATCACGAAATGCAAAAATCACTTGATTTTGGAACAGAGTCTAACCGAGTCATGATATAATAAAAATCATCTAGGATTTATACACTTAAAGTACAAAATCAAGAACATTTGGCGTTGTGACTTATTTAGTGTTTTATACTGTTAAGGGTTTAATGCTATTGATTTTTCCAGTCCAACCGCATAAGTCCTATCGTCATTAAAACAGGACCTAAATAATTAGTTGGAATTAAATATTTGGCTCTTTTTGTTTTGAGTGGGTTGAAAATAATTGATTAGTTCGAAATTTTTCAGATCAAATAGAAAAATATCAAACTTGAATGTGATTTTCAGCAACAAATGTTTCTAAATTTATAAATGCTACTTCAATATTTAGGAACTAAATGTAAGTTACCCACTAGAAACAGCGAAGAGCCATATATTTATATCATTTCAAAACGGAGTTTTTCTACTTTTTGGATTTCTAATTATGTTTACTTCCTTAAAAATTGATTTTCCATGACTAATTCCTATTTCTTTTCTAGAATGAACATTATTTGCGAGGTGTGATACTGATAGTAGATCCTTTGATGAGACAGACCAAGCTTTCGCTATAATCTCAATAACCACTTTTCTTAAAGTCAGTATGTGAAAATCAGCAGAATATTCATTAACTAATAATGGCCAGAAAAAACCTGTTTCTGAGTTTAATAAGACACCTGGCATAATAAAATTTACAACCAAAATATTTTTGTGAATTTTAAGTTTATTATATTTTATTTCATAATAAGCTGTATTATTGAGAATAAATATTTCATCATATACGCTGGCCCACTTAAGTATTTGCTCTGAATTCTTCCACCCATCTTCTGAGTAAGCTATTGGAAGATTTGATGTACTTCCACCAAATGCCGTTATAATCGATGCACAATCAGCTAAATCTTCATCTTCACTATATAATTTGGAAACTAACTGAGATTGTTCAGTTGCCCATCTGTGAAGCTCTTGGATATTAACAATGGGTTCAGCATTTTTTCTGGAAGCTGTATTTGGCTTACCTGTAAAAATTCCAAATACGTTATCCATGTCGCATGAGTATAACCCACCAACAGTAACAATACCTTTCAATACTCTATCTTTATTGGATACAATACAAGCTCGAGCAACAATTTGGTTTTCAGCATCTTTTAAAGTTTTTATGTTTTCAGATATGGCGTCTAAAGAGTTATTATTATCCTTAATTTCATTTCCAGAATAAAGTGAAATTCTATTACAAAGCTCCCTATTATCTAAAGTAATCCAATCAGAGGCCGAAATAATCTTTCTTGGAGCACTTTCTTCGTTTTCTTGAACATATAGGTTTACTTCTATACTTGGGGCAATAATAGAGCAAACATCATCAAGTTTTATTTTCTGCGTAGAGTAAATTCTCGGAATGCTATATTGTAGTTCCTTTTTCAACCACACACGAATGCGTGTGCCGCTATCTCTTAAATATTCGTTTCTGTGAGCTTCTCTTAATATTGGGCGAGACTCAACACCGTCACTAAATTCCAATGCTATTGTATCTTGTTGAGCATAATCATAACGACGGGTAATAACCTGAACACGTTTTCCCCACATGAATACAGAAAAAAAGCCTATTCCATATCTGCCTATAGATTGAAACCCTTTTGCTAATAAGCCGGAGTGTTCTCTACGCATTAATTGAGATCCCCAATAAGAAGTTCCAAAATCTAAAAAAGGGCCTTTTAATACCTCTGGAGACATTCCAATACCATTATCTTCGATCTCAATCCAATGAGTTTCCGAATCTTTTCCTGACCGTACAATAATATCTCCCCAATCCTCGGGTCTATTTTCAAGAATTCTCCTCGCTTTAATGGCATCTATAGAATTCTGGATTAACTCTCGAAGAGGAATTGTATTATCTTTTCCGTAGAGCTGTTCTCCGCCAAGATTATAAACAAGTGATGAAACATCTGAAACTTTTATGTTTGCATTTACAGGAACCCAACCTTTTGTTGGTATTAATCTTTTTAGACGGTCGGGGTCTTCAATCCCTGCCACACTTTTGACACAAAATCGAGGTTTATTTTTATCCGCAAGGAGAGCGTCTACTTCTCCAAGCTCTCGATTAACCATGCGTAGGGTATCGTAGCATAGCCACCATGAATTGAAATCGTCAATTGAAAACGAGTTTCCTGAAGTAAACAGAAATCTATCAGATTCCACTCTTGGCTTATTTAGTTTTTCTTGGAATTTCCAATGTTCACTTGAATATTTTGAAGGTTTACGTAATGCTTTTAGAAATCCAGGAGCTCTTGAGCTGTCCAGATGACTTGCATCTGCCACACGTAAAATGCAGGCAATTTTCAGTGGATCTACTGACCATTCGTTTGGGAAAATTGAAGGTGCTCCAAGAATTGTCTGAAACTCTTCATCTAATTTTTTAACCGGCCACCAATGACTATGAGCGATTTTACCTATGATTGGCCCATAAATATTGCGAATTTCCGGATCTTCTATAAGGTGATAGCTTATTGAATCGGCTGATTCATCTTTCCATTCTATAAAAGCCAACTCTTCAGCTCTTTCTGCATGAAGAACACGCAATACTTCTTCAATTGTTTTATCCTTAACTTTTTTATCAGGACTATCAATTTCTTCTTTTGTTGGAAAACGTCCTAGTTTTTCCATTAAGAAGTAAATGATTGTATCTTTCCAAATAGATTTTTTAAATAAAGCCTCTTTTCTTTCCGGATAAGCAGCTAGTCCCATACCGAGATCATGAATTAGAAAAGCTCCCCCAAGAACAAAAGCCTCAGATGGTGTCAAGGGATATTCCGGACCAATTATTAAGTCGGCCAGTTCCCATAAAGCGTCTATATGAGTAATATCATGAACAGTAAATTCCGGCAAATCTCTAGAGATTTCTTTTGAAAGTATTTCTGCCCGTTCTCGAAACATTATGAAAGCATTTCTTAATCTGCCTTTTGATAATGAATCTATATCTCCTTCTTGATAAGCAAGTGTACGTTGCCAAATTCCTGTTCTAGTGATTTTAACTGGCAATGGTTCAGACATAGTACCTCAAATCTCAGAAATTGATTAAGTTATGGAGAAGCAATTAAAGTATGAGTAGATGTGTATTAATTTTTTCATTTGTTACTTTGATTCGCATAATTGTGCGAGATTTTCAGGAGCTTTCAGAAAGAATTTTAAAGTCTCAGCCTGCCCGAGTCAAAACAGGATTAATTTGTGGGCTAGATTGCCTAGAAGCACTCCTTCTTGTTTATCAATTTCTGTAACGTTCTATCAATTTGATAGGTTCTGAGCTGATCCCAAAACTCGAAATTTCTTCTCTAAATTTCGTATTCGGAATAATCAATCAAGGTTTAGGGTCATGAAAATTATTTCTGAAACTCTTAATGATTGAGAATTTAATTGGTTTTGGGATTAGTTCTCTGATTAAAAATAACCGAAAGACTCAATCACTCTTCTTGAAAATAAAAATAAATTCTTTTCCAGCCTTCCTTTTTTCAACGTAACCCAATTTTTCAAGATGGAAAAGGTCACTTCTGGCAGTTGCGTATGCCACGCTGTAAGTGGTCACGATTTCTTTAATTGTGATGGGTTTTTCAGGCTGCTTTAAAAACTGCTTTAGGATTTCTGCCTGCCTTAAAGTAAGATTTCCAGATTCGGTTATGATTTTTAAGGCTTGAGACTTCTCTTTTGTTCTCTTTCCAGATATTTTTGGATGTCGTCAAGGGCTTTTTTGATGCAGTCGAGATTGTATTTGATGAAATATGTGAGGTCACCGAAATCGTTCGGGGTTCTGTCGGATTCGGTGTAGAGGTAGGCATTTCTGTACTGTTTTTTCGAATCATTTATTACTTTTGATACTGCCATGTACTCGAAAAGCCAGTAGTCATTTTTAAGAAGATACCAGTAAAAAAGAGCCCTTGCAGTCCTGCCGTTGCCGTCGTTGAAGGGGTGGATGTATCCGATCAGGAAATGAATGATTATTCCCTTTAGAACCGGATGAATGAAATCTTCATCCTTGCTGTTGGCAAAATCACACAATTTCTCAATCAATTTAGGAATTTCAGGGTATTCCACAGGCTTGTGAAGCAGCGTTCCATCATGGGAATAAACGGCAATCTCGTTATTTTCTCTGAAATTGCCTTCGTATTCGGGTTTTTCAAGGGTTCCGTTTGTAATCATCCTGTGGATTTCAAGGATTTTATGTGGGGTCATGGCTTCGTTTTTTAAATCCACAATATGCTTCACTGTAGCGTAATTGTTTACAATCATTTTTTCGTCTTTATTTTTTGGCTTCCTGTTTTCTTGCAGCATCCTTTTTGCAACTTCCCTAGTAGTTGCTGCTCCTTCTATCTGGCTTGAAGCTATTGCTTCTTCCATCAAGGAACTAATTATGTATTTTCTTTTATTGTCCTGCAAGGCTTCAAGATTGCTGAGAAGATTTCCTGCTGCGGATTTATCCAGAATATGAAGTTTTTCCTGAAATTCGTCTATTAAATTATACTTGAAAACCCAGTCCCCAAACTCTAGAGATCTCACCTTTAATTCCCTTGAAATTTTCATAAAATTCCATATAATAACCGGGTCCAGGGAAGTTTCCTGTGCTTTAACTCCTCCCAGTGCAGATACCTTTCATTGTATCCATGAGCTAACTCTGCAATTTTATCATCATGCAGAAATTTTCCAGCTTCTTCAAGAGCTTCTTTTGAAAATTCGGGGACCACCGGGAGTTTCATATTATCATGTTCTATCTTTTTCTATCAATTTGATTGATTTTGATATATATTGATAGTTATCTCCTATATTTCTTTCTATCAATTTGAGAGATTTTGATAGATTCTGATAGATTCTGATAGATTCTGATTGATTTTGATAGATGTCCAAGGATATTGATATCGATTGTCTTTTCGTCTTCTATCAATTTGATACATTTTGATAGATATTGATAGTAAAATTGAAAATAGACGGCTCAGCCTCAGCCAAATAAAGATGATTCAGAAAGAACAATCAAAAGAATAATACCTAATTCTCTAATTTTCAGCAAGAGTTTGATGTATAGTAAAGTAAGTTACTTAACTATACATTCATTTTATCCATTTCGGATTTCTCTTTACCTGTTTTTCAGGCGTTGTAGGCGTCATAAATTTGCCAGATCCATATGATTAGCCATATTGGAATGCCAGCCCCAAAAATATGCATGGCTCCAGTGAGTATGAAAGCTATCCAGATGCCCAGTGCCTTGAACAGATGTCCCTTAACGAGCTGGCCCAGGCCCGGGAAGAAAAACGAAAATAAAGCTGGAATTCCGTGTTTTCTGCAACAGTTCATAGAACTTTCCTTTTTTGAAAATTGGAATTTTTGAACCGTTTTCTAAGACTTGTAGAAGTTGTGGTTATCATAATAAAGACTTAACTCCGGATATAAGAGAGTAGCAATTTCCCAAATGTGATAACGTTTATGATCGAGACATCAACGCCAGTATTAATATAAATAAATTTTCACTTATGGGACTCCATTTAAGTTAAGTTCATACTCATACAGGAGTATGGAAGAGCAGGAATGCCCCTTCCTTAAAGCCGGGGATTAGGAAGAGGTATTTTACGAAATTTCCCTTTTTTCAGCAGGCATGAAGGTAACAAACCTGGAATTTTCCTCATTCGCAGTCTTTACATCGTTTCTGGATACTGACCTTGTTCCGTTGTTCCCGGGTACTGATCCTATATACTTCTTGTCCTTTGATTGCTTATTCCCAGTTTTCCCATTGTGCCTGAGGAACTTGAATTCCTTCGAAAGCATAACAAGAACCACAAGCAGCATGATATACTCCGCGGCCGGCGATGCAGACCAGACCCCGTCCAGACCGAAGAAGACCGGCAGGATAAAGAGCAGAGGAAATAGAACCACAAAAACCTTTCCCAGATGGATAAAAAGTGCTGCTCTGACCCTGTTTATTGACTGATAATAGACAGCAGTGAGGAGCACGGTACCCTCAACAAGCAAAGAGAACATGAAAATATCCATTCCTCGCAACGTAACTTCCAGAAGTTCGGAGTCATCCTGGCTGAAGATCTGCACTACTCTCTCCGGGAAGAAGAAGACTAACAGAAATCCGAAAGCTCCGACGAGGATACACGAAAGTATTGTCAGTTTCAGAGTCTTTGAAACCCTGTCATAGCAACCAGCCCCGTAATTGAAGCCTATTATCGGCTGCACTCCCAGGGCTATTCCTTCGAAGAGCATATAGAAAATTGAAAAGACATACCCTATGATGCCGTAGGCTGAGACCGCAAGCTCGGAACCGTACCTGAGTAGCATGTAATTGTGCGCAAAGAGCACGAGAGCCAGTGAAAACTGCATTACGAAAGACGGAAAGCCGGCTCTAAGGATCTGGACTAGGGTTCCGATTTTGAATTTTATGGCTTTAAGCCGGAGTTTCAGTTTTGCCTCGCTGCCAAAAAGATAGTGCATAAGCAGCATTGCAGGGAGAGCAAAGGAGATTATTGTCGCAGTGGCGGCACCTGACATTCCCATGCCCATACGCATGACAAAAAGATAGTCAAGCACGACATTTACAACCACTCCTGCAATCATAATGTTCATGCAGAGCTTCGGTTTTCCATCATTCCTTACCAGGGGATCAAGGGCAATCGTAAGGATCATGAAGATCGAACCCATGAAAATTATCCTTAAGTACTCGCGGGCAAAGGTAAGGGCAGGGCCATTGGTTCCAAGCAGACTGATTGAGGTTTCACAAAAAAGCAGCCCGCCTGCAGTAAAAATGGCTCCTGAAAGAAGACATAAAGGAAAAGAATTGTGCACGATATCCAGGGCTCCCTTTGTATTCCCTTTTCCAAGTTCCAGGGCTATTAGGCTGGACGCGCCGATCCCGATAATTACACCTACTCCGATTAGAGCTAAATAAGGAGGATAAGCAAGCGTAATTCCTGCAAGCCCCTCGCTTCCGAGAGCATTTGCTATGAAGAAACCGTCGATAATTCCCTGGATTCCTGCAATGACAACTCCTACAACTGCCGGGAGTGCAAATTTCCAGAACAAATTCACAATATTCCCGGACCTCATTTCTTCATCGCTTACCATGCCAGGCCCTCAATGCCCTGCAAAAAAGTTTTTTTGGAGGTCTGTAACAGGTTTTCCAATTCTTTCCTATAAAGGGAAGCCTGGATTTTTCCGTTGAAGAGCTTATGAGCCTGTTTTTCAAGTCCAGAAGCTATTTTTGGCGTTATCAGGCGAAAGGACCTGTTCAATGAGAGACAGGCAATATTATACTCTTTTGAAAACTCGTGTTCCTTTAAGGGTTTATATATTTTTAAGAGATTGAGACAACACTGTTCAATCCTTTTTAATTCAAATAAAGTCATCTTTCATCCTGATGAAGCTTCAGAAACATGCAAATTCAAGTATAGCTGCTTTGTTGCAGAATTAATCAGGCTGTCTACACTGAATGGTACTTGCATACGTTTCTGGCATGATTTTGTGCTACATCCCTGCAGCATCAATTCATTTTTACGGAGCTTCATCATTTAACCGGAAAAAGAGGATTCAAGCTAAATAGAGAATCCCGTAGAATTATGCAACAAAGCAAATTGAACCAATATTCAGATAGTCAGTCTGGTCAACTAATTTTATATATCAATTATTATTTATATAGTATTTATACATTTGCATCAGTTCTTGTGTTAACAGGTTGTCCATCCTGAGGGTTCAGGCTTCAGGCTAAAAATTGTCATTTGCCGGCTAGATAACAAAAAGCCTTTCCTGCTATGAAAAAGACCTTGGGACTTACCATCCATTTTTTATTCAAGAAGCGCCTTTAGGTTTTAAACTGACCTGAATTCACTTAGTCACAGACTATTGTTAAGCCCTGTGCGTAAATCTTTTGCTTAATTTTTTATAAAAGTTATAAAAAATTTCTAATTATCACAAGAAAATATCCTGATCTCATATGTCTGCTAAAAGCTTAACCTGTCCTCCTGAAATCCTGGCTCCTGTAGGCGACCAGGAAGCTCTCCTCGGCGCGATAAAAGGCGGAGCTGATGCTGTTTACCTCGGAGTCGGCGAGTTCAATGCCCGCCAGGGAGCAAAAAATTTTACTATCGATGACCTGGAAGCTGCTGTGGATCTGGCCCACTCATACGGTGTTTCTGTCTATCTGGCACTTAACATTCCCATTAAACAAAAGGAACTACAGCATGCACTCGAAATAGTGGATCTTGCATACGCAGCCGGAATAGATGCAATTATCCTGCAGGACCTCGGGCTGCTTAGAATCCTTAACGAAATTTATCCTGACCTGGAGCTGCATGCAAGCACACAGATGACTATCCATAACAAAAAGGGAGTTGATTTTGCAGCGGGCCTTGGAGCAAGAAGGGTTATAGTCTCAAGGGAGCTTACTACACAAGAGGTAAAAGATATTGTAGATCACTCAAGCGTGGGCATCGAGATTTTTGTCCATGGCGCTCTTTGCTATTCATATTCCGGAAAATGCCTCTTCAGCAGTTTCCTGCACGACAGAAGCGCAAACAGAGGAGCCTGTGCCCAGCCATGCAGACGACGCTACAGCTTTCTGGTAAACGGCAGAGAAATTGACGAAAGATATATCGGAGGCAACTATCCCATAAGCTGTGCCGAACTTTCCACACTCACAGGACTTGAAGAGATAGTGAAAACAGGGGTTGTAAGCCTTAAAATCGAAGGACGGATGAAAAAACCCGAATACGTTACTGCAAGTGCTTCTGCCTATAAAGCCACAGTTCAAAACATATGTAATCCTGGAGAAAATCCGACAACGGAAGAGCTTGAATCAAGGGAAGCCGAGCTTGCAAAACTTTTTTACAGGGGCTTTACAAGGGGTTTCATACTCGGGGAAAAAGGAGTATCTCACCCCAAATATAGCTCAAACTACGGGGCTTTTTTGGGAAACGTCCTGGACATCTCCCGTTCAAAGGGAGAAACAAAACTTACAGTTCGGCTGGATGAAGATATTCAGGTAAAAGACGGCATAAGCATTTTCACGCGGGAGAGGATGCTTGGCTCTGCGGTTACAGGCATCATCACGATTGCAGGTGAGCATGTAAAAAGTGCAAAAAAGGGTGAAAAAGTAGGGCTTGAGATCAGCTCGAAGACGGGAAGGGCAGTCCAGAGAGGAGACGAACTCTACCTCACAACAGATACGCAGCTGCTGGATACCCTCCAAAAAACAAAACTGAAAACTCTCCCTGTAAGCTTGAAAGCAAGAGCCCGGAAAGGAGAACGGTTTACGGTTGAGATTAGGGAAGAAAGCGGAAAAATTCTAGTGGGGAGCAGAACAGAAAAAGAAGAAGCTCTCAGTATAGAAGGAAGTGGAGAATCCGTAAGTGCGGAATTTGCTGATGAATATATCGTTCAGGGAGCAGAGAAGGTTCCAACCACAACCGAGCAGATGAGAAAGGCAATGGAAAGCCTTGGTGACACTCCATTTGAAGCTATAGACATCTCAATTGAAGCTGATGAAAATATCTTCATTCCGGTTGGCGTGCTGAAGAATGCAAGGCGAAAGGCTGCAGACCTCCTGCTGGAAAAGACCCTCAGCGCGTGCAAAAAAGAACAAAAACACCCCGAACTGGCAAATTTCAACCATCTGTACATTTGTGAAGGTGCCGACAAGGAGAGCTGCAATAAAGAGGGCAGAAACAGAAAAGGAAACAACATAGAAGCCAGTAGAAACCGGAGTACTGGTTCAAAGAAACTCCTCCTGAGCATTGAAGTAAATGAAATTTCGTCACTATTTAAGGCTACAATTGCCGGCGCAGATATAATATACATTCCGATCTCAAAATTTGAAGAGCTGACAGCGTCTGAAAACAGAGATAAGCTTGAGGATTTAAAAGCAGAAAGAGTCGAGCTCGTCTTCAGGGTTCCCCTGATAACCCATGACAGCGAACTGAATGAATTGAAGCCTCTGCTGGAAAAAGTAAGAGATGCAGGTTTTAATATAGCCTGTTCCGACCTTGGGGCCGCACAGCTTGCAAAAGAGCTTTCCGTACCATTTACTGCAGGAAAAGAGTTCAATATATTCAATGCTTTTACCGCGAGCACTTTCTATCAGGCAGGAGCTTGCAGAGTAACGCTTTCGAGTGAACTTAATCTGAGCGAAATAAAAAATGTCTGCGAAACGCTTCAGGCCTGCGAGGAGATAGGCCAGACCGAAATTTTCGTTTATGGCAGAGAACTGATGCTTATTACGGAAAATGACCTTTTAAAGCCTCTTATTGACAGAAGAATCGTAAGGAAAGACAGTGAAGTCCTTCTTGTTGACCAGAGCGGTTCCGAATTTCCGGTAAAGCGCCTTGGCACCCGTACCCTGATCTATAATTCAAAAGTACTTGACATGCTGAAATATGTTAAAAACCTGGAAGGATATGGAGTGGATGTAATTCGGCTCGACCTTTCATTTAATACCGAAGCCGAAATAAAAGAGATTACAGAGGCATATAAAGAAGCACTTGCAGGAAAAGAAACTAAATTGAAACCTGCAAGAGGGATTGAGTATACTACAGGGCATTATTTTAAAGGAGTTTAAAGGTAAAAACAAGTAATCAGAATTTTCTGAAAATCCGTTCAAATCCTTCTGTCTGAATGCCATTTAGATGTACCGAAACTTCTAGTTCGGATTTGTTCTGTTTGATACATGGCATTCCAGCATAAAGAACCTTATATTTATCAAGATAAATTCTAAAAAACGCTGTTACTCTATTTACAAAATGCCCAAAAGATTCTTTGTATGAAAATTTTAAAAATTCAAAAGTTGCCTGTAAAACAGGCAGCTGCTTAAGTTCTAAGAAACAATCAGGTCGTAATTTGCAAAAGGACTTGATGTTTCTGCTTTCGTTATACAATTTAATATTTTGTCTTGTGTTTACTTGGTATTTACTACCAATCCGACAATATCACGTCCGGAGTACCAGACCTGAACATTGAAGACGCCAGGGTTAGCAAATGCTTGTTGCACAGAGCTTTCAATATTACTGGTTGGTTTGGCCAAATACCTCCAGTCCTTATCTACATAGAGCCACAAACCTTTTGTATTGGTGGAAGGATAAGCCTTCAGTTCAAGCCAATACTTGGTTGCTACGTTACTGTAAACAGCTGTTGTCGTGGCTGGTAAGTTTTTTGATACGACTACTGGGGCTGTTGTCGGACTGCTGGATGCCAGAGCTGTTCCCTGACCATCAGCAGCTGTAGCACTCAAGACAGATGGAATCGCCGCCAGGATTAAACACATCATTAAACCTGCAATTATAAGCCGATTTTTTAACACTTTTTCGCCTCAAATTTTTGTCTTTACTGTTGTATTTTTTATACTCATCGTGATTTAGAATTTTTAATTATTTCTCGAGAATCTGGATGTATCAAAAAGAAGATTCCTAAAAATAAACCCCGAGGAATGTGTCAAGTATTTGAAATACTTGTTAAATGTTATATTTGTAGTCCTTGTATATGATACTTTTGACAGTATGTCTGTTTAATATTTATACAGTAAAATGCCAATATTAAGTACATGAGAGCTTATGAAAATCGGTTTATTTTAGGTATTTTCATTTTACAGCTACTGATTTCGTAGTTCAACGGAGTAAGTTCATAGTTGAAAAACATTTTTGGTAAGTAAAGGCCATATAAAGAATATTTGTATCAAAAGATACTGGTATTAGCAGGTGCCTGCTTTATTATACAAAACCGAAATAATTGAAAACACATTAACAAATCGGAAATATCCTGAAAAAAAGTAAAGACAGCAAAGTGTACTGCGAAGATAGAGAGTTTTAAGTTTTATGCTATACTCTTCTATGCCAATATTCTAAATAAAAATGAGTAAGTCCTGTACATTCAACAGTTGTAATAGAGTTTTTTTATTCTTATACCTTGAAACCCTAAATAAACGGATATATTGCCTTATTTAACCATATAAATCTTTAAAAAGGCCTAATAATTATTTAATATATTATTTGTGGCTTTATATACAATTAAAAGTTTAGAAAAACTTATTTTCTGAAATAACTCCCTTTTAACTCTTTTTGCCTTAAAATAAGCTTATGCTCCAGGCAAGAAAATTCCTTAACCGATGGCCAATAAAGAATACTTAGACGATATGATATTGTGTGTGAATCATTAATCAAATTTGAAAAAACAAACGCGTTCCCTATTTTAGGGGAAAATGTAGAGAGATTTTTATGCCTAAGAGTTTCGGTAGCTCACTCTAAAAAATTGACGTTTTAGGTGCTTTATAAGTATTAAATGAGTTATTTGCAGATATATGCGGAATTAAAAATTTAAAAGCTCTTATTTTATTCATAATACCCTTTAAAACTCTTATTTTATTAATTAAATCATTTTAAGCTATTTTCGATTACAAGTATATTTATATTTAAGCTCGTTAATTTTAGAATTGTCAAGCCGCAGCTAATCGGTAAGACAACGACAATTAGAATAAAAGTGAATTTCAGAACTGTCAACCGGCAGATAGCCGGAAAGACAATTTAAAAAACAAAACCGATGCTTTCAGAAACAAATCTCGAATCTGGAATTTATCGGTATTGATTTATTAGTATTAATAGTGGTTTAATAACTGTTTGAATAAATGTATGGAGTGGGGTATATGTTGAAAGTGAAAAAGATACTCGGAATTTTGCTGGCAGTTTGTTTTGTATTGTCAGTGACTGTTGCGTCAGTGAGCGCAGCTCCGCAAAAGAATGAAAAGCAATGGGGCAACGATCAAAAGAAATGGGATAACGATCAGAAAAAGTGGGGCAACAATAACAAGAAATGGGATAACGACCGGAAAAAGTGGGGCAACGATAAAAAGAAATGGGATAACGACCAGAGAAGATGGGATAACGACCGGAGAAAGTGGGACAACGAGAAGAGGAATTGGAACAATAAGAAACACGGCAACGAGTACAACAGATGGTTTGCTCTTTACATGAAATGGTTTTTCAATTATAATAGATTCAACAACAACCATAAGAGATTCAACGACAATTATAATAAATTCCACGACAACTATCAGAGAAACTACGGAAACATATGGTGAGAACTAGCTGTAAATAAATTGATGATAATTCTGTCGCACACTCTTTTGGATTAAAGAAGCAGTGAGGCTCTTTACTACTTCGGGAGTTTTGAGGGTCACGAATACTCCGTCCTTCAGAGGCTGTCCGACAATTCAATTTAAGGGCAAAAACATGTGAAAAATGAGGCATCTAAAGCCTTTAAATCGAAAAAGAAGGAATTGGATTATTACTGGTAGTAATTGTCGGACAGCCTGTTCAGGTCGGGGATGAAGTGAACCCTCGCTGGCTTTTCTTTTAGTTCCTTATCTTTTCTTTCGTATCCTCTTCAAATTTTATGGGTTTTCAATCGCAGGAAACATATAATTGTTTCTCCATTTCTCCTTAATCAAGTTTTGGAGAAAAAAATGGATCTTGAAACCCTCAAGGAATTGCTGTCATCATTGGATATTAATCCTGATGAAATTCAGGATGAACCTAGATTCGGCAGGTAAACATATAAATTAATATAATTAATATTATATCCTAGATTCGGCAGGTCGACATTAAAAATTAGAATATTTTTCCGATACCGTTTTTGAATATTAGCTAACTATATATTGGGTTTAAAGTTGTTTAACGTGTGGCTCAATTCCCACGACATATATAAGTACTGAATCATTTTTTCATTGAAGTTTTGTATGAGAAATTAATAATTGGTCATATGTAAACCTAATAACTGCATACAATTATGGAGCATCACTTCAAAATCGCCATCAACAAAAATATTGAAAATTAAATGTCGACGTCGGGTAAGTAGGGAGGATTACTCCTCCTTTCTCCCCTAGGAACCGTACTTGAAAGTTTCCCTTCATACGGCTCGAGTGTTTTCAAACCTTTTCTGTATCAGGCACCAGTTATTTCCATAACTGATTTTGTGATTCCAGACAACAGCCCACTAACATAATTGTCTGTAAGCCTCTCACCTATTGGTGTCGTTGAGTATCTTACATTTGTAGGTTTGTTTCCGTTCACACAAGAAAACACCATCAGTAAGTCTGCATCCTTTCGGATTGAGGCAAAGTTTGAACCTCTATCCAATCCATTACAGATTGGCATTCGCTTTTTACTGAATCCTCTACCCTCAAAGCTATCGTTATCCCTTGCGGGAGTCCTACCCATAATGGGAGCATTTAGGGCTTACCAAGTTCCATATTCCGAATAATGTGAATACCTTAGAAGCCATCTGTAAACCGAGAACCATTTGTCCATTTGCTATAATGTCGGCAGACCCATCACAGCCTGATTCCATACCTTTTGGTTTGAGCGTGTCAACCTGTTTTCGCTCATTCTACTTCACGATTCTTACGATGGTTCACTTTACGTTCTTCTTAGTACTCTTATCCTAACCAATTATCAAAGTCAGTCTCTTTGATTTCTTGATATTGTCATGTGAGCTTCACACAAAAACGTTATAATTTATCCTACATTCGGCAGCAAGCACATCCTAACATCTATATATCCTTGATTGTTATTTTTTGTGGGCTTATTTAAAAATCAGTGTCATGAGGACTATATGTCAAATCTGATTTGTCATTTCCCTCATTTATTTTTAATATATATTAATGATGTCATGGTTAACATTTAGTAATTTTTGATTTAAATTGAATTTCAAATGTTCTGAAAAAAACGATATCAATAGAATAATTGAATGGATTTTTATGTTGACCTGCCGAAAGCAGGTTTTATAGATGAGATAGATTTCAGTGAATTTGAAACAAGGTATGATGGTTCTGGGCACCCGGCTTATCATCCGTGCATAATGTGTAGAATTTTGATTCAATCGATGCTTGACAGAGTTCGATCATCGCGAGCAATAGCTCGCAATGTTCGAGAAAATGTAGTTTACATTTATTTGGCTGAAAACCTACAACCTGATTTTAGAACAATCAGTGACTTTAGAAAAGAAAATGGGAAACTGATTACTGAATTGTTCAAAAATACAGTTAAGGCAGCTAAAGATCTAGGAGTAATAGGTCTTGAACAATTAAGCACTGACGGATCCATAGTAAAAGCTTCTGCGTCAAAAAATAATGTGGTTTTGGAAGAGGTCTTGAGGGTTATTGGAGAATATGTTAATAATGAATTAAAAAAGGTATTGAAGTAGACAAACTTGAGGATGAACAGTTTGGCAACTGCCGTGGTTACGATCAATTGCATGAAAGTGGAAAATACAAAGTAAAAGCTGTAGTTGCGAAGTATATAAAGCAAGTAAATAAGGATAATTCTAATGACCGAAAAAAGAGATCAAAGACACGGTTGAAGAAGCACTTGATGAATTTGAAAAAGACAGTATTGAGAAAGTAAGCTTGACTGATAAAGAATCTCGTTTTATGAAAAACAAAAAGGGATTATTTGAACTGGCATACAATGCTCAAATAACAGTGGACCATAAACTGGGGATAACTGGGGATTATTGTTGCAAATGATATTAGGACTTACGCACTTGAAGTACCAAATCAACTGCAGTAGGCTTACAACTTCCTGAAATTCAAATTCTAATTCTGATGGTTACTGTGCTTGATTTTGAATCTGAAGTGCGTAAGTCCTATGTCAAGATAGAACTGATACTTATCATTGAAACCACAGATTCAACTTGCGGAAGAAAATTGTGGCTTGCTAAAAGAAGGCACTAAAATATGTGCAGACAGTGGATATTACTGTGGAAATAACATACATTATTTAAATCATAAGAAATTGGACCCATATATTCCAAAGCAAAAAGAAGTAGATAAAACAACAACAGAAAACATTGAAGACAACAGATGGCAGTGTGCCTATTTTTCTGTAAAATTTACTCTATACCCCTTACTCTTCATTTTTGATTACTGTTCCATTACTATATACTTGTTTCCTGTGATCCAATCTTCATTTATATCAATGAGTATTGAGACTACGAGTCTCAATACTGAGTCCTTGTTGGGAAATGCACCTACTACCTTACTTCTTCTTTTAAGCTCCTTGTTAGTCCTTTCCATCATATTTGTTGTTCTTATTTTTTTCCAGTGTTTTTCTGGAAACTGCGTATAGTTCATAATATCATACTGAAAACTTTCAAGAGTATCAGCTGCACTTTTATACCCTATACTATCCAGTTCCCTAATCAGGTCATTTAACTTCTGACGGTCTCCTAACGCTTCTTTTATCTTCTCAGCCACTTCTTTCTGCCTCTTTTTTGGCACCTTCTTGAGAACTTGTCTTGTCAGATGTACATGACACATCTGCCAGCTTGATCCAATAAAGGATTCCCTAACTGCCTTCTGTATTCCTTTATGACCATCAGAAACGATTAACTTGACACCTCTTAACCCTCTTTCTTTCAGATCATCGAAGAGATCTTCCCAGAACATAGAAGCTTCACTGTCTGCCAATCTTGTTCCAAGAATCTCTCGGTAACCGTCATCCCTGATCCCAGCAACTACAAAGAGAGCTTTGTTTTCATAGTGAAGCCCATCTCTTACCTTGAAATAAGTCGCATCAATAAGCAGGTAAGGTATTTCGTGTTCTATTCTCTTTGAGAGGAACTCTTCAACCTTCTCATCCAGTTCTTTGGTAATTCTGGAAACACAAGAGGCTGAGATTCCTCCTACTCCTAAAGCAGTCATGATCTTTTCCACCCTTCGTGTGGAAACACCCTGAAGGTAAGATTCCGCTATAGCGGTTAAGATAGCCTTTTCAACTCTCGAATACTTCTCAAACACCTGGGTTTCAAACGGAAACTCACGGAATTGAGGCTTTAACAATTCAAGTTTTCCATGCTTGGTCAGGAGAGTTCGGGGTTTGTAGCCATTTCTACTGGCTTTACGTGAATTAGTCCGCTCATAACGTTGTGCACCAGCTTGGAGGAGGGCTTCCTCCTCCATTGCAAGGTTTAAAAACCAAGTAATTAACTGGCGAATTCCATCTTCCTGATCGACAAGATAATCTTTTATGAGTGAGAATAAATTAACCATTGACTCTGCATCCTTTTTTGTTGTGGTGAAAAGAAAAGGATACAGAGTCAATCATATTTTACAGAACTTTCGGTACACTGCCCAACAGATTCGATATTGATAATTATGAGTATAATGAAGAAAATGATGAGTTTATATGCTCTGAAAATCGAAGATTGAAGTTTTTGTATGAGGGTTATGAGAAAGAAAGGAAGAGAAAATACAGACTTTATAAGGGAACTGAATGTAAAAAATGTGAATTCAGCAAAAATTGTACAAAAAGGATGGATGGAATTAGGCATTTAAAAATAGCTGAATTTTCAAAAGAAAGAAAGCAATTAGCCGATAAAATGAAAACAGAAGAAGCTAAAAGAATATATGGGCAAAGAAAGCAGGTAGTAGAACCCGCAATTGGAAATTATAAAGAGAATTTAGGATTTAGACAATTTTTAACCAGAGGATTGAAATCAATCAGAAACGAATTTAATTTAGTGTGTACGGCAGCTAACTTAAGGAAAATATGGATTTACTCAAATAAAAACGAGATCATTGGAAGGGAAAATGGGAATAAATGGAACTTTTCCTGTTGAAAAAAGGAAAAGGAAATAGAATGCAAATTTCATAAAGCTATAAAGTTCCAGTCTAGCTACAGATGATCGTTATTTATTACTATCAGTAATTGTCGGACAGCCTGTAAAGGATAGGGTATTCGTGACCCTCCGCACTCCCAAAGTAATAAAAAGCCAAAAATACTTGCTACAAGCCCTGTTTTTACAATTGCATCCTCAGACTCTTTCAGACTGGACATGACCAAGATAATCCTCATAATGGAAAAGGGTATCGGAAAGAGGTAAAGAATAGACTTCCTGTGCCGAGCCAGAAAGAAAGAAAGAATGAAAGAAAAATAAGTATGTTTCTCAGCTCGAATATAAGGCTGAGAATTTCCTTGAAGTCTGATACACCGTTGGATTTTACCTCTTACTACCCGAAAGTCCTTATGTACTCTCGTTAGCATGCCCTGAATTAATATTTTTGGGGCGAAAATTCAAGCCAGGCTGTTATTCGATTTTTCATTATTCGATTTTTACTACTATACAAGACATATTTTAATGTAGGTTTCCATCTTCATTGAGAATCTTCAAAAGCTCAATGATAGAGTATGAAGCCCTGGTAATTCCCATACTGCGCCGGTCAGTATCCGTGCCTGCCAGATAGAGGTTCTGTACAGGAGTCCGAATATCTGCAAACTTTCCGTCAATCGTGACTGCGGCTTTCTCGGGAATAAGAATCTGCTCATGCTGCATCTCGATATACTTTTCTATATTCGGATGGGCCCGGAAAATCATGTCATAGGCCTTCTTGAGTTCCTGTTCCTCACTTTTATTTTCGTCAATCACAAAGGAAAAGCCTATAAGCTGTTTGTCTTTTGGGGCAAGGGAAGGGTCATAATTACTTATAGGCATTGCCCAGTAGGCAAAATCCTTAAACCAAATTTCCGAGCCGGTGTAATTGAATTCCGGAAGCTCATTTACAAGACCGAGCCAGATAGTCAGGCTTTTACTATGAACAATGCCTTTTAAATTTCCAGTATACTCCAGAGGAAGATCCTTTATAAGACTGGAAAGCTCCGTTGCAAAGCCTGTGTAGATAACCAGGTCAGAGGTATAAATTTCATCGGCTTCCACGCCTGAAACCTTCCCATTTTGAACCAAAATAGATGTTACCTCACATTCCTTTTTGATCTCAACGGTTTCCGGAAGGGAGGAAAGAATGGCGTTAAGAAGGGCTTTTAACCCTTTTCTGGGGTAGCCCTGGGAATAATTTACATCGTTTGTTGCAAGCCTTTCCAGGGATGTAAAGGGCTGGGTAACCTTGGTCATCCTGGCCTGAAGGGAAGCGTGAAGATGATACGGAAGGATTGAGGCAAGGATGGACTCCGCAGACTGGAGCTTTTTAGGCTCCAGTTTGCCGATCATGGCATCAAATTGTTCCTGGGTAATGCTGTCCCTGACAAAACTGCTTCCCGAAAGAACACGCTCGGCAGATGTTTCTTTCATGGATCTGCCCGAAAGGAAAGTACATATCGTATCCACAAAGTCATAAGTGTCCTTTGAAAGGTTTTTAGGTATGAAATCGTACACTGACTGGTTCGAGAGGTCTATTCCGAATGAAGAAAGGGTAAAAGCCTTAGTCAAAGTTTGGGAAAGCATAACCCTATCCTTTCTCGGAAGCACATCAAAAGTCACAAAATCTTTCAGGTTGGAAGGAACCTTGATAAGGGCATTTTCAGTCCTGACGTAATAATGCCCATAGTCCTCAAATACAGGCAAAAAATCAAAGTAGTTATCCATCAGTCTTTTCAGGGGCCCCTCAAACAGATGGGTTATAGCGTGTGCTCCCGTATCCACCTGGTAGCCATCTACCGTGTAGCTGTTGCAGTTTCCACCAATATGCCTCTTTTTCTCAAGAACAAGGACTTTTTTCCCATGCTTTGAAAGCGTCAGCGCCGCCAGAAGCCCGCTTATACCCGCCCCGACAACAATTACATCGTATTTTTTCATTCCCTAAACTACCTCTATTATTTCCAGTGAATCAATTTATTAATTTTATGTAATTATGCACTTTATTCCTCTCGAAGAGGAATAAAGCTTATAATAATCCTGCATTAGCTGGTTAAATGAAAGCTATATTGAAGCTGTAACCAATTACTCTGAGTCCGGAATATGTGTGAAATAACTTTATATAATTTATGATTTACTGACCTTATCCTCAATTTCTCCTTATGTTTGTTCCTAGATTCGGCAGGTTAACGTAATTAGAGATATATCTTTTCACATTTCTCCCCCATGAGACTCAATATCTTCCAGTGAATCTCTTCCATATTCAATATTTCTGACTCTATTTTCTCTTCTTTCTGAGTTATAAGTTCTGTAATCCCCTGAAAATTGAAAAATATCCATCTCATTGTAGGTCTTTTTGTTGGTTTCCCTTTTTGATCTGGAACCGTTTCATTTTGTTCCTCTAATTTTGTCCTCAACTTCCATTCTGCTATTGAATAAATCATTAAGCAGAGAACCATTATCATGGTCACTGCTTCTATTCTTGCTTTATTCTTGAGGTAAACTTTTGATACGCTAAATGTGTCACTTTTCAAGAATCTGAATCCTTTTTCTACGTTATCCTGTCCTTTGGGAGTTTCTCATCGATCAGTTTGTCAACTTCAAGTTCTCTGAAAACTCCAGCGACAAGCCCAAGGTGACCTAAGAACCTTGTGCGTTTTAGGGAGGATTCAATTCTTCGACTGCTGTTTTTCTCTGCCATGGGAAGACCAGGAAAGAGATATAATATTAATTATATTAATTTCTATGTTTACCTGCCGAATCTAGGATCTGAGTATAGTGATTGTCACCATTAACTCTTGCACCTGTATCATCTATCTGTTGATAAGGCGTAGCTTTTAGACCTTCCAGAAAAATCTCAGCTTTCTCCTGATGGAATACATCAGCATTTTTTGTCAAAATTCGAGAAATAGTGGCTTTGGAGATATGAATGCCAATATTTTTCAGAAACTCATGTATTTTGGGCTCTGAAACATTAGCAACATGGTTAAGAGTTATTATAAGAGATCTGATTCCAGGGCCAAATTCACCTTTAATACTACCTGGAAGTTCACCTGAATATGTTTTGTGAGAAGAAGGAGAATAAAATATCTCTATCCTGAAGTTGGTGTTCATAGGTTTTATGGAAATGTCCTGAATTATTACGTCCCTATAACCTTTAGAATATGCATCGGTGGGTAAAACGGACCTATCAACTTTACACGTCTCAATTCGATGAATCTCTATTTTATCCAGTTTTGAGTTAGATTTCTTGTCTAGGGAAAATGTCTTTTTTGTCTCTCTTTTTCAGAAGAAATGTCATCATTCTTTTTAGAGCCGCGAATATTGGGTTTGGTTTGTTCACCTTTGAGTAGGTTGATTTCGTCTCGAAGATTTTGATTATCGGCCTTAAGGAATTAGATCTCTTCGTTCTGCTTTTCAGTGACAGAAAACAGAATACGAAAAGATGTGGCATATCTTTCATCCTGAATTTCATCAGGATTAATATCCAATGATGCCAGCAATTCCTCGAGGGTTTCAAGATCCATTTTTTTGCTCCAAAATATGATAAGAGGAAATGGAGAAACAATTATATTTTTTCTGCGATTGAAATCCCATAAAATTTGAAGAGAATACGTATCAGCTTATGTTAACCTGTTACAGGTCCTATCGGAATGATATATGGCCTTTCCCCATTATCTGTCACCAGAGCCCGTACCCCATAGACCTGTTTTATATTCTCTACGGTGAGGACTGAAGCAGGATTCCCAGCGGCAAATATTTTACCCCCTTTCATCATGATTATTCTATCGGCATATCTCGAAGCCAGATTCAAATCATGAAGTGCCATGATCGCAGAGATTTCTTTGTTCTTCACGATATTCTTCATAATTTCCATGACTTCAAGTTGATGCCTTATGTCAAGATTACTGGTTGGCTCGTCAAGAAGAAGAAGATCTGCCTTCTGTGCAAGTGCCCGTGCGATAAGTACCTTCTGCTGCTGACCTCCACTGATTTCATTAATATCTCTCATGGAAAACTCCATCAGCCCGAGCAGTTCCAGCACTTCCAGTACATAGTCCAGGTCTTCCTTACTGCTTTTCCATCCTAAATAGGGACGCCTGCCCATAAGAACAGTATCGATGACAGAGGCAGGAAAAACACCTTCGATGCTCTGTGGTACATAGCCTATTTTCCTTGCAATCTCCATCCGAGTCATCTTGCTGATATCCTGTTCATCCAGGAATATGCTTCCTCTTTTAGGATTAAGTATATGGTCAATACACCGGATAAGTGTGGATTTACCGGTACCATTCGGGCCGACAATGCCAAGAACTTCCGAGCAGTTAAGTTCCATTGAGATGTTTTCAAGGACAGGTATGCTGTTATAAGCAAATTCAATGTTGTTCACCTTCAGTTTCACCAGTATTCCCTCTTTCGTTTCATAATCATATACAGGAAAATTGGAGCACCCATAAAGGCGGTTATTGCTCCGACAGGAAGAATTATTGGAGCCAGAACTCTTCTTGCTACAAGGTCTGCGCTAATCAGCAGTAATGCACCAAAAAGGCCGGATACGGGAAGAACAAACCTGTTATCGCCTCCTATAGCAATGCGCGTGAGATGTGGAGCAACCAGGCCTATAAATCCGATTGTTCCCGTAAAACACACAATACATGCGACCAGTAGAGTTGTGACTGCCATCAGAATTATCCGGGTACGTTTGACATTTACACCCAGGCTTGTTGCGATTTCATCTCCTGCAACCATTAAATTAAGGTCCAGTGACTTTATCATAAGCAGGGGGAAGCAGCCTGCAAGTGTGCAGGTTATAATGGCGACCTTGGGCCAGGAAGACCTACCAAGGTCACCAATTGCCCAAAAAATTGCTTCTTTTACGGCTTCCGCTTCGCCAAAGTATTGAAGGATTGTTGTCATTGCACTGAAAAGATACATCAGCGCAATGCCGGCCAGAATCATGGTTTCAGGCGTTGCACCTTTTTGGTTTGATAATCCCAGGATTATAAAGGAACACAACAGTGCGAATAAGAATGCATTGCCTATAACAAGATAATCTCCCTGTATGATACCCGCACCTGTAAGAATTGCAAGGGATGCCCCGAAACCGGCACCTGAGGATATGCCAAGAGTATATGGACTTGCAAGCGGGTTCTTGAGTAAGGCCTGCATTACGCAACCGGCAACCCCAAGCCCGAAACCTGCCACAATGCCCATGAATATACGGGGGAGCCTGAGGTTCCATATACATACATCTGCAATCCAGCCCGGTTCAAAGTAAGCTGGAAATAACCTGTTCAGTATTGAAGAATAAGTCTCCCAAATAGAGAGATTTGCAGACCCCATAGATGCTGATATGCCTGATACGAGGATTATTGAGGCTAAAAGGAAGAAAATAAAGAGTATTTTTCTTCCAATGAACTTATTATATTGTATTTTAACTTCTTCTTTAGTCAAAGTATGCTGTTTTGTTTCCAAGGATACACATCCAATGCAACAGGCAATTTATTGTAGTTTTATTTGGGTAAGTGCCGGAAATGACCTGACAGCAGAACAATCTATAAAGCCAGCACCAAAGTAAGAATCATTAAGACGGTTAACCCGAGTCTCAAACCTGCACTTACTGTGATAATTTTCAGGCTCAGCACAGGCCCAAAAATCCCGGAATAATACGGGAGCCTGTGTGTAAGGATATACCGGGTACTGACCAGGAGATTTCCCGCAAATAAGGTTAACAAAGCTAATTTCAAATTCAGAACATCCGTTTCCATTAAATCTGCAACCGTGACGTATGCAGCTGTGGGATTGGCAACTACAAGCGGAATAATTGCCAAAACTTCAGGAGGCAGCGGCATCCAGCCAAGATAGTGATCTCCCGGCAATAAACATGAGCAGAGTCACTATCGTGCCGTTCAGTACGAATAAAGAGAGGTATGCAATGCCCATACCCCAAGGATAGGTACTACCGCAGTGGAGATATAAACAAAGCTTTCGTATATTGTCTGGGGGAACCATGTTGCAACGGTTGCCAGCAAAGTCTCTTTCTCATCTATCTTCCCTTCACCGTGAAATTCCAAGAGCATCGCTACTGCCTTGATTGGCGAACCAAAAGTGGTCATAAACGCAATTCCCGAATAAGGAGTGAAATGCGCTCCGTGCAGTATTGGTTTCATCACCGGAAACAACCGGTCAAATATCCCGAATTCAACTGCAATGCTCGCTAACAGTATACCAATGACCGTGAAAGGGAAGACAGATATCCAGAGTTCAACTGCACGAACTACCGAAGCAATTACCATGGATATTACCGTGGCTTATACTTTATTTCCTTCCACCAGTATCATTTTATTGAACACTCTGACAGACACATTCACAAGCCCTGCGGCTTCAAACATATTGATGACCTCATCCGGGTCAGCCCCGTTGTAAAAGGGTAATTCTTTTCCGATGTCTTCCCCAAAGTGGTGGTTTCCGGGATGAGAATGCTTATAGGGGATATCTGTAAGGACTTTGCCTCCGGGCTTTGTCACTCTCGCCCATTCTTTAAATGCCGAGTCCGGATTTGCCAGGGTCCAGATAAGGTGTCTGCTGACAACCGCATCGAACTGCTCAGATTCAAATGAGAGATTTTCTGCATCCTCGACAACAAAATTTACGAAATTTCCGGTCTTCTCCATCTTCTCCTGTGCTTTATCCAGTTTACTCCGTGCCCAATCTGCACCTGTTACATCATATCCAATCTCAGCCAGCAATAGCGCTAAAAATCCGGTGCCTGTTCCCATATCCAATACTTTCAGTTTCAGGTGGGTTCCCAGGAGCTGGGTAATCACTTCTGTCCAGAGTTCCCTTTCTTCTTCGGAATGTACTCCATGTGCTTCAATGGCATCGTAATCGTGTTCAGCAGTGTTCCACCATTCTCTTATTTGCGGTTTTACTTCCATAATTTTTCACCTACTTTCATAATTGAAAAAGTTGCAGTCATTACCTTTTTGTCGTACAGGCCCGTCACGCCTTTTTCAGGGTCTCTATAGCTGACTTTGAACATCCACTTCCCATCTTTTTCCAGTTTAATGTCAACCATGCCTTCCTGGTCGGTTGTCGCTTCAATCGGATTTTCTCTATTACCAGCATGTATTCCGTATACAATGACATCCGGCAGTGCATGCCGATCATACACTATTTTCAGTAGGATATACTCCCCTACTTTGTACTGCCTGTAACCCAGCGGAATTATCTCCAGTTCGTGCCCAACCGTCAGATTATATTCTGCCTTATAATGCTCTGTTTGACAATGTTCTGTCTGAAAATTCCCTACCGGAACTATGGTCTTTGTATACTGGTAGTAGTACTTCGGGCCTTCCAGTCCGGGATGAGGCAAATTGAGGATTCCGCCGTCGTACTCCACTCCAATGGTGTGATATCCTTTGCAGGCTGGAGTGAATTGCATTAATAAGTGATTCTCTAAGGCACTGACCTCAACAGCATGGTTTTCGCCCCATGTACCAAAGATAACAGGAGTTACTTTTTCGATCTTGATGGCTTTGTCACTCTCCATATTGTGTCCGAAACAAAGATCACACGTTACATGATCTCCGGGAGAAACGTTGTGTATGTCGTGTTCAACCCAGATCTCATGCCCGCGTACGATGTCAGGAATATCTTTCTCAAAAAAAAGAAAAGAGGCTTCTTTCCAGGAAGTTTTTTGCGCCATAGTTCATCACTCCGGAAGTGGATAAGCCCAGGTCCCAGATACCTCGAGATTATGGAATTTTTTGAGGTACTCTTTGTGAATTTTTTCTGGGTTGATATCTTCAAAAAGCTCAGGGTGCATACATTTGGCAAAGTAAATATGCCCTATTACCCACCTGGGACCGCCGATAATATCCCTATCGACCAGGTAAACTTTACTATTTTTCACAGCATTGACCTTCTCGAACCCCGCCCTGTCTGAAAGGACTTCTGTCAGCAGATTTTCCATATCCTTTTCCGTTTTTCCAGGACCGCTGTCAAAGCCTTTCATTAAATCCGCAAACATGAAGTCAGGATTTCTCTTGATCACCCACTCGGGGTCTACTTCAACAGAGGTACCGGCTAATCCTGTAGCGATATTGTGCCCTCCGGTTCCTTCAGCCACCTGACCTGCACTGGGATCGTCAGGGGTTATTACCCACCATTTTTCCTCGCTTCCTGACATGTACTCATAATAGAAAGCTGGCTTTTCGTCGGACTTCAGATCTTTAGTTCGTTCGTTTACTAGATGCTCATAACCCTGCATCCAGCTGATGAGTTCATTTGCCTCTTTTTCCTTTCCCAGAACAAAACTCATAGTTGTTAAGTCGGAACCTATGCTATTCTTGGAAGACAGGCCCATTACAACCACAGCCGTATTCGGAAAATTTCTGGCTATCTCGTCGGCATTTTCTGTCTGCGAGAGGGGCAAGAGTACTATATCGGGCTCAAGAGTCAGAACCATTTCGTAATCAATCGATTGACCGTGCATCGCAACCTCGGGAAGGTCCAAAAGGCCAAACTCAGACATCCGCTCATGAAAAGCTCGATCAACCCCTACGATAAGATCTCCTGTTCCGAGAGCAAGCAGGGTTTCAGTAGTACGGTAATCCGTGGGAATGATATTTTTTACCGGCAGAGTTACATTTACTTGCCTGCCAATTCTGTCGACAAGCGTAAGCTCTTTCGCTTTTCCAAGATTGATAAGCTCGATTTTGGTTACATCAAGCATATTGACGCTGTTATCGCCTGTTGCATCTGTAAACTGCGTCTGACTGCCAGAGCCCAGAATGATGCTTTCGGTGTACTCCACATCCTTCATATCAATGGTTCTATCTTCGTTAGCGTTTCCGAGTATGCTGAGCATGATATTCGATGCAGCAGTAGAATCAGATGAATTAGCGGAATCAGACAAATTTGCAGTATAAGATTCATTCTCAAAACCTGATGCAATCGCCGGTAATGCCAGCAATGTCAGTAGCAACAAGCTAACGAATGTTCCAACCAGGTCCTTTGTTTTCGTGCTATTCATCTCTGTTTACTCCTTGCAAGATAGATAGCCATGGTCAAACCTGTGAGAGTAAGCACTACTTCAAAGCCGGGTACGGTTTTTTGCGTATCTTCTGCTTCAGCGTCTTTCAGGTCCGCATCGATACCACTGGCTTCAGTAATTCCCCAGTCCGTGTCGATACTGTTAGCTTCGGTATCTCCGAGAAGGCCGTCGGAAATAAGGAACTCGCCTTTCCCGTCTCCAATCACCTCAAACCCGATGCTGGCAAGCTGTCCGGAGCCGCTTACTCCGGTGACTCCTTCCAAGTTAAAGATTACTCTAACCGTTTTGCTGTCAACCGAACGCCACTGAACCGGTATTTTTGTCTCCCCTATACTCCCGTTCTCGACACCGATAATTTTCAGGACATCCGGGTTGAATATGAGATCAAACTGCCCCGCATCAAGGTTCTCAACATTATCGATATTTACAGTAGCATAAACCGTGCTTCCCTCCACTATTTCTGGAGTATTTATACTGATCGTTGTTTGCTGCGCCTGAACCGGAACTGCTGCAAATACCACAATCAACGCAGCAAAGCAGATCCTGAAAAAAGCACTTTTTTCCAACCCCTTCCATAGTTTTTTTTCATCCGATCACCTTTTTAATTATTATAAGACAGGCTGTCTCAATACCAGTCAGGAAATATCAATCCGGACTCTGCAACTGGATCACAGATTCCATTCTTTTGTGTGCCGGAACGGTAAATTCCCTCGAAGTGCTGATGCTCTCCGTAAGAAAACTACACCCGGTACAATTGATGAATTCAATGCCATTTCGGAACATGGAATACAGGTAGAGGAAACTACTCCTTTTCCACTGTTCCCACAAATGGTAAAGATTTTAGACATCAGTTATTCATACTAATTTTAAAAAAAGTATTAACAATGTATGATATTAAGTTTTCGATTTAAGCCGATATTGATACTAAATTAGTTTTATGTAATACTAATATATAATTTCATTCCATGCATCTTCGGTTAAGTGAGGAATCGTGATAAATTGCCTTTATTTCCACAACAGTTGTTATAAATTTTAACATATTGTAGACTGGAACAGAGTATCGATTTCATGTAAAAAGGCCAAAGTTTAATCATTATTAAGATGCAAAATCGATAGCTTTCAGGCAAGAAAATTCCTTAACCGATGACCAATGAATATTATTTTAACTTGAAGCGGATATACAACCTTTATAATGAGAAAACGTTATGATTATTTTTAAGTTTTTAATTTGAAATAATAAGGAGTCAGACATTCCATTGTGTTTTTAATGGCCCGGTTTTCTGCAAAAATAGGAATTCCAGTAAATATTGCTGCCTCGAGATTCAGGTTTATGTGTGTACAGTAAGTCTTCGTCATCCTTTTTTGGATTAATTTCTGGATCCTCTTCTGGCACTGCATTCTTTTCTTTTTCTTTGGGAAACCATTAATTGCCTTAATTAGTGGAAAAAATAAAAAATAATCTTCAGTTTGATAATGAATTCAAGAGAATCCGATCCAATTCATACTCAATAGAGACAAAAAATTAATGGGAGGATGAGTCCCATCAATTTCAATTATAGGAGTTACGCAGTTGGCTCTTGACATATCGTTTTTAACAACTTCCCATCCATACTTAATGAGAACATTATATGTGCTCTTTGTGACTCTTCCTTTCTTGCCTGACATTTTTCGACCCCACAGAACTGCTTTATTCCTCTGTGGTATTCCTCAATTTTCCATGACTTCTTTGCCAACTCTTCACGTTTTGATTCATCCATATCCTGTACATCTGTAACCCAGTGTTGCGTGTCTCCATCTTTTGAAACTATCCTAAACACCTTTACAAATCCATATGCTTTGAGATGAACCACAAGTCCTTTTGGAGGAATCTCTACTGTTTCAAGTGGCACATTTCCCTTCTTATCAGGATTTACCAAACGATTTTTCTTTAACCTTGTAAGGAAATGCCATTCTTTCTTCTTTATTGCTTTAAGGTTTTTCACACTTGCGTACCATGTATCAAACAAAACAAATTCGGGATTAAAACCACGTTCTTCGGCTTTGTCAAGCATATCGCGGAAATGGTCATTCTTTGTTTTGTCGTCTTCATCAATGTTATAAATTCGAAAATCGATAGGTATAACAGTTGTACCGTCTGTCCAAACTAAGGTGACCAAACCTATCCCCTTTACAGCACGATGATGTTTTCCACTCCACATACGACGAACAAAAGCCATTTCTTTTGCGTATGGTTTATCTAATGTTGAATCGTCAATAATTAGAAAGCCTTCTTCAGGCTTAACATGACTTTTTACTTCTTCCCATAATGCTTCTGTGTCTGGAGGTTGCCTTTGAAGGCAACGAGTGAAAGCATCGTGAGAAGGAGCATTAGCTACGATTGGATAACATCTAGCAGCTTCAGTACAGCTGAAAACGTTAGATGCCGCAATGAGAAAATTAATGAAATCAATGTCAATACACTTAGGTGGGTTTATATCCATAACTCCGTACGTTTTTGGGGAACTATGGAGATATTAGTATATTTTAAATGATATTACTTTTTCGGCATTTCAAATGCGTAAGTCCTAAATTATAGATTGTCCTATCAGGCTTGAGAGAGTTATATTAATATATAACTTACGTATTTGAGATCCAAAATCAAGTACAATAAACGTTATGGTTAAATTTATTCAGTCGAATACCCCGCAGCTTGCTGCGGGGATGGAAAACTTCCCCGATAACCGTTGTTAAATAATCAATTTATATTTTTAGCTACATTTGTACTGTAAATGGAACTCAGACATGCAAACCATTGTGTATATAAAATAAGATATCACATGGTTTTTTGTGTGAAGTACCGTAAAAAGCTTCTTTTAAAGACAGAACTCGTAAACTTTTTGAAAAATGTATGCTTTGAAATTAGTGAAAGATACTGTTTTGAGTTTGATGCAATTGGTAGTGATGGCGATCATGTACATCTTTTTGTTGGAGCTGAACCAAAGTATTCTCCTTCAAAAATCATGCAAATTATAAAAAGTATTACAGCAAGACAAATCTTTAAACAATACCCTGAAATCAAAAAACACCTTTGGGGTGGTGAACTGTGGAGTGATGGAGGCTACACTGGAACTGTAGGAGATGGAATAACTTCCGATGTTATCAAAAACTATGTTGAAAATCAGGGAAACCAAGAGGAAAAAGAAGCATATCAGCAAATGAAAATTCTTGATTTTGAATAACCATTACAACCAGAGCGGTGGCGCGAACATACCCCGTTGCTTGCAGCGGGGTGCGCCAGCGCAACTTTGATTACATTATTTTATATTTTCATTTATTAGAGCTTTTTTACCAATTAAGAGCTGTCTCAATTACCTCGAATTAGGGCAAGAAAAGCTATCAGAATCGCCCCTCCAAACCCGACCAATCCGACCCAGGAAAAAGCACCTCCATTTAACAGAATATAAGTAGAGATAATAAGCAGGACAGCAAGGTAAAATTCCTTTGAAAAAACATTTTTCTTGTTTTCTTCTTGTTTCACGGAAAGGAATTTATCTCCCATTCCTTCCATTTTTTCGGCAATTTCTCTTATTGCAGCCCTTAATTCAGCTTTTTCGTCTACCGGCTCAGAAGTAAATTCTATCTGAAGAGCAGCTCCTTTCGGAGCATTAAGCTTTTTATAGGCATCCATCAGCACAGGGATAGCAATAGTTTTAATATTATATTTCGGGTCAAGTTCCAGGCAGACTCCCTCGATAAGCAGGATCGCTCTCTGAAGGGTTGAAAACTCTCCGGGCAGCCGAATATTATATTTCAGGCCGAGTTTGGCATAATTGTCACTTTGCCTACCTTCAAGCCCGTAGTTCTGGTTTGCAATCAGATAATCCATATCTTTTCTGAGCCTGCGGATATTCACGTCTCTCGCATCCGCACTTCCTATTCTCAGAAATCCCTGAGTCGCTCCTTCAACATCCCTATTATTGATAGCGTAATAAAACTCAAGCATATTCCTTTTAAGCTCGTCGTCGATACTGCCGACAGCCCCGAAGTCAATAAAGGCGATGGTGTCGTTTTCCTGGACTATCATATTGCCCCCGTGAGGGTCAGCATGGTAAAAACCGTCGATATAGACCTGTTTCAGGTAACTCTTGGTGATGGTACGCGTATATTCCGATTTCTTGCTTTGCGGCACAGACATGTCAATTATGTCCTTGATCTGGACCCCCTGGATAAATTCCATTGTAAGGACATTGGCAGAACAGTAATCAGAATAGATCTCAGGCACCGCAACATTTTTCACATTTTTGAAATTTTCATCAAACCGTCGCATATTAACGGCTTCTATTCTCAGGTCGACCTCGCGGGTAAGCATCTCCCTGATTTCCAGTAAAAGAGCATCAATATCAAAGTTCCCCCTAAGCCTAGAACCTTTTTCATAACAGGCTTGAAATCGTCCAGGATAGAAAGGTCGATATTTATAGTATCAATAAGGTTTGGGCGAAGAATTTTTACAGCAACCGGTTTGCCTTCCATAACCCCTTTGTACACTTGCGCAATCGAACCGCAGGCAATGGGATTTGAATCGAAGCTATCAAAAATCTCGATGAAAGCTTTTGCTTTCCTTTCTCTTGAAGCCTTAAGTTCCTCTTCACTTTTTTCCGGGAACGCTCTGCATGCGTCTGGTATTCACAGACACAAGCAAGGTCAAGGGATTCAGCCATTTCTTCAAAAGGCACAGGTTTAACCTTATCCTGAAGGTTTGCCATTTCAATAACATAAGTTTGGGGAACAAGGTCAGGCCGCTTGCTCATGGTCTGCCCCATTTTGATAAAGGTCGGCCCGAGCTCTTCGAAAGCCTGTCTGAGTTTTACAGCCGTCTGTCTGTTCTCGACATCAAAAGCACATGTACAATCGGGATTTGAAATGTAATCGGTGCGCAGATCCCGGTAGAGTTCCGGAATAAGGTTGTACTTTAAAAGAACCCTCGTAACCTCAAGATAACGCTTTGTTTTCCCCAGCATCCCTAAGGGATTAGGCATTATTGTTAATAGAGTTTCTTTATGCTAAGTATTCGTAACAAAATAGATTGAGTATTTTTTTATATAAGTTAATCCTATTTGGTCTATATGCTTGAGGAAATTATTTCCAAAAAATATAACTTGCTAAAACCTTTTCTTGATGAAAAAAGCAAACGTTTATTTGCAGCTGCAGAAGCGCTTAGTATTGGCAAAGGCAACATCAGCATAGTTTCTCGTGCAACTGGTATTTCTGAAAATACAATTAAAAAAGGTTGCACTGAACTGGAAAGTGGCAAATCTCTTTCTGATAATAATAGGACTTACGCACTTGAAGTACCAAATCAACTGCAGTAGGCTTACAACTTCCTGAAATTCAAATTTTAAATCTGATGGTTACTGTGCTTGATTTTGAATCTGAAGTGCGTAAGTCCTAAATAAAATACGTGCTCCTGGAGGAGGTCGTAAAAAGATTGTTGAGAAAGACCCTACTCTTTTGTCCGATCTTGAGGCACTTATTGAACCAACAAGTCGTGGGGATCCGGAATCTCCTTTACTCTGGACTTGTAAAAGTCTTCGAAATATAGCAGGGGAACTTCAGAATATCGGACATAAAGTAAGCCATACAAGAGTTGCGGATATGCTTCACATGCTTGGTTACAGTTTACAAGCGAATAAGAAAACCATAGAAGGAACTGAGCATCCTGATCGTGACAAACAATTTGAGCATATAAGTGAAAAATGTAAAATATTTCAAGGTGAACATCAGCCTGTAATCTCAGTAGATACTAAAAAGAAAGAGTTAATCGGAAATTTCAAGAATGTTGGCCGTGAATTGCGTCCAAAAAAAGATCCAATACTTGTCAATGTATATGATTTTAAGGATAAAGAACTGGGAAAGGTAAATCCATATGGGGTATACGACATTGCTAATAATGAGGGATGGGTAAACGTCGGCATAGATCATGATACAGCGTCTTTTGCAGTTGAAAGTATACGTAGATGGTGGAATCTAATGGGGTGTAAATCATATCCTGATGCAAAAAAACTTTTAATTACTGCAGATTGTGGGGGAAGCAATGGATCAAGAGTAAAATTGTGGAAAACAGAATTACAAAAATTAACGGATGAAATCGGATTGGAGATTTCGGTTTGTCACTTTCCTCCAGGTACAAGTAAATGGAATAAAATAGAGCATAGACTATTTTCCCAGATTACTCTTAATTGGAGAGGAAAACCACTAACAAGCTATGAAGTAGTTGTAAACCTTATTGCAGCAACAACTACATCAAAAGGGCTTGAAGTAAAATGCATGTTAGACACGAATAAGTATCCAACAGGAATTAAAATCGAAAAAAAACAGGTTGAAAAATTGGGCATTATACTTGATGAGTTTCACGGAGAATGGAATTACACATTCAAACCAAAGAATGGAGTGAGTTAATTAAATTATTTTGTGACGAGCCCTAAGTAAAATTCAATTGAACTCTAACGCTAACTTTTTGAGAGATAAAACTGTGTTTTAAAAAAGCCTGTCCTGAAATCTGCAAAATGGCGGCGGAAAAGTCTATTGCCTTTCAACATGAGAATGTTTCTTTTTTTGTATACCGCTTAAGCCCTATAGTCTGCAAGGACATTCCAATGTGGAAAAAGCTTGAATCTGGATGAACGTAGTAGTGCGCAGGCTGCTAGGGTGTTATATCGAAGATTTCATTACTTTCCTGATATTTTCTTGAAACTATTGAGAAAAAATTGGAAATGACTGAGAGTGGTCATTCGTAACTGCAGAAAATCGGAACTATATTGCAGGAATAGAAAACAATTTAATATTAATCAGAAGTATTTTGTAGAGATAATGACACATTTTAAAAGCCTTGACTACGTTAAAAACTCATATAATGCGCGGATTTGCCAGATGACAGAGGAAAGGAAAACCGGAAAGAAGGTAGTTGGTACTTTATGCCTGTTCGTGCCTGACGAGATCATTCTTGCGGCAGGTGCCGATCGTGTTATACTCTGTGGGGGTAAGAATGATACAGTATCCATAGCGGAGCAGTATTTGCCCAGGAATATCTGCCCACTTGTCAAGTCTTCCTTTGGCTCGATCATTAATGACGGTTGCTCTGGTGTAAGATCCTGTTCTCATTTCGACCTGGTGGATATGGTCGTCGCCGAGAATACCTGCGATAGTAAAAAAGATGTACGAATTATTGGAAGACTATGTCCCAACTTATGTGCTCGATCTCCCGCAGAGACCCGACAGCCCGGAGGCCATAAAATATTTTTTGGAAGAACTTAACAAATTCAAGAGTGTCATGGAACGGCTGACGGGTAATAAGGTCACCGTTGAACAATTAAAGAAGGAAATAACGTCATTGAACGAGACGAGACAGTTACTTCACAGGCTCTATGACCTGCGAAAAGTGGACCCTCCATTAATCAGCGGCCTCGATGTGCTAAAGGTCATGCAGAAGCAGTATTTCCTCTCGACGGACGAATTGAAAAAATCTCTTTGCATGCTCATCGATGAAGCGGAGCAAGTTGAGACGGACTGGGCGCACAAGCCCAGAATAATGATCACCGGTTGCCCTATGGCGGGCGGCAACACCAAAGTACCGGAGATTATAGAGAGCAAGGGTGGCGTTATCGTCGCGGAGGAAAGCTGTACTGGAACGAGATCTTTCTGGGAACTAGTCGACGAGGATAAGGACCCGATGTTGGCGCTGGCCGAACGCTACATCAGAATACCCTGCTCCTGTATGACGCCGAACGACAGGCGTATAGATAATATTTTGGAACTAGCGAGGGAATTTAAAGTCGATGGCGTGGTGTGCTATACCTTGCAATTCTGTCATGGCTACAATATTGAGCGATATAAGGTACAGCAGGCGCTGAAGAAAGCCGGGATACCTATGCTTTCAATCGAGACGGACTACGGCGACTCGGATGTTGAGCAGATCGGACTTCGCGTGGATGCTTTCATGGAGATGCTTTCATGATCTCAGTGGGAATAGATTCGGGTTCGGCCACTACAAAAGCCATCATTGTCAATGGCAATCGTATCGCTGCTCGCGTTGTATTGCCAACTGCATTCGATTTTTTATCTGCTGCAGAAAATGCATATAACAACGTTCTCGCCGATGCAGGAGTCGACAAAAACGACGTGACTGGCGTGTATGCAACCGGATACGGCAGGAACAGCATAAAGTTTGCCGACAAGGCTATAAGCGAGATTACTGCTCATGCCATGGGCGTTTATCACCTGTACCCGGCTGTCAACGGGGTTATCGACATCGGAGGACAGGATAGCAAGGTTATTTCAGTGAATAGTGGCAGGGTAACTGATTTTCTAATGAACGACAAGTGTGCGGCTGGCACGGGCAAATTCTTAGAGTACACGGCGAAGGCGCTTGAAGTGCCGATAGAAGAATTGGGGCCCCTCGCGCTGTTCTCAAAAACACCCGCCAGCATAACAAGTATGTGTACTGTTTTTGCTGAGTCCGAGGCTATATCTCTCCGGGCGAGAGGGTTTAAAAAAGAGGATATCGCGGCGGGACTCATCGAAAGCGTTGTCAGAAGGGTTGCAGTCATGGTCCGACAAGTTGGGTTAAAACAAAATGTGGCTTTCGTGGGCGGTGTGGCAAAAAACGCCGGAATTAAGATAGTTTTGGAAAAAGAATTGGGCATCTCGCTCTACGTACCTCCGGAGCCTCAGGTCACGGGAGCACTCGGAGCTGCTCTGTACGGCATTAGTTAAAATTGAGTGGGCTGTCTGCTTATTTTACAGGGAATGGAATTTGGGTGATGGGAGTGAGTTACTGAAAACCGTGAATATAAGAATCTCTTTAGATTTTTTCCAAGCACGGGATTGCACTCGTTTTTTCAGAATTGACCAATAACTCACAGACATGACCAAACTTGATTGGTTACTCAAAAAACAAGATTTAATTTTGAGTTATGGAACAAGCTCTACAACTTAATGGTCAATTAGATCAGAAAAAGAAATCTTTTACGGTTTTGCCCTTATTTTCCTGAAAACGTCCTTAAAAGCCAATTTTTTGCTTCCTGGGGGTAATAGGATACACCTCCTTTTTTAAGAGCTTTGAAAGATTGGGGATTAAAAAAGGAAATGTAGTATCCTAGATTCGGCAGGTTAACGTAATTAGAGATATATCTTTTCATATTTCTCCCCCATGAGACTCAATATCTTCCAGTGAATCTCTTCCATATTCAATATTTCTGACTCTATTTTCTCTTCTTTCTGAGTTATATTTTCTCTTCTTTCTGAGTTATAAGTTCTGTAATCCCCTGAAAATTGAAAAATACCCATCTCATTGTAGGCCGTTTTGTTGATTTCCCTTTTTGATCTGGAACCGTTTCATTTTGTTCCTCTAATTTTGTCCTCAACTTCCATTCTGCTATTGAATAAATCATTAAGCAGAGAACCATTATCATGGTCACTGCTTCTATTCTTGCTTTATTCTTGAGGTAAACTTTTGATACGCTAAATGTGTCACTTTTCAAGAATCTGAATCCTTTTTCTACGTTATCCTGTCCTTTGTAATACTTTAGCATCTCTTCAGGAGAAATACTAATATCATTACTTGCAAGAATGAAAAGTCCCATTTTCTCCATTTCTTTCAAAACAAAAGCGTTATTAACCTTTATGCTGCCATCAATCCTGTAATAAGTATTTAATTTCTCATCTTTTGAAATTCTGCCTCTTTTACCTTCTTCACGTTTCTTAATAGCTTTCAAATCTACTTTTTCAAACACAATAGACGGGAATTCTTGAATCCATTTCTCCGCAGCTTTTAATGCATCCTCTTCGCAGAAAAAGTCCTCTCCTTTCAGCTTTTTAAAAGCCTTTTCTGCTTTTTCAAGCTCTTTTTCAATCTTTTTTCCGAGAGTTCCCTCTCTCTTCTCTTTCATCTTGTGAGAAAGCAACAAAACCCACTTTTGTTTGACTCCACCATATTCCACAAAAGTTTGATAAAACGAGTATCTCTCATCGCTTTTCAGCATTTTCAGGTCCAAATGCATTTCCTGAATGAGTATTCATAAAAAGAGGTATCCCATACTGATTAACAATCAAGCTTAGTACAAATTGTTTGAGATCCCATCTTCCGTTTTTGGGAATTCCAAAAGTAATATCAATAGACTCAGTTTCTTCGTCATCATAATCCCCATAAGCACTGACACTTGTAGTGTCAGCGTGTAAACAATGGACAGGAATAGGTAGACGATTCATAATATGAAGAGTAATTTCCATGAACAGTTTTGTAGGGCCATATTTTACGATTTTATCAAGAGTCTCTCCGATAGTATTGATTCAGGTCTTCTCTTGTTACACCGTCTTCAAAGAGCCTTTCCGTAGAAACGTTTTTGAAAAAAATTAGGAAACAGGTACAAACGTTGCCCTATAACCAAGACCATTGATTACCATGGCAAGGATGCAGACTGAGTGAGGGACATTATGATCCCTTTCCTTTGGGAGTTTCTCATCGATCAGTTTGTCAACTTCAAGTTCTCTGAAAACTCCAGCGACAAGCCCAAGGTGACCTAAGAACTTTGTGCGTTTTAAGGAGGATTCAATTCTTCTACTGCTGTTTTTCTCTGCCATGGGAAGATCAGGAAAGAGATATAAAATTAATTATATTAATTTATATGTTTACCTGCAGAATCTAGGATGCATTCTTAGAATGCCTGTTTTTTAGCACTCAAAGGTTATTTACAAAGCAAGTAGATAGGGATTATGATAGTCTTTTAATATATTAAGTCCTATCTTATATATATCTATATATAAAAAGATTTGCGATAATGGGGGAAATGGAACGAGTAATGAGAGCTTACTTGAAAAGTTTAAAAATCTCGATTTTATGAAGATGGATCGACGGACTTTTATAAAGGCTGTCGGGGTATTGGGGGCCTCACTGTTTTTACAAACATATAAAAGCGATATGGCAAAAGCCCTTGAACTTTCGGAAACTAAAGTCGTATGGCTTCACGGAGTAATGGATAGTGGCTGTACCATATCAATGCTGGACGGAGGATCGCCTGATATCGTCGAATTCCTTCGGGTTTACAATCTCAAACTGCTCTATCATGAAGTTTTAATGATGCAGCAGGGAATTTTCGTGGATGGAAAACTCGCAAATACCAGTGAGCTGAATTCTGAGATCGTGCTGGATGAAATCATGGAAAGGGAAAAAGGTTACGTTCTTGTCTCTGAGGGAGCAGTCGCGAACGGACCTCAAGGTTCCGGGAAATATCTTATGTACGGGGGCAGGCCCTATAAGGAAATTTACGAGAAAGTTGCGAAAAATGCCTCAGTAATTGTTGCAATCGGGCAGTGTGCAACTAACAGTGGAGTAAACGCTGCTAAGAGTGATATAGTCGAACTTCTGGATCCCCGTGGAATTGCCTTTACTATGGAAGATTCATCAAAAGGGATTGTAGACCTGCTTGGTATCAATACACCGGTTATCAATATTGGCGGTTGTCCTGCACATCCTGACTGGGTGTTTTTGACAATAGGCGCAGTTGTTCTGGGAAAGATAAAGATACCTGATGATTTGCCTTATGTACTGGATCGATGGAAGCGTCCAAAGGTTTTCTTCCCGCCTGACCATGTTGTCCATGATAACTGTCCTCGTCGCGGATACTATGACCGTGGAGAATTTGATCTGACAGTCGGTGGAGAAAAATGTCTATGGAAACTGGGGTGCAAGGGTCCTTATTCCCATGCCGATTGCGGTACTCGCCACTGGAATGGCCACCTTAATTTATGTCCGATGGCAGGTTCTCCCTGTATATCCTGCGTTGAACCTGGCTTCCCGGATTCATCAAGGCCTTTTTTCGTGGAAATTGAGAAAACAGGAATTTTAGGTACGAATATCAGTACTGTAGCAGGTGTGGCAATAGGAGGTGCTCTGCTTGCTGCAGGGGTTCACGCTGTCAGAAGAACTGTCCTGAAAAGACCTGAGGACGAGGAAGGCTTTGCCGAAGAAAGCTCTTCAGAGAAAACAGGAGGTGAAAAATAATGGTACAGGTCATTGTCGATCCTGTTTCGAGAATTGAAGGGCATTATAGGATCAATACCGAAGTTAATGGGGAAGGCGTGATTACTGATGCCCAGAGTAATGGCTTGCAGTTAAGGGGGTTTGAAAGGCTTTTTCAGAAGCATGATCCCAGGGATGCGGCACTTCTGGTCCAAAGGATCTGTGGGGTCTGCCCGGTAAGCCATGGCATAACTGCAGCAAACGCCCTGGACGAACTTTTCGGGGTTGCAGGCGAGGTTCCCAAAAACGCTCTTGTAATGCGAAACATTCACCAGAGCCTGAATTACATAGCCAGCCATGCAGCCCATATCTACGTGCTATGGGGTCCTGATCTTGCAAACCCGGCTTATCGTGATATCCTGGCAAAATACGGGGATGTTGGAAATGCAGTATGGAAAGAACTCCAAGGACGTTTTGCGCCTTTGATTTATCAGCTTAACGGTATCAGTTATCCGGCTGGTTCATCTTATCTCGGTGCTATAGAGGAATTTCGCCGCTTGCACGAAGCCATTTCTCTGATAGCTGGCAAGATGCCTCATCCGGTTCTTCAAAATGTTGGGGGAGTGGTTTATTCTCCGACGGTTGCTGATATCGGGCAAATTGTAGGCTATGTATCGAAGACGATGGAGTTCATTGAAGCATTTACTCTTGGTGTCTCTCCCGATACCTGGATTGAAAATACTTACAGGGCTTCTTCTCCTCAAAAAGCTGTTAATTTCGTGATTGAACGCCTGCAAGAACTTCTGAATAATTCCCTTTCTAACAACAACTTCTCACACTCTGCAGGCTGGGGAGACGTCCCGCTCTTTGCGGCTTTTGGCTCGGAGCTGATAGGAGAAAAACTTCTTGGTCTGCCTATCAGTATGAAAATGGATCTTGCAGGTACTTACAAAGATCCCGATAAGATCGGTTTTCTTTCTTACGGAGTTTTCTTCAAGCCTGAGAAAGGTGATGGATATGACCCAAGAAGTCCTGCAGACAGCAGAGTTATTCCTTCCGGCTATATGAATGGCTATTTCAAGCTTGAACAATTCGACTACAGGAAGATCTCAGAAAGTATTAGCCACTCCTTTTACATCGACGACATAAAAGATCGTCCTCCCTGGAATGGGGTTACAGTTCCGGAAGGAGATCCTGAAAATATCGATTATACAAAAGGATCGAAGAGCCGCTACTCATGGGCAAAAGCTCCTCATTATGATGGGATTCCGTGTGAGGTCGGTCCCCTTGCTCGTATGATGATTATGGGAGAACCTCTTGTTACGGGATTGGTAAAAACTTTTCAAGATAACGGCTACTATCCTGTCAACAACTACACCCGCATGATTGCAAGAATGCAGGAAATTCTCGTAGTGGTTCCAGAACTTATGAAATGGCTCACACAGGATCTTCAGGCAGGCGGAAAGGTCGCTGTGTATACCGATCTTCCCATGGCAAAGAGTTCCGCAGGAATGGGTTTATGGGAAGCTCCGCGAGGGGCCCTGGGACACTGGATTGCCACAGGGCCGGATTCCATGGTAACCCTTTACCAGGCTGTGGTTCCGAGTACCTGGAACCTTGCTCCCAGAAATTCGCAGGAAATTCCAAGCCCTGTTGAGCAGGCTCTCATAGGCACCAAAATTTCAGCTGCCGAAAATGCACTTGGAGTGGATTATTCGAATCCGTTAGGAATCCTGCATACAGCCCGCTCCTATGATCCCTGCCTTGCATGTGCGGTTCATACCATTGATAAAACCGGAAAGCATCCGGATTATACAATCAAGATACTTTGAAGGAGGCTGAAATATGGTACGATCTGCTCAAAGACCCGCTTCCGGAAGAGTAATTGTTGAACGCTATACCTGGCTTGAGAGGGTTACCCATCTGGTGCACCTTGTAGCTATGCTAACCCTTCTTGTCACAGGGTTTAAAATCTACTTTGTCTGGGGTTTCATGTCTTTTCAAATAGCTTGGACTCTGCATATGATCGCTGTACCTTTTTTCCTCGTCGCAAACTGGATCCTGGTTCCTTACAATATTTTTTCCTGCAAAGGAGAAAGATGTGGTGTCAGAGACCGGATAGGGCATTTCAAGGAATCTTACATTTTTGGAAAAGATGATATGGAACGCCTTGTTGATATAATTAAGAACTTTTTGGAAGAGGCAGGTACCCGGCTTTTACGATTTATGACGAGCGCAAGGGCCATTATGTAACCAAGCTTCATCCTGTACTTAAAATTCTGATTGTCCTTGAGAGTATAGCGATTGTCATTGTAGCAATTACAGGAGTAGTGCTTTACAACCTTAACTGGGCTCCTATCGGAATTCCTATTTCGGCATGGATACTTTCCGTCGCATGGTACTTTGCGCCGTTGCTTGGTATTGATGCTTTAGGGCTAATCCGTTTAATACATTTGCTTGCAGCTTACTGGTTTGTCTTTGAACTTGTGGTCCATGTAGGAATTATTGAACTCGATCCGAATGTCTGGAAGTACCACAGGGCAATTTTCTGGTCCGGAAAAGAGGATCTTTCAGACAGGCATTTTGTCAAAGTAATTGAGGAGACCGATCAAAAAGGAGCAACAAGAGAACACTGATACAACAGCAACAAGAGGACATTGATACTATATTATAATATTTTTATATATTTATCATGTCTATGGATATACAAATGATTATATACTAATCTATCATTATTATATATGGTAATTCTGATGCATGGGCTAGGGGAAGTTCGAAGAAGAATTAACCCGACGATTATTATCAACCTTTTGATTCTTTTATTTTTGGTACTGCTGTGGTTGATCGTGGTTGAGTTGATTCTTAAAAGTTTAATAATTTATAGCCCTTTTTGAAAGTTCTCGGCTTTCTTTTTATTTCACTCTTTTATTTTATCTTTTTACTTCACTCTTTTATTTCATCTTTTTGTCTTCTTGCTTTCCATTTTCTGTTTTTCTCATACGACCGAAATCCTTATTGTAAAGCCCGCGTTATGGCAGGGATATGGAAATGCAAAGGGAAATCCAGATAATCTGTGGAGCTGTGCGGATCCCGAATCTTTCCGGCTTTCTGAAATCAATAAGTTCTATTGCTTCCGAAAACGAAGTCATTGCCCAGGGCTTGAACACAGATCTGATCGCAGGTGAAAGACATCTTCATTTTGCAGTAGGAAAGGCCCTCAGAGCATTAGCTGCAGGCAAAAACATAGCAAAAGATCCCGGAATTGAGATTATGCGTTATGCAGCCGGAGAAAGGCAGATCGAGAGGAGTTTTTCTATAGGACTGCATGAAGGTGAAAACAATACTGTTTTCGTGCTGCTTGGAAAAATGGACAATCTGGTGCTGGCTCTTTCTGCCATCAGAGGATTAATAGAGGAAAAATCATGTTCTGAGCTGCTTGCTTATTCCGATGCCAAAAGGCAGGGAATCCTTTCCTTGTTCGGGATTACTGATGCAGAAATTGAAGCTGCAGGGGAGGAATATATTCCTGAACTCGTTATTGAAAGAGTGGCATTGGCAGATTTTTTAAAGTAAGTCTCCTACTTTTTTAATAGGATTTCAATTTTTGGGGATTTTGGGTCGTGTCCATGAGCCATTGATTAATTCCGAAAAAGCAAGTACAACCTCCATATTTGAATATATTCCAGATAAATCCTTCTGCTTATGGTTTTCAATAACTCACGCCCACAACCGGATTTTGATACGTTAGAAATTCCACGTTCATCGAATAACATCAAATTCTGTTATTTTTACTACTCCAAACTCTAAAAATTAATACACGGTTTGATTCGCCCTCATCCGTGTATAATTCTGTTGTTCTGCACTAATCCTCACATCAATTCCTGAATTGTTGAAACTATCAACTGTTATCACAGAATCCCTCGTATCTTCATAAGTCATGCTTACTGCATCACCTATGTTTGTAAGGGCTGCCTCTGGATATTGAGAAACTGGAATTTCAAAGATGATGTTTGAATTATTGAGGTAGATTAGCCTGTAATCAAGGTTATTTGCTGAAATAATACCTGAGATCCTATTCACGATTCCAGTAATATTTCCTATGGCACTTGAACTCGTTATAGCGAAGTTGTACCCGTTTTCATTCAGGTATCTTCTATACCCCTCAAAGGCAGTTGCCTTAGTATTCCCAAGAGAAACATGTCCTGTTATAGCATCTACAATTCCTATTTCTTGGAATATTTCTCCATTATCCGAAGATGCAGCTATCGGAACAACATAAGCTAACCTTCCTGAACAATCATAGGGTATAGGTGCGCTGCTATGATAATTTTTGAAATTCGACACTGAAGCATTTACTGCATCCATAACAGCCTGTTCATTCCATCCATTCATCCTGTACAGATTGACAGTCCCATCTTTCGAATTGACTAATACTATGCTCGTTAGAGATTGATCCTTTGATGAGGAAGAAGTCATTCCAGCAAACCAATATGCTTGCCCATTGTTTCCATGTATTAACCACATATCCTCAGAACTAACAACATTGACGTCTTTCTCTGTAATTACTGAATTTAACCAACCGTGAACATATTTGCCATACCAACTAAGATAATTCCTAGCAAGTTCTTCAGGCATGACTCTATCAACCCATTCAGGCGCGTTCCCAAGAGAATACTCTGTAATATCCCCATTTTCAGGATCGATAACTGTAACTCCTTTAACAACATCTCCACCATTAAGCACTGATGGAGTTGTTAAGCTTACTACCCAACGCGGCTGAAGTTTATCTGTAACTTCAAAATTAATATCTTTTAATTCGACATTCTGATAACCATTTGAATAAAGATGTCTGATAATATAATCACCTAAAAATGAGGAGGTCATATACTTCATTTTATAGCCAGTGTAAAGTTTTGCAGGTGCAGAAGGATCTTCAGCATCTACCATTATGAAGCCGGGTGATGTTTTTGCACTCCACCATTTAAAAATATCTCTAAACTCTAAAGGAGCAACCCAGTACAATCGACCATTTACATTTTGGATCGTAAAATCATTCTGTTTTACTTCAAACTGGCTGCCTAAATTCTGCTCACTGCTTCCAATTACTTTATTTCCTAGGTAATAAGCCATGGATTGATCAATAATTCTCATATTCTGAGCATCGATAGGGGCAAAATTAGATCCTTGAGAAATGTTATCATAAACTTTTACCTGGGGAATATCATGTAATTGTTGATTATACAAAATCGGAGTGGCCAGTAAGTATATAAAAACCCCAAGTATTGCTATTATTTTTAATGCCTGAATTCCAATTTCTATATTATCTGAATTACTCGATATACCTATGGATATATAAAATGCCGAAATTATAAGTATTGGTATTGCTGCGACTATGTAGTACCCGCCTAATATGCCAACAAAAGCAGGAGTGAACAAATATAAGTATACATAAATTAATATAGTTCCAATAATGGCAGTAATTCCGTAATATTTGAGTGTTTTCTTTAGACTAAATTTTTTGTCCTTAAACCCCAAGAAAAATGAAGCTATGAGAGCTACAATAATTGATTCTACTAGCATATTTTTTTACCTCATTAAAATACTATTATCTAAATATGTAAGGGTTTTATTTCCCCTGAATTAAAATTAACACTCATATTATCCTCGGTAATAATTTTCTGAAACTGCATCCCGAGTTTCTTGTCAGCTTCTCTTTCGTACTTTACTCTATCTTTTGCATTTTATTTCTCTTCACACCTTACTTTTCTTTCACACTTTACTTTCTCTTTTGCATCTTTCTTTTTCACTCTGTACTTTATCGAGTCCACATTAGTTCTTTCTCACACCTTTTTTCTTATTTACATTTCTCTTCAAACCAATCCATGAGAGAAAAAGCCAGGCTCATGGAATCTTCAAAAAGCTTTGCTGCCCGCAGATTTCCTTTTCGGACTGGATATACTTTCCTGGAACAAGCTCGTGCCCTGAATCTTTGATGAGATTTCTTACCCACTGCCTGTCAGCCTCAGGATGGAACTGCATCCCGAGAACGTTTCCATTATAGATAAATCCCTGATTAGGGCAGGCCTCACTTTCAAAAAGCTTCATTGCGCCGTCTGGAATTTCAAACATGTCCCCATGCCACATAAAACCGGTAAATTCCGGAAACATTCCTGATGGAAGTTTTAAACTTCTGATCTTGTTCAGGTTTTTCCCTTCCATGGCTCGTACCGTGTGCCAGCCTATTTCCTTATACTGATTCCCCGTAACTCTTCCACCCAGCACTTCGGCAATCATCTGAGCCCCAAAACAGCTTCCAAGCACCGGAATGCCTGTTTCTATAACTTTTCTAACAAATTCTTTTTCAGGCTTTAACCAGGGATATTCCTCTTCCTGGTAAACGCTCATGGTGCCACCCATTATCAGGAGCAAATCGAGTTCCTCAGGGTCAGGAAAAAGAGAGTCTTCATAGAGCAGGGTTTTCGTAAGTCTATATCCTTTTCTGGCTATCCAGGTCCCTATATTTCCCAGGGTATCGTTTTTCAGGTGTTGTAAACAGTGAATTCTCACGGGTGTTTCCCCTTAAAGTAAATGGAGCAGAACCTGCTGTTTTTGAATCACGCTTTAAGTTACGCTTTAAGTTAAACTTTAAGTTACGCTTTAAGTCAAGTTTTAAGTCAAGTTTTAAGCCAAACTTTTTTAGTCATTCTTTTATATTTCTTATCTTTATTCTCTATTTTGAAGCCCGTATGAAAGCTTTTTATTTACGGAGCTTTCTGCGATAAACATTTTATAAGATAAATATCTGTTTCCTGCCTGGCAATACATTCATTAATTACGATTGTGTTAAGAAATCACATACACAGGTAAAGGAAATCTCCGAAAAATAATTTCATTATCATGAAAAAGATTATCAGTAAACAGAAAATGGGAGTTGATTATCATACCTCATCCAAAGACAGTAGAAGAGATGATTGAGTGCGCAGGGCCTATTGAGTGTGATTTATTACCACGGCTTATTCAGGTAACAGAAGCTGCTGCCATTGCCGCAGCTTACCAGATGGGGCGCGGGAACAAAAGTTTCGCCGATCAGGTGGCAGTTGCCTCCATGCGAAGGACGCTGAACAAGCTTGATATGAAAGGTATAATCAAAATCGGGGAAGGAGAAAGGGACGAAGCTCCCATGCTTTACATCGGAGAGCAGGTAGGAACAGGAAATGGAGACCTGGAGGTCGATATTGCAGTCGATCCTCTTGAAGGAACAAACCTTACCGCAGATGGGTACCCTGGTTCGGTTGCGGTCATGGCCATGGCGGAAAGGGGTGGAATTTTCCACGGCCCTGATATCTACATGGACAAAATCGTTGTTGGACCAGATGTGGTACGCTATGAAGAAGATCATCCTGGTGAAAAGATTGACCTGGATGCCCCTGTCAGGCACAATCTTGAGATAGTCGCAAAGGCTCTCGAAAGAAGTATTGAAGAGCTTGTTGTTGTAATTCTTGACCGGCCCAGGCACGCCCAGAAGATAACCGAAATTCGGGAAGCAGGCGCCCGCGTAAAGCTGGTCAGTGATGGAGACCTTATGCCTGGGGTTTCAACTGCTGTCCGAGGGTCAGGTATTCATATGGTAATGGGTGCAGGCGGTTCAGGTGAAGCCGTGCTCACAGCGGCTGCAATCAAAATCCTCGGTGGAAAGATCCTCGCGAGGCTTGTGCTCCCCACGGTTGCAAACGGAAAGGCTCAGGATAAGATCGATGAAGAAATAGAAGAAAAAATGCCAAGGCTCGAGAAAATGGGAATTACCCTTCAAAGCCTTAACGATATCCTTGATACCGACAAACTTGTGCCTGGCAAAGACGTGATCTTCTCGGCAACAGCTGTGACTCCCGGTCATTTTCTGCGAGAAGTCAACCTGTTCGGCGGTGGAAACGCCAGGGTACACACGATTTCTATGGGGGCATCCGGAGCTGTCAGGTTCACGGACAGTATTTATATAAAGGACAAGCAGGAGACTCCTCTCTATCTGTAAACCCTTTATCTTCTTCTTTTTCGTTCTTTTTCGTTCTTTTTTGAAACACGAATTTCCAAAAGAGTTACAAAATTAAAAAACTATAGAGTTCAGAGTCAGAATATGAAGGTCTATCTTGAAAGTTTTGGCTGTTCGGCAAGCCAGGCATCAGCCGAGATAATGAAGGCAAGCGTCGAAAGGCTAGGGCATGAACTTGTGGGTTTTAATACTGTCGATCAGGCAGATGTCTATATTTGCAACTCTTGCACAGTCAAATACACTACAGAGCAAAAGATTCTCTATAAAATCCGCAGGATGGGTGAGCGAGGTATACAGGTGATCGTCTCTGGCTGCATGCCGGAAGTCCAGCTTGAAGATATCCTTCACGCAAATCCCGAAGCTCATATTCTGGGAGTAAACGATGTTTCCCGCCTTGGCGATGTTCTTTCCTCAATCGAGCAGAGAAAAAAGAAGGACGATTACAAGGAGAAGAACGTCTTGAATTCCGGACTTCCGAACCCCTTGGCTTCCTCAATGTTCCACGAGAGCGTTCCAACCCCAATATTCACATCTGCCAGATCTCTCAGGGCTGCAATTTCGCCTGTTCGTACTGCATTGTAAAGCATGCAAGAGGCAAACTGCGCTCTTTTCCTTCCGATGAGATCATCGAAGACATCCGCACTGCAATCGCAGATGGCTGCAGGGAAATCTGGCTCACGTCACAGGACGACAGCCAGTACGGGCTGGATACGGAATTCAAACTCCCAGCCCTTTTGCGTATGATCTCGGAAATTCCCGGCGACTTCAAGGTCAGGGTCGGAATGATGAATCCCTTCTCCGTCCTTCCTATTCTCGATGATCTTGTGGAAGCTTTTGATTCCGAGAAAGTCTTCAAACTACTCCACCTCCCGATCCAGTCTGCGTCTCACTCTGTCCTGAAGAAAATGAACCGCCTGCATAAGATGGATGCTGTGGACGCGATAATCACGAAATTCCGTGCCCGTTTCGAAGACTCTCTCTCTTTACCGACATAATTGTTGGCTTTTGCGATGAAACCGATAATGACTTCAAAGAAACTGTCGAATGGGTACAGAAATACCGCCCGGAAAAAGTAAACATTTCTCGTTACTCCCCCGCCCGCACACGAAAGCTTTTTCCTTCCGAAACCTCGATTCCAGGATTTCAGTGCAGCGTTCCCATGAACTGCACAAAGTATGTGAACAAATCAAGATCAAGTCCAAGCAAACAATGATCGGCTGGAAAGGCAGAGCCTTCGTCTCGAAGTACACGGAAATGGGGGATGTTCTTACCCGTACGGACTCCTACCGCCCGGTTGTCATAAACGGCTCTGATCTCAAGCCCGGCCAGTATGCTGATGTGGAAATCGTTGGTGCGAAGCCTGGCTATTTCCTTGGAAAATTGGCTGAGGATTGATCAGTTTCTGAGGTGTAGAGAAATTCGTAATGAGAAAATGCTATGAGATGTATATCGAAATTTCATCCTGGCTATTTTTCATCTTGGCTATTTTTAGTTTTTCCCAAGTCATTCTCTAGATTCCATCCAAAAAATGTCATCTCTTAGGATCAAAATTCAAAATCTACAAGCCTAAAGCTTTGGGTTACTCCACAATAATTTACATAGCTTCAAGTTCGAATAGAGGAACTCTTAATATTTTGAAGTGCCTGATCTCCGGTGTCCTTTCAGTAAGAATTGAGTATTTTAACATATTCTGAATCTGTTTATCTGAATCTGTTTATAACAACCATTTATGCATCATAGAAAGTAAAGATACAAATAAATCTTTACTTCCATAGGGATATATACTTTCACCCATATGTGAGAAAATAAGATTCCAAAATCTTTAGAACTTAGATGGTCACAAGGAAACAAACGGAGTAAAAAGAATGAAAATCTGCGTAACAGCTAGTGGTGAAGGGCTCGATTCCGAAATGGATCCTCGATTTGGGAGATGCAGTTACTTTTTAATTTATGACTCTGAAACAAAATCTGTGGAATCCATATCAAACATAAGTGTAACAGCTTCTGGTGGAGCAGGAATCAAGGCAGCTGAAGCCGTCACAAACGCAGGAGTAAATGTACTCTTAACAGGCAGTGTGGGCCCAAATGCCTTTTCTATTTTTACAGAGGTCGGAATTGATATCCAGATCGGAGCAAAAGGTACGGTTCGAGAAGCTATCAAGCAGTATGAAGCCGGAGAACTTGAATCAATCCGCAGTCCTAATAGTGCCCCACACACCGGCATGAAAAAAGGAAGTGGAATGGGGAAAGGTGAGGGAAGGGGTAGATAAGTGCTAATCCTGGCAAATTGAACCGCAAAATAAATCTGCGAAACAGACAACTTCCTCCACAGCTAAAAATGGAGTAAATTTCTCATTATAACTACCGATATAAATTTCCCTATTATAAAACGGTATAAATCGTCCCATTATAAAACGGTATAAATCGTCCCATTATAAAACGGTATAAATCGTCCCATTATAAAACGGTATAAATCGTCCCATTATAAAACGGTATAAATCGTCCCATTATAAATACTGAATAAAATTCCCTTTTATAAAATTGATGTAAATAATTATAATATCGATAGAGGTTATCAAATTAGCTCCAAAAAATTCAGTCGGTATGGGCTATAAAAAGACATCGTTGGTCTAATGAAAATGAGTATTCCTACAAAAAATGAAAATGATCTGAATTGAATTGTTAAACCGCATTTTGGAAAAGCTTCTACCTATACCATAATAGACACTGAAACCGAGGAAGTCATGATAATCTTCAACGATAGTGAACACAGGAGGAGTTGGACTGCCTCCCGAGCACCTTCACTGATAATTCCTGTACTGAACACAATTATGAAGAATATCATCACCACTGAAATCGCGGATAGTACTAAGAGAGCATCAAAACTGATGCCGTGTCCAAAAAATTATATATTATAAATTATAGGATAAGTCGATGATTCATTTTTAAAAGGATCTTCAAATGACTGCGCAGGACAATTTGAAACTCGGGGTAAAAGCATCCAAGAATGCAACCCTGGCACTTGCATTCCTCGCTTTTCTTAAAGGGGTTGTAGGTATTTACTCCGGAAGCACAGTCTTGCTTGCAGATGCTGTCCACACGGGTTTGGACATTTTTGCCACTCTTGCAGTCTGGAGCGGGCTTAAGATAAGCTTGAAAAGCAGTGGGGAGCGTTTTCCTTACGGCTATTACAAGGCAGAGAACATTGTAGCCCTCTTTGTTTCTCTATTAATCCTGCTTTCCGGAGTTGAGTTGTTAAGGGAGGGTTTTGCAGGAGTAAAGACCCCTCTCAAGATTGAATTTCAGGGGCTTGTCCTTGTGACAGCTGCTTTTTCGGTGCTTATGATCTATGTCCTTTATATATACAAACGAAATGTAGGGACCAGGATCAATTCCCAGGCTTTGATTGCGGACGCAAGGCATTCTTACACGGATGTGTTCTCTTCGATGATTGTGGTTGTTGCAATCCTCGGCTCCATGCTGGGGGTCCCGGAACTTGAAGGTTTGGGTGTTATTGTGATTTCCTTTTGATCTTCAAAATGGGTATCGAAAGTGCCTGGGATGCGGTGCTTACCCTGATGGATGCCTGGCTCGATGAAGAGGCAAGTGAGAGGATTAAAAAAGACATACGTGAGATCCCCGGCCTGATAGAACTTGAAGACCTGAAGCTTCGGAAATCTGGACTTGTGGTCTTCGGGGAAGCCATTGTTGAAGTCGAGGGTGAAACCGATCTGAAAAGGGTGGAACTACTTTCAGAAGACATCAAAACTGCTGTCAAAAAAGAAGTTGAAAATCTGGAGCACATCACTGTTCATGCAAAGCCTGTACACAGGAAGAACTTGAGGCTAGCTATCCCGATCCTTGACAAAAACGACCTTCAAGCAAAGCCTTCGGAGCACCTTGGGAAAGCTCCTTATTTTCTCTTTGTAGAGATTGAAGAGGGCAGGGTTGGAAGTTGGGAAATTCTCGAAAACCTATCTTCCAATTCTGAGAAAAAAGAGGCGTGAAAGCTGTAGAATTAATCGCCCGGAAAAAGGTGAACGTCCTCGTGGTAAGAACTGTCGGAGAGGGCCCCTTCCACATGCTCCGGGATAATTTTATAAAAATCCTGCGAACCCCGGAAGGAGCAGACACTGCCGGAGACATCCTTGACAGGGTGCAGGATCTTGAAGAAATAACAACACCTGCAGAATAAAAGAGGGATTGAATATGAAAATTGCATTTGCAAGTGGAAAAGGAGGGACTGGAAAGACTACAGTTTCCTTAAATCTTGCCCTTGCTCTCTCAGATGTACAGCTTTTTGACTGTGATGTGGAGGAGCCAAACTGTAATCTCTTCCTTGACTTTGAGCTTGAGAAAGTGGAATATGTCGTTTGCTCGGTGCCAGTAATCGATCCTGAAAAATGCAGCCTCTGCAAACAGTGTTCCGAATTTTGCCGCTATAACGCCCTTGCTACACTTCCTACCAGGGTTTTGGTTTTTCCTTCTCTCTGCCATGGCTGTGGAGGCTGTAATATCCTCTGCCCGGAAAAGGCAATCCGAGAATCTCCAAGGCCCCTTGGATTGATCGAAAAATCAAAAAAGAGAGTTCCCCTGAGTTTTACAGGGGCTTTTAAACATTGGGGAAACGAGGGCATCGGCTGTTATCAAAAAGCTCCAGCAACACATTGATAACCGGAAAACTGCAATTATCGATGCCCCTCCGGGAACTGCCTGCCCGGTCATTGCCTCTATTGGAAACATGGATTACTGTGTGCTTGTGACAGAACCCACCCCTTTTGGTTTCCATGACCTTAAGCTTGCCATAGACGTTGTAAGGGCGATAAAAATCCCCTTTGGAGTGATCATTAATCGTTATGGTTTAGGGGACTTAAAGGTTGAAGAATACTGCAAAACCGAAGGAATCCCGATTCTACTCAAGATTCCAAATGACCGCAAGATTGCAGAACTCTATTCCCGGGGTATTCCTTTTGTTCGGGAAATGCCGGAATGGAATGAGAAGTTTCTCTGTATGTTTGAAGCAATAAAATCCCAGCTTGCAGGTGTGGAGGAGGCAAAAATATGAAGCAGCTTACTGTGATCAGTGGAAAAGGGGGACCGGCAAGACTACGCTTACAGCAGCTTTTGTTTCGCTTGCGGAAAATGTCGTTATTGCAGATTGCGATGTGGACGCAGCTGATATGCATCTTATCTTAAAACCCAGGGTTCTGGAAAAAGAAGACTACTTCGGCCTTGAAGTTTCCAGGATTGATCCGGAACTCTGTATCGAATGTGGAAAATGCAGAGAAGCTTGCAGGTATGGGGCGATAACTGAAAACCTTGAAGTTGACCCTTATAGCTGCGAGGGCTGTGCTGTCTGTACCATTGTCTGTCCCGAAGGGGCAGTTTCCATGAAAAAAGGGTTTCGGGTCAGGCTTTTTCCTCTGAAACCCGTTTTGGGCCCATGGTTCACGCACGACTAGGCATCGGGGAAGAGGCAAGCGGAAAACTTGTAAGCGCTGTTCGAAGCAGCGCGAAAAAACTTGCAGAGCAGTATTTTAAGGACTTAATCATCATTGACGGACCTCCTGGAACAGGCTGTTCCGCTATTGCAGCTATCACAGGGACAGACCTGGTTATCGTGGTAAGCGAACCAACGGTTTCCGGAATCCATGACCTGAAAAGAGTCCTTGAACTTGCCACACATTTTATGATCCCGGTTGTTGTCTGCATCAATAAGTACGATATAAATGAAGATAATACCCGATTAATTGAGAAATTCTGTACCGAGCTTGAAATTCCAGTACTCGGCAAGCTTCCTTATAACGACATTGCAACGAAAGCAATGCTTCAGGAAAAAACTGTAATAGAGTATGCTAAAAAAAGTGAGCTTGCAACTGAAAATGAATTTGCAAATAAAGTTCGAGAAATCTGGGCCGAGATAGAAGAGAGACTCATGGATGATCCAGATGGCATGGACGACACGAAACAGAAGGGAACTTGAAAACGAACACGATATTCCTTGAGTAACATGCACAACTACATGAAAATGATTGCAGATGGCAGCATTTCCATGCTAAAATAAGTTAGAAATAAAAGTAGCTGAATGATCATCACTTTTTTCAACTACGTTTTTTCAACTACGTTTTTTCAATTATACATCTTATTATCTGAAATCAGAATGTTAGATTCTTTTTTTGCAGGTTATACATATATATATAATATGGTATATATAAAAGCTAGAAATAATACTTTGCGATTTTAGATTTGAGTTCTTATAGGCAGGTTTTTTTGTCCTTTTATTTGGCTGAAGTAAAAAAATGGCATTCGCGGGGGTTTCGTTCTGAAAGATATCGCTATCGGAACATGTGTACACCTGTTATCCCGGATGGATAATGAAGCTCTTGAAGGTTTCTGGGGAGAAGTCTCTACAGGAAAATATCCGATAGTTGATTTTCAGGGTAATCTGTGCTATTCGCTTTTGAACCCGGAAGGCCTGTTATTTGTAAGAAATGATTTTACGGCGCCGAGTTATGAGGAGTTTGAGCTGGTTTTTGGGGATCTTTTCCTGCCAGATACGGTCCAGGAGCTTCTTTTTAAAGATAAAGTAATGCTTCTTATGGTGTATGGGAAGGGAACGCAAAATCTTCTATTATCCGAGCTTCATATGGATGTCAAATTCATGCTTGATCTGCCGCGTGGACAATATTTCTTTTTTGTATTTCTTCTGGATGTAAGAGGTAAATCCTTTTTAAATTCCACAATCCATGCCATAGGTTTTCTATCCAGGATGCATTTGAACAGTCCAGAGCTTGAGGCTTTTTATCTCAAACATCCGGTTGATATCTGGGAGTTCGTGAACCCCAATTCTATAGATATCACACGCGGAGGCCCTTTCTATCTCAATCTTATTATGGTAAATATTGAAGAGATTCCTGGTTGTTCCCTGCTCTTTTCCGAACTTTTCCAGGAAGATGAATCCCCATCTCTTCTTTGAAATATTCTTTTTCGAATGGAAAATAGTTATATAATTGTAATTTCCAGTAATTTAGAATGCAGCTACTTACCAAATACAAAGAGGTAGAACCTTACATCACAAAAGACGGTTCCATAATCCGAGAACTCATACATCCTTCCGTCCACGGCAACTCAAACCAGAGCCTTGCCGAAGCCACCGTCCCTGCAGGCGGAAAAACTCTTCTTCACAAACACCACCTGACCGAAGAAATCTATCACATTACCGAAGGCAGCGGGATAATGACTCTCGGCTCTGAAGAATTTGAGGTCAAAAAAGGGGATACTGTTTGTATTTCGCCAGGAACTTCGCACAGAATTCAAAACACAGGATGTACATTACTGAAAATTCTCTGCTGCTGTGCGCCGGCTTATTTGCATGAGGATGCTGAATTGCTGGAATAAGTTAAGGAATTCTCTTCACAATGTTCGTGCCCATTTATTAAGCATATTGTTTTTGAATTACTTTTTGATGCCTGGGTTTTTTAAGTTTTTTCTCTTCCCCATTCTCTCACCGGCCGCAAGCGGCCGGCCTTTAATTAATTGACAAAAAAATGATTTTTTCTTCAGGTTTCTTATTTAGAACCAGGATTCTAATTTGATTGAGGTCAAAGACTTTTAGTGATTGGTGACTGTATTAATAACGGTAATATGAAAGTTATAACTTGGAACTGTAATATGGCTTTCCGAAAGAAATACGAACAAATTCTTCCTTATGATCCTGATTTATTAATAGTTCCAGAATGCGAGCATCCAGACAAATTCAACAATAAGTTTTATGACAATGTTTTATGGATAGGCGATAACAGAAATAAAGGTTTAGCTGTTTTTAGTTTCAATGATTTTGAAATTACAACCCACGAGTCCTATTGTAATAATTATAAATATGTCCTTCCTGTCAAAGTGACCGATAATGAAGCAATAAATCTTGTTGCTATTTGGTCACAGAACAATAAAGAAGATCCAAGAAGAAGATACATTGGAGAAATTTGGCAGTCATTGAATTATTATAAAGACATGTTCAAGTCTCCAACAATTATTGCAGGTGATTTCAACTGGAATGTTATCTGGGATAAGGAGAACCCTAATTATCCTCTTCATGGGACACTTACTGATGTAATCAATCTGTTAAAACAATTTGAAATATTCAGTATATATCATACCTTTACAAATGTAAAGTTCGGGATTGAAGGGGAACCAACACTATATTTTAGGAAAAACAGAAAGACTCCTTATCATATCGATTATATCTTTGCACCTGTTGATATTATTAATAGTGGAAAATCATTTTTTATTGGCAAATATGAAGATTGGATCTCCCTGAGCGATCATATGCCTTTAATAGCAGAATTAGAGTGAACTACTCACGTCTTGGAGTTTTTATAGTTAACTCTTTTATTATCTTCTTATTATCTGTCCTCTCTTTTTTTACTGGAAGACCGCTCTCCTGTGTCGAGTGTGATATGAATGATCCAGTATGGAGAATAAGGTTTTACGGGTTAGAAAGATCCCGAATTTAGTTCTCTTGACCGAAAATAACTGCTATAGCCATAAATTAGTCCTCTTGAGCGAAGCGAAAAGGACCCCGTGCTCCCGAAGCGGAACTCGGGAAGCGGAACTCGGGAAGCGGAACTCGGGAAGCCGAAACTCGGGCGGGACAGGAAAGGTCAGAATACGCTGGTAAGGTTTCTCGTCTTGTTTGTGTTTCTATTTATTTTTTACTTGCTCTTATGTGTTTTGCGTTTGTTTTGCGTTTGTTTTTCAATCCTTTTCCTCATATCACTCGCCCCTCAATTCTCTCTTTTGCAACTTCAAGGACTGATCAGATCATTTTTCACAATTTTAGCCCTTTCGCAGGCTGTCTAATATTGAGGCTCTCAAATTAGAATTTTGATTTAAAAACTTATCTTCTTTTTCATAATCTGTGGACGTATTTTCTTAGATTGGATTGCTAATAAGATAGCATAGAACTGGTTGGAGATAAGAATACACATCGGAGATCTTCATAAAGAACGATTGTCAAATTAGATCTGGATTTTTTAGAGCTAATTTGATAACCTCTTTATACGTTTATCATTTATCGGTTGGTACTTATAGAATATTGAATTTATATTACTGTAAAACAGATAATTTAATATAAGTTTTATTTTTTTGTTTTCTATCTTCCTAACCAAAAAGTAGAGAAGAGACATTAACATGCAATGTAACTACATCGGCAAAATCGACACCGAAGAATTAAAAGAATGTATGGCTGGCCCAGGTTACTATGAACCAAATGAAGACGAAAAAACAGCTATTGTATTGGATATAATTTTTTAACCTCAAGGAATGTCACACAAATATGACAATGGTCCAAAAGGAGTAGTCCATTGGGTTGGCGATTCCGTTAGATTTGATTAAAATAATTCCTTTTGTGTGGCTTCATTATATGATTTCATGTTAGTTGAATCTTTGATTTTGTTAATTTACTCTTCTTTTAGATAAGTTAAAATATGAGGAACTTAAGTAATATCTCAGGAGTATCTCTCGAATTGTTGTAATTAATTTCCTTTTATATTTTACTTTAATACGCCTGTCAATTTACTAACTATGCAATTAATTCTACCCATACGAAACAGCGAAGAGCCATTAACCTCATTGTTACAACCATGACGAAACAAAAACCTAACAACAATGGAAACACTGAAAGCAAGACAAATGCCCTCATAGAAATTACTAAATTACTTCTCATAATCTTCATCGTATGCGTAGCAATCGCCGCCATATTTGCTTTCATAGTCACTGCCACATAAACGATTTCCAAAACAGTATGTTTGCAAAAATTTGGAAACAATTCTTATTCTCTCTGTCCAGTTCCCTTATAACTGACAACTTACAGGAAGTTAAGGTCAAAAATACAAAGATGAATATCAACCAGCTAATAGGCACGGCCAAGTTGATCTATAACTGGGATTACACAGTTTGAGGCTCTCAAATTAGAATTTTGATTTAAAAACTTATCTTCTTTTTCATTATCCGTGGACGTATCTATTTTTTGAGATTGGATTGCTAATAAGATAGCATAGAACTGGTTGGAGATAAGGATACACATCGGAGATCTTCATAAAGAACGATTGTCAAATTAGATCTGGATTTTTTAGAGCTAATTTGATAACCTTAATATTCTCCTTGAACTTATTGGTCGTCTGGTTTTATACGGTTGATGTTTTGAAACATCTGAATCTGAGCAACTCTTTTAAAGTCCATTTTGATTGAGTGATTCCCGCTTCTCTTGTAGGTGTATTTTTACGTTTAAAACAGTTTTCATCCTGATATGTTAACCCACCATGTTCTCGACAGAAATTAAAATACGTGCAGTACAGAATCATTCGATTTATTAAGTACTCTATTTTCTTCGAGAATCCTATTGTCTTTCTTGAGATCCTGTTGTTGTCCTGTCTGAATGTCAGATTTTGCCTTTCGAGTAAACTTGTAGATATCTCAGTTTCTTCAATGTCTTTTCCAAATATAATCTTCTTAACAATCTTCTTTAATTTTCCTCCCTTCCTGTTTTTGATTACCTGAGCAAAGTTCAGGTAATCAGATGGAACACGTTTTGGATTCTTTGGCCTTCCTCTCTTACCTGTTCTAGGAAACTCTATTATTTCTCCAAATTGTTTCAGAAGAGCTTTCCCATAAAATTCCAAACCATCAGAGACAAAAAGAGGCAATGGTTCTGAAAGACGTCTAGCCGTTAATTTAACTAATTCATCCGCAACATACTGTTTTCTCGGACCAATGACAAAAGCAACTATTAACCTATAACTTGGTGCAAAAGCTACCCACATCCACGGTCCATCATCTTCATAATTTTCCATTCTAGGGACGATTTTTTTGGACTATTACCCATATCTCATCCATTTCTATCTTGGGTACTTTCAGGCCTTTCATAAAGACCTCATTAACCTTATTGCAGGATTCTGCTGCACGATCTAACCATCTACGTACAGTTGCTGGCTTTATATCCAATACATCTGCAATACCCTCTTCACTCATCCCTTTCATGGACATTTTTAAAGCTAATTCAATAACATGTTCTTCTTTACGGAGATCATAATAGAAAGTGCCTGTATGGTCATTGAATACTTTGCCACAGTTCCGACAGATGTATTTTCTAACTTTTTCTCCACGACTCACAGATGTTCCATTTCCGACAACGTTGTCCTTACCTTTAAGGCCATAAAATTCACATGAATCATTTGGACAAGCGACGTCAGTAAATTGTGGTTTTGGACCTCGTTTTCCCATAAATAGTATTATAATATTTGTATTATATAATATCAACCCAATGAAAATAGACGACCACCAATTTTAATATTGAATCAAACAAATGAGAAAATGTTTTACCCAGTCTTATTTCATCTACAAAGTAATATTCTTTTTGTTAAAGCTATGGATTATTTTCAACAAGAAAACAAAATCTGTATAGCAGTTTCAATCCTTATTCTAGTGGAAATTACCGCTCGACAGGGTCGTTTTCCCTTATTTTCAGCAAATTCTCAGATAACTTCAACTCTAAAAAACAGTATGAAGCAGCTATATTAAGCGGCTATTTTTTGTTTGAGCGGCATAATTTTAAAAAACCTGCTGATTACATAAATTTTTCCGCTGTTTACAAGAACGTTTTTTATTGTCCGGTTTAGAGTTCCCAATTTTCTACAAAACCTAACTTTTCATAAAAATTAAATTTCCATACTATCAAAATTTCCATGGCCATGTCCGTATAGCTTTATTTCATCAACCCATGCATCTGCTTTTGTTTCGTTGCTTCCGGGATAAGTCATTGTATTACGAATCATGTGAAAACGGTCGATGGTTTCATGTTTTATTTCTAATGTCCGGCGGAGATAAATTCGTTTTTCAGCAGGCTATACACCTCAATATCGGTGAAGCGGTTCCCGGTTAGCAGTTCTCCGTCCCGTTCGATGCCTTCAAAATGGAATCCGAGGCGTTGAGGTATTCTTTTGCTGGGGAAGTTCCCTACCGCACATCTAATTTGAACCCGGTTGATATTCATTTCTTCAAAGGCAAAACTCATCACGGCCGTAACTGAACTGGTGACGATACCTTTTTTTGGCACGGTTCCGAAAGCCAGTACCCGATTTCCGCTTTACGGTTCAGTTTGTCGGTATTCTTGAAGCCGATCAACCCGGCAAAATCACCCTTATACCGGATTACAAAATCCATTTTTTCGGCAGGGGCAGCAAGTACCGAACGGATATAATTCTCCGAGTCCGACACATCTCTGGTAGACGCAACAAACGGCCGCCATTTACCCAGGTAACCCCGCTGCCTGTCGATGATAGTGAACATCTCGACGGCATCCGAAAGTTCCAGTTGTTTAAGCCGGATATCTTCCGTTACAATGATGGTTTTTACAGTTTCTTCCATGATTCTTTTTTAGTATGTTGTTCCGTAAGAAAAATGTTTTGGTCGTCTGGTTTTATACGGTTGATGTTTTGAAACATCTGAATCTGAGCAACTCTTTTAAAGTCCATTTTGATTGAGTGATTCCCGCTTCTCTTGTAGGTGTATTTTTACGTTTAAAACAGTTTTCATCCTGATATGTTAACCCACCATGTTCTCGACAGAAATTAAAATACGTGCAGTACAGAATCATTCGATTTATTAAGTACTCTATTTTCTTCGAGAATCCTATTGTCTTTCTTGAGATCCTGTTGTTGTCCTGTCTGAATGTCAGATTTTGCCTTTCGAGTAAACTTGTAGATATCTCAGTTTCTTCAATGTCTTTTCCAAATATAATCTTCTTAACAATCTTCTTTAATTTTCCTCCCTTCCTGTTTTTGATTACCTGAGCAAAGTTCAGGTAATCAGATGGAACACGTTTTGGATTCTTTGGCCTTCCTCTCTTACCTGTTCTAGGAAACTCTATTATTTCTCCAAATTGTTTCAGAAGAGCTTTCCCATAAAATTCCAAACCATCAGAGACAAAAAGAGGCAATGGTTCTGAAAGACGTCTAGCCGTTAATTTAACTAATTCATCCGCAACATACTGTTTTCTCGGACCAATGACAAAAGCAACTATTAACCTATAACTTGGTGCAAAAGCTACCCACATCCACGGTCCATCATCTTCATAATTTTCCATTCTAGGGACGATTTTTTTGGACTATTACCCATATCTCATCCATTTCTATCTTGGGTACTTTCAGGCCTTTCATAAAGACCTCATTAACCTTATTGCAGGATTCTGCTGCACGATCTAACCATCTACGTACAGTTGCTGGCTTTATATCCAATACATCTGCAATACCCTCTTCACTCATCCCTTTCATGGACATTTTTAAAGCTAATTCAATAACACGTTCTTCTTTACGGAGATCATAATAGAAAGTGCCTGTATGGTCATTGAATACTTTGCCACAGTTCCGACAGATGTATTTTCTAACTTTTTCTCCACGACTCACAGATGTTCCATTTCCGACAACGTTGTCCTTACCTTTAAGGCCATAAAATTCACATGAATCATTTGGACAAGCGACGTCAGTAAATTGTGGTTTTGGACCTCGTTTTCCCATAAATAGTATTATAATATTTGTATTATATAATATCAACCCAATGAAAATAGACGACCAACTTATTCCGGAATTCTTTTATATTAATTTGTCATCTATATTCAGTAATATTATTCTAAGTATTACACATTTGCCGTAATAATAATTCTGGATCTTTATAATTCTCAAGGAAAAAATTCATAACAAATATTTGCTGGAACTCAGAAATATATATTTCTCATTTTTATATATATCATTATGCATTTTACGTAAATTTATATATCAAGACCCAGCTAAAATAAGTCACTCCAATTATATAGGAGGTTGGTTGATTTGGCAAAATTTTTAGATAAAATTAGTGAAAGAGCAAAGAAACTTAATAAGACAATCGCTTTACCTGAATCTGATGATATCAGAACTCTCCAGGCAGCTGCTAAGATCCTTGAGAGAGGTATCGCAAATATTGTACTTGTCGGCAATGAGACTGATATCAAGGCGCTTGCAGGAGATCTTGATATTTCGGGAGCAAAAATCATAGATCCTAAAACTTATGAGAAGAAGGACGAGTACATTCAAGCCTTCTACGAACTGAGAAAGCATAAAGGTGTCACACTTGAAAGTGCAGCTGAAATCATGAGTGATTACGTGTACTTCGCTGTTATGATGGCCAAACTCGGGGAAGCTGACGGTGTTGTATCAGGCGCTAACCACTCTTCTTCAGACACTCTGAGACCTGCTGTCCAGATCGTGAAAACAGCACCTGGTGCTGCTCTTGCATCCGCTTTCTTCATCATCGCTGTACCTGACTGTGAATACGGGTCCAATGGGACATTCCTCTTCGCTGACTCCGGTATGGTCGAAATGCCAAGCGTAGAAGATGTTGCAAACATTGCAGTTAGTTCCGCAAAGACCTTCGAACTGCTGGTCCAGGATGTGCCAAAGGTTGCAATGCTCTCCTACTCCACCAAAGGAAGCGCCAAGAGCCCGCTGACCGCAGCAACTATCGCTGCTACAAAGCGTGCACAGGAACTCGCTCCTGATGTCGCAATAGATGGTGAACTCCAGGTAGACGCAGCAATCGTTCCCAAAGTTGCAGCCTCAAAGGCTCTAGGAAGCCCTGTTGCAGGCAAGGCCAATGTCTTCATCTTCCCTGACCTGAACTGTGGAAACATCGCATACAAGATTGCCCAGAGACTTGCCAAAGCAGAAGCCTATGGCCCTATAACCCAGGGTCTTGCCAAGCCAATTAATGACCTGTCCAGAGGCTGTAGTGACGAAGACATTGTCGGCGCAGTTGCCATTACCTGTGTTCAGGCCGCAGCACAGAAAAAATAATCTTAAACGTTTCAATACTTACGAACGTTTTAGAAAGCTTTTTATCAACTTTTATACATAATATATACATAATATATTCTACCGGAAACTGTGAATGTGACTTGAAAGCAATTTATTGAATGGGGTTTACACATGAAAGTACTGGTAATAAACGCAGGAAGCTCGTCTCTCAAATATCAGTTAATTGATATGAGCAATGAATCCGCCCTTGCAGTAGGTCTCTGCGAGCGGATAGGAATCGATAACTCGATCATTACTCAGAAAAGATTCGATGGTAAGAAGCTGGAAAAGCAGACTGACCTGCCGACCCACAAGACAGCTCTTGAAGAAGTTGTCAAGGCCCTTATCGACCCGGAATTCGGCGTCATCAAAGATATGGCCGAAATCAATGCAGTCGGGCACAGGGTTGTGCACGGTGGAGAAAAATTCACTACCTCTGCTTTAATTGATGAGGGTGTGGAAAAGGCTATCACGGACTGCTTTGAACTGGCTCCCCTTCACAACCCTCCAAATATGATGGGAATCTCCGCCTGCGCCGAAATCATGCCTAGCACACCAATGGTTGCTGTATTTGATACTGCATTCCATCAGACAATGCCGGCATATGCCTACATGTATGCTCTGCCATATGAGCTGTATGAAAAGCATGGGATAAGAAAATACGGTTTCCACGGCACCTCTCACAAATATGTTGCCGAAAGGGCTGCCCTTATGCTCGGAAAGCCTGAAGAGGAAACCAAACTTATCACCTGTCACCTTGGAAACGGTTCAAGCATTGCAGCTGTGAAAGGCGGAAAGTCTGTTGAGACCAGCATGGGCTTCACCCCACTCGAAGGGCTTGCAATGGGCACCAGATGCGGTTCCATTGATCCGGCAGTCGTTCCCTTCATTATGGAGAAAGAAGGCCTTACATCCAGGGAAATTGACACTCTGATGAACAAAAAGTCTGGTGTGCTTGGAGTTTCCGGGCTCAGCAATGACTTCAGAGACCTCGATGAAGCAGCTTCCCAGGGCAACAGGAGAGCAGAACTTGCTCTTGAAGTCTTTGCATATAAAGTCAAGAAATACATAGGTGAGTATTCAGCCGTGCTCAATGGTGTGGATGCAGTAGTCTTCACCGCAGGCATCGGAGAAAACAGCGCAAGCATAAGAAAGAGAATTCTTACCGGTCTTGACGGCATAGGCATAAAGATCGATGACGAAAAGAACAAGATAAGAGGTCAGGAAATCGACATCAGCACTCCGGATGCGAAAATAAGAGTTTTTGTCATCCCAACCAATGAGGAACTTGCCATTGCAAGGGAAACAAAAGACATTGTTGAGACAGAGATTAAATTACGCAGTTCTATCCCTGTCTGATAGTAAAGGAGATTTCTCCTTTACCTTTTTCTATTTATATTCTTAAGCTCAAACAGTGCCCTTTTGTTGAAATTATCTTTGCTGTTAAGAATTCCTTTTTTACTATTCGTTTTTCTGTTTTTTTCAGGCTATTTTTTGTTTTAACTTCACTGGACTTCTCAGTTTTTCAAAATGTTATCTAAAACATTTTTTCAGAATCATTTGGCTGTGGTTTCAGAATTCTGAAACGTCTCGAAAGCAGGTCATAGTAAAAATATAACATTTGTTTCGTACATAATAGAGGTAGTAAATGAGGTGGTAGTACGATCCAGGAACGGAAAATATTCATACTTGCTGTGGGCATCCTGCTTCTTTCGAGCACTGTCGCCATCAACCTCCTGCTTGAAGATTCACCTGTGGTTATCCAGCTTGAGGGAGACACGTTCAAGGTTGTGGATATTCCGTATGTATACACTGTAAAAGAAGCGTATATCCTCCTTTTCTCCGGTTTTTTCGGGGGTCTGGCGCTGGCCCGGGTTCTACTGTTCCTGGGGCTTCAAGGTTCTGCTTTTCCAGAAAATGGATCTGCAACACAGGTAATGGCTCTTAATATTGCAGCAGAGAAAATTCCGGAGGGGATTTTAGAAATCTACCCTGAGAATGCCCCTGCTGAGGAATTCAGATCTTCCCGAGCTAACATTGACCCTACAGATGTCCTTTTGCGGGCCCTTGAAGGAGATGAAAGAAAAGCTGTTGAACTAATCGCAACAAGAGGAGGAAGAATTCTCCAGAACGAACTCGTCAATTCTCTGGATTTCTCCAAGGCCAAGACTTCCAGGGTTCTTATGAACCTGGAAAAAAGAGGCGTAATAACAAAGAAAAAGTATGGGCTTACCAACTGCATTTCGATAGCTGATGGGCTTAAGGATAACACAGGGATAAAGGGGGAAATGAAATGAAGAAAGGTACTCGAATCTCGATCTCAGTTGCCCTCCTGACCCTTGCTTTTGGAGCCTTATGGTATGGAAGCGGGGCTGATGTGAAAATTGCGAATATGAGTGCTCCCCATATTGAGCTCGGGCAATCAGGACAGCTGGACATAGTGCTTCAGAATAATGATTCAAAACCCGTTGATGTGTGGCTTGAAGTGGAGAATGTTTTTGTGGATGAGAACGGAACAAGCTACTCAAAGTCAAGGTTGATAATCTCAAACAATTCCACCCCAGGGAATGAAGAGTCAGTTTCGCTTGAGAAACCAATTAACCTTCTTCCCGGAAACAATTCAGTCAGCGTATGGATTGGATATGCACTCCCGGGGAATATCCGGTAAAAGTAAAGGTTGTTGAGAGCAGCAGGCTTCTTGATGAAGGTACATATCTTGTAAAGGTTTCACCTCCTGAAACTCCCGAAAATATCTACCTGAAGCTGGAATATGAAATGGAAAGCAAAAATACCTCAGATATTTACGGAATCTATGGCTATATCATCAACAAAGAAGCAGGTTTTGCAGAGAACGTATCCACGAACCTAACAGTGACAAACGAGAGAACCGGGAAGATAGTGTTTACATCTTCCGAGCTTTATGATGTGGGAGAATATGATAAAACTCCTCTTTGGACCTGGCCGGATTATCCCTATGCAGTGATAGAAATTGCTCGTGGAAAGCCACTAAGAGAGTCCTATATGCCTGTCAAGAATATAGTGATCGGAGGAAGTGAAGATTGCTTCAAAGTTAATGTAACGGCCAGATGGAAGGATCGACTAGCTTCTACCGAATTGCTGATTCCTCCCAGGGAGGAGAACAGGTGATGCATATGATAGAGCGAGGTGAACTTACCAGCTGTAAGTATACAAAAATTTTACTTCTCTTGCTTTTTGTTTCCGGACTCTGCGCTGGCTGTCTTGGTCAGGACCCTCTCGAATCCAGGGTAGACAAATTAGTCCGAAACCTCGGAAATGAAGATCAGGAAATTGCTTATGCTTCAGCTTATGCGCTTATCGAAATAGGGGAGCCATCTGTGGATTCTCTAATTAAGTATTTAAAAGACGAGGATTCGCAGGTACGTAGCATCGCTGCCTTTTCTCTTGGAAGGATAGGAAATCCAAGGGCTTCAAAACCACTTATAGAGACCCTCAATGATCTTGAGTCTGAAGTCCGTATGAATTCAGCCGAGGCTCTCGGGGAGCTGAAAGCTGCGGAAGCGGTAGATCCGCTTATCGAGCTTCTTGATCACGATAACGATGAAGTGCGCGGTAAAGTCGTATTTGCCTTAGGAGCAATAGGAGACCCGAAAGCTGCTGACCCTCTCATCGAACTATTTGGTGACAGGGAACTTGGAGATTCCGCAGCAATTGCTGTTGGGAACCTGGGGGATGGAAAAGCCGTTGAAAAACTTATCAGACTGCTAGACAGCAAGGATTCGGATATCCGTATCAACAGCATTTGTGCCCTGAGATATATCCGGGACCCTGCTAGTATTCCTTTTATAATTAAATTGCTGAAAGATAAATCTTCAGAAGTGCGAAAGGAAGCTGCTTTTGCCCTTTCATTCTTTAAAGAATCTGGAGAAATTGCCCAGATGGAGCAGCCTCTGATTAATGCTCTTGGAGATGATAGATCTGAGGTACAGGAAGCTGCTGCACGCTCTCTCGGAAGGATAGGAAGTAAAGAATCTATACCTTCTCTTGAAGGGCTCCTCCAGGATAAGAACAAAAATCTCCAGAGTGCTGCCATTAAGGCTCTGGGAGAGATTGGCGATCCTGAGGCTGTGGACTCTCTTGTTGCTACCCTTGAAGATGAAGACTGGTTAGTAAGAGAAAATATCGTGAATTCTCTGGTGGAGATAGGAGACTCTCGAGCAATTGACCCTTTGATTTCTTTACTTGGGGATGAAAACCACAAGGTGAGGAAAAGTGCTGCAGACGGCCTTGGAAAATTTGGAGATCGTAGAGCTGTCGAACCACTCCTCAAGGCTCTTGAGACCGAAAGAGAGAGGGAAGTAAGGCAATCGGAAGTTCTGGCGCTGGGAGAACTTGGAGGACAACAGGCTATAGAAGGCTTGAGCCGGATCAGCACGGATATGGATGAGTATCGATTTGTAAGAACTACTGCAGAGGGATCACTGGAAAAACTCAAGGGAGGCGAGGCAGGAAATGCCTCTTCTCCTTCTTAAACAGTCCATTTGGACTGTAAAATTCACGTTTTTATTAGTCTAGCAATAATTGCAAACATTTGGGAGCCTGGAAAGAGCCTTTACATTTTCCAGATTTTTGATCGATAGTGATCAACTGTTAGCGGAAGCTATGCTAGATTTTGAAAATCCCAAAAAAGAGTGAAGTGTTTAGAAAAAATACCAACAAAAGTAAGGAGGAACAACAAAATGAATAAATATACAGCAATTTCACTGGCTGCTCTTATTGTCTTAGTTGTATTTGCAGCAGACACTGTAAGTGCAGCAGACAGTGCTAGCAGTAATAACAGCACTTGTAATGTTGTAGGCGTCAATTATAAATGCGAAAGCTGGTCTGAGGAGCAATATCCAGTAATCGATTTACTTGGAGAAAAGAATGTTCCGCTGTTCAATGCTAGCGAAAATATCTGGAATTCACATGTTAACAAGCTTTCAAGGTTAATTCTTGACAATAATGAAACATATACCCTCAAAAATGGTGAAAACCTTGACCTTGGCAATGGATATGCGCTCAAAGTCAAGCAGATCGACATTGACAGTGAGAAGGTTTGGCTAGAATTCACTAAAGATGGAAAATATGTAGCGGATCAAAATATCTCAGTTAATACTGATAATATTAACAAAACATGGACTGTTACCCTCGACAATATTCAGGGTGAAAACAATATAGTTGTAATGAGAGTCCACGTCAAACAGTTATTCGAGGGCGCAGTTGACAGAATTGCACAGATTGATGCTATCTGGCTTATTGACTATGCAAATGCCAGAACCCTCAATATAGGGGATAAATTCGGAAATTATACACTTCAGAAAATCATAAGCGGAATAGATGAATCTAACATTGGCAGTCTTATTTTCAAAAATACTACGGAGTCTTCTGTAACCTTACTTTGACAGCATACACTAATTGATATAGAGAATCTATCCCGTTTTTAGCCTAAATTATTTTGACAAAAGCTTGCAATTATACAAAATTATATTGTATGTTCTAGGGAATAGTGCCCATTTTTGTTACAATTAAGCTATTGATCTTATCAAAATTAGCAAAAATATAGTTTTTGATGCCACTTTTCACGAACTTTATTGTAAGTGTCAAATTCTTCAAGCTTTTTTTGATGAATTTTGTTGACCTGTGCTTTATCTCATCAAACTCATATCGCATCAGCGATATGAATAATTGAGCAATAAAGCCCAAGAGAATAGCTCCATAAATGCTATTGTCCGACCAAACCCTTAACGGCTTAATCTGTATTTCGTTCTTCAATGAGTCAAATATTTTCTCAATAGAATCCTTTTCTCTATATATTTCCAATGCCTCTTCAAGTGTCAAATTCTTGTTCGATTTCAGGCAAAAAAATCCTTCTCTTCCATTAATTATCGAATTTTTTAGGAGTTCTATTGCTTCTTCATCACTAAGCTCTTCAAGTTTAGTTCTGAATGAGTAATCAATCTCAATCAACTCATTGTTGATTCTAAACTTCTTAGGAAGCTTTTTATTCTTTATAATTATTTCCTGAATTTCTTTTGCTTCCTGTAACTTTTTCAGAACAGTTCTTGCTCTTGCTTCCAACTGTTTCTCTTGCAATGATTCTGAGAAATAGAAATACTTAATGCTACTTGGCTTTACGATTTTTATCCCATATATATTTTTTTCAGGATCTATCAGTTGAGCTATTTCTAGATCAAAGCTCTCAATGATCTTATCATCACTTGAATTCAGTTTCATGGAAGTAAGATACGTCATCTTATCTTCTTGTATTAGCTTAATGTTGTCAACTGTATTAGCTCCTTTGTCAAAAACGATGAGAGAGCCTATTTTAAGTTTACTTTTTACCTGGTTATAAGTATCAGGAAAGTGCTGAAGATCAAGAACATTTCCTCTATTCACAGTAATTCCAATAGGTATATTTATAGGTTTTTTGAGTTCACTAACTCCAACTGTTATCTGTAGCTTATCAGGCCTATGATCTCTACTATATCCGTACTTACCAAGGTTGGACTTAGTATTCGTAACAAAATAGATTGAGTATTTTTTATATAAGTTAATCCTATTTGGTCTATATGCTTGAGGAAATTATTTCCAAAAAATATAACTTGCTAAAACCTTTTCTTGATGAAAAAAGCAAACGTTTATTTGCAGCTGCAGAAGCGCTTAGTATTGGCAAAGGCAACATCAGCATAGTTTCTCGTGCAACTGGTATTTCTGAAAATACAATTAAAAAAGGTTGCACTGAACTGGAAAGTGGCAAATCTCTTTCTGATGATAAAATACGTGCTCCTGGAGGAGGTCGTAAAAAGATTGTTGAGAAAGACCCTACTCTTTTATCCGATCTTGAGGCACTTATTGAACCAACAAGTCGTGGGGATCCGGAATCTCCTTTACTCTGGACTTGTAAAAGTCTTCGAAATATAGCAGGGGAACTTCAGAATATCGGACATAAAGTAAGCCATACAAGCGAATAAGAAAACCATAGAAGGAACTGAGCATCCTGATCGTGACAAACAATTTGAGCATATAAGTGAAAAATGTAAAATATTTCAAGGTGAACATCAGCCTGTAATCTCAGTAGATACTAAAAAGAAAGAGTTAATCGGAAATTTCAAGAATGTTGGCCGTGAATTGCGTCCAAAAAAAGATCCAATACTTGTCAATGTATATGATTTTAAGGATAAAGAACTGGGAAAGGTAAATCCATATGGGGTATACGACATTGCTAATAATGAGGGATGGGTAAACGTCGGCATAGATCATGATACAGCGTCTTTTGCAGTTGAAAGTATACGTAGATGGTGGAATCTAATGGGGTGTAAATCATATCCTGATGCAAAAAAACTTTTAATTACTGCAGATTGTGGGGGAAGCAATGGATCAAGAGTAAAATTGTGGAAAACAGAATTACAAAAATTAACGGATGAAATCGGATTGGAGATTTCGGTTTGCCACTTTCCTCCAGGTACAAGTAAATGGAATAAAATAGAGCATAGACTATTTTCTCAGATTACTCTTAATTGGAGAGGAAAACCACTAACAAGCTATGAAGTAGTTGTAAACCTTATTGCAGCAACAACTACATCAAAAGGGCTTGAAGTAAAATGCATGTTAGACACGAATAAGTATCCAACAGGAATTAAAATCGAAAAAAAACAGGTTGAAAAATTGGGCATTATACTTGATGAGTTTCACGGAGAATGGAATTACACATTCAAACCAAAGAATGGAGTGAGTTAATTAAATTATTTTGTGACGAGCCCTTAGTGCCGTGAAGAACTATACTTGTCCAGTCGAGGTTTATGTCTGTCTCTTCAAAATCGTAAACCAAAAACAGACTGCTTAGAATATCCGAAATAATTTCCTCCTTGTTACGTCCCAGGATTTCAAGGGTTCTATAAAGGACTCGTTCATTAAAGCTCTCAAGGTTTAAGATATCGAGAATTTCTTCCTGATTTAACCATTTGCCAGCTTCTTTGATACTAAAATTCTCGGTGAGCTTATAGCTTACCAACCCTATCAATAAGCTATTTAGATCAAAACCCCGACTTTTATGCTTGCTAAAAATATCAAAAAAATTAAGTTTCTCATAAAAGAATTGAACAGCAAGCATCGGTCCAATGGGAAGACATATATTCTTGTTTGGAATAGTGGGAAATGCTCTTATTTTTGTTTTTATATTCATGCACAGATAAAACAGAAATAGGAGTATTTATTTTTATATAAATGTCAAAGTAAGGCTGTAACCTGTAATGTTGTTGGCACGAATTATAAATGCGACAGATGGTCTAATGGACAGTATCCATTAATCAGTTTATTTGAAGAGAACTATGTTCCATTGCTTGCCAATAATGGCCCAATATGGCAGTCCAATGTTAACAAGCTTGCTAAACTCGTTCTTGATAGTAACGAAATTTACACCCTGAAACCCAACGAAAAACTCGATCTATGCCATGGTTACGCTCTTGAAGTCAAGCAGATCGATGTTGACAATGAGAAAGTCTGGCTGGAATTCACCAAGGATGGGAAACATGTCGCTGATCAAAATATCTCAGTTAATGCCACTGAAAGCAACAAGACGTGGAATGTCACCCTTGACAATATTCAGGGTGAAAACAATATTGTTGTAATGAAAGTCTATGTCAACAACTTATTCGTGGGTGTAGAAAATTGTGTAGTTAGAATCGATGGCATCTGGCTCATTGATTATGCAAATTCCACAACCCTCAATATAGGAGATAAATTAGGAGAATTTACACTTGAAAATATTGTTACTGGAGTAGATGAATCTAACCTTGGAAGTCTTGTTTTCAAAAATGCTACTGAATCTTCTGTAATCTGTAACGCTGTTGGCACCAAATATGGATCTGATGGTTGGTCCAATGAACAATATCCGGTAATCGATTTATTTGGAGACAAATATGTCCCGCTGTTCAGTGCTGGCGAAAATATCTGGAATTCTCATGTTAACAAGCTCGTCAAGCTCGTTCTTGACAGTAATGAGACATATACCCTTGAAGCCTGCAAAAAAATAGATATTGGTCACGGCTACGCCCTCAAGGTCAAGCAGATCGATGTTGACAATGAGAAAGTCTGGCTAGAATTAACCAAGAATGGGAAACATGTCGCTGATCAAAATATCTCAGTTAATGCTACTGAGAGCAACAAAACATGGACTGTTACCCTCGACAATATTCAGGGTGAAAACAATATTGTTGTAATGAAAGTACACGTCAAACAGTTATTCGTGGGTACAGAAAAGAGCATTGTTTGGATTGATGCTATCTGGCTTCTTGATTACGTGAATGCCAAAACCATTAATACCGGGGACCAGGTCGGAGAATACACACTGACGGGAACCATAAGCGGAGTGGATGAATCTAACCTGGGCAGCCTCGTATTCGAAAAAACTCCAGTTGACAATTGTTCCGCATCTTCTAATTCAGGAAAAGGAGTAACGAAATTTACTGACAAAAGTACAAAACCATCTACTTCATGGTACCAGGACTTTTGTATATTTGCCGCAATGAAAGGCAAATAAAAAATATATTAAAAAGTAATAAAAACGAAGTAAAAAATCAATTGAAAAAAGGTGTTTTATCCTGAAAAGAAAAATTCATGAGTAATTTATTGAAATCAAGCATATCGGAATCAAAGATTTAACCCGGGTTTCCAAATATTCTTAGGATAAGACACCCCCGAACAAGCTTAAACACCAAATAATCTTAAACAGGCATAATATCAACTTAATCTTCTACCAGCACTATTGCATCTGTCGGGCAGACCTGTAAGCACTGCTCACACTCTATGCAGTCTTCAGGACGGGCTACCACTGCTCTTTTCCCATCTTCTGTTTCTTCCACGTCAAATACGTCCACAGGGCAGATATCGTAGCATTCAAGTGAGCCAACACATTTATTGTAGTCAATCCTGGGGTGCAATTTTTTTCACCATTCTTTTTGGGGTTTGAATTCAGTCTTTAACAAGTTCGATAGCATCTTCCGGGCACGCTTCCACACACTGGTTACACTCTATGCAATTTTCCGGGCGAGCCACGACTGCCTTTTTTACCCTATCCATTTCCTCAACATCAAAAACCTCTGCAGGGCAAACTTCATAGCAGGCAAGAGCTCCGGTACACCTGTGATAATCGATTACTGGATGCATTTTCTCTCCATCTTATCGGTTTTTTTGAATTACAAAACTCAATTCACTATGCTAATATCAGTATCGATAATTTATTACTCCGGGATTTTACTGAATTTTGATATCCACGGTTTCCGTATTCTCCCTGTAAGGTACTGTTACATACAGTTTTCCGTCGCAGTATTTCGCAACAGCTTTTTCAGGGACGACTCCACAGCAAAATGCGTAAGTTCCGGCGTATTCGACCCCTGTCTCTTCTCTTTTTGCTCTTATGAAAAAACCGTCCTCAACCATCTTTAATTCGATATTCTCTTTCTTTACCCCGAGCAGGTTAATTTCAATTTCCAGATTTCCCTGGTCATCCGAACACGAAAATACGTCAGGCGTCATTTTAACCATTGACATAACCACTACTCCCAAAGAACTTTTTCTCCACATATAAAATAATAAAATATTGTTTGCTATTCGGGAATTTGCTATCAGGCGTTAGGTATTTGCGTTTTAAGCGTTCAATTCTGGCATGAGGTGCCCTGGTCATTATTAGTATTTCTTCCCTAATCGCCCTATAAATCCCAATAATAGAGTAAGGATCTCGATATTTATAATTTATGAATCATATATTATTAATTCCAGAGAACGTGCAATTCAAATTTATAAGGGACAAAAAGTTGGTCTATAAACTTTCCAGAAGGCAGAAACTTCTCTCAGCAATTGACTTTTCCGTTTAAGTTTTTTATGAAAAACTGAAAGTAAAAGTAAGAAATAAACTCCACGAGATTTAGCTAGAATAATAGAGCTTCATTCCCGGATTATCAACGTTAGCGTCTGCAAATCGATTCTTATCGGATAGGTAAATTTTTCTTATTTTTGCGAGGGTATGGCTGGCCATTCGAAGTGCTCAGCTCCATAATTCCCGGTTTTTGTCAATGAAAGCATGCTGGATCTCTATCTTTGAAGATGTGTAAATCAGCGCTGCAGGATGATAGAGTTTCAGGATCGTTCTTCCTTCATGTTCTACAGGGACTCCCCATTCCAGTTTTTTCCCTGGGCAATAAGACTTCTCAGCTGTATTGCCAAGGAGAATTATTATTTTCGGATCAAGCAGGGTTATCTGGGCAATAAGGAAGGGCTTGCAGCATTCAATCTCGTTTGTTTTGGGTCTTCGGTTTTCCGGGGGTGGCATTTGACCGTATTTGTTACCATCCAATCCTTTTCAGAAAGCCCCATATACTCGATCATCTTGTCCAGTTTTTTTCCTGCCCTTCCGTAGAAAGGAATCCCTGTTTCGTTTTCACTTTTTCCGGGTGCTTCTCCTATGAAGAAAACTTTCGGATTACAGGATCCTTTTCCTATTACTCTCCGGATTGCACTTTTATGAAGCGGGCAGCGTGTGCATTTAATTATCTCTCTTCCAACAGTTGTATATCCTGCTTCCACCATAGTTTTGACCCTCTCTTCAAAGTCTCTATGGTTTTCTTTTTCATACGTCATCGCTTTCTACCTCCTTTAGTATTTTGCCCTCAGGCGCGGTATATTTTTTAAGTGTTATGGCTTGATTGGTCCGTTTTTCTGTTATAAAAATTTCACAATCCATCAGGTGAGACCTGGCTGCAGACAAACTTATTTATGGAAAAAATCCCATGACAAGATAACCACTATTATAATGAAGAAAAATTCCCTATAATTTTGTCTTTTAAATTTTATTCTTCTATCTATATATAAAATCTTATTCACAAAGGTGCGCTGAGGGTATGACTTCTAGAAACTTTCTTACAATCGATGATTTTGACACACATGGAAAGACAATTCTTGTAAGGGTTGACCTGAACTCTCCTATGGATCCACGGGGTAATATTCTGGATGATATGCGAATCCAAAGCCATATTGCTACCTTGAAGGATCTCGAGGACGCAAAAGTTGTTTTGCTTGCGCACCAGAGCAGGCCAGGAAAAAAGACTTCACAACAATGAAGCCTCATGCCAACTTGATGTCCAAATATCTGGGCAAGCAGGTTCTCTATGTAGACGATATCTTTGGAACTTATGCAAAGACCCGGATTGCTTCTATGGAAAATGGTGATGTCATCCTGCTTGAAAATGTAAGGTTCTATTCCGAAGAAAGCCTCGAAAGGTCTCCGGCAGAACAGGCCAACACATATCCGGTTAAAAAGCTTGCACCCTTTGTGGATATTTTCCTCAACGATGCCTTTGCCGTATCTCACAGGTCTCATCTCTCTGTGGTTGGATTTACGGAAGTTCTTCCGTCTGGAGCTGGAAGGGTAATGGAAAAAGAGATCACATCTCTGGACAGAGGGATCAAAGGAGGGGAAAGGCCAGCTATTTTCGTGCTCGGAGGGGCAAAAGTGGATGATTCTCTTCGAGTGGCGGAAAATGTGCTTGCAAATGGAGGGGCTGACCGTGTACTCCTTACTGGTGTAGTAGCGAATGTGGCTCTTGCTGCATCCGGGGTAAATATCGGAAAAGCCAATTTGGATTTCATCAAATCCCAGGGTTATGAAGGCCAGATCGAAAAGGCAAAAGGCCTGCTTGATAAGTTCAAAGACAAGGTGGGCCTTCCTCAAGACGTGGCTTTAAACGACAATAAGAAACGGGTCGAAGTGCCGGTTTCGGAACTTGATTCTGATTCTCTTCCCATAAATGATATAGGGCTTGAAACCATAGTGGACTTTACCCATGAAATTGAAAATGCAAAAACCGTTGTCTTAAACGGTCCTGCAGGCGTTTCCGAAATTGACGATTTTGCCCTGGGAACCCACGAAATAATAAAAGCTGCAATTAAATCCGAGTTTTCAATCGTTGGTGGCGGGCATATCTCGGCAGAAGTTGACCATCTCGGCCTTCAACACCGTTTTTCCCATATCAGCACAGGTGGAGGGGCATGCATTGACTATCTTGCCGGGGTAAAGCTTCCAGGCGTTGAGGCTCTGATAGCTGCAGCCAAAAAATACCAGGACGCTAAGAAACTTTAATTGTTCTGCTTCCTAGCGTTCCGGGCTTTATAGGGAGAAACGTAAAACCCCGAAGTCTTTAGCTTCGGGGCAGTTCACAATAGTGAGCTTTCTATCCGGCAGTCCTTTCCGTAGAATTTTTTAAATTCTTCTTTTTTAAATAGTTTTTCTCATCTTCCGACTGCTCAGAAATCAAGTTCTGGAAATATACTTTAACAAGCGCCGATAAACATACTGTTATAAGAGCTTCCATACACATCTTGTCATTAACCTGTAGCTGATACTACTGGCTGACATTCACATGCTAGAATAATAAAATAGAGGTGTTGGTTCAAACATGCTTACAGACATCGAAGGCAGAACTGCAGTCAAACTTGCAAGGAAGACGATTGAATCATTCCTATCTGAAGAAAGGCTCTCGGAACCTCAGGAGCTGGGTTTTGAGCTTTCGCCGGTTTTTGGGGAGAAAAGGGGGGTTTTCGTCACACTTACGGAGAACGGGCTCCTTAGAGGCTGTATAGGGCATCCTTTTCCTGATTCCACACTTGAAGAAGCAATTATGGATTCTGCCATTTCTGCAGCAACCCGTGACCCGCGTTTTCCACCTGTCGGGGAGGATGAGCTGGATGATATCGTTGTTGAGGTTACAGTTCTTACCCCTCCCGAAAAGATTAATGCTCCTCCAAAAGAGCTTCCTAACCATATAGAGATCGGAAGGCATGGTCTTATTGTAAAACAGGGTTATTGTCAGGGACTGCTTCTTCCTCAGGTCGCTCCTGAAAATAATATGGATTCTATCGACTTTCTTGATCATACCTGCCTGAAAGCCGGCCTTTCTCCGGATGCCTGGCTCAAAGGAGCCGAAGTCTCCTGTTTCGAAGGACAGATTTTCAAGGAAAAAGAACCACAGGGTGAAGTTTTTGAGGAAAAGTTCTCATGTGAATGAGAATCTTTCCGGCTCCTGAAAATTCTTAAGCTTCTAAAAATTCTACGATTAAAAATTCTACGATTCAGGTAGTGGATGCGCCGAATAAAAAAGGTAAATGAAAGAATATTTGAATTTTTTGTTTTGTGGAGCGCAGCCTGCTGGCCTCCCAAATCTTGTTTCTTAGTCTGCCCGCAGGCGCCTGCTTAGAGCTGGAGATTCTTTTTCAGGCTGACTTCTGGCTTATTCCGTATTACGACATCCCGTACCCTCAGTACCGGTTTACTCGATCTGAATCTTTTTTCCGGTTGCGGGCTCTATTTTTGGCAGGATGACTGTTAAGACGCCGTTTTTGAGCTGGGCATTTGCCCCTTCTTCTGTTACGCCATCCGGAAGAGGAATTTCACGGTAATAGCGCATGAAAGACCGCTCTTTTCTGAGATAGCCTTCCTTTTCGGTCTCTTCCTTTTTTCCTGCACTAATTACGAGAACGTTGTCCCTGAGATTCAGCTCAACATTTTCCCTGTCAACGCCAGGCAAGTCGGTTGTGACAATTACCTTATCACCTTCTTCTGCAACATCAGTCAGCGGAGATAAAGTCTCGGTTCCGAATCGGCTTTCCAGCGCAGGGTATGTCTTGAACATCTGTCCCATGTATTCCTGCATTCTTCTAATCTCATCAAACGGGTCCCAGCTATACACGCTGCGGTCTGTTCTTTTTATCGGTTTCATATACAGATTCCTCCGTGTCTGATCCCAGGATTTCCCTGGATTCAAAGCTTGCTTGTTTTTCGCAGGTCTTCCTGGTTTTATTTAGCTTCGTAAGTGATTTATGATGTAATTTCGAAATTGATTTAAAGAACGTCTTTTCCTTCTTCTCAGAAAGCTGCCTGCAAGGTGCGGGACCCGGTCAAGGTGAGTGGAGGGTTTTTATTCAGTAATCTTACCCGCTTCTCACAAACGTGAGAAATGAGAGGTTGAAGCTCTCATATTCTTTTTTCGGATAGAAAAAATTTTTTGAAGGTTGTGCAGGGCACCTTCTGTCCGTTCGCAGGTTGTTGACGGGTAACTGAGGGCCAGTCGCCCTTACAGTTATTATTTTACTTCTCTGTAAGATGGTTATTGTTTCTCAGTTACTATCATAAAGTTATGATCATTAGTATTTAAATATTTCGCTTATTAACATTTGCTGTTTCTAAAATAAGGTTTTTTTCGGGCAAACGGTAAGATTTTTGGGTAAAATAGGGCTCTACCGTGGGCTGAACTAACCAATTTCTTTAAAAAAGTTAATTCTGGAAATTAGAATCTATCAAAGTAAGGTTTATACTAAAAGTAATAAAACAAGTAAAAAGCAAAATTTATGCTACCGAAATGCCCGCATTCCTGTACAGAAGTTTTGCCTGTTTAAGGATATTTTCAGTAGCCAGTTTTTGTTTATCCGGAGGATATCCATACCTTTTCAGCAGTCTTTTTACACTCACCTTCACTTTTGCCCGGATGTTTTCCCGAAGGGTCCAGCAATACCTGCATTTTGCCTGATAAATCTAACAAGTTCTGCTGCCATGAGTCTTAACGTCTAATTGCCCAGGATTCCCATGGCACTTATTGTCAGCAAGAGAATCATAGAACGCAATTTTTTCACAATTCAGGCCGAATTCTTCGCCTCTGTTGTCGGCTTTTCAGTCATTGAAACGACGCCTTAACTCTAAACGATGGTGTAGAAGCCCCTGGTAATTGTGGGATTTTTGCCGGGGCCAGTCAGTTTATTTTATCAATCAGATCGAGGAGAGTGTCTCTTAATACTTCTTTAGTGGAGTCTGAAAAGTCTTCGAGTTTATCCAGGCTTTTCAGGGCTTTTTCAAAATAAGATTTTGCAAGAGCAGGGTCTATTTCGACGTAGGCTCCTCCCATGAAAACATACAGGTAAATGAAGTCGTCATATTTTTCAATAAGCTTTCTGTATAGTTCCTGGATCTTTCCAAATTCACCTTTTTCGGACAGATCTGAGATATAAAGCCCCACGAGTTCATAAAAATCCGGGCCGTTTTCCAGCAGGAAATCATATTTTTCGGCATCTGTTAGTGAAAGGAACTTTGTTTCCATTTCGGCTATCAGTTCTTCTTCAGTCAATTCTCCCTCTTCGTCGTCTCCATAATTTTCTACAAATTCGAAATAATCATCCTCGTTCCCTTTCAAAAGCATGAGGTCGGCGTGTTTACTGGACAGTCCCAGATTAGCGGCAAGCTTTTTGACGCTCCTTTCATACTCTTCACTCTCTTCTTCCGTGAAAAGCCCCATAACGTAAGTAGCCCACTTTAGGTACGCCTGTTCGTCTTCCATCCAGGCTCTGTTGTTAATAACCTCTAAAACATAGTCAATTACCAGTTTGAACTCATGATGGGTTATTGGCTCTTCTTCAAGAAGTTCTATCAGGTTTTCGGTAATTTCTTTTTCAAGGTCATGCTTAAAAAAGATATCTCTTTGTCGCAGTTTTTCCTGATATTCTTTAATGCTGATAGTACATCTTTGTCTTTTATTTGTCTGTCATCCTCATAAAAATGCCTGGCAATCGAATATTCGATTGTCCCCAGATAATCGGAGTATTCATACTCTTCTCCTTGCAGGCTTTTTATTTTCATTACTTCCGGTGTGTCGGGTTCAAGATGCAGGAAAAGTGAGTCTTCCCCTCTTCAGTGAATCTATTCCCATTTTCAGAATTCATGGCTGTGCTCTCCGTTTATTTTTTACTTTCCTTAATATTCATTGTATTCGACATGTGTTTTAAGCTTTGTTTTTATGCTTATTATTTTAAGCTCAGTTTTTCTTCTATTTTTTCAGTAATTTTAAGCTCAAAGATCTCAGATTCTTTCAGCCTGAAATCAGAGTTCGTATCGGAGCCCTGCCTGATTTTCCTGAATCTTCATTTCCAGTTCCTTCGATTTCCTGAACTGTTCCGACAGTTCAGCAGTCAGCCTGTCCATTTTCTCTCCAAATCCCTCACCTTCACCTTCGGTTTCTTCAAAATCAACATAGCAAGCTGGGGTGAGAATATAATCGTACTCCTTTCTCGCGATAGAGTATTTTTACGAACAATTGAGAAGTTTTTTGATTAAGCCAGATACTTTTGTTTTTTTGGTTTGCCCTACAATAATGTATTTAATATCTTGAAATGCATTTAAAATCCTGAGTTCCAAAACTTGTCACCTTTAAATTCTGAATTTATTCCCACTTCATCAGGATCATCACGCAGCCTGTATGCTCATCAATCTCTTCTCCGGCTGCTACAAAACCATACTTCTTATAAAAGCCAAAGGCACTTTCGTTTTCTCTGTAGACTTTGAGGGAGAGCTTTCCTCTCAGAGTTTTCGAATTTTCAAGAAGAGTTCTGCCGATTCCTTTGCCCTGCATTTCCGGCGCTACGAAGAGGGCACAGACTCTGTCCTCAACAAGAGAAATGAATCCTGTGACCTTTCCATCTTCTTCAAAAACTAAATTTTCGGCAAGTGGAAGGTACTTATCTTTCATTGCACTTTTTTTCAAAGCCCAAAAAGAGGCCGGGACGAAGGAGTGAGCAACTACAGAGGCATCGTACCAGATTCTCACCATTTCTTCAAGATCTGTTTTCCTGCAATTTCGAATCAATGTATCAAATTCCTGTTTTTAAGGTTCTATCGGTGTAAAGTTAAATGAAGTATATACTTTATAACTCGAATGTTACAGAGCTTCTTAACTCGAATCTTGTTACGATTTGATGAACCTGAAAGTACCAGTTCAAAATACTGTATGTAAAAAGTTCAGGAAAAAGAAAGGTATATATAGAAAGAAAAAAGTTTAAAAAATGTCAGACCGAAAAAGCTTCGATCTGGAAAAGAGACTTTCATGAAAATGGGTCCGAATCAAAAAGAAAAAGTCGGAAAAATTTATTTTCATTTATTCCATGGACTCGATCTGGCGGATCAAGTCGTTGGTGTATCTTTCGGATAACTTCACATATGGACTGCATGGAATTACTCTTACCAGCTTCCCATATCTGGATACGTACATATCAGGTCCATGTGAAGTTTTTACTTTTGTAAAATTGTATCCTTTTGTAAAGGTCATTTATTTAACCTCCACTAATTATTATGGCGGGCATTCCATATTAATATTTTTTTACTTAATAATCATTATAGATTATGGCTGCTGTATTTGAATCTGTTCCCAGACTTATCTCAATTAAGAAATAATATTAAATACACTCATGGAAAAAAAGAGTTTTAAAAACTTTCTAAATATAAAAGGTTATATTTGTAACTCTGTTCACGGGCCATATCACCTAAAATTAAACTATAAGCATATCCTCAAAGAAATTAAGTTGTAAGCTAAATTAAATTGAAAGCTTATTCTCCAAGAATAAGCTGCCTGTGGATAAACAAGGTCCAGAACCGGTCAGAAGTTACTTGTATTTTTCCATTATTTTGAGCAGTTCTTCTTCATCTCTGGCAAGGGCGACTATAGCCATCTCAATCATCAGGTTAACTATCCCGTCCGACAGAGCCCTGAAATCGGTCCGAAGTCCTATAACAGTTTTTTCACTGGCATAGGCGTAGCCGATCTCCCAGGCAGTCCCTGAGTCTACGTCCACGCCATCAAGAACCGCAACTACAATATCCGAATTGTCCACGCCCTTCACGCATTTCCTGAAAATGCACTCCTGATTCTGTCTTTCGCGCTCATTTGCGGCATCTTCTGCGTCTTCCTGGGGTAAAAAAACTGAAAAGCCTTTCTTGAGCAGCAGATCTTTTAGTTTACGGTTGTATTCGAGCTCCGCATGGGTAAAAAGGGGGCCTGCAAGATAGATAGTCTTTTTTTTGCTCATGTTTTTTTTCCTGTCATTTCAGAGGTCATGACCAATAAAATTTTCTTACAGTAAAAGATATTCTAAAGGTAAAATAGTTTGCCTGTAAACTGCAACTTTTCCTGTACTATTAGCTTGAATAAACCCAATATGGAATACACTTATATATTTAAAAACTTAAGTTCCACTGTATTAATATTATCAATCTCATTCATTCCTTAGAAAATATACTCAATAAAAATTCTTTCGTAGTGAAATTCTCTTTCTAAGCGCAGTTCATGACCTTAGATTAATATCTGGATTAAGTTTTCATTTATTATTTCCGATAATAAGTTTAATTATCTTGTATTAATATTAAACAGGCAGTGAATATTTATGATCAAGGCTGGAATAATAGGAGCTTCAGGATATACAGGAGGAGAACTCCTGCGCTTGCTCGTGAACCACCCAAATGTTGAGCTGGAGCTGGCAACCTCCCGAAGTCTTGTAGGGAAGCCCGTAACAAGCACTCACAGGCATCTTGAAGGTTTTCTTGACCTCAAATATGAGAATCCTGATTCTGAATATATCAGGGAGCGCTGCGACGTAGTTTTTCTGGCAGTGCCGCACGGATCTGCCATGAACTATGTCCCTGAATTGCTTGACGGCAGCACGAAGGTTATCGATCTTAGTGCGGACTACAGGCTTGAAACTTCAGAATTCGAACAAATTTATGGGATGAAACACAGCGACCCGCGGAAAGCAGTTTACGGGCTTGTAGAGCTTCACCCTGAAGCTGCAGAAGAGGATCTTGTGGCAAATCCAGGATGTTTTCCCACAGGCGCAACTCTTGCAGCAGCTCCCCTTGCGGCAGCAGGGCTTATCGACATAGCAGTCTTTGATTCCAAAACAGGGGTCTCAGGGACTGGTATTTTGCCTACTGAGACTTCGCACTACCCGAACCTTGCGGAAAATATCATTCCTTATAAACTCACAGCCCACAGGCACAGGGCTGAGATCCTTATGGAACTTACCAGGCTGGATGGAAAGCTTCGGAATATCAATTTCACTCCTCATGTTATACCTTCTATCAGGGGCATATTTACAACTGCTCATCTCTTTACAAAGGAGCCTCTCTCCACAGACGACTTAAGAGCAATTTATGAAGACTTTTACAGGGATATGCCGTTTATCAGGCTTCCTTCAGGAGTTCCTTCCCTTACCGCAGTCAGGGGTTCCAATTTCTGCGACATAAGCTTTGAAGCAGACACGGCAAATAACAGGGTTGTAGCGCTCTCTGCAATCGATAACCTTGTCAAAGGCGCATCAGGACAGGCTATCCAGAATATGAACCTCATGTTCGGGCTGGATGAAACACTTGGGCTCTGGCTGCCTGCGGCAGCTCCTTAAACTCGGATAGGCGAGAACATATAACTGGTGACGGATTAAAGTAAAGAATATGATTTATTTCAAGGGGTAGTCAGATGAAAGTAAAAGATGTCATGAATCCTAACGTTATTTTCTGCAAGCCTGACGATACAGTCCGGGAAGCTGCAAAAATATTGAAGGAAAACAGTATCAGTGGAGCTCCTATTCTTGAAGGGGAAAAGCTTGTGGGAATAATCAGCGAAGCGGACCTGCTGAAACTGCTGATACTCCCCGAAAAAGGAGAACTCTGGCTTCCAAGCCCTTTTGAGATTATAGAAGTTCCAATCAGAGAACTCATTGGCTGGGAGGATACAAAAAAGATGCTTTCTGATGCTGGTGCCATAAGGATAAAAGAGATCATGACAAAGGATGTGCACACGATCTCTTCCGAAGCATCCGTAGAAGAAGCCTCCGAGCATATGATCAGGCACAGGATTAACAGGCTTCCTGTAACTGAGGACAACCGCGTTGTAGGAATTGTTACTCGTGGTGATATCATTGAGGGTCTTGCAAAGCTCTGAGGGAAAAGGAGAGTTTTTCATGAAGCAAATCGAGGGTGGAATCTGTGCGGTAAGGGGGTATCCGCAAACGGAATCAAAACCGGAAAAATGGGACTCACGGTCATTCTTGCGGAAGGTCCTGCTGCAGGCGTCTTTACGAAGAACAAGGTGACTGCAGCCCCGGTTACCCTGAGCAAAGAAATAATCGAAACCCGTCACCATCTTTCGGCTGTGATCGCAAACAGTGGCAATGCCAATGCCTTTACAGGGGATGACGGTTTTCTGGATGCTATGGAGATGGCATCAATGCTTGCCGAAAAGCTTGACATGGATGCTGATACTATTGCCGTTGCCTCAACAGGAGTAATTGGCAGAAGGCTTAACGTCTCCCGGATCAGGGAGCAACTTCCGAAAGTCCTTGAAGGGCTGGGCAGTTCCCCTGAGTGCAGCCAGGAAGCGGCAAAAGCGATCATGACCACTGATAGGGCCGTAAAAGAAGTAGCTATTGAGATGGACTGCGGGATCAGGATAGGTGCAATTGCTAAAGGTTCAGGGATGATCGAGCCAAATATGGGAACTATGCTGTGTTTTGCATATACCGATGCAAAGGTGCCTGCAGATGTATTGGATGCAGCTCTCAAAAAAGCAGTCGATAAAACTTTCAATATGGTTGTTGTGGACGGGGATACGAGCACGAATGACATGGTTCTCCTAACCTCCACCTGCAAGTCCGGAGTCAAACCCTGCATGGACTGCCTGGATGATTTTCAGGAAGGGCTAATTTACGTATTCACAGAGCTTGCAAAAAAAATGGCAAAAGATGGGGAAGGAGCTACAAAACTTATCGAAGCAAGGGTAGTGGGCGCAAAAACACATGGAGGTGCAAAGCTTGCTGCAAAAGCAATTGTACGTTCCCTCTGGTCAAGTCCGCGATCTTCGGAAAGGATCCCAACTGGGGTAGGGTCGTAGCTGCTGCAGGTTATTCAGGTGCAGAACTTGAGCAGGAAAGGCTTTCTCTTTCTTTTTCAGGAGGAGGAGAAGAGGTCGAACTTGTAAGATCCGGTGAGATTTCCGGTTCTTCTGATCTTGCGCTTCTGAAACAGATCATGGCAAATGAGGAAATCGTCATCACCCTTGACCTTGATATGGGAACGGAAAAGGCAACTGCATGGGGTTGCGACCTAACTTACGATTATGTCAGGATCAATGCCGAGTATACGACTTAATGCGGGCTATATCCCTTTCAGGGTTCGTACACGTCGATATAAGATACAGGCTAGCTTAACTTTAGGAAAAATAAAAACCTGGATTTCCCTAATTTCTGAGAATTATTCTTTGATTCGAGTGTATATTTCCAGGGGGTTTTATTGAGTGGATATACAAGAATGGGAACAGCGCCACACCGATGCCTTTTACAATGTGAAAGGAGCCCTTCCTTATCTGGAGGGTATGTTTGTAGCTTATAACAGTAATATCGATGCCATCAAACACCTTACAGACAAAGAATTGTCCAGACTTATAGGATTTTTAAAGAGGCTGAAATTCAAGAGAGGGTTGAAACATATCCGAGGGAAATAAAAGATCCTCTGGATTTCATGGCTCGCCTGCTTATTTCAATGCGAGAGGGAAAAGCTGCCGAAATCCCTACCCATACCTCAGATGTCCATGAATGGCTAAAAGAGCACATAGGTTTCGACTATGCGCGCATGGGCGGCCAGGCAGGGATCATTTCTAACCTTCTTGCTTACCTGGAACTTAAAAAAGTAGTGGCATACATTCCCTGGCTTTCTGAAGAACAGGCAGAGTACTTTGTAGCTTCTGACAATCTTCTGCACCCGAAGGTAGAAGGCGAAACAGTCACTCTGAAGCGACCGCAGGAAGCTTTCAAACCCGGAATCGAGTCAAAAGTCAACTGGATCTTTGAATATTCCAAAGACCTGGAAGTAACCTGTAATGGAATCAAATTCAAGGTGCCGAGAGATAACCGCCTGATAATTTCCTCCCGTCCGAAATGGCTACGCCTGGATATGGACAGGGAAGTCTACGAACACCTTGATTCGCTTCTCCCGATTGACGGGGCAATACTTTCAGGTTACCAGATGATAAAGGAGCAATACGAGGACGGGTCTACATATAAGGACTATGTTGCAAAATCCGTAAAAGTCATTGAGAAACTCAAGTCTTTAAATCCAGAACTTCGCATCCATGTAGAACTCACATCCATCCAGAACAGACTCATACGAAAGGCTATCCTGACAGAAATTGTTGCCAAACATGTCCATTCTCTGGGCCTTGATACCGTAGAAGTGGCAAATGCCCTGAATGTACTGGGACATGAAGAACTCTCTTATTCCGTAATCAGGAAAGAAGAAAACGGGATTATGTCTCTTTACCAGGGAGCTGTACAGCTTTTAAAGGACCTGTCACTTGAAAGGGTCCATGTTCATTCTCTTGGTTTTTACATCTGTATCCTGGAAAAAGGTCACCCTCTTACGCTTAAAGAACACAGGGATTCCCTGCTCTTTTCTTCAACCCTGGCCGCTGCCAAAGCCCTCAACGGAAAAATCGAGAACCTTGCGGAGGCAGAGGACGGGCTGGAAGTTCCTGTTTCAGGTAAAGGACTTGAAGACCTGGAAAATTTCAAGCTTTACTGCATAGGGAGAAAACTCTGTACTCCCGAAGAGTCCGAATACGGATATCTCTACGGGCCAGACCATGATGCAGTTCTTATTCCTTCCAAAGTGGTCGATAAACCCAAAGCTACCGTCGGGATAGGAGATGCAATCTCGGCAGGAGCTTTCACAGCCATGCTCGCGAAAATGAAGCAAAAGCGGGCAGGAAAATAAATTCTCTCTCATTTGATCTTAAGGTTTTCCATTCCCCGGATAAGGAACTGGTCAGTTGAATATACTTTGCGAATATAATGTCAATATAGACTCTGTATACAGGGTTAGCGGAGCCGAGGTTTCGGAACTGCTGGAAACCTTCGAGAAGGCTGAAATCCTTGAAAAAATAGAAAATCCCCCGGAAAAATACTTTCAGAGTCCGATTTTGTGGCAGGGCTTGTCTATTGCATGAAAAACGGGTGTGGAGCCGAGTGGCTTGTTTTTGAGCAGTCTATTTTCGAATTTCTTAAAAACCGTTACTTTGAAAAATCTCTCGTAAGAATGGGCGGAAACGCCGGAATAATGGCAAATGCCCTTTCCCAGCTAGGAGCTTCCAGGGTAATTCCTAATGTTGCAGTGCCCTCAAAAACTCAACTTTCTTTGTTCTCAGAAAAAGCAATCTACTTCCCAGCTCCCATTCAGATTAAGGAAAACTCAGGCAGCGAACCTGATAAAAATACGGACATCGTTTCCGGGAGTCCGGAACCAATACATTTTGTGTTTGATTTTTCCGTGGGGGATACTTTTTCCCTGTACGGAACAGAGGTCAGGGTTCCGAGGGAAAACCGCTTCATAGCGACCTGCGACCATTTAAACCTCAGGCTCTTTGTCAATCCTGCGTTTGAGCGGTACGCCCTTCAGCATGTCTGCGAGATTGATGGTGTGCTCATATCGGGTTTTCATCTTCTGCTTGAGAGTTATCCCGACGGCAGCGGCTATAAAACGATCCTTGAAAATTCCCTTTCCCAGCTCAGGCGCTGGAAAGCCGCAAACAATAAACTTCGAATTCATCTGGAATTCGGGCACTTTGCAAGCAAAGAGATTGCAAATTCGGTTTTCTTGGATTTTGCAGTTATTTCCGACAGCATTGGAATGAACGAAGACGAGCTTTCAATATTTCATCATTTACACGGAATTCCTTCAGAAAGCCTTCTGCGCATGGAAGCGGAGGCCGTGGGAAATGCGGCCTGCAGGCTTGCTTCGCGGTACGGGCTTAAAAAACTCCTTATCCATACAAGGGAATTTGCACTGACCGTGTTTAAACCGAATTTTAACTCGAATTTTAACTCTAATTCTAAACTGGAATCCAAATCGGAATCCAAATCGGAATCAAATTCGGAATCTAAACCTAACCCTGAAAACTCTATAGATCTCCGGGTCTCAGAGGATTTGGAAGATCTAGAAAGCTCAATCCAAAAAATGGCTGGGGAAAAGCTTGAAGCCCTGAGGTTCGGAGTCAGGTGTGCAGGAGCATATGCAGCTTCAGGCAGGCTTGAAGGGCGGGAGTTTGTGGAAGAGGAAGCTTCGAAGCTTCATGAAAGCCTTTTTGGGAGAGAGCAGCTTGAGCTTTTTCTTAAAGCATTCCATGGAGTAACTTTCGGACAGGGCGCTTATGCTTTTAGGGAAGGATATGTTATTTGCATGATTCCGACTCTGCTTTCCGGCTCTCCGATAACCACGGTCGGGCTCGGGGATACTTTAACTGCAGGGACTTTCCTGAGGGGGCTTGAGCTGGATGTACAGACTTAAACCGGAGCTTTTTGATCTTAATTATACGCTCGACTGCGGGCAGGTATTCCGCTGGGCAAAAGATGGAGACTGGTGGACAGGAGTTGTCGGAGACCAGGTTATCCGGCTTTCGCAGGACAGCGGAGGGCTGCTCGTTGATTCGAAACTCCAACCTGAGTTTTTTCTCGTTATTTCCGCCTGGACGACGACCTGCCTTCAATCTATGAGAGCATAAACAGGGACCTTCTTATAGACAGGGCGACCTGTAAATACAGGGGTTTACGGTTGATTCGGCAGGATCCCTGGGAATGCCTGATTTCTTATATGCTCGCCACGGCTTCAAGTATCCCCACAATTCAGAAAAGAATCTTCCTTCTCAGCCAGTTTTTCGGACAGGAACTGGAAGCAGGATATTTCAGCTTTCCTGACCCTGAAACCCTTGCAAATGCTGACATTTCCCTGCTTGACAAATGCAAGCTGGGCTTCAGAACCGAACGCATAAAAGAAGCAGCCAGAGAAGTAGCTTCGGGAGAGCTGGATCTTGACGTCCTTTTCCGCCTGGAATACAGGTATGCGCGGGAACGTCTCATGAGGATTCGGGGGATAGGGGAAAAGGTCGCTGACTGCGTGCTTCTTTTCGCTTTCGAGAAAATGGAAGCCTTTCCCGTTGATACCCACATCAGGCAGATCATCCAGCATTACCATATCGACGACAATTTCTTTGAAAACTGCACGAACCTGAGCAGAATGGGAGATTGGGGACGGGAGTATTTCGGTTGCTATTGCGGGTATGCCCAGCAGTACCTCTTTTACCAGAAAAGAATTGAGGGGTTTGTGCCGCTTTATTAAATTCTGTTTTACGAATTTCTCTTTTATCAATCTCCCTTTTGGTGATTTTTATAAGCTCTTCCTTAGTATACGCTTTAATTTCGTGTACACAGGTAATCTTAGAAAGCAGACACATTTGAGTAAGAGTATTCATTCAAAGACTAAATCTCAACCAGTTAATGGGATACGACCAGCAAAATAAAGCAAGAGTTAAAAGGATTATTAGATATACTTGAATAGAAAATCCTCAAACAGTAAGATCAAAGGCTAAGAAATCCTCATTGGAAATAAGGATTGAGCGCACATTTCAAGGTTACAAAATGAGTGAAAACAACTTAAGCTGGATCACTAATTTTATCTGGGGAATCGCAGACGACGTACTCCGCGATCTCTATGTTCGTGGCAAGTACCGTGATGTAATCCTTCCGATGATGGTCTTGAGGCGCCTGGACGCAGTGCTTGAACCTACAAACCAGGCTGTTCTCGATATGAAGGAGACTCTCGACAGGGCAGACATAACAAACCAGGACCAGGCTTTACGCGAGGCTGCAGGTCAGGCTTTCTATAACACTTCCAGGTTCACGCTGCGAGATCTGCGTTCCCGTGCAAGTCAGCAGCAGCTCAAAGCCGATTTCGAAGCTTATCTTGATGGTTTTTCTCCTAATGTCCAGGATATTCTTGACAATTTTGAGTTCCGAAACCAGATTCCACGCCTTTCCAAAGCCGATGCACTCGGAAAGTTAATCGAAAAGTTCCTTGACCCTTCAATCAACCTGAGCCCTAATCAGGTGATGAATGGCAATGACTCAGTGAAGCATTCTGGCCTGGACAATCACGCCATGGGTACTATCTTTGAGGAACTTGTAAGGCGCTTCAATGAAGAAAATAATGAGGAAGCCGGTGAGCATTGGACTCCCCGCGATGCTGTAAAATTGATGGCGCGGCTTATCTTCCTTCCAGTAGCCGATAAGATTGAGTCCGGCACATACCTTCTCTATGATGGAGCATGCGGAACAGGCGGTATGCTGACCGTAGCTGAAGAAGAATTGAAGCAACTTGTAGAGAAACACGACAAGCAGGTTGCAACACACCTGTACGGTCAGGAAATTAACGCAGAAACTTATGCTATAGCCAAAGCCGACCTTTTACTCAAGGGTGAAGGGGACGAAGCAGACAACCTTGTGGGCGGGCCTGAATATTCGACTCTTGCTAACGATGCTTTTCCTGCACGAGAGTTTGACTTTATGCTCTCAAATCCTCCTTATGGCAAGAGCTGGAAGAGCGACCTTGAAAGGATGGGCGGAAAAGACGGCATTAAAGACCCTCGTTTTGTTATAGAACATGCCGGTGATCCGGAATACTCATTACTTACACGTTCGAGCGACGGACAGATGCTATTTCTGGTCAATATGCTCTCAAAAATGAAGCATGGCACCAAACCTGGAAGCCGGATCGCTGAAGTTCACAATGGCTCGTCGCTTTTTACTGGCGATGCAGGCCAGGGAGAGAGCAACATCCGCAGGTGGATTATAGAGAATGACTGGCTGGAGGCAATTGTTGCTCTTCCTCTGAACATGTTTTACAACACTGGTATTGCAACCTATATCTGGGTGCTCACAAACCGCAAGCCTGAACACAGGCAAGGCAGGGTACAGCTTATAGATGCGACGCAGTGGTACAGGCCTTTGCGTAAGAACCTGGGCAAGAAGAATTGTGAGTTATCTGAAGAGGATATCCGGAAGATCTGTGATACCTTCCTCGCTTTTGAGGAATCCGAGCAGTCAAAGATCTTCCCAAATGCCGCTTTTGGATACTGGAAGGTGACCGTTGAAAGGCCGCTGCACCTTGCCGTGGATCTCAAGCCGGATGCCCTCGACTCTTTCCAGAAGAGCTGTACCGAAGCGGGGGAAGAGCAGCTTGCCACACTTCTCAACAAGGCGGCAGCTCAGCTTGGTCCAGGCCCGCACAATGATTTCAATTCTTTCCTTGATTCTTTTGAAGTTCTGGCAGGTAAAGCTGGACTTAAACTAACTGCTAAAAAACTCAAACTTCTTAAGAACAGCCTTGCTAGAAGAGATGAGGCAGCAGTACCTGTTATTAAAAAGGTACATAAGCTTGGAAAAGCTGAAGCCGATCCTCTGCATGGTCGCTTCGAGGCGATTGTAAGTGGCAAACTCTGTGTGGTTGAATATGAGCCGGATACCGAGCTGAGAGACACTGAACAGGTTCCATTACTCGAACAGGGTGGTGTAGAGGCTTTTATCAAGCGTGAAGTACTGCCCCATGCTGCAGATGCATGGATAGACGAGACCGGGATCAAGACAGGCTACGAAGTGAGCTTCACCCGTTATTTCTACAAGCCTCAGCCTCTGCGCTCGCTTGAGGAAATTCGAGTAGATATTCTCGCGCTGGAGGAAAAGACAGAAGGGCTTCTGGAAGAGATCATCGGGAGAAACTAGCGATGAAGCTTTCAGGCTATGGAAAAGAGATTGTCATATCACTGTCACACCAATTTGGTGAAGGAATTCTCGTATCAGTGATACGGCAATTCAAAGAGGGAATCGTCTCCGCAGTTAGGAGACAATTGAACCGGAGATATTTCATGCCGAAGAGGGAAATTCTGCAAGAACCTCTTGCACAAATTCGCTGGTACTACATCCTGCCAACCTTCGAGGAACTGAGGAAAAAGAAAGTGCACTGCCGGGAAAAATTGTCTGGAGAAATGTATAATGATCCGGAAGGACAAGCAGGAAATCGGACCGGCTTTAAATAACTCCCTGCTGGTGAGCGATGTTCGTCAAATGATCGAAGAAACTCGTTCGGCGGTGGCGACTGCTTTTAACGCCGGGCTGACGATGCTCTACTGGAATATTGGTAAGCGTATCCATGAGGAAATTCTGAGAGGGGAGAGAGCAGAATACGGGCAGGAAATTGTCGCCTCGCTGGGGCGAGAATTGGCAAAAGAGTTTGGCCGGGGTTTCGAAGAGAAAAACCTGCGCCGGATGATTCAGTTCGCAGAGGCTTTCCCAAATGAGAAAATTGTCGCCTCGGTGCGGCGACAATTAAGCTGGACTCATTTCAGGATGCTTATCCCTATCGAAGATCCCCTCAAACGTGAGTTCTATGCCGAGATGTGCCGAATCGAACGCTGGAGCACCCGTATACTTCAAGAACGCATCGATTCTATGCTGTACGAGAGGACAGCTATTTCACGCAAGCCGGAAGAGGTAATTCAACACGAACTCGCCATCCTGCGCGAGCAGGACAGATTGAGCCCGGAACTGGTTTTCCGCGATCCTTATGTCCTCGATTTCCTTGGCCTGAAAGACCGTTACCTGGAAAAGGATCTGGAAGATGCCATTCTGCGCGAACTGGAGGCTTTTTTGCTGGAACTTGGTGCAGGATTCGCCTTTGTAGCCAGGCAGCGGCGCATCCAGATCGACGATGACGATTTTTACATTGACCTTCTCTTCTACCACCGTTCTCTGCACAGGCTTATCGCTATCGATCTTAAGCTTGGAAATTTCAAAGCCGAATATAAAGGCCAGATGGAACTCTACCTGCGCTGGCTGGATAAATATGAGAGACAGCCAGGGGAAGAATCTCCCCTCGGGATCATCCTCTGCGCCGGAAAGAAGCAGGAACAAATCGAGCTGCTGGAACTGAACCGTTCAGGAATCCATGTGGCTGAATATCTGACAGAACTGCCGCCTCGCGAATTGCTGGCTGAAAGGCTGCACTGCGCCATCAAGACCGCACGGGCCAGGCTGGAGGCATACGATACTAAAACGGAGGTGGATACATGATCCACAACCTCAAACCCTATCCTGTATACAAAGATTCCGGCATTTCTTGGTTGGGAGAGGTGCCAGAGCATTGGGAAGTAAAACGGCAGCGTAATATCGCTCAAATGCTTGTCAGCAATATAAACAAACATTCCTTGGAAAGTGAAAAACCCGTCCGATTATGCAATTATGTTGACGTTTATAAAAACGAAAGAATTACAGAATACATTCATTTCATGCACGCTACGGCCTCACAAGAAGAAATCAAAAAGTTTCGGTTGCAAGTAGGAGACGTGATAATAACCAAAGACTCCGAGATGTGGAATGATATTGGTGTACCCGCTTTAGTTGAATACGAAGCACCTGATTTGGTTTGTGGCTACCATCTTGCTATTTTGAAACCGCGAGATGACGTAATTATTGGTGACTACTTATTGCGTGCACTTCAGAGTCGGGGAGTCCAGTCTCAATACTACATATCGGCAAATGGAGTAACTCGATATGGATTGTCTCACTATGCAATCAAGAGCGTGCTTGTTCCCGTCCCTCCTCTCCCCGAACAATCCGCCATCGTTCATTACCTCGATCACATCGATCGGCGCATCCGGCGCTACATTCGTACAAAACAGAAACTTATCAAGCTGCTGGAGGAGCAGAAACAGGCGATTATTTATAAAGCCGTTACCGGAGGGCTTAATCCCGATGTAAAGCTCAAGCCGTCGGAGGTAGAATGGTTAGGGGAGGTACCGGAACATTACAAACGAACAAAGCTTGGTCGCCTCTGTCAATCAATTCGTGATGGAACACACAATCCTCCGCCTGCAGTTGAGGGAGAACATCGACTGCTGAGTGTCCGCAACATTATTGGAGGCCGCTTCGTTACACGTAATGACGATCGGACAATGACTCCTTCCGCTTTTTCGGATCTCCAACGTTCCTACACTGTACAGGAGAACGATATCGTACTTGCTTTAGTAGGCGCAACAACAGGCAAGTCCGCTGTGGTGGAGAAAATGGACAAGGTGACAGTTCAACGTAGCATCGGGATCCTTCGATCGAATCCACTGGTATTGGAAAGTCATTTTCTGAATTTCGTAATTAGCTCAGAACTGGTTCAAGCACAAATTCATCGTGTAATGGACAAGTACGCAGCACAGCCGGGTATTTACTTGAACGATGTGAGCAAGCTGCAAATCGTGTATCCAGAACTGAATGAGCAGAAGAGAATAATATATTTCATTCAAAAAAACACCCAGAGTATCGATGTAGCTATCGACCATGCTCAGCGTGAAATCTCCCTCCTCCGCGAATACCGCACCCGCCTGATAGCTGATGTTGTAACTGGCAAATTGGACGTGCGAGAGGCGGCGGCGAACCTGCCTGAAGAAATCGATGAAACGGAAGTGCTTGATGAAGGGCTGGTCGAGGACGAAGAAACTACTGAAGAAAACCTTGACGGGGAGCCAGAGGAAGAAACATGACAACCGATACCACCGAAAAGGGCCTTGAAACCCTCATCGTCGAAGCGATGACCGGAGCGAAAGTCGACCCTGTGCAAACAGACATGGGCAAAGAACCCACCGCCCTCTACGGGGGTACCGGCTGGATACTCGGGCGCTGGCAGGACTACGACCGCGAATATGCAGTAGACCTTGTACAGCTGGCTGCATTCCTGAATTCCACGCAGCCCGAAATGGTAGAATCACTTGACCTTAAAAATGCCAGCCCAACCCGGCAGAAATTTCTTGCTCGCCTGCAGGGTGAAATCACGAAACGCGGCATAATCGACGTGCTGCGCAAAGGCGTAAAACATGGGCCTCACAACCTCGATCTTTTTTACGGCACTCCAACACCCGGAAACACAAAAGCTGAAGAGCGCTATGCTCTGAATCGCTTCAGCGTCACCCGGCAGCTCAGGTACAGCCGGGACGAAACAAAACTTGCCCTTGACCTTGCTCTTTTCATCAATGGGCTGCCTGTAGCTACCTTTGAGCTGAAAAACAGCCTCACAAAACAAACAGTGGAAGATGCTGTGGAGCAGTATAAAAACGACCGTGACCAGAAAGAGCTGCTTTTCCAGTTCGGGCGCAGTGTGGTCCACTTTGCCGTGGACGACCATGAAGTGAAATTCTGTACGCAGCTGAGCGGCAAAAGTTCATGGTTCCTTCCCTTCAACCAGGGCTACAACGACGGAGCAGGCAACCCACCAAACCTAAACGGCATCAAGACCGATTACCTCTGGAAGAAAATCCTCACTCCAAAGGGACTTACGGATATCCTCGAAAATTACGCGCAGGTAGTAGAGGACAAAAATGAGCTGACCGGGAAAAAGAAGAAAGAAGTGCAGATTTTCCCGCGTTACCACCAGCTAGACGTAGTTAGAAAGCTTCTCGCCGATGCCGGGCAGCACGGCGCAGGCAAACGCTACCTTATCCAGCACTCGGCTGGAAGCGGCAAGAGCAACTCCATTGCCTGGCTTGCACACCAGCTTATCGGCCTCAAAAAAGACGACAAATACGTCTTTGACTCCATTATCGTAATCACCGACCGACGTGTTCTCGACAAGCAGATCCGTGACACAATCAAGCAGTTTGCCCAGGTAAGTTCGACAGTCGGGCATGCCGAAAATTCCGGAGACCTCAGGAAGTTCATCGAAAGCGGAAAGAAGATCATCATTTCCACGGTGCAGAAGTTCCCGTTTATTCTCGATGAGATCGGAATGGATCACCACGGGCAAAAATTCTCAATCATCATTGATGAAGCGCACTCCAGCCAGGGTGGGAACACAGCTGCAGCAATGAACGAAGCTCTTTCCGATCCTGAATATCCTAAAGATCCGGAAGATACTGTCAACGATGCTCTGGAAAAAAGGATGCAAGCCCGCAAAATGCTGTCCAACGCCAGCTACTTTGCATTTACCGCAACTCCCAAGAACAAGACCCTGGAACTCTTTGGAGAGCCTTATCAGGAAGGTGGACAGGTGAAGCACCGACCCTTCCATAGCTACACAATGAAGCAGGCGATCCAGGAAGGTTTCATCCTTGATGTGCTCAGCTACTACACTCCGGTTAACAGCTACTACAAATTGATCAAGACGGTGGAAGAAGACCCGGAATTCGACACCAAAAGGGCGAAAAAGAAACTCCGCAAATACGTCGAAAGCCATGATTACGCCATCCAGCTCAAGGCTGAGATCATGGTAGATCACTTCCATGAGCAAGTGATCGCACTTAAAAAGATCGACAGACAGGCGAGGGCAATGGTAGTTACAAGCGGGATTGAGCGCGCCATTCAGTACTATCATGCCATTAGCACCTACCTCATTGAGAGGAAGAGTTCCTATCAGGCAATTGTCGCTTTTTCCGGAGAACACGAATACGGCGGAGTGAAAGTTACCGAAGCTTTGCTCAACGGTTTCCCTTCAAGTAAGATTGAAGATAAGATTAAAGAAGACCCGTACAGGTTCCTCATTTGCGCCGACAAGTTCCAGACCGGCTACGATGAGCCGCTCCTGCACACGATGTATGTTGACAAGGTGCTGGCTGGCATCAAAGCAGTACAGACACTTTCAAGGCTGAACCGGGCGCATCCGCAGAAGCACGATGTTTTTGTACTCGATTTCATGAACGATACTGACATTATCCAGGCTGCTTTCTCAGATTACTATCGCACCACAATCCTGAGCGACGAGACCGATCCCAACAAGCTCCACGACCTGAAGTCCGACCTCGACAGCTACCAGGTCTATGCACCGGAAGATATAGAGCAGTTAGTTGACCTTTACCTCGGCGGGGCCGACAGGGATAAACTCGATCCGATACTTGACACCTGCGTAGCCGTATATAAAAACCAGCTTGATGAAGAAGGACAGGTTGACTTTAAAGGCAAGGCCAAAGCTTTCAACCGTACCTATGGTTTCCTCGCTTCTGTCCTTCCTTACACGGATGCCGGCTGGGAAAAGCTCTCGATCTTCCTCAACTTCCTGGTGCCAAAACTGCCAGCTCCTATAGAAGAAGACTTTTCAAAAGGCATCCTTGAAGCCATTGACATGGACAGCTACAGGGTTGAAAAGCAGGCTGTGGTGAAAATCCAGCTTCCGGATTCGGATGCCGAGATTGAGCCTGTACCGACAAGTGGTGGTGGATTCAAGCCTGAACCGGAACTGGAACGGCTTAGCTACATCCTCAAGGGTTTCAACGATCAATTTGGGACACTATTTACAGATGCCGATCGGACTATCCGCCTGATAACGGAAGAACTCCCGGCAGCGGTGTTGGCAGACGTCGCCTACCAGAACGCCAGAAAAAATTCGGACAAGCAAAACGCCCGCATTGAGCATGACAAAGCTGCTCGACGTGCAGCAATCGCACGCATGAGTGTTGAGACTGAGTTCTTCAAGCAATTTAGCGACAACGAATCCTTTCGGCGTGCTGTGCTGGACACATTGTTCTCACTCACTTATTCGTAATGACAATACATCTGCCATTTTCATCAACTACCAAATCGACGTCTACCTCTGAACGACTCAGCGAAAAGTTATAAGTCTAAATTTCCGTGCTGTGTACATTTCAATTTTTGTACCCAGCTAAACTTAGAAAACAAGTGGTAGATAAGATTATTTTATAGCAAATTTTTTCACAGCCATTTCCTCAAAAAAACCCTGAAATCAGTATCCTTTAACCTGCAAATCCCGGTATTCTCTATAAGCTCAAAACCCTCATTCACGCTCTGATGTACCTGCTTTCCAAGGGAGCAATGCATAAGCTGGTTTTCAAGAAGTTCTTTTGCCATGGGATATTTGCGCCGGATCTCAAAGACGTATTTTCCATTTTCGATATAGCCTTCTAAACCTCAAATACTTCTCATTCCCTTTAAGCTCCACTTTGGGTTCGTTTTAAGTACTTTTTCACCAGCTCCGTGTCTTCTAGTAATTTAAAACTCACAAATCCTCCTGCTACAATATTCGCATAAAATGTAAAACCCCTCCATGCTGCCACTGTAATTTCCAAGAATATTTGCCGGTACAAAGACTGAATAGAGGAAAATTACGGCAAGTTCCGCCACCCCACTTGAACCTGGGATCAAAGCGTAGAATCCTATCGGTCAATTGGGATTTTAGTAAAAAAATTAAAAGAAGGATTAAGGAAATCCTTCACTCAGAGAACTTATCTGTTCTTCCTGACTACGTAGAAGACTGACAGCAGTCCGAGAATTGCTGGGGCCATCTCAAAGCCAGGGGCGTTGTTCTTTGTTTCGGTGGTGTTGTTTGCAGCATCTGGTGTATCTGGAGTTGTTGTAACCGGGGTCTCCGTGGTTGTAGGAGTGTTCGCGTTTACATCTGGAGTTTCAGTGCTGTTCGCAACTGGAGCTGGATTAACACTTGTGTTATCGGTGCTTGTTGTGTTACTCGGAGTGGTTGTAACTGTTCCGTTGCCGAGGGTCTGCTGAATGTATGGATAGTATCTGAGCGCATCCGAGTCAGCAACCTTGAAGTACATTCCCTGTCCGATTTCCTGATCAGAGTCTCTGGTCAGACTGAATGTATCCTTGTTGCTGATGGTAATGGTGGGGCCGTTGATGCCTACATTATCAAGTTTGCCGAATTCATCGCTAGTATCAATCTTCATGGCGTTTGCGTAGTCAATGAGCCAGAGACCGTCAATCTGTGCAATGCTATCGACTGCACCCTGGAATACCTGGTTTACGTGGACCTTCAAGACAGGAACATTGTCTTCGCCCTGCACGTCGTCAACTTCGCAGGTCCAGATATGATCGCCAGAGTCAGTTGAGACGATCTGGTCATCCACATACTGTCCGTCCTTGTCTAATTCAAGCCAGACCTTATCACCGTCAACATCTACCTGCTTAGCCTGGAGAGAGTATCCTTCACCGAGGTCAAGGGTTTCGCCGGTCTTGAGAGTGTACTTGTCATCACTGTCAAGAACGAGCTTGGCAAGCTTGCTGGCGTCGTTGGATTTAAGCGGGACATACTTCTGGGCAAAGAAGCCGAGAACAGGGTACGTTCCATTGAAAGCATCACTGGCATCATAATTAACACTGTTTATAGTGGTGCTGTAGTTGAGGCCGTCTTCAGGAATAGTTCTTCCGCTAACGCCAGAAACGCTCAAAGTTTCGGTTCCAACGTTCTTATTCAGGTCGTAGAAGAAGCCAGCAAAGTTGTCTGAAGTCCAGGTGTAAGGCTGTGTGCCTGAAACAACGGTTCCTCTTATATCATAGGTTCCAGGAGTTGTTTGCTGTTTAAAGGCATAGAACCTGAGAGCATCGGAGTCAGCAACCCTGAAGTACAGCCCCTGTCCGATTTCCTGATCAGAGTCTCTGGTCAGACTGAATGTATCCTTGTTGCTGATGGTAATGGTGGGGCCGTTGATGCCTACATTATCGAGTTTGCCGAATTCATCGCTAGTATCGATCTTCATGGCGTTTGCGTAGTCAATGAGCCAGATAGCATCAATCTGTGCAATGCTATCGACTGCACCCTGGAATACCTGATTTACGTGGACCTTCAAGACAGGAACATTGTCTTCGCCCTGCACATCGTCAACTTCGCAAGTCCAGGTATGATCGCCAGAGTCAGTTGAGACGATCTGGTCATCCACATACTGTCCGTCCTTGTCTAATTCGAGCCAGACCTTATCACCGTCAACATCTACCTGCTTAGCCTGGAGAGAGTATCCTTCACCGAGGTCAAGGGTTTCGCCGGTCCTGAGAGTGTACTTGTCATCACTGTCAAGAACGAGCTTGGCAAGCTTGCTGGCGTCGTTGGATTTCAGTGGGATATACTTGTCTGCGAAGAAGCCAATCACGCTGTAGTTGCCCCAGTCAACATCTTTATTCTTGTATTCGTTCTTTCCGATTGTTGTCGTATATACTAACCCGTTCTCTCCTATAGTCCTGCCAGAAGTACCGGCAACGTTCTTAATGGAAAGAGACTCGGTTGTTACATTGTCATCAATGTCGTAATAGAATGCTGCAAATTTGTTAGCATCCATTGTAATAGCTGTACCGTTATCGTATGTACTATTTGCAAGGATATCGGTTAAACTTGAGCCATTGTACACAGGACCGCGGATCTCAACTGTACTCGCTGCTGAGGTTGTATTATTATCATCAGCCATTGCGGCGGATGCAAATACAGTCAGAAGCATGAGAACTGCCAGTGTACTGGCTATGAATCTCTTCATTTTATTATTTCCTCCATATTTTTTAAGATCTATTATTATGTAAGAAGAATTATCGGGATCAATAATGAAAGGGGTTCACAATCCTCCATCAATCAGAATTAATTATTACGTCAATTGTCGAAGATAGCTTAGTTTCTCCTCATCCCGAAAATTGGTTTACAGCGTTTTATAAAATAGTGTCTTATAAATCTTTTTTGGTCATTGATTTCTGAAGTCTAAGGTCGCTTGGTATTTTTTCGATAAGCTTCGACGTCATTAGAAAATTAAACTCGTCAACTACTCAGAACCTCAATTATTCGAATATTGTACTAATGTTCGACAATTGTACTAATCTTCGACGAATGTACCAGAATCGTTATCATGTCTAATGAAGACTGAAAACTGAAGGTTATTGTGGTGAAAAATCGGGATCAACACTGCAAAATATTTTGAACCTTCCTCCATAGAAGAATGTGGCGGAACCTTCTTCCATAGGAGAATGTGGCGGGTTTTCCAAGTTTCTTCCATGTTTCCCGCCACCATAAATAATTTCAACTTTTGTTCAGTAAACATAAAAGTTTTCGTCCATTTTTATCCGGTTAATTTTTAAGAACGTATAATTCAGCTAACCTCTTAATGAAATTTGAGTTCGCAGTTCAACGTTCTTTTGCAGGTGTATTTTGAATTTGGTGTATAGATCATCCACGTTAACTAACCAAGATGTCTCAGTAGAGTTTAAAATCAGTGAAGTAGGACTCAGATAACGAGACTAAACCCAAAACTTTGATAGTCCGGCAATACCTGATTGATGTTTTCCTAACGTTACCTGCAACATGGCTTGTGATTCAGTTTAAATGCCATATTAAAGGTATTTTAAAAAAGTGCTAAGCTTACAGGAAAAGAATATCTAAAGCTGTATTTCGATAATATTGGAATAATATCAATCAAACGATGGACGATCAAATTATTTAGGGTTCTTGAATTCCCACATTTCGATAAAACCATCAACCAGAGTATCAAGAAAGCTTTCTTTGTAGCATATAAGGAGTTCTGCAATCGCGGGAGGGTCAATGATTGTGAATTTACTTATCCTGCCGATTTTTCCCTTTCAATTATTCCGGCTTTTACAAGTTTGTTCAGGTTCCAGGAAATAGTTGAAGGAGAGAGGCCAACAGCCTGAGAGAGTTCTCTGTTATTCAGATTAGGATTATTGAGAAGCTGAAGAAGAATATGCCTGCAACCGGATCTTCTTAAGAAAGACATTATTTTTCTCTCGGTTTCGCTTAAGCTCCTGTCTTTTACGAAATAACGTACATAATCTCCATCATTCGAAGCCCTTATCAGATTTTTCTTTTCCAGATACTGAAGGTGGTACTGCAGGTTGCCAACTACCATTTGCAGCCTCCGTTCAAGTTCCCGGAAGTGAATACCAGGAGATTTTTTAATTTGTTCATAAATTCTCCTTCTAGTCTCTAATTCGAATTCCATTTTACCTTACTCTTTTGTTATCATGGAAAGAAAAAACAATGCAAGGACGACAAAATTGAGTAAACTTCCCCAGATTTCGGGGTATTCACCCGCTTGAGGGAAAAAAATATCTGCTGCATCCAAGAAATTCATCGTTGAATAAAATAAAAATGCTAAAGATAAAATACAAAGCTTCTTTCTACGCTCTCGAAGATATGCAAGAAGGGAAATAACAAAAAGGATTAGCGCTAATAAACTCGATACTAGTTGGATTATTTGTTCAGGTTCAGTCAGCATGGACTTCAGTTGCCTCCGTCGACGCATTACATTAGATTAAACATTAAAAAGTCAAGTTTTGAGACTCACTCCATAAAATATAAATTTGTAACTGTTTTTGGGGAATTTTATTAACTTTTTATATCTGGCCAAAATAATTTATCATACCACAATGAAGTATTTGAAATCTATGCCATGTTATTAATAATGCTTACACAAATAGGACTGACGCAGTTGAACAGAAAACAGCAACGCTAAATACTTAACTGTCTAAACTCCAATACTCACAATTAAATTGCTTGTACTTGATTTTGTACTTCAACTGCGTAAGTCCTATTACCCTTCCAAATAACTAACAAATCCAAAATAATCCTAATATTTATTAACATGCGCTATCAATTAATGCAACATGAATAAATATTTTGGATTCATCGTTTTCTTAATGTTGCTTTTGTTAATACTAGGATATTTCTTATCAATCAACAAATTAACACTTATTGCACTCGGCATATCATTCTTTTTATCAATAATAACTAGAGTATTATCCGCAAGGGCAGAGAAAAAAACAAGAATAAGGATTAGAGTCAATTCGATTTTACAGAACTTTCGCTACACTGCCGAAAAGACCCACCAAAAAGAATTTTTGCGGAAAAATTCCGCTTTGTGTAAAATCAGCTAATTGGCAACTACTTTTTTCCCGTTGAATACTTTTTACATCCATTTTCTCAAAAAACCCTGAAATCAGGATCTTTTAACCTGCAAATCCCGGTATTCTCTATAAGCTCAAAACCCTCATTCACGCTCTGATGTACCTGCTTTCCAAGGGAGCAATGCATAAGCTGGTTTTCAAGAAGCTCTTTTGCCATGGGATATTTGCGCCGGATCTCAAAGACGTATTTTCCGTTTTCGACATATCCTCCGAAAACGTCGTCTGCACCTTTGTATTTCTCCTTGAACTTCTCAGCATGTATTTTCACCCAGACAGGGGGGCCAATGTGTTTTTTGACGTTGGGAAGGGTACCTGAGATAAGTTCGAGCATAATTACGGTTTCGTTTTTCCCTGACCACACCCCGGTTTTAATCACGGAAAAATTATATCCACTTAAAAGGGCAGCTACCGCCTGCTCCATTTTATACAGCTGCGGGTAGAGCACGTCCTCGACTACGTCCGGGGTTTTAAAGACGATTGCAAACTGTGCGCTTTTTCTGCTTTCAAGCCTTTTCAGAATTTCTCTGTCCTGAAGGGGCAGGAGGGCTGTGGGGAAGAAGAAGCTGAGTTCCGGGCTTTTTAAAAATTCCCGGCAGTGATCTATAAACATGCAGAATTTGTCAAGGGAAAGGGCTGCAGCCACGTTCCGCCTGGGATCGGTCGGGTCAACCACTACAAGGGGTTCTTCGTGCTCGATTTCCGCATGCTGCATTATATCTATTTTCTCTCCAGGCTTCCAGAAACAGGCTGTACTGACTGTATTTTCGAAGGAACCGTAGTGAATTACCAGGAGTTCGGTCAGGTAGCCTGAAAAACCCTGAGTCCTCAATTCCGAGCCGTAGACTCCGCCCCCGCGCATGAACTGCTTCAACAGCAGGACCTCATCTTCGCATCCTTTTATACGGGGTTTGATAAAGTCGTTGTGAAAAGGGGTCCTATCAACTGCAGATTTGATCCGGGAAGCTGAGGCAACCCGGAAACACGGGACAAGGTCTACGTCAAATCCTTTGTATATAATATTCAGATAGGGATGTTCGGCATGGCGGTCTTCGGCGTGTTCCGCAAACCTTGCCACTTCCCTTGCAATTGCCATGCCCAGGGTTTCCAGGTCTTTTCTGGGTGTCTCTTCAGGAAAGCTTATAAAGACATCAATATCATGAGTGCCTGAAAGCCAGGTGCCTCTGGCAGCGGAACCTACCATTTTTACAAGTACGCCTGATATGGCAAGTTTTTCTGCTGCTGCTTTCACCTCTGAAGCGAGTTCTTCCTGGATCTCCAGGAGCTTTTCTCTTTCAGGTGCAGTGGGTTTTATTCTCTCAAGGACTGCAAACCTTAATTCTTCGGGAATGCCTGTATACGTTTCCATGCCAGGGACGGCTCCATATTTTTTGCAGAATAGGTCTTGATGGTATTCTTGATCATAAATGTCAGAAATCGTCTCTTCAAACTTATAACTTGTGGATCTTGAATACAATTATTGAGAAAAGGGAGTTTTTTGTTAATTTATTTCCTGATCATTATTCCAAACCTGTATAAAACCCGGCTGTGATAGAAATACTTTTCTAGCCGTACTGGAGTTGTCCCTGTAATTGCTACCTGTGCATTTTTTATATTTTCCAAAAAAGCACCTGAAAACAGTTTTACAGTTTTTACGGCCTATAGTTCCTTTTTTATTGTTTTTAATTTTTCTATTGCCCAAACTGCTCAAAAATTTTTAAATAACCCATAAAAATTTTTAATTAATCTCCAAAAATTTTTTATTTGATGCCCGAGATATTTAATGTATATAATTGAATACCTTGATATCTACAGGTAAACGGGCGTACCTGGGTTCAGGATATCTTCCGGATGTTCAGGAAACTATTTTTGTTCCTATTTTCTCCATTCGGAAGCCTGAAAATGCGTTCCCGCTTCATAAACTATAGAGGAGGCTTAATTTGGGGATTAAAAACTACATGAGGATTTTATATCTATTTCTGGTACTCGGGCTGCTATGTATAAATGCTGCTGCCCAGGTTTCAGATTCCACAGGCAACCGCATCTGGGATGAAAATACAAACCAGAGCCTTACTTATACATGGACGCCTCAGACCTATTCGGGCTTTTATTATGACCTGGACACCGGAGAAGGCTCAGAGAATCTTACAGTCCGGCTCACCGAGGGAAGCCGGACAATTGAAAAAAATAACCTGCAGTATGAAACAAAACCCATACAAACCGATTTTGAGCACGATAAATGGGGTTCGTATCAGGTTATAGGGTTTATGGCAGAACGTTACTTTGCAGGATACACGGGAAACTCCGGATTTGCAAATAAAAATATCAGCGTTATTTCTGAGGGGCAGCTTTCAAAGGTATTGACAGATACCGACGAAAAGAAATCCCTGTACACGGGCTCTTCCCTCATTCTTGAGGAAGGATATACCCTGAATATCGTTGAAGTTGATGTTAACGGAAACACCGTCTGGGTACAGCTTGTAAAGGACGGCAATATAGTAGATGATGCTTTCCTGTCTTCTAACAGTGATTATGTGTATAAAACCGGACTGGGGGTGCAGAAGATGTGCCCATAATTGTAGTCCATTTCGCTCAGATCTTCAGTGGTAGAGAGACTAACGCCGTTTTTGTGGAAGGGATCTTCCAGATTTCGGACAAATACCTGGAAATTAAAAACGGAGACGATTTCGGAGAAATGGAGGTAAGTACGATTTCAAGCTCAGGCATAAGGATGAGAAATAGTGATTCCATCTCTCTTAACAGGGGCGATACAATAGATATCATGGGTAAACTTAGTTTTATTGTGGCTGATGCCAGCGAACTTCGCTTTGCCCCAATAGTTGAAACCTCCGAGCCCGGTACCTATGAGTTAAGGGGAACCGTCCATGATGATAAATTTGATACTTCTATCTGGACACCTTTTAACTTCGAGGGTTTTTATTATAACATCGACGAAAACATCTCCACTGAAAGCCTTGTCATTGAAGAACTCGATGACAGGACAATTGATGATGAAGCACTCGTTTATTCCACAAAACCGGAACCTGTTGAATTTGAGCATGAAAGCTGGGGAAATTATGAAGTTCTCGGCTTCATGGCAGAGAAATATTTCGCAGGATATCCTGAGAACATTTTTGGGAATTCAAAAAGTATAAGTGTGCTTTCGGACAGCATCCTTTCAAAAGTTCTTATTGATGACGATAACAAAAAGTCCCTGTTTACAGGCTCTTCTCTAGCTCTCGAGAACGGCTATTCTCTTAAGGCAGCAGAGGTCGACGTTAACGGGGAAAGGATACTCTTCGAGCTTTATAAGGATGGGAAGCTGCTGGATTCGGGAATAATTCCTCAGAATGGGGACTATATCTACGAAGCAGATCTTGGAGGGGCTGAAGCTGTTCCGACGATTGCAGTCCATGTAAGTACTGTCTTCCGTTCCCGGGAAACTGATGCCGTGTTTATAGAGGGGATTTTCCAGATTTCGGAAGATTACCTGAAAATTTCTGAGGGAGATTCCTTTGGTGAAATGGAAATAAGCTCGATTTCCAGTTCAGGAATCACAATGAAAAATACGGACGCAATCTCCCTTTCAAAAGGGGACATTATTGACCTGATGGGCAAAGTCAAATTCAGGGTAGCCGATGCTTCTGTCCTGCGCTTTTATCCCTTCGTTGAAATCGAGACCAGTAAAGGTGATCAGCTGGATATCGAAATACCCGCTGTCATTGTAACCGGGAACCAGACCGAAATCCTGGTTAAGGCGAGAAATGTTTCAGTCGGGGGCGTTGAAGTCTCCTTTGGAAATGAGAGCATAGGGACTACCGGAGACGGTGGGAACCTTACCTATACACCTGGTAAGGAAGGAAGCTTCACTGTATCTGCAAGCAAAGCAGGTTACGTCTCGGGAAGTAAAAAAGTTGATGTCGTTAAACAGGGCGTCCTGAAACTTCAGCTTTCAGTCTCTCCGAACATCATCAGGGAAGGAGATCAGATAAAAATAAAAGTTACTGACTCAGCGAATAATGGGTCTATATCCGGAGCAGATGTCTTTTTCGGCGGGAAGAAGATTGATGAACCGACCAACGCAGAAGGTATCACATCTTACTGGGTTACTGCTCCGGGAACTTATATGATAAATGCTACAAAAGCAGGTTATGAAGAAGGGGAAACCTTGATTGAGGTAATTGAAAACGTAGCACAGTTTACCTTTTCGAACCTCACGGTAGAGCCGGCTTCAGTTGAGACCGGAACCGCAGTAAATATCAGGGTAAATGCTACAAATAGCGGAAACGTTGCAGGAGGATCAAAAGTGGAATTGCTGGTTAATAACGAATCAGTTGATTCAAAAAACATAAGCCTGAATCCAGGTGAGAGCAAGCCAGTCGAATTCTCCCATACTGAAAATGACGCAGGAACATACAAAATTGAGGTAGGAGGCCTGAGCAAAAGTTATGAGGTAACGAAAAAAGCTCCTTTCTTCAGCGGGCTGGCAACTGTTGGAATACTTGCCACAGCATTTGTCGTTCTCCGGAAAAGGAGGAAATAACCGAAACTTCTGGCTTTCATACTGAAAGCTGTGTAACCGGAAATCCCAATCCTGATTTCCGGCTCTCAAATCTTTTTTTCCTAAGTTTTTATCTCTTATGATCTTAATCGGGCTCTTTTTTGCTTTAATTTTATATTTGTAGCCAGGATAACCCTTATATTTAGAATCACCCTTTTCTTATTCTTCAAAAATATTTATTCTTCAAAAACATTTTATGGAAATGATATATTTGTGTTAAAATTTTACATTTTTCACGTAAATTCTTACTCCGGAATAAAATAGTATAAATATGATAGTGGGCAGGAATGTAAAAAGAATTAATTTAAAGCAAAGCTGGCAGGAATGTAAAAAATGAATTAAGAGTAAATTCCGGCAATTAATGCCTGAGATGCAGCTTAAAATACTGAATTACGATGGTATGAATACAATGCTTGAATTTTTGGGTTCCTTTATTGTCAATTACGGTTACCTTAACCTCTTTGTCCTGAGTTTTCTGGCTTCCACTGTCTTGCCTTTCGGGTCTGAAGCGCTGGTAGTTGCTCTTATCTACCAGGGTTTCAATCCTTTTGCTGTTGTTATGGTGGCGACCTCAGGTAATTATCTAGGGTCCTGCACAACTTATTATCTTGGACTAAAAGGGCGGCCTGTACTTGAGAAATACTTATCTCCTTCTCATGAAATGCTTGAGAAAAGTGAAAGGCTTTTCAAAAAATACGGAGTTTACACCCTTCTTTTCACTTGGGTACCGGGGATAGGAGATGCAATTACAATGGTTGCAGGACTTATGCAGCTACCTTTCAGATCTTTTTCGGTTCTGGTTTTTTTGGGAAATTCGGGCGTTATTTTGTACTTGCTTATCTGACAGCCTTTTTCAACAATTGATCGGATCTTTTTTTAAATCGATTTTGAGTTTTCAGGTAGTAAATTTTTATTTTAAAGTTATATTTATTTCTTTTATAATATACAGTTTCAAACTCATCTTCTAAAAGTTATTTTTTATGAAATGAAAATAGATACATTTATATAATGCAGGGAACAATATTCCATTGTTAAAGCAAATTTAGTTGATTTACCTTGCTTTAACCTATTGTTTTTTGCCTGCATTCCAGGTCTTTAAAACGGGCTATATGTTTGATTATAACCTCCATTTTGTTCTTTTTTATTTTTTCTTATTTCTTTTATTCCTCCGTTTTTATACACAATTTAACTTTACATAAAATTAGACCCCTGATGACCTCAATGAATTTCCTTACTTTCGTTTTTTGGAATTATATTTAGCTTATCCCATAAATCGGAATTTGTTTCTTTTAATCAGTATTTCAGATGATCAATGAATTCGCATCATGAAAATAATACTGAAATTCTTAATAATTGCAGAGTAAAATGGCTTTTGGATAAGCTCATAAAGTAACAGATTTGTTAGAAGATGTATTTGATATCGATTATTGTTTAAATCCCATAAGAAGATTATTAAAATAAATAAGCATAGAACCCTTAATTTGCACACTGATCTTGAGGAGCCCTCAAGGCTTCTCAGGCACTTCTCCATCCTCAAATTTCTCCCTTTAGAAGCTTATTTTTTCACCGGGTACTCAACTTCATCCATTATGAATATTTTCCAATAGATTGGCAGGAAACGGGCCAAAAAGAGTTAAAATTATTCTAAAAAAGGTTAATTCATTTAGATTTTCATTGGAGTAAGCCTATTTTCGTTACTGCAGGATATTTGGAGGTTTACTCGAGAGTATCTACCCTCGAGCGATATTTAATAAGGTATTACATGGTTTTTTGGATATTTGCTTATTACATGGTTTTTTGGATATTTGCTCATTACATGGTTTTTTGGAGGTTTGCTCGAGAGCATCTGCCCTCGAGCGATATTTGATAGACATTTGAAAACCGGTTGTGTTTTTCAAGTTTTATCTATAAAGCTGCTAAATTTCATCCTTCACCTATTGCACTGGTGTATCTGTGAAATAGGAGCATGTAATTTTTCTGGTAAGATTTTCCATCTTCATTAATATCAAGTTTCTATCTAATTCGAGGTATTCTAGCTATTTATCCCAAATCGTCTTATTCCTCCTAATTCCATATTATTCAAGAATTTGTTTTGTTCTATCTTGATACCTATATCCCGATGTATGCTCCCTGGATGAGTGAGGGTCCGATAAAATGGATTTTGCCCTCACTCCCGGGTTGCACGCTCCAAGGATGAGCCCCATTCGATTTCAGGTCTATTTGCTTGGATAGAGGATTGAGTTTCTATCCAATCTAACTAAACTCGAGAAAACTAAGTAAGGATATGGATTTAGGTAACGGATCTTAGCTTCAGGGGTAACGTAAATACGGATATAGGAGTACCCTTTTTAGGTAGAATTTAATTAGAAAAGGTGTGCCAATTCCGGCAGAAAAGGATAGGATATAAAGGTTCTTGTTTTAGGAAGGGGAAAACCTAACTTTGTGAAAAATGAGGTTTAAATACAACTCTAGTTGTCTTTTCTGTTTGTCCATTTATTTTATTCTTTTTCTTCACCTCTTTTTCATATTTACTCATATACCAGGGTAAATTCGTCATTTCTTGTTTTCATTTTTGAGGCTATTTTTCTAAATTCCTTATAATTTTATATTCTATTGTATGAATTTGTAATAATAATATTTTAAAATTTATTTAAAATTCTAATTTTGCCTTGGCACTAAAAACTGAAGTATTTATGGATTAGTCAGTCCTTACAAAAAATCCGTATCATAGTCGCTTGTCAATAGAGGAGACTGCTACATTTCTGATTTTTAGTAATAAATATCCAATTTTTTGTTTCTTTCAGGAAAATGAAGTCTAAACCGCCTGGAAGAAAAAGTCTATTTCTATGACATTTATCCGAAAAAACGTATGAATCCCTGCATACAAAATTATTTTCTAAAGATAAATACCTATTTATAAAAAGGCTTCCAAGTTTACTTGATGAGCTTATCCCATAAATCAAAATTTGCTCTTTGAATCTCGTCTTTTCAGTAACTGATCGAGCTTCTTATCATGAAAGAGCAATCCTGAAAACTTTTGATGATTAAATACGAAATAGGTTTTAAGACAAGCTCGAAAATCGAATATTAACCAAGGTGCCAGCATGTCTGAAAAGCATTCTAATTCTCATTCCAATGAAAAGGAGGGCGATTCCGAACAACCCGCGGAAAATCCCCGCAAAAAAGGGTTTTTCAATTTCCGCTCTCCTTTTCACGCTCATGCCCATGATCACTCCTGTAATCATCCCCAGGATCACTCTTGTACTCATCCGCACGTACATTCCCACGGGCACAGTCACACTCATGGGACTGTGGACCCTTCCATACTTGCTACTAACAAAGGGCTCTGGGCTGTTAAATGGTCTTTTATAGGGCTGATGATCACGGCCGTTCTGCAGATTATAATATTTTTTAAGTCTGGCAGTGTTGCCCTCCTTGCCGATACCATTCATAATTTTGGGGATGCATCAACTGCAATTCCTCTTGCAATAGCTTTTCTCTTGCCGGAAGAAAACCAAGCAAATGCTTCTCCTACGGATACGGCAGGGTAGAGGACCTTGCAGGTATAATCATTGTTCTCCTTATCCTTTTCAGTGCTGTATTTGCGGGTTATGAGTCTGTTAATCGCTTCTTAAACCCTCAGCCTGTAGGACATTTGCAGGCTGTAGCTATTGCCGCAATTATAGGTTGTATCGGAAACGAGGTTGTGGCCCAGTTCCGGATGAAAGTTGGAAAGGAAATAGGGAGTGCAGCCCTTATTGCAGATGGATACCATGCCCGAGTGGACGGTTTCACCAGCCTTGCCGTCCTTATCGGGGTAGTTGGCATCTGGTTGGGTTATCCGATCATTGACCCTCTCATTGGAATATTAATCACGATCAGCATCCTCAAAATAGTCCTTGATTCGAGCAAGCTCGTGTTTACCCGCCTGCTTGACGGCGTTGAGCCTGAAGTCATCGATAAAGTTAAAAATATTACTGAAAGTGTAGAGGGGGTCTGTGAAGTCACGGACCTTAGGGTTCGCTGGATAGGACACAGGCTCCATGCAGAGATCAATGCTTCCGTTTCTCCTTCTCTTTCGGTTGGGGAAGGGCATGAAATCGCCAACGCGATAAGGGAAAAACTTCTTGAAAACTTCTCTTACCTTTCCGGCACAACTATCCATGTAGACCCTCTCACAGCCTCAGGGGAATGCTGCCACTGTGGGCCTGAGAATCCGGAAATACTACAGGGAAAACATAAGCAGGTTTTGAATGCCTGTTCCCAATGAGGTCCAAAGAAATTTCAGTTTCAGTTGAACTTTTACTGTAAAAACTTCTATTTATACGCACTTGTCTTAATTTCGTCATCAGGTTCGTTCGGTGAACTTGCCTTCAGGCTATTGTCAAGTAAAAAATGCATTAATTTTTCCTATAAACTACTGTATTTTGCCCTTTATCTCAATAGATGATCCTCAATTAAAGCTCTATTCAAGCAATAATAAAGTGATTTTAGAAAACAACTGTTTAGCTATCCATTTCCGTTTAAATCGTATTAGGGTTATTGTTTCCTTTTACGGAATTTTGAAGTGGTGGCGCGAACATACGCCGTTGCTTGCAGCGGGGTGCGCCAGCACAACTTTGATTGAAATAAATCAGGCCCAACTTTGTAAATCTTCAACCACATCATATACTTTTTAAATAGTGGGTGCATATGGGCTAATATATTTTTACGCGAGATAATCCAGGAAGTGTCGGACTAAAAAACAGACCGCGGAAAAATGGGAAAATCCGCAACAGCTATTTTTAACCTGGGTTGTGAGCAATACTGAGGTCCATTCTTCTACGATTGGCAAATATATAGATTGAAAAGAATGGGGGACTGGAAGTTATTAAAAGTAATGATTTCATCGAGAAAGTAGAAGAGATAGGGGAAACAGGTAAAGAAAAAATGCAGCTGAACTTTATTTAAAAAATCCTAATTCTTTTCTGGAGGTGGGAAAGGAGGGAACTGTTTTATATATTAACAAGGCAGCTGGCGAACTTCTTGAGTACTGGGGTATAAAAGAAGGAGAAAAGGTTCCTCAATCATTAAGACATAGTATAAAAAGAGTCCTCTCGAGGAATGAACCGAAAAATCTTGAAATTCAAGCAGGGGAAACAACATATACTGCAGTTGTCTATCCTTTTCCGGAAGGAGATTATGTCGATCTTCAAGGGGTAGACATAAGTTTCAGAGCCTTTGCCGAAGAAAAACTTCGTAAAAAGGAAAGACAATACCTTTCCCTAAGCAGCCTTGGCAGAATATCTATCACATGCAAAGACGTTCAGACAATCCTGGAAGAAAGCGCTCTGCTTATTGCCCAGGGTCTTGATGCGGATTTTTCCAGGATTCTGGAACTCATGCCTGATGGAAATTTTATCCTGAGGGCAGGTTATGGCTGGGAAAATGATCTTAAAGGCAATATTATCATAACAGGAAAAGAGAAGTCCCAGGCAGGATACACTCTCTTTTCAAGAAAACCAGTTGTCTTGAAAGATATTGAGACCGAAACCCGTTTCGAATTCACTGAATTTCTCAGGCGCCACGGGGTAGTTAGCGGCGTAACGGTTCTTATAGGAGCTATAAATAAACCTTTCGGGATAATCGAAGTTTACAACACAGGAAAGAGAGAATTTACTGTCAATGATATAGATTTCCTGAACTCTGCCGCTTTTTTGTTGTCTGGGATCATAGAGCGTCTGCAGGCAGAGGAAGAACTCACGATTCATCAACATGAACTGGAAAAACTTGTTGAAAGAAGAACCCTGGAATATACCGAAGCAACTGAGAGCCTTTCGCGGGAAATTGCTGAAAGAAATAAAATTGAAAAAATTCTCCGAAATAACCTGAAGTTTCTTGAAACTCTCCTGAATACGATACATGTACCCGTATATTATAAAGACAACGAAGGCAGGTACCTTGGCTGTAATAACATTTTAACCAAACAGGTTTTCGGAAGGGAAAAAGAAGAGATTATAGGAAAAATATTTCCTGAAGTATACGCGGGTTCTCCAGCTGAACTTTCGCTTGAAATTCATGAATCCGATCTGGAATTGTTGCAGAAAGGAGGAAGCGACAATTACGAAAAAGAACTAATGTGTGCCGATGGGACAAAAAGAAACTTTTTGGTGAACAGGGAAATTTTTTCCGATGACGAAGGAACAAGAAACTTGGTTGCTGTAATGCTTGATGTAACCGAACTCAGGAAAATTGAAAACAAGCTTAAGAATAACGTACATTTTTTGGAAACGCTGCTCGATAATATTCCAAGCCCCGTATTCCAGAGAGATTTGAATGAAACATATGTAAATTGTAACAAGAGTTTTGCCAGGCAGATCATGGGGCTTCCCAAAGAGGGGGTTATAGGGGGCTCTTTCGTGGAATTTCAGAAGAGAGTTCCAAAAGAGCTTTCAGAAATATATCATAAGCACGACAGGAAACTCATTGAGACAGGGGAAGTAATTATTACGAAACCAAGGTGGTCTGTGCCGACGGCGTGCAAAGAGATTTCCTTTTCCACAAAGCTACCTACCAGGACAGTTCTGGGGAAGTAGCTGGAGTTGTTGGTGTGATGCTGGATATAACTCCGCGAAAAGCTGCCGAAAAAACGTTCAGGAAAAGCGAGGAACGATACAGGATCGCTTCAGAGCAGACAGGGCAGCTTGTGTATGATTATGATGCCGAATCAGAGCAGATCGACTGGGCAGGAGCCATTTCACAGATTACAGGATGCACTCCTGAAGAGTTCAAGCAGGTAAATCTGGAAGGCTGGCTAGCACATATCCATAAAGAAGATCAGAAAAGAGCATGGGAAACGCATGAGATGTGTATGAAAACCGGGGGAAAATACCTTGAGGAATACAGGTTCCGAAAAAAGAACGGGAGTTATTTCCATGCCGAAGACAGTAGCATCTACCTTTTAGATGAAAAATATCAGGTGCACCGGATTGTCGGAGTAATAAAAGATATAAATGAAAGAAAACTTGCCAGGGAAATTCTGGAAAGGAGCGAGGAGAGATATAGGGCGGTTGCAGTACAGACCGGGCAGCTCGTCTATGATTACGATGTGAAAAATAACCACAGTTCCTGGGTAGGAGCAATTGAGGAGCTCACAGGGTACAGCTTTGAAGAGTTCCAGGGCTTCACCCCTGCTGTCTGGGCTGACCATGTCCATCCTGAAGACCGGGAAAAAGCTGCAAAAGCCCATGAAAACTGCACGAGAAATGGTGAAAAGTATCTTGAAGAATACAGATTCAGAAGAAAAGATGGAAGCTATTTTTATGTGGAAGACAGCGGTGTCTACCTGAAAAATGAAAGTAGAGATATATACAGGGTACTGGGGGTAATGAAAGACGTCAGTGAGAGAAAAAAGCAACTGAAAAACTGACTGAAAGCGAAGAGCGTTACAAGTCCTTCATGAAAAACTTTAGAGGCATTGCGTTCCAGCAGAATACGGATTTCACCCCTATTCTTGTAGAAGGAAGTGTAGAAGAAATTGCAGGGTATACGGGAGAAGACTTAGTATCTGAAAAAGTAGACTGGTATGAAATTGTCCTTCCTGAAGACCGGAAAAGATTTTTGAAAATAGAAATAAATTGATAAATGATCCGGCACTTTTTATAGAGCATGAATACCGTATAAAGCACAGGGATGGAAAGGTAAGATGGGTTCGTGAGATTATCCAGAATGTTTCAGACGCTGCACACAAGAAGAGAGTCTTGCAGGGTGCAGTCTACGACATAACCAGACAAAAAGAGGCTGAAGAAACTCTGGGAAAAGTAGAAGAAATTCGCAAGAAAGAAATCCATCACCGTATTAAGAATAACCTGCAAGTCATTTCCAGTCTGCTGGAACTTCAAGCAGAAAAGTTCAATGAAAAGGAAGTTCTTGAAGCTTTCCGCGAGAGTCAGAATCGAGTTGCCACCATGGCCATAATCCACGAGGAACTGTACAGATCAAGAAACAACGAAACCCTTGATTTTTCAGCATATCTTCAAAAACTGACAGCAGATCTTTTTCGCTCCTACACTGTCAGAAAAGGCGATGTCAAGATGCGGCTGGATATCGAAGAGACCTTTCTGGGAATGGACACGGCAGTTCCTTTAGGGATAATCATTAATGAACTGATATCCAATTCTCTGAAACATGCATTTCCTCCGGGTACAAAAGGGGAAATCCGGATAAAACTCTACAGGACTGAAAAGAATGGAGAGAATAAAAGTATAAGTAATAGCACCAATAATATTGATTCTGAAAGTTCAGTTGATAAAAGTATTCACTATTCACTGGTAGTTTCGGACAATGGGTTGGGTTTTCCGGAAAATATTGATTTCAAGAATACGAGCTCTCTGGGCCTGCAACTCGTAAATATTCTTGTTGAGCAGCTGGAGGGTGCAATCGAACTTGAAAATGGTGCAGAGACTACTTTCAAGATATTATTTAAGGAGAACGGCTGATTATCCAGAGGCTTATCCGATATCAAAGGGAGGTACAATGAAAAAAGCAAAAATTCTGGTTGTCGAAGACCAGAATATCGTGGCTCTTAACATTAGAAATAAGCTGAAAAATCTCGGTTATACTGTGCCTGGTACTGCGTCTACAGGAGAGGAAGCTATAAGAAAAGCAGAGCTAACGAACGCAGACCTTGTTTTAATGGATATAATGTTAAAAGGAGACATGGATGGAATTGAAGCTGCCCGTGAAATTAAAACCAGGCTTCGAATTCCAGTGCTTTATCTGACTGCTTATACTGATGATGAGACTCTTGAGAGGGCAAAAACAACAGAGCCTGCAGGGTATATCTCAAAGCCTTTTAAGGAAGAAGACCTGCACAGCAATATAGAGATGGCACTTCACAAATACAGAGCCGAAAAAAAGAAAGTGAGAACAATACTGAATAAAATTTTCATAACTCTAAGATAAAAATTTCCAGGGATAATTACAAATTACAAATCCTGTTGATCTCAAATTAGTAATATAAATGGTAGAAAAATTGAAAAGTTAATTGAGAGAAAGAACGGACACTTTTTCAGAGCTTAAGGACTTTTGTAGTTTTTAAAGCATTGGAAACCATTGTTTCTATATCCATTTTTTCTCTTCAAGCATTATTAGATCATAATTTGCCTTTACTTCTGGACGCTCGGGGACGGCAGCACAGGTGCCTGCTGGCCTATTTGAGATATCGTAGGTTCCAATTTTTCGGGCAATATCCATAATCTCTGTTTTGTCAAAGGCAATCAACGGGTGGTATATAGGGATAGCAAGCTCATATATTTCAGCATACATATTTGCAGCAGTCTGGGAAGCTACCTGCCCCAGGGAAGAACCGGTAATAATTCCACTTGCACCTTCTTTTTTCATAACCTCGTAGGCTTCTCTGTACATCATGCGTTTGCAGAGAAGGCAGGTATTTTTCCGGTTGCAGATGTCTATAAAAGACTGGAGATTAGGGCCGTGCGGGATCTCATAAGTCGTAAACTGATGCTCCGGAGCCCACTTCTGGAGCTGGCGAATACAATCAAAAGCACGTTCTCTTGCAGCATTCTCGGCATAAGGAGAATTGTTACAGTAGACAGGAATAATCATAACTCCGCGTTTCATCATAAGCCAGGCTGCGACCGGAGAATCAAGCCCTCCTGACATTAAAACTACCATGCTGCCCTGGGTGCCCAGGGGAAGCCCTCCAACTCCTTTAAATGTTTCCAGGTAAACGTAAGCCAGATTTTGCCGCATTTCGACGAAAATCTCCTTATCAGGATAACTCAGGTCAACTCCGGGATGTTTTCCTTCTTTTTCCAGGGCACTCCAGACAGCATCCCCACAGGTTTTACCGATCTCCGCTGAAGAAAATGGATGGTTTCCACTTCTTCTCGCCCTGATGGCAAAAGACTCGCCTTCTTTAACCAGTTCCTGAGCTAGCGAGGCACACACACTGGCAGCGTTCTCAAGTGTGGGCTCTGCTGTCAATGCAGGGGAAGTGGAGACAATGCCAAAGACATCAGCCGCTGCCTCGGCGGCACGTACATCGGTACTCTCAATAAATATCCTGCCCCATTCTCTCCTTATCTGGGAGTATGGAATACCTCGCGAATCCAGCATAGCCGCAATATTCTTTATAAGGATTTTTTCATACCAGTTCCTGATGCCGGAACTTTTAAGAGCAAGTTCTCCATAGCGGACTATAACTACATCTGCTGGAACTCCAGAACCGAAGTGAGAGGAACCGAAAACAGGGCTATCCTCCTTTTCGGTATCGCTTTTTGGTTTGTCCCTTTTTTCTTCCTGCGTATGAACATCAGACTCAAGTTTTTCTTCTATCTCATTGGAATTGTCTGTCATGGATACTTACGGATAGGATGGCATGGAGTTTAAAGTTTTCAGGAAAAAAATTTTGTCCTTGTAGCGAAAAACGGATAATTTCGAGTAACAATACATAAAATCGATACTGAATAAATATACAAAAGTTTTAAGATTGCATAGAATAGAACTGAATATTTATTGCTATTACTACAAAAGATAATTTGTGGCAATGTATTGGTTTTTCTGCAAATACACAAATCTCAGGAGGTTTCGGGGAAGAAAATACCGTTTCAGAAGAACCTATTTCCCTCCGTAGAGAGAAATTTGACATTTAATTTACAGCAAATTCGCAGCACTGCCTAATTTGTTGCATAAATCTCCTGAGAAAATTGTGCCGATATGCATTCACTGCATATCGGAAAAAATCCTTACTTTAAATTTCCCGGAATTCAGGCTTTAACTGGCTTCCTGAATATTCCATTCTTCGCTATAATTCTCGCTATAATTTTCGCTAAAATTCTCGCTATAATTCTCACTATAATTCTCACTATAATTCTCACTATAATTCTCACTATAATTCTCACTATAATTATCGCTTCCCTCATCAGGTTCGGGGACGTACCAGTCGTTGCCCTGGATTCCCTGATCCCCATCAGGTTCCGGAATAGGCTCAAGGGTATTGTTTTCCCAGTTATCATAAGGCTCCTGGATAGTTCCTGGCTGCTGGGAAATGTCTGTCCTGTTCACACTTATGTTCTCCGTAAAATTTTCCTCTCCCCCGTACCACCTTGAGGGCAGGGAATAATCCAGATTGCTATTATAAGTAGCAGGAAGGAAATATCGAGTCCCTCTTTCCTGCAGAGCTTCCACAAAACCAGGATCGACTTCATCAAGCTTCGCCTTACACACAGCAGCCTCATCTAATTTCTTTATGTTGTAAAGGGCAAAACGCTTGTTGTAAAGGGTTGAAGCTGAGTTAGGGTCAATTGCAAGAGCACTGTCATAACATGCAATTGCTTCTTCGACTTCCCCCATCACATTGTGGATGTACCCTTTGTTATACCAGGCCGTGATGCAATCCGGTTTAAGCTGGATCACTTTGTCGAAGCAGTTCAGGGCAGCATTATTGCTGCTTATTGTTAAATAAGCACATCCCTGGAAATACCAGGCTGTAGCATTGTCGGGATCATATTCCAGGGCTTTATTGTAGCAATCAATGGCTTCCTGAGATTTCTCAAGCTTGTAATAAGCAAAGCCTTTATTGTTATATGCATCTACATTCGAAGGATCCAGCTCAAGACTCCTGTTGTAGCAGTTTATTGCTCCCTCGAAATCTCCGCCGTTTTCCAGAGCTTTTCCCTGTCTATAAATTATCTCCCTGTTGCCTGGTGAAATTTCAAGCATTCTCTCATAATTTTCAGCAGCTTCCTTATACCTGCCAAGCTCCTCAAATAAAGAGGCTTTATCAGCCAGAATCTGTGAATTATCAGGCTGAAGCTGCAGGATTTTATCGTAGTCTGCCAGCGCGTCATTGGATTTACCGGATTTCGACAGATCAAGAGCCCGGCTCTTCAGAGCTTCAAGGTTTTTAGGCTGAGATTCAAGGAGAGCGGTGTAACAGGAGATTGCCTCCTCGTACCTGCTGAGGTTTGAGAGAGCCAGACCTTTTCCATAGAGAGCCTCTGAATTGCTTGAGTTCAGAGCAAGTACCTGATCATAGTAATTAACAGCCTCTTCCGATCTCCCGAGATCGCTTACAGCAGAAGCTATCCCGTACCAGGCAGTACTTGACTGGGGATTAAGATCCAGGGCTTTTTTGTAGCAATCCAGAGCTTCCTCGCTCCTGCCGAGCCTGTCAAGCATCGCGCCCTTTTCATACCAGACTTCAGGGCGTGTAGAGTTAATCAGGAGGACCATATCATAAGAGGCAAGAGCATCCTCATAAAGTCCAAGTTTACTATAGGTAGAAGCTTTCCCATACCATGTCGCATCATAATCGAATTCCGGACTAAATAAGTTCAGATTTTCGGAAAATTCCGAATCATCCTCTGAATTCGCATACCTGTAGTCCAGAAGATAAGACCAGAAGCCTCCTGAAAGAGTCTGACCTGGACTGGCATCTGCGCTGTTATTTGTAACAGGCCCTGATACCGGAGTTTCTGTTGAACGCAGTTCAATGTTTTCGTTCAACTTAAAACGGGCAGCAGAATACCCTGGATTGATCAGGAGAGTCTGGTTGTAGCAGTCTGAGGCTTCCTCATGCTTTCCGAGTTGATCAAGGACAAGGCCTTTATTGTACCAGGCATCAGCACTGTCCGGGGCAGCGATAAGGACCATATTGTAGCACTTGAGCGAGTTTTCGTATTCTCCAAGCTTTGCCAGGGCAAATGCCTGACCGTACCATGCAAGTGTATAGTTTTCATCAAATTCAAGAGCTTTATCGTAGCTTTTTACCGCACCTTTGTAGTCTTTGATTTTTGAAGAGTCGAAGCCCTTCTTGTACCAGACTTTTGGGTACCCGGGATCCAGCTTCAGGGCTTGATCATAACACTCAGCCGCCTCTTCATATCTGCCAAGCCTGTCAAGGTCCAGGCCTTTCATGTACCAGACCACAGCATATCCTGACTCGGTTTCGAGAACCTTGTCATAACACTTAAGCGCAGCCTCATAATTTTCAAGCTTATCAAAAGAAAGCCCTTTATCGTACCATATCTTGACTGCGGAAGACTTAAACTCAGGAGTTTCAGGGTAAGACGGAAGCTCAGATTCGTAAACGCTCAGATTTTCGAGCAGGTCATCTCCGATATCCTCCACTTCAATCCCCATATCCAGGTTAAGGGCCCTGTCATAGCAGACTATTGCAGCATCATACTGTCCGGTCTTATTAAGCAGATAACCTTTACTGTACCAGGCTTCGCGGTTGCCAGGGTTGTAGGCCAGGACTTCATCGTAGCACTTAAGCGCTTCATCGTTTCTCCCAAGCTTTTCGAGGCATAAGCCTTTTCTCTTCAAGACATCGAGGTTTTCAGGCCCTGAAAGAAGAACAAAATCATAACAATCAAGAGCTTCCTGATACATTTCCATTCTTTCAAGATTCACACCTTTATTGTACCAGGCATTTATCATATCAGGATTAAAGGAAATTGCCCTGTCATAACACTCTATTGCAGCTTCGGAATTGTCGGATTTGTCAAGAATTACTCCTTTCTGGTACCAGAGTTCATAGTCGTCAGGAGTAATATTCAGAGCTCTGTCAAAGCATTTCATGGCATCGTCGTATTTTTCAAGCCCGGCATAAGCCATCCCTTCCATACGTAGAGATCTGGAAGAATTTGAGTTCAGTTCAATAGAGTTTTCATAAGAAACCAGGGTTTGCTGGTCAAGGTTAAGCTGCTCAAAAGCAAGGGCTTTCCGGAACCAGATTGTGGAAAGGTAGGTATCCTCAGCGCGGCTTTTATCATAACAATTAATAGCCTCGATATAGTTGCTTAGCTCGAAAAGTTCATTACCCTTATCATGCCAGTTCCCGGAAGAAACCGAAAAGGTTGCAAGAGCCCTATCGTAAGAGTTAATTGCTTCTTCATTTCTTCCTAATCCAGCCAGAGAACATCCTTTTCCATACCAAGCTATTGAAGAATTCGGGTCAATCTTAAGTGTATCGCTATAGCAGCCCAAAGAAAGCTCATATTCTTTTAGAGAATATAATGCATGACCTTTCTCTATCAGGCCTTCTGCAGAAACCGGGCGCTGTGCCATTACCTCATCAAGACTAGGAGCAGCTTCAGTCCTATTGCTATTTCCAACAACCAATTCATGGCTTGCAACAGCTCCTGCAGCAGGTAAAAAACCTGAAAAGAAATATAACATGAAAGCAAGGAGAATTAACGAATTTATGATCAAATTATTTTTTTAATTGAGCTCATTAAATACCCCGATTTATTCTAATGAGTTCTTATTGAAAGTTTTCATAACGATTCGTTCACTATTATTTACAGTCACTATCCTGTGTAGTTTCATAGCTGCGTAAATGATAACATTTAAAGAATAAAAGTAACTAGATAAAATCCTTTTGCTCCTCCCGGAGATAGTTTTCCCAGTTGGAATAGGTCTTTCTGGAATAGGTCTTTCTAATACAGTTCTCATAAATTATTACTTAATTTTAGGAGTTCTTCCATATATAATTTATGCAGTCTAAACAGAATTATCAGATTTCTACTATATTTAGCGTAACAGTATATTATTGGTATAGAAATAATAAATAGTAAGATAAAATTGTTAATGTAAGTACAGCCCCAAAGTTCAGAGAGTTTTTATAAGCAAATCAAATAAATCTTAAATACCCTCAAATATACGCAAAGTATTATATCTCGAGATTCCTATTGCAGAAGCATGCAGAAGGAAGACCTGGACTATTTCAGAAAATGGTTTCTGGATTATGTAAACCAATTCTCTTCTCCTGACTCTTTTATCCGGGAAAACATCAGGCTGAAAATCGAGCATACGGCAAGAGTTTGTGAAAATATCCTTTTACTTGCTAAAGCTGAAAAAATTGGAGAAGAAGGTTACAGGCTCGCCGAAGCAATAGCTTTATTTCATGATCTGGGCCGCTTTGAGCAGTTTATGAAATATAGAACGTTCAAAGACTCGGAATCAGAAAACCATGCCCTCCTTGGGGTAAAAATCCTGAAAAATTCGGGAATTCTTTCCAACCTTCCCATAAAAGAGGAGAATTTCATTATAAAAGCTGTGGAATACCATAATCTTATGGAAATTCCCGGATGTGCAGAGAGCTTCGGAGAACTTCTTTTTACTCAAAACTAATCCGGGATGCGGATAAGCTGGATATCCTGAAACTTACGAGTGAAGATTATGAGAAAGAGGAAAAATACAGGAACCCGGTCCTTGAGTTCAATATGCCCGATACGCCCGGGTGTTCAGAAAATATAGTTGAAGATATTCTGAATAACAGGATGGCAAAGATAGGAGATGCCAGAAACCGGAACGATGTAAAACTCCTTCGCCTTAGCTGGATTTTCGACATTAACTTTCCTGCGACTTTTGCTCTTCTCAAAGAACGCAGATACCTTGATACGATTTTGTCCTCCCTGTCAGGAACAGAAGAAGTGCATATTATACGCAGACACCTAGACAACTGTTTGAATAAATCGGATTAAACCGGGATAAAAGAAGGAGACGAAAAACATAAGAAGTTTGAAAAATCATTTATCTGGATAAGGGAATTCACTCTGCAATTTACTCCATGTATCTTCTGCGGTATTCACTGCCCAGACTGCGCCGGTAATCCGAACGAACCTGGTTTCTTGACTGTTCCTCAAGCATTGATTCCAGGGGATCGTATTTCAGTTTTTCCTGTCTACAGCGATTTTTTTCCTCTATCATATTAAAATCACCCCTATATTCATCAATTAAAAAGATATTCTTGTTTTATTTATACTTTTATGTAAATTTACTGTTTCATCATTTATTAAAAAGATATTCTTGTTTTATTTATACTTTTATGTAAATTTACTGTTTCATCATTTAAGTAGAGTTCTCAATTCGTCTTTCAGGCCCAGTACCCAAAGAAGGTCAGATCCTATCGATTGCCTTGAGTCCGGAAGGCTGTTGAATAAATTCCACTTCAATGCCAGGAAGCTCGCGCAGCCTGGAACATAAAGCCTCCATACCAGGGTTTTCCGTGGCATAATGAGTAGCGTCAATCAGGCAGAGGTCCCCGTAAGCGCGGAGAACCTCATGCTTAAATTCGGAAGATACAAAAGCATCAATTTTATTTTCCCTGGCAATTTCAAGAAACTCACTCCTGAAACCGCTGCCTCCGATGACCATTACCCTCCTGATATCTTCTCTTTCTCCGGCATACATTACAGGAGTTTGCAGGCACTCTGAGACGCGGGCTGCCAGTTCAGCAGAAGAACATGGTTCGATTTCACCTATTCTGCCAATTTCCGCAGTTTCGATGTTCCTGAGCCCAAGCCTTGCAGCAAGCACATCATTGATCCCTCCTTCAGCCCTGTCATAATTTGTGTGCATGCTGTAAAGGGATATCCCATTCTCAAGGGCAATCCTGAGAGACTCTGCCAGAGTTTTTGATATTTTGTTAATCGGATGGAAGATCAGGGTGTGGTGAGTAATAAGCAGATCTGCTCTCATTTCTGCAGCTTTTTTAAGGACGTAAGAATTGGCATCGAGGGCGACTGCGATCCTCTCTACATTGTTTTCCAGGCCAAGAATTAGCCCAATCCTGCCTTCGTCAAAGTCGTCAGCAAGTTCAGGTGGTGCAATTTCTTCGAGAATTTTTACAATATTTACGAGTTCCATGAAAAATACCTCCGGCAGCCGGACAAAGCTGGGTTCTCCTCAGTTTAGATTTGAAAATATCTTCCCCTTATTCGGCCAGGGACACACAGCCTTAAAAAGAAAACACCTCTGATATTAGAAGCTTATTGAAGTTTTTCCAAAATATTACAAAAAATTGAAATACCTTATACTAAGATATTTTATAGAGTTTAAACAAAATCTCTTATTAAAACGACCTTAAAAATAAATCTCGAAAATCAGCGAATTACAGGATTTGAAATAATAAAGTTCGATTATAATCAGAAAACGGTGAAATCCTATTTCTAAAAGTAATTGAGGGTTAATAAACTATAAATTATAAGGGATGTGCTGGGGCAAAGACAATGCAGCGAACAAATAGAATATGGCTGTGGCAATAGGACATTAATAATAATTTAGATCATCTATCTCTAAATATTTAAGGGGCCGTAACTATTACAGAAACTCAAAATGCATGCTTCCAGTGCGCAGATCCAGTATAACAGCGTCAAATTCAAGGAGGGTAACTATGTCTAAAAAAATTGCACTGATTGCATTACTTGCCGTTTTCGTCTTCTTTGGACTCTCAACTGCAGCCATTGCGGCAGATGACTTAGAGTGGGAAGAGAAAATGGATGCATCAAAATTGTATTGGGGAGATTCCGTAACAGTTGACGGCTATGTAATAAAGGCAGAAGATTTCAACGAAGACAAGATGGTATTCATTTCAATCTCAAAGGATGGAGAAAAACTAAAGACTGCTCCTCTTTCCGTTGGGTTAGAAGTCATATATAATGATGAGATAAAGGTTTATGCCCAGCAGATAGATCCCAATTACGAAATCATCACTAAGCACGGAAAGGAATTCAAGACAGGAAATTGGAATCCTTATGCTGAATTGGATATTCTTATAAAAGGAAAGCCGAATTTTGATATAGACGTTGAAACTGAAAAAGATACATATGATTCTAAATCCACGGGAGACAGTAGAATCGATGTATCTATAAAAGTTAAGAATGATGGGAAAGCAAAGGCTGAAAATGTGGTGCTGACTGTCGGCACAGCCGGAATGGAGATACTTAAAGGAAAAGAGAAGTACACATTTGCCGAAGTGCTTAAAGACGAGACTCTTGAACCCATGAACCTCACACTGAAGGCGCCAACTCCCTGGGTAGATACTGACCTTAATATAACTGCAAAAACTACATGCTTGGATGTAAGGGACAAGAAGTATGAAAATGTAGGTTCCAAAATCGTAAAAATAGAACCAAAATGGGGCCTTGTTATTTCAAAGAGTGTTACTAAAAATAACCATATGGGAAAGCCTGTACATGTCTCGGTCAGTGTCCGAAACGACGGGCTCTGTGATATAAACAATATCGTACTCAAGGATTCTATTGCTTCCGAAATGCACTCACAAAAAGCCGTATCACTCGATAAGACGCTTTCTCTTAAATCGGGAGAATCAGCTGAAAAGGTTTTTGAGTATACACTAATTCCTGAAAAGCCGGGAGAATTTACCTTCCCGAAAACCATAGCTACTTTTACTCTTCCTAATGGGCAGAACGAAGAGGTAGGTTCTAATAATTCGGAAAATGTAAAAATTTATGGGCCCGAAATATCAATTACTAAAACTGTTGACAGGGAGCAACTGGACTCCGGAGATAAACTGACTGTAACGGTCACTGCAAAGAACACCGGAAACGTTGATGCAAGTGTAACAATAACCGATACCATACCTCCAGAAGCTAAACTTATAAGTGGGGAAACGAGTTTGAATTATGTCCTTGGAAGCAACGGCGATTCAAAGACTACGACTTATATGATGCAGATGAACAAAGAAGGGGAAATCAAGTTGCCTGCCTGTAAAGGAAGTTTCCTTGACCTTGATGGATATTCAGGAGAAGTCAGTTCAAACACTCCTGTTGTTTATGTAGGAATACCGATTTCCCTACAAGGAAGCAGTACGCAGCCGGAGGGAGTAACGGAATCCAACCAGGTAAAAAATGAATCCTCAGTTCAGGCGCAAAATGAAGAGGATTCTGAAGATACCCCTGGATTTGGCCCTGTCTTTGCTATAGCAGGACTTCTTACGGTCACAGGCATCTTAAGAAAGAGAAAAGTCTGATAAAACTTGAAGAACAATTTTAGGCGCTCTGGACTTTTCAGGGCACCGATTTCCGCCTTTGAACACTTTTTATATTTTGGCTTAATGACTTTTATTATTTTTTTCATTACCTGACCTGATCTTTCCTGCCAGCTTTCAAAATCAATACGTTAATGCAAGCTTCTTTTTACCTTGAGACCCGTTTGAATAAAAAATAAAAATTTAACAATAAGAAAATAACTCTCTTCATGACTTTCCGAAAGTGAAAAAGCAGAAGTCGGAAAGTAAAAAACAGAGGCTCAATGCTGTCATTAAAAAAGAAACATCATTTCTTGATAAATCATTTCTTGATATGGGAAAAAGGGAACAAAGCATGAAAAAACTCCAAAACCAGCTTAAAGCGAAAACCCTGATTCTTACCCACGGAGATTCGGATGGGATCTGCTCAGCTGCAATTGCAAAAACAGCTTATCCTGACGCATATGTATATTTTACGAATCCGATTAGCCTTCTTGACGAACTAAAGCTTATAGAGCATGTGAAAACCCTTATTATCTGCGATATTGCAATCGATGAAAGACACTGCTCCGAGTTGCTTGCAGTGCTTAATGAATTTGCAGAAAAATGCAACCTTTACTATATTGACCACCACCCCCTTCCTGAAAGCTGTGAGAAAGAAGGCTGGTTCTACCATGATGTTGAAGCCTGCGCCTCCGAACTGACCTACAGGCTCTTTGAGGACCGATTGGACAGTGATATGCGGAGAATAGCAATATACGGAGCAATTGGAGATTTCTGCGACAATACTCCCCATGTAAAGAACTGGGTCAAAGATTGGGACAAAAGGGGCCTCTATTTCCAGGCAGGAACTCTAACCCAGGCAATTCTTTATAATGGAAAGGAATACGAATTTAAGAGAAACCTGCTCGAGCCCCTTTCAAAAGATCTGATCCCTTCAAACATCCCTGGGCTTCTTGAGCTTGCCAGGGAAGCTGCAATTAACGAAGAAAAGATCCGGCTCTTTGTTAAAGAAAACGTAGAAATCCTGAGAAATAGCGCGTATATTGTAAATACGAATAACTCCATTTCAAAGGCAGCGATCTATGCAGCTTCTTACGGCAGAAGGGAAGTGGGAATTGCAGCTGAGTACCGCGAGAGAAAGGACACTTATGACCTGAGTATCCGCTCCCGGGGAAAGGTTGACGTAAACCGTCTTCTCCGTTCAGTCGCCCCGGAATTCGGAGGAAGCGGCGGAGGACACCCTTTTGCAGCAGGAGTGCGCATCCCCGAAAATTCCCTTGAGGCTTTCCTCAGGGCTTTCGATACAGAACTCGGGAAAGCAAATGAGGTGATACACAATGGAAACCAGTAAGACTGCAGCTGAAAGCGGTATAAATCTTGAGATTGTATTTGTAGGCCGCTCAAACGTGGGCAAATCCTCCCTGCTCAGGGAGCTCTTCGGGGCAAAAGTAAGGGTTGGGAGACGTCCGGGTGTTACCCTGCGTCCCAGACACGCCCAGGCCTCGGACCTTCTTATTACGGATATGCCGGGCTTCGGGTTCATGAGCGGAGTGAAAGACCGGAAGCAGGATATTGTAAAAGACCAAACAGTACGCTATATCGAGAATAATGCCGAAAGGATCAAAATAGGGGTCCTTGTAATAGACGGCCCGACGTTCCCGCAAATAGTTGATCGCTGGGACTCGAGGGATCAGATCCCTGTAGACATTGAAATGTTTGATTTCCTGAGGGAAATAGGAATTGATACTATTGTTGCTGCGAACAAGATGGACAAAGTAAAAGAAGACGAATATAACCCTCTCCTTGACGAAGTCGCAGGCCGCCTCGGGCTTGAGCCTCCCTGGCAGAACTGGAAACATCTGATAGCCCCGATCAGCGCAAAGAAAGGAGACCTGAAAGCCATAAAGGGCCTGCTTCGGGACAGGCTGCACGAAATGAAAAGAGACGACCTTTTCAAGTATGTTTGAATTTTTGAAAATTTCGTCATTGATTATAACTACCATGTAAGTTCGCTTCTGAGCGAATCTTACAATACTCAAAAAGCCTCTCTCCCCGTTCAATAGCCCTCGGATCAGAGCTGAACAAACCTGCGGTTATGTCGTATTCGATGCCTCTTTTTTTGTAAAGGCTTAAAGCCAGGCATTTATCCGTAACAATAAGCCCCACTTTAATATCTTCATTAATAAGAATTAGTTTGAAATTTTTATAGCATTTCAGTACCTCTAATTTTTCTGCATAAGGCGACTGTTTCAATTCTTCTGCAACATGAAGAGGAACTATAAGCTCAACAGGGATTCCTTCTTTCACTTTTTCAGAGATGGAATCAGCGTATCCTTCAGTTATTACGGACGATATGCCGTATACATGATCCGCTTCTTTAATAATTTTTAATTGACTGTTATAAACATTAAGGATTTTTGTTCTTCTGTCATTGAGAATTTTAGAATTGTAAAGAAATCCAATTTCTTTTATCAGTTGGTTTGGAATTCCCTCTATAGAATGCGTAGACCAGAAGTGTTTGAATTTATTAATTGTCCCAACTGTTGCAAAAGAGTCAGCTACTCTTGAAGCCACAATTTTTCCTATCGGTGTCAGATAATACTCGCGTTCTTTTGTTTCTATAAGGTGATCTGCTTCGAGTTCCCTGAGTTTTGGAATTATTGCCTGAGACGTACTCCCAGTAATATCACGCAGCTGGGAAAGCTGTCTGTTACCTTCGTTTAATGATAGAAGTATCTCGGTTAGAAGTCTTGACCTGTATATTGCTTGAACATCATCTCCCATTTCCTTATAAATTTCGAAGTCATTCATTTCCTGTCGCCGCATCTACATATTTTTTCATATTTTCTTATTGAATCCTCTTAATACAATATATTCTTTTATCTTCTGTTGGGTATGTATATTGGTATCATTTTTGCTAATTTTATGGCTTATTGAAAAGAAAAATATTCAGATTATTTGCTACAAATGAGGTCAAAATTCTTGACATTAATTAGGACTCTAAAACTTTATTATTTCGGTGAAAAAGCCAATCGGTTTAATGAATGTTAATCAGAGCGATGAAAATTCATCGACGTAATAAATGTATAGGAGAAGTTTAAAACTGTTTTTGAATGTAAAGTTCAAACAAACCTTCCAGAGTAGATTTAAACTCCACATGCCCTGAGACAAGGAAATGGTAGGACTATGATATTTAAGGCTATCTCATCCGTCTTCGGTTAAGTGATGAATCATGATAAATTGCCCCATTTCCACAACATTTCTCCAAAATATTCATTGATGTGAAATTGGAACAGGATATCGATTTCAGTTTTAGTGCTCGAAATTTGGGACTAATTTAGCTTCGAAATCGATAGCATATAGGCAAGAAAATTCCTTAACCGATGATCAATGAAGGCTATCTGATCTTGCCTCGGGAGTAAAATGTACGAGGTATAAATAAATGACAATGAAGAAGTTCGAAATAGGAATACTTCTTTTGGCAATGCTACTAATACATGGTGTTTGTGCCGGCTGTAAATGCAACAGATAGTACTGCAAAAGAAAGTCAAAAAGAATCCGTCGGAGATCCCTGGTTTGAAAAAGGTGATGAATTAAATCGGCTTAGTGGTGATGAACGTCGTGCCCTCGCTGAGAAAAACGAAACAGTAAAAAAAATGATCGAGGAAGATCTAAAGGTTAAACCTGTGAAAATTGAAAACTCCAAGGACTTGGAAAATCTTCCTGCTAATTATCCTGAAGATATAAATAAAGTAATAACTGAAACCATTTCATCAAAAATTACCGATCAAAAATCTTCAACTTTGCAAGCAACAACGACAAACACAGTTAATGTTTGGATAGTAGCAGACGAAGAACACAGGAGTACTTTCGGAAGTAATTGGTAAACTAAAGCATACAACACTATTGAAGGCGCTGATGACGCATTCTATAGTGATCATAATATAAATTTTGTGGTAGGCAGATACTCAACATGGGATAGCGACGATAGCGTTCATGATGATGGATTACTCGATGAAGCTCAAGCTGAAACGGGCTGGAATACGAATCATCAAAGTATGGACATGTTAGCCATATTCACCGATTAATCAACCGATCATAGAGGTTGGAGTGAAGATTTGGGCGATGCATGGATAATGAAACATCAGATAAGTGCAGATTGGGATTGGCATCTAGCGCAGCATGAAGCATCACATAACTATAAGTGTCCAGATCATGGATACACTGGTTCGGTTTGCATAATGACTTACGCGAATATGATGATAACAGCCAACTGGTGTGTGGACTGCGACCAAACCATCGAAACCAACAGAAATCATTTTTAAATTGTTTTGTGTAGGATTTAATCCTACACTTATTTTATAATGTACTTGAAGAGGGTATTATATGAAATCAAGGACAAAAGCTTTAATCGCAATCTCTTTTGCAGTTTTAGCAATATTTCTGGTTTTCTTTTTAATGATTTATCAGCCTGGGGCAGGCATGTATGTTCGCGCAGATAAACTTCAGGACCCGCCAGAGAAATATGTGGAATTCAGTTTAGCAGATCTTGAGAAATATCCCTATGTTAAAGAAGCAGTGATAAATTCAGGAAAGGATATCAAAATTCCCTTCGATCACAATGAAGGTATGTCAGAATTTGGTAAAATAAGTTCAAATAACGGAACTAATTATATAAAAGTTAATAATGAGTATTATGATATGCATTATTATTCAGCTGACTAACACTGAATCTAGTGAAAATGTAGGATTTTGATATTCTTTATAAATTAATATGAACCTTAATGGTATAGGTAGAAATAGGGCTATTTAGTGCTTATGAAGTTAAAGCATATGGTCTTGACTGGCCCCACTACAGTATTGTTCAACATAAAGCTTCCCATAATTTTGATGAATCAGATAAAAATTATCTATTGTACCGACTCGCATAATGAATCATCTGCATATGCGAGCACAGATATCTGGTGTACTTCCTGTGGGAATACTGTGCACAATGGGATAGATAATTAATAAATTTGATGCTGAGAAAATAGGCATCAAAAACATAATAGGATGAGGACATGAGAAAATCTCACGCACTTTTTGTCATAACAGCTATCTTTATGTTAATTGCAGTATTTTTTATTGCCATGCCCTTTATTTTTTTAGGGTTGCCCCTTCCTTTTTTTAGCATAGATAATGAAGATGTCAATGAACATGAAGCTGTAATTGAGATATTTGATTCTACCAATGAATCCATATTCAATAAAATGTATGAATTAAGCCCTGAAGAGCACATATCTCAGCCAAAGCCTTTATGGTTGTTATTACAACTTTCTTTCCCTCCTGGGGATAAGGAAAACTACAAAGTTAAAGTTACTTTAGATAACAATATCACAGAAACACGCCTGATAGAATTTGAATTATGGAATACTGTTGATGTAAAATTGTACAATCATGAAGCAGAAATGCCTATAGCTATAGGTGTTATAACAGTGTAATTATTCAAATTAACAAATCATGATGTAGTGATCTACGAAATATCTGTAGAAATATTGGATTTTAATAATGAATTATTCAAGGAATCATACAAACATGATGGTACAAACACATGGTGTGATTCATGTAGTGACATTGTAGATAATAATATATGGAGTTAAACATTGAGGGGCCAATCCCTCCTTTTTAATATTTTTCGATCGCAGGAGCTATATTTCAAATTTTTTGATAATGGCACTGGCATGAAAGACATATACTGTGGGAAAAAAGATGAAAAGTAACATTATATCAACAATACCGATTGCCACTTTTTCGATTCCACTCCCATCTGTGGCAATGTCTAATAAAGCACGCAGAGAAGATTCCCTCATAAGAGCATTGGGAATTACGGTATTTGCGATTTTAATACTGGTGGGCGTAGTAGGTGCAGCTCCATTTGCATATGTGACAAGTCTGGGAGTAGACACTGGAACGGTTTTTGTAATTGACACAGCAACCAACAATCTTAAAGCTGTGGTGCCTGTAGAAGGCTGGCCCTTTGGAGTTGCAGTCAACCCTGCAGGAACAAAAGTATATGTGACGGACTTATCAGGCACAAGCACCACTGTCTCTGTAATTGACACCTCGACAAACACGGTTGATGCTATAGTGGATGTAGGAGGTTATCCTCGGGGAGTTGCAGTCAACCCGACAGGATCAAGGGTTTATGTGACGAATCGTTACAGTGTGGTGGATAATGACAGCAACAATGTCTCTGTAATTGCCACATCCACAAACAGTGTAGTGGGCACGGTTAATGTGGGACTGAGTATTTATAACGTTGCATTTACACCGGATGGGGAAAAAATTTATGCTACGAACAGTCGCAACAACACTACTTCTGTAATTGACGCGACTACAAACAAAGTTACAGCCACTGTACCTGTAGGAGACTATCCTACTGATATTGCAGTCAATCCTGATGGAAATAAAGTGTATGTGGCTAATGCAGGCAGCAACGATGTTTCTGTAGTTGATACAGCAACAAATACTGTTACAGCCACTGTGCCTGTAGGAGATGGTCCTAGTGATGTTGCAGTCACTCCTAATGGAAATAAAGTATATGTGCCAAATAAAAGAAGCAACAATGTTTCTGTAATTGACACAGCAACAAACACTGTTACAGCCACAGTTCCTGTAGGAATTACTCCTTTAGGAGTTGCAGTTACTCCAGATGGAAATAAGGTATATGTGACAAACGCCGAAAGCGACAATGTCTCTATAATTGACACGGCCACAAACAAAGTGACAACGACTGTGAATGCAGGAAAATATTATATAAACTATCCTGTTGGAGTTGCCATTGGGCCTTTTATAGATTCTAATGCAACTGATCAAAGTATAAGGGTAACCTCCAATGCAACTGAAGGTGCAGGAGTTGAAGAAACTAACTTATCATCATCTGAAGAAATAAATGCTGTCGAACTCAATAATTCAAACAACAATAATTATGAATCTGACAATAATAGTAACTCAAGTGGAAATAAATCAAGCGAAAATAACTCTACTCCAGGCTTCAGTTTATTGGGAAGCTTGACCTGTCTTTATGGAAGATGGAGGCTTAGGAGAAAGTAATTAGAGCTGAATTCATATTTCTGAAAGTAGCCTTCCTATATATGGTTTCTGTGGAGGAAGAAAGGTTCTATGAATTTCCATAGAGCACCATCGATTTCACGAAATGATATAAAAGTAAATTTATAATTTCAACATGTATTATTGACTTTTCGGATAGGCTCTAAATGAAGTTTAAAGTGAGCCATTTTAGCTCATTTCTTATTTTTTCTATACAATTACGCAGGTTATAGTATGGAACTAAAAAATATATCGGCTTTCTTGTTAATTATTTTTACAATCAACTGTGCATCTGCTACTACACTTACAGTGGGCGTAAATAATGGGAGTAATAGTAATTTTTCTTCAATACAGGAAGCAATAAACTTTGCACAGGAAAATGACTCAATTCTGATTTCTAAAGGAAACTATTCAGAAACTCTCACTATCGATAAACAATTAAAAATTAGTTCTATTTCTCGCAACCCGAAAGACGTAATTATCAACCCAAATATCTCGTCTCGACCAATAATCCACGTTACGTCAGACAATGTTGAAATAGCTATAGTCACCATTTTAAATAATGCGACATTTTGTGTGTGAATGTATGTTTCCCCCAAAACTCATCCAGTTCTTCCTTCAATACTTTAACATTCTTGAATGATTTTATTGACGTTAAATCTTCTCTTGTCGTTTTCCAACAATATTCTGTTGGGTTCCTATCTGGAGTAGCTGGAGGGAAAAGCAATATTTGCAACCAATATTTGTTTTTTTGAAAGAATTCCCTTGCCTTTTTTGATTTATGCCACGGCGCTCTGTCCATTATAAGAAATATCTTTCTTCCTATGTCTTTTTTAAACTTGATTAATGATTTTAAGAAAGAGTCTGTATTCTTTTTAATTCCTAAATCATACCAATAAAATTCTTCGTTTTCAGTGTAGAATCCCCCAATGTTGATTTTGGCTTTTGAACCACTAATAAATTTAATAGGTTTAGAGCCTTTTATTGCCCAACATTTTGATCTGTTTGAATCTACATAAAAACTACCCTCATCCTGGGTGACGAATAAATGGTTAGGATTTAGGAGTCTTTTTTTATTTCAGCAATAAATTCATTTGTTAATGCCTGATTTCGCCTTTTTGATTGAGGTCTACATGTAATTCTACTAAATCCTAAATTTTTAATAATTTGTCTCATTCTTGATTTAGAATAAGATACTCCAAATTTCTCTCTGACAAATTGAATTGCATCTTTTGTTTGCCAACCGCGAGAAAAGCCATCGTCTGTTGGTATTGGCTCTGATAATGCTTTCCTCAACTCAAAAACTTGTTCTGAAGTTAAAAATGACTTTACCCCTCGACCAGATTTACATTTAAGGTTGTACAGACCTTCTTCTTCAGCTCGTTTCATCCAACGGTGAACTGTTGAACGGTGAACTGAAAGATCTTCTGCAACTTTAGCTGGGCTCGAACCATTTTTAACCAACAATAAAGCTTGAAGTCTTAACTTCTCATTTTTGTCACAGGAATGACATATAGCTATGGCAATATCAGAAGTAGTAAACATCTCTAAACTCATAACTAAATTAATATAATTATATCAAATATATAAATGTTGCATTATATAGAGAGGTGACTATAGTTTGACAATCCTTGGAAACGACAAAGAAAATCAAACATCAGGTATCTTTCTAGACAACGTCAGTAACTCTCTCATTCAAAACAATATCATTTCAAGTGTTCAAGATGGCCTTGTTTTGGCAGCTTCCTCTGAAAATAGTATTAAAAATAACACTCTATTCTCGAATAATCTACATGGAATCTATCTAATTAACTCAATGAATAACGATTTGAAAAACAATTTCATCATTGGCAATAAACGTGGACTTTATTTGGATCAGTCTAATCGAAATACTTTAGCTGACAACAATGCCAGTGGCAATGAAAAATACGGAATTGCTCTTCTGGACTCAAATACCAATAACTTAACAAACAACCAATTTTATATGAACAAATACGGTCTTTGTCTAACCGACTCTCATGAAAATGTAATAATAGATAACACTGCCAGTGACAACAAAGAATCCGGCTTTCTTTTATTTTTGGAGTCCAGTTATAACAATGTAGAAGGCAACCTACTTATAGAGAACAAAAACTCTGGTATGTATTTAGCTTCTTGTTCAAATAATACTCTAAGTAGAAATAGCTTATCTAACAATAACAATGGTATTTCAATCGATGTCGCCAATGATAACCTCATTATAAATAATACTTTTAGTTCTAATAAAGAATATGGTCTGTTCTATCCACACTTGGGCAGCAATAATACCATAAAAGATAACATTTTTTTGAATAATAAAAAAGGGAATGATAATCTATCCTCCACACCAATTTACGTCATACTTATCCTTCTAACAGGAACAGGTCTTGCATATTACTTAAAGAAAAAGTCTTTGTTGAAAAAAGCCCTTATAGGCTTAAGCATTTTAATAGCAATATTTTTGGTTGCAATTATTGCCTGGTACTTCCCATTTGAAGCAAATACTCCTGCAAATAATGTGGAAATTACTAATTTCAGTTGGCACAATTCCTCCGTAATTAATGAAACGTATACACAGGTTACGTTATCAATGGATATTAATTACCGGCATAAAGAAGCGTATTGCCATACTTTTAATGAAAATTCACAAACTGATATGATCCCAATTAAACTCCATATATCCTTAAATTCATATGGGACAGCTACGCCTCTTACACTACTTTCTGAAGAAAATATTAATTTAACATACCAAAAACCATTCAAATATGAAACTACTCTCGATTTAAAAAATAACGTGGATTACAACTTAGTGGCAATACCCATATTCAAAGAAGAATTTGATTATCCTTTCCCATACGGAGAATCAAGATGGGGCAACCTTGGGGGAATTCAACTGATATCAACTTAAGAGGCTGAGAGGATTATCGAGTATATGTGAGGAGCTAAAACTCCTCATCTTTTTGCGGTGGTTGATATGAGCAAAACCAATAAAGAAATCGTTATTTTTATTACTTTTCTAATTCTTGTAGTGCTTGTGGGACTATTTATAAAAACGACAGTTGATACGAAAATGCCAGTTGATACGAAAATACCAGTCCAGGGAAAAAAGTAGCTGGCTTTTTTATCGAATTTGAAGAGGGGGCTACTGAGCCTGAATTTAAAGCTTTAATAGACTAAAATTTCAGGTTTTTCGAAAAACTCTTAATATTTAATTAAAATTCAAGATTTCAGAGGCGATTTAACTGTCTGGCAAAGTTGGGAATAAATTATTGATTATAGGATTTCTCCTAGTAACTGCTTTATTTCTCTATATAGCTCTTCCATTTATTTTCATGGGATCTCCAACACCGATTTTTGAGATATATAATTATGATATTAAAAGTCATGAGGTAATTGTTGAAGTATTTGATCCAGACAACAAATCAATAATAAACGAAACGTACATTCTTGAATCTGAAGGCGATCTGTCGCAACCTCGCCCTTTCAGTTTATGGCTTCCTCAAGCAAAAGGGAAGTATATGTTTAAAGTGACTATCGATAAACAGATTACAAACGCAGTTAAAATTGAGATTCAAAACCAATATTCTGGAGCCGCTATTAGTTTATATAGTAAAAACTATGAATTCGGTGAAAAAATCCCTATTTTAATTGAAACTATGGAAAAAGCATAAGAAGGCATTATCACTTATGTAAAGATATTGGTTTAAATGATTGTAGAGCTGGCAATTTGGTTTTTATCTAAATAATAAATTAATTTTTGAGGATCCTAATGCTCATTTAAGCCATAATGAATGGGAGAGTGGCAGTAACTGATATTAACCTGAACGACCCTAACTCTTACCTTTTTCTGGGATTCTAAAGCTTCATCTTTAAAATTTATTTCTGTAGATTTATTCCTGTTACTCTCGGCTTCATGTTGGCAATTCTATAAGAAAAAAATACTAGTAACAGCTACAGCTGTATATAATCTTTCTGTCTAAAGTCTCTAACAATTAAAATTCAGGCAATAATTATGAAGACTCGAAGACTTTATTTTGTGATGTTCGAGGAAGTATTAAAATGGAAACAAGAACAAAAGCTTTAATAGCTATTTCTTTTGCAGTTTTAGCAATATTCCTAGCTTTCTTTTTAATGATTTATCAGCCTGGGGCAGGCATGTATGTTCGCGCAGATAAACTTCAGGACCCGCCAGAGAAATATGTGGAATTCAGTTTAGCAGATCTCGAGAAATATCCCTATATTAAAGAAGCAGTGATGAATCCAGGAAAGGATATCAGAGTTCCCTTCGATCACAATGAAGGTATGTCAGAATTTGGTAAAATAAGGTCAAGTAACGAAACTGATAATATAAAAGTTAATAATGAGTATTATGATATGCATTATTATTCAGCTGACTAACACTGAATCTAGTGAAAATGTAGGATTTTGATATTCTTTATAAATTAATATGAACCTTAATGGTATAGGTAGAAATAGGGCTATTTAGTGCTTATGAAGTTAAAGCATATGGTCTTGACTGGCCCCACGACAGTATTGTTCAACATAAAGCTTCCCATAATTTTGATGAATCAGATAAAAATTATCTATTGTACCGACTCGCATAATGAATCATCTGCATATGCGAGCACAGATATCTGATGTACTTCCTGTGGGAATACTGTGAACAATGGGATAGATAATTAAAAAGCTTGATGTTGAGGACATAGGTTTAAAATATAGTAGAAAGGGAGATAATGAAAAAATCTTATCTTTTTGTCATAGTGTCTATCGTTACGTTAATTGCGATATCACTCATTGCAATGCCCTTTGTTCTTATAGGGGCTCCCTCCCTCTTTTTTCTATATACAATAACGATAGCAACGAACATAAAGTTGTAGTTGAGATATTCGATTCCAATAACGAGTCTGTATTCGAACAAACTTATGAACTGGATCCTGGGGCTAGTATCTGGCAGCCAAAATCTTCATGGCTGTTATTGGAATTATCTGTTTCTCCAGGAAATACGAAAGAATGTACTTTTAAAATCACTTTAGATGACGATATTACGGAGATACATCAAATTGGATTACAGCCATGGGTAATAGCTGATATTATACTTTATGAAGATAGTGCTGAGACTCCTTTATCTGTGTATATATCAACAGCGTGATCTTGCAATAGCAGATAATCTCAAAAATCAGAGAGCAGGTAAGTTGACTATTTCCAGTATTCTGCTATATGATAAGCACAAAAAATATAACTATTCATCCTAAGCAAAATAACCTCAACAGTTATCTTACAAAAATTATTGGAGTTTTTACGGAGGTATATATATTAAAAACTACCGAAAAATATTCCTTTTTTAGGAATAATACTAATTTTGTTGAGTTATTTTGGGCATTGGTACCTAAACACTGATATATATTATGAGAACTTATATCTCTTGATGAACTGCCCAAGATGTAAGAGTCTCGATCATAATAAGAATGGTAAAGTTAATGGCCGTCAACGCTACAAATGCTCTGATTGTGGATATAATTATTCAGTAGAGCTAAAATCAACTGCTAGTTCCGCATCTGTTAAGAGACAGGCTTTACAACTCTATCTTGAAGGATTGGGATTTCGGTCAATAGGGCGTTTTTTGGGAGTAAGTCATGTTTCTATCCAAAAATGGATAAAGAAATTTGGTCAGGAGTTAGAAGAACTAAAAAGCGAAAATGAGATCTCTATTGTTGAAATGGATGAGATGCACACTTACATCGGTAACAAAAAAAATATTGCTGGATCTGGATTGCTGTTGATAGAGTTGGGAAAAAGTTCATCAACTGCTCTTTTGGCAGCAGAGGGACTGAAACTGGACAAAAACTCTGGGAAAAGTTAAAGGAAAAAGAGATTGAAAAAGTGATGACTGATCACTGGAGGGCATATGCAGAGTTCGTTCCAGATAAAATTCATACTCAATCAAAAGCAGAAACGTACACTGTTGAAGGGTATAACAGCATATTTAGGCACTTTCTGGCAAGATTGAGAAGAAAGACAAAGTGTTATACTAAGGAACAAAACATATATAATTTCAATTATTTCTCTTACCATCTATAATGTTTTTTAGAAGCCATTACAAATGATTAAAAGGAATCTAATTTGACGCTACGCATAAAATATCCGGAAGAAATTGAAACTCGAATGAAAGCATTTTATGATAGTTTGAACGAGAAAGATCGGAGAAGATACGCAGCTATCGAAGCAATTAAATTAGGTCACGGAGGACAAATCTATATTAGTAGTGTCCTGGGCTGCCACTTTCAGACTGTCATGGCTGGAATTAATGAAATCACCAATGGTACAGAAACCCCAGAGGACAGAATTCGAAAGCCTGGTGGGGGTAAAAAGAAAATCATCGACACGGTGGAAAATATCGATGAAATATTTTTTGATATTCTAAAAAACCATACGGCTGGAAGCCCTATGGATGAAGAACTAAAATGGACAAACCTGAACCTTAAAGAAATTTCAAAGGTTTTTAAATCAAAGGGTATGAATATAACTCCCTATGTAGTAAAGCAGCTCTTAAAGAAACATGGTTTTGTAAAAAGGAAAATGCAAAAAGCTGTCACAATGAAAGACTCTAAAGATAGAAATGAGCAATTTGAGAGAATTCACGAGTTAAAGGAAGAGTACTCAAAAAGCGCTAATCCTATTATCAGTATAGATGTAAAAAAGAAGTCATAGGTAATTTCTACCGTGATGGTAAAGTTTATTGTACCCAGATAGTAAAGGTATATGACCACGACTTCAATACATTTTCAGATGGTGTTGTAATTCCACATGGCATATACGATCTAAAACGTAACGAAGGATACATCACTTTAGGAACCAGTAAGGATACAAGCGAGTTTTGTTGTGACTGCATTAAAGACTGGTGGGAAAAATACGGTAAAAACAAATATCCAGAAGCAAATAGCATTTTAACCTTAGCTGATGGTGGTGGAAGCAACTCAAGCAGGAATTATATTTTCAAGGAAGATATGCAAAAGATGGTAAATGAAATTGGAATTGAAATCAGAATGGCTCATTATCCACCATATACGTCGAAATACAATCCAATAGAACACAGGTTATTCTGTCATGTTACGAATGCATGCAAAGGTACTGTTTTCAGCAATATTGAGGTGGTCAAAAGCCTTGTTGAGAAGACTTACACATCTACAGGACTCAAAGTGTTTTCGACTATAAAGGATAAAGTTTATGCCACGGGAAGAAAAGCAACTGAAAACTTCAAAGAAAAAATGAAAATTGTATTTGATGATTATTTAGGAAAATGGAATTACAGAGCAATTCCACAAGTGAAAAATTGAAGTTATATTTGCAGCATTCCTAAGAGTCTTGAAATGCTAAAGTACTCAGTTATTCTCTTAATGAAATATAGAAATAATGAGTTAACTATATTTAGTTAACAATGCCTTATTTTGTTATTTTCCCATACTTGCTGGTCGGATCTCCAACACCTCTATTTTATATAGATAACACTGATCTCCAGAGTCATGAAGTAATTGTTGAAGTATTTGATTCATATAACGAATCTGTATTTAAAGAAAAGTATGAATTGGCTCCCGAAGAACACATAGAACAGCCTAAATCATTATGGCTGCTGCTTCGATGGTCGATGCCATGGTCTAAAGGAAAAGATATGTATTCGGCAGAGGGGAGTATGAGTTCAAAGTTATTTTGGACGGCGAAATTGAGGACACCTGCAGAACACTGCCAGCCGCCTGGAGTTCTGTAGATATACATATAACGGATAATTCCAGCTCTCCAATGAATATAGGAGTAATAACTGTGTAATAATGGTTTCCCCAAAAAATACATCTTATTTTCCACTTAAATTCCAATTAAAGTCGTATAAAATCGTAAATTTTATTGAAGAGGACTTACAGTCCTCCTCTAGTGATAAAATATGAAAGCTCCGCTTATTCCAGTAAACGAAGATTTCAAATGGAAATTGTTATCCGAAATATTAAATGTTTTTGGTTTTAGATCTTGCAGACAAATACTTACGAAGAGGGGCATCCTGGCCCCTCTCAAAATCTAAAAAATGGCAAAATATGGATGAACTTACTAAATTTATAGAGCAAGCAGCAAATAGTAATGGAACTAATATTAATCTACTAGTCACTAAGAAAATATTAAAAAACTAAGTGGCAATACAACGATAACGGCAACAATTGTTAAAAAAATATCGTTGCTCCTGCATATTTGCTGAAAACATTCTCGATGTTCCTGTATATACACAAAGCACTACTTACTACTGTCAGCCAACAAGTGCCCAAATGCTTACCAAATACTATAATAATGCAAAATCTTTTTTAGAGGTAAAGGATATGAGGAAAATTAAAACGGAAATAGTTGTTTTTATTATTCTTCTGATTCTTGTACTACTTTATGGGTTTATGCAAATTCCCACAGCCCGAGAAGCGAAAATATCTGGTTTTCTTATCCAATTTGAAAACGGAACAACTGAACCGGAAGTTAAAACCATTCTTGAAAACTATAATATGACATTGAACTATAGCATAGATTGCAATTGGAATAATGGAGGCTATAAATACTACATAAAGGTGTACAAAGATGATTTGCCGGATGTAGTAAGAGACGGACTGAGGAAAGACGAAAATTGGACTGATTCTGGTTTACCTTCTTTTACAAAAGGAGATTATATTATATATCCGGTAACAGAACAAGCTATCCATGACAATAATTTTCTTGAGATACTGAAAAGACATAACCTTCAGGTGAAAACGTTCGTCTGGTGTTTAATTAGCTATAGAGATAGTTCAACTAGGCATGATACTCTGGGAAAGAATTGTATTACGGAGAAGGATGCAATCAGAATAACAAATGAGCTTGAAACAAATGATAAAGTTTTGACTGTAATGCCTGACTATATTCTATATTAAAAAATAGAAAAATGCGGGAACAAAAGATGAAAAATAAAGGTTGGCAAGTAAATGCCTTGTTGGTGCTAAGAGCTATCTTAAAATTAAATTTGAGTGTATTTGGATAAGATTTACGCATTCAAATTGAAAAACTGTAGCATTAAACCGTTAAATGTCTAAAATGTATATTTAAACCGTGATGTTTATTGTACTTGATTTTATACCTCGAGTGCGTAAGTCCTTGGGATAAAGTACTATCTTTAAGGTCAATATACCTGAATTCCGGAAAAATGTACTATATGAATTTGAAATTAATGTTGCTTATTATCCAATTGTAGAAATGGTTTGAATATTAAGACAACTTCTAAGAAGACGTTTATCTCTATCCGAGGAAGGCAAAAACTTTAAACCAATTTGGAAGGATATTTAAAAGGTCATGCGATTGCCACAAAAAGGAAGCAATAGCCAACTACCCTTTACATCCTTTTCAATTGCTGGCTATATACGCGCCCTATCCTCTGGATTGTGTCCGCTTCTTCTGGATCTTTATCGTCCCGGATGCGGATGAAGCGGGGAAAACGCAGTGCGAAACCCGAATCGTAGTTGGGGCTTTTCTGGATTTCCTCAAAGGCAATTTCCAGAACTACCTTCGGTCTGACTGCAAATACCCCGCCTGCTTCCCCGCCTTCCATTAATCCGGAAAGTATTTCCGTGAGTTCCTTTAGCTGTTCGTCGGTCAGGCCTGTACCCACCTTACCGACCTGCATGAAGCGGGAAGTATCAGGGTCATAACAGGCAACAGAGTAAGAACCTATAAGATTCGCACGCCTGCCAAAACCCCACTCAGCTCCCACAACTACAAGGTCAAGGGTTTCCATAAGGGGCTTTTTCTTTAGCCAGTTTTTTCCACGCTTGCCAGGGGAATAAAATGAATTAGGGTTTTTGATCATCAAGCCTTCGTGCCCGGCTTTCAAGGCTTCCCTGTAGATTTTTTCTACGACCTCCAGGTCACCGGTTATAATCTGTTTGTCCACGCAGATGGATTTTGAGTCCTCAACCGAACTCTCCACGCAGGATTCAAGCGCTTTTCGCCGCTCTAGAAGAGGAAGATCAATCAGCGTTTTGCCGTTAAGGAACATAATGTCAAAAAGGTTGAGCTGGATAGGAATTCCAAGCGCTTTCTCATCCACATCGTATTTGCGCCTGAAACGTTTGAGAATCTCCTGAAAGGCCCTGGGCTTACCGTTTTCATCCACTGCAACGGCCTCTCCGTCAAGGATTGCAGACTCAGCCTTTACGTGTTTACGGACTATTTCCACAAGATCCGGGAGGGAGTTCGTAACATTTTCAAGTTTTCGTGAAAAAGGGTAACCGAGTTTCCATCCTTGTGGATCTGCACTCTTGCCCCATCGAATTTCCATTCGATTGCAACTTCTTTCATGTCCCTGATATCGGCATCTATGTCAGAGCTGATCTGAGAGAGCATAACCTTGATCGGACGATTGATTTCAATTCCCAGATGTCCCAGGGCTTCTATCCCGCCTCTCTTGGCAGCTGCAGCCACTATCCCGAGGTCATTTGTAACCATAAAGGAGTGTTCAACCATATCAGAAGGAACAGAAAAAGCCTTTGCAATGGCATCCCTTACAACGCCTTCCCCGACACCTATGCGGAGTTCCTCAAGCGCAAGCCTGGAAATATACTTTGCTTCCCTCGGGGTTGAGGAGTTAAAGAGAAACTGAAGGTTTTTGACCTTAATTTCCTGCGAACCCTTTCCCGAAGCTTCGGAAGCCGTCTTGAAGCGCTTATAAACTTCAGTTATTGAGAGTTCCGGCTGCTCTTCTAGATAAGAAGAGAAAGTGACCTGATTTTTCCGTTTTTCTTTAAGGATAAGAAGTGCTGTATCTCCTATGTCTCCTGTTGTCCGGATAAGAGATTCTATGCTTTTTATAGACATTCCCGAGGCTTTGGAGAGGGAAACATACAGCAGGCTAGTGCCAATTCCCAGTTGCTCTCCAATCCAGGCAGGAAAAACCTCACTCATGATAAAGTGAGTTGCAATGGGCAACTCTTCTACATCAACCTTTTTAAGAAGATCAGCAACCCTGTTTGTAGTGTCGATAGTACTCGATATTTTTTCAATTGCCTGGCAGGTTTCTGCAAATTCCCTGAAGCTTGTCATAATCCACGCAGCTTTTTTTATTTTTATTTTTTCCGAATTCGGACAAAATCCGAATTCTTAATAACCCTTATCAGTTTCCGTAAATTGCGATCAGGTCGCTGAGAATCGCACTTGCTGTTTCAATCGGGCCTGCACCCTTACCCGTAACCGTAATTTCTCCTGCAAGCTCAGTGTCTACTGACGCCACATTCAGGGTTCCTCCGACTGCAAGGGGATGGTTGATCGGTACAAGCCTTGGAGCTACCTGGATTCTCTCCCTGCTAACTTCCCCTATAAGTTTGATCACATGCCCCCTTTCATAAGCCATCTCCAGGGCTTCAGGCGTGACCTTTGTGATTCCTGTAACTTCAACGTCCCTGTAAGTAGCATTAAGTCCGAAGATTGCATTGGCAAGAATTACCAGTTTACAGGCTGTGTCAATCCCTTCCACGTCATACTTAGGGTCGGCTTCAGCAATTCCAAGCTGCATGGACTCGGCAAGAATGTCGGTATAACTTGCCCTTTCCTCCAGCATCCTTGTTAGAATATAGTTGCAGGTTCCGTTCAGTATTCCTTTGATGCTTTTAACTTTATTGCCTGCAAGAACTTCATTTACCAGGTTAATAACCGGCATTGAACCGCCGACAGTCGCTTCGAACCTGAAATTTGACCCGGCTGCCTTTGCGGTTTCCACGAGTTCCCTGTAATTAAGGGCAAGAGGCCCTTTGTTGGAAGTAATAACGTCCTTTCCGGTTTGGAAGGCCGCAAGCATGTTTTGTAGACCTGCCCCGCCGGTTTTGATATTTGTAGGGGTAGTCTCGATTACCAGTTCATGGTCTACGGATCTGATGACTTCGACTCCGGTAATATTTTCAAGAGCGACAGTTCCACTTATTCTCTTGCGGGTGAGGCAGTCGGCAAGGTCCACACCCTGAGGATTAACAGTAGCGCCCTTTGAATCCACAACAGCTACAACTTTCACTTCCAGCCCGATACTTTCCAGATACTCTTTTTTCATAAGGAGTACCTCGGCCACACCCTGTCCGATTGCACCGAACCCTAGAATCGAACAGCATACTGTCTTCATGTTTTCAAACTCCTAAAAACTATTTTTCAGGCCTGGATGTCTATTGGAAGGACCATCAGCAGGTCTTTTTTTGCCGAGACTTCTTTCAGGATGTTGAGTGCCGTTTGCAGATCCTCTTTACCCACGGCATCAATTTTTATAAGGGCTGAAGAAAGCAGATTGATACCCGGCATGGAAAGGGAAAGGTCCACAACCTCAGCAAACCCTGTTTTGTCGATCTCATCAATTGTATCCTGAATGCCTGTATGAACTACATGCCCTATGAGAACCACGTTTATGCTCTCCCTGAAACGATGTTCTCCTACTCTTACGACTCTGACTCCGCTTTCTTCCAGTTTGGCCTTTATTATTTCAACGCTTTCAGGTCTGGTTTCAAGTACGAGCTGTACAGGCACTGTTTTTCTGGGGGTTCTCTTCTGATGGTGATGTAATACGGTTATCAGGTTAGCCTTACATTCCGAAAGAGGCTGGAGGGCTAAAAGCATCTGCCCTGGCACATCTTTTAGTTCAATGTCCATGGAAATTCGCATGTTGTCCCTCGTGCACTTTGTAACAATTCTTTGTGCAATTTAAATAATAATTTACCAATCTATCAATATAATATCCAGCAACTTACTGTCAAGGTTGTAGTAATATATCAGAATATCCGGTTCCAATCGAGCCATGAAGTTTCTTAAGCCTCATTTTTGTAATTTCAATACAAACTTGTTCCCGTGAAACAAGGCCCTGTTACTCTAATGTTATTAATTAATTTATATTCAGTAAACACTCCACTCGGCATAAGAATTTAAAAAGGTTATTCAAATAAGTCGCACATTCTATCTTTTAAATACCGTTAACCCTTTCTGTTGTTTAGTAGATTAATTAAGTTATATAGTTTACTGTTTATGGCCTTTCAAAATAGACTGTTAGAGTATTATTATTCTGCTTAGGACTATGTTCTGCTTATTCCTTCTTATTTTTATGTTCTGTCTGCCTGGAAAGATGCATGTCCGGAATACGGATTATATTCCCTCTTCCTCTTTTGAATTTCTCGACCAGCCCGCGTTCTTCAAGATCCGAAAGCATAAGACTGACTTTGGACTCTGAATACGGGGATTTTTTCCGGAGTTCTCTCTGGGTGATCCGGTTTCCGCTAGCTCGGATTACCTCAAGGAGATCTTTGAGATCTTCGGGAAGATTAAGTATGGAATGCTTCGGAACGTTGGGGCTCGATTTATTTGGTTCTCCACTATAGAAAGAAGAATCCGGTATATTTGGGTCCTTTTCTTCAGGCTTAATCCTCTGCTGCATAAATTTTCCAGTTTCCGATGCGTCTCCTGCATTTTCAGTAATAGCGGGTCGTTCAGGGCTTGCTTCCGGAATTTCTATAATGTCTTCTGTCGAACCGTTTTCAGTCTCCTCAGAAAATATTGCATCTTTTATGGGATTCTCAGACTGCAACAGGTATGGTTCTCTGCTTCCTCCCGGAAACGGGGTTATTGTCTCAAGAGATTTTTCATGCTTCTTTTTTAAAAAGTAACCAGCTAACAAAAGGACTATTAGGGCAAGGAAGGCAGAAACTAAGATAGTATTTTGAGAGCTTGCCCCGGAGATGAGCTCCGTTTCTTCAGAATCCAGATTGGGGAGTTCGAATTCCCCTGGTCCAGGAGTCCTTCATCATAGGGTGGAAACAGGAGAAGGTCATGCACATACTCTCCTTTATCTGAAATTACAACCTCTTCGTTTGCTGTATAAACTACGTTGCTTCCCTCAAGATAGTTGGCAGTTATCAGATAGGTGCCAGGAGTAAGATTGAAAGAATATTGAGAATCCGTTGCAACAAAGTACTGTTCAGGGGTGGAATTAATTTCAATCACTGAGTTATTAAGAGGCTTGAAACTATCCCACTCATAAACGGTCCCGTGAATTGTGGCCGCAATTGCGTTTCCCTGAAAAAACATAAGGAAAAAGAAAACACAGGCGATCCTGCAGAGCTTTCTAAAATTCACGGAATGTTAAATGGTTTTTTAACATAAATCTTTTGCTTTCCCTCACAGAAATTTCCAAAATAATAACAGCTTATTAAAGTTTTATCAAGAAAAAAGGGATTCTTCAAGCTTAAAATTCAATATGTGCCTGTTAATCTAACTTATTCCGAAAAGAATGCTTATATCTACCTTATTCTATATACAGTGTAATAACTTGCGAAAGGAGGCAGTCAGATGAAAAAATCACAAACTATGCGATATCTGGCTTATCTTACGATCCTATTGACATTACTCAGTGCGCTTCCAGGAGGCTCCCTTGCTGCCAAAGAATCTTCTGAACATGGAAATAGTAATCAGGACCAGTATATGCGCGAAGATGCCCGCGATTCATACAAGAATGAAATCAACAATTCAGGTGACGCCAGTGATTCAAAGTCTGACACGGAACAGCTTCAGAACAATCTCAGCATAAAAGACGGGAACAGAATTCCCGAATATAAATACGAAAGAAAACAATTAATAGAAGAACTTCAGTTTCATAAGAAGGAATATCAGGAAGCAAAAGTAGATTTTCTCGAGATCAGAAATCGTATCCGGACAGGAAAACTTGATCCAAACTCAGAAGAGGCTTTAAATGCTACAAGGACCTACCTTAACTCAAGCATTAATTATATGATAGCTCACCTTTCAAATGTAAAGAGCAATATGGAATACTCAAATGGCAATGAAACAGAAGAACAAATTGTTGCTATAGATGAAAAGATTAAATTGCTTGAAGTTGAGAAGGCACAGGTTGCAAAAGCTTCCAGTCAGAATGAGTTTTTGGTCGTTGTCAGATCCGTACGCGGAATATGGGATAATGCCGAGAGAATCAGCCTTGCAGGCGTAGGACAGACCGTCAGTGAGAAAATAGGAAAATTTCTTGAAAAATCCGAAACCCTCTCTGAAAAACTTGGAACAAATATCGAGAGTCTGAACGAAACCGATATTGACAAGGCTGACCTTGAGACAAAGCTTGCCAGTTACAAACTATATATAAAATCAGCTCAGGAAAGGAAAGAAGCGGCAGACTCCATTTACAGCGGTGAGAATGTCACTCTGGAAAATATGGAAACGGCGAATAATTACCTGCGTCAATCTCTTAGTGAGATCAGTAAAGCAAACAATATACTCAGACAAATTTTCAACGAGCTGAAAGAGTATGAAATTGATAAATATAACGAAACTGGAGTCGAAAGTAGCCTGAAAACCGTACTTAACAATACTAAAAATATAACAGATACACACAATAGTTAACATCTCAGAAGCGGCTCTTCTGTCAGTGCAAAGAAGGCCTCTTCTAATGGAGAAAAATATCGTAACCAGGGGATGAGACTGGAAACCTTACTGAAGAAAAATTACAGAATTGAGGAGGCAGAAAATGGTTAAATTCGCTCACCTGCTCGTACTGTCAGCTTTAGTTGTCTGGCTTGCAGGATCTGGCTGTGTCGGGAACGGTACATCTGAAGTAAAAGAATCAGGAATAGACCCAAACGTTGCCGAGGCAGGTAATGGGGCACCGTCCGAAGATCTGAAAATTGGGCTCACACAGGCAGAAATCCAGGGGCTTAATTGTGATATGGCAGATCTCGAGGACTTGCTCGTAAATGCAAGCCCTGAAGAGGAGATAACCATCGAAGAACTGTGAAATGGAAAGGAAATAAGTGAAATTTCAACTGGAAAATAGTTTTCACTTGAAAAACATCTTATCTTTATTTTTCATTTTCTGAATTTCGTCTTCCAGTATATCTACTCTTGATTCAAGTTCACGCATGTCTTTTCTGGTGAAGATATCTGCTTTTGAGATAGAGTCCTGAATTTTCTCAGAGATTTTCTTTTCGAGATCAATCTTCTGCTTTTTACTTTCTTCAAGCACATCCTGAATAACCTTTTTACCTTCTTCCTTACTAATATCTCCTTTATCTACAAGATCTTTTACAAGATCATTTATTTTGTCTTCGGTCATTGCCCAGAGGCCGGCTCCTATGAGCCCGAGTTTTCTGACTGATTCCCTCATGTACAAACACTCTCTTTTGAATTATCAATCTGAAAAAAATTACATGAAATTATTAATCTGATATGGTCTTTAAGGGTGTATTAAAAGTTCCCCTGTACTTAACTTAACAGATTATTCAATCAAAAGAAAATATATAAATATATTAAACGGTGATGCTATTCGGGGGTAATTTGATGACAGACACTTTAGAACTACCACCAGCTATATGTGCATATCCTGACGATAAATACTAAAACCTTGAAATTGAGGTAGTTCTTCCGGAAGTCTAAATGAAAGATATTTCTGGTAAGATCACCGAGAATGGTTATGTAAAAGCCATCAAAGGAAAGGTTATTGCACACAGCACGCCGTCTGCTGCCCGGTGAGCCCGGAAAAAGTGGTTGCTAATTACTCAAATAGTGTACTTAAAATAACAGTACCTTACCAGCAGCTTTTTGAAAAAGCTGTGGATGTAAAAATTGAATAAAGTAACCGTAAAGCAACCAGGACTTATGCAGTTGAAACGAGAAATCAATAGCGTTAAACCTCAAACTGTATAATTCACATAATATCTGTGAGAGGTATGCTCACGCTTGATTTTGTTCCTCATGTACTTAAGTCCTGAACTCACGTACCTAAGTCCGAATCTATAAAATAATTGAATTTTATTGAAAAGAGGTTTTTAAATGAAGAAAATGACAGAGCAGCACCTTATCAATGCATTCGGAGGAGAAAGTCAGGCACATATGAGATATTTACATTTTGGAAACAAGGCAGAAAAAGAAAAATACTATAATGTAGCCCGATTATTTCGTGCAATTGCCCATGCTGAATATTTACATGCAGGAGACCATTACCGGGAGTTAAGACACCTTGAGGGAGGATTTGTCGCAAATAGCATGGCAGCTTTTGGCCCTGGGGATTCCACGAAAAACCTTAAATTGGCCATTGCTGGCGAGACCTTTGAAATTGAGGAAATGTATCCAGTATATATAGAAGTAGCAAAATTCCAGGGCGAAAAAGGCGCGCAAAGAAGTTTTGAATGGTCATATGCGAGTGAAAAACTACATAAACAGCTTTTTGAAAAAGCATTAGAGTGGGTTAACTCAGGAAAAGACGTTGACCTTGGCCCGATCCAGGTTTGCGAAGTCTGTGGATATACTTTTGAAGGAGAAGCACCCGATAGGTGTCCAGTATGCAATGCATTAAAAGACAAATTTACTGCATTTAAATAAACGCCTGTCTTGAATCGGCTGATCCTTATCATGCAAGTTTCTTTACTGCAGGAACCGGATTACTTCACTGTTTTTCGAATTTCACAGGAGGTCATTTTCCGGGTTGTCTTCCTTTTTCTCCGGAAATCCTAAGTTTTATTAAGAAGGGCTTAAAACCCTTTTCTGGTGATAAAATCTGAAAACTTCGCTTATTCCAGCAAAGATTTCAAATGGAAATTTTTATCCGAAATATTAAATGTTTTTTCTTTTAGATCTTGCAGACAAATACTTGAGAAGAGGGGCTAAAAACTTAGTTTTAAGAAAAATTAAACTTTTATCTGACTTTCCGCAGATGTCCTTTCAATTTTCATAATTTTTCCTGCTATCGTTTTTTCTGAAAACCGACTTGGTTACTCAAAATGTGTTTTTGAATTTTTTCCAAAACTTTCGACCTTTTGCCTTCATTTAGGACTTATAGCAGCCATTTTCTTAAGCTTCAGTAAAGATAATAACTGCAAATTTTCGAATATTTCTCCAAAAACGATAACAGGAAAAATGTTATTTTTTTGAAGACATCTGCGGAAAGTCAGTTTTATGTAGAAATGTAAAAGTATTGTACGTTAGGACTTGCCTTAAATTATGTAAAATATTGGAAATACTTGGACCTTCAGTGATAATTTATTCCTCGAATTGGCTTTTTTAATCAATCTCAGATTGATTTTGGAATTTTTGACGAAATTAAGCACAGATATCTTTATTATTCTCAAGTTCCTTATTACAGTAACTAGTTCGGGGGAATAATGGCATATAAGACCATAATATAAAATGTACAAAGTACCTGAACTAAATAGCATTTAACAACAGTTAGGAGTGTGGGAGTGAATGAGATATCTAAAATCTGAAAAGCTAGAACGGACATCAGGGATTTTACTGACAGTCCTTTTTATAGTTTCATTTACAGTTGTGTCTGTAGGTGCAGTTTCTTCGGATTCATCAAGCCAACAGACAGAAATAAAATCCATTAGTCCATACCAATACGAGGAACCAAATCTATTCTTTCTACAGGGAGTTGGACCCAAGTATAAAGATGTACAAATAAGCTATTCGACGAGCAGCATCACAGGCAAACCTCTTTTAACCTATAAAGACTCAAAAGGCGCACGCAGCTTTATGGGAGATGAAATCCGTACACAAAATACGGATATGGGTACGCTTGTTACTGTGACCTTAGAGACTATTACGGACCTTCGTACAGTCACGCTGACTTTGCTCGTGCCTGCAATTAACCTCGATGGTTCAGCAAAAGAATTTAAGACTATAGCGATCCGGACAACCAATAAAACAACTATCGGTGGAGGGAGCTTCGTTAAGGGAGTAGTTCAATTCTATGAAGTTATAGACCTCAAAGGAACTGCCAATAGTGTCGTATTTTGAGTTGAATCCGGGACTTGACGATCTTAGTAATTATAGTCAATTAACAAATTAAATACACTTTAAACGCTAGAATTCAAACTTTATAACCATAAAAACACTAAGAGTATGGAATAACTCAAACAAAACTTTATAACAGCGAAAAACGCGGAAAGTGCGGAAGGATTATGCCTTTATTTCCTTCTTCCGTACTCTTTTTGTTGGCAGTTAATCTGTATTAAAATATTTATTTTAGTATATTTTATAATCGGTAAAGTAGGTACAGATTACTTTAAAATCTTCTCACTCTTTGCCCTATTTTCAAGCTTTTCCGTAACTTTAGGCAATAGGGACAGTGAAATTATCATGGTGATCACAAAAACAAAAATTGAGCCTGCAGCCATGTCCACCTGGGTATAGGCCGTCTCACCACGCGATAAATTGACTAAAAGAGCCCCAAAAAGAAAAAGGCTCCCAAGCACTACCGAAATGGTAATACTTGATAGAAACACTACTCTGGGCCTGTTCTCCGTGGATTCGAATTTTACCATACAACTCACCATTAATTTTCAAACCTGCTTTTATTTGAGCTTCAAAATTGTATTTCCATGAGTTTCAGATTCTCTGAATTCACTTGATCTTGCTTCTTTTCATCAGGAGGGAATTGGTAGTCACCGAGACTGAACTGAGCGCCATAAAAGCTGCAGCAAGTTCGGGTGTAATCAGGACCCTGTCAAAGAAGGGGTAAAGAATCCCTGCTGCAATAGGGATGCCTATTGTATTGTACCCAAAAGCCCAGAGAAGGTTCTGTTTGATCTTTTTAATGGTAAGGCGGCTCAGTTTAAGGGCTGCAACCACGTCTCTCGGGTCACTCTTTATAAGCACGATTTTTGCGGATTCCATTGCAACATCCGTGCCTGTTCCCATAGCAATCCCCACGTCGGACTGGATCAGGGCTGGAGCGTCATTAATGCCGTCACCCACCATTCCGACGAGTTTGCCTTCTTCCTGGAGTTTTTTGATTGCATTTGCTTTGTCTTCGGGCAGCACCTCGGCAAGTACTCTGGTAATCCCAACTTCCGTTGCAATCGCACCGGCTGTAAGGGCGTTGTCTCCGGTTATCATAACTACCTCGACACCCATTTTTTTCAGAGTCTCAACCGCTTCCCTTGAGTTTTCCTTCAGGATATCGGCAACTGCAATAAGGCCTATATTTTCGTTCTCAAGGGCTACAAGCATTGCAGTCTTCCCTTGTTCTTCAAATTCTCGCATCTTAGTTTCCATTTCCTTAATGGAAATCCCATTTTCTTCCATAAGTTTGCGGGTGCCGAGCAAAATTCTTTTTCTTCAAAATAGGCTTCAATTCCTTTCCCTGGAAGAGAATGGAAATTTTCTGCCTTTCCGGGACTGATTTCTCTTTCTTCCGCCCCTTTTACAATGGCTTCCCCGAGAGGGTGTTCCGATCCTTTTTCAGCCGTTGCCGCAATGAAAAGCACCTCTTTTTCCCCATGACCCGGAGCGGCAAGAAAATCCGTTAGTTTTGGAGAGCCTTTCGTAAGAGTCCCGGTTTTGTCAAACACGATAATATCAAGTTTATGTGCCCTTTCAAGAGCTTCTCCACCTTTTATGAGGATTCCGTTTTCTGCCCCTTTGCCCGTGCCCACCATAATGGCTGCAGGGGTTGCAAGCCCGACTGCACACGGACATGAGATTACAAGGACAGTAATGGCGATAAGCAGGGAGAAGAGGAATGGGCTGATTCCTCCGAAAGATACGGATTCGCCCACTCCGTAGCGCCAGTAACCTACGAAGAACCAGAAGAAAAAGGCAAGAAGGGCAATTATATGCACAGCTACTACGAAGTTTCCGGCAAAAATATCTGCAACCCTCTGTATGGGAGCTTTTGTAGTCTGGGCAGTTTCCACAAGCCTGATAATCTGGGCAAGGGCAGTGTCAGCCCCAACTTTTGTAGCCCGGAAATTAAAAGTTCCTGTCCTGTTCAAGGTGGCTCCTATGACCGTATCTCCAGGACTTTTCTCTACAGGAATACTTTCTCCCGTAAGCATGGACTCGTCTACTGCCGAACCACCTTCCACGATAACTCCATCAACAGGGATCTGTTCTCCGGGCCTGACAATAACAATGTCACCAACAACCACTTCTTCAATAGGCACTTCTTTTTCAATCCCGTTTACAAGGATCCTGGAAGTCTTTGCCCTGAGGCCCATGAGTTTCCTAATTGCTTCTGATGTCCGGCCTCTTGCCCTGGCTTCGAGGTACCTTCCAAGGACAATGAAAATAATGAGAAAAGCGACTGTGTCGTAGTAAAGGCTGTCATATCCGGGGCCCAGGTCAAGAAATGTTGCTGCCACACTGATGAGGTAAGCTGACCCTGTCCCTGCCGCAATTAGCAGGTTCATATCAGTTACACCATACTTGAAACCCTTAAAGGTCCCGACAAAAAACTGCCTGCCGGGAAAAAGAAGGACAAGAGTGGACAGTACAAAAAGAACTATGTGATTGGAAAAGAACGCAGGCACGAAAGACAGAAAAGGAAGCATCATGCTCATGTTCCCGAGGCCAATTGGAATCCCCAGCACAAGAGCAATTATAAGGTTATTTCTTTGCTTCCGGATCTCGGAGTTCCTGGACATTTGCTCTCTATCCTCATACTCCACAGTCTCAGCCCTGACTGACGCCCCATAGCCAATACCTTTGACTGCATCAATAATCTCCCTTACCGAAATTCGGGCTGAATCAAATTCTACAACTGCCTTTTCAAGAGGGAAATTTACTGAGGCTGAAATCACGCCTTCTTTTTTATTGAGTATCTTTTCAATGTTTGCGGCGCAGGACGCACAGCTCATGCCCTGAAGATCAAGTGTAACCTTATCCTTCTCTACTTTATATCCGATAGATTCGATAGCCTCCTCTATTTCCTTAGGAGAGACAATGGAAGGTTCAAAAATTACCTTTGCTCTTCCGAGCTCCAGATTGACAGCTACTGAGTCCACACCCTCCTTTTTTTCAATATCTTCTCAATATTCAGGGCACAGGCTGAACAGGTCATGCCGGAAACTCCAAGCGTGATTTCCTTTATACCGGTTTTCTGGCTTAAAATTATGCTTGAATCTTTCTCTGCCAGCCTGCACGCTTCTGTCAGGGAGCAGGTTTGGGAAGTATCCGGTTTTACTGAAACAGTGTCAGCAGTCTCTAAAGTTTCGGTAGTTTCCGAAGCTACAGCAGTTTCCAAAACTTCAACAATTTTTGGAACTGAGCCTTCTGCCTCTGGAGCATTTGAGCCCTCTGTCCGAATCTCTTCCTGAGTTTCAGGGGATTCTTCAAATTCGGTTGTGTATCCGGCCTTCCAGACAGCTCCTTTTATATCCTCCAGACTTATTTTTTGAGGGTCAAAGTTCACAGTTGCGCTTTCGGATTTGAGATCAACGTCAACAGATTCCACCCCTCAAGAGAAGAAATAGCATCAGCTACTCTTTTCTGGCAATGACCACAGGTCATGTCATAAACTCTTATAGTGACTTTCATTAAATGTGCCGCCTATCCAGATTTATCAGGACTGCTCGGAATTTACAAATTTTTCCGGGCTCCATTATAATTTATAACCAGCTTTTTTCAAACAGGGGCTTCAGATATGTATTATAAATTGTATCTTCTATTATATATAATTGGAATCCGTACCTTTTATTATAACTCTTAGAAACAAATAATATATTTGTTATTTAATAATTACAGAGGCTCGTATCCTGCTTCCCGAATTGCAGCTTTGACCTTTTCGAGGTTTGCTTTCCCGTCATGATATTCAACAGCTACCTGTTTGTTCTGAAGGTCTACATCTGCTTTCTGCACGCCTTCCACAGTTTCAACTGCTTTTTTAACTCTCATCACACAGTGCCCGCAGGACATACCTTCAACTTTTATAGTTTCTTGGGTTATCGTTTCGACCTCCAGTTATAAGCTAAAACCATTTCAACCAAATAAATTTACTAATTCTTTTTTACTTGCATTCCTGTACTTTCTTTTTCATACATCCATGATAAGGGATCTTTACCATTCTCAAACATAGCTCCATAAGGCTCAAATTTACCAATATCCTTGACAGTGCAGAAATGCATACCATGATCTGATCCTGTCATCATCAGCGGTTTAGCTTTTTCGATGTCCCAGGAACCTTTTTCTTTGTTGTATATATTATCTTCCACTTCAAGATGCACGACTTTACCAAAAATCAGTAGATAAGGGAATCCCCCGTATACTTCTTCGTGTATATTATGCAATTTGCATTCCATCCATGCATAGCAGCCTTCAATCCCTGGGGCTTTGACCTTTTTTGAAGGTCTTTCCTTCAAACCTGCCAGTTCAAATTCATCAATATTGAAAGGGACATGCGAAGCTGTTGGCATCACTTTGTCCACCATATCAGCACCAGGCATATTTATAACAAACTCTTTCGTATTTTTAATGTTCGCAAATGTATCTCTCATTTTTGCCGAAGCCACACAAATTAAATCGAGTGGGCGTAAAATAGGCATAATACAGGAATAAGGAGCTATATTTCTTATTCCCTCTTCACTGGCTGTGGATATAAACGCTACTGGTAAAGGTATCAGTGATTCTCTCTTAAAATTTTCTAATATCATATTACCACTATTTTACTATCTCTTATCATTACTTCTATAAAATTACTAAATCTTAATATTAATTCAAAATAATTACCTTAAAGTCCCTAAAATAGGATTTTTACACGTTTAAAATAGGACTTATGCAATAAACATGAAAGCAAGTAGACTCAACGCTGTGATTTGAATTGTGTTTAAACAGCTAATGGCCTGGTGCTATTAGTATTTCAGTTCAACTGCATAAGTCCTGTAATTCTAAGAAATCAGTAGACCATTTACATCTGAAGTAATTGTTTCATTCTTTTCAGGAGCTTATTCCCGAAACTAGAAAATCAGAAATAGATTCGATTTCCGGAAGTTCAATGTTTAACTCTTCTCCTGCAAATCCAGCTCTGAAAACTTCCAGACTCGACGGAATTGAAGCAAGGATATGAGTTTCATCAACGGCGTCCTTCATTAACTGAATTCCGATTTCATCCGCACGGTTAAGGATAAAGTATAGAGGTTTTCCTGCCTTCTCCACAAGTTCTATGATTTTTTCTGAAAGCCGTACAGATTCATAAGACGGGTCAAGTATCATTAATACCAGGTCGCATCCCTCTTCAACCCCTCTTCCGAAATGCTCTATTCCAGCTTCAGTATCCACAAATATCATCTCTTCAGATGTAGTTTCCATATTCTTCAGCAGATTCTTTGCAAGTGCACCCATCGGGCAGGCACAGCCTTCTCCGAAATTATGGATTTTGCCTATGGCCATCATTTTTATGTTCCCTTTTTCTACAGCATAAGCCTTAGGGATGTCGGATATTTGCCATTTGTTTTCAAAAATACTGATAGGATCTCCTTTTTGAAACGCTTGCATCATTTTTTCTCCAAGGGCTTTTTTTCCTCCCAGATAATTTGTGAAATCTTCGGGCATTCCAAGGCCAAGCTGCCTGTGAAGCCCGAAGTTTGACTCGTCACTGTCCACCACAAGTACGTTGTAACCTCTTTTAGCCATGGATTTTGCAACCATAGCAGTGACCGTACTCTTGCCACTGCCGCCTTTTCCGCATACAAGGATTTTCATCTTCTCACCTATTCTCAAAAATACTTAATATTAAAAAATACTTAGATGGTAACATATAATATTAATAATTGCAACACTTTCGATAGTATTAATAATGTCGAGTTTATAGTGATAAAGTAACTATGAAAAAGAATAGTAATGGGATTTGCTTGTGTCCTCTCGAAGGAATTATCACCACTATATCCAAAAAATGGGCCCTCCTGATTATCAGTGCCCTTGGGCATCACGGAAGATTGCGATTCCATGACCTCATGAATACTCTTGAAGGGATCAGTCCCAAATCACTTACGGACCTGTTAAAAGAACTCCAGAAAAAGGGCCTGATCCAGCGGGAAGCCTTTTCTGAGATACCTCCACGGGTTGAATACTTTTTAACAGATGATGGAAAACAATTTTGTGAAGCAATTATTCCTTTGATACAGTGGGCAGAAAAGCAGGATGATCTTCAACAGAAAATATGATGAGTTTTACCTGCCAGAAGGTTATCCTTCAAAGCGAACCGTACGACAGAGGTAAATTACTTGCTGCAGGTGTGTATTTTCACAATATCCAGACACTACTTTTTGAGGTCAAAATCAACAGTGATGCATTCGGACTCAAGATTTATCTCTGCGGATTCTACTCTCTAAAAAGAAGAAATAGCATTCGCTAAATAGCATCAGCTACTCTTTTTTAGCAGACCACAGGTCATGCCATATATTCCTTTAGTACTTCCACTGGATATGCTGCCTATCCAGATTTTTCAGGACTATCAGGCATTTAAATAAGCTTTTCCGTGCTCTTTTATATTTTTATATCCAGCCTTAAGCAGGGCCATCCGTATGACATATGCATCCGTAATCCGGCTGTCATAGGCAACATTTACAGTTCTGTCAGGAATATTTATGTTTACTCTGGAAACCCCGTTGATAGAAGTAACGAGCCTGGTAATCATGTCCTTGCAGTACCTGCAGACCATATCGTCTACTATGAATGTTGTCTCCCCGATATGTTCACCCCCACAGCACAGCTGTTTTTCAAACAGGTGCTTCACCCATATAATGAAATTCTGTGCCTTTTAGTATATAATTCTTTAAAATCGATGTGCGAGTTATTTGCACAGGACTCATTCTAGAGGACCATTATATCAAATGGGTTCATATCCGACTTCCCTAACCGCAGCCTTGACTTTTTTGAGGTTCGTTTTCCCTTCTTCAAACTCGACAGTTAACTGTTTGTTCTGAAGGTTTACTTCCGCTTTCCTCACACCTTCTACAGCTTCAACTGCTTTTTTAACCCTCATCTCACAGTGCCCGCAGGACATACCTTCAACTTTTATAGTTTCTTGGGTTATCGTTTCGACCTCCATCTAATTTTACTAATGGTTTAAAATTATTATTTTATGAAATACTCTGAGATTAATATAAATATTGTCCGGTTTGACACAAATTCTTTGCTGCCCACATACCTGATTGGCAAAAAAGCAGTGACTTGCCAGCAGCCTGAGAGCAGGTAATGGTCAGAGGAAAACCGTACATTTCAGTAAACAACGCAACTTCGAACGCCTTACATCTGCCAGGAAAATGCCACTCAGGAGATATTTTTGCGCTGTATAAAGTTAAAGGCGAAGGTGATAAAAAGAAATAAGTTGATTCTGACGAAAGGCCATAAGCCGTATGCTATTATATACTCATTCAAGCTTCTTCTTGAATGCGCACATGGGGGCGCATCCCCGGGCCCTTGAGTCCACACTTGATTCCTTTCTTCTCCTTATTGTGAGTATGCTTTTCCTGGCTGTGCCCCCTTCAGATTCACTTTAAATCAACCACAGTATATCCTGGCAGACAGGATAATCAGTCCTATAAACACGGCAAGAATCAAAACCGCTTTTTCTACAAAACCTGCTCGATACATGAGATGCCTCTTAAAAAGATCTTCAAGATCTGAATTCTCTTAATGGGATAACGTCTTTTCGAACAGGGATACTAATAATATTCATGAATTAATATTAATATAATAATATTATTCACGCACCTTAATATTACATTGCTCCAAAAAAGTTTTTTTCCAAAGATACATTATAATTTATCCAGCATCCCTCCAGTATCCCTCCAGATACTCACTGGATATTACAAAAAATCAGTACATTATTCACATTATGCCATAATGCAGTAAAATATGGTTGTGTAATATGGTTGTGTATGAAGAAATTATCTATATATCTTTGCTTACACTGCTGGCAAGCATAATCGGGACTCTGGCCGGATTTGGAATATCTACGGTCATGGTACCCATTCTTCTGATTATCCTTCCTCTACCTCAGACCCTGCTCTTGGTGGGCATAATTCACTGGTTTAATGATATCTGGAAGATACTCTTATTTCGAGAGGGAATAAGATGGAAGCTTTTTTTGCTTTCGGCCTTCCCGGGATCTTTACAAGTTTTCTGGGATCATCCCTATCCTTGAGAATCTCCCGCGAAATTCTTTCAAGAACTTTAGGGGTTTTCCTTATAGCCTATGTTCTCTTCATCGTCTTCAACCGAACTTTCAAACTGAGTCAGAGGTTATCTGTGGCAGTATCCGGTGGAGCCCTGACAGGATTTTTGCAGGTATCTTTGGCGTAGGCGGGGAAATAAATGCTGTAGCCTTAAGCGCTTTTAACCTGGAGAAGGCCGTTTATATCACAACTGCTGGCGCCATATCTTTTATGATTGACTCTACAAGGATAGCGACCTATGTTAGAGGAGGTATTGGGCTTGAGCCTGTCATTCTAGCAGGTTTTTTGATCTTCATACCCTTATCTTTAATCGGAGTAATGATTGGGAAAAGAGGAATTGAAAAAATACCCCAGGAAAAATTCAGGAATTTTGTGGCAGTTTTCATATTTTTATTTGGCCTTAAACTGGTGCTGCTCCCTTAACTTGATGGCATTCTTTGCTCTCTAGTTTTTGCACGTTTGTTATGGCTTTTCTATAGCCCCCTCTTTATTCTTTATTCAGCGAAGGCTTGTAATTCCTTTCTTTCTCTAATGCCATAATTTACAGTTATCCCCACTAAAAGTACAGCTAAAGAACAGTACTTTTGTATTGATTCGTGAAAATGCTTGGAAGCAAATTTATTCCAGCCTTGACCTAAAACTCGAAATTTACTTTTTAAATATTGTACTTTGAATAATAAATTAAATTCTTGATTATGAAAACAATCCTGAAAACTCATATTAATATACTAATCTCGGTAGATGTGAAAAGGAAATGTGACAAAGTCAAGCTATAATAAAGTATAGTTTTTAATTCACTTAGTTAAGTATATTTATTCCGACTTATTCTTTTTTATTGATATTTATACTTTGAAACCCCTTGATTCAATTAAATTAGTTACAACAAACAAATTTCAGAATTACTATCTAATTACATAAAAAATAGTGCGTTTCAAAATAGAGGCTAGTTCTTTCAACGCGGAGTGTGTATTTTTATGGGTGCAGAAATAGTGGTTGGGAAAAGTTATCGATTCATTATGCCACAGGGGGTTTTCAGAGAAAAACAGACGGCTTCTCATAATATAACCGTGATTCTTCCGGCTTATAATGAAGAGGTGTCTATAGGGAGCATTGTCTTGCTTGCGAGACGGTATGCTGACAGGGTGATAGTTGTTGATGACGGGAGTTCGGACAGAACGGCTGAGATTGCTGCAAACGCCGGAGCTGAGGTGATTGTGCATTCTCCAAATAAAGGAAAGGGAATGGCTTTTAAGACTGGATTTGAGGCAGCCGAGGGTGCAGATATTATAGTTACCATGGATTCGGACGGGCAGCACAACCCTGCAGATATCCCTAAACTGGTTGCCCCTATTCTCAAAGGCGAAGCTGATCTGGTAAATGGCAGTCGCTATCTATGTGGTCACGCAACAGACACGCCTGCATACCGGCGGCTGGGGCAGACCATTTTGGACAAGGTTACCATCATTAATTCTGGTGTCAGAATTACCGATTCTCAGAGTGGGTTCCGCGCTTTTGCAGCCTCCACAAAAGATATTTTTCGTTTCAATGCTCAGGGCATGGAAATAGAAAGTGAAATGCTTGCAGACGCAGGAAGGTCAGGATTAAGAATTAAAGAAGTAGAAATAGATGTAAGGTATGACGTTGACTGTTCAACAGAAAATCCTGTAAAGCACGGCATGAGTGTTTTAGTAAAGGTCTGTAAAGACATAGAATTTAATAAACCTCTGTGTTGTTTCACTTTGCCAGGGGTCGTTTTTGGGATATGCGGGGTATACATGGGTCTCATTTTTTTACAAACTTTTTATCTTGGCGGAAGTCTGTACTTTGGGCCCACTATTTTGATGGTCATGCTAACTCTTGTTGGAACTTTTATGGCTTTTACTGGAATTTTGCTGCATTCGATAACTAGCTTGATCAGAAACATAAGGTAGGTTAACCATCAAAACACGGACACAGCCCTTCCGTACTTCCCGTGGTTATAGATCTTGATTAAGTTTTTTTCGTGCCCCTGAGTATTTATGCATTTCTCGAAACTTAATACTTTTTATTCCATCTGTCTTTTCGATTTTTAGCTCTTTCATCCGTATGGCAAGCCCTGTCAAGAGGGTGCCTGTAAAGCTTAGCATGGTGTAGAGCATTCTTTGTGAGTTTTTTATTATTATGCCTGCTTGAAATGCTCTTCCTTAAATATGAGACTGGAGGTCTTTGAGTCTAAATTTTTTCAATTTTGAAAATAGAGCTGTCGGTTTCTGTAGTAACAAAACTTTGCTTTTTATTGAGGGTTGCTGCCGGAATTAGTGCGGGTTGAGTGTATTTTTGAGTCAGACTCATTTAAGTTTTTAACTGCGAATATGGTCAACTCTTTCTGTGACATGCCTGCAAAACCTCCATCTTTTTCATAGACCGCTGCAAAGAGGAGGTAGTCTCCTGGTGAGATCCGTGGTTTGTCAGGAAAAGAGTGCTCTAACTCTCTTCTCTATGTTTATCGTGTCGTTGTCTTCTCTGATTATGGGCTAGATCTCAGTCTCGAGTTCGTCTTTGAATCTGGGAAGTGCACCGAATTTGCAGCAAATTCGAAGTCAATTTTTTGTGTACTGGGTGTAATTTGGTTCCTCAGATGTGGAATTTTATACACAACAACTCTTGAGATTTGTGATTTTACAGAACTTGCGGTACACTGCCTAATATAAGATAATTATTAGTTATACGAAAAATTTATTCTATCATATTTATCTACATTCTAGCTATCTACGTATATAATCACAAGTAGACAAAATTTGGATAAATCAATCTAAAAATAGAAACGTGTAAACAAAATAATACGGGGGTCTTTATGTTACTAAGCATCATATCTTCTAGTGCTATTTCTTCTAGTGCCGTATCTATGATTACAAGCCCTGGTCTACCTCAGTTTGGGGCTACAGTTGTTGTCGGGCTTTTAATACTCCTTTCTTTAAAGGAGATCCTTTCAGCATCTGAGCAATGGAGCAAAAACCTGAATGTATCTTTTAATATGACAATATTACCTTTGATCGTTGTTTTTGTGGGAATTATCATTTTTAAAATTGCATCTACTATTTAATTAGTAAATATCCAGGCAACATTGGAAAAATGTGGATAAATTATCCTAAACATAAAGAAGTGTAACTGAAATTGGAGATTTTAAAACATTAATTGTATAATGATGGGAGAGAGGGATTCTAAAATGAAATATGTTAAATCAAAACGAGAAAGGCTTGTATTCTGCGTGTTATCTACATTTCTTTTATTTGGCTCACTTATTTTTCCAGCATACGCGGCTACTGAATGGAAAGTTTCTCCATCCAACCCAACGGTAGGGGATACACTGAAAATAACAGGTCCCGGCGGGAAGAGTATCGATGCCGAAATTTCTGTTTTAGTAAAGGTCCCGGTTTTAGGGGGCAGATATACACTTCCACTACCGCATATAAAAGTTCCAAACGATCACATTAAAAATAACCGTATTACTGCTAGGGCGGAAGGAGTAAAGAACCTACATGTGGCGGTAAATAAGGGTTTAACGTTCAACCAGTACGCGGTAGCTTCTGGAGGGGTTGCCACCATATCTGCGTCAAATGTTCCCCCTTAACTTACAATATCCTTATTGACGGCGATGCCCTGAGCGGAAGGTCTGTTGTGAACATTAGATTTACCGCCTCCGGGACACTGACAGCTTTATCAACTAATCCAAACAGAAACTCTCAATATAATTTTGATACATCTTCATTGCCAGCAGGTAAATTAACGGTAAAGGTAGGGGGTTCGGGACAAACAGGAGGTTCAGGACAAATAGGGGGTTCAGAACAAACAATGGACCTGAAACCCAAAGAACAGACTGAGTCTATTCAATCTGTATCGAAACCTTCACTTACCACACGATTGAAACAAATGTTTTCATCGTTTTGGAAACGCTGATGTGAATTTATAACCATTCAAAATATAGTTAGCGGCGTTCCTTTGAACGCCGCGAGAATTTCCATTATAAAGGGTACATTTGTCCCACAGTCTGATTTTTTTCAATAAACTTCTCCATGATAAATATGTCTTTTTTATTGAATTCGAGTTCATATCCTTTTTTGCTAAGACCGATATAGGAAGCACGCATTTCAGGCGTTATATTATAATTCTCTCTCGTTTTTGGCTTTCTGTGATCCCACTTACTATATGTCCATTCTTTGAGTTTTTCCAACCCTTTTAAGACTATAACCTCGATTTATCCTGCCTAAGTAGGATAAGTATGCCTTTATGCCAGGCTTTGTTATCTTGTATCTGTATAGTCAATTAAGTCCTTTCTTTTTTAATCCTTGAATATATGGCAATTTTATTTCAGTCGAATCCCCCGCTAGTTGCTGCGGGGTGCGCCAGCGCAACTTTGATTAACGGATAAAAAATAAGAAGCTCTTAACAATTTAGATCGAGCTGTAAATATTGAAGGATCGTACAAGGATAAAGCAAAAAATTATCCAGATTTCAAAGAATTATGGAATAATGAAAGTTTCCGAAAGATTGCTTCATTAAATCCCATCAACCTTTATTTCTTTAAAACCTTAATCTCCGAACTTAACCCTTAACTCAAAACTTAATTCCTTAAAACCAAGTTTTCCAGACCTTAACCTTCTCCAAAACTTGGCTGTTAAAAGTGAAGGGCTTATTACTTTTGGAATTTTTCACGAGAAGTTTAACCGCAGTTGCAAGTTACAGGGTTCAAAGGGCACCGCTAAAATATTTTTTGGTGGCTTTCAGCTTTAATCAGTCTTTAATCAGTTTTAATAAGCCTTTCCTGAAGTTGTGGTAGCTGATCAATGATTTAAGGCTGCATAAAATCATCTGTTTTATATTTGTCTATTTTCCAGCCTGAACTCAGTGATTTGCATTACAAGATCCATAGTAAGCCTTACAACCTCTTCTATTTTATCTATAGAAACAAAATCAAGAGTATCCTCTGCTGTATGAAACAGATTATAAGTGCCTGTAGAACTTATTGCAATACTTGGAACCTTTCTCATCCGAAAAAAAGTGTGATCACTTGAAGGCCAGGGATCTACTTGAATGACTCCCGAGTATTTTTCTTTTGAACGCATTGCAGTATCAACAAACGGTTTTGAGCATTCAAAAAATGCGATATTGCTTGTAGAGGAATAATGTCCGATACCATCTAGATTTATTGCAGCTATCATATTCTCGAAATTCTGTAGATTTTTTTCCGTATACAGTATTTCTCCGAGTGCATAATATTCTTCCCCATTGAAAGCTACAAATTCAATATCAAATGGCATATTTGCATTATTTAAAATATTTTTCAGTAAATCTTTTAATACTTCTGCAACGGTAAGAAGTGCTGAAACTCCTGAGGTATTATCGGAAGCCCCATCAGTTCCATATTTGGTATCAAGATGTGCACAGAGGACAAGTTTCTCTTTTCCGTTTATTCCGTATTTACCCACTACATTTGCAGCATGGCTGGCTTCAAAATCACTTTTTATATTTAAGTTGAGGTTTTTCCCTGCATTTTTCAATAATCTCATTCCGTCAATCGCTGAAATTGTGATGGATGGAATTTCGAAGTCCCAGTCCTCTAGGATGGGAACAGTGCTTGCCGTCCGGTGGCTTACAGCAATTATGGCAAGCGGTTTTTTCGCTTCAAGAAGCCCAATTATTCTTTTATGCTCCTCAGGATTGTACACATTATTATTTTTGGCAGCTAAAGGTGTCTGTGTTAGTTCTCCATAAATTATCGCGATTTTGTCTCTGAAATCTCCATTTTCCAGTTCAAAGATATTGCCTGCAGCTGTGAAGCCTGCCTCTACATTGCATGAGTTTGAGTAAGTATTGGCAATTGCTGTAACCCTTTCTTTCCCGCAGAATAATTCGATTTTTTCACATTTCCAGCTTTTACAGGCGTATTCTTGTCTCTCTGTCTGAAGCCCGAGCTCTTCAAATATCCTCGAGATATATACCTCAGCTTTATGGTTGTTTGAAGTTCCAATTGGCCTGCTTCCTATTTTGCTGCACAGTTCGTTTAAATGTCTGGTTATGATTGACTCATAATTCTGCATTTATGCCTTTTCTCCGATTTTTTGGTTTCTGGAACTCAATAGTAAGGAACTTTTTAAATAAAGAGTTTTTGTTATCTCTTTTCAATAATATTCTAATTTTCTTATGGAATTCTGTGAGTGAAAAAAAGGTCTACCAAAACAAGGCGTTACTTATGAATACAGAAAACTTTAAAAAAATTAAGGAAATACATTAAAAAAGAAAATACGCTGTGTAATGAAGGTTATTTTTGCTTCTTCTAATAGAAACCAAAACATGGTTGTTAAGGGTGAAAGGCTTGTCACTTTGGGCGTTTTGTTTCATATTAGGAGTTACGCAGTTGGCTCTTGACATATCGTTTTTAACAACTTCCCATCCATACGAATTAATTTAATGTGTATATTGGGTTATTTAAATATGCTGTCACTGCCCCTCTCCGAATTTTCATCGTACTTTCGAACCAGGATATCCCCGTTTTGATTCTTTGTAACTCCAGTCTAAGGAACGCTCTTAATGAGAACATTATATGTGCTCTTTGTGACTCTTCCTTTCTTGCCTGACATTTTTCGACCCCACAGAACTGCTTTATTCCTCTGTGGTATTCCTCAATTTTCCATGACTTCTTTGCCAACTCTTCACGTTTTGATTCATCCATATCCTGTACATCTGTAACCCAGTGTTGCGTGTCTCCATCTTTTGAAACTATCCTAAACACCTTTACAAATCCATATGCTTTGAGATGAACCACAAGTCCTTTTGGAGGAATCTCTACTGTTTCAAGTGGCACATTTCCCTTCTTATCAGGATTTACCAAACGATTTTTCTTTAACCTTGTAAGGAAATGCCATTCTTTCTTCTTTATTGCTTTAAGGTTTTTCACACTTGCGTACCATGTATCAAACAAAACAAATTCGGGATTAAAACCACGTTCTTCGGCTTTGTCAAGCATATCGCGGAAATGGTCATTCTTTGTTTTGTCGTCTTCATCAATGTTATAAATTCGAAAATCGATAGGTATAACAGTTGTACCGTCTGTCCAAACTAAGGTGACCAAACCTATCCCCTTTACAGCACGATGATGTTTTCCACTCCACATACGACGAACAAAAGCCATTTCTTTTGCGTATGGTTTATCTAATGTTGAATCGTCAATAATTAGAAAGCCTTCTTCAGGCTTAACATGACTTTTTACTTCTTCCCATAATGCTTCTGTGTCTGGAGGTTGCCTTTGAAGGCAACGAGTGAAAGCATCGTGAGAAGGAGCATTAGCTACGATTGGATAACATCTAGCAGCTTCAGTACAGCTGAAAACGTTAGATGCCGCAATGAGAAAATTAATGAAATCAATGTCAATACACTTAGGTGGGTTTATATCCATAACTCCGTACGTTTTTGGGGAACTATGGAGATATTAGTATATTTTAAATGATATTACTTTTTCGGCATTTCAAATGCGTAAGTCCTACATATAATAAATTTCACATACCTAATCACGTAAATATATGTAGAAACGAATCTAAAAGGTTAGGACTATCGCTTGGGATAAGGATAGATATTTCCGGAGATTGCTTGCCGAAGGACCAGCTGCACATTAAGAATCAGCGGATCGAAAAGCTAAACGAGAATATGCATAAGCAAGCGTCCATAATTAGTTAACCGATGACAAATGGAATATCGTTAACTTCACAAGTAGGTGAATGAGAAACATGGCAGAACAGGTTAACATTTTTCGGGCCACGCCTGATCACGCAACCGAGATCTTAGTCCTTCAGAAGCTGGCATACCAGAGCGAAGCTCGTATTTATAACGACTGGAACATACCCCCTCTGCTTCAGACCATTGAAGAAATCCAAGATGAGTTCAAAACCCATATGTTCCTCAAAGCTATCAGCGAGCACTTAATTGTAGGATCTGTGCGGGCTCGCATTATAGAAAATACTTGCTATATAGGTAAGCTGGTTGTTCACCCAAAATGGCAGAGCAGGGGAATAGGTACTCGCTTAGTGACAGAGATTGAGATAATTTATGGGGCAGTATCCAGGTTTGAATTGTTCACTGGGTCGCAAAGTGTAAAAAATCTTTACCTCTATCATAAATTGGGATACCAGGATTTTAGGCGAGAGTCACTGGGCGACCAGGTTGAACTGATATACCTGGAAAAGCTAATAGAAGGCCTGTAGGAATCAAAACTCGATACAGATATAGAATAGGCCAATAATATAGACCTTTTTTCGAATCCGCATATAAAAGGCTAACAAGCGTAGCTATTGACATGTCTATCCCGGGCCCTTCTACGTGCGTATAACTCCTGCTGATGATTCTACTAAAATATGGAGATATATGAATTTTGGGCATTGTTAACTAAACATAGTTAACTCTTTATTTCTGTATTTCATCAATAGAAGAACCGAGTACTTTAGCATTTCAAGACTCTTAGTATAACACTTTGTTTTTCTTCTTAATCTTGCTAGGAAGTGCCTCAATATGCTGTTATATCCTTCAACTGTATACGTTTCTGCTTTGGATTGAGTATGAATCGTTTCAGGAAGGAACTCTGCATATGCCCTCCAGTGATCTGTCATCACTTCTCCAATCTCTTTCTTCTCTAATTTTTCCCAGAGTAGTTGTCCAGTTTCCGTTCCTCTGCTACCAAAAGAACAGTTGATGAACTTTTTCCCAACTCTATCAACAGCAATCCAGATCCAGCAATATTTTTTTGTTACCGATGTAAGTATGCATTTCATCCATTTCAACAATAGATATCTCATTTTCACTTTTTAGGTCCTCTAACCCCTGACCAAATTTCTTTATCCATTTTTGGACAGAAACATGACTTACCCCTAAAAATCGTCCTATTGAGCGAAAGCCCAATTCTTCAAGGTAGAGTTGTAAAGCCTGTCTTTTTACAGAAGCGGAAAAAGCAGTTGATTTCAGCTCTACTGTATAGTTATAGCCACAAGCAGAGCATTTGTATCGTTGACGCCCGCCAACTATACCATTCTTTTTGTGACTGGAACTATTACATTTTGGGCAATTCATGCAGAAATATAGGTTATAAGTATTATATATCTATTTTTGTTTACCAATGCCCTCGTGAAAAGTATCAACTACATAGCGAACTTTTTCCCATGAAAGTCCGTATGTGTTCAATTTCCATACGCGTGTAGCTCCTGCAAATTCTCCGACAATGCCCCCTTGCCTGAGAGTTCGTCTGAAAGGAAGAAACCTCTACGCTTATGCTCCTGTGCTATAATATCGAAGTTACCACTTGTGTCTATTTTAGAGAGATTATGCTTGCGTGGGTACTCAGAGACAACTCTGCTGCCGTCTATAGCAAGTAAACCATCAATCAGATAGTTCGATTTTTTCAGCTTGTCTTCCCAGTTATTTACTCTCTTCCTGACAGCAGGGAAAGAAGCCATCATACCTATCAGTGTCGAACCCATCAATGTGCAGCCGAGCATCTCGACTTCTTTTACGCCAAACTTGCGTTTGGTGAGATCACCCGTCATTTGAGTAGTACGGAATACCCTGGAGGCCCATTCCTCGGTTGTTGCCAGCACTCCGGAGGGAGCAGGAGATGCCATGCTTTTATGACCTGAACCGACTCTACGAAATCCGCACCAATATCCTTTCCATTGACTGGCCTGACCCCAACAGTATATGCCCCATTGTACAGGAAAGGAATATCATATTGGTGTGCAACTTTTGCAATGCCTTTTACATCATGTTCATTGGCATACTGGTAATCAAAGTGATCGATCATCACCAGTACATGTAGTTTGCCTGTTTCCTGCTTAATTTCTTCAATCTTCTCAGCAGTAGCATCTGCTGTTACGAGCTTATGCTCGTCCAGGGGCACTTCCCTTACTATTCCTCCTGCTTCTTCCACAGCTAGGAACTCTGTATAGTGAGCCAGGGATGAAACAACTACAGAATCACCTTTATTGACCAGAGTGAAGGCTACTGCCTGAAAACCTCTCCTTGCACCGGGCACTACGCGAGCAACATCCATGTTAACAAAGTTAGCCAGTTGTTCATGAAACGGAGCGATGGGTGGACTGGTTATCTTGTCCAGCCTGAAGGGTCTGCGGCAGGCATCACAGGTAGAATAGCCGTCGCCATATGCTATGAGGGCTTTTCGTGCTTCCGGTGTAAGCCGTCCGGCTGCCTGGATTGGCTGTATATTGATATACGTCTCTTCTCTTGACCTGATATCAATAGTACCAGCTATCTTTCTGACTTCTGGTATTCCGGTACCTTTCTCTATATCATCCAGAATTTTTCTGATTCTGTTTACTCCTTCCTTAATGGAGTGTTCCTCTTCTGAATTTGTGATATTTGGAAGTGTTTGTCTAAGGGTCTCCCTAATATCTTCAAGGGCAAAAAGTGCCTCAAATGTTTTTTGTGTTCTTATATCCATATATTACCCCTAAGCCAGAGCCCGGAATCAAACCGGGTTGAAATGGATCTGTAGATCCATCGCGTAGCCTTTCCGCCACTCTGACAATAATCTGACTTTCCGCAGATGTCCTTTCAATTTTCATAATTTTTCCTGCTATCGTTTTTTCTGAAAACCGACTTGGTTACTCAAAATGTGTTTTTGAATTTTTTCCAAAACTTTCGACCTTTTGCCTTCATTTAGGACTTATAGCAGCCATTTTCTTAAGCTTCAGTAAAGATAATAACTGCAAATTTTCGAATATTTCTCCAAAAACGATAACAGGAAAAATGTTATTTTTTTGAAGACATCTGCGGAAAGTCAGATAATATATTTACAATTATGAACTGGAAACATATGATACTCATTACTGATATTCAATAATATATTTACAATTACGAACTGGCAACATATGATACTCATTATTAATATTCAAAAATAAGTTTTAAGTCAAAAGACAATTCAAATATCTCTATGGTTTGAGATTTTGTGATAGTGTTTGCTGTGTTGTCCATAGACTCTGTTGCAGAATACAGATATCTTACTCTCTGGCCGTTTTTACCTACTTCTCCTTTGCATAACCGGCTTTTACAAGCCTGTCCAGGGTTCCGGCCACGCTGGATAAGGGAACACCTGTTTTTTCGGTTATTTCAAGTGTTGTTGACTTCTCATTTGTCCACAAAACCTCCATAAGTTAAGCTTCAATGGGGCTGAAAAACTTGGTCAGTCTTTCATTGGAGAGGTTTATCCGATCTAATTTCACCGTGTGTTTACAACTGCTGTAAACAAATATAAGCCTTATAATCGCCGGTTTTTAGTCAGATATGTTTGCAGTTATAGTCGCCTCTTTATATGATGCAACTTTTATATTTTTAAGATAATTATATTAAGAGCTGATCCAAAAATTTGAGATTCAGTCTCTGAATCTCGTATTCGGAATAATGAATCAAGGTTTCGGATCATAAAAATTATTTCTGAAACTCTTAATGACTGAGAATAAAATTTCACCGTGTGTTTACAACTGCTGTAAACAAATATAAGCCTTATAATCGCCGGTTTTTAGTCAGATATGTTTGCAGTTATAGTCGCCTCTTTATATGATGCAACTTTTATATTTTTAAGATAATTATATTAAGAGCTGATCCAAAAATTTGAGATTCAGTCTCTGAATCTCGTATTCGGAATAATGAATCAAGGTTTCGGATCATAAAAATTATTTCTGAAACTCTTAATGACTGAGAATAAAATTGGTTTTTGGATGAGTTCGAGAATTGGAGAAAAAAGCTAAAATATACGTTTATTTCCATAGTAAGCTTTTATGGTAATTTATTTATATGTGCGATATTAATAATATATTATGTCTTCGTTGGTCGGTAATGCTGAATCCCTTAGCCAACAAATTCCTACGGATCTAGCTTTTGAATATGCCATTATTTTAATGGGCATTGGATTAGTGATGCTATTCTTTTTGATTTTCACTCTGCATCATGATATTCGGAACAAACCAAATATCTAGGATCTTTTATTTTCCGCAGGCTTTTCAGGCTATAGCTCTCAATTATCTACTCTTTTTATATTCGAAGATATGAATGGGAGTATATCTCATTCATGAAGTACTATAAACCGATCGCGAGTCATCTGAGTTTGGATGCCAAAAAACAGGCCGATTTGCGATAAATATTCAAAAATCTTCACATCAAGGGATGTTCTATAATCTAAAGTCAACAAATTCAAATATCTCAAAATCATCTCTAGTGCACCGATTCCAAAACGAATCCATTAATGAAAGAAAAAATTCATTGATCAATGGACAGATTTAAAGGTGCAGGTTTGTGAGTGTATTTTGGAATCGAAGCACTAGTGTCGTGGCAATTTAATTATTTCACATAATACTTTGACATTTTCTCATCTGCATTCTTCCTCGTAAATTTCCATTCTATTTTCTTTTTGTGTTCATTCCTTCTCTTTGCCCATGCATTCACTTCGCGGGTAATTTTCTCCATATCACCGATCCTTCTGTCTGTACATTCAATATCCATCACATTGATCTCTATTTCTGCTGCATTAAGCCAACTTGCATGTTTTGGCGTAAAATGGAATTCTATCTTGTCCAGAATCTGTTTTGCTTCCTCTTCACTGAATGTTTCGTAGAAGGACTTTTCTTTATGGATGTTGAGATTATCCGTAACCAGTCGGATGACTTCAGCTTCAGAATATTCTTCGGTAACGAGAATTTTCACGAATTGTGCAAAATCCTTCATAGTTCTTCTTTTGGTTACCTGAGTCACCCTTTTTCCTGCTTTGAACTCTACTGCCATGAATATGTTTGCTGTTTTATTTCTGACATATTCATAATCATATTTTTCTGAACTTCCAGGCTTCATAGGAATGGGAATTCTCTTATCTCCAAGCAGTTGCTTTGGTTTCTCGTCAAGACAGATAATAGGGTTTTTAGGGTCGTAATCCTCTTCGTACAGATTAAGAATGTCGTACATCCTGTCTCTATATTCGGTATCAATCGTCTGAATGCACCATATACGTCTTAACCAGGGTTTAGTTTTGCTTTTTTAGAATAAGCCTGATGCTCTCTTTGTTTATTGTTTCAAATCCTTCTTTTTTCTTCAGTTCTTCAGTAAGCAGTGTAAGCGACCATCTCTTGCTTCCATCGGGAGAACTGGTACATGCGAGCGCAATTATTTCTGCAACATGTTTTTCGGTGTATTTTATAGGTTGACCAGGTCGTGGTTTGTCAAAAAGAGAACTCGGAAGACCTTCTTCAACTTATCGTTTCCTGATATTAAAAGTAGTATTCCTGGAAATACCTAATGTTTTCGCTATCTTTGTACCTGTTTTATGCTGGTTTGAAAGGAGGAGGACACGTGCTCTGGTGATTTCTCGTGCACTTTTATGTCCTTTTCTCACAAAGTCAAGAAGGAAATTTACCTCGTGATCTTCAAGGTTAATAGTAAGCATGAAGATGTAAAGGGATTCAGAGCTTATAAAGTTAACAAAGAATTAAATTTTCGCGACACTAGTGTCGGGTCAACCTTAAAATGTCGTAATATTTATCTTGTATCTTATTCATAAATAATCTTAGGGATTACTTATGAATAGATACACTGTGACACTTACTAAAGATGAGCGTGAAGTTCTTTGTGAACTTACCTCAACTGGTAATCACAACTCTCAAAAAATTCTCAATGCTCTGATCTTACTTAGAGCCTATCCGAAAAGTGTTGTTACCTACCGTAACTTTTACAATTGACAATATGTACAACCGGAAAGGATGCCGATATTATAGATCAATCGTAACTTTTCAACATGCGTTAATGACTTTTCGGATAGGCTCTTAATTGTGATAAAGGTGAATAGAATGTTGACCATTCAACTAATGAAGAAATCTCACGTATCCTGAACATCAGTATGAGAAAAATTGATCGCGTAAAAAAGCGATTTGTTGAGGAAGGTCTTGAAGTTGCCCTTTATGGAAAAAAAGAAATCGGATTTATACTAAAAAAGTTGATGGTGATTTTGAAGCCCATTTAGTTGCCCTTAGTTGCAGCGAACCCCTGAAGGTTTTGCAAGATGGTCTTTGAGATTGTTAGCTGATCAGGTTATAGAGCTTGGCTATATCGAGAACATCTCCCATGAGACAGTACGTCTTATATTAAAAAAACGAAATCAAACCCTGGCAAAGGACAGGATGGGTAATTCCCCCGAAACAGAACAGTAGCTTTGTTGCAAATATGGAAATGGTTCTTGATGTTTATAAGCGCCCATTTGATCCACGAAATCCTGTTGTATGTATGGACGAATCCCCAAAACAACTGATCGCAGAGGATTCCTGTCCCCTGTTCACCTGGGAAACCAGCCAGGTATGATTATGAATACAAACGTTGTGGAATGTGTAATATATTCATCGCCTGTGAACCGTTGTCAGGAAAACGCGTGGTGAGAATTACGGAAAGAAAAACCAAGCGAGATTGGGCTTGTTTTCTGGAAGAAATTGCACTTCAACAGGAAAATGCAGATAAAATTACGCTGGTAATGGACAATCTAAACACACATATTCCAGGATCTCTCTATGAAATGTTTCCACCAGCAAAGGCGACAGCACTGTGGGATAGATTTGAGTTTGTGTACACACCAAAACATGGAAGCTGGTTGAATATGGCAGAGATTGAATTGAATGTACTTACAGCTCAATGTTTAAAACAGAGAATGGATAATATCGAAGTTGTTAAGAAAGAAGTATTGGCTTGGCAAAAGGTCAGAAACAACAAAAATTCAAAGGTTAACTGGCAATTCACAACAGAAAATGCAAGGATAAAATTATCATGTCTTTATCCGACACTTGAGGATTGACTCGACACTATATTAACCTTAGTTTGACAGTATAACTTAAATTTAGTGAGAAGCTTCAATTTTTTTGTCAAAAATCAATTGACAGTATTCATAAATTTCATCAAATTGCCTCTGAGTTTCCAGCTTCACAATCACTCTAAGGCAAATTAGTAGATCTTTTTGTCCTATTTTAGCACTTTTGGCACCTGACTTTTTGGATAGTATCTATATTTTATCTGAGATTTATGCTATCTGTCAAATTCTATACCAAAAATAGGATCAAAAATTATGAAAATAGCCATCAAGAGAAAGAGAATCATCTGTCAAATTAAATCGTAAAAAATGGGCAAAAATTTGTTGATATAAATTACTTCTTATTCCAACGGATATGAAAACAATCTTTCAACATAAAAATCAAACTGTCAAACTCAGGTATTAATTCCGAAAAATTGGGACTTACTGGCTTTTGTGCAGGCGGTAGATATACGATGCTTTTCTTGCCGCAGATAAAGGAGTTTAAGTCCGGAGTCGTATGGTATGTTTTTCCCTATACAGGCGGAGCTGAAATCCAGCCAGACAAGCCGGCCAGCCTGATAGACCAGCTTAACGCGCCTATGCTTATGATACACGGCACCCGGGATCAGGCAAGCAACATTTCTGACATCTACAGATACGCAGGAACTGGATGCTGCTGACAAATACTTCGAACTGAAAGTTTACCAGGGCGAACCGCACGGCTTTATGATCACAGAAAGCGGAAAACTTTCCGGAAGTTTCGTTGCACAGGATGCATATAGGGGGATGATAGGCTTCTTTGACAGAACATTGAATGATTCGTCCCGGTAACTTGAGAGGGTATATCCTCTCATCAATTCATTCTATTTTTAACAATACGGCAGACTTTTCCTTTTTTTATATAAAAGATATGTATTTTGTATGTGATCCTTAGAATTTCCTTTTAACGATTTGTTTTTACTTTTTATTATTCCCGGAAGTAAATGTAACTTTGCAACTCCCTAATACGATTTTTAAAAAAAGAGATATATATTTAGTTTTCCATATTATTAACCATAAAAATCTGCGTCTGGAACACAGAATCATGGTAAATACACTTTCTCACATAGGAGTAGGCCTTCTCATTGCCCTGGCTTTAGGCCTGAAAGGAAACAAACTCAAGGTTGTGGCCTTTCTCTCTCTGCTTCCTGACCTGGACTTTATCCTGTACTCGGCATTTGACTTTGCCAATAATAACCTGAGCCATGAGGCTAGAAATCAGCTTTTTTACCTGATAGGGCACAGGGAGTTCATGCACTCGATACTTTTCATTGTTCTCATTACACTTTTTATCTGGTTTAAGACAAAGGATTGGCTTTTTACGGTTGGAGGATTCCAATCCCTTTTTTTCATTCCTACCTGGACTACGTTACAAGCTGGAAAATGCGTCCCTTCTATCCGTTCAGTACAGATGCTTCCATTATGGGAGCAGTTTATTTCTTCGACCCTCTATTAAATTTGCTTCCTCTATTGCCTCTTGTTATTATAATTATGGGATATTTGAGCCACATGGGAAAATTCAATGGAAAATTAAACGGCTTTTACACTTTCATATCCAGGATTGATGATAAGCTCTATGCTTCGTTGATTCTTGTACTTCTTGTCTGGCTTATTTTTATGCCAGTCTCAAAAGCTTTCCTGATCTACCATATCTCCGGGACAGAAGAAGCCGAAATAAGTTACCAGCATACCTATCCTGAATCCATGGACAAATTTATAACGGCTTACTCATTTAATTCTACCCATTATAAAGTCCTGGAAATAAGCTACCTTTCAGGAATCGAGAGAAGTTCTTACGTTGAAAAAGTTTCTGTAGAGGGTGATGTTCCTGATGCTGCTGCATATATCAAAAGAGTAGAAAAGTTATATCATGCGGGTGTTCCTCAGGAAATTGACTATCCGGTTTACTATATTTCTGAAAAAATGGCTATGTAACGGTTATCCTTAGCGATGCCAGAAATCCGTACTGTGGAGAATTGGCTTATTTTAAATCGTTTTACAGGTTCGTTTTTGATACGAAAAATGGAGAGGATTATGAGGTTTCTGCAGGTATGCACGGAGGACCGGAAGAGAGGTTAGGCAGGAACTGGTTTGGATGAATCTGGTTTGGATGAATCTTTAAATTATCAATAGAATATTTTTGCATTGGAAATGCGATGAAAACCCTAGTGTCGCGTCAATACTCAAAGATTTAACGATTCTGAATAGTTGCGATTGATTTTATCTCTGCAAATATTTACGTGCAGGATTTATAGGTTGATGCTATAAAGTTAAACCAATGAAGGTAAATTAGACGTGTGTACTAACATAATATATCCGAAATAACATTATGTGTTAAAAATATTATATAGGGTGAGAACATAGTATAATTTGCGTTCTCATCTAACAAGACCACATAGCAAAGACCTATTCCACAAGAAATACTTCAACGCCTACTCCGAAAAATATATTATAAAAGTGAAGAGATAAAATCAAGAGCTCGCAACCCGTGAGTCCAGTACCAAACCTCTTCCTAAACAAGACCTAATAAGTGCCTTTCGGGACTTCCAGAATTTTTCAGGTGGGAACGCAATCTCTTCTCCAAATAACCTTAGTTTGACAGTATAAATTCCATTTAGCATGAAACCTTCTTTTCTCGTCAAAATCATTTTACAGTCTGCAATAATCTCATCAAAATTATTTGTGACTTGTTTATTTTTCAACCCCTTTACCTCTGAAAAATAAGGAGGTCGGGATTTTTTGTTCCATTTTAGTCTTTTTGGCATATAATATTTTATGCACTATAGGATATTTTGCTCGTTACCTATACAATATATCAAATTCAATATCAAAAATCAGATAAAGGAAATAACCATCAAGAGACCGAAATTAGGCAACAATCTGGTATGCCTGAAAAATGGAGGGGCTCAGTCTGCAGAGCACTTCCCCGTCTTAAACAGCCGCAAGGGATTGCTAAATGAGAGACTTTTTATTATTTTCTGGTCTTCAGACTTTCTCTCATATCATACAAAACAATAATATTTTAATTATATTGATATAATATAGTTGTGAATGGGAAAAGGGAACCTCGCAATAGACAAATCAATGGCAAAAACGGTTGTTGACGGAAAAATAATAATTCCTTTACCAAAGGTTTTGGTTGAAAATCGATACTACCCTATGTTCTTTGTATCTTCTCCTACTCATTGTGATGATTGTGGAAATAAATTACATGTAAACTCTCACTACACTCGTTTTATTTTATCAAGTCACGGTACTATAGCTCGCGATGTTACATACTGGACTTGTTTTTCTTGTAAGAAACATTTCCATGATCAGATTATTGGTGTTCCTGGTTCTGCAAATTACAGTTATGAATTTTATGAAAAACAAATGTCTGTTAGATACGATGGGCGATGCAGTCTAAACAATTCTCGAAAAATTGGAGAAACATATACAGAAGGACTAACTGATTTCTGTGGGAGAGCTCCTTGTGCCACTTCATTATGGTTATATGAGCAACAACAAGCAGAGCTTTCAAAGCAAGAACTTTTAGATCAAAATATTGCTTTTGACAGAACATTGTATGTTGATGGAGATTGGATCAAGAAAGGATGGAAAAAGAAATTTGAAACTCTGTTGGGAAGAGAAATTTCAGAAAAAGAATGGAAAAAGATGCGATATAAATCTGTTTACGTTATTGCCACAAAAGAAAAGGTCGTTTTGGATTTTGAGATAACTGACAGATTACCAACAATTGAAGCTCTGATGCCTCTTTTCATACGAATAAAAAACCGATTTCCTGAAGGTAAAATACAAAGGATCGTCTCTGATGAAGATAAAGCAATCATTGGAGCTGTAAAAAGTGTCTTTCCTGAAGTGGCTCACTCCTTTTGTGTGTTCCATCAATTAAAAAACGTTAGTAAGAGATACAGTGACGAATTCAATTCTATCACAAATATTCCAGGTAATGATGAGCTTGTGTACAATGAGATATGTCAATTAATACGTTCTGATACGGTTATCAGTGCTGTTGTATGTTTTCAAAAGATCCGAGAATTGGATTCTAACCTGGAACTTTCAAAAGCGTCTCATAAAGCAATTTCTTATGCAAAAGAGATTTTCACGAAAAATGTAAGTTTCTTGAAAAAGGGTTTTACACCTGAGACAGATAACACAATGGAACAGATATTTTCTTTGATAGGTGATATTGTAGACAAAGCAAGATCATTCAAAACTGATACTGGTCTAACTAATTTTTGTTACAATTTGTTTACTTATTTCAACAAACGGTGTTTCCACACTGGTAAATGGAGAGGATTCTCACCTTTAATGAGGGCAAGATTCCAATATGGATAAAGGTAGAAGAAAAAATAACTCTTCAATTTAAAATGGAATTCCTATAGCGGTAGCTGATGAAAATCTCCATAAAAATAGGGCATGTGACAAAAAAAATTAGATAAGTTCTTGCATCAATAAATAAACTTTCTCAAAGTGAGTAGATTAGTTTACTCAAATTAGAATGAAATTTCTTGATTTTTTCAAAATTGAAGAAGATCCAGAAAAAATTAAAAAGACTCCTAAATGACGACTTGTCAATATCCGGTTTTAACCACAGGAGTCACCCCAATATCAAGATACTGGTCTTTCTCAGTGTTGTACTCCGGCCAGGTTACATTGATCCCTCCATTGGGGTTTCCAGTCTTAGCAAACCTGACCCAGAGGTCCATCATATAATCTGAGATCTCACTGCTGGTGGGATCCGGATTCCAATAGCTGGGCCGGAACACAAAGTAGAGTTCGCTGGTATGGTATGCACCATTAGGCTGCCCGGGCAGGACATATGTGAACTTATACAGATACGTGCTCTGATTGAGATCGGCCATGGACCTAGCAACAAACTTTGCTACCGAAGCAAAGTCGATATCTGTCGTGATCCTCTCCATTTGATGCTGTACTTCTTCCTTTGTACTTGCCGGGTACTTGGCTAGAATTTGGCTGGCGTTTTCCCCAAAGCTGTCCCGTATGAACTGCTCGTACTGAGAAACTGTCATATTTGTATTCGCAGCCAGTAAGGTGCCTTCATCGGCATTGATCCCTATGATGAGCGGGACTGGATTCTCCCGCCCTTGCCTGAAGATTTCTTCAGGGGCCTCTGTGATCAGCCATCCATCAATAGTAGGCTTGAAGCCAACATTGTGGAAACCCCAGAATGTGGAATTCAATATATATGGTGTTTCATTGACCAGATCAAAAGCACTTCTATTGCGCATCTGTTGAATCGCATCCTGCCCAGAATATCCGAGGCTTTCGGCAAATTTCAGGCCGTACTCTTCGGCTTCAGCTTTTGTATTATAAGCAGGTAATATTGGCCCTCTCTTCCAGATGGGACCACTTTCTACGATGGCCTGGATGTAGAGCCCTCTGCTCTGCTGGGTAGCGAGTTGAGCGAGAATACTGGCCCCTCCTGCCGACTCCCCGAAGATCGTAACGCGGGTAGGGTCTCCTCCGAAGGCTTCTATGTTGTTCTGGGTCCACCTCAGGGCTGCCTCCTGGTCAAGGAGCGCGTAGTTGCCTGAAGTATTGTGAGGTGACTCCTTTGACAGTTGGGGATGTGCCATGAATCCAAGAACACCGACCCGATAATTAAGCGTGACAACGACGACGCCTTTCTTTGCAAGGGCACTTCCGTTATAGAGTGGAAGAGAGCTTGATCCCCGCACGTATGCCCCTCCGTAGATAAAGACCATCACAGGCAGTTTTTCTTTCGAATCCACTGCCGGCGTCCAGACGTTCAGGTACAGGCAGTCCTCGCTCATGTTCCCGGGGGACCATTCAGATCCAAAGGCAGGTGCAACTACCTGGGGACATGTCGGGCCCAACTTATCCGCCTTTCGAATTCCTTCCCAGGGTTTTACAGCCTCAGGAGGTCTCCACCTCAGATCACCTGTAGGAGGGGCAGCATATGGAATTCCAAGATATACCCGGAGTCCGCTTTCATTTATCCCTGAAATATATCCATTTTCTGTCTTTACAATTCCGGCCTCTGATTCGCTCTTTGTATCTTCAGCCATGCTTCCTCCCGTCATGAGATATAATCCGACAAATATCACACAAACAAGTAATCTGCATTTAAGTAATCTGCATTTTTTCATTTCTTTTGCTATGATCTTCTTAGAAACAGATGATGTGAAGTCTTTCGTCCCCCACCGGCGCTTCACGCATTCTGGATCGGGACACGCCTTAAAGATGAGCTTTCGCAACGTATCGAAAATTCTTGTGATAACAAGCTCCTGCTCCCCAGTATTCGGATTCTTTTCTGTCATTTATTGCTTGCCTCCTTTGTGTCAGGACAATAGTGAAGCAGAATAACCCCTGAGTTTAATGTTTTATTTTCATAAGTTTTAATTTCTGCATATCACTCCCTTTTTGATAAAGGAAGCATCCGCTTCTTGTGGTGTTCTAAAAATTCGAGTTGTATAAAAATAAAATCTCTTCACATTTCATTTAAAAGACAAGTGACTATTTTTTATAATAACCAAATGAAAATAATCAGCATTAAATGTTGCAGAAAAATAAATTAGGAGTAGAGGTAGCTGAATGATTACCTTTTTTGTTTTAATCTTTGGGATAACCATTAAAATTTTTCTGTCCTAACTTACATGTCTGCAGAGTCAGATATTTTATATTACGGCATTGTTAACTAAATATAGTTAACTCATTATTTCTATATTAGGACTTACGCACTTGAAGTACCAAATCAACTGCAGTAGGCTTACAACTTCCTGAAATTCAAATTTTAAATCTGATGGTTACTGTGCTTGATTTTGAATCTGAAGTGCGTAAGTCCTATATATTTCATTAAGAGAATAACTGAGTACTTTAGCATTTCAAGACTCTTAGTATAACACTTTGTCTTTCTTCTCAATCTTGCCAGAAAGTGCCTAACTATGCTGTTATACCCTTCAACAGTGTACGTTTCTGCTTTGGATTGAGTATGAATTTTATCTGGAACGAACTCTGCATATGCCCTCCAGTGATCAGTCATCACTTTTTCAATCTCTTTTTCCTTTAACTTTTCCCAGAGTTTTTGTCCAGTTTCTGTCCCTCTGCTACCAAAAGAGCAGTTGATGAACTTTTTCCCAACTCTATCAACAGCAATCCAGATCCAGCAATATTTTTTTGTTACCGATGTAAGTGTGCATCTCATCCATTTCAACAATAGATATCTCATTTTCGCTTTTTAGTTCTTCTAACTCCTGACCAAATTTCTTTATCCATTTTTGGATAGAAACATGACTTACCCCCAAAAAACGCCCTATTGACCGAAATCCCAATCCTTCAAGATAGAGTTGTAAAGCCTGTCTCTTAACAGATGCGGAACTAGCAGTTGATTTTAGCTCTACTGAATAATTATATCCACAATCAGAGCATTTGTAGCGTTGACGGCCATTAACTTTACCATTCTTATTATGATCGAGACTCTTACATCTTGGGCAGTTCATCAAGAGATATAAGTTCTCATAATATATATCAGTATTTAGGTACCAATGCCTATATTACAAGTAAACTTGAAATTTAAGTTAAAGTATATTTTTGTCATACAGTTGTAAAGTTAAATGCATTGTTTGAAGCTGTTTTTGAGACTTAATTAAATTTATAAATTCTCAGCAAATATGTGAAATTTACTTTCACTCATACAATTTGAAGAGGATACAAAGAATAGGACAAAATTAGATCAAGATTAGATCAAGAACAATTTTTTGGGATAGTTATTCCAGAAATGAACCTAAAACTCAAAGTTTACTTCTTGAATATTGTACTTGAAATAATAACTCACGGTCCTGACTATGAAAGCAATCCTGAAAATTCCTAATGATTAAGAGTAAATTGTCTTTTGGGATAAGCCCTAAAAAAGAATATAAGGAAAAGACTGACGACCTTCTCAATGATACCTACAAATCCACCTAAAACCAAAAGAAGTTCCTGAACCCCGATAAACGCCTGAAAGATAATCGTTGGTATCACACATTTCATGAGTAGACTTTCTATTATTATGGTCCCACCAGGATATGAAAACACCACTCCAAGTTAAACCCCTTTCATTTTCAATATATCAGTTCAGAATTGTGCTGAGGGGATTTATATAGAAATATGGGGCTACATATGTGTATTTAGTTCTACTATAGGTATTGTCAAAACATCTATATAACTGAAGACTAATCTCATTAGTAATTGAGAACTATTGTAGGCAAATTCAAAATCCTTAACTGTTTCGGATAAATTAAAACGGGGAATCCTTATGCTTCAAAAAGGAAAAATAAAAGGTTTAGTCTTTGACTGTTATAAAACTCTCATTGATATCAAGACTGATGAAGATAGCAGGGAAACAAATGAAAGGGTAAGCAAGTGGTTGATCTACCAAGGAGTAAGGATCGAACCTGACAGACTCAGAGAAGAATATAGATGGAAAGTCATAGGCAGGCTGGGCAATTCAGGTCAGCGGCACCCGGATATCCGTATAGAAGAGATTTTTGCCGAGATCTGTGCCGAAAACGCTTTTATGGATATCGATCCCTACTGGCTTGGAATTGAAACTGCCAAAGTATTCAGGACTGCGTCTTTAAAAAAACTGGAAGCCTATCCTCAGAGCCTGCGCCTACTCGAAAAATATAGGAATGTCCCTAAATGCATTGTCTCCAATGCTCAGAGAGTTTTACGGAACAGGAGCTTCGCTTCCTGGGATTATATGACCGCTTTAATTTCGTAATCATGTCTTCTGACCATTGTATAAAGAAACCTGACACTAGACTCTTCAGGATGGCCCTCGACCGTCTTGGGCTTGAGCCCTGGGAAGTGCTCTCCATTGGAGATACACCAGAAAACGATATATATCCGCCTCAAAGCCTCGGGATGAATGCGATGCATATCCGGGATGCCTGGAGATATGGATAATCTTCACACGTGCATGATTAATGTTTTTGCTGCGTAGTAAACTTCTCAAAATCAATTCCAAGAGGCTGAAAACGAATAAAAATATATCAAGCCACTCAGTTCAAATTAATGGAGATTCTTTGTTTCAGAGGATTTCTACAGAGCCATATGAACATAGAAAAAGAGATTCTAAGATCATTAGGATTTGGGAGAGAAGTTGCGATGGTTGAAGAGTGCAGATGTCCATTATGTGCGGATAAAGTAGACGAAGACGAATTCAGAACCGAAGTGTTTATTAGGGAATTCGAGAGCTCCGGGCTGTGTCAAGGATGTCAGGACATGGTTTTTGGATATAGAGTAGCATGGTGACAGGTCAATTGCATGATTAAAGTATTGGAAATCCCTGCTTTTAAAAGGTGATAAGCATGGATCTTGATTTTACCTCTGAGGTTTTTCTTCGCATGAATTTTTCAAATATTTTTCCTCTAATTTCTCGATTTAATTCTTCTTTCTGACTTTTCGTATTCATTATTCTTTGATTTTAAAGATAGATTCCGCTATCCTTAAAATACTCCTTTTTCCAATATTCTTAATTGATGGAGATTATAACTCGGACTTACGCAGTTGAACTGAGATTTCAACAGTATTGTATTAAACATTCAACTGTCTAAGACATGAATTTAACCATAAAGGCTATTGTGTTTGATTTCGTGTCTCAAGTGCGTAAGTCATATCATATATATTAATGATGTCATGGCTAACATTTTATAATTTTTGATTTAAATTCAATTTCAAATGTTCTGAAAAAAACGATATCAATAGAATAATTGAATGGATTTTTATGTCGACCTGCCGAAAGCAGGATCAGGGTTCCGTTTTTCGTCTTCTGGAGTGCCATTCTACTAATATAATCATTATGCCAATGAACTAGAAGTTATTATGTTTCACTAACAATATACTAATAAAGAACATTATATGTTAAAAATATTATATAGAATGAGTTCATGGTATAACCTGCGTTCTCATCTCTTTAAAACTCCACTACCAACACCTACTCCACAAGGATCTGAGTATATAAATAAAAGGATTAAAAATTAAGACATAATCCGGAATTATATTTCAAACCTCTTTTCAGATTAAGAAACTGAGCATTTTAAATGTCTTTAAATAAATCCAGAATTTTTAGATGAGAACGTAACCTTCCTTTAAGCAAAAATTTATTTAGAGTTATATTTATCTGGATTTATACTTATCTAATTTTTATTTATAGCTTCGCAACAGAGATTGAGATTAAAAACTATAGCCATCACATAAATTATTTACATTTATAAAATCATATCTATATTTATGGAGAGACCACAAAAATATCATATTAAAAAAAGATTTCTCTTGATAAACTTGATTGGCATATAAAAATCGAACAGAACGCTAAAATTCAACAGAAGTTATACTTTGTTCGGTTTAGATATTTGGGAGATTCTATAGAAGAAGCAACTTCCAGATTGGGAATAACTAAAAGAATAGGTTATGATTGGCAAAATAGATGGAATGAAAAGGGTTATGAAGGGTTACTTCCAAAATCTGGTTCAGGCAGACCATCAAAATTAAGTGACGAAGATCTGTTTGAACTGAAGACAATATTGGAAAGTAAAGGCTTTTGGACTGCTGACGAAGTTAAAAATTTGGTGAAAGATAAATTTGACATCGATTATTGCTCAAATTCAATCAGAAACTTATTAAGAAAAATTTGTAAGAAATATAATGTTCGTTATTGTTTAGACAATAGAAGCCCTGAAAACGCAGAGGAAATTTTAAAAAAAACCTGGAAAAATAAATAAAAGAAAACACATCACCTCATAAGAATTATGCTATAGGTTTCCTTGATAAATCGTCGCCACAAACAGCACCAGACACTTCAAGATTGTGGTCATTTTTAAGAAAACCTAAAAATTCAAAAATACAGAGGATGAAAGCAAATGCGCACGCTTTCTGTGCTCTAAATAATAACAAAGTCATAGATTTTAAAGATCGTTCTAAGGCAAAAGATGTTGTGTATTTTGTTCTAAAAATTCACAATGAAAGTGAATATGATTAATAGTTGTACTACAATAGTGTAAAGAAAAACATATTAAAATAATTCAGTAAATCAATTGCGATACGAAGAGAATTGATCAGAGATAAATATATCGAGTTAGCTAAATCGAAATCTTTTGCTAAAAATTAGATGAGAACATTTGATGAACAAATAAAAAAATGTAATTAATTGCTGAGTGAACTATAGAAATCTCAGAAAAATAAGATATAAGTTTCGAATTTCAAAGTGCAGATAGGCTTTCATAGATATTTTTGCCTTACTTACTTTATCCTCTTTTGTCCCTCTTTTGTTTCTTCCTTTGTTTCTTCCTTTGCTCTTTCCTCCATTTTAATTATCCCTTCGGCTGCCATAATCCCTGTAGCGGCAGCGTTGACTATATCCCTTGAAAGCCCTGCCCCATCTCCTGCCGCAAAGAGATTTTTGATGCTGGTTTCCATTTGCCTGTTGACTTTCAGGTGCATTGCATAGAATTTGACCTCAGGGGCGTACAATAAAGTAGAATCTGAAGTAACGCCTGGAATGATCTTGTTTAAGACCTCAAGCCCTTCGATTATGTCCATAACTATCCTATGAGGCAGTGCCATTGAGATGTCGCCGGGTGTAACATCTTTGAGCGTATTTACAACAAGGTTTTTAGCAATGCGTTCTTTCGTAGAACGGCGGCCGCGTCTCAAATCTCCCATGCGCTGCAGAACAGGCTTTCCCCCTCCTATAGTGGTTGCGAGCTTTGCAATTGAACGGGCATATTTGGTGGTGTTTTCCATGGGCTCGGTAAGCTCGATTCGAACAAGAAAGGCGAAATTGGTATTTTCGGATTCCGTGTTTGCCATGGAATGACCGTTGGTCGCTATAAAGCCTTCATACTCCTCCTTTACAACAAAACCGCGCATATTTGTGCAGAAAGTTCGCACGAAATCGTCATAACGTTGGCTCTGGATATGGAACTTGGGGTCGCGGTTGATTTTTGTCACGGGGTCCATAACGATTGCAGGGACTTCTACCCTTACCCCTATGTCAATTCCGCCGTACCTTGCTTCTATTCCGTGTTTTTCAATCATATCCGAAACCCAATTGCAGCCCCGTCTCCCTGGAGACAGCAGCACATAGCCGGCACGGACTGCCCTCCCGCCAAAGAGTATAATACCTCTGGAGGTTCCTTCTTCTATCAGCAGGTCCTTTACCTCGGTTTCAAGTAGGAAATCCACACCTTTATTAACAAGGTCCTGTTTGAAGCGTCCTATAACTGCAGGAGCGTTATCCGAACCTATATGCCGCTGCTTAATTTCAATGAAGCGGGCTCCGACGGCTGCAGCCCTCCGTTTCAGATCTTCGATGGCCGGGCCTTCTGTAAGCAGAGCTCCTTGAGGTGCCCCGAATTTCATGAATACCTTATCCACTCTTTCCACGAGCTCCCAGGCTTCGGTCTGGTCTCCTGTCAAAGCTGCCAGGTCTCCTCCAATATCAGGCCGCAAGTTTAATGTTCCGTCCGAAAAAGTCCCGCAGCCTCCTACCCCGCACATAATATCGCAGGGCTTGCAGTGCATGCAGTAAGTCTGGGTTTTCATTGGGCACAGGCGTTTCTCGATATCCTTTCCCATGTCCACAATAAGGATTTTAAGCAGCCGATCCTCAGCAAGCTCGTAGGCTGCAAACATTCCTGCGGGTCCTGCTCCTATAATTATGACATCATAGTCCGAATTTATCTCCCCTCTCTCCGAAAATTTATCTTTATTATCCATGTGTAGTACCTTTTATAATTTCTGTAATCACTTGAATAATCTGAAATTTCCACTCTTAAGAATCTCCAGTTTCAGAATTTCCATATTCAGGAATTGAAATCTCTGAAAGCTGTAAACAATTTTGAAAAAATCTGTTCAAAAATCCCGTTTTAAACCTTTAAATTTCAAATAAAACGCTTAATTGGCCCCTAATGTATAGATGTCCCTAATCAAAGGAAACTGGAAAACATAAGTTATGAAAGGTAAACAAAAGCCTGCGACAGAGGTACTCTTAGCAAACAATTCTTCCACTCAAACAATTCTTCCCTTCAAGCAATTTTCCCCTACTATAATCAGGTATGAAACTGTCCGTATAAAAAACTTCCATTTCGTTTAAAATATAACTTGAAATAAATGTATATTTGGGCCAAGTACCAGATTAGAGAATTTAAGGTATGAAATCTGACTTTCCGCAGATGTCTGATTAATTTATCTATTTTCCTCCTTAATATATAAATATCTAAAATGTCGTATCTTGACTCTGAATTCATTATGTTTGTTACAACACGTTCTCTTGATCATCACGGAATCGTTTCTGGTATTTATGATGAACTTGAAATTGGAAAAGTGATTGATGAAGTGCTGCCCAAACTTGGGCAGCACAAGTTAGCTCATTCTATTGTAGTAAAGGCGATGATTCTCAACTGTCTTGGTTTCACTGACAGTCGCCTTTATATGTACTCTCAGTACTTTGAAACTCTTCCTGTTGAAAGGCTACTTGGTTCAGGAATCAGTGCGTCTGACCTTACTGATGATGTTTTAGGACGAACTCTTGACGAGATATATGGAGCAGATTCTACTCAACTTTTCATGAAACTTGCCTTGAAAATGATGGAAATTGTGAACATCAAGACTCAACTTCTCCAAAGTGACACTACTAATTTTAGCGTTTATGGTGACTACAAACATATCGATGGCAGTTTTGACATCGAAATTACATACGGTCATGCAAAAGACGGTAGAGATGACCTGAAACGTTTTGGACTTGGAATAATTACAAATCAGTATGGAATCCCGTTATTTGCAAAAGCTTACTCTGGTAATGCATCAGACAAAGAAATCATAATTGAGGCAATGAAAAAGCTTCAGGAAAACATAACTTTCCCTGATGATGTTTATTACATAGCTGACAGTGCTCTATACTCTGACAATAACATCAAATCAATGAGAAAAGGCATGAAGTGGATTACTCGTGTCCCTTCAACCCTAAATCTTTCAAAAGATTTGTTGATTTCTGATCTTGAGTTCAAACAGGGAGAGGACTCACGCTATTCATTTTATGAAACTATTGTTGAATATGGTGGTATCGAGCAAAAATGGGTAGTTGTTCACTCCACTGAGATGCAGAAAAGAAAGGACATTACTTTTGAAATGAAAATCCAGAAGAAGGTTCTGGAATCTCAGAAAGATCTCAAAGATCTAAAAAAGATAAAGTTTGCCTGTGAAGAGAATGCCAGAGCAGCCCTGGAAAGATGGAATAAAGAGAATCCGCACTGTTTGCTGGAAACCGTAGAGATTTCCACGGTTTCAACAAGGGAAAACGGCAGGAGAGGAAGGCCAAAGAAGGATGAAAAGCTTATCATCCACTATGTTGTAAATGCAAAAGCAGTCAGGAACGAAGAAATTGCACTGAATGAAAAAGAGTATCAGGGAAGGTTTATAATCGCGAGCAATGACCTCACTCTTGATGCTGAAAAGATGCTGGAACATTACAAGAACCAGAGTAAGGTGGAAAAAGGGTTCAGGTTCATAAAGGATAAAAGTTTCAGGGTTTCCGAAGTTTATTTGAAAAAACCTCAAAGAATTGAAGCTCTCTCAATGGTAATGGTCTTAACTCTGATGGTTTATTCGGTAGCGGAATGGAAGCTAAGAGAAAGGCTAAAAGAAACAGGGGAAACAATACCTGACCAGGTAAAGAAACAAACTCAAAAGCCCACATTGAAGTGGGCTTTTATGCTGATGAGAGAGATTACAGAAGTAAAAATGGAAGTGGACTCAAAAGTGGTAACTCAAATTGCCAACATGGATGAAGTTAAGGGCAAGATAATAAGGTTGATGGGAAAAAATTGTGAAAAATACTACTTTTGAGGAGAGATCTGCGGAAAGTCGGTTGAAAGAATTCCCTTGCCTTTTTTGATTTATGCCACGGCGCTCTGTCCATTATAAGAAATATCTTTCTTCCTATGTCTTTTTTAAACTTGATTAATGATTTTAAGAAAGAGTCTGTATTCTTTTTAATTCCTAAATCATACCAATAAAATTCTTCGTTTTCAGTGTAGAATCCCCCAATGTTGATTTTGGCTTTTGAACCACTAATACATTTAATAGGTTTAGAGCCTTTTATTGCCCAACATTTTGATCTGTTTGAATCTACATAAAAACTACCCTCATCCTGGGTGACGAATAAATGGTTAGGATTTAGGAGTCCTTTTTTTATTTCAGCAATAAATTCGTTTGTTAATGCCTGATTTCGCCTTTTTGATTGAGGTCTACATGTAATTCTACTAAATCCTAAATTTTTAGTAATTTGTCTCATTCTTGATTTAGAATAAGATACTCCAAATTTCTCTCTGACAAATTGAATTGCATCTTTTGTTTGCCAACCGCGAGAAAAGCCATCGTCTGTTGGTATTGGCTCTGATAATGCTTTCCTCAACTCAAAAACTTGTTCTGAAGTTAAAAATGACTTTACCCCTCGACCAGATTTACATTTAAGGTTGTACAGACCTTCTTCTTCAGCTCGTTTCATCCAACGGTGAACTGTTGAACGGTGAACTGAAAGATCTTCTGCAACTTTAGCTGGGCTCGAACCATTTTTAACCAACAATAAAGCTTGAAGTCTTAACTTCTCATTTTTGTCACAGGAATGACATATAGCTATGGCAATATCAGAAGTAGTAAACATCTCTAAACTCATAACTAAATTAATATAATTATATAAAATATATAAATGTTGCATTATAGAGAGGTGACTATATGTATTTAATGGGAAACCTTAAACTGAGGGATCGAGTACATAAAATCCCAATTCTTCAATAAATTTCAGTGTCCGATCAAAATAGCCGTAAAAAGCGTCAGTATAAGACATATGAAAGAAAAGAATAGTACAAGGCTCGCTCTTCTCTCTTCTTTTTTTGACAGTCGATCTGGTACTCCTTTTACATATAGCACATACAGCAGCGGTATTAAGATTGACACCACCCAGAAGAAGAATTTTACATCTTCATACGATGCCATCTCAGTTGTGGTCAAGAAAACTAAGGTAATCGTCAACCAGATTATAGCGATATAAATCCTGACGATTAACTTTTTTTCAGAGAAAGAAATTTAGAACTATTTTTGTTATATTGGGTATAGACCTTAGAATCTGCCAACTGTATAACACCATAAGTTATTATAAGAACGAACGTTTAGGATATTTTCTGCATGACTCCAAACATTATTTTCCAGCCAACGCTGCCTATAGAAAAATTCAACTAACACCTTCAGTCAATCAACAGTATGGACATGGGTTCAGGCTGCCCTTTGATCGGGAATTTTATGGGCATCGCGGATTCTGCTGCAGTCTTTTTCATATTGATTCCAACGGCATGTTCCGGAATTCTTGCCATATTCGAATGGAGACAGGTTCCTTTTTCCACATTGCATTTTTCACACAGCCTGCAAGAACCGTTTACAAATGCGACTGCAAAGGTGAAACCTTCGTTAAAGGCTGTTTTTTCAAGCTCGAGCATTGAGAGCAGTATTTTTTTGCTGTAGTCAAAATACTCTTCCCAGAACTTTGCTGCTTTTTCTCTTGTTTCCTCAGACCCTGCAGGGTCAAGCCAGGTCCTGTACGGGGCTTTTGCAATCTCTTCGTCTGCAAATGCAGGCGACCTGAACTTGACAAGCAGGGCATACCTGTACTCTTTGAGTATTTCCCGAAATTCGTCAACCGTGGGAACGTTAGGCGGGCAGGTCAGCTTTTTTCCGTACCCTATACATCCTCTGCATTTTAAGACTACTCTCTTCTCTACAAAGACTTTGTAGGTGGGAATTATCTTTGCTTCGATAGCCTCCAGTTCCAGGGCTTTTTTTATAAGAAAGTTAAGTTCCTCAGGTTTTGTATCTCGAAATGCCATATTCGTCCCTTCTAAGACTTATTTTCACATAAAGGCGGCCTAATAATATCTATTACCCGCCTCTATTTGATTCGAGAACCGGGCACCGCTTAACCGTATTCAAGATTTGTTTTTCACTGCAGATCGATTTTTCCTCTTATGTTACTTTTTATCATATGAGTGGGACTTTTTATATTTATCGATTCAATTATAATGTTCTGTCAACTGTATAATATCAGACTCTTCAAAGAATTAACTCCCCAATTTATGTAGGAGTAAATTAACTATAGTTAATATAAAGTAACAAAAAAATAAACATAAGTGTTAAATATCTGTTCGTAGTATAATTAAGTGTCTCTACCAAACAGACACAAAACTTAGATCGTCTCCTAAATTGTCAAAACACCCGAAGCTCTTTTTTGCCCCTGCCTATAGTAGTAAAACAGGCAGGGGACAGTGTGCAAAAGACGGAGTGCCGGATTAAAACATGTAGCTAACTTTTCAGTAACGAGACGAAAAAATGTATCCTCTTCAAATTTTATGGGCTTTCAATCGCAGAAAAAATATAATAGTTGCTCCATTTCTCCTTAATCAAGTTTTGGAGAAAAAAATGGATCTTGAAACCCTCAAGGAATTGCTGGCATCATTGGATATTAATCCTGATGAAATTCAGGATGAAAGATATGCCACATCTTTTCGTATTCTGTTTTCTGTCACTGAAAAGCAGAACGAAGAGATCGAATTCCTTAAGGCCGATAATCAAAATCTTCGAGACGAAATCAACCTACTCAAAGGTGAACAAACCAAACCTAATATTCGCGGCTTTAAAAAGAATGATGACATTTCTTCTGAAAAAGAGAGACAAAAAAGATGTTTTCCATAGAGCAAGAAATCTAAATCAAAACTGGATTATTTGTTCTCGGTTAATGGATCTAAAACTGCTAAGAAGAAAGTTCTTGAAGCCTGTGCAATTGCGGCATATCATCAAAGTACAGACATACCTGTGGTTACCACACTTCTGAGTGATGACGCATGTCAATTCAAGCAAATTGCATATCATCATGCTCTTTGTTGGATTCATGATGGAAGAAACTACAAGAAATTGAGGCCAATAGTACCTTACCATAAAGAAAAGCTGGAAGCTTTTCTGGACAGATACTGGGACTTTTATGGGGAACTCTGTGAATTTAGAGAAAATCCCGATTCAGAGATCGCGAAACAATTATCCACGAAGTTTGATCTGACTTTCCGCAGATGTCTTCAAAAAAATAACATTTTTCCTGCTATCGTTTTTTCTGAAAACCTACTTGGTTACTCAAAATGTGTTTTTGAATTTTTTCCAAAACTTTCGACCTTTTGCCTTCATTTAGGACTTATAGCAGCCATTTTCTTAAGCTTCAGTAAAGATAATAACTGCAAATTTTCGAATATTTCTCCAAAAACGATAACAGGAAAAATGTTATTTTGGCATTGGTATCTAAATACTGATATATATTATGAGAACTTATATCTCTTGATGAACTGCCCAAGATGTAAGAGTCTCGATCATAATAAGAATGGTAAAGTTAATGGCCGTCAACGCTACAAATGCTCTGATTGTGGATATAATTATTCAGTAGAGCTAAAATCAACTGCTAGTTCCGCATCTGTTAAGAGACAGGCTTTACAACTCTATCTTGAAGGATTAGGATTTCGGTCAATAGGGCGTTTTTTGGGAGTAAGTCATGTTTCTATCCAAAAATGGATAAAGAAATTTGGTCAGGAGTTAGAAGAACTAAAAAGCGAAAATGAGATATCTATTGTTGAAATGGATGAGATGCACACTTACATCGGTAACAAAAAAATATTGCTGGATCTGGATTGCTGTTGATAGAGTTGGGAAAAAGTTCATCAACTGCTCTTTTGGCAGCAGAGGAACGGAAACTGGACAACTACTCTGGGAAAAATTAGAGAAGAAAGAGATTGGAGAAGTGATGACAGATCACTGGAGGGCATATGCAGAGTTCGTTCCAGATAAAATTCATACTCAATCAAAAGCAGAAACGTACACTGTTGAAGGGTATAACAGCATATTTAGGCACTTTCTGGCAAGATTGAGAAGAAAGACAAAGTGTTATACTAAGAGTCTTGAAATGCTAAAGTACTCAGTTATTCTCTTAATGAAATATAGAAATAACGAGTTAACTATATTTAGTTAACAATGCCGTTATTTTTTTGAAGACATCTGCGGAAAGTCAGTTTGATCAAGTGTTTTCGACTATAACAGGGTATGAAAAGCTGGATGAAAGAATCTGTAAAACAAAAGAGAACAAGGAACATTTGTTAAAGGTACTGATTTTACCAGAGATTCCACTGCATAACAATGCAGCAGAGTTAGCGGCGAGAGCAAAGGTCAGAAAAAGAGACGTGAGCCTTCAAACAAAAACAGATGAAGTAACAAGGGCAAAAGACACATTTATGACGATTGTTCAGACAGCAAAGAAACTGAGTGTAAGTACATATGATTACATATTTGATAGAGTGAGCAACACATTTGAAATGCCGTCTCTAGCAAAACTGATCAGAGAAAAAGCTCATTGAGTTGAAAGTAAGAGCTTTCCACTCAATTTGAAGAGAATACGCTGATACTTCTATTCACACTCTCCCAAAATAAAGAATAGATGAACGTTTCACCAAACTCTACATCCTTCCATTCTCTACGTTCCTTCCGATCTTTACATTCATTCTTATTTCTATATTCCTTCCTTTTTATCAACCCTTTTCTTCACCTCCACTTTTTTCTTTCCTGTGATTAAGAGCCTATCCGAAAAGTAAAAGAAACGGTATCTATTTCAAATTCAAGGAAATATCTTCTTACTAAAAAAAATTACAATAAGATCAGTGCACAGTTATAAATTTTAATGGATTTTATGCATATGTTTTTCAAACTTAATTAAATTCTTAAAAGTTCCACATATATGAAAAATTTACTTTTTACCATACAATTTGAATTGGATGCAAGAAATGCGATATTGGGAAATGTGGAGTAGTGAGTGACAATACGAAAAAAACTGGCACGATTACGAGATATGTCATGAATTATGGAATAAAATAAAACCATTACCATTACTCCCTAATCCAAAAAAGAAATCTGGAAGACCTAAAAAAGATGATAGGAAAATAATTAGTGGTAAAAATAATTAGTGGTATTTCTAATCTCCTTCGTACTGACTGCCAATGGAAACAAATAGGCTTTAAAATAGGCGTTTCTTCAGAAAGCGCAGGCATGATGTGGAGAAAGGTAGAGAATAAATCTTTCATATGTCTTTTGATTCAGTCCTTCTTATACTTTTTTAATTCTTTGAATTATATCAATAAAAAATTTAGTTTCTCTTTTTACATCGTCACTGCATACTATTGCTGAAATTGCAACCAGGCTATCAGCTCCATTTTGAATAACACTCTCACAATTTTCTTTGTATATTCCGCCAATAGCAACTACAGGAATTTTTATTGCACTTTTAACCTCTTGTATTTTTTCAGGGCCAAGTCCTTCACCAGCATCTTTTTTTGTAGCAGTATTGAATATAGGGCCAAGACCCACATAGTCAGCCCCGGCTTTTTCCGCCAGGATTGCTTCCTCCCTGTCCTGTACGCTAAGGCCGATTATTTTTTCCTCGCCAAGGAGCTTTCTTGCCGTTTCAACAGGCATGTCATCCTGGCCGATATGGACTCCGTCCGCATCAACCGCTAAAGCAACATCAATTCTGTCGTTTATTAGAAATATTGCCCTGCTGCTGCATATCCTTTTGATTTCGGAAGCTTCTTCGACCATCTCTTTCGTACATTTATTCTTTTCCCGATACTGAACAATCCTGCAGCCTGACTCGACTGCCTCCCTGACATCGGATAAAGTCCCTTTCTTCGAGAGTCCAGAGTCGGTCACAAGATAGAAGTCAATTTCTTTTAAGAGAGAACTTTTCCGGCTGAAATTTTTAGCGATCATATGTTTAAATCCGTCCATTATGCACGTTTTTCAAAAACGCCTTCTTATAAATTCATTTTATTCTGAAATTAGAGACTTTTTAATATCTTCTGGGATCGCCAAAATTTATCATTACTTTCACTCGTAATTGACTCCAATCAATCAAAAACCCAAAAAATAATAAAAAGTCTCTGAAATTACGATTCATTTTTTCTTCTGAATTTACTGTTCTTCGAAATTCATCATGCTCTTTGCTTTCTCGTCTGATAGGTTGAACACTTCGTCATACAGATTAACCTTAAAACTTCCAGGCCCATTCGATTTTTTAGCTGCAAGTTCTCCGGCTATTCCAAAATAGCATAAAGCATCTCTGGATGCCTCACAGTAATCGCAATTGACTGAAGCGAACAAACCTATTACCGATGCAGCCATGCAGCCGGTCCCGACAATCAATCCCATCTGCTCATGCCCGTTCTTTACAATAAATGTCCTTTTTCCGTCACTTATAATATCCTCCTTTCCTGTCATCACAACAATGGAAGATGTTGATTTTGCAAATTCTTTTGCAATTTTCTCAGGATCAGCATTAATTGAAGTTGCTTCAACTCCCTTTGTTTCAGCGCTTTCACCTGCCAATTTTGCAATTTCCGAGTAATTGCCTTTTATTATGTCAATGTGAACCGAACCAAGAAGTTTTGCAGCCATTTCATCCCTGAATCTCGTAGCGCCAACACCGACTGCATCAAGCACGACTGGGATTTTCTTTTCGTTTGCAGCTGTAGCTGAGAGAATCATTGCATCAATAATTTCGGATGTCAGGGTTCCGATGTTAAGCACAAGAGCCGATGAAATCCCTGTCATCTCGGCACATTCTTCAGGGGCATGCGCCATTACAGGCAGCGCGCCAAATGCTCTTGTCATATTTGCGCAGTCGTAAATAGTCACCCAATTAGTGATATGATGTATGAGTGGTTTTGTTTCCCTTATTGTTTTTAGCGGGTTTTTCATAATATTCCTCAATAAACGTTTTAAATTGTCAGTGACTTATATGCTGTCGAGAATGATAATATGCATGTCGAAAATAATAATTAAGAATATAATAATTAAGAATTGTAGTTAAGCAGACTCCTGATTCTTGACCCTTTCCACACCTGTGTAGATGTTCATTTTCTGGCTTCGGACAAAGCCAATAATAGTAAGACCTGCTTGCTCCCCCATACTTATGGCAAGAGTGGTAGTTGCACCTCTGGAGGCAATAATAGGGATATTAGCTACCAGACACTTCCTTACCATTTCAGAGGAGAGTCTTCCCGAACAGGTCACAATTGTCCTGGAAAAATCCATACCATGTTTTAATCCGTAACCTATTACCTTATCAAGAGCGTTGTGTCTGCCTATATCTTCTATTACACAGATTTTGCCATCCGGTCCGAAAAGTCCTACTATATGTATGCCGCCTGTTCTGGTGTGAAGGTCTGAAATCAGTGTTTCTTTCATTATTTTCTTTATCGTGGAAAGTTCAGTGACCATGTCAGACCGGATTTTCGGAAGCTTTTCAGAATCCACATATGAAGTATCCCCACCGCATCCGGAAAGAACGGTTTTACTGGAAAACATGATCGAAAAAGGGTTTTTCGTAAGAACACTTGCACTCAGGCCACTGGCACTTTTTCTTTCTCCTTTCTCTTCTATGCGTAAGGATTCGATATCTTCAAGTTTGCTGATTATTTTCTCCGTGTATAAAAATCCTGTTACAAACTCTTCAAGCATTGTCGGACTTATCATTGCAGTTAGAGCGTGGCGACCGTTGACGAAGACTGCAAGAGGTATTTCCATTACGACATCATGCGATGATGGGATCATTGACCCGTTATCACTTTTTATACAGGGAACCGTGCTGTACATTTTTATACCGTACGTGCGATTTCTTCAATTGTTTTAAGAAGCAGGTCGATCTCTTCTAACGTATTATATAAATAAAGGCTTGCCCTTACAGTACCATTTTCAAGCCTAAGATGTCGCATCACTGGAATAGAACAATGGTCTCCCGAACGGACCAGAATTGCTGCTCTGTCATCAAGCAAATAGGCTATTTCATGAGGATGAATTTTGTCTATGGTAAAAGAGACAACCCCGATCCTGTTTTTTATTTTCGGCGGCCCGTAAACAGTGACATTGTCGATCTCAGCAAGCCCTGCGAGAAGGCGCTTAGTGAGTTTTTGTTCATGTCTGTATATAGCATCCATTTCCAGGCTTTCGAGAGATTTCCCTGCCTGCGCCAGACCAATTGCTCCTGAGATATTGGGTGTGCCCCCTTCAAATCGCTGATAACCGTCAGTTAAGGTATATCCTTCAGTGATGACATCATCAACTGTGCCTCCACCTATTATAAGAGGAGAAATAACCGCATCTCGCATCCACAGCACGCCAGTACCTGTTGGCCCAAGCATCTTGTGCCCAGAAAAACATAAAAAATCACATCCCGTATCCGGAGCATTCACAGAAAAATGGGGCACGGACTGTGCTCCGTCAATCAGGAAATATGCTCCACGCTCTTTGCAGATTGCAGCAATCTCACGGACAGGCTGCACGGTACCAAGTACATTTGAAACATGGCTGACCGCAACCAGCTTTGTGCCGGCAGTAATTGCGTCATCAAATGTCTCTATATCAAAAATACCATCCGGGCCCGGCTGAAGAATAACTACCTCAACTCCCTTTTGGCGAAGTCGAAGCCAAAGAAGCAGGTTTGAGTGGTGTTCTGCAATTGTTGTCACTATTCGGTTTCCAGACTGCCAGTCCAGTCTGGCTGCAACCATATTGATAGCTTCTGTCGTATTCCTGGTAAAAACTGTTGTACCTTCTTTTCCGCCAATGAAGCTGCTGATTGAATCATGTGCGTCCTGGTACCGCTGTGTTGCAACTCTTGTAAGCCTGTGCATCCCTCTGCCTACATTAACACGGTACTGACGGTCGTATTCGTTCATTGAAGCTATATCAGGCTCAGGAATAAGGCTGGTTGCAGCACTATCCATGTAATGAAGGTGCTGAGGTATCTGGAAGTCAGCCATACAATCTTCGATTCTCATAGTACTTCATCCATACTACCGCTTCTGTATCCTTTAAGATCGAGAGTAATATAAGAAAAGCCGCAGTCTTTTAAAAGCTCGACGATTCGCTCTTGAATGGTTACTGCCTTCTCAAACTCTTCAGATATCAATTCTATTCGCGCAATATTGCCATGCAGTCGTACACGCAGATTCGAAAAACCCAGATCATGCAGCAAATTTTCTGCATTTTCGATCATTTGCAACTTCTCAAGTGTGATTTCTTCCCCATATGGAATTCGCGATGCAAGACATGAAGCTGACGGTTTGTTCCAGAAATCAAACCCCCAGTCCTGAGCTATTTGCCGTATCTGTTTTTTTTCAATTCCCAACGAAAGGAAAGGATGAAGGATCTTTTCCTCGTTACTTGCTTGAAGCCCGGGACGGTATTCATTGGGATCGGAAGCATTAATTCCATCTGCGATATTTGAAATCCCCAGCTTTTCCGCCTGAGCCCACAGCATCCTGGAAGATTGTTTTTTGCAAATGTAACAACGATTAGGGCTATTTTTCCTAAATTCTTCATTTTCTATTATAGGGAAAGGCATTATTTCAAAGGATAAACCGAATTTACGTGCGATTTCTACTGCATCATCAACAGCTCTTCTGGGGACAAGAGGCGCATCAAAAAGTATACATTTGACCTTATCCCGGAGTGCCTTTTGTGCAAGTAATGCAAGTAAAGTGCTGTCTATGCCCCCTGAATATGAAATAAGTAAACGTTCCAATCCTTGGAGTTCTTTTATCAATGTATCTTGTGTATTTTCTGTTTCCATGGATGTATACCGACCGTTTTATTTTGCCAGTTCTCTTTTGCCTGTTCCACAAGCTTTAAATTTTTTAATACCATTCACAATTGTGAATATTATAAAAACGACATTCCTGGTAAAAATACTTTTTGTCGTTGATAGGGATATAAAGCAGTCATCTACCAAAAACAATTCCGAAAGGGAGTAAGGAAATTAAATTAATCAGCTAACGAACCATGAAAACACAGGCATAATTACAAAATGTGTTACGATAGACCAGAATATAACATATGATAGACCAGAATATGATATTTTATGGGAGGAATTATGAAGATCCGAATAAGAACCTTTGCTCAGGTAAAAGATATTCTCGGAGCTGACAGTTTTCTTGAATATCCGAAAGGCACCTCAGTGAGAGAACTTCTGGACTCACTTCGCCAAAGAGCCGGTGAATCCGAAGATCAACTTTTCTCCAGGAATGGGGATTTGCACAGTCATTTAGTTTTGATGATAAATGGCACACGAATTTACAAAGACGATATTGAATCGCTGACACTTTCAGAAGGAGATGAAATCGCACTTTTTCCTCCGGTATCAGGAGGATGATCAAGATAAAGGAAGATACCCAATTATTAATTAGCAGGACTAAAAGGATTTCAATATAACCTCAATATTCAACCAGGTAAAAAAGTCAATTGCCGGCGCGTTTGTTAATTTTTTCAGGTATTTTGGGATGATGAGAGACATTCCTGTTATATATTATTAAATGGGGCAAAAATTAAATGGAAGACATAACAAGCCCTTATTTTCTTGGTGTTACTATCACCATCATCCTTCACAGTCCGAGACACTGTGTGTTTTCCAACTTTATTGTACCTGTGTGAAATATTTTAGGCAGTTAAAGTAATTCCATCACCGAAATCCCAGTGCCAGGAAGTCGAGCTGTTTGTGCTCATATAGGTGAACTGGATTACTATTTCTGCTTTTCCGGTTGTCGGCTTAGCACTGAAGCAGGCAACCGGAGCTTTCACTGGTTTTATCGCAGGCAGTACATTGCTGTTATTGAACTTCAATTTCGTGGAGGATGGTGTCTCACCTTGCGACATATATTGTCCTGGTTGCAACATTTGAGTTGCTGCCATTGATTGCAATTAATTTCACAGTGTAAAGCCCTGTATTTTTATATATGTGACTCGGTTTTGACTCGGTGGTTGTTGCACTATTGTCTCCAAAGTCCCACTTTATTGAGGTTGCATTGACTGAGTTATCTGTGAATTTAACTGTGAGAGGAGCACGCCCAAACACAGGTACTGCTGTAAAGCTTGCTTTCGGCACAGCAGGTGTTCCGGTGACAGCTATTGTCTTGCGTGCGGTATCGGTACCATCTGCGTTGCTTGCAGTCAGGTTAACGGTGTAAGTTCCTGCAGTAGCATAGGCATGGATTGGATTTGCGTCGGTAGATGTAGAACCGTCACCAAATGTCCAAGTCCTTCCCAATGTCTCATTAAGGGACAGATCGTTAAACTGAACCTTGAATGGCGCGGTCTGGCGTGCAGTGAAATTTGCAACTGGGGGTGCCAGTGCACGGTTTACGGTGATAACCATTGATTTTTCACTGCTGGAGCCATCACCGTTTGTTGCAACCAGTGTAACATTGTATGTTCCCTTGCCACTGAATACATGTTCGGGATTCTGCTCGGTAGAAGTACTTCCATCTCCGAAGTTCCATTCCCATCCTGTCGGACTGTTGGTGGATGTGTCAGTGAACTTCACAGTAAGAGGAGTTGTTCCTTCGGTCTTATCTGCAACAAAGTTTGCAACTGGGGGTGCCAGTGCACGGTTTACGGTGATGACCATTGATTTTTCATTGCTGGAGCCATCACCGTTTGTTGCAACCAGTGCAACATTATATCTTCCTTCGCCACTGAATATATGTTCAGGATTCTGCTCGATTGATGTTTGAGTTCCATCTCCAAAGTTCCATTCCCATTCTGTTGGACTATTGGTGGATGTGTCAGTGAACTTCACAGCAAGAGGAGTTGTGCCTTCGGTCTTATCTGCAGTAAAGTCCGCAACTGGTGGTGTCAGTACACGGTTTACAGTGATATCCATTGATCTTACATAGCTGGAACCCCCAGCATTTGTTGCAATCAGTGTAATATGGTATGTCCCCTCGCCACTGTATACGTGTACAGGATTCTGCTCGGTTGATGTTGCAGTTCCATCTCCGAAATTCCATTCCCATCTTGTTGGGCTGTTAGTGGATGTGTCAGTGAACTTCACAGTAAGATTTGCAGTGAAGTTTGCTATCGGTGTTGACACATCCAATTCTGATTTTGAGGCAGACCTCGTGTTTCCGTCCGGACCTATATTGATCCTGTCTCCATTGGGTTCCGGTTCGTTAGAATAATCCGATAAAGGATCTCCTGCATCGATGCATGGAGAACTTATATTGTCATTCACCCAACCGCTCCCATCCCAGCGGCCTGCTTTTGATTTCAGGTGATAATCGTGTTTATCTCTATCTGCGTATTGAGGGTCTGCTACTATATCCGAAGGTGAAGGCTCAACGCCTATATAGTCGCCCCCTGTGTTGTTATAGAAAGAGTTGTTCTGCAGGAAAAAAGAGTGTGTATCCGTAAGCAAGTTACATATCCCGGACCCATTTCCTCCGGCTTTTGATGTTCGAGTATTCGTTATTATGTTATTTCTTACTGTAATCACATACCCTGAACCAGCCGGAGCCACGGAATATACATTATTCTGCATAATACCGGCCCCATATGCGCCATCTATCACGTTGTTTTCAATGAGAGCATTGAACCCATCGGATAAGATTCCACCTATATTATTGCTTGAAGTATTTCCGGTATCATAGATCTGGTTATGATGAATATAGACGTTTGCGGATGATGTTGGATAAGAATTTGATCCGAAAATCCAGATTCCTGCAAGTACAGTCCTGTTTATTGTGTTATTGTACACTTCAATATCATCCATTGTAGGAGTTCCGTATTTCTGGATTTGAATTCCTGCACCTCCGTAACCCTCCGATGTAATAATATTATCGTGGAAATTCACATGATTTGTATTGTATACTCTTAGTCCGCTATTTGTCCTGCATGTTATCTTATTGTTATAGGCTTCCACGTTTGAACAGCTACTTGCATATAGAACATCGTGACCCAACAGGTATATTTTATTGTCATATAATTTTATGTCAGAACACTTGTCAGTCTTTAAGCCATCTCCGTGGTTGTTGGTCATATACGTATTATACACACTTATGTTCTGACAATTACTCAAGTGGATAAGATTGTAGTAGTTTTTACCACTGGCAACATTGGTATTTCCTTCTCGGTTTCCATCAATAGTAAAACCGCGAATTGTAATGTCGTGACTGCCAGAATTATTTTCTTTAATCATTGGCTTAAAGGCTTCCCAGTTGGCATTATTGGTAAGTTTGATTGTTGTATTGGAATCTCCTTCAAGAGTTGTATTATTGCCGATAAGAAGAGTATCATTTATGGAATATGTGAACGGGCCTTTAAGGTAAACAGTTGTGTATTCGGGATTGCCTGTTACAAACTGAAGAGCTTGATTAAGCTGTAGGTCCGCATTTGTCGCATTACAATTAAAATCGCCACTACCATCTCCTGCAACGTAAACTATTGGTGCGGGTGTAGTGCACAAAACAACAGGAACGCATGCAAGTATGAGGAAATTTATAAGGAAAAAGATTTTTAACATTCGATTAAACATCTCTATCACCCGTAAATTATCTTACCCGTAAATTCTCTGCAGATTGAATTTACATGCTACTTATTCCTTGGTTCAACTGCGTAGATCCTAAAATACGATTCATTTTATCTCGCAGCATAGTCAAGCCCGTGCTTGATGCAGCAAAGTTCAATTACTCCAATTATTATGTTGCGCTATCCTGCCGTGGGGGTGAGTTATTGAAAACGATAAGCATGAGAATCTCTTTTCATTTTCCGCAAACAAGAAGGATTTACTCTTTTTCAAAACCGATCAATCACTCACGGGAAAGACGTATAATACTCAGGCATGACTATGAGGGTTGAACTAATCCCAAAACCAACTTTACTCTCAATGAGTAGAAGTTTCAGCATTGTTTTTCGTGATCAGAAAATCAATTAGTTATTTATGATACGGAATTCAGAGGGCTTTTGAGTTTTGAGATAAGTTCATTCATAAAGAAGTAATAATATCTTTAACTTCTTTAATATTTTTAAACATTTCCCTTTGAAATGCAGATTTTTAAATCCATTAAATATAAGAGGATCTATCTAAGGATCGAAATCGTATAAAAGCAGATTTGTGTAACAGTACCAGGGATTCGTCTGCACCCTGGGAGTTTCAAATTGGCTTAAAAAATTAGTATGTGAGGTGAGTAATGCAATAAATCGAAGACTTTAACGACTATAAATATAATCAAGATGTACAGTGAATATATTTGCATTTTGATCGAGCTCATTTTTTTATTCTGACTGCATCTTTCTCTGGAATCCAATATTTCAGAGGTCCATCCTGCTTTCGGCAGGTCGACATTAAAAATTGGAATAATTTTTCTCGATGCCGTTTTTGAATATTAGCTAACTCTATATTGGGTTTAAAGGTGGTTGACGTATGGCTCAACTCCTACGACATATATAAGTGCTGAATCATTTTTTCATAGAAATTTTGTATGAAAAATTAATAATTGGTCATATGTAAACCCAACGACTGCACATAATTATGGAGCTTCATTTGCGGGCCATCAGCAAAAATATTGAAAATTAATTGTCGCACCTTCCGAATGTAGGATGGAAGCTGGTTGAATATGGCAGAGATTGAATTGAATGTACTTACAGCTCAATGTTTAAAACGGAGAATGGATAATATCGAAGTTGTTAAGAAAGAAGTATTGGCCTGGCAAAAGGTCAGAAACAACAAAAATTCAAAGGTAAATTGGCAATTCACAACAGAAAATGCAAGGATAAAATCATCACGTCTTTATCCGACACTTGAGGATTGACGCGACACTAGCTAATCTATCATAACTATTATAGTTTAGATTGTTTGAAATCTCCTCTTACTTATTTCTCTGTTCTATTGCGTAAGTTCTAAACTGTTAACTGTACCTTCCTATGTTGGTCCGGTTCCCACCTTTCCGAAGCTTTTTTGAAGAATCCGATGATGTATATCCGGCCCCAATACAAGGAGAATTTGATTTCAGGTGATAATCATGTTTACTCTGGTTTACAAAGAGAGGGTTTACATAAAGGTCGGTGGTCGAATTCGCATTTTTATAATTTCCACCCACATTATTATAAAGGCAATTATTTTCCAGCACAAAAGTATGCGTTGAAGGGAGATAATTGATTACTGCATATCCTGTTTCATTAGAGTCTTTTGGGCGTTTCTGGGTATCAACGATTATGTTGTTGCGGACAATCGTTTTGTATCCCGTACCTCGAGGTGAAAGATCAATAGAATTATCCAAGCCTGTAGATGAAGGAGGATACATATGGATAACGGCTGCATGATATATACCGTCAAATACATTATTCTCAATGATGGAATCAAATCCGCTGGTTACAATACCTCCTACCCAATTGATACTTGGGTTCGTACCGGTGCTGTAGAAAATATTGTGGTGAATATATATGTTCTGTGCCTCTTCCTTAGAGTAAGAATGACCATAACCTATCAGCCATATCCCGGGACCATAAGTATTATGGATGGTATTATTATACACTTCTATATCATTCATTACGCTTGTTGTTTTCTGAATCTGGATTCCAGGCCCTCCTGCACTCCAGTCATAAAAGGAATCGATCACATTATCATGGAATTTTATGTGGTTTGAGTTCCATATACGAAGCCCGCTGTTAGTCCTGCAGGTTATTGTGTTGTTCCAGGCCTCTACATTCTGGCAATCAATGGCATAAAGACCATCATGTCCTAATTTATACACTTTATTATTGTAAAACTGAATATTGGAACTTTTCTCTACTCGTAATCCATCTCCGTGCCCGTCATGCATGTACATATCATGAACCTGAATGTCTTCGGAATTGAGGAAATAGATCATATTGTAGTATCCTTCCCCTCTTTTTTCGTCCTCGTTCTTATCATGATTTCCGTTAATTTCAAATCCTTTTATAGTGACTCCATAGATTCCTGCACTGTCCAGTTGCGTTATTAGGGGCTTACTACTTGGCCAGTCTGCATTGTCTTCAAGTTCAATTACGGCTGTAGGATCTCCTTCAAGAACTGAATCGTTTCCGATGAAAATAGTATCAGAGATAACGTACGTATGTGGGCCTTTCAAATGAACGGTTGAAAACTGTGGATTTTCTGCAACCTCTGCAAGAGCTTGATTTATCTCTACCTGATCATCATTTCCATCACAGGTGAAGTTTCCACTTCCATCGCCAGCTACATACACAGTCTTATTTGACGGTATAAAGGAAGAGTTGGACTGTATAATATGAAAAATATTTATTCCCAATGCAATCAAGAAAATAACAATTACAATGGAAACTCCTATTTTTTTCCTGTTTTGCCGTACGTACCTAAGATATATTTCATTCATTTTATCCCTTACTTTTAATTATAACTCCCAATCTTAGAAACGATCTTGAGAATGAATAATTGATCAAATATAAAAAAATGAGCATATCCTCTGTACTTTAAAAAATATTTCTGTATTTATACTATTTCTGTATTTATACTCTTTTTAACCTACCTAATTTTTCTGCGTTTCTCTAAGTCCCTGCTCGATGAAACCAATCCAGATCTTCAGGCCTCCAGACTTTCTCAGTTATATTTCGAATTATGGATAACCGACACATCCGGATTTAAGGAAAGGATATCTTTTTTCATTTCTCGGCATCGACATCAACTGCATGTGCAATGTCAACTTTATTTAGGATTACAAGTTCCACAGTCTTGAATATCAGGGGATGCTTGGAAACAACATCTTCTACCTCTGTCACGCTCACGATCACAACCCTCAACGACTCCCCAAGATTGAAGTCCACAGGGCAGATAAAGTTGCCTACGTTTTTAATTATCAGGAGACAGATATTTTCAAGATAGGCATAAGCCGGAGCATTTTCTATTATTTTTGCGTCCGTATAGCACTCTTTTCCAGTATTTACTGGAATTGTAGATACTCCGAGTTTCCTGAAACAAGAAGCATTCATTTCTGCAATCGTGTCCCCTACAATAACAGCTATTTCGATCATAACTATTTTGTACTTGTCTTTGAGATGCCTTATCGTCTCCTCAACCAATGTGGTTTTCCCTGAACCGATTGCTCCCCATAACATTGACTGAGAAAACCTGCTGCTCTTCAAGTTTCTTTTTGTTTTCCTCTTTCTCTCTTTCCAGTTATCGTTTTTGTAGTGTACCGATGTTTGAAGGATTTACTTAAGTATATAGCCCCCTCTTTATTTTTTATTCATCAGCTCTTCTTGAACCAAATATTTTCAAAAGATGCCTCAACATATTGTAAATTTTCTTAAAATTAGAGTTTTTCCTTGGGAATATTAAAGGCATCACTCTTAATTCTCTTAAAAATGTAACGTAGTTTTCACAGGAATAGTATCCTCTATCAGCACTTTAGTTTCTGGATATTTCTTGGAGAAAAGCTATTACTTGCCGGGCTCAGAGCGTTTATTTCATTTACGGTCTCGTTCAAAGAAAGCATAAAATCAGCCCTTATCCTGAAAATAAGCTCTTCCGGCTGAACACAGCAAAAAATAGTTGGTTCGCCTTCAATTATTCGCACATACCCTTTTTTCTCCATCCCTCTGAGGGTTCCGTAGATTTTGGCTCTCGGAACTCCGGCATTTTCAGCAATCTCACTGGCTCTCGCCTGCTTAAGGTAGACAAGCGCTGAGTATATCTTGGCTTCATTGCCTGTAAAACCCAGTTTCTGAAGGTTTTGTATAAGCTTAAGAGTCATTTCAACTTCCTCCCTTCACTCCCATATTTTTTATATAAATTTAGTCTTTCGAGCTGCAGTCTTTCTTAAAATTCTCACCATTATCTCGAGGCTCTGTACATAATCCTCGACATCTTTCTCATCTACAAACTCAAGGAGTTCATCGGTGATTTCATTCGTATAATTGTAACAGTCTAACCCCTTATCTGTCAGGGAAACAAGTACTTTTCTTCTGTCTTCAGGATCAGTTTTCCGAAACACCATTCCTTTTTTCTCCAGATCATCAACCATCCTTGTGAGGCTACTTTTTTCCATCCCTGTGTACTTCCCTATGGTTGAGGGCATGATTTCACCTTCCATACCTATGATCTTGATTACCATGGGCTGATTCTTGCTCAGATTCTTAAATTTGCTAATAATTTTCTTCTGAAAAGTCTGTTCAAAAATCAAGTTATCAAGAGCATCTCTTTCCATCATCAGAAGAATTATCTTCTTTAGCGTTGCTTCATCCATTTTTGTTCACTATCCTCTTTTATGCCGGATTTTGCCGGATCAGGGCCTGTTTGCAACAATAATTTTTGGAAAACTATATGGATTATGACTATAATATTGATTTTTCAATAATAAGTAATTGTATAATTGATTTATCAACCATTGATAAATCAACAATATAATTCTATTTAAATTTTGCGGTGTGAGTTTATATGAAAATTAATAATGTACAGAAAACTCAGAGTTTTAATTTCTGTCAAATACCCCGCAGTCTCTCCGGTGATGAAAACTTCACTTGATCCGTCGTTAATTGAACTTTGCCAAAATCAACAAAATGACGTTAAAAACAAAAACTGGCTTGTAAATACCCATTTGTCCAAAAAATCATGTTTACTGCCTTTAAAATTGCCCTCTGGCAAAAACCGTTCTCGTTGGAGCAAATTGAGCTTTTTATCAAAATTCAGACTAATAGGGTTTTTGTAAGTTCTTTAATAGCCTGGATTTCCGTACACGGGTTGTTTTATTCATATCGCTTTTGTCTAATTACTGAAAAAGGTGAAATTATAATTTTCATTTCAGAAGACATGTACTTGATAGGCATTAATAATAAGCCTAAAAAAACGATAAGAGATACCCCCGTTAAAGATTGAAAAATTAAAAGATTATTACACCTTCTAAATCCATAAAGAGCACAAATCAAGCAATTTTTGCCTCAATACCAGGACTTATCTCATTTTATATGTTTTTTTATAGGTAAACCAGTATGAAAAAGAGAGTAATCTTCACTATTTCACTTCTAGTTTCAATATTATTAGCATTCTTTCCATGCATCTTCGGTTAAGAGCCTATCCGAAAATTCCTACTGCTCTGAATGTAATTCATAAGTATGCGAAATGTAGTATAGCAATTAGGACTTACGCACTTGAAGTACCAAATCAACTGCAGTAGGCTTACAACGTCCTGAAATTCAAATTCTAAATCTGATGGCTACTGTGCTTGATTTTGAATCTGAAGTGCGTAAGTCCTACGAATGTTGAATCGTCAACAATTAGAAAACCTTCTTCAGGCTTAACATGATTTTACTTCTTCCCATAATGTTTCTGTGTCTGGAGGTTGCCTTTGAAGGCAACGAGTGAAAGCATCATGAGAAGGAGCATTAGCTACGATTGGATAACATCTAGCAGCTTCAGTACAGCTGAAAACGTTAGATGCCGCAATGAGAAAATTAATGAAATCAATGTCACTACACTTTGGTGGGTTTATATCCATAACTCCGTACGTTTTTGGGGATTACTTAAATATAATTATATTTTTAATGAAATTAAGTTTTAAGCAGTTCAAGTGCGTAAGTCCTAAACTTGATAAAATAGCAGTTTTAAGGGTAATTCTCCGGAGGTTCACTTGAGTTTCCCCCTGACAACCATCAATTCCTCAAAAGAAACTTTTTTCTTTCGATAACATCGATCTCAAACCCAAGACCTTTCATTTTCTCCTTAACAGCATCCAGCCCGGTAATTGATGAGATAAGCACAAGAATCATTCCTCCTGGCTTGAGATAGTCCCGTGCCTCGTCTAAAAACCGATCCAGGGTCTCTCTCCCACTGGTTCCGCCATCAAAAGCATAGTTCAGCCAGCCAGGAACTTTTTCTTCTCCGGAAGTGGGCAGATAGGGCGGGTTAAACAGAATAAGGTCAAAGCGGATTTTCAGGCTTCTTGATCTGACTCCTCTGAAAAGGTCGGTACGGATTACCTCCACACCGTTTGCTTTCGCACAGCGGGCAGCATGGGGATTAATTTCTGTGGCGACCAGACGAATGTCTTTCAGATTTGCAAGGAGTACGGCAGATATGAAGCCCGTACCTGTCCCGACTTCAAGGATACGCATGCCTGGCCCTGCTTCTTTAAGGGCTGCATCGGCAAGTAAAAAAGAGTCTTCTGCAGGCTCATAGACATGGTCTGCGTCCCCTAGCTTGACCCGGGCTTTTCCGTATTCTATTTCGACCATAATTTATCGGGTTAGGGGTTCGGAGTTATCTTCTTTTAAGATAACCTGCTTCTTTAAGTCAATTATCAGATTTGCAACCTCTGCAAGCTCGCCTGGAGTAAGATTTTCAGCCCGCTTGCTCATAAAATCCTCAGGGAGCCGGGCAACTACTTCTTTAATTCCGGGAATTTTGAGCACATGATTCATGTTCATGATGGCATTTCTCAGCTTTTTTCGGCGCTGGCTGAAGACTGAGGTCACAAAATCCATAAAGAAAGCTTCGTCTTTGACTTGGAAAAGTACCGGGCGGGGGACAAGTCTGACCACTGCCGAATCAACTTCAGGTTCCGGCTGGAAAGCCCCTTTTGGGACTTTCATTAAAATAGAGGCATCGGCAAAATAGCAGGTATTGACAGTAAGACGTGAGTAGTCCTTGCAGTTGGGCAGGGAGACCATGCGTAACGCAAACTCGTACTGGTACATGAGGATGCCGAGTTTGAATTTATGCCGGAAGAGCTTGAAAGTTATCTCCGAAGAGATGGAATAGGGAAGGTTCGAAACTACCTTGTCAAACTCCGGGAAATCGACTTTCAGAGCATCGCCGGCGACGACCTCAATGTTCCCGACATTATCGAAACGGTCATGCAGGATATTAACAAGGGCAGGGTCAAGTTCAATTGCAATTACTTTTTTTGCCTTCCTTGCGAGCCTTTCAGTAAGGTTTCCGACGCCTGCCCCTATCTCAAGAACAATATCATCGGGCCCCAGCTCAGCAGCTGTCACAATTCTGTCCAGATAGCCTGCATCGACCAGAAAGTGCTGATCAAAACTACCTCCTTTTACGTTATATTTTTTAAGAAGAGAACGAACCAGAGCTGAAAACCTCCTGAATAAAACGAATACCTTGGTACGAAGTGAATCAAATTGTTGTGAATTAAAGCAATAATCAAATTTTGAACCTATCAATGCCGAACCAATCAAATGCCGGATCTGTAGAAACTTAACAGCCAGAATAATATAAAAAATAGAACAGGAAGAGTTCCCTGTTCACTCGGGCTTCTGGCGGCGCGGGGGAGCAGTAAAAAGCCTGTACTTTATGAAATCATCCTTGAGTTCTCCTTCGATCCTGTGAGCAAGGACTTTAGCCGGATCATGCAGGCTTGGAATTCTCTCGCGAATGTCCTGGAAACTCTTAAAGTCACCTTTTTTGCGCTCATCAATTATGGACCACATAAGTTTTTTTCCTATTCCGGGCAGGAGTTCAAGCATATGCAGGCGCGTAGTGATAGAATGGGCGTCGTTAAAGAATTTTACGAAGCGTTCTTCCTGATGCCTCACACAGGCTTCAAGAATAAAAGGCAGTTCAAGATTGGCCCCTGTAGTAAGGTCCATATAGCCTATTCTCTGCTTTACATGGTCTACTTCTGTCCTGTCTCCCTGCCCGATATAAACTCTTGACTGGATATCAGGAATCACACCACTTTTGGGGACAAGCTCCATGAGGGTAAACTTTTTGTCTCCCACAGCCTGGACAAGAGGTTTTTTCTGGAATGCAGAAGTGCCGTCGACGGACTTCCCATATGGGAGATAGTCAAGAACCCATACATATTCCTCTCTGTCCTGAGAATTTTCCATGGATTTTCCGGATGAGCGCGGAGCTCTTTCTGATTGTCTATCTGACTGCGGTTTGCCTGTCGGACGCCTGCCGCCATAAGAAGGTTTTTCAGCAGCTGATCTGCCAGCGTACGATCTCTCTGATTGCGACTTCTCTACTTTCATCAGCACCCATCCTCTCGATAAATATGAAACCCATATGGACATCTGTGTTCAGGATATGTCAGACCTGGATATACCCAGCTTATTTATATCCGGTTCAGAACCTGCTCAATTATCCGGACCTGTCAACTATTCACAAATTTCCAGCTTTCTGTAATACTTTATACTGCCCTGTAACCGGTATTCCCGGACTCGATACATTCCGTAATCCAAAGAGTCCTCTGTGTTTGAATTCGGATCAGGGCACTCCCTTATACTTTAAAGTACTCTAAGTTTCGGATACTTCCCTTTATAAATAACAAGATGAAAACTGCTATATAGCTTATTCCATAGTCTCCAGCACATAATCAAGAATCTGGTCCAGTTCCTCGTTGCTCAGGGTATACTTTTCTTTCGCATAAATTGACCTGATTTCGTCTCTGGACTGAGGCAGAATGTCTGCGATCCTGACTGCGATTACAGGCTTCATTTTTTCAAGTTCTAATAGCCTGTTAATCAGTTCTCTTGACTTTTCCCCGCTGATTTTTGAGAACTGGTCAGCATGACGCAGGGCTTTTCGGAACCCGTATTCTACTTCAAGCCCCTGCTCTCTACGCTCTTCAGCGATCCTGGAAAGTATCTCTTTGACTTCGGCCAACGTCAATAATTCTTCACTGATGACTTCCTTAACTATCATTGGAATACACTCTTTTTGACTTAAAAACTGTAGGTAGTTGCCATTCCCTGCAGAGTAATCTATTTTGATTACTCTTCAATTCTCTAATAATTCCTTGGCTGCAAGTAAACTTCTGCCTGTCAATACCCGGAAATATGAATCAGCCTTTGTACTACATATCTTTTGCAGCATCGGATCAAGCCTCATCCAGATATTGTATTATGCACGAAATTCGACCGTATTTGGTAATTTGAAGTTGTTCTGAATAATGTTATCTTGATATGGTTCAGGTATATGTCTGACAAACGATATATAATTATAGATATTCCCATATCGAGATAAGATGCCTATTTTTAAAAGCAGTTTATTCAAATCTCCCTCTTACCTTTTTTAGCAGGTTTTTAAGGGACATTAAATTTTTTACACTTAATTGCAGGCCGCAACTCTCGCAAGCTATCGAAAATCAAAGGCTGAAGCCCGAGCTTACGGTAAAAGCCTGCCTACTGTAAACTCATAAAAGGGGTTAGGTTTTACAACCTAACTGCCTGGAATGGGAATTAATATTTCTGCGGTTTCAGGTGATGAGGGAGGGAAATAACTACCTTCTTCGCATTTCCGCTGCGAACTTCCATCATATATGAACGGCCACGTTGCCCGATAACCTTTCCGGTAGAACCCTGGAACTTCGGATTAGGCATGCCTTTCTGAATGCTCGGGTCTATGTCGATATGAACCATCTGCCCTTCTTCGAATTCCTGAATTGCCTTGCTTACAGGGGAAATCCCTCTTTCACGAACTGTCTTCTGTAGTTTGTACCTTGTACAACGTCTTTCACCATGGGAATTTGTCATCGCATGTTCCTCCTTAGAATGCTCGATTAATTTCTCTATATATACAGTTTTTCTCTAGATAAGATGGATATTATTTAAATAAGACGTTCAGTCAGACAATTATTTCCCGACCTAACTTATTAAATAAATCTGATTCAGATCCGGTTCAGATATCGACGTTGACCACATCAAGATCTTCCACAAGCGCGGAAACACCTAAAAGCCCGCTTAGGCTCGGGTTTGTCCTGCCCTCATCTCCGGAAAGAAGCTCTTTTACATACAGTCCGCCCTCGCAGTTTACTGTTATGTAAGCGTAACCATCGTCAGTTAGTTCATCAAGCTTGATGCTGTGCACATGCCTTTTCCTGACAAGGTCAGCCCGCCTGTGAACTACACGCCTTGGGGTCTGCTGGGAGATTTCTATGCCACTCAAAGACTCAAGGCAGGATTTAAGCTTTTCCTCTGAAACAGGCTCTTTAAATGTAACTTTAAGCTTATAAGTTTTATCCGCCTTTGAACTTTTCAGGGTCTCAATCATACCTTTTCCGACGAAAGAAAGCTCTCCTACCTCAACTTTTCCGGCAGCTTTCTCATTAATGTTCCTCATAAGCTCTTCAAGGTCTGCGCTACGCTTTTGAGGAGATTTTGCTTCAACTACAAAAGGCCTGCCGCTTCCGAGCATCAGGGCATCTATATCTTCCCTTCCCGACCCATGGAAAGCCGTATCAACTGCCTGGAAAGCTTCGATTACAGGCCCTTTTATCAGCTCGTCTACGGATTCCTGGTATTGCTTGCCCGTAAAATTGCAGCTTTCGCAACCCCTGCCTTTACATTTCCTGCACGGCCAGCGCGTCTGAGGAATTCCTCTGACCATTTTACGGTAGCGCCCGATAATATATACAGAGCGGACCTGCAGCTCAAGCTGATTTTTTGCAAGGTCAAGAGTAATTGTAATGTCCGGATTTTCAAAATCCACATCTTTTTGAACTTTTTCAGCAATCCGCTTGCCTACTTCTCTGTTAAGCTCGGACTTGAGTTGTTCGGCATATGCAGTTCCTGCCTCAGCCCAGAGGATCTCTTCGTTTTCGCTCAGAAGTCCGCTGACCTTCGTGCCCACAAGGAATGTGGAATACTCAAGTCCTTCGAGGACTTTTGCTGCTTCATCGGCCCATTCGTCCAGTTTTTTGAACTGATCAAGGCAGACCCAGCACTGCTCGTCTTCCCCCGCTGTTCCAAGAGTCTTCCTTGAAAATGCACTGCAAGGGGCAAGTTCCTTTAGAAGAGAATCGTCGTTTTCACTTTTGTAGATTCGGTCCCCTTCCAGCACGAGGGTGAGTTTTAAGGCCTGCCCGCGTTCTCTGTTGCTCAGACCTGTGGATAGTTTTGCAAACTGACGGCCCAGGCAGTGATCACATACCGGGCCTTCATGCAGAATTTTTTTGAAATTTCGAGTACATCCATTTTCTTTCACTCTCTTTAAGCTCTTTATTCGGGAAATAGACCTGGGAATGAGTAGTAATCAAATGTAAGAGATAAATATAATGATAAGAGCTAATATCCTGGAACATAAATGCCTGATTGCAATTCTCCGGAAAGGCAAGTATAGGGAAAAGGCATTGTACGAAAAAAATATCCGGAAAAATACAGCCGGATATGTTTCTATCCTGATACAGGGAAATGGAATATAACTTTTTGTATTGAAACAAATTCAGAAATTGTAGTCCAGTCCTAATTGCAACTCAGTCCTCGACCCTGCAGTCAGCTTCTCCTGGTGACTCTCCTCTTTTCGCTTCGGCCCTGTCCAGTTCATTGTGGATAAGGGTTATGCAGTGGTTGGAATGAAGGGAAATAGGGCCTACTGAGACAATTTTTGCCCCTGCCTCAAGAAGCTGTTTTTCCTCCTCTTCCGTAACACCGGTGTGGTCTCCCAGGACAAAGACCGGATCCCGGATTTCACTGGAAAATTCCCGGATATCCTCCCCGTCCTCTCTCAGATAAAGCAGGGTGCGCCCTTCGAATTCGGAGAGCAGGGACTTGAAGTCTCCCCTGCGAATCCAGACACCTGGAGTGGAGCGGATATCCTGTTCAGTTGCATCCTTCTGGAGGGCTTTCTGGATCAGCGAGCCACTGCTCCGCTCGTCCGGGTTCAGGTACCTCAGGTGAAGTCCTTCAAATCTTATGATTTTTCCGGGGTCAGGGTCACCTAAAAGGAGCAGGTGTACGATTACATCCCTGCGCATTCCGAAAGAGAGAAAAAGGGCAGAGCTTACGCAACGGCAAAGAATGTCCATTCTTCCCGCAGAACCTGGAAGATCGTTTAAAGAAATATCCCCGCTTGTTTTTGCCTTATGTCCTATGATAACGATATCGCGCATGGGCACTATATTTACGTAAGGGATATAAAAGATGTGTGCATGTTCAAAGGCAAGCAGATATCATGAAATGAAGATAAAAACCTGAAAAAGGATTGCAGACAATAAGAAGGAATACGGATGAAGATACTAGCCATTTCTGACCCCCATGGGGACTACTCGAAGATAAAGAAAATAATTGGAAGAGCCGGAGATTTCGACCTTGCAGTTGTCGTCGGGGATATTACCAATTTCGGGCCCGATGAGAAGGTTGAAGAATTGATGAAAATGTTTGACAGGCCTATACTTGCGATCCCAGGAAATTGTGACCAGAGGAGCATCCTGAAAGCTCTGGACACTTCGAAGGCTACAAACCTGCACGGAAAAGCCGAAAATATAGGAAATATCAGGTTTATAGGACTCGGAGGCTCAAATCCTACTCCTTTCAATACACCCTTTGAGCTTTCTGAAGAAGAAATCGAAAAAGCCCTCGACGAAATGGTCTGCTCTGCCGAGAAAGCAGAAGATTGCGGAACTATAGTGCTTTTAACCCATGCCCCTCCACACGGAGCAAGGGATGAACTTCCTTTCGGGCATGTGGGAAGTAAAGCTATCCAGAAATTCCTTGACCGGGTTGACCTGATCGTCTGCGGGCACATCCATGAGGCAAAAGGTCTGGAGCAAGTTGGAAAAACTATAGTTGTAAACCCGGGGAGGCCTGTAAAGGTTCCTGCGCTCTGATAACTATTGAAGAAACGAAGGAAAACAAACCCATTGAAGTTGAATTCGTGGAGGTATAAACCAGATCTAAACAAAACGGGCAAATTTTAATCAGGCTAGCAGATTTTAATTGGGTTTAGAAGTCACCTGTAAAATTCTATACAGTTTCGCCGTGTACTCTGAACTTTTTTCTCCTTTCAGGGCCTATATTCATTAGTAAGAACATCCGTACTATACAATTATATTTTGATTAAGATCATTCCATCTACTTAACCTTGCAGAAATAGATAATATCACTCTTAATATCATTCTTAATATCACTCTTAAATATTCATTTGCCTGCGTCATTTTACTGGCGTAAAGACGAAGACAGACCTGATGAGAGACTATTTGAGAAATGCGAATACCAGAGTAAGTGGACAGACGCTGGAGTAAATACGGCAGATGGAATGCTTAAATAAGTTAAATTAAGATTTCTTAGAACTTAACTTTGGACTTTACAGATAGAAAAGTCATAGAGGTTGAGCTACGGGCACCATTGAAGATTTCGGTTTCGATCCGGTTTTTCTGGATTTCATGACAAAGCTGGCCATAGCCTTTCTGATAGGGATAATGGTAGGTATAGAAAGGGAGCATAGAGGCCTTGAACACGAAATTTTTGCTGGTGTGAGAACTTATAGCATAACCTGTATAACAGGCATGCTAACCGCTCTCGTAAGCGGGGTTGCAGGGTCGGGTTTTGTTTATGTAACTGCGCTTTTTTCGGAGCAATCTGTTCCATAATTACTTATGCCAAGATATTTCTCTTCAAACGGATCGGAGTTACCAGCCCTATCAGTCTCTTTTTCATTTTTGTTATGGGGGTCCTTGTGGGCTATGGTTATGGACTGTTTGCCATTGTCTCTTCAATAGTTGTTAGCTTCCTTCTGATCCAGAAAAAACCTCTTCACCAGTTTGCAGGAAACCTTACAAAAGAAGAACTCTACAATGCCATACAGTTTCTGGCCGTGGCTTTTATACTTTATCCTGTGATGCCGGAAAAACAGCTTTTCGGGCTTATAGACCTCAGGTCTGCAATCCTTATTGTAATTCTTGTTTCGCTTATAAGTTTTTTAAGCTACGTGCTCCTGAGAAAGTTCGGCACAAAGCGCGGAATATGCTATTCAGGTTTCGTGGGAGGCTTTGTGAACAGTGAAGCCACAACAGCAGCACTTGCAGGCCTTTCAAAAAGAGCAGAGGAAATGACCGATCCTGTCCTTACCGGAATCCTGCTTTGCAATATCTCCATGCTCATCCGAAACCTTGTATTAGCCCTGATAGTTGAACCTACAGGCAAGACAACCCTGTTTATGCTTCCTCCCCAAGCTGTGATCATCCTTGTTTCCATAGTAATAGCTCTCAAATACAATAAGAAATTCTGCCCTATAGACGGAGGAGACCTTAAGATCCAGTCCCCTTTCTCACTTGGTCAGGCGTTTAAATTCGGCATTGCTTTTACCCTTATCCTCCTTATAGAAAACTTTGCCTATGACATCGCAGGAACTGCCGGAATTTATATCACTGCTTTCGGGGCTCTTGTCAGTAGTTCCGGAGTGATAGTTTCCGTAACCTTGCTTGCAGTAAGTGGAAACATCTCCTATGCAACCGCAGCAAATACTGCAGTGCTTGCAAGCCTTATCAGTACAATTAACAAGATTTTGCTTTCGAAGATTTCCGGTTCTCCCAGCCTTTTTTCTCTTGCAAAGAAAATTTTTGGGATAATTACAGTTATCGGAACTCTTGCCTTACTTTTATGGAACAGCATCTGAGAGAAGAAGAAAGAAACTATCGGCTTGATGATGTTTCAGACACGCAACTTTTCGTAACAGAAAAATGAAACAAATCTATAAAAAATAATTTATCCAAGAAAAATTTACTTTTTAAAGTTACAGTTATAACTATATAACTTCAATTTTATTATCTACTTTTCATCCAGGACAAAAATATAGATCTGAGTTTAAATATTCTTATGCGTGTCTAAAAATACTGTGATAATTTGGAAATTCTTTATACGTTGAAAATATATTTATATGTGATTAATACATTTAAATAATATTTATAAGTTCAGCCATAGAAACGAATTGATTTAAACGCTGGATTAAAATATTTGTATCTGGAATGTATAATGAAATGATCTCTGAAATATTAGTCTAGCATGCATAAATTATTGGATGACTCCAAGATTTGAATATTAGTTTGACAATAATAAAAAAGGAAAACTTGGAACTGAATGAAACTCCAGATTGAGGTATAAATTTCTGAAGTTTCACTCCTCCAAAAAGATGTGGGGAATAAAATGAAAATGAAGATCATTGTTCTGCTTCTTGTATTGTGCGCCGTTTTACTTTCAGGGTGCACAGGGAATGAACAGCCCTCACCGGAAGAAAATGTAACTTCTGAAGAAACCGTAACTCCAGGAGAAAATGTGACTCCTGTACAACCTGAAACGCCGGAAGAAAATATAACTGCCGAAGAAACCGAAACACCGGGAGAAAATATAATTTCGAAAGAAAATGTAACTTCAGGAGAAACTGTAACTTCGGAAGAGAATGGAAGACTCAATGTCTCAACTTCTGAAATTAAGGAAACTCCCTATATGATAAGACTGATCAATAAAAGGGCAAGTTCCTCAAGTCTTGAAATTAAAAAAGGAGAATCGGTTTCCTGGATAAATATGGAAGACAATCCAAAAAGGGTCCTAACCCTTGTGAGTGAAGAAAAGCTCTTTGAGAACACAGGTCTTGTGTACAAGCGCGCTTTTACCTATGCCTTCAACGAGACCGGAGACTACCAATTCAGTGTTGTCGGTCAGCCCAGAATGAATATAAGTGTTAGTGTGGCTGAGCCCTGAAAAGCACAGCAAATAGACTTTACAGGGAAGGGCAGAAAAGCTTTCCTGTAAAGTCTACTATTTTTCACATATTTAATTCTACTATTTTTCACATATTTAATTTTTTATATATTTAATAATAGTTCCCAGGACACGCGCACATTTTTATTTTCTACTCCTATGCGATGCAAATTTACCTGTGATAAACTGGATATTTTTGTTAGAGATCTGGCTTTCTCTGGAGTTTCTCAACATACGCAGATGGACTCCATGCCCCTGTACATCCTTAAATCTGGTATATTCTTAAAAAATATTCTGTATTAGGGGCGCTTCGAATTCGTATTATAAGCTGAGATATTTGAAATTATAATTTTTTTCTAAACGACATAGAGAATAATACTGAATTTGCCTTTCTATTACTTCATCCAGACGCATGTCCATAGCTCAAAATTGATGTCCATGCTTCAAAATTAATTCAGGCTTACAGGACTTTTATAAGAAAGAATTATTATTTATAAGGGCTTATATTAAACTGGGAGTATAGAAGGGAGAGTAATTATAAGGGGGAGAGAAGTGGTAACAAAAACAATAATTTTACTCCTTATAGTCTTATCAATAATCATGTCAGGCTGCCTGAATTCGGAAGACAGGAAGGAGCAGGAGCAGGTATCAGGTGGCAGTTCGGGAGGAACGCAAAAGCAAGAAGTGAGAACACCGGAGGAAATAAAGGAAGAAAGAGGGACGCCGGCAGAAATGGAAACACAGGCAGAATTGGGGACGCCGGAAGATATGGCAACTTTGAGAATGCGAGAAGAATCCGGAGTGGGGCAAACGAAAACCGGGATCGAAGAAGAGAAAGTCAGGACTGTACAGCCTACCGGAACCGCACCTGCATCGCACCTTGTAAGGCTTAAGAACGATGTGTTAGTTCCTCCAAGGCTGAGAATAAATACCGGAGATACGGTTGTATGGAGAAATTACCAGGCATCCAGCGCTTTTACCCTGACCGGCAGCAAACATCTTTTCGAAGACGAAAGGCTTGCATATGGAAATATCCTGAAATATACCTTTAAGGAGTCCGGAAGCTACACTTTCAGTGTAAAAGGATATCCTAAAATGGAGATGACCATCACTGTAAAATAAGATCCCAAAGAATAGCAATTTCAAATGACATGTAAAACTATAGTCGAAGGCACAACAAAGGTTTCGGTTCCGGTACCACCTCTGGACGCAACCTTCCCTCCTCGGCAGCTCCGGTTTTTTATAATCCGGAGATGGAGCTTAACCGTGATATTAATGTCGCAACTACGGCTGCGTTTGTGGAAAGGCTTCTTTCGAGAAAAGAAATCTCCAGGGAAGAAATTCGCTATGTAGACGCCTTTTCAGCGTCAGGGATCAGGGGACTTCGGATAGCGGGCGAAGTAGGAATCCATGCGACTATGAATGATTGGAGTCCGGACGCATTTGAAATGATAAAGGAAAATATCAAAATTAACGGGCTTGAGGAAAAAACAATGGCCACCCGCAAGAACGCAAATGTGCTACTCCACGAACAAAAATTCCACATCGTGGACATCGACCCTTTCGGCACTCCTTCACCCTTCCTGGACGCAGCATCCGCCTCGGCCCAGAGTATGCTGTCGGTTACGGCAACGGATACTGCTCCCTTATGCGGAGCCCACCTGAACTCCGGGATAAGGAAATATGCGGCTATACCTCTTAACACGGAATATCACAGCGAGATGGGCCTTCGAGTCCTCCTGGGAGCCTGTGCCAGAGAGCTTGCAAAACATGAAAAAGGAATGTTCCCCCTGCTTTCCCATGTAACACGTCACTATGTCCGCACTTACCTCGAAGTTCTCCCGGGAACGAAGCAGGCTGATCTAACTCTGAAGTCAATGGGTTTCAGTATTCACTGTCCGAAGTGCGGGTTTCGGGGGCCAGTATACGGGGTTGCAGTACATATTGAAAAAGAATGTCCTGTCTGCGGATCTTTCACACGAATTGCAGGCCCTTTATGGCTTGGGCCATTCAGAGAATCGGAATTCTGTAATGAAGTTATCTCAGAACTCGAAGTACATCCCCTGAACACAACGGAAAAAGCAAAAAAATTAATCACTTTCTGCAGGGACGAACTCGATATGCCGATGTTCTATGACCAGCATGTGATCTGCAAAGAACTTGGAACTTCTGCAACAGGCATGGAAACCCTGATAGAAGCCCTTAAGGCTTATGGATTTGAAGCGTCGAGGACTCATTTCAGCGGCACTTCATTCAAAACTGATGCGCCTTTAAGAGAAATAAAGAAAATAATCATGGCACTTTCCAGGTGAAGGCCTTTCGGTAAAACTGGTTGGAAACTGTTCCACTAGTATATAAACCATTAAAGAATTATAAAAAAGCCTTGACTCAAATCCAGAAATAATCCGCTAAAAAATCCCAATGTGATATCATGTCCGACGAAAATGCAGAAAAATTATTTTTGCAGGAAAAACCCACTCTTGCGCTGATATTTATAGGTTCGAGGGAGAAGACCTATGCGTCTGTTATTTCAAAAGAAATAGATTCCACTTTTGCCCATACCACAAGGATTCTTGCGAAAATGGAACAGTGCGGACTTATAAGATTCACATTTGAAGGGCGGATAAAATTTGTCGAACTTACGGAATACGGAGGAGAGGTAGAAACTGCCCTTAAAGAGTTCAGGGATATAATCGCAGAGGAGCCGTCGGAAAATCGGGAAGAGAAGTCCGAAAGGAAAGATACGGGTATAGAAGGGGAAGGGGAAGAAGCTGCAGGAGAGGAAGAAAAAGAACCTGAACAGGAAGAAGAGCTGGACTCTCTAAGCGCCGAAATTCTTGAGAAAACAAAGAAACTTAGAAATAAGATAGAAAGCATCCACAGGGATGCAGTGGAGCAGGGAGATAGCAGGGATGCGATTTCCCGGAAGCTCGGCCCTTACAGCAGGGACATTAAAAAACTCCAGAACCAGATAGAAAGGGCGGAAAGCCCTATTAATGAAACTGTTATCTCAACCCTGGAAGAAAGTGAGAAGCTTCTTGAATCTTACCTGAAGGGTTGAAAACCGGAATTTCCAATTATCCGGAAAAAACAGGCAGAAGAGAATTATCGGCAGGAAAAATATGATGAAAGTTGTAACCCTCCAGCATATTTATGGAAAAAACCGGGAAAGGATGAGCGACCTTTTAAAAACCCTGGTTGAGAACGAATTGAAAGATCTTGAAGTAAAGATTGAGATATCTATTACCCCTGAAAACTGGGCCGAATTTTCTCTTGAAGGCGATGATGAGGAAGTGTCTGCGAATTTCCTGACTTCCAGATATGGAACGCCTGCAGTAAAAGCTGAAGCCGGTAAGGTATACATTGGTTTTCTTCAATCTTTCGGAGAGGATGCTTTTGTAGTCAATATCGGTTTTCCTGTAAAAGTTGAAACCGAGGAGTTAAAAGCTCTTGGCAGCGGAAAGCCAAAACAGCTTGCATCCAGATTCGGTCTGATACCCCATTTGCCGGTTGAAATTGAAGTTTTTGAGGCAAACAGAAAGATAAAAGCCCGTTTCACCAAAAAGCAACTTGATCTTTGGTGGGGCTGGAAAAAGGCAGCTACTGACAGGGTTACAGTTAATGGAGCAACACGTTCGGAAATCAAAAGTGCAATTAAAAAAACAGGTCACGGCAGGGATATTTACGAAATCGAACGCCTTGGGCTTCTGGAACATGCAATCGTATGCCGGGAAAAAACAGATGGACCGGGTATAGTTGCAGCAATAGGGCACCGCCTGAAATCTGAAATGGGAGTCATAATCGGAGAGGCTCACTAACAGGCGTGCCGGAAGGAAAAACAGGCTGAGACGCAGAGAATGGAGTTTTCCGGTGAAATTTTATAATGCAGTTGGCATTGAAACTAAAGCACGGCTTAAAAGAGCCTTGATTAGTTCAAATAACCTTTTTACTTCCATTTATTCCATAACCCTCTTATCTCAGCTTCTCCATTCAACTTTCTTAGAACTCCTTTGAGATCCTTTTATTCACATAAGAAAAACAGTCGAAGACTTTCTGAATAATTCAGAAAACTAAGAAAAGCATGAGAATCGATTTAAATAAGAGATGAAACTTTTTATAAGATTAAACTGTTAAATTATTATGTGTCTGTTAAACTGACTTTACAGAGGTTTAGAAATTGGTGACTAGGGAAATTAAAGATCCCGAAAAAAATTTCGACAAGGCGATAGAATTTGCTGAAAAAAGAAAGAAGAGTCATTAAAAACAGCAACTACCAAGATTGAAAAAGAGTACTTGGCAAACGCGTTCGATAAGGAAATACAGGAACTCAAAGAGAGGAAGAAAAAATTCGTAGATAGTAGGGAGTTAACAGAAAAGAAAAAAATGAAGAAATGGAGAAACGAAAACAAAAGAAAAGAAAAAATTAAAGGAAAGGGCTAAAATCAGGCTCTCATTTATCAGCTTGTCTAAAAGCCAATTTTGGCGAGTTACATATATAATTGTAACTTTAGGTCTTCCTTTTGAAAAGTTCGTTTTAGATTCATTTTCCCAATCATGTCGTTGATTTTCTTATAACTTCTCGATGGTTTCATAGCATTCTATTTTTGTCTGCTGCTTCCTTAGTGTTTTTTTAGTCTTTATTTTATCATTTCGATTGTTGCTCTTTTTAATCCTATTTCGTTGTACTGTTTCTTCGATTGTTTTCAGGTCTTCTTCAAATAATTTTGTTTATTTTGACAGCTTTTTTCTTCTACTCTCGTCTTTAGTGCTTCTATTTTTTTAAAAACGGGGAGTTTATAATAAAAATTTTTATGTCAAACCACGAGTATAAGAAAGGAATTTAGATTGTAATCTTAAAAAGGCAGTGCTTGTGTCCTGTTCCGTAACACTCAGTTTCGAGAACCCTGTACTCCTTTTCCAGCTTTCCTGTAAGCATCCCCTCGATCATGCCCTCTCTTAAGGTGCAGAAAGGTTTTCCAATGACAGGCATTAATCTGGCTTTGAAATTGTCTTCAACCTGAAGAGCAGTGCTGTCTTTCAGGAGCACAGAAACCCGGCAGTTGCCGTGAAATTCCAGAAAATCTGCAATTTCCTTCAGGAGTTCTTCGAAATTCTCTGATTCGAAAATGGGTGAAAGAGATCTCCCAATGTCTTTTCCGATCATTTTTACAATCGGGGCATTATCAATCCCATAAGCTTCAAAGCCAAAGTTAAAGGCATGAAATAGAGTTTCATTGAAGCAAAACCTATCATTTCCGTTCGTGGGAACCATTTCTAGCAAATTTTTATAATGCTCGATGAAAGGTTCCTGAGAACAGCCCATGTAGCGAGAGGTAAAAGAGTAAATTTTTCGGCGGCGGTCTTCAGAGTCATGATTTTCTTCCACAAGCTCGCATGACCTGAGATTATTAAGATGCACGGAAATGGTCGATTTGGCTTTTGCTGTAGATTTTACGATTTCGTCAAATGACCTGGGCTCTTCCCTGAGCAAATTAAGAATCTGGAGTTTAACAGGACTGCCTATTGCTATCAGTCCTTTTTCATTATAAAAGAATTCTGTTTTACTCTCAGGTTTTGCCATAATATCTTTAGATAAGTTGCATTTTGAATATATAAATCGTTCGCACGTCAACGAATAATATTGTTATATATATAATAATAAGCTTATAAAACCTGCTTGATTGGAGAAAGCTGTGGAATTCGAAAGGAGAGAGTTTTATAGTATAAAAATACAGGTAAACTAAAAATATAACTCCAACCAAAACAAATAAACAGCAAAGGTACCAAAACGCCGAATAAAGTACCAGAAAGAATCCAGCAAGAATATTAAAGAAAAAAATAATAATTAAGATATCGCTTGATAACTTTTAAAAAGCAAAGGGGTAAATATATGGGATTATTCTCAAGAATGGAGACAGTACTCAAATCAAAGATGAATAAAGTGCTTAACAAGATGGAAGACCCGCGGGAAACGCTGGATTATTCCTATGAGAAGCAGCTGGAATTGCTCCAGAACGTAAAGAGGGAGTTGCAGAGGTGACAACTTCTAAAAAGCGCCTTCAGCTTCAGCGTGCAAAACTGGTGCAGAGCATGGACAAGCTTGAAAGACAGGCAAAAGAAGCAATTGCCGCTAATCGGGAGGACCTTGCAAGACTCGCCCTCGAGAGAAAAGCTGCCCTTACGCAGCAGGTGGGCGGGATCGACAGTGAAATTGCAGAACTCGAAAAGCAGGAAGAAAAGCTGATAGCCTCAGAAAAGCGCCTTTCAACCAAAGTGGAAATCTTCAGGACAAGGAAAGAGTCCATTAAGGCCCAGTATTCAGCAGCTGACGCCCAGGTGAGAATAAACGAGTCTGTTACGGGAATCAGTGAGGAAATGGCAGACGTGGGTCTTGCTCTTGAAAGGGCCGAAAACAAGACAGAAGAGATGAAAGCCAGGGCCGACGCAATTGACGAACTTATGGAAACCGGCACGCTTGAAGACCTCACAGGCAGCAGGGACGAAATAGACCGGGAACTTTCTAAAATCAGTACCCAGACTAATGTTGAGTCTGATCTTACAAGGCTTAAAGCCGAAGCCGGAAAGGGACAGGAAAAAACAGGGGACGAAAGCAAAGGTGCAGAAGAAAGAAAGGAGGTCTGAAAATGATAATCAGGATTATGGGCGAAGGTCAGTATCGGGCGCCTGAAACCCTCTGCGATGAATTAAACCAGATAGATAACCGAATTGTGGATCTGGTTATGGAAGGAAAAGTCGAAGAATTCCGAAAAGAACTTGCTAAACTGATCTCAGAAATAAAGGAAAAAGGAGAGGCTATTGAAGCAGAGGAAATCCTGGAATCCGATATCATCGTACCCCCTAGAGATCTGAGTTTTGAAGAAGCAAAAGCCATATTTAAAGGCTGCGGAATCATTGAGGATTGAAGAGCTGTAATTTAAGAATAACTCCTCGGCAGTGATCACAGAAAATTAGCAGGCCTTCCTGGCCTGCATTCATCGAATAATCATTACAGGAACCTTTGAGTGCCTGAGAACATTCTCTGCCACACTGCCTATCAGAAACCTTTTGACGCCTGTTAAGCCCTGTGTGCCCATTACTACCAGGTCAATATTACTTTCCTCTGCATATTCAAGGATTTTTTCAGCCGGAATACCTTTCAGAAATACAGGCTCAACTTTAACCCCGGCTTCTTTCCCGAGTTTTTCTACATAGGCAATTGCAGCTCCCCTTTATTGGCAAGGTACTCTTCAAATGCCTCGCTCCACCCCATAACCGTTCGCGTAGTTACTGCATGTTCGGTAGAAACAACATACAGGGCATACACATCAGCTCCTGTTGCTTTAGCGATGTTTACTCCATAAGAAGCCGCTTTTACGGCATTTTCCGAGTCGTCTGTCGCGACCAGAATTTTCTTGAAAAGATTTTCCTCCATCTTATCCACACCCTTTTATGATATGACTTTACAGAACATTCTGTTTACTTAATTTAAAATATGTACTTTATTTTATTTATTAATTAAAAGGACATGGATATTAGTAGGACTTATACACTAGAGGATCAAATTAGGCACATGAGGATTAAAGCTGAGGATACATAAGATAAGAACATATCTTATGTACTTTTTATTATGCAATTTTATGTATTTAATGGCATTAAAATTTTTGAGGTAATATAATTATTTAGTTATCTGAAAACTTCATTTCAGAAAGAAGTTTTCATATCGATTATGATATATATGAAAGTGGTATTATGAATGAATAGATTAAGAGTAATAGGGTTTCCTCTTAATCTTTGGGTTGGATCATAGGTAAGGACTTGAGAGTCGGGACTCAAATCCTTACCAACTACTTCTTAACTTATTTTCTGAAATATTAACTCTTTTTGTGCCGCAGATAGGTTGAAGTTATGCCATGTCACCTGGGGTCCTTTCTAACATCCTTGGTGGGATTTTCAGTGGAATATGATTCGTATTTAATACAGTATACGGAACTTTTGCTTTTACGGCTGTATCCAGTCTATATATTAAGGTAGGGGGCATTTTTTAGGATCATACGGAAGGTGGGAAAAGTTTGTGATAAATAATATCTTAAGGAGATATCTGGGGGAACTAGAATAGATAATTTCGAGTTTCAATTAATATTGGTTTCTTATTTATATTTCTATAGATATTATATCCTTAGAATACAAATCCCCAGACGATACAATTTGAAATAGATACTTTTTATAATTTTTCAGGATTTTTGATTGTTTACAGTCAATTGATAATGAAATTGATGATAAACTTTGGTGATTCCAGAAAATATTAAAAAGTCTCTAAGAATATTCAATTGTATTAAGGATATTAAAATTTGTTTTGTGATACATTCAAGGGGTGGTTAAACATGGGCGAAGAACATTCAATAGGAACACATTCTATGGATGATGGACCGATGGCTGAGATTTGGAAACTTCTGACTGAAGAACAGAAAAAGAAAGTTGCAGTAATGAAAATGGATATGAAAATACAATGGATGGAAACAAAAATAAATGAGATGCAAAAAATGATCGAGCTAAAGAAAAAGGCTATAGAGGACATTAAAAAGGTTCAGGAAATGATCAAACAGGGGAAATAAGTTCAACAGAATCAAAAGCGGTTTGAATCTAAGTTACATACTTTTTATCAGATATATTGGGGTGATATGAAATGAATTGCAGTGAATTAAAAGAGGGTCAGGTTCTTGTCTGCGAAGGATGCGGATTCGAACTTAAGGTAGCAAACGAATGTGGAGATGACAAATGCTCTAAAGATGTCTGCTGTACTGGCAACATAAAATGTTGTGGAGAATCAATGAAATTAAAAGAATAAGCCAGACAGACTAACAGTATTGGGACTTACGCAATTACCTGCAGAGTAGGCAACTTTTGAATTTTCGTGATTTCTACACTAAGGCATATAGATGACGTGGGTAAAAAAGTGTAAGGTTAAAAAACAAATTCCTAATAACATATTTGATGTAAGTGTATGTCGTGCCAGTCTGTAGTATGCTAACATTAAACATAGTATTAAATACCTTAAAGTCGTATTTAGTATCGTACATAAGCGAACAAGCTAGACCTTTTAAACGGATTTTAAAACCGGTAGTCACTATCTCTAATGATGCCGGTTGAGACTAAAAGCCGACAATAGAAATAGGCTATCTTCACTCAAAAAAAGAACGGGATTTCACAATCCTTCCCCCGTTCTTTTATTATATCCTGTTTTCCAGTTCCTGATGTTCCTTTTAATCTGTGACCTTTGCTAAGGACCGATAAGGCAAGAAACAATTGCATTCCGGTAAATGTCACTGAAATGCATATACGCGGACGAGAAAAAGACAATTTAAAAAAATAATGAGGTTTTAGATACACCTCAAAAATTAAATTTGGATCTTTAATAAAGTTTGATCCAATTACAAAAGAGCGTTTTAATTTATAAGGCGAGGACGTTGTTTACAGGTCTATTTATTTCATAAAGACTCTGACGTGGATCAATGAAATAAAAACGTTCCATTAAGATCTTTTCTTCCTTTAGCCTGTTTAGTGCATATCTGACTGTGCGTGAAGGAAGTATCGTTTCACGAATAATCTCTTTTTGCGTCATCTGCCCTTTTGCCTTAAGGGTTTTAAATACCAACTTTGCCGACGGAGGCAGCTTTTCAAGTTTTTCGTAGCTGAGTTTTTCATAGCTGATATCATTCAAAGATTCATTTCAGTCGAATACCCCGCTAGCTTGCTGCGGGGATGGAAAACTTCCCCGGTAACCGTTGATGATAATATTATTTATCAATCCCATTTTTCGATTGTTAACTTCTGCTAGAACTAAACCTATTAGGTTTATTGTCTTCTTTTACGGAATTTCGAGTGGTGGCGCGAACATACCCCGTTGCTTGCAGCGGGGTGCGCCAGCGCAAATTTGATTTACGACAAAATCTTGTTTTGCTTCAGATTCTGGTCACTTAATCCCATATTTTTACCGTATATGATTTTTCAATATTTCATCACCGAAACATTCACAATTGTGAATACGGGGAACCTTTAATTCACAATTGTGAATGCCATATATTTTAAGTTATAAAAATGTTACGTCCCAGGTTCTGAAAAATTATCGTTTGATGACCATCTGCGAACAGCCTGTAAAATTTCAGTTGATAAAAACGTGAGCTGGAAAATAGACCTTGTGTAGAGAACAAGTTTTATGCTGATTTCTTACACAAAACTTTTGTCCTCTTACACAAATTTATCCGAAACTTATATTTAATTTAATTTAATTTAATTTAATTTAATTTAATTTAATTTAATCCATTTTAATTTAATTAAATTAAATCTGATATTATTTGCAAAAGATTCCTGTAAAGTCATTGTGATTGAATCCTGAGAAATAAAATGTAAAACTCTTATAATCTCTGGTTTTTATACTACTTTAAAAATTTGTGACTTTTGCATGTAATATTCTATTTTCTACCATTATTAGCCTGACCTCTGCATCCAGCAGTTTATCTATTGCTTCTTCTCTTTTGATCTCTGCTTTTCTTACCAGTTCTCCAATACTCTGGATCTGTGAATCTAATTTATTGCTGATTGTATCCAGTTTTTGGATTCGGTTTCTATAATCTTACTTTCTGCTAATTTCCTCAGATTGTCTGCGGACTTTATTATATCCTCGAAATATGTGATTTTTTCAGTTGCTATCTCGAGCTCTGCTTTTATTTTTTCAAACTCTTCTTCTTCGTTCTTTCTGTTGTGTACCTGTTTTTCGGTGTTTTGTTCTATATTCAATTTAATAACCTCCCTATTTCAACGGTATTATTATTACATACTCAAAAGTTTATAAATGTTTAGCTCTTTATAAATGATTACAATGTTAGTACTCGGTAGTATACTCCTTTAAAGACCCATGCCTTGAGGGTTGCCTCGCGGCAGTTTGCTGCAGGAAGAAGGGTTGCCCACCCTGACACTGACGATTTCCGCAGATATCTTGACATCCGTTGTAAAATTCAATCCGAAAAGCCATTTGCAGCAAATAAGGATTTGTGCCATAATCTGGTCACATATCTTTAGAAAAAAATAGAGTTTATGATAAAACCGACTTTCCGCAGATCTCTCCTCAAAAGTAGTATTTTTCACAATTTTTTCCCATCAACCTTATTATCTTGCCCTTAACTTCATCCATGTTGGCAATTTGAGTTACCACTTTTGAGTCCACTTCCATTTTTACTTCTGTAATCTCTCTCATCAGCATAAAAGCCCACTTCAATGTGGGCTTTTGAGTTTGTTTCTTTACCTGGTCAGGTATTGTTTCCCCTGTTTCTTTTAGCCTTTCTCTTAGCTTCCATTCCGCTACCGAATAAACCATCAGAGTTAAGACCATTACCATTGAGAGAGCTTCAATTCTTTGAGGTTTTTTCAAATAAACTTCGGAAACCCTGAAACTTTTATCCTTTATGAACCTGAACCCTTTTTCCACCTTACTCTGGTTCTTGTAATGTTCCAGCATCTTTTCAGCATCAAGAGTGAGGCCATTGCTCGCGATTATAAACCTTCCCTGATACTCTTTTTCATTCAGTGCAATTTCTTCGTTCCTGACTGCTTTTGCATTTACAACATAGTGGATGATAAGCTTTTCATCCTTCTTTGGCCTTCCTCTCCTGCCGTTTTCCCTTGTTGAAACCGTGGAAATCTCTACGGTTTCCAGCAAACAGTGCGGATTCTCTTTATTCCATCTTTCCAGGGCTGCTCTGGCATCCTCTTCACAGGCAAACTTTATCTTTTTTAGATCTTTGAGATCTTTCTGAGATTCCAGAACCTTCTTCTGGATTTTCATTTCAAAAGTAATGTCCTTTCTTTTCTGCATCTCAGTGGAGTGAACAACTACCCATTTTTGCTCGATACCACCATATTCAACAATAGTTTCATAAAATGAATAGCGTGAGTCCTCTCCCTGTTTGAACTCAAGATCAGAAATCAACAAATCTTTTGAAAGATTTAGGGTTGAAGGGACACGAGTAATCCACTTCATGCCTTTTCTCATTGATTTGATGTTATTGTCAGAGTATAGAGCACTGTCAGCTATGTAATAAACATCATCAGGGAAAGTTATGTTTTCCTGAAGCTTTTTCATTGCCTCAATTATGATTTCTTTGTCTGATGCATTACCAGAGTAAGCTTTTGCAAATAACGGGATTCCATACTGATTTGTAATTATTCCAAGTCCAAAACGTTTCAGGTCATCTCTACCGTCTTTTGCATGACCGTATGTAATTTCGATGTCAAAACTGCCATCGATATGTTTGTAGTCACCATAAACGCTAAAATTAGTAGTGTCACTTTGGAGAAGTTGAGTCTTGATGTTCATAATTTCCATCATTTTCAAGGCAAGTTTCATGAAAAGTTGAGTAGAATCTGCTCCATATATCTCGTCAAGAGTTCGTCCTAAAACATCATCAGTAAGGTCAGACGCACTGATTCCTGAACCAAGTAGCCTTTCAACAGGAAGAGTTTCAAAGTACTGAGAGTACATATAAAGGCGACTGTCAGTGAAACCAAGACAGTTGAGAATCATCGCCTTTACTACAATAGAATGAGCTAACTTGTGCTGCCCAAGTTTGGGCAGCACTTCATCAATCACTTTTCCAATTTCAAGTTCATCATAAATACCAGAAACGATTCCATGATGATCAAGAGAACGTGTTGTAACAAACATAATGAATTCAGAGTCAAGATACGACATTTTAGATATTTATATATTAAGGAGGAAAATAGATAAATTAATCAGACATCTGCGGAAAGTCAGTTTCAAAAAAACAAATATTGGTTGCAAATATTGCTTTTCCCTCCAGCTACTCCAGATAGGAACTCAACAGAATATTGTTGGAAAACGACAAGAGAAGATTTAACGTCAATAAAATCATTCAAGAATGTTAAAGTACTGAAGAAAGAACTGGATGAGTTTTGGGGGAAACATACATTCACACACAAAATGTCGCATTATTTAAAATGGTGACTATATGTCATCTCGGATAGTATTTTTATTGGAAATGATACCGTACTTGAAGGCGACCCCACAGCTGTGATCAAACTTAAAGAGAATGCAAGCTGGGTGAAAGAAAAACCTTTGATTACGCAAATAGACAGTGCAGAAAGTCACGATATTGTTAAAGGGTTTGAAATTGACGGAAACCATGACAATAATAGTGAAATAGGAAACGGGAAAGGGTATTACAATCTAATCTACTTTGTTTATTCTAAAAACATATACGTTCACGATATGTATATGCATGACAGCCATGGAGATGGACTGAAAGTCTCAAGGAGTTCAAATATTAAGTTTTACAATAACACAGTGTACAAACCAGGACATGATGCTCTGTATGTTACCAATTCTTTAAAAGTGAAAGCCTGGAACAACAATATAACATGCAGAAATAGTGGTTTAAGGATCTACAATACTAACCATGTAAAATTTCATAACAATATCATCAGCTCCAATGGGGGAGGTGGAGCCGGAATTGAAGTCCAGAAATTCAATCCTCCAGTCACTATGGAAGTCCAGAAATCCAATCCCACAATCACTATGAATGATATCGAAATCTGCAATAATTTGCTGTATGAGACCCATGCTGCAGGCGTCAGGATTACAGGTTACGGATCAGAGTATCCCAAATCTGCTGCAAAAGATGTATATATTCATCATAATAAGTTTTACAAAACCGGTACTAATGGGGGTGCAGCGTGGGCAGGGGGTATAGTGCTCAATGGTTTTCAAAGTACTCTTATAGAAAATAATCTATTCGACGGCTGCTACGGTGCAGCTATTGCCCATAAAAAGGTTACTGAAGAATTTTCAGCCCCTGGCTCAGGATATACAACCATTGTAAAAAATAATATAATAGTTAATACACAGCCCAGTCGTACAGCCGGAAAAGGGTATGCCGTATTCAATAATTTGAGCACGAATCATTCATTTATCCTGAAAAATAACTTCCTTTCAAACAACAGCGGTGGAAATTACATGTATGAGAGTTCCACATCGGACTTTGAGTTTGATCCTGGGTTTGTAGAAAAAGTAAGTAATAATGAGTCTATGAAAGAATATTTCCCCTGGAGGGAAGCAATTTCTGCGGGACCTTAAAGACCTTACCGGATAGATTGTATTTATGCGGGTGAAAATTTTTTCCCAAATCGAGTTGAAATATTCTCATTGCATAATACGAGAAACATATTCAATAAGTCTTTGAGTGGACAAAAAAGTCTTTTATCTGAACGAAATTACCTTGAAAATGTCCTGAACTGGACCACATCAACATTTTCGCTGCTTCGTCACGAACTTTTAGTTGCAAAAAAGTGTCTAACTGCAATTTTCTGGATATTAAAACGGTTTTAATTTTATAATTCAACAAATTGAAAAATGTTAAAAACAGGCTGCCTCAAAACTCAAACCATTTCTACAATTGGATAATGAGCAACGTTGGCTTTAAATTCAAATCATGAATTTTATGAAAATTCAAGTGTAAATTTACCTCATAGTAGAACGTTTTATCACAATTGTAGAAATGGTTTGAGTTTTGAGACAGCCTGAAAAGCTAATAAAATCTTTTATGTTTTTGCCCTGATCTTCCTGAAAACGTCCTTAAAAGCCAGTTTTTTTGCTTCCTTAATGGTGAAGCCGGCTTCTTTTATATTCTCCACTGTGTGGCGGGTCGTATGGTCCCCAAGCAGGAAAAATAGAATCGGATTGATGAAATCCTCAATGCGGGCAATAAAAGGGTAGCTGCTGTGCACATGCTCAAGGGCTATCAGCTCTCCTGAAGATTTAAGAACTCGCCTCATTTCTTTAAGGGCTTTCACGGGATCAGGAATTGTACAGAGGACAAAGGTTGTAACAACATAATCGAAACTGTTGTCAGGAAACTCAAGGTGCTCGGCATCCATAAGATAAAGATTAATGTTGTTCATTTCCTTCGTTTTCTCCAGGGCTTTTTCAAGCATCCCTGTGCTCCTGTCGATTCCTGTTACCGAACATCCTGCCGGATAATATTTAAGATTCCTTCCGGTCCCCACCCCGACTTCCAGAACTTTTCCATTCAGGCCTGAAAGTGCCTCTTTTCTCCATGTCCGAAAAAAGAGAAGCTCCAGCGGTAAATCTATCAGCTCGTAGATGGATGCTATTCGGTTGTATTTTGAGGCTACGGACATTAAATAAATTTACGCTTTCCTTCTCATTAGCTTTTCCGGATATCAGAGGAAACCGAATAAGAGCCTATCCGAAAAGTCCCGCTGCTCTAAATATTATCCATGCACATGCTAACTGAAGCATAGCAAGGTAATTCTCAACCTTTTTTCCCATCTTATAAGCAGCCTTCTGAATCTGTTTATCCAATAATGTATCCTTTCTACAACCCATCTTCTTGCCCTAAAACATGGTATCTGTAGGAGTTACGCAGTTGGCTCTTGACATATCGTTTTTAACAACTTCCCATCCATACGAATTAATTTAATGTGTATATTGGGTTATTTAAATATGCTGTCACTGCCCCTCTCCGAATTTTCATCGTACTTTCGAACCAGGATATCCCCGTTTTGATTCTTTGTAACTCCAGTCTAAGGAACGCTCTTAATGAGAACATTATATGTGCTCTTTGTGACTCTTCCTTTCTTGCCTGACATTTTTCGACCCCACAGAACTGCTTTATTCCTCTGTGGTATTCCTCAATTTTCCATGACTTCTTTGCCAACTCTTCACGTTTTGATTCATCCATATCCTGTACATCTGTAACCCAGTGTTGCGTGTCTCCATCTTTTGAAACTATCCTAAACACCTTTACAAATCCATATGCTTTGAGATGAACCACAAGTCCTTTTGGAGGAATCTCTACTGTTTCAAGTGGCACATTTCCCTTCTTATCAGGATTTACCAAACGATTTTTCTTTAACCTTGTAAGGAAATGCCATTCTTTCTTCTTTATTGCTTTAAGGTTTTTCACACTTGCGTACCATGTATCAAACAAAACAAATTCGGGATTAAAACCACGTTCTTCGGCTTTGTCAAGCATATCGCGGAAATGGTCATTCTTTGTTTTGTCGTCTTCATCAATGTTATAAATTCGAAAATCGATAGGTATAACAGTTGTACCGTCTGTCCAAACTAAGGTGACCAAACCTATCCCCTTTACAGCACGATGATGTTTTCCACTCCACATACGACGAACAAAAGCCATTTCTTTTGCGTATGGTTTATCTAATGTTGAATCGTCAATAATTAGAAAGCCTTCTTCAGGCTTAACATGACTTTTTACTTCTTCCCATAATGCTTCTGTGTCTGGAGGTTGCCTTTGAAGGCAACGAGTGAAAGCATCGTGAGAAGGAGCATTAGCTACGATTGGATAACATCTAGCAGCTTCAGTACAGCTGAAAACGTTAGATGCCGCAATGAGAAAATTAATGAAATCAATGTCAATACACTTAGGTGGGTTTATATCCATAACTCCGTACGTTTTTGGGGAACTATGGAGATATTAGTATATTTTAAATGATATTACTTTTTCGGCATTTCAAATGCGTAAGTCCTATATCTGTATTCTTATATTTTCCTCTCCGCGGCTTTTGATATGGGCGGTATAACCATATTCTTTAACCAGTTGTCTGATGTCAGGAAAATCATATCCTTTATCCATACAGATATTCTGAATTCCCTCATCCGGAGAAGGTCTTTCAAAAAGAATGGCATCTAAAGTTTCTTTTACAAGCTTTTTATCGTGACGATTTGCTCCATCAACAGTTACCGAAAGTGGTATACCTTTCCCATCTGTTAAAATACTCCTTTTTGTACCTTTTTTGCCACGATCAGTTGGATTCGCTCCGGTACCAGGTCCACCTAATGGTGCTTTTGTCATAGAACCGTCAATTGCTTGCCATTCCCACTCTAATCCTTTTTGATGATCATACTCCAGTAGACCAGCTATCCACATATTCTCAAAGAATCCTGAGCTTCTCCATTCCTGAAATCGATCATGGACAGTGCTTGGAGCTCCATAAAATCGTGGCAGAGATTTCCATTGGCAACCAGTCCGAAGGAGATAAAAAATACCACTCAGTATTCTCTTATCATCTTTTCGAGGTCTTCCAGGCTTCTTTTTCGGTTTAGGGAGAGGGAATAATGCTTTTATTTGATTCCAAAATCCGTCAGAAATCTCGTAGTCTTGTACGTTTGTTCGTCTTACCACTAATCAATATTAACCTAAAATCTAGTTATTTTACTTTTCGGATAGGCTCTAAGTTAGTAAGTCAGGACAATTTTTTCCGGGAATTTTCCGAAAAAAGCAAGGGTCTACCTGATAAAATCGCTTTAGAGGAACACTCTCTGAAACCGATTCATATTTAAGCGTTAGGATTAATACCACGCTACAGATTTTCTTATATCTGGCTCGTTTACGGCATAAGAGCAAATAAAAAATGAGCGAGATCAGCACATACTTACCTTATATTTATACTTACACGGAAAATGTACGCACATCAACCGGGCAAACCCAAAGATACCTTCAGTCTTACAGGCATTACTACTCTAATAGAACTAATCTAATAGAGATTCTCACGTATACATGTTAATTTCACAAAGAGGAAATCCGATGAGCAATATTTTACGCAGAGGAAGGCTGAAAGCCGCTCAGGACGAGGAAATTTTACGTTACACCTCTTCAATGGAGGCTGACAGATGGATTTTTGATGCTGACATAGCAGTGGATCTTGCTCACACATTAATGTTAGAAGAGCAGGACATTATAAATGAGGAGGACTGCAGCAAAATCCTTAGCGGACTTTTGAAAATCAGGGAAGAGGGAATGGAAAAGCTCGATTTCAGCTACGAAGACATTCATATCTCCCTTGAATCCAGGCTTATCGATATGGTTGGAGAAGATGTCGGAGGCAGGATGCACTCGGGACGTTCAAGAAACGACGAGGTTGCAACCTGCATCAGGCTCGTCCTTAGAGAGGAACTGACCGGGCTGCTTGAAGAAATATTCGAGCTCAGGCAAATTTTTCTCTCCCTTGCAGAAAAACATACCGAAACTCTTATGCCGGGTTTTACTCACCTGCAGCATGCCCAGCCGACAACCCTTGCCCATCACCTGTGTGCCCACGAAGCTGCCCTCGGCAGAGACTTTGACCGGGTTCAGGACGCTTATTCCAGGGTAAACCTCTGCCCTCTTGGCGCTGCTGCTTTTGCTTCCACCGGTTTTAACCTCGACAGGAAAAGGACTCAAGAACTTCTGGGCTTTGCAGGCCTACTGGAAAACTCGATGGACGCAGTCAGCAGCAGGGATTTCCTTATTGAGTGCGCCTCAGTATTTACAAACCTCATGATAAACCTGAGCAGGATGGCCGAAGAACTTGTGGTCTGGTCTTCATCCGAATTCGATTTTATCGAACTTGATGATAGGTACGCCTCTACCTCCTCGATCATGCCGCAGAAGAAAAACCCTGACACTGCCGAACTCCTGCGCGGAAAAACAGGAGTAGCCGTTGGAGCACTTATGTCTCTTGTTACGATCTGCAAGGGCCTGCCCCTGAGTTATAACCGGGACTTGCAGGAAGCGACTCCAAATATCTGGCGCTCTGTAGAAACTGTCAGGGCTTCAGTAAGGGTCATGGGAGGTATGGTAAGGACAATGAAAATCCATCCTGAAGTGCTTGCTGCCCAGTCAGTTGCCGGTTTTACAACAGCTACCGAACTTGCGGACACCTTTGTCCGAGAAACCGGAATCCCCTTCAGGACTGCCCATCAGATCGTTGGGATGCTTGCAAGGGAAAGGGGAAAACCTGCCATGGAAAAGATCGACTCCGTGGCCGAAATTGTTCTGGGCGAATCTCTTTCAAGCAGGGGGCTGACAGAAAAGATGGTTACGGAAGCCCTTAATCCGGTTTCGAACATAAAGAGAAGAAAAATTACTGGCGGACCCGCCCCTGAGGAAATGCGGCATTACCTCTCAAAAAGGCAGACTGATCTTGAACTTAATAAGCAGGAAATTGCGACCCTGAAAGACATCACTGATTCGGCTTTTGAAAATTTGCTTGCAGCCGTCAACGAGTACAGGAAAACTTGAGGGTTCGGTAAGCACGAAAAAACACATTTAGTTTTAATATTACTTTGACCTCTTAGTATCACACAAAATACCTAGTATCAAATTAACACCGTATCATACAAAAATACCTATTATCTATGCAGTATTTCAAAAAATTTATCATAAAAGGGATTATTCATGGAATTCAAACAGGGCGATTGGATACGTATTGAAAAGAACGGCACTGTCTATGAAGGCAAAGTGATGCCGTCGATGGAAGGATATATTACAATAAAAATGAAAAGCGGTTATAATGCCGGTTTTTCCACGGATAAAGTCAGGATAACTCTTCTGGAAAACAATGGCGAAATTGCAAACGGAAGCCGGAACGGCTGGAAGGAATGCAAATCGCCAAAAGAGGAAACATCAGAACCCGGAAAGAAGCTTCCGAAAGTCGCAATTCTTTCCACAGGCGGAACGATTGCCAGCAAAATCGACTACAGGACAGGTGCAGTCACATCTCAGTTTACTGCTGACGATATTCTTACCGCTATCCCTGAACTCAAGAAAATAGCGGATTTTAAAGGTAGGGTAATCTCAAGCATCCTTTCGGAAAATATGGATTCGGAATCCTGGCAAAACCTTGCCCGCGCAGTTATGGAGGAAATAGAAGCAGGAGCTGACGGAGTGATCGTAACCCACGGCACTGACACCATGATGTACACTGCCGCAGCCCTTTCCTTCATGATTAAAACGCCTGTGCCTATTGTTCTTGTAGGTTCTCAGAGAAGTGCGGACCGTCCCAGCAGCGACAACGCCATGAATGCGATCTGTGCAGCCCTGGTGGCTATAAGCGACATTGCCGAAGTTTCCGTTGTCATGCACGGCACGACCTCGGACAACTTTTGTGAGATTCACCGCGGAACTAAAGTCAGGAAAATGCATACTTCCCGCAGGGACGCTTTCAGGTCCGTCAGCTCCCTTCCAATAGGGGTTGTGGACTATAACACAAGGGAAATAAAAACTTTCATTGATTATACCCGACGTGGAGAGACATCTCTCAAATTCAAGCCAGGCATGGAAAAGAAATGTGCCCTTGTTAAGTTTACGCCTGGTTCAGATCCCGAAATCCTTGACTTCTATATCAACGGTGGTTACAGAGGGCTGGTTATCGAAGGTACGGGGCTTGGGCACGTTTCTACTAAATGGATCCCCATGATCCGGAAAGCTACGGATGCAAAAATGACTGTAATAGTGACATCGCAGTGCCTTAACGGCAGAATCTGCGACCGCGTCTATGATACCGGGCGGGACATGCTGAAAGCTGGCGCAATCGAAGGGGAAGATACCCTGCCCGAAACCGCACTTGTCAAGATGATGTGGGTTCTCGGCCAGACCGACGAATTCGACAAAGCTGTTGAAATGCTAAGGGAAGATATTAGTGGGGAGATTACAGAGTCTACGCTTAAGTAAAGGAAACAGTAAAAAGAAGGAATCAAAGAATAAATTCTGTAAATCCCTCAAAAAGGAGAATGAACCCTTAAAGGTTCATCTATAATTTCCATCTCCCATAGTAATTTTTCCTTTTTCGGTGTCCACCAGGCTTAAATTCCATCTGTTCCCTTCCTGCAAATACCGGTTTACAAGTTTGTTTCCACTTGCGGACTCATTTTCGTAAACCGGCAGGGGGAGATAGAATGTAAAGTTTTCCAATTCAGAGTCTGCCTCAAGATTTATATCATATTCATAAATACTTTTAAAATTTGTATTATAAAGCTGCTCTGTGTGATAGTGTAACAGAGCAGCTCCCAGAAAAATAAAAAACAGGACAGCCACGCTAATTTTCATTAATTTACCCATAAAAGTGCCCTCTTGAATCGAGTAATTTTTCAGATCCTATTTGGCATGATCAGGGTATATTATCAGCCTCATATTCTATAAAATGTATTCTGGCTTAGAATTTACTTTACTCAATATATTTAAATAACAAAAAGCGTTAAATGTACAATGCTAACAGGTATCATGTTAGCTGTTATCAGGATGTTCTCTAGGAAGGTGTTGTAGATGTTAGGAATTGATGATCCGCAAATCTGGCTTGCATATCTTGCTTGTATATTAAGTGCACTCGGGTGCATGGTTTATGGGGCATTGAATTGGAGAGAAGGGGAAGAAGAACAGGCAGTAAAGAGCGGTACTCAGAAACAGGTGATTCAGGATCAGTAACTGGGTCCGGGATTTACTCTAAAGAGTTCGCTTCAGTCAAACTTTTTACAATGCCTGAGAAAAAACAGTAGTCGAAACTATTCTGGAGTTATTTTTATGGCAGTCAGTACTTCACTTCTGATCCTTTTTGTCATTGTTTACTTTGCATGCACTTTCTACGTTGCCCGGCTGGGATATAAGAAAAATTCCCAGACAGATGGTTATATGCTTGCAGGCCGACGCGTGCACCCGGCAATTATGGCTCTCTCCTACGGAGCTGCGTTTATCAGTACTTCTGCGATTATAGGATTCGGAGGAGTAGCCGCTTCCTTAGGAATGGGGCTTCTGTGGCTTGTCTTCATGAACATCTTTTTCGGGATTTTCATTGCTTTCGTGATCTTTGGCCCCGGAACCCGGCGCATGGGGTTAAACCTCGGAGCCATAACTTATCCTGAATTTATAGGAAAGCGCTTCCAGTCCAGGTTTATTCAGGCTTTTTCCGGACTTCTTGTAGCGGTTTTCATGCCTCTTTACGCTGCAAGCGTGATCATAGGGGCGGGTCGGTTTCTTGAGAGCACGCTTGGGATAAACTATAATTTCTCTCTTCTGATCTTTACTGTTATCATTGCTTTTTATGTGATTAAAGGTGGTCTCCTATCAGTAATGTACGTAGATGCCATGCAGGCCACTCTTATGCTAATAGGAATGACTATTCTGTTAATATATACCTACAGTAAGCTCGGAGGAGTTGTAGAAGCCCATCAGGCTCTTACTAACATGGCAAACCTTGTTCCTCAGGCTCTTGTTGATCAGGGGCACAGGGGCTGGACTGCAATGCCAGCTTTTAATTCCCCAATCTGGTGGACAATGATTTCCACAATCATAATGGGAGTAGGAATAGGAGTACTTGCGCAGCCCCAGCTTGCAGTCAGGTTTATGACTGTAAAAGATGACCGTTCTTTGAGAAGGGCAGTTGCTGTGGGAGGTCCCTTCCTCCTCATGATGGCAGGAGTAGCATATGTTGTAGGAGCTCTTTCCAATGTGTATTTTTACAGGACAACAGGGATGATCTCCCTTCAGGTCGTTCCGGACGGAAATACTGACCTTATAATGCCTGCATTCCTGAACCACGCAATGCCTGAGATGTTTGTGGCGCTCTTCATGCTCAGCCTGCTCTCGGCAGCAATGTCTACTGCAGCTGCCCAGTTCCATACCATGGGTACAGCAATAGGGTACGACTTTTACCAGCAGGGTCTCATGAAAGGCCAGTCAACTGCAACTACAGTCCGCGTTACGCAATTTGGGATTGCTTTTACCATTCTGGTTTCAGTCATTCTGGCTTACCTGCTTCCTGTAAGTATTATCGCCAGAGCTACTGCCATGTTCATGGGCCTGTGCACAGCTGCTTTCCTGCCCCTCTACATTGGAGCTCTGTTCTGGAAACGTACAACAAAAGCCGGAGCAACTGCAAGTCTTGTTGCAGGCTCGATAAGCAGTCTCTTCTGGCTGGTCTTTATCCATGCAAAAGAAGCAGTGCCTCTCGGGATCTGCCAGGCAATCTTCGGAAAAGCAACTTTACTTGCCGGCACCTGGTCTCTTGTAGACCCAATTCTGGTCGCAACCCCTCTTTCCTTCCTTGCCCTTATTGTGGTAAGCCTTATGACACCTCAATTCTCGCCAGAGTTCCTGAAGAAGACTTACAGGCGAAGATTTGAAGATGAAGAGGAAGACGCCTCAGAAAGTGCATCACACAAAGCAACGGATTCTGCAGGCGTTTAAGCCTGCACCTTTATTTCCGCGCTTTATTTGTAATTTCTTTTTCCTTTATTTCCTGCTCTTTTTTCAAATAAAAAGTAGAATGTTTTAGAAGTTTTCAGTTTGAAACTTCAAAATAGGCACTGAAAAGGTTATCAGTTATCTTTTCGGACAGGCAGTGTCTGCCCTCCATGAGGCATAAGGTGAATCTTTGCATCAGGATTTTTTGAAAGGACTGCAGATAATGCGTCCTCCAGGCTTGCCATTGGAGTAAAGAATGCAGTTCTTGTTTGTTCGTCCGGGAGCTTTGATACCAGGTAAAGCTTGAATTTTTTTGCAACTTTTGCAACGATCGCAGTCTTGTGTCCCCCGAACTCAAAACAATGTTTGAAACGCTCGATTGCCTCGTCAGGGCTCCGACATTCCCTATTCCAGCACTCATAGACCTGGTTTCCTATCCCTTCGGCACATTCGGCAACAAGGATGATAGAGCCTCCTTCCTTTACGGCCTGAGTCGCATTGTCAAGAGCCTTGTTTGCCTGGAAAAGGTTGATATCTTTCGGAAAGCCTCCGCAGGAAACTATTACCGCATCAGCAGGCTCTACAGGTACCTTGTACATAGAATCCACAACCTCTACGCCTTTCCTGTGGGCCTCTATAAAGTCTCCGGCAACGGCAGCGACTATCTCTTTTTTGCTGTCAAGCACCACATTCAGGATAAAATCAAGGCCGGAAATTTTTGCGGCTTCTTCCATGTCCTGCCTGACAGGGCCATCGACCCTTCCGGAAACAGCTTTTTCCTCTATCATCATTTTGTGGTTTGTGAGGACAGCCGCCTGAGAACTTACACCAGGAAGTACTGATTTTGCCCCTCCGCTGTATCCTGCGTAATAATGGAATTCGATGCTTCCCATCCCTATAATAATATCTGCATCCAGAACATCTTCAAATATTTCTATGGGGGTCCCGCGAGAGGTCACACCAATAAGTCTGCATCTGCCGGTATCGTGCTGAATGCATCGGATCTTTTTGTATATCCCCTCACTGACCAGTTTTTTGGATTCTTCTTCAGTCTGGTGGCGGTGGAGCCCAAGGGCAAAGACAATTCTTATATTCTCATCCTTTGCGCCTCCCAGACGAAGTTCTTCAAGCAGAGGTGGAAGGATCTTTGCAGTTGGGGTTGGCCTGGTAACATCGCTTACTATAATTGCAACTCTTGAATCCGGGCTTACAATCTCAGAAAGACGTCTGCTTTTTATGGGGTTTTCAAGCGCTTTTTTAATCAAAAAAACTGCATCTCCCATTTTTTCAGGTTCAGAGGGCAAAATAACACTGGAGATGTTTCTCTTAGGGATCTCCAGCTCAATTACCGTGCTTCCAAAAGCTAGTGGAATCTTCTTTATGTTTGCAGTCATGTTCATGCCGAGGCTTTCATCTTGATGCTGTAAAATTAGGGATAACCAATTATAAAATATGCTTTAGAGGCAGTTCAAACCTGCGGTTTAAACCTGCTACAACAGTAGACAGGTTTACTGACTTTAACTTTTGCTGATTTCGCTTTTCTTACAGAATTTCTGTTCCACTTTCTGCTTTTTATCTACAGTTATTTCTTTTCTTATCTCTTTACAGGCAGGGTACACCCTCCATTAGGCATTATATGAACTTTAGCCTCGGGATTTTCGGAAAGAATCTTCTTAAGTGCTTCTTCGATGCTTTTTACGGGCGTAAAGAAGGCTTTTTTGCTTTCCTCTTCCGGAAGCTTTGAGACGAGGTAAAGTTTGAATTCTTTCGCAGCCCTCCCGACAATAGCAGCTTTATGCCCGCCGAACTCAAAACAATGCTTGAAACGCTCGACTGCCTCGTCAGGGGTCTTGCATTCCCTATTCCAGCACTCGTAAACTTTGTTTCCGATTCCCTCGGCACATTCGGCTACAAGGATGATTGAACCCCTTCTTTTACTGCCGGGATAGCATGTTCAAGGGATTTTGTTGCCTGGTAAAGGTTAATATCCTTCGGAAACCCCCCACAGGAAACAACCACAGCATCCGCAGGCTTTATGGGCACTTTATACATGGAATCCACATATTCCACGCCTTTCCTGTGGGCTTCGATAAAATCGCCTGCAACGGCAGCAACTATCTCTTTTTTGCTGTTGATTACGACATTAAGGATAAAGTCAAGGCCCGCAATCCTTGCAGCTTCCTCAATGTTTTGTCTTGCCGGACTGCCGGCTTTTCCTGAAAGGGGACTTCCTTCGAAAAGTTTGCTATAAAAGCTATGGAATGAAAGTATGGATTTTTCGGAACTGACCCCTGGAAGGATAGATTTTCCTCCCCCTCCATAACCCGCATAATAGTGAAATTCCAGTGTCCCTGTGCTTATGATCAGGTCGGAGTCAAGCACTTCTTCAAAAACTTCAACAGGAGTTCCGAAACTTGTCTCCCCTACAAGTCTGCATCTTTTTCTGTCGTGCTGGATGCACCTTATATTTTCAAAGATTTCTTCCCCTACAAGCTGTCGGCACTCTTCTTCAGTCTGTAAGCGATGGAGCCCAAGAGCAAATACAATAGTGATATTCTCATTTTTTGCTCCTCCAAGATAAAGCTCTTCAAGTAGAGGAGAGAGAATTTTCGCAGTCGGAGTTGGTCTCGTAACATCGCTTACGATGATTGCAACCCTTGAATCCGGGTTTACGATCTCGGAAAGCCTTCTGCTCTTCGTGGGATTTTCAAGTGCTTTTTTGATAAGGAAAGTTCCTTCTTCCTTTATTTTAGATTCCGAAGGCAGGATGATACTTGAAACATTTTTTTCAGGTATGCTCAGCTCAGAAATCCCGCTTCCAAAAGCGAGTGGAATCGTTTTTACATTGGTAGTCATGCTTATTCCGATGTTTTCGTATTTATGCTATAAAATCGTATAGGTAAACAATATAAATTAAGCTCTAAAAAGAATTCAAAGCTGCAGTTAATACTAACTTTCATATTAGACTTAATTTCCACATAAAACAGAGTCTGCCTTCTTCTCTCGTAAAAACTCACATACAAAACTGTTAAATTAGTCAACGAGATAGGATAAAAGGAAGATCAATTGTTTGAATAATTCTCTATTTTCCTTATTATCTCTTGTGCAGATTCGATAATTAAGATACAATCACTGGGGAAATCGTAACCAAGATGTAGAGGAAAATTTCCCAATCTTGTCAAGTCTGAATTTAATCTTTTTAAATCATCAATTGTTTCTTCTGGAACATCTTCTATAGTTTGACTTAAGATACTTGTTAATTGATTTGAAAAAATTAAACAATCATTTTGTATCTGCTTATATTTTGGACTTTCGGATATAGCATTCTCTAATGAAAATTCTATTTCTTTAAGTTTTTCTATGATTTTCCTTTGGTTCTCTTTCTGAGAAATTTTTTCTTTTTCTTTTTTATCACGTAATTTCTGATACTCAATACTTACTATATTTACGCAAATTCCCCCAATTATTCCTCCTAAAAAACCATAGATAAGATTATCTTCCATAAATTTACCTTTTAAACATTTTTTTCATTTCATTCTCAATTTTCCTCACTTCCCTATCTATGTCAATATTCACATGGACAAGAAGTTTCTCATTACAATCATGGCAATATGCGTATCCATCAACGTAAGTATCTGTAGATTCGTTTACATATACGGTTAAGTTTTTTCCTTTGCATAAAGAGCATCCATTTTCATAAGCAACTTTTTCCAACTTCTCTGAGAAAAAATTGCCTAGAGTTTTTTGATTTATTTCAATTTTAAAATTAGGGTTTGGTTTAAACATACAAACATAATTATTTTTTATCTATATAAAAACTTTACTTTAAAAATAGGAATTTCACAAATTTTATGTGGTTAGAGAGATCAATTTGTTACATTGTCTTAATAAAAGCAAGTACCTAAATAGGTGGAAATATGACCGATCTGTATGATAGAAGATACTATGCAGAAAGAACAGGAGCTATAGATCCAAGTAATGACCTTGAAACGCTTAGGTATTTTTTCTTCGATATATATGATAAATACAAAGGATACTTATATTTTTATTATTCATACAACGCTGATATTTATATTGCTGGTAAGACTAAAATGGACATTTGGCCAATAGAAGATAACATTCGATATTATGATGAGGTCAAGTTGTTTACTGTTATGGAATTGATTTATGATCATATCGAGGATATAGGAATAGAAGAGACAATAATTACGAAGAAAGCGTATCGCTCTCACATAAATACCATCCTCAAAAACTATAATGGAGAATATGAACTATCGAAAGATGGAGAAATCCTAAAGATTTCACCTCTAGGCTTCGAGACGTTGATTGAAGAAATTGTTGAAACGAATGATCCTGAGAACATTGATTCGAGGGTCAAATATGCAATTTCAAAGTTTTCTCGCTACAATTCTTCAATTGAGGATAAAAAAGATGCCGTAAGAACACTTGGTGATGTGTTAGAATATCTTGGAAAATTTGGCATAAAATTAGATAACAAAGACGATAGTGATCTTTTCAAAATAATAAACGGATTTGATATCCGTCATCATAATCGAGAACAGCAAAGCTGTTATGATAAAGATGTTTGGTATGACTGGATGTTTTACACTTTCTTTGCTTCTATTCGTATTCTGTTGAAATTAAATGATGAAAAATTTGATTTGAAAATACAGCATACAGGGTAAAGAAAAATAGCTGAAATACTGTTCACTTTAAGAAGAGAGTTTGTAGAGTTATCTTGAATTATCAGTTACATCATTTAACATAAGTTTCAAGCAGAGTTATCAAATTCGAAGCCTCTTTGTTGGCAATCAGCAAATGCTTAACGAAATCACCTTGAATAGTCCAAGCAGTATTAAGATCTGAACCTTTTGTGGCGTTGATTCCATATAGGCAACTTATATAGGATTTATATTCTTCGTCTGCCTGGAGTAAGTTTGTGTAAAATGTTAAAATGCTTGTTACTATCTGCGTCTCAAAAATATAAATTTCCTTTCGAAAATGAAAATATAAGCCATTTTCATCGTATAGTGAATTAATTTTATTTAAATCAACTTTTGTATCATGAATTACTGAATCTAATAAAGTAGGCGCACCTACTGTCACATAATTACTTTCGTAATATTCTGTAATTGGGCTGATAATGTTTTTAATCTCTCTTATTTCAGTATAAAAACCAATAGCAATATTTTGTTTTTGCATTTTTAATTGCTTTTTCCACTGTATATCAGACAAAAAATAAGTTAAACATGAACCCAAAATTACACCTGCAAGTGTACCTATAGTTGCATCCATATTTCAACATCCACTGACTAAATCAAATTTTGACAATTTTAGATATTATTGGAGCTGATCCTAAAAATCAACATTGCTTCTCTAAATCTCGAATTTGGAATAATTAATCTGGTTTCTGATCATGAAAGCAATTGTGAAAACTCCTGATGATTAAAATAAAGTGGGTTTTGGGATCAGCTCTTAAAATAAGATTGCTCGATCGATGAGATCGATTCATCAATAAAACCGATCAACGTAACCGTTATCATTGCGTCAAGATAATTTCATGCATTATAGGCATCATAGATCTGCGCGACCCAGACAACCATTCCCATTAAAATTCCAATTCCTATAACACTCATGAATCCACAGATTATCAGGGCTATCCAGATGCCCAGTGCCTTGGACAGATCTCCCTTTACAAGCTGGCCCATACCAGGAATGAAAAATGAAAATAGTGCAGGAACTCCGTGTGTTTTATTACAATGGCTCATAAATTTCCCTTTTTATATTAGTAATGGATAATCGAAATAAATAATTTGACCCGCGGTATTATAACTTTTCAACAGGGTAAAAACAACATATTCAAAAATAGTATTGGTACATAAGCCTGCCTGTCAATTCTGCCTTCACCTCTACTTTACTGAATTCTTCGGAAGTGCAATGAATCGGATTTTTTGAAACGTATTCGATACGTACAGATATCGACTACTGCCATCGTTCGTTAGTCTGCGAACAATTTTAAAGTAAATTGGAGCAGAGATCACACGTTATACTATAGCCTTAAAATAAGTCCGGACTTTTTATTGTTACTTTGAATCTACCCGGAAAGTTATAGACTTTTTGCAATCCGGTTCACAGGATTTCTCTTTTAATCCAGAAATTTCTTTTTAATATTTCTAAATATATGCCAAAATTAATATATATTATAATATTAAACTACAGGATATATTTCAGTTTAAATTAAAAATTATAGAATGTTCAAGTTAACTGTTCATACGAACTTTTTCTGAAATATATTGGTTTTTCAACCTTACGTAAAAACTAATTGGTTTTTTTTAATTTACAGGTTGCCTGGAGTCTGGTTATGGATAAAAAAGACAACAAAAAATCAATATTGGGTCAACTTAAATCTCTATGGAACTCATTTCCAGAAGTTCTAAAATTGGTTGGCACCATACTAAGTATAGCTATCGCTCTTAAAGTCCTGTTTCCTGCAGCAATTGTGGAAATCAATACTTTTAGTGCAGGTCCAGGACTTATCGAGCCAGGAGAACCTTCAGTTTTAAGCTGGGGAGTCTCTGGCGCTAATAATGTTACCATAGAGCCTGGCATCGGAGCAGTAAATTCTAACGGGTCATTTTCTGTTAATCCCCCTGAAACTACAACTTACAAACTTATAGCGACAGGTAACAAAAAGGAAAAAGTAGCATTCTGCACGGTTACGGTCAAAGGAGATTCTTTGCTTATCAATTCATTTGATGCAAGTCCGGATGCCATTAAACCAGGAGAGAGTGCGATCCTGAACTGGCACGTTTCCGGGGTTTCAAACGTTACTATCGAGCCAGATATTGGAGTTGCAGAACCTACAGGAACATTTGATGTATCCCCTGCCAGAACTATCACATATAAACTCACAGCTTCCAACGGCGATAAAGAGGACGCAGCTTACTGTACTATTGCAGTTGAGGAGAACCCTACATCTCCTGAAAACATTCTTCCATCGAACCTTTCATCTGCTGAAGAAAGCCTGACATCTCAAGAGACCCCGGTGTCCCAGGAAGATCCGGCATCTCAAGAAAATCTGCCTTCTATCGGTTCATTTAATGCAAATCCGGATGCTATTGTGAAAGGAGAGAGTTCCAATTTAACCTGGAATGTTTCCTCGGCTTCAAAAGTCTCCATAGAACCCGGAATAGGGAACGTAGGTTTAACTGGCAGCCAGCGTATATTCCCCGATGAAACTGCTACTTACACCCTGACAGCTACAAATGAATTAGGAAGCTTGAATGCTACCAAAGTCGTATTCGTACAGGAGTCTTCTGTACCTGCCTCTTCAGAACCGGTTTCTACATCTTCTCCTGCACCGATTTCAACGCCAGAGCAACTTTCACCAGCAGACGGAACTGTGTTCGACAGCTCCACGTCCGGGATTACACTGGAATGGAAAGCTGTTACGGGAGCGGCAAACTATACAGTAGAAGTCGATGAATATGACTCAGGCTCCGGTTCGTGGCTTTCGGAGTCAACCGGATCACGGATAAAGTCCGGTATAACCAAAACAGGTTATTCTTTTGAGCTTCCGGTTAAGGCACCCGGCCGCTGGCGCGTATGGGCTGTAAGTCCCGGTGGTCAGGAAAGTGATAAAAGCGATTGGTGGAATTTCAACTATACAATTAAATCCCAGGATGAAGTACAGCTAAATACGTAATATTATATAGATACATTATTTTCTATCCAGAAATAATTCCCATAAAGCAAGAAAAACCTGCATAAGGCCATGATTTCCAGAAAACAAACCGTAAACCTTCCAGAATGGGACCCGCCTGCTCCGTCAACAGTCTATATCAAAATTAAAAACATCCCATACGAAACCTTCAAAACAAGGCTGAACCAGGGGCTGGTGACCACCGAGCTTGCCCAGATACGGCACCGGTTGGAAAGGCACATCTACTGCTGCGGGATCTGTTCTAAGTATGTGAACGGATACTGCGTCATTACGAACAGGAAGGCTGAACCAGAATGGATTTGCAAGTCTTTTGTGCCAAAAAAGGAATTTATATACGTTGATGCCGGGTCTGGCACGGAAACGGCTGCAGACTTCAGGCATCTTTCTGAAACCGGGCTTCGGAAGGACAGTATCGAATGTGAGACCCTGGAGAAAGGAAGCAAGAAAAATGCGGAAAACCTCTATGAGGAGGGAGTAATTCTTTACAGGCAGGGCAGACTCAGGCTTGCACTTGAGAAGCTTGACAGTGTGCTTTCCGAAAACCCACAGCATTTTGCAGCTATGTTTCATAGAGGAAATGCCCTGCTAAAACTCAAATGCTATGAAGACGCTCTTGAAACTTTTGAAAAAGCCTCTCAAATCAATCCCGATCATGCAGGGCTCTGGACCAATACGGGATTTACGTTCCTGAAGCTCGAACGTTTCACGCCAGCGCTTGAGGCTTTCGAGAGGTCAATCTCCCTGAACCCCGTGCAGAAAAACGCCTGGGAAGGGAAGGACGCTGTGCTTTGCCGGATGCGCCAGTGCGAAGAAGATTTGAAGGAATCCGAAAAAGCCCTGGAAATAAATCCTGAGGATGCAGACGCCTGGTTCAAAAAAGGGAAACTGTATTTCAAGCTCGGAGAGCTTGAGAAGTCCAGCGAGGCTTTTGAAAAAGCCCTTGAGACAAAGCCTGAGAACGCAGATTCCTGGTATCTCAGGGGAAAAGTACTTTTTGAAACCGGTCTGGAAAAAAAGCCCTGCAAGCTTTTGAAAAGGCAATCCGGCAGAAGCCAGATTTTCCCGATGCCTGGTATGAAAAGGGCAGAGTTTTCCTGAGGCTTGACAACCCGAAGGCAGCAGAAAATGCTTTTAAAATAGCGGCTGACCTGTGGAAAAATATGGGGCTCAAAAAAAGCTGAAATAGCCCGTGAAAGGGCTAAAAAACCTGACTTCAGAGGATATTGAATTTTACGGGAAACCGGTTTTCATAGAATATTAAACAAATAGTAAATTTAAATTCCTCATTCAGTTCACTCAATCTGTTTTATACCATCTATTAAAGATAGGCATGTGTGATGTAACGCCGCATCATTCTGTGGCTATTGAAATAATAGGCTATCATACCTATGGAATTATTGATTAACCTGAACCACTCATCCCTGCGCTCGTAGTACATGGGGACAATAATATAATAGAGCTTATTGTAAAGATCACTAAGTTCAGCGGCTTTCGCCTCTTCCTCAGAGAGACTTTCTTCGGGCTGAGGTCCCATAGACCAGCCGGTTACACCTTCAATCCATCCTTCGATCCACCAGCCGTCAAGCACGCTGAAATTCACGACTCCATTATGGGCAGCTTTCATGCCGCTTGTTCCAGATGCTTCATAAGGACGGGTTGGAGTATTCAGCCAGAGGTCAACTCCAGAGACCATTTTTGCGGCAAGGTCCATATCATAGTTTTCCAGGAAGACAATTTTTATTTCTTCCCTGAGTACTTCCATAATTTTGAAAATGTCCCTGATAATCTGTTTTCCAGCTTCGTCATGGGGGTGAGCTTTACCTGCAAAGATAAGCTGAATTTTGCCTCTCCTGTTTATTTTCCTGAGCATATCAAGGTCTGAGAGGATTAATGTTGCGCGCTTGTATGCTGTCATACGCCGTGCAAAGCCTATGGTCAGGGTCTCATAGTCCATACCTATCCCTGTCCTTCTGTTCACCTCATCGATTAGGGCTCTTTTTGCACTCCAGTGTGCTTCCCAGATCTCAATGTCCGGAATCCCTCCTATCCTTACAAGGAGTTCAGGTTCATTTGCCCAACCAGGAAGGTATTGATCATAAAGTTTCCTGAAATAAGGAGAAGTCCAGGTGTATGAATGAACGCCGTTTGTGACCGCCTGAATTTTATAGCCTGGAAAAAGTTCGCTTGAGATCCGGCTGTGTCTCTTCGTGACTCCATTTACATAATTAGACAGGTTAAGAGCAAAAAGGCTTGTATTAAAACGGTCTGCTCCTCCTAATCTTCTGAGGATATCCATGTCGTTTTTTTCCTGAATAAGATCTTCTACAAGGCCGTAATCAAACTTATCGTGCCCTGCTTCTACCGGCGTATGGGTAGTAAAAATGCAGAGGTCCTTTACTTTTGTCGAGTCCGTACCGTTGCGCCTCAGAAGTTCCAGGGCGAGCAGGCTTGAATGTCCTTCGTTCATATGGTACTTTCTGACCTTGAAGCCCAGCGCATCAAGCATCCTTACCCCTCCTATCCCCAGTACTATTTCCTGCTTGAGCCTGTAGCGCTGATCTCCTCCGTAGAGAAAATCCGTAATTCCCTTGTCTTCCCATTCATTCCCTTCGACATCGGTGTCGAGTAAAATGATGGGTACACCGCCTCCTGTAAGGCTTTTGCAATTATAAAGCCAGGCTCTGAGCTTAACATCTCTATTCTGAATTTTTACGCTTACCTCTTCCGCGAGAGGAGTCATGAAACGAGCAGGATTCCACTCTTCAGTGTGCTCTATCTGATTTCCTGAAGGGTCAAGAATCTGCCTGAAATAGCCTTTATTACTCACCAGTGTTACTGCCACCAGCGGGATATTCAAGTCCGCAGCCGAGCGAATCGTATCTCCTGCAAGTACGCCTAATCCTCCTGAATAAGTCGGAATTTCACTGATAAGTCCTATTTCCATTGAAAAATAAGCAATCTTTTGTCCATTCAATACTCCCTGAAGATCATTCATATTATCAAACTTCCCTTCTTTATTTTGTAGACAGATGTATCTAAAAACATATAACCGGTAATATATCAAATTGACCTCGGCATTTAATTTGAGAGGCAGATTTATTTTTTAGGACGGTAAGAGAAAGGGTTTTTCTAAAGTCTGAAGAAGAGAGTTTATTCAGGAAGAAAATAGACAAGTTTGTACGGGATTCTGCGGTCTGCAAGCTTATAGGAAGCTGACGGGATAGGACCCAAATATATTCTTAAAGGAGCTTGGCAATAATACCGTTACTTCGTAAAAATTCCAAAGTTATATTTTCATATATATATTTTTTCCTCTATTATCTCATTTTCCCATATTTTCTCTGGTTAGATTTCCTGATGCTTGATCCTTTCAAGTCTCTACATTCTGATACCTTCTAAAAGCCAAATCACAATGTTTTTAATTTAGTGGGTATTTCTATGTATGCTAGCAAAAAATGTAAATAGGGGAAATTATCTCATAGCTTTCTGTAAAAAGTTATATTTAGGGAGAATAAAATGTCTAAAACGGTTTCAAACCCGGCTAAGAATGGAATCAACAGGCAAAAATCCTGTAAATTTCTGAACGAGATGACTTTATGCAATGCTCTTGAGATGGCAAAGGAGCTGATCTCGGTAATTAATAAGGTTCCTGTAACTGTTTTTCTTTGGAGGCCCGAAAAGTACTGGCCTGCAGAGTTCGTCTCTGAAAACATAAAGCAGTTTGGATATACTGTAGAAGAATTCACATCCGGTAAACTTCTTTATGGAAATATTGTATATCCTGACGACCTGGAGAGAGTTGAAAGAGAACTTTCGAGGAGGATTGAGGAAGATTACGTTGACTTTTCTCAGGAATACCGCATCCTTACGAAATCAGGGGAAGTACGCTGGGTTGATGAAAGGACTTTTATTGAAGCCGACGAAAACGGGGCCATAAAGTACCTTAAAGGCATAATTCTGGATATTACCGAACGGAAGAGAAAAGAGAAGCTGCTTTATGTCCAGAGGGATCTCGGCATCGCTCTTAGCTCTTCAAATTGCCTGAACGAGACTCTTGAGATATTACTAGATTCCTGCCTTCAAATAGATGAAATCAACGCCGGAGGAATTTATCTTATTGATGAAGCGACAGACGACATGAATCTTGCTATTCACCGAGGTCTTTCTCCTAATTTTGTCGAGCATGCTTCCCATTACAGTGTTAATTCTCCAAATACCAGACTTGTTATGATAGGGCAGCCTGTTTACAAACAGCATATAGACCTCCTTCTCACGTCGAAAGATGAGGCACTCAGGCAGGAAAACCTCAGGGCCACAGCACTTATCCCCGTAAAATCAGGCAAAAAGGTTATTGCAGCTTTTTATCTTGCTTCGAGCTTCGAATACGAGCTTCCGGATACTGTGCGCACGGTTATTGAAACCATTACAACGCAGTTCGGAATCTTTATCTCCCGGATCCGCCTGGAAGAAAAACTAAAAGAATGCTTAAGGAAGAGGAAATCTTAAATAGGGACTTTTTACCCTTCAGGCTCTTTTTTGAACTTATTGCCGGAAAGAAGATACTTTTGTTCGATTGAACACTGGAAGCAGGTGCGAAAAACGTACATCATGAAAACATGATTCTGTCACTTCTTTTTCCAATCGAGGTTCACTATCTTTTTTTGACTTGCGGTGGGAAAATAGTACAGTTACGATATTGATATTCCTGCTGTGCAGATATAAGTAAGATTTATAAATTTTGTCCCTATAAACTGTATGGGGAAAAGACAGGATAAATAGAGTTTTCCCTTTTCACAGCATAGAATTGGAAGAACTGTTAAGGATATATACGATATCCTGGCAGACTCAGTGTAAAATTTAATCAAGCGGAGTTTTAGCTGAAAGTTATAACATTTTGGTGGGGACTATGGCAGAAGAGCTCAAAGATAAGATTTACGAATACCTTTCAAGTCATCACTACCTGAACCTTGCAACCGTAAGCCCGCAGGGCAGGCCAATGGCCCATACAATGGCATATGTATCTGAAAATGCAGTCACATATCTTGCAACCAATAAGAATACCAGAAAAGTCCAGAATATTATGCACAATCCTTATGTGGCGTATACTGTCGATGAGGATGATCCCGATTGGTTTAATATGCAGGCACTTCAGGTGGAAGGCAAGGCATCAATAATTACCGGCGAGGATAAACTGCGTGAGGTTGGGGAAATAATGGTGGCCAAATTTCCGGTTGCTGCAGACATGCCACCTGATTCGGACATTATCATGATCAAAATTGAGCCGGAAGTTATCTATTATCTGGATTACAGTGTCAAGTTCGGGCACAGGGAGCAAGTAAATCTCTGAGATCTGCATTTTTTATTTTTTGGTAAAAAAAGTTGCTCTTAATTCAATCCTTTGATTTATTTCATTTCTGAGAGTGATTTTTCAACTCTTTCATTCAACTATTTTAAAAAACTTTGAACAAGAGGATAGAATAAAAGCTTGACTATCAAAATAGAACATAAATTCGATTGTCATGGATATATATTAAATAAAAATGAGGCCAAAAAATGAATTTAAGAAGCAAAGCAACGTGATTTTGCTTCTATTTTTTATTTCTATTTTCAGACGCCTGATGGAATCAGTACTCTGTCAATTCCGTGGATGACACTATTACTTGCAATGATATCAGGCTCTACAACTGTCGCATTTCCTACCATTACCTGTCCGCTTTTTGTGGTATTCACCGAGAGCTTATCAGTCTCCACGGAAGTAAGGGAATTCATATTTTTAAGGTCTGAAGCCTTATATTCTCCGTTGACCACATGATAGGTTAAACTGTTCAGTCTCTTCTTATCATTCCGAAGGTCATCAAGCACACCTTCTGGAAGGCTATCAAAGGCTTTGTGCGTAGGGGCAAAGACGGTATAAGTTCCCCTTTATTGAGAGTCTCTTCAAGTCCTGAATCTCTCACAAGTGAAGCAGAGGTAGTATATCCTGCCCCTTCCGCAGTCTGAAGAAGTTGATTTTAGGATGGGCTTGTTAAAGAATACTAATTTATACACGCTGTGTAATTATGTACAGTGGTGCACGGATTATGGCAATTACATATCATGATATCAAGCCATGGGGCAGGTCTTTAAACGAATATGTCAGAATGTTTAATTTAACACCTGCCGATCTCGAGCGAAAGATCATAGGTTGTGGAGACGGACCTGCAAGCTTCAACGCAGAGCTTACAGAACAGGGCGGCAATATCATATCAGTTGATCCTGTTTACTTTTTCAGTGCTGACCAGATTAGACAGAGAATTTATGAAACCTATAATGACATTATTGACCAGACCCGGAAAAACCAGGATAAATTTATCTGGCAAGAAATCGGCTCAGTTGAAGAACTCGGAAGAATAAGGATGTCAGCTATGGAGAAATTTCTGGAAGATTTTTCGGGAGGCGTGATGCAAAAAAGATATATTCCGGGTGAACTGCCCTTGATGCCTTTTAGTGATAAAGAGTTTGATCTGGCGCTGTGCTCACATTTATTATTTCTCTATACAGATAACCTGTCACTGGAGTTTCATTTAAAATCGATAGAGGAGTTATGCAGGGTTTCCAATGAGGTCAGAATATTTCCGTTATTGAACGTAAATGCCGATCGATCGTCATACGTTGAGCCTATAATCGATTTTTTAAGGGCGAGAAACCAAGATGTAAAGGAAATAAAGGTAGCATATGAATTTCAAAAGGGTGGAAACACAATGCTAAGAATTTGTTGAAACATTATGAGGTAACAGATTTTGATTTAATTTAGATTTAATAAAATATTATTAAACTGGATTTTGAATTTTATAATTTCACAAAGATTCTATAAAGTACCTATTAGATGAGATAAACTGAACACATACAGGAATAATATACAAGCCCTGAAATCTTAAAACTAATGAGATAGATAAGCTCGATTCCACCTCTTAGGGCTCGTCACAAAATAATTTAATTAACTCACTCCATTCTTTGGTTTGAATGTGTAATTCCATTCTCCGTGAAACTCATCAAGTATAATGCCCAATTTTTCAACCTGTTTTTTTTCGATTTTAATTCCTGTTGGATACTTATTCGTGTCTAACATGCATTTTACTTCAAGCCCTTTTGATGTAGTTGTTGCTGCAATAAGGTTTACAACTACTTCATAGCTTGTTAGTGGTTTTCCTCTCCAATTAAGAGTAATCTGGGAAAATAGTCTATGCTCTATTTTATTCCATTTACTTGTACCTGGAGGAAAGTGACAAACCGAAATCTCCAATCCGATTTCATCCGTTAATTTTTGTAATTCTGTTTTCCACAATTTTACTCTTGATCCATTGCTTCCCCCACAATCTGCAGTAATTAAAAGTTTTTTTGCATCAGGATATGATTTACACCCCATTAGATTCCACCATCTACGTATACTTTCAACTGCAAAAGACGCTGTATCATGATCTATGCCGACGTTTACCCATCCCTCATTATTAGCAATGTCGTATACCCCATATGGATTTACCTTTCCCAGTTCTTTATCCTTAAAATCATATACATTGACAAGTATTGGATCTTTTTTTGGACGCAATTCACGGCCAACATTCTTGAAATTTCCGATTAACTCTTTCTTTTTAGTATCTACTGAGATTACAGGCTGATGTTCACCTTGAAATATTTTACATTTTTCACTTATATGCTCAAATTGTTTGTCACGATCAGGATGCTCAGTTCCTTCTATGGTTTTCTTATTCGCTTGTAAACTGTAACCAAGCATGTGAAGCATATCCGCAACTCTTGTATGGCTTACTTTATGTCCGATATTCTGAAGTTCCCCTGCTATATTTCGAAGACTTTTACAAGTCCAGAGTAAAGGAGATTCCGGATCCCCACGACTTGTTGGTTCAATAAGTGCCTCAAGATCGGATAAAAGAGTAGGGTCTTTCTCAACAATCTTTTTACGACCTCCTCCAGGAGCACGTATTTTATCATCAGAAAGAGATTTGCCACTTTCCAGTTCAGTGCAACCTTTTTTAATTGTATTTTCAGAAATACCAGTTGCACGAGAAACTATGCTGATGTTGCCTTTGCCAATACTAAGCGCTTCTGCAGCTGCAAATAAACGTTTGCTTTTTTCATCAAGAAAAGGTTTTAGCAAGTTATATTTTTTGGAAATAATTTCCTCAAGCATATAGACCAAATAGGATTAACTTATATAAAAAAATACTCAATCTATTTTGTTACGAATACTAAGCAGGATTTTAAAAACCATATGCACGAGCTGATCCCAAAACTCAAAGTTACTTCTCTTAATTTAGTATTATGGATAACCGATAGGTTTCTGATCCTGAAAAATGATCCTGAGAATCTTACTGAGTGAGAATGAAATTGGTTTTAGAACGAGCTCAAATGTAGAATCAAATTTAATTTTAAGACACGCTCTAAGAGAACTCTATTTTTCCAGCTTGTAGGCAGGAACTACTTATCTACAGGAAATTCTTAAGTCGAAGTGTTAATTTGGCTGTATCTTCTAAACAAAAGTGCCGTTTATCTCCTTTACTCTGGCTGCACAATTTCAGAAAGAGAAATATCACTCACGGCGTTTTCTCAGGATTTCAAGCAGTTCATTTGCGTTGATGAGCATAATCTCGGTTGCAGCATTTGAAAGCTCTCGGGAACAGCGTGCCGCTGTAAAAGCCTGTGGTGCCGAAAGGTCCTTCCAGAGAGGAGGCAGAAGAGAAATCGAATTTACCATCCCGCCAATAGGATCCGGAGATACATAAAAGACTTTGTTTATGCCGGCAGAGATGAGCCTGACCAGGCACATGGGGCAGGATTCCAGAGATGTATAGAGGGCATATTCTTTCAGGGTGGTAATTTGCGGGTTTTCTTTTTCAAAATAGTTTACAGTTACCATCTCTGCATGCAGGTCGCTCCGAAAATAAGGGGAATACACCAGATTATGACCCATGGCTGCAATTTCGCCTCCAGCACTTACCAGAATACTCCCGACTCCATAGTTCCCTGAATTTACGGATTTCAGCGCAAGTACATCCGTAAGCCAGGCATAAGGGTCATCCGGATACTCAGGAAAAAAGTCGTATTCTTGCAACCAGTTCTTCAAGTTAATAATATTTTCGCTTTGAGAATCGATTTTTTCAAGTATTCCTTCTCCAAGATCTCTTATACTATATTTAAACCTCAATATCTTCCCCTACTTTATTCAAAAACTTCGGATAGACTTTATCTCTGAAGGTTACAAAAATACACAAATCATACATCCAATACATAATTCTAACGCTTAAATATATAAATTTGTACTGCAACCATCTTGATGGTGAGTACCATAGTAAAATTAAGTGAAGAGATTAAAACTGCCTTTTCAAAGGTAAAGATTTTTCCCGTGGCTACGGCCTCAAAAGATGGAATTCCCAATGTAGTACCGATAGGGTTCTGCCAGCTTGTAGATGATGAAACGATCTGGATTGCTGACAATTTCATGGCCAAATCTCTGGCAAATCTTGAAGAAAACCCGAATGTTGCAGTCTATGTATGGGGACCGGATACACGCGGTTGCTTCCAGATAAAGGGTAAAACGCAGATTTTTAATTCAGGGGAAAAATATGAAAAAATGAAAGCAATTGTGAATGCGGCAAAACCCGGACTCCCTGCAAAAAACCTTATAGAAGTCCAGATTAGCGATGTATTCCAGTGTGCCCCAGGCCCTGGCGCAGGAACGAAATTACTCTAACCTAAACTGAAATTGTAGTCATATCAAGGAAATATCTGGATACGCGTCTCGTATCCAGATAGAAAAACATGTTGTGGCGTGGAGTGTCGAAATGGTTGAAAATAAGGAAAATCCTCCTGTTTTTTGTGAAAAGCTCTGTATAGTCTGCAAGGGTGCAAGAGAGGGGAATGGAATTTGCAAGACTATTCAGAACATTGAATTGAAAATTTTCGGGAAAAACGGTTGTATCTGGGGAGCAGCAAGAACAAAATATTACGGGGTTACTCCTGATAAAAAACTGCCTGAAAGTTTACAAAGAAATAAACAAAAACAAACTCATAAAAAACGCACATGATATTCTTTGAATAACAAGCTCAAACAATGAAAGTTCTTTTACCTTACCTTTTTTGTTTACTTACTCCATCATTACCTTGGACAGGAAGGTTGTTTTTTCTTTGGTTCTGCGAAACCGTCAAAAAACTAATCAGTGAATTGCCATCGAAAGCCCAGATGTGACCTTGATCACGGATGCCAAATGTTATTGCTACTATCCTCAGCAGATCAGGTGAAAAACAGCAACAACGTTTTGCCAGAGATGATGATGGAATTTTAAACCTTAAAAATTGGGTAACATCAGAAAAATGTGATGTTGTTGCCTGTGAATCAACAAGTGATTTCTGGGTTCCGATTTATGAATCATTGATAGATCATTTGCCTGTTATAGTTGGAAATGCTCGAGAGCTGTTCAGATAAGAGAAATTCTTGACAGAGAAATATCTCAGAGTGCTGCAATCAGGCTTCAGATATGTCTGAGCCTTATAAAACATTTAGATGATGAAATTGAAGTTCTGGAAAGAGAAATTTTTAGTTATGCCTACAGTAATCATAACCATGAAATATAAATTTTGATGTCAGTTCCAGGTATAGGGGAAATTGGTGCGGTAACTCTTATTGCTGAAATAGAAGATTTCAGGGATTTTTCTTCGGGAGATAAACTTGCTTCATGGCTTGGTCTGGTTCCAAATATGTATCAATCTGCGGATAAATACCATAACGGTAGAATCACTAAGAGAGGATCAAAAGTAGCAAGGTGGATTCTGACTCAGATTGCTCAGGCAGCAGCAAGAAAGAAAAATAGCAGGTTAAAAGAGTTTTTTAACAGGAAAAAGAAGACTATCGGATTTGCAAAGGCCATTATTGCACTGGCAAGGAAAATTGTAACGATAATATGGCATCTTATTACAAAGGATGAGATGTATGAAGACGAGACTGGATATCAAAAGGGAGAAATTCAAAAGAGGAAGATTGTTGAGACTGAGATATTCTCGGTTGATGAAAGGATAACAATAATTAGTGGAATAATCGCAATTATGGGGAAAAAGGAAGGAGAGAGCACGTGATGAATTTTCTCATCACGGACTTTCATGCCAAGAAAAAACGTACTGCTTTAATAATGAAGCATTTGATCTGATGGAAACGTTTAATGTTTCCCAAATATGGACGAAAAAGCTCTCTTCTGTTAAAAACAAAATATTCAGTGACGCAGAAATGCGTCGAAAACTGGATTATTTGTTCTCGGTTAATGGATATAAAACTACTAAGAAGAAAGTTCTTGAAGCCTGTGCAATTGCGGCATATCATCAAAGTACAGACATACCTGTGGTTACCTTCCTTCTGAGTGATGACGCACGTCAATTCAAGCAAATTGCATATCATCATGCTCTTTGTTGGATTCATGATGGAAGAAACTACAAGAAATTGAGGCCAATCGTACCTTACCATAAAGAAAAGCTGGAAGCTTTTCTGGACAGATACTGGGACTTTTATGGGGAACTTTGTGAATTTAGAGAAAATCCAGATTCAGAGATCGCGAAACAATTATCCACGAAGTTTGATCAAGTGTTTTCGACTATAACAGGGTTAGGACTTACGCACTTGAAGTACCAAATCAACTGCAGTAGGCTTACAACTTCCTGAAATTCAAATTTTAAATCTGATGGTTACTGTGCTTGATTTTGAATCTGAAGTGCGTAAGTCCTAAGGGTATGAAAAGCTGGATGAAAGAATCTGTAAAACAAAAGAGAACAAGGAACATCTCTTGAAGACATTGATTTTACCAGAGATTCCACTGCATAATAATGCAGCAGAGTTAGCGGCGAGAGCAAAGGTCAGAAAAAGAGATGTGAGCCTTCAAACAAAAACAGATGAAGGAACAAGGGCAAACGACACATTTATGACGATTGTTCAGACAGCAAAGAAACTGAGTGTAAGTACATATGATTACATATTTGATAGAGTGAGCAACACATTTGAGATGATATCTCTAGCAAAACTGATCAGAGAAAAAGCGAATTGAGTTGAAAGTCAGAGCTTTCCACTCAATTTGAAGAGGATACTATTATTCTGTATTTAGCAACAGCTTAATGCCAAATACACTTCTATTCCTGATTTACTGGTTATTCGGATTTCCCAGGCACCCAGTTGCTATAGAGTTTCCATTCGATTAAAGAATCCTTACTGTCGGTCTCAATGTAAAATCTCCATATAAAGGGCTCTTCTATCGCTGAGAATTTAAAATCTACAAGAGTGTCAGGTAAAAGCAAAGATTCCTTGACTTCTCCTGTATTTGTCTTTATCTGGATATTTGATTCAGTGACATTCAGATTACTTATTTCAAGCCGTACCGATTTTCCAGCCTCAGCTTCAAAAGACGAATTATCCCCACTCCAGGTTCCTGCAGTATGGAATTTACGTCCCTGACTATCAATTGTATTTGGTAGTTTACTCATAGGTGGAATCACGGGCTTGGTCACACGAACCGGTGTTTGTTCAGGCGGAACTGTTTGTGTCGTCAGGATCGGAGGTTCCGCTACCGGTGCATCTGGAGGTTGAGGTATTTTTACTGCGGGCCTCTCTACTAGCGGAGCATGGGGCGCCTTTACTGGTGGGACTGCAGGTGCCCTTACCGGCTCAACCGGAGACGCTCTTGGTGATCGAACTGGAGATTCCGGGAATAATGGAGTCGAAACTTCCGATACCTGTGGTTCAGGTGCTGGTGAAACAGAAGGCTCTTCTACTTCAGTAATAAATTCTGCATCGAGACTTCCTATAGTGATTGATCCTATTACACCATCGACCTTCAGCCCGCGTGCTTCCTGGTAGCTTCTGACAGCCAGTTCAGTTTCGTCACCGAAGATACCGTTGGCTCCAACTTCGGGTACCGGAAAGCTCAAAAATATCAGAGCCTGTTGAATTTTCTCTACTGCAGATCCACTATCCCCTCTCTGAAGGAATCTTTCGTTGTCGTAACACGCCTCCAAAACTTCATCGCCTGCAAATCTCGGCGATCTTAAATCATGACCGTCCCCAATAGTCATATTCTATCCCCCATATTTGCTGCATAGTTTTCTTTTCTAAAATATACAGCCTTCACTATTAAGTTCACTCTTAAACATGCTATAGCAAATATGCTATAACCTTTAAATTTCGATAAATAAAGAAGGGTATTTAAATATATAAATTTTCATAAAACATGTATTTATTTAAAAGGTAGTTAGATTGGGCGTTAATTATAATATTTCGTAATTATTCAGGTATTGTCGGCGCTCCCTTAAGCGCCGCATAAAGTGAATCAATTATATACATCATATTTTTCATTATTATAGAAATGTATCCTCTGTTTCTACAGAAAGCATCCGCTCCTTGTGGTGTCCTAAAAGATCCCGAGATCTTTTGCTGAACCCTTACAATATTTCAATGTATCTTTAAAGAAAGATGCATCCTAGATTCGGCAGGTTAACGTAATTAGAGATATATCTTTTCATATTTCTCCCCATGAGACTCAATATCTTCCAGTGAATCTCTTCCATATTCAATATTTCTGACTCTATTTTCTCTTCTTTCTGAGTTATAAGTTCTGTGATCCCCTGAAAATTGAAAAATATCCATCTCATTGTAGGTCTTTTTGTTGGTTTCCCTTTTTGATCTGGAACCGTTTCATTTTGTTCCTCTAATTTTGTCCTCAACTTCCATTCTGCTATTGAATAAATCATTAAGCAGAGAACCATCATCATGGTCACTGCTTCTATTCTTGCTTTATTCTTGAGGTAAACTTTTGATACGCTAAATGTGTCACTTTTCAAGAATCTGAATCCTTTTTCTACGTTATCCTGTCCTTTGTAATACTTTAGGGCTCGTCACAAAATAATTTAATTAACTCACTCCATTCTTTGGTTTGAATGTGTAATTCCATTCTCCGTGAAACTCATCAAGTATAATGCCCAATTTTTCAACCTGTTTTTTTCGATTTTAATTCCTGTTGGATACTTATTCGTGTCTAACATGCATTTTACTTCAAGCCCTTTTGATGTAGTTGTTGCTGCAATAAGGTTTACAACTACTTCATAGCTTGTTAGTGGTTTTCCTCTCCAATTAAGAGTAATCTGAGAAAATAGTCTATGCTCTATTTTATTCCATTTACTTGTACCTGGAGGAAAGTGGCAAACCGAAATCTCCAATCCGATTTCATCCGTTAATTTTTGTAATTCTGTTTTCCACAATTTTACTCTTGATCCATTGCTTCCCCCACAATCTGCAGTAATTAAAAGTTTTTTTGCATCAGGATATGATTTACACCCCATTAGATTCCACCATCTACGTATACTTTCAACTGCAAAAGACGCTGTATCATGATCTATGCCGACGTTTACCCATCCCTCATTATTAGCAATGTCGTATACCCCATATGGATTTACCTTTCCCAGTTCTTTATCCTTAAAATCATATACATTGACAAGTATTGGATCTTTTTTTGGACGCAATTCACGGCCAACATTCTTGAAATTTCCGATTAACTCTTTCTTTTTAGTATCTACTGAGATTACAGGCTGATGTTCACCTTGAAATATTTTACATTTTTCACTTATATGCTCAAATTGTTTGTCACGATCAGGATGCTCAGTTCCTTCTATGGTTTTCTTATTCGCTTGTAAACTGTAACCAAGCATGTGAAGCATATCCGCAACTCTTGTATGGCTTACTTTATGTCCGATATTCTGAAGTTCCCCTGCTATATTTCGAAGACTTTTACAAGTCCAGAGTAAAGGAGATTCCGGATCCCCACGACTTGTTGGTTCAATAAGTGCCTCAAGATCGGACAAAAGAGTAGGGTCTTTCTCAACAATCTTTTTACGACCTCCTCCAGGAGCACGTATTTTATCATCAGAAAGAGATTTGCCACTTTCCAGTTCAGTGCAACCTTTTTTAATTGTATTTTCAGAAATACCAGTTGCACGAGAAACTATGCTGATGTTGCCTTTGCCAATACTAAGCGCTTCTGCAGCTGCAAATAAACGTTTGCTTTTTTCATCAAGAAAAGGTTTTAGCAAGTTATATTTTTTGGAAATAATTTCCTCAAGCATATAGACCAAATAGGATTAACTTATATAAAAAAATACTCAATCTATTTTGTTACGAATACTTAGCATCTCTTCAGGAGAAATACTAATATCATTACTTGCAAGAATGAAAAGTCCCATTTTCTCCATTTCTTTCAAAACAAAAGCGTTATTAACCTTTATGCTGCCATCAATCCTGTAATAAGTATTTAATTTCTCATCTTTTGAAATTCTGCCTCTTTTACCTTCTTCACGTTTCTTAATAGCTTTCAAATCTACTTTTTCAAACACAATAGACGGGAATTCTTGAATCCATTTCTCCGTAGCTTTTAATGCATCCTCTTCGCAGAAAAAGTCCTCTCCTTTCAGTTTTTTAAAAGCCTTTTCTGCTTTTTCAAGCTCTTTTTCTAGTTAATTTTTCCGAGAGTTCCCTCTCTCTTCTCTTTCATCTTGTGAGAAAGCAACAAAACCCACTTTTGTTTGACTCCACCATATTCCACAAAAGTTTGATAAAAAGAGTATCTCTCATCGCTTTTCAGCATTTTCAGGTTCAAATTTGCAGTTAGCAACTCCTTTGCCTCATTAATTGTTGCAGGAACGCGACTGATCCAGAATGCCTTTCCCATGTTCTTGAGATTATTATCTGTATAAAAGGAACTCTCAGCGACATAGTACACTTTGCTTTCAGGTATTAAAACCGATTTGAGAGACTTGATTGCTTCCAGAATTGTGTTTTTGTCTGAAGCATTTCCTGAATGAGTATTCATAAAAAGAGGTATCCCATGCTGATTAACAATCAAGCTTAGTACAAATTGTTTGAGATCCCATCTTCCGTTTTTGGGAATTCCAAAAGTAATATCAATAGACTCAGTTTCTTCGTCATCATAATCCCCATAAGCACTGACACTTGTAGTGTCAGCGTGTAAACAATGGACAGGAATAGGTAGACGATTCATAATATGAAGAGTAATTTCCGTAAACAGTTTTGTAGGGCCATATTTTACGATTCTATCAAGAGTCTCTCCGATAACGTATTGATTCAGGTCTTCTCTTGTTACACCGTCTCCAAAGAGCCTTTCCGTAGAAACGTTTTTGAAAAAATTAGGAAACAGGTACAAACGTGGCCCTATAAAACCAAGACCATTGATTACCATGGCAAGGATGCAGACTGAATGAGGGACATTATGATCCCTTTCCTTTGGGAGTTTCTCATCGATCAGTTTGTCAACTTCAAGTTCTCTGAAAACTCCAGCGACAAGCCCAAGGTGACCTAAGAACTTTGTGCGTTTTAAGGAGGATTCAATTCTTCTACTGCTGTTTTTCTCTGCCATGGGAAGATAAGGAAAGAGATATAATATTAATTATATTAATTTATATGTTTACCTGCAGAATCTAGGATAGTAGTTATCGAATTATTGATAAAATAAGCCAAAATAAGACTCTGGTCCAAAATCTAGTGATTTTTGCATTTCTTGATTGAAAATCTGAATTCGTAAGAAGAATTCAGCCTCCAATCAAAATTAACATTCGATATCTAAAGGCTTCAACCTAGAAGTAAAATCACAAGGATTGTAACCAATTACAAAATCTAGTGATTTTTAATTTTACGTTCATCACTGGATTTTGGTACTGAGTCCAAAATAAGGTAATTATAAAAAGGTAATTTAAATATGAAATTCTAGAAAAAATCAAAGTTGCGCTGGCGCACCCGCTGCAAGCAACGGGGTATGTTCGTGCCATCGCTCGAAATTCCGTAAAAAAAGACAATAAACCTAATAGGTTTAGTTCTAGCAGAAGTTAACAATCGAAAAATGGGATTGATAAATAATATTATCATCAACGGTTACCGGGGAAGTTTTCCATCCCCGCAGCAAGCTAGCGGGGTATTCGAATGAAATGAAAAACATTGTTTTTTGCTTGCTCAAGCGGACTAATTTATGGAACGGAAAAAATTGTTTTTTGCTTGCTCGAGAGGACTAATTTACAAATCTACAGCTTTTCTATATTTTTCCGTGCGTGGCAATTATAGATGTTGTGCTTAACGATGATGTAAAAAACATTGAGGTAGCCCTTTTTTTAAAGAAACTGTTAATAATATCAAAAACTGATTAGTGCTTCAAAATTATCAAGCAGTCTGAACATTAATTGCTTTGACTCTGCAAGGAATGAATCTTTCTCCAGCATTTCCTCTTCTTTCTGAATGTATTTTCCTACAACCAATTCATCTCTACAGTTTTCAATTACTTTTCCTATTGTTCTGTTGCTCATTTCAAGATGAAACTGGAGTCCAATAACCCTGTTTTTGTAAATAAATCCCTGATTTTCGCAAGCTTCGCTTACAAAAAGCTTCTTTGAGCTTTCAGGAAGGTTAAACGTATCTCCATGCCAGTGAAATGCAATAAACTTCTCAGGAATATCATTCAGAATAAAGGTTTCAGATTTCGTTTCTGTGTTTATATATACGGGAAACCATCCTATTTCCTTATATTTATTTTTTAATACTTCAGCTTTCAGGACATCGGCAAGGAGTTGAGCTCCCAGGCAGATCCCCAGTATTGCTTTTCCTGAAGAAATCGTTTCTTCTATGAACGCTTTTTCTTCTCTAAGCCAGGGATATTTTTCATATTCGTAAATATTCATTGGCCCACCCATTATTATGAGAAGGTCAAAGTCAGCTATCCCGGGAAAATTCTCGTTTGTATATAAACGGGTTATAGATAAAGAGTGATTTTTTTCTTCAATCCATTCTGCGATAGTTCCCAATGTTTCAAATTCAACGTGTTGTAGACAGTGTATTTTCATGTGATAGACCTTCAGTTTTAAAGATTCAAACGTTTTAAAGATTCAAACTAATATTTAACTAATGTTATCTTTTTATTTTTCATGATTTTTGATTGACCAGGTCAATACAAAGTAATGAAAACTGATGTAGCAGAGTTATCCATATTTAAAAGAATCAAAGTAAAAGGATACAAATAACCAATTCAAATCAGGGCACAATTTTCCTTATCAAAGGTATTTTTTGCATTATTATCACCAGGATCAGAGAAACGAAGAACAATAAAGCCGTAACCAGCGGAACAGATATTATCGGGCTCAGAAAAGACGGAGATAATAAAAACACCCCGAATAACCCATGACGTATGTAATGCAATAAGATTGGGTGGACGAGATATATTCCCATGGAAGCTTCGGCAACAGCACTTATAGTTTCTGTTTTCATGCGCGACGTTTTTAACGTCATATAATCCAGGGTTTCCCGGAGCAAGATGAACAAACATATCGCATATGATGTTTGCGTTATATTTAACGAAGTTAAAAAATTATCGAATTTTCCGCTATTCATGCTCATAATATAAGACCCGAAAATCATAACCATTAACAAAGTAGCAACTATGACACCCGACAAATATACTATTTTGTCAGTTATCTGGGTTTTTTTGATGGCATAACCAATGATATATAAACCGAGATTCCCGGTTGCGGCTTCTACGGGTATCCCAATATTGTATCCGAAAAATCCTATTAACTGGTTGAGGGGCGTGAATAAAAACCAAAGTAGTAAAAAATATAATATGTCAGACATGTTTGCATGCGCTAAGATCCTGCGTAACAACGGTGTGAGGAGATATAATCCTATGATGTAGTAGAGGAAATAGAGGTGATAAAAGATTTTATTAGACCAGAATTTTTGCACAAAATCCACGGTAAATATACTAAATATATTATAGTTGTTCGCGAATATCATATATATCATTGACCATGCAATTAGAGGAATAATGACCTTGCTAAACCTCTTTGAAAAGAAGGTCCGATCATCCTCCTGCTTATCCAATAATAGGTAACCGCTCAATATGAATAATATCGGCACCGCGAAAAGTATCATCGCATTATAAACATTAGACGCCCACCAGTCTATCCATGATACCTTGTTCCAAACGAATCCGAAATTGTTGACATGGATTGCAACCACTGCAAATATCGCTATTATACGGATCAAATCAACCCAAATGTACCGATTTATGGTTACGGGTTTTTGAATTACATTCTCCATCTGATTCCTCAAATCCGTATTAATTTTTTATGTTGTAACGGCTTACCTTCCATAATTGAGGTTTGTCTAAATTCTCTGTGCTCTTCCGGGCTCTTCAAAAAGAGTTCCCAGGAATGTTCCAAAGGCTTTCATCAGCCTCAAGGAGTTTCCTGAAAACATGAGTTTCCTCATAAGGACAGAAGGATGGTCCATGTCTCCATATTCAGTGATGGTGTTGAGAATAGATGGGGTATTTAGAGAGCCTATGAGGTCGTTTAACTGTCTGTCTTCCAGCTTCCCCATATAGTCATGGATTTTCATGCCAATTTCAAGCTCTTTTCCAAGGCCTTTCCGCCAGAGGTGATCATATTCGGAAAGCCTTTTTGCAGAAGTATCTCCCTCAAGGGCAGCGTTTGCTGCAACTTTTCCAGCTATTTTTGCCGCAAAAGCCCCTGTATAGATTCCGCCCCCTGACGTCGGTTTAGCCTGCCCGGCAGCGTCCCCTACCAGCATAATGCCATCGGAAACTGTTTTTTCCGGCGGGCCAATCGGAATTCCCCGACCACTAAATCAAGCATACCTCCTGAATATCTGGATTTTACATGAGGGTTGGAGTGGAGGAATTTTTCCAGGTAAAAAAGGGGAGAACTTCCTTCCTGACCGTTTTTCCAGGCAAGCCTCGGCTCGAGAGTAAGCCCGATCCTTGAGATTTTCTCGTCAACTGGCACGGTCCAGGCAAAAGAACCAGGAGCTGAAGAGCCAGGGAACAGTTCAACAAAGCCACTATCTTCCGAGGCATAAGGAGCTTCGATCTGGATACCTGGAAGCACACGGGCAGGTTTTTCAAGGCCTGCATAGCTGGCTATCCGGCTTTTTACCCCATCTGCCCCTATCACAACGGATGCACATATCGTTTCGAGCCTGCCATTTTTGATTACTCTGAGTTTTACAGGAGAACTTTTCTTCCCTTTCTTACCGGCTTCCGGATTCTCTTTTTCAAATCCTACAGCCCTTGTCCTGAGAGAGAGTTCAACGCCTTCTTCCACAGCCATTACTGCAAGGGCCCGGTCAAAGTTTTTCCGCGAGACTACATATGCTTTTGTCTGCTTCCCGTCGATTGGCAGATGTTGCCCGTCGGGAGCGTGTACAAAAGCCCCGCGCACCGAATTGAACACAAATTCTTCCGAAGGCTTGAGTTCGCACTCTGCAACAGCTCTCGTGCTCAAAAGCCCGGTACAGCCTACAGGTGACCCTATGGAAGAATGTTCTTCGAGCAGGAGGACCTTTGCTCCATTCAGGGCTGCATGGCGAGCAGCAGTGGAACCTACAGGACCGGCTCCAACCACAACAACATCGTACTTCATACCGTATCACCTTTGAGAATAATTCTTTACATTAACAGGAAGCTTAATATAGTCAGAATTCATAACTATAATTACAATTACATAATAAATATACTACCCAAGTGATATTTTTATTAAAGATTGCCTCATATCAAAGATTATCTTTTAAGTGATCTCCACATGATGTTTCAAATCATCTTAAAACTGATCTTTAAAGTGACCTTTTAAAGGGTATTTTAATTATCTTTAAATCGATCCTTTGGATAATCTTTTGAGCATTTGCCTGGCCTTTATATTACGTAGAATGTCAGGTGAGATTTTCAGGGCTCAATGTCTTCTTAATTTCCGTGCTTTCACAATCTTGATATATCGATAAACGTATCCGTGCTAAGACTGAACGGTAAACTGAACGATCAAATACTTAACCATTTCTTCGAATCACTGACCAGGGTTTCCATGCAGCAGAAAAAAGACAAGTCCCAAGTATCGGGTCAACAGAAACAAAAAAGGAACAGTGAAGAGAGAAAAGTTTCCCAAATTCCGGACAGAAAAGTTTTCCGAACATCGGATATAGAGAATTCTCAGACCCGCAAAAACATGGTCGAAGGCAAATCCGTAGGTTTCAAAGGAAAACGTTCTACTGGGAAATATTCTCCGAAAAAGAGCCATGGCTCTGAAAAAAGTCCGGATCTGGCACTATCGAAGAAAAACAACTCCCAGCGTTTCGAGTATGAGGATGACCACATTTTCTGGTGCGGAAAATGTAATCTGCCCCTGATAGGAGAAGAATGCGGAAGATGTGGCAGCAAAGGAGAAATTATCAGGCTCTCCCAGCCCGCAGATGTCCGTTTCTGTTCTCCTTACGAACGGGAAGTCCTGGAAAGGCAGCTTTATTCGGCTTTCGGCTGCAATCCCCTTGGGGAGAAGCTTATTCTCCTTAATAAGATCCCCGGAGAGGATAAAACCGATGAAGTGCTTGTAGACGGCTTCATTTTCGGAATTCTCCGTTTCGAACTTTCGGAAATGGGTTACAGTTTCGAACCTTCCTTACAGGGAGCAAAAGTTCTCCTGAAATACGCTGAAGGCATGAAAGTCGAACTCAAAAAAACAAATGGGCACCTTAACGGGAAAAATGTGGCAGCAGAACTTGTGGAATCTTTTGCCTGGAACATAAAGGCAGAGGACTTCGTTCTGGTGACTGCAGGCAGCCTGACAGGCTACGGGATTTCTTTTATCGACGGCGCAGATTTCCCAGGCCTGAAAACCCCGCATGAGACCGAAACCCGGAATGAACCCGAATCCTCATTCCAAGCCGGGAAGAAAGTCCTCAGGATCAGGAAAGTTGACAGTAGTGAGGCATTCCTTCATCCTGAAACTCCGAATCTCGGGGCTTGTGTCGAGGCTAACAGAAAGCACCTGCAGGTTCTGGGAAAAAATGCAATCAACACTATTCGCGGGCTTGTTTCCAGAAACGAATACCGAAAACTGCCTGTCTATGTTTCCTTCAGCGGCGGAAAAGACAGTCTTGTGGTGCTGGACCTGGCGCAGGCTTCCCTCAAGCAGAGGGAACTCAGAGCTTTCTTCCTGAATACCGGGATAGAATTCCCAGAAACTGTCGAATTTGTGCGGAGTTTTTGCCGCGAAAGGGAAATTCCGCTTGAAGAAGCAAGTGCAGGTTCTGCTTTCCGGGATCAGGTAACAAAATTCGGGCCTCCTGCAAAGGACTTCCGCTGGTGCTGCAAAGTCTGCAAGCTGGCATCTGCAGGAGACCTCGACGCAGGGAAAGAAGTCTGTTCTCTTAATGGAAAAAGAGCAGGTAATGGCGTGGCTTATCTAACAATCGACGGTAAACGGAAGCACGAATCTTTCTCAAGGGCAAGGATTGCGGCAAGTGAGACAAATCCCTTCGTCCCTGCCCAGCTCAATATCTTTCCTATCAGGGACTGGAAAGCGCTTGAAGTGTGGCTCTATATCCACTGGAGAGGACTCCCATACAATCCGCTCTATGACCTTGGCTTCGAAAGGGTAGGTTGCTGGCTTTGCCCGTCTGCCCTTGCTGCCGAGTATGCCAGGGTAAAAGAGTTGCACCCTGAAATGCATGAGAAGTGGAACACCTTCCTGCTCGAGTGGGCGAAAACCAGAGGGCTTTCGGAAAAGTTCATAGAACATGGATTCTGGCGCTGGAAGGAACTGCCTCCGAAAATGCTCAGGCTGGCAGAGGAGCTTGGGATTTCCATTCTTGCTAAGGAAAATATCGAAGACTTTGAAATTGAAGTCGTAGCAGGAATTTCCCCATGCAAGGCTGGAGGCTTCTCAATAGAAGCAGGAGTCGGGGGCATCAGGGAAAAAGACGCTGCAGATTTCATGAATGTACTTGGAAGTACGGTTTATGCGGAGGACCTGGGTATGTTGCTGGTCAAAACCGGGGCAGGAACTGTGAAATTTTTTTCAAATGGAAACCTGCTTGCAAGTTCGGAAACAAAGGAAAAAGCTGTTTGTCTTTTTAAGGAAGCTGCAAAGCAATTTATAAGGCTTTCACGCTGTACAGGCTGCGGCATCTGTGTAAAAGCCTGTCCTGTCGGGGCGATTTCTCTCAACGAAAAGAAACCGCATATAAGTGAAGCCTGCATCAGGTGCGGGAAATGTACGGAATCCTGTGTGGTAACCAGATATTTTGATAAGCTTGTACCTGATCTGGATAAAAGGTTAAAGGTGTGATTGATCAAAAGTCTGGATATTAACCTCTACCTTATTTTTAAAAGTCTCGGATTATAGTTATAGGACTTACGCACTTGAAGTACAAAATCAAGCAAGTTTAACTCTGTGATCGGTTTAGTGTTTTTAATTCGCCAATTCATCTTAGAATTTTTCCGTAGAAATTCTAACCACCTTGTGATAGTGTCTTATATATAAGATACTTAGCGCAGGCATCAACAGAAAGAATCCCATTAATTTTATGTTTGATATTATCTCAGACCAGAAAAATTGAATCATAAGCTCATCGATCAATCCCAGCCTCATCTTAACTGTCTGCACGATTATCGGAATAGCAATACAAAGAAGTGGTAACAAAGCAACTAGTTTCATCTCTTTTGTGATCTTTCTCCTGTCATAATCTATCGAAGGCAATAAGTAAATAAGCAAACTGATCGGAAAAATAATAACGTAAGCTATAAATTGAGGCAACTGGTTATAAGGAAAGCCCATATAAAATATTTTATCAGTTGTAGGATAGATTACAGTTTCCGCTATCCTCTGAATCGGAGGCAGCAAAGCATAAACCAAAGAGTCCGGATGAGATTCATAGAGCATAAATTTAGTATATCCAAACACAACTACCATAGTTTGATATACAGCAGCGATTAATAAAGGTACGCAACACAAAACCTTTCTAATATCCTTCCTGCTCTGAACAATATTCTGTCCAATAGAGACTATAGGTACAAAAAACAGAACAAACATTCCTAGCGTTATCACCAAGGCGACTATGTCTAGACCAAAGGTAATTCCTGTCCCTATCGATATGCCCAATGTCAAAACAAAAATAGTAAGCCATATATGTTGCAGAACGAAAAGAAGAGCCTCTAAAGGCATCTTATTCTTAACTTTTAAAATGAAAGGGCTAATAAAATCCACTTAGACCACCATTTGCATTTGATCTATAGTAATATGCTAATTACTTATTATAATTTTTGCAATTGTATTTATAGTTTGCCTGTTATCAATCACCGTTTTTTGGATTTAACACATACAGGAAAAATAGTAGTAAAAAAGAGATGCCTTCAAAGGCATCTCCTTAAACATAAACACGATTTCAGATTATGTCAACTTTACATGATATAATCATACAATCCATGGTTATATTTTGCGGTTTGTCGGACACACTGAGCGGTATAGTACCCCACAGTTGCATCTGAAGTAAATGTTTGAGGATTATTATTTATTTCATTCCAAATATAATCAAAGTATGGAGCACTAAAATCGGCATTATCTTTAGCTGCCTGTTCTGGATCAGTCACAGTATAGATTGAGTATTGCCACTGACATAGCCACCAAAATTATAACCAGTATTCCACCGATCATAGATGTATATTTCATACAGATCATGATTTTGACTGCTGAACAGATTATCCACAAAATCCCCAATCTGATTAACTGCTCCAGCTGAGTGGAACGAATTGCCAGTATCCGACAAATAGTGACTGGCAAGTCCAAAATCTTGTAGTGTTTGACTTGATGCGGGAATCCCTTAAGCAAAGAGAACTCAAAGCTTTCTTCCTGAACACCGGGATTGAGTTTCCGGAAACTGTCGAGTTTGTACGAAGCTGTGGGATCTGTGTAAAAGCCTGTCCTGTAGGAGCGGCTTCACTTAATGGAAAAATCCCACATGTAAGCGAAACCTGCATCAGGTGCGGGAAATGTACGGAATCCTATGTGGTAACCAGATATTTTGATAAGCTTGTACCTGATCTGGATAAAAAACTAAAAGTATAAATGGTCAAAAGTCCGGATTTGCCGGATTTTTCCAATTTTATGATATTTTTAAATAGTTCCTAATTATATTTTGATACTGGATTCTTATCAACTTTCTGCATATATCTGATTAAATTTCTATCATTTATTTATCCAAAAGGAACTGAAAAATGAAATTGAGCCAGACCCCTGACGGAGTAAGCCAGATAATTGCCAGCCGCTGGAAAATTGGAGCAGCCCTGGTATTAGCAGTGCTTTTATGCTTATCTTTTCTAATCCTCCTGCCTCTGGCAGACGGAATAGTACTCGGTATAGTCTTTGCTTACATCGCAAGACCTATCCAGATAAAATTCAACAGGCACAGAAAAATCGGTGCCCTGGTTGCCAGCCTATGTATTTTCGTTCCCATAGTTTTCATTGTCGGAGCAGGTATTGTTGAAATCCTTAACCAGATCTCCTGGATTCTTGACAATCAAACTACAGTAGTGGGTGCAATTCTTGATTTCATAAATGCTCTGGAAATTCCGGCAAAACTTCTAGAAAGTCTTAATTCTGCTATCTGGGACCTTTTTACCTCTCTTCTTCCTGCAATCGGCAGTATAGGAGTTATATCATATGCCCGGAGTATAGGTCTCTTTGTCATTAATTTTATAATATCGATTATTTTCTGCTATTTCATACTTGCTGACGGGGACCGGCTTTACTGCGCTTTTCTTGGCATGATGCCAAAAGAGTACAAAGGAATTGTAAACCGTTATGCATGTCATCTGGATCTGATCCTTAAAGGAATTTTCCTGGGTAATGCCTACTCTGCCCTTATAGTAAGCGTGACTTCAGTTTTTGTTTTCTATGCTTTTGGATTTCCTCATGTACTGGCACTCGCGACCCTCATCTTCATAGCATCAGTAATCCCTCTTTTTGCCGGCTATATGGTGCTTGTGCCTCTGTCTCTAATGCGTTACATTGATCAAGGGTTTGAGGATGCAGCCCTTTTCTTTGTTGTTTCTTCCCTCATAATCTATGGCCCTCCCGAACTGATTCTCAGGCCCTACCTGACCAGTTTGAAGTCCAGGATTCATCCGATGTTGCTCATGCTTGCCTTCCTCGGCGGAGCTTTTGTTGGGGGAATTGCAGGTTTTTTGCAGCCCCTATTCTCCTGGGAGCTCTGGTTGCGGCTTACAGGGTTTATCAGGAGCAGATTCACCCTGAACTGGCAGAGATCAACATAGACCTCAAGAGTCTGAGACCCCCTGCACGACTGGCTCAGAAAAGTAATTTCCAAAAATAAAATTACACAAATTAGCTGAATCTCGGGGATTTGAGAGCTTTTGAGGCTATAGTAAGAAATATCAGTCGAAAGGGATTGCTTTATATCGTTGCAGGATATTAGGACTGTCATATATTCTTCTTTACTTCCGTTAATCAAGATCTACTGACGGGTACAGACCGCAGACAGTCCTGAAATAAATTGATTATTTGATTAAGAACCGAAGCTAATTCGGAATCACATTCCAGCGGGAACACAGGTGTTAGAATGCAGTTATTGCTCATTCACTCTGATTATATTGAATACGAAACCAAAAAACAAACTCCAGTTGCTGAAAAAATAGAAGAGTCCTTAAAGTCCGGCAGGCTCGAGGAAGCACTTACCGTTTTCACGGCTGTAGAAAGTGTAGATGAGGTAAATCCTGAGGAAGCTATACAAAAGGCTGTTTCTGAAATCGAAAAGGTAGCAACCCAGGTCAAAACCGACCGCATAATGCTCTACCCTTACGCCCACTTAAGCTCTGACCTTTCTTCTCCGAAAGTTGCAGTAGAGGTCTTAAAAGGAATAGAGACAGCTCTCTCAGGTAAATACGAGGTAAAACGTGCTCCTTTCGGATGGTATAAGGCCTTTAATATAAGCTGTAAAGGCCATCCCCTTTCCGAACTCTCCAGAAGCATCCGCCCTGAGGGGGCTTCAAAAGCAGCAGGCAAAGCAGCCGCAGCCGGGGAAAAAGAAGAGGTTGTTTCCGAAGCCCTGAAAGCCGAAGGGACTGCAAGGTCTTACTGGCGCATCCTGACCCTTGATGGAGAACTTCATGAAGTTGAGAGTTTTGACCTCACTCCTTACCCTAAACTTCAACAGTTTGTAAACTACGAAATTTCCAAGAGCAGAGCTGTTGAACGGGCTCCTCCCCATGTAGAACTTATGCGGAGGCTTGAACTTGCGGACTACGAACCGGGGTCAGATTCCGGAAACATGCGCTATTACCCTAAAGGAAGGCTTGTAAAGTCCCTTCTTGAAAATTATGTGCTTGATGTCGCAACCGAGTTCGGGGCAATGGAAGTCGAAACTCCTATCATGTATGACATGAACCATCCGACTCTGAAGAAATACCTGGATAGGTTCCCTGCAAGGCAGTATTCTATTGAGTCTGACAAACGGCAGATGTTTCTGCGTTTTGCAGCCTGTTTCGGGCAATTCCTTATGAACCACGACATGACGATTTCCTACAAGAACCTGCCTCTGAGGATGATCGAAATGACCCGCTACAGTTTCAGGAAGGAACAGCGGGGAGAACTTGTGGGTTTGAGAAGACTCAGGGCTTTTACCATGCCTGACATGCACACCCTCTGCGAGGACATGGATCAGGCCGTGAACCAGTTCAAAAAGCAGTATGACCTGTGCATCGATGTGCTTGAAAATATGGGGATCCATATTAATGATTATGAGGTTGCCATCCGCTTCACCAGGGACTTTTACGAGTCGAATAAAGAGCTTGTAGTCAGTATGGCAAAGACCGTCAACAAACCCGTACTTGTGGAAATGTGGGACACCCGTTTCTTCTACTTTGTACTCAAGTTCGAGTTTAACTTCGTAGACGCCCTTGCCAAAGCAAGCGCGCTTTCAACAGTCCAGATTGATGTGGAAAACGCCGAAAGGTACGATATTTCTTATGTAAATACTGACGGTAAACTGGAACGGCCTACTGTCCTTCATTGCTCTCCGAGCGGGGCAATCGAACGCTGTATCTACGCTCTTCTCGAAAAGGCTGCAATGGATACCGAAAAAGGAAAGGTTCCCATGCTGCCGGTCTGGCTTTCTCCTACCCAGGTCAGGATTGTGCCGGTTTCAGAGAAACATGTCGCCTTTGCTGAAGAGGTTGCACAGAAGCTTGACTGCAGGGTTGACATCGACGACCGCGACCTGTCCATAGGAAAGAAAGTACGAGAAGCAGGCAGGGAATGGGTCCCTTATTTAGTGGTCATTGGAGATAAAGAAATCGAAGACGGTACCATTAACGTAACCATTCGGTCCGAATCCGAGCAGAATAAGCCGAAAAAAGTGCAAATTACTCAGGAAGAACTTAATGCGCGGGTCAGAGGCGAAATATCCGATAAACCTTACAGAAAACTGCCCCTTGCAAAGTATCTCTCGGCAAGGCCAAAGTTTATCTAAATTTTTTAAAACAGTTTTTGGAGACGACTAAAAGGAATAGATTTCCTTATTTGTCTCTTCCCTTTGACTTTTTTGGCACAATCTATAGGCATAACATATATATTGACGTAATTCTTATTATTGAAAAGGGATTCCTTTTAAATAAAAACAGTTCCAGAATTATTCTTTTCCGCTTCTGAAAGAAAAGAACCTGACTTAAGTTTTTCTGGACTGAAATTTTTATGAATAATTTGTAAGTTGCGGGGAGTTACTTCTTATAATGTTTGCAGTTGCATGCAACATCTACTGTTGCGTGGCTATACCAGTTTCCCAGAAATTTCTTTGAAAGGTATTTTCTGGTTTTTGAAAAGGTACTAAAAAGCTTCTACAGTGAAAAGTGTAAGGACAGCGTACTGATGATAAATTCAAATGAAACCGTAGCCGACATGGAAACCGTCGAGCTTGAGCCCTTGAGGGAAGACAAAAAGAAAATCTTCGAGGATATTCTGGAATATTTTGAAACCCATCAGAGAGGCTATATCAAGGTTCCCACTGGCTGGGGTAAGACCTTTCTTTCAAAACATATAATGAAAAAGTACTATGACGAAGGAAAAATTGTGCTTTTCCTGGTTTCTAAAAACAATCCTCTTCTTAGCCAGACTTATTACGACAGGAAGAAAAACAGGCCCCTTTTTCCCAATAGCGCTCTCCTCTCTTCTGAGAATAAGGCGGGTCGGAAGGAGCTTGCTGCAACTTTGAAATCTTTCGGGCAGGAAAAGAGTAAAGGTTTTGTGCTTTTCGCCTCTTTGCAGACAGTACTCGGAAAGCAGAGTTCTGAGATAAAAGAGCTGATTCTTGAATTTGCCGACCTTGCAATCGTGGACGAAATCCACAATTTCATCAATAACAGAGGAAATGATTTTCTCAATGAGTTAGGGACAAAAATTCTGGGAATGACTGCAACCCCGTTCCAGGGTGTGGTCGGAAATGTCAAGTTCGTGGATGAAATTGCAGGGGATATGAGGGAAATCTACGCAAAAACCCTTCCTGAGTGCATCCTGGACGAAGAGCTTGCGCCCCTCAAATATACTATTGCCGAGAGTTCGGAAGATATCTTTGAAATCTTTGACTTTGAAAAAGGGTTGGATGAGCTTGATAAACAGGACCTTTTCCTTGACTGCAGCACTGCCGATAAGTTGAAAAAGGTAATCAGAAGAACTCAGCTTGCAAAAGATGTGTACGATTCGATGGTCAAACAGAGGAGTGCAAAGACTCTCGTCTTTTGCGCCCCTGTCCGAAAGCGTGTCTACGGAGCCGGTGCACTCGGCGAGAAAATTAATGCGTTTCATGCAAAGCTCACCGCCTCGGTCTTCAATGGGGAAATTTCGGCCCCGGAATTAGAACAGGACCCTGACCCTGTCCTGCCTGCTGATTTTGAGAATTATACCCCTGAAGGAGAGTTCAGAGATGCGGCTTTTATGACCTCCGAATTGCCCAAAGATGAACAAAGTGCCCTCCTTGCAGCTTTCAGGGAAATCGGAAAACCCCCTATGTTCTCTGCACCGTAGGCATGCTGATTGAAGGTTTTGATTTTCCGGGGCTTGAAGCCCTTGTCCTGCTGCGGCCCACCCTGAGCATGCGGCTTTTTGAACAGCAGGTAGGAAGGATTACAAGGCTTTCTCCGCTATCGGGAAAGCAGCAGGGAAGCATCTTTGAGATTTCGGACAGTATTGACTCTCTCTACCAGCGCTTTGGGGAAGGGGTCTTTAACGGGGAAAAGGTTGATCAGGTTCAGATGCTCCAGCCCGAGATCCGCCTTGATGAGCTTTTCTCAGAAGGCGATGCAGCAAGGGCGATTGAGGAAGGAAAGATAGAGATTAATAAAGTGGACTTTGGCACCCTCATAAAAAACAAAGGAAAAGATACTCAACTCAGGGAAGTGCCTGTAAGGCTTCCTCCGACCGACATACGGGCAAAATACTTCTCACGCCTGCTCGCGCTGACCGAGGAAAAAGATATTGGAGCTTTTGAGCGGGAAAAGCGGGAACTTATGCGGGCTGTCCTGAGGTTCAGGATCAGGGAACTCAGGGACGCAGAAGAATTTTCAAACCTTTCAGGCCGCATAAATAAGCTCAAACGAGAAGCCTATGAAGACCGCAGGCTAGGAGACGTTTCGAGGCAGCATAAACCCAAGGTTTTTGGGGAGGTTGAGTGGTTGCTGAAACTTCAGGCCTTAAATTCCCTCAAGTATGAAGGTTCACGCCTCTCGCTTCCCGAGAAAAATCGCATCCTGAAAACCCTTGGTTTCGAACCAGATTTCCGAAAGATCGAAAGTTACAGGCTTAAATGCCTTAAACTCGGTTCTGCCCAGAAGACCATTCCGGATCTTGTAAAAGTGCTCGGGTTCGTAAGCCGTCTGTCGTCTTCGGAAACATACCAGTTTCTCGATAAAAAGAAGAAGGAGCAGTGGAAACGGGAGTTTCTGCCTGCGGTTTACTGGGGTTTCTGCTTCATTGACGATTCTCCCGAAATCAGGGAACTTTTTGAGTCTACGGACTGGGACAGGCGGGTCAAAAACATTATCAGGCAGAAGTGATTTTTTTCAGCAATTTTTTGGGGGAAATTTGACGCAGTTCCAAAATAAAGTGGTGAATGTAAAGTTAAAAATCACTCTATTTTGGAACAGAGTCGTGTGAAGAAAAAGTAATAGGGTCCTCAAAAAATGATCCGTTTTTTAAGGGTTATTGAGCTGTATCTACAAGATAAAAATGGTTCTAATGCTCCCCGATAAAAGTACATTTGTTTAAGAATTTATTTATCATTTAACAGAATTATTCTTCTCAATTTACAGATTAAAAATGTTTTACTCCTGATTTTTAACATTAAATTTCTTTGGCGCAAGACAGTTTTGTATTTGAGTTTTTACGATGAAAGAATAATGTCAGTTTTTAGAATAATGTCAGTTTTTAGAAGATATCTGCGGGAAGTGGGATTCAGAATAAATAATGTTATTTAACCAGCTGCTGTTTCTTCTGAAGTATGAAGCTTTACTTCAACAATGTTTATATGTGGGAAGGAATTACAGTAGATTGATTTTTCCAGACGTTTTATCTTACTGATAAAATCACTCACTATATCGTGATATGTAGAGACATAGCATTCATGCATTGAAATTCATAACTGAAAACAGTTTCACGAATCAAAGGAAGGTCCTTTTAATGAAATACTGGCAGCCGAAATATGAAACGATGGATTCCGAAGAACTGAAGAGACTGCAGCTGAAACGCCTGCAACAGAGCGTAAAGCTGGTCTATGACAATGTTCCCTTTTACAGGCAGAACTTCACGGAGGCAGGAGTAACTCCTGATGATATCAAGACCCTCGAAGACATCCGTAAATTGCCTTTTACAAAGAAAACAGACCTCCGGGACAACTATCCATTCGGGCTTTTTGCTGCCAGAAAAGAAGATATCGTACGTATCCATGCCTCTTCGGGGACTAGCGGGAAGCCCACTGTTGTCGGGTACACTGCAAAAGATATTGAAACATGGTCAGATATGATTGCTCGAAGCCTTACAATGATAGGGCTTTCAAAAGGCGACACTATTCAGAACTCCATGAACTACGGCCTCTTTACAGGCGGCCTGGGCTTCCACTACGGTGTAGAAAGAATGGGCGCTATGGTTGTGCCTGCAGCAACAGGAAATACTGCAAGGCAGCTTGAGATGATGATCGACTTCGGAGTAACTGCAGTCCACTGCACACCTTCCTATGCTTTTTACCTTGCAGAAACTGCAGAAGAACTGGACCTTGTAGACAAACTTTCTTTAAAGGCAGCTATATTCGGAGGAGAGCCCTGGTCGGAAAACACGCGGAAGCAGCTTGAAAAAAGGCTCAACCTCAAAGCCTACGACTGCTACGGCCTCTCGGAAATGTTCGGACCCGGGGTCGGTTTTGAGTGTCAGGAACAGAACGGCCTGCACATCTGGAGCGACAATTTCATTGTTGAAGTTCTGGACGAAAACGGAGAACAGGTCTCTGAAGGCGAAAAAGGTGAACTTGTCATCACTTCCATCAACAAAGAAGGTTTCTGCAATATAAGATACCGTACAGGCGACATGACGAAACTTCTTGAGTCCGAATGTGACTGTGGCAGGACAACTACTAGAATATCCCGCCTCCTCGGCAGAGCCGATGACATGCTGATAGTAAGAGGCATCAACGTTTTCCCTTCCCAGATCCAGGATGTTATCTCCCGAATTCCCCAGGTGGGGGAACATTTCCAGCTCATCCTTGACCGCAACAAACACATGCTCGATGAACTCACAATCGAAGTCGAACTTGAAGAAAATGCCTTTACAGGCGACCTCAAAGATCTGAAAGCCGTCCAGAACCACGTCCAGCACGAACTCAAAGCTGTCCTGAATATCCGCACAAATGTAGAGCTACTGGAAAAAGGCAGCATCGAGAGGACCGCAGGAAAGGCAAAGAGAATAATTGACAGGCGGCCTCAGATCTGAATTTATTGGCTCTAAATCTTTTCTTTTAAATTATTTAAAACTGGAAACTGTTGTGCAGTTTCCGGCAACTTTTTTATTCCGATCTATAAGGAGAATTAAATGCTCTTTATAAGGAAAAAACGTTCCCTAAAATTTAAAAGCTATTTTGTACAGGCATATTGATGAAACCGGAATCATCTCACCACTCGAAAATAGAAGAGATAATTCATTGGTCATCGGTTAAGGAATTTTCTTGCCTGAAAGTTATCGATTTTGCACCAAAAGGCTGCCTTAAATTTTGGTCTTTTTGCATGAAATCGATACCTCGTTCCAACCCACAATATGATAAAATTTTTGAGAACTGTTGCGAGAATGGAGACAATTTGTCACGATTCCTCACTTAACCGAAGAAGCATGAAAGATCACTTAAAAGATGAACCAATTCTCAAAGATCAAGCATGCGGCCACTCCACCCTAAAGAGGCTGTCTGACAATTCAATTTCAGGGCAAAAACATGTGAAAAATAAGGCATATAAAGCCTTTAAACTGAAAAAGAAGGAATCTTTTAATTAGTGGGAGTAATTATCGGACAGCCTGTAAAGGTCAGGGTATTCGTGACCCTCTGCGCTCCCATAGTAATAAACAGTAGCTTTTTTTGTATTTTCTGTAGATAAAATTGCGCACGTTTTTGCAAATATGTAGGCTAAATCCGTTTCATTGGATAAGCAAGAATAGCATAGTTCAAGTAAGGAATCAGGAGAAATCGAGTTTTCTGTCGAAAAATGGGTGGCAAGGTCAACTGCACTATTAAGATTGCCTTTTTCAGACTGCAGGAATTCATCTACAGTTTTCAGGAGTTCTTTTATCAGAGGATTCTCCATTTGTAAGCCTACCTGAACAGAATCTTAACCGAAAAAATGAGTTTTTTCATTTAATGTTGTGGAACATATAAATAATTTTTTATATTGTACGAAAGATAACGGTTTATAGGAATATAATAAAAATTTGTTTTTGTGATACAATGAAAATCCTAAAAACCTTCTCCCGCCTCTATATAAACGACCTTAACTCTGCCCTTGAATTTTACGAAGAACTCTTGGGCACATCGGCAGCCATGCGTTTTGAAATTCCGCAAATCGGCCTGGAACTGGCTCAGATAGGAGATATTTTGCTCATAGCCGGCTCAGAAGAAGCTTTGAAACCTTTCAGAAGCACGCAGGCTACTTTTCTTGTTGATTCGCTCAATGAATTCAAAGTTTATCTGGAAGAGAAAGGAGCAGAAATTCTCAGGGGGCCGACAAAAGTTCCGACCGGCAGGAATATAACAGTAAGGCATCCTGATGGATCGGTAATAGAATACGTGGAACACTCAAAAAAGAATGAGGGAATGATTCTTTCATTCCCGCAGATTGAATTCCGGAAACCCAGGATAATACACAGGTGCCAAGATGTATATATCTTTAAAGAGTAATTTAATCTGTTGAAAAATTATTACAAAAGGATGAAATATAAGAAAAACGCTGGTCTCGATGATGGCTAAAGGACGTATGCAGGAAAAAAGCTCTAAATTAAAGAGCTTGCTCAGTTATCTCTTACCGATTATTATATTTTCCCTGGCTCTGTGGACCCTGGATAAACAGATACACCATTTACACTCGAGAGATATTATAAAAAATATTGCAAGCGTTCCCCTGAGCCATATAGAGCTTGCATTTTTTTAACTTTCTTGAGCTATCTTGCTTTGACAGGTTATGATTACCTTGCAGTCCGCAATATAAATAATTCAATTCCTTATAAACGGACTGCCATGATTTCATTCATAAGTACATCAATCAGTTACAACATAGGTTTTAACTTTTTAACCGGAAGCTCTCTCCGTTACAGGCTGTATTCGAGGTACGGGCTAACACTGGCCCAGATCTGGGAAATTATAATTTTTTGCATTTTCACCTTCTGGGTCGGCTTTTGTTTTGTTGCAGGCTTGCTTTTCACATTTTATCCGGTTAAATTATCAATTTACATGCCTGAGATTCCTGTTCCGTTAAATATAATTGGAATTCTGTTACTACTGTTTCTTGCTGTTTATTTCTTTTTTCATTCAGGAAGCGGGGTCTTGAGATAAAAGGATACCAGATCAAGCTCCCTGAACCAAAAATCGCGTTCTTACAACTTGCCTTATCCTCAGTAGACTATCTGCTTTCAGGGAGCATAATCTATTTCCTTCTGCCCTCAAACCCGCAACTTACCCTGCTTCACGTATTTGTGTTCTTTGCACTGGCGCAGATCATAGGGCTGATAAGTACTGTCCCTGGAGGACTCGGGGTTTTTGAAACCCTTATGTTATTCATGCTGGAGCCGTACTTCGATAAAGTTGATATAATAAGGCCTCTTTTGCTCTTCAGGGCAATTTACTATTTTATTCCGTTTCTGTTTGGATTCCTGGCCCTTATAATATATGAATTTGAAGAGAGAGAAATATTCCTGAAAAAAATTGGGAAAGCTACATATTCAAGCCTATCCGAGCTAACGCCCCAGATTTTGTCAATTCTGATCTTTTTGGAGGTATCTCCCTCCTTTTTCCGGAGCCCTGCCTTCAAACCCTAAATATGTGCATGACATCACTTACATTGTCCCCCTTTCCCTTATTGAAGCTTCCAGACTTTTCGGCAGCATAATGGGCGTATTACTCCTGCTCCTGGCAAATGGACTCTGGAAAAGAATCGATGGGGCTTATGTGATCTCCCTTGCTGTCCTTTTTCTGGGCGGGATTTTTGCTTTCCTGAAAGACTTTGATTATTATGAGGCAGTTGTTCTTTTTACCATGTTCGTCTTATTACTCCCCTGCAGGAAATACTTTTACAGAAAATCCTCGCTTTTGCACCAGTCTTTTAGCAGGGAGAATATAATTGCTATATCTCTGGTGCTTGTAAGCTTCGTGTGGCTCGGGTTTTTTTCATACAGGCACGTAGAGTATTCAAACGAACTCTGGTGGCAATTCGGGATTAATTCCCAGGCATCCAGCTTTTTAAGGGCTACAGTTGGAGTTTTTTCTTACTTTTTGTTTTTGGGATCGCAAAGATGTTGAGTCCCTTTTCCAGGGATATTCACCTTCCTGAAAAAGAGGATCTGGAGCTTGCAAAAACTATTCTCACCCACAGTCAGGAAACCTGGGGAAACCTGGTATTTACCGGAGACAAATATCTGCTTTTTGATGATGAAAAAAAGGCTTTTTTAATGTACGGGGTTTCCGGCCGGACCTGGATTTCAATGGGAGATATCGTCGGGACGGATGGTCAGGCAAAAGAGCTAATCTGGGATTTTTATGAAATGAGTAAACTGCATCAGGGCAGAGCTGCTTTTTATGAAGTGGGCGAAAAATATATTCCCGTTTTTCTTGACCTTGGCCTGACCCTGATCAAAATAGGGGAGGAAGCAAAAGTGCCACTCGATTCTTTCACGCTGGAAGGAAGTGCAAGCAAAGACTTCCGATATACAGTAAAGAACGTGGAGAAAAAGGGATACAAGTTTGAAATTGTCTCTCCGGAAGGGGTTCCCGCCCTCCTGCCTGAGCTTAAACGGATCTCGGATGCGTGGCTGGAAATAAAAGCCGGAAAGGAAAAGAGATTTTCAGTGGGCTTTTTGACGAGAAATACATGAGTCATTTCCCGGTTGCCCTTGTCAGGAACGAGACCGAAATTGTTGCTTTTGCAAATCTCTGGACAAGTACGGATAACGAAGAGATCAGTGTTGACCTTATGCGCCACAGTCCAGATGCCCCGGACAGGACAATGGAATACCTTTTTGTCAAGCTCATGCTCTGGGGAAAAGAAAAAGGATACAGGCGTTTTTCCTCGGAATGGCTCCCCTCTCAGGGTTTGAAAAGAGGCAGTTTGCCCCTATATGGAATAAAATAGGATCGTTAATCTTTACTCACGGAGAACATTTTTATAATTACAAGGGACTCCGTGATTTTAAAGAGAAATTCAATCCTGTATGGAGCCCGAAATATATTGCCCTTCCCAAAGGATTCAAGCAAGGTCTTGCCTTAAAAGACATAGCAACCCTGATCTCAGGAGGAATGAAAGGGATTTTTTCAAAAGAATAAAAGAATGGCTTCCGCTTCCCGAGTTCCGCTATATTTTCACCGAATCCTGAGTAAATTAAGTCTATACGTTTATGTCTAAAACTATATTTATTCTAAAAACTGTATTCTTTCTTATATTATTTGCCTGCGAACCTTTCTTTCTAAACCATTCGCAGGTTGAAGTTTTCTTAACTTAAATCAGTTTTTCAAATTTGTTCAGGATCAAAAACATAAATTCCTTTGTGCCAGCCAGATATTTTTCTGTCCAAACGTCATCAAACTCCTGGAATGCTATGAGGAAAACGAATGATTATTATATTTATATTTGAATAAATTTATATTAGATTATTCACTCAAAATAGCGCAGAGCAAATTATTTTTTTATAATGGTTTCTGAGGGCACTCGATAGAAATTAACGGATTAAAAGAAAAAATCATTGCAGTGATTAATGATAATATTTTCGAAGTTTTAGTTCAATTTATCCTCATCTCCGATATGACTTCTCCACCCTGGTTGCACATGAATAGATCGAGAAAAAATTCATCGGCATCAGAATTATGCTTGACTAAACAAAAAAATTGGAATTATCCTGAACAGATAATTCGGGTTTTTTTGGTTACACCTTGGTTCCCAAATAGCTTTTTTCGAGAATCCGGGCCCTTTCATTACCCTGGGGCTTTTCAAGGCTAATAGTTATAAACCCCGAAAGCTGGCATTCAGCCAGATCTTTAACAGGACACATATCAAATCAGTTTTCTTTCAAGCAGCCGTCTTACCTAATTATGATAAGTACATGATTGTTAAGAAAAGCTTTTATATTTAGTCATGGAGGTACTTCACCGAAAATTTGGCGGAAACCTCCAATATATTCAATAAGTGAGTTTCTTTCGAGTTTTGTGAAAAACTGTAACCCAAATTTGCTCTGCCCGCCGTTGAGGCGGCTAGATTGATTACGGACGCTTGTGGAGTTAAGAAGGCTCGACTAGCTCGTAAGCAGACATATTAGTGCAAAAACATTACCAGTTTCGGAAAAACACGACTTGACAGAAGTCTATCGAATGCAGAAGCAAATCATAATCACAAGCAAGGCGGGGCAGTCCCAGATCCGTCTTCCGTAATTCAACCCTGAATCTTACCCATGATTCACCCTATAATTTACAGTGATCCTGCCTGGGATCCAACCCAAACCCAACCTATGATCCAACAGGGGTTCTTCTGGATCAACCCAGAATCCAGCCTCGAATATACTGCGAATCCAACCCGGAATCCAGATTCGAAATCTGAACCCAACCCCGGATTCAACCCAGGAACCAACCTGGACATTGACCCCGGATCCAATCCAAGATCCAACTCCGATCCACTCTTTACGGTCGTAAGAAATCATGCAGATTATTAAGAAACCCCAGATAGATCTTGTCTTAAAAGCTTACGTACAGGTAACAGGACAAGAAATAGAGCAAAAAGACAGATCCACCGACCAGCTTAAAATCCACAGTTTTTTAGAGGAATTTGAAACAGCAAATTTTGAAACCCAAAATCCTGAAATGAAATTTTCCATTTCATCCAGTACCAGTACCCTATCTGGTAATAGATGCAAGGCTGAAGAACCAGGCTTAAATCTCCTGCAAGCTGCAGAGAGAAATTCTTTAAATTTCAACCTTGATTTGAGCGAAAATGATTTGCGAGTCGTTCCTGGCGTAACAGAACACCTCTCCTGCCTGCTGATCCCGGCCAGTGGGAATTAAGGGCAATAAAACGGTGTTAATAATGTCAGTTAACGACTCTGTTAACCGGATAACGGCAGGTTCCGGCGTAATACTTGGAGGAACCTTTCTCGGAATGCTTCTTGACATCATTCTTAAAGGAGTACTTACATCCCATCTCTCGCCAGCCGACTTTGGTACATATGCCCTCGCACTTACGGTTATATCAATTACAGGTGCAGTTGCAACTCTTGGACTCAATGAAGGGGTCCCGAGATATATTGCATTCTTCAGGGGCAAGAATGAGGATCAGAAGATACATGAATTAATAATGTCAGCCGTGTTTATGGGCTTGATTGCCGGCCTACTTGCTGTCCTGGTCTCACCCTCATTGTTCGAAAGTCTAGCTGGAGAGGGATTTGATGCACAGGGTAACATTCTGTCCGCAGTTAAGATCCTGATCTTTGCCGTTCCATTCACCATACTCCTGAACCTCACAGTAGCGATCTACAGAGGATTCGACCGCACCAGTATTAACATGTATTTCTATAACATTATAAGACCGGTATCCCTGCTTGGATTTGCTTCAGTTGCCGTGTTCTTCAGCGCTTCCCTGAAAGGAGTTGTGTTTGCGGATCTGCTTTCAATGGTCTTTACTTTCGGCATAATGTCAGCGTACTTTATAAAAAAACCCCCGCTTAAACCTGAGTGGAAACTTAAATTCAGTGAGCCCACCAAGCAGCTAATAAGGTATTCATTCCCGCTTTTGATAAGCGCAACTCTGTTAAACCTAATGAGCTGGACAGATACAATAATGCTCGGTTATTTCAAGTCAGCTGAGGTTGTTGGAGTTTACAATGCAGTATACCCTCTTGTAGGGTTCCTGTCCATGATAATAGCTTCAATGGGTTTTGTATACGTCCCTGTAACATCGAAGCTGTGGGGTCAAAGCAACACTGAATCACTTGGCTCGATTTATGCGATAATGACCAAGTGGTGCTTCCTGCTTACATTCCCCTCTTTGCATTGATATTCGTGTACCCTGAGTTTCTTATCACGAAACTCTACGGAGCGGAATATGTAGGCGGCACCACAGCCCTGCGTATCCTTGCCCTCGGGTTCATAGCAAACTCATACTTCGGATTTAACTACCATACTTTATTGGCCTCCGGAGACTCTGATTTCCTGATGAAATGTTCGGTAGCAAGTGCAGGAATTAACGTCGTTATCAACTTCATGCTTATACCTGAGTATGGCATGGTAGGTGCAGCTATAGGGACTGCAGTATCCTATGCATCGATCGAAGTCTTAATGACCTTAAGAGCCTGGAAGAAACAGAAAATGCATCCTTTCACTTCAATGTACAGGAAGTTAACCCTTGTCTGTATCTTCATGGTCGTATCCATGCTTGCAGCCAGAAATGCACTTCTGCTTTCCGGAGCAACCTGGGAATACATAGGCTTCGTAATCGTGTATTTCCTGATTGTCCAGCGTACAAAAATACTGGACGAAAGTGAAATAAAGATGATAGGCGAGGTTCGGAAAACTATTCGGTATAATATCGGGACCCACATTCCTCAGTCACTCAAAACAGTTGCACCCTAATTTGCTTTCTGGTGTCAGAAAGGCCGGCAACCCCTTCCCTTTGAAGGTGTCGGTGACTCTGTTTTTTACAATTTTTTAAATAAAAAAATTATATATTCAATGAAAGAACAAAACTTCAATTCCTGAACCCTACCCACCTTTTGGGGCCATGGAAAAACCATTTTCTAAGCTTGCCTCAGGAGCTATTTCCTTTAATCAGAGATCAGCCTTGCTTCACTTTTGCAAAGCCCCCTTGGCCAGAGCATATCCCACAATACCCTGAAGTCGTTCTGGTCAGATGTCTGCACGTAAACCTTTTTTCACTCGGATCAACTGCTTCCCTCTTAACCAGTTAATACGTTTCCAGGTACTTTTTCACCTTTTTTACCATTTTTAATTTAATTATTATTCTGGCCTGTTTGGTTTTATTCTGATTTATTTTACCCCTTTGTTTTATATCCACCTGTGCCTCTATTTACGTCTGCCTTTTTATTTGCTGGAGTTAGCTTTCGATAGTTTACTTTCCTTTTATTAATCACTTATATTTCATCTCCTGCAACGAAGAGTAAATTTTGTAAGAGCTTGATAACAGGTGTTTAATAAAAGTGTAATATATTATAAATTGGGGGAAAATATGAGCTGGAGGTACATAAGAAATCTAGTTACAAGAACAATAAGGGAATGGTTGGAAGATGATGCAATGACTTACAGCGCTGCACTGGCATTTTATTTTGTATTGAGCCTTCCTGCTCTCCTCTTATTTTCGGTATCTGTAGGCAGTATTTTTTTGAGGTCAAAAAGCCTCCAGGACACCATACTCAATTACTTGCAGGGAGTCATTGATGAAGGGATGAAGAGTATGATAGTTTTACTTTTCGAACGTATTCCGGAAATCGATTCCCTCTCGATAAGCGCATTAATAGGTCTTGTGCTACTTCTCTGGAGTGCTAGCAATTTTTTCAGGCAATTCAAGAATTTCCTTGAAAAAGCATGGGGCATTAAGCCTGCTGAGTCCAATACTATTAAAGATTATATAAGAGATACGATTAAGTATTTTCTTATAGTTATTTTTTGGGGGGATTGCTTATGATTAGTATAATTGTTGAAGGAATTCTCTATACAGTTTCAAGATTTTCCCAGGGACTGTTACCTTTTTCACCTGTTGTTGAAGATTATACAGGTTCTATAGCCAGTTTTCTAATTCTCGTGCTGTTTTTTATGGTTTTGTATAGAGTACTTCCAAATATAAAGCTGAATTTAAAATCTCTTTTTGTAGGGTCGCTGGTAACAGTAATTCTTATAACCATCGGCAAATATGCCATAGCGCTTTATTTTACGTACAGCGACCCTATAAGCATATATGGAGCAATAGGATCGATTACAGGATTGTTTCTTCTGATCTACTATTCAACAATTATGGTTACAATTGGTGCAGAGTTTACAAAAGTTTATTCTGAATCTTAAAATTATTGCTCTGTAAAGAGGAACTTGAGTTTTTTTAATTTGTTTTTCCTTTTTCTCTTATTTCGGTCATCCACTAACATATGATTAAAAGTATATATTTGGACCAATTTTCATAAAAACAATAACACCTTAATACGATTTAGTTCGAGCAGAAGTTAAACAAAAAAACGTAACAAACAAAAAATGGAATTGATAAATCGTATTATCATTAACGGTTCTAGGGGAAGTTTCCATCCCCGCAGAAAGCTGCGAGGTATTTGACTGAAATAAAATTACGATCTGAAACTGGCACCATCTTTCATAAGCGACTCAACGATATCCTTAAACTCCATTTCTGCCGCAATTTCCAAAGCAGTGTTGCCATTTTCTTCTTGAATATTAAGATCGGCGCCACTTTTGATGAGCAACTCAACAACATCCTTACGCCTCGTTTGTGCCGAAAACATCAAAGCAGTAAGACCGTATTCATCTTGAATATTGAGATTGGCACCACTTTCAATAAGCAACTTAACAATATCCTTAAATCCCCTATCTGCCGCATGAATCAAAGCGGTCTTACCGTTTTTGTCCTGGATATCAGGATTGGCCCCGCCTTTAAGAAGCAACTCAACAATATCTTTATGCCCCTTTTTAGCTGCGGCATTCAAAGCAGTGTTACGATTGTTGTCTTGAATATTTAGATCAGCCCCACCTGTAATAAACAACTCTACAATATTCTTATGCCCCCGATCTGCCGCACAAATCAAAGCAGTCTTACCGCTTTTGTCCTGGATATCAGGATTGGCACCGCCTTCAATAAGCAACTCAACAATATCCTTATATCCTATTTTTACCGCAAACTTCAAAGCAGTCTCGCCATTTTTATCTTGAATATTTAGATTAGCACCGCCTTTAATAAGCAACTCAACAATATCCCCGCGTCCTATCTTTGCCGCACAAATCAGAGCAGTGTCGCCATTTTTATCTTGAATATTAAGATTGACACCGCCTTCAATAAGCAACTCAATAACATCCTTATGCTCCATATCTGTCGCATAAATCAAAGCAGTTTTACCATATGCGTCTTGTGAATTTAGATCAATTTTATTGCTTTTTAGAAATCCCTTTACATTTCCGATCTGTCCTAATCTGCAAGCGTCTAAAAATTCATGGGTTTTATCTTTACCAAATAAATTAGATATAAAGTCCATCACCACTCCATCCTAAAATATTTACATATTGTGTTATGTATCAGAATCTGGCTATCTTTGCATTTTTGATTAAAACACAGGAATTAAAAAACTATAACTTATTTATAACTCAGCTTCAGGAAACATACGATTGTATATCTGCATAAGGCACCAATTGTATATTTACATAAGTCATCAATTATTATTTTTTGGAGTCGGGTTTTGTTATTCTCCTCAAACTGCACCGTAGCTTTTTGTAAAATATTTTTTTCTCCAGTAAAGTGCGACATTCACAAGCCCGATCATCACAGGTACTTCAATCAAAGGACCCACCACGGCTGCAAATGCCTGCCCGGAATTGATGCCGAAAACCGCTACTGCTACTGCAATTGCCAGTTCAAAGTTGTTACTGGCTGCGGTAAAAGAAAGGGATGTTGTCTGTCCGTAGTTAATGCCCAATTTCATGGAGATAAAAAAGGAGACACTGAACATAATCACAAAATAGATTAAGAGGGGAATTGCGATCCTTACAACATCTAAAGGCAAGCTAACAATGTATTCTCCTTTTAAAGAGAACATGACAATAATCGTAAACAGCAGGGCATAAAGTGCAATCGGACCGGATTTAGGAACAAATATCCCATCATACCATTCGGCTCCTTTTGCTGGACGCAAGAAGTAGCGAGTTAGAAAGCCAGCAGCAAAAGGGATCCCCAGGTAAATAGCAACACTCCGGGCAACCTCTCCCATAGATACATTTATTTCCATACCACTCAGTCCGAGCCATTCAGGTAGCACTGTTATAAAGATGTAGGCAAATATGGAGTAAAAGACTACCTGAAAGATTGAATTGAAGGCAACCAGAGCAGCAGCGTACTCATTATCCCCACCTGCCAGGCTATTCCAGACAATCACCATGGCGATGCATCTGGCCAATCCAATCAGAATGATACCTACCATATATTCCGGATATTCCCTGAGAAATATAATCGCCAGAGCAAACATCAGAAGCGGACCAATGACCCAATTTTGCAGTAAGGATAAGCCTAATACCTTACGATTCTTGAACACCTTGCCTAATTCTTCATATTTTACCCGCGCAAGTGGGGGATACATCATAACTATTAAACCAATCGCAATGGGGATGGATGTAGTGCCAATAGATAGGCTCTTTAAAAATTCCGCAAATTCCGGATAAACAAATCCCAGGGCTACACCGACGAACATAGCCAAAAAAATCCATAAAGTTAAATAACGATCCAAAAATGACAATTTCGACACAACGGAGTTTTCCAAAAAAACACCTCTTTTCATTTTTTGTAAACCGGATTATTTTTCTCCATCGGATAACGACTTGAAATCTATCGCCTTCAAGATCTATTTGAGAACGGAATCGCAAGATTTACCACTTGCTTTGAACTTCTTCAATAGCATTAAATCGTCTTTACAAACACTGATTTTCCCAATCTCATCCTCGATAATGATTAAAAGGAAGGGGAACTTTGAAAAAATGGTATTATTAAGTCGATAATAAACCCATTGGGATTTTTTTCGGAAACAATAATCTCTGCCATTTTCAGTTTATTTAAATGTCTTGAGGCATTGGATTGCTTAACACCCAGAACTGCTTCAATGTCACAGACACATAATTCACCGTTTCTTAAAAGATTTAGTATTCTTATTCTGTTTTCATCAGCTAGAGACTTAAATATGGAAACAATATCCACAGATATCAACGCCCTTATATGAATATATGCAATTATACTCATAATCTATTTAAAAGTGCTGTTTTATTTTTACATTGTTCACGATACTATGAGAATTATCTCCAGAATAAAAATCAAATTGCGGGCGGCCACCCCACCCAAAACAGGCTGTCCGGCAATTACTGATAGTAATAAATAACGATCATCTGTAGCTAGACTGGAACTTTATAGCTTTATGAAATTTGCATTCTATTTCCTTTTCCTTTTTTCAACAGGAAAAGTTCCATTTATTCCCATTTTCCCTTCCAATGATCTCGTTTTTATTTGAGTAAATCCATATTTTCCTTAAGTTAGCTGCCGTACACACTAAATTAAATTCGTTTCTGATTGATTTCAATCCTCTGGTTAAAAATTGTCTAAATCCTAAATTCTCTTTATAATTTCCAATTGCAGGTTCTACTACCTGCTTTCTTTGCCCATATATTCTTTTAGCTTCTTCTGTTTTCATTTTATCGGCTAATTGCTTTCTTTCTTTTGAAAATTCAGCTATTTTTAAATGCCTAATTCCATCCATCCTTTTTGTACAATTTTTGCTGAATTCACATTTTTTACATTCAGTTCCCTTATAAAGTCTGTATTTTCTCTTCCTTTCTTTCTCATAACCCTCATACAAAAACTTCAATCTTCGATTTTCAGAGCATATAAACTCATCATTTTCTTCATTATACTCAAAATTATCAATATCGAATCTGTTGTCTTCAATGTTTTCTGTTGTTGTTTTATCTACTTCTTTTTGCTTTGGAATATATGGGTCCAATTTCTTATGATTTAAATAATGTATGTTATTTCCACAGTAATATCCACTGTCTGCACATATTTTAGTGCCTTCTTTTAGCAAGCCACAATTTTCTTCCGCAAGTTGAATCTGTGGTTTCAATTGATAAGTATCAGTTCTATCTTGACAGATACCATTTGCAACAATAATCCCCAGTTTATGGTCCACTGTTATCTGAGCATTGTATGCCAGTTCAAATAATCCCTTTTTGTTTTTCATAAAACGAGATTCTTTATCAGTCAAGCTTACTTTCTCAATACTGTCTTTTTCAAATTCATCAAGTGCTTCTTCAACCGTGTCTTTGATCTCTTTTTTCGGTCATTAGAATTATCCTTATTTACTTGCTTTATATACTTCGCAACTACAGCTTTTACTTTGTATTTTCCACTTTCATGCAATTGATCGTAACCACGGCAGTTGCCAAACTGTTCATCCTCAAGTTTGTCTACTTCAATACCTTTTTTAATTCATTATTAACATATTCTCCAATAACCCTCGAGACCTCTTCCAAAACCACATTATTTTTTGACGCAGAAGCTTTTACTATGGATCCGTCAGTGCTTAATTGCTCAAGACCTATTACTCCTAGATCTTTAGCTGCCTTAACTGTATTTTTGAACAATTCAGTAATCAGTTTCCCATTTTCTTTTCTAAAGTCACTGATTGTTCTAAAATCAGGTTGTAGGTTTTCAGCCAAATAAATGTAAACTACATTTTCTCGAACATTGCGAGCTATTGCTCGCGATGATCGAACTCTGTCAAGCATCGATTGAATCAAAATTTTACACATTATGCACGGATGATAAGCCGGGTGCCCAGAACCATCATACCTTGTTTCAAATTCACTGAAATCTATCTCATCTATAAAAGACTCAACTAAGAAGCAGATATGATCTGAAGGAATAAGATCTCGAATATCTGGAGGTAAAGTCCAAGCTTGATTCTTTGAAGATTTGATAAATGCCATAAAACAAAATATTCTCAATAAATAGATATAATTATCAACATATTCAAAACAGAACTCTAATAACGTAGGTAATTGTCGGACAGCTTGTTTAGGGTGGGGTGGCCGCCCGCAATTTGATTTTTGCAGGGTCGATTTTTTGAATAGATTTTTTAATAGGTCGGGTACCGGTTTGTTTTACAGGATTTTTTAATTTAGGGATGGGCTCAGACTGAAACTGTTACTAGAGAAGATTGTTTTTCTTCGTCTTATGCTGCGGACTTGAAAATTTGTTTATAACTGTCGTTGGCATTTTTTTCTACATTTGTATATAGTATTTAATGTTAGGAAGTTGTATATACCTGGACCAACATTCTAACTTTTAACTCAATCACTTGGATAAATTGTGTAAGGTATTCTTATACAGAGTAATTTCCAGAACAATGGTGAGAGAGTTAACATAAAGGGGAATTTAACATAAAGGGGGAATAAAAGAATGCAAAAATTAGAGTTATTGCCACCGATGAAGGGGAAAGTTGGAGATATAATTGAAATTTCAATACCGTCGAATCCTTCGACTGGCTATAGTTGTTTACTTTCGGATATGCCAGATTGTGTTTATTTTGTGGAGTCAACATATGTACCCGATCAGCCTATCAAACCGGGAAGCGGGGGAACTAGCAAGTTCAAGTTTGTTGGAGTCAAGAAAGGTGATGGAAAAATTATTTTCCATAGTGTGAAGTTCTCTCACCCTCCTGAAATATTGGAACCTACTGTTATGCAGAAAAGATTTGTTATAATAGAGTGATGAAATGGCTTTATTTGCCATTTATCTTTCCTTTTTTGATATATCTACTCAATCTATTTTACATTGAGTTTCAGTGACTAATCTTCAACCTGTTTTTTGGGGATTTTTCTTATTCAGGGCCGATTTGAGTTTCGATGCTTCTTAAACAGGGTACCATACGACTGCGAAGCAGGCGGCGAAGACCGAAAAAAGAGAAATTACTCATTAGAGGATTTATATGATTTTATTCTTTTGAAGAGTGGTATCGATATACTTCTCTTTTTTTCAACAATGCTTTATTGAATATTTTGTGATCAGGTTCTTCTCTGTGGAAACATAGTGTGGAACCTTTTTCTAAATCATCAGAATAGACTTCTATCGACTTATAATCAACGAGATCCTCTTCAACGAAACAATAAACACCCAAATCATTTAACCTTATATGAAGCCCGATATCTCCTGGCAAACATTTCAGTTCCAAAACCTTACCAATACTATCGACAATCTCTTTTCTCATTTCCCGGAGTTCCTCACCAAACTCAGAAACGATAGTAAGTTCGGGTTTTGTCATATCAAGAAATTTTGTTATTCCAAGGAGTCCCAGATGGTGACGGTAGAAGCATTTATTTCTTTCATTATCACTGGTAGCTTTTACATAATCAAACTCTGTGATCTTTATTGAACCCAAGTGAGCTATCACTAATCTGGGTTTGTAATCAATGAAAGGCTTAACCATGACTTCATTTCGATCCCAGTCCCAACCGGTGTCTCCTGTAAAACCTACTTTAACTCCATCAATATCAAGAATAAAACCAATCGCATACTGTTCATCAATAATTTCATGATGCTTTGCTTTTGTTGTGTATATTGTGATACCATGGTACTCTTCTGACAATTCGTACTTAGTGTTTGGCATGAGCACGGTAACACTATTAATCTCATGAGAATCTTTGAGATTCAGCCAACCTGAGTATTTCATGAAAGTTCCCACGTTCATGAAAAGGTCGACTTTTTTACCCTGCTCTTTCAACCTTTGTTCAATCTCTTTTCTTTTTTCATCTTCCGTTTTGTCTTTCATTTTTTCAATGATGGTATCTTTTATGGCATCGTTATGCTTGTACACAAGCGTTAAGATAGACTCCAAGTCTACAGTATGATCATTGTGAGCATGCGTAATCAAAACAGCATCAATATCCGCTACCTTGAAGCCTTCCTGATAGAAGTTCTCAACGAAATTAAAACCCGGGTCGATTACTATTCCCTTACCCCGATGGTATAAGAAATATCCACCACCTTTGTTGTCACCTTTTTCGGAAGGTAATATTGGAGTATAAGAGTTCCATTTTCTCAGAACTGACAAAAATGAAAAAGCATCTTTTGGTATACTTCTTTCAGAATCAATGAAGTTCTTGAATAGGGACTCAATGCCATTTATATTTTTGAAGAAATCGTCTTTTTTCTCTTGAAAAACATTTATAACTTCATTTAGAACATCTGTTTTTTTGTCTTCATGTCTTTCCTTCAGAGCATTTTTCTTAAAATTAACAAATGGGATTATAAAATGGTTGTTTACTATATCTTCTCTTTGCGATAAAGTCAAATATTTCAGTCGCTTCTACGTTCTTCCCAATTTTTTCTAGGCTAAAGGCTTTATGAATCAAAACTATCCAATCTTCAGACCTGATTTTAAGTGCTCGATCGTAAAGTTCAATAGCTTCTTCTTCCCGTTGCAATTTACTAAGAGAGAATCCCTTATTTACAATAGAATCATAATCGTCAGGCTTAATCTTAAGTGCGCAATTATAAAGTTCAATAGCATTTCCTTCAAGTTCAATATGCTTCTTTTTTTGCCAATATACTGAGGCAGATACCCTTGTTTCTTAAAGAATTATAATCATCAGGCCTGATTTTAAGAGCTTTATCATAAAATTCAATTGCTTCTTCTTCTCTTCCTAAATTCAAGAGAGAGGAACCTTTTTCTCTTAATGAAGCAAAGTCGTCAGGCTTGATTTCAAGAGCTTTGTCAAAAAATTCAATAGCCTCTTCTTCTCTTTCCAAGTTGCTGAGAGTAACGCCCTTCTGTCTTAGAGAATCATAATCATTAGGTTTGAGTTTAAGAGATAGATCAAAAAACTCTATAGCTTCATCCTTTTTTCCCGAGAGACTGAATGCAACTCCCAAGTTTTTAAGAAAAAATGCTTTGAATTCTTTTTTCTTTACTAATTCCACTGATTTTCTATAATGGGAGATAGCAGATTCGTAATTACCATCTATAATTTGCAATTCCCCTAAAAAAATTCTATAAAAGAATTATTTCTGTTCTTTCTTGCCAGAGAAAGACCTTTCTCCAGTAAGGTTTTAGCTTCTTCGTATTTTCCGAGCCCAAATTTTTCATCGGCTTCTTTACTCAACGAAATGTAATCCAATTGTGCACCCCTGGATTGAAAAATATGAAATTATCTTAAAAATAATTCAATTATAGTGAAATTTCGATCAATAAATATCTCAAATCTTTTCATCAGCTATGTTTATAAAATTTGTTAATTAAGATCGAATTTCACAAAAAAGATACAAACTACTTGATTTGATAAAAAAGACGTCTTTCTATGAAAAAATTGTTTTTGATTGTTTTTAATACTTCACCCAAACCAGTTCTCCTCCAATCTTTTCTCCTTTTCCCCCTGTACGCTTGCATATGCCACATATTTCTCGCTCTGAGTATCAAAAACGAATCTGTAGACTGTTTTAAAATAAGTCCAGTATTTGACATATTCATCTCTTGAATCGCTCAACATGACAGTTACTGAACTGTTATTTTCGGAGACCGAATAAACCGGATAATCGATTTCCTGAGGAAGAACCGTGCTATAGAGCTTTTCGGCTCTTTCGATGTAGGCAGAAGCATCGGGGACATTGCCGGTAACATTAACTTTTTTAATATAATCGGTTTTTTCGATCCCTGACCAGTAGCTGATTTCCATAATCTTGTAATGTGTGGAGTTATACGGATATGCGGCAAGGAACTTGCCAAAAGATGAAGGATAGGTGTCCTGGTAACTTATATCGACTCCTTCAGCCTCGGAAATATGATTTATAAGGATAAGTTTTGCTACCGGCAGCACTGTAAGCCAGACCACAAGTACGATTAAAAGGGCGGTATAGAATTTGCTCCGGTTCTCAGTGACAAAAGCGCAGAAGTTATTGAATTTCCCGTTCCACTTTCCGCGACTTTTCATATATCCCACAAGTACAATAAAGATAGGCAGCAGGGGAAGGAGGTTTGCCACCGGATCGAAAAAGTAAACTGCTCCCATAATGGATGCATCTGTGCTGAACGGGTAGAGGGGACGCATTTTCCAGCTTGTCGCGTAATCAAGGTAGACGTGGGAGAAAATGGCTGCAAACCCGGCAGCTGCGAACAGGCGGTCTTTGGTTTTAACCCAGATCAGAAACGTAACAAACAGGATGAAAATGATAGAGTGCATAATTTCCCTGTGCCCAAAAAAGTAGAAAAGCTGGTTTCGCGTTTCATGGCTCACGCTGCTCCCGATGAGGGCAAATACAGCGTATGGAATAAAATCCAGGTCAGGAAGGATTGACATGAACGCTACTACATTTCGTTTTTTCCTTTTAAGCCGAGTGCCAGGGCAATCAAAAGGCCGATTCCCAGGTGAGAAAGTGTATTCACCATTTGCTTTATCCCTTAATTAAGGGAGAGAACAATGTATATATCTTTAATTGAAAGGAGTTGCCAGAAGCAGAAGAAATCAAAAAACAGAAGATCTCTAAAATGAAGATATTTCGAAAATAGAAGATACCAAAATCTCAGGTAAACTTGAATAATTGATTATTTCATTTATTTCCTTACATCAGGCCAACCTGCTCCATCAGCCCCACATGGTCATAGAAAAAATTTTCGTCGATGATTTCACCATTTTTCCAGTAATCGATGAAATTAAATAAAATGGATTTTTATGTGCACCGGGAGCAGAAGTAAATCATTATGGCAAAAATCCTCCGATAAAACTTCAGATAAATATTCTACAAAAATTATTTCATAATTTGTATCTTTTACCTTTAAATAGATGCGGCGTATAATTATACTCTGCATTTGGAATTGCCATATGCCAATTTAATATGTATTTGAAGGAATAAAACAGCTGAATAGTTTGAGACAGAGTAAGCTGAGAGATATTGAGAGATATTGAGAGATATTGAAAGACCGATTTCTGTTAACATAGTTAAGGGGAAAATTTGTTAGCAGGATTTGCAATGGAATTTACTTTAGAACGTACACATCAAGTTCCATACAGATCAGATTCTTAACAAATTTAGTTAAATCAATTGATTATGAACAGGGGAAGAAAATATGGCTAAAGAGATGTACAAATTACCGGCTTTGAAATACGGTTATGCAGACCTGAAACCTTATATTTCAGAAGAACAGCTGCGGATACACCATGACAAACACCATCAGGCTTATGTGACTAATGTGAATTCGCTTTTGCAAATGATGGACAAAGCAAGGGCAGAAGGAACGGATTTTGATTATAAAGCAACTGCAAAAGCTGTGGCTTTTAATCTGGGCGGGCACATCCTTCATGACTATTTCTGGTGGGAGATGACTCCTGCAAGCAATGCAAGCAAAGAACCTATAGGTGAATTGTTTGATGCGATCAAAGAAGAATTCGGAAGCTTTGACAGGTTTAAAAAAGAGTTTACTCAGGTTGCATCAAGTGTGGAAGGCTCCGGGTGGGCAGCATTAACCTTCTGTGGTGACACTAAAAGACTTGGGATTATGCAGATAGAAAAGCATAATGTAAATCTGGTACCGGATTTCCCGATCCTTATGGCTCTCGATGTATGGGAACACGCTTACTATATTGATTACAAAAATGAAAGGGGCAAATTCATAGACGCATTCTGGAATATAGTTAACTGGGAGGAAATCGACAAGTATTTCAAAAAGATTCAAAAAATACACACGGAATAACGCAGGACATCCCTACTATGGCTGAGTTCCAGATTTAACGTAGGAAACTTCGGGTGAACTGCTTACCAGGAAATTATTTTTTTACCTTAATTTTACTATTTTTCTAATTACAGCTTTTTTATTTTTAGGAATGCAGCAATCTAAAATAGTATTAAAACAAATACAAACACTTCATCAGTCCCAAAAGAAGAACCGGATCACCGTCCGAATTCCGCGTCTTCAGAACTGAGGTTCGGAAACAGAAAAATCGATGATTTTTCTTTTAGTTGTGATTACATCGCAAAAGTAAAACAGAATTCATTTTTGTAAGCTGCCGTGCCGAAAGAGTCTAACTAGGGTTTTCATCGCATTTCCAATGCAAAAATATTCTATTGATAATTTAAGAGTCTTTTTAATTTTTTCTGGATCATCTTCAATTTTGAAAAAATCAAGAAATTTCATTCTAATTTGAGTAAACTAATCTACTCATTTTGAGAAAGTTTTTTAATTGATGGAACACGCAAAAGAGTGAGCCACTTCAGGGAAGACACTTTTTACAGCTCCAATGATTGCTTTATCTTCATCAGAGACGATCCTTTGTATTTTACCTTCAGGAAATCGGTTTTTTATTCGTATGAAAAGAGGCATCAGAGCTTCAATTGTTGGTAATCTGTCAGTTATCTCAAAATCCAAAACGACCTTTTCTTTTGTGGCAATAACGTAAACAGATTTCATACGTCTTCGGTTAAGTGAGGAATCATGATAAATTGTATTCATTCCCTTGACATATGTCCAAAATTTAGATAGACTTTGAACTGGAACAGGGTATCGATTTTAGGTAAAGAGGCTAAAATTTGAGGCCAATTTATGACCTAAAATCGATAGCCTTCAAGCAAGAAAATTCCTTAACCGATGACCAATGGATACTAATTTGATGAGAACTTCCCAAAATAAAGTCGATCGGTTCAAAATATATTTCTTGCCAAAAAAGCATTATTTTTCACTGAATTTTCATCACTGAATTATAAGTCCATCTACATAACCCAAAGAACATTTAGGGCTCTGCAGAAATTTCTGAAACAAATACAAAATGCAATCAAAATCACAGAAGTTTATGAGTGTATATCCTGGACAGATCCCGGAAAGAAGCTGCTCTGAAAAGCTTTCAAAGCCAGCTTATAAAATTTACGATTTTGTCCTGACAAAGGAAATGAAATAATATCCTCATTATCTCTCAATATCCTCATTACCTTTCATTTTTTGACAAAATGCTTCAACTAAAAGGTATCCTTATGCTGTTTTTCTGAAAATCATTCCTTTTTGTAACAATTTTTCATAAAGATCGATAATGATGATTGTTAGAAACTTTGGACCGAAACATTATATGCCTGGACTTCTTATTTTTTTGGTGATACTACGAAAACCTGGAAAGTGTTCATTTTATGCGTTATTATAGGATTGATGGCTGTTCCTGCGGTTTCCGCCAAAGACGGATATGCAGTAAACTTCAATAGGGAAGATATTTTAGATTCTGCTGGAAAAGATTACATTGTTAGCCCCTGCACAGAAAATTCTTTTGATATGGTGAATTCCATTTTTTCGCAGCTGTCAACCCAGTACATAATTCAGGGGCAGACTATAACTCACAATGTAAACGTAGGCTCAGGCGTGAATTATCTTGAAGTGGATTTGAACTGGGGAGATACAAGTGATTCCCTAACTCTTAGCGTTTACGCTCCCTCAGGAAGCAAACTTGGAACTTATTATGATAATTCTGATGGAAGTGTAAATGGTAGGATACGCATCAATATAGATCCCTCTCAGGGATATGTGGACCAAGGAACCTGGAAGTTCAAAGTCTATGGGGAATCAGTCAGTGGATCTGAAAGCTATACGTTTAATGCTGCACTGCATTAATTATAGGAGACTATGTCTCCTTTTTTTATATATTCATTTTTAATAATGGCAGCCGAAGCTACGGAATATATCGTAAGCCCAGCACCAGGTGATGAATTTGGAGTATCCGTAGCTGGAGAAGATGTGCAGATTGTAGAAGATACTGTAATACCTTACTGGCAGTTCCTACTTTGGCTGGCTGCGATGCACATCTTATCCGTAATAGACATACTGTTGTGTCTTACAAAGTTTATTTTCGCAATACTCGGATTTAAAATTGCAGGGAACGCAAATTCTGTTGGGACTCTGAAGAGAAAACGCATATTTTCCCTTATCGAAACCAATCCCGGAATCGGTACCATTAAGATTGCAAATGATATGGGCCTGAATCGAGGAACTCTGCGCTATCATCTCAAAACTCTCGAAGCGGAAAATCTGGTTGAAGCTTATAGTGATCGCGGAAAATTCCGATACTTCCAGAATAATTCTACATACGGTGAAAAAGAAAAAAGGGTTATTTCAGCTCTTCAAAATGAGATGACCCGCAAGATCATTTCTAAAATATTAAAGGAAGAATGCAACACCAACGGAGATCTTGCCCGAACAACAGGAATTTCCAAAGGTGCAATTACCTGGTATATGAAACAATTAAAGGAGTCAGATCTTATTGAAGAAAATCAGATGGGAAAGAGTACAATATACAGTATAAATCCTGTTTATCGGGATACAATTGAGAAAGAGGTACATGAAGTTTTTTGAGTAATTAGTTTAAATAAGTAAAAATACGTAACTATTCAGTCTACCCAAAATCCGTTAATTGAGATTGATTTTGACATCATCTATCAGTATGATTAATAACCAATAAAAAAATACAAAACGCAATCAATAACTAACAATTAACCGAAAATGATTAAGAGAAATTTGTTCATTAATATTATAAAATATGTTCATCAAGTTGGTTTTCCTAGGCTGAATAGTTACGAAATTACTTTAAACTCTATTTTTACTTAAACCGCATTATTCTCCTGGATTTATAGTCTGAACCTTCCATAAGATAGACATAATTTTTATTATACAATTTAGCGCTGATTTTGCCTCATTTTCTAAGTATAGGGTCCTCAAAAAATGATTCCTTTTTTAAGGGTCAATAAGCCTTATTTCGTAGATTAAATGTGGTGCTAGTGCTTCCCCAATAAAAGTACATATAATAAAGAATCTACTTTCAAGTAAAGGAGTCAAATATCCTTAATTTTTATTTTAAGGTCATATTATCCCTTATTTTCAAAATGTAATTTTGTAAAACGGAAAACGAAGTCTGTTGCCGTAATTGCAAAAAAATATGATTTGTCCAAAAATAGAGCTCTAATCCCGCCCATATATTATTTTTAAAGTTTAATTGGGTTTATTTCTCTCAAAATTGGACTTTAAGAATGTACTTTTATTGGGGGACTCTGTTTATATATCTATTACCTAAAATAAGCATTCTTAATCCTCAGTTTACACACTGATTTTGGAGGACTCTATCTAAATAGTTAAATCTCAGAAGTAAAAAAATCAAAATTTTTTCATATGGCACGGTTTTTTCGTGTCCTTATGACTTCTATCCAGAGTATCAAACAATTCGTCATATTAAGTAACACTGCTAAAAATATTATCGTAAATTGTGCATCTGTTTCGATAGTTTAATGATTGGACTAAAAAGTTTGTAGTTTATATAAAATGCGTTGGTAGTAATTTATGGAGTTCAAATATACTCTGAAGGATCCATTTGAACTCCATATGCCCAGAGGCATGGTTATGTTAGCCTCATAAATACTTAAGGCTTACTAATCCTGCCTCGGGAGCAAAATAGCGAGGTAGAAACAAATGATAAAGAGAGGTATAAAATCAACGATCGTTGTGTTGTTGCTACTGGGAATTTTCACAGGTTTGGCTGCAGCAATAACTGACGTATACATGGAAAATTCAGGGGATGTAACTGACACTAGGAGCAGCGCTGTTACAATAAACTGTCCTACTGGAACATCTAATGTATACCATGCAAACATCAATTCTGGAAGCGACGTAGATTGGTTCAAAGCTAGCATTCCTTATAGTAGCAGTATAACCATGTTTATAGATAGCGACGCGTATCAGAATTATGTATCTGGACAGGGAGAAAATTCAGGTGGATCCCTGATAACAAGAACTAGTCTAAGATATGGTCCAGATGGAACACATTTTGTTACCAGTTCCCCCGTCTATTTTAAACTTAAGAATGATTATTCACGGGTACACTCAGATTACCAATTTTTCGTGCAGAGATCTTAAACTTTACTCTCTGTTTTATTTTTTCTAATATTCATCAAGTGTTGAAAAATAAACAAAATTTATTTGAAAGGGATTGTATGCCAGGAATACTGAAAATAAGCTTATTCTTACTCCTGCTAATATCAAGCATATTCATAGGCTCTGCCGCTTCATCTGAAAACTTCAATGTGAGCATTGAAGAGACCACATCTATATCGCAAATAGTGAATCCTTATTTTGACAGCCTTATAAAGTCCTCGGGAACCGGCATTAAAGGACAACCCATAATTAGTGGTTCATGGAGTCCAGATAGCAACAGATTGGTGGTAGAAGCATCTATCAACTCTCAGACTGAAGCCACTCTTCATGCAATTTATATGCTGAATGCAGATGGAAGCGGAATTCGGGAACTTGCATCAACTCCAAGCAACACAAAAGAAAAATCCCTGAGCCTGCACATCCCGGAAAACCTGCAGACACAGGAAACATCCTGGAGTCCGGATAGAAACCGGATTGGAATTTTTTCAAATATTCCCAGAGTAAGGGACTTTTATGTAATTGCAGATCCGGATAAAACATTGATCAAGACTGCAGGTAAATGTAATTATACAACAGTTGACGAAGTAAAGGAAAATGTTCTGGATATTGAATGGCAAACTAATTTTATGTGGGGTCCGGAAGGCACAAAGGCCATTATAATAATGGATCAGAACCCTCTAAATTATCAATTATATTTACTTGACTCAGATGGTTATGTGCTCCAGCAGCTTACAGATATATCTAATCGTGTAGAGACCGCACTCTGGAGCAATGATGGCAAAAAAATAGCATATAGTGTTACTGGCCCGAACAAGGACGAAGAAACTGGCCTCTGGATAATAAATGAAAACGGGTCGGAGAATAGGAGACTTGCTGATGATGGAATACTGATTGCATGGAACCCTAATGACAGCAGATTATTCTATGTTGATGATAATTTCGGTCTCTATTCAATTAAAGTTGATGGAACAGATGAAGCTCAACTTTCAACAGGATCTTTTTTCAGAAATGAGGATGTTTTTAGTTTCAGTCCGGATGGGAAAAGCCTGATTTTCAGTACCATAAACGATGACGGAGTCAATATATTTCTGGCAGATTCGACAGGAAAAAATGTGAAATTGCTTGAAGAATTTCCAGGATATATTATCTTCAAACCCAGCTGGAGCCCGAAAGGAGATAAAATAGCTTTTGTACAGGAAGATAACCTTTATACGATAAACCCTGACGGAAGTGAAAAAAACCTTATCGCGTCTACAATAACGGATTATGAATGGCACCCTTCAGGAGACTTCATCAGTCTCATTTCATCAGGTTCTATTTTTGCTGCCAGCTCGGATGGATCAACAAAAACACAGCTTACTGAAGGTGATAACGATTATAGGTTTCTAGAAGGCTGGAGTTTTGACGGTAGCAGACTGCTCGTTAGCAATGGACCCACAAATCTATCCTTAATAAAACTCGAAGGATATGAAGATACTCTCTCAATTGATTTTCTGACGCATGCAGAAGGGAAAAGTTGCCAGCTAAGAGTTCGTTGCATGTCGGAGCCTGTTGCAGATATCCTGCTGACCCTTGACGAAAAAGAAATAGGCTTTACTAACAGTTCGGGTTTCCTGAACTACAGTTGTCCTGATGCTGGCAGGTATGTGATAAACGCCAGTAAAACGGGATACAGGCCCGCAAGTAACGTTCTTGTCGTGGAAGAAAACTCTTCCACATCTCCGATAACACCTGTAGGTTCGGAGACATCCCTTGATTCTGGAAATAAGGAAGCTCCAAGATCTGAATTTCAGATTCCGGGATTCAGGGGATTACGTTAGTCCTGCTCCTTCTTTTTTTCATTTGCAGGAGGATTTTTCTGTGAAGGCAGACCTGAGAAATATCGGGGTCATTGCTCAGAAAGAATTTGCAGATCATCTGTACAGCCCTAGTTTCAGGATGTTACTTGGAATTTTCACATTGATCATTCTTTCAATGAGTGTTGAATGTGGAAAAAATGGATTTAATATATTTGAATTCGGCTTTCTTGATATTGCCCAGGTAATAACACTTTTTCTTCCTGTCCTCGGCCTTTCCCTTGGCTTTGATTCGGTCATTAGGGAAAAAAATTCGAAATCGTTGAACACATTGCTGACACATCCTGTTTTCCGGGACAATATCATAAGTGGAAAAATCATAGGAGGTCTTGGAGCTCTTATTTTTGTAGTTTTTATTTCAGTCATCGCCTCAATTGGCACACTTCTGATATTAACAGGGATAGATGTTGGATTTTCTGAACTAAACCGGATCCTCATCTTTTCATTACTCACTTTTTTATATCTCTCAGGTTTTTTTGCCTTCAGCCTGTTAATTTCGGTTATTTCTAAGAGTTCCGAAAGCTCGTTTATCTCCGGACTTGTAGTTTGGATAAATCTGGTTTTGATTTTCGGAGCTATAGTTACCGCTGCTTCATCTATTATTACCGGGGAATTAATAGTCGACCTCGATAATAATGAAGAGGCCATGACCATGAGTGAAGATCTACAAAAACTTTCTCTTGCGAGTTATTATGCTGAAGCCGTAACCGGAGTCCGTGTAAGTTATGGAAGTTTTGGAATTTCATCAGGTAAAGATACTTCTGGAATTTTTGACACAAGATTTGGACTTGGAACCTGGTTTGCTGATTATTGGTCAAATCTGGTGATATTGACAGGCATACCTTCACTGATGTTTATAGTTTCATATGTAGCATTTCTTAGAAGAGACATATGAGGGGAAGAAAGAATGAATTGCGATTTCGAAAAAGCTCTGATAATTGCCAAAAAAGAATTTGCAGATAGCTTCTGGAGTCCTATTTTTTTGTCTTTACTCGGAACTTTAATATTGGCAATATTTGCAGTCACCTATAGAGAAATCCTTCAGACAGAATTCTATAGCCAAATAGGCGAGATACCTGTACCTCAATCAGCGGTTCTTGAAGGATTTTATAATACTTCATTAATGATGGCTTGGTTCAGCCCACTTATAGGTATCTCCTTAAGCTTTGATAGCATAATAAAGGAAAGAAAATCAGCATCTTTGAACGTTTTGTTAACACATCCCGTATTCAGGGACACGATAATTCTTGGAAAAATGCTTGGAGCTGTACTTCTTCTCATGGTAGTGATGCTGATCTCAAGCGGAATTTCCTTAGGAACAATTATTCTCCTTCTGGGAACAAAAGTAAGCTTAATGGAATTAAACAGAATTGCAGTCTGGTTTATTCTTACTTTCCTTTATGCCCTGTCATTTCTTAGTATAGGGCTTGTTTGTTCTATCTTTATTAGAGAAGCTAAGGACTCAATTGTCTATAATATTGTTATTTGGTTAACTCTTAGTATTATGTTTACCTGGATACTGACTTTTTTCCGTTATTCTCTTGAACCTATAGTAAGTGCTGGAAGCCTAGATATAACTAACAGTCTTGCGGCTTTGTCCCCAATGCACCATTATGCAGAATTAAGTACTGGAAGAGCGAGCCTTGGATGGGGGGCAGGAGGAGAAAGGGAAAACATAAGTGGGATTCTGGATATCCGTTTTACTCTGGTCCAATGGTTAAAAGAATTCTGGACAAATCTTATAGTCTTGTTTATAGCTCCTCTAATCCTCCTGATAGCTGCATATCTGAAATTTTTGAGGGAGGATATAAGTGCTTGATATAAGAGAGAAGTTTCTCCCAATCCTGTTGATAGTATTCATTCTACTTTCTCTCATGTCCTTTCCGGCCAGAGCAGACTTCTCCAATCTTGCGGTCTTAAATGACATCAGCGGGAAGGTTGCAAGACCCGGAGACCTGGTGGAGTTCAGCTTTACTGTAGAAAAGGGATACAATACTTCAGAGAGCACATCGGTTACTTTTTTCGTAGAGAAAGTACCCGAAAACTGGACTGCAGGTATCTATGCAAACGGTAATCAGGTAAGCCAAATTACTCTACCAGAAGAAGCCGATGAAAGAGAGTTGACTCTTAAAGTAAGAGTTCCTGAAAATGCAAAAGACGAGGAATACCCTATAAAAATAGGTCTGAGACCTTATGGAGAAAGTATCCGAAATTATGACAAGATTTATCAAGAATTTACAGTAACAGTTGACAGGAATGCAATGCCTAACCTGGAGATTTATTCTGATATCCCTGGAAAAAAGACCCATCCGGGAATTCCTGTCAGTTTCGGGGCTTTTGTAGAAAATAAATATGAAAGTAGAGTAAATTTTCAGATTAATCTTGTTTCAAAACCCGAAAAATGGGGAGTTGACTTGCTTTCAACTGATGGATCCAGGGTTACCAGGTTGGGAGTCCCTGGAGAAGGAAATCAGCAATTTAATGTTCTCGTAAATCCTCCGCTCAATGCGACCGAAGGAGATTATGAAATTTTAGTGGCAGCATGCCCTGAAAAAAGCAATCAGAGTGTACTCTTGCCTCTCAGTGTAACAATAAATCCCGAACTGGCAAAGAATGAGGATTTGAGTGCATACGTAGAGTTTAATTCCAGTATTGTCGGACTTGCAATTCGGCCTGAAAAAACTGCTGAATTTGCGGTTTCCTTGAGAAGTCGGTACGATCAACCGCTTAAACTGAATCTTGAAGTTTTGAGCCAGCCTGAAGGCTGGAACACGGAATTTGTCACTGACGATGATGAAGATGAAAGGCTTTCTTCCTTTATACTTGCTGAAGGTGAAGAACAAATTTTTATTGTTAAGGTCAAGCCTTTCCAGAACGCTACAAGTGGACTTTACCCAATCACAGTTGCAGCAGTAAACGGAGACAGGACTGTTTCCAGGCAGCTTGAGGTAAATATAAATAATAATCTTGAAAATGCAGAACTGCTTAAAATAGATTCAAGCCCCAATGAATTTACATTGAATCCTGGAAGCTCCTTTGAAGTCCGGGTTAATGTTGAGAATAGAGGAAATGAACCTATGGAAGATGTTACTCTTGAAATTAACGAGGTAACCGGCATCACCAGTCAGATTCAGGGTTTCGGAACGGTAGACGAGCTGGAAGCAGGAGAGTCCAAAACCATACCTGTAGAGATTACTGCAAATGCCAATGCCGGCTCCGGTGTTAAGGAAATTTTTATCCGGGCAAAGAGTGACGACCTTGTGAGTTCTGAGAAAAGTATCAAAGTAAACGTTGAAAAATCATCAAGTAGCGGGCTCCTCGGCATAGGAATGCTGGGCTTTGCGATTCTTGTGCTTGTTTTTGTAGTACGTAAATTCGGAAGGCGGTGAACATGGAATCAATGAGCATTGAGTTAGAGCAAAATGAAATTGTACCGAAAACAGACGAATTCGCAATAGAAACCATTAATTTGAGTAAGGTTTTCGGAAAGGAGAATCAAATTCGAGCAGTAGACAACCTGAACCTGCAGATCAGAAAAGGAGAAGTATTTGGTTTTGTGGGCCCTAATGGGGCTGGTAAGACAACAACTATGAAAATGCTTATCGGTTTACTCGAACCAAGTGAAGGAAGCGGGAAAGTTGCAGGTTTCGATATTGTCCGCGAAGTAATAAATATAAGGGTAACAACAGGTGTTCTTCCCGAACCTGCCGGTTTTTACGATAATCTCACCGCAAGGCAGAACCTGCGCTTTTATGCAAAACTCTATGATATTAAGCCTGATGTTAGGGAAAAACGAATTGTGAATTTACTTGAAACCGTAGACCTTACCCGTGCTATAGATCAGAAAACAGGTGGTTTTTCCACAGGCATGCGCAAGCGTTTCGGGCTTGCCCAGGCTTTGATCAACGAACCTTCAGTCCTTTTCCTTGATGAGCCGACAAGCGGTATCGACCCTCTGGGAGCCCAGATGATGAGGGACCTTATAAAGGATTTGAACCGGAGCAAAGGAGTGACCGTTTTTCTAAGTTCCCATTCCATGGAAGAAGTCGAGGATATCTGCGACCGCATAGCAATAATCGCAAGAGGGAAACTTCTGGCAGTCGGGTCTGTAGAGGATCTGCGGGATATCGTAAGAGCAAAGGAGGGTGTGCATTATTTGCTTGAGTTTCAGGATATTCCCATCTCTGAAGCTGCAGAAGCCGTAAATAATGTAGAGGGTGTGCAGGCTCTTGAAATTCAGAATGGGACTCTGCATGTGCATGCGAAAATGAAGCTCCGTCCAGAAATTGCAAAAGCTGTCAAGACGGCAGGTGGCACGGTATCCATGTTCGAAGAAGAAGAAATGAATCTGCAGAAACTGTTCCTCAAAATTATTGAAGGAGTATAAAATATGGAAATATATTTTTACTCTCTAGAAATCATTTGAAATAACGAACTCCATTAACTTGAAATGAATAGCTTGATACATTTTTACGCATATTTGCCCTATTAAGCTGATTTAGATCAGGTTTTCTATAAAATCGAAAATCACAGAAGTTTATGAGTGTATATCCTGGACAGATCCCGGAAAGAAGCTGCTCTGAAAAGCTTTCAAAGCCAGCTTATAAAATTTACGATTTTGTCCTGACAAAGGAGATGAAATAATATCCTCATTATCTCTCAATATCCTCATTACCTTTCATTTTTTGACAAAATGCTTCAACTAAAAGGTATCCTTATGCTGTTTTTCTGAAAATCATTCCTTTTTGTAACAATTTTTCATAAAGATCGATAATGATGATTGTTAGAAACTTTGGACCGAAACATTATATGCCTGGACTTCTTATTTTTTTTGGTGATACTACGAAAACCTGGAAAGTGTTCATTTTATGCGTTATTATAGGATTGATGGCTGTTCCTGCGGTTTCCGCCAAAGACGGATATGCAGTAAACTTCAATAGGGAAGATATTTTAGATTCTGCTGGAAAAGATTACATTGTTAGCCCCTGCACAGAAAATTCTTTTGATATGGTGAATTCCATTTTTTCGCAGCTGTCAACCCAGTACATAATTCAGGGGCAGACTATAACTCACAATGTAAACGTAGGCTCAGGCGTGAATTATCTTGAAGTGGATTTGAACTGGGGAGATACAAGTGATTCCCTAACTCTTAGCGTTTACGCTCCCTCAGGAAGCAAACTTGGAACTTATTATGATAATTCTGATGGAAGTGTAAATGGTAGGATACGCATCAATATAGATCCCTCTCAGGGATATGTGGACCAAGGAACCTGGAAGTTCAAAGTCTATGGGGAATCAGTCAGTGGATCTGAAAGCTATACGTTTAATGCTGCACTGCATTAATTATAGGAGACTATGTCTCCTTTTTTTATATATTCATTTTTAATAATGGCAGCCGGAGCTACGGAATATATCGTAAGCCCAGCACCAGGTGATGAATTTGGAGTATCCGTAGCTGGAGAAGATGTGCAGATTGTAGAAGATACTGTAATACCCTACTGGCAGTTCCTACTTTGGTTGGCTGCGATGCACATCTTATCCGTACTAGATATACTGCTGTACCTTACAAAGTTTATTTTCGTAATACTCGGATTCAAAATTGCAGATAGAGGAAATGTACTTGATAATCCTAATCGATCTAGTATCTATGCGTATATCAAGACTAAACCGGGAGCCTATATTGGTGAAATTGTAGAAAAAATAGGTTTAGACAGAGGAGGAGTAAGGCATCATATAACTATTCTGGAAGCTCAGAACAAAATCGAAGTCTATAAAGACGGCGGAAAGATGAGATATTTCGAAAATAATTTCACTTATGACGAAGAAGAAAAAAAGTGATTTCTGTCCTTCAAAACATAACAAATCAAAGAATAATTTCAGAAATACAAAATGGAAAGTGTAATACAAATACAGATCTTGCATGTGAAATCGGAGTTTCCAGAGCTACTATTAGCTGGTATGTGAGAAATCTTAAAGAAATAGGACTCATAAAGGAAGCAAGAGAGGGAAAAAGTATCATTTATAGAATAAATCCTTCTTATAAAAATTTGATAGAAAAATATGGGTAAAATGACTTTGATCCGGCCTTAAAATACTGGTTATCTAAAAGTCTCTGAAAAAGTCTACTCCAGTCTCAACACAATCTCTTTTTAATTTAGGCTATCTTTTTCTCCAATCTACGTTTTTTAAACCTTGAACCTATATAGTCCCAAGAATTAACTAACTTTGCCCATTTTGCGGTAAAAAGCCATCAGTGACAAAGTTGTAAAGACAAGAGATCTTGTAAAGTCCGTATTTACCGCAGAAAAAATACAATACCTCAAAGCATATAGGTTACGTTTTTCTCGCGAAAAATCTGGTTACGAGCTGTAGATCTTTAGCAATCGGTGTTAAACTGCTCGATATATAGCTTCCGGCCAAAGTCTCTAACTGTTTTTTTGTAGCTCATTTTAGATCTGTAAAGATTATCTGATCTTGATAGTTAGAGAGATTGGCCGGAAAACTTATAAAGAATTGTCTAAAACTAAATAAGTGGGAATGTTTTGCAGGATTCAGTAAAGCTTGAGACCGATCCTGAACCCTGCATACCCGAAGGCATGAAGTATATGACTTTATAACTATTTTAAAGTTTGCTTCTTGCCTCTTGAATAAAAGTAAAGAGGTGGAATAGATTGAAATTGAATAGCAAAGTTAGACGAATTAGCGGGCTTTCTATGATAATGCTCCTTATAGGTATGATCATGGTTACGCCTGTGTTGGCATGTCCGGCTGGAACAAATTGTGGGAGTAATTTGGTTCCCGCAAACCCAATACAGCTAACAGGAGCGGATAAAGACAAAATGCTGAATACGGCTTTAAGCGATAGTAATGTCAAAAAATATCAAGAGCAATTGAAAAATGAAGGATATACACAAAATGGCAGTACAGCACTTGTTATACCAGTGGAAAATAAAAACGATAGCTCAATAATTGATATCAAATTTGCTGCAATAAGTTTCAAAAATGACAAGTCTCAAGAACCCAACAAAACTATACTATATAGCTACAATCCACAAACCAAAACAAGCACAACTGTAGTGATAAATAGTTTACTAAGCGATTGTGTTTTCAACTTATCGATTTGCTTGGGGAGTGCTGCTACTTGCGTATTAATTTGTGGTCCGCTTTTGGCACCAAATCCAGCCACGCCATTAGAGGCAAAACTTTGTTTGGCATGCCTACCAATTGGTGTCGGAGCCTGCGGACTTGCTTATACAGCATGCCACAAATACTATTATGGAAACTGACGACGGACCTGAGAAAAGTTACAGTTATGAGGAGCTGGCCAAATGAGAGTGATCATAAAAAGGAATTCAAAAAAATTCCTTTTTTTGCTTTTTTTATCAATTTTTGCCATTATAGGAGGTACTATAACAACAGTAACGACCCCAACAAAAATATCCTTAAATGGATTGTACCTTATATTGGCTGGAATTGGACTTTTTTCCTTACGCTTTCAGCCTCTACAAAAGATCAAAAATCATTTGAACGATGGTCAATTTTTAGTGGTATTTTTTACGGTATTGCACTTCTTTGTGGTAGTTTAATTTCATTTAGATATGGCCAAACCGTAACTGCAGAGATAATTTTGCTATGCGGAGTAATTGTTATTTCATTGACGATATCTTCGATCGTTTCGGTCTTAAGGAGGGGAAAACAGCATGTATAACAATGCAAGAAAGAGGCTTGGGGTTATACTCATACTTATACTATTTGTAATCATGGCATTTGAACTTGGTTGTATTGGAAAAGCACAAACTGATTATAATCTAAAATATAATTTTCATGTAGGTGATAGACTTGTTTACAATTGTACATACATCACAAGTGATACAAATTATACAGGATATATCACAAATAATACAAATTATACAGGACCAATTCGTATTGAAATGTTAGTTACAGATTTTGATGGAAAGAATATAACCTCAAAAATGACATCAACGAAAACAACAAATGGGAACACTACTGAATCTTCATACGTCACAATTATGGACGTTTATGGAAACTTGATAAGATCAGATCCCAAAGATAAAATTATACCTGAGGTACAACCGGAACTGCCAAATCTACTAAAGTATCCAGAAAAAGAAACTCAAGAAGGTAAACCATGGACAATTGTATTCAAAAATAACATAAATGAAAATCCTTTATTAAAAGATGAATTCGAAGGTACAGGAAACTATACTTTTTTAGGTACAAAAACAATATCGACAAAAGCCGGTAAATTTGAATGTATTGGTATCAAATCAGAAACAAATTTTGTTTCAAACGCAAAAAGAGACTATAGTAATACAACCATTAATTATACAACAGTAGGCAATATCTCTGGAGAAAATTGGGTAGATTTAAATGGTGGATTCTCAGTTAAATCCAATTACATTATGGATAAAACTTTGACAATGGATTTATCTGGACTGGCCAATAATTCTGGATATCAGGAAGTCGGAATTGAAAACGTTAGTATCAATAGCCCACCAATTGAAACGCATATAATTAATGAACTTGAAAGCATCCAGAAAGGATGACATAAGAACATCCAAATCAATGTGATTTTTACAAGTTTGTCCATACTTTTGTGTATGGACAATTTAATTGTTTTTCATTGGTCATCGGTTAAGGAATTTTCTTGCCTGAAGGCTATCGATTTTATGTCATAAATTGGCCTCAAATTTTAGCTTCTTTACCTAAAATCGATACCCTGTTCCAGTTCAAAGTCTATCTAAATTTTGGACACATGTTCTGGGAATAAATCCAATTTATCATGATTCCTCACTTAACCGAAGATGCATGAAGTTAAATCTCCTGCATTATTGACATACACAAGTTTGTGAAACTAAAAGGTTAGGGCTCGTCACAAAATAATTTAATTAACTCACTCCATTCTTTGGTTTGAATGTGTAATTCCATTCTCCGTGAAACTCATCAAGTATAATGCCCAATTTTTCAACCTGTTTTTTTCGATTTTAATTCCTGTTGGATACTTATTCGTGTCTAACATGCATTTTACTTCAAGCCCTTTTGATGTAGTTGTTGCTGCAATAAGGTTTACAACTACTTCATAGCTTGTTAGTGGTTTTCCTCTCCAATTAAGAGTAATCTGAGAAAATAGTCTATGCTCTATTTTATTCCATTTACTTGTACCTGGAGGAAAGTGGCAAACCGAAATCTCCAATCCGATTTCATCCGTTAATTTTTGTAATTCTGTTTTCCACAATTTTACTCTTGATCCATTGCTTCCCCCACAATCTGCAGTAATTAAAAGTTTTTTTGCATCAGGATATGATTTACACCCCATTAGATTCCACCATCTACGTATACTTTCAACTGCAAAAGACGCTGTATCATGATCTATGCCGACGTTTACCCATCCCTCATTATTAGCAATGTCGTATACCCCATATGGATTTACCTTTCCCAGTTCTTTATCCTTAAAATCATATACATTGACAAGTATTGGATCTTTTTTTGGACGCAATTCACGGCCAACATTCTTGAAATTTCCGATTAACTCTTTCTTTTTAGTATCTACTGAGATTACAGGCTGATGTTCACCTTGAAATATTTTACATTTTTCACTTATATGCTCAAATTGTTTGTCACGATCAGGATGCTCAGTTCCTTCTATGGTTTTCTTATTCGCTTGTAAACTGTAACCAAGCATGTGAAGCATATCCGCAACTCTTGTATGGCTTACTTTATGTCCGATATTCTGAAGTTCCCCTGCTATATTTCGAAGACTTTTACAAGTCCAGAGTAAAGGAGATTCCGGATCCCCACGACTTGTTGGTTCAATAAGTGCCTCAAGATCGGATAAAAGAGTAGGGTCTTTCTCAACAATCTTTTTACGACCTCCTCCAGGAGCACGTATTTTATCATCAGAAAGAGATTTGCCACTTTCCAGTTCAGTGCAACCTTTTTTAATTGTATTTTCAGAAATACCAGTTGCACGAGAAACTATGCTGATGTTGCCTTTGCCAATACTAAGCGCTTCTGCAGCTGCAAATAAACGTTTGCTTTTTTCATCAAGAAAAGGTTTTAGCAAGTTATATTTTTTGGAAATAATTTCCTCAAGCATATAGACCAAATAGGATTAACTTATATAAAAAAATACTCAATCTATTTTGTTACGAATACTTAGTATCAGAGATTCCCATGAAAAGCGCTTCTCATATAATAGCTGTACTTTGGAAGCTCAGAACAAAATTCCCAAAAATACCGTGGTGGTTGGATCATGAAGATAGATAGTATAGTGAAACAAGAACTATGGCGTTCAGTTGCAACATATTTCTTTTCCTTTTTGCTATTTGCCTATTTAAATCTTAAAGGATATATCTTAATAGAACCTGAGGTAATTCTTATTCTAGCCTTCGTTTTTACAGCAACACATTTCTCCTTACTTGTCTGGTATAGAAAAAGAGAACAATTGTTGAACCCATCAATTTCTTTAATAATTAATCATATTTTTGAATCAAAATCTTATGAAGAAAAAACCACAGAGCCTTACGAAAAAAAGAAATCAGTATCTCTTCCTCGATTCGAAAACAGATACGTCTTCTGACTCTTATAATACTCCTATATATCGCTTACCTCTACGCATCTTTAGTTTACAATGTGGATCAGATATTCTGGGTTTTGTTTTTATTATTCATGGGATTCGCACTATCAAAGATTATATATTATAATTGCACAGTGGAAGAACAAAAAGATCCTATGAGATTTCTGATTTTTTATTTAATTCTCTGCATTTTTATTTTTGTACGCTATCTTGTTCTTGACTACCCTATTTTTCCTATTTTAAAAGGAAGTATAATTCTTGGAGCTCTACTGGTAATTCTAGTTTTGGGAATAAAATGGTCACAGCGTAAACAAAACTCGGATAACTAAATTTCCTGTTATCGGCATACACAGGCTTGTGAAACAAAAAAATTATTTACAGGGATCCCCATGAAAATCAATTTTCATATAATAGCTTTGCTTGCTGTTATTTACTTCTCTTCTATTTTTATATCAATGGCCTGCGCAGAACCCATCTCAATCCAGTATTTTCATCAAAAAGGTTGCCATGATTGTGAAATAACCGATCCTATTGTCGATCGAATATAAACTCAATATAAAAATAATAGCATTGAAATTTTAAAAATAGAAACCAGTACTGCTGATGGTTTCAACCAATGGAACAAATATAGTTTTCTTGAAGTTCCGGCTATTGTGATAAATAATGAAACAAAGATTCCCATAGAAGAAATTACTGAAGAGAAGCTAAAAGCATCAATTAATGAATATCTTTCGGAAGAAGAAAAGAATACTGAAAATTCCACAGAAAAGATACAGGAAAAAGAACAGGATAATGAATTTATAAACACAAACCTGAATTTGCCATTTGCCTATTCACTCAGTCTTTTTTCAGGTTTTTCGCCTTGCCTGATGGCTATACTGGGTTTTCTTTTAAGCTTCACTGCAGGAACAAATTACACTATCTAAAAAGTATATAGATTGTTCTTTTCTAGCGAAAAACCTGGTTACTAGCTGTAGATCTTTAGCAATCGGTGTTAAATTGCTCGATATATAGCTTCCGGCCAAAGTCTCTAACTGTTTCTTTGCTGACTCATTTCAGATCTGTAAAGATTCCCTGATCTCTGATAGTTAGAGAGGTTGGCCGGAAAACTTATAAAGAATTGTCTAAAACTAAGTAAGTGGGAATGTTTTGCAGGATTCAGTAAAGTTTGAGACCGATCCTGAACCCTGCATACCCGAAGGCATGAAGTATATGACTTTATAACTATTTTAAAGTTTGCTTCTTGCCTCTTACAAAACTAATTTTAGAGGTGAAACAAATTGAAATTAAATAGCAGAAATCTAAAAATTAGCGGGCTTTTTATGATTACGCTCGTTATAGGTATGATACTAGTAACACCTGCGTTGGCATGTCCACCTGGACAAAAATGTACTGGAAATTGCCCAAATTGTGTTAATAATATTGCAAATCTTAAAAACATTACAAAAATAGATTCTGCAACAATTAATCAAGACTGGCAAACTGTATTAAAATCCAGTGATTTTAAAAAATTAGTCAAACAATTGGAATCAGAAGGGTATCAGTTAAATAAATCAGGAGTAGCTGGAATAAGTGCGACTCTAAATGGAACTAATTATGAAGCAGTAGGGATACCACTTGTCAGTAAAGATAATTCTACTGGTGTAATTGCTGCTGTATTGGAAAATAGTAAAATTATTAAAGTTGAGGCACAGATTGTCAAGAGAGACTCTACTGGATTTCCCTTATCTATAAAATCAGAAACCGTGACAGGAAAGAGTATAGTCTCTGAAAACGCTGATGTAAGTGACTTATTAAACGGTCAAACTAAAGAGAGTTTGGCTGCTAACGCTTCTTTAGGTTCCATTACTCCACTAATAACCCTTGACAAATGCACCGCATGTAGACAGATAGTCGGTGTAATATGTGATGTTGGATGTGGAGTGGAACTATCACTAATATGCATATTAGCAGGGGTAACAACCATTATTGGCGGACTAGCATGTGGTGCAGTTGTAACAACTATGTGTTTCTTTGTAGATTGGTATGGTTGTGCACCAGGTGCAACCCAATTATGTAAAAATGCTGGTTACTGTTCATAATAAGGAGAATCTTTTATGAAAAAACAACTTTTATTTTTTTAGTACCTTTGATCATTAGCACACTGCTAGGATACTTATTTCGCAATTTAACGATGGGGATTACCAACGGAATTATTATAGGTATAATATTTGCAATATTTGCTACTTACTTCATCAAAGAATAGTTCCTGTAAAATCAGTCTTCGGCTGGTACTATCATGGTACTGACATAATTTACGAGATCATTAGTGGTTACATTCTCGAAAAGGAATTATTCTATTTAGTACCCATCATTAAACAATTTAAATATATTTTTTAATACTTTACATTAACGTTCTCACAAGCAGCTTCATTGATTTATTTCTCGAAAATATAAGTATGTTACTTAAGTTATTCGTAACAACTTCTTAGCAGCCGAATGCCTTTAGAACCGTATAAAAATATTCTGTTGTCCTAAGTAAACATTGGTCAGATTTATACTCAAATTGAGCATGGTAATAAAACTCGGACAATTGAGTTTTGTGCATCATCAAATGCATGAAATTCTAATATTAAAATAGAGTGATTTTTTATGAAAATATTTTCAGATAGAATACTTAAACTAGTTGTTATTTGTTTATATCTTAGTTTTACATCAACGGCATGTGCAGAACCTATCTCAATTCAATATTTTCATCAAAAAGATTGCCATGATTGTGTATTAACTGATCCTATCGTCAATCGAATAGAATCTCAATATAATAATGGTAGTGTTGTTATATCAAGAATTGAAACCAGCACTGCTGATGGTTTTAATCAATGGAATAAATATGGTTTTCTTGAAATTCCGGCTATTGTGATAAATAATGAAACAAAAATTTCTAAAGAGGAAATTACTGAAGAGAAACTAAAAACATCAATTAACGAATATCTTTTGGAAGAGGAAAAGAATACTGAAAATTCCACAGAAAAGATACAGGAAAAAGAACAGGATAATGAATTTATAAACACAAACCTGAATTTGCCATTTGCCTATTCACTCGGTCTTTTTTCAGGTTTTTCGCCTTGCCTGATGGCTATACTTGGGTTTCTTTTAAGCTTCACTGCAGGAACAAGCAGTAGCACAAAAAACGGTATGATACGTGCAATGGTATTCGGATTGGGACTGGTGAGTTCTTATATAGTTTTAGGTATCTGTTTGCTCTCTTTTAGAAAATCAATTCCCAGCTTGGACGGCTTTTCTTTTATAACAGGAATCATTGTAATTCTTATTGGGTTAAACCTTCTGGGAATCTTAAAATCACCTGTTGCTCTGGATAATTATTTTCAGAATTCTGCCAGGAAATATGCGGGTACTCTGGGCGGAGTTTTTTCCTCGGGGTATTGTTTTCGTTTGTGAAAGTTCCTTGCACTGCTCCAATGCTTCTTGTGCTGCTCAACAAAACCATTACAAGTGGAACGGTTAACGATCTGACCCTTCTGCTTGCATTCAGCGCCGGAGTATTGACACCTTTTATTGGAATTGGCTTGATAGGAGGTTATACTCTATCTAAACAAATTCGTTCATATAAAATATACTTGAAAAAAATCAGTGGATTTGTGCTTATATTACTTGGTTTATGGATAATGTTTTAAGCTTAATTATAAAAAAATACTTAAATAATTAAGAATGTCCTCAAGATTATTAGTATTACAATATTTAGAGAAAAACTAACTGTGAAAGATGATTAATATGACAACAATGAAAAAATTTAGATCAATATTTGTTCTGATTTTCATAGTTGTAGCCCTCTTTTCTTCAGGCTGCACGGAAAAAAACCTGAATGCAGAACAAATTGCATCCCAGATGATGGATAAAGAGAACAACACTCGAGATTATTCATACACAATGCACATGAACTCTTACTTTGGAGGGGAAACCAAGGAGACAGAATCCAAAACTATGTTCAAAAAGCCTAATATGATTAAAAGTATTGTAACAGAACCCGGTAAAGAAAATCAAACCGTAAGTGTATCAGATGGGGAAATTGCTTGGAGTTATACCCCAGATACCGATACGGTCACAAAAATAAAAATTTCCAAAGCTTCCGAACTTACGAAAAATGACTACACTAATATCATAGACAATTTCCTGAATGACACCAGCGTAACAGTACTTGGCGTTGAGAACGTAGATGGAAGAAAAACTTATCTGCTGGAGACAACTCCAAAAGAAAACGACGGAGATTATGAACTGATATACAAGACGAAAATTTGGGTAGATCAGGAAACGTGGATGCCTCTTAGATATGAGACATATAACGGCGATGGAAATCTAACCATGAAATTAGAAATTAGGGACCTGAAAGTTAATACAGGAATCCCAGACTCGGAATTCAAGTTTGAGATCCCGAAAGGCGCAAAAATAGTAGACTTAGGGGAAATTAAGCCTCCTGAAGAATTGAGCCTTGAAGAAGCTAGAAAGAAAGCCAGTTTTAAGATCCTTACTCCGAAGTACCTGCCTGAAGGCTATGAATTCAATAATTCAATGATCTACAACAACAGCATATATTCCTCTGAAAGCCAGATTTCTGAAACAGTCGAACTGACATACACAAAAGATAAAGCTATTATAGATCTCGCGGAAACCGTATCTAAGAACCAGTCCTCTGATGCTGTAGTTATGGATAAAAGTGAAGACATTAAGATTAATGGGATAGAAGGAAAATATGTTTCCATGGGGAAAGTGAAACTTTTAACATGGAAGTTAGGAGATGTCAATCTGAGCCTTTGCGCTTCCCTGGAAAAAGACGAAATGCTGAAAATAGCTGAATCAATTTCTGAAAAGACGTAAAATTCGTGATCCACAGGAAAACAAAAACTAGAAAAAAATGGTCGTGTACGTGAGTTATTGATCAGTTCTGAGAAGCAAGCACTATTCACAAATTTGAGTAAAAATTAAAGAGATTCTAGTACTCGCAGTTTTCAGCAAATCACGTACATGACCCAAAATTGAAATGATGGAATTTATAAAGGCAAACTCAGGGAATACCAAGTATGGTAATATCTCTAATTAAAGACCGATTTTTATGTTTCATCACGCCCTTTGTGATATGCATATTACTAGTGCTTCGATTCCTAATTAACTCCATTTTAGATTGTGATTCCCCCAGGCATTTCATCCCTTTCTTCCATTTTATATCTCCACGTAAATATAACTGGTTTTTCGTTAACGTGGTTTATATATTGACTAATTCTGTCTTTTAATTCATTTATTGAGTCTACTCTTATTCCTCTCAACATGCTCCTCCCCATTTTACTGAAAAAACTTTCGATGATATTCAGCCACGAAGCATGTTTTGGTGTGAAAACAAATTCAAATTTATCAGGAACTGTTTCCAGGTATTCCCGAGTTTCTTCTGATGTATGTATTTTAAGATTATCCAGTATAATTATGATTTTTTCTTCTGGATATATTGACTCAAGTTCTTTGAGATATTCAATGAATTCGCAGCTTCTATGCTGCTCAAATACTTTATAATAAATTCTCCCAAATATCAAGTCAATTCCAGCTAATAGTGAAAGAGTCCCATATCTTTTATACTCATAATCTCTTGCTATTGTAGAATAATGCCCTTCTACTGGCATAAGATCTGGATAAACATTTCCAATTGCCTGAATACCTGGTTTTTCATCGTAGGAAAGAATCACTGTACTAATTTGTTCATTTTTCCTTTTTTTCATTTAGTCTTTTAGCTTCTCTATATGTATCCAGAACATTGGCTGCTTTTTGATCAAAATCGGGATCAACTTTAGCAATGTAACAGCTAATCTTATGTGGTTTTATTTTGCTTGCATTGAGAATCTTTGAAATTGTCCCCTGATTTATCTTCGATAAATCAGGATGTTCCTCTTTGATACAATTCTCCCTGATATGTTCAGCAAGGAGTCTCTGAGTCCAGATTTCATGAGGATAACCAAGATCTTTTGGTTTCATACATGCAAGTGAGACTACGTGAGCTCGTGATTCAGCACTAATATCTTGAGGTCTCCCACTTTTTGATTTATCTACCAAGCCTTCTTTAACCCCAAAATCTAAAACTCTTTGTATCCAGAGTCTTACAGTTTTGTAATCTACTTTTAACTCTCTGGAGATCTCGGTATCGTTTTTTTCCTGATAGCTCAAAAGAACTATCTTGGATCTTTTAACAATACTTGCAGCTTGATTTCTGGAACGACTTAACTTGGTCAAATAATCTAACTCTTTTTGAGTAAATGGTAATTTAGGGCGAAGGCTTATACGAGGCATAAGAGTATTTATTGAACAATTAATATAATTACTTTATGGATATATATCAGAATCAATGCACTAGGATACTTCTTGTTTCATGACTTAATGCAGGGAATATTCTATGGAATTGGCACTGGAATGGGGGCATGTATGGCTAAAAGGTATGAAAAAATAAGAGAGAAAAGGAAACAAGAAGAAATAGAAAAAAATACTAAAATTAATAACAGATGAAATGAAAAAAGATATCTAAACCATAAAAAGAAGCAGAACCGAAAAAAACAAAAATGAAAGTGTTCAAAGCCCGCCTGCAGGCGGAACTCAAAATCACTCTGCTGCTGGAGCTTCTTCTGCGGTTTCGAGGCCGAGAAGAGCTTTTATGGATTTGCTTCCGTATTCAACGATCTTGGCGTTGATCTGGACGATGTCATGAGCAATTTCTTTGCCGCGCATCATCTTTCTCCTGCGCTGCCCCGGAAGCTTGGGAGTATAGCCTACACCTACTGCAAGCAGAATTCTCTGTCTTCTGGGACCAGGAAGGTCGGGTTTCATAACAAAACCGCTGCCGTCACAGCCGCCAGTGATCTTGACTTTATATCCGGCGAGCCCGAAAATGGCACCGTCAACAACTTCACCGATTGATTTTCCGATTAATGCGTTTGCTTCAGCATCTTTAACATCGAGCTGGTAAGCACGCCCTTCTTTTGGGTCAGATACTACAACTTTGAAATTAGCCATGTGAAATCCTCCAATATCAGATTTACTTATAATTATTCCTTTGCCTTATGTTGCCTTTTTATCCGAATTCTTACTGAGCCTTAACATGCTGCTGCCCTGTACATCAGCAGTTATTTTGCCCAGAAAGGATTATCTTTTCTTTTGAGCATAAGGAAAATATCAAGAGTTTCCTTTTCATCAGTTGAAAGGGAATTATAGATTTCGTGCTCAAGAACTTTGGCGTGCCTCTCAGGCACGTTAATATAAAGCACGTCTTCTTCTTTGATCTGTCTGCCGACTGTTGCGCCGTCAATTGCCATTGCAACTTCCTTGCCTACTCTTGCAGAAGGAATGTTTTCCCCGTCAGACTGCAGACCCTTGATCTTGCCTATGACGGTCCCATTTTCAAGCATGACATCTGCGTTTGTCCGCACGACCCCGCCAAGCACCCTTACCCCGACAACTGCGGGTTTGCTCTGACGGAACACGCATCCCGGAAGAATTTTGAATTTTCCAGGGCGAATAATGGTTTCGAAAATCTTCTTTTCAGCCAGTTCCTGCTGTTCTTTTACATATTTCTGGTAGTCTTCAACCAGGCGGTAGATCACATCACTTGTGAGCACCTTCACAGTACTTTCCTGCAGGAAATCTCTGGCGTCAGGGTGAACTTTGACATTGAAACCTATAAGCACCGAATAGAGAGGGTCTTCAACTGTCGAAGCCTCAATTGCATCTCTGTGGGATATGTCCCCTACTTCGGCTTTCCTGATAGGGACTTCATCTTTCCGGAACTCATGGACAAGGGCTTCAAGGGAACCCAGGGTATCTGCTTTGATTAGGATCCCTACCGAACCCGTATCAATCCTGACCTCGTCTATCTCGGACTTTACCTGCGCTACGATTTCATCAAGATTTTCTTCCGTAGCAACCCTTATCGGAGAGCCTGCAAGGGCACCTTCGAGGCCCGGAGCCGAAATCTTTACACCAGCCGCAGCAGTGACCTTATTTACCTGCTGGAACTTACTTTCGTAGCGGATCTCAGAAAGCTCCCTCGGCTTTAAGAGAGCACGAACCTTGGTCTGGATCGGCTCTCCAAGGCTTCCGATAACGACAGTATCCCCTTTTTCAACGTGCCGTCATAGAGAATAACATCAAGTGTTGCACCCAGGCCTTTTTCTTCCTTGACCTCAAGTACGGTTCCGACTCCTGGGCCTTTGGCGCTGTACTGGAGATTTGCTTCAAGAAACTTCTGGGTCAAACCGAGGAGTACCATCAGAACATCAGGAATTCCTTCTCCCGTGACAGCACTCACAGGCACTACACCCAGCATTTTCTGGAAGTTTGTAACCCTGTCGTAACGTTCTGCTGCAAAGCCCTGGTTGTATAGCTCGCCTATTACCTCATAGAGCTTTGTCTCAAGCCTGGCCTGTACATCGTAGGACTGTTTTTTGAAAGTGGCAGCAAAAGGCAGGTCTTTTTGTGAGACCCAGCCGCCAATCCTGTCGATCTTATTAGCAACAACAACAAAAGGAGTTTTGAACCGCTTTAAGATCTGCAGGCTTTCATAGGTCTGGGGCTTGAAGCCTTCGTTTATATCCACTACAACAATTGCAAGGTCGGCAAGAGCGCCTCCCCTGCTCCTGAGGGTTGTAAAGGCATGATGCCCGGGTGTATCAATAAAGAGCAGTCCTGGCACAATGAAATGGTCTCTAAGCCTTGGATCTCCGAGCTTGTCGACAATCGCATCTATAGGGACTTCAGTTGCTCCGATATGCTGGGTGATGGCTCCGGCTTCTCCGCGAACAATTGCAGTACCCCTGATTTTGTCCAGCAGAGTAGTTTTCCCGTGGTCGACGTGCCCCATCACGCAGACTATAGGAGTTCTTAAATTTTTCTTGTCGGTCATATGCAAAACCTCTCTCATTCCCGCGTCTTATTCGCTGCAGGTCCAGAAGGGTCCGGGTTTACCCGGAAGGACCCATTTTGCAGGTACCGGATAAACAAAGACTTGGAATCGCGCCCTGAAACTTTCAGAAACGCGAAAAGGCTTTGATGCACCTGCTTTATTCGTACAGACAGACTTCATCGATCCTGGAATATTTCCCGATTTCGGAGTCCTTAAAGTGAATTGCAATTTCCCTTGCTGCAGCATCGGGGCAATCGGATGCATGAACTACGTTTCTACCTACATCCAGAGCAAAATCCCCGCGGATAGTTCCCGGAGCTGCATCTACCGGGTTCGTAGCCCCGTTTACAGCCCTCATAACTCTGACTGCATCTTTTCCGGCAACTACCATCGAGACCGATGGACCGGAGGTGACAAATTCGATAAGAGAGGGGAAGAAAGGCCTGGCTGCATGTTCACCGTAGTGTTCCTTTGCAGTGGCTTCACTGATAACGTTCATCCTAAGAGCAACGATTTTCAGACCCCGCTTTTCGATTCTGGAAATGATCTCGCCAACCAGTCCGCGCTGGACTCCGTCAGGCTTTACCATAACGTATGTCTGTTCCATGTGCACACCTTAATAATCTGAACAAATAAACTGGCAATTCAATTTCTTTATACTTTTTTCAACTGGATTCTGCCTTTCTCAGTCCATTCGGTACGCCGCGGAAGCCTGCCCAGATTGAAGTTGTTCACACACTTGGAAGAGTGCATGTAGTAGGTAGAACCGTCTTTTTTGATGTAGAGCTTACCGGTTCCAGGCTCCAACATCTTCCCGCAAAAATAGCATTTCCTCTGTTCCATCTATCTCACCGCTTTCTTACCTGGTGGTCAATTTCTTTGCTTCTCTTGATGTCTCAAGAAGCATCATAATGTCGCCGATCCGGATAGGGCCTACACAGTTCCTAGTGATAACACGACCCTTATCCCTGCCTTCCAGAACCCTACATTGGATCTGGCTAGCTTCACCATGCATACCCGTATTCCCGATAACGTCAATAACTTCAGCAGCAAAGCCGCCTGTCGTGCTTTCGTCAGCCATAATCAGCACCTCATGTTATCAGGATTATTTAAGAGCTTCAAGCTTCTGGGCAATGTCCTGAACCATTTCAGCTGCTTTTCCTGCATCTACGATTGCGACCGTTGCGCAGGACACACCAAGCCCACTGGCTGCACCGAGTTCTTTCTGGTTTTTTATGAAGATGTAAGGTGCATTCTTTTCTTCGGAAAGGGGAGCGATATGAGCAACAATCTCTGCAGGCTCGATGTCTCCTGCGATCAGAACGAGCTTCGCATTGCCTCTTTCGATTGCTTTTGTAGCTTCGTTAGTGCCCTTTTTGATCTTTCCAGTGTCTCTGGCAAGCTCGAGAGCTTCAAGTGCTTTGTTTGTAAGTTCTTCTGGAACGTCGAATTTAGCTAGTTGTGCCATTTAAGATTCTCCTTCGAAATTGCGAACGTCGCAATTTTTCATCAATCATAGGTTTTTAACACACATCTGTCAACATTGAGATTCCAAATTCCTAAAAGAGAACCTGAAATGCTTCAATGCGGAGAGTAAATGAGTTGAAACATAGATACTGCTAGCTAAATGCTGCAGATCGAACCTTAGAAGTACATAATTGCCTATAAACTTTCTGCTCGAAAACACGAGTCATAACCGAAAAACAGAAGTAAAGCAATAAAAAATTCGTATATATAGTATCTTAAGTTTCCGGATAAAATAAGAATTAATGCGTCATGGTTATAAGGAATGCAATAAATTTTGATCGCATGGACACAATTTACTACGAAGCTCATAAAAATCTCTATATTAATCTTACAAACCGTTGCAGTGCAGACTGTGTATTTTGCATCCGCAACTTTGCAGACGGGGTTTACGGATACGATCTGAGGCTTTCAAAAGAGCCATCAACAGAGGAGATTATCGGCGCCCTTGAAAACGTGGATCTTTCGAAATATAGAGAAATCGTATTCACAGGCCTTGGAGAGCCGACCCTCAGGTTCGATGTGGTGCTTGCAGTGACACGCTGGCTTAAATGCAGGAATATCAGAGTCAGGCTTGATACCAATGGACATGCAGCTCTGATAAATCCCGAAAAAGATGTGATCTCGGAATTGAAAAAAGCAGGAATCGATTCCATTTCCGTAAGCCTGAATGCAGAGTCCGAAGAAATATATAACAAACTGTGCAGGCCAACTCACAAAAATGCTTACAGAGCAGTACTTGATTTTATAAAAGGAGCAAGAAAAGTGGGAATCAGTACAAGAGTTACGGTAGTTGAGGTGTCTGAAATAGACCTGGAAAAATGTAAAAAGCTTGCAAATGAGCTTGATTCTGAATTCCATACAAGAGTTTTATCTGAAGCTGCAAGTAAAGAAATCTGAAAAATCATTAAAATTCGGGAGGTATAGATAGCTTGCAGAGCTTACTGTCTAAGCCTCCGGAGCTGAAACTTCAGGTTTCAAGGTTTTCCTGTTAATTTTCAGGCCTGTTATTTTCTTCTTCAAGATTTTCAAAATCTTTAAAGTCCCCATCCAGGGTTTGTTTTTTAAAGGTTCTCTTTTTCAAGTAAAATGCAACTACTAAAACTGCAAATAAAAGAGCTATAGGGAATTTAAAAAAATCGAGAAATTCAAGAAGCTTTGGAGAGCTTTTTGCAGAGGCCGAGTTCTCTACAGCGGAATTTTCGTTATTTTTTATATCAACCGGCGCTTTACCTGTGGAGGCCGAAGCAATCTCAACTATATTTTCAACGCCTCCGGTCATTGCCGTACCTTCTTTTAACGGCAGTCCGGTTTCTCCTGCCTTAATTGTGTCAGATTCTTGAGTGTCTTCTTGGGAAAGAAAACTTTCGTCTCCCAAGAGCAATGCAAAAGCCGTGGAATTCCGCTCAAAAAGATATGCTGCCCCTGCATCACTTCCCGCAACAAGGGTTGAGCTATCGCGAGAAATGGATAAGCTGTTGATATTTCCTCCGCAGCTGTAGTTCCAAAACTCGTTCCCTTCCATACTAAGGACATAGAGCGTATCATCCCAGCTTCCGGCTGCAATGAATGATGTATCCGGGGAAACTTCCACACTGTAGACGTCATCTTTTACCTGATAGTCCCAGAGTTTTGTCCCGGTACTGTTAAACAGGTAGATTTTGTCGTCAAAACTTCCTGCTGCAAGATATGAGCCATTGCTTGTTAGCGAAACACTGCTTATCCAGTAAGCAGGATTGTGAATCCAGGAAAATTCTCCTTTCTGGTCAAAGAGATAGACGTTATAATTGGACCCACCGGCAGCTACATAATAAGCGGATGGCGTCATGCAAACACTATTGATTACACTGCCTGTCTTCCGTTTCCATATATTGTTTCCTTTGCTGTCAAAGAGGTAGACACACCGATTGGAACCCCCGGATGCGATATAAGATCCATCTCTGGAGATGGCAATACTCCGGACTGCATCCCCGGAATCAAAATTCCATAAAAGTTTACCTTCTCTATTAAAGAAGTAAACCTTACCGTCCTCACTGCCAGCTGCTACATGCGAACCATCGGAAGAGACCGCTACACTATTCAGGCTGCCCCCGGTTTCGTAACTCCAGAGCAAAGCTCCTTCCCGGTTAAAAAAATATACCTTCTTATCATTACTTCCTGCGGCTACACGAGTCCCATCAGAAGAAATTGATACTGTATAAATTACATCTCCTGTAGTATAATTCCAAAGTTTCTTACCCTCCGAATTAAAAAGAGAAACATTGTAATCAAATCCTCCGACTGCGAGGTAATTTCCGCTGGAAGAGAGGGAAACTGTATTGACTATGCATCCTGTTTCACATTTGCAGAGAAAGTCAAAAGCCCTGGTTTCCGAAAGGTTTACATCCCCACTATTCAGGGCAACAGGGTCTGCACCCCTACACCTGTAAACAGGCAGAAGAACAGACCCAGTGCCAGAAATAACCAAATTCCCGCTGAATGTTCCATACTAATTATAATAAAGGAGTTTCTTCCACATGAATTTTTTGTAAGAGTTTGGTAGTGGAAATAGGTCGAAAAATAACGATATTTAATATCGATCCCCGTTTCCCATTCAGATAAATTGTATTATTTTTAGAGGGGTCCTCTTAAACTCACTATCAAACTGGAGATTATTTCTCTTTTTTTCCACTAATTAAGGCAATTAATGGTTTCCCCAAAAAAAGTAAATATTATTTTCTATTTTTGCACAGTTTTCGGTACACTGCCCAGCTCATATGCACTTGATTTTGACACTCAATTTCGCAAGACATATATCATATTGTGTAATTGTTATTATTGGTAGCTTCTGGATAAGCAAGGGAAATCTACACCTTCGGAAAGCGGGGTATGGGCCAGTGATATGATCAATTAAAAGATATCCTGAAAAGGCTTCTTTAAATTGGTTATTAAACTACCTGTGCAGTTCAGGCCCTTCCGTTCTCTCGATGAGGCTGCTTTCTATTGAATCTCAGGTGGTACTCTGTTTCTATCAAACTAAGACTAATAAGTATCAGACTTTTGCATAAATCAAAACTAAGAAAGGAGATCCTTGAAACATGAGTGAGTTAATAGTTTTTGTTTTTTCGGACGAGAAAGGCGCATCCGAAATGGATGAAGTCATCAAAAGGCTTCAAAAGGAGCAGTTGATCAATCTTGATGACGCTGCAATCGTCGTTCGTAACCATGATGGTAAGGTCAAGGTAAAGCAGGCGGTAAACCTTGTAGGTGCAGGTACTGTAGGTGGAGCATTCTGGGGTATGTTGATTGGACTGCTTTTCTGGGTACCCTGGTTGGGCCTGGCAATCGGTGCCGTAACAGGTGCAATTTCCGATAAATTTACTGATTACGGAATCAACGACGAATTCATTAATGAAGTTGCTGGAACAATCGAGCCCGGCGGATCTGCCCTCTTCCTGTTGATCTCACAATGGACTGAGGACAAAGTTCTCGGCGAATTGAGCAAATTTAATCATAAAGTAGTGCGCACTTCTCTTTCCAAAGAAGAAGAACTCAAACTTAAAGCTGCTTTCGGAGCCGGACAATAACTAAAGATATGTATTTGTCGTGGGAGTCAGTTGCTGAAAACCAAAAGCACAAAAACTCTATATTTTTTCAAATATTTTTTCAAAAATAAAACACGCATTTTTTGAATATGCGAAACAAGTTATCAGCTTTTGATACTCCCAGTTATTTTGCAAAACAGATTCTGCCTGAGGAATCAGACATTCTGAGAAGACAGATAGTAGAGGACAAAGGCGATAGACCTGGATCAGTTTTCGAAGGCATTGAGAACATGCTGCTGTTTATTTGCCGTTTATATATCCCCGGCTTTCAATTCTGCAATATAAGGATCATAAGCTGCAGTTGAACCGCCTGAACTGTGTGCAATATAATAGTCCGCAACAATCGAGGCTTGTTGCTCGCGATTATAATCGCGTAAATGCTTTTTGCACCAAGCCTGTACGCATACCCCGAGCTTGCTTGCGCATGAATTGCTTCAATAAGGTATTGCGAACCAGCATATTCCATTTGCGCAATATGGGTTAACTCATGAATAAGCCACTTCATTTCAGAGTTATCTGCTGCCGTGTTAATCTTTCGACTGAAATTGATAGTATGGAAGGTTGTAACACCCATATCTGAGCATCGGTTTATTTTCGCTCCGATCCGAGCAATGAGCGAACATTCGTCGATACGCACCTGCCAATAAATGATGCTATCTCCAAATACGCTTCGTGCTTCCTGTTCCTCTAGTGGGGTAAGACTGCGGGTATTAGGCTTAACGGCTTGCCATAACGAATCGATTGCTTCCGGGAAAGCATAAAAGTCGATAACTTTTGCGATAATCCGGCCGACCCTTACAGCAAAAGACAATAGGCCACACCATATCCATTTGCAGAAGTACTTTTCTCCCTGTGAAATCCGGATTTCGACAGCCTTCAAAGTATCACCCATTTTAGAAGTGCTTTCTCCCAGGTCCCGCATCTTTCCGATTTATAAATGTACATATTACAAAAAGATCTGTGAAACTGCTGTGAAACTGAATTGAAAATTTATACATCCCAAGAAACACTGATTTCCAGATTTCTCACCTGAATAAGTTATCTACTTTACGTCTCATTTAAGAGCCTATCCGAAAAGTGTTGTGATCTACTGTACCTTTACAATTGACAATATGTACAACCGGAAAGGATGTCGATACTATAAACCTATCGTAACTTCTCAACATGCGTTAATGACTTTTCGGATAGGCTCTAAGTGACGCCGGTATTACCCCGATACAGAACTTTATCTGTGTTTTAAAAAGTGAATATTATCAGGCTTAGAGTTATCAAGCTTAGAGTATAGTATTTTTCCCCCAAAAATACTGTATTTTTACTATAATGTTCACAGATAACATCCAGATTTAGACAGCTACTCCGAATAATCTATTTATAAAATTGACTTCATCAAGAACACATCGATTTAGAGTATCAACCTGTCCTTTTTTTAAAATTGTAGGTGGCGGATAATGCAAACAATTGAGGTCGGTAAACCTTTTCCAGGGACGAACCCCATCAATGAGAGTGTAATCTTTGAATTTGAACAATCTGGTGGTTTTCTAAGGATAGCCTGGACTTCCCCATCACAATTCGAACTTAAGCAATTCGCTGAAGGTAAGATCAAACTAGGTCTCATAGAGATTGACGGTATTATCTTCATCCTAGTTAAATTCGGATCAATGAGCTGGATGGATGCCCCTTACCATGTCAAGTTTTTCCCTCCATATGACATTGAGGACCTTAACGATATGAACAAAGGATATCTCATAAATTATGTTATGTTGGACGCAAAAACCAGAATCGTGAAAGTCTTGAAGCTCCTGGAAATGCCTCACGGAATGTCCCTGCAGTTCAAGGAACTTGTCACGAAGCAGCGTGAAACTTCAATTGATGGGTACGATCAAAGGTTCTTCCAGATATACAAAAAGCACAGCACGAACGATCTCGTAAGGATGGCAAAGACATACGATCTGGTTAAAAAGGATAAGTTATGAGAAATATTAAAAACACCCTATTAATATATAGAAAGTCCGTCAACTTGGAGAAATACAATCCAATGGCTTTCCGACCCCTCAATTGATCGTAAATCATCCGTTCAATATAGGGTAAAACAGCCAGCTTAGAACGCGAAATTCATACACCAAATTTGAATAGGGTATGTGTTCCTAATACTTTTTAGCCATTGGGCATGTAATCGGTTATATGTTCCATATTCCGATATACTATAGAATAGCATGGTTTAGAATACCTCTAGTATGCAGAACTAACATAATTTCGCTAAAATTAGTAATACAAAAAATGTTATTTCTATTTTATTGCATAATTATTATAAAGAAAATTGTCATTTTCAGGCAGAATTTTCCATAATTGCCTATGTGTTTGGTTTTTCGATTGTTACATAGTTTATAGGAATATGCTTGTTTCCTTCGATAAACCCCCTACCAAACGCAAAAAGTATAATTTTGTAGTGCATGCTTTCAGCATTTGCCTGGGTAGCAACATATTATGTAAAATGTTGATAACCTTTTCAGAGGTAATCAGGTAAAAAGAACTGCTGTGATGGGTGCGACCTCATAGGACGCCCTAGGCTCAATTTGTTTTCAGTGGGTGGTGTGTTCCCATGTCTTGTTGAGCAGCCTGAAGGATACAGAAACAACTTTCAACATCACAGACCTGTATATATTGTAAAGACGAGGAGAAATTAATGAAAGTTACTGCACGTTTTCAAAAGAGACTGAATATTCTTGTGATGGTATTTTCAGTTATTAATATCGTATATCTTATGTACTTATATAGAATTTCAAGAGATTGGACTCAGTTGGGAGCGATTGGTGGGTGGGTAGTGGCGGTGATGTACGAATACTTGTTCATTAGATACTCTAAAGACGAAGCTTTTGAATAAGCATATGTTAAAACAGTGACTAAATCACATACTGAAGCCTTAAAAGTAAAAAGTCACCATGTATGGAAATTGCATGAAAAAGCCTGTGACTGTCTAGGGAATTTATTAGTCTAAATCATCATATCAGTATGTTACATATCCATAAGCATTCAAAAAATTTGATTATGAGTGATTTATTAAAGTTAACGAAATACCGTTAACTTTAGTAATAATTTTAATTTTTTACTTTCAGTCAAGTGTTGTAATTTCTTGTTAAATGAGGAATAAAGTAATTCTCCCTGTAAAAATGGGATACTTGAGAAAAATATTTAAATGGATGCGCCATATAAAAAAACCATGGCTATAGAATCTAATGCAACAATGATTTTTGGAATACCTATAATGTATATAGTAGTCTTCGCCGTTTTAGTGATGTTAGTTTTATATTTATTATATCGAACGAAAAAAAGGGAATGAAACCAAAAGAACTGCAAGACCATTAAAGCAGGTGTTTAGGGATATTCCCGCAATTACAAAAGAATTGATTCTAAAATCGATTTTGAAAATGAATGTAAAAGGTCAATGTCAGTGCCTTAAAAACATGTTATTCTCCTTTTTTCTTAAGGTTCCCCAGGTTCAAGAGGTTACCAATGACAGAGCTTTTAAAATATTATGCCTGCCTGACTATTTTTTACTCTTTTTCTAAAAATGTTTTTCCCGCTGCTTCGAATCGAATAGGAGCCTGCGAAGGAAGAGCCGAAAAAGCCTGCTGCAGTGAAACTCACTGGCGCACCCATGCAGATTGATGAGGGAGTTGAGGAAGAAGAAATAGAGGCGATTCCTGCCCCAAAAGAGCCAGATAAAGATATTGAGCTAAAGAAGGAAATAGCAAAAGAAGTAATGAAAAAGCTCAATGCTGCCACAATATCAATCAATGGTGCTAGGCAGATTGCAAAGGTTATTCAGGAAGCACCGGAAACGACTCATTGAGGCTGTAAATCATCAGAAAATACCTTAAATAACACATTTTATTCTCAGTATGTTACGACTAGGGAATTTATTAGTCTAAATTTCATATGGGTTAATATGAGTTAAGGCATTATTCTCACATATATACTTTAACAGCCAAAGTCTCTAACAATCAAAGATCAGGAAATAACTGTAGGTTCAAAACTAGTATGAAAATCACATTGTTAGAGGGTTTACACATAAAACTTATAAGGAGTTAACAAAAAGTAGTTTATGGAGTTCAAAAGTACTTTCCAAGGTAAACCGAACTCCATAAATACTTCCTAAGAAGCAAGATTAAGTTAGCTTTGCGTATATTTAAACTTACTTAATCATGCTTCCTGGGTGCTAAACAGGAGATAAAAGATGATTAAGAACAAAAGTGGAATAGGTACACTTGTTTTAGCAACATTGCTGGTTGGTATGGTGTTGATACCAGCCGCAGACGCATAGAAAGAGGATAATTATTCTGTACTGCAGAGAAAGCCTTTGAGCACGCAAATGCACAAATGATAAGTTTTATAGCAACCGATACTGACTTTGAAAAATGGGAAGGAGCGTCTATAGATCCCAAACAATTGGAGCTTTATGACATAAATGGTCAAAAATTGTATTATCAATTTTCAGTATATAAAGATAATAACATCATAGGTAGAATCGATATTGGTGCCACTAAAAAATTAGGAGCATCAATTCAAGTCATAGAGTTTGATCCAAGACCGTTTGACGCTGATGAGGCCATAAAAAAATCAATCGAAATTACCAAAAAAGAATATCCAGATGGAAAAATCAAATCAACTAAGATGGTTGTATACAGCTATCCAAGTATAGGAGCAATGACTGTAGTAAAAGACAAGACTACAGGAGAAGAAGGAGGGTTAGGGAAAACTGGTTCATTTGACGATGGGACTCCAATTTTTAGTCAACTTACCTCCGAAATAAATAACAATAGACCTGTAGTTAGTATGATTCCAGGGCATGTTCGAGTCTGTAGAGGATACCCAGATTCTGGCGTTGGACTACACTATTTGAAGATTAATGATCCACTACCCGTTGGATCGGGGCACCAATTTCTAGAAACTTGGGGAGCCGAAACTTGTCATATATATATGTTAAGTGAAGAGCTAAAACTCTTCACTTTTTTTGAGTGATTGGTATGAGTAGAATTAACAAGGAAGTTGCTTTTTTTATTGTTTTTCTGATTCTAGTAATAATTGCAGGGTTATTTGTAAAAACACCAGTAGATACGGAAACGCAAGTTAACGATGAGCTTAAGGTAGGTGGTATGTATATTCAATTTGAAGACGGAGTTCCCGATTCGGAAGTTAAAGCTGTTCTTAAAAATTATAACCTGACTATGAACTATAGCATGAAGTACAATATTGATTACATGGCGGACAAATACTACATAATGGTGGACAAAGGTAATCGGGATATAAGAAATGAGCTTAATAAAGCAATGAAGGAAGAGAAAAAAGATTGGATTATATCTTCTCCTGCTCATGTTATCAGAAAAGGAGATTATCACGTATTTACGGTATCTGAACAAGCTGTTCAAGATGAAAATTTTCTTGAAATACTCGATAAATATGATATTCAAGTGAAAAAGTTTACCTGGTGTTATATTCGTTTTGAAGATGAATCCAAGAATTGGATTCCGGAAAAAGATGCAATCAGAATAAAAAGTGAGCTCGATCAAAATGAAAATATTTTCTCTGTATATCTTGATTACACTAATTCATCTTAATTACCCTAATTTGGGGGTTTGATTTCACTTTGTTCCAAAATAAAAATATATCGTGACCAGGTGAGGCATCAGCAACCGATAAATTTTATAAAGACAAAGCCTAAAAGCAGTGATGGACATAAGATTAAATCGCATGACGAAGCCTGTGACTGTCTAGGGAATTTATTAGTCTAAATTTCATATGGGTCAACAGTATTATTTTATTAAATAAGATAAAAACTCGCACGATTACTCTTTTAGAGTTTGATATAAGTTAAGGCATTATTCTCACATATATACTTTACAGCCAAGGTCTCTAACAATCAAAGATCAGGAAATAATTATAGATAAAATGAGTATGAAAATCGCATTGTTAGAGAGTTTACACATAAAACTTATAAGGAGTTAACAAAAAGTAGTTTATGGAGTTCAGAAGTACTTTCCAAGGTTATCGAACTCCATGAATACTTCCTAAGAAGCAAGATTAAGTTAGCTTTGCGAATATATAAGGCTTAGCTTACCTGCTCCCGCCTCCTGGGAGATAAACAGGAGTAGTATAAATGATTAAAAATGAAATTATGTCAGTAATACCGATTGCCACTTTTTCGAGTCTACTCTCATCTGTGACAATGTCTAATAAAGCACGCAGAGGACATACCCTAATAAGAGCTTTTGGAATAATGGCACTTGCAATTTTAATACTGGTGGGAATAGCAGGTGCAGCTCCATTTGCATATGTGACGAGTCCGGGAGTCGACACTGGAACTGTCTTTGTAATTGACACAGCAACTAACAATGTTACAACTCTAATTCCTGTAGGAGAGTGGCCTAGAGAAGCTGCAGTCAACTCTGCAGGAACAAAGGTATATGTGGCAAAGCCAGGCATAACCAACAACACTGTCTGTGTAATTGACACAGCGACAAATACTATTAGTGCCTTAGTGGACGTAGGAGTTTATCCTTTGGGAGTTGCAGTTAACCCGACAGGATCAAGGGTTTATGTGACGGATCGTGACAGCACCACTATCTCTGTAATTAACACAGTAATTGGCACATCCACAAACACTGTAATGGCCCCGATTAATGTGGGGATGAGTTCTTATGACGTTGAAGTCACGCCTGACGGAAAAAAATCTATGCTACAAACAATTTCAACAACACTACTTCTGTAATTGATGCGACTACAAACAAAGTTACAGCCATTGTGTCTGTAGGAGACCATCCTTGTGATGTTGCAGTCACGCCTGATGGAAATAAAGTGTATTAGGACTTACGCACTTGAAGTACCAAATCAACTGCAGTAGGCTTACAACTTCCTGAAATTCAAATTTTAAATCTGATGGTTACTGTGCTTGATTTTGAATCTGAAGTGCGTAAGTCCTAGTGTATGTGACTAATGCAGGCAGCAACGATGTTTCTGTAGTTGATACAGCAACAAATACTGTTACAGCCACTGTGCCTGTAGGAGATGGTCCTAGTGATGTTGCAGTCACTCCTAATGGAAATAAAGTATATGTGGCGAATTCTCGCAGCAACAATATTTCTATAATTGACACAACAACTAGCACTATTACGGCTACAGTGCCTGTAGGAACTACTCCTTTAGGAGTTGCAGTTACTCCGGATGGAACAACGGTATATGTGACAAATGCTGAAAGCAACAATGTCTCTGTAATTGACACAACCACAAACAAAGTTACAGCGACTGTGAATACAGGAAAATATGCTATAAATTATCCTACTGGAGTTGCCATTGGACCTTTTATAGGTTCTAACATGACTGATCAAAACACAAGGGAAACCTCCAATGCAACTGAAGATACAGGAGTTGAAGAAACTAACTTATCATCAGCTGAAGGAAAAAACGTTGTCGTACGCAATAATCCAAACAATAGTGATTTCGAATCTGATAATAGTAATAGCTCAAGTGGAAATGAATCGAGCGAAAATAACTCTACTCCAGGCTTCGGATTATTAGGCAGCTTGATCAGTCTTTATGGAGGATGGAAACTCAGGAAAAACTAATTCGGGACTTGCATTAATCCGATCGCTGGCGACTTTAAATAATCCATTTCGTACTAGGTCTGGCATATGAAGTATAGAAACTGATGTTTTGAGGTTCTCCATATATTTTAGGAGCTAAAACTCCTAATCTTTTTGCGGTGTTAGCATGAGCAAAATCAATAAGGAAATCGCGATTTTTACTTCTTTTCTGATTCTCGTAGCAGTTGCTGGACTGTTTATAAAAATGCCAGTTAATACTAGTACGCCGGTTCCTGAATCACAAGTAGGTGGTATGGCTATTCAATTTAAAGATGGAATTTCGGAGCCAGAAATAAAAAATATTCTTCAAAATATTAATATGACTATGAACTACAGCATGGAATATGATACTACTAGTGTCTTGTCAATTTAATTATTTCACATAATACTTTGACATTTTCTCGTCCGCATTCTTCCTCGTAAATTTCCATTCTATTTTCTTTTTATGTTCATTCCTTCTCTTTGTCCATGCATCCACTTCGTGTGTAAGTGTCTCCATATCCCCGATCCTTCTGCCTGTACATTCAATATCCATAACATTGATCTCTATTTCTGCAGCATTAAGCCAACTTGCATGTTTTGGCGTATAATGGAATTCTATCTTGTCCAGAATTGTTTTTGCTTCTTCTTCGCTGAATGTTTCGTAGAATGACTTTTCTTTATGTATATTGAGATTATCCGTAACCAGTCGGATGACTTCAGCTTCAGAATATTCTTCGGTAACGAGAATTTTCACGAATTGTGCAAAATCCTTCATAGTTCTTCTTTTGGTTACCTGAGTCACCCTTTTTCCTGCTTTGAACTCTACTGCCATGAATATGTTTGCTGTTCCGTTCCTGATATATTCATAATCATACCTCTCTGGACTTCCAGGCTTCATAGGAATGGGAATTCTCTTATCTCCAAGCAGTTGCTTTGGTTTCTCGTCAAGACAGATAATAGGGTTTTTAGGGTCGTAATCCTCTTCGTATAGGTCAAGAACGTCATACATTCTCTTTCTGTACTCGGAATCAATCGTCTGAATGCACCACATCCGTCTTAACCAGGGTTTAGTTTTGCTTTTTTAGAATAAGCCTGATGCTCTCTTTGTTTATTGTTTCAAATCCTTCTTTTTTCTTCAGTTCTTCAGTAAGCAGTGTAAGCGACCATCTTTTGCTTCCATCGGGAGAACTGGTACATGCGAGCGCAATTATTTCGGCAACATGTTTTTCGGTGTATTTTATAGGTTGACCAGGTCGTGGTTTGTCAAAAAGAGAACTCAGAAGACCTTCTTCAACGTATCGTTTCCTGATATTAAAAGTAGTATTCCTGGAAATACCTAATGTTTTCGCTATCTCTGTACCTGTTTTATGCTGGTTTGAAAGGAGGAGGACACGTGCTCGGGTGATTTCTCGTGCACTTTTATGTCCTTTTCTCACAAAGTCAAGAAGGAAATTTACCTCGTGATCTTCAAGGTTAATAGTAAGCATGAAGATGTAAAGGGATTCAGAGCTTATAAAGTTAACAAAGAATTAAATTTTCGCGACACTAGTAGGGGTGAAAGATATTACATAATGGTGGACAAAGATAATTGGGACATAAGACGCGAACTTAGTAAAGGGATGAAAGAAGAGAAAAAAGACTGGATTATATATTCTCCTGCTCACGTTATTAGAGAAGAAAATTATTACGTTTTCGCAGTTTCCGAACAAGCAACCCAGGACGAAAAATTTCTTGCAATACTGGATAAATATGATATTAGAGTGAAAAAGTCTACCTGGTGCGAAATTCGTTTTCTTTTTAATGATGGACCTCTGAGATATTGGATTCCGGAGAAAGATGCAATCAGAATAAAAAATGAGCTCGATCAAAATGAAAATATATTTACTGTACAACTTGATTACATTTATTCATCTTAATTACCCTAATTTGGAAGTTTGATTTCACTTTGTTCCAAAATAAAAATATATAGTGACCAGGTGAGGCATCCGCAATCGATAAATTCTATAAAGACAAAGCTTAAAAGCAGTGATGGATATAAGATTAAATCGTATGACGAAGCCTCTAACCTTCTGAAAGCTGCTTAGAAGTCAGAAGAATACAGGTTTTATGGTAAAATCTATGTATACTTATCTTCTTATCTTGCCTTTTCAAAGAGTTAATAGTCCAAAACAAGCCAAAATTTTATAACTCATACTATCCAAATTAATGCAACATGAATATACTGTTTAAATTCATCGTTTTTTTGATGTTGCTTGTTTTACTGCTAGGATACTACTTATCAATCAACAAATTTACACTTATTACACTCGGCATAGCATTCCTTTTATCAATAATAGCTGGAGTATTATCTGCGAGTAGAGATAAAAACCAGGAATAGAGTGGATAGATTTAAAGTAAATCATTGATAGAAGCTAAACCAGTGAAAATACATCGTTTTCATGCGTTTTCGGTTAAGGGGGAATCATGATAAATTGTATTCATTCCCTTGACATATGCTCAAAATTCAGACAGACATTGAACTGGAGCAGGGTACCGATTTTAGGTAAAGAGGCTAAAATTTGAGGCCAATTTATGACATAAAATCGATAGCCTTCAGGCAAGAAAATTCCTTAACCGATGACCCATGACATCGTTTTTAATGTAAAATCTATGCATTAGTAAAAGCCATAAATTCTGTTTTTTGTAGTGAGAACAAATGTATAGAGTCAGTCAGAATTTACAGAACTTTTAGTACACTGCCGCCGGATCTTTTACAGCGAGATAATATAACTGTTTTTGGGTGAGGTTCAGTTGTTTATGGGGAAAACCACTGCATTTTGCCTTTATTCAGTCCTTCTAGAATAAAGTTGATTGACTTTTTTAAAGATTGAAAGTAAAATATAATAATAAAATGAAGATAAGAGGTAACTATTCAGCTACCCTAAAATGAGCCAATTGATTCTGATTTTTACTATATGAACAACCAAAATTAGGAATTCAGGGTAAAATCAAAAACAGCTTCATTTGACATCAGTTTATAAAATAATATTAAGTAGAATGTGCATAACAAACTAGATAAATTACGGCTCTTGATATTGATTATTGGGTAGCTGAATAGTTACGATAATAGATAAAAATAGATCTCTCAAACCTTCTTAGCCAGGAAAAAGAGAGATCCCTTTTTAACGCCGTTTTCGGAATAGTTCTCCGGGACTTTGAGAACGACTTCCAGGTTTTTACTTGTATTATTTTCAATTACTTCAGAAAATTCCGGCCAGAAAAAAGAAGAAAGATAGATGCCGTCTGAGAAAACCGCATCTGAAGGATCTCTAACTTCAGCGGAAATCATCACATCATTTTTTCCTGTGTTTCTTACATTCAAAACCTGCGGACTGCTTGACTGTCCGGCAAGCAAGGTTCCGAAATTAAGGGTATTTCTGTCAATTTCGATGGAAATATTAGAGATTTTGTTTATTTCAGGCATCCCGATTATTACCTTAAGATCCACCCCGGATGCATAAGGAGGTTTGGCAAGAGGAAAATAATCAAAATCGCTTCCGTTGATATTGTATGGAAGATCGCAAATCCCGTCCGAATCCGAGTCATTGGAGATCTGGGAAAAACCGGTTCCTTCCAAATTCGCCCAGAAATTCCCTCCAAGATTTGGCCCCTGTAAAATATTCGTCCCTGGCGCCTTTGTAGTATTCCAGATATTTCCTTCAGTATTCTCTACCTTCACATTTATACTGTTATTAAAGTAATTGTTGTAGATGCGGTTATCAGCACTGTAGTCCAGCAAATAAATACCGGACTCATTACTGGAAATTATTGTATTGGTGGACAGTTCATTATCGTGGCATTCGTCTCTTAAAAAGATGCCTGTGCTACCATTTGAGATCGTATTATTATAGACTCGGGAATCAAAGACGAAATTGAAGTAAATCCCATTCCCACAGCCAGTAATCCGGTTGTCCCGCAGGACGGTTCTTGCCTGAACGTCATAAATGTCGATACCGGTACTGCAGTTTATAATATCATTCTTTGAAACGAGATTGTTTCCACCGCAGCAGGCAATACTTATTCCTTCGCCGTTTGAGAGCCGGTTCTGGAACATTATATTGTCCCAGCAATGAGCACCAAGCAGGATATAGCTCCCTTCAACCATATTATTTACCAGTAGATTCTGGCTGCACCCTTCATCAAGCCAGATACCATTGCGGAAAAAGGTATTCTTCAAGAGTGTGCTGTTCCTGGAATTCTGCAGATAAACGCCGTACCTATTTTTGAAAAAAACGTTTTTCTCGATTGTGCAGTTGTTAACCTGTTCAAGACAAATCCCTGCTGAAGGACAGCCAACCCCGTCCCACTGGGAAATAAGCCTATCTGATCCGGAACCTGAAGTCTGTCCCCTTTCCGCATCACTACTGCCCGAGTAAGAAGAATTTGCGGAACCTGAAGTTTCAGGAACGCTGAAAACTTCCTCTAACCCTGTTATATTAAAGCCGCTGATAGTTACGTTATCTGCTTTAACCTCGAATATGCTGGAGTTCTTTTCCCTGCCCCTTACAAGCACGCCATCAGGGCTCCCGGATTCCGAGCTGATCGTCAGCCCTGAAACATTGACAACAATATTCTCCTCATACTCTCCGGCTTTCACAATGACGAAATCTCCGGTTGTAGAATTATTTACTGCAGCCTGAATTGAATTTCCAGGCTCTACGTAAATAATCTCCGCACTCCCGATACCTGCTGAAAGCAAAAATAAAACAGTGATCAGTGTGGTACTGAACATCTGCCCGGCATGAGAATCTCTGATAAACACGATTTTCAGAACTAACCCCCCAATACTTTACACGGCTTATCCGGCTCAAAACAGAATAAACTTTGAACCGACAGTTATTGCGTATAATGACTATAGTTTATTAATATACAAATATAATTCATTATTTATCTATTAACGGCTTTTTTGTTTTTATATGAAATAACAGTCTATTAATAATCACATTAGTCTGAAAAATAGTGAATAACTTGTTTAAATATTCACCCGGAATTTCAAAATTTTTAAATTATTTTTAAAATTTTTGAAAAAAATTAAGATCAGTGGAAAAAGCCGGAGACAATTACGGAATATACAGAGAAACGTCCTCGAAAATTGCAAGGATGGGTATTTGAGAGCCACCGGATGAAACCGGGCATAGGAGAGCTTAAAGGAACCGAGTTTAAACAAAACCTGATAAAGATCCTGGAGTTTTTAAGGATATATAAAGAAAAAAGCGAAAAAAGGTTTGAAATGCTTGAGGAAAGGACTTCTTTCGTCGCTACTACCTGTATATGCATTTGTAATCCATTACCAGAAGTTTTTCACTTATGAGTAAAGTGAACCAAAAATAGATCTGTCATCAGACCGATACATATGAAGGGGATCATATGGATACATTTGTGGGCACCAGCGGCTGGTATTATGAGTGGAACGAAATGAAAAACCTTGATTGGTTCATCCAGAACTCCGGCCTGAACACTGTCGAACTCAATGCCAGTTTCTACAGATTTCCTCTCCTAACCAGATTGAAGGCTGGAAAACAAAAGGAGCAGGGCTCAGGTGGAGTATAAAGGTTCACAGGTCCATAACCCACTGGCACCAGCTCAGCGAAAGTTCCCTCGATATCTGGAAAAATTTCCGGGAACTTTTTGAACCTATGGACCATCTCATTGATTTTTATCTCTTCCAGATACCTCCAAAATTCGATGATACCACGAGGGTGCTTAAGTTTGTAGAAGCCGCAAAACTTGGCGAAAGGTTTGCTCTGGAGATAAGGAATAAAGAGCTGCTTGGGAATGACGAGCTGTGTGCAGAGCTTATGAAAAAAGTTACCCTGGTATCCGTAGACTCGCCGGATTACAGGAACCGCGTCTTTACCGGAAAAAAGTTTATATGAGAATGCACGGAAGAGAAGGCTGGTACAGTTATGATTATTCGCAGGAAGAAATTAAGGAAACTATCGGGAAAATAAGTAAATTTGGGCCTGAAAAAGTCTACATTTATTTCAATAATAATCATAACATGCTGGAAAATGCAAAAATAGCGTTAAAAGTCTTCTCTGGTATGTAAACCTGTGGCATTTTTCCCGATTCTCAAAAACCTCCCTTCTGAGCAAAGGAAAATACTTTCTTCAATGGCGTCTGTTCTTTCTATTTTCTCCGGTTTTAAAAGCCTCTTTTTCAATTGTTAACCATTATTATGAATAACTTATTATATTAAGAGATAGATTTAAAGTTTGATACGGAGATTCTGAGGAACCAAAAGTTAGGTGCTTCAAAATAAAAGCTGTAATTTTGACATTCCAACCAACAACGTAGGAACTATTTATCCGGAATTCCCTATATATAAAAAAGAAGTGAAATATATGTTCTGGAGTAAGGACGATATTGTAGAAAGGCTGAGCAAAATACCTCGAACACTGGAAGACATCTCAATAGAGATTTTTGAAGGTGTACCCCCAACAAATGATTTTTTACAAAAAGTTAGCCTTTCGAGAGAACACTGCGCAGATGTACCCAACATCTGCAGAAACTCGCACACAAATGTAAGCATAGAACAGCTAAGCATAGAAAAGGAACTTATGTATCCTTATATAGACGGTTCCCTTTCGAATGAATTTGCCATTCACTCAACTCAGTACCGGTTTATGCTGCCTTATGAAATCCTTGACAACAACATAAGGAAAGAATATAGAATCTTTCAGCCAGAAGAGCTGAAAACAAAGTTTCCTGTGGCTTATAAACAGCTAATGGAAATTAACAGGCATTCCGAAACCGAGAGGCAGGAATTCGATTCTGCCGATTGTTACCGTCTGGAAAACGAAAGCTTCCTGCAGTACATTAACACGCCTAAAATTATCATTACTAATCACTTCCGCCTGCAGGCTTCGTACGATCCGACCGGAAGCCATGTATTTGCAAATGGAGTAGGAGTCGTTCTGGGAGATCACACCATCTATCATTATGTTACAGCTGTACTTAACTCTTCGATATCAAGGGCTTTTCCTGAGGTCTGGAGCCGTGAAGAGGTGCAAACTAACAGCAGTCTGAACCCAAAAATGCTGAAAAGGTTTCCAATTATGTTCCCTAAAAAGGAAATCACTGAGACCCTTATAAGCACAATTTCCCATTACCTGATTTATCTCAACAGGCAAAAGCACATGGCAAAAGTTTACTCCATATCCGGTTACCAGGAGCTGGTTGACTTTTACAAAAGAATTTCAGATCTTCTGATTCTGGACACGTATGTTACAGATGACCTTGACCCAAAGCTTCTTGAAATTCTTGCGGAAAACATCACTTCATCTGAGGGAGGATTTGAATATAGTGACGACATAAATCTTTTGATCGGATTGCAGGCGATAAAGAGAAACATCCTGAATTCTCCTGACTTTGGGAAGTGCAGATTCAGCAACGAGTTCACAAATATTCTGGCGACTCTGAAAAACAGCGGTATCTGGTAATGGAAAATTCTCAGCCAGTCCCTCTATTCACAATTTTTATTTTTCAGTAGCCCTGATTTTCAGCCTCAATTCCGAATTAGAAACTTATGTTTTTGTTAAAGCCATGAAAGTAATGAATTGTCCTTTCTTTTTTTATCCCCTACCATTAAGCCCTCGACTTTTCCTTCTTCATTAGACATATAATAGGATTCTGCAATCAATTTTTTCAGCGCTGGGGTTTCTTCAGTGAGATTTGTTGTGCCCATGATTCCATAATAAGCTATGAAATAATCTTCTCTCCCTTTAAGGAAAGGTCTCTCGTACACTAGAAAATATCCCGAAGTTTCAGGGCTTTCATACCCTGTTGCGTTAAAAGATGTGAGGTTAGGGAAATTTTCAACTTCACGTCTTCCAATTTCTTCTTGGAGTTCTGCACTAATATTCAGTTCCTGATGGAATACATTACCATTTTCTTCAAGATAAAGATAAAGAGTATCTTCCCCTTTTAGAAATTTAGATTCATCGTCAAAGTACCAGACGTTTATAAATTTTCCTTCAGAGTAGTTTCCTGCATTACAGTAAGGAGAATTCTTCGGAAAAGATGAAGTACAGCTCTGTACATTTCCTTGCCAGGCTCCAGGGATATACCATTTAGGCATTGCTTCTGAAGGGGGCAGTCCTGGGCCTATCTGAATGAAATCAAGCACAAGCCATACTCCGAGAAGAGTAACTATAAAAAATATCAAAACCGCTATCTTTTTATTCACTTTCTTATCAAGCATTTCTGCTCCAATTCAATCAAAGTTGCGCTGGCGCATCACACTGCAAGCAACGGAGTATTCGACTGAAATAAACCTGCTGCCGGTTCAGGTCTATAGAGGAATCCTGCACGAAGCTTTCAATTGGGGTCCCATATAGTAAGAAAAATTCCGTAAGAAAAATTCGAATCTCTTCGTCTAACTATACAATTTTTGTGGCATTGGTACCTAAACACTGATATATATTATGAGAACTTATATCTCTTGATGAACTGCCCAAGATGTAAGAGTCTCGATCATAATAAGAATGGTAAAGTTAATGGCCGTCAACGCTACAAATGCTCTGATTGTGGATATAATTATTCAGTAGAGCTAAAATCAACTGCTAGTTCCGCATCTGTTAAGAGACAGGCTTTACAACTCTATCTTGAAGGATTGGGATTTCGGTCAATAGGGCGTTTTTTGGGAGTAAGTCATGTTTCTATCCAAAAATGGATAAAGAAATTTGGTCAGGAGTTAGAAGAACTAAAAAGCGAAAATGAGATCTCTATTGTTGAAATGGATGAGATGCACACTTACATCGGTAACAAAAAAATATTGCTGGATCTGGATTGCTGTTGATAGAGTTGGGAAAAAGTTCATCAACTGCTCTTTTGGCAGCAGAGGGACAGAAACTGGACAAAAACTCTGGGAAAAGTTAAAGGAAAAAGAGATTGAAAAAGTGATGACTGATCACTGGAGGGCATATGCAGAGTTCGTTCCAGATAAAATTCATACTCAATCAAAAGCAGAAACGTACACTGTTGAAGGGTATAACAGCATATTTAGGCACTTTCTGGCAAGATTGAGAAGAAAGACAAAGTGTTATACTAAGAGTCTTGAAATGCTAAAGTACCCAGTTATTCTCTTAATGAAATATAGAAATAATGAGTTAACTATATTTAGTTAACAATGCCTTTTTGTTATATGTTATTTATGGCCAAATTAACTAACTGATTGATGAAACTAGACTTTTCGAATCCAATAAAATATATTAAAAAATATAAGACTTACGCGGTTGAAATGAAAAATCGATAGCATTAAACCTTCAAATGTCTAAATATTGAATTTGACCACAATGTATATTGTGCTTGATTTTTACTTCAAGTGCGTAAGTCCTAAATATGATCTCCCTAATCCTTAATTCTCAGTTTACCAAACTCTATTTCAGGATGTAACTCGTTCTTACGTTACTTTTTCCTGAGCTTCCAGCCGCCGTATAGACAGGTCAGGCTTCCCAATAATCCAAAGCCTGGAGCAGATTTATTTTTGTTCGACTCACTTCCACTTGAGCTATTTAAATTTGAAACGTTTTCATTATTGAATTCGAAATCACTATAACTTGAATTTTCAACTACCCCCAAGTCTTTTGCTCCGGTTTGATTAATGAATGTCCCCTCGTCAAAATAAACAGGAATGTCAGTTATATTTTGTTTTCTCGCCTCTTCATCAATGAAATGGTAAATTTCTTTAATTACAGTGGTTTTTTCTTTAGAAGACAAAGTTTCATTAATTCCTACATGTAGTCTAGTGGTCTCTGCTGCGTATACGATTACTTGGTTTTTTTCTATATATGGATTGATTTGGTCTTGGGTACTACCGACACAAGAGAGCAACTTATCCCCCAAGAAATTATCTCCTCCCTGTCTTTTAATAGAGGAATCTTACCATATGCTGCAATACTTTTTACTGGTGGAGTCGGTTTTGTCTTCATAATTTCTTGAATTGTGTGTATATCTGATTCAGAAAGATTTTCGGTACTTTCTCCAAACTCGTGATAGATACCTTCTTCTGAATCCAAAGTAATTTCCTTCATATAAGTTCCATACCCAAACTCTACCGGGATATCCTGTATTCCCATTTCTTTTGCAGAATTATCTATTAGAGCGTATATCTCATTTATCAACGGCTCATCAACATTACCATACTTAAATAGAATTACAAAGTATCCCTTGGCGTTGGTTCCACATGTTACTACTTCCCCATGAGGATACATGTATTTGGAGGTAATTGTGTCTTTTATCTTATTACTAAGTTCTTCAAGTGTAGAGCTCCAGCTTTCTTTTTGTTCATTAGTTTCCAGTACAGGGAGCTTTCCATTCCTCGTAATTACAGTATTTCCGTATGAATTTAGACCAAAAAAGTAATTATAATAATCAAAATTTACGTTGCTTACTTCAGAATTCAAGTAATCACCCGATTGGATTGACTTACTATCGTTTGAATTAGTTCCAAATGCAGTACATGTTGTGCAAGAAAAAATAAGAAAAAATCCTATTGAATATATGAAAACAGATTTTATCTTTACCATATGCATCCCTTTTATAATCTGAAAACTTGTAAAGTTGAATTAATAATCAGTAATAAGCCTTCAACTGTTTTAGTAGTGAACTTGATCATAGTGAAAGTTGGATTGGGCGTTTGTATTTAAAAGATAGGACTTACGCGGTTGAACTGAGAAATCAATAGCACTAACCCTTTAACCGTCTAAATCCCAAGTTTAACTACAACGTCCAATGTACTTGATTTGGTACTTCAAGTGCGTAAGTCCTAAAAGATAAGATTCCGTAACGCTTTCTAGCAGTATAAAAAATAAAAGGCTATATATGTAAGCCTTATCAAGATTTAATAGGAGTGACACCTAGGTCAGTTTTAATTCCTGATACTGGTGAGAACCAGGAATAACCATTGAATGTACCTTTGTGAATTCCTACAATGTAGTAATTACCATTTGATATTTTATATACTGGAGATCCACTATCTCCTGGAGATGCACTATAATCCGCATATGCCATGTTATAATATGTCGGTCCATTGTTAAGGGTTCCGGTACCTATTATGTTTCCGCTTGTTACACCAGTAGTTGCACCAGATTTGGAAACTGTCCAACCATTCCATGAGCTACCAGGAATTGTGCTATCGTAACTATAAACATTGTGGGTTGACCCTCCATCAATATGAATTTTTGCATCCACATTGCTATATGGGACAAAACATGCATCTGCATAGTGACCACTTATTTTGCTGACCGATCCTGCTGCGTCAGAGTTTGGCTGATACATATCATAACCTACAGTAGTTCCAAGGTGTTGTACAGTTACGTATCCTTTAGTTCCACTACTCGTTTTAGCAGCAAAACCTATAGTTCCCCAAGAACCAGTTTCACCAGTTACCTTTATCGCACCAATTATTGGACGATAGTAGCTATCATAACCACTTACTTGATCCTGGAATAAATCGTCTTTAGAGAACAAAACAGGAATTGCCTGTATAGACGCTTTATTTGCTATTTTATTAATCACTTTGTATATTTCATCAATTTGAGAATCTGTAACACTCATATTTTTAGAGAACATAACCTCAAAATAGCCACGATTGTTCCAAGCATAGCCTATTACTGGTCCTTTGGGATACAGGTATGGCTTCATGTTAACATCGTTATCCAGGAGAACTCTAGTCTCATCAAGTTTATGAATCCAATTTTGCTTTTCTATTTGATTGGTATAGTTTGGAATTTGCCCTTTTGCTGACCAAAAATTGGGTTTTTGTTTCAAGTCATCAAATACATAAGGACCAAAATCAGGTATCTGCACATCGTTTGAATCAGTTATTTCTGAAACTCCATCTTTTGATACTGTTTCCTGGGAATTTACTGTTTCCTGGGAATTTACTGTTTCCTGGGAATTAGTAGTAGACGCTGAAGCAACAAATACTACTCCAATGAGCAGCATTGCCACAACTAGTATTCCTATTCCTAATTTCTTCGTCATTGCCATTCGTATTACTCCTGTATTTTTACCCAGGAGACAAGATCAGGCAAGCTTAAATATACGCAAAGCTAACATAACCATGCATCTTAGGGCATATATTGTGGAGTTCAGACGGACCTGGAAAGTACTTTTGAACTCCATAAACTACTTTTTGTTAACTCCTTATAAGTTTTATGTGCAAACCCTCTAACAATGTGATTTTCATACTAGTTTTGAACCTACAATTATTTCCTGATCTTTGATTGTTAGAGACTTTGGCTGTTAAAGTATATATGTGAGAATAATGCCTTAACTCATATTAAAACTCTAAAAGAGGAGTCGTGCGATTTTTCATTTTATTTAATAAGATAATACTGTTAACCCATATGAAATTTAGACTATAAATTCCCTGGTCGTAACATATTGAAAATAAATGTGTTTGTTAAAGGTATTCTCTGACGATTTACAGCTTCTATGCTCAGGTATCATCTAAATAGGGCAACTTCAACCACCAAATTCTGAAATAATATTCCTTTTCAACCCTTCCGCTAAATTAGCAGAAGAGTTTTGACTTGGTTTTCATACTTTAGACCAAAGGCAGCTGTCGAAGATGAGTGATACTGCAAGAATTGTATACATTAGGAGGTTTTATCTCAGTGTACGGAATTTGTATTGGTTGAAGGAATCGCATGTACTGTTTATTGAGAAAGCGATGTGAATGAGAAGACTGGCTAACAAATAAAAGCTAAATCTTTTAAATAATTAACAAACCATTCTGTAGAAACCTATCTAAAGCCGGCGACATGAGACTGAAAAATAAATAAATAAATAAATAAATAAATAAAAGTAACTATTTAGCTACCCAATAATCACTATCAAGAGTCGTAATTTGCGTGGTTTGTGATGTATGTTACATTTAAGATTATTTTGTAAACTGATGCCAAATGAAGCCGTTTTTAATTTTATCATGAATCCTAATTTGGGTTATCCAGAGAGTTAAAATCAGCATCAATTAACTTATTTTACGGTAGCTGAATAGTTGCAAATAAAAAATATATAAGGCATTCAAAAATAAGAAAATAAAGCCGCAAAACGCAGCTTTACTCAATATTCAATGCTCATGTACGTGCTCGTGCCCATGTATGCATTCATTCTCGTTGATCTGTTTTCTTTTGTACCTGACATAAGTCTCATCGACTGCTTTCAGGCAATTTGAGCAAACAGGGGCATCCTTTTTCACGATCCCTTTTGAGAAACTGGGAATCTGAAGTTCGACCGGGAAAACCCTGCCTTTTTTCCCGCAAAGGGAACATTTGCCTCTCCTGCACGAGATTTCTTCATTATCCACAGTTAAGTAGGTTTTCTGGGCGGAATCGAGGCAGGTCTCGCAGAGTCCTTTCCAGACACCTTCAGGGTAAGCGAATTTGAGGAGGGGGGTTGACCCTGACCGGAATAACGGTCGGAATTCCTCGCCCGCAAAGATCACAATCTGTCATTTCTCATACCTCCTTAGATCAGTACCTTTGCTGCTTCCATTGCCCACTGCATGAAAGGTTCGGGCCAGAAGCCCATAGCCAGCACACCGGCCACTGCAAACAGGAGAGCTGCTGCAAATGGAAGGGGCATACCGACCTTTTTACCTTCGGGGGAAGGAAGTACATATATTTCACAAGTCGTGCATAATAGAACAGTGAAAGGGCGCTGTTCAGGATGGCAACCACTGCAAGCCAGGTCATACCTGCCTGAATTGTCGAAGAGAAGAGCACGAACTTGGCCATGAAACCTGCAGTCGGGGGAATACCTGCAAGGGCAAAAACGAAAATCGTCATTGAAAGAGCTGCAAAAGGCATTGTCTTTCCAAGGCCCCTGAAGCTGTCAAGGTGGTCAGGGACTTCAAGGTTTCCTGTCCTTTGCGTGGTCACCATCCAGACTACTGCTCCGGCTACAATAAATGCTCCTCCTTTCATAAAGGCGTGGGCAAGGGCATAGAAGATGCCGCCTGTAAGGGCCATTGGGGTCATGACCACAAAAGCCATTGCAATATACCCTGCCTGTGCCAGGGAAGAGTAGGCGAGCATGCGTTTCACACTGGTCTGAGCTACTGCAACCACATTCCCGAAGGTCATGGTAACCACTGCCAGAATCGTGAAGGCAAGTTGCCAGTCAGGCTGAAGGGCTGCCAGAGCCACAATGAAGACCCTGAAAGCTGCCACAAACCCCATCTTCTTGGACCCGGCCGCAAGCAGGGCGGACACAACTGAAGGGGATCCCTGGTATGTATCCGGAGCCCACATATGGAAAGGTACAAGAGCCATCTTGAAACCGAAACCTGCAATCAGCAGCACGACTGCGACAAGCCCTATCGGGTTTTGTGTCAGAAGGGCAGAGTTTGCAGCAATCTCTGGGATGCTGGTTGTGCCTGTTGCCCCGTAAACAAAGGAAATTCCAAAGAGCATAAGTGCTGCAGAGACCGAGCCTATTATGAAATACTTCATGGCTCCTTCGAGGGACCTTGGATTCTGTTTCTCAAAGCCTGCAAGAGCATAAGTAGCAAGACTTGCCAGCTCAAAGGCACAGAAGAGCAGGATCAGGTCGTTTGCAGATGCAACAACCATCATCCCAAAGGTTGCAAAAAGTACCAGGGTATAGAACTCTTCCGTATGGTCACTGTTTTCATTATACTTGATTGCAGCAACTGAAACGATCAGGGAAACTGCCAGGAATACAAGTTTGAAGAACTGGGAGAGGGCATCAATGCTCAGAGTACCCGAAAACATGGTAGCTTCGGTTCCGAAACTTTCTATTGTCAGAGCCAGAGCTGCAAGGATCCCCAGAGTTGCCAGGTAACCCAGCACATTCTTGGTCCTTGGGGACATAAAGACCCCTATAAGCAGTATGATCAGGCCAGTTGCAACGACTGCAATTTCAGGCGCAAGGGACATTAAATTCTCCATTTATTACACCCCCAGGGCAGCCGCGAGGCTTACTATTGCTTCCGAATTCGTAGTCATCATATTAAGCACCGGATTCGGGTTCCAGCCGAAATAAAGTACAAGAAGGGCAATCACTGCCATCGAGAAGACCTGAAGAGAGTTGATGTCCCTGACATCCCCAAGCTTCTCGTTATAAACTCCAAACATCGCTCTTTGCATTGCCCATAGATGGTAACCTGCGGTAATCACTATTGCCAGCAGGGCAATCAGGACAAAACCTGGCAGGTTCGCGAAGCTGAAGGTCAGTACCAGGAACTCTGCAATAAAGCCAGTCAGTCCTGGCAGGCCAAGAGATGCCATAAATCCGAGCATCATAATCATAGTCAGCTTCGGCATCTTCTTTGCAAGCCCGCCAAGGTTATTGATGATCCTTGTTCCAGTGTTTGTTTGGATGGCTCCAGCGGACATGAACAGGATGCTCATTATAAGCCCGTGGGAAAACTGCTGGAACATAGCGCCTGAAACCGACAGAGCAACAAGGCCGGCTGAACCCAGGACTACATAGCCCATGTGGCTTAAACTGGAGTAAGCGATCATACGCTTGAGGTCTTTCTGCCTCAGAGCCAAAAGAGCCCCGTAAAGAATGCTAAAAGACCCTAGAATGCCCAGCATCATGATCATTAGATCAGGGCTGCCAGTATTCGGGAGCATTGGAAGTGAGATCCTGAAGAGCCCGTATCCTCCTATTTTGAGCAGGATGAAAAGCACACTGCCTGCCGTAGGGGCTTCGGTATAAGCATCAGGCAGCCAGGAATGGAAGGGGAAGGTCGGCAGCTTTGCCAGGAACCCGAAGATAATCGAAAGGAAAATTGCATCCCTTACCGGGCCGGATCCGATGAACTGGAACTGTGCGACAAGCTGTCTTATATCAAAGGTGGGAACACCTGTCTGCTGCCATGAGGCATAGAAAAGCCCGAAAATCCCCAGAAGCATTACCAGAGAGGCAACATGCGTGTAGATAAAGAACTTGTAAGATGCATGAGCCCGCTTTTCTCCTCCCCAGATATTTACCATGAAGAAGAGAGGGATCAGGGTAAGTTCCCAGAAGATATAGAAGACCAGGAAGTCAAGGGATACAAAGACTCCTATGACTGCAGCCTGCATGGTAAGGATCAGCCCGTAGAACCTGTTCGGAGCTTCCCTGTCTTCCTTCCAGCTGTAAAGGATCAGAAATGGAATAACTATTGCGTTTAGCAGGATAAGAGGCATGGAAATGCCGTCAATCCCAACCGTATAGTTGGCTCCGAGAGAGGGTATCCACGTTGTAGATTCAAAGAACTGCATGGCAGCAGTACTGCTGTCAAAGTTCAGGTAGGCATAAAGGGTAAGGCCCAGAGTCACAAGAGACCCTAAAAAGCCCAAGCCTGCGGCCTGTTCTTTCGTTTTTGTGAAAAAGGTCACTGCTGCGAAAATCAGCGGCACCAGAATCAACAAGGATGCGACCGGCAGCATCAGAGTACCTCCATTATCAACTTAACAAGTATTATAAGCAGGCTCACACCCGCAATTACTGCAGTTGCATAGGTCTGGACAACCCCGGTTTGAATCCTCCGGAGTTCTTCACCTGCACCAACTGTGATAATTGCCATTGCTTCCACAATGCTGTCAATGAGCACATCAACTACCTGCATGAGGAAAGCAATAATTCCGTACACTATTCCGAGTGAGAAAAACTCTGTATAGATTTCGTGCTGATAGTAACGCTTGTAGAGCAGCCTGTAAATCGGGTTCTTCATGGAAGCAAGCGGCCCGAGTTGCACTATCCTCAGATAATAGATCACAAAAGCAATTGCAAGGCCTGCAAGAGCGGTTATTAACGGAAGCCACAGGATAAAGAGAGGCTCATGTCCTGTTGCCTCTACAAGCTCGTTTCTGCCTATGCCTGCAAGCCTTCCTATATCAAGGTTCACGAAACTGTTAGCAAAGGTCTCTTTAAGGAAATCCATGAATCCTGTCTGTGTCAGCCCACCGAACACAAGAGCAAAGAGTGCCAGAATGGAGAGGGGAATGGTCATAATGGCAGGGGACTCATGCCCGTGATAGTTGCTGCGTGGCTTCCCCGTAAAAGTCATGAAGATCAGCCTGAAGATATAGATGGATGTGAGGAAGGCGGCAGCAATTGAGAATATGTAAGGAATCCAGTTGTTGCTGTGTTCTCCGAAAAGGTATGCAGCTTCAATAATTGCATCCTTTGAGAAGAAACCGCTTGTCCCTATTGAGGTTCCGGGAATACCGAAACCTGCCAGGGCCAGGGCTGCAATTGTCATGGTAGCAGCAGTAATTGGCATTACTTTTCCTACGCCTCCGAGTTCCCTCATGTCCTGGGTGCCGACTGCGTGGATTACACTGCCTGCACAGAGGAAAAGAAGAGCCTTGAAGAAAGCATGATTAATCAGGTGGAAAAGGGATATACCAACTGCATCCAGCCCTATAGCCGAACCGAGGCCCAGACCGAGCATCATGTATCCGAGCTGGCTTATGGTCGAAAAAGCAAGCACACGCTTGATGTCATTCATTACAATTCCCATGGTGCCTGCAAAGAGAGCGGTAAAGCCTCCTACGTAAGCAACTACCATCAGGGAGTCAGGGGCTGCAATAAACATCGGGAACGTTCTTGCGACCAGGTAGACCCCGGCAGTAACCATTGTAGCTGCATGGATAAGAGCTGAAACCGTTGTCGGACCTTCCATTGCATCAGGCAGCCACACGTGCAGTGGGAACTGCCCGGACTTTCCTATTGCCCCCCGAAGAAGAGCAGGGTAATAATGGTAAGGTGGCTGATTTCAAAGCCGAAAATGTTTGCCTGCAAAGCTGAAAGCTGCGGGATGTAACTGAAGATTTCATCAAAACGAAGCAGATATGTCCCGGCCGGGAATCCGCCTGCAATTTTCAGGAGATCGGAAGTCAGCACGATTATTCCCGTAAGGAACAGCACGTCTCCCACCCTGGTTGTCAGAAAAGCTTTCTTGGCAGCAGCTGCAGCTGAGGGTTTTTCAAACCAGAAGCCGATCAGCAGATAGGAACACAGCCCTACAAGCTCCCAGGAAACAAAGAGCTGTAGAATATTGTCCGAGAGGATCAGGGAAAGCATTGCCGCGGTGAAAAGTGCGGTTTCTGCAAAGTATCTGGGTTTTCCGGAATCATGCGACATATAGCTAACTGCATAGATATGGATCAGCAGGCTCACGAAGGAGACCATTGACAGCATTACTGCAGCCAGAGGATCAATTAACACTCCTATATTGAGCACTGCAAACCAGGAATATGACTGGCTTACGACTTCTCCGGGATTTGCCAGCAGCCTGAGGGTAATTATGAAAGAGATTACGAAAGAGGCTGCGATTGCCAGTATAGGGACTATTGCCCCGCCGGACGACATTTTCCTTCCGAAGAAGAAGGTGATTACAAAAGCCAGTGCCGGAAGCAGGGGGATTAAAAATGCAAATTCTTCCAGAGCCGTTTTTACCACCTCAGGATGTTGAGCTCATCAAGGTTGATTTTATCGTGCATTCTGTAGATTGCCATGAAGATTGCAAACCCGACTGCTGCTTCGGCAGCTGCAAGGGCAATTGAAAACATAGCAAAGACCTGCCCGTTCAGGGTATCCGTGTAACTTGAAAAAGCTACAAGGTTCAGGTTTGCGGAGTTGAGCATTAGCTCAATGCACATAATCATCCTGATACCGTTTTTATGCGTCATTACGCCATAAAGTCCGATTGAGAAGAGCAGGGCTGCAAGACCAAGGTAAAAGCTTAAAGGAATCATCTGTTTCCCTCTCCTTTTGCCATGTATATTGCTCCTATGAGGGATGCCAGCAGGACAATTGACAGGACTTCAAAAGGTGCCACATAGTGAGTAAAGATCAGCATGCCTATGCCCTCTATATTACTCTGGTCAGCCGGATTCTGGGGAAGTTCCGAAACCGTATTCCAGGAAGTCCCAAAAGCCCCTAGCACCACAACACCTGTAAAGAGCAGGGCTACGATAAACGCTAACGGTCGATTAATCTGCACCGGGTTCACCTCCGATCTCGCGCTTTGTCAGCATAACCGCAAAGAGAATCAGCACTCCGATTGCTCCTATATAAACCAGCACCTGAATAACTCCCAAAAACTGGGCATTCAAGAGGATGTAAAGAGCTGCAACTCCGAACATGCACATGATCAGGGCAAGCCCGGCTCTTACAACATCCTTTGCGATTACCACAAAAATTGCAAAGAATATTGTGATTACGGCAAGAAGTCCGAAGACAATCACTTCCAGGGCTGCTCCGATTGTTTCGAGTCCGATCATCTCTCGTCACCTTCCTCAATACTGATTTCCCTGGCAAGTTTATCAGGACTCATGAGCAGGTCTTTGTGCTTCCATTTAACGAGACCTTTAGCGTATTCCTTGCCGCTTGAAAGCGCACCTTTAGGGCACTGGTCGATGCAGAGCCCACAGAAAAGGCAGTGCCCGATATCTATCTCAGGAAACCAGCGCTTTTTGTCACTGCCTGGAGCAATCGGGACTTTGACAATCCTGATTGCATTGTTAGGGCAGGTATTAGCGCAAATGCCACAGCCTATGCATTTACTTTTATCAAGTATCTGAAGCCCCCTGAACCTTTCGGAAAGCTCGCTGGCTTTTTCCGGGTACATCCTGGTTACGGGAGGCTTGGGGATTTTTTTGAGTGCATACTTAATGTTTTTAAGAACCATGATCTCACGCTCCCAGGTAGAGTCCGAGTCCCACTGCCCAGACAAGGTTTAACAGAGCAAGGGGAACAGCCTCTTCCAGCTCAGGTCAACAACCTGGTCGATCCTGAACCTCGGAACAGCCCACCTGAGCCCAATAATTACCATGAGTACAAAGACAACTTTTACAATCAGAAAACCTGTTGGGGCAATAAGGCCAAGCACAGGATTGTTTGCAACAAAACCCGGTACGTTCCAGCCACCGAGGAAGAGAAGTGCCACAAGGAAGGAGCCCAGAATCATATGGATATACTCGGCAAAGAAGGCTAGTCCGAAACGCATTCCACAGTATTCGGTAATCCAGCCTGCTATCAGTTCTTCTTCCGACTCGTTCTGGTCAAAGGGAAGTCTTCCCATATCAGCCATGAGTGCTACAAAGAATACGAAGCATCCTAAAGGCTGCAGAAAAATATTCCAGAGCATACCCTGCGATCTGGAAATGTCTACTATGTTAAGGGAACCTGTCATAACAGCCACACTTACAACTGTTATCCCGAGAGGTACTTCATACCCGACCATTCGGGCGAAGTTACGAAAAGCGCCGAGAAGAGAGTACTTATTGTTTGAGCCGTAAGCCACCATGAAAATTCCGAAGATCGTAATTGCAGACATTGCTTCGATGTAAAGCACACTGATATCCATCTCGGTGACAGCGAGCGGGTATTCGACCCCATTAACGAAAACAGCACCCACAGGAATTGCAACCAGCATAAGGAAAATAGAACCCATCATGAAGATAGTAGCATTATTGAAAAGTAAACTGTCAGCATTCGATGGTTTCATGTCTTCTTTAGTAAAGAGTTTAATTGCATCGGCTACAAGCTGAAGAAGCCCGTATTTTCCTACGCGGCAGGGGCCCATCCTTGACTGGATATCTGCAGAAAGCTTGCGTTCCAGCCAGACAGCTCCCATTGCTGCGAGGAAAATAACTCCAATCAGAGCAAGGCCGACTATTCCTCGGATCCAGGGAAGGAAAGGAACTATAAATTCAGATATTATAGTCATAGAAATCACCTGTCCGCTTCACTTGTACAGCCGTCCATGCTGCCCGAGATTGCTGCTACGTCTGCAACAGTCGTGCCTATGATAAGGGGAGGCAGAGCTTGAAGGGTGGGATAGTAAGGGCCTCTGACTTTTACCCTGTAAGGCTTGTCCGAACCGTCGGATACCATGTACATCCCCATTTCTCCTCTGGGGTCTTCCACTCTATGAAATACTTCTCCTGCGGGAACTCTCATTACAGGCGTTCTCCTGCTGTAAGGAGTATTTTCCGGGAAGAGAGGGCCGTTTGGTATCCGGTCAAGGCACTGTTCCAGGATATAGATACTTTCCCGGATCTCATTAAGCCTGACCTGAACTCTTGCAAAACAGTCTCCTGCGGTTTCAGTGCAGACCTTGAAATCCAGGTCTTTGTAAACCAGGTAAGGCTCGTTCTTCCGAATATCGAAAGGAACACCCGTTGCACGCAGAGCAGGCCCGGAAACCCCGAGGTTCTTTGCAACGTCCGCAGTCAGGACGCCGACTCCGACAGTGCGTTCCCTGTAGATCCTGTCAGTGTGGAACATTTCCTCAAAGTCGTCAACTGATTTTTTGAGGTTGTTCAGGACAGAGATGGTTTTTTCTTTAAACCCGTCCGGGAGGTCGGCGCGTACTCCTCCGAACTTCAGGTAGCTGTGAGTAACTCTGGCCCCGGTTACCATATCGATCAGACCGAGAACCTCTTCTCTTTCCCTGATCGTGTACATGAACATGGAGACGAAACCAATGAATTCCCCGAATTCGCCGATACCTAACAGATGGCTTTGAATCCTTGTGAGTTCCTCAAGAATAACCCTGATATACTGAGATCTCTCAGGTGGTTCGATGCCTAACAGTTTCTCGGTACAGCCCACAAAACACTCTTCGTTTGTAAGGGCTACAAGGTAGCAGATCCTGTCCACGATTGTGATTCCTTGAAGATAGGTCTTGTTTTCCAGGATCTTTTCAATACCTTTATGAATGAAACCCAGTTCAATTTCAGCACCCATTACTGTTTCCCCATTTAGCCTCAGGTTTAGCCTGAAGGGACCGGGTTGCATGGGGTGCTGGGGGCCCAGGTGTATGATCATCTCATTTGGTTCAAGATTTTCGTTCATTTTTCACCCTCACACCAGGTTTCTGGCGGTTGCGTTCGGAAAACCCTTGTAGTCTTTCCTGAGAGGCCATTCCCCCAGCATATCTTCTGGAAGTATTAGTGGCTTCAGGTTCGGGTGGTTTTTAAACATAATCCCGAAAAGTTCGTAAGTCTCCCTTTCATACCAGTTGGCATTCCAGTACACAGGTACAGCGGATTCGATCTCCGGATTTTCCCTCGGAAGCACGGCTTTCAGCATCAGAACCACAGGATGGTTGTATGAAGCGATGTGATAGACAACTTCGAGCTCATTCCTTTTTATGTAGTCCACCCCGCAGACTGAGCAGAGGTGGTCGAATTGTAGGGAATCCTTCAGGTACTGGCAGACTTCTCTTGCTTTTTCCCTATCCACGTATGCCCTGGCGCGGATCCCGGATTCAGCGGTTGCTTCGGAAATTACCTCAGGAAATGTATCTGTTAATGACTTGAGAATTTCTGTGACATCCATAATTTTTCCTCGAATAAATCTGAAACTTCAGAAAAACCTCAATAACCTTAATACTCCGTGCCTCGATCTTTTTTGGCCTTGATTTTTTCCTGCAGTTCCACAAATCCCTGAAGCATGGCTTCGGGCCTTGGAGGACATCCGGGAACGAAAACGTCGATTGGAAATATCTCATCAATGTTCTGAACCGTGCTGTATGATTCATAAAAAGGCCCGCCACTAATTGAACAGTCTCCAAGACACATCACCCACTTGGGAGCAGGCATCTGTTCCCAGAGCCTCTTCAAAGCCGGGAGGTATTTTTTGTCACGTAGCCGCTGATGAGCATGACATCAGCCTGTCTCGGGGAGTTTCTTGGAATGATCCCGAAACGGTCCGTATCATAGTGGGCACAGCCCATGGCAATCATCTCGACTCCGCAGCAACCCATCGGCTGGGTCATGAACCAGAGAGAGTTTTTCCTTCCCCAGTTGATCAGGTCCTGAGCCTTCGTTTTCTTAAGGAAGTTATGGATTGCACTGGTGGTTGTCGTGATCACGCCGGGAATTGTTTCTTCTTCCGGAGTTTCATTTGATGTACTCGTTTTTTTCTCCTTCACTTCACCCATGTAAGGGCCTCCTTCTTCCAGAGGTAGATGTATCCGAAGAGCAGTATGAAAATAAAAGCAAACATCTCAACTACTGCTATTGAGGTGATCCCGTGTCCTTTATAGACTGTAGTCCATGGGTAAAGGAAAAGCACCTCTACATCAAAGAGCACAAAAGCAATTGCATAAAGATAATACTCAACATTGAACTGAATCCTTGCAGTCCCTGTAGGAACCGAACCTGATTCATATGTCGTGTATTTGCTGGCTGCGTTGCTCCTCGGACTCAGTTGCTTTACCATAAACATTGTCATTGGAGGCATAACAAGCGCCACGACAAGAAATATTGCAACCGGTATGTAGCTATCAATTATTCCAGACATTATATCACCTATCAAAGTGCAGCAACCTGAATTGCAGCGTTACATGAAATGAATTGTGGGTTTTTACCCGGACAAAAAAATTGTGTCTGAGCACCCGGTTTATATAAAAACACATATCGGCCCGGACATATGTCCTATTAGAAACGCCTGAATCCCCAGGTCCTTGATTGCAATAAACAGGATTCCTGTATACAGACATTTGCTTCCGGGCTCTGAAAATTTAGTTTTCTTTGCCCGATCTTATATCATAAATTGCCAGAAGTGCGGGAAACTCCTGCTTCAGGCAGTATAGATCCTATTGCGGTTAAATAGGTATAATTAATAATTAAGATTATAAGCCGCTAGGTTAATTCTGCAAATGAATTCGGGGTTATTTATAGTTATTTGCTAGATAATTAATATTATATAAATATTAAGTCTAAATAAATAAAGCTCTGTATTTAAAATATGCCGATGTCAAAAAAATCAGAGCAAAAGCATTGATCTGCTTACGAAATTATATATACACCTTACAGATGTAATTGTCTTCAGGCCGTCCTACCCTTAATAAAATAATTTAATAAATGCAAATCATTCTCCGGCAAGTATGAATATTTATATGTGCAATTTAATTATTTTATCTCAAATAACATTTTTCGCAGATATTACGAATAAGCCTGCTTATATGTTATGAATAATAGTGATGGATCCTGGAGATAAAATGCTCTTTGGGCAGGTTTTAAAATAAAAATAATAAAGAACTGGAAAATAGTCTAAATTTTTCTGGCGCAGGTTTCGGGATGGAAATGCTCCATTTTTGCTCCTTCAAATAGATAACCGAACCTGGTAGTGAATATCTCAGAGAATACAAAATAATATATTCCACCGAAAATAAAAAAGCCTGGAATTCTCAAAAAGGACTACAAATTACCAACATTTGAGAATTAACTCAACCGCAATCTTTAAAATATTCATTGATGTGAACATGGAATAAGATATCGATTTTGGTGTTCGAATATTATAATTATAATTATTATTATTATTATTATTATTATTATTATTATTATTATTATTAGTATTAGTATTATTATTATTATTATTATTATTATTATTATTATTCTTTATTTAATTCTTTATCTAATTCTTTATCTAATTCTTTATCGAATTCTTTATCTAATTCTTTAATCTGTTTTGCCAGCTGATTTATTTGTTCTTGTTTTTCAGCCAGATCATCTTTAAGCTTCTTTAACATCTCTTCCTGTTCTGTGCCCTTTTTATCCTCTTCATGTAATTCCAAATGCAAGAGAACAGTAACATCTTTTCCCACGTTCTGAAGCCCTATAGATGATAATCTCCCTTCGAATCGGCCACACAAGTATAAACTGTATCACCTGAAAGCAATTCTATTTTGTGATCTTGTACCTCTTTATACCCTACAATCACTATACACTTTTTTCCTGCATTCGTGATACCTACATTTGTGGGTATTCCCCGCGCCATCACAGTTCGATGGAGAACTTCGTTGACTGATTCGAGAATGATAATAACCCGCCAGTGATTAATCGGCCACAAAATCGATTGTGATGGTTTGTTTGACGGTTTTTCACTCATTTCTAACTCCTCGTTTCTCCTAATAATTTCAATCTCTACGTCTTCAAGCAGGGTCTTGAGATCAATCATAACTTTGGTTAAATGAGAGTCACAGGTATTTACAAATCCTTCATCGACTGCATGCGATATCCGTTCTAACATTTTCAGTCTTTGATAGTTGAGGGTATAAGGATCCAGATGCCTGGAATGTTCAAACCGGTTATCTCTCACTTTTTAACTCCTTACATTTTCAGCGATTACAGGAGCACAACATACCACAATTAAAAAAAGATTCAAAGGAATATTTAGAGAGGTATTCTTTTGTGTACTCCCTTTTTGTTCGGTTTATTTGAAATTTTTGAGCTCATACTTTCCTCATCCATTCCATACTTTCTTCATACAGTTTGTGGTATTCATCCTCGATGGGGTTTCTGCCTTTCTTCAAACATACCCGAATAACACCGAATACAATTTGAAGTATTACCCTCCCGAAAAAAACAACGAAAAAAAGTATCCAAAAACGGATATATCTTCTATCATTTCTTTAATATCTCCTTATATCTCTCACATAGCCGGTACTCTTACCCACAAACCAGATAAAAAAGATATAGATCTTCCACATCTCTAACAATAAAGTTTATTTGGTTCGCTTTGATTCCTGTGAGGTCTCTTTTGTCTTGATAATATACTATATAACTTCTTGATAATATACTCTATAACTACCTAGCCCTCCATACGCGTAATATATATAGTTTTCGTATAATGAGAATAAAATTATACGTATATTACATATAGTTTTCGTATTGTACAAATAGTATTTAAAGTAAACACAATAGATGCGAAATACAGTACCATTGAATCTTGCAAAACTGGCATTTTAAGCAATACTTAAAACATACCTGATATTCCCCTCTCTAATTATTTATTAAAAGTTCAGCAGTGGGCCTTAGAATAAAACCAATGTTTATTGTGGGAGATTACAACGGGGAAAAGGGAAAAGTCAACAAAGGAAATAAATGACATATCACCGATTACAACATATGGTTACCGCATTTATGGCAGAAAATAAATCACGCTTCCGTATCAAGCCTGAGCACATGGCCGGAGCAACACACTGTACCAATACATTATAATAACTCTTTTCATGATAGAAAAGCTGGTGGAATCGCATGAAGATTAATGACAATTGTGTAGGATGCGGTCAGTGTGCTTCTTTTTGCACGAAAGGAGCAATAGAGGTAAAGGGAAAAGCACGAGCTACTGCCGCCTGCGTAGAATGCGGAATATGTGTTATCTACTGCCCTGTGAAAGCCATAGAGGTGTCGGCGTGAAGGCGGTTGTAATTGGTGCCGGCCTGGGAGGGCTCTTAAGTGCGGCTAGGCTCTCGAAGGCAGGATACCAGGTCGAAGTTTTTGAGAGGCTTCCGATTACAGGAGGAAGGTTTACAAACCTCAACTACAAAGGGTTTCAGCTTTCGAGTGGAGCTTTCCATATACTTCCTCATGGACCTTCAGGACCTCTGGCTCAACTTCTCAGGGAAGTCGGAGCCGACGTGAAGATCGTAAGGTCAGAACAGACAACTATGCGCGTACCTTTGAAAAAAGGCGACCCGGATTATGGAAAAGGCTTCAAGGATGTCTCTTTTAACGATTTTTCCACGCTCCTTTCCCATAAAGACCGCCTGAAAATTGCCTTTCTTATAGCGAGTACGAGAAGGAACCACCCGACAGGAAGCACTCTTCAGGCATGGATCAGGACTCAATTTAAGGATGAATGGCTTGTGAAGTTTGCCGACTCCTTCTGCGGCTGGTCCCTGAGCCTGAAAAGTGACGAAGTCCCTGTTGAAGAAGTCTTCGAGATAATTGAAAACATGTATAGATTCGGCGGCCCCGGCGTTCCCATTGGCGGGTGCAAAGGTGTTATTGACGCTCTGGAATGTGTCATTGCTACAAATGGCGGAAAGATTCATATTGAATCCGAAGTTTCAAAGATCCTTGTGGAAAACGGAAAAGCTGCAGGCATTATTGTTGGCAATGAGGTATATGAAGCAAACCTTATCCTCAGTAATGTGGGGCACGCCGCAACTGCTTGCCTCTGCGGCGAAGCCCTTTCCGGAGAGAGATATTCAGGATACCTCCGGATGCTTGAAACCCTGAGGCCTTCTGCCGGCATAAAGATTTGCCTTGCTGCAGACGAACCGCTTGTGGGGCATTCGGGTGTCCTCCTGACCCCTTATGCGAAAAGGGTAAATGGGATTGATGAGGTTACGCAGGTTGACCCTAGACTGGCTCCGCCTGGCAAGCACCTTACGATGTCCCACCAGCAGGTAGCTCCTGAAAATGTGAGAAATCTCGAGGCTGAGATCGAATTAGGGCTTCAGGATCTTAAAGAAATCTTTCCCGACAAGAAATATGAAGTCCTGCTTATCCAGTCATACCATGACAACTGGCCGGTAAACAGGACAGCATCAGGTACGGATCCTGGAAACGAAACTCCGATTTCTGAGCTCTATGTCGTAGGGGATGGGGCCAAAGGAAGAGGGGGCATCGAAGTTGAAGGAGTGGCTCTCGGCGTGGCTGCAACTATGAAGAAAGTCCTGGGCTGAAGTTCCAGAAACAGACTCGGCAGGTGTTTTACCATTCCACCGAAAAATTCCAATTTTGTTACATACTCGAAAAACGTTTTCATTCCCGTAACCAATGTATGCAGGAACAGCTGCGGTTATTGCGGCTTCAGGCGGGAACCCGGACAACCGGATGCCAGGCTCATGAAGTCCGGGGAAATCACTCATATTCTTGAAAACGGGGTAAAGGCCGGTTGCACTGAAGCTCTTTTCACCTTTGGGGAGTATGCAGAGGAATTGCCGGTGTACAGGGAGTGGCTCAAAGAACTTGGTTATTCTTCCACTCTGGAATACCTTCTCTTTCTCTGTGAAACTGCAATCGATATCGGAATTCTCCCTCATACGAATGCAGGAATCCTATCGCGCTCGGAGCTGAAGGCTTTAAAACCTCTGAACGCGAGCATGGGGCTAATGCTTGAGAGCACGGCAACCCTGGACGCCCATAAAGACTGTCCGGGAAAACTTCCGGAACTCAGGCTTGATATGATTCGGGAAGCCGGGAGACTTAAGATTCCCTATACTACAGGCCTCCTTGTAGGAATCGGGGAGAAAAGGGAAGACAGAATAGAGTCCCTTGAGGCTATCGCCGGCCTTCAAAGGGAATACGAGCATATTCAGGAAGTTATTATCCAGAACTTTGCCCCAAAGCCGGGGACACCCATGGAAAACTTTCCTGAGCCCACAGCAGAAGAAATGATTGATACTATACTCCTTGCCAGGCAGATCCTTCCCCCTGATGTGGCAGTGCAGGTTGCCCCAAACCTTATAGACCCGAAAGCCCTTATCGCAAAAGGGGTAACCGACCTGGGAGGCATATCTCCACTGACCATTGATTGGATTAATCCTGAAGCCGAATGGCCGGATGTAAAGGACTTGCAGGAGAAACTGGGACATATCTTGCTCAGGGAACGCCTGCCAATTTACCCTCAGTACGTAAAAAGAGGGTGGTACTCTGCCAGAATAGGCGGGCTGGTCAGACAGCTTTCTGACAGGGAAGGTTACAGGAAACTGCCCTGAACAGGGCACGCGGAGGAATTAGAAAAATGAACAGCAAAATTCCCGAAGACCTCTTAGAACGCGCATACCAGGGGAAAAGCACAAAAGAAGACGGACTTCTGCTCCTGAAGGTACCTCCTTTCGAACTCTTCAGATTTGCGGACGAACTCCGCTCCCTTGCAGCAGGAAATACAGTTACTTACGTAGTAAACAGGAATATCAATTTTACAAGCCGCTGTGTAGGAACATGCGGGTTTTGCGCATTCAGGACAAACACAGGCAAGGTCCTCAGCATTGAAGAAATCATGGCAAAGGTAAGAGAGGCAAAACAGGAAAATGCGACTGAAGTTTGTATCCAGGGGGGCTACTTCCTGAGGTTGGCCTGGACTTCTACCTTGGGATTGTAGAAGCCATAAAAGCTGAGTTTCCTGAAATGCATATTCATTCTTTTTCGCCAATGGAAGTCTACCATGCTTCCCGTATCAGCGAAATGCCGGTAAAAGAAGCCCTCTTAAGGCTTAAAAGAAGCGGGCTTGACACAATGCCCGGAACTGCGGCAGAAATACTTTCGGATCGGGTGAGGGAGATTATCTGCCCCTTGAAACTGAAAACCGGAGAATGGGTTGAGGTTGTCAGGCAGGCACACGCTGCAGGCATCCCTACAACTGCAACCATGATGTATGGGCATATTGAAACCCTGGAAGAAAGGATCGAGCATATGCTGATCATCAGAGAAATCCAGAAAGAGACAGGCGGAATTACGGAATTTGTGCCCCTGCCTTTTATGCCCTACAACAATCCTGTAGGGGAAAAAATGATAAAAGAAGGCAGATATGCCACTCCAGGTCTTGAGGACCTGAAGACCTATGCTATTTCCCGTATTCTTCTCCACGGGCACGTGAACAATATTCAGGCAAGTTGGGTGAAACTCGGGAAAAAGCTTGCCCAATTCGCTCTCCATTGCGGAGCTAACGACCTTGGTGGCACACTTATGGAAGAAAGCATTTCCAGGTCTGCTGGAGCCGGCCATGGGGAAATGATTACTGTTGAAGAACTGGAATGGATGATCTATGGAGCCGGAAGAATCCCACAAGAGAGAACAACTTTGTATAGAAGAGTGCGCGACCTAGCGTCAGGAAGCCAGAAGATGCCAGGGTGCAGAGTCTCCGAATGAGCTTATCCATCAGGAATAAGTCAGAAATATATCAGCTTAAACAGGAATGATCGGATGTACATGAAAAAACAGGCAGCAATCCCCGATGATGTCATTGAGAGGGCATATCAGGGAAAGTGCACTAAAGAAGATACGCTAATCCTGCTTGAAGGAAGCCCATTTGAGCTATTCGAACTTGCCGACGCCCTGCGGACCCATGCAGTAGGCGACGTTGTTAGTTATGTTATGAATCGGAACATTTACATTACAAATAAATGTGCAGGAAACTGCGGATTCTGTGCCTACAGGACAGAGAAAGGCTACATACTGAGTGTGGAAGAAATCCTGAAAAAGGTGGGTGAAGCCAGAAAAGACGGAGTTGTCGAAGTTTGCATCCAGGGAGGGTATACCCCGGAAATTGACATGGAATTCTATATTGAGATCGTAGAATCCATAAAAGCCGAGTTTCCTGATATCTGTATCCATGCCCTGTCCCCTATGGAAGTAAATTACGCGGCAGGAATTTCAGGCATGTCCGTAAAAGAGGCCCTACGCAAACTTAAAGACTGCGGGCTTGATTCTCTTACCGGAACTTCAGCAGAGATTCTTTCCGATAGGGTGAGAAAAATAATCTGTCCCGGGAAAATCAATACACAGCAATGGATCGATACCGTAACGACTGCACATAAAACCGGAATTTCCACCAATGCAACCATCATGTACGGGCATGTGGAAACGGTTGAAGAACGCCTGGACCATGTCTTTACCATCCGCGAAATCCAGAAGGAGACCGGCGGGTTTTCGGAACTTATTCCAATGTCCTTTTTGCCTTACAATAACAGGATCGGGGAAAAGATGCTGGCATCCGGAAAGTTCGCAAGCACAGGACTCGAAGACCTGCAGCTCATTGCCATTTCCCGCATAATTCTGCACACCTACGTAAACAACATTCAGGCCACCTGGGTTAAGCTCGGGAAAAAACTTGCACAGGTAGCCCTTCAGTGCGGAGCAAACGACCTGGGAGGCACGCTTATGGAAGACCAGATCTCAACAGCATCCGGAGGAAACAATGGGGAATATGTGTCTCCTGCAGAATTCGAATGGATGATAAAGGGCGCAGGAAGAATTCCCATGCAGAGGGATACTCTGTACAGGAAAGTGGAGCCAAGATTTTCGGATAGAGAAGGCCCACTTCCGAATTACGGAAGGGCAAAAATAGACAGCAGGGAATAAGAACGATTAACAATTGAAGATTTGATTTCTGGAAGGTTAAAAGATCACTATTTGCAGGAGTCCAGATGAAAGCCGTAATCCCTTATAAAAAAGCCAGTGCAAAATCCCGATTGTCCTCTGTCCTGAATCAGCAAGAGAGGGAAGAGTTTGTGGAACTCATGCTGAATCAGGTAATAAACTCCCTTCAAGAAGCCGGAATAGAAAAAATCGATATTCTCAGTCCTTCGATGTACGGGCTTGAGAACATGAGGACAGCGAGGGTCCTTCTGGACAAAAACGACCTGAATGAGGCTCTTAACAGGTATCTCGAAGGTGCGGAGGAGCCGATCCTGATTGTTATGGCTGATCTTCCCCTCCTTTCTCCAAATCATATTAAAGGGATAACTTCAACAAAAGAGGATGTGTGTATTGTCCCTGGAAAAGGCGGGGGTACGAATGTACTGTTTATAAGAAAACCTTCAGGCTACAGGGTCAGGTACTACGGCTCAAGTTTTCTGACACACTGTTCGATTGCAGCAAAAGCAAGGCAGAATGTTGAAATCTATGACTCTTTCCTTGCAGGCACTGATATAGATGAGCCTGAAGATCTGGTCGAACTGCTTATACACGGAAATGGAGCTGCAAAAGATTATATCAGCCAGAAATTCAGGCTTGAGATTAGCAGAGGAAGAGTGAGGCTGGCCCCAATTTGATCCAGGGTCACAGTTATCAAATAATCGAAAACAGAGAAAGATTATATGGAAGCCGAAGGAAAGTGTTATGGGGAAATAATTCTTAAATTAGTGGAATATAGGGCTTTTGGCAAGAATCAATTTTATGTGGATACAGGTGCATTTAGGAACCTTATGCTAAGCTAAAAGAAGGACGTTAAGTGCCGAGTTTTCCGATCCCATCTCCAGAATAATAAAATATAAATAGAATTTAGTTACGTTTTGTTTGAAATCAAACAATCGGTATACAAACAAATGATACTATACAATACGGGTTCGAACAATTAGAATATAAACAAATTGAGTTCAAAAAAATTGAACTCAATTATACCACCTCTTGGACAGATCTTAATACTGTCGTCCGAATCCGAAATACGATTTAAGGCATTTAACAGTGATTATCAATAACATGGAAAATTATGTCCATGAGTCGTGGAAATTTTCTGGACTTTCTGAAGGAAAATCTGAAAAGCATGACCGATGCCTTGTAAAAACGATGAACTTGTCTGCAGGAAATGGGCCCCAGTAGATCGGGGAAAAAACCTTGATTCCGAAAGTTAGAGATTGAAATAAGGAATCCTTTCAAGCCTGGCAGTATTAACCAACAAAAGATATATGTTAGAGAATCGGTATTATTTGTCTTTAAATCGTCATAATTTATCAAACTGCCTTAACATGCCATAATTATCTTATTTGCCTTTAAATATTACGGGTGAGCTGGTGAGCATCAACATAAACAGATATAAATGCGGATACTGTGGTGCCTGTGTGGGAGTCTGCCCTAAGGGAGCACTCGAACTTGTGGAGACCTGGGTTGAAGTAGATGAAAATACGTGCATAACATGCGGGATATGTGATCGTATCTGTCCTGTGGGAGCAATTGAGGTAATGAAATGAAGGATATGTATGAAGTTTTAGTAATAGGGGCCGGTCCTGCAGGTTCCATTGCTGCAAAAGTCGCAGCTGAAAATGGGCTAGATGTGCTTTTAATCGAAAAGCGCCAGGAAATAGGTGACCCCGTACGCTGCGCCGAAGGCGTGAACAAAGAGTATCTCAAAAAACATGTGGAAATTGACAAGAGATGGATTTGCGCTGACCTGAAAGGCTCCTGTATTTATTCTCCGGACGGTACAAAGATCGAAATGGCAGAAGAAATCGCCGGTGGAGAAGTCGGCTATGTCCTTGAGAGAAAAGTGTTTGATCGTGCCCTGGCAGAACAGGCTGCGAAAGCCGGAGCAGAGGTCAGGGTGAAAACCAGAGCAACTGGTCTGATAATTGAAGATGACTTCGTCAAAGGAGCCAGGCTCATGCATCTTGGAAAAGAGTATGATGTGCGGGCCAGAATAGTGATAGGCGCTGACGGGGTCGAATCAAAAGTAGGCAGGTGGGCAGGCATTGATACTTCTTTGAAGCCAATAGACATTGAAACCTGCGTTCAATACCTTATAGCAGGTGCAGACATAAACCAGGAATACTGCGAATTCTATATAGGCAGTGAAACCGCACCAGGCGGCTATATCTGGATTTTCCCGAAAGGCGAAGGTAAAGCCAATGTAGGGATAGGAATGCTCGGGAGCGAAATGGGAAAATTCAAGCCGAGGCCCGTAGATTACCTTAACAGTTTTATTGAAAAGAGATTCCCGGATGCCAGTATAGTGGAAATGGTCTTCGGGGAGTCCCGGTCTCAGGCAGCATTGAGAAAACTTCAGTTAACGGCCTTATGCTCGTGGGAGATGCTGCACGCCAATCCGATCCAATCACAGGCGGTGGGATTCTTAATGCTATGAATGCAGGGAAAATGGCGGGAGAAGCTGCCTATGAAGCTATATCCGCAGGAGATGTCTCTCTCGGAAAACTCGAGGAAGTTTATGAAAAGCGGTGGAGGGAGACTCTCGGGCATGATATTGATATGAGCCTTATAGTAAAGAACTGTTTTATCAATCTGACTGATGATAACCTTAATTCTCTCGCCCATTCCCTGAAAGATGTAAAGTTTGAAAGAATGAGCCTCCTTGACCTGTTACAGGCTCTCTTTAAAGCCAATAAAAAACTTCTCTGGGACCTCCGCGTACTCTTCAAGGACGTTGCAAAAGAAGTGGTAAAAAGTAAAATGTAATGCCTGAAAACCAGGCATAAACTACTTTTTATTGTTTCAATTCGCTTTTTTACAATCATGGGATGCCGACAGGTATGGAAAAATATTATCCAGTCTCTAGAAACAGAAAAGGTAAGGAAAAAATTAACTTTCATTCCTAATCCGCCCTCTGTGCTACTTCCTTATCTTTTCCGACGACAATCACGTCGTGTGTGAGAAACTTCGTGACATGATATCCAACCTCGTCTGCCCTTATAATTATTGCTTTCATAAGATTAACTCTAAAAAAGACTGAGTTTGGATCGATTAATCTGCTTGTTTAAACATTATTTAGAAAAAGAAAACTTAGATGGGTATATATCTGAGGAATACTCTTTTGGAATCTTTGCGGGAACATTGACTTAATTCTCCGCTACTTTTGTAATTTTCAAACCAATTGAATTGAGTTGGTTTTGCAACCGTTCCTCGATTTCGTCTTCTTTGCAGTCATCAATAATTTTCTTCCTGAATAACCGGACAGCACCACTGTCTTGCATATAAATAGTTTACAGATGAAACCGGCTTCCCCTGGTTTCTAATTATT
>JAMXHR010000011.1 GCA_023955635.1 Methanosarcina sp. ERenArc_MAG2
ACTCTATTCTAAATATTGTTTTTTACTTACGTTGGTATTGCTTTCTGAAAATGTTTTTTGAATTGTTCTTTTGAATTGTCCTTTTAATATTGTTTTTCTGATGCTGATTTTTTCTTGATACTGATTTCTTGATCCTTCTTGTTATTTTTCCATGCTCTAATTATATGGTTTTTTGAATCTATAGAGTATATACTGTCATCTTTTGCTGATCTGGCAAACTTTATTAATCGACTTTATTAATTCATGAAAAAAGATTCTAAAAATATAATATTCTATGTTTTTTCATTGTTCAAATCGCTTTAGATAGACATACCCGGGGCACTGGAAAATTTGCTCTTACAAGGTTTTCTAACTGACGGCCCCAGGCATATCTCAAAAATATAGAGGTGCAACAAAAATTGTCCTTATTCGTAGATCTGCTGCGCCAGATAGGTTTGAATACCAATCTGGTTGATCTGGTCAAGCTGGGCCTCAATCCAATCGATATGCTCCTCTTCTTCTTTCAGGATCGATTCGAGAAGCACTTTGGTATTATTATCTCCTAGTTCAGATGCTAGACGGATACTTTCGTTGTAGCCTTTGATAGCTCCTTCTTCAGCTCTGCGATCACTTTCGTGCATCTCCGGCACGAAGGAGCCAATGGTCATTTCATTAAGGTTGCTGACTATGGGCCTCCCTTCGAGGAAGAGAATGCGTTCGATCAGCTTCTCAGCATGTTTCATCTCGACAATTGCCCGCTTTTCGATCTCGTCTCCCAGCCGCTTGTAATTCCAGTTTTCGCACATTTCGGCATGGACAAAGTACTGGTTGATAGCGGTCAATTCCTCGGCCAAACGAGAATTTAGATGTTCGATCATCTTTTCGTTTCCTTTCATAAATAAACCCCCAATGCAAAGGAAATTATAGTTTGCATAATTTATAATTATGCCCTATAAAAGTCCTTAAATATTTGATTGTTTCTTGAAAACGTTTTAAGTGGTAGTTTTCAGGCATCAGGCTCTTCTCGGTTAAAGATCAGTACTTCATATAATTAATGATCTCTGAGATTCAATCTTGAAGTCCGAACTTAAGGATATAGTTCAAAAGATGATGCAACGTATGTCTTTCTTGAGAAATACGCTCTTGATGAAGTGGGAATACCCGATATCCGATATAATCTGTAACTTATTGAAACAATAAGCGAGTGTAGCGCAGATACTAAAAGTACCTTCTCGGTGTATGATACCTCTTCTTTGTCTTTTATACACCTTTCTGAAATCAAATAAATTTCATCTCTCCAAATTTCCGCAGTCCCAATCCTAATTATATTGCTTTATTTGGTAACAAACTTTCATTTCTTCCTTACAAATCCTTTTATAAAGACTCTACCTATTTTTTATTGGGATAAACTATGGATTATATCGAAACCTGGAAAGAGGTTATTCAAAGACCTTCTGATTTTTACAGAAAAATGCCAACTACCGGAGGATATAACGATCCGCTTGCCTTTGCAGCACTCAGCTATCTCATATACGGGCTTTTAACTGGACTTTTTAGCCGCGGAATGATGAGAGGCATGTATGGGTACGGTGGTATCACCGAATTTGGTTTTTCCACTGCAATTATGACTGCGATTATAGCACCTATTGTAGGGATCATCTCTATCTTTATCGGAGCTGCAATACTATATGTTATTTATAAAGTGCTTGGCGGGTCTGGAACTTACGAAGGCACTGTCAGGTTCATATCTTATGCAACCGCTGTAATGATAGTCTCCTGGATTCCTTTTATCGGCTGGGTCTTCGGGCTGTACGGAATATATCTTTACATTGTGGGTGGCATGGTTGTACATGATATAAGCATGGTGAAATCGGCGATAGCTGTACTCCTGCCTACTGTCGTGGTCATCTTACTTGTCATAATTATGGTAGTTCTGGCAGGATCACTTGCATATACTATGATTTTTCCATCTTAATTTGATTTTCTCCTTCCTGGAGATTATATATTATTTTTTAATGTGACTATCAAATTCTTTAGGATCTATTGCCCCAGGCTAAATATTTATATATTATAAATTACTTTAATTGCATCTACACGACTGATACGTGCTCAAAAATGCCAAGATGGCGGAGCGGCTACGCAATCGCCTGCAGAGCGATACCATTCCGGTTCGAATCCGGATCTTGGCTTTTTCTCTTTTAATAATCGATTTAACCTAAAACTATATATTCAATAAAGTGCTTTAAGAGAATCTACCTGTGCCAAGATGGCGGAGCGGCTACGCAATCGCCTGCAGAGCGATACCATTCCGGTTCGAATCCGGATCTTGGCTTTTCTTTTTAATAATTTTTCTCTTTTACATAAATTTTTTATTCTCTAATTCTTCTCTCGCCACAACTTTTTTATTGGATTATCTATGCTTTTTTCGTTTTGTCTGCTTGAGCGAGCGGAGCGAGTGAAACATATCTCGTGCTATTGCGATTACATCGCAACTCCCAGGAAATCTCTGATTTCCTGTGATCCCGAAGCGAAACTTGGGTGCGATTTCATTCCGGTTTGAATCTGAACCAGGGTTTTCATTTAAACATTCTATCAATCTAAATATTTATATATTAAAACACTCTTTCTTATAATATGCAGACTGCCAAGGTGGCGGAGTGGTTACGCAATCGCCTGCAGAGCGATTTACTCCTGGTTCAAATCCGGATCTTGGCTTTTTAAACCCTGTGTTCTTCTTTCGGAATTTTTTTCACCTACTGACTTCCCTTAAAACCCATTTCTTTTCGTTTTTCATTTAGACTTCTCTACAGGTTTTCATTTTTTTTGTTTGATTCTTGAATTACAGCTTTAATTTGGTATTTTTATATTAAGAGAATACTAACTCTGGACATGGACCTTGATGAACTCATGCGAAGGCTTTTCGAACTTTATCCAGAGGGCTATGCTGAAGGCTCGAGAGACCCTTTTTTTGTGTTAATCTCCACTGTCATGTCCCACAGGACCCGAGACGATGTAACCTATCCCGCAGCAAAAAAACTTTTTGAGAGGCTCTCCACTCCTGAGGAAATGGTCGAGACTGATGTTGAAGAGATTGAAACGCTTATAAGAAATGTGGGCTTTTACAGGGTCAAAGCCGGAAGGATAAAGGAAATCTCCAGAATTTTACTGGAGGAATACAATGGCAGAGTTCCGGATGAGATGGACACTCTCCTTAAGCTTCCGGGAGTCGGGCGAAAAACAGCTAACTGCGTACTTGCGCATGCGTTCTTTAAAGATGCCCTTGCGGTCGATACACACGTTCACAGGATTTCTAACAGGCTTGGTCTGGTTGAAACGAAAGTTCCTGAAGAAACCGAGATAGAATTAAAAAAGATATTTCCCCAGAAGTACTGGAAACATATAAATCTCTTGCTTGTAAAATTAGGGCAAAATATTTGCCGGCCTATTTCTCCCAGGTGTGAAGTCTGTGTCCTGAATGATATGTGCCCTAAAATTATCCTTTGATAGGGAGTTTTTAGAGACTCTGTGATTATGGAATCAAGGCGCAGAGAACCTATAAGCTGTCGAAAAACTGTTTGGGATGATACAAGATTATTTATATCAGGCTGGCGTTTAGCAGGCAAAAGGGTTATGCAATCCCTCGGTTCAATGACAAATTCACTCTCAATCAACTAATTATCAAACATTCTAATATTACTTTTATTGCATTTACGAGGTTAAACATGTTTCAGATAGGAGAAGCATTAATGGGGCAGGGCGCAGAACTTGCCCATGTTGATTTGATGATAGGAGACAAGGGAGGTCCCGTAGGACAGGCTTTTGCAAACGGTCTGACCCAGCTTTCAGCCGGACACACCCCTCTCCTGTCCGTTATAAGGCCAAACCTGCCGGCTAAACCTTCAACCCTTATTATCCCGAAGGTTACTGTAAAGAACATGGAGCAGGCATCAAGAATTTTCGGACCTGCCCAGTCAGCAGTTGCAAAGGCAGTCGCAGACTCAGTAGAAGAAGGCGTAATCTCAAAGGACCAGGCTGAAGACCTTGTCATTGTAGCTAGTGTCTTTATCCACCCTGATGCCCAGGACTATAACAAGATCTACAGGTACAACTACGGCGCCACAAAGCTTGCGCTCAAGAGAGCACTTGAAGGCTTCCCGGACATCGATACTGTGCTTGAAGAGAGCAACAAGTCCACCCACGCTATCATGGGCTTTAAAGTCATCAGGCTCTGGGACCCACCTTACCTGCAGATTGCTTTTGACAACCCGAACATCGAGTTCGTGCTTTCGGCTATTTCTCAGATCCCGAACAGCGACCACGTTATTATCGAAGCAGGTACGCCCCTTATCAAGCGCTACGGTATGGATGTAATTTCCAAGATCAGGGGTGTCAAGCCCGATGCCTTCATTGTTGCTGACTTAAAGACTCTGGACACCGGAAACCTTGAAGCAAGAATGGTTGCAGACGCTGCAGGCGATGCCATTGTGGTCTCAGCTCTTGCCCCTATCAGCACCATTGACAAGCTCATTGAGGAAGCCCACAAGACCGGCATCTATGCGGTCATGGATACTCTCAACCAGCACGACCCTATTTCGGTCTTAAAGCAGCTCAAGGTCATGCCTGATGTCATTGAACTCCACCGTGGAATTGACATCGAAGGCACAGAACATGCCTGGGGCAATATTGCCGAGATCAAGAAGGTTGCTCCAAAGGCCCTGGTCGCAGTTGCAGGCGGAGTCCGTCTCGACAAGGTGCCTGTAGCCCTTAGCCAGGGTGCTGATATCCTTGTGGTTGGACGTGCTATCACCAACGCAAAAGACATCCGGGAAATGGCTGAACAGTTCATTAACAGCCTCAACAAACCTGAAATCGACCAGTTCAGGGTCATGACTGACTTCTGATCAGGCTTTAAAAATTTCCCTAAAAAGCTGCCGGAAAAACTGCTAACACGGCTGCTTATATAAACTGTTAAAAAAGCTGATAATAAAACAAAGTCGCGGCAAAATTTTCGACATAAACTATCGAAGAAAGTGTGAGTTTTCACACTTTTTTCATTTTCATTTTCTTTTCATTTTTCAGGAGGGGATTTTTCCTGGGTTCACCATTCATTTTACTGAACTACAAAACTTATTTACAGGGCACAGGCCACGGAGCAGTCGAGATTGCAAAGGCCTGCAGAACCGTATCCGAAGAATCAGGTATCGAGATTGCAGTAGCTCCCCAGCTTCCGGACATTTACAGGGTAGCTTCTGAAGTTGAACTTCCGGTTTTTTCCCAGCATCTGGACGGAATAGGAGCAGGAAGTTTTACGGGGCATGTTTTCGGAAAATGCATAAAAGATGCAGGAGCTGTTGGGTCTCTGATAAACCACTCTGAAAGGCGCCTTAACCTTGCAGAGATTGAAGCCTCTCTGAAGGCGGCAAAAGAATTCGGACTCAGGGCAGTCGTCTGTACTAACAACGTCCCCACAACTGCAGCAGCCGCAGTCCTCGGGCCCGATTATGTAGCAATCGAACCGCCTGAGCTTATAGGCAGTGGAATTCCTGTCTCAAAGGCCGACCCTGAAGTTGTTAGCGGCTCGGTTGAGGCAGTTGCAAAAATCAATCCTGGTGTAAAAGTGCTTTGTGGCGCCGGAATTTCAAAAGGTGAAGACCTCAGGGCAGCCCTTGAACTTGGCTCGCAGGGTGTGCTCCTTGCATCTGGAATCGTGAAAGCTAAAGATCCAAAGGCTGCACTGGAAGATCTTATCAGTTTGATTTAAATTTTCTTCTGAAACTTCACTCCCAAAAGAAGAAAATTTAAATCAAACACGGATAATCCATAAAATGAACACACCTGGATAAAAAAGAATGCGGCTCCTTCAGCCGCTTTTTTCTTTGTAAATTCTTTTCAGGACTTTCGAATCACTGATAAGCCAGAATAAGAGGTTTAACTGCCCTCTGGTCCCCTATTTCAATAAGAATCTGTGCGGTCTCATCCTTAACTTTCTGGTCTTCCGTTGCCAGGTTTTCTATAAGAGGATCTACTGCCGTTTCTCCCATACCTATAAGGGCTTCTCTGGCACTAACTCCAAAGTCTTTATCTCCCAGTTTTTCTACAAAAAACCCTGCAGTTTCCTGGTTTTTGGTTTTGCCAAGAGCAAGGAGGGCTCCGTTTCTGATTCCTTTATCCATGTTTTGGTCGTCAAATGCCGTTCTAAGGGTACTTACAGCTTCAGGGCTTCCTATATTTCCAAGAGCTGAGGCTGCAGCTATTCTGACCTCAAGAGTTTCCTCATTATCGTTCAGTACGCCGGTTAATGCTTCCGTAGCCTCAGTGCCTCCTATTCCTCCAAGGGCAAGGACAACGCTTTTTCGAATATCCGCATTTGTATTCACGGTATCTTTTCTTCTTCCTTCAGCTTCTTTTACGCTTTCCAGGACGTCTATCAGGGGGCAACTGCCGATTTATCTCCCATTCTACCAAGTGTGAGGGCTGCATTGCTCCTTACCGTAGCTTTCGTGTCTCTCAACCTCTCGATAAGATAGGGTACGGCTTTTTCCGATCCTATTTTCCCAAGGGCGACTGCAGCACTACTCCTGATGTAATCTTTCTCGTTATTTTTCATTTCTGTCATCAGTGTATCTACTGCTCTTTCATCTCCGATTTCTCCAAGCGCCATAACTGCACTGTGTTTTGCCAGAGGGTAATCCCGCATCAGAATCCCCAGTAAAGGGTCTACGGCAGCTGTTTCCTTTTTTCTCCAAGAGCCATTGCAGCTGCAACTCTTACATTTCCGTTTTCACTTTTAAGGGCGTTAAGAAGTATTTCGGTTTCGTTTCCTGTTTCTCCAGATCCGAACTTTGAAAGTGCAAAGGAAGTATAGAGAGTTGAATTCTGTCCTTCGGCATTGAGGGCTTCTTCAAGAATATCTGTCTCATTTTGGTATTCACTATTAAGGGACTTTGCAAGGCTCTCTCGCATGGCTCTATCTTTTGCTTCTATAGCCTGCAGAATATCTTCTGGAACCTCTCCCTGTCTCTGCCCATCGACTGCAGTCATATTTGAAGCCTCTTTTTCTCCAAGGTTTCCTGAAAGAACATTTTCCGCTCTTTCATCTCCAGTTTCAAGAAGTGCAAGAAGCATATAACTTTTTATTTCTCCTGAACTCGAATTTCCTGTCTCAATCTTTTCAATAAGAGCATTAGCTGCAGGCTCTCCGAATTTTCCAAGTTCAGCTACTGCATTTAATCTTGTTTCACGGTCACCAGTTTCCAGCTTATTTATGAAATTTATGATCATATTTTCGCTTGAAACTCCAGCTGTTGCTGTGGTGTTTTTTGCATTTCCACTGTTTTCCATAAACTGATCACCGCTTAAAACAAGCGAAATAAATATGGAAAGAATGATAAGTGCAAATAAAAGAGAAATTTTCCATTTGACCTGGGACATTATGTTTTGTATTTGTTTATTTATTGTTTATATTGATTTCTCTGCTATCAATGCACAACTCAAAGGTAAAAGTCCTTTTTACTCCTTCCGCCTTTGTTTTTCTCCCTTACCCGGCACCCAAGCCCACAGAGAAGGTTTGTCACCTCAGTTTCGACAGAACCTGCATTACAATCTCCAAAAATAGTTATCCTGTAAGTCACTCCGAGCCTTTCTGTCCCTTTTCTCTCATTTTCAGCTTCTGTCCCCCCAGTCCCGTTGTAGATATCACTTATTTTACAGGCTACAAGATTTTTGTTTGTGCTTACTGCTCCCAGGACAACTTCAGGATCGGCGCCTTCAGGGATCAGGACCGAAATATCCCTGATTGCATGTTTCAGGTTTTCTTCTCTCCAGTCCCTCAATTCGGACTCTGAAAGGAGGCGAAGGTTTTCAAGCTTTAGTTTTATGAATTTGTTCTTTATATGAGGAGCGGTGCCTTTTGAGGCAAGTTTTGTAAGAATTACCTCATTCGGGCCAACCTTTTCCAATGTACCGATATGGACCTTTCCGGAATAAAAGTGAGAAAAGCCGCAGACTTTTCCGACAGAGTTCAGAATAGTCTCATACTCGGCGATTCTGGAGTTAATCAGCTTATCCGACCTTCGCAGGGCATGTGCTGTATCATCATATTTTCGGGCAGCAGCTTTCATTTTCCTTACAAAGCCTTCTTCATCATGAGCTCGCACAAGGCTGGAAAGTTCCTCACATTCCTTTATAAATGCCTCATGCACCTCCAGAATACCCGGGTTTTCCATCTGGATAAGGGCGTAAAGGTAGGGATTCTGGCCAAGAATCCTGCCCACAAAGTCGAGCATTATACTGTAAACCGGACTTACGAATTTCCTGGATTTCTTGATATCAAAGTCAAGACTGTCAATGGTCGTCCCTATAGCGATATAAGCAAAATGAGTAAGCCCCTGTACTACTGAGACTAGCCGGTCGTGTTCGGCTGCGGTTGTGATTTCAACATGTGCGCCGCTTTCCTCAAAAAGCTGCCTGATTACCGGAAACCATTTTTCTGAGCGCCCGTTTACCGGGACAAGGATTACGGTTTGCCTCCTGATAGTTGGAATTGTGGGGCCAAACATTGGGTGCGTTCCAATAATCTCAACATCTGCAGGTGCAAATATCTGCATGGCCTCAACAGGTTTTACCTTGGTGGAGGTAAAATCCATAAGGAGACTACCTGCTTTCATCTTTGGGGCGACTTCTGCAATAGTTTCTTCCGTTGCGTTAATTGGAACGGATACTATTACTATATCATTTTCAGGGATAGCTGCCTCAAGGTCCGAAGCAAAAGGTACATTCAGTTTCCTGGCAACTTCCACCTTGCCCCTTTTCCCCAGACTGTAACCTCATAGTCCCTTTCTTTAAAAAATGAGTGAACCACTGCCCCATCTCTCCGGTTCCGCCAAGGATCAGAACCTTCGTTTTCCCGGTACTCTTTTTCTCAGGGTCCGTGTTCAAGCCTGCAGAGCCTCCAGTACGGTTTTCTTCATGAGTTCTACTGGAGGTTCAACTCCTGTCCAGAGTTTGAAAGCTTCTGCTCCCTGATAGACGAGCATTAAAACCCCGCTTACGGTTTTTGCTCCTGCAGCCTTTGCTTCCTTTAAAAGCCTGGTCTCAAGCGGGTTATAGACGATGTCAAAAACAGTAAGGTCGCTGTGAAGTTCTTTTGCTGTTGCAATAGTTGCATCCGTATTCGGGCGCATCCCGAGAGTTGTGGTATTGATCAGGACATCTGCATCCCGCAACAGTTCTTTTAGCCCTGAAAGCCCTGTTCCGCTTATTTTTCCCGGAAGGGCTGCAGCCGAAACATCCCTTGCAAGTTCTACTGCCCTTTCTTCTGTCCGGTTTATTACGGTGATTTCGGCGCCGTCGGATGCAAGCTGGAATGTAACCGCTCTTGCTGCTCCTCCTGCTCCCGCAACCACCACTCTGGACCCCTCTATTTCCACTGCAGCCTCGAGAAGTGCCTGCTTTGCTCCCAGTCCGTCAGTGTTGTACCCCCGGATTTCTCCTGTTTTCCCGAAGACTACAGTATTTATTGCTCCAATTCTCTTTGCAAGGGGATCCGGCTTGATGAAGTCCAGTTTCAGAGCTTCTTCTTTTAATGGTACTGTCAGGTTAAGCCCTCCAAATCCCATAGCTTCGGCTCCAATAATTGCTTTTCCCAGCTTTTCCGGCCTGACCCTGAAAGCGTGATAGATGCCGTCCATGCCAAGGGCTGAAAACGCTGCATTATGCATGGCAGGGGAAAGAGAATGCCCGATGGGGTCTCCAAATACACCAAAAACTTGCTTCATTTTAGCATTTCCATTATCTTCTTTACTTCATCTACAGGAAGCTGACCCGGGGCTGCAACTGAATCTCCTTCTATCGAAGCATATGTCAGGACTGAACCGTAAAGAGGGGCAACAACTCTTGTATGTTTTCCTTGCCTGCCCATGGCAATAGTGCATACTGACTTTCCTTCGTTCTTGAAGTCCAGTGTAACTCTCAGCAGATTAAGAACATCTTCCATTGACTGAGGCATCACTGCAAGTTTGGCAATATCCGCCCCGGCAAGAAACATCTCTTCAAGAATTGCTTTCATTTCCTGGGGAGAAGGAGTTTTTGAAAAGTCGTGGGAAGAAACGATTACGGTTTTTCCGTGATCTTTAGCCGCTTTTATAACTTTATCTCTTCCTTCCCGGCTGGCAGAGAGTTCGATATCAACAGCATCCGGCCCGTTTTTATGGGTAAGGGGGTATGTAAAAAGCCCTATAAGAAGCCCGGTTCGGTCTTCCTCGTTCCCCTCCCATTTTCCTCCTTCTGCACTGGAACGGTTGGTGGCGATTACAGGAAGCCCGGCTTCGGATTTTATTTCCCGGATTATTTCTGCGGCTTTCTCCAGATCCCTGATACCCAGCAAATCCAGCCGGATTTCAAGGATATCAGCTCCCTTTTCGGCTGCCTTTTTTGAAGTTTCAGGAGGCTTTTCAAGGATTACTGCAACAACTGCAGCTTTTTTTCAAGGTCAAATGGGCCTATTTGCGTCATTGCTCGCTCCAGGAGTTAAGGAATCTGGTTATTATTCAGTTTTCCCTGGTTCACTTCTCTATAATCGTTTCTTCAATTTTCTTGCCGAAATGTCTGGCTCCTTCCTCGAGGCGGACCAGGACCTCATCTCCTTTCTTGAGTTTTGCAACTGAGATGGGGCTTCCATCTTTTCCTACCAGTTTGATTGTTTCGGCATTTTGCAGGATTGCAGTTAAAGTTTTGTCTCTGGCTTTTGCTTCTATCAGCATGAGGGGGCGGCTTTCTATCTTGACTCTGCCAACTATGCCTTCCCGCTGTTTCCCTTTTGAGTCTACAATAGTTACGGCATCTCCGGTCTGGAGTTCCGAAAGATAGCGGGTTTTATCCCCTATTTTGATGTAAGAGTGAACCGCACCTGCATTTACCCTGAAGGGACGGGCTGCCACGTAAGGGCTTTCATCGGACTCCGAGTTTACCAGGAACATCCCGCTTGCCTGCGAACCTATGAGCATGCCTTCTCCGCGCTGCATGAGATTGCATGTATCCACGCAGACCCGGTCTCCCATTCCAAGGGGTTCTACTCTGGTTACAACCGCAGCCTCAAGTTCGGCACTTTCACTTTCCAGTTCTCTTGCAGCCTTGATCGTATCTTTTATTTCCTGGGGATTCCCGCTGTCAAGAAGGACTCCATCAGCTCCTGTCTCAAGAGTCTGGAAGGCGAGTTTTGCTTCCTCTGCACTTTTCACTCCGAAAATGATCTTTACTTTCTCTCGCTGGAGGTCAGCTATCAGGTTCTCGAGAGGGATGACTTTCCAGTCAGTGCCTGTGACAAGCAGATAATCGCAGATTTTTCCCATTTCGGCTGCGAAGTGTTCATAATGTTTATCCTTTATGATTACGTATCCGCCTACGGTTAAGCCTTTATCCATGAGCAGGGTTGCTGCGTTTACGTCTAAAGAACCCGGAATTTCCAGGGGCAAGGGTTTTGTCCCGTCGCCTTCTCCTCTCTTTCCCACGACCACGATGTCAGCTCCGGACTTGTTGTCGCGGGCAAAGGCTGCTACTGTAATGTTTCCCAGTTCCCGGACTTTTTCCACCTCTCCCGGGTTTACCAGTATACAGTCGGCTCCGGACTCCAGGCCTGTCGTGATCCTCTCTTTCTGTTCTTCCCATCCGCCTTCATCGGCTTTTATCCAGACGCTTTTCTTTTTCAAAGGCTTTCAACCCCGTTCATAATTCTGTTTTTTACTCCGGCTTTAATCCGGTATTTTTTTGTTTTTATTTTTTACTTCGGGCTTAATTTTTGCTTCTCAATATCCTTTTCACTTTTTTGCTTCTCAATATCCTTTTTATTTTAACTGTTCCAGAGCTTCTTCTACAGGCCTTCTATGGTGCACGATTTCGCAAATAGCCCGGGTCAGCCTGACAGGGTCACGGTGCTGGAATACATTTCTTCCTATTGCAGCTCCTCTTGCTCCGGCTTCCATTGCCCCGTCAATCATTTCCAGAAGTCCCAGGTCGGTTGAAGTCTTCGGCCCACCTGCAATTACTACAGGCACAGGGCAGCCCCTTACCACGTCTCTGAAACTGTCAGGATCTCCGGTGTATACGGTTTTTACAACGTCAGCCCCCAGTTCAGCTCCAATCCTGGCAGCATGTGCCACATTTACAGGATCGTGGGGGTTTTTGATCTTTTTGCCTCTTGGGTACATCATAGCAAGAAGAGGTATGCCCCATTCAGTGCAGTCCCTGGAGATTGTTCCGAGTTTTTCGAGCTGGTCGGTTTCTGTATCAGACCCTATGTTGATATGCATGGAAACTGCATCAGCTCCCATCTTAATCACTTCTTCAACAGTACAGACCTGCACCTTGGCGTTGGGGTCAGGGCTCAGAACGGAAGAGGCACTTATATGCACAACAAGCCCGATATCATGGCCGTATCCTCTATGCCCGTACCTGACCATACCTTTCTGCATGAGAACTGCGTTTGCTCCTCCTTCGGCAACCCTATTAACTGTATCGGTAATGTTGATAAGCCCTTCAATAGGTCCGTCGGAGAGCCCATGATCCATGGGAATAATGACCATGTTTCTGCTCTCCCGATTCATCAGCCTTTCTATGCGTATTTTTTTGCCAATTTCTGACATTTTGGTTCCTCTAAATTCTGAATTTGTTTCCTTTATTCGTACTTTTTTTGATTTTTATTAATCGACTCGCTCTAGCGTGCTAGTGTGTCACATACTAACACGCATCTCATATTTAAACCTATTCAAGCCCTGATCCTTGTCCATTTTTCCAGTCACTATGGATTTAGATGACACCCATTGAACTAATTTGTACATCTATGTACTATAATGTTCAGTTCTTAAAGTTTTCTCTTATTTAACAGTTATTTGACAGTTTATTATGGTTAGATGGTTATGCCTGATTTCAATTCCTGCGATAGTTGCCCTGCATATCTTCTCTTTTTATGTCGCTACATGAGTCTGAAAACTGTGGATTTGAAGAGTAAGAAAGAGCTGAAGCAAAGCCATGAAGATACAAAAATTAAAATAGGATAACGCGGGCTAAAATAAGATAACGTAGGCTAATAGGATAAGCTCAGAGCTAAGAATCATTTCATTTTTGTAAACAGGAACGGAAGGAACTATGAAAGAATTAAAAATCCTTGTTGTAAATAATTACGGGCAATTTTGCCACCTTATTCACAGGGCTGTCCGGGATCTTGACATGGATACAAAAATTATTCCCAATGTAACCCCCATAGAGGATATTCTGGCAGAAGAACCTGACGGGCTGATCCTGAGCGGAGGGCCGGAGATGGAAAGGGCAGGTCTTTGTTTTGACTATGCTCGGGAAATCGATATCCCTATTCTTGGTATCTGCCTCGGGCACCAGGCAATTGCCCTGGCTTACGGGGGCACGTCCATGCAGGGAAAAAAGGCGGGTATGCCGAGATTGAAATAGAGGTCCTCGAAGAAGACGACATACTCAGGGGACTTGGCCCAAAAACGACTGTGTGGGCTTCCCATGCTGACGAGGTTGCTATTCTTCCTGAAGGCTTTATCCATCTTGCCCGCTCCGATGTCTGCAAGATTGAAGCCATGCGCCACCCAACAAAACCGATTTATGGTGTCCAGTGGCATCCAGAGGTTTCCCACACCAGGCAGGGAAAAGAGTTACTGATGAATTTCTTTGAAGTTTGTGATCAGTACTGATATATGGTCAGTACTGACATTTCTATAATTTTATAACGAAGGCTTTAAAAGGATCAGTTTTCTCTAAAAGAGTCCCGGGATTATTACATCCCCATTTTCTTCTTCATCATTTTCTGAATATTGAATTTTCCGCCTCTAAAGCCTTTCAAAGCCGTTTGCATGGTTTTGTGGTACTTCAGAAGCTCTCTTACATCTTCCGGGCTGCAGCCCGAACCCTTGAGATTCTCTTGATCCTTGAACCACCTATGAGTTTAGGGTCTGTCATTTCCTCTTCTGTCATTGAGTCCATGATGAACTTGTAGTTTTTCATCTTGTCACTGGTAGCCTGGAACATTTCGTCTGAGAACTTCGCGCCTCCCATTCCTCCCATACCCATCGGGAGCATTGACATAATCTGTTTCAGAGGCCCCATCTTATTCATTGCTTCGAGCTGCTTGTACATATCCTTCAGGGTGAAGCGTCCCTGCATCAAGGCTTCAACATTTACGTCTTCTTCACTCAGGCTTTCCTCTGCCTTTTCCATCAGGCTCTTAAGGTCTCCCATTCCGAGCAGCCTTGAAATGAACCTGTCAGCTTCGAATTTTTCAAAATCTTCCGGGGTTTCCCCGACTCCGATAAAAGCAATCGGAGCTTTTGTTTCGGAAACGGCTGAAAGGGCTCCACCACCTTTTGCTGTACCGTCAAGTTTTGTGATGATAACTCCTGTGATCCCTACAGAGTCATTGAAAGCATGAGCCTGCTGGCTTGCCTGCTGCCCTATGCCTGCGTCCAGAACCATAAACCTGTGGTCGGGTTTTGCAACAGCATTGATCTGTTCCATTTCTTCTATCAGTTCGGCTTCAAGGGCGTGCCTGCCTGCAGTGTCTACAATTTTTATATCGTATTTATCAAGTGCTTTAAGTCCGTTTCTGGTAATCTCGACGGCATCGGGGTTTCCTTCTTCTCCATAAAACGCCACATTAAGCTTTTCACAGAGGGTCTTGAGCTGGTGGTAGGCCCCGGGACGGAAGGTATCTGCGGCAATAACTCCTGCTTTGAGTCCCTTTCTCTGGAAGTAGCGGGCAAGTTTTGCAGTACTTGTAGTTTTTCCGCTCCCCTGCAGCCCCACCATCATGATGGTCTGGGGTTTGAGCTGTATCTCCGCTCCCTTCCCGATTATTTCCATCAGTTCCTGGTACACAATGCGGATTACATGCTCCCTCGGATTCATACCCGCAGGAGGTTCTTCTTTCATTGCACGTTCTTTGATTCTCTGGGACATCCCCATGACAAGTTTTACGTTAACGTCGGCCTGGAGCAGAGCCCGTTGAATATCCTTTACCACTTCGTTGACCGTGCGCTCATCAATTCTCCCTGCGCCGATCAGTTTCTTGAGTGCCCCCTGTAAGGAGTCTCCGAGTTTTTCCATTACCATATGAGAATCGTCCTGCTTAATTTTGAGAATGGATAAAAAGATAGTTTAAGTTCCGTTTATTAGCCTGTGCAAGTTACTTTTTCTTGCGTTTCTTTTTACTTATATAAGAAGGTGATCTTTTTTGAATTTACTTCAATCCTGTATAAAATTTATTTTAATCCTGTATAAAATTTATTTTAATCCTATATAAGAAAGTAATCTTTACTTAATAAGCCTTTGAGTTTCTGACGCTTTAAAAAGGTATGATAGAACGCATAAAATGGGATTGATAAATCAAGATTGATTGATTGATTGATTGATTGATTGATTGATTGATTGATTGATTGATTGATTAATTAATCAAGATAAGATTGATTAATCTGGGTATTAATGAGTGCCCGGATATAAAAAATAGAGGTACGGTACAAAACCTGAGCTAATGCAAAATTATCGGATATTGAAAAACGAAACCAATTTCTAAAAGAATTGTTTAATAGCGGGGGATGGATTCGAACCATCGGTCTACGGGTTATGAGCCCGTCGGGATCTCCTGGCTACCCCACCCCGCTACGGGGTTTTTTGCTTTATTTTGTCCAAAAAGACAATTATCAGGAAAAGAGTTATCTGAAAGAATTGCTTGATAGCGGGGGATGGATTCGAACCATCGGTCTACGGGTTATGAGCCCGTCGGGATCTCCTGGCTACCCCACCCCGCTACGGGGTTTTATAGGTCAGGCATCTTGCCTGAGACAACTACCTGAACATACTAACGATTAGTTATATACTTTTCGCTTGACCCATCGATCTTTCCGAAAATTTGGAAAACTTATGTGCCTGCTTTAGAGGCGTCATAGCCTCAATCCTACTTTTCCGGTTTTTTCTTCATTTCTTATTTTGCCAGCTAACCGGGCTTTTCGGGAAAGATATTTGAAAGCTGGAGCCCCACATTATAGTATGACCAGATGTTTGTTTTGCGGGGCCTATTGTGAAGTAAAATGCGGAGTTTACTGCGAAAGCTATTCCGGAAACCCGGAAGAAAAAGAACACAGGGAAGATGTCAATATACTTGGGTGTACCCAGATAGGCACGTCGTATGTCTGCGACAGTTGCCTCAAAGACTTAAAACAGGCTCTAGGGCTCCCGTGAGATAGCTGGAAAACAAAGCTGAAGCTGACAGAAAACAAATTTTTCATGCCCCTCGCTCTCTTCCTTCTCTCTTATTGAGAGAAGGTAAAAAGGAAGAAAAGCATGAAAAAGCGAAACTATAGTTCAGACCACTTCAACATTAAGTGTAAATTTGTCTTCCGTGCCAGTTTCATTTTCCCAGGATCTTTTATATATCGCTGTTACCTGCTGGTATCCCTTGGAATCGGCTTTGATTTCCCACAGATGAACTCCTCCGGCCCCAACAATAGGTTCTTCACCTTCTTTAGATTCCGGGGGATAGTACTTTTCTGATACCTTGTTGAGTCCCTGGCTCAAGTTGAGTTGCCAGGAATAACCTGTAGTCGGGTTTTCCTTAAGTCTCAGGTAAAAAGTCTCTCCCTTTTCGAGACTTATAGTTGTGCCGTTATTAGCTTCGGTTATTACCTGCTGTCTCGGAGGCATAGAATCCGGTAACTCATCTAAGGTGTTATCAACTGCAAGTTCGAATGATCCGTTTACTCCGTTTACATTTACAGTATAGTTTCCGGCGCTGAGTCCCTGGACTTCAAGAGGAATCGTTTCTGTAAAACTCTCTATAGCCTGGGTACAAATTGCTTCTTTCGGGCGCTTCGTCGTAATATTGATATTGAAAGTGTTTCCTTCCATTTCAGTTTTTATTTTGTCAATCTCAGTGCACCCGTCAGGCAGGTAGCCTTCTGCTATCACCTGTATCTGCACGGGAAAAGATTCCAGAGTCAGAATCTCGATACTTTCAACATTTGCCACACCAGATGTGTATTCTTCAGTACTGGTATTTTGACCCTCGTTTGCTGAACCTTCTGTCTGGTTATCAGTATTATTCTGCCCCCTGTCAACACAGCCGGAAAGAGCGACTGTAAAGATCACGAACAGGACTGCCGCCAGTTTCACAGTTTTTACAGAACTGCTATTAGAACTGCTATTTATCTTTTTTTCATTTATTTCCTCTTGCTTCTTCGAATTTATATATGGAAGGATAAGCCTGTTCGAATTTATCCTTTGCTTAAGCTTCAGTTCTGTTCGCAGCTTTAACAATAAGTTTATTTTTTCCTTAACTATACCCATTCTGATGTCTGACCTGTAGTAAGATCTGTGTAAATACTATCACTCCTTTTGTAGTCAATAATATAATTTGGCTATAACTTAATGCCACCAATATAAATATTAATTATAATTGGTGTTACAAAATAGAAAATTATTAATTACAAGATAGGCAAGTACTGATTGATGTCTTCATCAGAAATCCAGATTAAAGAGCTTGTAGCTCATAAGTGGGACCTTGCATCCGAGACTTTCGATATCCATGTCGGACACGGCATCCAGAGTCAAAAAGAAAGAGATGCCTGGAAACGTACTTTTCGGAAGGTTTTTCCGGAAAAGGGCTTGAAAAACCTACCGGAGGGGAAATCCTGGTCTGGGGAGTGGATATACTGAGCATGAGAAAAAAGAGTTTCGGAAACTGCGCCCTAAAATCCAGATGATTTTCCAGCACCCTGAAACTTCCCTTGACCCCCGCATGAAAGCTTTTGAAAACCTCATAGAGCCCCTGAAACTCCATTCCGGACTTAAGCAAGATGCCCTCCTGAAAATAGGAGAAAAACTGGCAGAGCTTACAGGGCTGCGCCCGGAACACCTTGCCCGTTATCCTGGCCACCTCAGCGGAGGGGAGATTCAGAGGATAGTGCTCGCCAGGATCATGGCGTTATCTCCTGATTTTATAGTCGCAGACGAGCCCACCTCCATGCTTGACGTCTCAGTCCAGGCTCAGATCCTGCGCCTTATGCAGAAGCTCCAGAGAGAAACCGGGGTTTCTTACCTGCTGATCTCTCATGACCTTGAAGTGTTAAGAAAAGTCTGTCACAGGATTGCTTACCTTGAAGACGGGACCGTTACCTCAGTTGAACATATAAGCAGAGGCATTAAAACATGACAACTCAGGAAAACCAGATCAAACAGACTATTACCCGCGTATGGGATATCTCGTCCGAAACTTACGACAGCCAGGAAGGGCACGGAATCCAGAGTGAAATCGAAAGGGAAGCCTGGAAACATGTTTTTAAAAGCCTGCTCCCTCCAGGCAGGCTAAAGGTGCTTGACGTAGGCTGCGGGACATGTGAAATCGGGCTGCTGTTTGCTGAAATGGGACACCACGTTACAGGCCTTGACCTTTCGGAAAAAATGCTTGCAAAAGCCAGGGAAAAAGCATCCAGAAAAGGATTTGACAGCATCTTCAAAAAAGGGGATGCTGAAAACCCTCCTTTTGAGGCAAATACATTCGACATTGTTGTCAACCGTCATCTCCTCTGGACCCTTCCGCACCCCGATACCGCGGTCATGAACTGGAAAAAAGTGCTGAAGAAAGGAGGGGTGCTTATTGTTGTTGATGGAGTCTGGAATGACGGGTCACTCGAAACAAAGGCAAGGAGGCTTGTAAGTGATTTCTGCACTTTGCTTGCCGAGAGGAGGAATCCCAGAAAAGGGCATTATTCCAGAGAGATCAATAGCGAACTACCTAACCGTCACGGAGTCCCGCCGGAAAAGATGCTGGAATACTTTAAGGAGGCAGGTTTAAAAAATGTAAAGGATCTTGACCTGAAAGGCGTGAGGGAAATTCAGAAAAAGAAGATGCCGTTCCGGAAACGGATAGCCTATAACTACAAATATCATTTGATCTACGGGGAAAAATAACTCTGAAAGGAAAAGCGGAAAAAATAAAAAAGCAGGGCTTAAGGAAATGAGTTTATATTTAAATAGGGCTTACGCACCTGAACCGGGGAATAAAGTAGCATGAAATATCAAAGAGTCTGGATCACAATATCTATGACAAATCTTATCTATGACAGATCTTCGTGCTTTGTTTTTATTCCCCAGGCGCGTAAAATCCTATCATGAAATCAGTTTATTTTACAGTATTCGGCATATTTTGCAGTCAATTCTCACGGGCTGTTCACACAGTTATCATACCTTACCTGCCATGCCTGGTATGTGGTTAACCATTTCTTGTGCTTGGCGTCCCATTTGTTAGATTTGCTTGACCACTTATTATAATCAGTTAGCCAGTTCTGATACTCTTTGTCAGTTTTCTTTTTCTTACTCAATTTCTTCTTCTTTTCTTCCAATTTCTTCTTCTCTGCCTCCATGCTCAGTCTTTCCTTTTCGAAGTCAGTCTTCTGTTGATCCAACTGTGCCTTCTCAGTGTTTAATACCTTTAATTTCTGATCCCTTGACTCTGCGCTTACTGATGCAGCTGTTAATGACATTACAAAAAAGACCAGTGTAAACATACACAGGATCTTTTTTAGCCTGTCAAATGTTAGTTTACCCATATGTGCTAACCCCCTAATTTTTGTTATATTTAATAATCCTATTTAGAGCGTTTTTTATCTCAGGACTTATGCGCATGATGTCAAAAAGAAAGCACAGACAATTCTGTCACAAATACCACGATTTAGACTTTCTTGAGTCTTATGCTACTGTTTTTTCAGCTCAAACGCACAAGTCCTGTTTTGCTCTTATTATCTTGCCGACTATCCGTCGGTTGACATTCCTGAAATTATCCGGGTAAAATAAAAGCATACTTATAAAAACCAAGAGTTTTAGCCGAATGAATTTATAAAATAAGCTTTATAATTCGTTTAATTCAGGATCTAATCTCAAATAACATAATTAACCCTTATCAGAGCCCTTATATGCTCTATATTTGAACCGGAAGAATAAACAAAAGATTCAAAAAAGTAAATTTTGAGGTTCAGAATAAGAAATTAAATTCAGTATCAATTGCACTTGTGGAGAATAAAATCGCGAACCTCCGACATTATAACCAGACGTCTTAATTCAACAGGTGATTATTAATGCTATTGATTTTTTATCCCCGTCAGAAGGATCCGATTTAAGAAAAAAACCCCGAATAATATCAATGAAGCTTTTTAGGGAAATTTGTTTCAAAAACACTAATATTAAAGAGAATTAAATAGCTGGATCAGAAAAAAATGTCCCTTAAAGAGTAGATATGAAATTTAATCCAAAAACAGACCTGAAAAAGAAAGCGTACTCTTATTTTCAAATCCAGATACAGCATCTCTATCAGAAACAAGCATAATTTCCGCCCAATATCCTTACATGAGCCGAATGGAACTGACCAGAACAAAGCCGAGGCGGCCAATGCTTCGCAATGGATACCCGGAAAAGAAATAATAAATGAGTTCCCCCGGATAGCAAAAAATGACCCAGGAGGACCTGAATGTTAAGCCGTGAAATAAAGAGTGTTAAACTTTTCAAATTTCTGGCCCTGGCCTTTCTTGCGGCAGGCCTGATATACGGATGGTACGAATACAGGAATTCACGACTGTCCCCACTACACGGCTTACTCCCGGCAGTTATTACCCGGAAATGCCGCCTGACAGCCATCACCACTATTTGCAACTTCCCATTGACCATAATGACCCCTCAAGGGGAAACTTCACGGACTTCTACATCCTGAGCCCGAATTTCAAACCGGGCGAAAATGTGGTTTTCTGGCTGTTTGATAACCAGCAGGAGGCAGTTGGGAAGATAAATTCTTCAGGGGATTTCGAGTATTTTGAAAACAACCTGGGAGGCCTTTCGTATGTACTGATAGGCAACCGCGGCGTAAGTCCAACGCTATTTCCGGAAGTTTACAACAAAGACAGATCAGTCAACTATATTCTGGCTACTGAGTTGTATGGTTCGGCTCAGCAAATCGAAGATATCGAAGCTGTGAGGCAGGATATGCAAAACAGGGGACTTCTGCCCCAGGACGGAAAAATAATGCTCTACGGAGGATCAGGTGGAGGGTTTCTGGTACAGCAATATCTGGACAAATACGGTTCCCACGTTTCCCGCGCATTAATCGAATCCAGCGGAGCTCCAGACCTGGCCCGACAGCATAACGTTACTTTTTCCAGTAATTTATATGAGTCAAATCCCGAAGCGGCAAACACCTACTTTGCCTTATCCCGGAATGAAACAAAACCCTCTCTCGCCTATGCCATGTTCAAACTCGGTCTGAAGGGGGATATAGAATCGCAGACCAGGATTGTTGAAAGCCAGTCTGAGAAAGCAGCGTTCAGAGATAAATACCTGTATTTTAAGAACTGGATTAATCCAGCCTATAACTTCCCTCTGATTCACTTCATAATCGGGATTCCCTCTGAGGTGGAAGTGAAGGTGCGGATCTATGAGCTGGCAGGTGCGGATCTGCTTGAGTATAATCCAGCCTCTTCTGAGGAAGTAAATTTGATGTATGAATGGACCAGGATTGTGATTGCCGACTTTTTGAAAGCCAATGCTGAGGGTATGATCTCCACCCCACATTTCAGCCTGAATCGATCAAACTATACAGGTGAGGTTATGGTCTGGTCCGGCACCGGAGACCAGGACTTTAATAGACAGATGGGACAGTGGATTAGCGACTCCTATCCACATTCCCGGCAGGCAGTTTTCAATGATGCGCATAAACGCGAGAAATATAATGATTATTACCTGAATTTCCGGAAAGCATTTTTTGTTACCGGACTGAACTCAACGGAAACACAATCTTATTACCAGGATGCCAGACAATTAAACGGGAAATAAAAAAGGATCTGGATTTATCATTTTTATATTTATCTTTTAATTACTGGCCATAGCTTTAGAGATCTAAATCGGCGAGCTTGACAATAGTTGTTCGTTTAGCAATGACATTCCTGCCTTTACTGTCAATAACCATCAGGGTAATTTCAGAACCTGCTTTAAAACCATAGTTGTCAGAAGTATTATCGTCTCCATCCACACTTACTTTTACGCTGGATTCTACAGCCCCTACTGCACTGTCCTGCCCACAGAGCACAAGCCTTTCCCCGACATCCCATAAGCCGTCTTCAAGAGTATCCTTGTTGTGAACAACGTAGCATGTGTAATTTTTCCCTCCGGAACCCAGGTCCCTGTAGAAGACGGAGAGATCCCCGCTGAGAGGACCTCCTTCATGTCCTGGAATACCCTGGTAGGAATTTCCATATCCGGAAATCCTTATCGAGATAGAGTCCAGTGGAAGGGGATCTCCTCCCTCATGCACAAGGATAATCTGATTTTCTTCAAGCCTGGCTCTCTCCGAGGTTGGTCCAACACCGTAAAGCCCCCTTCACAGGATTCAAGAGTAATTCTTGCCAGAGGATACTGAAAGTTTGTCCTGCATCCCGAAAGATTAATGCTGCTGGCAACTACGCCAACAAGCACAAAAACAATAAGCAGAAGGAGAAGGGAACCGACAACAGGAGAGAGACCTTCGGATGAAGATTTAAAGAGATACAAATTTTTATGCCGGTGACTTCCCCACGCCTTCATCAAGACGATATTACGTCAAACATGAATAAATAATTTGGTATTGGGCTGAAAATAGTTTTGTTGCCAAAAAAGATACACGAAAAAAATAAGGAGAATATTTGTCCCGGGTTATTTACTTTTTCCGACGTCCTTCCTTCTCATATTCCTTTTCAAGTTCGAAAATCTCCCGAACGCTTTCCAGTTCTTTTTTGCTCCTGGAATAACGCGAAAGCACCATAGCAACCCCGAAGAGCAGGGCTACAATTGCGGCGAAGAAATACATGGGTGCGGATTCAGCATAGTATTTAACCTGAATAGCCTCTTCCCGTTCTCCCATCTTGGAAGAGATCCACAGAAGAGTCTGCCTTCCTTCCTCATCGAAGCTTGTGTCATAAGGTTCAGGCCTTGCTATCCCGAATATTCTGTTACCTGTGACAAAACCCTTCGGAAGAACCACACGGATGAACTCGGAGTCAGGTTTCATAAATGCAAAACTCTGAGTTCCGGGAGTATCAAGGGTGTATGCAATAAAACCTGTAACAGGTTCTTCAAATTCAAGGTTTATTACCTTCATGTTCCGGGCAATTTCCTGCGTAAGAGTATAATTGATATCCGAAACGTTGCTACTGTTTGAAAGCCTCATAAAAGTTCTTGAACTTGCTACGGTTTCGTTTGCAGATTCCGCCAGAAGTACGAAATTTTTAATCGGGTCTTCATTGGAACTGCCGCCAAGGGAATCAGGCGGAAAAATTTCAATCTTACTGCTATTTATGACAATGTTGACGACCTGCACTCTGGTTTTGTCTTCCAGAATATAATATGTGGTGGTATTTGCTGGAATATCGTTATCCCACTCATCCAGAAAAACCTCAAATTCATAATTAGAGATATTGCCAGGCTCATCCAGAATGATCTCCTTTTTTTGATCAATACAGCCCGACATGAAGACCACCAGCAGGGCAAGGAGCATAAATATACATTTTGTTCTCAGTTTCACGGAAGAAGTCTCCCTTGGGCTTGAAGCGATCTCTTTTCAGCCTGCAGCAATTTTCCTCTTATTTAGAGTGAACTCTTATTTAGAGTGAAGCTTGCAGGACCTATAACAGGTCAGTCTTTATCCTATGCTCTCTCTTCTTAATAAACAAAACGGATAACCTGTCAGAAGAAAAACACAAAATAGCAATCAAAGCTCAAGCTCAGGTTTTTGATTCTCCTGAAGAATTCAGATACCTTTCTACCATAGGCCAGTCAATTTTTTTGATATATTTTGCCTGAAGTTTGGAAACATAAAGAATATTACTGCCAACAAGGATTTTCATGTCAGAGGGTTTAGAAGAGGATTCCCCAAGCGGAAGAAGCACAGGGCCCTCTGGAGAAGTGGAAAGCCTGAAGTCCTGCCCGTTCTTCCTGATGTAGGCCCTGACTTTTTCATCAATTGAAAATGTCGGAATCATATAACGCACCGTGCAGAAATTGTCCGGGGAAGATAAATAGTTACAGGTGATCGGATCTGGAGAAAAACCAGAACCTTTACATTGATAAAAAGAAACCTCGGAACTTCAGAAGCTGCCGGGCAGTTTTAAATTTGATGAAAGCAATTTAGAACGAAGATAGCATGATGATGAAAGATAAAGGAAAACTTGTAATCTGGCCTGCATACATTGACCAGACTAGATCCAGAAGCAGTGGAAGAATAATCTCTCGAAAAAATTCCATAAAGGATCCGCATCTGAATGAGATTAAAGAAGCTGCCAGGCAGCTGGGCCTGAACCCTGAAGTAGAGCCTGAAAAAGCCTATCCAAAATCCTGGTGGGAAGTCAGCGGGAGAGTGCTCGTGGAAGATAAAGGTCCAAAATCCGTTATTGCAAAGCAGATCTCTTTATCAATAAAAAAAATGAGAGGGCAGGAAACCCATTCTAAAGCGTAAACTCACCGGCAGATACCTTTATAGCAGGGGAAGAGCACCCTTGAAGACTTCCTTAAGATATGGCTGTTTCCTGAAAAACATCTGAATTACCGGGAAATATGCCGGATATTCTTGAGATTTAAAAAGAACGTTTATATCATTTGGATGCAAACCCTTCATATATGTCCGAAAACAATAAAAAAATACTGCCTGTCATAAACAGCAGTTCAGGCAATATCAAAAAAAGTGTTAAGAGCCCCTATCAAGAAGTCAAGCTGGGATGCGGGTGTGACTCTGCTTCCTGTGGGGGCTGTGCCGGGTCCCTGGGGATGAAGGCAGGTTCCGGGAAAGATGTAGTATACAGAAACGTATTCTCATATCTGATGATTGTAAGCGTGATTCTCCTGATAACCTATATTGTAAAACAATTTCTAACTTCGATGCTCACTTGAATCCGGTTCAGGAGGAAGCAGTCGGGGGACCAATAAGTTCAACCTTTTTATTTCAACCTTTTGTAGGGGTACCTCATCTCCTTTCCGCAGCGCTCACAGGAAACCACAATGTATCCTTCTTTCAACCTGTAACGGGCATTGCTCCCGGGTACCAGGAACGCATAGCAGTGTTTGCATATTCTGCTTTTGATCTCCCGTGGAATACTCATCCTGTTCCTCATCGAGATGTTTCTGATAAGCTGCACGTAACGCTCGCTATGCTCTGGATTTTCCGTAAACTCTTTTTTAGCAAGCTCAAAAAGCCGCCACATTCGCTGGGTTGCTATGCCCTGAATCAGATTTTTCTGCTGTTTTCTGGCCATTTTAGACATGGATAGACCGATCCTTCAGGTTACTCTTCTCTCAGAACCCGATTCCAGGCCCTATCCTCAAGAAGTGAATCAAAAATCAAGAATAATCACGTTAATATCTGGATTCTTGCTGTGTACAAGGGCTTTAAACCTTTCGGGGTTTCCGTCAATTTCTCCCGGACTCCCGTAGTGCATGGGAATTACAACCTTTGGGGAGATGGCTGCGGCTGCACTGGCGGCTTCCTCCTCGTCCATCGTATACGTGCCTCCGATAGGCAGAAGGGCTACATCGGCCCTGATCATTTTCATCTCAGGGAAGAAATCACAATCTCCGGCATGGTAAATCCTCAGTCCCCCGAGTTCCACAATATACCCTACTCCTGAGCCACGGGGATGATAGGGTTTGTTAAGGTTGTAGGCTGGAACTACTTCGATTCGTGTCCCCTTGATCTCAAGCCCGTCAGCCAGGATATCCCCTTCAGAAACCCGCCTGGCATCTCCCCTGAACTCTATAGAACAGCTTTCCGGGATCAGAGTAGTAGAATCAGACCTCCGGACCTTCCGAATATCCTCAGGGCTGCAGTGGTCAAAATGCTCATGGGTAATCAGGAGGATATCTGCCCTGTCATCAAAAGCCGGTTCCTGACTGACCTGATAGGGGTCGATATAGATTTTTTTGCCGTCTCCTTCAAGCAAAAAACCAGAATTGCCAAGCCACTGGATCTTCACGCCTTCAATTTGTACACTGTTCATTACATACACCTGCTGGATTCTGTAACCTGGATTTTGAGAAAAAGTATATCAAAGGATTTGTATTTCCGGATCATATTAATAGTATCCGGCAGTATTTACGAAAAACGAATGCAGAATGCCCGTTACTTTAGTGGCGGGATGAATGCCGTCAACTTTCGTACATTTATCATTTTTCGAGAACTATTGGCTTAATATAAGTTCAAAACCTTTATATACATGATAAATATGAGAAAAGGAAGTTTATATAGGATTTATCCTGAAGAGGGCCAAAAGCAAGTGCTTGAACAGCATTTTGGCGGTGTCCGTTTTCTCTATAATAAACTTCTTCATATTAAATCTATTTTATATAGTCAGTGTGGATGTAGTATCCCAAGATCAGAACTTGATAAGCACATTCTTGTCTTAAAATATATTTATCCGTGGTTGAAGAAGGTTAATTCTCAATCTTTGCAACAGGCAAACAAAAACCTAGATAATGCTTATCAACGTTTTTTTAAAGGATTGGGGGATTATCCAGCTGAAAAATTAAAGAAAAAACAACATTTCTCATTTCAGGTCCCTCAACATTATAAAATTAACTTAACTACTTCTGAGATCTTTCTACCCATTATTGGCTGGATTAAAATCAATGTACATAGACCCCTTTTTGAACCTGAATTCTTTGAAACTCATATCAAAACAACTACCATTAATAATGAAATCGTAGTTGAGAAGGATCTTAATTCAGAATTCTTAAGAACTGCTACCGTTTCCAGAACATCAGCCGGAAGATACCATATTAGCATCTTAACCGAGGATCTGAATAACTATCCGGTAACTCAACAATATTCCGAATCAACTCTGGTAGGTGTTGATGTTGGTATCAAGACATTTGCAGCCATATCTACAGGTGAGAAAATTGAGAACCCTAAATTTCTTAAAAAATCTATAAAGAAACTTAAAATGCTGCAAAAAAGAGTCAGTAGAAAGGTTAAAGGTTCTCAAAACCGGAAGAAAGCTGTTAAGAAACTTGCAAAACAACATCAATTAGTTTCAAACCAGAGAAATAATTTTCAGCATAAAGTTTCATTGTCACTAATACGCGAAAACCAAGCAGTTGCAATTGAAACTTTAAATATAAAAGGTATGATTAAAAATCACAAATTAGCTCAAGCTGTGGCTGATTCTGCATGGAGCAGTTTTGTAACAAAGTTGGAGTATAAGGCTCAATGGTTTGGCAAGACAATTTTGAAGATTGGAATGTTTGAACCATCTTCTAAAAATTGTCATGTTTGCGGATTCCATAATTCTGAATTAACTTTAAAGGATAGAGAATGGATTTGTCCTTCTTGTAATACAAACCATGACAGAGATATTAATGCAGCCATCAACATTAAACAATTTGCAATTAATAATCTAATCACCTCTGGAACAGAGGGCAGAGCCTGCGGAGTTATTCTCAAAAGAGAGAGCCGTGAAGCAGGAAGCCCGTCATTTCAATGATGGGTAGTTCACTTGCAGGCAAGCTAACGGTCTTTTTTGATGAAACCTGGCTCGAGCACCCTGTCATAGATCATCTTCTGAAGATAACAGACAATTGGAAGTCTGATAACTACTGCTTCCCTTTTATTTCCTGCATTATGGACTCCAATTGATTCTTTCCCGTCAGCAATCATGAAAAGTTCTTCATTATACTGAGCGCCGTCAATTACAATATTATTTATGAAATCCTTAAATTCTTCTGTCGTTTCTCTGAACTCAAAAGGCAGCGATCTGAATTTGCCGAGCTCGTCCACAATAATAATTAACCTGCATGTTTTCTCCAGTTTTTTCAGTTCCGCTTCAAACTCCTGTAAGAATTCAGGGCTGGACGAGAAAATGATCAATTCTTCCCTTACTCCGTCAAGGATTTCACGGATTCTGTTTTTAATTCCCCATTCACTCTGGATGCACCAGACAGGAGAAGTCTTTGGAAGTTCATAACTCAGTTCGTTGAGCTGGTCAAGTGTCTGGGTTGCACAATTGAGAAATTCGTCCTTTATCTTCCCGATTACCTGCTTGGGATCAACTGCCCGAAAATAAGTTGGAGATCCCTGCCTGAATTCCAGATAGCCTTTTTTCGCAAGCACTTTAAGGATCTCATATATTTTGGCTCTCGGCACAGTTGTAAGTTCATGAATTTCGCGGGCTGTAGCTTCTCTCAAACAGACAAGCCCCACATAGGCTTTGGCCTCGTTTTCGGTCAGCCCAAGCTTTTCAAGATTCCTAATTAGCTGAGGATTAATTTGCGAAAACATTTGTTACCCCTAAAGTAACAATAGATTTAAATCTTTTCTATATATTAATACGTCAGCAAATCTGAGTTACTAAAAAACTAACCGCAAAATAGAAAAAGAATCAAAATTTGAGTTAACAAACCTTGAATGGCGAACCTCCAGCCCAAAGGAAAAAACGGCAGGTTGCAGATGAAGATCAAGGTTCCTAAATTACACTTCGTAATAAAAACTATGAGAGGAATTAACTATTAAAAAATCTTTTGAAAAACTGGGGTTTTTTATTCAGAATAACCGTTTTTCCGTACTCCTGATAGCTTTCCTGTGCATAATCATAGCAACGCAGGGAGCACAGCTAATAGAGATGAAATCAGGAACGGAGACGTTTGTCGGAAAAAGCTCTCCTCTCTACCAGGACTTCGATCACCTTTATCAAAATATTTTTCAGACACAGTCTATTGTTGTAATGGTAGAGGGCAACGATGTGAAGAGTGCTGACCTGATGAAAGCTGTGGACAGGTTAGAACATCAGATCCAGGCAACGGATGGAGTGATTGAAACTACAAGCCCTGCCTCCCTTATTAAAACGGTCAATCAAAAGATAACAGGGAGGTATGAGCTTCCCAAGACTGATGAGGAAATCGAAAACATCATAGACGGGAATCCGGCTATTTTCAGCCAAATTATTCCTGACAATAATCACATGCTGATTTCTGTAGTCATTCCTGGCTCAGCCAGTGACAAAACTCAGCAAGATATTCTTACTGCTACTGAAAATGCAGTCCCATTTGCGGAATTTCCACCTTCGTACAATATTATCGTTACAGGTGATCCGGCATTCAGCATCTCCATGAACAAAGAAATGAATTCCAGTATGGGCATACTTCTAGGGCTTTCCGCTGTTTTCATGGTTATAGTATTGCTCCTTGTTTTCAGGCATGTACGCTGGTGTCTTCTTCCTCTGCCTGTGGTTCTTCTTGGCATTGTTTACACCTTCGGAGCTATGGGTTTTATCGGGATTCCCATGTCCATGGTTTCAATGTCTGCATTCCCGATCCTCATAGGCGTAGGGATCGACTATGCTATCCAGTTCCATAACAGGTTAGAAGAAGAACTGCAGGATAAAGGGAACAAAACGAGAGCAGTTATAGAAACCGTAAAACACACAGGACCTGCAGTCCTCATCGCTCTGGCAATGACAGCTCTTGGCTTTTTCTCCCTTTTCACATCCACGGTGCCAATGATCCAGGACTTTGGAAAACTGCTCATGATAGGTATTGTTATGTGTTATCTCTCCTCCATATTCGTAGGTGTTGTAACGCTTTCATTATTTGATAGCTATTCAGATAAAAATCCCCTGAAGAAGATAACAAATAAGATAAAACCTGCAGATTCCGGAAAGAAGAAAAAGTCTGGGGAAGAGAAAGGAAGCGACCGTCTCATAGGAAGGGCCCTTCAGAAAACTACAGCTCTGACAATAAAATACGATGTTGTCGTACTAGGAGTCGCATGCTTACTCTGTTTTGGCGGCCTTTACCTCGATCAGTCCGTACCTATTCAAACTGATGTTCAAACCTTTGTACCCCAGGAGATGCCTGCCCTTTTGGACCTAAAGCACATGGGAGATGTCATGGGGGAAGCGATGAATTAAATCTGATCATCAAGGTTGAGGATACCGCCAATCCGGATGTCCTGAAATGGATTGACAAGTTTTCCGAACATGAAGTGGCAACCAGTAACCATATTAACAGCGCTTCGAGTATTGTATCTCTCGTAAAGGAAAGGAATGGGGGTGTAATTCCCGACACCAGCCAGGAGATAGAGAATATTTATTCCGGAATTCCTGAGGTACAGAAAGACCGCTACATGTATGGGAAAAACATGCTTCTCCTGAACTTCAACATAGGAAATGCGGTTGCAGACATCAAGGTAACAGGGATTAAAGAACTTACAAACATTGTCAAGCAGGATATGCAGTGGATGCCAGCTCCTCCAGGCACTGCAGTTACGATTACAGGAAACTCAGTCATCTTTATAGAGGTCATTACCGCTCTTACCAGCGGAAGAGTAGCAATGACTTTCCTTGGCCTTGTCCTCGTGCTCGCAGGGCTTTTTGTTGTCTACAGAGACTGGGTGAAAGCACTGGTCCCAGTTATCCCGATGGTTATAGTTATCGGCTGGTCAGGAGGAGTCATGAGCTACCTTAATATCAGCTACACTCCTCTGACAGCAACTCTGGGAGCTCTGATTCTAGGAGTAGGGTCCGAGTATGCGATTCTAATGATGGAACGTTACTTTGAAGAAAAGGATAAAGGACAAAGTCCTATGGAAGCGATCCATATGGCCAGTTCCAAAATAGGAAGTGCAATCGTTGCTTCAGGAGCGACTACAGTATTCGGGTTCATGGCCTTGCTGGCTTCTCCTTTCCCCATGATAGCTGACTTCGGTATGGTTACGGTTATCGATGTCGTGCTAGCTCTCCTTGCAACCTTTGTAGTCTTCCCGCCGCTTATTATTATCCTTGATACCTGGCGAGATAGAAGAAAAGAACTAAGGACGGCAGAGAAAGAGACAAAAGAACAAATTAAGGGGGCTGAGATATGATACAAGTGCCCATAAAAAATTTACGGCAAAAAATGAATAAAAAAGTTGCTACATTTGCGTTAATTCTAGTAATAGTATTAGTGACTGCACTTCCAGCCCTCGCGAACGATAACGGTGACGATGAAGAAACAAACTTCCTCATTCCGGACCATGGGTACACCGTAGACTATTACAGGAGCTACGGGGAGCCAACCCTACAGGTGTCACTAACAGGAGATCCCGAGTTCAAAAGGGGAGAAACTGCAGACCTGCAGGTAAAAATTGCGAATGCCGGAGTTATAGATGGTTTTCAGAGGCTGTACGTAAACCAGAAAAAAATAAACGATTCCCTTGAGGAAACGATTGCACTGAAAGAGATTGAAGAAGAAAAAGAATGTACAACAGCAAAAGACATCGAAGCAACCCTTCAATCGGGAACGAAGTACATTGAAGTCGAGCCCACAACCAGTGTCCAGAGTGCGGAAGAACTTGAAACCGGACATACGGCAACCCTCAGCTACACGATAAAAATTGATAGTGACACACCTGCCGGAAATTATGAACTACTCCTACCTGTGAACTATCAATACCAGGCAAACGTCCGAACCGCAACTGCTGATGTAGTAAACCTGGGACTTACGGATACGGAATATACAAGAGAGTATAAAATGAGAAATGAGACTCTCAGAGTACCTATTTCCATAAAAAACGAACCTAGATTAGAAGTAACAAATGTATCCGGAACTCTGGTGCAGGGAGAGAGTAAGGCCATTGAAGTAACCTATAAAAACACCAGGGAAAGCATAGCAAAAGACGCCATGGCCCGGATAATTGTCATGAGTCCTCTTGAGCACTGAGAAATCTATAGTAAAAATTGGAGATATAGGACCTGGGGAGGAAAAGACTGCCAAATTTGATATTTCGGCAGATTCATGATGCTGTTGTGAAAGACTTACGGCATCAACAGCGAAATAAAATATATTGATGAAGATGGGGAAACTTCCTTTTCAGAAAACATGAAAGTGAATGTGCCCCTTGAAGTCACAGAAAAGAAATTCAGCATAACAGGCATAGCAATCCTACTGATTATCCTTATCGCCCTTTACCAGATAGGAAATGTACACCGGAAAAGAAACCAGAATAATGAGAACGCATCAGGTGATGAGAATGAATAAAAATGGATTTTTTACTGCTGTCACAACCCTTCTAATCCTTTGCTGTTGAGTCCTGCCAGTTCAGGCAGCTCTACCAGAAAATTTTGATATTAGTGAGAACTACTACACAGTATACGGAGGGCCTGACCTTAATGCAACCCTCATTGGAGACAATGAGTATTCCAGAGGAGACACTGTAACCCTTAATATAGAGATGATGAACAAGGGCGACAATTACCGGCTTTGAGTCTGAGAATGAAATAGATATTGGAGATTATGTGGACGAGATGCTCCAGCAGTCAGAGATGCAGTATGAAGCTCAGGCTGTGACAGCAGTAGGCATCCTTGCAACCCTCAAATCCGACGATCCTAATATTAAGGTCAAATCAGGTTCCGCAGCAAGCAGGTACACTCAAGCAGGGAAAACAAAGCTCAAGCCCCACAAAGTTTACGATCGAGATTAACAAAAATGCTTCTGCAGGTACTTATCCCTTGACTCTGGAACTTTCATACCAGTACCAGAATAATGTTCAGGTCGGAGGGGACGAATTTGATAGCATTACAGGTCTTGTGACAAATAAGGAAGTAGGCATCTGGTATGAAAACAAGACTCAGACTCAGACTATCGATATAGAAGTCAAAAAAGAACCTTACTTTGAAGCCACAAATGTAACAGGTGACCTTTACCCTGATGAAGGCGGAATGCTTTACGTCATATACAAAAACATCGGAGAAGAACCTGCAAAAGATGCGACTGTAAGAGTCAGTGCAGCTGATCCCTTCAGTACCACCGATGACCAGGCTTATCTCGGAACTCTGAACCCTGGGGAAAGCGCTGTTGCTGCGTTTGAAATTGGCTGTAGATGACACTGCAACTGCTAAAGCCTTATTCCCTCACTAGCGAGATTCTGTATGAAGACGCCGACGGGCATGATCAGACCTCTGACAGCGTCAAAGATCAACACGAAAGTCCTGGAAGCCGAAACAGTCGCTTCCAGGATATCAGAGCTGTGGACAGGTATCACAATGGCTCTCGGAGCCTGTTTTATCATATCTAGAAGAAAGAAACAGGATTGAAGTGAAAAGCGAAGTGAGAAGGTAGAGACCTGTAGTCATGAATAACTCATATAAAATTTTCGAAATTTTATATGAGTTGACATAAAGCTACTGAAAATGCAACTGGAAACACCACAGCTCAAACCGGCACTCACACGCATAATGCTCAGCGCATGGCTAGTACAGTCTAAGCAGAGTTATGGCATACAAAATGTCCGCGCGAAGGCCATCAAGTAAAGAATCGAAAAGGTTTGAGTTGGCAGCATATCTAAGGAAATATCCAAGTAGCCTTTTTAAAAGGCTACAACCCTTTATTTTTAGAAATAAGTGAATTAATGTATCCTCTTCAAACTCAAAAGAGAATTTTCCAACCAGGAAAATATAAAGTAATGATGTCACACAGTTATGAAGTTGGATGCGTCTTTTAAGTGTGTTTTTCAGATATAATCAAATTCTTAAATTTTCAACAGGTATACAAAATTTACTTTTTCCTATACAATCTGAAGAGTATATGAATTGTTCTTTTATACCCTACGATACTTCTGCGTAAAAATGGAGAGCAGAACATGAAAAGAGAATTTTACCGAAATATAGTGATTGCAACAGACGGATCTGAGAATGTTCAGAGGGCCATTTCTTATGGTATTGAAATTGCAAAACTTAGCGGAGCCACTGTCCACGCCCTTTACGTAGTAGATACACCCTCTACAATCTCTGAAAATTGGACTGCTGGCAAAGAAACAATCTACAAAATTATGAGAAATGATGGAGATAAAGTAGTATCTAAAATTAAGAAAATTGGAGAGGCCTCAGGGGTCGAGGTAAAAGAGGTTGTTTTAGACGGGTACCCGAGTAATGAAATTATCGATTTCGCAGAAAATAATAATATTGACTTGATAGTAATGGGTACCCTTGGAAAAACCGGAATTGAGAGGTTTTTAATGGGAAGCGTTGCAGAAAAAGTAGTAAGAGGTTCAAAAGTTCCGGTCATGGTCATCCGGGGATAAGATTTAAGCTGAAACTTTCTGTTAACTGGAAGCCTTTTGGAAAAAGACAAAAATCAGGATTCAAATGACTCAAGGGTTTAAATTGTATACCAAAAACATCTTCATTGAATCAGTATAGAATCTTTCAGAAAAAGAAGAATGTCAAAAATCCAAAAACAGAAGAAGAAATATTAAATTGTATAAAGAAAACAGAATTATAAGCCATCGATACATTTTAAAATATATGCGTCTGTCAAATTCGGGTTATAATATTCAGTCGGTGCGATTCGTTTCTTTCAAATCTGTTTTCATCTGTCCTTTTTCAATGGCAGCTTTGGCAACCATTACTTCAGTCGATTTGATGACCGCATAAATACGGTCTCCGGGCTTTATGTCCAGCTTTTCTACGGCTTCTTCAGTGACTACTGAAGTGATAATTGAGGGTTCCATTTCAATTGTGATTTTACAAACAAGTCCACTTTTTTCCACTGTGAGTACTTTACCGGGTAGCTGGTTTCGGGCTGATAACTTGAAGCCTACGTTTTCCCAGGAGGTTTCATCTCCAATTGTTTCATTGAGAATATGCTTGTTTGTCTCATACTCAGCCAGGAGTTTCCTTCCAAGATCGGTCAGGAAAGTGCCTTGATCCTTTCCTCCGCGCACTGTAATTACTGCAGGTTCTTCAAGAGCTTCATTCATTTTTTTAAGCATAATCCAGGCGTGTTTGTATGAAATATCAAGAATTTGGCAGGCTTTTCGAAGGGAGCGTTCTTTGTCAATTGTCTTAAGTAACTCCGCCCTTCCGGCACCCATGACGGTTTTCCCATCTTCTGTAAACCAGAGCTTTGTTTTTGCTTTCACAATCTTCACCTTTTAGGAATGATAAACATATAACTTCAAATTTTCAGTTCGGGAATTGCTCTATAGTTTCATTTCCCCAAATAATCATTTATGGTGACAAAAATCCTTGACATTATATTTGAATCATTCCTTAGCGGAGCACATGGACAGAACTTGCCTTGAACTGAGCGTAGACCGGAACTCCCGGAAAAAATACCCAGTTACTCTGCCGACTGCCTGGTTATTAGAGAATTAAGGACGATTCCGCAGTCAATTTTTACCCTCACAAGAGCTCCCAATGTCCAGAAGTCGATAACCCTGCCTTGCAGAAAATTTCTGATGCTGGATTGTGTGGGCGTCTTACTTAAAACTATGTTTTCAGGCCTCAGGAAGGCATATGCCTGGCTCCCTACCTCCAGATCTCCGAAAGCGTCAATAACCATCTTCGGCTTTAATCCTTAGAAGACCACGGTCAGCAGAAATGACCCTGCCTTTCAGTATATTCTCGAACCCTACGAAACTGGCTACTCTGCTATCAACCGGCTTTTCGAAGGTCTCTTCGGGAATCCCGACCTGCATAAGTTTCCCATCCATTACTATTGCAATCCTGTCAGCCATTATCCGGGCTTCAGTCTGATCATGGGTAATATATGCACCACAGTCAATTTTTTCTTTTTGTGGATAGACAGCAGTTCCCTGACACTTTCCTGCGTTCGGGGATCAAGCGCACTTAGGGGCTCGTCAAGAAGCAGAATTTTAGGATCGGTCACCAGGGGCTCTCGTAAGGGCAACTCTCTGTTTTTCTACTCCTGAAAGCGTAAGGGAATGACGATCAAGGAGGTGAGTGAGCTTCAAGTCTTTAGCAATTTCAAGGAGATTCTCTCCTGTGACTTTATGTTTTTCATCCGCGACCGGCAAATACGACCAGAATTGAGACTGAAATTAACTTAAAAATTCTGGTTTTAACATCCATGGTTATGTGTTCTTTAACGCAACAGATATAAACTTTTTGAAGAGAAAATACCTGTTTTTTTGCATTAAACAAGTAATATTTGAGAAGAAAGGAATATTAAAGGCATAATAACGCTTTTTTCATCATTTTAAGCCACAAAAATAAAATTATGACTACTGACGCTAAGGCTACTGAATACACTTTTTGGCTAGTTTTCATTTTATCCTCCTCTTTTATTTATCATCATTCTGACATTTTTTAATGTACTGTGGGTTCCTCAAAATTTAGCATTGATTTTGCTAACAGTTGACTGCAAAAAAGTTTCTTCGCTTGAGATCAAAGTATTCGCAATATTTACTAAAAATAACGATAGATTTGGCCCTTTATAGAATACTTCAATTGGAAGTGCTAATTGAGAATTTAAAAAGAACTGAACTTAAAAGAAGTTAAGAAATTGAATTGAGAGGATCATTTGTTGAAAAACACAAATAAAAGCTACAGTGAATATTTGATTCTGAAAACATTAAGTATACATCAGTCGGAAGGAAATATAGAATTCAAATGCCAGCATAATTCAAGTTAACTTGCGCGGAGATAAATAAAAGATGTCTTCTGCCAGTAAGACCGGAGATAAACAGTATAAATCAAAGTAAAAGTTTATTTATTTGTATGTCGATACAACGAGAATATATAAACGGTAATATATTTTAGAAATGGAAATAATACCCCAAGTTTCGACAAAAGAAGTAGACTCATAAACATGAATTAATCTTTTTGAAGGTTTGTATATGGATGGTTACAGTATTTTCCTTGTAATGCTTGCAGTTTATATAGCCGGACTTGTAGCTATTGGCTGGTATTTTAACAATAGACAGAAATCCGTTACAGACTTCTGGCTTGCTGGCCGCAGGATAGGACCTTCAGCTCTGGGGTTTTCAGCCGCAGCGTCCTGGCTGACAGCAGGCGGAATTCTTGCGGTTGTAGGATATTATATGCTTCAAGGAATGGGCTCTATATGGGGATTCGTGGCTCCGAATATCCTCGCCCTCCTTTTCCTTGCTGTGCTTGTGAAGAAAATCAAGAACCTGCCTGCAATCACCCAGCCTGAACTCCTGGAACAGCGTTATGGCAGTATAGTCAGATGGCCAATTGCCCTTATCATCACGGTTGTAATGATTCTTTTTTCAGTAGCCGACATTACAGGGCTTTCCCTTGTGCTGCAGGTCTTTTACGGCCTTGATCCTTTCTATGCTGCAGCCATTGTTGCAATCGCGGTTTCCCTTTACGTAACTCTCGGAGGGCTATATGCGGTTATCTGGACAGATACTATCCAGTTCGCTTTCCTTGCTATCTTTGCAATAGGAATGGCTTTCGCCGCAGTAGGAACAGTCGCTGACGGAGGCCTTAGCACTTCTGCGATAAGCGCTTCAGTGCTTTTCGGAAACGTGCCTGGAGACTGGTGGAATCCCTTCTCAATCGGGCTTCCTATGGTCCTGATTTTTTGTCTTGCCATAATTCCGGGCTGGATTACCGAGCAGGACCCCTGGCAGAAAGTCTGGGCCGCAAGAGATGGAAAATCTGCCACTCTCGGAATGATAATTGGCTCTCTTATGATCACCGTGGTCTTTGCAGCCTGTGCTGTTATTGCAATAGCCCTCAACTCAATATACCCCGATATAGCAAAAATGGGCTTTCCTGCAGGTATGGCCCTTGCAGAACCCGCACTCCTGACCTTTGTCAGTGAACGTTTCGCCTCTGCACCTGTGGTAATAGCCTTCAGTGCAATAGGGCTTGCAGCAGCTTCCATGTCCTGTACGGACACTTTTTCAACATCAGGAGCTTCCTGTATCTCAAGGGATATTTACCAGAGGTACATAAAGCCAGATGCTACAATGAAAGAAATGATGTTGGTAAACAGGGCCAGTGTGCTGTTTATCATACTCGCTGCAACTGCAGGCTCATTTGTAATCCCCAATATTATAGATGCAATTCATATCGCAACTTTCATTGCAAGTTCCTCTTACTTCTTCCCACTCATGGGAGGCCTTTACTTGAAGCGAGCTACCAAGGAAGGAGCCTTTACAGGCATGGTAGTAGGATTTACAGTTCAGGTAGCCCTTGTGGTTCTGGACCTTATAAAGACGCCACCTCTGGCTCCCAGTTATCTGGAAAGCATTCACCCGATTCTCATGAGTCATGGGGTTATTGTAGGAATGTCGCTGAGTGCAATCGCTTTCTTCGGAGTTTCCCTGATGACAAAACCTTCAAGCAGAGTTAATCTTGCGCCTTTCTTCGAAGAGGAAGCCGAAGAACTTTCCCGTTATGAAGCAAGAGAGATCAACGAGAAAGATCCTGAGTACAGTGCTTTCCTCAAAAACGTTGATGAGAAAGTCTCAGGGGAACGCACCCACCTCCAGCTCAACCTTCTGGCTTCCGGAAATCTCAGCTGGCATGAACTTATAGAAAAACTTAAAGTCGGTTCTCCTGCCTGGGTCACCCCTACAGGACTTGACTCAGTATACAGGCTGACCCATGGGGATATGCTTGCCTGTGTTGCGGTCACAAGAGGGACAGGTGAAAGGGATATCTGGCTTAAGGCCGAGCCCAGGCTTGAAACCGTTGGCAGGCAGAAGAAAGAGCTTTTCACGGCTTACGAAGAATTAAAAAAGGTACTTGACAAGAAAGGTGTAAATCTGGACTTCAATTAAAAAAAGCTGAGGTTCTCAATTGAACCCTGGCTTTATCTCTTTTTTCAGAACATTAACTGTTCTTTAAAGCCCAAAGGCGCTCTTAAGGGCTTTTTTTCCGAAAAGAAGATCTTCGAGGGAAAATACTTCAAGGTTATAGACGCCCCTGTATCCTGAGAGCAATTTCAGGACTGAAAAATCCGCACAGCCTTTTCCGGGAGCCATATGCTCATCTCCATCATATTTTTCTGTCCACTGCCCGCTATTGTCATGCAGGTGAAGATGGATAATATGATTGTGGAGAGTTCGGACAAAATTTCCGAGCTTTTCAGGATCGCCTCCGCAGGTAAGGTTTGCATGTCCTATATCAAAAGTAGCCTTCAGATACCCGGAATTTACAGCTTCGATGGTCCGGGAAAGCTCTTCGGCCTCACAGCAAAAATTGGAAGGGTCTGTACCTTCTTTATTTTCAAGGGCTAGAGTGACTCCGTAATCTTCAGCTACAGAAGAAAGAGTGCAGAGGTTTTTGACCATAGAGAGAAAGGATTTCTCCCTATCAGGTCCAACCCTTCCCGGATGCAGAACAACTATCTTAGCTCCGACATGGTTTGCAAGCGCAACGGATTCTTCCATAAGGGCAAACTCTCTCTTGCCCATCCGTGCGGTGTCTACCTGAAGGGCTGAAGGATATTTGGAGTCTGCTGCAGAGTAAGGAGCGTGGACTGTGCTCGCAAAATCGTAGATCGATACTTCGTCAAGTATCCTGTCAAGCTTTTCCTTTTCAAGTACGGAATCGTTGTAGATACCCATCTTGGGAATATACAGTTCTATAGACCCAACGTGCCCTTTTAAATCCGCAAGAGGACCGGCAAAGGATGAAGCTCCGAAAATCACGCATTAAGCAAGGAGATTAAATATAAAAATTCTTGTGTGTGCCCCATAGGAATCAGATTCAATAAACATTAAACAATAATTAAGCCTTTAAAAGATGTAAACTAAAAAATATGTAGAGTTTTCTCAAATCAAGCCTCAATAATTTTACGCTGCTGTAAGCGATAGAATTAGCCAACATATTTATATATAAATAAGTGTTACCCGATATACTGTCAAAAATAATTTATAAATAGTTATTAAAAGAAGAATGTAGATTTATGTTAAGAATATATTTTCATCAAATGGCTACATATTCTAAAATAATTTTGCACTTTAGAGAAGGAATCCATGTTCTTTTTATCCCCTGAAGAGATAAAAGAATTAGCATTACATACAATATATAATTTTTATTTATATAAAAACCAGATCAGTAAAACTCTTTAATATAAAAATAAGATATATATTTTTTAAGAGAAAACAAACAAAATCATTAATATGAATCGGAATCTTTATATGATATTGAAAAAAGTAAAATTTATTTTTATATATAGATATGGGATTTTGTTTATTTTAACCCCTCTGGATATCTTATAAAATTGATTATATATTATATAATGGTATAATAATATTTTAAAAGCCTGTATATTTCGAAAGGTTTATGAATGATCCTCTCTAATCCAAAAATTAACGCGCGTCATAATCATATTTCTTTGTGATGATATGGCAGACGATATTAAAAAAATGTACAGCGTTTTTTTGAATCCACCTTATTACATGTAATAAACAAAGGAGGAAGATGAATGGAACCACTCATAAGCATGGGAGTGCTTGCACTTATCGGAGTGGCTGCGACCATTGCAGGTGCCTCAGAGGACCTGGAATCTGATATAGGCTCGCAGAGTAACCCCAACTCTCAGGTGCAATTAGCTCCCCAGATGGCGTATCCACATAGAATCTATAATAAAGCCATTTCCGGTGAACCACCATCCAATGCGTTAATGTGTTCGATTGGTGCAGCCATTGCAACAGTACTAATAAGTGAATTCACTGTATCCCCACTCTTTGCACTGGTATTTGGTTCCCTTATTGCAGCATGCGTACATGCTACCTTTGCGGTAACTGCCACAATGGGCAGATGTGCCAGTCAGAGTCGGTTCAAGCAGCCGATTTATCTGGATATGATAAGAAGTCACACCCCCGCAATTATGGGATATGCCTTCATAACAACTTTCTGTGTTCTAGTGGTATCATATTTGATGACCGTTGTACTTGGACACCCCTTCCCGCTAACTATGCTGGCTTTTATCTGGGGTATCACGGTAGGTGCGATCGGATCGTCCACAGGCGACGTCCACTACGGTGCAGAACGTGAGTTCCAGCAGTTTGAATTTGGTTCAGGATTAAATGCTTCGAACTCAGGAAACATTGTAAGATATGCTGAATCCGGGCTCAGGAATGGATACGACAACTCCTGGTTCTGTGCCAAGTTTGGAGGTCCTGTCACTGGGCTTGCTTTTGGTATGACCGTGTTTCTGGGAAGCTGGATAACCACTATTTTTGATCCTGCAAAAGGCTTGACCATGGGATGGCTTTCCGCTGTTGCAGGTGTTGTTATTGTCTTTATTTTAATTATCTGGAACTGGAAGATGGAAGTTGCTGCCCGTAAATCATTTGGGCCTTACAAAGAAGACAAGGCTGAGGAGGCTTCAGCATGATTGAAGCTCTGATGGCAAACATCATCTGGATAGTCTTTATTGTAGTCGGCGGCGCTCTGATATCCTGGAGCGTTCACTTCGTGCCTGTGGGCGGTGCACCTGCAGCTATGGCTCAGGCAACTGGTATTGGAACAGGTACCGTGCAGCTGGCGGCCGGAGCAGGCCTCACAGGGCTCGTCAGTGCAGGGTTCATGATGAACGTAACAAAAGACCTTCCCCTTATCCTCGCTTCAGGCGCAGTGGGAGCAATGATCATGATAGCTGTAACCATGATTGTTGGAACATGGGTCTACGTTTACGGTGTGGGTTGTGTCCCCTCTTCAGCAAAAGTAAAGGTTGACCCTATCACAAAATACAGGCAGGATCTCTATGTATCTCAGGGTACTGAAGGACACGGGCTTCCAACAGTCAGTTTTGTGAGCGGAGTTATAGGCGGCGGCCTTGGTGGAATAGGAGGAGCCCTTGTTTACTACGCACTCATAGAAGTGGGTCTGAAAGCGGGTCTGCAGGGTAGTGGAGTCACCAATTCTGTTACAGGAAATTCGCTTGTAGCAGTTGCAGCAATGTTTGCAATAGGTATTTTCTTCGTAAACGCTGTAATTCCTTCCTATAACATAGGAGGTACGATTGAAGGGTTCCACGATCCGAAATTCAAAAAATGGCCGAAAGCGGTAATTTCTTCCCTCGTGGCAACACTATTGTGTGCTATTGTGGCAGTAGTTGCAATTTCACAGCTTGGAGGTATCTAAAATGTCTGCAGGTGGAGCAGGAGGAGGAGCTAAAGGTGCGTATCCTCCACAAACAATAATGGCTTTAGGTATAATCGGCGGCCTTGTCGGGATTTACCTTGGTCACTTCATGCCTCCAGCATATTCATTCTTCGGAGGAATTGGAGCAATCTGTGCAACAGTCTGGGGTGCTGACGCAGTTCGCCGTGTTGCAAGCTACGGGCTTGGTACAGGGGTTCCATCAATTGGTATGCTCGCCCTTGGTATGGGTATTCTGGCAGCCCTCTTCGGACTTTCAGTAGGAGGTATTGCAGGGCCCATAGTAGCCATCGTTGTAGCAGCACTTATAGGCGGCGTTATTGGTGCCCTTTCAAACAAGGTAATCGGCATGGGTATCCCCATAATGGAACAGGCGATGGTAGAGATTTCATGTGCAGGCACTCTTGTAATTCTCGGGCTGAGCGTCGTTATTGCAGGATCTTTTGATTATGCTGCAGTTGTTCAAAACGTGGTCGCAAATGGATACATTGCACTGATCTTTATAATAGGCGGCATGGGAATCCTTCACCCCTTCAATGCTAGCCTGGGCCCTGATGAGAGTCAGGACAGAACTCTGACTCTCGCTGTTGAAAAGGGAGCTATTGCATTAATAATTACAGGCTTTGCGTCTTCACTCCATGAAGGGTTGATGGCGGCTAGCTTAAACATGCTTGTGGGATTCATCATCTGGTATATTGCTTTCAGCAAGTATTATGCATTTATTAAGAGAGATGCATATCAGGTGGTCGGAACCGGTCTGCTGCCCAGTGCGGAGGAACTACAATGAGCATGATTAGAATAGCTCCGGAACTACATCTGGTCCTTGACCCGGACACCGCAACTGTGGCGGAAGAAAGGGAAGACTCGATTGAGTATTCCATGGAACCTGTCTTTGAGAGGCTGGACAAGCTTGATGCAATCGCGGAGGATCTCGTAAATTCCCTTGCTCCAAGTATGCCACTCCTTAACTCATGGCCCGGTCGTGAAAATACATCCTACATGGCTGGATTCTACAGCAACTCCTTCTTTGGAGTCGTTGTAGGTCTTGCCTTCTGCGGACTGCTGGCTCTTGCCATAACCATAAGTAGAATAATGGGAGGAGTGTAAAATGGTGAATAAAAGAGAGCCTGCACCGGGATGGCCAATTCTGAAAGGCGAATACGAGGTTGGCGATGTCAAGAACTGTGTACTGGTAATTACCTGCGGATCACACCTTGCAGGAAAACCTGTTCTTGATGCAGGTGCAGCAGTTACCGGATCATGTAAAACCGAAAACCTCGGTATTGAAAAGGTCGTTGCCCACATTATCTCAAACCCGAACATCAGGTACCTGCTTGTAACCGGCTCTGAGGTTAAGGGGCACATTACCGGACAGTCGATGATGAGCCTCCATGCAAACGGGGTAAAAGACAACAGGATCGCAGGAGCATTGGGTGCAATTCCTTATGTGGAAAACCTTAATCCGGCTGCAGTTGCCCGTTTCCAGGAACAGGTTCAGGTCGTCAATCTGCTTGATACCGAAGACATGGGTGCCATCACCGCCAAAGTGAGGGAACTTGCCTCAAAAGACCCTGGGGCCTTTGATGCAGACCCGCTGGTCGTGGAGATCAGTGAAGAAGGCGGAGACGAAGAAGAGGGCGCTATTGTCAGGCCGGTTTCCGGTGAAATTGCAGTTATCCGCGCCAGGTTGAAGGGAATTGAATCCCGCATGCTTGACATAGGAAACTGGAATAAGTTCCACTCAGGGGTTCACGCAGGCAAGGTTGAAGGTGCCATGATCGGATTGGCTGTAACCATATCCCTGCTTGGAATGTTACTGCTCGGGAGGTAATGAAAATGGCAGAAGAATACGGACAAGGGGTCCCAATGGTGCTTGCCCCCAGATGGGTGCAATTGACGCTACTGTTGAGAGCATTCGGTACAGAGCACAGCTGATTGCGAGGAACCAGAAGCTGGACTCCGGAGTCATGGCTACCGGAATGATCGGCTTTGTGGCTGGTTTCCTCTTTTCACTGGTGATGGTAATTATACTCCCACTAGCCGTCGGTCTATGAGCTAAAGAGGTGAATGATATGGCAAAAGCACCAGCAGCATTTGTAGAGCCAGGTGAGTTTAACGAAGTAATGAAAAGGCTCGATAAGATCGATGAAAAGATAGAGTTTGTCAACAGTGAAGTTGCACAGAGAATCGGAAAGAAAGTAGGAAGAGATATCGGAATTCTATACGGCGGAGTTTTTGGTATTCTGCTCTTCCTGATCTATGTCTCAGTATCATCAATGTTCATGTAAGTGAGGGATCAAAATGTTCAAGTTTGACAAGAAACAGGAAGTTTTTGAAATCGGAGGAGTTAAGTTCGGCGGACAGCCGGGTGAATACCCAACCGTGTTAGTCAGTACCATGTTCTATGCAAGGCACAAAATCGTGACTGATGAGGATAAGGGTCTCTTCGACAGGGCTGCTGCGGAAACCCTCTGGAATACCCAGGTATCAATGAGCGACGCCACAGGAAACCCCTACGTAAACCAGATTGTGGGAGAAACCCCCGAAGCAATCAAACGTTATATTGACTGGTTCATTGAGATTGACAACAAGACTCCTTCCTGGTCGACTCCTCAGCCGGAGAAGTGCGTGCAGCCGCAGCCAAATACTGTACTGAAATAGGTGTTGCAAACAGGGCAATCCACAACTCAATCAACGCAAGTATAGAGCAGGCAGAAATGGACGTGCTCAAGGAAAGCGATGTGGAAGCTGCAATCGTCCTTGCCTTCAACGCTACCGACCCTACCGTAAAAGGAAAGATGGACATCCTTGAAGTCGGTGGTTCCGGACAGACCAAGGGTATGCTCCAGGTCGCTGAGGAATGCGGAATAAAGATTCCCTTATCGATGTTGCAGCCATGCCTCTCGGTGCAGGCGCAGGCGCAACAATCCGTACAGTTCCGACAATCAAAGCAAAGCTCGGCCTGCCTGTTGGCGGCGGATACCACAACATGGCCTCGGCCTGGGACTGGCTTCGGAAATTTAAGAAAACTCAGCCTGACCCAAAAGCAATCTACATGCCTACAGACATTGGTACCAACCTGGTAGCCCAAATTGCAGGTTCTGACTTCCTGCTCTACGGCCCTATCGAGAACGTCAACCAGATTTTCCCGGCTGTTGCAATGGTCGATATCATGCTTGGAGAAACTGCAAAGGAACTTGGCGTCGAGATCGCAGATCTGGCAAACCACCCTGTTACCAAGCTGACATAAACGGAACAAAAAAATTGAAAAGCATTTTAAGGCTTGAAAGCAGAGGAAATTTCCTCTGCTTTTCTTCCTATTTTTGAATCCCTGTGACTTTTTGGCAAATTTTATCTTATTATCTGCTATTTTCTAACAAATATTTATTCTTGATATCTACTATTTTCGGACAAATTTTATCCTTATATTATAATTTCGTAGAAAAAATATGGATATTAAAAGATTTTACATATTTAGGAGAAAAGTGCCTGGCTGGCTGAATAATTCCATCTGAACCTGCCAGGTACTTATGAATCCACTCCCAAACTCACTTTTTGGGACTGCTATTACCTCTGAAGATCATGAGTTATCAGGAAATTGTAAGAACCTGACGAGTATTTAACCCCGCACTCAGGCAGGAACTGTACAATCTACTCCCAAACTCACAGCTTTTAAAACGTGTCAACCGATGCTATCGAGATTAGAGTAGACAATCAAAGGTTAGACAAACTAAGGACAGGGTGGAAACCGATAACGCGATCTTCCAGGTTGTACCAGTCCTATTCACATTTCAACTTTTGCAATTTACATATTGTACACTGTCTTAACATATATATATAAAGAGTTGTGAATAGGTGTCATATGATGCTGGTCATTTATCACTTTTCTCACTGACATCAAAAGAAAAATTCAATTCTAATTCGAAAATAAGACATTAGACAAAAATATGCATCTGAACACGTCGCCAGAGTTTGTAAATATCACAATATTGTATAAAATTGGGAAATTAGTTGACAAACTTGAGGAATTATATATTAACTAAAGTTATCAAGAAATAGTACAAAACAGAAAGATTTAATATTCGGTAGCACTTACCAGTACCATAAAATAGGGTTATAAGTAAAAATTTTGAGAACTTGCAGAGTATATATTTATAAAAAAAGAATTTTCTCAATTTTTAAATCGGAATCCATAAAAGAGCCCTTATTTTAATGGCACTAATAACGGATCATAGCATAAAGAGCCAGAAAACCGGACTATATCGGGTGGAAATATGCTGATCAGAAAGAACATATCCCTGGATGATAAATACCTTAAAAAATTACAGCCCCTTCTGGATGCCAATAATGGAAACTTGAGTGCTGCAGTCAGGGATACCATTGAAGTTGCGGATACAGCTCTTACCTATCATAAAAGTATTGACGAAGTAATCTGGTTTTTAAAAGAAACTCCTGCAAAAGAAGAGTTAAATGATACAATTCAGAGCGGAGAAAATATCGTTATAAATAAAACGATACTCGAGTGGTTGTTCAGGTATACAAGAGGCAGGCTCACAGATGAGGAGCTTGTTAATGAACTTATCAATCCGTTCGAGATTGAAGATATGAAACAACTTGAAGACCATCTGAACCGCATTTCCAGAAACTATCAATGGGAAATCCGAACCTCGATAAAATGTGAAGATATATATAATCCCGAGTCCGCACTCGTACTTATCTCCAACGCTACTGTTAATAGTAGGGACTTTTTTGCCCAGCTTGTGGCTCATTTCCTTTCCAGATGGAGACAGCTAGATGTTGAGCATGTTTTCAGGAGAGCAAACTCGACCCAGATTTCTTTCAAAAAGAATCCATCTACATCTTCGAATGAGATTATGCCAGGAATCAGGAAACACTTCGGGTACCTTGATATTTTATGTCAGGAACTCGACGACAATACAGAGTTCTGGACTCAGCTCATGTATACTTATAATATTGAGAGATTCAATCTCGTAACTCTACATCGGAGCCAATTTGAAATTTTTGCAGCCGGAGAAGTTCCGAACCCGAAAAAAATCTTTGAACGCCTGTGCAAGCAGTCGCTAAGTGACATGACTCTTCCAGATTTACTTGTCCATTTCAGGAGAATGTACCTGGCAACTCAGCTTGTCAAGAATATAGATATCTGCCTTGAGCCAGGGGATGAGTCCGTAACCATTTTCCATGACTTCAAAGATAAAAGAGTTATCAACAACCTTGTTGAATACTTTTCGAAAATATTCAGGGAAAACAACACGCCCTTCCAAACATCCTCATACTCAAGCATGATCGTATTCAGTTTCCATCAGGAATCAAAACTCGATAGTTCCGATTCTTACTTAATGGAAGATATGAAAGAGCTCGGATATCCTGCAAAAGAATAAAGAAAATAGTAAAGAAAAAAATTAAGGTTAAAACTTTCATTCTGCATGTCAAAGTTTTCCCGAAACTTTCGATGTTTACTCATTTCAGGATCTGAACCTATTTTTCTTCATAACCTGAACCTATTTTTCTTCATAAGATCTTAACCCTTTGCAACCCCTAAAGGAATAACTCTTGCAACCTTACGCGCAATGCCGAGCTCGTGCACGACATTTACCACTTCGCTGCTGGATTTGTATACACCCGGAGCTTCCTCTGCAATTACTGAAGGATGCGTAGCTCTTACGGTAATGCCTTGAGCCTCAAGGTTTTCTTTTATAGTCTGTCCACGGAATTCTGTCTTTGCATGGGCCCTGCTCATGATCCTCCCAGCCCCATGACAGGCACTACCAAAAGAGATATCCATTGCTTCTTTTGTGCCGCAAAGGATAAAAGAAGGGGTTCCCATGCTCCCCGGGATCAAAACCGGTTGTCCTACAGCCCGGTAAGCCGTCGGAACTTCAGGATGCTCAGGGGAAATGCTCTTGTGGCTCCTTTCCTGTGCACATACACCTCTTTTTCTTGCCGTCCACCCTGTGTTCTTCAAGTTTTGCCACGTTATGAGCAACGTCATAAAGGAGGTCCATACCCAGATCATCAGCATCCCTGCCAAAGATATTTTCAAATGTTTCTCTTGTCCAGTGAGTTATCACCTGACGGTTAGCCCAGGCGTAGTTTGCAGCACAGAGCATGGCTTTGAAGTAGTTCTGTGCCTCCCTTGACTGAGCCGGAGCACAGGCAAGCTGTTTGTCCGGGATCTGGATCCCATACTTCTTTACAGCCTGGGAAAGTTCCCTGAGATGATCCGTGCAGATCTGATGCCCGGCACCTCGCGAACCACAGTGGATCATCACTGTTACCTGCCCTTCCACAAGCCCGAAAGCCGAAGCCACATCCCTGTCGTAGATCTTATCTACGTACTGGACTTCAAGGAAATGGTTTCCGCTTCCAAGAGTTCCAAACTGAGGCTTTCCCCGGGTTCTGGCTTTCGTGCTCACGTGAGAAGGATCGGCGCCGTCCAGGAAACCATCTGCTTCACAATGTTCAGTGTCTGCCTCAACTCCATACCCGGCCTCCACAGCCCACCTTGCCCCGTGAAGAAAAGCATCATCAAGCTCCCGGTCAGAAGCCCTGATACGGCTTTTTGAGCCGACTCCTGAAGGAACATTATGGAAAAGGGCCTCAGTAAGCGCCTCAATATGAGGAACCACTTCCTCTTTCTGCAGGTTAGTGCGAATTAGCCTGACCCCGCAGTTGATATCAAAACCCACTCCTCCGGGGCTGAGAATTCCTTCTTCCCTGTCAAAAGCCGCAACCCCACCGATTGCAAAACCGTAGCCCAGATGGGCATCAGGCATTGCCATGGAATACTTCTGAATACCGGGAAGAGTCGCCACATTTGCAATCTGGTCAATAGTTCCCGGATCGATACCCTCAAGCAAACTTTCCGACACAAAAAGGCGTCCAGGAACCCTCATTCCCGGCGTGCGCCCTATTGGGATTTCCCAGCTGTTATCAGAAAGCTTCCTGACCATTCCGCGTGCTGCCCCCGGAACATTTTCTGTATTTATTTTCTCAGTACCTGTCTCCTCACTCTCTGTCATATCTATGCTCCAGTGTTAATTTGCCTATATAAATTGAAATTACTTGTTTATTTGCTGTTTCCTTAAAGGTCTAATGGATTGAATAATATTGAGATACGAACCTTTGGGCCGCATGAGTATCTGATAAAGGAATCCTGAATATTATGTAAAGAAGTTCAATTTGAGATATAATGAGATCCAATCGGGATCTAAATAAAATTCAATTTCAGATATAATGATGCCATCCAGGAGAATTGCCCACATAAATTATTCACATAAGTGAATATAGATAGCCTGCAAACTTGATAAAAAAGGAATTAACAAACAATACGCAAGCGAGGCTCCTGATTTTGAAACTCTTTGTCCTTAAATATCAACAACAACCTGGGCTTCCCAGCCTTCTTCGGTCTTTGAAACTTCGAGCTGATTGTAAGTAACGGCTTTGATATCGGTTTCGAAGGGATGGCTTCCACGTTCAAAACTTTCCCCGAAAGCCTGGGCTTTTATCGAGTACTCGCCATTAACTTCCCTGATCCCCTCAACATGGAATTTCCGAAAAACAACCTCATCTACTTCGAAAGTGTATAGAAGTTCGGAGAGCCAGTCTACAAGCAGAGATTCGAGATCAGGAGAACTAAGACAGATCTCCTTTGCCGTCTTCACCGAGACCTTCTCTGTGTCAATCATCACATTGAACATAGCAAGTGCTGCATTTTCGAATACCTCTTCCAGCGTGCTTCCATAAGCCCGGAATTTCGCATCTGCAGTGTGCTCCAGGTACTCATACTGTTTTCGTTGAGACGGCATAGTCAAGTATTGGGTTTTGTGTTACATTAACTTATCCGCTGCAGAAGCCTGCATTCAAAAGTGACGGAAACTTCCACGAATTGAGATAAAAATTAAATTTTAGAAAATGATTAAAAAAGGATGTCATCAGTCCAGATTCTTCCAGATATAGAAAATCCTCTGGATTGCAGTTATATGGCTGGTTACAGCAATCAGTATGATAGCCCATCCAAGAATTGAAAAACCTGCAATAGATGTTGAAAAGACAAAATTGAGGAAAGCGGCAAGAATTATAACTACAAGACGATCAGCCCTGCCCATGATCCCTCCATAGTATCTTCCAAGATTGAGAGCTTGAGCCTGGGTCCCGAGGTAGCTGGTAAGAAGCACACCGACTATTGCCGCAACTCCTATCTGCCAGGGAACATAACCTGCAAAAAAGATACTGCATATAATGAAAACGTCAGAATAGCGGTCGATAACGTGATCCAGAAAATCACCCCTTAGAGTGGCCCTGTTGGATTTCCGTGCAATTACCCCATCAAGAGCATCAAGAAGCGAGTTAGAGATTACCAGGATGCCCGCAAGCAGGATGAGTTCCTTAGCTCCCGGAGAATAGTAAAAACTGAGTCCTGCAAAAAAGGCACAGACAAGGGAAGCTATGGAAACTGTATCAGGTGAGACCTCAAATCTGATTAAAAAGTCTGCCAGCGGTTCTATAACTTTTGAGGCAAAAGGTCTCAGGGTATTAAACGTCATGGTACTCGATGATTCTTCTTTTAGATATATCCGTGATAGAAAGCTGCCAAACAGGCACCTTGTCTTGCTCAGTATGCCGGTTTGGATTTGCTTATTTATATCGTCTTTGTGTTTACCTGTTTTTTATATTTATACTTAAGGTTGTATAGTTAGCCATATACTCAATAGATAAGTTTACTTATTTCCCTTTTCTGCAACTGCACGCTCATACAGGTATTTAACTTTACAAGAATGCTCAAGCTGTGTGGTCACTATATATGAATCTCCAAGCGTTCTTCCGATCGCAAAAGTTCCATGACTGTAAACTATAGCGCCTCTATGCCTCGAGAGTATATTTGCAAGATTTCCTGCAAGCTCGCGGCTGCCTATCCCCCTCCGACCACGGGAATGGTCCCCAAAAAGTACAGCCCTTCGCTATCAACAGGCGTTATTTTCCCTCCAGGACCTGCAAGCAGGGACTCAACAACTGCGTATTGACAATGAGCGTGAATGATTGCAAGAGCAGAAGTCTGTCTGTAAATTTCCCTGTGTACAACGGTTTCGGAGGATGCAATTATATCCAGGGACGAAGTGTCCTGAATGTCCACCTCAACGACACTATTTTCGGTGATTTCATCAAGAGCAGCCCCTGTTCGGGTAATAAGCATTTTATCTCCAGCCCTGAGACTGATATTTCCGAAATTGGATTCAACAAGCCCGTGTTCAACCAGCTTGCGCCCGTATTTTGCTATTTCCTGCCACATCTTAAGCGAGATATAGAGAAAGAATGCCATAAGGCTTATGTACCATAATCGAAGTAGAGAGGCAAAAAAGAGAAAAGAAAGCAGTTAAAACATGGCGGTTGACTTTCGGAGAAAGAAATCTGCCATAAAGTTTATCTGTAAGTATTGTATTTAGATAAGTCTGCAGTCAGTTCCAATTTGCCTCGTTGGCTCAGCCCGGTAGAGCGAGTGACTTGTAATCACTAGGTCGCGTGTTCGAATCACGCACGAGGCTTCTAAATTTTTGTTCAAAGCCTGCTTCCAGAGGAGATTATCTGGAGAGGATACACATTTAGAATAAAATGAGTGCCAGAGGCGTCTAGAGTCGTTAAGAGCTGCTCCAATTTCTGACGTGTATAAGAAGTTGATTTATAAAAAGTTGATTTTTGATTTTGTTGATTACTGTTTTTCCGAAGGATTATGTAAACATTGGGTTTTGAAGTATATTTCGACCTGAAAAGTATTGCAGTACAACTTTAGCTTGATTTTGATACATTTACAAATTGTAGTCTGATAATGGGTCACATATGCCTGATATAACTGTGATACAAACAGATTTAAAAAGCAAAATTATTTCGATAAAACAAGATTCTTAAATGATTTTCTAAAAGAATTTACTATTAATAGAAGAATCTTTGCCTGAATCAACGTGTTTACATATGTGAATTCGCATGGTCATTTGGTGTAAATATTCATTTAGAGTCAACGCAGAAAATATTTGCACGTATAAACAAGAACAGTAGCTTTAAGTAACACTTTGAAAAGTGAAGTTAATTGTTGAGTTGACTATAATTAAATAAAGATCTACCCATAATTTTTTTAATAGACGGAGGCATTAGAATTAAAAAAACAACCACTTTATTAGTAACTTTTCTAATTTTAGTATTAATATCGGGTATCGGAGCTGCAGCCGAGATTGCAGTCCAGCCGGAAAATTCGATTAAAACCTCAGTGGATAATTCGACTTCAGGCGAGTAATTACCATAAAACCCGGGACCTATACCGAAAATATCAAAGTAACCAAAGATAATCTCACGATCCGGTCAGAATCCGGAAACCCTGAGGATACAATAATTAAAGCCCGGAGTCCGAGCGCCAATGTGCTCCTCCTGCGAGCAGACAATATAACAATTAATGGGTTTCAGATTATCGGAGCCACAGAATCCGGCTACTCAGGAATCTGTCTGTCTTCATGTAATAATTGTACAATTGATAACAACACCCTTTCGGACAACTCGTATGGAATCTATGTCTTGAGTTCCAAAGAGGATACAATCTCAAATAATACAGCTACGAACAATGGAGAATACGGGATTGTTCTCGGGAGTTCCACAAACAATACCCTCTCAGGAAATACGGCTTCTAACAATAGCAGGGGAGTCCATATTGGAAACTCTGACAGCAACACACTCTCAGGAAACACTGTTCGAGACAACCGTGTTTACGGTCTCTATATCTGTCCCAGAAGCGACAGGGACCTCATTTTCAACAATTACTTCAATAACACCAGTATGACCATTAAAAACGGAATCGAAAATGTCTATAACACTACGATAACCGAAGGTACTAATATTGTAGGCGGACCGTATATAGGAGGCAATTTCTGGGCAAAACCTGATGGCACAGGATTTTCCGAAACCGCAATGGATAATGATTGGGATGGAATTTCCGATTATGCGTATAACAATATAACAAACAGCATTTACTCGGATTACCTGCCTCTAGTTGCTTCTAAGTAACCTGCGCAAATAAAAGTACATAATTCTAGTAATAAAAATGGTTTACTACTAAATTTTAAAAAGTAATACGAATTACAATGATTATACAGATTGTAATTAACAGGCACTTTTAAAAGAATCTATATTTTCAAAGTGCTTCTCTTTTTTGAGACTTTTTATTATTTTCGTTATTATTTTAGGGGTTTTTGATTGATTGCAGTCAATTGCCAGCGGAATTAAGAGTAAATTTTGGTGATCCCCAAAAATATTAAAAACGTCGTAGTTTCAATTTATAGTTCAAGCAGTTAGAGGTTTATTGTTATTGATTTTTCAGTACAACCGCGTAAATCCTATGCTGAAAAATAGCAGGATAGTATTAAAAAAAATGAGTACTTCATATTTTAAGCAGGAGAATACAGTACTTGCCAGTGTATATATACGGCTGCAGCAATATTACAGTACTGCAACGTTTTAGAGGGATCGGAATGATAGACTTTGCCTGTAAAGAGTTCAAAATCGAAGACGTGATCAGGTGTGCCCTTAATCTCACAAAGGCAGACCTCAAGGTTATGAAGTATTTTTTAAATGAAACCGAGCAGTGGGTTGACACTGACTTTCTTTCAAAAAGCCTGAAACTGGATATCTCCACAATCCAGCGCTCCGTTAAAAAATTGCATGAAAAAGAAATTCTGCAGAGGTCGCAGCAGAACCTGGACGGAGGAGGCTATGTCTTCAGATACAAAATTCATTCAAGAGCAAAAATAAAAAATATTATAATGACTGTAGTTAATTCTTGGGCTGGCAGGCTCGGACAGGAACTTGAAAAATGGGAAAACGGAGTTTGATTTAATTTGCTTAAAATAACACCTTACCTTGGAGGTCTCGTCCTTATCGTTTCCATCGGAGGGCTCTGGTATCCGGTACTCGGGTACTTCATGCTGCTGATTTTTGCTGCAATTTTCCTGATCAGCCCTTTCAGAGGCAGATGGTTCTGCGGAAATCTCTGCCCGAGAGGAAGCCTTGTTGACTTTTGGATCAGTAAAATTTCAAAGAAAAAGAAGATACCTGCCACTCTGAGGAGCCTATGGGTCCGCCTACCGATCTTTTTCCTGCTAATGGGCTTTATGGGGTACAGAATAGCAGGCATTATCGGAAGCCTTAACACTTTCGAGAAAATCGGCATGGTATTTGTGACCATGTGTTTGGTGACAACTGTAGTCGCAGTTCTTCTGGGCAGTTACCTGAGCCCGAGGGCGTGGTGCTCCTTCTGTCCTATGGGAACAGCTCAACGCCTGCTTGGCGGAAAGAAATATCCCCTGAAATTCACAAAGGAAAAATGCATTAACTGCAATAAATGCGATAAAGTCTGTCCTATGCAGCTTAAAATTCGCGAGAGCGAAACAAAACCTGACTGTATCAAATGCGGGCGTTGTGTGGCTGTATGTCCCAAAAACGCCCTTCAGTTTTAATTTTATACAGTATAGGCATATAAAAATCTAGTTAAAGAAAAATAGAGAAAACACACAGAAAAAAATACAACATATAAAAATAATTCATAAATGTACCATAAAAAAGAATATTTCTATTTAAGAAATATATAATCTGAATTATAGGGAAATAAGAAAAACATTTGCAGAACCTGACTTAGGAACAAAACATATATAATTTCAATTATTTCTCTTACCATCTATAATGTTTGTTAGAAGCCATTACAAATGATTAAAAGGAATCTAATTTGACGCTACGCATAAAATATCCTGAAGAAATTGAAACTCGAATGAAAGCATTTTATGATAGTTTGAACGAGAAAGATCGGAGAAGATACGCAGCTATCGAAGCAATTAAATTAGGTCACGGAGGACAAATCTATATTAGTAGTGTCCTGGGCTGCCACTTTCAGACTGTCATGGCTGGAATTAATGAAATCACCAATGGTACAGAAACCCCAGAGGACAGAATTCGAAAGCCTGGTGGGGGTAAAAAGAAAATCATCGACACGGTGGAAAATATCGATGAAATATTTTTTGATATTCTAAAAAACCATACGGCTGGAAGCCCTATGGATGAAGAACTAAAATGGACAAACCTGAACCTTAAAGAAATTTCAAAGGTTTTTAAATCAAAGGGTATGAATATAACTCCCTATGTAGTAAAGCAGCTCTTAAAGAAACATGGTTTTGTAAAAAGGAAAATGCAAAAAGCTGTCACAATGAAAGACTCTAAAGATAGAAATGAGCAATTTGAGAGAATTCACGAGTTAAAGGAAGAGTACTCAAAAAGCGCTAATCCTATTATCAGTATAGATGTAAAAAAAGAAGTCATAGGTAATTTCTACCGTGATGGTAAAGTTTATTGTACCCACACAGTAAAGGTATATGACCACGACTTCAATACATTTTCAGATGGGGTTGTAATTCCACATGGCATATACGATCTAAAAAGTAACGAAGGATACATCACCCTAGGAACCAGTAAGGATACAAGCGAGTTTTGTTGTGACTGCATTAAAGACTGGTGGGAAAAATACGGTAAAAACAAATATCCAGAAGCAAATAGCATTTTAACCTTAGCTGATGGTGGTGGAAGCAACTCAAGCAGGAATTATATTTTCAAGGAAGATTTGCAAAAGATGGTAAATGAAATTGGAATTGAAATCAGAATGGCTCATTATCCACCATATACGTCGAAATACAATCCAATAGAACACAGGTTATTCTGTCATGTTACGAATGCATGCAAAGGTACTGTTTTCAGCAATATTGAGGTGGTCAAAAGCCTTGTTGAGAAGACTTACACATCTACAGGACTCAAAGTGTTTTCGACTATAAAGGATAAAGTTTATGCCACGGGAAGAAAAGCAACTGAAAACTTCAAGGAAAAAATGAAAATTGTATTTGATGATTATTTAGGAAAATGGAATTACAGAGCAATTCCACAAGTGAAAAATTGAAGTTATATTTGCAGCATTCCTTAGCACGACAATCTGCGCACACTGCAAAGTATCCAAATAGGCCTGATCCAGAAGGAGAAAAATATGACCACAAAAAATGTACCGGAACTTTCAGAAGTCCAGAAAACAGAACTCTCCGAACTCTTCGGGGAATGCGTCAATCTTGACAAACGCGAACGCCGCTATTATAACCATGATATAGGAGCCCTCCCCCGCTTGTCAAGAAAGTAATTGGGAACACTGACCCTGCAGCTGTTGTAAAAATCCGGACAGAAGAAGACGTCGTAAAGCTTCTGGAATTTGCAAACCTGCATAAGATTCCGGTTGTCCCCCGTGCAGGGGCTTCTTCCGGATACGGCGGGGTAATTCCTACAAAAGGGGGTATAGTTGCCGATGTCACCTTACTGAATAAGGTCATAAGTATTGATCCCGAAGGGCAAAAAGTTGTGGTGCAGAGTGGAATTATATGGGAAAAGTTAGAAAGAAAACTTAAAGAAAGTGGGCTTTCGGTAAGAACAATCCCTTCAAGTGCTCCTTCTTCGACCGTAGGAGGCTGGCTGGCCCAGAGCGGAGCCGGTTACGGAAGTTATGAGTTCGGCTGGGGCTACGAGAGTATGGAAAAAGCCAGGGTTGTCCTTCCCACAGGAGAAATACGGGAGTTTTCAGGCCACGAACTCAAGAAACTGATAGGAACCATGGGGACTACTGGCATTATCACCGAAATCACGCTAAAGGTCCAGAAGCTTGAAGAGAGAAAAGCTGTTTCTGCCAGTTTCTCCGACGCTTCAGCTCTCAAAAAAGCGGTCGAAACCATCCGAAAAAAGAACATTCCTCTCTGGTCAATTTCCTTCCTGAACCCTGAGTGGGCGGACATGAAGAATAAAGCGCCCAGGAAACTCCACTATGGAGAGATCATGGATAAAGACAGGCCGGTGCTGCCCGTAGCTTACGTCTGTACCTTCATGTACCCTGCCTCCAGGGACGTCTCCGGCCTGAAAGAAGCAATCGAAAGCGCCGACGGCACGGTCCTTTCGGAAGAAATTGCAAAGCACGAGACTGAAGAATGGTTCAAATCCATGAAAGTTAAAAGGCTAGGTCCTTCCTTCATCCCTGCCGAGATCCTGGTGCCTCTTGAGAAGATGGACAGCGCTTTTGAAGAAATTAAAAAGAAAATCAAGCTCCCGGTACTTACAGAAGGGATGGTTATCAGCGACGGAAACGTCGTACTCCTCTGTTTCATGCGTCACTCCGAGCGTTCTTTACTCTTTAATACAGCTTTTGCTCTTTCCCTGAGCATTTTGAAGATTGCGGAAGAAAACGGTGGAAGAGCCTATTCTTCTGGGCTTTTTTCGCTTCCAAGAAAAAAGTGTCTTTGGAGACAGGCTTGCTGCAATTGAAACCTTTAGAAAAGAATTCGATCCCAACGGAATCATGAACCCTGAAACCCTGGAAGGAAAGGGGTTCTTAACACCGCAGTATCCCTTGGATCTTCTTTCGAACCCATGGGCAGGCTTGTGGGGAACATGTCGGGAATAGGCAAAGTATCCTTCAAAGATGAAAAAAACATCCCGGCAAAGGTTGCAGAACTTGCCTACTCCTGTTCTCAGTGCGGATACTGTGTAAGCGAATGTGATCAGTATTACGGTCGAGGGTGGGAATCACAGTCGCCTCGTGGAAAATGGTTTTTTATCAAGGAATACCTGGCAGGCCGGGAAAAGCTTGATCAGAGGCAAAAAAATACCTTTCTTGCCTGCACCACCTGCCAGATGTGCGATTCCCGCTGTGAACTGGACATGCCGATAGAACACGCCTGGATGACCATGCGCGGAAAGCTGGTAGAAGAAGAGAAAAAGATGACCTTCCCTCCTTTCGAGATCATGGCTGCAAGTTTGCTGAAAGAGAGGAATATCTGGGCAAACTACAGAAAAGACAGGGATAAATGGATTCCAGATGAGATCCGAGCAAAGATGAAGAATGAAGCTGAGTACGCTTACTTTGCGGGCTGTACGGCATCCTTTGTGGAAAATGACGTAGCTGTAGGAGCTGTCCGTATGCTCGATGATGCGGAAATAGAGTTTACAGGGCTCTTTGATAAGGAAGCCTGCTGCGGAATCCCCATGCTTGTTGCCGGAAAATGGGACGTATTTGAGAAGATAATGAGGATGAACGTTTCGAACATGAAAAAGAAGGGTGTAAAAACCGTAATTACTTCCTGCCCAGCCTGCTGGCTCATGTGGCATACGGTCTATCCTCAGTGGGCTGAAAAGCTCGGAATTGAATATGGACTCGAGACAAAGCACTACTCTGAAGTCCTCGTAGAGCGTCTCGATGTCCTTAAGCCAAAGTTCAAGCAGCCTCTGGACAAAGTTGTCGCCTGGCACGATTCCTGCCACCTGGGAAGGGCAGGAGGCAAAGTGTACGAGCCTCCGAGAGAACTGTTGAAGTCCATCCCCGGAATTCAGTTCAGAGAACTGGAACATAACCGAGAAAGAGCCCACTGCTGCGGTTCAGTGGTAAGCCTGATTGCCGAACCTCCTGTGGCGTACAGACTGGGGGACATAAGACTCCAGGAAGCTGTTGATGTTAACGCCGATATCATTGCAGCACTTTGTCCATGCTGTATCTTCCAGTTCCGCGTGGCAGCAGAGAAAAATAACCTTGACATCCAGGCCCAGGACCTCGGCGCTCTGGTGGCGAGAAGTCTTGGGTATAATATCCCTGATTCTACTTCCTATACCCTGGAATCGTGGGTTCCCTTCGAAAAAATGATTTCTCTCATGCAGCCCGAAAATATGGCTGACTTAATGATTGAACTCATGCCCCAGATGATGGCAGCGATGCCGGCACCTCTTTCTGCCATGATGAAAATGGTCAAATATGTACCAGGCATGGAAGCTCTGATGAAACCAATGATGCCAATTATGATGCCCAGGCTTATGCCATTGGTTATGCCGAAAGTCATGCCTGACATGCTTAAAGCCGTGGAAAGAAGAGTTCCTATGCCCGATTACATGCGAGAGCAGCTCCCCGACCTTATGCCAAAAGCTATGGAGAATCTGATGCCTAATATGCTTCCGGAGATTATTCCTCTGCTGACTCCACGGATGATTGAGTACATAAAAACACATTGAGTGTTCTTCGCACACAACCTGTGCAGAAAAGTCGAAGGCAAAGTGGCAGGATTCCTTCGACTTAACTTTTTTAAAACTCTTGGTAAAACCCTTTTTCCTGTAAGTTAGAATATTCTCATTATCCAGGTCTTCTCATTATCCGGGCCAGAACATGATTTTACAACAGATATTCCAGATTAAGGGACTGAAAGCTCTGAACTTGATACACCTGCAAAAATAACCCGGAAATGATATTAAAAGATCCGGAAGGCCCCTTTTCCAGATTTGGGAGCTGAGATCCAGAGGAATTCTTATATAGAAGTGCTTGCATTAAGAATATGAAAAATTGCGCACAAAGGTAACGTGCTCAGTAATACAACTAATTAAAATTCATATGAATTCATATCATAAAAGGAGATTGAAGCTTGGCAGCACAACCGATATTTATTTTAAGGGAGGGCAGCAAGAGAACTCATGGTTCCGATGCCCAGCACAACAATATTATGGCCGCAAAGGCGGTTGCTGAAGCAGTAAGGACCACTCTTGGGCCCAAGGGTATGGACAAGATGCTTGTAGACTCCATGGGTGATGTGGTTATCACCAACGACGGAGCAACAATCCTCAAGGAAATGGACATCGAGCACCCAGGTGCAAAGATGATCGTAGAAGTAGCCAAAACCCAGGATGCCGAAGTAGGCGACGGAACCACCACCGCAGCCGTACTTGCAGGGGAATTCCTGACAAAGGCAGAAGACCTGCTGGAAAGCGGCGTTCACCCCACTGTGATCGCAAGCGGTTACAGGCTTGCAGCAGACCAGGCCACAAAGATCCTGGAGACCATCACTATCAGTGCATCTCCAGAAGATACCGAAACTCTCGAAAAACTTGCAGCCACAGCCATAACAGGAAAGGGCGCAGAGGCTAACAAGGAACACCTTTCCAAGCTTGCAGTCCAGGCTGTTAAATCAGTTGTTGAGGTAAGTGAAGATGGGAAGATCACCGTAGATATCGAGGACATCAAGATCGAAAAAAGACCCGGTGGAAGCATCGGAGACTCCGAGATTATCGAAGGTGTAATCGTTGATAAAGAGCGTGTCCACACCGGAATGCCGGAAATCGTGAAAGATGCGAAAGTCTTGCTCTTGAGCGTGCCCATCGAACTCAAGAAGACCGAAACCAAAGCCGAAATAAAGATCACTACCCCTGACCAGATGCAGCTCTTCTTAGATCAGGAAGAAGCCATGCTCAGGGAAATCGTGGAAAAGGTAATCAGGACAGGCGCAAATGTTGTCTTCTGCCAGAAGGGAATCGACGACCTTGCCCAGTATTACCTGACAAAAGCAGGGATCTTCGCCATGCGCAGGGTCAAGAAAAGTGACATGGACAAGCTCTCCCGCGCGACAGATGCACGGATTATCACCAGCATGGATGAAATTGAGGAGTCCGACCTCGGTTATGCCGGTCTTGTAGAAGAAAAGGACGTTACAGGTTCCAGAATGACCTTCGTCACAGGCTGCAAGGACAGCAAGACCACCTCAATTCTCCTTCGCGGTGGCACCGAGCATGTAGTTGAAGGAATTGAGAGAGCTCTCGAAGATGCCCTTAGAGTCGTGGGCGTTGCCCTCGAAGACCAGAAGATTGTTGTGGGCGGAGGCTCACCTGAAATCGAACTGGCCCTCAGGCTCAAAGAATATGCAGCAACCCTTAAAGGCAGAGAACAGCTTGCTGTAATGAAGTTCGCCGAGTCCCTCGAGATCATTCCCCAGACCCTTGCCGAAAATGCAGGGCTTGACCCCATTGATATGCTTGTGGAAATGCGCTCCCAGCATGAAAAGGGTAACAAGCGAGCAGGGCTTAATGTCTACACCGGGAAGATTGAAGACATGTTCGAAAACAATGTTGTCGAACCTCTCAGGATCAAGACCCAGGCAATCAACGCAGCCACAGAAGCTGCAATTATGATTCTCAGAATTGATGATGTAATCGCCTCAGCTGGCGGTGGAAGAGCAGGTCCGGGCGGTCCGGGCGGCGAAATGCCTGAAGATATGTAAAACAATTTAGAATATAAATTAAGGGTTACCGGAAAAAGTTCAAATTTCCGGAACCTTATTTTTTTCTCTGATTTTCAAAAAAGAGCCTTTTTTTCAGGAATTTTTTTCTCAAATTATAAGCTCTTATGTGTACGTAAGTCTATTTTTGTGTGGCAACACAAAGGCATTTCCAAGCGAAAATATTGAAAAATTAAAGAAAAATAAGTTTTAGAACTGTTTTTAAAGCAGGCGTAGTTACTAAATTGTACGGTAATTGATAAAATAGTCATCTGGCTTCGTAGCAGGAGATTTCTCTGGCGTCTACCCTCACCGGTTTTCCTAGTTCGTTTGAAACAACATTTCTTACCCGTGCCATGCACCTGCATTCAAGCTGGATACGGGCCGACATGGCTTCTCGCTCTTCAATATATAGATCATTTGAACTATGAATAGAATGAACCGAGACCTGCTTCTGTACAACCTTTGCTATGAGACCTTGAGTCCCATCCGTAAGGTCCTGAAGGCTTGTAGAGGTCAGGAGGATGTTCTCTCCCGCACTTAGCCCAAGTACCCCTACAAAATTTTGAGGACTCCGAATCTCAAGAGTCCTGAGATGATGTTTCTTCAGAATCTCGATTAGAGAATCAGCAATTCCTGTTAACGCGATGTACTCCATGGGATCACCCGTACATTGGGAACTCCTTTTTCACTTCTCCTTTCTGTTCAGTAGTCTGAACATCTTCAGCAAGTCTCTGGAGCTCGAATTCTATGCGTTCAGCCTGCTCTTTAAGCCGATCTGTATTTATTGAAAGCCCATATAGTTCGTTTAAAACCCCAATAACAGCAGAAGCGGCCCTTGGATCAGGATTCTGAGTTCTAGTAGCACCGAGTAAGCTAAATGCAGGAATCTCACGCAGCAGACATTCAGCCATTACGCTGCCCGAAATTCCGGAGATAGTACCCATCTGGAATACCTCTACCTTATCCTTGATCTTATCCAGCATCTCAGGCGTGGTGGCTGCCCCGAAGACTTTGAGCCCCCGTCCATGATGGCAATCCCTGCAATGGAAGCAATCTCTTTTACATTAATAGACTCAGCCCAGTCCACCAGAGCATTGCTAACATCGTAAGAGATAGTGTGGCTGATAGGAATATCGGAGATTACAATAATCAGGTTGTGCTCCACGTTTTCGTAAATTCTCACAGGCATATTTATAAGCCCCTCATAAAGCACTGCAATAGAGGGAAAATACCTGGATTCAATAGAGCCGATATATTCCATTTTCAATTCTTCGATCATATGCTGACTTGCAATATTCCCCACAAGCCCGATTCCGGGAAAACCCTCAATCAAAACAGGATTTTTTGACTTTACGGGTCTTGTAATAATTTTTACATCATTGTTGTCGTAATCCGTAGTTGACAAATAACCACCTCGATAAAATACAACCCCTATGGGTATATCTGACCTAATCCTAAATAAACAAATTTCCCAGCAGCCCAGGTCTGCGTTACTTCCTGTACAGCCGTTAATAAAAAATATGCAATAACCCGGGTTTATTGATACCCTAACCCTTTTTTATGAAAAGAGAATCTTTTTAATATATATCTTTTCTCCTGACAGCGAAAGTTAATTTAGATAAATAGAATTTATAATAAATTTAGGTTTCACCTACTTTATTGAAAGACTGATAGAAGCCTTATTTTATATGAGATAGGAAAAGCATAATAGGGAAAAGGGACCGTAAAAAAGCTCACAAAAGAAGACAAAATCCGAATACAGAAGGAGAAAAATTCATGGAAAAATCTATTCTTTACCTCGACAGTGTAGGAGAGGCAAATACGGAAGCAGTTATTGAAGCGGCAGCAAAAAGGGCGGCAGAGCTTGGGATATGCCATATTGTGGTAGCGAGCACCAGCGGAAAAACCGCTCTAAAGATGGCAGAGGCGGTAAAGGGCAGCAACATAAAAGTTATTGGAATAAGCCACCAGTATGGGCAGAAAGAAAAAGGTGAATGGGAAGTAGAAGAGGAGTATAAGAAGAAGCTTGAAGCTCTCGGAGCCGTAATAACCACTCAGTCCCATATGTTCTCAGGAATAGAACGCTCAATCACAAAAAAATTCGGAGGCTATTCCAGAGCAGAAGTGATTTCCGATGCTCTCAGGTCCCTCTTCGGAAAAGGCTTCAAAGTAGCTATTGAAGTTGCAATTATGGCAGCTGATTCAGGCCATATCCCGGTTTCCGATAATACGGAGATTATAGCTATAGGAGGCACAAGATGGGGTGCAGATGTTGCCCTTGTGCTCAGGCCAGCCCACAGCAGTGATTTCTTTTCCCTGCAGGTCCGGGAAATTATTGCCATGCCGCGAGCAAAAGAAGATTAAGGTACGAAAAAAACTACGGAAAAAGGAATTAGAGTTTCGAACCTAAATATTACAGTTGATTGGCTCCTGGTACTATACCACGGGAAACATGCGAGCACGAAAAAAGGGGAGCTTGAAAGGGATTCAGTTAATTCGTAATAATTAACCCTGCCTTCTCCCAGCCCCAAAGATAAATATATCTGAGAGACATCTATAATCCCGGCATGTCAGCAATATTCGAAATTCTCGACAAGGACGCAGGCGGCAGGATCGGAAAACTCAGGACCCCCCACGGGATTGTTGAGACACCTACCGTCATGCCTGTAATAAATCCGAATATCCAGCTTATCTCCCCGAAAGAAATGCGAAGCTTCGGGGCAGAGATTCTAATTACCAATTCCTATATTATCTACAGAAAAGAAGAACTGAGAAGCATTGCCCTTGAGAAAGGGCTGCATGAGCTCCTGGAATTTGACGGACCCATTATGACTGACTCGGGTTCTTTCCAGCTTTCCGTCTATGGGTCCGTGGAAGTTACGAATGAGGAAATCCTGGGGTTCCAGCAAAAGATAGGAAGCGACATTATTGTCCCGCTGGACATCCCGACGCCCCCTGATGTTCACTACAGGAGGGCCGAAGAGGAACTTGCAGTCACGGCCAAACGCCTGGAAACTGCCCGCGGGTTTATCCAGGGAGAGCAGCTCCTTGCAGGGCCTGTCCAGGGCTCAACCTACCCCGAACTGAGGGAAAAAGCTGCTTCCCATCTCAAAGACCTCAATTTTGAAGTGTATCCCCTTGGAGCAGTTGTCCCACTTATGGAGGCCTACCGTTACGCAGAACTTGTTGATGTGATTGCCGCGTCCAAAAGGGGGCTTTCCCCAGCCTCGCCGGTCCACCTTTTTGGAGCCGGGCACCCAATGATGTTCGCCCTTGCAGTAGCCCTGGGCTGCGACCTTTTTGATTCGGCAGCCTACGCCCTTTACGCCAAGGACGGGCGCTATATTACTGTAACCGGGACCTACCATGTGGAAAGACTAAATTATCTGCCGTGTTCCTGTCCGATCTGTTCGAAATACACAGCCGAAGAATTGAAGAAAGCGGACAACATGGAAGAACTTCTGGGGAGGCACAACCTCTATGCTACTTTTGCTGAAATTCGGCTGATAAAACAGTGCATAAAGGACGGAAAGCTGCTCGAACTTGTGGAGCAGCGCTGCCGTGCTCATCCGAAGCTTCTTGACGGACTGAAAAGATTCTATACCCATTCCCCCTGGCTTGAGCAGCTTGATCCGGCTACAAAAGGCACTTATTTCTACTGCGGGCCAGAATCAGCTTCCCGCCCCGAAGTCCTTCGGTTTGGAAAAAGGCTGGAAAGGTTCAGCCTGGAAGGCTCGGTGCTTATTCGCACAGGCCCGGTAAAAGGAGAGGGAGGCTACGACCAGATTCTCACTTTCAAGGCACCTTTCGGGGCGTTTCCTGTCGAAATGGAGGAAGTTTATCCTTTCAATGCCGAAGTCTCGAAATATCCGGACTACGAAGCTCTCAGTACAGCTCTCTCGAATATGATTAAACTGATGGAGCTGAACCCGCAAGCAGAATTTACTTTTGTCTGCGAAAAAGAGTTCAGGCATCCACTAATTGAAGAAATAAGTAAAAAAGCAAAACTGGTATACAGGGAAGACTGGAAAAAAGAATAAGCTTTGAGGAACTGGTTAAAGGCGCTGAACATTTATAAGTCCTTCAGGCTTTCTCATAAACAAACCCCCGCCTCAGAAAAGATAAAAAGAAAACTTTTTGAGGTGCAAACCTTTATAGGACTACCTGCAAAGAATCCCCTAAATAGGGAAAAAGCCGAAGTACAAAGTTCCTGATACAAAAATTCCCATGCAAATTAGAAAAGCACAGGTGAAACTATTGTCCCTTACAGCAAGAATCGGGGAACTTAGCCCTTATCTACGGCTGATGAGACCTGAACTTTACTACATGGATCTTACCCTTCCTGCCTCGAGCGCAATCCTGGCTTCTTACCTGGCTACCGGAGGGCTTCCTGAATACCTTCCCTTCCTGATTGCCTTAATAGGCGGCTTTGCAGCCATTACCAGTTCATATGTTTTTAATGACTGCTGTGATATCGATATTGATACGATTAACCTGCCTGGTCGTCCCCTGCCCTCTTCCAAAGTTTCAAAGAGTTCTGCTCTTGCTTATGCTCTCATCTTATTAGTGATCGCAGGCGCAGCAGCCGCTTACCTGAACCCTGAATCTCTCCTGACCCTTGTTATTGCAGCCGGAACTATCACTATTTACTCAATCTTTGCAAAAAGGAATACTTTCCTTAGCTTTTTGCCAGTGGGTATCTCTTATGGGCTTGTGCCTGTGGGCATCTGGCTTGCCTTTGACCCTGCGGGGCTCCTGAAAGGCAATGACGGAGTAACTCTCCCCTGTCGGCCATCTGTTTCGGGCTCATGATGTGCGTTACGGATTGGGCCTTTACCCTTGGAGGAGTTGCCAGAGACGTTGAAGGGGACAGACTGAAAGGTGCCCCTACAATGCCCGTGACCTTTGGAATTCCCTTTACTGCCAGATTCGTTACTTTCTGGTGGATTGTCGGAGTTATTGCTTCGATAATCATAGGCTGGTCAGCCCGGCTGGGGCCTGTGTACTTTGCAGGAGCACTTGCCTCAGGTCTCTGGATGCTTTCCCAGTGTTTTGATTTTATCAGGCACCCTACCCCGGAGAGGGGTGGCGCACTCTTCCTTAATGGCTCAAACTACAGAGCAATTATGTTCGGATCAATGATCCTTGATGTGGTGCTGTGTATTTATGCAGGGGCTTACACCTCTATTCTCTGGTGAAAAGGTAGAGAAAAATGGATGCGGATATTATTGTAATAGGGGCATCTCCTGCGGGGCTGATGGCTGCCAGGAACGCCTGTGAAAAAGGGTCGTCAGTCCTTTTGCTGGAAAAAAAGAAGAAATCGGGAATCCACCCCATCCTGCAAATTCTTTTTTAAGGGAATGCTCGATAAATGCGGAGAGAAAGCAGACCCTTCTTATGTAGTGCATTATCTCAAAGGCATGCAGATAATTTCCCCATCCGGGCGGACGGTGGAGGTTGAGACGCCCGGATACGCTATTGACAAGACGGAATTCGACCGATTTTATGCGAAGAAAATAATGAAAATAGGCGTAGATCTTCGAAAAGGTGTAGAAGTAAACAATATTCTCAGGGACGGAGAAAAATTTACGGTCAGCACCTCGGCAGGGATCTTCACGTCAAGACTCGTTGTCATTTCTGACGGTATAAATTCAAAAATAGCTTCCCTTCTGGGCCTGAAAACAATGAAACACCCGGAAGATATTGCCTGGGGAATTGAACTGGACGTCAGGGCTCCTGACCTTGGAAAACCGAAAATGTTTGAATATTATGTAGGAAACCATGCCCCTGGATGGAAGACTACATACGCCCCTAGAGGAGGGGACAATGCCGCAATCGGGGCCTATGTGCGCAGATGCGGAAAGGACGCAACGCCTTACCTCAATGCCTGGGTTGAAAATTTCAAAAGACTGAAAGGACTCAAAGAGCTTGAAGTTGTAAGAAAACTTTCAGGCGGAGACCCTATAGTGACACTTCCGAATGAATACATAACCGATGGAATAATGGTCGCTGGCGGAGCAGCCGGTCAGTCCGGGATAGGATATGCGATGAGGGCAGGCCAAATATGTGGAGATGTGGCTGCAGATGCCATAAGAAAAGGAGATGTTTCAAAAAGTGCCCTGTCAGAGTACCGAAAAACCTGGGAAAAGGAGTTCAAGGTAGAACACTACCTGGGTCGAATAGGTCTTGAGACCCTCAGGAAAATGACGGACAGAGAAATTGATGAGATGGTAAAGGTCTTTGAAAAGGAGGACCTCTCATTCATTCACGGAAGTTCAGTTGAGCAGTTGATGCAGGTCTTTGCATTCACGCTAAAGAAAAAACCCTCTGCAGTCTTGAAGTACAGAGCGCTCTTTAGGAACAGGTAAACATAAGATTTAAAAGGCAAGCAAAAAAGAGCAGAACTGACACAAACATCAGCATCAAATATCAGGTGCAGGAAAAAATATGCAGTATGATTTTTATAAAAGCCCACTTCTCAGAGTGTATACGGAAATCGAAGACGGACACATGAGGATGAAAACCAGCGGGGCTGCTTCCATCCTTATGAAAAAAAATCTTGAGAAAAACCTCTCAGTTTTTGAAGGTGAAAAGCCTGCAAAAGTGGAGGCAGACAGGCTCATCTGTTCAACCTGGATGCCCCCGGTCCCAAGCCCATGTTTTGACCGCCTGGTAAAAAGCCAGTTTTTTTCCATTCTGGGAAAAAAGATTCCAGACCAGGTCACTATCTCCATTACTGAAGAATGCCCGAACAACTGCATTCACTGTGCCCTTCCTGATACAAAAAACCGGGCGAAACTTACACCGGAAACAGTAAAATCCACAATAGACCAGGTGCTCGAAATGGGCACAACTTTCGTGATCTTTGACGGAGGTGAGCCCCTGACCTATCCGGATTTAGAAGACCTGATCCGGTATGTGGACTCTGAAAAAGCCATTACAGGCATGTTTACCTCAGGAGTAGGGCTGACTGAAGAGCGAGCCAACCGCCTTAAAGAAGCAGGCCTTTATTCTCTCACTGTCAGTTTTGACAGCGCGCACGAAGATAAACACGATCATGTAAGGGGCAGGAAAGGAGTTTTTAAAAGTGCGGTTGAAGCAGTAAAAAATGGACTTAAAGCAGGGCTGCTTGTAAATATATATGTGGTGCTTTCCAGGGACAATGTAAACGAGCTTGAAGACCTGTATGCTCTTGCATCAGAGCTTGGAGTCCATGAACTTTCCTTCTATGAAATAGTTCCTACGGGCAGGTGGATGGACCATGCTTCAGAAATCATGACCCCGAAAGATCTGAGAAAATTCGACAATTTTGTGTCCGGAGCCAGGGAGAAAGAAGGTCCCAGAGTGTTTCCTATCCCGCAGGTTATGAAAACCACAGGCTGTATGGCGGGTAGAAAATGGCTGCATATTACCCCGGAAGGAAATATTCTTCCCTGTGCCTGTATCCCGATCCCTTATGGGAATGTCCATAGAGACAGCATAAAGGACGTCTGGAAAAGAATCAGAGAGGACCCTGCATATAATGCCAAGTGCTGTCTTATGAGGAACCCTGAATTCAGGGAAAAGTACCTGAAAGTTTTAGAGTAAATCCGGGATAAAAATTAGATCCGGCTCTTTAATGTCATTTTCAAAATGAAAAGCTAAAGCTAGAAAAATATAAATTGTTAGGAATAAAGGCAGTCGATGGAAATGAAAGTAGAATAATAAATAGCATGCGCTGAACATGTCAAATATAGGTATCAGATCAGCCAGAAAAGAAAAATATGATGCAGGTTTATTACACCCTGCAACAAATTGATTTTTTGTCTATGTATTCTTTTTTGTGAGATGAATTAGACTAAACCCGATCTCTGAAGAGTCATCAGGTCTTCGGTGGTGAGTTTTGCTCCGCCTTTGAACTTATCGAAGATGGACTTGGCATCCTTCTGGAGTTCGGACTTGACAACACGGGATTTCCCATCTTTGTCTTTTTTCTTGAGCTTGAAGATTTCTTTGTCAAGATCCCTAATTTCCTTCTGGGCGTTGATGAAAACTTTGTGCTGTTCGTCAGCTGCTTCCTGGGCTTTTACAAATTCCCTGTGGGCAATGTCAGATTCTGCCCTGGTTCTGTCAGCCTCTTTGAAAGCGGTAATCATCTTCTCATGGTATTCCTGAGCCTGCCTTGCATATTCTGCCAGCTCGTTGTGGAATTCTGAGGCTTCATCCCTGATCAACTGAGCTTCGTCCAGGATGTTTTTCAGTTCGAGATTGCTTTCGAGCTGGACTTTTTTGACCTGGTACTGTTTTTGAAGCAGAGTAATCTTGCCCACAAGTTCCCTTTCCTTACTTGTGCTCAGAACCTCGGTTTGCTGGGCAAATTCAAGACGATCGATATCTTTTCTCAGGGCTTTGATAGAAGGGCCACCCAGGTTGTTCTGCTTCCTGATCGAATCTGCTTTTGCAAACAGATCATTTGCCCTGGAATTGGTATCATCGCGCTTGTTCTTGTATTCGCTGACCTTCTCATTAATTTCGTCCCTGAGAACTTTTAATTCCTGGGCCTCGTTGATAAGATCTTTCGTCTTCTTGTTCAGCTCATTACGCTTTGCAGCGAGAGCACTGGCTTCTGCATTTAGAGTGTTCCTTTTTTCCTTGGATTCTTCAGAAATGTCCTTCAGATCTGATCTTTTTTCTGTAGTTCTTTTAGCATCTCTTATTGTGCCTCCCGATCCAGCAAAAAAGCTGGCATTTTGGTAGTTCTAATGTTCGATGTCGACATGCTGTGCCTGATTACAACATTGATAAGAAAGAGATTCAAGAATAGGAATAACGGCTTTAAGATCTTTTTTGTTATGACCACGTCCGCATATTCCCTCAGGATAGGCTTGGGATTGAAAGCTATGGCAAAACCTGCCTTTTCAAAGATACAGGCATCATTTGCACCGTCTCCGACAACTACACATTGCTCTGGCCGGACCCCGTTAAGCTGGGCCAGTTCCTCGAATACTTTCGCTTTGGAGTCGCTTTGTGTGATGGGGCCGACAACTTTGCCTGTAAGGCAGCCGTCTTCCACAAGCAGTTCGTTGGAAACAACAAAATCAATGCCAAGCGCTTTACCTATTGTATCGGCAGAAATGGTAAATCCTCCGGAAATCATTGCAGTCTTATAGCCCCTCGTTTTAACATAGAGAATAAGTTCTGCTGCTCCCGGCATGAGATGAATCTGGTTTACCGCTTCCAGGGCAGTTCCAAAGGGAAGCCCCTTGAGAAGCCTGACCCTTTCTAAAAGCGCTTGCTCGAAATCAAGGTCCCCATACATCGCTTTCTTCGTAATCTCCTCTACTTTGCTTGCAACACCTGCAGCCCTGGCGAGCTCATCGATAGTCTCAGCGTCTATAAGGGTACTATCCATATCAAAAACAATCATTTTGTTTTCAGTAGAATCATGCATAGGACAGTTCACTCAATCAAAACCTAGACTTGAATAGCTATTAGATATAGCGGGATAACTTCTCGAAAAAGGGCACGCTGCTCGGTGTACCTTTCTCAGGAGTACCCCCGCAACCTAGTATAAAATACACTTGCCCTGACATTAAAAGCCCACCAACGGATAGAGTTTTCAAATTATAATACGGGTTCTGAAACAAAACCACAAAACAACAGCATTGATGTCAACGTTTTTGAGTGAAATAAATCACATCCTTTTTAAGCTTTTCGGAGGGACAAGAAAACATACCGAATAATAATTATAAATAGGATATATATTTATAAAATAGGAGTTATAGGGAACGAAGATTGCCAAAAGAATTATAAACCCTTTAGGAATTCCATTATTGAAGAAAATGGTCAACACAGGATTTTGAGAAAAATGGTCAACATAGGTTTTATAAAAATGGGCAACCTGGGAATGAGCCAGGTTATCAATCTGATCCAGGATGAAATTGCAGCAAGAGAGGGAATCACAGTACGGGTATTTGGCACAGGTGCCAAGATGGGCCCTGCTGAGGCCGCAGATACTGAAAGTTTTAAGCAGTGGAATGCAGACTTTGTGGTAATTATCAGCCCTAACGCAGCAGCTCCAGGCCCCACTGCAGCCCGTGAAGTATGGAAGGACGTGCCCTGCATTGTGGTCTCAGATGGCCCAACAAAAAAGAAGCTAGAGAAGCTTTTGAGCAGGGAGGCTTCGGATATATTATCCTCCCGGTAGACCCTCTCATAGGAGCAAAGAGAGAGTTTCTTGATTCGGTGGAGATGGCATCCTTCAACTCAGATGCAATGAAAGTGTTATCCGTCTGTGGTGTTGTTAGACTCATCCAGGAAGAATTGGATAAAGTAACCGACCAGGTTGCTTCCGGAAGATCAGGAAAAGAACTGGAACTTCCACACATTTTCGCAAAACCGGAAAAATGTGTTGAGCATGCAGGTTTTGTAAATCCTTACGCGAAGGCAAAGGCTCTTGCCGCCCTTCACATGGCTGAAAAAGTAGCACAGGTTAACTTCCCTGCGTGTTTCATGTTAAAGGAAATCGACCAGGTATGCCTGACAGCCGCAGCCGGACATGAAATAATGGGAGCTGCCGCCCAGCTTGCAACTCAGGCAAGGGAAATTGAAAAATCCAATGATACAGTATTCAGGCAACCCCACGCAAAGAATGGGACCCTGCTGAAAAAAGTAAAATTATACGAAAAGCCAGAGTAAATGCCGGAAAACCATTTAAGAGTTTGAAACCGGAACCCTAATTGGAGGAAAGTATAAAATGATGTCCCTGGAAAATAAGCGGGGACAAATCCTCCAATAACAACTTCTTTTCGATTAATCTTCTAAGTTTTGGGTCATTATTTATGAATTTTATTTCTTTGCGTCCTCGACTTCTTCCATTACTGACATGTATTCCTGAAAAACGAAGGGGAGATCTATAGTAGCCAGCAGATCCACAATCCCAAGAGCTGCAAAAACTTTTCCGTCTTTTGAGCGAATGGGAGCAACAACCACATGTTTTCCTCTATACACACCTTCTGTGGGAACTTCATGGGCGATTTTGTTTGTTTTTAATACTTCTTCGAGTACAGGCCCTGTGTAGGCCCTGTCGAGGATTTTTCCTTTTTCCAGGCGAAGCCCTTTTCGTTTGAGACTGCGAATGGTCGTAGGAAGTCCAATGACCGAATGCACTGCGATTGCTATTGCCTCAAGGTCTTCGGGCCCTGAGTCTTCTGAGAGAGATAGGGAAATAATGTTTTCACCCCCGTAGATTACTGGATACCGGATTGGATAAAAGGCCAAAGCTGTTCATTTCTGAAAAGCCAAGTCCCACTTTCCGGCTATATGGAATATGTTTTTTCAAAGAATATATAATCACTCCCTAGTCTCAAGCGCTTTTATAAACGCCTGCTTGTGCAGCTCTCCGGACTCATGGATTCCACCAAGATCACCACGGGAAGCCCTGCAGGGGTAATGCTGGATCAACAGCCCGGCTCTAGGGGTGCGTCTTTTACCGAGGTTCCAACGATTTCTTTTGCCATATACCAGGTACTCCCACATGGAGCGCCTTTTATCACCTCGACGTCGGTAATTTTTCCGTCTTCTGTTTTTACTTTCAGAACAGGAGATCCAAAGATATCCGTAAATAGCTTGTTGAAGGCATTGGATTTAAGACTACAGCAGATCTCATCTACCTCGATGTCCATGCCTGAAACTTTTGAGATCTTTTGGAGTTCGGGAATCGAAGCTCTGGACGGCCCACCCGGAACAATCAGGGAACGAACACCAGCCTCTGCCGCGAGCCTTGCAATTGAAGATGTCAGATCCGGATGCAAAGAATAAGTAATTATGATTTCGGCAGAAAGAACACGTCTATCGAAATTAAGAGTTTCCAGGAATTCATCAGGCTCTTCAATGAACACAGGCACGAACTCAGGCAAGTCAGCAGTTACAACTGTAAAATCGCTATGTTCCCTGACAGTCTCAATCAGGCGGTGCCCGTATTTGCCTCGAGTAATAACTCCTATTACAGTCATTACTCTAAGTTATTTTTAATATTGTATAAATAGATGCTTATTTTATCTGGAACTCCTGCCCTGACTAGCCAGACATATGGAAGTCCCTATAGAGTATAAATACAGATAGTGCGTTTCAATAAAAACCTTTAAAGAAAAAAGATGGTCCTTATGAAAGGCAAACTGATCACACTTGAAGGCATTGACGGTTCAGGGAAAAGCACGGTTGCAAAAAAGCTTCAGGAAAACCCCGAAATTAAAGCCTTTGAACCTGTTTTTACCAGGGAACCAACAAGAGGCACTCTTACTGGAAATGCTGTGGAAAAAGCCATCCAGTCAGATACCGACCAGCTTGCCGAGCTTTTCCTTTTTACAGCTGACCATGCCGAACACCTGGCAAAGCTTGTAAAGCCTGCGCTTGAAAGTGGAAAAACAGTGATTTCTGACCGCTATTCCGACAGCCGATATGCTTACCAGGGCATAACCTTGAAAACTCGCCTGGAAAATTCTCTTGAATGGGTAAAGAATCTGCATAGAAACTGGACTATTGTTCCGGACCTGACTTTTCTGTTTGATATAAGGCCCGAAATCTCAGTTGAGCGTTGCGGGAGGCGAGGAGAGCAAAGCAAGTTCGAGAAAATAGAATTTTTACGAGGAGTCAGGGAGACTTTCCTCAGGCTTGCGGCAGAAGATCCAGAACGTTTTATTGTAATCGATGCTTCCCTTTCTCCTGAAAGCATAGAAAAGGAAGTTGCAGAAAAAATTCTGGAGTTCCTGAACAGGAACTGACCAGACAGACAATTAAACCGGAAAAATTAAACTCGAAAAAAGAGAAATATCCCGTTAAAGCCCATTATCATCCGCGAATTTTATCAGGGCTTCCCCTAACATTCTGACATGTGTAGGGTTAAGGTTGAACCTTGATTTTTTTACTCCCCCGTTCCTTTGCGAGCTCGACATATTCCTTTTCGAAACGGTCACTGTGAGCAAGGGAGATGGTCATGTACCAACCTCCTCCCATTTTGATCTCTACATACCCGTCTCCGCTTCTCTCCTCAGTATTTTCCTCAACATTCTCTTCAGATATGTTTTCCTTTACCATACTGTAAACCTCACAATTCTTAGTGTTTAAAGTGAAATCTGCTGTTTGAATATAAAGATATTCGATAGATTGTATACCAGACATATAAGGTAGGAGTAAAAACATTCCCGATATGCATGATCACCTTTTGTTATACTTTAAGCCCTGAATTCAGCACATCCGGAGAAACCATCCCTGAGTGAACTGCAGTTGCAACCAGGGCCCCTTTTATCCCTAGTCTATCGAGAGTGAAAAGGTCTTCCATATCCTTGACTCCTCCTGCAAGCAGCACACTGTGCCTGGAGTATTCAACCAGTTTGCGAAGGAATTCAGGATCAAAGCCTGAGGCAGTTCCAACCCTGTCAAGGTCAAGAAAAATAAGGTCTTTTAAGGGGAAATTATTTAGAACTTTTACGATTTCAAAAGGAGATTCAGGAATCTCAGGGTCCTCTTTCAGGACTTTTCCATGCTTCATATCAATGCTGACACTGATCCTTCCGGGATTTTCGAAAGCTGCGTCTTTGATTGCTGAAATTGTACCGGTTTCTGTACCTATCACAGCAGTCCCTGCAATGGAAAGAGCTTTATTCACGTCTTCTGGAGATGAGATCCCGAAATCAAGCATCGTGTCTGCTCTTAAACTTACTTCCCGGATGATTTCGGCATTTGCTTCGAGAGGTCCTTTGCCCTGCAGCATATTAAGGTCGGCAATATATACTTCCCTGGGTTGAAGGAGCTTGACTATGCTGACAGGGTCCGAACTACTACATACAACACTTGAATCTGAAACATGAAGGTACTTTTCCCTGACACCGCCCTTTGCAAGAACTACGCTACGGTTAAATATATCCATCACAAAAACTACTCGGAACATACTTATTACATAGTTGCATCATCCTATAAAAAATATAAAATAATGTTTATTGTATAAAAAAGATAATATTCATCATAGGATTCAAATTCCATATTTAGTTAGAGGATTTTTATGAAACTGCTTGTAAGTCCAATCAATAGAGAGGAAGCAATTATTGCTTCCAGAGGCGGCGCAGACATTGTGGATGTCAAAAACCCGAAAGAAGGTTCCCTTGGTGCGAATTTCCCGTGGATAATAAGGGAAGTAAAAGAGGCTGTAGATGGCAGACAGCCGATAAGCGCAACTATAGGAGATTTTAATTACAAACCAGGAACTGCTTCCCTTGCAGCATTTGGGGCAGCAGTTGCAGGAGCGGATTATATTAAGGTAGGCCTTTACGATATTCAGACTGAAGCCCAGGCCCTTGAGCTTCTCACAAAAATAACACGAGCTGTAAAAGATTACGACTCAACAAAAAAGTAGTTGCCTCAGGATATTCGGACTACAAACGTATCAATTCAATTTCTCCGCTATTGCTTCCGTCAGTTGCCGCAGAGGCTGGGGCAGATGTAGTGATGGTTGATACAGCAATCAAGGATGGAAAATCTACCTTCGAGTTCATGGATGAGAATGAACTTAAAAAATTCACTGAGCTTGCCCATGAATACGGACTTGAAAACGCGATTGCCGGTTCCCTCAAATTTGAGGATCTTCCGGTACTTGAAAGGATAGGGCCAGACATTATTGGTGTCCGGGGCATGGTCTGCGGAGGGGACAGAAGAACTGCGATCCGGCAGGAACTGGTCGAAAAGCTCGTAGCTGAGTGCCAGGCCTGAAAAACTCTGCTTATTCAATGTAAAAATGGAAGTTTATGCCGGCAGGTCGTTCAGGCAAGCCGGCCACAAAATAAATATAAACAAATAACTATTTTTAGTCTGATGTTTATTTTTGGACATATAGGGATTACTCTGGGAATATTCTATTTGCTGAACACTTTATTTTCAAAAAATAGCTTCCTGGCAACCGTCCCATACATTGTATTTGGGTCACTCCTACCGGACATTATAGATAAACCTCTTGGCAGAATAATCCTTGCTGAAACCATAGGAAGCGGACGTATCTTTGCCCATACTCTATTGTTCGGGGCTCTGCTTGGTCTAGCAGGTTACTATCTCTACCATAAGGGGCAAGATAAACTTCTGATTGTTGCAGGAGCATCTTTTTGTCATCTGCTTGAAGATCAAATGTGGAATACTCCTAACATATTTTTATGGCCACTTTTAGGCTGGGAATTCCCTAGAGATACGATTTCCGGGAACTTTATCGATTATCTGATGATAATTTTCAATCGATCATATGACCCCGCAGTTAAAGTAACTTTTACCTCAGAAATAATAGGACTGCTTATAATTGTCCTTCTTACTGGCAAATATATTCAATTGAAAATGAAAGAAAATTCTGTAGTAAAATAAATAAAGAGAAAAAGAGAGGAAATTTACTTTAAGGCGGAAAGGCACCTTCCCCAGAACCGGAGCTGTCAGGCAAATGTCTGGGGGAAGCAGTTCATGGTTTGTGTTTATAAATTTCTATATTAAGAGAGTCGTAGATCTTGTGCACAAGGTAATCGTTCTGAGTTCTTGAGATGTTTCCGGTAGAAACTGGTGCTTCATCGGATTTTTGCTTATTCAGGCTCAAAGCCTCCGAAAAGGTGGTTACCACTAGATAGAAAGGTTCGTTTTCCACTTTATCTAAAGGTATAATCCCTTCATAATCACTTTTATAGGCATAAATAGGTCTTGCAGAGACCTCAGCAAATTCGGCAGACCGGCTAAGATTGCCGCTAAAAGTTTCTGACAGAGTGTTGTTTCTTTCCTCACTTCCAGAAGACATATATGGATAAGTTTCTTTTACTCCGCATAACCACTGAATTCCTTCTACCTCATTTTGTGAGACTACTTCAGAAATTCCACCGGTATATGGAGAACTGAAGCAGGTAAAGAATCCCAGGGTCCAGAGAAGGCAAAGGACCAGTACTGCGGAGCCAAGACCCAGGGTATATCCTTTTCTCAGGAAAATAACATAGAGGGAATACCCCAGCAGAGGGATCTGGGCAAAAATAATGAAACTAAGATTTGCAAACCTATCTGGAGGGTAAGGAAGAAAGGGATTTAAAAGGAAGGCAAGCTCCAGGAAAAAGGTTGCGATATAAAGGATTAAAAAGCGGGGATACCTGCGGACAAAATGGTGGCAAAATCTTTTACGGTTCTGCCATACAATTACTGAGTTAATCAGAATAAAAATTAATGGAATATAGTACTTGCCGTAATAGAGATTTAAAAAATGCACGAACTCGAAAAAGCCATTTTCTGTTCCTGGCACCCTGGAAAAGGCTGCAGCCATTAACGTCTCGGTGCGCAAGACAAGAGTCGAAAGGAAGACATCGAGAAACTGGGGAGCGTATTTTGCATAGAGCAGGAAACCTCCCGAGGCAAACGACAGAAAGATAAATATAGGGACTTTCCTTCCCCGGGAAGAGCCGGAAAGGAAATTAAGACTCCGAATTTTACGGAGAAATCCGAACTTCAATATTGTGCTCGAAAAGATGAGGGACAGGGAAAAACAAGCCAAGTATGCAAAAATGAAAGGATGGGCTAACGGAACCAAAGGCAACATGAAAAGAAGGCAAACGCCCATTGCCCTATTTTTATCAGAAAGCGCGTTTCTCAGCACAAAAAGATAGAGAGGCACCAGACAGAAGCACAGGTAGTAAGGAGCTGATGAGGCCTGGAAATACCCGAAATAAGGAATAAGCGAAGAGAGAAAAGCTACTGAGACCAGTTTTTCCCTGCTCATAAAAATTCGGTAAAACAGGAACATTCCGGTAATAAACATGATTGAAAAAAAACTGGCAAAAAATAGGAAAGTACCCAGGTTTCAAGGCCTGAAATCAAAGACATGGCTGAAACAAGCAGAGGACCCGTAGGAGAAAGACTGGAAAAACCTGCAGAATCAGAAAGTGCACTCTGTCCTGCAAGCCCGATATATGAAAATTCTTTACCCCTGCCGACTGAAACATAGCCAAGGATATAAGGGATGATCAGTACCGTAATGTGAACAAGCAGCAGTATAAGAACTGCACTTATTTTTCTGTATGCAAGGAGCAGAACGCAGGCTGAAAGGTAACAAAGTAGCAGGGTCAGATAAAAGTGAAAAGGAAGCTGCTCATAGATGTTGCTTGTATACCCTTCTGACGGGATCCCCCTAAGAATAAAGAGACTGTAAACCAGTAGTAAGAGAGAAATCGAGGTTATAAGATTTAATATGTTATTGGTGATTTTAGACAATGTGTCCCCATCCTTTTAGAAAGTTACAGAGTCCAGTTTCCGCACCTAGGTATGAACCATCCCAGAAACAGTGGTTTCACTCCTATAGGGTTTTGCTTTAACAGGCAACATACAGGCCCAAAAACTTTCGTTCTCAAGATGTTTATAGTTCGTTATTCGTTTCTCCTCGTTCTCATTTTTTCCTATATCCATTCGGCCCAACCAATAATTAATGGTTGTGCCCGAAATGCAGATTGATATACCTGCCTCAACCTAATTAATGTTTTCATGGATTAAAAATTTCCAACAATTAAAGGCTTTCGGGCATTATGCTTCACTCCACTATTTTTACTGAAATAATTCCCGCATAAAGTTATATTTTCCTTGAATGGATTTTGCTGCTATTGGAGTTATATTCCATCTTAATTTCCTAGAGTGAAGATTGAGCTATCCAGTTAGTTTCCGATTCCTGCCTCTAAGGGGTGATCCCTGGATATTTCTCCAAGAAAAAGCATTATTATGATCAGAATAATGAAGTGCTTTTCTCTGAAGGCAGGACTCAGGGCAACCATCTGGATCATAGATCGCATTCCGAAGACGGGAAGATTCAATCCTGGATCGACTAGATTAAGGCTAATTTACGATGATGAGTTTTCTAGTAAATTAGAAGCAGACAGCTCATTCATATATGCAATATAAAGTAACTCTCCTCAACCACTATTAGATGGCTTTTTAAGCAGGTCGGGCAATGGGTCCAATAGGCGCACTTGTCATTATTTGCCGGTTCCGATTATAAAATTTTGAATAATATTCTCAAGTATTATATTCCTGAGTAATCCCTCAAGCATATTTTTTTAACCTCATTCAGGTTTCTCAGAATGTGACGGATTCTATTTTCTACAAGCTTTCCTTTTATGCACCAGTAAAAGGGTCTGTTTTTCCCTATTGAAGGAAATCTAGTACATGAAATATCAAGCGGGTGGAAATAGAATATCGTATGTCCTCTTTTCAGGCTCTGGATCAGCCCATTTAAGACTAGAGGAGCTCCCAAAAAGCGTAGGATTGGGCCTCCGGATGCCGGAATTTTCAGTCCGTTTTGATAATAGGCCCAGGGAAACTCAATAAAGTTTCTATCATTGCCTGCTTCAAGCCTACTTTTTGCAGGATAGTAGGGAAAAGATGAAACTCTATTTAGGGGCGAATCAGTTTTATTATAAAGAGAATTTACGGATACTGATGAATCATATTTGAACCCGATATGTTCCAGTAAATCCACCATCCAGCCGCCTATCAGGGCATTTGGTGCCCTGTACCCTACCACTTTCTCCCCGCTAATTTTTTCCAGGATCCTTTTTGCAAGCAATGTCATCTGCTCAAATTCCTGATTACTCACTAATCGAGTCTTCGTCTCAGGATCGATTTTGCAGGCGTGATGCAGCCCATGACATGCAAGCTCATGCCCCCTTTCCACGATTGACTCGACAAGTCCTGGATAGTGCTCTACAGTGTCCGCAACTACAAAGAAAGTAGCAGTCACGTTGAACTCATCAAGAATATCCAGTACCCTGTTTGTAGGCTCAGTCAGGAAATCGTACCTACCGTGCCATTTTTCAAAGAACTCATTTACATTCTTGTAAACAGCATAAGGAGAGCTACAGACAGACGGAATGTGATACCAATCCTCAAGATCCACTGTAACCGAAAAACTTTCCTTCATAAGATCCCCCGCGCTACCAAACGCACTCATAAATATGTAATAAATCCTTGAGTTATACTGAAAGTTATATGGGAATGAAAACAATGCAAAATTACACTTTGTAAAAAAATTACTAATTAGTTGAAGTGCACAAGAGTATAAAAAATTTTTGAGTATATCAGTTAAAATAAAAAAAGTGTGATACATCAGCAGAAATAGCTTATCATTAACAGTGAGAATTCAGTTGATAATAAATAGACATTTGTAGATATATATACATTATAATCCTAACCTAACGTCCTTCTGGACGATATGAAGGAATCCCAGGATCAAAGGAGAGAAACCAAGCGTTGCCTGAACGGCTGATTTCAAAATCTAAAGCGGTTACTCAAAAGAGCTTTTAAAACTGTAAAATTAATCGAAAGCCATTGAGTTTCCCATAGTACTCAGACGAATACTATGATAATAAATCATATGAGCTATTATAGAAACATCTTAATAGAAATGTGTAATAGATATATAGGAAAGATAATATTATTTACTTATTTTGCCTCCCTGCTGATCCCTTCCATTAAAACAAGGGGCATTGACCGGGAAGATAACGTCCTGTGGCCAGTAACTTTGAGAAATATCTGAGGAAAAGGAGACGTTACTTTATAAAATTTTGATTTCATTTAAAATTCCTATAAGGTCCAATCCAAAGTGATGCAATGACAATACGAAAGCTAGGAACCCTATTTTTGGTTGAATTCCTTATTTTGACAACCGTAGTGGCTGCTTTAGACGGCCAAGGTACACTAATTGTATATGTTGCCGGAGATGGGAGCAGAGATTTCTAAAAGGATACAATGGGCCCCGACAATCATAACTTTTTTAATAATGCTTAACTCAATTAAAGAAATTTTAATCACATAAACTTTTTGTACACTGCCACAATCAATGGATATCTTCTTTGTGTTTTGCAGACGCTCTAAGAAAAGGGAAATGAGTAAAAGATTACTCAGCAAAGCAACAGTGAAATCGACTAAATTAAAAAAATGCTAATATCCCAAAATCCAACTGACAAACTCCCTGCAGATAATTTTTCACGCCTGGAGATTTAGAACTAAAAGTAAAAGGATAAAAAATGAACGGAAAAGATCTGAGATACAGCTGGAAAAACAGGAGAAAAATAGGAGTTTATTTTGCAATTTTAATTTTTTGATTGCATTGGGAACAACTGCCCTTTCGACTACGTCACCCAGCACCACTGTGTATGTTGCTGCCGATGGGAGGGGAAATCTCAACTGTGATGGAAGTGATGACCAGATAGAGATAAACAAAGCTCTTGCATATGTTGCAGAAAACCCTCAGTTCACAACCGTTCATCTGAAGGGGCCCAATACATACGTCATTTCGGACAGTATTTTAATTGGAAACGACACCGTTCTGGAAGGAGACCACACAGCCGTAATTAAACTTAAAGACGGAGCGAACTGGCCAAGAGATAAGCCTTTGATTACGCAAATGGACAGTGCCGGAAACCATAATATCACTATAAAAGGATTTGAAATTGACGGAAACCATAACAAGAACGATGAAAAAAAGAGAGGAGAGGGATATTACAATCAAATCTATTTCTTTAATTCCGGGAACATACAGATCTACTCTATTTACATGCATGATGGGCACGGAGACGGGCTAAAAATAGAGAGAAGCTCTAATATTCAGTTTTATAATAATAAAGTGTATAAGTTAGGACATGATGGTCTTTATGCCATTGATTGCCAGAATGTAGAGGCCTGGAACAACACAATAACCTGCAGAACTAACAGCGCTCTTAGATTATGGAACTCAAACCATGTTAAATTTCATGATAATGTAATCGATTCTTTCTACCACTGGAGTGCAGGTGGGCCGGGCATTCAAATTCAAAAATCAGCAGGCGTGATGAACGACATAGAGGTGTATAATAATACTATCCATAATACCTATGGACCTGGAATCTGGCTGTTAGGCTATGGTCATTCTTACCCCAGGGAAGAGGCACAGAACGTACATATTCACCACAATATCTTCTACAGCACAGGTACAAACCCAAGTATCAATTGGGTAGGTGGTATAGTGACAAGTGGATTTTACAATACCCTTGTTGAGAATAACGTATTTGACGGTACATACCATGCTGCCGTTATTCATATGTATCCTGAAGGTTACTCCATAGACCTTTCACCCAAAGATACGGGATACACAACAATTGTCCGCAATAACATAATCATAAATACTCAGCAGCGTGCGAAAGATCCGAACGGGACAGGGTATGGAATTATCAATTACCTCCCTGAAACACATACCTTTGTGCTGCAAAATAACTGCCTTTTCAATAATATAGCAGGAGACTACAGAAATTTCAGATCAAAAACCGATATCCATGCAGATCCTCTCTTTGCAGACCAGAAAAACCATGATTATCACCTGAAATCAAGAGGTGGAAGGTGGAATGGAAATACCTGGGTAAAGGACCTTATAAGCTCTCCATGTATTGATGCCGGTTATTCGTCCTCTGACTATTCAAAGGAACCTGAGAACAATGGAGACAGGATCAATATAGGAAGGGACGGAAATACAGAATATGCTTCTATCTCAGGAACTATGCCCGGGTACATTGTGTGGTGGAAGCAGATATTTTCACCAGAATGGAGAATATTCAGGTTAATTTTGAGGATATTCTTCTTATTTTGCTTTAATATGACATGCTGAACTATCCTTTCCGGCTTCTTCACAGCGAGGGGAAGTACCTCCTTAGAGTTAAGCTTGTTTAGATTATACTTTAGCAGGGCTAGCCGGCAAAAGCATTCGAACAATTATTTAACAACCGTTTGCTAAATAGTTATTTAGCAGAATCAAGACTGCTTTTAAGGATTTGCATAGCTTCGATTATAATTCCACCTGATCCTTTTGTATCTATTTTTTGAGTCTTTTTAATTTTTTCTGGATCTTCTTCAATTTTGAAAAAATCAAGAAATTTCATTCTAATTTGAGTAAACTAATCTACTCATTTTGAGAAAGTTTATTTATTGATGCAAGAACTTATCCAATTTTTTTGTTACATGCCCTATTTTTATGGAGATTTTCATCAGCTACCGCTATAGGAATTCCATTTTAAATTGAAGAGTTATTTTTTTTCTACCTTTATCCATATTGGAATCTTGCCCTCATTAAAGGTGAGAATCCTCTCCATTTTCCAGTACTGAAACACCGTTTGTTGAAATAAGTAAACAAATTATAACAGAAATTAGTTAGCCCACTATCAGTTTTGAATGATCTTGCTTTGTCTACAATATCACCTATCAAAGAAAATATCTGTTCCATTGTGTTATCTGTCTCAGGTGTAAAACCCTTTTTCAAGAAACTTACATTTTTCGTGAAAATCTCTTTTGCATAAGAAATTGCTTTATGAGACGCTTTTGAAAGTTCCAGACCAGAATCCAATTCTCGGATCTTTTGAAAACATACAACAGCACTGATAACCGTATCAGAGCGTATTAATTGACATATCTCATTGTACACAAGCTCATCATTACCTGGAATATTTGTGATGGAATTGAATTCGTCACTGTATCTCTTACTAACGTTTTTTAATTGATGGAACACGCAAAAGGAGTGAGCCACTTCAGGGAAGACACTTTTTACAGCTCCAATAATTGCTTTATCTTCGTCAGAAACGATCTTTTGTATTTTACCTTCAGGAAATCGGTTTTTTATTCGTATGAAAAGAGGCATCAGAGCTTCAATTGTTGGTAATCTGTCAGTTATCTCAAAATCCAAAACGACCTTTTCTTTTGTGGCAATAACGTAAACAGATTTATATCGCATCTTTTTCCATTCTTTTTCTGAAATTTCTCTTCCCAACAGAGTTTCAAATTTCTTTTTCCATCCTTTTTTGATCCAATCTCCATCAACATACAATGTTCTGTCAAAAGCAATATTTTGATCTAAAAGTTCTTGCTTTGAAAGCTCTGCTTGTTGTTGCTCATATAACCATAGTGAAGTGGCACAAGGAGCTCTCCCACAGAAATCAGTTAGTCCTTCTGTATATGTTTCTCCAATTTTTCGAGAATTGTTTAGACTGCATCGCCCATCGTATCTAACAGACATTTGTTTTTCATAAAACTCATAACTGTAATTTGCAGAACCAGGAACACCAATAATCTGATCATGGAAATGTTTCTTACAAGAAAAACAAGTCCAGTATGTAACATCGCGAGCTATAGTACCGTGACTTGATAAAATAAAACGAGTGTAGTGAGAGTTTACATGTAATTTACTTCCACAATCATCACAATGAGTAGGAGAATATACAAAGAACATAGGGTAGTATCGATTTTCAACCAAAACCTTTGGTAAAGGAATTATTATTTTTCCGTCAACAACCGTTTTTGCCATTGATTTGTCTATTGCGAGGTTCCCTTTTCCCATTCACAACTATATTATATCAATATAATTAAAATATTATTGTTTTGTATGATATGAGAGAAAGTCTGAAGACCAGAAAATAATAAAAAGTCTCATTTTTTTAGCAAGGATTCCTGCAATTTAAATATTTTTTCATAAAAAGATTTATTTACGACAGAATTTGTCCCAATTGCAATATTATCAGCAATTATGATGTCTCCAAAAATCTTGGCACCAGGCCCAATATACGTATTGTTTCCGATTTGTGATGCCGAAACATCGTCTCTATTAGATCATATATTGGTGCAGGCATGTATTCTTTTCAGAATTATGATCTTCAGATCCAAGTAGTAGAAAGAAGGCAGAGATTTTCCATGGGAGCCCATCTGCAGCCTTCAAAGATAACTTTTTTTAATCTTAAAGAATTATAGTTTAATGTATTGGGGATGCAAAATGAACGAAAAAAAGCGACTATATAAGTGGGGAAACCGAAAGAAAATATTAATTCTCAGCATAATTTTTATTTCTATAATCGCAAGTATAACCCTCATCCTCTCATCTATGCCATCTGGTACAATAATTTATGTTGCTACCAATGGGAGTGGAGATTTCAACTGTGATGGGAGTAATGATCAGGTAGAGATAAACAAAGCTCTTGCATATGTTGCAGAAAATCCGAAGTTCACAACTGTTCACCTGGAGGGGCCCAATACATACGTCATCTCGGACAGTATTTTAATTGGAAACGACACCGTTCTTGAAGGGGACACCACAGCTGTAATCAAACTTGAAGATAAAGCAGGCTGGCCGATAGAAAAACCTATAATTACGCAAATGGACAGCGTCGGAAATCATGATATTATCATAAGGGGGTTCGAGATTGACGGAAACCATGATAAGAACGATGAAAGAAACAGAGGAAAAGGATATTACAATCTGATCCATTTCCTCAATTGCGAAAACATACAGGTTCATGATCTGTACATGCACGACAGTCACGGGGACGGACTTAAAGTCGTAAAAGGTTCAAACGTTCAGTTTTACAATAACAGAGTATATAAGTTAGGGCATGACTCTCTCTACACAATCTATTCTTCAAATGTGGAAGCCTGGAACAACAAAATAACATGCAGAACAAACAGCGGTTTGAGAATTTACAACACGAATCATGTAAAATTCTATAATAATATCATCAACTCCGAAGGGGAAGGAGGGGCAGGAATTGAAATCCAGAAAATCGGCCCGTCAACTATCATGGATGATATTGAAATCTGCAATAATCTGCTTTATGAAACCAATGCAGCAGGTATCTGGATTACAGGTTACGGATCCAGATACTCCAAAGAATCTGCAAAAGACATATACATTCACCACAACAAATTTTATAAAACTGGTATTAACCCTAGTGCTGATTGGGCCGGGGGTATAGTGCTCAATGGCTTCCAAAATACCTTAATAGAGAATAATAAATTCGACGGATGCTATGGTGCTGCTATTTCCCATAAACAGGTTACGGATGAATTTTCAGCTCCTGACTCGGGATATACAACTATTGTGGAAAATAATATAATAATTAATACACAGTCCAGTCCTGCAGCCGGAGGAGGATATGCTGTATACAACATGTTGAAAAACACTCATTCATTTATCCTTAAAAATAATTGCCTTTCGAATAATGCCGGCGGAAATTATATGTATGCAAGTTCGACCTCAGATGTCGAGGCTAATTCTGAACTTGTGGGGAAGATGAGCAAAAAAGAGTCTTTGGGAGAAGATTTCCCCTGGAGTGAAGCAATGTCTGCTGGGCCGCAAACGCCTTACGGAAATGAAAGCGGAATCCAGATGGAGCAGGAGGAAGGCTTCGGATCAAGCCTTAAAAGGGTATTTTCAGAGTTATTGAGATCCCTGAAAAGACTTTTATTAAACCTTTCGATACAGTCTGATGGAGCGGAAAACTTTAAAATATATTTACCTTTGACCGTTTCTGACAACGGATTGAAAGAAGAAACTCCCAATAAGACCTTTCGTGAAAGAGAGTATATCGACGTAGGAAAAAGATCAGATGGGGGCGTATACAGAGATGTCATACTCTTTGAGCTAAGTTCACTTAATCAGACCAACCAGATTAAAGAGGCGTCCCTCTCTTTGTTCTGGTACTATCCAGAAAATCAAATAAGGCCGAAAGATACCGTACTGGAAGTATATAGACCGGAAAAATGGTGCGAAGAACATATTACATGGGAGGAAATGGAGGTTGATACCCCTGGAAAAATGTTGGAGGAGATTGGTATGACAAGAACGGTATCTTACAGGGCAGCAGTCCGTATGCCACGATAACTATCAGCGGAGATGATACGCCTGACAACCGCTACTATGAACTGAATGTAACGGAACTTGTGCAGGAATATGTCGGCGGAAAGTACGAAAATACAGGCTTCCTTATAAAGGCTCGTGAGGAAGACAATAATTATATTGCCTTCTACAGCTCCAACTGGCAAAACAAAAACCAGAGGCCTAAACTCACAATAGAGTATAACTGAATATCGATAAAATTGATCTGAAAATGTAATTTGGTTGATAAAGATGCAGGTAATGTTTAGATATAAATATAGGGCCCTTTAATTTTCGATGCTTCTTTTTGGACATATAGGGATTACGCTGGGAGTATATTTAGGGTTGGAATATTTATACCCAACCTGAGGGTTGTAATAGATCCAAGATATATGTCGATTGGAGCTCTCCTGCCTGACGTGATAGACAAACCTGTCGGGAAAGTCATCTTTCTACCCTTGCAAACGAACGTATCATAGGTCATACCTTATTGTTCGTTCTTCTTCTCGCCCTTATAGGAGTTATACATGCACAAAAAAGAAAAGATAGCAGAAGACTTGCTCTGGCTTCGGCTCTTTTTTTCATTTTCTGGAAGATCAGATGTGAGCGTGGCCTTCAACTTTTTTCTGGCCGCTTCTCGGATTGAATTTTCCCACAGATTCCACGGAATATACTGGACTGGAATATTTATTAAGAATGCTCAAAAAATCTTTTGAGCCTGAGTTCTCGCAAACTTTCATCGCTGAAATATGAAGATCGGGATAGTGGCCATTTTTGCTGAAAACTGGTTAAAAAAGGCTAAGCAAAAAAATTTGATGGAATAAATGGATACTGAACGAAAAAAATTAAAGAAAAAAGATCCGGAAGAGTATTTCCGGGTTTTAACGAGCAAGTCCTATCCTTTCATTCCTCTTTTTCTCAACCTGCATGTCAAAAAGCATTCCAAAAAGAAGCATCTGAAGTCCCGTGCCCAATACGAGGAAGCCAAGCAGGGGTAGTAGGAAGGAAGAGGGTTTTGCAACAACATCTGTAAAAGGCCCCAGAATCCTATAAGAACGCCCATAGGCAGGGCAATCATTCCAAGGAAATAGAATAATACAAGAGGATGGAAATCCAGAACCGTATATTTGATTCTTAGCCGCCAAAGGAAACCCCTGAAGATCATAGGGGCTACCTTGCGAATGAACTTTCCGTACTGGATCTTCGATTTTTCCCTGCCGTAACGGGCGGGCATTACCACATCCATTACTCTCATTCCAAAGGCATTAAGCTTGATTAACAAATCGTTACAATAACCATAATAAGGATACACTGAATCTAGATCAATAACCTCGAGAGCCTGCCTGGAAATAGCTGTATATCCGTTCTGAGGATCCATAACCTGCCAGTAACCACTGCCTATTTTTGTTATAAAGCTGAGAAGAAGGTTTCCAAAAGATCTCCATTTACTCATTCCGGTCATAAAATCGTCAGTAAGTAACCTGTTTCCCTTTGTATAATCAGCTCTCCCCTCAATAATTGGGAAAATCAACCTGGGAAGCTGGGCAGGGTCCATCTGGTTGTCCCCAGCCATAACGGCAACAATATCCATTTCATCTTTCAGGGCAAGTTTATACCCGTCAATTATTCCTGCGCCTACTCCTTTATTTATTTCATGGCGCAAATACACGATCCTCGGATCTCCTAAATTTTTAACAATCTTACCTGTACGGTCTATACTACCGTCATCGATTACGTAGATCCTGTCCACATATTCAGGGATCCCAGTGAGGGTCTCGCCTATAAGCAATTCTTCATTATAAGCAGGCACGACAACTCCTATACGTGTGCTTTCAAGTTTCCTGAATATAGGATCCACATCAAAGCTCAGATAGTTTACCTTAAGTCCTTTGGTCTTTGCTGCAGATAGCAAGGATTTTAAAGATAGATGATCTTTGCCCGAACTTATTTTCTGCAATGAATCCGCTGTTATGGCAAGAAAACCGATTTTTTCCTTAAAGGTATTTTTTCCATTCAGCAGCATCACTGTTTCCTGCTCACAGGAGACGCGGCAGGAGCCATGAACCTACAGATAAATCAAACCCCTGCCTTAATGGTTCAAGGACATGGGAGAGCAAATCTATATCCTGCATGCACTCAGGATAAATAAGGACCACAAGCTCCGAATCAAAAGATGCCCTGTAAAGTATATTGAGTGACGCCTCCTCTCCCCCTGCCAGAGGAACAACTCGTGCCCCTCCTAAAGCCGCTACTTCCATAGTTCGATCGGTGGAACCCTTATCAAGAACAAGTACCCGGTCAGCGTAACTTGCTGCAATCAACACTTTGCTTCCAATGGAAGTTTCCTCGTTCTTAGCTGGAATTAAGACCGTAAATTCATGCCTGGGCAACCTATCTGTAAGTTGAGATGGCGAAGATACTATGCTGATAGGATCGGAAATTAGAGAATTAAGACTAAGTGTAAGGGTTGAAGACAAACCCAATGCACCCCCTATACCTCTGCATATACTATAACCCCTTTCATGTATATAAATGCAAAATTATTAAAGGATATCATGTGAAAAATTATTAGACTAAGAAATATATAAAGTTAACATACAATATAGATAAATCCATTAAAATATTAATGGACTGAAATATTTTTACCACAGATTTCTGTGAGTAGGATAAAAGAAAGTGATTAGGGCAAAAAACAGAGATTAACTTACTAAGGCCATATTATCCATTTAAAAGGAAAAAACCAACCTATAGTACTCATAAATTGGAATATTAGACAAATAATGAGCTTATTTACTATTTGAGCGGCTTAGCTAACCATAAAGATACAGATCAACTGTAATAGAGAAAACAACCGTTTTTGGAAATATAACTCTTTATTGCCTTGAAAAGTGGATTTTCAGAGAGAAAATGGACTTTAGAAAAGAAATAGAAGAATAATCTGAACGTGAAACATTAAAGCTGGAGATAAACGAAGCAGATGCCCAAACAAGCAATAACGTATTAGAAAAACTTATATTTACAGTTCATAAGGTATTCTATACCGTACTTGCAAACTATAAGTGCCCTATAAGAAAGGAGCCGTAACTTAAAGAGTGAACTTCCAAAGAGTAGATATTAAATATGTCGGTACTGCCCTAACTGGTGATCAGACAACACGAAAAGATAATACTGCAGGGTGAACTCAGGTAGTAAAGGTGTGCGTGGATTGAGAGCCTTTACCCTGAAAGCACTCATACCTCGGCTTGCCTGAAGAGGGTACAAAGTATTTTTGGCAGTTTTATTGCCACTACATCAAGCCCGGGAACTGCTTTTAAAGATAAGAAAGGTTACACGTAATATCCGAGTTCCAGAGTGCCAGAATGACTTTCACAGAATATAAAATCCAGATTATCAGATTCCTACCTGAAAAATAGAAGAGAACTCATGAAAAAGGTATATTGGGGGCTGTAGTGAGATAAGATTAATGTGACGAGTTCATCGAAATAGGCTCTTTGCAGAAAGAATAAAACAAAACTATACCAAATATTTAATAAAGTTAAAGATCCAAAAGGTAGGAATAAAGGGATATAATGATTAAAAAAATGAAGCAAGATGGAGAGCTATGGGATTTATTTATGAAAAAAGAGGAGTGCGCCCCTATCCTTTTAGATAAATACGGAAGATTTTCCTATTACCTGAGCAGTCAAATAAATATTTTCGAGCCTGAAATCTCGAACTTTCGGATCAAAAATGAGCTGAATTCCGAATATCCTGAAGGAAGAAAATTTGCTGCATGCCCTACCTATCGATTTTGTATGCTCTGGAGTACTGAATACCGTAGCCAGAACCGTAAAAGCTCTCAAAGGGGATAAGTTTGCAGAATCTTTGGGCCTTCCCTTTTCAAGAATAAATAAAACATGGAGTCCTTGTGGAATTTTAGACAAATTATGAAACTTGAAAAAAATATTAAAATTATAGACAGGCTAAGGTGTAAAAGAAAGAGAGATGAAAAATAAGAGGTAATCTGTAAAAAAGGGTCTAAAATTACAAGTAAAAAAAATTTTAGCTTGGAAGGATTTAGGTATAAAAATTATTAGATTGTGGGGATGTATGGAAACTGCAAAAGGATACGCGGAGAGATTTACAAAAAATCTTGATGTGATTCTCAGTGTAATGGGATTTAGTTTAGGTTTACTGATCGTTTCTTTATACTATATAATCAATTTAAACCAAAAGGATATTGGAATCGCGATTCTCTCTTCCTGTTTGATTTATATTCTTTTTAGAAATAAATTCAAAACTGAGGCAGCCATATCTTCTGGGGAAGATAGATTAAAAAGCATACTGAGTTTTTTATTCTATCTAACATTTCTCACATGCGTTTTGATATACAGTATGAACCTATACTACAGACCTGTATCTTACTTTATACTTATATGCATCCTTGCAGGCATTATCGCCTCTGAAATTCTTTATATTAGAAAGGGAGACGGGGTAATCTCTATATTACTTCAAATATTCCTGCTTTCATTCCTCATAAGAGTCGGGATTTTTTACAACTTCCCGAGCCTCATGGGTTACGATGCTTATTTTCACGCAAGTATGGCACGGATAATTACTGACACTGGATTTGTTGCTCCGATTCAAATAAGCAGCAAGTATTTCTATTACCCGCTTGCTCATATTCTTATTTCAGTTACTCAGATAATGGGTAAAATAGATATTAAAGACGCAATATTTTATTCTATAGGATTTGCCAGTGTTTTCAGTACAATAGGTGTTTACCTAATAGGAACGAAACTTGAAGGCCCCCAGATGGGTTTGCTGGCGACTCTACTAATAAACTTGAATAATCATAATATCGTCGCGGGAATTGCGAATATAACTCCGGGTTCTCTTGTTCTCTGCTACTTTATATTTATTATATATGCGATTTTTAGCGAAAATCAGAGTTTGAGAGATACTGGATTTATCTTGTTAATTACTATTCTGATGGTTCTGACTCACCAGTTGACAACTTTTGTAGTATTTGTCTCTTTAGTTTCGATTTATATAGGCAAATACCTGCACAATCATCTGTACAAGAGTCTCACCATCAAAACAAACAGCTTAAATTATATTCTCTTTTTTGTTATTAGTCTGCAAACATACTGGATGTTTACCTATGTAAACCCGAGCACTTCCTTTTTTGAGATGATACTCAGGCCTCTTATGGAAGTGCTTCGGGAAGGAGCAAGTTACTCAAGCAATGAACTTATAATGGGTTCCGGAAATAATCAGGAAACACTGGAAGTACTCCTACTTCATATAAGCTACCTTATTCTGCCGTTTTTCGCAATCGGAGGGGTGTTAGCCTGGTTTTCTCGCGGAGATGTCAAAAAAGTCAATAAATTCTCTATTTCTGTAGTGGTTGTAATCCTGTACAGTCTTGCTTATGGAATTCCTTTACTCGGAATGAGGAATTTCCTGACAAGCAGATGGTTCCCACTGATATCGGTGTTTCTGGTACTTGTAGCTGCATCATATATGCTAAAATTAGTAAGCCTCTTTAACTCAAAAAAAGCAAAGATCCCTACAATCTTCATAATTGTTCTACTGTTTTCATTTGTGATGGTTACAACGCCAGGCATAAATAAAGACAACCCGCTTGTGGCAAAGGACACGACCGTAAGAAACCAGTTCAAAGATATCGAAATCCAGGCTATCAAAACAATATCAGCGAAATACTCAGGGAATATCCTAATGGACTCTCCATATGATAGCTGCCTTTTTTACAGGGACAAGGGATATGATTCCGGTAACGCAACATATTTTAACATTCAGCATATACAGACTGGAGAGATTGGTGGCAATCCGATGGTTTTGCTGAGAAAATCAACTCTGACAGAACCTATCTCTATTAATGATCCTGAACGCTATGGGGTAAATTCTATCCAGACGCTGCCAGAAGAGTTCTTCAAAAGGTTTGAAGCACAAGACTATGCTCTGGTATACGACAACGAAGAGGTTTCGGGTTACATAAAGGAAAGAAAAGGAACCAGAAAGTAAGAGCCCAAATAGCTTTCGTTTACTTACTACAAAATGAAAATAAGCCCATAACCATCTGGGATTCATATTTCAAAGTTGGAAACATTATGTCAAACTTTATCGCCAATGTATTAAAGCTCGTTTCAGGGAGTGTTACTGCACAGATCCTTGGTATACTTCTTGTGCCTCTAATCACCAGAATTTACAGCCCTGACGATTTAGGAATTTTTCAGATTTTTCTCGCAGTATCAGGCATACTGGTAGTTTTCTCTACTTTTTCATACCAGTTTGCAATCCTGTTACCAAAAACAGAGGAAGATTCTGCAAATGTCGCTTTCCTCTGCGCGATATTAATTACCATTATATCTTTACTCACAGCTGTAACAGTGATCATTTTTCCCAAGGAGATTGAATACATTTTAGAACAAATCTTCAATTCTCCAGGAACTTCAAAATATTTAATTTATCTTCCAGCAATAATATTCTTTAACGGCATTTTTTTCGTGCAAAACTACTGGCTTTCAAGAAAAATACGTTTTGGAGTTGTAGCAGGATCTAGAATTTTAAACACTTTATCAACCAAAGCATTTCAGTTAGTTATCCCTATCTGGAATGTATCTCCTTTAGGCCTGATTGCAGGATATGTCATTGGATATGGATTTGCAGACCTGTTCATGCTTAAGGGTGTAAAAGAGGACTTAGGGATCTTCAGGAAAGTTTCAGTGAAAAAGATGAAAGAGATGGCGATTCAGTATAAAAACTTTCCTTTATTTAGTTCCTGGTCTACACTTGCAAACACGATTTCGCCACAGGTACCCACCTTTTTGCTCGCATATTTTTACAGTACGAGTGTTGTCGGATATTTTTCACTTGCGAATCAGGTCGTAAATATGCCCATGGGACTTCTCGGGACAGCTATACAACAGGTTTTTTTCCAGAAAATCAGCGAGGTGAAAAACGGGAATGGGGAGGGAGACATGAAAATTATAGTTGGCGAGGTCTACAAAAAGCTAATTTTAATAGGAGTATTTCCGATGATACTCCTGCTGATCCTGGGAGAAGAAATATTTACATTTGCTTTCGGAGAAAGCTGGCATATATCAGGCACGTATGTAAAAATCCTTGTGCCCTGGATATTCCTCGTTTTCCTTTCCTCACCCATTTCAACTCTCTATAGCGTATTCGATAAACAGAAGGTCTGGCTTACCTTCAGCATAACTCTTTTGATCTCCAGGGTCGTAGCGCTGGCTATAGGGGGATTTATGGGAGTCCTGAGTTTGCTCTTGGCCTATTCAGCCTTACAGGAGTTGTATTCTGGCTATGGAACAATGCATATTTACTTAATCTTGCAGGGATTAATAAGATGGAAAGCATAGAAATCCTTATTAAATATGCAACAATCGGGATAGTCGTTTCTATCCCATTAATTCTGCTTGAAGTATTCTCTGCTAACTTTTATATTATCCTCCTTGCAGCTGGCATCATAACGCCAATCTATTATGGCCTAACCCTTCATGATGATCCAACATTCCGGAAAATATTCTCGGCTTTTCTTGTGAATGTAAAAAACAGAACATGAAAAGGAAATAGGATCTCTTCAGGAAAATCAAATTTAAGAAAAGCTAATCTCTCATAGAGCTTTTCGGAATTTGAAGGTAAAAATTCATTTTAGTTTAGTTTAGTTTAGTTTAGTTTAGTTTAGGAACAAAACATATATAATTTCAATTATTTCTCTTACCATCTATAATGTTTGTTAGAAGCCATTACAAATGATTAAAAGGAATCTAATTTGACGCTACGCATAAAATATCCTGAAGAAATTGAAACTCGAATGAAAGCATTTTATGATAGTTTGAACGAGAAAGATCGGAGAAGATACGCAGCTATCGAAGCAATTAAATTAGGTCACGGAGGACAAATCTATATTAGTAGTGTCCTGGGCTGCCACTTTCAGACTGTCATGGCTGGAATTAATGAAATCACCAATGGTACAGAAACCCCAGAGGACAGAATTCGAAAGCCTGGTGGGGGTAAAAAGAAAATCATCGACACGGTGGAAAATATCGATGAAATATTTTTTGATATTCTAAAAAACCATACGGCTGGAAGCCCTATGGATGAAGAACTAAAATGGACAAACCTGAACCTTAAAGAAATTTCAAAGGTTTTTAAATCAAAGGGTATGAATATAACTCCCTATGTAGTAAAGCAGCTCTTAAAGAAACATGGTTTTGTAAAAAGGAAAATGCAAAAAGCTGTCACAATGAAAGACTCTAAAGATAGAAATGAGCAATTTGAGAGAATTCACGAGTTAAAGGAAGAGTACTCAAAAAGCGCTAATCCTATTATCAGTATAGATGTAAAAAAAGAAGTCATAGGTAATTTCTACCGTGATGGTAAAGTTTATTGTACCCACACAGTAAAGGTATATGACCACGACTTCAATACATTTTCAGATGGGGTTGTAATTCCACATGGCATATACGATCTAAAAAGTAACGAAGGATACATCACCCTAGGAACCAGTAAGGATACAAGCGAGTTTTGTTGTGACTGCATTAAAGACTGGTGGGAAAAATACGGTAAAAACAAATATCCAGAAGCAAATAGCATTTTAACCTTAGCTGATGGTGGTGGAAGCAACTCAAGCAGGAATTATATTTTCAAGGAAGATTTGCAAAAGATGGTAAATGAAATTGGAATTGAAATCAGAATGGCTCATTATCCACCATATACGTCGAAATACAATCCAATAGAACACAGGTTATTCTGTCATGTTACGAATGCATGCAAAGGTACTGTTTTCAGCAATATTGAGGTGGTCAAAAGCCTTGTTGAGAAGACTTACACATCTACAGGACTCAAAGTGTTTTCGACTATAAAGGATAAAGTTTATGCCACGGGAAGAAAAGCAACTGAAAACTTCAAGGAAAAAATGAAAATTGTATTTGATGATTATTTAGGAAAATGGAATTACAGAGCAATTCCACAAGTGAAAAATTGAAGTTATATTTGCAGCATTCCTAAGGTTCCTTTTACGGGTGGGGGATGGCGGACATGGTAAAGAGTTTTAATAGGAGGTTACTGCAAATCGTTGAAGGATTCAGATCCCATAAATATCTGCCAATTAACTTTACCCCAGGCAATTTGCATAACTGAAAAAAGAAATTTATTAGCCTACCCTATTCATTTTGCTTGATTCATTTGTATTATTTACGCAGAAACATTTGATTTCGCTTTCAGACGACTCTAAAAGTTGCCAGTCGGAGTTCTTAAAGTTTCTGTTAACTTTCAATGCTTCTTCTCAACGTTTGTATGCCACCAATTATATATTTCTTCCCCGCTTGCAATCCACGCTTCTTTGCTATAAACATATTCGAGGAATTTTTCGTAATATTTAAGGTTCTTTCCATCGATAGACGTATTATTGTGCCAGAGAATTGTAATCACGCCATTGTACTGCTCAACCTTATCAATAAGACTCTTTATAAGCTCCCAGGCCTTTTTAACATCAAGGCGCATGTAGTCTCTTAGCAACGTTCTATCCATAATTATAAGGGGAAGCTCAAGGATATCAATTTGTTTTTCGGTATTTAGATTATAAGGCCTGAAAGGGTGGCATACCCCATTTCTAAAGCCAGCACAGTCTGAATATCCGAATGTTGTATCGTATTTAAAGCCTGCTTTGCTCAATAATTCCCATGTATCCGGCACTTTAAATCTTAAATAATGATTCCTGTACCCGATAACCTGTTTCCCGAGAACTTTTTCAAGCCTGTGCTTTTTTTCAATTATATCTTCAAAGCTATTGTAAGATTCGTGCCCCCATGCAGGCCGACTTCCCATCCGTGCGTAGATATAAACTGTAATTCTGCTTCAAGGTCCTCAATTTTGTAATTGAAATCCTTCTCTCCAGGATGTAAAGCCAGAAAATAAAAGCTGGATTTTGCATTGTATTTTGCTTCCAGTTCCATTATTTCTTTAAAGTTCCAGCAGGGATTCCACTTTTTGTTAAATCTGGAAAAGGGTGTTTTTATAGCTTTTGCTAAATTCCTTTTTGCAACCGCGTTGGCTGTTTCAATGATCAGACACAGTTTTTCCGGATAGACTACATCAATATCATGAGTAAGGCAGACAGCAAACTTCTTTCCTTCTGGATACTCAGGGTGCAGCCCGTTTTCTACTAGAAATCTGGAAACTCCGGGATCAAAAACATTTCTCTGACTGCTTAAATAGTAAGGAAACCTATTGTACTGATCAGAAAAAATCCTATTGTATTCTTCTTTTTTGGTAAAAAGATCCCAGAGTTCCTCGTTTTGTTTTAATTTCTCAATCATGGTTTTCGCCCTTTTTCCAGATTTGAAAGACTGAACAAATCTCTCAAAAGATAGTGTATGTTCATACTATTACATGTTTGTTTTTATCTCCCCTCCCAATCCCCTTATAGACAAACCCCTTTCCGATAAACTCATCAGGTTCAACTACATTTCTTCCGTCCACAATAATCGGATTTGCTTTACCTGTAACTTCCTTTACCCAGTCGGCCTTTACATTAAAGTACGCACTGTGTCCTGCAAGAACCACCACAGCATCCGCATCTCTAATAACCTTTTCAAGGTCATCCGAAATCTCAACCCCGGGATATTTCAAAACATAAGGGTCGTGCACCGTAACTATCGCACCTGCTTTCAGGCAGAGATCCCTGTAAGGTTCCGAAGGCGTGTTCCTGGCATCGTCCGAGTCTCTGATGAAAGCCCAGCCGAGCATCGCAACCTTTGAGTCTTTTATCCCCTTTCCAATTCTTTCAAGGGCTGCAACAGTCAGGTTATACATGTGTAAAGGCATGAAATCATTGACTTTTCGTGCAAGCACGTAGATCGAATCTGCACCTTCCGGATAATCCAGCTGTCCGCTTCCTATCTTAATCCCTCTTTCCAGGTGGTATGTATCTTTGGTAAGACAATGGCCTCCGACGCCTGCACCTGGCCAGAGTATAGCTCTTGTAATACCTTCTCCTTTTAAACTATCCACGCCTGTCCTTACATCATACACGTTTATTTCCATGGCTTCACAATAAAGAGCAAGCTGGTTGATTGCGGCAATCTGAAGATCGCGGAAAGTATTCTCTGCAGTTTTCGTGACCTCGGCTGCAGTTGCACTCATAGGAATTACTTTTCCAACAGTTAGTACAGGAGAGTATAGCTCAATAGCCCGCCTTGTGCTTGCCTCATTAATACCACCCACGATCCGGTCATGTTCTCTGATGTTTCTCAAGAGTCTGCCTACCATTACCCTTTCTGGAGCATGGGCAAGGGCAAAGTCTTCTCCTGCTTTCAGGCCTGACTCTTCTTCCAGAATTTGTTTTGCCATTCCTTCGGTCGTTCCAGGGGTGATTGTGGACTCGAGTACTACAAGCATGGCTGGCTTAAGATATTTCCCTACATTCCTGATGCCTTCAATGAGTGCGGAAAAGTCAGGCTCCAGATCTTTGGGATTTGCAAAAGGAGTTTGGATTGCAAGAGTAATTGCATCAAGTTCTGATATCCTTGAGAAATCGGGAGTGCACTCGAACTTGCCTGCTTTCACAACTTTGCCAATAAGGTCTTCGAGGCCTGGCTCTTCTCCTTTGAGAGGGCTCTCTCCACGGTTAAGCATATCGATTTTGTAACTGGAACTTTTTGAATCGCGCTGGAAACCGAGAACCTTATTAAAACACGGGGCATCTGCAAAAAGGACAGCTGCAGGGATACCTACGTAGCCCATTCCAAGTACTCCGATTTTTTTGATCGGGCCTTTTTCCTTGAGAAGTTTTTCCAATTTAGTCATATTTATCACTTTTCAATTGTTTTTCAAATATTTTTGTTCCGAAAATTTTGGAATCTAACTTTCCAAAAACTTTTCTCAGCTTATTTTCCTACTTCAATTAATCTTCCCTCTTCGTAGGATTTTATGGCTGCCATTGCCACTTCAAGGGCATGTTTTCCGTCTTCTCCGCAGGGGTTAGGGGCTTTGCCGGTTGCAGCACAATCCATGAAATAGGTGAGTTCGTTTTTCAGTGGCTCGCTGGGTTCAACCTTGGCTTTTCTTATCCATTCATTATCATGCAGCTGAACGGTCTGATTAATATAATCCAGATAGGCAACACCTTTAACTCCGATCGCTGTCAGTTGCCTTACTTTATGCGGAGTCAGCCAGTTTGTTTCCACAACTCCTGCAAAGTTATGATCCATACGCAGGATTATTGAGGCATGGTCTTCAAATGAATGAATATCTGCACCTGCAATAGCATAGACACTATTTATTTTCTTACCGTAAAGGTATGAAATCACATCTATGTCATGAACACCAATATCCAGGATTACTCCAACATCCCTGATCCTTGGGTTATAGGGGCCTACTCGTTTGGTCGAGATTGAAACTATCTTTCCCAAAGTGCCTGAGTTTATAATTTCTTTGAGCTTTATGACTGCTGGGTTAAAACGCTCGATATGCCCTACCATAAGGATTTTTTCCGCGTTTTTTGCGGCTGCAATCATCAGATCAGCGTTTTCAGTTGTATCTGCAATCGGTTTTTCCACAAGAACGTGTATTCCTGCATCAAGGGCATCGAGTACGACCTGTTTGTGTAGTTTGGTGGGCACAACAACACTTACAGCATCAAGCCCTTCGGCAAACATTTTCTTATAATCTGTAAAGGCTTGTGTCTTGAACTGCGTAGCCATGGATTCGACACGTTTCTGGTCCACATCCGAGACCCCTGCAAGTTCCACACCTTCCATTTCACTGTAAATCCTTACATGGTTCTGTCCCATGGCACCTGTACCTATTACTCCTACTTTAATCAAAAATTTCACTTCCTGGTTCTGAAAATGGATTGGCTGGAAAACTACTCAATCCTTTACATAAAATTCTTTGGTTGCTTTGACTATTTCCTGCAAGTCGGCTCTGGATAATGCGGGGTGCACAGGGAGAGATAGGACTTCTTCCGCTGCTTTTTCCGAAATGGGCAGGGAGTCTTTGTATCCAAGTTCTCTATAAAGGGGCTGCTTATGAATGGGTATCGGATAATGAACTCCCGTTCCGATTCCTTTTTCCTTCAGAAAAGCTGCCAGTTGATCCCTCTTTTCAGTCCTGACCGTATATTGGTGGAATACGTGGGTATAGCCGGCTTTTGTCTCTGCAGGCACAATTCCGGATATGCCTTTTAACCCTGCTGAAAGTATTCCTGCATTTTCCTGCCTGGCTGCGGTAAATCTGTCCAGTTTTCCAAGCTGTACAAGCCCGATTGCAGCCGCAATATCAGTCATGCGCATATTGAAACCCAGCATTTCGTGCAGGTAACGGACTTTTGAGCCGTGAGCCCTAATAATTTTTGCCTTCTCTGCAATTTCTTTTTCGTCTGTAGTGAGCATTCCACCTTCGCTGGTTGTCATGTTTTTTGTCGGGTAAAAGCTGAATGCTCCTGTTCCGAAGCTTCCGACCCTCCTTCCAAGGCATTCTGCGCCATGGGACTGACAGGCATCTTCAATTAAAATAAGCCTATTATCATCTGCAATTTCCGATATGGCTTTCATGTCTGCTGGGTGTCCGTAGAGGTGAACAGGCATAATAGCTCTGGTTTTCGAAGTGATTTTTTCCTGAATTCTTTCAGGATCTATATTATACGTAGCTGGCTCGATATCTGCAAAAACAGGTTTTGCCCCGGTATAAAGGATACTATTTGCTGTCGCAATGAAGCTGAAGGGACTTGTAATTACTTCGTCTCCTTTTCCTATGCCATGGGCAAGAAGCGCAATATGCAGGGCTGCAGTGCCAGAGTTTACAGCGGCTGCGTACTCACAACCTGTGTAATCGGCAAAAGCGAGCTCGAATTCTTCAACTTTCGGGCCCTGGGCAATCATGCCTGAACTCAAGACCTCTGAGACTGCATCAATCTCTTCCTTACCCAGTAGGGGCTTGGCAATTGGGATCATTTTCGGACCTCTTTTTAATAATTTCAATAAAATTTATCTCACTTAATTTTGATTTTTTTTAATAAGTTTATATTCTATTCAATTCCTTTAAATCTTTTGGAAGTTCTCTGATACTGGCAGGCACTCCGACTGCAAGCTTCCAGGCGGGCACGTTTTTTGTCACAAGTGCTCCTCCGGCAACCATTGCCCCTTCCCCGATTTCCACATCTGGAAGCAGTGTGGCGTTTGCACCTATGGATACACCTTTTCTCAATATGGGGCCTTTCAATTCGTATTTCTTTCGAATAGGATATTTATCATTAGCTAGAACCGCACAGGGCCCAATAAATACATTGTCTTCGATAATAACATTGGTTGGAATGTAAACATTGCCCTGGATGCTTACATTATTTCCTATATTCACATGTCCGTCTATAATGACATTGGTTCCAATGAGGACATTGTTTCCTATTTCCGTATTTTCTCTGATCATTACATTATGTCCGGTTTTGAAGTTTTTTCCGGTTTTTACGTTAGAAAATATCGTTGATCCGGCCCTTATAATTGAATTTGGGCCTATGGAACAGCCTGAAAACTCAAAATCTTCAATTTCAATATTTTGTTTAAGGATTTCCATCAGAACCTTGTGTTCAGGATACCCCAGAATAACATTTTCCAGTATTATTGTGTCTTTCCCGATTACAGAGGTGCCGTATATTTTCGAAGAATTGTGGATTTTAAATTCAGTCGAGTTCATTGTTCCCTCAGTTTGCTGGTTTTTTAATTGACCAGATGAGTTTTCTTTTGGAGCATGAAACCCCTGGTCGCTCTTTACATAGATTTCAGCTTTTCACATTTCCAATGATAGGACTAATACTCTCGAGGTAAACCTCAGCACAATTGCGATTTCTTCTTCCCTATGTTCACTCCTATTGACTTCCACAACTATCTTAATTTTTTAGCTAAATATACTTTGTAATTATTTAAGTGATTTGGTTTATTTCTATACCCCTCGTTTGTTTTACGTTTTCTGGTAAAGTTCGTCACCCTGCTTCTCTTTTGCATTCGTATTTCCGCAGTGCAGTCTCTGATTTTTGATTTACTTTATAATAATATTGTAATTATTTCTTTTAATTAAAATTATTTAACTATAAATCTCCCAGTACTCAACCAGGGGCGTGTTTTTATGTCGGTTAAAAATCAGGTAAATTTAATACAGTAGTTTGAATTTTATCTTTTCTTTAGCTTAATAGATATCTGGAAAAGTCGGGTCCCCGGTTAAACCCAGAAGTATGCCTCTTTTTTCAGGCTTTCAAATGCTTTTGCAGTTAAATCCCTCAGCTTTTTAATTTTCATACTTAATAATACTCTCCACATTTTCGGGATCTATTGACCAGTTTTCAGTCTTTCCTCATAACTTTTAATTCGATGCGTTTTCTCCTCAAATTATTTAAGTAATATGAGGAGGATTTTTATATCAGATTGTGTATTTGTTTCTTAAATACGCGAATCAACTTGAGGAGTTCTAACTACGCTTACAAGTTTAATTTCATCTAATTCAGTTTCGTCAGGTGCGCTCTCAATTATGACCGTACCAGGGGTCCCTGAAGGCGCATCTGTGGCCACTGCAGCTCTACTTCTGCTGCTTTTGCTAAGGGACTTTCTTCCGGTATCGAAGCACTGGAAAAATGCTGTGAAAGTTTCTTTGAATATGGGAATTATTCCACTGTTATTTTCCTTTGGTGCAATCATTCTTTTCAAAGTTGTTGCACTCTTTTAAAGGCTTTAGAAGAATGCAGCCAAAACCATTTACTTTTTTCCAGAGTCTTTCTGAAATATGTTTCAATAATTATTTAAAAAGATTTTTCTATTCTTTTCTTGCTTATTTATTTAAGTTGAGTACTGGGATTTTTAACTGGTTCCAGAAGAATAGATAATTCTCACCATCACAAAAATCTCTGAATTAATCCTATGTGTAATTCCATGGGTAATACTCCCCTCACAAGTTGCGCTAGTCGAGTTCCTTTTCTGCACACTATTTCGCTTCGGAAACATAAAAAATCTTTTCTTTTGGGAGTTACATTGTAAATGCAATAGCTTGCTGCCCTTTTCGCTCGTTCAAGCGGGCTTACTAATACCAAACTCCTTGATCAATTTTAAAAGAAAATGTGAGCCACGGAAAATACAAAAATGCTGAAGAACTGCCCTTATCTGTTCCGATTCCTTGTTTTTCCGTGGTTATAGAAATTGGAGTAGGTTTTTCTAATTATATTTTGGAGTGAGTCTGGAACACACATTCCTGACTATATTTCAGCTTTTGTTTTTGGCTTTACTCACTTTTGGTTTCTTTTTCGAAATCGACTGGCAGAAACAGTTAGTTCAAAAGAGGAGGGGAATGATTCCGAAAAAGAACACATTTATAAATCCATGAGTCAGCGCAACCAGAGGCAGACTCCGAGTTCTGTAAAATAGGTGACCTATAAAGATGCCTATGAGAAATGTGTAAACAATTTCGTTAATATTCCCATATCCTGAGTGCATGAGCCCGAACAAGATACTCGTAATTATTAGCCCTTTTCGATTCCCGAATGCTGTTTCTAGCCGGTTCTGGAGGATCGACCTGTAGATTGTCTCCTCTACGAGGCCTACGAAAAAGATCATAATTATGCTGAGCATCAGAAGACTGAAAACTGAAAGGTCTCCGATGAGAAGGTGTTTTCCGGCTATCAGATATTCCCCTGCTCCTATCAAAAGACCCAGCACTATTGAGAGTGGAATATATATCCATATTTTTTTAAAGGTTATCCCGAGCTGAGTGCGAGTAAATTCCTGATTTGTAGCTGCAATGCTTACAGGAATTACCAGGAGACCGTATATGAAAATGAGATTATAAAGCTTCACGTCATAGAAAACTGGCATTGAAAGATCTACCAGACGCAGGATCGGAAGAAGAATTAGAGCCTGGTAAGTCTTCTGAATCTCCTCATTTTTTACGAACATCGTGGAAAAAGAAAGCCCAAGCAGAATTAATGCATCTATCGCCATGGCTTGTATTATATTTCCCGAATATATCATCAGCTCCGCAAAAGCGATGGCTATAGCCGGGATTGCCAGGTAAAGCCATTTGTTTTTAATCTCAGGCATTTCCCTTCTCAGGTTTTCAGATGGTTGGAGCTTTACGCCCTCGGGAGTTTCCATGGTCTCTATATTTAGACTCTCAAAAGTTCCCATCTTCAGCCCTCCTTTGTAACGTTTATCCAGAGACGCAGGTCTCTGCTGGGTACTTTCTTTTCAGTCTCATTGAAAAGCAGGAATTCAAGCTGCATGTTTTTCCCTTCAATAGAAGGTGTAATCTCAAGAGGCTCTTCTAGAGTCGCATTATTTGCAAGTCTGATATGTTGCAAGTTTTCCGGAAGAAGCAGAGATTCATTATCAAGCCTTACTTCCACTGTATAGTCCATTGTCCTGTACTCATTGTTTGTTATCCCTATAATGTAGGTTCCGCTTTCTCCTTGTATATACTCTGTTGTATAATTCTCTGCCATCCTGTCGGGCCCGAGGATATAGAATTGTGTAAATGGTTCTCTTTCCTGAGGTACCTGAGTGATGTAAACTCCAGTTCCTATTAAGACTAGAAAAGAAAGGGCTAGAATTATCCTGAGAGTCTTCTCAGTCTTTGACTTCGGCTTTTCCAGAACTCCAGCAATCAGGCTAAGAGCAGATACCTTTAAAGGTACCTCAAATGTCCTGTCTGCGGGCAGCTGTCTTCTCCTAGCATATGCTACTGCAGACAAGAGCAGAGTAAATGCGGAAAGGCTTGCAAGGAGGGAGTTTCCCTGATTCCCCAGGGTGTATAATTAAGTGCAAGTCCAATCAAAGGCACAACCGCAACGCTCATCGCAACAGAAAGTGCTATTCTCTCCATCCCTTCAAGTCCGCTTTTTTCCGGAAAAAGCATAGCTATAAGGGCGTATCCTGGAAGGAAAAGCACCAGGGGTAGACCAAAAGCTGTGCGGATAATACTTCCGCTAAGTACAGGAATTAGTACGAAAATATCCGCAAGAATTACAAGACCTGCTACTAATAACAAGTCAGATGGAAACTTCTGGTTTCCGGCCATATGACTCCTCATAAAACGGTTTTATGTTTTTCTGGCTTCCCAGTTCTTTTCTTGTTATTCGGGCTAATCTGCCAATTTCCGCGTTCCCTCATGAGGTTTTTCGGAAACCTTTCTACTTCCTCCAATCGGTCTGTTTTAATCTTCAATTGCGAAGAATTAATAAACCGAAAAGATGAAAACTGTCCGAGTTTCAATCCCGGTTTTCTTCCGATATAGCAGCGTGTATCTTCCTAAATTATATCAGTTTTCATGAATGTTTTTAACCCGATCTACTCAATTACCTAGTTGTATAAAATATCTTTCCCCTTTCCTGCTTACTATCTCAAATACTTTTCCCTTTTTTCTATCTTCATGAATGAAATTTTTGATCTTTAAGCTTCCATCTTGATTTTTTTGGAGAGAAGCTCTGGTCTGACTCAATGTTTGTATGTCAACGCACATCATGGAAAATCTTTGATTTTTCTGTCAGTGTAATTTTTTTCCATTATTCGTTTATATCAAATAAAGGGTAGATGCCTTTTAAGCTATTATTACGGCTAACAGGCTTTTTAGATCGACTTAATCATTTTTCGTTATCGGAATTACTGATTAATTATTTTTCGTGTCTAAATGTTTATATAGCTCGTATATTAAAACAGATACAAGTCTTATATTAAATGCTGTGACACACTTACAGAGTATCCAAGTTCCTTCTTTTCACTAAAAGGAGAGAACAATTCCCCCGATTTATTCCCTGTAAATGTAGCCATAGAAGACCTTTCGAAACCCTTTAAAAAATTGTGGAGCGATGACTCTGAAAAATATATTTGCCGGATTTGAAATTTTTACCGATTCTTCTATAATAGATCACTTTATTATGGAGACCCTTTGTTCACATCGTCAAAGAGGTAGATGATTGCATATGGTCATTACTATTGCAGCCATGCCTGCATATAACGAAGCTCACGCCATTGCAGAGGTTATTAAGGGCTGCAAAAAATATGTCGACAGAGTAGTGGTTGTGGACGACGGAAGTACAGATAACACTGTCGATATCGCTGAATCTCTCGGCGCCTATGTAGTCCGTCATGAAATCAATAAAGGATATGGGGCGGCTCTCAGGAATTGCTTTGAAACTGCCCGTAAGCTCGGTGCAAATTCTATGGTCATAATTGACTCTGACGGTCAGCATGATCCTTCCGAGATTCCCAAGCTCCTTGAGCCCTTAAAAAATGGGTTTGACCTTGTAATCGGTTCAAGGTTTGTAAATGGCAACGGTAAGAATGTCCCTATTTACCGTAAATTTGGAATGAAAATCCTTGATGTTGCAACATATATTGCAGGCGGTCTGAACGTTACTGACTCACAGAGTGGTTTTCGGGCTTATGGGCAAAAAGCTATTGAAAATATAAATTTGAATGGTACAGATATGTCCGCAGGCTCTGAAATTCTCATTCAAGCCAGAGATTTCAAATTGAAGTTCACTGAAGTGGAAATCCATTGCAGGTATGATCTTGAGAACTGTTCAAGCGAAAATCCTTTCATACACGGACCCATGGTTCTGTTCCGGATTCTTAAGGATATGGAATATAGACGGCCTCTGTATTATTTTTCCGTTCCTGGAATGATTATGGCATCTACAGGCTTTCTTATGGGACTTATATTTTTGCAGAATTACTTTCTGGGAGGATCCTTACGCTTCGGGCCTACACTCCTTATGGTAATGCTGACAATCATAGGAGCCTTTATGGTATTTACGGGAATAATACTGCATGCTATCTCAAGAATGATAGTTTTAAACGAGCATATTCGAAAATAATGATGTCCAAAACGGGGTTAATTTGTATGGAATACCCTTTTATTTCAGTCATAGTAGGCGTTCGCAATGAAGAAAGATTCATTGAGGAATGTATTGAGTCACTTCTTAATCTCGACTATCTGCGAGATTCTTATGAGATTATTATCGTTGATGGAATGTCCACCGATAAGACGCGGGAATTGGTACAGAAATATCCTGTGAAGCTCCTTCTTAACGAAAAAAGAACGTTGCTGCTGCGAGGAACCTTGGTGTGAAAAATTCTCGAGAGGAACTTGTTGCATTTACTGACGGGGACTGTAAGGTCGATTCTCAATGGTTGAAGACTCTTGTCCGTGAAATGCAAAACGCTCCAGAAGATGTTGTGTGTTTTGGAGGCCCTAACCTGATATTTGACACTGATCCTATGTTTGGAAGGGTGGTTGGATATGCCCAGGAAACCTTTTTGGGTTCGGGAGGCTCGGCTCAGTCTAAAAACTCTACAAAAAAGCACTATGTCAGTTCTCTCCCTAACTGCAATGCCATGTACAAAAAAAGTGCAATCCAGGAAGTCGGGGGTTTTGACGAGCGATTTCTGGTAGGCCAGGACGGAGACCTGAATTACAGAATAGGTAAAAAGGGCAACAGGTTTTTGTACATCCCGGAAGCACAGGTTTTGCACCATAGAAGAGGCACTTTCAAATCTTTTTCCGTAAGGATGTTTAAATATGGTATGTGGATGGCAGAACTTTTCAAAAAACACGGGGAATTTGTCCGCTGGTATGCGTTTTTGCCTTCTATTGCCATCGTTTCTGCAGTCGTCTTGCTTATCGCTTCCATCCGGTATCCCACTACAAGTCTGCTTCTGCTTGCACTAACTGCCATATATTTTATTCTGGTCTTCCTTACCTCGATGCAGGTTACCTACAAAATGAGGTCAAAATACGGTCTTTTTGCCCTTTTTATCATCCCTATACAGCATTTTGCCTATGGGCTGGGATTTTTGTACAGTTTTAAAAATTCCCTTTTTCCCTCAAAAGCCAAGTATTGCCCGGATGTTTAATGTTTACTAGTTTATTTGATCATATATTAGAAAGAGCGACCGAAACATTTGAATAGGTATGGAAGACTTTTGGTTCAGTTCCAAAATCTAGTGTTGACTGGTTACAAACCTTTGATCACTACCTGGCAATCGATGTCGGAATATGTCAAATATTGAGTTTTATTGAATACGAATTCCTCTGTAAATTCAGAATTTCAATAAAAAATGCAAAAATCACTGGATTAGGAGCAGAGTCAGACTTTTCAGGGCAAAATATTCTTAATCAATGCGACCCTGATTGTAGCTCTCATTGGTTCTCATATACAAAAGTTTGGATAATATTTATTCAATTGTGAAATTATGATTATTTAAGGTTATGGAGATAGTATGTTCGGATTAAGTAAAGAGACAGGATTTAAGTTAGATAATAACCGTTTAATGAGGTTAATTTCATTTCTGTTTCCGTTAGCTATAATTTTCGCCGTAATATTCACGTTCTTATGGATGTTTGCAACCGGTAAGCTCGGTTACGCACTTCGGGGACTATTTACAGGAATTCCTGCAATACTGTCCTGTCTTTTTATATTATTTATTTACAAAAAAGATGTAAGTTTACATGATTTAGAGGCCTTTCCATCTCTAAATATAAAATCTCTCACATATTTATTCGGGATTTTTTATATCGGTTCCGTGGTTGTGCTCATGTTGTCTCAGGGAAGCAGACCACCGTATTATTTCGTCTTTATTTTGGTTCTTTACCTGTCGGTATTCTTGCAGATTTTCTCTAAAAATGTAAACCCATCACTTATCCTCGTAGAATCTTTCCTAATTATGGTTAACCTGATTTATAGTGTTACATTAAATTACGATTTCTACTTCGGAACCACAGATATTCTGCCCCACATCTTTCTTTCGAAACTTACCGCAATCTCCGGGCAGATGATTCCTACTTCCTTAAGTGACTATGCATACTTCCCTCTTTATCACGTATTTATTGCAGAAGCCTCTGAACTCCTAAATACAAGTACAAAGACCTCGCTTTTTTGGTAACTGCGCCGATTTATGCAATCACTATAGTTTTTCTTTACTATCTTTTTAATCACATCACGAACAATAGGCAAATCTCACTCCTTTCCTGTGTACTTTTCTCCGTGAGTTCTGTTGTACTCTATTACGGTGCAAATGTAATTACACGCACAATGGCATTCATAATGTTTATTGTATTACTGTACTTGATTTATAGTGTCAATTTCAATAAAAATAAAATCTCTTTAAAAATCCTTTCAGTAATCGTTGCGGTCTTTTTAACCTTGGTTCATAATGTTTCCCTGCCGCAACTGGTCTTATTGTTGATTCTTCTTTTTGTATCGGAATATATAATAGGAGACGGCAGCTATATTAGCAAGCCTTTCTTTATATTGCTCAATGTCACTTTCATCGCTTACTGGTTTTTTATTGCATACATGTTTGTTCAAAGGAGCCTGGCTCCCCGTTTGCAGAGTCAGTTCTGGGATTCTATAGTTTTAACTGCCGGAGGTGCAGAAGTACTTCAGGAAAGCTTGATTAATTTAATAGGGCTTCTGGATAAATCCATCTTTTTATTCTTTGCCTTGATAGGAATAGGTTTTCTCCTGAAGAACTATAAAAACAATTACGCTTCCGTGTTCGGGTTATTCGCCCTTCTTACCCTGATATTTTATATCCCCAACCCGCTCAATACTATCTGGCAGTTCAAGGTTCTTTTCAGAGTTGACCGGTTTATGCTTTTTGTCAGCCCCTTTATGGCTTTCATTATGGGGTACGGATTGTATGTATTCTGGAATTATGTGACTAAATATTCCTCTAAAAAATTCAACTCTGCCTTTTTAGTGATTCTACTGTTCTCTACCTTTGTTTTCGTTTCTTCGGTCTTCAGTATTGGAGATTCGGATTTCCTTGGTCACGAGGCAAAGAATGAATATTTTACTTCCGAAGAGTTGAGCGGCTTTGAGCATGTTTTCAATTATGTTCCTGCAAATTCTTCAATTTATACCGATTATTACTCCTCAAGGTTTTTTTATCTCCCGGTGATTCCTGCGAACTCTGCACAACTGAACATCTCATCTTATGACAATTACAGAATTGGTGACGTTAATAAACTCCCACAATATAATGGCTACATAATGCTCAGGACTAAGGAGTTTCTCAAGAATGGCTTATACTTCGGCAGCGAGGAAAGCACCCTCAGAGACACTTCTAACTATTTCTATCAAGGGTTGCCAGAAAATAAGCTTGAGCTGGAAAGCAACCTTGCAGTTCTTGATAAGGTCTATTCGAGTCCTTCAACAGATATTTTTATTCCACATCGGGGATTATAATAATCCCTGGTAACTTTTTTAAGGGTGCCTTTATTTGGGTATATTTTTACTTATACTCTACATTCGGCAATGGTTTAAGAATCGGATGTTTTTATGTAGCATTTTCAGACATTCTGCAAATTTATATTGTATTTGAAATGGTTAACATATGACCCAAATTTCACGACATATAAACAATGAAACATTTTTGTGTTAATGTTTAATATAAGGGATAATGTTTTCCAGCAAAAAAGCTGTCAGTAGAAAACGAATAATAAGTTACCTGTCGAAAGTAGGTTATATGGACGACGATGCAATAGGCATTCATACAGAAATAAAGGTTTTCGCGGATTCCTTATCTTTAATCCCATGTTTGGGAATCTGTAATTGCAACGGATTTTAAAATTAAAAAAGAAGTCCGAGGAGAATTTGAGTATTCATCTCGCAAATTTCTGCAGAAGCTCTGAGTATATTTCCACAGTCTTTTTTGCATGGGATTCCCAGGTCAGTTCTCTTTGGATTATACTTTTACGCCCAAATTTTCCCATCTTTTCTCTTCGGTTCCTATCCTCAAGTAGTTTATTAATTTTTTCGGATAATTCGGCGGGATTTTTTGCGGGTACCAGATAGCCTGTTTCCCCATCGACCATGAGTTCCGGAATCCCACCTACGTCTGTTGCTACGACCGGAACTTCACAGGAAAGGGCTTCAAGTACTACATTTGGCCTCCCTTCAGACAGGGACGGCAGCACAAGGATGTCCGAAGCCGAGATCCAGAGCGGTATATCTTCGTGGTTTACCGGACCCGTAAATTTAATGTAGTCTAAAATTTCGAGCTCTTGTGCCCTTTTTTCCAGGCTTTTTCTCAGGCCGTCGTCCCTGCCCACCATAAAAAGATTGGTATTCTCATTCACAAAATATTTTGCAGCCTCAATCAGGTAGTCCACACCTTTTATTTTTCTAAGGGCTCCAACAAACAGAACAATATTCTTGTCCTGGGGCAGATTTAGCAGACTCCTTGAATGTTCTTTTCCGGTAGGTTTGAACTTCGTGGTATCAACGCCGTTTGGAACCACATGAACTTTCTCTTCATTTATTCCCAAATTTACTATGTGGAGCTTGAGATCGTCACTGACAGAAAGAACCTTATCTGCAAAACTCATTGCCTCTATGATCTGTCTTGAGGTATAGGAGCCTTCATAAGCAACTTTTCTTTCTATTGTACCAAGCGCACTTATTACAAGAGGAACTTTCCATTTCTTTGCAAGCCCTATCATCCCGTATCCGTCAGGATACGAAAAGTGTGCGTGGATAAGGTGTGGTTTTGGCTTTATATTTTTTATCGCGTATTTGGAAACAAAATGAGAGTATGAAAACCCTGTTACGGGATAAAAATATTTTTTGGGAACGGCATATATGTAACGTGGATAGTGAAGGTCGTATTTTTCGGTATGCTCAATCCACGGCAGTTTGAAAAAATTATGATACGGAAATGTGGAAAAAGGAAGGACGAAAGGTTTTGGAGAAATAATCGTAACATCTACGCCCTGGTTTGCAATTGAGTCGATACTCTGTTTGATGAATGTCCCAAGTTGAGGATAATATCTGTTAGGAAATTCCTGACATACTTCCAGTACTTTCATAATCTTTTGCTCTTTTTCGCTTCGGATGCCTCAAAAGCAGACAAAGGAGATAATTCATTCTATAAATACTTCTCTCCAAAATGAATTAAATTCTTTTTCCTGAGTTAATACTGAACCGTCGTCCTCAAACTTGTGAAAATAATCACCAAAGTTATGGGATAAACTAATTAACTACTTTTACTATTCTGGTAACCGGCTACCATTATGTTTAAAAAAGTAAATAATATTTTCCTGGTTTATTATGGCTCCTTTAATACTAAATCAGGTTCGAATATCCACATTCTTGAGCTTCTAAGAAATTTGAAAAAATATACTGATATAGTCCTGTTTGCACCCGGACAGAAGAGCGTAGATCGTACTCTTCCCTGGATAAAATACGTGCCTGTAATAGACAATAAATATCTTGTACAGCCTTCTTACGAATTTATGCTTTCCTTTTACCTTCTTTATTCGTGCATAAAAAACAGGCCTGATGTGCTTTATCTTCGCCAGAATTCTTTTCCGTTCTTTCCCATAATTTTATGTAAAATTTTAAAAATCCCTTCAATAGTAGAAGTCAATGGGATGGTTCTGGATGAGTTAAAGGTAAATCCTGATTCAAAATCTTTTACGTACAGAGTCTTTTCTTATCTAGCACTCCGCTCCGAGAAATTCAATTACAGGTACTGCGACAGAATTGTTTCTGTCACGGATAAACTCAGAGATGAACTTGTGAGATTATACTCCATTCCTAAAGACAAAGTTTACGTTATCAATAATGGTGCAAATACTGATACATTCAAGCCTCTTGACCGGGAGCTGGCAAAAGCCGAATTGGGACTGGAAAACTCTAAACAATATATCTGCTTTGTCGGGCACCTTGCAGCTTGGCAGGGCGTTGAATTTCTGATTTATGCCTCTCCTTTAATCCTTGAAAAATGCTCTGATGCCCGTTTCCTCGTTGTTGGGGACGGAGTTATGAAGGACAAATTGCTAGAAATAACTTCCGTGTTAGGGCTTTCGGATAAGTTTATTTTCACCGGAAGAATCCCTTACGAGCGGGTTCCTCTATACATTAACGCGGCTGATGTTTGCGTTGCTCCTTTTATCGAGGAAAGAAATTCGAAAATAGGACTTTCGGCTTTGAAAACTTATGAGTACCTTGCCTGCGGTAAGCCGATTGTGGCGAGTAGTATCCCAGGAGTCAAAGATTTGATTGAGTTGTCTGGGGGTGGAATTTCAGTAACTCCCGAGAATCCTGAAGAACTCGCAGCTGCCGTGGTAAAATTATTATCCAATGAAAGCACCCGAGCCGTTATGGGGGAGAAAGGCCGCAGATATGTCGTTGAGAACCATAGCTGGGATGGAGTTGCAAGAAAGATTATGGATATGTGCAGAGATATCATTTAATTAAATCCTTTGTAATTTGTATAAAGAGTAATAGGCAGCTTTTATTTATAGCTGTATTTTTATAAACATAAGCTGAGAGGGTAGTTTGTAACCTACGGCATTGTCCGGCTTGAATAGATTACCATCCTCCACTTTTACTGCTCTCCGGCAATTTAATATATTACAGCTTATGCCGTACAAGCTCATCATTATCTGAAATATTTGTTAGGACTCACGCATTTGAGGTGCAAAATCAAAAATAACAGACGTCGCGGTTAAATGTATGTTTTAGACTGATGAAGGTTTAATACTATTAACTTCTCAGTTCAACCACGTAAGTCCTATTTGTGATAGAATTAAATTCGTCACTATGTTTCTTGCCAATTTTTTTTAATTGGGGGAATACACAAAAGGAATTAGCCACTTCAGAAAAACGCTCTTTACATCTCCAATTATTGCTTTTCTCTCAGAAGTGATCTTATATTTTGTCTTCAGTATATGTTTCACATATTCTACCGGAATTGTGGAGACTATATCTACCATTTTCTCTGATAAACATGTTTTATGAGTTCATCCCAAAACTCGAAATTCCGTTTCTGAAGCTCGTATTTGGAATAATGAATCAAGATTTAGGGTCATGAAAATTATTTATGAAACTCTTAATGATTGAGAATACAATTGGTTTTGGGATGAGCTCTATCATATTCATCACTGTAATTTGCTGATCCACTAACACCAACGATCTGATCCGGAAATGTTTCTTATAATTCTGACAAAATAATAACAGGTATCACGATTTACTAAATGTTTAAAAAGGTTGAGTACTTTTATATGTCAATTATTTTAATCACAATGTTAACTATAAAAATTTAATTATATCTTATAAGTACATTTACTCTTTATGGTTTCACGAAGAGATTCGTGTAAATTGGAGGATTTTGTCTGAAAAACAGGGAGATTTATTCTGAATTCCGTATTTATAACATCTGGTTGGGTTCAGTATCTCCAGCTGTGAATAATTTCTTCGGAACATTTTCTCTAGTCTCGAAGTTCGGAGAGTGGATACTATTTGCAAAACCTTTTCCGATATATCTGAAAAAACTAATTAATTTGTATAAATTTTTGACAGACAGTAGTAATTTTGCGGAGATAAAAATGTCACTGAACGAATATCTGTCTATCAAAGATACGAATGAATTTTTTTATGATCGACCCAGGTGATGCCGATGTTAAAACGAGAATTAGGAGTTATTTTCCTTATAGGTTGCTTCATCCTTGCAAGCATTCCTACAGCTTTATGCGTGACTGCCGCACCAACGGTTTATGTCTCTGGAGATGGTACTGGAGATTTTAACTGTGATGGAAAAGATGATCATGTACAGATAAATGAGGCTTTAAAGTTTGTGGCAGATAAATCTGCATATACAACTGTTCATCTCAAAGGACCGTTTACGTACGTTATTGATGACACTCTTCTTATCGGTAGCGACACTATCCTTGAAGGTGACTCTACTGCTGTGATCAAACTGGTTGATCACGCTGGCTGGGCTACAATGAAACCCCTAATTCAGCAGATGAGTAGTTCGGGGAATAATAACATCATAATAAGAGGGTTCGAGGTTAATGGAAACCATGATGGTAATAATGAATCTGACGGCAAAGGGTACTATAATGTAATTTACTTCCTTTATTGTAAGAACGTAACCGTCTGCAACATGTATATGCACGATGGGCATGGAGATGGGTTGAGGATAAAATACGGTGAGAAAATCAAGTTTTATAATAATACTATATACAAGCTCGGACACGACGGCCTGTTTGCAATTGATTGTCAGAACGTCGAGGCCTGGAACAACAAAATAACCTGCCGGACTAACAGTGCTCTTAGAATATGGAACACTAATAAAGTAAAATTCCATGATAATGTAATCGACTCTTTCTACCACTGGAGTGCGGGTGGGCCGGGCATTCAGATCGAAAAATCTGCAGCTATTATGGATAATATCGAGATATTCAACAATCTTATCCATAACACCTATGGACCTGGAATCTGGATTTTCAACTATGATACTGCCTCTGCTACCCGCGATCAGGGGAAAAATGTCCATATTCTTAATAATGTCTTCTACAGCACAGGCACCAATCCTAGCATTGCTTGGCTAGGAGGTATTGTAGCAGGCGGATTCAATAATACTAATATTGAAAACAATGTCTTTGACAGTGCCTACAACGCAGCCGTTGTTCATATGTATATAACTGGTTACTCCTCAAGTTATTCCCCGAAAGGCGGATATATTACCACTCTCCGCAACAATATAATCATAAACACTCAAAAATGCACAAAAGACTCTACCGGGGGATATGGAGTGATCAACTGCTTACCTTCAACACATTCCTTTGTGCTTCAAAATAACTGCCTTTACAATAATTTAGCAGGCAACTATAAAAACTGCACATCGAAAGGCGATATTTACGTAAACCCACTATTTGCAGACCAGAAAAATCACGATTATCATCTTCAATCAAGAGGTGGAATGTGGAATGGAAAAACCTGGGTTAAATACAAAGTGAGTTCTCCATGTATTGATGCAGGATATTCGGCCTCTGACTATTCTAATGAACCTGAAGATAATGGAAACAGGATCAACATAGGGAGATATGGGAATACAATCTATGCATCAAAATCAAAGCATTAATACGTCTGATCTATGTTGCTCCTCTTGTCAAGAATCCCAAAGAACTTGCAGTTGCCGTGGTAAAAATAACATCGATGAAAGTACCAGAGTTGTTATGGGAGAAAATGGCCGCAGATACGTCGTTGAAAATCACAGGTGGGATGTAGTTACAAGAACTAGTTTGTACATCTGCAACGATATAACTTGATAATGTTCTTTAATGATAGTGGTACATACTGTGCAAAGGCAAATACTTAAGCTTTGTACCATTTTTATTTCAGAGCTTATCCCAAAATTACTACTCTAAATCTCTTATTTTGAATAATCAATAGAGTTTCTGATCATGAAAAATCCTTATACCTTTATTGGGTATGAGTTATTGAAAAACATAAGCATAAATATCTCTCTACGTTTTCCTCAAATTGAGAAATGTGCTTGCTTTTTCGGAATTGATCAATGACTCACGTACACGACCCTTTATTGATTAAATAAATATGGTTTTTGGGATGAGCTCTTGATATTTTTTTAGGATTCATTTCCTCATTTTTTGAATTTGTTAGCAATAATTCTTATTTCGGAATAATTTTTAGATCTCTTTTTGTTTTTTAATTACCTGCCCCCACTCTGGCACAGAAAATAAAAATTAATTTTTTTGACAAAATAGCCTCAAATACTTTCTAAATAAGGTCTTATATATTCTGCTCGGTAATATTTCCCTTCTTCATAAATTTTAATAAAGCTTTTTGTGACCTGGTTTTTGTCCAAAATATTTATTGACTCTTTCTATAACTTTTAAAACTGGCTAAAAATTTACCAACTCTGCACAAATATTTTTATAAGATGACTGTCTAAATCACAGTACAGACTATAGATATTTAATCAGAGTGTAAAACTAAATTTCTTCGTCATGTTCTCACGGGGGAATTCGTGTAAATTGGAAGAATTGGCCTGAAAACACGGAGATTTATTCTGAATTCCATATTATCTCATTTGATTAGATTCAGTAACTTTTGGCATGATAAATTGTCTCTGATATGAATAATTTCTTCCGACAATTTTCTATAGTCTTGAAGTTTGGAGAGTGGATACTATTTGCAAAACCTTGTCCAATATATCGGAAACAGAGTAATAAATTTGTATATATTTTTGAAAGACAGTAGTAAATTTTGTGGGGATCTAGATACATCACCACATGAATATCTGTCTAACAGAGATACTAATGAATTTTGTTATGACCGATCCCAGACGATGTCGATGTTAAAACGAGAATTAGGAATTCTTTTCCTTGTGGGTTGCCTTATCCTTGCAAGCGCTCCTACGGCTTTATGCATGACTCCTGCACCAACAGTATACGTTGCAGGGGATGGTACTGGGGATTTTAACTGCGATGGAAAAGACGATCATGTACAGATAAATAAGGCTTTAAAGTTTGTGGCAGATAAATCTGCATATACGACTGTTCATCTCAAAGGACCGTTTACATACGTTATTGATGACACTCTTCTTATCGGTAGCGACACTATCCTTGAAGGTGACTCTACTGCTGTGATCAAACTGGTTGATCACGCTGGCTGGGCTACAATGAAACCCCTAATTCAGCAGATGAATAGTTCGGGGAATAATAACATCATAATAAGAGGGTTCGAGGTTAATGGAAACCATGATGGTAATACTGAATTTGCCAAGGGCAAAGGGTACTATAATGTAATTTACTTCCTTTATTGTAAGAACGTAACCGTCTGCAACATGTATATGCACGATGGGCATGGAGATGGGTTGAGGATAAAATACGGTGAGAAAATCAAGTTTTATAATAATACTATATACAAGCTCGGACACGACGGCCTGTTTGCAATTGATTGTCAGAACGTCGAGGCCTGGAACAACAAAATAACCTGCCGGACTAACAGTGCTCTTAGAATATGGAACACTAATAAAGTAAAATTCCATGATAATGTAATCGACTCTTTCTACCACTGGAGTGCGGGTGGGCCGGGCATTCAGATCGAAAAATCTGCAGCTATTATGGATGATATTGAGATCTACAATAATACGATCAATAATACCTATGGTCCTGGAATCTGGATTTTCAACTATGATACCGCCTCTGCTACTAGAGACAAGGGAAAAAATATCCATATTTATCACAATATCTTCTACAGCACGGGCACTAATCCTAGTATTACTTGGCTAGGAGGTATTGTAGCAGGCGGATTCAATAATACTAATATTGAAAACAATGTCTTTGACGGTGCCTACAATGCAGCCGTTGTTCATATGTATATAACTGGTTACTCCTCAAGTTATTCCCCGAAAGGCGGATACATTACCACTGTCCGCAACAATATAATCATAAACACTCAAAAATGCACAAAAGACTCTAGCGGAGGATATGGAGTGATCAATTACTTACCTTCAACACATAAATTTGTGCTGCAAAATAACTGCCTTTACAATAATTTAGCAGGCAACTATAAAAACTGCACATCGAAAGGCGATATTTACGTAAACCCACTATTTGCAGACCAGAAAAAACATGATTATCATCTTCAATCAACAAGTGGAAGATGGAATGGAAAAACCTGGGTTAAAGACAAAGTAAGTTCTCCATGTATTGATGCAGGATATTCGTCCTCTGACTATTCTAGTGAACCTGAAGATAATGGAAACAGGATCAACATAGGGAGATATGGGAACACAATCTATGCATCAAAATCAGGGACCTCTAAACTGGATGATAATCAAGCTCCCATAATTGAATCTATTTCCAATACTACCGTTAAGATCAGAGAAAATCTGAGCTTTACAGTGAAGGCTTCTGATGCAGATGGAGACAAACTTTCCTATTCATCACCATACCTTCCTTCAGGTGCAAACCTCGACAAGAATTCAGGATTTTTCAACTGGACTCCTGCAGGGGGCAGGACGGGTCGTACGATATTCTCTTTAAAGTGAGCGATGGTAATCTCAATGACTCTGATACTACAAAAATAAATGTAATCGAAAAAGAACTCCCCTGGAATTTCTCTGGAAAGACATACGATAATCGCCTTCGTGAAGCATCTCCTGAGGATGTCTTTCCGGATAAATCGTTTCTTGATGTTGGAGGAATGAGCAACTTAGGTAGCTACAGGGATGTTATATGGTTTAACGTAAGCGAATACACCAATGCTACTGAAATTAGCAGCGTGATCCTTTCCCTCTTCTGGTATTATCCGTCCATTCCACGGCTAAATGACACTGTTATTGAGGTTTACAGGCCTATTGCATGGAATCCCAACTATGTGAGCTGGAATAAACAAAATAAAGGTGTTGCCTGGGTTAATTCCGGAGGAGATTGGTATGACAAAAATGGTGTCTTACAGGGCAGCGTTCCATATGCTACATTAACCCTGAAAACCAGCAGTTTACCCGATAACAGATACTATGAGATCAATGTAACTGATCTTGTAAAAGATTATGTAAGCGGCAAATACTCAAACACAGGTTTCCTCATAAAAGCCCGCAATGAAAGTAATAATTATATTGCTTTCTACAGTTTTGAGTGTGGAAACGTGAGCCATGTACCTAAGCTTACTGTTACAAAAAGAGTGCCTTTAAATGCAACTATTACTGGCTCAAAGGACAATCGCCTTCGTGAAGCTTCTCCTGAGGATGTCTTTTCGGATAAATCATTTCTCGATGTTGGAGAAATGAGCGGTGTTGGCAGATACAGAAGCGTTATGTTATTCAATCTGAGCGAATACTCCAGTGCCACGATGGTGAAAAATGCAACTCTTTCCCTTTTCTGGTATTATCCTCTCAGCTCACGTTCGAAAGATGCTGTTATTGAGGTCTACAGGCCTGCCTCTGCCTGGAACTCCAGTTATGTGAGCTGGAATAACAAAGATAAAGGCACTGCCTGGAATAACGCAGGCGGGGACTGGTATGACAAGAAAGGTGTCTTACAGGGTAGCACTCCATATGCTACATTAACTCTGAGAGCCAACGACTTACCATATAATAGTTACTGTGAGCTCAATGTAACTGACCTTGTAAAAGAGTATGTTAGCGGCAAGTACGCAAACACTGGTTTCCTGATAAAAGTCAGCAATGAAAGTGATAATTATATCGCATTCTACAGTGCTGACTGCGGAAACGTTAGCCAGGTTCCAAAACTGAATCTAGCTTACAGCTAAAGTTTGTGTCCTTAAAGGAGATTTCCATAACTTCCGGTCCGGTGATAAGTTTTTGAGTGCCGGATAGGAGACATCTCCTTTTACCAGGTAAAAAAATATGAGTTTTAAGGATTCTCTAATAAGAAGAATCCTTTTGACCTGAGTTCCCAAATTTTAGGCGCATATGTCTAATTCCACCAGTCTGATAAGCCAGATAATGTGAGTTTGAAATTAGAAGTTGCAATTCCTGTGCTTATGTTTATGCATACAATTCGATATCATGAGAAAGTTGTGCGCCTAAAAAAGCGGAACTTAGTTTTTATGTGAAAACATATTCATTGGTCATCGGTTAAGGAATTTTCTTGTCTGAAGGCTATCGATTTTAGATCAGAAATTGGCCTCAAATTTTAGCCTCTTTACCTAAAATCGGTACCCTGCTCCAGTTCAATGTCTGTCTGAATTTTGGGCATATGTCAAGGGAATGAATCCAATTTATCATGATTCCTCCCTTAACCGAAGACGCATGAAAACATATTAGCTTCTCGATTTCCCTTTGGGGATTAATTTAATTTATTTTTGGATTTTAAGAGTGTTTTTTTCAGTCGAATACCCCGCTAGCTTGCTGCGGGGATGGAAAACTTCCCCGGTAACCGTTGATGATAATATTATTTATCAATCCCATTTTTCGATTGTTAACTTCTGCTAGAACTAAACCTATTAGGTTTATTGTCTTCTTTTACGGAATTTCGAGCGATGGCGTGAACATACCCTGTTGCTTGCAGCGGGGTGCGCCAGCGCAACTTTGATTGCTACATATATTCTATCGACTGAATATTATCGAGGCGACTACATGCCTCCAAACTTTTATAAAAATTTATCTAAACACAAAGGCTTTTATCTTTTATATAAATTCCTTAGGGGTTCGTTGGAGTCTGGTTTTTGTTGAAAAGAATGCTGTCGAAATAAACTTAAAGTTAACGCTGAATATAAGTATGATATCTCCAACTTTCTGATTCGAAATTAAGGCTTTTGCATGAAAAAAACTTATTGTGCTATGGTTATAAATATAACTTCTACGGAGAGATTGAAACCTGAGAAATATAATCAGCGTTCAAAAGGATTTAAATATCAGGTTTTGAATAGTGAGTTGATCAAATCATAAGAGATATTTTTCGTTAAGACTATTTTCGTAACTTTCTTCAATCATAAATCGTTAAAAAAAGGATTCCTTTTAAGGTGATATGTTGTCATATCAAAAGTTTGCAAAGGATGTTGGCTTTATCGGGACAGTTCAGATACTTACAAGCCTGGGCACTTTTTTCCTACTCCCAATAATCACAAAAACCCTTGGAACATATGACTACGGACTCTGGGCCCAGATCAATATCACAGTATCTCTTATCTCCCCGCTTGCGCTTATGGGTCTTTCTATGGGGCTTGTCAGGTTTTTATCTTCTGAAACAGAAACGAGAATAATAAAAGAAGCTGTCTACTCCATTCTTTTTTTCGTGACTATGTCTGGTCTTCTTGCCTCTTTTTTGCTGTATACGTTTGCAGAACCTCTTGCAACATTCGGTTTCAAGGATCCCGGGGCAACCTATTTCATCCAGGCAGGCTCCCTTTTGATTCTCTTGAATGTAATCGAGCCTGTATCTCTTTTTTATTTCAGGGTCTTCAGGCAGATCCAAAAATTTTCTTATCTTACCCTTTTTGAAACGTTTGGGAAATTATTTTTTATTCTCGTTCTTCTCAAAATGGGGTATGGGCTTCTTGGTGTAATAGCGGCTACCTTATTGGTACAGGGTCTCATTTTCTTGATTGCTCTCCTAACTATAATATCTCAGATAGGATTCATTATCCCCAGGTTTACTTATATAAAGGAGTATCTGCAATTTTCTCTACCGCTAACTCCAAATGCACTTATAAGATGGGTTACTGAATCAAGTGACAGATATCTGGTTACCTATTTTCTCGGTCTTAGAAGCGTGGGCGTATATTCGGCTGCCTGTTCAATCGGTAACCTAATACAACTTTTTGTAAGCCCTCTTCAACTCATTCTTCTTCCTGAACTATCAAAGTTATTTGATGAAAATAAAATGGATGAAGTACGAATTTACATGTCTCATTCTTTGAGATATTTCCTTCTTATTTCCATCCCTGCGGTCTTTGGGCTTTCAGCTCTTGCAAAACCTTTGCTTGGAATCCTTACCACTGAGGATTTTATTTCGGGCTGGGTTGTAATCCCGATTACCGCTCTTTCCGGTCTTCTGGCAGGAATCTTCCAGATCTTCGTCAATACAATGTTCCTTGTCAAAAAAACGAAAGCTACGACTTACATCAATATCATTGCAGCGATTTCGAACGTACTGATCAACCTTCTTCTGATACCTTCTGTCGGGATTGTCGGCGCTTCACTCTCAACCTTAATTTCCTACTTTTTACTGGCTATGCTTTGTATGCGTATCTCCTTAAAACATTTTAAACTCGATTTTTATTTCCATGACATTGCGAAAAGCATCTTGTCCTCTATGGCGATGTATATCTTTGTTTCCCATTTCGTTATCTCAAGCATTTTTGAGCTTTTTGAGATTGCAGGTATGGGTTTATTTATATATCTGGTTGTGATGTTTTTGGTCGGCGGCTTCAGCGACCATGAGATCTATTTAATACGAAGATATTTATTTAGAGTCGAAAATGAAGCCAGGCAATAATTTACCTTTTATTCTCAAGATTTTAAGAATTTTTTCCAGTAATTACTGTGTATACCCACCCTGCCCTTCAAAAACGATTTTATATTTTCTTCTATCCTAGATTCGGCAGGTTAACGTAATTAGAGATATATATTTTCATATTTCTCCCCCATGAGACTCAATATCTTCCAGTGAATCTCTTCCATATTCAATATTTCTGACTCTATTTTCTCTTCTTTTTGAGTTATAAGTTCTGTAATCCCCTGGAAATTGAAAAATATCCATCTCATTGTAGGTCTTTTTGTTGGTTTCCCTTTTTGATCTGGAACCGTTTCATTTTGTTCCTCTAATTTTGTCCTCAACTTCCATTCTGCTATTGAATAAATCATTAAGCAGAGAACCATTATCATGGTCACTGCTTCTATTCTTGCTTTATTCTTGAGGTAAACTTTTGATACGCTAAATGTGTCACTTTTCAAGAATCTGAATCCTTTTTCTACGTTATCCTGTCCTTTGTAATACTTTAGCATCTCTTCAGGAGAAATACTAATATCATTACTTGCAAGAATGAAAAGTCCCATTTTCTCCATTTCTTTCAAAACAAAAGCGTTATTAACCTTTATGCTGCCATCAATCCTGTAATAAGTATTTAATTTCTCATCTTTTGAAATTCTGCCTCTTTTACCTTCTTCACGTTTCTTAATAGCTTTCAAATCTACTTTTTCAAACACAATAGACGGGAATTCTTGAATCCATTTCTCCGCAGCTTTTAATGCATCCTCTTCGCAGAAAAAGTCCTCTCCTTTCAGCTTTTTAAAAGCCTTTTCTGCTTTTTCAAGCTCTTTTTCAATCTTTTTTCCGAGAGTTCCCTCTCTCTTCTCTTTCATCTTGTGAGAAAGCAACAAAACCCACTTTTGTTTGACTCCACCATATTCCACAAAAGTTTGATAAAACGAGTATCTATCATCGCTTTTCAGCATTTTCAGGTTCAAATTTGCAGTTAGCAACTCCTTTGCCTCATTAATTGTTGCAGGAACGCGACTGATCCAGAATGTCTTTCCCATGTTCTTGAGATTATTATCTGTGTAAAAGGAACTATCAGCGACATAGTACACTTTGCTTTCAGGTATTAAAACAGATTTGAGAGACTTGATTGCTTCCAGAATTGTGTTTTTGTCTGAAGCATTTCCTGAATGAGTATTCATAAAAAGAGGTATCCCATGCTGATTAACAATCAAGCTTAGTACAAATTGTTTGAGATCCCATCTTCCGTTTTTGGGAATTCCAAAAGTAATATCAATAGACTCAGTTTCTTCGTCATCATAATCCCCATAAACGCTGACACTTGTAGTGTCAGCGTGTAAACAATGGACAGGAATAGGTAGACGATTCATAATATGAAGAGTAATTTCCGTAAACAGTTTTGTAGGGCCATATTTTACGATTCTATCAAGAGTCTCTCCGATAGCGTATTGATTCAGGTCTTCTCTTGTTACACCGTCTCCAAAGAGCCTTTCCGTAGAAACGTTTTTGAAAAAATTAGGAAACAGGTACAAACGTTGCCCTATAAAACCAAGACCATTGATTACCATGGCAAGGATGCAGACTGAGTGAGGGACATTATGATCCCTTTCCTTTGGGAGTTTCTCATCGATCAGTTTGTCAACTTCAAGTTCTCTGAAAACTCCAGCGACAAGCCCAAGGTGACCTAAGAACTTTGTGCGTTTTAAGGAGGATTCAATTCTTCTACTGCTGTTTATCTCTGCCATGGGAAGACCAGGAAAGAGATATAAAATTAATTATATTAATCTATATGTTTACCTGCCGAATCTAGGTTCTATCGTAGACTGCAAAATCAATTCCATTATGATCTCTAATATTTATATAAAACTCCTTTGTTGTTTCTCGTGACCTCGAATGTTTGTGATTTGATTTTTCATCTACAGGGAGAATCTCAAAAAGATATGCCGGCCGTAAAAGCCCTGATATCCTGATTTTTACGTTTGGCCAACAAAAACTTAATTTGGAAAAACTGGAATGGGAATCATTCCACTTAGAGCCTATCCGAAAAGTGTTGTGATCTACTGTATCTTTACAATTGACAATATGTACAACCGGAAAGGATGTCGATACTATAAACCTATCGTAACTTCTCAACATGCGTTAATGACTTTTCGGATAGGCTCTTAGTTAACTCTAAGTAATGCCCTTGCCGTTTCCCTCACGCTTCTCTCCGATGTATATCCAGGCTTCCACCCCAAATTTTTCATTTTTTCGATCCCCAGCCTCATCCTTGGCACATCACCTTTCCAGCCGCGGCTTCCTCCAGTATATGTAAATTCAACATCAAAAAACCCCATCTCTTCTGTAACAGCTTTTCCGATTTCTGTGGCACTGATGGTATCTTCGGAGCCAACATTGAAAATATTTACCTTTTCTTTACTTTCCTCTATTAAATACAATATCGCATCGACGCATTCCGATACATGAAGGTAGGACTTTTCCTGTTTGCCATCACCTAGGATCTCCAGTAGATTGGGGTTTTCCTGTAGCTTTTTTATAAAGTCAACAGTAATTCCATGTGTGCTGCGTGGACCAACAATATTTGCAAAACGAAAGATCCAGGCCTGCATGTCGAAAGTATGGGAGTATGAGGTAATAAGGGCCTCACAGGCCATTTTGGAAGCACCGTAAAGGGATATGGGGATAAGAGGGCCATAATCTTCCGGAGTGGGTATAATGTTCGCTTCCCCATAAACTGTAGATGTGGAAGTAAATGCAATTTTTTTAATATTGTTTTTCCTCATAGCTTCCAAAAGATTGTAGGTTGCCAGAATATTCTGATCTAAATGGACTTTAGTATTTGAAGCCCCGAGCCTGACATCAGGATTTGCAGCCACATGGCAAACGAGATCGATATCTTTACAGGCCTTTTCTATCGCTTCCTGATTAAGAAGATCTCCTTTTATCAGAGTGAAGTCCTGGTTTTCAAGATGGTGCTCTATAAATTCCATTTTTCCTGAACTCAGGTTATCGAACACGATAATTCGATTTCCTTTTTCTATAAGGCGGTCTACCAGGTGGCTCCCTATAAAGCCGGCTCCCCTGTCACAAGTATTTTATTCTTTGCGGGCATGGAAAATCCTCCAAATAATCTTTCTTTCCCTATTAATATTTTGTAGTTTGTTCAGGTAATCCGAAAACATTTTTACCTCATTCTCCCTATTAGGCTGTGTAAACGATGAGGGAAAAATTAAATATGTCATAGATAAAAAGTACTTAAACTCAACTGTAATAATAACCTTTTCACCGAATTTCCTTTACCGGAGAGTTTATTTTGACTGTAAAAAAAGCAATTATTCCGGCGGCCGGTCTTGGGACCCGCTTCCTGCCTGCCACCAAGTCAATGCCAAAAGAGATGCTTCCTATTATTGACACACCTGTAATCCAGTACGTTGTAGAGGAAGCTATTGCCTCAGGAATTGAAGACATTATCATTATCACGGGCCGGGGAAAACGGGCAATTGAGGATTATTTCGACGATTCTCCCGAACTTGAGATGCACCTTGCGAAGAAACACAATACTGAACTTCTCAAGCTAGTCAGGGACGTTTCTTCCCTTGTGGATATTCATTATATCCGCCAGAAAGAGCCCAATGGGCTTGGAGATGCGGTCCTCAGGGCAGAAAAACACATTGGAAATGAGCCTTTTGCCGTCCTTCTCGGGGATGATATCATTGTGAATGATAAACCCTGTACTGCCCAGCTCATTGAAAATTTTGAAAAATATGGAAGATCTACTCTTGCAGTGGAAGAAGTCCCTTATGAAAAATTAAGCAGCTACGGCATCATAAAGGGGAAACCTCTTAATGATTCTCTCTATGTACTGGAGGATATTGTCGAAAAACCATCGCCTGAAGCAGCTCCTTCAAACATGGGGGCGATTGGTCGTTACGTTTTCACCCCTGAAATCTTTGACTGCATAAGAGATGCAGGGGCAGGAATTGGAAGTGAAATCCAGCTTACTGATGGAATCCGGGCTCTGAACAGGACTCAGATGATATACGCCTGCAGATTCAAAGGAAAAAGGTTCGATACCGGTGACAGACTTGGGTACGTAAAATCAATAGTGGATTTTGCCCTTAAAAACGAAAACCTCAGGGAAGATATACTTGAATATATCGGAGAAATTTTGGCTGTGGAAAAGGATCTTGCAAAAAAGTAGACTCGATAATAAGGCGGTTAAAAAGCAGATAATTTAAAACTATATAAACTCTGAATAAAATTGGAAAATAATTTCTGCCGGTTTTTACCAGCAGAGCCCCTCATAATCTATATTTTCCGCTTTAATTACCCGTCTTCCGTCAATTACTACCTTTCCTTTCATGGCTGCGAATTCAGACTCCAGCTGCTTAAACTCGTCCCATTCTGTCATCACAAGACAGGCATCAGCACTCTCAAGAGCGTCTTTAGCTTTCCCAGAGTATTCAATTGTCGGAAAAATCCGTTTCATGTTCGCGGTTGCCATCGGGTCATAAGCCGAAACCTTTGCTCCAAGTCTGAGAAGTTCAGCAATGACAGGGATAGATCTGGATTCTCTTATATCGTCCGTCTCGTTTTTAAAGGCAAGGCCAAGGAGTGTAATTTTTTTGCCCTCAAGGTCTCCTATTTTTCTCTGGAGAATTTCTATCATCAGAAGCGGTTGTTTTTCGTTTACACCAATTACGGATTCCAGAAGCATGGGCGAATATCCTATTGCTTTTGCTTTTCCTATAAGGGCTTTTACATCCTTTGGAAAGCAGGACCCTCCAAATCCTGCTCCTGAGTTTAAAAACCTTGGAGATATTCTGGAATCCTTTCCCACCGCTTCCATAACCTCGTATGTATCTATTCCCAGTTTTTTGCAGATATTTCCTATCTCATTGGCAAAGGATATCTTGGTTGCAAGGAGGGAGTTATTTACGTATTTGATCATTTCTGCTGTTGACGGATTCGAGCGGGTGACTTTACATTCAAAGGTCCGGTAAAGTTCCGAAACAAGGTCTCCTGATTTCTGGTCAATTGCTCCAATAACTATTTTGTCAGGATGCATGAAGTCGTAAACCGCTTTCCCTTCCCTGAGGAATTCGGGGTTCATTGCGACTCCAAAATCTTTTCCGGCTATTTTTCCTGAAGTTTCTTCAAGAACAGGGAGGACAAACTTCTCAGTTGTTTCGGGTACAACTGTACTTTTCACAACTACTACATGGTACCTCTCTTTCTTTGCAAGGGCCGCCCCGATACTTGCTGTCGCCGCGCGGACGATTGAAAGATCTATACTTCCATCTTCTGCTGAGGGAGTTCCTACGCAGATAAATGAAACGTCTGTTTCTCTGATTGCAGATTCATAATCATTGGTTGCAATAAGCCTCTTCCCGGCATACTTTCTCAAAAGTTCTCCAAGCCCTTCCTCATAAATAGGGGGATGCCTGCATTTATCTGCTCCATTTTTTTCTTGTCAATATCTACACAGACTACTTCATGCCCCACTTCTGCAAAGCATGCAGCGGTGACTGAACCCACGTACCCTGAACCTATAACGGAAATTTTCATGATTAAACCTCTTTATTGGAAATTGCAGAGGTGATCAATTCCAATTCTTATTTATTTTTTGATAGGCCACTCTCTGAATCTCTTCGGTAAATTGCCAGTCTATCAGGCTTTATATAATTAATGCTTTCGTCGACTCTGGTCCAAAATCTAGTGATTTTTGCATTTCTTGATTGAAAATCTGAATTCGTAAGAAGAATTCAGCCTCCAATCAAAATTAACATTCGATATCTAAAGGCTTCAACCTAGAAGTAAAATCACAAGGATTGTAACCAATTACAAAATCTAGTGATTTTTAATTTTACGTTCATCACTGGATTTTGGTACTGAGTCGCTTTCGTCCCTATTCCTATATTTATATAGTTTAGATGTTTATACCTTCTATAGTTAGGATTTAGTACAGTTCTAACAATTTCTTTACAGAGACTTTGGGGGATTTATAATACTTTCAATGATTGGCATGGGTATGGAAGAGTTTATGACGGGAAGTTCTTTTCCTGATTTGGGCATCTGTTTTCTCTCAACGGATTTTGGAATCCCTGAATATTATAAGATAACGGTTGTGGGGCTCATTGTCCTTCTGGGTATGAAGGAAATGTTACTGGTTTCCGCTGAAGAAGATCACTTTTCGGTGGATTCCATGGATATGGGAATTTACCCTCTGATAATATGTTTTGTTGCTAGTTTCCTCTTTGCAGGCATGGAAATAATTTTTACAAAGTAATCTCTAAAAGTCCATCAATTTTTTTATTTATAACCTCTCTTTCCTTATTCTGGTAAGTGTACTTTCCTGTGGAATTATTAAAGGGCTTATAACGCTTATTTTTGGATTTATGGGGGTAAAAATGCCCATAAATTCCTTCAGTAAATATTTTAGTTATCTTAGTTCAGTAACTTTGTTTCCATAATTATTTATTCTTGAGTTATTTATCTTCTAATCATAATTTTGTTTGTTAGTAGTGTTATCTTAAGTAAAAATTTAAGCTTTATGAGGCTACTATTAGGGTGCTCCAGCCGCTGGACCGAAATAGTTACTATCTGTTAAGGTAGAGCGAGATGCAAGGAGTTTATCTGACAGAAAAGTTCGAAACTAGGGTTGAGAAAAAACTAGGATTCGACTGCATGCCTTTCTATAAAGGGAGCAGGAAGATTTCCTGATTTGTTGATATTAATTTGTCTCATATGCTCTTATAATGTGTTTGAAACCAATTCTTTCACAATCTGGAAAGTACCCTTTGTACAGACAGACTGTTACCTCTCTTGGCGCATTATATAATAGTAAATATTAATTGGGGAGTGAAATGTTGAGAGTCCTTGTCGATATAGGGCATCCAGCCCATGTTCATTTTTTAAAAATACTATCTGGAATCTTGAGAAAAAAGGGCATCAAGTAATGGTAGTCTCGCGGGATAAAGATGTGGTAATAGAGCTATTGAATGCCTACGGAATTCCGCATACGGTTCTAAGTAAAGTAAAACCAGGAAAGTCTAATTTGCTTGAAGAGTGGTTTATAAGAGAGTTTAAAACTTTTAAAATCACCAAGCAATTTGATCCTGACGTTCTCGTGGGTATCCTTTCGCCACCTATAGCTCATATAGCTTGGATGCAGCATAAAAAATCCATCATTTTTAACGACACCGAACATGCATTAATAGCCCAGAAGCTGTCCTATCCTTTCTGTGATATAATCTGCACGCCATCATGCTATAACAAAGATGCAGGAAAAAAACAGATACGGTATAGTGGCTACCACGAACTGGCTTACCTTCACCCATTTTATTTTACTCCACGTCCTGAGGTTCTGAAAGACCTGGGGGTAGAGATGGGTGAGCCTTTCACAATCCTTCGCTTCGTTTCATGGGGAGCGCACCATGATGTCGGCCACCATGGAATCCAAAATAAAATAGCTCTTGTTCAGGAACTTGAAAGATTCGGCAAAGTGTTCATAACCTCAGAAGGGCCACTTGACAACGAATTTGAAAAATATAGAATCCGGGTCCCCCCGAAAAAATTCATAATCTACTCTATTATGCCACACTCTATGTAGGTGAAGGGGCAACTATGGCTGTTGAAAGTGCAATCCTGGGAACTCCTTCAATCTATATTTCTACTCTTGCGGGAACTATGGGGAATTTTTCCGAACTCGAGAGGAAATACGGTTTGCTTTTTAACTACAGTGATTCGGAATCTGCCCTGGCAAAAACTATAGAACTTCTCAAGGATCCGGAACTTAAGAAAACCTGGAATTTGAAAAGGGCTGCTCTTCTCAGGGATAAAATCAATGTAACCGAATTCATGGTCAAGCTCATAGAAAATCTTCCTGAACAAAAATCTGGAGTTTCTTTATCTTCAGTTTCGGATGAGACTTATGCATGAGTCACTGAAGCAAAACCAGGATATATGGGATCTTTTCACCCGAAAAGAAGAATACTCTCCCGAAAAGCTGGATGAGCACGGGCGTTTTCTTTTCTCTGAAAAAGATCTCAGAAATGCTTCTAAACCTGAGGTTTCCAGATATCTTATAGAACATGGAATGAAGGTTGAATTTCCTGAAAAGAAAACATTTGCCGTCTGTTTGACTCATGATGTGGATGATATTTATCCATCTTTTTCTCACAGCTTACTGTCCTCAGCTTATTGCCTTAAACAGTTGAATCTCAAGGATTCTATAGCTCAGTTACTGTGGAAATTGAGGGGTATGGACTATTCTCCTTACCTTAATTTTTCTGAAATTATGGACCTGGAAGCCAGTTTTGGAGCAAAATCTTCTTTTTATTTCATCGCTTCAGAAGCTGATCCCATACGATTCAGGTATAATATAGAGGACATAGAACATCATCTGGGAGAAATTTCTGATAGAGGGTGGGAAGTTGGTCTTCATGGGGGTTATTATTCATATAACAGTCCGGAAAAAATAATAAAAGAAAAAGAAAGACTTGAAACGATTCTGGGAAAAAAAGTTATAGGTTTTCGCAACCATTACCTTAGGTTTAAGACTCCCGACTCCTGGGAAATACTGGCGGATGCCGGTTTTAACTATGATTCCACTTTCGGACACAGGTATTCAGTTGGCTTTAGGAACGGAATGTGTCACCCTTTCAATCCATATAATCTTAACACAGAAAAAGAAATAAATATCCTCGAAATTCCGCTTGTCATAATGGATGTTGCTCTTTTTAATACTTCTAAATCTTTTGAAGAAGCATGGGAGCGCACAAAAAATCTGATTGATACTACAGCAAGTCTCAACGGTGTCATTACCCTGCTGTGGCATAATTTCGTTTTCGGTTGCAGTTTTCGAAAAGATTGGACGAGGCTGTATGAAAAGGTGCTGCAGTACTGCTCTGAAAAAAGGCATGGATAACAAGCGGGGAAGAAATTTACAGGTGGTGGGAAGACGGATTCTGACTTAAAGGGTAAATATCTGCTTATTACGCCTGCAAGGAATGAAGAACAAAATCTGCCCGAAGTCTCGAAGTCCGTAACAGGACAGAAAGTAAAACCTGAGTTATGGATTATAGTCGATGATGGGAGTACGGATGATACAGCACATATTCTCGAAAACCTAAAGGCCAGCTATTCCTGGATTCGGAGCATAAGGCTACCGCCGAGGCCAAGAGACATTACCTTCCACTACAGTTATGTCTGCAAACAGGGCTTTGATTATGCACTTGATTATTGCCGGGATAATAATCTCGAATTCGAATGTATAGGCCTTCTTGATGCTGATACCGTTCTGGAGGACAATTATTTTGAAAAACTTTTGGTGGAATTTGAAAAAGATAATTCGCTCGGAATTGCAAGTGGGGGAGTGTATTACGATACTGGCGGGAAACTTTCTAGAGAAATAACTGATAAAAACCTCCCTCGTGGCACAGGAAGACTCTGGAGAAAAGAGTGCTTCGTCGAGACCGGTGGCTACCAGATTGAACCATCTCCGGATTCTATTTCCAATATAAAAGCTCTCATGAGAGGCTGGAAGCTCATGCAATATGCCGATATTGTACAGATTCAGAAGCGTAAGACGAGTGCAGCGAATGGGCTCTGGCATGGATATGTCAAAAATGGATGGATGGCTTATTACCTTGGAAAAAATCCTATTGTGGCCCTGCTAAACGTGTTTCTTTACTCAGTGAAATCTCCCCACTATACAGGCGCTGCATACTGCTGGGGGTATCTTGGTTCGGCAATCAGGAGGGAGAACAAAATCAAGGACCTTGAAGTAAGAGCTTACTACAAGAATCAAGGACTTGCAAAACTGTTATCCCGAATTTCGGGAACTTTCAGCCGGAACTCAAGAGATGCACGGAAGGGGGAACAGTGAATGTCAGCAAATATTTTGAAAAAGCAATCTATTTGCAGGTGATAATGTGAAGATGCTTTTTCTGGATATAGTAAAGCCCCTTTCTCTGGCTGATGGCTCGCTTATCCACAGGTATGAACTTGTGAGCAATCTTGCACGACTGGACAATGAGATCCATATATTTACTACTGACACGAACTCCCTTTCGACTACGGCTAACATTCACTGTCATTATATCTCTTCTGGAAGCCTATTTTCACTTGCTGTCAATTATTTTAGCAATTCCGTACGCCTTCTGGGCTCCGAAACCTTTGATGTGGTGTATACCCGCAATCCTAATTTTGGCTTTCTTGCTGGGCTCTTCTGTAAAAGCAGATGCAAAAAAATGGTTTACGAATTAAACGGTATTCCTGAGGACGAAAAAAGTCTATTCAGGGCAAAATATGAAGATGGTAAATTCTTACAGCCAGGAAAAAAGAGCAGTTTCTCAAATCAATATTTTTCTGCACATGCCAGACTCAAACTATTTATCCTCAAAAAAGCTCTAGGGTTTTCGGACAGAATAATTGCTGTGACTCCTGGAATAAAGGTAAATCTTGAGAAAGTTTATAATATCCCGGAAGAAAAAATAGTCGTGGTTTCTAATGGGGCAAATACTTCTCTGTTCAAACCATTGGAACAAGAAACCTGCAGAAGACAACTGGGCCTGGATCCCAAAATTCCCTATATATGCTTTGTGGGCAATCTTGCTCCTTGGCAGGGGGTTGAGTATCTGGTAAAGGCAGCTCCATCTATACTTTCTCGATCTCCGGAATGTCGCTTTCTTATTGTCGGAGACGGGGTCATGAAAGATGATCTTATCAAACTCTGCAGAGAACTCGGAGTTGAAGAAAGGTTTATTTTTACGGGTGTAGTTGCTTACGATCGCGTGCCTCTCTACATCAATGCAAGTGATACCTGTACCGCTCCCTTTATATTTGCAAGAAACGCAAAAATAGGCCTATCTCCTTTGAAATTATATGAGTACATGGCTTGCGGAAAGCCTGTAGTTGCAAGTAATATCAGTGGCGTCTCTGACGTGCTCGAAGCTTCCGAAGGTGGGCTTCCTATACTTCCCGAAAATTCGAGTGCTCTTGCAGAAGGTGTCTTAAAGTTGCTTGAAAATCCGGATTTGAGAACGAAATTGGGTTCAAAAGGTTTAAGTTATGTTACTGAAAATTACAGCTGGTACAGTGTTGCGAAAAAGGTTAATGGAGTCTGTAAATCAGGACTCGAGGCCGAGAATTAAAATCTCAAAATTTGACTTATATTTTTTCCTATAATTTATTACAAATATGAATAATTATCTATTTGCACGGGGCTTAAAATGGACGAAATTGAAGTTAGAGAATTGGTGCCATCCGAATACAAAGAATGGGACCTGATTGTAGAAAAAGTTCAACCTGGTACACTCTTTCACACCAGCCAATGGCTGGAAATTTGCAGGGATGTTCTTGCCAAGGATCTCAGAATCTATGGTTGTTTCAGAAACGGTGAGCTTGTAGGAGGGTGCCCTCTTTTTATTAAAAATATTAAGGGAATGTTGAAAGTGGCAACTTCGACCTGTGATATGACCAGCTACAGTGGGCCTCTTATAAAAGAGAGTGCCAGTTCCAAAGCAAGTAAACGGGTACAGGAGACTCACGAAATCCTTAATCCCCTCAGGGAATTTCTCTGCAAGCAGGGATTTGACAGTATTCATCTTACTTTTTCTCCAGGCTTTGAGGATATAAGACCGTTTACGTGGAATGGATGGGATTCCACTGTGCATTATACTCATTATCTCAATCTGAAAGATAATGTAGATAATAATACTTCAAGAAAGATCCGGAGGGAACTTAAAACTGCAACTGAGGCAGGACTTAAAACCAGGGCATTGAATGATCCTGAAACATATTACCGCCTGCTTTCAATGGTCTACGAAAAACAGAATTTAGAACCTCCTTTGCCCAGAGAGTTTTTCGAAAGAGTATTTAAGCTGATTCAGGAAAAAGATATTGGTTACATGTTTGTCTCAGAGACTCCTGAGGGTGAGGCTGTTGCAGCTCATTTAAATCTGTATGGAAAGAAATGCATTGTAACATGGACTTCAGCCCTGAACCCGGCTTTTGGTCGTTTGGGTCCCAATGCTCTTCTGTATTATCACGAGTTTCTTGACCTGCAATCCCGAAACTTCGAATACATGAACGTAATGGCAGCAAATATTTCTAAATTTGCGGATTTTATTATGGGCTTTTCTCCTGAGCTAATTCCCTACTATAGTGTGACTATGGAGAGTAAAAAATATTCAATCGCGAAAACCTTATACAAAACCACTCATAAGGAAAGTTACTGATAAAAATAACAAATTTCTTAAAAAATATACAAATCGGGATTTTCCCGAAATTATTTTTTTATCGTTTTTTTCTAATTGATTTTTTCCTGAATGAAACTCTGCTTTTCCTTATAAAGGCTGTATTTTTAGCTATATTCGGCAGCAAGTATCTCTCAACACATTTAAATTTTTGATTGAATTTTTGATGATAACTCTGAAAATCAGCCTCACACAGGCCAAGTTTCTAACGTTATTCTCTCTCAACAATAAATATAAATCTATGAAGATGTTGTCAACATTTTGAAAACATAAATATTCATATAATTTTAAAATTCTTGATGAAATCGACGGCAGTAATAAACTAAACTAAACTAAGGAATGCTGCAAATATAACTTCAATTTTTCACTTGTGGAATTGCTCTGTAATTCCATTTTCCTAAATAATCATCAAATACAATTTTCATTTTTTCCTTGAAGTTTTCAGTTGCTTTTCTTCCCGTGGCATAAACTTTATCCTTTATAGTCGAAAACACTTTGAGTCCTGTAGATGTGTAAGTCTTCTCAACAAGGCTTTTGACCACCTCAATATTGCTGAAAACAGTACCTTTGCATGCATTCGTAACATGACAGAATAACCTGTGTTCTATTGGATTGTATTTCGACGTATATGGTGGATAATGAGCCATTCTGATTTCAATTCCAATTTCATTTACCATCTTTTGCAAATCTTCCTTGAAAATATAATTCCTGCTTGAGTTGCTTCCACCACCATCAGCTAAGGTTAAAATGCTATTTGCTTCTGGATATTTGTTTTTACCGTATTTTTCCCACCAGTCTTTAATGCAGTCACAACAAAACTCGCTTGTATCCTTACTGGTTCCTAGGGTGATGTATCCTTCGTTACTTTTTAGATCGTATATGCCATGTGGAATTACAACCCCATCTGAAAATGTATTGAAGTCGTGGTCATATACCTTTACTGTGTGGGTACAATAAACTTTACCATCACGGTAGAAATTACCTATGACTTCTTTTTTTACATCTATACTGATAATAGGATTAGCGCTTTTTGAGTACTCTTCCTTTAACTCGTGAATTCTCTCAAATTGCTCATTTCTATCTTTAGAGTCTTTCATTGTGACAGCTTTTTGCATTTTCCTTTTTACAAAACCATGTTTCTTTAAGAGCTGCTTTACTACATAGGGAGTTATATTCATACCCTTTGATTTAAAAACCTTTGAAATTTCTTTAAGGTTCAGGTTTGTCCATTTTAGTTCTTCATCCATAGGGCTTCCAGCCGTATGGTTTTTTAGAATATCAAAAAATATTTCATCGATATTTTCCACCGTGTCGATGATTTTCTTTTTACCCCCACCAGGCTTTCGAATTCTGTCCTCTGGGGTTTCTGTACCATTGGTGATTTCATTAATTCCAGCCATGACAGTCTGAAAGTGGCAGCCCAGGACACTACTAATATAGATTTGTCCTCCGTGACCTAATTTAATTGCTTCGATAGCTGCGTATCTTCTCCGATCTTTCTCGTTCAAACTATCATAAAATGCTTTCATTCGAGTTTCAATTTCTTCAGGATATTTTATGCGTAGCGTCAAATTAGATTCCTTTTAATCATTTGTAATGGCTTCTAACAAACATTATAGATGGTAAGAGAAATAATTGAAATTATATATGTTTTGTTCCTTAGTAAAATATAATTGAGCGTTAAGGAGAAATAATATGATCTCAATTGTGACTGGGGATGGAAAATAAGAGAACGGAGAAATTTATTCGAGAAGGGTTCATTAATAAGGGAGCTTAGAGGAGAGATAAGTCAGACAGGTAACATTCGCTTGAGGATATTATTCCCAGAGCTGCAGATTTCAAAGAGAAAAACGGCTTAAAAATTTCAGGAATATATGAATTCTAGAGGTAATTTCGTTCAAGGTACTGGCTATGGATAAAAAGGCATCAGAAGCGACAGAGAATATATCTCAAAATAACAAGAAGGAAAGCTTTGCATCCGATGTGCTGACACTTGCAGGCGGGACAACCTTTGCTCAAATCCTTACAATTCTCTCTGCTCCTGTGTTGACCCGCCTGTACGGGCCCGAAGATTTCGGAGTGTGGGCTTTGTACATTTCTATCACCAGCATTATCAGCGTAATTGCGTGCATGAGGTATGAATATTCCATAATGTTGCCTGAATCGGATGAAGATGCCGTAAATCTATTAGGGCTGAGTTTACTGGCAGTGATTTTCGTAAGCTGTTTAACCCTTCTAATTGTATGGTATTTTAAAGAACCCATAGTTAACATTCTAAATTCTCAGCAGATAGGGAACTATCTCTGGCTTGTACCTCCATTTATTTTTGTAAATGGTTTATTTCTTGCACTAAATAACTGGAATTCGAGAACAAAACTTTTCAAAAGGCTCTCCCTTTCAAGAATTTTCAGTTCGGTTTCTTCTACTGCAACACAAATAGGTTTCGGGCTTGTAGAAAAAGTCGGTGGAGGCGGATTAGTAGCTGGAAGTCTTACCGGACAGTCTATTGCAACATTTGTGCTTGGAGGACAAATCTGGAGAGATGATAGGAAGCTGATTGTGAAAAGTCTGCATTGGAGGAAAATTTATGAGGGGTTTAAGAAGTACCGTAAGTTTTCGCTTATAGATACCTGGGCTGCCCTTATGAACTCAGTCTCCTGGCAGCTTCCTGCCTTCCTTCTTGCGGCTTTCTTCACGCCTGCAGTAGTAGGTTTTTACTCCCTTGGCTTTCGCCTTTTACAGCTTCCAATGAGTTTCATTGGGGGCTCTATTTCACAGGTATTCTTTCAGAGGGCGTCAAGAGCTTTAGCCGAAGGCACCCTCCATTCCCTTGTGGAGAACGTTTTCAAAATACTTGTGATCATAGGCATGTTTCCGATGTTGACTCTGACAATTGTAGGCAGCGATGTCTTTACCGTCGTTTTCGGAAACGCCTGGGCAGAAGCAGGCGTTTACGCCCAGATCCTGAGTCTCTGGGCTTTTATCTGGTTTATTTCGTCCCCACTAACCACGATATACGTTGTAGTCGAAAAGCATCACTTTGGTTTTAACTACAATTTTTTCAACCTTACTACGCGTCTTCTTTCGCTTATTATCGGTGGCCTACTGGGAAGCGCACGTATAGCACTGATCCTTTTCTCGATATCAGGAATTGTGGTATACGGTTACCTTTGCCTGAAAATGATGTCCTATTCCGGCGTAAAGGCTTCAAGAGCCATGAAAATAGTATTCTCCAATTTGATCCTCTTTGTCCCTACAGGAGTTATCCTGGTTGCTCTCAAAACTGTAGAGATAAACCAGATGCTGCTTGTTGTCTTTTCTGGCGTAGTTATCTGCATTTATTACCTTTATATTTTGAAAACCGATGTACAGATCAAAGAAATAATAAGAGAATTCAAATACTCCTGAAAAGCCTGATTACTGTATGAAAACTAGTGTCCTGGCAATTTAATTAGAGGGCATTAATATTTAAACTAGCCCTTATACGTAATCCCTTTCTTAATTATGGTGATCCATAACTAAATTTCCTAGACACTAGTGTGTCGATTCTAAATTAATTGCATATTTTTTCATATCATAATTCCGCCAGAATCTTATATTTTTCTTCAACTTTATATACCCACATAAAATATCACAGGTTCCCTGTTGAGTAAATTTATGTATTGAGTGATCCTGTTCTATACCCAATCTTTTGGTTTCATACATGTGATCGTGATAACCCATGAACGAGATCTGCCTGTAATCTTCTTGGTCTCAACCCTCCGTGTTATCCTTCAGGCTTTCTCTAACTCAAAAATCCAAAACTCTGTTTATTTGAGTTCTTACGATATTGTAAGCAATGTTTAATTCCAAAGAGATTTCAGCATTGTTTGCTGCCTGAAAACTTAGAACAATTTTAGCTCGTTAAACAAGACTTTCTAGTTGACTTCTGGAATTACTTAACTTGCTCAAGTAATCTTCTTCTCAAATAAGTGAGTTCTATAAATAACTTTTAGCAAGTTTTGCTTTGCAGACTTAGATCCGAAAAGTGTGCCTTAGTCTTTCTTTTTGATCCAGTTCCCTTTAGAGTCTTTTTCATAAACTTTCTTAACTGCATTCCAAGCAACCTTATGAGCAGTCTCTTCCCTCGATGCATCCCCTTTTCTTTCAGAAGGTTCTTTATATTCATCCCATGCATTATTGAAAGCTTTCCTGTAAATTTCTTGTCCATGTTCAGGCAAGTTCTCTCTAACTGTTTCCGGTAGTTCAGAATTGCTCTTATATGACATTTATTTCCCCTCATTTAGATATGGAAGATTATTTTAAAAACATTTGTATAACTTCGTTAATCTTTAAGCCTTCTTTAGTATAAGATAAGAGACAGCAGTAAAAGCAAGATAGTTTTCAATCTCTATTATACACGGTTTTTGCATCCGAGTACAAAATTAATAGGAGACTGTCAAAGATTTGCTATTGATTTTAGTTAAACTGCATAAGTTATAACTGATCAAACACTTCAACAATATTAAAAACGTTTCAACACTCTTGCTTATTCGTAATTGAAGTAGATATGAGTCCAATATTATTCACAAAAAGTCCCTGTAAGAACAGAGAATCAGATGAGTTACAAGCCAGAGATTCAGTGTAAATCCGATATTTTCTGGAAAAAATCGACTCAGTACCAAAATCCAGTGATGAACGTAAAATTAAAAATCACTAGATTTTGTAATTGGTTACAATCCTTGTGATTTTACTTCTAGGTTGAAGCCTTTAGATATCGAATGTTAATTTTGATTGGAGGCTGAATTCTTCTTACGAATTCAGATTTTCAATCAAGAAATGCAAAAATCACTAGATTTTGGACCAGAGTCAAAATCAGATAAAAAGAATATAATTCCCTGATCTCGCCACTGCCCGAAATTCAATGAATTGTCGGAACCACTCATATATAGTCACGAGGCTAAATAATGCAACAACTCAATGAGCTACTAAATTGTTTTTGTTGCAATAATTACAGGCGTGACTATAGGTTTCAAGCCATCTTTGCATCCGTCATGATTGTAGATATCGAATGCAGCAGAATACCTATCAAAGCCATGAAAGTCCCTACAATAATAAACAGGACCATGAGCATTGTGGGCCCGAACTGCAGACTTTCACCCATTGTGAATTTTTGCAGGAAATTCGCGCCCATGTAGAGACCGAGGACTCCGAGAGAAATACCCGGGACTGTGAAGTAGTAGAGGGGATTGTTGAACTTTATGTCCTTTAAGACCATAACGAGAACCTCGAAGCCATGTTTTATTGGGTTTACGGTTGAACAGCCAACATCATAACGGACGCCGATCTCAATTTCTTTTATTCGAAGGCAGTATTTGCCTGCGTCAACGAGCATTTCACTTTCTATTGCCATGCCCTGGGTGTTGAAGCGAAAGAGATCTTTTGTAGAGGCGGAAAAGGCACGGAACCCGCTCTGAGAATCTGTGATCTGGAGACCTGAGTTCATTTTAGTTGCAGTATCAAGAATGGTCTGGCCGATGCGACGGTAAACTGGAGTGTTTTTATCCAGACCGCTCATGTATCGGCTGCCGTTGACCATATCTGTATCCCCTTCAAGAATAGGAGAAACGAGCTTAGGTATATCGGCAGGGTTGTGCTGGCCATCCGAATCCATGGTCACTATTATATCGGCTCCAAGGTCAACTGCGGCTGTAAAACCGGTCTTGAGAGCTTCACCTTTTCCCATATTAACTTCATGGATGATCACTTCAGCTCCGGCTTTCCTGGCAACCTCGGCTGTCCTGTCTGAGCTACCATCGTCGACTACGATAACGTTATCTACGTAGTTTCTAGTAAGGAGAATTATGCTCCCAATGGAAACTTCTTCATTGTAGGCAGGAAGGATTACCGTGATTTTTGGGGGGCTGTACCTAACATGCACACTTTTTCCTCATTTGTACTCATGTGCCTGGCGCTTTTGCTCATAGGCAATGGATTGCTCATTTTGAATGACCCCCGAATTATATCTCCGTTTGCGTGGTCACCTCTGCCAAGGAATAAATCACAATTCCCTCATTGTCATACAGATCCCGGCAACAGCGAGGAAAACCATCAGGAATACAGACCAGCTGTGCAGACCTTCTATTCCAAGAAGAAAAGCTTCAAGAAATTTCAAACCCATATAGAAGCCGCATGTAGCAAGGGCAAAACCGGGAACTGCATACAAGTAAAGCGGCTTATTGACCTCTATATCCTTTACTATAGTCTTCAGAGCTCCAAGAATGTACTTAATCGGATCTCTAACCGAGCCTTCAAAGTCATGAAAGGCCCCGATTTCGACTTCTTTTATGCGGATGCCGGATTTGCCTTCTTCGGCGGGCGTTTTGCTTTCTACTGACATGCCTTGGACGTTGAAGCGGAGAATTCCTGTTTTAGAGACTGCAAAGGCGCGAAAGCAGCTCTGAGAATCTCTGATCATGAGACCAGAGTCCATATTGGTGAACCTGTCCAGAATTGTCTGCCCTACGCGACGGTAGATTGAGGTGTTTTTGCTCAGGCTGTATAAATATGGGTTGCCGTTGACCATGTCTGCACTCCCTTTAATAATAGGGGCAACGAGCCTGGGAATATCGGCAGGGTTGTGTTGGCCACCCGAATCCATTGTCACAATTATATCAGCGCCAAGATCGACTGCGGCTTTGAAGCCTGTTTCGAGAGCTGTGCCTTTTCCTTTGTTAGATGTGTGTACGATCACGTCTGCTCCGGCATTTTTTGCGATCTCGGCTGTCCGATCTGAGCTGCAGTCATCAACCACGACCACATTATCGGCGTAGAGCCTAATGAGAAGGACAAGGCTTCCGATGGAAACTTCTTCATTGTAAGCAGGAAGAACCACCGTGACATTTTGAAGGACTCTGCCCTTCGCACATCTATTTTCTTTACGGACTGTAGACTGGGTGCTTTTGCCCATAAACAGTTGGTTGTTAATCATTTTTGATGACCCCTGGGTGTGTTATGTAAATATTTTGTTTGTGTAAACATTTTATAAATAGTTTAAGATGGATATATGTATAAAGACATTGAAGGCCATTTTATCTGAATGAAACTAGGACCGTTGAATATGCTTTACAGTATTAATTTTTTAAAGTATAATTTGGAAGAAGATTATATAAATTTATTGACAGATGTAATACAATAAAATAAGAATCGAGAAATAAAAGAATCGAAGGAGCCTTTGCTAAAATAACTATAATATTGTACAACTGAGCTAACGATCATTGAACACCCTTCAGAATTATTTGAATATAAGAATATAAAGTATTGTCGATAAAAAGATAAGTTTCAGAATCAACATCAAAAAGCTCAGTGCTTTTAATATTCCAGTCCCGCAGGCTTGGAGATATTTGAGAATTTAGTTTCAGGTGCCTGAAAGTTTAAGACTATGTTATCCTTGCTCACTACTTGCCGCATTTTTTCAATATTAAAAAGAAGAGGAATAAGGTAAATTATCAGACATAAAACATGTTGAATAAGTCTGCCTGATCCAAAGGAGAAGAGGGCCCTGAAAAAGAAAGAAATGACCAAAAAACATCCATAGTAATAAAATAGTAAAGAATCATAAAAAATAACTTCAAGATTTTACTTTTGGGATGACTCTAATTTAATTTCCCTAAATAACTATCAAAGACAATATCGGAACAAAAATACTTGAAACTATAGTTCCATCATCCCTAAGCTGCCCCTCTAGGAAAATTTGCAGCGTATCACCCTTATACATAACGAAACCTCGGAAGAACCAGTTGTTTTCATCCTTCATTCAAGGAAAAAAATATGAAATTTGAGTTCTTACTCTTAAATAAGACTGAAAAAAACATACCTTACAGAAATCTTCATCTGTGGATGTAAACACAATAGAAGCACTTGAGGACTTAGAAGTTTCGGAAGCGGAAGAGATAACTGTAAAGAGACAGAAGTCTTAAATTTTTAGGGCAGCAACCTTCATATACCAGCCTCTAAGCTACGTCTTCCGTGGCCCCAGAGTTTTAGTACTGCGGCACTCAACCATCCAGACTAACCCATTTCCTTTAAAAAATTCCCCCACGTAACTCATATAAAAAATCATGCAATTTGAAGATGAACTCATTATAAAAGTTCTTGTTTCCTGGGCGGAACTAATATTAAAAAATAAGTATAGTTAAGAATTGGTAGTACAAAGAATGAGTAGCTGTTAGATCAGCAAAACAAACGCTTTTACATTGCTCGTGCTGATCTGCGATTTCCTTTTTGATTATGTTTTCCAGCAACTGACTAAGAGCTGAAACATAGAAGAGGGTATGGATGAAAACTCTATTTTTTTCCAGCCCCTCAGGGATTCGTAAAAATTTATATATATGAGGAGAGCAGCTGCCCATCAACAAAAAATGAAATTGTAATTAAAATAAAGGGCTGTATAGTATCAGGATTTTGATTTTTGACATTTTTTATTTTTCCGAAAGATCTGCCTGATGAAATTCATTTTATGTAAAAAAATACTGTAATAATTAGTAGAATAAATAGAATTCGGGTTCAAATATTTTTTCAAATTTATTTTTAATGTCCTGATAATTTCCTCGAGTCATTACAGCTTAATTTTTTGCAGTTTTTCAAATAGTTATAATTCTTAATTTTTTTGTATTTTCAAAAGTCTGAAAAATTGCATATCTAGACGGCTAAAACTTGAACTTAAGAATAAAAGAAATCAGGTAACTATTCAGTTTGCCAAAAATCAGTTGATTGATGTCGATTTGGCGTAATAAATACGTATGATTACTAACTGACGAAAAAAGGAAAAGTTGGAAAAAGGATGGAAAAGGATCTAAAAGACAAAAATTAGAAAGTAAATATATGAAAGCAACTTGTCCGTGTAAAACAGAAATAAAAAGTAAAGAATAGGTTTCCAGAAACCTGGGATTATACAGCCTCAAAAATCTTGAAAAGGACAATCCATGCAAAAGTGAATAATAAAGGCAGGAGTGCAAGGTTTAACGAGCAATCGAGGGTTTTATTCCACTTTTCAGATGCTGAAAGAACCTCTTTTAAAGACAGAAGGGCTATGAGTCCGATAACTATTGAAAACCCATACTGAGGAAGTCCAGGGATTGTAATCATGGAAATCGCACTCGAAGAGATTGCGCTTGATGAGAGAATGCTCAATAGTATAGTAATGCCCCCATAAAATACAGGAAACTTATTTAATTTATTGAAAGATTATGTATATAAAAGAACTACTGAGTATAAAAAATTTTCTTTAGATACTAAATGACTGGTAGATAATATCAATAGAATAAGTTGTAAGAAATGGAATAAAAAAATCGTATTAACACGCAAAAATCAGCTATATAATGCTTTTTTACAAAGATTGAGAGATATTTAAGTGATAGAAATATCCTGAAGCCCGCCCTCATATAAAAAATTTAGAAAGTTATATAACATGTAATGGCTATATAAAAATAATTATTAAAAGTGTATGAAAGCACAAATAAAAAGTTATCTCTGGGGGCTTAAAATATCCAGTGAGTAGCAACAGTTAAAATATAGTGATGAACTCGAGTATTGAATACAACTTTTATTTTTGCCATAAAAGCCACAGACTATCAGAAAAATTTATAGTATAGTTATAAAAACAGGTAATCTGACATATTACAGACACAATTTTTAAATAGAGTTGTTCTATGAAATAATTGTTATTAAATGATTAAAAAATGAGCAAAAAATTATGTAAGATCTGGTTTGAAAGGAGCGACATCCGTGCACAAATTAATTAATTTCCGTAAGAAAGGAAAAGAACTGGCTTTTATGGCCACCTGCCTTTCGATTCTGGTTTTACTTGTAATTTCTCCTGCAGCTGCATCTGTTAACAACTGGGAATTTTCCCCTCAAGAACCTGTTTCTGGAGATACCCTTAGAATAAAAGGGAGTGCATCCCCGGAAGAAAAAATCGATGTGTTCGTAACCTTTGAAAAAACCGTTCCTGTCTCTGGGGGAGAGTTTGAATATGTTCTTGAAGACGTAAAAATTCCTAGAGGTTTAAATAATCTCTTTAAGGTTGAGGCCAGGGGAGCAAAAACCTCAACGTGAGAGTAAAAATGATTGTCTGGATAACAAAAAGTTCAGAGGTTTCAGGGGATGTTGTAACTGTATCTCAGTCAAGTGTTCCTCCGGGAACATACAGAATAAAGATCGACGGGGATGTTAAAGAAGGAGCATCAGACGTGAACCTGAAAATTACAGCTTTTCAGGAGATAGAAGCTGATTCGAACGGAGATTTCAGCTACTCCTATAATACAAAAGCAGTTCCTTCGGGAGACTTTGAAATAAAAGTGGGGAGCGTATCAAAAAAAGTAACTATTCAGCCTGAGGAAACCTCAGAATCAACTTCAGATTCTTCTTCAGCGAATTCGTATCCAGCAAAAACCGAATTATCTCCATCAGCAGAAACTGAGTCTTCTCTTTCGCCAGAGACTGGGTCTTCTCTTTCGCCAGAGACTAAGCCTTCTCTTTCGCCAGAGACTAAGCCTTCTCTTTCGCCAGAGACTAAGCCTTCTCTTTCGCCAGAGACTAAGCCTTCTCTTTCGCCAGAGACTGGGTCTTCTCTTTCGCCAGAGACTAAGCCTTCTCTGGAACAAACAGATTCCGAAACCCCAGAAGAAAATAATGATTCTGAAGTATTGACTCCAGAAAAAAATTCTGAAGGAAAGAATATTCAGGCACAGCCCTCCAGAAAAGACACAAACAAATCGGAATTTCTCCGGTTATTTACAGAAGAATTCTATCTGCTGGCAGGAGTGGGAGCAGCAATTCTGATTCTGATTATATATTCAAGAAGGAAGTGAAGCAAAAAAAGATCAACTCCGGGGGATGAACCTGCAAGAAATATTAATATCATGAGATGGGGCCGGTTAGAAATATTTGATAAATAGGATGGGGGTATATATTTGAAGAAGAGTTTACTGATAATTGCATTAATTGTATTCATATTAACTTCTGCAACAACAATTGCGGGCAACAGCGAAAAAAATGTAAGCCCTATTGGCAATATAAACTTTACCGATAGGGTTGTTTATATTCTGGACCATACCAGCGACCCGACAGAAGGAAATTGGATTACGCTGGGGTACCCATATGAAGAGAGAAGAATCCAGCTTCCACACCCAATAAAACTCACATACTCAGGCCCTAAATTTAAAGAATATGAGGGGGCTTCAGGGACATTATACAAGGATGAAAATGAAAGCTATACGATAACTTACCCATCAAGTTCTTTTTACCTCACCCATCCTGTCTATCTGCCTGGAGAGAAAGTGAACATGTCTTTTCATGGGGATTCCTCTCTCAAAGGAACTGTGGGAATCTATCTTTTTAACATTACATCAGACTCCGCATATGGAGTCTTTGATGCTTTCAAGACAGGAGAGGTAGAAAACTTAGACAATCTCTTCAACAGTAATATGGAAGGAAATTATAAAAAATACACTGCTGTTCTTGGAGAAAATGGAGACTTATTAAATTATGATTTTGGACCGCTCGATTCAGGACAGTACTGTATATTAATGATCCAGGAAAATGAAGACAATAGCCTGACAGCACTTTCTGCAACAGCATTTGTAGTTGAGGAATATAAGCTACACGTTTCAGCTCCTGCAAGTATAGTAAAAGGGGAAGATTTAGATATAAATATGGCACTTGAGAGTGCCCCAAATGAAAATAACTGCACTTATGGGGCTGTGCTGATAAGGGAAACGGCATATAAAGCGAACATCGAAATCGGCTCTCACGGCACCAAGAATAGCACTTCAGTAACAGTAAACGATGTAGACCTTATTGATGAATTTGACACCAATTCCTCAAATTCCCTGTCAAAACTTACCATAGATGAACTCCAGACAAAAATTCAGACCATAATAGGAGAAGGCAAAGGCTCCATAGCAATAGGAGAAAAAGGCCAAAAAACGCTGTCACTTACAGCTTTTGACCTGTCTCCAGGCTCTTACTACCTCCTTGCGGGAGCATACAGCCCGGGAAAAGGGCTAGTCGGGCTTACCCAGCTTGAAGTGAAAATTAAATCAAATGGTAGCTCAGACGATGACGCTGGAGGAGACAATGGAGCTAGAGACAGTGGATCTAATGACAATGGAGCTAGAGACAGTGGATCTAATGACAATGGAGCTAGAGACAGTGGATCTAATGACAATGGAGCTAGAGACAGTGGATCTAATGACAATGGAGCTAATGACAGTGAATCTGGAGACAATGAATCTAATGACAGTGGATCTAATGACAATGGAGCTAATGACAGTGAATCTGGAGACAATGAATCTAATGACAGTGGATCTGGAGACAATGGAGCTAATGACAATGGAGCTAATGACAATGGATCTGGAGGAGACGATAACTCCGGAAGCGGGGGGAACGGAGGAAATGGAGGCGGAGTAGGAGGATCTCCTGAACCTGCTAAAAATGTCAAGTCAAAAGAGCTCTGCCAGCAGTTTATTTCAAATGGCAAACAGATCTGTTTCAAGTTTATAAAGGAAGCAACTTCTGTCGACTATGTGAAATTTAATTCCAAAAAGACGGCAGGAAAGATTACAACTATTGTTGAGGATCTCAAGGGGAGGTCTTCATTAACACTTTCCGAACCTGCAGATGAAATCTACAAGTACATAAATATCTGGATAGGAAATGGGGGCTTTCCAAACTCCAAAAATATTGAGGATGCCATTGTAGGGTTCAGAGTAAGCAAAGAGTGGATCACAGAAAATAATATTAATACTGACACAATAGTCCTCCAGCATTTCAACGAGAACGATTGGAATTCTCTTCCTACAAAAAAATTGAGTGAAAATGAAGAATATATTTATTTTGAATCTGAAATTCCCAGTTTTTCCCCGTTTGCAATCACGGCCGAAAAGAATGTAATGGCGATAGAGGAAAAAACAGGAGAAAACCAATCACCTTCTGAGATAATGATAAATGACGAAATCGGAGCAAAAACTAAGAGTGGCGCTGCTACCCAAGAAAATAAAAAGGTGGGGACTCAAAAAATTACCAATATCTTTGTAGGGTTCATTATAGTCCTTCTTATGAGTGCGATTATATTTAAGAAAATGAAGAAAATGGGACCTGGAAAAAAGGATTCAGAGCAATAAAAACCTACGTGGTCAATAGAAATGATATTCTAAAAGATAAAAACAGGTATCATCTAACGGATTTTAGATAGACTGAATAGTTACTTTTATTTAACAAATAAGGAAACAAAGTATCTTTTCAAGCCGCATGAGAAGGCTGTTTAGCTAAGAGAACAGCCTTCTTTTCTACACAAGTAAACAGCCCTTAAAGCCGTTTAAATAAGGCTTTTTAACCCGTCCTGCAGCTCGATCTCTCCTTTCCACCACCCGGAAATTTTTGAAACATCTGCCTTTGAGTCCCGAACATCGCCTGCTCTTGGCGCGGCGTACACTATCCTGTTGGAAGAGCCAGTCAACTTAATAATATTTTCGGCAAGTTCCACAACCGTCACGCTTTTTCCCATCGCCACGTTAAAAACTTGTCCGTCGCCATGATCAAGAGCTGCGACATTTGCCCTTACCACATCTTTGATATGCACGAAGTCCCTGCTTTGAAGTCCGTCCCCGTAGATAATAAGATCTTTTCCTGCCTTTGCTCTTTCCAGGAAAATGGGGATTACAGCTGCATATGGGGATTTTGGGTCCTGCCTGGGGCCATAGACATTGAAGTAGCGTAGGCAGGTAGTTTGAAGCCCATGACTCTCATAAAACATTCTTGCCAGGTATTCCCCGTCGAGTTTGGAAATAGCATAAGGAGAAGTCGGTTCAGGATACATATCTTCGCGCTTTGGAAGAACCGGATTATTTCCGTAAATAGCAGCCGAAGATGCAGTCACAAATTTATCGACCCCTGCTTTAACGCAGGCCTGTAGTACATTAAGAGTCCCAAGAGTGTTAACCCGAAAAGCCTCAGCAGGCCTTTCACAGCTGAGAGGTACGGATACAAGGGCAGCTTCATGAAAAACACAATCCATGCCCGAAACCACTTTTTCGACTAAGTTAGAATCACAGATATCTCCCTGAATGAACTCGATGTTTTTGTACTGCGGAACATTTCTGAGGAAACCTGTGGCAAGATTATCCAGGATCCTGACAGTGTGCCCTGCTTCTGCAAAATATTCAGCTATGTGGGAGCCTATAAAACCTGCTCCCCCTGTAACCAACACTTTCATGCTTGCAGAAAAGGGAAAAGTACAAAATAAAATTTTCTATGCGCGCCCAGATATTTCTGAGATCGAGCTAAAATTTTTGTGAAATACGCGAAAAATGGCTCACATCGTAAAAGGCTTTTCAAAAAAGGGAAAAATTTTTCATATAAAGAAGTCTTATTAATAAAGGGGAATCAAAAAAATTGAGGAATTAAGGGTATTTCTCAGAAAAAAGAGAAACTGATAAAAGAGAGTATGCAATACCCGAAATTGGAATTTTGAAACCAAAAAATCGTACAAGAAGAGACTAGTTTAAAAATGGAAAGGCTTTTTCTTCCTTATTTTCCTGCAACAGGACCACCTGAAAGGATCCCGGCTTGGATAAAATAAAAAAGCAGGTTAACGGAAGGCTTACATAAGTATAAATTCAAAGAGGATATAATATAAAAAAATTTTATCAGTAATGAAAGTGGCCGGAAATAGTTTTATTAGTGGTAAAAATGGTCGAAACTAGACAACTTCCTCTGGACCTGCTGCTTGTTGCAGGTTTTGTGTTTCTTACTGACGTCCTTGTGCTCGTGCCCGTACTTAATGGCAGTTTCCTGCGCACAGGTTTGGGAATTGTTCTAGTGCTTTTCTTGCCAGGTTACGCCCTAACTGGAGCTATTTTTCCGGCAAAAAAAGATATTGAAGGAATTGAGAGAGTCGCGCTATCTTTCGGACTGAGTATTGCAGTCGTCCCGATAATGGGACTCGGCCTAAACTATACTACCTGGGGAATCAAGGAGATCCCTCTGCTAACGGTACTTTCGGTTTTTACTCTCCTGACATGCGCAGTTGCATACTACAGAAGGAGTCTGCTGCCTGAAGCCAAAGTTTTTGGAGTTTCATTCAAAGCGTTTTTCCTTAGCATGAATGCTGAAATTCTTGAAAAGCCCGAATCAAAAATCGAGAAAATTCTCGCACTTCTTCTTATTTTTTTGACACTGGTTTCTGTGGGCAGCCTTGCCTACATAATAGAAAACCCTAAAGAAGGAGAGCATTTTACCGAATATTACATTCTTGGAGCTAATAGGATAACCGAAAACTATACTACAGAATTTGTGCAGGGAGAAAAAGGGACGGTCAGTGTAGGGATCGTAAACCATGAGTATAGGCCCGTAGATTATACAATGGAAGTAAGGCTTGAAAACAATTCTCTGCCTCTTCCGGAAAATCAGAGAAGTATAAGCCTTGAACATAATATGTCCTGGGAAGAGCCGATTACTTTTACGCCACCTTTCGAAGGAAAGAACATGAAGCTAGAGTTTCTGCTCTTTAATGAAACCGAAAAGACCGTGCCTTACAGAAACCTCCATCTCTGGATTAATGTTACCGAGGAGGCTTGAGAATGGCAATTCCTGATTTTCCACATTCAGAGCTTGAAGCAGGACAGGTCTCTTTGCCGGAGCTCGGGGAAATGTTTAAAATGCGAACTGAAGAAAAAACCGGATTCCTGAAAAAAATTTTTTATGCAGGAATCCCTGTAATTGCAATTACTTTTGCCGAACTGTTGATTTTCGGAGGAAGGTTGAAAGAAGCCTCAATAGCTTATACCCTGCTTCTCCTGGCCCTTTCATTTTCAATAGTGGTTACAAAAAAATATGAGATACGAAAAGTCTACCAGGCACTTCTGCTTCTGACAATTTTCAGACTGGTAAACTTTTCGATGCCAATTTTTTTCGATATAAATATTTACTCATTCATATTCGTCTATGCGCCTCTGGCAATTCCGGCAATGATTGCTACCATTCATCAAAGAGTTGTATATGAGAAAAAAGAGATACGCTCAGGAAGATATGGATGTATCTTCCTTTCTCTGTCCTTACAGGCCTGGCCTTTGCGGAAGCAGAATATATATTGATAGGGACCAGAGAACTTATCCCGGATCTCTCATTGGAAAACTTGCTGATACTCATAGTCATAATGGTGTTTATTGTTGGGCTAGTAGAGGAACTTGTCTTCCGGTCAATCCTCCAGACGAGAATGGAAGAGTTCTTGGGGCCAGCTGGGGGAATTTTCATCTCGAGTCTTCTTTTCGGAGTAATGCATTCCAGCTACGGCACTCCCTATGAAATGGCATACACCTTTCTTGTAGGGGCTTTCTCGGATACTTATTTTATAGAACCCGAAGCCTTCCCCTTGTGATAATGATTCACGGCTCGATAAATGTGTTTTTGTTCGGGATAATCCCTCATTTAGGCCCCGGACTAGGACTGTTATAAAGAAATTTAAAATTGTTGTAAACATCACAACGCATAAATTAAAGAAGTATGTTGGCTGCCGTGTCTGGATTAATTAAAAATGATATTTAAATTGAAAATATCACTAGCCGATGAATCCAGAGAAATTATATTAAACATTTTGAGGCTGATTACAGGAAAAATAAGTTGGGTGTGACAACACAGAAAAAAGTCTATAGAAGTAGTGAACCCTATCTGAGCATAAGTGAAGTAAAAACTCAGTTCTGCTTGCTATAATCTCAATAGGCACCGGATTTCTATCAATCCAGAGGAGAAGATAAAAGACTTGCCATTTTTCCAAGGAGAACCAGAAATTATATAGTAGATTATCTTTAAAGAAGGCTGTAGTCCTTTGTGAACGTAATTTCACGTTTTTCCGGAGAAAAATTTATGGCCAGGCATGCAAATCGCTTCTGGGAGATTGATTGTCTGCGAGGATTTGCTGTCTTTATTATGCTCCTGTACCACTTTCTTTATGATCTCGACTTTTTCGAGCTTGCAGACATTCAACTCAGGTCCGGCTCCATTCTATATGCAGGCAGATTCTCAGCTTCCCTTTTCATCCTTATCTCTGGAACTTCCCTCTCAATAAGTCATTCAAGAGCCCTTGATAAAGAGTTCGACGGAAACGGAGCAGAAAATTTTTGAAATACCTTAAAAGAGGGTTCAAACTCTATTTCATGGGGCTTTTGCTCACAGGTATAACCTGGATCTTTTTACCTGAAGAGTATATTATTTTCGGAATTCTGCATTTTTTTGGAGTTTCGGCAGTGCTTGTATATCCTTTCCTGAAATATGGAAAAGGAAACCTATTCTTCAGCCTGTTATTTGGCTTTTCGGGACTCTATCTCAGGCAGAGAACTTTTGAATTTTCCAGTTTGCTCTGGCTGGGCTTTACTCCCGAAAATTTCAGGACGATGGATTACTTCCCTCTATTTCCCTGGTTTGGGGTACTGCTTGCAGGAGTTTTCCTCGGAAATTTTCTATATACAGGAGGAAAAAGGCAATTTGAAATTCCCTATATTGGAAAAAACCCTATCTTCAGGTTATTTTCCAGCGTAGGGCAAAATTCTCTGGTCATATATTTTATTCACCAACCACTCTTTCTCGGGCTTCTCTTCCTGAGCGGACTGATTGACTCGGGAATGTTATGAAAACACTTAAAAAATAGATATAAATATATTCGAGGCAATTTTAGAGAAGATTTGGAGAAAGTACTGTGGGGAAGTAAGATGTTTTCAGATTCAAGACCATTTACTTTGTCTGACCTCTCACTGATGGTTCAGATTCTTGCCTTTGTCGTTCTTTTGTATGCAATTTACAGTAAAAGAAAAAGCATGGCCAGGCATGGAAAGATTGCAGAAGTTACCTTTTATCTTGTCTTGATTTCAGTGATCTATATGCTGTACAGTAGAGGAAGAGGTTTTATCCTGCCCTATTACAATTCACTCCTGGATCTGCACATGCTCCTTGGCACACTAACAATTTTCTTTGGAATCCTTTTTGTTACCAATCGGTGGAAGTGGAAAGTTAAAAAATACATGGACCTTGAAATTCTCCTGTGGACAGGGACTTTTCTTCTCGGCGTCACAGTTTATCTGCTATTTTTCGGGCTAATTTTTTCTTGAATATATTCGGTTATGTATTCTATGCAAGAGATTTCTTTTGCACTATATCTTTTTTAAGAAAAAAATATCAGAAGAAGCCAAACCTGCTAGTTTTATATATTATCTGACATACGTAATTTTACATACTTACCTAATTGCAATGATATATTGATTAATTACTACCGGCACCCTGCAAAATGAGCAGGACACAGGATAAAAAGAAGATCAAATTCCTACTTATCATTCAAGAAAGGAGCAGGAATTGCGAAATCAAAAAACAGAAGATGGAGAAAAGAATGTATCTGGAAATTGCGATGCTTGCCTATTTTGTAGTTCTCTTCCTGACCCTCCGGGATATCCGGATCTTTAAAAGAACAGGCTATCGTTCCTACAGGAAAGGAGCCCTGAGAGGACTTGCAGCTTCTTCCCTGATCCTAATAGGAGCAATTACTGTTGAGGCACAACCGAACCTTGGCTTGCTTATTGTTTTAATAGGACTCTTTATTAACCGTAAAGGAATGAGAGAACGTGTTTTCACTGGTGCAGGAACTCTTGACCGCTTTCTCGGGAAAACAGATTACGTAAAAAAATAAGAAAATATACGTAAGGATACAGAATACATTTAAATGCAGATATTCAAATGTCATTCAAGGAAGTTATACTCAAAATGCAATTGTCAATGATGCAAAAAATAGATACTTAAATGAGAATTGTCAACCGCCTGTTGCACTTCACTTAAATAATTGAGAGAAAGAATGATAAGCCTCACAACTTTAGCCTGATGTAGTGACCCCAAAACTTATAAATCTCAAGTAACCTATTAGTCGACAATATCATTATCAATCAAATTTTTGCATCCAGTTTTCGCTAAATCCATCAATCCGGGAGAAGAAAACAGACACTAAAGAACTGTTTTTTGCCTTCGGCTTCACGTTAACCAGAATTCACAGGAAAACATGATGAGATAAACCAGAAGTAAACTTGAATAACTGGACTAAAACACCGCAAAAAATATCCAAGAGGAGATACGATGGGAAATATAAGACAGACAAACATAAAAAGAATCGCATTCAGACTAATTGAAAACCATGGAGATATTTTCACAAAGGATTTTGAGACTAACAAGACTCTCGTGACAAAGTACACAACCATTGAAAGCAAGGTCATAAGGAACAGGGTTGCAGGCTACGTCACAAGAAAAGTTGCACGTATGAAAGTGTACTGAACAGAGAATTTAATTCCGGGAAACTGGTGGGGATATCTGACATGTTTGAAGGAGCAATGCCTGCCCTGATAACTCCTTTTACGAAGGATGACAGGATTGATAGGGAAGGCCTACAAAGGAATATTGCATTTGTTGAAGAGGGAGGAGTTACCGGCATCGTGCCCTGTGGCACTACTGGAGAATCGGCAACCCTTTCAGCACTTGAGCACGAAGAAGTAATCGATATTGCTGTGGAATGTTCGAAGGTTCCTGTGATTGCAGGAACCGGCTCAAATAATACAGGGGAAGCTCTCCAGTTTACAAAACATGCTGCAGATGCGGGGGTTGACGGCGTACTTCTGATATCCCCTATTATAACAAACCAAATCCTGCGGGCCTGCTTGCGCATTTCAAGAAAATTGCAGAGGCAGTCGAGATTCCTATGATTCTCTATAATGTCCCCTCCCGTACAGGGCAGGACATGCCAATAGATGTTATTGCCGAACTTGCAAAAGTAGGAAATATCGTGGGAATTAAGGAAGCCAGCGGAAATGTCTCCAAAGTTTCCCAGATCCTGGAAAATACTGCAGACGAAGATTTCGTGGTTATTTCAGGCGAGGATGGGTTGACACTTCCGATCATATCTATGGGAGGCAGGGGAGTCATTTCTGTTGCTGCAAATATAGTCCCTGACAGAATGTCCAGAATGGTAAATGCGGCCCTTGCTGGAGATTACGAAACCGCAAGAAAGATCCATTTTGAGATCGCCCCTCTGATTCGTGCCCTTTTCCTGGAAACGAACCCGATCCCGGCCAAGAAAGCTGCAGAACTTGCAGGGCTTGCAAGCGGGCACCTCAGGCTTCCACTTGCGCCCCTGAGCAAGACAAATACTGTAAAGCTTGCAGATGAACTCAGGAAATTAGGGGTTATGGAATGATCAACGCAGCAGTACTCGGAGCCTGCGGCAGGATGGGCTCTTTAATTGTTGAAAATATTACCTGCTCTACGGATATGCAGCTTGTTGCTGCTTTTGACGTCAATAATTTTGGAAAGGATGCAGGAGAATTTGCCCATGTCGGGAACCTGGGAGTCCAGATCTCGGAAGTGAAAGATCTTGAAACTGTCCTGAAAAAAACCAAGGCTGATATTCTTATCGACTTTACAGCAGCCAGCGCAACCGTAGTTAACGCTCCAATAGCAGCCAGATGCGGAGTAAATCTTATTATAGGAACCACAGGCCTGACTGCGGAACAGCGAAAGATAATTGACGACTCTATCCGGAAAAATCAGGTAAGTGCAGTTATCTCTCCGAATTATTCAGTAGGCGTTAATGTCTTTTTCAAGATCATCAGAGAAGCTGCAAAATACCTTGCAGATTACGATATCGAGATTATAGAAGCCCACCATAACCAGAAAAAAGACGCTCCAAGTGGGACCGCCCTTCGGGCAGCTGACGTTATCAGTGAAGCCCTGGGTGGAAAGGATTATGTCTACGGCAGAGAAGGCATAGCTCCGCGGGGAAAAGAAATCGGGATTCATGGTGTTCGCGCCGGAGATATTGCAGGAGATCACACTGTCCTTTTTGCAGGCAACTCCGAAAGGATTGAGATCAAGCACATGGCTCACTCCCGCCAGATTTTTGCCAACGGAGCAGTCAAAGCGGCTGAGTGGGTCTGTGGGCAGAAACCCGGAATTTACTCCATGGACGATGTGCTTGGTTTATAAAGCAATAGCTTAAACCGGCAACCTTAAAACAAATAATTTTTAAAAATAACAGGCCTGGGCTTCTTATCAAGCCCACCTTCATTTTTCAGGCAGGAAACGACTATTTGTTTTTTTAGATTTTTTGAATTTACCTGGAGTATACCTGCTGTATTACGATATCAATTTTATATTGGTGATTAAAAAACTATAAATAGTATAAGTAGGAAATAGGATACTGCTTGCTTGCAGGTAATGCAACTCTGAAATCTCAAAATATCGTATCATCCCATAACAGTAGGAATACTTGCCTGCAAGCAAGAAATCCCAATAAACCATTCATCGCCGGAAAATTGTACGGGCTCCTAAAAAATGGAAAGTGGAAAAACAGCTCTCATGAGACATAATGGAGCCCTGCATATTCGGAAAACTCATTCTTTGCTGAAAAGAATTCCAGAACTCAGGTTTTCTATCCTGTCCGCAACAACGACATTTCCCTGTATTCCGAGCTTTTTTCCCTTATACCACTTTCCGCGAATAAGAAGCCTGTCCTCAGCTGAAACAAGACAGAGACCATGGTAGAGCACAACCACAGTTTTTCCTTCATGTTCGATAGAGAGTACACTCTCGTATTTACTCCATATACCTCCAAAAATAATAATAAAAGGTAAACCGAGAAAGAAAGAAGGACGTTCATAGATTCTGGAATCAACAGCTGCTCTAGCTTCGGCTCCAAATTCTTCAGCATTCTCCTGGTTTTTTTCCAAATAGTCCTCCTTCTGCATATAAGAACCTCATCGTATCCGCGACTTCTATTTTGTATAATCATTAAAACCAAGATTATATTTACATTACTCGAAAAACATCCATTACTTAAAACAAATTTTAACTTTGTTTCATATATATTTTATGGCCAAATCATCAAACTATTTTTGAGAAACTTAGGAATTCTTTCCATAGAGCAGAAATATCCAGAAGAAGAGTTCTAAAAAATATATCAAAAGAAAGTTATAAATAGTCAACGTCCAGATGTTTACATATGTTCCTTCCGGAAGGTGAAAAACAGTTTGAATTCTGGGTCCTGCGCCGAAACGGACTCCCCAATATCAATATCGCAAAGCATTTTGGGGTCTCCAGGCAGTCAGTTTCAAGAGCCCTCCTCAGTATGGATAAGCGGATTGAAGAAAACCTGCTTGAGATGGCCAAAGCAAACAGGATCAAAGTGGAAAAATTTGACTCAAAGAAAGGAATTCTCTTCGGGAAGTCGGTTCCTCTCAAAGCCAACACAATAATTTTTGTCTCGGCAAAACACGGCATGCAGGTCTGGTACGAACACGAAGGAGAATGTGGGTCTTGCGAGAGATACAGGGAATGTATTGAACTGCTCTGGGACTTTGCAGAGGAAATGCAGCTCAAGCTCAAGAGTACTAATGATCCTACAAAAATAGCTGATGAATTGTTTGAGAAATTAAAAGAATCGATCGAATAGGCCTGACTAAAGGCAGGTAAAATTGAATGAAGGGGAAAAGATGGACGTATTCACAAAAAGTATAAGGAAACTTATGGGGTGGTGCCCGAATGCAAAAACGCTTGAAACTCAACATTCAATCCACCCTGAAGATTTTGAAACGAATAACCAATCAAGAGAAAAAGATGCTGGAAATTCTCCGATTTTACCCTCCAGTTGGTGGAATAAGCGCCATAATAGGATGTTAATAATGTCCACCGGGCTTACTCTCTTTTCTATATTAGGAATTAGCTTTATGGGAGTTCATCCCATGGATAAAGGTTTCATGTTTGGGTTAATTATCGGAATCATTTTTAACCTATACTTTTGCATCTGGAACTGGCATTATCTGGATAATATAAAAAATACAGGTAAGAAAATTAAGATGAATATTAGATTTCCAAAATGGAGAGTTATAAATCTAATACTTTCCCTGGTATTATTGTATCTCTTTTTTTCACAGTCTAATTGGGGACTCGTTTTGTTTATTATTTCTACTTTTTGTTTGATAGCTTTGTTTTATTACTTTAATTTTAATTCAACTGGTCTAGTACTGCTTCTTGTCTTTGGTTCGTCGCTTGGTTGGAGACACACTATAGGATTTCTGTCTGGCTTTTGTTTGACAGCTTTTCTGTATTACCTTACAGACATATACTGGGAAAAGAGGAATGGAAAAATAATACTTGTATACGGGCGTAAAATGCCAGGGATCTACATTGCAAATGCATGAATGGAGTAACAATTATGACTCTGGAATACATCAAGAAACTGATGGGCTGGTGTCCGAACGCAAAAACACTTGAAACCGGATCCCGGATTATCTTTGATAATTTTGAAGCATATGATCAATCTGGAAGAGAAAAGGCAAGAAATCCAAGGATTTCAAGTCGTTTTTCCAAGCTTTTTTCCAGGTTTGATATCCGAGTTCTCCTACCAACACTTTTCTTAACTCCTATTTACATAAATTTGCTATTTCGAAAAGGTATAAATGCAGAGGCCTTCTTTTTAGGTATTTCACTTTCTCTGTTGATTTATCTGCTCGGCTGGAAAAAGCAGATGCGTCATTACGATTCCCTGGCAAAAAAACCCATTGTTGGCTCTTCCTCAAAGAAAACGCTCTTATGGATTTTCTTAGCCCTAATTTCGTTCTTAATTTTGCCTATGGTTTTCTTATCTCAGATACCCTCTTTTCTTAACGCTCGGTCACTGTATTCTTTAGTTGCTGGAGCCTGGATCTTTATGTGGGGAAGTTATCTTCAGTTAATTTACTGGGAGAGGAAAAACCATATGAAAATTTACATAAAGAATGAAAAGGGGTTCCAAAAGATGTATGCTATTGGAGAAAAGGAGGGAAAGCTATGAATTGGGAAGCAAAATATATTAAAAAGCTCATGGGCTGGTGCCCCAATGCAAAAGCAAATGAAGCCAGAAAGCTTGTTAACCTTGAAAATTTTGATTCGAATACTCCAGACAGAGCAAGGGGAGAAAACGAAAACCTGGAAAACCCCGGGTGGCTACGGAAAACGAGTACTTATACTCTCCTGATTAGCACTTTCTTTACACTTGTGTATATCCTGACGATTAATCACCTGGGTCTAAAGCTAGCCTTTTTACTTGCAGGATTTTTCATTTCTGTAGCGTTTATTGCCTTTGACTGGAAGAAGCAGATGCACAGATACGATACTCTAGCACAGAAACTCATTTTCGATAATTCCGGCATGGAAAAAGTGTCTCAAATAATGAAGCTAATTTTCTATGCAATGCTTTTTTATTGGATTTTTTCTGGGTATATTGAAAAGAATTTTTCCCTGCAAGTAACCTTTTCATTTATGGGTGGCTGCTTGGTCGTGATGTGGCTTAGTTATTTCCAGCTAATATATTGGCAGAAAAAGAACCACAAAACCATTTATTTCAACAAAAGTTACGGAAAGTGGAAAAAGTCATATATAATTCGGGAGAATGAATAAATGCCAGCTAAGATTTTTGTTTTTGAGCGGATCAAAAAGCTAATGGGCTGGTGTACGAATGCAAAAGCACATGAAACCAGAAAGCTTGTTAACCTTAAAAATTATAATTCCGATGTTCCAGACAGAGCAAAGGATGACAACAGAGATTTAAAAACCCCTGGATGGCTCCGGAGAATAAGTAATCAAATTCTTCTATTTGCTATTTTTTTAACATTTGTTCATCTCCTGATATATAATCAGATAGGCTTAAATTTTGACTTAATCATAAATTTACTTATCGGATCAATACCTGCCCTATCTTATTTTGTATTTTACTGGAATGAGCGAATTCAGCGGTTCAACGACATTGCGAAAAAACCTGTTGTTCGTTATATCTCTAAAGTATCATATCTTTGGATCCTGATAATCATAATTTTGCTTATTCTGCTTATGGTTCTCTCTTATCTGATAAGACAATCTTGGCACTCAGCCTTATTCGGACTTTCAATTATTTTGTTCTTAACATGGGGTTTCTATTTCCAGCTAATTTACTGGGAGAAGAAAAATCGCATGAAAATTTACATAAAATATGAAAATAGCTTCGAAAAGACGTATGCTATTGGGGAAAAAGAGGGAGAAATGTGAACCTTAAAGTTGAAGACATAAAAAAACTAATGGGCTGGTGCCCGAATGAAAAAGCCTCTCAAACAGGATTTCGGATTAGCTCTGCTAATTTTGAAGCAAACAATCGATCGGGAGGAGAAAAAGCCAGAAGTCCGACGGTTCAGAGCCAACATTCCAGGCTTGATACCCATCTCCTCCTGCTACCAATTTTCTTTATTCCTGTTTATATAAACCTATTTCAAAAAGGTATAAATACAGAGGCTTTTCTTCTAGGTTTTTTACTTTCTTTACCAATCTATTTGCTCGGCTGGAAAAAGCAGATGCATCAATACGACGTCGTGAAAAGAAATCCTGTCGTTTCTCCTTCATTTAGAAAAACATTCTTCTGTGTTTTTATATTCCTATTTTTGGGTTTTACTTTGCTCATGGCTTTCTTACCCTATATCTCGTCTCATGCAGCTTATCTTCTTAATGATCAGATACTGTATTCTTTCACTACAGGGACCCTGGTTCTTATGTGGAGCTTCTATTTCCAGCTAATTTACTGGGAGAGGAAAAACCATATGAAAATGTATATGAAAAGAGAAAAGGGAAAGCAAAAGCTGTATGTCCTTGGAGAAAATGAGGGAGAACTATGAGCCGGGAATCCAGATACATAAAAAAGCTGATGAGCTGGTGCCCGGCTTGCAAGAAAACGGTAACGAGAACAAAACAGTCCTGTACCTTCGCAAATATGACCCCAATCTCTGGAAACACAGGAAACCTCCCGGAGTTCCAAACCACAAACGTGATCTTCCCTGCAAATACAACTTTATACCTAATATATTTTATAATAAGTTTCAATCTGCTCCTGCGCCTGAAGTCTCCAGAAGATATTCCTCTCTTGCTGGCAGGTCTTTTCTTATTTAACGCTTCTTATTACTTGCTAATTCTCAAAACCTTCGAAGCGGCAGTTCTGGTAGACAAATTTGGGATCCACTTGCAAGCCTTCAGACTGAAGAAGTTTGAGATACCTTATACAGAAATTGAAGCCATAACTTCATACAGGCTTGAAAAACGTTCAAAGAAAATGTCCCTTCTGTTAGTTATTGGAGGAATTGCCTTTTGCGGATTTGTGGTCTACATGGCTGTAGTAAAAGGAGAATGGAATCTACTTTTGCTATTGACCTCGCTACTTCCTCTCATGCTGTTTGCGGAAAGGAAGCAAAAAATCCGATTTTGGGATCTGAATACGCAGCTGTACATCAAAATCAAACACAAAAAATGGTATGAATGGACTTCCTACTGTTCCATAATCACGGACGAAGTCTCGGCCGTAGAGATAAAATCGTCTATCGAAATGCATTGTGAAGGTTTATGAAATGACTTTTATGAAATACTTTGAAAAGTTGATGGGCTGGTGTCCAACAAAAAACTCTTTCCAGAAAGAAAGGCAGGAAGGTTGTTTCTCGGACTTTAAATTGGAAAATGGAAATATCCAGTTGAGTTCCTCCCCCGCGGACCTGCAGGAAGGTAGAACTCTTAAGGTGCAGGCTAGCCTCTTTGACTGGTGGTGGGTATCACGGGTGTTAATAACTACTTTTTTTATATTAATAGTCTCCTTGCTTTTATGGATATATAGTCCTGAAGACTCTTATTTAATCATATTTTCAGGCCTTATTATGTTCCTTCTGCCTCTCATATTCCTTCTTAATCGCCCCAATGCTGCCACCGTAATACCCGGAAAAATCATAATCAAGCAACCTATGCGTAAACCAGTTGTAATCGAAAAAGAGGACGTCACGCAAATTTCGTTAACAAAGAATGAAAATCATTCCCTGCGCTGGTTGATACGCTTATTTTGCGTTTTTTTCTTTGTAGTAACGATAATGATGGACTTAAAGGATCTGGAAAGGTTAGCTACAGACTATAGTAAACTCAGTATATTTCTGACGAAACTTTCGAAGATAACATTTTTCCTGGTGCTTTTTTACAACTTCGAACTCTTAGTACCTTATCAGCGGACTCTTAAAGTTACTACACGTTCAAATCTGAAACTTTGGTTATTTACCGATAATCCTGAAGAACTTACCGGATTCTTCAAAACAGAAGGAATAGAGCCTCACTGAAGGCTTAAACCATTTATTGAGATCGTTTTGAAGGCTTACGAGATGACTTTGAAAAAATATTTTAAAAAATTGATGGGATGGTGCCCTAGGAGGATTATATCGAAAAAGAAAATTGCCTGGATAAAATATAAGCAAACTCACTACTTTAAACTTTTAATAAGCTCCTGAAAGCGTTTTTCATCTATAACTTTCTGGGTATTGAGCATTTTTTTAAATTCGTCGGCACTTTTTTCCCCACCTTTTCCCTCAAGTCTGTCCTTTAATTCCATTGAGGCCCGCAAAAGTCCAGTCGCTTCTTCGTAGAGAGCTTCGGCCTCAGCTTGTGTAAGTTCCTCAGTTTCCAGCAGCTCCTCGTCCACTTTTGCTTTTCCCCTCAATCTTTGGATAAAAGCCCGGATTTTGGCAGCTTTATCTGTGTCAAGTGATTCTTTTTCGCTCAGCTCTAGAATCAGGTCCCTGAGTCTGTATTCCTGCCCATCAATCTCCACGCTTTCAGGGATTTTCTTCCCTGCCCAGGCAAAATCACTCCTGAGGCTCCAGAGGAGTTTATTACGCTCCTGAGCATTGATATATTCCGTATTTGCTTTTTTGTATCTGGCTCGCCTTTTAGCATAAACATTTCCTTCTGAAACCCGGATTTATTTTATAATTTTCTACTCTGAATCCTCATTCTTTGTGTTCCCGGGTGCACACGTTCTCCCGGAGAAGACAGGTATCAAAAGCCAGAGATCCATAATCATGAACTTATTTGTCGCCTGATAAAACTTTAAGATAAAAATAAAAAAATTACTCTTTGATCTCATCTAAAATTCTACATTCACAGCAAATTTTCGGCTATGTCCTCCGAAATTACGTGTTCACAGTACAGACAGTGGAGAGTGACTCCTTCTTCTTCGGACTGGAACACGGAAAATTTGGATTTTATGGGCTCACTGCTATTAGAAATACATTTTGAGTTGACACAGCGCACGACGCCTTCGACATAAGAAGGAAGTACAACATTATTCTTCTGGACTACTTCAAAGTCCCTTATGATATTGATAGTAGCTTTCGGAGAGATAAGGGCAATCCTGTTGAGCTCTTCGACACTGAGCTCTTTGCCTTCAATTTTCACGACGTCTTTTTTACTTCTGGCACCAGAAGCATTCATAACAAAACTGATAGTAGCCCGAAAAGCACTGGAAATCCCCAGTATACGTAGTACATTTAATGCCTGCCCTGCCTTTATATGGTCAATTACCGTTCCGTTTTCAATTGCCTGAATCTTTAGGTTCCATTTTTCTTTCATTCAATCACTCCCAGGGCAAGAGCAAGAAGTGCCATCCGAATAGGGACACCATAGAAAGCCTGCTCGAAGTAACATGCATGTGGCGTTGAATCCACTTCAGGGGAGATTTCATTTACCCGCGGGAGAGGGTGAAGAATCTTGAGGTCCGGATCTGCGGTTCTCAGCAGATCGCCTGTAACCCTCAACCTGTTTTTAACCTTCTCATATTCCTCAGGATCGGGAAAACGTTCCCGTTGAACTCTTGTCATGTAGAGAACCTCGACATCTCCAATTATTTCCTCAAGGGAATCGGTTTCTTTTATCCCTATTTTATTCTTTTGGAGGTCTCTGACAATTTCCGGAGGCATCCTGAGTTCAGGAGGCGAAACGAAAGTCATTTCAGCTCCGTACAGGGATAGAGCATGGCAGAGGGAGTGGACTGTTCTCCCGTACTTCAGGTCTCCTGCCATAGCAATCTTCAGGCCCTCAAGGTGGCTTTCCCTGCGGATAGTATAAAGGTCAAGAAAAGTCTGCGTAGGGTGGTGGACAGAACCGTCTCCGCCATTGATCACAGGGACACTTGCAAATTCAGCAGCCATCCGTACCGATCCGTCAAGAGGATGACGCAACACTATAAGATCCGCATAGTTGCTGATCACACGGATAGTATCGGCAAGATTTTCTCCTTTCATTACGGAACTTGCCTCCACGGAACCCAGATTCAGAACCTGCCCTCCAAGTCTCTGGGCAGCAACTTCAAAAGAAAGCCTTGTTCTTGTGCTCGGTTCAAAAAAAGAAGAGCTATAATCTTTCCATCCAGCAGGCGGGATCTCTCTTCACCCCTGGCCACAGGCTCAAGCTTTTCGGCAGTATCCAGAACGTAGTCGATTTCTTTCCGCGAAAAGTCTTTCATCGAGATGACGTGTCGGTTCTTAAATGACATCCTGTTTTCATAAAATGGTTCCCAGAGATATAACCTTTGCTCCGGAAATTTTCTAAGAGTACGAAAGTAATTAAATCCGGTTTGTACCTCAGTTTTGGCACTTCATTTGGACACGTTTTTGAGAAATTCAAGCCAGAGCTTTGCGTCTTTAATTCTCTGATTAACGAACTGTTCCTGAAAATGTTTTGTATTCTCTTTAAAGGTTCCGCTCTCTATTTCCTTCAGATCCATTACTGCGCGCAAGAGGCCTGCAGTCTCATGATAAAGATTTTCTGCTTCTTTCGGAGTAAGAGATTTTTCTTCAAGCCCCTTTTCATCTTTCTTTTCCTTTGCCGAAATAATTTCGACATATTTATCTATTCTTGATTTTTCTGCCTCAGTGAGCTTGTCTTTCTGAATCAGTTCCCATACATAGCTGTGCAGAGGATAAGTTTCTCCCTCAAATTCCACATAATCGGGAATATGCTGGCCGACCCAGAAAAGACGGGAATGCAGAGAGGAAAGCAATTGCCTGCGTTCTTCGTCGGTTATATGCTTTTCTGCGCTTTTTGTCTCGCTTATTTTAAGGCTTTTTTCCATAGTCTTCCCACAGGACATATTGCTTTCATTAGCCAAAAATCTTGTCTGATGACGAGCTACTGCTTACTCTTTATCTGTAAACAAGATATAAAAAGACAATATTAACACAAAAACAGTCGTAAATAAAAAGAAATATAGATAATGAAGAACTCAAATACAAAAATTTCCCACTTGAGGTGATATTATAGTTTCCATAATTCAGGTTGCACTTGATCTTCTGGAGTTAGATCGCTCGGTAGAGATTGCGAGAGAAGCAATAGCAGGAGGTGCGGACTGGATCGAAATCGGGACTCCTCTGATCAAAAGTGAAGGGATGGACGCGATCCGCACCATGAGAAAAGCTTTTCCGGATCGGACTATTCTTGCAGATATGAAAACCGTGGATACGGGAGCCATGGAAGTCGAGATGGCAGCAAAAGCCGGGGCAGATGTTGTTATTGTGCTGGGGAGTGCGGATGATTCTACATTACTTGATGCACTTCGTTCAGCTCACAAGTATGGGGTCAGATTGATGGCAGACCTCATCTCGGCTCCTGACCCGGTAAAAAGGGCAATAGAACTCGAAGCTCTGGGAGTGGACTATGTGAACGTGCACATAGGCATAGACCAGCAGATGACAGGAAAAGACCCTGTATCCCTTCTTCGAGATATTTCAGAAAGAGTGAACGTGCAGCTTGCCGTCGCTGGAGGGCTTGATGCAAACAGTGCTGTCCAGGCAGTCAAGGCCGGGGCCAGGATTGTGATTGTCGGAGGAAATATCACCCGTTCTGACAACGTAACCGAAGCCGCCAGAAAAATCCGGCAGAGTGTGGACTCCCCAGAAGCTGTAGAAATCCGGAATGTTGGAACTGTGGACGAGGAAATAAGGGCAATTCTTAAGGAAGTATCCACTTCAAACATTTCGGATGCCATGCACAGGAAAGGGGCAATGAAAGGCATTCATCCTCTGGTAAGAGGGAAGGTAGTAGGAACTGCGGTTACTGTGCAGTCTTTTCCCGGAGACTGGGCGAAGACTGTAGAAGCGATTGATATTGCAAAAAAAGGAGATGTAATCGTAATTTACAACGGGAGTAAAGATATTGCCTGCTGGGGAGGGCTTGCAACCCTTAGTTCCTTGAACAAGGGAATTGCAGGAGTGGTAATAGAGGGCGCTGTCAGGGATATTGACGAAATCGAAACCCTGGGACTTCCGATTTATACGAGTAACACAGTACCTAACGCTGGAGACCCCAAAGGTTTTGGAGAAATCAATGCTGAGATTACCTGTGGCAGCCAGACCGTGAAGCCAGGGGATTACATAGTGGGCGATGAAAGCGGGGTTGTGGTAATTCCCGCGGAAAGGGCCTACGAACTGGCAAGAAGAGCAAAAGAAGTCAACAAAACCGAAAAGAGACTTTTTGATGAGATCCGGAGAGGTGGAACTCTGTCTGAAATTCTGGAACTCAAGAAATGGGAAAAACGTTGAAAAACTATTTCTGGAAACTGAAATTAAATACGAGAATAAAAAGGCCGGAAAAAACGATAAAACCGGAAAATTTGCAGAAAAGGACTTTTTTCAGTCTTCGGACTGAGAAAAGCAGATTCTGGACAGAAGGAGAGCCCTGATAAGTTTCATTTCTTCCTCCGGGCAGTTATTACCTATCCTTGCCCGGAGCAGGGAATCCAGCTCAATTTCCAATGTATCCAGTGCAGTTTTTATCTGCTGTTGTCTTTCAGGGGATAAAAGTCCTCCACTGTTCCTGATCTTTCCGGAAAAGGCAAGCTGTTCAAGCTGCCTGAAAATAGTTCTGGTACTCATGCCCTGGATTTCAGCAATTTCATCAATCCCGAGCCCCCGGGTAAAGAGAGAAAAAGTTCTTTGCTGAGATTCTATTTCAAGAGAGTTCGATTCAGAAAAATCTGTTTTGAGCAAATCTACGATTTCTGACTGAGTAGAACTTTCTGTAGAATCTATTTCTTTAGAGCCACCTTCAGAAGAATCCGTTTCGGACCAATCCTGAATGCTCATATCGAGATATTTTGCCCTCTTTGGAGGAAATTTGCAGACTTCTGAGCTATTTACTTTATCAAATTCTGAAATGGACATTTTAATCCCTAACATTTCCATTTCAGTTTTGGAATTTTCATTCTTTTTAGCTATGCCTTTTGAAATTAGTTCCTCTTTTTCAGCCCTTTCACAGGCAGCTCCCGAATTTTCAGGCTTTTCAGCAGGTATCAAACTATAGTCTCTACAGTAATTTTCAATTTCTTTGAGAAAAGCATCCCCATACTTTCTCAGTTTATGTTCCCCAACCCCTGTAATCGAATGGAACTCTTCCGAACTGTGTGGAAATTTTGTAGTCATTTCTTTAAGAGTGGTATCAGAGAAAATAATGTAAGGAGGAAGGTTTTTCTGTAATGCGATTTCCTTTCTCAGAGCTTTTAACCGCTCAAAAAGGATAGGATCAGGCTCTTTTCCGGATTTTACGGCCTTTCTGACATTCTGTGTTTTTAAGATATCAGCGGCAACTGAACATTCTTCTGTAAAGGTATTTTCTGTAGAAAGATGCACGTCATCGACTTCTTCATTATTTATACCGGCAGCTGTCGAAGGCACGAAGCTTTCTTCAGCCTCTGGAGCAAACCCTTCAGGACAGACAAGCTCTATTCGTTCCAGGCCTTTCAGTATTTTCCTGCTCATGGCATTCAGTTTCAATACAGGGTACTGCGCACCACTTACGTCCAGAAGACCCGTATTTGTTATTTCGGAAGCTAATGACCTCCATTGCTCCTTTGTAAACTCTCTGCCGCTGCCATGGCTCTTTAACCTCTCATGGTGATTCTGCTTGATCTTTTTATTCTTTGAGCCCGTGAGGACATCAATAACATAGTTAGTGCCAAAACGCTGGTTAAGTTCCTGCACACAGGTCATCAGTTTTCGGGCAGGTTCAGTCCCGTCGAAGGTACCTTTTGGCCTGAGACACGAGTCACAATTTCCGCAATATCCCGAAAGTTTCTCTCCAAAATATTCCATCAGTGTCTGTCGTCTGCATTTATTTCCCTCACAGTAGGCCACCATCTGCCTTAGCTGCACAAGAGAAATATCCTTCTCCTTTTCATTTGTCTTCTGCGAAATAAAGTAATCGATCTTGAAACGGTCACCCCTGCTGAAAAAAGGATGCATTCGCAGGGGCTGCCATCCCTTCCTCCCCTGCCAGTCTCCTGGTAATAGCTTTCAAGGTTTCTGGGAAGGTCATAGTGTATAACAAAACGCACATTAGACTTATCGATCCCCATCCCAAAAGCAATTGTAGCTACTATGATGTCCACGTCGTCTTTTATGAACATCTCCTGGTTTCGGGTTCGCTCGGTATCTGAAAGGCCTGCATGGTAGGGAAGAGCCTTGAAACCCGCAATATTCAATTTTTTTGTAAGGGTTTCTACGCTGTTTCTGCTCTGGCAGTAGATAATTCCTGCTTCACCTCTATGCCTGTGCAGGTAATCAGCGATTTCGGAGAAAGTCTCCTTCTTTGGCCTGACCTCGTAAGAAAGGTTTTTCCGGTTAAAACTGGCAACATAGGAGCCTTTCTCCGACGATATGTCAAGGTTAAGCTGTGATACGATATCTTTTCGAACCCTTTCTGTAGCTGTAGCCGTAAGCGCGATAACGGGTACATCAGGAAAGCCTGTCTTCGGGTCTCTTAAAAGCTTCAATTTCCTGTACTCAGGCCGGAAATCATGCCCCCACTCTGAAATGCAATGTGCTTCGTCAATAGCAAAGAGGCTGACCTTCCCTTTCTTTAAAAAGGCAAAGGTTCCCGGCATCATGAGTCTTTCTGGCGCAACGTAAAGAACTTTCAACCTGTTTTCAAGAAAAGCTGTCTTCACATCCCGGATTTCCCTGGCACTCAGGGTGCTGTTCATGCAGGCTGCAGCAATCCCATTCGCATCAAGCCCGTCCACCTGGTCTTTCATGAGGGAAATTAGGGGAGAAACGACGACTGTAACTCCTTCCATCAGAAGGGAAGGCAGCTGGTAACAGATTGATTTGCCTCCGCCTGTAGGCATGAGCACGAAGACGTCTTTTTTTCCAGAACATCCCTGATGATTTCTTCCTGTAAGGGGCGAAAAGAAGTATATCCGAAATACTGGTGCAGGGCAGAATACATTCTGGCAGACAGGGAAGGCCCGGGCTCAAGCTCGCGTTTACTTGCCCTCAAGAAATCATAATCAGTGCTCGTTTTCTAATCCCCTGACCTGCAGAATTGCTATCAAGCCAGAATACAAACCCCGGAGGGTCCAGTGAAATTAACCTGTGGATATGCTCTCATGCACAACTATATCCTGAATGTTTCGATGTTTATGATAGACCAGACACTTACATAAAATATGCCTGGTCTGGAATCCTGACGCTGTGATGTTTCAAGCTTATTATATTTAAGTTACAGGTTTGCAGGGTGAAAGTATTTGGCTGTGAACTCCCGATATGCATCCCGGAAATTTCTCGGTAAGTAGAGTTCAGAAAGAAAGAGTGAAATCGCTAAAGGGAAAAGAGTTGAGAAGTAAGAATAAATATAGAGAATTGCCGATCTCTGGCGTCAACGTTATTAATGTTTGATTTGAGGTAAAGATAGGAAGATAAGGAGTGCGGCTACACCCAGGCACTTCTTGTCTTCCTCTATCGGTCATACTCCTCTTACATAATCAGTTAATTTTCCTTCCCCCGCAACCGTTTCTTTATTTCTGTTATTTTTCTTACTCCGGAATTTTATCGAGATTTCACCTCAGCAAACTCCCTGAGATAGTTCCGGCTGCGGCAGGAAAGAAGCCTGCAAACACTGTAAGAAAAATTTTTAATTTGTCTTTTGAGCAGAGCCCAATCTTATTTAAGCGCTTTTAACCTTGCTGAAGCATTTTTAATCCCTTTTGCGCCTTATCCCAGAGTTTTCACCCACTTTAAGCTACAACTCCCTTTTCCTTTGCCATCCACTCCAGTGTATCAGCTATTTTTTTCTGGGATTCTGCCAGGCTCTCCAGGGACTTTGCGATATTCTCAAGCTTATCGATCAGTTCATAATCTTCATTACCCATTCCTATCACCAATTCCTGTTCACTTTTTAGTAGAATATTTTTGGAAAAGCTTTATATATAATTGTAATTTTTGATTTTCTGGAGAGGGTTAGAAGGAAATTCACGTTCACCTAAAAATTTTATTATTTTATATTTATTCAATACTCTTTCGCCAAAAATCTCAAGAAATAGGTTTCAGAGTTTCTTTAGTGCATCTTACTCGCCAGTAAGTTACTGGCCGGGCTTTGACTGGTATTAAAAAGACTACATTTACCATATTTGAAAAAATTACATTTAAAAATTCAGGCATTGTTAACTAAATATAGTTAACTCGTTATTTCTATATTTCATTAAGAGAATAACTGAGTACTTTAGCATTTCAAGACTCTTAGTATAACACTTTGTCTTTCTTCTCAATCTTGCCAGAAAGTGCCTAAATATGCTGTTATACCCTTCAACAGTGTACGTTTCTGCTTTTGATTGAGTATGAATTTTATCTGGAACGAACTCTGCATATGCCCTCCAGTGATCTGTCATCACTTCTCCAATCTCTTTCTTCTCTAATTTTTCCCAGAGTAGTTGTCCAGTTTCCGTTCCTCTGCTGCCAAAAGAGCAGTTGATGAACTTTTTCCCAACTCTATCAACAGCAATCCAGATCCAGCAATATTTTTTTTGTTACCGATGTAAGTGTGCATCTCATCCATTTCAACAATAGATATCTCATTTTCGCTTTTTAGTTCTTCTAACTCCTGACCAAATTTCTTTATCCATTTTTGGATAGAAACATGACTTACTCCCAAAAAACGCCCTATTGACCGAAATCCTAATCCTTCAAGATAGAGTTGTAAAGCCTGTCTCTTAACAGATGCGGAACTAGCAGTTGATTTTAGCTCTACTGAATAATTATATCCACAATCAGAGCATTTGTAGCGTTGACGGCCATTAACTTTACCATTCTTATTATGATCGAGACTCTTACATCTTGGGCAGTTCATCAAGAGATATAAGTTCTCATAATATATATCAGTATTTAGATACCAATGCCAAAATTCATTTTATATTTCAGTGCACTTACAATATCTTTTATGTATTTGACAAATTCTCCTACTATAACTTTAAATATCAAAAACCCCATGCACAGACTCATATATCGCAATAAAATAGAATCAAATTCAGATAATTCTCATACAATTCACTGATCACGTTCATTTCTTTAAAGGAATTAAAATAGTATCACTTAAGGAGCATTTCAATGGTAAAAACCGAGAAATTCATTCCAAAGGCAGTTGAAAAAATTAGCCAGGAAATAAAAGACGGGAGAGCAATTATTGCGCTATCGGGCGGCGTGGACAGTTCTGTTTGTGCGGAGCTGGCGTACAGGGCAATCGGGGACAGACTGCAGCCGATCTATATCGACACAGGTCTCATGAGGAAAGGAGAAACCGAGAGGATAAAACACATCTTCTCCCACATGAACCTGGATATTGTCTATGCAAAGGACAGATTCCTTGCATCCCTGAAGGATATTACTGACCCTGAAGAAAAAGGAAGGCTATAGGCGAGACTTTCATCCGGGTCTTTGAGGAAGAGGCGAAGAAGCTTGCGGCCGATTACCTGATTCAGGGCACGATCTACCCTGACAGGATCGAGTCCGAAGGCGGAATCAAGTCCCACCACAACGTTGGAGGGCTGCCGAGTGTAATGGACTTCAAAAAATCGTTGAGCCTGTTGAGGACCTTTATAAAGATGAGGTAAGAGAAGTTGCCTGGGCGCTCCAGCTACCTGACGAGATCTGCGAAAGAATGCCTTTCCCTGGCCCTGGGCTCGCTGTGCGGATTCTCGGGGAAGTTACAGAAGAGAAACTCGAGGTCGCAAGGGAAGCAAACTTTATAGTCGAAGAAGAGCTTCTTGAAAGATTCTGCCCCTGGCAGACTTTTGCCGCCGTGCTCGGTAAGGGAACAGGAGTAAAGGGAGATATCCGGGCTTACGGCTGGATCGTGGCTGTAAGGGCTGTCGGGTCAAGAGACGGAATGACTGCGGAAGCGCTCGAACTCCCTGGGATGTGCTCAAAAAGCTGGAAGCAAGAATTACCTCTGAAATCCCGAAAGTGGCCAGAGTGGTTTACGATATTACGCCCAAGCCGCCTGCAACAATAGAGTTCGAATGAAATAGAATAGAGTTCGAATGAAATAGAGTTGTTTGAGTGAAATTAAAGCTGTAGAGTACGTATTATAGTAGAGTATAGAGTATAAAGCACAAATAATGAAGCTGATTTCCAGCTTCAAAACCTGTTTTTACAAATTCTAAAGTAAGCCATAAAGCGAGTTTTTACGCCAATGACCCTGAATAAAGCAGTAATGGAAATCCGACAGCGGATTAGAGTAAAGCCCTCTCCTACAGATGAACCTGCAGCAAGCTGGACAGGAATCGACCTTGTAAACGGGATTCAAATAAAGACTCTCACTGTAATCTTCAAGAGCGCGGGCTGTCGCTGGGGAAAAGCTGGAGGCTGTACCATGTGCGGTTACGTCTACGACTGTGCAAGTGAGCCTCCTACCCTGGAAGATTACAAAGCCCAGCTTGCAAGAGCAATGAAGAAAGCTGAAAAGTTCCCTGAGTTCATGGTTAAAATCTTCACCTCAGGCAGTTTCCTTGACGAGCAGGAAGTCCCTCGTGAAGCAAGAGATGCGATTCTCAGAACTCTTGCAGACGATCCCAGGGTCATCAAGGTACTTGCTGAGACCCGTCCTAACTTCGTAACCGAAGAGAACGTGCCGGATTGCCTCAAGATCCTGAAAAATAAGCCCTTTGAGCTGGCTTTCGGGTTGGAGACAAGCTCAGACAGGATCCGCAAAGACTCTATCAATAAAGGTTTTACCTTCGGGGACTTTGTCCGCGCAGCAGAAATTGCAAGAAAGAATGGTGCAACCGTAAAAGCTTACCTGATGCTAAAGCCTCTTTTCCTTTCCGAACGCCAGGCACTGGAAGACATTGTCTGTTCCATAGATGATGCTGCTCCTTATTCTGACACTATCTCCATCAACCTCTGCAACGTCCAGAAGGGCACCCTGGTCGAAGCTCTCTGGGAAAAAGGACAATACCGCCCCCTGGCTCTGGAGCATCGTCGAAATCCTGCAAAAGGCAAAAGCTGCCCATCCTGACCTTCCTCTCATGTCAGATCCTGTAGGCGCAGGCTCAAAACGCGGCCCTCACAACTGTAAAATATGCAGCTCAGACGTTGCAGATTCTCTCAGGACTTTCTCGATCACCCAGAACCCGGCAGACCTCAGTAAAACAGACTGTGAATGCAAAGAGCTCTGGAAAAAAGTCCTGGAACTAGAAGACTTCACCTACGGAACTCCCATTTTAGATTAAAAATATTGAAAAAAGAGACCACCTGAGAAATATAATCTGAGAAATATAATATTACTTACCCATAAGTTAGTCCTCTTGAGCGAAGCTTAGTATCATATCTCTAAATTAGCCCTATTGAGCAAAGCGAAACGGGCCGCGTAGTGTAGCAATTATATCGCAACTTCCAGAAAATCTCCGATTTCCTGTGATCCCGATGCGTAACTAGGGAAACAGATATTTTATCTTTCATTTGAATTGGATGGGAATATTGTACCTGGCCATAATGATAAGGTCGGCATACTTCCCATCTTTAATTATTGCATACTTTTTCTTTCCCTCGGCCTCAAATCCAAAGTACTGGTAAAGGCTAATAGCCCTTTCGTTGTCCGTGGTAACATCAAGCTCGATTCTTACAAGCATGAGCCAGTTATCTGCAAGGTCCAGAATGTTTTCAATTAATTTCTTCCCAATACCTTGCCCTTGGTATTCAGTCCTTACCATCATGCCGAGGAAAGCTGAGTGTCTCTGTCTGGCGCTTTTCAAAATATGGATCCCTATCATTCCGATGACTTTTCCTTCGAATTCAGCTACCAGTATATGGTCATCAATGCCCATGTTACCGAGGAATCCCTCTGTGAAAGCAATAGTTTCAGTGGTCAGGGCAAGCGTATTAGCCCTGATCCCTTCTTGTCTTCTCATCTCATTAATGTCTTCGGCATCTCTCAACCTGACTGGCCTGAAAATTAGATCCATAAACCTTCACTTCTTAATCTTTTTTTATTAGAAATTCATCAGAAATCCCGAGTCGTTTATAATGAGTCGTTTATAATTATTCTTTTGGCTTTTCCGGCTGGTAGACCATGGTTCCGATTCCACAGTCGGTAAAGAGCTCAAGAAGCATGGAGTGAGAAACGCTTCCATTTATTATATGGGCCCTCTCAACCCCGCTTTTTATTGCCACGGCTGCACCCTTGATTTTAGGGATCATACCTCCCTTTATAATGCCTTCTGCGATAAGAGGGTCGATATCATCCAGAGTTACACGGGAGACGCGGCTACTGGGATCATTCAAATTTCTCAGGAGGCCTGATACATCAGTCATCAGTATGAGTTTTTTGGCACGCAGGGCTGCAGCAATATCACCTGCTACAGTATCGGCATTAATATTCAGAGCATTGCCCTGCGCATCCACAGCAATGGGAGAGATGACAGGAATATAACCATTTTCAAGCACTATGTGGAGAATATCAGGATTAATGACTTCACTTTCCCCAACCCAGCCGATATCCACTTCAGTCTCAATACCGTCAACAATTACTCTTTTGACAGCCTGCTTATGGCCCAGGATCATCCTTCCGTCGTAACCCGTAAGCCCGATACCTTTTCCTCCCGAAATTCCTATAAGAGATACGATTTTGGTATTGATATTCCCGACAAGGACCATCCTGGCAATTTCCATGGTTTCGTCGTCTGTAATACGGAGGCCCTGGAAAAATTCAGCCTTTTTGCCCAGACGTTCCATTTTTTCCGTAATCTCGGGCCCGCCTCCGTGTACGATAACGGGTTTGATTCCTACATAACGCAGGAGCACAACGTCTTTTATAATATCCTCCATAATCTGGGCGCTAACCATTGCATTTCCGCCCACTTTGATAACCATGATTGAATCATAGAATTCCTGCATATAAGGCAAGGCTTCAATAAGCACGTTCTCTCTTTTCAGTTCCATGATGTAGAAATCAGAAAATCTATTTTTAAACTTGTCGTTAAACGTTCAGAATAAAAACTCGGAGAGACTATGTAAAGAAACAAAAATAATATGATTAAAGTTCGGGAGGATAATGAAATAAACTAGCCTGGATAGCATTAAAATTAAAGACCGGTCCAGGCTAAATCTCTCTGGTTATTGAAAAGAAAAAGAAAGAACCCCGATTTTCAGGGTATGTGAGAGAAATTAGGCTTATTAGGTTTATTCGATTTTTTCTATTTTTTCTTTCTTGACAAAGGGTTTGCTGATTTTCTCAGGCATCCAGGCAGGCCTGTTTTTGGGGGCTGCGACAAGTTCCTTCCATGCCTTGAAAACGTGCACCTTCTTTGTCCCGCGTTCTCTGAGGCGGATGATATCCGGCTTGGGTTTAGTCCCGTCACCCCGGTTTGCAGCTTTCAGCGCAGCCTGACGAGGCTGTTTTCCAGTGAAGACACCGTGCTCATTGCCTTCTTCGTCTCGTAAAACAAAATTTCTTGTGTTGGACATAAAGGTCACCTCGCAAATTGTATTGCTAGACACTGATTAAGTTTTAAAGTATATAAAATCTTTCTTCAGGATGTTGCCTGTAGTTATTGATTTATGCAAAATTCACCCCCATCTGTGAAGGGCTTATAAACTAAATTTTTCTGTATTGTTGTCAAAATGGGAAATATTTAAATATTTATATCTTGTTAGGAGTGCAGTCCAAAATAGGTTTCAGGAAATGGATTTTGGGCACTTTTGAGATTTAGATTTTATTGTACTTTTGGAAAAGAACATGAAAGCACAAGCTTTACATGCTATAACTCCTTATGGTCATTATATTTTTCCAAATGGATATAATAAAATTACGTATTTGTCAAAAATTCTTTCTACAAATCAAACATTCATTTTTTCACGGATCTGGTTAATTATGGAACATTGTACCTTCAACCTCCCGGACGTCCAGGCCAGCAAACCAAGCATAGCTATCAACCTTACCCGCGTTGGGGTAACAAATATGAAGAAACTGGTTGAGATAAAACGTAAAGACAAACGTCCTATCGTACTGATTTCAACGTTCGACGTTTTTGTTGACCTACCCTCCGACCGGAAGGGAGCAAACCTCTCAAGGAACTTCGAAGCTGTAGACGAGGTGCTGGAAAAGGTGCTCAGTACACCTGTATACGAAATTGAGCAACTTTGCAGTGATATTGCACATAACCTTCTTGGAAGGCATGAATATGCCAACAAGGCCGAAGTTCGGATGAAAAGCGAATATATGATCAGACGTGAGTCCCCAGCAACAGGAATCAAATGCCAGGAAGTCGTGAATATCTTTGCTGAAGCATCTGCTGTAAGGGGACATGGCGACGATAACTATTTTGATGTAAAGAAATTGATAGGTGCCGAAGTTGTAGGAATGACAGCTTGTCCCTGCGCTCAGGAGATTATGAGAGATAAAGCTGCAAATGAGCTCTCAGATCTTGGAGTTGACAGAGACACGATCATAAAATTTCTGGAAAAGGTTCCCATGGCTACCCATAACCAGCGCGGGAAGGGTATTATCTCAATCAAGGTAGCACACGACTTCGATGTTTCCCTTGAGAATATTATCAATATTATTGAGCACTCCATGAGTTCCAGCGTTTATGAGGTCCTGAAACGCTCAGACGAAAAAGTAGTTGTAGAAACTGCGCATATGAACCCGAAATTCGTGGAAGACTGCGTAAGAACTATGGCAGACAATATAGTAAAAGAGTTTCCGAACCTTCCTGATAATGCAGTAATCACCATCAAACAGACCAATGAGGAAAGTATTCACAGACACAATGCTTTTGCCGAAAGGGTTGCCCTGATGGGAGATCTCAGGATGGAAATTAATCAAAGTTAAAGAGAGATAAATCAATAGCTTTTTTATTTTGTGAACCTGGAAGTTTCTGAAAAAGCTCTGCTTGACGGAAACTTCTCAAAGGTTCAAGCCACACAAAACTTTATTAGAAGACCTGAATAAACTATAAGCAATTAGTTATAAGAAGGGACTTGCAGGGCCTATAAAATGCCAGCGTCCTGGAAGCCCTCGAGGTGAAAGCATGGCTGATGCTGAAGGAGTTACCGCGGTAGGGCGGAACAAAAAAACCATTAAAGTGGGAGATGCTGTTAAGTACGTAAACAGCGATACAGTCAGCCGCGTGACTGAGATCAAAAAGGACGAGCAGGGGAAAGTGTGGGTTCTGCTTGAAAGTACCGATCTTTGGTACAGGGAAGAGACTCTGGAACCAACTGACATTAAACCTAAAGAAAAGAAAGAAGAAAGGAAACTCACTACAGAAGAGCTGGAAGAAAGATTCAGGAAAGAGACAGAAACACTACAGGGTTTCGAGGTCGGAAAAGCTGGAGGTGGAGGAGCAGGAGGTTAATTTTCCTGCCTGAATTTTAGTAACCTTCTCTTTTAAGCTTTCCTTTTTTCCCAGATTTCAAAAGATTTCCTGGAATTATCAGTTTTTCAGGATCATTTTTCCTGTAGTTTTATCCTTTGTGCAAGGATACATTTCCCACCGTGTCTGCCTCCAAGAGGATTTTGTGGGGAGCCCAGGGAGTTCATGCAGCGTGCCATCACGGCTGCACCTCTTGCAAGTCCGTCATCTACAAAGACTACACGTTCGTCTATTCTCGGAGCAAGGTTCATTTCTTCAAGGCACTTCAGGATCAGTTTGGGTTTGTTCCCTGTAATACCTGCCCTGCCGGTAATTCCGATAGTTGTATCTTCAAAAATAAGCCTTTCTTCTTTTGCGACCTTGATAAGCCTGCAGACAACACCTGCCATAACCTCATCAATGACCGCATATACAATCTGAAGTCCATAGGTTTTACAGATTTCCATACCTATAGCACTGAGTTTACCCATATCGGTACCGTTTTTTCCTACATCGCAACCTATAAGCGTTACACCTATCTGCTCGGCTGCATCCGGCCTTACAGGCACGCTTCCGTACCTCTTTCTATCCTTTGGAACTTTTTCTATAATAATGAGTTCATGAATACGCCTTGCATACTCCTCAATCGCTTTAGCCTTCATCTTCAAGGTAAGGAAAGAAGGCGGTTTCTGTTTCTCAAAGACTTCGAGAGCAGTTCCTACTTTTGAATCCACTATTTTCGAACCCCGAATAATAGCATCAGGAATTGCTCCGGCATAGCCGCAAAAGTTTCCCACTGTTTTTGCATAAGGCTGGTCTGAATTTGTGATCCTGCCATCAAGGGTTGTCCCGAAGTCAATTGAAATGCAGGGATTTCTGAAATCAACATCTGTAAGTTTGGCGGCTTCCTTAATTCCTGCTGTTGCAAGCTCCCCTTCCATTTCGTTTGCAACAATTTCAACACCAGTTGAACCTATAGGGGGCAATACTCCGGCTACAGCCCCATCAAAGATTACTTTTTCCAGTTTACTGTATTTCTGGAACTTTTTAGAGATATTTGAAATAGACATCGGGGGGTCATATTCTTTGGAGGAACACCTGCCATAAGGCAGCCGTCTGCCAGAGCTTTGATGAATTCACCCACCTCTTCAGGAGAATCGAATCCTGCAACAACACCAGTGGAGCGTACCACAAAATTCAGATCAGTTTTTACATCCAGACTCGCTCTTTCCAGTGATTCGGTAAGCGTGCTACGCACCAGCTCCGCAACGGCCTCACGGGTAAGTTCCACACCTGTAAGCGTTTTTCCGAATACGGTTTCTCCAGGTCTCGGAGGACGGACATCCCTGGTCATCCGTACGACCTTATTTATGATATGGGTCCTGCCAGTATCCATATTGGTAGCCGTAAGGATAGATTTGGTTGTGGTATTTCCAACCTCTAAGGAAGCCACGATAAAGAAGGGTTTGGACTTAAGGTCAATCAAACGAACTTGAGGGGATTCTGTGATTCTTGGTTTTAGAGCCATTTTTAATTTCTTCCTGTGAGTCTGTACATGAATGCAATTTAAAGAGGGATTACTTTGAAAGCTTATTCGAAGACAATTAAAGCGTATTTGAAGCTTATTAAGACTAAACTGAAGTCAATTGGAACAAATCGAATATAACACTTGGAGACAACATGTGAGCATCAAAATACTTCTGGAGAAACAATATCTCCGGAACTCTATGAGAACTCAAACAAAAATATAGTTTATTAAAAGATTAAAGAAAATATTCACCAAAGTCTATAATAACCTTTGCTAAAATATTCAAACGGAAAATTCAGTGAGGTTTCAACCTTATCTACATCTTTAATCTCATCCCTATCTACGATGCTATTCCCGTTTAACCTGCTTTTAGTGCTTATATTAGTATCTGCTTTTAGTGCTTGTCTTTCAGTGCCTGCTTTTTAGTATTTGCCTTTTAGTCTGCCTTTTCGTTCACTTCACATACATTCTATGAAGAATATTTGGGACTTCAGAGAGCGATATTTTCAGATGAATCCCTAATAAAAGTCCATAAGAATAAATTATAACACATAATAAAGAGCATAAATTATAAATGGCACACCTATAAAAAAATAGATATTATAACAACTGTAAAAAAATATACATTATAACAACTGTAAAAAATATAATAATCAATAATTCTTTAAGGCTGGCACTAAATTCATCTCGGGAATGAAGTACCTGGCAAAATCCAGACGTTTTCACGTAAACCTGTAGCGAAGACCTTTAAAATGCAAACAAAGTTCGATGTGCTGGAAAAAAGTGTAATCCAGCTCACCCGAAGACTTAGTGAAAAGAAAAAATATCTTTTGGAAAACTGAAAAAGTCCAGATGTACGATCTCCGCAGGAGAGTAGGCATAAAAAAGCAGAATGAAAATATACCCTTCTTAAGCAAGCGAAAAAAGGAAAAAGAATCGCGGGATCATCTTTTTAATCTTCCTGAAAAAGCTCAATTCTACTGCCCATAAATTAGTCCTCTTGAGTGAGCGAAGCGAGTGAAAAGGACAGCGTGCTCCAGAAGCGGAACTCGGGAAGGACAGCGTACTCCCGAGGTGCAATTCAAGAGATGAATATATATTTATTTCATTAACCTGTTTCTATTATTTAGCACCAATGGCATTCTATTCATGACCATTCTATTTTTGAGGAACTTTCATGATCACAAAAGAAGATGTAGAACACATCGGCTGGCTTGCTCGCATTGATATCAGCGAACAGGAAACAGTCGAATACATGGAAAAACTTAACTCAGTATTGGGATACTTCGGACAGCTTGATGAATTGCCGACCGGTGATATAGCTCCCACTTATCATGTGGCTGAGATCTATAACGTGTTCAGGGAGGATGTGGTGGAAGAATGCCTTCCGCAGGAAACTGTTCTTGCAAACACCGAACACAAACAGGATGGGACTTTCAGAGTCCCGAAAATCGGCTGAGGAGGATTTATAATGGCAAAGTGGATGAGTGTTGCACAGGTTAAAGAGAAAATTGAAGAAAACTCAGCCGAAGAGGTAACAGCTCGTTACCTCGAAGTTATAGAAAAGAGTAAAATTAACGGCTATGTAACAGTTTCCGAAAAGTCCCTTGAACAGGCCAGAAAAATCGATGTCGAGGGACATGAGGGTTCCCTGGCAGGCGTGCCAATTGCAATTAAGGATAACATTTCCGTAATCGGGCTGCCAACTAGCTGTGGCTCGAAAATTCTTGAGGGTTATGTCCCTCCATTCAATGCTCATGTTATCGAAAAACTTCTTGCTGCAGGCGCAGTAATCCTTGGAAAGACCAACATGGACGAGTTTGCAATGGGTTCTTCGACTGAAACCAGCTATTTCGGACCTACTGCAAATCCCTGGGATCTTGAAAGAGTACCTGGCGGGTCTTCCGGTGGCAGTGCAGCAGTTGTTGCAGCAGGAGAAGCTCCTTTTGCTCTTGGTTCGGATACCGGGGGATCTGTACGCTGTCCTGCAGCTTTCTGCGGGGTTGTTGGGCTTAAACCAACGTATGGGGCAGTTTCAAGGTATGGAGTTATAGCTTACGCAAATTCCCTTGAACAGGTCGGGCCTCTTGCAAACAATGTGGCAGATATTGCAGTGCTAATGGATGTTATCGCTGGCTACGACCGCAAGGACTCTACTTCGATTGACAGTAAAACCGAATACCAGAAAGCCCTTGTAGATGATGTAAAAAACCTGAAAATCGGGATTCCGAAGGAGTTTTTCGGGGAAGGCATCCATCCAGATGTTGAAAAAGCAATATGGAATGCCATACACAAATATGAAAACCTCGGAGCGACCTGGGAAGAAGTCTCGATGCCGAATATAAAGTATGCTCTTGCTTCTTATTATATAATTGCAATGAGCGAAGCATCCTCAAACCTGGCAAGGTTTGACGGAACACGCTATGGATTTAGAGAAAACGGCGAAAACTGGCATTCCATGGTTTCAAAGACCAGAGCTGAGGGGTTCGGGACAGAAGTGAAGAGAAGAATTCTCCTCGGAACCTATGCCCTTTCGGCAGGATATCACGACAAGTATTATTTAAAAGCCTTGAAGGTCAGAACTCTTGTGAAGCAGGACTTTGATAATGCTCTTTTGAAAGTTGACCTGCTCATGGCTCCAACTATGCCGAACCCTGCTTTTAAGATAGGGGAAAAAATTGAAGACCCACTTACTCTCTACCTCTCGGACGTGAATACCTGCCCGATAAATCTTGCAGGCGTGCCCTCAATTTCAATGCCTTGCGGCTTCACTGACGGGCTTCCGATAGGGCTTCAGATAATGGGCAAACCCTTTGATGAGCCGACTGTCCTGCGTGCAGCCTACACTTTCGAGCAGAATACCGATTACCATACAAAAAGGCCTCCGGAGGTGGCGTAAATGGTCTACGAAAACCCTGATGGTATAAGGATCGGGCTTGAAATCCATGTCCAGCTGAACAAACTTAAGACCAAGATGTTCTGCGGCTGTTCTTCCGATTATCACAATGCAGCCCCAAACACTCACACCTGCCCGATCTGCCTGGGCCTTCCCGGATCACTTCCTGTCCTGAACAAAAAACAGTGGAAGCTGCGATTAAGGTAGGACTTGCCCTTGAAGGAGAAATTGCAGAAGAGACCCAGTTCCACAGGAAGAACTATTTCTACCCTGACCTCCCCAAAGGTTTTCAGGTCACCCAATATGACTTCCCAATCGTGAGTAAGGGGAAAGTCGTGATTGAAGGAGAAGACGGGGAACATACTGTAGGGATCACAAGAGCTCACATGGAAGAAGATCCTGGCAAGCTTGTGCATATAGGAAGCATCGAAAAATCCAAAGGTGTCCTTATAGACTATAACAGATCAGGCATGCCCCTTATTGAAACCGTTACAGAACCCGATATGCGCAGTCCCAAGGAAGCAAGACGTTTCCTTGACAAATTCAGGAACATTCTCGAGTATCTGGATGTATTTGACGGAAATCTGGAAGGAGCGATGCGTGTGGATGCAAACGTTTCTGTCTACTGGGGCACACGTGTTGAGATCAAAAATATCTCTTCCCATAAAGGAGTCGAAAGAGCTCTTCTCTACGAGATTATGCGCCAGAAGAACGTGATCCGGCGTGGTGGAAAAATAACACTGGAGACCCGCCACTTCGATGAAGGCAGGGGAGTAACAATCTCTATGAGGACAAAAGAAGAAGCTGAAGATTACCGCTACTTCCGCGAACCGGACCTCATGCCCATGCGCGTTACAGATTGGATTCCTGAGATTAGGGAAACTCTGCCTGAACTTCCCGATGCAAAACGTGCCCGTTTCATAGAACAATACGGGATTACGGATATGCATGCAAAATCTCTCACGTCGAAGATTATGCTCGCTGATTTCTATGAAGGTGTCTGTGCAAAAGGCGTTGACCCGAAGATTGCTGCTACCTGGACTGCCGACGTCTTCCTTGGAGAGCTAAATTACCGTGACCTTGCAATCTCCTCTTATGACGGGAAGAAGATCGGTTTTATCCATACAAAAGACCCTGAAATAGAGAATTCCTTTAAGGTTTCAGATATGATAGAACTGGTTAACCTCTTTGCCGAAGGTAAAGTCAGTGACAGGGCTGCAGTTGAAGTTATCCGCACCATCCTGGACGGCAAGGAAGAAAAGGCTCCATCCCGGATTATCGAAGAGAAAGGCCTCTTCAAAGCCGAAGACGATCTGGTAACAAAGGCTGTTGCCGAAACAATCGCCGAAAATGAAGCCGCAGTAAAGGACTATCTAGGAGGCGCAGAAAAGTCCCTGAACTTCTTGGTCGGACAGGTCATGAAAAAGACAAAAGGCACTGCAGATGCGAAAACTGCCCGCGAACTTATTGTAAAAGAGTTGATGTGAAAGAGTTGAAAGGGTAACCCGTCAGGGTTTACCTTTTTATTACTTATTAATTGATTTTCACTTTCTAATTGTGTATTCAGTTGCATTTATTATTTAGGGGCATTTCCCAACCCTGATTTTCGATTCATTTCGTTATATATGTTCTTTTTTTAAATGTGTATTTAACTCAATCCTAAATTAATAAATCTCAGGTCTGCGATCTTCGAGAATAGATCCAGTTTGCCTGATCTCTTTTGCCTCCTCAAGATCGATTTCCCCTATGAGGACACACTCTTCCTTTCCGGCTTCTGCCAGAATCCGGCCCCATCCATCTGCAATAAAAGATCTGCCTGGATAAGTTGAATATCTATCTGTTCCCGCTCTGTTACAGGCGATATGTAGCAGTTGATTTTCAACTGATCGAGAAAGGGACATAATGCGCCAGGGATATATATAAAAATCAGGCATATCAGAAGCCGAAACTAGAAAATCTGCTCCTTCAAGGGCAAGTTTTCGGGCAACTTCCGGATATCGGAGCTCATTACAGACCATAAGCCCCATGGAAAGTCCATACCTTTTCAGTCGGATAGGATGTATATGGTCTCCAAGTGCAAAATATTCTTTTTCAAGCCCATAAAGCTGGGTTTTTCGATGGATGCCAGCTAGCTTTCCGGATTCGATGCAGAAACCCAGATTGAACTGAGAGGGAGACGGCTTTTCCGCACCTATTGTTTCTTCCCTTTCTCTCTGTTCGATCATTGAGCCTGCAAGAATACACCCGTGTTCCTTTGAAAAATCACATAAAGCTTCGAGAGTGGGACCGGAAGCAGTTTCAGCCACCTCAGCTATGCGGTCATAACAAAAACCCGTTGAGAAGACTTCCGGAAATGCAAGCAGTTCAGCTTCTTTCGAAACCGCTTCTTCTGCCAGGAAGAGGGCACGTTCAAGGTTTTCACGCTTTGAGCAAAGGGAGATATTCATCTGGATGCAGGCGGCTTTCATGGCAGTCACTCCTTACTTTCAGGGAGTATAAGTCGCTTTACTTCATAAAGTTACTCCATTCTTATTTAGATAGGAATTCCGGGTCGAGTTTCAGAGTATTTCTGAGATAAAAATAAGATGTGAACCTTTTACAGGCAAAATATAAGACATGTGAATTTCAAAATAGATTTGAAGTGAAATACCTGCCTGCAAAAGAAAAATCAGGACTATCAATCACCTCAAAGTACAGAAAAGACACAGAGGTTAACAGGTCAACCGGATAATTTTCAATAAATTATTCAATCTGTTTTTATATGTATCGATTCAGCTTCCATGCCTATTTTGAGCTTAATAGTTTCTGGAGTGAATCATTACTTAAATAACGTCTCTGACTTTTTGCAGTTTTTATTGGATATTGGAGGTTATTTTGCTGAACTTCGATTAGAAGTTGTTTTGTTGGATTTTAGTTAGAGGTCGTTTGTTGGATTTCTGGAGGTTATTAAATGGCTGACGACTTTTGAGGAGTTATTTTCAGATTGTTCTTGAAGCGTTTTTTGACCTTTTTAACCGTGTGTCCTTTTCCTGTAATTTTGAATTAAATTTTTGTTGTCCGCACAACCCCGAGGCTTTCCATGATTTCCATTTCCACGGGAGTGAGGAACTTGCCGTTGCTCAACAAAAACCCATGTAAAACGGGGTTGTGAAAAGTCTTCCGGGTTGCTTCTTTCATATTCCGGATCTTCTTTACTGGTTTTGTAGTCCTTATTTAACAAAATGGCTACGGAAATACATTACCGTTATGTAGTATAAATAAATTTCGTTCAAATTAAGTGAGTTAATCCAGAAAAGTTCTCACACTGTATGCAGATCACAGCTGTTCCAAATCCTTAAAAAGAGATGCTCAAACCGACAGAAAAACATTTTCAGTTCAAGTCAACCCGCATTCAACGACTTTGCACCTAAACTCTCTTTTGCACCTAAAATTTGAGACTTGCACCTAATGTATGGAATCAATGAAAACTTTAATGTGACAAATCCGTTTTTGTCTATTAAAACGGCTCTGTGGAAAACCTATCTAAATCCGCTTCAATAGGCTAAAAAACAATGTAAAAATAGATCAAGCCATTCAGTTCAAATTAATAGAGATTCTTTATTTCAGAGGATTTCTACAGAGCCGGAAAATTTGGAACTTTTCTTTCAAATCCATCCTAGGCTCAAATTTTTATATACGTAGGAACATTATTAATTAATAGCAAGAGATCTGTTAATGAATAATGATACTCAGAGCATGAAAATATGGGAATGGATAACAAAAAAAATATCAATAGCAAAAATATGACTACGAATGCATTCACATACTTTATATGGATTATTTTAATTTCAAGTCCATTATACGTGCTTTATTTTTTATATTCATTAGCTACAGGAGGTTCGATTATTTATAGCACAAAACCTTCAGTAATTTTCTTCATGGCTGGAGTAATTACATTATTTGATATCCTTGCAGTTCATCAAATAATGACTGTGAGAAATTGAGTTTCTGATTTAATATCATGTGTAATATATTTTCATTATAATTTTACTATTTTTGAACTCTTGGAATCTGATAGACTATACGAATTTTACACTTGAACTAAAAGTCTAAAATCTGCACCTAATGTCAAGAGAAAATGGTACTTTAAGTGCAAAGCCGCATTCAACAAAAGATTTTTATAACCGTCGTTTAGAACAAAACTTATGGCCATCCCCACTGCCAGACATTCTGAAACCGCAACTGTCAGGATCGATTATGAGAAGTGTAAGGCTTGCGGCCTCTGTGCTAAAGTCTGCAAAGGAGCCCCTCTCTACCTTGAAAACGATAAAGTATGGGTCGACCAAACCCGCTATTTTGGCTGCATCGGCTGCGGGCACTGTGCTGCAGTTTGCCCCACAGGAGCCATCGTAGTTGAAGGAAGAGAAATATCCCAGACTTCCTTTATGGACATCCCTGCCAAAGAAACCCGAGCAGAGAATGAAGAACTTATGGCTCTCATGCTTGCCAGACGTAGCATCCGGGAATTCGAAGAGAGGGAAGTTGAGCAGAAAAAATAGACCGAATCCTGGCAGCAGCAAGCATGGCACCCATGGGAATTCCACCATCAGATGTTGAAGTCCTGGTTATAAACGGAAAAGAAAAAGTAAGGGAATTTTCCGACGACATGTTAGAGCATATGAAAAGCCAGAAATGGATATTTTCAAAACCTGCACTTCTCCTGATGCGGCCTTTCATGAAGAGGGAAGAGTATGAAGTCCTGGACAAATTCATGTATCCGGCGATAGAAATCTTTGAAGAAATGAGAAAAGAAGATACTGATTACCTGCTCTACGGAGCCTCCCTTGCGATGTACTTCCACGCCTCTCCTTATGCTGATCCAGCAGATCCTTTTATCACGGCCACCTATGCAATGCTTGCAGCTGAAACCCTGGATCTTGGAAGCTGCATGATAGGGACCATAGGCCCAATGCTGAAAAATGGAGGCAAAAAAGTGAAAGAAAAGTACGGGATCAATCCCCGAAACCAGCCAGGAATAATGATTATTTTCGGTTACCCTGCAGTAAAGTACAGGCGTGCTATTCGAAGAAATCTCGCAAAAATCCATTATTTTTGAAAGAGAAACTTCTCTTTTCTTAAACTTCTATTTGATTAGCTTCACTTACGTTTGAATTTTCCAGACCCAAAGTAGACTCTCTTTTCCCTTCAAATTCACATTCACTTCAACCGGAACTCTGTTCATGGAGCATTCAAAATTGATGCAGTGGATAAGAAAGGAAGGTAAAAAACTTATGATTTCTGGATAAACTTGTGATAAATGATCCTTTCTAGAAGACTAATTTCATAATATCTGATCCTATAGGAGACCATTATGAGAAAAATCTGATATTTTGAGAAAATCCAGCTTGATTCTGCGAATACTGAAAATCAGCCAAAAACCTTCACCCTGATTGTGTGAGTACCATACCCTACCTTTCCTGTTCCGTCCGCTTTTGAAAGGTCTGGGTCATACAAAAACTGAAATAAAACAAAAAATAAGAAGCGGAATCAACATAAGACTATACTATATCACTAAAAGATGTCACTAAATGGGGAAGGGAAAATGAAAGAAAACACACCCAGAATAAAACTCTACATAGCAACAAGTCTCGACGGTTTCATAGCCAGAGAAAATGGCAGCATCGACTGGTTAACCAGATACGAAAACGACTCCGAAACTGACTATGGCTATTCCCGATTTTATTCATCAATAGGCACGGTCCTTATGGGCAGAAAAACCTATGAACAGGTCCTGGGATTCGGAAAATGGCCCTATGGGGAGAAAAAGTCATACGTATTTACCAGACAAAAAGAACCTATGCGCCACGAAAATAACGTAGAATTCGTTTCCGGAGACATCGGGGAGTTTGTGCGCCAGCTAATGGAAAATACTGAGAAGGATATCTGGCTCGTTGGAGGCTCACAGCTTATAAAGGCGTTTTTTGAAGAAAACCTTGTTCAGGATATGATTGTTTTCGTTATTCCCATAATTCTTGGGAGTGGGATTCCTCTGTTTGATCACATTGGAAGAGAGATCAGGCTCAGGACTGGAAAGATAGAAAAGTATGAGAATGGGCTGGTGAGTGTTGAGTATAAAATAGAGGAATAATATAACAAAATAATAAACTATAAAAAGATAAACACTCAAAGTTTTAGATAGGAATAATATCGTTTTTGAGTGATTTAATGGTAATTCCAGATTATCAATCCGTAATGCTCCCTTTGCTAAAATATGCAAGAGACAGCAAAGAGCATCGAATCCGCGATGCAGTAGAAAGCTTAGGAATGATAAACATATAACTTCAAATTTTCAGTTCGGGAATTGCTCTATAGTTTTATTTCCCCAAATAATCATTTATGGTGACAAAAATCCTTGACATTATATTTGAATCATTCCTTAGCTAAAGAATTCGGGTTAAGTGAAGAGGAAAGAAAGGAGCTACTGCCAAGCGGCCAGCAAGCTATTTTTAAGAACAGAGTCTGATGGGCCAACACTTATCTGAAAAAAGCCAGATTATTGAATTCCGGAAAGAAGGGGTATTTTACCATCACTCAAAAAGGACTGGATATTCTTAAAGAAAATCCCGCTTCGATTGATGTCAATTTTTTAAAACAATATGGGGAATTTAACAAGTTTTACAACGGGGATAAACAAATTGTAATTGATAAACCTGGTATTCTCAGCATAGAATGCATAGAAAGAAAAGAAGACCTCGACCCCGAAGAATTCCTCGAAATCGCGTATCAAAAACTTCACACTGAACTGGTTTCCGAAATTCTCTCTACCATAAAGAAATGCTCAGCCAACTTCTTTGAATCACTGGTTGTTGATGTCCTGACAAAAATGGGTTATGGAGGTTCAAGATCAGATGCCGGAAAAGCAGTCGGCAAAAGCCACGATGGAGGCATTGACGGTATTATAAAAGAAGACAGGCTTGGGCTTGACGTCATTTATATCCAGGCAAAACGCTGGGAAGGCACAGTAGCAAGACCTGAGATCCAGAAATTCGCCGGAGCCTTGATAGGAAAGAAGGCAAAGAAGGGAGTTTTCATAACGACTTCGAGCTTTTCAAAAGAAGCTATCGAATATGCCGATCTTACAGAGAACATTGTTTTGATTGATGGGGAAATGCTTGCAAGGCTAATGATTGAATATGACGTAGGAGTTTCGAAAGTAAAGTTTTACGACATAAAAAAGATGGATACGGATTATTTTGAAGATGGAGTAATATGAAAATGGATTAATCCTCCGGTTCTGGCAAAACCATAAACTCATTTGTGTTTGAGCTCATCCCAGAACTACAATTTCCGTCTTCAAAATAATCCGAATAATCAATCAAGGTTTATAATCATGGAAATTATTTCTGAAACCAATGGTTGAGAATAAAATTGGTTTTGAGATGAACTCTTTATCAAGTAAACCAACCCAATAAATAATTTCTTTCAATAAATATATATACTTGAAGGTTAATGATTAGTTAGATTTCAAACCAATGTAGATACTCAAAAACGCGCCAAATATAAATATACAAAAATAGAAATATTACTGGATATTATAAGGTAAGAACATCGGAGAGTTTATAGAGGCCAGGATAGAATATATTATATAAAATTTGAATTTTCCTCATTTAAGAATAAAGTTTCCATTTCATAGAATTCAGAATTAATTATAGATAAATAAGGAAACCAAAATAACACAATTGTATCAACTTACCTTATGCAGGATAAAAAAATATATACCTGCAGTCAGAATGTATATTACTGATTTTACTTGACCTAACTTAATAAAGAAGTTTGGAGCACAGAAAAATCAAAGACCGAAAACCCAGACATTAGCCTGGGAGGACGTCGTGTGATAAGTCATGAAGAACATGTTTAAAACTACAATTTTGCTTGCTACCCTTACAGGACTCCTAGTCCTTATTGGGAATCAGTTTGGTGGTACGGGCGGAATGATCATTGGATTCGCGTTTGCAGTAATCCTCAATTTCGGAAGCTACTGGTACAGTGACAAGATAGTCCTCAAAATGTACAGAGCAAAGGAAGTTTCCCCTGCGGAAGCCCCGAACCTGCACAGGATCGTGGATGGACTGGTTATGAAATCAGGACTACCAAAACCCAAAGTATACATCGTTGAGTCTGGCATGCCAAATGCCTTTGCAACCGGCAGAGACCCAAAGCATGCAGCTGTGGCTGCTACAACCGGAATTCTTGAGTTGCTCTCTTATGAAGAGATTGAAGGCGTGCTGGCACACGAGCTGGCACATGTAAAAAACAGGGACACCCTGATAAGTGCAATAGCTGCAACCCTTGCAGGTGTTGTCACATTCATGGCTAATATGGCGCAGTGGGCTGCAATATTTGGCGGCTTTGGCAGCAGAGATGATGACAACGGTGGAATCGTAGGCCTTATCGCAATGGCCATTGTGGCACCGATTGCTGCAACTCTGATCCAGCTTGCAATCTCAAGGTCAAGAGAATTTGCAGCAGATGCAGAAGGAGCCAGCATTTGCAGAAAACCCTGGGCTCTTGCCAGTGCTCTTGAAAAACTCGAATATGGGAATTCCCATTACAAGCCAAGTGTCTCAGATGTGCAGGCAAAGGAAAGCAGCGCCCATATGTTTATCGTCAACCCCCTCAAGGGAGGCGCGATTCAGTCTCTCTTCAGGACTCACCCGGTAACCGAGGAAAGGGTAAAGCGTCTGAGAGCTATGAGGTTCTGAGAAGATTTCTCGAACCTTTATTTCTTTCCTTTTGTTCCTTTCTTTTCTTTTTTCCAATTCATTCTCTTCAATCTCTTTTCTTCAATTTATTATCTGGTTCCTCTTATCCAGATCTTTTTTTGTCCGGAATTTTTTAAGATAAGCATGATATATGCTATCAATATACACAGTAAGGTTTTCAGATTGTACCTGAGAAAGCACTTGTAAAAGAAAGTGATAGATAAAGAAGAAGGATAAAAAAGAATAAAGAAAAAAGGATAAAGAAAAAGGATAAAGAAAAAGGATAAAAAATAACAACTCGAAGGGAAAAAAGCTGGCAAAAATCAGAAGAATATTAGTGTAATTGAATTATGATATGAATTGTCCACACCCTATCCTGATTTTATCGGGGAGTTTTCAATGGAAGACAGGTTTGAGATTGGCAGGATCATCAGGGCAAAAAGTATCTCTGATGCATGGTATCGCGGGCTTAATATCATCTGGAATCACGGAACTGTGATTACTGATGAGAGAGGAAGCCAGATAAGGGAATTCATGGATTTGATGGTGGTAATTGAAAATCCCTATACTGACAGAATTCCTGAAGATACGGCCTGGAATGAAGAAAGACTTGAAGAGTACGCAAAACAGCTTATTTCGGGAGAGAACGCACAGGACTTCGAGTACACGTATGGGCAGCGTCTTCGGAACTGGGACGAAAAAGTAGACCAGATAGAGTATGTTATCGAAAAGCTGCAGGAAAGCCCTACCTCCAGACGAGCAATAGCTATCACCTGGATTCCCCCTATAGATACGAAAGTTAATGAAGTTCCCTGTATGATGCTCGATGACTTTAAGATAAGGGATGGAAAAGTACATCTCACTACTCTCTTCAGAAGCCATGATTTCGGGGGAGCTTACCCGGCAAACCTTTACGGGCTCTCGAAACTCCTCGAGTACGTGGCTGATAGGGTAGGAGTAAAACCCGGAACGATCACTACTATCAGCATTTCAGCGCATGTCTATGATCATGATTGGGAGCTCGTGGAAAATATTGTAAAAGGTGTGAGCTAAAATTTTAATCATATCCAAGAGAATCATATTCAGAAGGCTAGAAGTAAGCACTTGAATCTCAGGAAAAGTCTAAAATAAGAAATATAAGAGTTCTGGTACATATGCGTATTTCTATAAACAAATCCTCAATCAAAGGGGAAGTCTTTGCCCCGCCTTCAAAGAGTTATACTCACAGGGCTATAACCCTGGCAGCCCTCTCAAAAGAGTCAATCATCAGACGTCCCCTGATTTCCGCAGATACTCTCGCTACAATCCGGGCTTCTGAGATGTTCGGAGCTTCGATTGAAAAGGAGGAAGAGAATCTCATCATTCATGGAGTTAATGGAAAACCCCATGTTCCGGAAGATGTAATTGATGCTGCGAATTCAGGGACAACACTTCGCTTCATGACCGCAGTAGCATCCCTTACTGATGGGATTACAGTGCTTACGGGAGATTCCTCCCTTCGCACCCGGCCAAATGGACCTCTTCTCGAAGTTCTCAACAGGTTGGGTGTAAAAGCCTGCTCTACCAGGGGAAACGAAAGGGCTCCACTTGTAGTTAAAGGCGGGCTTGAGGGAACCGAGGTGAATATTGACGGCTCTATAAGTTCCCAGTTTATTTCTGCTCTTCTCATAACCTGCCCACTTGCCGAAAACAATACTACCCTTTCCATTATAGGGAGACTTAAGTCAAAGCCCTATGTGGAAGTAACTATTGAGATGCTTGAACTGGCAGGAGTCAAAATCGATACAGATGATAAAGACAATATCAGGTTTACCATTCCTGGAAAACAGAAATATGATCTCAAAGAGTATACCATTCCAGGCGATTTTTCCTCTGCATCTTACTTGCTTGCAGCTGCAGCTATGACGAATAAGTCTGAAATTACGGTTAAAAACCTCTTCCCCTCAAAACAGGGAGACAAGGTAATTATTGAAACTCTCAAACAAATGGGAGCAGACATCGCATGGGACAGAGAAACAGGTATCGTAATCGTAAGAGGAGGAAAACGACTAAAAGCTATAACCTTTGACGCCGGTGCAACCCCTGACCTTGTCCCTACAGTTGCTGTCCTGGCTTCAGTTGCTGAAGGAACAAGCAGAATTGAAAATGCCGAACATGTCAGATATAAGGAAACGGACAGGCTGTGCGCCCTCGCGACCGAACTTCCGAAATTTGGAGTCCATCTTAAAGAAGAGAGGGATAGTCTGACAATCACCGGAGGAAAACTGCAGGGAGCAGATGTCCATGGCTGGCATGACCACAGGATTGTCATGGCTCTTGCAATGGCAGGAATGATAGCAGGAAATACAACAATTGACACTACAGAGGCTGTATCCATCTCTTATCCGGATTTCTTTAAAGATATGTGCAACCTTGGAGCAAAAATGGAGAATATTTCGGAAGAATAAGTAGCATCCAGAATTGAGACTTGCAGGATCTCTAACTGCAGGACTCATCTTTAATTTTGATCTAACTATGCTCATAGAAAAGTGAATTCTTGAATTTCGCCGTTTTTCTTGTATTACATGTTTTTTCAGGCTTTTTGTTCATTAATTTTGACTATTTTATGGATTTAGAATTTATTCTATAGTCACGCCTGTAATTATTGCAATAAAAACAATTTTGTAGCTCATCGGGTTGTTTCATTATTTAGCCTCGTGACTATAGCTTTGATTTCTTATTAGAGCTTTAAAAGCTTCCTTTTTTGAATTGATCTTTCAAAAATCCAAAAAGGCTGTTCCATCTGAATTTGTAATCGGAAAAAGTAAAGGAAGAAAACCAAAGTACGGAGATAATGAGAAAGTGGAATATATAAATTAAATTAAACAAAACGATTTCAGGAAAAGCAGTACAAAAAAGCAGGTATAGAAAAAAGAAACAAAAAGTAGGCCAGAAGGCCTACTCCGTTTTAAGATGTTTATTTGTTGAGATTATTTTGCCGGAATGACGAGGGATCTCTCG
>JAMXHR010000012.1 GCA_023955635.1 Methanosarcina sp. ERenArc_MAG2
TACTTTTTGTTTTGATGCTGTTTTTACGCTCTTTTAAAATTGTTTTTAGTGCTCTTTTACAATCTTTTAAATCACTTTTTGCTTTCTATTTTGATACTGTTTTTCATTGCTTTTGAAACCATTATTATTTCTGAACTTTTTGCTTCTTTTACTATTAAATTTCAAAACATTTCTTAAATCTTTTCTCGCCTTTTCTCTGCTTGAGAATACAAAGCGAATAAATGGACTGCCTGTTGCAAAGTTGCTTCTCTATAGTGTTTTTTTCTAATATTGGAAAAACGGCTATGAAAACTAACATTAAAGCAAGACTCAAAATAGGATCCTAAAAGAGGTATTTTCGAACAGATATTCTAAATTAGGTCTTAAATCACGAAGTAACTAAAAACTTATTTATAAAGTTTTTTATTTATAAATAAATTATAAATAAAAAAAATCAGGCAGAAGAGAGTGCCACAATGGCTTCTGCCAGATCTCCATTTGAGCTTTTCAGGGCTTTCCTAGCTTCATCTTCAGAAACACCTGTTTGCTCCATTACAAGTTTTACATCATCTGCGGGAATTTCCAGTTCTTTTGGAACTTCTTTTACGTCACCTACAATCTGGTATGTTTCAGAGCCCTGGACTTTCATAATAGAGACATTTGCATTCTCTATAATTATATTAGAGTCCGCAGTCTTTATAATTACTTCCTGAACATCCTTAAGCTCTTTGACATCAATCCCCATCTGTTTCATCATCTGCTTCATTTTAGCCGGATTCATTCCCCGGCCTCCCACGCCTCCCATTCCTGGAAACATAAATTCACTTCTCCTTTGTTTTTGTTTTCTTTTGCATCTTCAGGTAGGGTTTTTAATCCCTAAGCGCGGTTTTACTTTATCTTTAATGGCATCCGCCGCCACAGGTACCGCATCCACCGGCTGTGGGGTTGCGGATAAGGAATCCTTTACCATTCTCGTCTTCCACAAAATCAATGCTGCCCTCAGAAAAACTTGTTTGGATATCTTTATTCATAATGAGTTTGATTCCGTTACTTTCCATCGTTACATCGTCTTCCTTCACTTCATCATCAAAGGCCAGTCCATACTGAACTCCGCTGCAGGCAACCCCGGCAACAAAGATTCTAAGGGCAAGTTCAGGCTTCTCTTCCTGTTCGAGCAGTGTCTTCAGTTCTGAAGCAGCTTTTTCTGTTACTTCTATCATTTATGCACCTCTTTTTTTACTTTCGATACTTCTAAAATATTTCCGTACCTATTTTCTACAAGATGTCATCCGTTACAGCTTACAGATAATTTCCAAACGTTATATACTCTTCCATCTGACGATATAACGTTTGTTAGAATTTGCGCTTTATTTCCCTGAAAAATACTTTTTCGCAGGAATTTCTGGGAGAGCAGGATGTGGGCTCCTTTTAAGAAATCCTAATATTCTGCTAATATGTAAATATATTTTCTATTTTATATATTTTTCTTCTAATTTTTTTTGCAGACTTTCAATTTACAGGAATTCAGCATCCTCATCTATAGGCTCTTCCAAAATTGCTGCATTATAAGCATTGATCTCCAGAGAATTACGTTTTCCCTTCACTTCCCAGAAAGGAATGTAAACAAGCTCCATGTCGAGTTCTATTTCTTCAGGTCTTGGGCTGATACTCCTTTGTTCGTATATAATTGCCTGTCCTTCCATATTGTTAGAGCGTATTTCGCGTGTATTCTCTTCTATAATTAAACCTAGAATGACTTTTTCTGCCTGTTTTCTATCTACATTCGGCCGTTTCAATTCATATTGCACAGAAGGAATTTTTGTAGGTGAGCCAAGACCTTCGATTTCCATTTCTTCCCTTGACTTATTTAGAGCGTTAAGAAAACCTTTTCCTTTTCCAGCAATACTCAGAACTTTTGACCTGAAGCGTTTTTCAGCCTCAACATTATATCTGTATTTCCAGAAAGGCACGAACTTCAAAATTGCATCCTTAGGGTTGCTGAGATAGGGTTTTGCAATGATAATTGCCTGATCTTTTGAAATCTTTGGCTCTACTGACTGTATATTAAGCATTTCATAAGAGTCGGATTTAGTGACCTCAGCCTGCTCAAGTTTCTTTGAATTTTTTCTCTCATTATAAATCCGCGGCAGGGATCTGGTTTCAAAAGAGATCTTTTCTCTCTCTGCCGGCTGGCTCTTATGTGGTAAGAGTTCTCTGTTAACGTAAGGTTCCTGCCTGAACTCCTCAGTTTTCCAGCTTTCGACGGGCATTTCGAAAGTTTGTTCCCTCAATGAATTTCGCTTATCATTTGTTGGTGAGATTTCTGGCTCAGAACAAGAATCTTTTGCCTTCTGTTCCATGTTTAAAAGTACTGCTCTTCCTATCTGAAGGGCCAGTTCGTCTCTATCCCAGATATAAATCCCAAGTTCAGCCGCATAATCAATTAATTCTCTAGATGTTTTCTGGGTCATCACATAGATTCCTGTACACTCCTCTATCTTTTCGGAAAAGGCTTTTATTTCTTCGTAATCTGGCTGCAGGGCACACCTGACATAAGCCTGATGCTCGTTTTTCTCCACAAGAATGTCAAACTGGCTAGAAATTATGACATTGTATCCGGATGATTTGAAGATATCAACAAGGATTTCTAAAAGGTCTTGCTTCATGATTCTCACTTTCTTATGTCCTGCACAGCTAAAATAGTTTATGTTTACACTTAAAATATAATAATTTCATATCCTTATTATAAGCTGAGTTTTTCTATTTTAATATTTTTTAACTCTTTCTTCCGAACATACAGCTATTAATAAATCAAATACTAATAAGACACGTATGAGTGGAATCAGGCTTGGAGCAGATTCCTTTTCCACATATGAAGAAGGAATCAAGAAAGAGTGGGTCGTAGGAAACGGACTCGGGGGATACGCCTCATCTACAATCATCGGGGCCGGAACAAGGACTTACCACGGACTGCTTGTGGCAGCACCAGAAAACTCTCCAGGAAGGTTTGTACTGCTTTCCTCTCTGGATGAGGAAATTTCCCTCAACGAAGAGGTTTATCGACTTGCAACTCACAAATATCTGGATACTATTTCTCCTACTGGCTTCAATTACCTTTCCAAATTCATTCTTGCTCCCTTCCCTCTGTGGGTTTACCAGCCTGGCGTTTTTACCGTGAAGAAAAAATCTTTACAGTTCATGGTAATAATACAACCTGTATTCTTTATGACCTCAGATCCCGGAGAGAAGGAGCTTTGCTAAGGATTCTTCCTCTCGTAAACTCCCGAAATTTTCATTACACTACTCACTCAGGAGATCTTTCCTTCTCCCAGAAAGCCAATTCTACGGGAGTAAAACTGGAAAGCTCTAACGGTTTTGCTTTCTCGCTTTCATCCAATCTCCAGTACTATTCTGATCCTGTCTGGTACTATAATTTTGAGTATGATACTGAGAAGCAACGAGGATGTAATTTCCAGGAAGATAGCTTCAATCCCGGATATTTCGAAAGCAAACTTAAACTGGGAACCTCACGTTTTTTCATTGCCGCTTCAACACACGATATTTCTTCCCTAACTCTTGAGCAGGTAGAGGAACTTTATACGAGGGAAGTATACAGGCAAAATCTCCTTGCTTTCAATTCAAGGCTTACTGAGCCCTTCGCCCTTAAACTTCTCAGGGCAGCAGATTCTTTTGTAGTGAAAAATCCTTCCTCAGGTGAAAATACAGTGATTGCAGGATATCACTGGTACGATGACTGGGGGCGGGACACTATGATCTCTCTACCTGGCCTGCTTTTAATTCCTCACCGCTTCGAGGAAGCCAGGTCAATTCTCAAAAATTTCGCCATTCATTGTCGGAAAGGCTTGATCCCAAATACCTTCCAGGCTCTTGGAGGAGAACCAGTTTACAATACAGTGGACGCTTCTCTCTGGTTTATTCATACTCTGAGCCGTTATTTTGCATATACAAAGGACTTGCTGTTTATCTCGGATGTCTGGGATACCGTAGATAGTATCATAGATAATTACCGTAAAGGCACAGATTTCGGAATCGGTATGGATCCCGATTATCTTATCCGGCAAGGGCCTCAACTAACCTGGATGGATGCTAAAATCGGAGAATTAGCAGTAACCCCAAGAGCAGGTAAAGCCTGTGAGATAAATGCTCTCTGGTATAACGCCCTGAAAATTACCTCCAACCTGGGTAATCTTCTCGGCAAAGATACTTCCTCATATGAGACGCTTGCAGCCGGAGTATCTTTGAATTTTGAGAATGTTTTCTGGAACCCGGAAACTAATTGTCTCTTTGACCTCGTATTTCAGGACGAGGCAGGAAACCAGGTTAAAGATCCTGCAATCCGCCCCAATCAGATCTTCGCAGTGGCTCTACCTTATACTATGCTTTCCCCTGATAAAGAAAAAGCAATTGTGGACAGAGTTGAAAAAGACCTTCTGACACCCTTTGGGCTTAGAACCCTCTCAAGTGCTCATCCTTCTTATGTAGGGCATTATTACGGAGACGCTGTAACCAGAGATACAGCCTACCATAACGGGACCGTTTGGCCCTGGCTCCTTGGAGCCTATGTGAAAGCTTACCGGAAGGTCCATAATTATTCAAAACAAAGTCTTGAAGATATGCGGGACCTCCTGCAGGGTTTTGATATGCACCTTGAAACAGCAGGTATCGGAACCATTTCTGAAGTATTTGATGGGGACTATCCTTACTCTCCGGGTGGCTGCATTTCTCAGGCCTGGAGCGTTGCGGAAATTTTCAGGGCGTATGTAGAGGATGTACTGGGAATCAAGCCTTGAAAAAGAAGTCCGGTTTAATATCTTTACTGGATTCATTTATTCATTTCATATTTTTTTTCCTAAGATGGTGTAGTTCACAATACCAGCTATATTACAGCTTTCTTTGATGGTTGTGGACCCTTCCTATTTCTCTATCGTTTCCTTAATATTTCATCCTCTCTCTTTTTTATACTAGTTTCGCAATCTACCTCTTATGATTGATTTTGACACCTTGAAATATGAAAACGGGCTGATCCTTGCTATTGTTCAGGACCAGATGAGCAAAGAGGTGCTCATGTGCGCCTATATGAACCGTGAAGCTCTTGAGAAAACTGTAGAAACAGGAATTGCACATTTCTGGAGCAGGAGCAGACAACAATTATGGAAAAAAGGAGAAACCTCGGGACATATACAGAAAGTAAAAGATATCAGGATCGACTGCGATATGGACTCTCTTCTGCTGCTGGTAGAACAGGTTGGAGGAGCCTGTCATATGGGATACAGGTCCTGTTTTTATCGAAATCTTGAAGGAGAGGTTGTGGGAGAGAAGGTCTTCGAGCCGGATGATGTATATTGAGTTTTAAAAATTTAATAAATGATTAATTATTTATTTCTTTTTTTATTTTTATCTTTTTATGAGTAGGACTTACGCAGTTAAATTCGAAAACAGCAGCATGGGGCCTTAAACTGTCCTCCCTACAATATCTGTTACAGACTGCTCAAGCTTCATTTTAGTTCTTTTACTGCGTAAGTCCTATCATGAACGATTTTTAAATATATTTTAAGAGTCTTACTGCTTCTGTAATCCTACACGGAATTCTGCAAATGGGTCGTCGTTTGTATTGATTTATAAACAACTTAGTCCGTGGTTGGACTTGTAAACAGTTAATAATCCCACCAGTCGTCAAAACCGTTGTCTCCACATCCTGCGACACAGCCGCGAATGTTAAAATACTTTGTTTTGAAATTTTCACGGAAATCGTCTCTGCAGCCACAGTCAAAGCCGCCCCAGCCACAGCCAAAACAGTTATTTGCTGCAGAGTATGACACTCTGTTGTCAAACACTCTGTTGTCCACTTTTTCTCTAGCTACTTCTTTAACCACTTTCTCTTTCGCTACCTTCTTAACTACTTTCTCTTTAGCGACTTTTTCTTTAGCGACCTTTTCATGAAGGTTGCTTTTGCATTTGTCGCTGCTAGTCTTTGAGTACCACGCATTTGCTGACGCAGCTGTCAAAGATATTACAAGAAAGACAGCCAACAAAATAATAACGGTTTTTTTATTTTGCTAAACCTTTGCTCTCCCATGTATTGCCTCCATCATTTTGGTTAATTCGATACAATTCCCTTTTGTCGGCTTCTTAATTCACTGTCTATGGGCAAATGCACTTACTTTAAGAATCAATCATCCACGTACATTTTTGGAAGACTACTTAATTAGTCAATTATACCCTTTCATTATTTGCCGATAAAAGTGATTTTTTATTGTATCACTAGTGAATTATTATCCAATGAATATAATAATTAACGAAATATAAATTAGAAACCAATATTAATTGAAATTTGTTTATTTATATTCATATCTATAATAATTATGTATAATATTATTATATTTTAGAATATTCTATAATAAAAAATCTAAAAGTTTTTATTAATAATCAAATTTGTAATTTTAATTCCTACTTTTTTCGTTTAGTTAATCCTAAAACCCATCCGATTTTAATCTCTTGGATTTTTCAGGCTGATTTCCACTATTAGGAACTTGATTGGTCATTTTAAATACTAGATTAGAACAAAATATGAATCTTGATTGCAAAAATAACAACTATGGAATCAGCTTCATGATAATAAAAATCTCTTCATGAGCTCGTCCCAAAAACAGTTTTATCACCAAATCGATAAGAATTTCAAAAATAATTTTCATTAACAGAAAACTTGATTAATTATCCAGAATACGACATTTGAGAATCAATTTTGAGTTCTGGGATTAGCTCAATATTAAACTCCCTATACCTAACGATAAAAATTGGATCAGTTTTAATTTTTAAAAACTTTAAAAGTCAATGACCTTGATCTAAGGTCATTGACTTTTAGTAGTCTCAACAGGCTGAACTTCAAAAAAGTCTCAGTAAAATCATACGCATAAGATTAAATTCGTTTTAACCTTTGCTCCATAATTTTCCCCCTTTTTGCTTCTTTTTGCCTATTCGAATAATAAATCAAGATGATGCGCCATCCAGCCATTAAGAAATAACTTATGATTTTCCAGAGGTTTTATTATATACTTTCTAGCTCTATATCCCCTTATATGGCTGAAGAAAAGCAGATATGGAGGATCGTTCCGGATACAAGCATAATTATTGACGGGAGGCTTTCATCCCGCGTTAGAAGCGGTGAGTTTAGAGGTGCTGAGATTGTCATCCCTGAAGCTGTGGTATCGGAACTTGAAGCTCAGGCAAACAGGGGAAGAGAAATAGGTTTCAAAGGGCTCGAAGAGCTGTCGGAACTTCGCAAGCTTGCAGATAGGGGTGAAATTCTCCTTCAATTCCGAGGGGTTCAACCCACTTTTGAGGAGATTAGGCTATCTAAAGAGGGCAGGATGGATGCCCTTATCCGAAGTACGGCTATCGAAGTCGGTGGGCTGTTTTTAAGCGAAGACCGGGTACAGTCTCTTATAGCTAAAGCAAAGGGGCTCGATGTTGAGTATATGCATCCAAAAACTCTGGACCCTTCAGAGTTTGGGCCGCTCAAAATAGAGCATTTTTTCACTGACGATACAATGTCTGTCCACCTCAAAAATGGTGTCTCCCCTATGGCCAAGAAGGGTCCGGTGGGAAACGTGCGTTATGTGAGGATCCGTGAAGAACCTGCTACTTCTTCGGAACTTTTCAGTATCTCGAAAGAACTCATTGAGAGGGCGAGGCTGGATCCGGAATCTTTCATCGAGATGTCCTCAAGTGGGGCTACTGTTCTGCAGATCCGGAACATGCGAATTGCTATTGCTCGCCCGCCTTTTTCCGATGATATGGAAATTACTACTGTCAGGCCAACTGTTGTTGTGGATCTTGAACACTACCGCCTAAGCGATAAACTCAAAGAACGTATCGCCAGCCAGCGTGGAATTCTTATTGCCGGGCCTCCCGGGGCCGGAAAATCTACTTTTGCTGCAGGAGTCGCTCGTTACCTGAATGACCACGGGCAGGTGGTTAAAACTATGGAATCTCCAAGAGACCTGCAGGTGCCTCCTGAGATCACCCAGTACTCGCCTTTGAATGGAAGAATGGAAGATACTGCGGATCTTTTGCTTCTGGTCAGGCCGGATTATACTATATATGACGAAGTCCGGAAGACCGGTGATTTCTTGGTTTTTGCAGATATGCGTCTTGCAGGCGTGGGAATGATCGGGGTAGTGCATTCAACAAGAGCAGTGGATGCCATTCAACGCCTGATAGGAAGGGTCGAACTGGGTGTAATTCCCCAGGTAGTGGATACTGTTATTTTTATTGATAAAGGAGAAGTTGCAAAGGTTCTGGTGCTTGCATTTACAGTTAAGGTTCCTCATGGAATGGTCGAGCAGGATCTTGCAAGGCCCGTGATTACTATTGCAGATTTTGAGACCGGAAAAGTCGAATACGAGATTTACACGTATGGAGAGCAGGTTGTTGTTATGCCAATAGGTCCTTCTATTGAAGGCAGGAAACCTGCGTGGAAGCTTGCGGAAGAAGAAATAAGGAATGTTGTTGGCAGGTACGCATCTGGCCCTGTTGAAGTGGAAGTAACTTCAGACGACAGTGCAATCGTAAAGGTCCGGGACGAAGAGATGCGAAAAGTCATTGGTAAAGGTGGAAACGTTATTGACCGGATAGAAAGTATTCTGGGGTTCCATATTAATGTCAGGGAGATGCAGGGCGAAGCTCCAAAGGCTGCAAAAGGCCGAAAGTACGGAGCCCAAAGTAGAGTTCCTCCGGAGAAAACAAGTCTATCTGGTATCGAAAGGGAAGCTACTGCTTCTTCTGTTCATCCTCTCATCGAAAAGAATAAGAAGCACCTTATCCTTGGCGCTCTGGAGCTCGCAGGAAAGGATGTGGAAATATTCCTTGAAGATGAATACCTTTTCAGTGCAACCGTAAGCCGACACGGAGAAGTAAAACTTAGAGTAAACTCAGACCTTGCATCCGATATTATGGAGGCTCAGGATAGAGGGAACTAATCGAAGTCCGGCTGATCTGATTTCTCCAATTTCATTTTTTCAAGCTATTTTCCTTCTTTTACTTATTTTTTACTTTTAATCCTTCTTCCACTTATTTTTTACTTTTAATATTATGTCTGATTTTCAAAATTTTTATATAGTGTTGGGCACGATTAATTATAATTAATTTTTAGGGGTAATGGTTCAATTGAATAAGTTACACCAAGCAGAGCCAGAAATCAGGGAGGATTTACAGGGAAGGATTGAAGTTTTCGATCAGAGCATCAGGAGTTTCGAAAAAAGGCTCAGGGCAGTCGAGAGGCGCCTTTCTCTTGAAACTCCTCCTGCAAACCAGGCTGGGAGAGTTTTTTCCGGAAATTTCTCAGGTTCTTTCCCGGAAGAAAATTCAGGGAGTGTTGCTGCAGGTTCATCAGTTTTTCCACAGGGGCCTTCTGTTTCTACTGAATCCTCAGTTCCTGGAAATTCTTTTCTTTCTGATTCAGTTCCGTCACTTTCAGAGAGGAACATTTCAAGTTTTGCGTTCAGTGCGGTCCTTCCTTCTGGCGAAACCTCTCATCTTTCTCTGACTTCTGTAGATAATTCTTCTGAAGTTTCCGGAACCGGCTATAAAATCAGGAGCATAAATGATGTTTTTTCCAGCATTTCAGAAAGTCTGCGTTCTCTTCAGGTTGCAGTATCCGAACTGTCAAATTTTGCTCATAACAACCTGGAATCCGAAATCGAAAAACTGAATATGGAAATCGAGAATCTCAAAGCTCAGGAAAACACAAAAAACGCATATATAAAAGAGCTTGAGTCCCGTATCGAAATCATTGAGAACCAGAACAGGTTAACTCTCGGCTCAATGAAGATTCCCTTTGAGATTTCAGGAGTTGCCGGATCTTCAGTTCTCTTCCTTACCGGATTTCTTGTCTGGTCTGGCCGATGGGATGTTATAAGGTCTCCTTATTTCTCTACCGGGCTTGCCGTGCTGATGGCAGGAGCCGTCTTAATGAAGTTTTATCTGGTAAACCGCAAAAAAAGTCGTTAACAGATAAAGTATGAAACAGAATATGAAAAATCTGTGTATTTAATATTAAACTGGAAAATGCTTATTTTCTTGATACAGTAGCAATTGCTGTTAATGGTCAGTCTCCATAAATATTTATATAATTACTTCTTTCATTTATGTAGTCTTATTTTTTCTCTTGGGGACATTATGATAGAACTGACCAAAGCTCTGATTCTGGGTTTTACAGTAGGCATATCTGCAGCCATCGTTCCCGGGCCCATGATGTTCGCAGCGATTGCGGCATCTATTAAGAACGGCTGGAGAGCAGGGCCTTCAATTTTTATAGGGCATGCCCTGGTAGAGCTGGCCATTTTTGTAATTATCTTGGTAGGTGTATCGTCTTTTCTCGGAAAAACAATTATTTCATATATGGCTGTAATAGGCGGTTTGGTTATGTTACTTTCCGGGCTGGTAATGATAAAAAGCGCAAAAGAGGCTTCTACGATGGATATTTCCATTTCAGCCAGTAACCTGAATTTATCTTCTGGCCCGGCCCCTGTAAGAACTATAACCTCTGCATTGAATCCTTTCTCAGGTCCGATATCTGCAGGAATTGTGACTTCCGCATTGAATCCTTTTCTGGTTATATGGTGGCTAACAGCGGGCAGTGCGATTGTCCTTCAGGAATACATGATAGGTATCTTTGCAGTAGTCGCATTTATTGTCGGGCACTGGATAGCAGATCTTGGAGTCCTGATAGCAGTATCCTCATCCTTTTCACAAAGAAACAAAATCCTTTCACAGCGCACTCATGAAATAATGGTATACTTATGCGGTGGATTTATGGCTTTTTTCGGCCTGTGGTTCATCATAAATAACAGTAGTATTGCTGCAATGATCTGACTTTATAATCTAAATATAATCTGACTTTATAATCCAAATTCAGGATTCACAAATACTGGTTTTTCAGAATTTCAATCTACGTTTTTCCCTTTTTTCGAAAAAATCGTAAATATCAGGAGCATTTAGCTTCGGATTACCTTCAAAAAATGGTCGCTGGTAAAGTCCCTGTATCCTGCTCTCATCACTTTTATGGATATATACCCTTCAGCTTTTCCTGAAGGCAACTCAGGGTTAATAATCTTTATTGTCACATTTCCGGTAGGGTCAGTGACGCCTGAGTACGCTTTTTTCCTATCAGGGCTCCAGGCAATCACATTTGCTTCCCCTATCCCCCGGCTATTCCTGTCAAGCACTTTTACAAGCAGACTCAGATTTGTTTCCTTTTCTGTCTCTGAGTCAGGTGAAGGTAAAGAAAATGCGCTTATATTTGCTGTTGCATACATGGGTTCTGGAGGAGTAGGGGCATTGCTGAGGGCTGAGAGAATTGCATAAAATCCTATGAAGCCCACAACGGAAAGGACTACAATCCTTATTGGAAGCCCGACAGTTCCTGCTTCATTTCTTTTGAATTTTTCAGGCAGCATCTGCGTCTCCTCTCTATAGTTTTATCCCTGAAAAATGTACAATTAACGAGTCTTGATAATCATGACCGCATCTTTCCTCTCATAGTCGTAGAAGCCGTCTGCCAGGATTTCCAGGTCCATTGTCCCTTCATTCTGGTTAGGGTCAAGCCTGACACGTGCATTTTCCGCTGTTGTCAGGAAAGTGGTCCCGTCAATACCCGTAGTATTTGAAGCCGCACCGCCAAGCCCTCTCAGAATAACGTTTGCATTCCGTACCGGATTTCCATCCTTGTCAGTTGCCTTTACCACTACGGTTATGGAAAAAGGGGCTTCTGCGGTTTTGGAGTCCACTATTATTGAGTTCCCTTTCTGAAGGTTTCCTCCTTCAAGTCTTACCCCATCAACAAATACCGACATTTCCTTTGTTGGAGTCGGTATGATCGAAATAAGCGTTGCAAGGGCGACCATCCCGACAACAAGCATGACCACGATAGTAGTAAATTTCCGATAAGAATCACAAAACGAACTTTTATCTGTTTTCTAATCTTTATATAGATAGGGGGATTGATGAGAATGCCTAGAAGTAAAGATAATCCTAGAAAAAAGATAACTACAAATGAGAAGCTAGAAAAGAAACTTGTCAACCTGAAGGAAACTGGAGCCAGTGAGAATAATCTAAAACTGGTTAATAGGTTCATAAAATCACAAATCAGAGATGGTAAAAGCAGAGTGTCGAGTTTAACCTATGTAACTTCTTTAAGATATGTCTTGAAAAATATACAGTTTGAATTTTCAGAAGCTACAAAGGAAGACATTGAAGATTTTTTAGATGTGTTGGAAACCTGGGTATGTGAGCGGGGGAGAAATAAAGGGAAACCGCTTTCACCTTTCACGAAAAATACCCTTAAAATGCAGTTTAAGAGCTTCCTTCAGTCTATTGGAAAGGAAGACGAAGCGAAGATCATCCATTGCAAAAACCTGAAAGGCTCTAAGCTCCCCGAAGATATTCTTACAAAAGATGAAGTTTTAAAAATTATAGATCATGCTGGAAGCTTGTGAGATAAAGCTCTGTTTGGCCTGTTATATGAGTCTGGATGCAGAGTAGGGGAAATCCTGAGCATGAAGGTCAAAAACGTAGAATTCCTGGTTAATGGCGGAGCTGCAGCAACATTCCCACATGGTAAAACGGGTCCAAGGAGAGTTTTAGTTTTCAATTTTGCATCTTATTTGAGGCAATGGAAGGACGCACATCCTTTAAAGGATGATCCTGAGGCGCCTTTATGGCCTACTGATGATTATAGGCATGCTCCTTTGAGTGATATTGGTTTGAGATATCTTTTAAGAGAAACTGTTAACCGTACAGACATTAAAAAGCGTGTGTGGATTCACGGGTTTAGGCATTCGAGAGCCACTCATTTAAGTGAACATCTTACCGAACAGCAAATGAAGACATATTTAGGGTGGACTCCTGGCTCAGATATGCCTGCAGTTTATTGTCATCTCTCTGGAAAAGATATGGATAAGGCAGTAAAGGCAATGTATGGTATAGAAGAAGCAGTGAACCTCGTTGACTCAATGAAACCGGGTAAATGTTCAAGATGTGGAGAGCTGAATGTAAGCAATGCACTTTACTGCTTCAAGTGCGGGCTTCCTTTAACCACTCAGGCCGCTGCTACTATCCCCGCAGAAACTGCAAATGTTTCTAAAGAATTCCTGGCATCCGCTTTGATGGATCCGGATATGCAAACCATGATTAAAAGTATATTTAAAAATCCTTAAACTTTTTTTCGCTTATTTTGTGATTGTCTCGATACTATTTTTTTGATTTTTGATGCATTCCATTCCTAGATGGTGTTCATCTAGGAATAGCCATGCCGACTACTATCGAATATCTATACGTTTTATATACTTTGATTCAGTTGTATATAACGCAGGCTGTCTCTAAAAAGACCAACCTGTGATAATACCAAAATAAAGGTGATAATTTGCAAAGATTCGGGAAAAGCTGGAAAATTGCGTCATATCTTTCAGAGGATCTTGCCCGGAAATTCGAAGAAGAACGCAAAAAGACCAGATTGTCTGAAAGCGGGTTCGTCGCTGTAATTCTAGAAGTGGTTTTGCTTCCTGATCCTGTTGGACAGGACGGTGTTTAAAGTGCTTGCCGAAACGGTTGAAAAGTTCAAAAAACTGTACTCAGAAAAACAAGAAGTTATTGAGTATATGTTAAAATTCGGGAACGATTTCGAAAAAGCAGAAGCAACAATCATTAAACAGGTCGCCATTGGTATCTGAGCGCTCACGGTTTGCTGCCTAAGTAGCGCCCGATACCTACACCATCGGCCAAAAGGGAGGTAGTCCCAGTTGACAGCTGATAAGAATAAGTATACTTCCAAGTATTTAAATATATCAACCCCGGTTGACCTACTCACTTTTTTTCCGGGGCAGAATATTCTAATTTTAAAAAATATGAGTTGTTACGTTCTCATTGCGCGTACTTGAGGTCTTCGCAGTCTGCAGTTTCCATTACTGACGGTTCCACATTTGAAGAGATTGAATTCAATAAACCTTTGAAGTCTATTCCTGGTAAGTTCCGGGATGATGTTGTTAACTTCCTAGGGTATCTGTCAGATACGGCGACTCGCACTTTTAAAATCAAAGGTTTTAATAAAAAGACTGGAGAGCATACCGAAAAATCAATTCCTTATATTCATCGGTGGACTGATACTTATAAAAAGAGCATCATGGCAAAATTGTATAAGTTGGAGGCAGCGCTCGGTACTGATTATAGTAATATGACCATGGTTACACTTACTACGTATCAAAAGGGTTTCGATCCGGAGCAATGTCTTTTGAAGCTTGTTGAAATGAGAAAGGCACTGTTGAAACTCCTTCGTTACCATTTCGGCACTACGGATTATCTTTGGATATTGGAAAATCATAAAACCGGATATCCTCACCTGCATATGGCTTATTCTCGGATTCTGTCTGAGCAGGAGCAAGAAAAGATCCGTAGTATCTGGGTTTGTCTCTACGGCATGGGTGACGAAAAACACGGTGTTAAATTTTCTTTGCCTCGGGCCTCGAATGACGGTCATTTTGAAGCGGGTACTGTAGGGCGCATAAGAGGGTATCTTTTGAAATATCTTAAAAAAGGTTTGGGGACGGAGATGCCCGGTTCTGGCATTTCTCCAAAAAAATGCTGGATCGGATTGAGCGTACTAAATCGCTTATTGGAAAAAATGCCTCTCTGCTTTTCAATGCCCTTCTTAAAAAGCATAGTATTCGGTTATGGGGTTGCTCGCGACGATATTCTAAAATAATGAAGAATTCTGAAAGCAATGATTCTGAAGACTGGGAATGCGAAGAGGTTTCCCAGTATCGTGCTACACGTGCTGAAGATCAAACAGATGATAATCTAATCGGGGTGATCTGGTCAAAGAAGTACGGGTTACGTCCTGATTTTGTGCAGACTTGGAAATATATCTTAAGCACTCCGATGCTTTTTAAAAGCGATATGGACCGGGCGAGGCTTGGCCTGATAAAAATAGAGGATCATCCGGAGAGGCTGCAGCGGTATTCGGTGTTTGAGTCAGTTTACATTCTGGTGGGGGGCGCTTGATATGTCAAGCGTAAGGCGCGGTAAATCGAAATACACTAAGCGTTCGACTGCTGATATAAATTCCTTGCTTGGTAAGTTGGCCACTGGTGAAGTTGTGGTATGTGGTGGCTCGATGTTCACCGATGAAGAAAATAATATTCTGTTACGTGCTGCTTTGGGGGTCGTGTGATGGTGGAGACTATTTGTATAATGGTCGCTGGTGAAGGTCGTTTCCCTCGTGGCACTTCTTATAATGATATCTTGCGGCAAAAAAAGGAAAGTTTCCGAAAAGGTCCAGAAAAGCTCGATAAAGTTCGTGGAGTTGTTGGGGTTCTCTGAGGTCGGGCTGTTAATTCCAACAACATCTAACTTTTTTGAAGATTTCAGGGCTTTTTCGAGGCTTTAAGCCGACTGAAAGCGGAACGAAACGAAAAAAAATCTTGTATTAATAGTATAGAAAAAAATTCGTCGTTGTTGTTGGTCGTTCGTTAATTGTTGAAAATCGATGACTGTGATTGTGTGAACCTTATCAGAAATTCCTGTAACAACATGAGTATCAGGTGGCTTTCTTCTTAATCTACGTATAATTATTGTTCCTTGTGTTTTTAAAATATCAGCAGTACTTTGAGGTTGAATTTAATCGGTATCTGTGCATAATAATATCGGAAAATATATCTATAGTCAAGAGGCTAAATAATACACTATTAAATGGATTACAAAGTGATTTTTGTTGCAACAATTATAGGCGTGACTATAGCTCACAGTTAATTTATTCTAAGCATGGAGTACCTATTATGAGTAAAACTTGTTTTGTCATAATGCCGATTGGCGATCAAAAATGCGGAGATAAAATAATAATATCCGCATCTGAGCTTAGAAGTAAATACGATGGCTTAATAAAAGAAGCTATCACTAAATCCAGGCCAGATTTAAATATTATAAGATCAGATGATATTGCGTCACCTGGTACGATTACATTAGCTATCCTAGATAAATTAATGAATTCTGATTATGTGGTGGCGGATATTACATATCCTAATCCTAACGTATTTTACGAATTAGGAATTAGACATACCTGTAGAACTGGCACAGTTCTAATTAAAGAAAAAAGAATAATAATGTGCCTTTTGATGTTTTTCAACTACGTCATATTGATTATGAAGATACTGGAATTGGGTTAACTAAATTATCGGAAGATTTGAATAAAGCTTTTGATTATATTGATGAACATCCTGATTTTCTTGACAGTCAAGTTCTAGAAGTAGCTAGTTACAAAAAATATAAATTTTTAAAGTTTGGCGATGAGGACGAAATAGAGAAAAAGAAGCAAAATTCTAAGATAGATGCAATTATAAAATTAAGTGAAAATCCAAAACTTTTTGAGATTTTTAATGATAACACAATTCCAGATGACAAAAAAAGTATTATGGCAATACAAGAACTGGCAAAATCTCCTGCCAATGCGAAGGCAATTCTGGGAGCCCTTGTTGATTCAGGTGAAGTGAATCTTAACTTGGTTTCGAAGTCTACGAATGGACGTAAACTCAAACGTCGGTAATCCAATTGCAATATTCTATCACTTAACTTCTTTTTATCTTTTGCATAAACTAGTGTCTAGGAAATTTAGTTATGAGTCATCACAATTAAAAAAGGGACTACGGGTGAAGACTTGTTTAAATATTAATGCCCTATAATTAAGTTGCCCGGACACTAGTTATTTTCTTTTCTAGGTTCCCTCTCGGAAACTATCTCAATGATCCTTCTTAATATCACTATAGTTTCTTCTATCTTACCGGTGAGGCCATCGGGCCGATGGACCTCCCGGATAGCAAGCGAGCCTGCCTGCATCCGAAGCAGGAAAGAATCTGGCATGGTGTAGCGAAGCGGAACCTGTCTGCCATCTGACGCATGCAGGATGCAGGCGTATAACGGCGAGTGCGCAGTACATCCAATAGATTTGATTCTCTCGCGTCTAACTAAAACTTTTCTGACCCAAATGGTTTCTACCTATAATCAATAATGTTTAATTCAAAATCAAAAAGAATATTTACATTACCTCCTTAATCAACGACGTGATAAAAATTGGAAATTGTCACTGAGGAACCACTACAGATTCTATCACAGCTTCTGATCCCCATAATTCTTCTTGCTGTATCCGGCATTATACCGGCATACATAGCAAAATATTCGAAAAGACAAGACAAAAACCAGCATATCAGATTTTTAAGAACTAATTATTCTAAAATCGAATCATATTTTACTACAATCAAAATTTACAGAGCAAGTCGAATAGAAACAGCACCTTTCTATTTTATGATAGGTTTTACAATAGGTTTATTTTTTGAAATGTTTATAATTCCATTACTGTGGAAGATTTTAGGTTATATATTGGAAATCCACTATATTGAAAAAACACTGCCTTTTATTTACAAAATTAAGGATTTAAATGCATTATTATTCATTTGCTCGTATTTAAACATCTCAATTCTAATAATTTTCGTGATTTGGGTTTGCTGGCTTCGTTTGCTTAAATCAAAAAAATTTGCAGCCCCGAAAATGGCAGAGCATCATTCTATAAAAAATTCGCCAGATTTTCCTTCAGTTAAAGTGTCGTAGGATCTCGTTTATTTATCATACTGGGCTTTTTTAGGAATCATTATTGGAATAAATTTTGTGTTATATTTTTTTACTTTTGGTTCTTTGATTAAATATTCAATAATTACTGATGATTTTTTATTTAATTGGACTACATTTGTAGGCATCTACGAAAGTTTAAAAACAAATGTACCTTATTTAAAATATTATGCGGTTATATTTTTTATGGGAACCGGTATTAGTTTTTTATATATATCAATGGTTTATCAGTCAATTACATGGTTTTCCAGTGAAGTTAAAAAATTAATTGCAAATTTTTATAAATATGACTTTCCTGAAGTGAAAATAATAACTGAATACGGTGAGATCAAAGGCCAACTCCGAGACATCCACAATAAATCACAAGTTACTTTAATTGAAAACGGGATAATGAAAACGGTACAATGGGATAAAATCGAGATAATGGAAGTCGGCAAGAAAATATAAAAAATTATTTCTGTTAATCTTAATTTTCTTTCAAACTTAGTTTATAGGACTTACGCACTTGGCCTATATAGAGTAATTGACAGGAGCTTGGCAGATATCGCTTTTTCGTTGCCGATATTGTTTCTATTGGGACTTGAGAACCTCAACAGTTGCAACTAAAATAAATAGAAGCTTTTCTGACTTTGCGAATTGTCCGAGACTAATTAATTACAAGGAGCGTAATGAAAAATCAAAAAACATATTTACATAATCCCCTTATTGGAAATGTATGCTAGGTAATGGAAACCTTTACGAATGGTTCTCAAGTATTACCATATCACAAATTTTAATCCCTTCTATAATTGTGTTATTGACATCTATTTTTTTAACACATTTTAATAGAAACTACTCTATAAAGCAAGAAAAAAACAAATTTCTAATCTTTCTAAAATATAATTCCAAATCCGTGAGCGATTTTTGTAATAATGTATCGAGATATAAGTACGATACTGCAATAAAACATTTCCTTCTACTTGAAGGTGTACTTATTGGAATTATGTATTCAGTTAAAGCAGTCAGTTACATTGCTTATCTTTCTAGTACCTCAGATTCTAATTTTATTAACAAAATATTTCCATATTTTCTTTTGTATACATCACCAGAATATAACAACAAACCAGATCTTGTGGACAACTTCTTGCTAGTATCGTCTTTTAATTATATATGTTTCGTTGTAGTTGTGTTTACTTTTATATGGATATTTTTTTAGAATCAAAAGATCATTTATTGCCAAATCTTACAAAAAATATGTCATTAACTAAATGGTCGAAATTTGTTTATTACAGCTATTGGTTTTTGGCAGGAGTACTAATTGGAATTCATATCTTTATTTTATTCTTTACACTAGATGCTATTTTAAAGTTTAATCTGGCAGATCTAGATTTTTCTATAAGCTGGATATATTTTTATAGCATATTTACAAATTTAAAAACGCAGATACCAAATGAAAAAATATTGGCCATAATATCTCCCTATATATACGGCATTTATGCAAGTACTGCCACAATATTTTTTATACCGTTGGATTACAACCTTCCCAATTTACTTCAAAGGACAGATAACTGATTTCTATATTACGAAGTTTCCTCATATATTGGTGAAAACCGACTCAGGGGAGACTCTTGGTCAGTTATCGGATTTCCAAAACAATTCTTTATTAATGTTAAATGAAAATGGAGTGTTTAAAGCAATACCATGGGATCAGATAGTAACAATGGAACTAAATAATAAAGAAGAAGAACAACCTATAAAAGTCCTCAATAGTGAAGCTATCCATCCACGCTAAGATCGGGCTGAAGCTACAAGTTGGGAAGATATCCACAGAAATAATATAAGAGCTGTGAAGTTCAGGCGAAACACCAACAAATCTTCTTTGTTTTGAATTTTAAATAATCTTACTACTGTAGGATAGTCTCCTAAACGGTGGTTTATTCAACTTCCTTATATATTCTGCTGCTTTACTTGTTTAGTAAATTTAAAGAAGACCTATATTCTTAATAATGAGCTAAGTTGCGGCATAGTAATGTTTATAGTATTTTAGTGCGTATCACAATTTAACAGCAAATTCCCGATAAGAATTATTCAAATTATAATTCTTATAGGAATTTGCAAAGTACGACCACGATATTTATCGGGAGCTACATGGCTTTCTCATCACGTCTGATCAATCTGAATTTTCCCAGACTTTTCCCCAATTTTAACTTTCTTAATTAATTTATATGCCTTTTTATCAATATTCAGACATTCTATTTTATACTTTGGTTATTCTTAGTCCAAGCTTTTGTTATATGGGTATAATTATTTATATTTCTTCATTATAACTATATATTTATATAGTTCTTTTACCATACTTTCTTTAGTATTGTAGAATAACCTTAACAATTAAGAACGAGGGGAAACAGTTTTTTGACTCAAGAATGTTCTGACGACTCAAGCGAATCGGACCATGACCATAGTTTCTTGTGTTTTTTCGGACTGCATAAATGGAAGCGAAAAAGCGGAGCATTGTGCTGTTTGCCAACAGTGCTCGAAAAACGCTATGAATGCATACGTTGTGGCAAATACAAGGTGATTTTTGAAAGGGAGAATAGATCTTACAGGCTTTTTGCTGACAGATATTAACCTGTAAAGGACTTATAAATTCCTTTAATTTTTCTTCTTATTCCTTATCTCTTTTAATAACTTTTCTGCTGTTCCTTTCTTTGTCGTAAGCTTAATCTATTTTAACTTTATTTGTTAGAGCTATGAAAAGAATCGTGATTCTCGATTACGGGCTTGGAAATCTCCGCAGTGTTCAAAAGGGGCTCGAACACGTCGGATCCAGTCCCACAATCTCCGGGGATCCTGAGGAGATTCTTGCCGCAGACGGCTTAATTCTCCCTGGCGTCGGCGCTTTTGTGGATGCGATGAAGTGTCTTGCCCCAATCAAAGGGATTATCGAAGAATATGCACGATCAGGAAAGCCCATGCTCGGAATCTGCCTTGGACAGCAGGTTCTGATGAGCTCTTCTGAAGAAGGAAAGCTGACTGATGGGCTTAACTTTATTTCTGGCAAAGTGCTGCGTTTTCCTAAATCTGAATTAAAAGTACCCCACATTGGCTGGAATAATCTCAAAATCAAGCAAGATCACCCTTTGTTTGAAGGTATTCCTGATAACTCTTTCGTATATTTTGTGCATTCCTACTACGTGGACACAGCTCCTGAAAACACTCTTGCAGCCTGTAACTATGGGCTGGAGTTCTCAGCTTCTGTAGTAAACTCGAAAGGCAATGTAATGGGTACACAGTTTCACCCTGAAAAAAGCGGAACCACCGGGTTGAAGATCCTGAAAAACTTTGTAGAAATGTGTTGAAAGGATGTATTCAGGAAATTGCTTTCGCATTAAATCCTGAACTTTATTTTTCATTTTTGTCCAGGCGATTAAATCTGACTCCTTAATATTTTATATTAAAGTATCTGGTATCAACAGATTAATACTTGAACTCCAAATTCCTGCCCTGCACCTGTTAGGGTAGAAACGTCTGTGAGGATGGTTACGATGGATATAGAAGGTTATGCAAAACGGGCTCTCAGGAAGGACCCTTCAAACGAGACAGGGCTTGAGGTACAACTGACTTCAAGAATTCTTGAAATTAAAAATATAAGCCCGGAAAGGGCCCATGAGATCGCGACAGCGGTCGTTTGTGAGGCAAAAGCAACACTTAATGTGGAAGGAGATGTGTTAAGTTCTACCCTCTCGGGAGTGTCAATGGGGGAATTTGGGGTAGGCTCCAGGGGCACAGGGGACTTTTATGTTCACTCCAAGCTCGGGGAAGTTATAGGTTACACAGGTGCAGTTGTAGATAGTTCTGAGCTTGACGACTCCGGTGTTGTCAAAATCGGTGACGACTACCTGGTGGTCACGGTTGACGGCATCCATTCTCGTCTGAGCGACTTTCCTTTTCTCTCAGGTTTTCATGTAGCCAGGGCAGCTCTTCGTGATGTGTATTCCATGGGGGCCCGTCCACTGGCAATGCTTTCCGACATTCATATAGCAGATGATGGGGATGTCGCAAAGATATTTGACCATATTGCAGGAATAACCACGGTTTCGGAACTGACTGGAATACCCCTTATTACCGGAAGCACTCTTCGAATCGGTGGAGATATGGTTATAGGTGAACGCATGACAGGCGGCGTTGGTGCTGTAGGCGTGACTTCTTCTCTTACCTCTCGGAACCGGACACAGATCGGAGACCTTATCCTCATGACCGAAGGAGCAGGTGGGGGTACGATTTCTACAACTGCACTTTATTATGGAATGCATGATGTTGTTGAAGAGACTATTAATATCCGTTTTCTGGAAGCCTGTGAGATTCTGCTAGAGTCCGAGCTGTACAGAAAGGTCCATTCAATGACTGATGTTACCAATGGTGGAATTCGGGGAGATGCCAAAGAAATCTCAAAGACCGCAGGTGTGAAACTTGTCTTTGAAGAGGAAAAGATAAGGGCTCTCGTGAATCCAAAGGTGCTTTCAATGCTTGAGCTCCTGAAAATCGATTACCTTGGAGTATCTCTTGACGCCCTGCTTGTAATCGTCCCCCAGGCGTACGTTAATGAAATCCTTGATGCTGTCAGGTCTGCAGGCATTAAAATTGATGTTATAGGGCGCGTTGAGGAGGGAAATGGGGCTGAAATTTTCATAAATGGCGAATGCAGGGACTTTACACCCAGATTCAGAGAGTCAGCTTATACTCCTGTGAAAAAAGTCCACGGGGAAGAAAACCCCAGGGACTTTGAAGAAATGAGAGCAGCAATTGATAAGGCAGCCCTTGAAGCTATTGAGAAAAAACAAAAAGTCCTTGAAAAAATAAGAAAAATGAATAAATAATACCAGGTAAGCCTTAAACCCGGCTAAACCTTAAACCAGGTTAAATATTACCCGGGCAGGTCTTAAACCATGTTAAGTTTTAGCAGTTTGAGCCCTGGAATAACTGAATCAGTAAACTAAAGTAAAAGTCAAAAAAGAGCTTGAACCGGAAAAGAAGGGAATAATCAGGTTTTTCTTTTCACTAAGAGCACTTCCCTTACTTTTCCAGTGATTTCTACTTCTACTTTCGGTTCGATTTCTTCTTCCGAACGGGCTTTCCAGTACTCCCCTTTATAACGGATGTAACCCGATTTTCCAGGCCCTAAAGGATCTATGGTTTGGGCAGTATCCCCCATGAACTCTCCAATAACCGGCTTTTTCTTCCTGATCTCGGTTACTTTGTAGACTGCAAAAACCAGGAACAGCCCGAAAACAATTGTTGGGGCTACCACGGTCAGGGTTAGAAGCCTTCTGAATTCGGGACTGTAAATATTTTCACCTCCCATAGGTATCAGAAATATACTACCTACTATCAGGCTGATAAGGCCAGCAAGCCCGAAGATGCCGAATCCGGGTATTTTTATTTCAAGAATCAGAAGTGCTATCCCTAAAATAATGAGGACGAATGCTCCGATATTTATATCAAATCCTGTGCCTATCAGTCCGAGTACGATTGAAATAATCCCGAATAATTCTGCTCCGGCTCCCGGACTTGAAATCCCAAAAATAATCCCATAGAGCCCGATGGTTAAAAGAAGGGATGAGATTATGGGGTTTGAAACGAGCCTTAAAATGGAAATAGACAGGGGAGGCTCATAATCTTCCGTGTTCGCATTTTCGGTTTGCAGGGTTCTTTCTTTTACCTGTTGTCCGTCAGTCTGAGCCAGCAGATTCGGGATAGAAGGAGCTACATATTCTATTACGCCTGCTCCCAGGGCTTCCTGAGCATCAAGGTTTTTGTTTTTCGTTATGACCTCTTCTGCAAAGGTCTCGTTTCTTCCATGCTTGCTGGCCGTTGCAACCGAAAACTTGACAAGGGCGTTTATTATTTTTTCATCTTCTATGGGTTTCGTTCCTTCTGCAGAAATCTGAACAGGCTGGGCTGAACCTATAACTGCGAAAGGGGCCATTGCAGCAATATCGGTTCCCATGAGGATAAGAGTCCCGGCTGACCAGGCTTTCCCGCTCTCCGGTACATATCCGATAACAGGCACGCTTGTGTTTTCAATATCTCTTATAATAATCTGGGTCTCCTCCAGCCCTCCTCCCGGGGTATCCAGGCTGATTACGAGCGCCTCAAAGTTTTCGTTTTCAGCTTTTTCGATTGCATCCGCTACAATATCATCTGAAGCCGGAGTGATGGGTTCGGAAATCTCAAGCACAAGCACCTTATTGTCAGGCCCTGCACCAGCAACGGGTGTAAAGACGGCTGTAAGGATGAAGCACAGGAACAAAATAGAGAGGGAACGGCGAGCCCTTTCCAAAAGCATGTTTATATATCCTTTTTTGCTTATCGCTTTTCTTTAGATTCCTTTTCTACTTTATTGTTCTTTCTTTTTTGAAATAGCCTGAGATAAGGCTGCTATATTCCCGGCTTCTATAGACTGGGTTTGCGTAACCACTATGAGGTTCTTTTCCCTGGCAATCTCGGCAAGTGTTTGCAGTTCCCTCAGTTTGATTGCTGTAGGTGCTCCCTGATAGAGAGTGGCAGCTTCTACCATTTTCTGGGCGGCCTGAGATTCTCCTTCCGCAAGGATAATCCTGGCACGCTTTTCCCTTTCGGCTTCAGCCTGTTTAGCAATCGCTCTCTTCATTGTTTCAGGCAGGGATACGTCCCTGATCGTGACCCCTGTAACTTTGATCCCCCAAGGATCAGTATATGCATCCAGAAGTTCCTGTATCTGCTTGTTAATATTCTCTCTTTCCGAAAGCAGTTCATCAAGTTCCATCTGACCCAGTACGTCTCTAAGTGTGGTCTGTGAAAGAGTAGAAGTTGCAAACATATAATTTTCAACCTGTGTAATGGCAGCTCCGGGTTCCACGACCTTGTAATAAACAACGGCATCTACTTCAACAGTAACATTATCTCGTGTGATAACTGCCTGTTTGGGGACATCGATTGCAACAATTCTCAGATCTATTTTCATAGCCTTGTCAATAATTGGAATAATCAAGAAGATTCCGGGTCCTTTAACTCCACTAAGGCGACCTAATCTGAAAATAACTACTCTTTCATATTCATTAACCATTTTTATGGATTGTGAAAGTATTAAAAATATAACTATTAATACAGGAAACAATAATTGACTGGTGAAATCGACCATACTTTTATGACCTCTTGTTCCATTAATATTAAATTGAACTCAATAATAATTCGGTATTCTCTCAGAGAACATATTAAATATATATATAATCTAAGTGTTCATAATTTAAAGTTTTGCATTCTGCATCTCTCTAAATATCTGGAAAACTATATAATTTCTTTCACGTTCCGATTTTACATGGACTGCAGTTTTTCAGGTTTTTTGGAGCTATCTCAGGAAGAATTAAATACCAGACGTGAAGGTGTCTTTGGTTATTGCGGACATATAAAGGTACGGTTGCAAATCGATTGTAACAAATGACTGCATCTGAAAACACTTATATCTGAAATACGAAAATACAAAACAGGGGAAAATCGGATTGACAGGGAAAGAAAAGATAGGGAACGTTTCGATTTTCGGGCTGAATAGGGCCGATTAAGAGAACAATAAATGCTTTCAGGTTCAAAAGCTTATTCTGAGCCATAAAATATAGTGTAAGAAAACGTAGGTTCTGAGGAACCACCGGTGTTGATATTAATGAGTAAAGAATGTCCAGACTGCCACGGGCGTGGCTATGAAGTTATTTCAACTGAAATCTGCCCTCAATGTAAGGGAAAAGGCAAGTCAAAATCTATTGACTTCATGAAAATCTCGGAGAAAGAGATTGACAGTTTCTTGAAAAATGGCGCAGCATGTGAGAAATGTAAGGGTACTGGAAGTGTTGAAATAACAACCCCCTGTGAGACTTGCGAGGGGCTCGGGAAAATATATACATGCAAGGTTTGTGGAGGGCACATTCAAGGACCCACGGATCCGGAGGAAGAAGTATGCGATTCCTGTTCTCGTTCTCAGTATGTTTATGCACTTGATGAATCCTGCGACCTTAAGGATGTGGAGGCGGGAAAACTTTACCATGGTATAGTGAGCAGCAAGGCCTCTTTCGGGGTCTTTGTAGACCTTAACCCTCATATAAGAGGGCTCATGCACTCCAGCAATGTTGGGATCTCTCCTGAAGTGGGGGATGCCATGATCGTGCTGGTAAAAAGCATCAAAGCCGGAGGAAAGCTGGATCTGATTCCAAAGACCCTGACAAAGTACGAAACTATCGAACTTGAAAAGGAGCTTCCACTTAAAAACTCAGCCGAAATAGACTCAAGTATGAAAGGCAGGCTCATCAGAATCGAAGGAGAAGTCATCCAGGTAAAGCAGACCAGCGGGCCTACTATTTTTACTATTAGCGATGAAGGAGGCTTTGTCCCCTGTGCAGCCTTTGAGATTGCCGGGAAAAGATCCTATCCACATATTGATGTAGGAATGATTGTTTCGATCACTGGAGAAGTGACTCTGCGGGATGAGCAGATTCAGATCGAAGTCATGAGCATGAAATTGCTGACCGGAAAGAAGGAAGAAATGGTCAGGGACAGAGTTGAGAAGGTAATTGAGGAAAAAGCAACTCCTGCAGATATTCCTTTCCTTATCGAAAGCGATATTATGGAGAAGCTCAAACCCAGGATGCTCCACGTAGCCAAAGAAATAAAGAAAGCGATTTTCCATTCAACGCCAATCGTTCTCAGGCATCATGCCGACGCCGATGGAATCACCTCGGCAATTGCAATTGAAAGGGCCATTCTGCCCCTTATTACGGAAATCGGTGGAGCGGATGCGGAATATTACTTCTACAAGCGTGCCCCTTCCAAAGCTCCTTTTTATGAGCTTGCAGACGTTACAAGAGATATTTCTTTTGCACTTGAAGATTCCTCCAGGCATGGACAGAAAATGCCGCTTGTGATCCTTGTTGACAACGGGTCAACCGAAGAGGACGTCCCTTCCATGAGGCAGGCCAAAGTTTATGGAATCAACATGCTTGTTATTGATCACCACCACCCGGACGATATCGTTGACCAGTACCTGATAGGACACGCAAATCCTGCACATGTAGGAGGAGATTTCGGGGTTACTGCTGGAATGCTCTGTGCCGAAGTCGCTCGTATGATTAATCCCGACATCAGCGATACAATAAAGCATCTACCAGCTGTTTCGGCAGTAGGGGACCGTTCAGAGGCTCCGGAAGCTGGAAGATACATTTCTCTTGTCTCGGACCGCTATACTCTTGAGGAACTGAAAGAGATGGCTTTAGCTCTGGATTATGAACAGTTCTGGCTGAAATTTAGCAGCGGAAAGGGAATTATCGACGATATTCTGGACCTGGGTGACCACGATATACACAAAAATCTGGTTTCTCTGCTCTGCGAACAGGCAAATACGATGATAAGGGAGCAGCTTGAGGTCTGTCTCTTTAATGTCAAGTCTCAGAAACTGGCAAACGGTACTATTATGAACGTGATAGACGTTGAAAACTATGCTCAAAAATTCACTTTCCCGCCACCTGGAAAGACCTCAGGGGAAGTTCACGATGTGCTTACCAAAAGGAACCCGGGCAAACCCGTAGTCACCATTGGATACGGTCCTGACTTTGCTGTAATTCGTTCCAAAGGTGTTCTTATGAATATTCCCAGGATTGTCAGAGAGCTTAGAGAAGAAATGAAAGGTGCAGGCGTCAGCGGAGGAGGACATCTCGTCGTGGGCAGCATCAAATTTGTAGAAGGAATGAGAACTGAGGTATTATCAAGGCTTGCCGAGAAGATTGCATCCACGGAAGTCGAGTATTAAAAGGCTTAATAAGCCTCTTTTTCCTTCATTCCCTTTATATAGCCGGAAAGATTAAGAAACCGGTCTACTTTTATATAACCCAGGAATATTCTTGGAAATATTTGCTGCAATAAATAAAAAAAGTAGTGCTTTAAAATCTTTCAACTGGTTATGTTTTTAAAATTAGTAAGTTTCAGGAAAGCCTTTCCTGTGGAAAAGCTTTCTATTTATATGAATTACTCTTACTTTTTGCCTTTATTTATTTTCAGTCCACGCGCACAATCCTTACAAGAGACTGGATCGGGACATTGGCGATTGTATCTGCACCTTTTTTATCCACGAGAACTACTACAACTATCGGTTTTGCACCCATTTCCCGAAGCTGCTCAATAACTTCCATGGTGGTGGAGCCGGTAGTAATAACGTCGTCCACGATCACACAGTTTTTGCCGGCAACGGTTCCAAAATTTCTGCTTATGGTCCCTTTATGGCCCGGCTGGACGACATCCTGTCCTTTACGGGAATGGTAAAGAGCAAAATCCGCTCCCAGTTCATTTGCCATCATGCTTGCCAGGGGAATGCCACTGGCTGCAACGCCAACGACCACGTCCACTTCAGCATTCGTTTTTTCCAGGGTCTCAAGCACCATGTCGCAGAGTGCAAGCGATATATAGTGGAGCCGCGTAGCACTTTTTCCTATACTGCTCCAGTTTACAGAAATATCTTTTGGAGCGGGGGCCGTTACTCCTTTTTTTGAACGGGTTAAAAGCCAGGTAACCGTTTCCCTTGAAACATTAAGTTCATCGGCAATCTGGCCGGTTACAAGCCCGTTGCTCTGCAGTTCCACAGCTTTCTGGATCAAATCTTCTATATTCTTCATGCCTCCATTCCCACCTGTTATTCTTTTATCTGGCTGTATTTTCCGGCACTTTTTACAGCTTATTTACGAATACTGCCTGGAATACTGCCTAATAAACTATATTCAAATGTACATTTTCTCAATTAAAGACACTATTACATTATCAAGTGTTATATCTTTTTCTTCAGCTTAAGGGTTACTCTTTTCTTTTCTACTTTTTTCTCTTTTTCTTGAGAGCCGAGCCGCAGATAGGGCAGACATCTCCTTTGTCAAAAGTTTTTCTGCAGCCCGTACATTGCTTTTGCCAGATAATAATATCTCTAATTTTTTTCTGGGCAATAGGCTTAACCTGAATCCCAAGCTGCACGGCAACATTCTGGACTGCATAATCATCCGTGAGCAGTATGCTCGTATCCCTGTGCTCAAGAGCTTTTGCAAGTATTTCCAGGTCCGTCTTTGAGAGCTCTTCCGAGTCCCGGGTATACTCAGCCATTTCCCGAACCTCTTTTACCATTTCGGGTTCTGGCCATTCCACACGTAACCCTCCTTCTTTTGCAAGGTCAAAACGAAGCAAGGCATCCCTGCTTTTCAACTCATCCGCAACCGAAGGGACGGTAATCATCAGGGAAGTGTCCAGGTTACAGTTTCCCATTATAAAAACCGCTGAGTCTGTTATGTAACAGGTCATTTTTCTTCTCTTTTCTCTTTAACTATATAATCCATTGTCTCCCGAATTGCGCTTCGGGATCGCAGGAAATCGGAGATTTTCTAGGAGTTGCGATGTAATCGCAACAGCACACGGTCCTTTTCGCTTCTCTCAAGAGGACTTATTTTTGGCGAAGTTTTCATAGCTTTATTTCTATTTTCCGGCGGAGGCCCTTAGAAACCGCCCCAGCGTCTAGGAAATTTAGTTATGGGTCACCATAATTAAGAAAGGGACTACGGATGAGGACTAGTTTAAATATTAATGCCCTATAATTAAATTGCCAGGACACTAGTTTCTTTTCGCTCGTTTCACTCACTTGCATTTTTATAAATGTCTCTTAAAATGTGATGGCTGGAATTTTTCAAAATTAAATCTTGAATGCTCAAGTGTATGAATTTGCATTTGATAATCCCTTTCATTGACTTTCTCATTTTGGAAATCTTACTAAAGGATCTGAACCTGAAAACGTCTACATATGAAGAAAAGATGCAGGTTTATATTTCATTTAGGACAGATTTCTTTAAGGCCAGTGACTACATCAGCCAGAAGTTCAACGGGAATTCCCATTATCATTTCTTCGTCTGCAATCTTGGTGTAATTCCTGCTACCGCTGCAACCGACCGTAACTCCGATTTTGCCTTCTTTATATGCCTTCACAACGCCGTCAGAGCACAAGCTCTGTTTTCCTGCGAAACTGGTTTCAAGTCTGCCTCCGGTCTTGTACATGAAAGCCTGAGTAAGTAGCATAATTTGCCTTGGGTTGCAGATAACCACAACGACATCAGGAGTAAATGAGGTTTTTTCCAGAGGGGCGTACAGGACAGCTTCTGTTGAGTTAGGAGGAAGCTTAGGGACCATTTCAATGGTACGCCGTGCGGCACTCTGCGTGCTGAACTGTTTGAGTCCTTTATAATAAAATTCTCCGCTGGCCACTTTTGCAGGCATTTCCCCGATACCCATTGCACCGGCTCCACCTTTACACATCTGGTCTTCGCCCAGGGTATAGAACTCCTCGCCAGTCCTTCTTACTCTGTCAACCAGCTGGCAGTGCCTCATAGCCTCGTCTACTTTTTTAATTCCATCGGGAATTTCTCCTCCTGTCGGAATTAATTTTACTGCAACAGGGGATGTCTTAAGTTTCAGACATTCAATCATTTCCTGTCCGTAGCTGTTTATTTCTTTCACATCCATATTTTTAACTCCGATTTTGAAATTTTTATTAACTCTTAAATAGTAATGTTATTTTACTGTTTTTAAAATCATCTTGTTCAGTTTTGGGTATATCGTACACAGTAAATCTTGATATAAACATTCCCGAGTTTATGTATATACAGGAAGTTTTTCACAGTACTGCTCTATCTGTCCTTCTTCTTCAGTACAGTTATTATTCCTAAGTAAATGGGGAAATTCTCGGAAAAGTTCACTCCAATTTGTCAAAAATGATTTCCATCTTTCCCATTTCTCGAGCAAGATTCTTCGAAATCATGCCGTTTTCGAGCCAGCAAGCGTTCATTACTGCTGCCGGGACGAGGCAGGTGGGTGTAAGGGGTGCTTCAGTCGTCTTCCGACCAAGTATGGTTTCGGGCCCCCCATAAGGTCTTTCATTTCCATATCAAAATTTGTGCCCCACTTTCTGAGTTTCTCGCATGTAGTCTTAATATGTACATGCGTGTTCTTCCCTTCTTTTGTAGCAATGATCTTTGTGGTATGTCCGCATATGGTGTTCAATGAAATTTCCGTAACCATTATTTTTCTCTCCTGATATGCTATATCCAGTGCTTCGGGGCCAAAAAGATTGAACTAAATAGTAATATTTAGTTTTAAACCGGCAAATAGATTTATTTACATACGTTTTATATTATTTTTAAGCATATCCTTTTCTTCTTCATCTGCGTTTGCGGATCCTTTTTATATCTATATTTGTTACTTTTTAATTATTTTTCTATAGATACCAACATATTCTGCAGGTCAGGTGCAAAATTGAGTTTTCCTCTGGCTTCTTGATCGCAAAGTTCTTATACGACTCTCTTTGTATTGATTAGTCCATAGCAAATATGCTAATTAAAGTACTCCTGTTAATATAATTAATATATCATCAGGGCAATTAAGCTACTGATAAGTGTGCTTTTGCTCTGACAAGATCACCAGATCAGGATTACAGGTATATTTACAATCTGAAAGTACAGCATAATCGTTAAAGATAAAAGTTGATTATAATTTCAATATACGTATGAGGTTTTAATATGAGATGGCAAGGTAGCTCCAGAAGAAAAGTGACCGGTGGGAAAGTTATTGCTGCCCGCGGGAAACGCAAGTTTGAAATGGGCCGCGAATCTGCGGAGACCCGTATAAGTGAAATAAAGAGGAAAAAAGTCCAAACAATGGGAGGCAACAGAAAGGTAAGGCTTCTCCAGTGCAACGTTGCAAACGTAACCAATCCCAAAGACGGAAAGACTGTTACTGCCCCCATTGAGACCGTTATTGATAACACTGCAAACAAGCACTATGTCAGGCGTAACATTCTGACAAAAGGCTCCGTTATAAGGACTCCCCTAGGAACTGCAAGAGTTACAAGCAGACCAGGGCAGGACGGCGTTGTTAACGCTGTATTAATTGAATAATTTGAATAGAGGACTTTATCCCTAAAACGGGGATTCTTTGCCAAATTTTCCTCACCTTTGTGCCGGTGACCACCATGGATGAACAGATTCGACATATACTGGAAATTCTTGAAAATGACGCCAGAGCAACTCCGGAAGAAATTGCATCCCTGACAGATATGTCTGCACAGGAGATTTCCCAGACGATTGCAAAACTTAAAGATACAGGAGTTATCCGGCACTACAAAACCATAGTCGATTGGGACCTGGTTGGGGAAAACTATGTTTATGCCGTGATTGAGCTGAAGGTTACTCTGGAGCGCAATCAGGGCTATCAGGCAATCGCAGAAAGAATTTACAAATTTCCGGAAGTCCGGTCAGTCAGGCTCTTATCCGGGAACTATGACATATCTCTTACCGTCCGGGGAAAATCGATGAAGGATGTAGCCTTTTTCGTAGCAGAGAAAATTGCAACCCTTGATCAGGTACAGAGTACGTCAACCCACTTCGTACTGAAGACCTATAAAGAAGATGGGGTTATCCTCCATGAACCTGAGGCGATTAAAAGGCTACCAGTATCGTTTTAATACGAACTGGCTTTAAAGCCTGATTCCCTATCGGTTTTACGTTTTATAGCACTCATACAGCTTTTTCCAGGGGCGTTTTGCTTGAGATCTCCATGCGATCCTTCTAAATTTGTTGCGGAATCTGTGAAAAACATTCCACCTTCAGGAATACGCCGTTTTTTTGATCTGGTTTCTGGACTTGAGGATATAATCTCACTTGGGGTAGGCGAGCCTGATTTCATCACTCCCTGGCACATCCGTGAAATGTGCATCCACTCTCTTGAAAAAGGGCAAACTTCATACACCTCAAATTATGGACTTCCGGAACTCAGAGACGAACTTACCAGGACTTATTATAGGCGTTATGGTCTGGACTATGATCCTTCGTCCGAGATTCTGGTCACAACAGGCGTGAGTGAAGCTCTGGATATAGCAATCAGGGCAGTTGTCAACCCGGGCGACGAGGTCATTGTGGTCCAGCCCTCTTATGTGGCATATGTGCCTTCTGTTGTTCTTGCAGGAGGTAAACCTGTTATCGTTTCCACTTATGTGGATGACAATTTTAGCCTGACTGCAGAAGCCCTTAAACCCGCAATTACGAATAAGACAAAGGCAATAATTCTCAACTTCCCTAACAACCCTACAGGAGCGATCATGACACAGGAAGAGTTTGAGGGTATTGCCGACCTTGTAGTGGAGAACAATCTGTTTGTCATCTCTGACGAAGTTTACGAGTGCCTGACCTACGGAAGCAAGCACGTCCCGTTCTCTTCCCTCGACGGTATGAAAGAGCGCACGGTCATGCTCAACGGATTTTCCAAGGCTTATGCAATGACAGGGCTCAGGCTCGGTTTTGCAATGGGTGCGCCTGAGATTATACATTCGATGATGATGATTCATCAGTACTCCATGCTTTGCGCTCCCATAACTGCTCAATTAGGGGCAATTGAGGCACTCCGCAACGGTAAAGAGGAAATGGAGCGGATGGTCCGGGAATATGACCGGCGCAGGCACCTCATTGTCAGGGGCTTTAACAAAATAGGACTTGAGTGCTACAACCCAAAAGGGGCATTTTATGCCTTTCCCTATATAGGGAATACAGGTCTCTCTTCCTCCGAGTTTGCAGAACGCCTTCTAGACGAAAAGAAAGTTGTTACAATTCCCGGAGACGTCTTTGGAGATGCAGGTGAAGGTTTCCTGCGTTGCGCATATGCAGCATCCGTAGATGATATTAGAAAAGCAGTAGAGAGAATGGGAAACTTTGTAGACGGATTAAAACAGTAAATTCAGCCGATTTTTTTTCAGTCTCCTTTCAAAATTTCCATTAAATTTATCTTTATATTCGGTTTTCTTCATCGTTCATTCTCAAGACGAAGGCACTTGCTTTATCATCTATTTTTTCAATTAGCTCGTTCATCTGATTGTACCATTCGTCAACATTTTTCTTTACCAGCTGCTTCATTTCCTGCGGTTCGATGGCTACATATTCATAGTAGTATCCTCCGCTCTCGATGGATTGCGTTTCTCTGTAAACAATTCCGCAAGCTATAAGGTTCTGTGAGAACGGTATGCAGTACTTCTTTCCCTGTTAAGAATTTCTCCTAGCTTTTCGGCTGTCAGAGAGCTATCATAAGCAGGGCTTTTGTTTGTGTTTTATTCAGTTTTTGAGGATCTTTTTTTAAGCTCATAAACCCTGCGGCTAGCTGAAGTTAGTTAATTATATATATAATCTCCCGACTCAATTAGCTTTGACGTTTATGAAACCCATTATTCCTGAAGATGAACGCTCTCAAGAACCTCTTGATACTGATAAGATAATCTATCATCCGGATATGGTAAGGGCCAATGAATGGGTCCTGAGCGAATATGAAGCTCCCTTTAGGGATCTCTGTATTTTCGTTCCCTGTGCCAAAAGAAAACCCTATCATGAAAGCCCCTCTCATAAAAAATTCGACCGCGTGATCTTCGGAATTGCAAAACCTGAGGATGTACATATAGTAACCTTTGGAACCTGCGGGATTACTCCCAGGGAACTTGATACTCAATACCCTTTCATGCACTATAGTTTCATGATGGGCAAATGTAATGTTGCAAAGATCAAGAGAGATTTCATAAAAATTGAAAGCGAAAGGCTTGCTGCTTATCTCGAAAAGACCCGGGATAATTACAAACACAGGATAGCTTACTGTATTGGAGATTTCCGGACTGCGATGGAAAAAGCCGTGGAAATGGTTGACATAGAAGTTGATATCGTGCCCAGGCAATCAACGATCCGGAAAATGATCCAGCCAGATAAGCCTTTTATCTATAACAGCCTCTCCTCAAGAGAGTACCTTCAGGACCTTTCCGATGCAATTACTGACGCTCTCAGGCTTTCTAAGAGAAAAGTCGGTCTCAAAGAAGACCTTTCGGTCGATGACACGGACTGGTATATTTTATAACGAATCCTGGAACACCTTTAAAAAAATCCTTCAAAATATGTACAAAATTCTATTAAATCCCTAATTTGACAGATGATTCTCTGTCTCTCGATGGTTATGCAGCATGTATTCCACGTTTTCTTGCCTCGTAAGAACAGGTACTTACAGCTCACCTGCCTTATCTCCCCTTGGGGTCAGAACCAACAATAACAGGCAATCTTCTCGGTTCTGGTCGTTCGTCGCGTCAATCCTCAAAGATTCAAAGATTCTGGATAATTAAAATCGATTTTATACGACATTTTGCAGTTGACGGAACACTAGCCTGTAGACTTATATTCCATGTACTTCTCATTCGTAAATGTACCAGAAGTCACTTACAATGGCCGGGGTTATCACTCGGGATAAAGAGGGTAAGTTATGTCTGGAAATATATTATGAGACAAAAATCGTCCTGAATTAGATTTTAAACCATAGAGTCTATTGGACTTGATTTTGGGCTTCAAGTGCGTAAATCCTGTTAATAAATCACGGACACGACCCCTGGTATTTATCATGATTTATGTTTATAAAATACATTTATATACTATATTGTTTCACTATTGTGTGTATATAATAATATAATACTACATATTTCAGGTCGGGATTGTATAGTTTTTAATAGGGGTCTGAAAGTCCGAAATCCTGAGGCGGCTATCGATTGATATGTCTATCCCGGTAATTAAGTCCTGAAAATAAAAACACCAGAGACAATACATTCTCGATGTACTTCTACAGAAGTGAAAATTATATGTTACTCAAAGAAAACAAAATCGTAGAAAAAATTTGTGAAATTCCAGTTACACTTGAAGATGTATCCGAAAGCATTTTTGAAGGCGTAAGCACAAAAAACACTCTGATGCATAGGCTTCTCCTTCCTGAGGAAAGTGGTTCAGACTCATATTATCTTTGTGAAGGTCTGTGTAAATCTGTATTTTCAGAATCCGAACTTGTCTATCCCTATGTTTCAGGGGCTTTTTCCGAAAAATTTGCATTTCGGCCTTCACCTTACTGTTTTATGCTTCCTTATGAATTGTCCGACAAGGGCAAAAGCAAAGAATACAGTGTAATTCCCCCTGAAGAGCTGAAGGCAAGGTTCCCTCTGGCTTATGGGAGAATTCTGGAATTCAAAAAAGAGTTCCGTCATGATACCTCTCCCCTTAGCTCTGCAGACTATAGTATCAAAGGAAGAAAGCTTCTGGAGTATTTCAACACTCCTAAAATAATTGCCACTGAAGGCTATCATCTGCAGGCGGCCTATGATGCTGTCGGAAATAATGTGTTTGAGAATGGCTGTGGTATTGTTCTTAAGGACAGGAGTAAATATCCTTATGTTACTGCAGTTTTGAACAGCCCGATTGCCAGGCTCTTTCCAGCGGTGTGTAAGTCTGAAATGATCTTCTCGGATTATACAGCTCCTACAGTCCTGAGACGTTTCCCAATCGTATTTCCGGATAACAGGCTAACTGAGGATCTCATAAATACTGTCTCCAGTTACCTTTTGCTCCTGAACATGCAGAAATACGCAACAGGTTACGGAGTTCCGGAATGGCTTCGGGAACTTGCAGGTTTCTACGAGCAGATCTCAAGCCTTCTGGTTCTGGATACTTACTTCTTAAACTATATTGATCCAGGGCTCCTGGACGCTCTTGAGGAAAATATCCACCCATATGCCGGAGATATGGACTCTGAAAACAGTGATAACCTTCTGAGTGCACTATATTACATAAAACAACAGATTCTTGAAACCTCAGGTTCCGGGAAATACAAATTTAATACGGGCTTGCCTGGAATGCTCAGTTTCCCTCAGAGCAGTGAAGAATTCTGAGCAATCCTTTTTGATTTTATCCCAGAAAACCCAAGCTTTTAATATTTTCCAATTAGGACTTACTCACTTGAAATATAACATCAAAAGCAATAGATGTTTGGGTCAGCTTTATTTATTGGACAGTTAAACGTTCAATGCTATTTATTTCTCAGTTCAACTGCGTAAGTCCTAATTGGAATAAATTATGGAGAAATGAAAAGTGTTAACTAAGGGATTAGTCGGAGTTAGGTTTGATAATGAACTTCATTTATGTTACCAGTCACATGACTGTGGTCCTGAAGGACTAGGGGCAGAAGTTGTATCGTTTGTAAGGAAACTTCAGAAGGACTCTTTACGAATGAAGATCTTTAAGGAAAACATTAGAAAAGTTGAATGGGTTGATGAGATAGATAACCCGACTACAGAGCAAGCTGAAAAATTAATCAGAGACCCAGAAATTTTAGAGTCTTTGAAGTATAACGAAGCTTGGCATACTCAATTTTCATTTGATCCGATGGCATGTTTTGAATATGTAATTCTTTTTGGACTGCCAATCATTCCAGAACATCGAGAGTATTTATTAGGAGAACCTACTGACTTTATCGCATATGCATATGTGGTGGATTTAAATCGTGATGTCCTTGAATTATATCGTAGTGGGCACAAGCTGGGTGAGTTTTCTTTTCAAGCGCTTGTGGATCTGGTAAAAGCTGATTGGGGGAGAATGTCATCTACATGGGAAGATTATTGAAAAGGGAAAGTTATAATCTCTTATTCTTAGATATTACCTCGAAGCCACGTAAAAAAGGCCAAAGGCTATCGCTCGGGACAAAGATAGGTTAAATTCTATACTTATTTGATTTCAGATCGGAACATACACGTCTATTAAGGAAACCCACCTGCCGGTTTTCATTTTGTTTATATACCATTTAATCTCCATGCCTTCATCCCACTTTCCGCAGATGTCCTTACAATTTTCACAACTTTTCTTGCCAGGCTGTCTCAAAACTAAACTCGATTCTACAATTGTGATAAAACGTTCTACTATGAGGTAAATTTACACTTGAATTTTCATAAAATTCATGATTTGAATTTAAAGCCAACGTTGCTCATTATCCAATTGTAGAAATAGTTTGAGTTTTGAGACAGCCTGTTGCTATCGTTTTTTTGAAAACCTTCTTGGTTACTCAAACACATTTTTTAAAATATCCCACGATTTTCGATCTTTTACCTTCATTGAAAACTTCCAGCCCCCATTTTCCGAGACTTCCGTTGATATACTAACTGCAGATTTTCGAATAATTCTCCAAAAAAGATAACAAGAAAAATGTTATTTTTTTGAAGACATCTGCAGAATGTCGGATATTGTATAATGGCATGAATTTATGATTTATCATACTAAAACATCCTCAGATGAATATGTACATAATGAGAGGTTTGATCAGTCAGAAGCTGATTTTCATTACTAAAAAAGTGTGAAATGGGTGAATATTATTGTTGTAATTGGGTCTATAATTACACTAATTTCTAAGTTTTAAATTAATCATGGTCAATAAATATTCCTGCATGCCCTGTGCACCCATAGAATCACAGTTACACTTTTGTCTGTTTCCTCTTCTTCGTACTGCGCGGCTGCTGTGTATAATGCGTTTAAACACCTATTGAGATTGGAAACAAAATTGGCGCCTACGTTGCACGATCTAAAGGGCAGCAGGGCAAAATACCCCCATCTAAATACAGCTTAATCTAAAGCCTCCTAAAAGCTCCCTTAAATATACGAACGAAAACTCATTTTAAGGATAGGCTCTATAAAGTGTATCTTATACCATCGTTCAATAAGGACTGGTATGTCCTTTAAAATTTAATTTTACCTTTCTCTTTCCTTTTTAATTCAGATAACGCTTGTAATTCCTTTCTCTTGCCTCTTGAAGCTGGTATAGATAGGTTTCTACAAAGCCCTTTTTTCGATTTAAGATACTTACTTACTTACTTCTATATATCCAGTCCTGGTTTCAGTACTGCTGCTTCCTGGATTATCTACGGTTAAACTAACAGTATATCGTCCTGCTTTATTGTATACGTGCACGGTATTCTTTCCTGTTAAAATATTCCCATCTCCAAAAACCCATTTCCATGAATTTGGCGACCCTATGCTCTGGTCAGTAAAACTGACAATAAGCGGTGCAGATCCTGAAGTTGGAGATGCAGAAAAGGCAGCGACAAGGGAGTTTGAAACAGCAATAAAGCTGGTTTTTGTCAACGTACTACTGCCGTTTGCATTATTTGCTGTCAATGTAACAGAATAAAGTCCTGTTTTATTGAATGTGTGTACAGGATTCTCTTCTGTTGAAGCGTTTCCATCTCCAAAAGTCCATCTCCATGCCGTTGGCGATCCTGTGCTCTGGTCAGTGAAATTAACAGTAAGAGGCACGTTTCCTGAAGTAGGGGATGCAGAGAAGCTGGTAACAGGAGCAGCCAAAACGCTTGAAACAGCAATACAGCCGGTTTTTGTCAACGCACTACTGCCGTTTGCATTATTTGCTGTCAATGTAACAGAATAAAGTCCTGTTTTATTGAATGTGTGTACAGGATTCTCTTCTGTTGAAGCGTTTCCATCTCCAAAAGTCCATCTCCATGCCGTTGGCGATCCTGTGCTCTGGTCAGTGAAATTAACAGTAAGAGGCATGTTTCCTGAAGTAGGGGATGCAGAGAAGCTGGTAACAGGAGCAGCCAAAACGCTTGAAACAGCAATACAGCCGGTTTTTGTCAACGCATTACTACCGTTTGCATTACCTGCTGTTAATGTAACAGGATATAGTCCTGATTTATTGTATTTATGTACAGGATTCTTTTCTGTTGAAGTGTTTCCATCTCCAAAAGTCCATTTCCATGAGGTTGGAGATTCTGTGCTCTGGTCAGTAAAACGAACAGCAAGAGGCGTGCTTCCTGAAGTAGGGGATGCAGAGAAGCTGGTAATAGGAGCATTTAAAACATTTGAGACCACAACATAGCCGGATTTTGTTAACGCATTACTGCCGTTTGCATTACCTGCTGTCAATGTAACAGAATAAAATCCTGATTTATTGTATTTGTGTACAGGATTCTTTTCTGTTGAAGTGTTTCCATCTCCGAAATTCCATTTCCATGAGATTGGAGATCCTGTGCTCTGATCAGTAAAAATAACAGTAAGAGGCATACTTCCTACAGTTGGAGTTGCTGAAAAGGCGGTGACAGGGACAATATAGCCAGGATTCGATATCAAGCTACCGTTTTCAAAAATTACACTTATATAGCTATATTTTTGCACAGTATCACTGCCGTTTGCATTACTCGTCGTCAAAGCAACAGTATAATTTCCTGTTTTATTGTATTTGTGTACAGGATTTGTATCGGTTGAAGTATTTCCATCTCCGAAATTCCATTTCCATACCGCTGGCGATCCTATGCTCTGGTCAGTAAAATTAACAGTAAGAGGTACTTTTCCTGAAGTAGGAGACGCAGAGAAGCTGGTGGCAGGAGCATCTAAAACGCTTGAGACAGCAATATAGTTGGACTTTGTTAACGCATTACCACCATTTGCGTTGCTTGATGTCAATGTAATAGAGTATAGTCCTGATTTATTGAATGTGTGTACAGGGTTTCTATCTGTTGAAGCGTTTCCATCTCCGAAATTCCATTTCCATGCCGTTGGAGACTCTGTGCTCTGGTCAGTAAAACGAACAGTAAGAGGCATGCTTCCTGAAGAAAGGGATGCAGAGAAGCTGGTAACAGGAGCATTTAAAACATTTGAGACAGTAATATAGCCGGATTTTGTTAAAGCACTACTGCCTTTCGCATTACTTGCTGTCAATGTAACAGAATAAAGTCCTGATTTATTGAATGTGTGTACAGTATTTTTATCTGTTGAAGTATTCCCATCTCCAAAACTCCATTTCCATGAGGTTGGAGATCCTTTGCTCTGGCCAGTAAAACCAACAGTAACAGGCGCGTTTCCTGAAGTAGGAGACGCAGAGAAACTGGTGGCAGGAGCATCTAAAGCGTTTGAGACAATAATATAGCTGGATTTTGTTAACGTATTACTGCCGTCTGCATTACTTGCTGTCAATGTAACAGAGTATAGTCCCGCTTCGCTGTATGTATGTACAGGGTTCTCCCCGGTTGAATATGTCCCGTCTCCAAAAGTCCATTTCCTTGAAGTTGGAGATCCTGTACTCTGGTCAGTAAAACTAACGGTAACAGGCCCGCTTCCGGAAGTTGGAAATGCGGAAAAGGCAGCAACAGGGGCTTCAAAACCGTTTGAAACGGCGACATAGCCGGATTTTGTCACTGTACTACTGCTCCCTGTTTCGTTTAATGTCAGTGTAACCGAATATTGTCCTGATTTCTGATATATATGTAGAGGGTTCTTTCCTGTTGAATAAGTCCCATCTCCAAAAGTCCAGTTCCATGCAGTTGGCGAGCCTGTGCTCTGGTCAGTAAAACTAACACTATGCGGCGTTTTTCCTGAAGTTGAGGATGCAGAGAATACTGGATATGCCAGAACAGTTACTGTGGCAAATTTTGAATCGGTACCGTTTGTATTGTTTACTTTAAGCGTTACCGTGTAATCCCCTGCTGTAGAATAAGTGTGTTCCGGATTCTGCCGGGTTGAATTAGAGCCGTCTCCAAAGTTCCAGTTCCACCCATCCACATTCTTCGAGAGATCCGTAAACTGGGTAGAAAGAGGAGCATAACCGGATGTGGGATTGCTGCTGAAGTTTGCAACAGGAAGTATGGGTTGTGCCGGGAGAGGACTCATAAACTGACCGAAAGCAATAGGTCCGGCACCTGTATATACAGTGGCCGTAACCTTGTTTGTTGCTGTGTTAATTACAGAGGCAGTATTGCTCTTGGAGTTCGCCACATATACTTTTGTTCCATCTGGGCTGACTGCGACTCCGTAAGGACTTGCTCCTACATTCACAGTCGCTATAACAGTGTTTGTAGCTGTATCAATCACGGAGACACTATTACTACCTTCATTCGCCACATATACTTTTGTTCCGTCCGGGCTGACTGCAGTTCCCATAGGCCATTTTCCTACAGTCAAACTGGCTGTAACAGTGTTTGAACCCGTGTCAATTACAGAAATAGTGTTACTTTCGCAATTCGTAACATATAGTTTCGTTCCCGCTGGGTTGACTGTAATTCCACAGGGACCAAGGCCAACTTTAACTGTAAATGTAACAGTGTTTGTGCCTGTATCAATTACAGAAACATTGTTACTGTAGCGGTTCGTCACATATACTTTTGTTCCATCAGGTATGACTGCAACTCCCAGTGGATTAATTCCTGCAGGCACCATGGCTGTAACAGTATTTGTGGCTGTGTCAATTACGGAGACACAGTTAATGTCGCGATTTGTCACATATACTTTTGTTCCATCAGGTGTGGCTGCAATTCCGCAAGGACTGAATTTGTATCCGATTGGCACTGTGGCTGTAACCTCGTTTGTGGCTGTGTCAATTACAGAGACAGTGCCACTGTCGCCGTAGTCGACGTTCGCAACATAAATTTTTGTTCCATCCGGTGTGGCTGCAACCCCCAGAGGTGTGGTTCCTACAGGCACAGTGTCGGTAAAGGTATCGTTTGCTGTGTTAATTACAGTAACAGTGTTTCTATTGAAGTTCGTAATATAGGCATATGAAGGCGCAAGAGAACCTTTCGGAACAATATTTAATGTAGCAAGCTTTGAATCCGTGCCGTTTGAATTGCTTACTTTCAGGCAAACAGTATAGATTCCTGTTTTAGAATAGGTATGCGTGGGATTTTGCTTTGTCGAACTAGACCCGTCTCCAAAGTCCCAGTTCCAGCTGGTTACATTCTCCGATAAATCCGTAAACTGTACAGGTACAGAAGGGAAAACATAATCTGATGTGACATTGTTGCTGAAGTTTGCTAAAGGATAAACCGGTTGTACTGGAATAGAACCTATAAATTGGCCTGAAGCACGAGGACTATTTCCTACAAGCATCGTGGCTGTAACAGTGTTGGTCGCAGTGTCAATTACAGAGACAGTGTTGTAGAGGCTAATTGCGACATATACCTTTGTTCCGTCCGGTGTGACTGAAATTCCTTTAGGATCGCTTCCTACAGGCACTTTGGCTGTAACAGTGTTGGTTGCCGTGTCAATTACGGAGACAGTGCTAATATATTCATCTTTATTCGTCACATATACTTTTGTTCCATTCGGATTGACTGCAACTCCACAAGGCGTTCGCCCTATCTTCACCGTATCTATAACATTATTTGTAACAGTGTTAATTACAGAGATGCTCCCGCTATCGGAGTTCACTACGTATACCTTAGTTCCATCCGGTGTGACCGCAATTTCCTTAGGGCCTTTTCCTGCGGATGCCGTGGTTACAACAGCTTTTGTGGTACTGTCAATTATAGATACAGTATTATCCCCGTAATTTGTTACATATATCTTTTTTCCATCCGGACTTACTGCTACACCCACAGGATGTTTTCCTGTATTCACTGTATTTACAACAGTATTTGCACTGGTATCAATTACAGAAACATTGTTGCTATAACGGTTTGCCACATACACTTTTTTTCCATTCGGGCTGACTGCAACCCCCTGGGGAGAACTTTCTACAGGCACCGTGGTTATAACAGTATTTGTGCTGGTATCAATTACAGATACATCGTTGCTACGAGTGTTTACTACGTATACCCTTGTTCCATTCGGATTAATTGCAACCCCCATAGGATTAAATCCTACAGATATCGTATCTGTAACTTTGTTTGTGACTGTGTCAATTACAGAGACATCGTTACTCTCTGAATTTGTAATGTATGCAAACGACGAGGCGCCCGCGATACTCACCAACATTAAAAAAGCAAGTGTCGTTATCCCCAAAACTTTATTTAAGGTCTGCCCCCTAAATATTTTATTACACTTCGTTCCTTTCATTTTAGACCCCTGAATATATGATTATTAAATTGTTGAGAACTTTGAAGGACCTTGAAATTTGACCGATTTTTTATAATGTATGATCTAGCAATTCGTTGAATATAGCAAATCATTGAAGTTAGAGTTTTTCGGATTAAGTTTGTTATCGCAACCATGTGCGACTATAAACACGACCAGATGAAGAATACGTCATAAGACTTTGTAAAATAATTGTAAATTAATAGATAATAACCTTTCTTCTATTAACAAATAGGCTTAGTAAAAATAAATTCTTCATTTACGATTTATAATTAAACTTTTATACTATTTTTTTTCTTTATATAGTCTAAAAATTTAAAAACGTGGGTCTCTAAAATAAAAATTTGTTTCCTGAATCGAGAACTAGTGTCGCGTCAACGGCAAAATGTCGTATAAAATCGATTACAACTATTCAGAATTGTTAAATCTTTGAGGAGTGACGCGACACTAGCAGGAATCAAAAAGGTTCTATTTGTGAATTTATTTCTGTAGATGTACACGAAGTGCAGTCTTTCAAAAATAACTGCTGAACAAAAAAGTTTCTAAAGAAAAAAAATCTTTGTTAGAGGAAACACAGTTTTCGATGTAGCCTACAGAACTTTGAGACTTTATTAAATCTCAGTATAAAAGCCAGGAAAAATAGAAAATTTCACTATAGAGAAGGCAGGTCCAGTAATCAGTCACCTTCCATGCTTACGGTTTCTTCTACTGCAAGCATAAGTTCTCCATAGAGTAATTTTTCCAGAGTTTCGGCTACATATTTCCGTTGCTGGTATTTCTGGATATCCTCATGCATCCTGAGGTCGGAATCTACCTGGACTCGCAGTAGAGCAAAATGAAAAGCTTTCTCATTTTTTATCTGTGTAGTGTAGAAGGTTTCCAGCAGATAAGGAAGCTTGAGGGGATCTTCTATAACTTCACTTAAAAGCAGCATTTCTTCCGGAACATCCTGGTGGTGTAAGGATATATCTTTTTTTCCCGTGATAAGTTGCAGGTTTTTTCGGAATATTTTTTATCAAGGATAATAATCTCGCCAATTATGCTTTTCACCTCCTGTTCAGATTAAATTTCAGGTCCCCGGGATAAACTCTAAATATTCCCGAACTGGTATCTAATGATGAACGCTTAGGTAAAGGGAATTGAAAGGCTTCAGGCCAGCATTCCCTTTACAATAATATCGAGAGAATTGTCTTCTTCAAGGCCAAGGGCCATGAGGGTTTCGATTTCCTTTTTATCTACACAACCGATAGCAGTTTCATGGGTTACCTGGGCCAGAGAATTCTCGACACGGACAATGGGTATGGCTTCGGCTTCTGCGTTACCCTGGATGACCTCCATGCAATCCGCATTCCCTCTGGTTCTCGGGGCATGGCCTTCGGCAATTCCCCTGAATTCCTCCTCCGCATTATCAGTAATGGCCAGTCAGCTTTTGATTACGCTTCTGGCATTTTCCCCATTAAAGGATATTCTTTCCAGGATTTTTATTTTGTCGTCCTTTTTCCCACAGACCTTGGCACCCATCTTACAGTTAGAGTCTTTTTCGGCATCCACGCTGTAATCGAATTCCAGATACTCTACTCTGTCTGAAACAAGTTTTGAGAAATTAGTGAAGTAACTATCCCCTTCCTCTATTTTTATATGGGCCTTTGGGATTTCCTGAATCCCTTCATCGGAGCCATGGAAATGAGTCTCAGTGTATTTTAATGAGGCATCCTTCCCTATGCATATGGGCATCCATTCTATGAATAACCTTTACAGTATTAGGAAAGAATGAGTAATGAGTTCAACAGGCGAGTCTTCTGTTCTCGAAAGCTTTGTTATGTCTTCCTCGTCAAAAATGAGGCTGCCACCTTCGTGCGTGCTCATAGCCCGAAATTTCCATCAAGGTATAGGCGAGTGTACTTTTTCCTGCGCCGTTTGCCCCGATGGTACTGAGGATTTGCCGGTCCCCTATCTCAAGATTAACCCCATGGAGGATTTCCTTCCCATCACGGTTCACCACCAGGTTTTTTAAAGGGAGAATCTATGACACCTCTAGTAAATTTCGAGTTTTAACCTTGCAGCAGCTCTCTGCAGCGCTGCAGATCCTTAACGGTATTTACATTTATTGCTATTTTGGGATTCTCAAGTATCAGATTAAAGTCTTCCTGTTCGTTTCTGATCTGTGAACTGTCCAGAATATTAACTCCGGTAGGTACGATAAGTTTCCCATCCTTGTTGAAGACAGTATCAGGCCTGATTCCGGCTCCCTTGCAAATATTGATTGGGACATATACCGAAAGTGCAGGCTTTCCTTCTTCCTTATATTTCTCGATTACCGAATCTATAAGCTCGGGATTTATCAGGGGAAGGTCTGACATAATAATCATCACCGGACCTGCCGTTTGTGCAGTCTCTACTGCATGGATCATATCCCCTACGTAATTTCCGCCAAATGTCCGGATTACCTGGATTTCCCCTTTATAGCGTTCCTGAATCATGATTTCTGTCTTAGGGGTAACAGGTGAAACTGCTACAAAAACTCTATCTATACTCTTTGTGGCTCTAAGGGTATCTATCACGTAAGCTATCAGTGGTTTTCCAAGCAGTTCAACACATGGCTTTTCTCCCATTCCAAGCCTCTGTCCGAATCCCCCTGCCATTACAATAGCGTCCATTATAAACCTCCCGTGTATCCGTTTAATGAAAGATTCAGGATAACTGCGAGAATAATGAGGGCAGTCACCCTTCCGATTTCGTTAGCAGTACCGATTCCGTCTCCATTTAATCCGCCAAAATGGGCATAGCTTCTGTTAAGAATCACCAGAGCCGAGGCACAGGCGCCCAGATAAGGCAACAGCCCTATCCACCCGAAAGGCAGGAAACATACAATTGCCCCGAAGACAAATCCTATGAGGAAGTTTTTTCCGGTTGCTCCGTTTATAGTCATGGCTCCAAGGCCGGGATAAGCCTGTTTTTCCTGTAGAGGTATGGGCTTTCCGAACGCAGCAATTGTTAACATAGACTGCTTTGCACTAACCTCTGCAATAAACATCGATGCAAACATCAACATTGGAAGGTTAGAAGAAATCCGGCCTTCTTCCTGTACTGCTCTTATCGAACCGTACAGAGTAAGCAACAACAGAATGCAGAAAGACACTCCTCCTGTTCCGAGGTTTGTGTCTTTCAGGGCCTTGATTTTTTTTCAAATGACCCGTGGGCCATAAAACCGTCCCCTATGTCAGTGACTCCGTCGAGGTGATTGAAGCCTGTAATATAGTATATGAATCCCATAATAAGGGCTGCAAGGACGGATCCTGGAAATACTACCTGCCCTATGTATGCAACTGCCCCTATGAGAAGTCCGAGAACGGCTCCCACAATGGGGTAGAAGTATATTTTCTTCATAAGCTCATCGATCCCTTCCATGCTGATTCCCACAGGGATGGTGGACAGGAAGCCAAAACCCGATTTAAAAGCAAGCAAATAAGAATTCATTGAGTACCGCCTGTTTTTCAGTCCTTTTTCTCAAATTCTGCCATACCTCTTGAATACATATTGGAGGACACGCCTCCTATAAGGCCTCCTATCACGTCATCCATAAAAGGCCCGAGGCTTGCAAGGATTCCGGGCTTCTGTTTGTCATACCTGACAAACTCGAATGCACCTTTGGAGCCGCTAATATAGGTTGCAATGCTTGTGCCAAGCACCTCGTCTGCAATTATGAAACTCAGGTCCTTTTCATAGGAACTTTTGCTGAGGTTCGGAAGAGTTCCTGCCTTTCCTTCCCTCTCAAGCAGGACCCCGGAATAAATCAGAAGGCAGAGATTTGGGTCCGAAAGAGCGTACTTGAGTTCCCTTTTGAACAAAGCGTCTGCTTTTTCCCTGGTCTCAAGTCCGGGATGCGGGACATACATTTCAAGAGCTGTGTCTGCAAGATCCTGGATACTGATACCTTCTTCAGCAAGGACATCGAGGATGTCAACTGTAGCTTTTCCCTCTATCTCCTCAGGCTGCCCTTTTTCAGGTCCCTTTCCTCAATATCTGATAACTTCATACGATCACTCTGGGATTTTTAAAATTGTGTTGTATTAATTTTCGAAAATCATTGCCACTTTAAACTGGCTTCAAACCTTATCGGTTAATGGTGGGTTTTATTGTTCCAGCAGAGTATGTTCCAGCAGAGTAATATCTGTCGGGCTTGTTCCGGCTTTCTCAAAGTTTTGTTTTCGCACAAAATCCGAATAGTGGCAAGAGCGCGGACCCGGCAAATAAAGAAAGTGGTCATAGATAAAGGTGAATCCCTGCTATCTGGATCGTTGCCGCAAAAGCGACAAGTGAGAATCCTGAAGCAATTGCTATTAATTGGGATGCCCTTTTTATATCTTTTACTTCGGTTGGGGGATATAAGGCTCCAAGTATGTAATATTCAGGTTTTTCGAGTTTGACTCCGAGAGCTCCTGCAGTAGCAGCCATGGGATAGCCGGAATTGGGAGATGGAGTCTTCATTCCGTCTTCAAGGGCACTTCTTATACTGCCGAGGGGGTTTATTTTTCCCTGCTTTTTAGGGAGCAGCGCCACTGTAACAGCTGCGGCAAGAATAAATATGACGGATATCCGGGCAGGAATCCAGTTCAATACATCATCGGATTTCGCTGAGAAATATCCCAGCTCCCTGTACGGTTCGGTTTTATATCCTACCATGGAATCCAGAGTACTTATGGCTTTAAACACATATGCAGCCACAAGCCCGAGTTCCCCGAAAAGGGTATAATAAAAAATTGGACTGAGGATTCCGTCTACGTAATTTTCGGATACCGACTCAATAACTGCGGAAGACATCTGGGTTTTAGTCAGTCTGGAAGTATTCCGGCTTACATATATCGGAAGCAGTTCCCTGACTTTCTCAAGCCTATTTTCTTCAAGATGCCTGTAAATTTCCCTTGCAGGACTAAGCAGACAATTGATAGCAAAGGTAGCTTTGAGGAAGTATGCTTCTATGAAAAGTGCAAGAATGCGCGGAATTCCAGGAAGAGTTGCAATGTAAAGGACGGAATAACTCAGCAAAGCTGCGAATAAAACACAACAAAGAGCCATTGCAACTCCATACAATTTCCTGTGCGTTTTTGGAGCTGCATTTTTCAAAAAGTTGATTAATTTTCCTATCCATACGACAGGGTGTACGGCAGCAGGCGGCTCCCCAAAAACGATGTCAATGGCTGCTGCAAGCAGAAGTACCAGAGCAAGGTGCCCGCTGTCCGGCACAATCATAGGATAGGCTCCATCACTTCTTTCCAGGCCACTTTTACAAGTTCATCTGTGTCTCCTTCCTGCATGAGACAGTCAAGGATTTTCTGGGCTATTTCTTTCTTGTGGACAAGGTGGCAGTCAACACAGCTCCATACTTTGCCGCCTCTTGAGCTCTGGATCCATTTTCCTCCGGTGCGCTCGTTTTCACAGGGATAAAACGGGCAGAAGCAGAAGGTGCAGTTCTGGCCTTCGAAGTGGCAGGGGTAGTACTCGCAGGTTTTTCTGCCTCCTATACCTTCTTCAGTGGCCTTTTCTATCACATTCTGAAGCTCATGCTTTGCCTGTTCTTTGCCCCACTGGATAATGACATCCCCGATTACAGCAATCAGCCTGTCGTTTTCTTCTGCTGTTCGGACTGCAACCCTGATGTAATCTCTTTCAAGGCCATAGAAGGAAGCACAGTCCCTTATCAGGACTCCACGCGCTGCCATGCGTGCGCTTAATTCGCTTGAGTTAAGCATGAATTTTTTGATGTTAACAAAGATAAAATTTACATTCACTTCCCCAGCTTCAAAACCTCTGATCCTGTCGAGTTTGGCTTTGAGCTTTTCTCCTTCTTCCCGGATCATAGCCCTTGCTTTTTTCAAGTATGGGTTTTCCATCCCGCCTTCGATATTAAGAAGTGCGGTTCCTGTGGCGTTCGCCACAGTTCCTAGGTTCCAGGAAAGCCTGGCAGTATTCAGGATCTCAGCCATTTCAGGGGAAGCTATCCCGAAGCCCATTCTGATTCCGGGAATTGCAAAGTCCTTTGTAAGGGAACGCATAACTAAAACGTAATTGTTGCTTCTTGGAAGATCTGCAACACTCTGTGCAGGGTCAGAGAGTTCGATGAATGCTTCATCTACAAAAAGAAGGGTTTTATGCTTCTTGCAGCGTTCTGCAAGAGTTTTTATTTCTTCTCTGGTACGGAGCTGCCCTGTAGGGTTGTTTGGGTTGCAAATAAAAAGGATTTTTGCTTTTTCCAGAACTTCATCAGAAAGTGTTTCTACCTCTTCCTGCCTGGGGTATTGCGGTTCTGCTCCCATGATCCGGCATTGCATTTCATATTCTCCGAAAGTAGGCCACGGCAGAAGGACGATATCTCCTTTTTCAGCCACACATTCGACTACAAGCCTGACAATTTCCGTTGAACCATTTCCCGGAATGATATTCTGCGGAGCTACTCCGAGCCCTACGAACTTTGCGGCAGCCTCCCGAAACTCCAGATATCTATTATCAGGGTACTCCATAATTTTTTCAAGGCTTTTCTTAAGAATGTCATCAAAGTTCAATCCGCTTTCCGGATGCTCAAAAGGGTTTCCCAGAGGATTAAAGTTTGCACTGAAGTCAAGAATTTCGTTTTCAGGAATCCCGTAAGTCTCAGACGTTTCCTGAATTAGCCCTCCATGCAGGCAGGGCCTCAGGGACAGTAGATGCTCCCTTAAAGGTACACTTCTTTGCTCGGACACGGTGATCGCAAGTATTTAGTGTAAATCCTGTATATTAATCTGCTTATTATATTATTCAACGTAAACTTGTCTTTATTTGCTTTACAATTGTTTGATTGCGAAAACTCTCGCTTTTGGAATCCATTCTACTTTATTTTACATATTAATTATATTAATTTAGTTTTTATTTTCCTTCTTAATTCGTGAAATTTTCTCTGATTTCGGATAGCATCGAAAAAGTAAAATAGCTTGTTTTTAACTACTACCATCCAAAATAGCTGAAAAAAGAATATATTTTGTATTAAGAAGATGGTATAAAGTTTGGAAAACTGAAGATGCCCTGAATTCGCACGTCAGCAAACCAGGGAATATGCACATCAGTAAACCAGGGAATATATGAGTTATACATATGGACTGGCGGTTTTATCTTAAAATAATTTTTCTAAACTCAATAGATATCAGGTGCATTTAAAAATGACAGTTAATAGACCAAGAGGGACCCGGGACTTTTTACCTGCCGACACTGCCCGGAGAAGATACGTGGAAAGTGTTATGCGAAATGTTGTCCGCAACTGGGGCTACAGTGAAATCATTACGCCCACGTTTGAACATCTGGACCTTTTCACCCTTAAGTCCGGGGAAGGGATCGTAGGGGAACTCTATAATTTTACGGACAAAGGGGGCAGGGAAATGACCCTCAGACCGGAACTGACTGCTCCTGTTATGCGCCTGTATGTAAACGAACTCCAGTCATTTACGAAACCCCTAAAGCTATTTTATTTTGAAAACTGTTTCCGCTATGAGCGCCCTCAGAAAGGCCGTTTCAGGGAATTCTGGCAGTTCGGGGTTGAACTTATAGGAAGCGGAAAACCCGATTCCGATGCCGAGGTTATTGCTCTTGCCGATGCCCTGTTAAAAGCAGTCGGAGTAAGGGGCGACATGAAGCTCGGCAATCTTGCAGTCATACGTACGCTTTTGAGCGGACTTGAACCCGAAATTGTAAGCAAGACCATGAGGCTTGTAGATAAGAAAGAGTATGCAGGCCTCGAAGCCCTGCTTGAAGAAATTGGGGCAGAAGAGCAGCTCAAGTCCGACCTTTTCCACCTGATTAAACTGGAAGGCAGGTATATCCTGCCGGATGTAAAGAAAATAGTCGGAAATATCCCGGAGCTGGTAAGCTTTGAAAAGACCCTTAAACTCCTCGATGCATACGGAGTTGATTATTCTCTTGACTTTGGGATTGCACGCGGGCTCGACTACTACACCGGCATGGTCTTTGAGGTTTACGGCGAGGGTCTAGGTGCCCAGAAGCAGGTCTGCGGAGGAGGCTCTTATCAGCTTATCCAGCTTTTCGGAGGCGGGGACGTGCCTTCAACCGGTTTCGGAATAGGTTTTGACAGAATCATGGAGATATGTCCTCTCGAACAGCCCGCGCTCAAAAGTCTTGTGCTGATCTCAAAGCCTGATACTCACCTGGAAGCCGCAAAAATTGCAACTGAATTAAGAAAGTATCTGCCAGTTCATGTAGACCTCATGGAACGCAATTTCAAAACCCAGCTCTCCTATGCAAATACCATCAACGCCGATTACGTGGTCATAGTCGGGGAAAAAGAACTTGAGGCAGGGAAACTTACCCTCAGGGATATGGTTTCAGGAGAACAGGAACTTCTGACGCTGGAAGAAATAATTGAAAAGATTTCTTAAGAGTCGGGATAAAACAATCCATTTCTCTTTTAATCTTTTATTTTTTCGTTTGGATTTTAACTATTATTTTTTCCATCCTCGGGTGGGGTGCATATGAAATGTACATTAAACATACTTGTTAAAAATCACATGTGCACCCTACCCGAGGATTGAGTACATTAAATATTAATTACACGAACTTTAAAATGTTTATTCAATAATACACCTTAAAGCATTGGTATAAGGGTCTAGAATTGCAAATAGTTCTTTAATTTATTTATACTGATGAACAATGTACTTTTTTTAGAACCTCATTTGGAGTCCTTACAAGACTCTGAGTCAGGTTAATAACTCTTCAAAAACCATTTTAATTTTAATCATTAAAAGTTTTCAGGATTTTTTTCGTGGTCAGTAACTTGATCTATTTTCGAGATACAAGATTCAAAAAGCAAATTTTGAGTTTTAGGATGATTTCATTTGATTAACTACTTCTACTTCTCTTAGTTTCAGGTACTTATCAATCAAACAAAGTAATTCTTCAAAAAATTGCTTATCATTAAGAATTTCCAGGGCATTGCCAACATTCGGTTTATTAATCCAATTTATTTCGTTAACTTGGGTTAGATATGAAATTTTATTTGTACTTTCATTTAAGTTTTTGACAAAACTATTATCAAAGTCTTGACTTATAAAGAGGCCAATAAGACTTTTTTTATTGGCACAATAGCTAAAGTCTATTTTTTTGTTATCACCCATTAAACACAAAAAATTTTCAAATAATATTAATAGTTCCGGATCTGATTCAAAGAGAGTTTTAAATCCATTTTCATGACTTTTCATAGTTTTTGTAACTTGCGATAAGCATACTTCAACATGGAAAAAAGAACTATTTATTTGAGTAATGATCTTGTCAGAAATCTTAGAAGGGTCAGAAGGAGGTATTATAGTACCAAGGAGGTATGCTCCTATTAAAGTATAGTTGTTTAATAAAAAATCATCACAAGCTTCCAGAAATTTCTGGGCTTCATATTCAAAATCTTTAAAAAGAGCTTCTTTGAGCTTACTCTTATAGGTAGCTTTGCTGTGAATTCGATTAATAAATTCTGTGATACTCAGTAAACTAGAAACTACATCTAAAAGCATCTCATTTCTCTCCTATTCTTACTACTATTTAAATTCGAATGGTCTTGTTAGAAAGGATATTTTATTTTATTACTCTTTGCAAATATTTATAAATATCTCTTAGACTTAACCTGCTGTTTCCCTAAGAGCCTATCCGAAAAGTCATTAACGCATGTTGAAAAGTTACGATAGGTCTATAATATCGGCATCCTTTCCGGTTGTACATATTGTCAATTGTAAAAGTTACAGTAGGTAACAACACTTTTCGGATAGGCTCTAAATCCAATTTTGAATGTGGCAGCTTGCTTATACCCAATATTTCTTTTTTCTTTGCTTATTCAAGAGAAAAATCGTAAAGTTTAATATTATAAGCTCTGTCTATTAATGAGAATCCCAAGACTGTAATATATATTTAAGTAAATATAATCCGTTATACAATATACTAAAACTTTTTAAATTTAATCAATTTAATCATTATTTAAATTGAACAAGCTAATGCATTTACAATATTATCTTTAGTAGTTATGATTGAGTGATAACCAATGGAAATTTCTGATGACAGGTTAATCAAAATTCAAGAAATAGCTAAGGAAAGAACTGTAAGAACACAAAGCATTGAATATGATTTGGAAACATTGGTTAAAAAGATAGATAATAAACTTATTAAGCTAGATCCCGGTTATCAAAGAAGGCATAGGTGGAACATAGAAACATCCTCCCGATTAATAGAAAGCTTAATACTTAATATTCCTATTCCTCTAATATACTTATCAATAGACGTTGATGTTGATGTTGAATCAGAGGAGTCAAGATATTCAATTATCGACGGTCAGCAGAGATTAACGGCAATATGTGATTTTTTTAACAATAAATACTCATTAAAAGGGCTACAATGCTTAAATTTATTAAACGATTTTAAATATCAAGATTTACCCTCTTTTTTGAATCGAAGACTAGAAGAAAGAACAATAAAATGTTTGCGTATTGACTCAACTCTTGACTCAAAGGTAAAGATTGACATTTTTGAAAGATTAAATTCAGGGTCTGTTGTACTTGTAGCACAAGAATTGAGAAATGCTGTCTGTAGAGGGCCCTTTAATGAGTTATGTAAAAATTTGTCAGAAAATAGTAATTTTAGAAAACTTTTACAAATAAATGAAAATGAATTGGAACAAAATAGCAAAGTACAAAAAATGGAAGATGTAGAATTAGTCTTGAGATTTTACGCACTTATAAATAATAAGTATAAAGAATTTAAAAAGTCGAAAGACTTTAGGTTTCGAGACTTTCTTACAGAGCAATTAGATAACGGAAATGCAATAGATGAGAAGGCCCTAAAAGATTTTGAATATAGTTTTTCAAAGACAATGCAAGTAATAATAGAAAATTTTGGGCCAATAGCTTTTGCAAAATATAAATTTGAAAATAACAAATTTACAATCCAGTCAAAGTTCAATGCTGCAGTTTATGACTCTTTAGCAATAGGAATTTATTCTGAAGTTATTAGTAAAAATCGAACTATAGATTCGTCTATGAAAGATAAATTCTTTAATTTATTCAAAAATGAGAGACTTTTTATTATTTTCTGGTCTTCAGACTTTCTCTCATATCATACAAAACAATAATATTTTAATTATATTGATATAATATAGTTGTGAATGGGAAAAGGGAACCTCGCAATAGACAAATCAATGGCAAAAACGGTTGTTGACGGAAAAATAATAATTCCTTTACCAAAGGTTTTGGTTGAAAATCGATACTACCCTATGTTCTTTGTATATTCTCCTACTCATTGTGATGATTGTGGAAGTAAATTACATGTAAACTCTCACTACACTCGTTTTATTTTATCAAGTCACGGTACTATAGCTCGCGATGTTACATACTGGACTTGTTTTTCTTGTAAGAAACATTTCCATGATCAGATTATTGGTGTTCCTGGTTCTGCAAATTACAGTTATGAGTTTTATGAAAAACAAATGTCTGTTAGATACGATGGGCGATGCAGTCTAAACAATTCTCGAAAAATTGGAGAAACATATACAGAAGGACTAACTGATTTCTGTGGGAGAGCTCCTTGTGCCACTTCACTATGGTTATATGAGCAACAACAAGCAGAGCTTTCAAAGCAAGAACTTTTAGATCAAAATATTGCTTTTGACAGAACATTGTATGTTGATGGAGATTGGATCAAAAAAGGATGGAAAAAGAAATTTGAAACTCTGTTGGGAAGAGAAATTTCAGAAAAAGAATGGAAAAAGATGCGATATAAATCTGTTTACGTTATTGCCACAAAAGAAAAGGTCGTTTTGGATTTTGAGATAACTGACAGATTACCAACAATTGAAGCTCTGATGCCTCTTTTCATACGAATAAAAAACCGATTTCCTGAAGGTAAAATACAAAAGATCGTTTCTGACGAAGATAAAGCAATTATTGGAGCTGTAAAAAGTGTCTTCCCTGAAGTGGCTCACTCCTTTTGCGTGTTCCATCAATTAAAAAACGTTAGTAAGAGATACAGTGACGAATTCAATTCCATCACAAATATTCCAGGTAATGATGAGCTTGTGTACAATGAGATATGTCAATTAATACGCTCTGATACGGTTATCAGTGCTGTTGTATGTTTTCAAAAGATCCGAGAATTGGATTCTGGTCTGGAACTTTCAAAAGCGTCTCATAAAGCAATTTCTTATGCAAAAGAGATTTTCACGAAAAATGTAAGTTTCTTGAAAAAGGGTTTTACACCTGAGACAGATAACACAATGGAACAGATATTTTCTTTGATAGGTGATATTGTAGACAAAGCAAGATCATTCAAAACTGATAGTGGGCTAACTAATTTCTGTTATAATTTGTTTACTTATTTCAACAAACGGTGTTTCAGTACTGGAAAATGGAGAGGATTCTCACCTTTAATGAGGGCAAGATTCCAATATGGATAAAGGTAGAAAAAAAATAACTCTTCAATTTAAAATGGAATTCCTATAGCGGTAGCTGATGAAAATCTCCATAAAAATAGGGCATGTAACAAAAAAATTGGATAAGTTCTTGCATCAATAAATAAACTTTCTCAAAATGAGTAGATTAGTTTACTCAAATTAGAATGAAATTTCTTGATTTTTTCAAAATTGAAGAAGATCCAGAAAAAATTAAAAAGACTCAAAAATGATAAGTTTCATGAGTCGGTTTCTGCCAGCATTTTAGATAATGCAAAGATAACATACAGGATTGATGAAGCAAGAAGGGTTTTTAGACAATGAATACTTCTGTTTTTTCAGGTTTCGAATCTTTGCAAAGAAGATTCTCTGAAATTGATTTGATTCTTAACTATGCTTCAGCAAATGAGAATCTATATGATTTATATACTAGTTTGTGTCGTTCAGCACAAGTTCTTTTAATAGCTCACTTTGAAGGAGCAATTAAAGAATTTACGAGGGATGCTATTGATGATTTTAATTGTAGCGAGTATGAATTTAAAGATAGTCCAAAAGCCCTAAAAGTAACATTTTGTTCTTCTTTTATAACAGAGAGCACTGACCAAAAATTTAAATTTCCAAGCAAATTACTTGATACTTTTAATTCCTTACCAGTCAAATACTGTGCAGACGCTTTTCTTAATAATAATCATAGTGATAATAATAAAACCCCGAACTCTCACATGGTAGAAACTGTACTAGAGAAGTTTGGAGTATCCAACTTTTTATTAAAAATAGAAAACAGCGATTTAGATATTGCTTTTCAAGACTCTAAATCAAGTCAAATGCAGATACGAGATAAACTAAAATTACATTTAAGAGAAAATGTATATTCCTATCCTTACACAGTAAGCCTTGAATTGTTTAATATCCATTATAACAAAAAGGTAGATCCGAAGAAAAAATCGATGTGGAAGGAGTTTTTAGATGAAGTTGTGACAAATAGGAATACTATAGCTCATGGTAACTCGCTTGAAAGCCGATGTTCGCATACAGAAATAGAGAAGTCAAAACTTAAAATTGAAATTTTAATTTATGCTTATGTATTAGTATTATGCAAATTTACTTTACCGCCCTCTATCTAAGACTTATAGACTTTTAAAATATAGGCAACAATATAAAAAAAGACTTAATTTTGGTAAATAAAACTCTTAAATATCATCAGGACGCAGCTTAATGTTTAGCCTGTTATTCTCCTGAATCACGTTTTGAATGTGGATCGTTTGCTTGTGCGTGTTCTCGTTTAGCTTTTATAACTGTTCACATTTTGTGTATAAATTGTTATTTTTATTACATCGGGAGTGCAGAGGGTCACGAATACTCCGACCTTCATAGGCTGTCCGACAATTACTGATAATGATTACAAAATCCCTTATTTGTCTATTTAAAGACTCTAAACACCTTATTTTTACATATTTTTGCCCTGAAATTGAATTGTTGGGCAGTCTCTTTAGGGTGGGTTGGCTGTCTGCAATTTAATTGATTAAGACTCTTCGTCATTCTCTGTGGATAAGATTATTTTTTATTCAAGATCAAATTGGTTTTTTATGAGGATGTGTACACAAAACAACGAAGAGTCTCAAAAATATAAAAAAATTAAATTACTAAAAATTAAGTTACTAATACTTCCACCATATCTTTTTATTCCCCGGTGCCTCTATAGCCTTCCACTTCAGTCACATCAGTTATTTTCCTTTTTTCGGTATTGCTTTCATAAGATCAACAAACTTAGAAATTTTCGTAATATCGGAAGGAGCACTAGAACTATCCGTTGAATTCCATGTAATTGTATTCACAGAAGTCATATTCTGTGTCGTTGAATCCTCTTTAGTTGTATCCCAATTGGTGTTATCCCAATTGGTGTTATCCCAATTAGTGGTATTCCAATTAGCGGTATTCCAATCTGGTGTATTCCATGCCGCAGATGCATTTCCTATTAATGCCATACAGAGCAACACCCCAACAAATAGGGATATTGCCCTCTTTCCTTTATATTTACTCATATTTTTGACTCCATATCAGAATTTGGTTAATAGAATTTAAGTCACAGTTTCAGATTATTTTAGTTAAATTGATTCGTCTGAAACAAAATGTGAGCGATGCTGCAATACTGCAATTTACCTATTATATAACAAATAAATCTTTAAATCGCCCGTTATATATATTAGAATTCAAGTAATATAATAGATAAAGAAATAATGATTAGAAAAGAAAAGTTAGATTAAATATCATTATATTATTAAATAATTAAACGAAAAAGTAAATTCATCAGGAATTACGCACCTGGGGTCTGAAATCAAGTACAATGGATGTTGCAGTTAAATTTGTGCTGTAGAAAGTTGAAGGTTTAATGCTATTGATTTCTCAGTTCAATCGCTAAAGTCCTATCGAATTTAGTTTATTATACTCCAATCTTACTTTTTTCAGGTATGTTATAATGAAATACATGGAACTATTGAGACAAAAATAATCAATATCTTTAAATGTAAGTGATTACTTACTTACATTTATAATGAGTACAGAACAAAGAATCCTGGAAGCAGCTTTGAAGATATTCGCTAGTGAAGGATACACAGGTGCAACTACTCGCAGAATCGCGGAAGAGGCAAATGTTGCAGAAGTAACTTTGTTCCGAAAATTTCAATCAAAAGAGAACCTGCTGAGAGAGGTCTTAATTCAGAACCGGACTGCATTTTCAGCACTGGATACATTATTCCTTATAGAAAAAAATGCAGACCTTGAGACAGACCTTCGCATCCTGGGTAAAAACATTATAAAGGTTATGAAGGATAAAAAAATGATGGTAAACGCCGTATGCTTATGTTCATGCTGTTCGAAGAAGGGCGGAGGAGACCCGAAGTCGCCGAGATTCTATCATCTTTCATTCAAATGAACATAAGGCGTCTGAGCGAATACTTCGAGCTGCAAATAAAAAACGGAAAAATGCGTAATATCAATCCTCGATCGGCAGCAATAACTTTTGTCAGTTATTTTGTCTACACATCTTTATTGAGAGGAGTAGTTGGTGACAGTTTTTTGGGTGAAAATGATGAGGAAATTGAAAGGTTTATTGACATATTTACTAAAGGTATCCTGAAGGTCGAGGATACGAAGACCGGGTGAGGAAATGGAACCAATTATTGAGGTCAGGAATCTTGTCAAGGTATTTCATTCCAGAGGAAGGGAAATAACCGCAGTGAATGGTGTCAGCTTCGATGTATTCAAAGGAGAAATTTTTGGAATGATAGGGCCAAATGGAGCTGGCAAATCCACCACATTTTCAGTGCTGACCACATTATTAAAACCTACAAAAGGCAGTGTAAAAGTTGCAGGCTTTGATGTTGAAAAAGAGGATGACAGGATAAGACCAATCATAGGTATAGTCCCTCAGAAGCTCAGCCTTTATCCGCTCCTTACCGCCAGGGAGAATCTGGAACTCATGGGCAATCTTTACAATGTTCCAAAAGAGGTTATGGAAGAAAGAATCGATTACTATCTGCGACTTGTAGGTCTTGAAGCTAGTGCAGACCGTTTTACGGGAGGTTTTTCAGGCGGCATGAAGCAGCGTCTTTCAGTAATTTCTGCAGTAATACACGACCCAGAAATTTTATTCTGGGACGAGCCTTCAACTGGTCTTGATCCCCAGACCAGAAATGTTATCTGGAAACTCGCTAAAAAATTCAACGGAGAGGGAAAAACCCTGATTTTTACAACCCATTACATGGAGGAGGCGGATAATCTCTGTGACAGGGTTGCCGTAATGGACTTAGGCAAAATGGTAGCTCTTGATAACCCAGAACGTTTAAAGGAAAAAACAGGAAGTACAAATCTGGAAGAAGTGTTTGTACACTTTACAGGAGAAGAGGTACGTGATTAAATGACAATAGCTAGTGAGCTAATGGATTCATTGATAATAGCGAAAAAGGAATTCAAAATACTTTCCAGAAAAAAGCTCTCTTAATTCCTTTGGTTTTATTTCCTATTATCATGATAGTCTTTTTTGGCTACGGCATGGGTGGCACGGTCAAAGATGCTCCCATTCTAATAATCAATGACGATACAGGCAGAGCCTCAAGTTCCCTTGTTCAGGAAATTGGAAGCTATACCGCCAAATATGATGGAAATCCAATGTTCTCGGTAACCTACACAAAGGACATGTCGCAGTCGGAAGCTGAGAGTAAAATAGATGCCGGAATATATAAAGGCGTTTTGATTATTCCGCCGGATTATAGCGATAGTATAGCGAAAAATGAGAGCATGACTTTGACGCTTCTGACTGATTCATCAGATGTTACAACAAGTAGCGTAATAATAAATTTTATGAGGCAGTTGTTGGCAAAAACAGGGTCAATCACCTTAAACGTTCCAAATATTTACGGTAATCTTGAATATCTGGACTTTCTCATACCGGGTGTTATAGCCCTCACTGTGTTTATGGGTTCTGTAGCAACCACGGGTTCTGCTATTGCAGGAGAAAAAGAAGATGGTACACTTGTTCGTATGTTAATGACGCCTGTCAGCAAACGATCTGTGATTCTCGGGAAAACGATATACCAGCTAATATTGCAATTAGGCAGAGCTGTTATCCTGATACTTGCAGCATATTTTCTGTTGGGATTCAATATGAATGGTAGCTGGCTTCTTATTTCTCTGGTGCTTGTTATTTTCACTCTTGGTGGCGTAGGGATGGGAATCGTTATGTCGACAATGGTGGAAGATATGGAATCTTTCTTTCAATTAAACATGCTGGTTACTATGCCATCAATGTTTGTTACGGGTGTATTTTTCCCTTGAGTTCTGTTCCTAACTGGATGCGTTATATAGCTTATTGCTTGCCTCTGACCTATGCAATTGATTCTATGCGTACTATTATGATAAAGGGTCAGGGTTTGAACGCAATATCTACTGATTTGATAATACTTTCACTATTTGCAATTGTTACTTTCACTGCAGGTGTCCATCTTTTTAGGAGGGAAGCATAAAATGAAAAAAATGATACTAATCTCTCTGCTATTAATTTCTATGATATCATGCGTAGCAGGCGCTTCTAATACGCCGGATAATTATAATATTCCTCAAAGCTTTGATCTTAGTAAAAACTACTATAATGTCTACGGTAGTCCCGATCTTAATGCCACCATTATTGGCAGTAATGAATTCGATAGGGATCAAATGGCTACTTTGAATATTGATCTAATGAACAAAGGTAAATTATTAGGATTTGAGAATGACAGGACTCCTTATGATTCAGATGAAATCTATGCTGCCAGGACAGAAATGAAGTTGGAGAGCAGCATAGTGGATGCCACAAGTGTAGTCGCTTCTCTCTCAGTAGACCCGGGCAGTCCGATTGAGGTAAAATCAGTTAGCCAGCAAATAGGTACTATAAAAAGTGGAGAGAATGCACTGGCGCCGGCAAAATTCGATATAAAAATAGATAAAAAGGCAAAAGCAGGAGAATACAACCTCTACTTGAATCTCTCTTATGATTACCAGAAGAATGTACATATAAAAAATCCGGATTCTGTTGCTCAAACCTATGATGTAAATCACTGGTATGGAATAATGGAACAGAACCAGATATTGACGATTAAAGTCAAAAATCAGGCTGATTTCGAGATAGTAAACACTACAGGAAGTATTTCTCCAGGTGGGGAGGATATGGTCCAGATAGAGATTAAAAATACAGGTGAGGAAGAGGCAAGAAACGTTAAAGCTATAATTAATCCTTCTGACCCTCTAAGCACAACTGATAGTATGGCATTCTTATCTACTATAGCACCTGGAAGTACGGCTGTTGCAAAGATTAAAATTAAGGCAGATAGCGCAGCTGTACCTAAAATATATGGAATAGATACTGTAGTGAGATATGAAACCCCAGAAGGTGACATTAAATATTCCGATACCCTCCAGGCTCCGGTAGAGGTGAAGGAATCAGGGCTATTCGAAAAATTATTCGGCTGGATTTAATAAAATATGGTCCTCAGTGCCGCTCTTACAATTTGAGTGAATAAATTCAAACTTCAGTTGAGGGATTTTGCTTTATTCCTCACTCAACTGAAGATTTACGAACTCTGATTTAATTACTTTTTTAGGGCGGGGTGGCCTCCTGCAATTTTGATTTTTTAGGCGACAGTCCCATCGAATAAATTCCAGACTATTTCAGATTTCTAAGTAAAACATCGCTGAGTTAATGATTAACGGAGTTGCATTAGGCTGTCTTTTTTGCTTCTCTCAAAAGGATTTAGAATGGCCCATTTTCTATTTAATTTCTAAACTCTGTCAGCAAATGTTGTAAAGTTGCTTGATTGCACTTTCTGAATAAACGATTAAACTTTCATTTTATATACCATGAAGTATATTAGAATTCTGGGCATCTGGGCAAGTCATAAAAGACTTGTTTGAAAACTCTTTTTATAACCCCCATACCCCCAATACTCCCCACTCCCCAAATACCGGATGCCCATCCCATATCACCAGTATAGGACTTACGCACTTCAGATTCAAAATCAAGCACAGTAACCATTAGATTTAGAATTTGAATTTCAGAAAGTTGTAAGCCTACTCATCAGATTTAGAATTTGAATTTCAGAAAGTTATAAGCCTACTGCAGTTGATTTGGTACTTCAAGTGCGTAAGTCCTACAGTATTGTTATCTATATCGTTCTCAACATGCTTTCGGCAAGTGGACGTAAAAATTCATTTTATTCCATCGCGAACGTGGAGGGTCACAAATATTCCTTCCTTTACAGGCTGTCCGAAAATTACTACCAGTAGTAACCATATTCCTTCTTTTTCAATTTAAAGGCTTTAAATATCTTATTTATTACGTATTTTTGCCCTGAAATTTAATTATCAGACAGCCTTTAAAGAGTGGGGTTGCCGCCTGCAATTTGATTTTACAGTTCTCAAAAAAAGCCGAGAAAATATTTTAGATGTACTTTTAGTATCCTCTTTAAATTCAAGGGAGAATTTTCCAACCCGTAAAGTATACAACAATTTTGTCATACAGTTCTTAAGTTAAATACATTGCTTGAGGCTGTTTTTGAGACTTGATTAAATTCTTAATTTTTCAGTAAATATGTGAAATTTACTTTTACCCATACAATTTGAAGAGGATACTACTTTTATGTGGATCAGAGAAAAAGCTCATTGAGTTGAAAGTGAGAGCTTTCCACTCAATTTGGAGAGGGCACCAATTTATCATTATTTCTCGCATAATCAAACATGTACGAATTTAAATTCTAAACTTAGAGAATAAATGAAAATTAAACACCTTTGAAGAGAAAATTATGTGAAAAATACATTTAGTATGTCTAGTATTGATAAATCTCTACTATATATAAATTACTTTATAACGATTATTTAAACCCATCCTATAATTATATTTCTGCTAATATTATAATGTATGAATAATAACTGTTCTATTGCATGTGTTTGAAATCGCTTTCGTTGGCAAATACCGGTGCTTCGATTCCAAAATAAATTCATTATTTATTGGACGATTTACTGGTAAATGGACGCATCTGCCAACACTGGATGAATTGAAAAACCAACACTTGTAAAATTGATTAAGTTGAAACAGATTAGGGGAGTCAACAAATGAATCTAAAAAAGACACTGGGTATTTTGCTGGGAGTTTGTTTTTTACTGTCGGTAACAGTAGCGGCAGTAAGTGCTAAAGAACTGCCCAATATAGCTGAAAAGAAAGCAGACAAGACCGAAAAAAAGTGAAAGGATATTCTATTGATATCGAAAAGGCCACTTTGGAAAATAATAACTTCCGCAAGGTGCTCTATACTGCAAAGCACAGCCAACTAGTACTTATGAGCCTCAAGCCCGGGGAAGAAATCGGGATGGAAGTGCATAAGGAAAACGACCAGTTTTTCCGTTTTGAAGAAGGGCAGGGGAAATGCATAATTAACGGTAATGAATATAAAGTCGGTAAAGGATCTGCGGTGGTTGTGCCGGCCGGCGCCCAGCATAATGTCATCAACACTTTGAAAAGGGGTTCTCTGAAACTGTATGCAATCTATTCACCGCCTGTTCACAAGGATGGCATCGTGCGAGCCACGAAGGAAGAAGCCGAAGCCAATGAAGCGGAATTCGACGGAATAACTTCGGAATAATACCAAAAAGTAAGAATAATGCTTTATTTTCATAAGCGCTTCTCTTTTTTATATTGAAGTGAAAAGCCGGAGTTTCTTCGAAAGCGTTCGTTAGCAACTATTGCGGGTTCTGTTGAGTTTATATCCCAATGTTTCAATCATTTTTTAGTGGATCACGAAGCTTTAATCATGATATGCCATTATTGCGGTCGAGCATGAGATTCAAAAATCAAATTGTAACTATTCAGCCTATCAAAAAATGTTCCTTGATATTGATTTTAATAAAACGAGGAATATCATAAATAACTGATGAACAATGAAAAAATATTTATAAATTCCCAAACCGCAAGATTTGTTTACGATTCCAACCAATATAAATCACCCAGTTTTTTGGCAGTGGAAACATTTCAAAGGCAATTTGGCATCCGTGACCAAAGTAACATTTGTGCTTTTGATAGCAATTTACTGGATCTTTTTGGAACTGAGTCATTAGAAAGCAAGTTATATTGGAGGGGTGAATTAATGAGAAAAACACTGATTATATTGATAGTGTTGTTTGGCGTATTCCTCGCAATAGGATGCACGGGAAATAAACCGGTAACTCCAAATGAAACAAGAACTCCAGAACAGGCTGCAACTCCAGCTGAAGTAACTACTCCAACTGAAAAAAGGTAACTGAAAGACAGACTCCAGCTAAAATGCAGAACGTGACAGAGAAAACGGAAATAAAAGAATATACACTTGAAGAACTTGCAAAGTACAATGGTAGAAATGGGAAGATATACGTTGCCTATCAGGGCCAAGTCTATGATGTCTCAGCTAGTAGTTATCGTTGGAAAGATGGCAGTCATAATGGATGCAATGCAGGGAAGGACATCACTGAAGAGATAAACAAGACACGGCATGGGCCTGAAGTATTAAAGGCTTTTCCTGTTGTCGGGACTTTGAAAAAATAACTCCACTCTGTAACCTATAGTCCCTGTTTTAAATAATGCGACATTTTGTGTATCATGAATCCTATCCTTGTAGAAATGGTTTGAATTTTAAGCCAGTCTTTTAATAATCAAATAATTTTTTAATTTTTTTAAGACACTTATTGTTATTCCTGCTTTTTATTATATATGTTTATTTATACTTCTAAATCTTTTTCTTCTATATAATTAGTCCGGATATTCAAATTTGTGGGGATTTATTTAATTGCTTGAACAGGGGAAAATACAAAGAGGGGTAATATGGTCTGTCCTGTGTGCGTAGTTGGAGGAATTGGGTTTGTTCTCAGTAGGATTTTTGGGTTCCCTGACGTTGTTGTGTCTTTTGTGATCGGGATGGTGGCAACTTCGACGGCATACTGGGTAAATCACATCATGACGAAAAGATGGAATAAAAGAAAAGGCCAACTTGTAATACTCAATATCGTGTCAGGGATTATTTTTTTATATACTCTCAAATGGATTGGATTGTGGTAAAGTCGAGAAATCGTTTCTCCAAAAATGTATGCCACACTCGTCTACATATTACGCAGAAAAAGAGTAAAATTTGGATTTGTTGATCTAAAAATAAGGATATTTAATCTAAACAATTTACAAAATAAATTGCTATGGATATCGCACATATATTTACATTTACGAATTTTAGAATATCAATTTTATAGTGGTGGACGACCAACATGAAGAAATTAGTTGTATTGATTTTACTTGCATCTATGCTCTTTACTGCAGGATGTGCTGAAAAAACTCAGGAAAAAATCCGGTTGTAGTGATAACCAATTTGGAGCAAATAAATACCTCACTCCAGAACGGCCCGGTCTTTGTGAAGATGGGATCTATATGGTGTTCAGGGTGCCGGTCTCTACAACCTACCATTAAAAAACTGGCAGCAGAATACGACGGAAATGCCACAATCGCGTCTATAGATGTAAATAAAAATCGTGAACTTACGGAATATTTCGGAGTAACATATATTCCGGACTCATTCGTGATCGTGGGTATTGATGATGGAAAATATGTTTACATGCAAGAGAATGGGAATGTCAGTATGGACAGATCTGAAGTCAATTTTGTTGGACTAAATGAAAGTAATGAAAAAGTGTTTGAAAAAGTTCTGGATCTTGCTCTTATTCAGCAGAGGAAGGACGAATCCAAATGAAGAAAAGCATCATCCTCGCAGTTCCTATTAGAGTCCGAATTGTTTTTTCGTATAAAAAACGCATCGTATCGGCAGAGTACTTGTAGGGAAATGAAAAATGAAAAATGTCAAAAAATGCACGAAATAACTTTTAATTGTATATAGAAAACAGAAGCATGAAGCCCATTTACACATTGTGAAATGTATGCTTCTGTCAAATTAAGGTTACTACTTTTTTGTTCGATCCACACAAAAAGAGAAAGCCAATTTTATTCAGCCCACTTTCAGCAGAAGTCCACAAACATGCCACTTATTTTCTCAATATGGTCGTAGCTTAAAAACGAATTCCCCCTCTAATGAATAATAGTGGACAAATCGGTAAATAAATTCTACATCTGTGTACATCTGCGGAACGTCTGATGCAGCTCTGAAAAATGTAGTTTCACATTATTATTTCTCTCTCGCATCCCAGGCAAATTACATCTGCCATAGTCCTGGGATGCTTAATACAAAGCCCTCCGTATTTGCATTGAACTATTAATTTTATTCCATCTTTTACCAAATTGCTTTTATCTCTTTTTCTTTTTATCATCATTTCTCCGATTCTATCTTGTTAATCTGCGCTGTCAACTTATTAAGCTGCTCATGTTTTTTTTCAATTTTTATTATTTAAACTTTTTAACCCCAACTTTTCTACATTTCTCTTTTTAAACTGGAAAAAATTTTTTATACTCAAACAGACTAAATTTGTTATCTAAAGTCTCCATATTCTTTCTATGCTCGGGGGAGTAGTTTACGATTAATCAGACTTCAATTTTAGTCGGTCCGATTGAAACTGACGAATCCGCAGTTACTTCGCTTCCTTTCAGGCTTACGGTTTCAGGCATCCTTTTTGCTGTACTGGTGCTGCTCTCTTCTGTTTCCCTTTTTGATTTCCTGGACGGGGCAAAGGAAAAAGAAGCCCTGGACGAGGTTTCAAAGCTTACGGCTGCTGCCGAACAGCTCTCGATGCGTGGAGAGGGAAGTGAAGTTATGCTGGAACTCAGGATTCCCGAAGGAACAAGAGTTGATTTTGGAAGTCTGCCCGGGCGTCAGGACAAATGGCCTGCGGATGCGAATGATTACTGCATTCGCACAGGAGAAAAGACCACCTTCTATTATTCGGATGCCTCTTTCTCAAATCCTGAACTTAATGGGCCAGTATCTTTTGGCTCAGGCAGGCACAGACTGCTTCTTTCAACAAAGATCGAATCGAAATCAGGAAGGCTTTTCGTACTCATTTCCGAAAAGGGGTTCTGAAAAAAGGATTTTGAAGAAAATCTGACGTTAAGGAGAATATTTGCTATGAAAGATTTTGCTCGCGACGATTCAGCATGGGCCGATTTTCTGATCTCAAAAGCGGCTCTTATTCTTGCAAGTATTATCCTGTTTGCAGCGCTCTTTCATCTGGTTGCAGGTTTTGAGGACCTTGAGGCACAGGAACAGCTTGATTCTCTAGCTCGGGATTTCAAAAATGCAGTAGATGAAACAGGGGCAAGAAACTTCCAGGAGGAATCTCAGCAGGAGTTTCAAGGTGAATTTCAGGAGTCTTCCTATTGTTTTGAAGAAAAAGAACTTTTCAGGGATTCACCTTTTGGAGGAGATCTAAAAATACGGGTTTCAGGAGAATATGTCTATCTGGAAATCGAGGCCGATGGAAAGAGTTTCAGTGCTGTAAGGCCCTTTGCCTTTAGAGTCCTGCCCTTTAATGAATCCGTACTTCAGGAAAACCTTCGCATAAGGTTTGGGGCTGAAGGCAGCAGGGAATCTCCCATTATAGCTGATTATCGGGAAGTTGAGGCTTTTCTTCAGGTGCTGGGGACAAAAGAAGCAGTTTTAAACCCGGGTAAGAATATCTCCTTGAATAAAGAACTTATCTATGTGAAGGATCAGGAGGGAGCTTCTGCTTTTGTTTATATCCTTATTTTTCAGTAGTCTGCTGGAAGCTGTCAAAAAATTTGTAAAAACAGTGTGCACGTCAATGTTCAGGGATGAAAGAGGAGTTCTTGAACCTCATGCCGATCTTCTCTCCGTAGCCCTTGCGGTTATAGGTTTCATGGTTCTTGCAGCCTTGATGTCACAGACGTATCTGGGGTATGAAGACCGTTCTTTTGCCCTGGAAAATTATGAGAGTGCTTCCCTTCTTGCAAAGAACCTGGCAGAAGCCCCTGCCCTGAAAGCGGAAACTTCCAGCCTGCTTTCTGCAGCTGCTCTCGATGAACTTTCGGGCCCTGAGGGAATCAGGGAAAGAGAACGATTTTTTGCAGCTTTTTCCGGAAATTATTTGTTTCTGGTTGAAATCCGAACAGGAGACGGCCAGTGGCACTGGCGGATCGAGCCAGATAATGCTGAGCCCGAATCTTTAATGGAAGGCCTGGAAAAGGTTGCAGCCTCTGTGCCTGTGGTCATTGAACTAAATCCAGCGGAATCAGTCCCTGGAATCCTTACTGTAGTGCTCTATAAAACGGCATGGAAATAAGAAGGCGGTATGGAGTGAAAAAACTGGAGAGGTCCGAAAAGAAAACCGGAAATTCAGAATTGCGGGACAGATCAAGGTGGTCGATTTGAAATTTCCTGAAATACCTGAAGGATTCCGAGAGAAAAAAGACATATTCGTTACTGAGAACTCCGGTTATTCCACTGTTTTCGATGCCCTTTTTTTACTCGTGCTTATTTCGCTTGCAGGTGTCCTGCTCATGCCTTCCATGCAAGCAGAAAAACAGTACACTGCAACGGGATACGTCACTTCTTCAGAGCTCGATATCTATCTGCTTGAGTCTATTCTTTCCTGTAAACTTGAGGATTTTGAGTATGAAATTTCCCCTCTTTCGGCAGTTAATATTTCGATACCTGAAAACTCGGTTGTGGAAAACCCTTCTAATACCCTTTTCGAGAAAGAACAGAAACACAGGACTTTTTCGGACCTGATAGCGGAATATCTTGCCCTTTACCTTACAATCTCAAGTAATGATTCAATTAACGATTCAAATAATGGTTCTTCAATTCTTCTAAACCCTCTTGCTGCAGACTATTCTTTTCGGGAAGCAGAAGCTATTTCTGCCTATCTGGACCAGAAAGCTGCAGGAAGGTTCTCTTACAGGTTTGAAGCATACTGGCAGCCTGTGGAAGCTTTTCCAATGGAAAGCAAACTTATTATCGGGGAAGAACCTCCTGCAAATGCAATCCGGCAAAGTGCAAAGCTTTCCATGCCTCTTTATGCCAGTACTCCCTCCAGGGATGTTCTCCTTGCCTGCGTAAATGATTCCGTGCTTGAAGCTTCTCTCAACTCTTCAGAGGAAGAAACCGGACAGATGCTTATTGAGGCTTTTAATGCTTCTCTTGATGCTGCAGCCCTGGAAGGCACAGAGGCAGTTCTTGGACTGCTTTTCCCATCGGATTATTTCGGGTCGGTTTTCGGGCAGGAAACTGACGAGTCTTTCCAAACCTTGCTTTACGGGATTTCCGATGAATCTGATGAGGAGAATTCAACTTCTGCGGAAAAACTTTTTGCGGCATATTTTTCGGATATGCTTGAAGCCGGGTTTCCGATTGATTCCGGAGCCTTCCCTGAAAACGCATCAACAGACGATTTTCCTTTGCTTGAAGATCTAATGGCAGGCTATATAAAAGATGAAATCAGGACAGAACTTGAAGCTGAGTTTTCAGGTGAGCTTAACGGAACTGCTTCTTCTATCCTTGAAGCTGAAAATCTCTCGGAAGCCCAGGCTCTTCGAGATGCACGCATCGAGTCAATTTACAGGCGAATAAATCCGGGTGGGGCGCGAATAGTTTTGAGCCTCTGGAACCCTGCTCCATGAGCCTGAAAATCGGTGCCTGCTGCTGGATCTTTCCATGTGAGAAGGGGCCGAATTTCTTTTTCATCCCAACACAAAGTATATATGTTATGGTGCGCTCTCTAGTGATGTTTTTACCGAAAAACTCACGCTTTCGCAGGAATCCCTGAAAAGCCCGCAGCAGTTTGCTGTGGCGGATTTAAATCTCCCGATCGATGTGTTGGTCCGTTATAGTCGGTAAAGATATAACTTCAGCCCGAAGAACTTTCTTCCGGGCATCGATCAATTAATATCAGGAGAATTATTATGGCAAAAATGCATACCAAAAGAAAAGGCAAGTCTGCTTCCACCAGGCCTAACAGAACCGAACCGCCCGAGTGGTGCAAGATCAGCGCAGAAGAAGTCGTTTCAATCACTCTTGACCTCTGGAAACAGGGTGTCTCGACAGCCGAAATCGGGATGATTTTAAGGGATCGCTACGGAGTTCCCGATGCCAAACTTATCACAGGCAAGAAGATCACAGCCATCCTCAAGGAAAACAACGTTGCTTCGAACATTCCGGAAGACCTTACAAACCTTATTGTTAAGGCTCTGAAGCTCAGAAAGCATCTTTCTGTTAACAAGAAGGACGTCCACAACAAGCGTTCCCTCAACCTGACAGAATCAAAGATTAGAAGACTTGTTAAGTACTACCATCAGGAAAAAGTACTTCCGAGAGACTGGTTCTACAAGCCTGAAACTGCAGAAATGATGATTACCAGGTAAACCTGGAAATTTCCTTTTGGTCGGTTTTGCCTCGTCTGCAAACCGTACCTTCAACTATTTTTTAAGTTGCTGCTTTTACTCTTTCCTTACTGAAGGAATAATCAAAAAAAGTAAGTTTCACAGTGACTTTTTCTGCAAAACTGTGCTTTCTTATAAACCATGCTTTCTTATTTTCTTTAAAATCGTACTTTCTTTATACTGACCTCGCTTTTTTTAGCTGGTCATCTATACCGTCCCATTCAGGGCTCCCGGGGACCACACACCTCATACCTGCAATTTTTCCTATAACTACTGGCTTAGCATAATAAAAAAGAGTAGAAGCCCTCCATTATCCAGACGTACTTTCTCCTCACGTATACTAGGTAATCTTCGGGAACTGCTCCATCGGCAAAATGCACTTGTTTATATCCTCCGTCTTATTGTGGAATCTGCTTGAATCCCAGGTTTTTATACTGTCCGTTCAGATCAGAAAATACCGGTTTTCCAAGGAAAAAGGTATATATCTCGTCGGCTTTGGCTGCAGGGTCTACATCTTCAAACCGCTCCGGATAAAGCACTTTTCCTACAAAATAAGCGTTTGCAAGCACTGACTCATAGTTGGTGCTGTAGAAATTGTAGGGGATCACTCCATAGACCTTGTTATTCTTTACAGCTGACAGCCCTGTGAGTGAGGTGTCATTCTTGAGTTCTCCTATGGCTCCTTCATTTCCCAGTTGGAGGGTTCCTATATCGATAAATATGTACTCGGGGTTCCAATCTACAAGTGCCTCTTTAGCAATATCCGCATGGTCCGTGCCCATTCCGGCTGCAACATTATTTGCATTTACCCAGAGGAATGGCGGATAAGCCGGTTCTGTTGAGATTATTCCATGAGCTCCTGCAATGCTCACACCACCAACATAGGCAGTCTTTCTTTCGGATTCAGGAATGTCTGCTGTTCTGTTTTCGAGGTCTTGCATTGTAGCGTCGATATAAGCGATTACTTCTTCTGCCCTTTCCTGTTTGCCTACTGCCTCTCCCATTATCCTGAGAGAGCTGTACATTTCGGTTTTCTCTTTCTCGTTGCTCAAAGATCCATAAGGTAATGAGACCACCGGGATATCGGTTTTACTCTGAAGGGTGTCGGCTTCAGCGGCAGTTGGTGCCGATGACTGGCCAATCATACTGGTTTTCAGGATAACCTGGGGATTAATTTCAATTATCTTCTCTGGATCATCTTTGCCTCTGGCTTCCCCAATAAGGGGATAGTTCTTAAGCTGCGGGTTTGCAAGGACATAGGGGCGGCCTTCTATTTCATTTTTCTTTTTCTCTATGCTGTCAACCCCTACTACGTATTCCTGGGCTTGCAGGTATACAAGGTAGCGCAGGCATCCCGCCCCAGAGCAAACAACCTTTTCTGCTTTTTCAGGTATGGTGACATTTCTGCCGAACCCGTCTGTAATCGTAATTTCAGCGGACTTTCCTGAATTACTGCTCATTGTGACTCCAGAAGTCTCTGCTGAAATTGTGCTTTTTGCATTTTCAGGAGATGCAGATTTTTCCGCGCATCCTGAACTTGCGACCAGGACAGCTGTAATGAGCAGTCCTATGAACATAATTTTTTTAAATTTAATACTCGAGAGTATTTTCATGTTACTTTCCTCTTATTTTATAAAGAGAGAGTGTTACATAAAATTAACTAAATTAATCCCTTAACGATTAAAGTCTCAACAATTTTCCCGAAATGTACAAATTATTGTGATTTTTCGGTTAATTTATCATCGGGATAGATAGCATTTAGAGCTGCAGGACTTTTAGAATGGGCTTTATACGTGAAGAAAAGATCATAGATATAGGGAAGCTGAAGAACGTACTTTTCCATCTCACTGAAAATGAAAGGATCAAAGCTGATTCAGTTTAGGACTTATGCACTTGAGGAACAAAATAAGGCAAGCTCAAGTCTGTTATTTAGCTTTTGACGTAATTTGAATCGATACATTATTTTCTTCTTTCAATTGCTTAATGCAATATGAAGGCACTCTGGGCTTGTAATTGGTGGAAATGGAAAATGAAAGACCTTAAATTGCTTATAATGCCTAATTTGTTACGAAGGTGAAACATTGACAGAAAAAATCGACATGGATGAAAAGCTCAAAATTATGGCCGGACAACTTCCCGAAGTAATGGCTGCGCTTTCCGGACTCCATTCTGAAGTTGTTAAAGATGGAGCTTTAAGCGCCAGAACGAAGGAACTCATGATGGTGGGGATTGCAGTAGCTCTGCGTTGTGAATACTGTCTCTGGAAGCATGTTCCTGAAGCTGTAAAATTGGGGGCAAATCGTGAGGAAATTCTTGAGGCTGTTAGTACTGCTATAGTGATGGCTGGTGGGCCTGCAGTAGCTTACGGGTCGATAGTTGTTCTTAAGATTCTGGATGAACTGGGCATTTGAGAAAAGAAGGTGATATAAGTTGATCGAAGAAAAAATCAGTCTTTGTAAATGCGGGATCTGCGGGTGCGAACTGGAAAGGGAAGATGTTATTGAAGAAGAAGGCAAGACTCTCTGTGGGGATTGCTTTATCGAAGGTCACCATAGAATTCAGGCTTGTAACCCCTGGGCTGTACGTTCCAAAAAATATTTAGGGAAGAAGCCGGGCTTGAAGGAACTGAAGGCTTGACTGAGCTGCAAAAAGCCATTTATGAATTCATTGTCTCTAGTGGTGGAGTAAAAAAGGAAGAAATCGCAAAAAAATTTGGAATATCTTTACTGGAAGCAGAGAATCAGTTCGCTCTCCTGAGGCATTGTGAGCTGGTCAAAGGGCAAAAAAGGGCAGATGGAGTGCACCTTGTACCTTTCTGAAATAAATAGAGAGCGTCTGAAAAGTCCATAATTGTCAATTTTAATATTTATTTTATATATTTTTGGTGCTCCTGTAATATATAGAGGGTTTCGAAAGCACCATCGAGTTTCTAATCATAAAAAATAGTGCTGAAATTCTTATTGATTGAGAATACAATCGATGTTGATGAGCTCAATTCTAATATATAATTTCAACTAAATATAAAAAAGACATCCCTTATTTGGTTTAGTTTTTACTTTTTATAACCCTTTGCTTTTACTTCTCTTGCTGGATCTCATCGGTTACCTTATTTCCTTCGCAAATAGGATTTTTCTTTTCTTTTCCAAAGAAGCTTTTCGTGGTATACACGATCCATTTCCAGTGGAAGATAAGGTGAACAACAGTAAGAGTTGCCATCAGAATTCCGGCTCTGCTATGTATCCAGATCCATGTAGCCTTCGTTAACCCCAGATACATCAAATGTCCTCCCCTTGGAATTCCTGAAGGCATAAAAAAATACATGAATAAGCCTGTGCTCGCAACGCTAAAGAACAGGGTTGTTAAAATAAGATCGATTAAATAATTGGTTCTCGTTCTGTTCAGCTTTTCACTTCCACTTTCATTTTTGTATTGACAATGAAAGTACATGAGAGTATGTTCCTCACATACTCTTTTTTCTTTGTCCTGAACCTTGCGTATTAATTTTTCGGACTATTACCGTGTCCTGCACGAATAGAATCTATAGCTTTTTCAGGCTCTGTATAAATTCTTTAAATTTAATTTTTATACTATATTTTTACAGCTAATATGTTATAATAATATAGCTCCTTACTTAATGAAGTCAAATATATTAATCAATTATTTGGTATAGTTTTGTAATATTGGTACATTTACCTCGAATCTTTTGCTTTATTCAATATTCATAAATTTATATGCTCATTTTGAATTTTTTGCAACGGAACCCTGATCATGGAAATAGTTGTGAAACTTTACTTATTTGAGGATAAAATTGATTGGGATAGGCTCATTGATAACGATGATCCGCTTTGAAACGTTCTAGTATGCTGACCTTGAACATATCATTGACGACAAAGGACCATACAAAATACCATACCATTGCCAACAGTACATAACCGGCAGGAATTGGCATCAATCCCGGAATCCCTAATGTTGAGATTATATAAGTTACTACAAGATCTCCGCTTATGGCTGCCATGAGTGTTTTGCTGGGGATAGACTTCCAGAAATAGCCCTTCTCTCTCACCACAAGTATCGTGAACATGCCTCCGAAGATTAGCATGTCAAAGACAAATGTATGCAACCCTGTATGGCTGGTGAGTCTCAAGTGGCTCATCCCAATATATAGTAGCCCGAAAGATTCGGCTACTATCAACATACCCAGCAGTACCGCGACTCTTGCCATCGATGCTATATTCCATGACTCGGGTTTCCTGGCAGGCCTGACGTTGTCCGTTGCTATAGCTATGGTAACGAAATCGATCAAAAAAAGTAGCAGGACGATCTCAAAAGCGCCTATGACGTATTCTCCGGTAATCAGAACTTCGTGTGTGAGGACTACACTGGCAGCACCTTTTGCAATGTCTGTGGCGTTACTCACTGCAATTCCCACTTCAGCCTGCCTTAATGCAGGGGCATCGTTCACCCCGTCTCCGGTCATGCCGACGATGTGCGCTTTTTTCTGGAAATCTTTTACGATAAGGTACTTATCTTCCGGGTAAATTTCGGCAAAGCCGCCGCTTTGCTCGCTAACCTGCGTAGCTTTTTTTGTTGCCGAGCTCTCGATTTCTTTTAGTTCAGCTATCCTGATGATTCTCCCTTCGATGCCCGCTTCTTTCGCAATTTCGTTTGCCACCGACAGAGAGTCTCCAGTAAGCATTTTTGTCGTGATTCCGAGTTCTTTAAGCTCGGCAATCAGCTTCGCAGATTCTGGCCTGGGAGCATCGTAGAGGGCTGCCATACCAACAAGCTCCATCCGAGACCCACTTCTTTCCACCGCAACGGCCAGGGTTCTGTAGCCCTTTTCAGCATATTCCCCAATTTTCGTCTCCAGAATGGAGATTCTTCCGGCATCATAGCCACATAAAGCTGCCAAGGTCGTTACTGCACCCTTGGCCACCTGAATACGCTCATTATTTTTTTGTACGATCGATTCCGTTCTCCGGCTGGAAGGGTCAAACGGCGTGAAGCTGATCTGGTCATACTCGCCGGTATCAAGCTCTTTCTGCTTGGCGGCCGCAATGAAAGCGATGTCAATAGGATCCTGGTTTGCTTCACTGGATGCAAGTGCTCCGTAAAGAACTACATCTCCTTTCGTATAGCCATCCATAGCAGTTATGTCAGCTACTGAGAGCTGGTTCAAGGTAATTGTGCCTGTTTTATCTATGCACAATATATCCATCATGGATGCATCCTGCGAGGCATTGAGTCTTGTCACTAGCACGCCTTTCTTAGCTAGTTCCAGCGATCCCAGGGCCATGGTCACTGTGAACATAGTGGGCAGTGCAACGGGGATGGACGAGACCAGCAATATAAGAGCTAACGGCAATATCTCCACAAGGTTAATGCCCCTTATATAAGAGATAACAAAGGCAACGGCAAGTAAAACGACTACCAGCGAAAGAAGCCATTTGAGCAGGTTAGTAATAACTTCTTCGACGTACATTCTTGGTCTGGCAATATGAACTAGCTGCGCCGTCCGGCCGAAATAAGTTTGCACACCAGTCGATACTACCACACCGGTAGCCTCGCCCTTTCGGATAATTGAGCCAGAGTAGAGAATATCCTCTTTCGTTTTTTCCACTGCAAAAGATTCTCCAGTCAGTGCCGATTGATCTACCTCCGTATTTTCATCAATGATCTTAACGTCTGCCGGAACAAAATCGCCCTTTCTCACTCTTACTATATCACCAGGTACCAGATTTCTTGACTCTATGGTCGACCAGTTTCCATCCCGGAGCACTTTTGCCTTAACATTGAGCTTTCTCTTAAGCGATTCCACTGCCCGGGAGGATTGCTGCTCCTGGAAAAAGCTAAGCACAGCATTCATGAACAGCAGGAAAGCTATGACGACGAGGTCAACATATCGTCCTAAAAAGTAAGAAAGAGCTATGGTGATTTCGAGCATCCAGGGCGTCAGACCCCAGAACCGTTTTAAAAAATTAAGCAGAGAATTTTGTTTTTTCTCAGGTACCTCGTTGTAACCTGTCCTGCGAATTCTCTCTTTAACGCTTTCCATCGATAAGCCTGTTTTCAGGTCAGCACTTAATCGCTTGATAGCTTCCTCGATTGATATCTCTATATACTCTTCAGTAGGAGATTTCTGCCCAGCCATAATATTTTATCCCGAATAACCCCGCCCAAGCAAAATGATATTCAATATTATGTAGAAGCCTATATAAAAATCCCTATTTGGCAGATCGACATTATGAATTAGAGTAGTTTTCATGATTGTGTTTTTGGGGTTGTGGGAAAATTAATCGGCTCTGCAGAAATCCTATGAAATATCGAATTTCCATTAGCTTGCACTGAGTGACCTGATGTATTTTTAATACATCTTTTCAGCTTCAAAAAGCTGATTTAGATAAGTTTTCTACAAAACCGATTAGTAAACTATTAGGATCAAGATACTTGCTTTTATGTTTGCCAAAAATATCACAGAATTAAGCTTTTCATAAAAAGTTGGACCGCAAGAATAGATCCGATAAGAACACATATATTTTGTTATGAATTGTAGAAAATGCTCTATATTTTTTGATGTTCATTGGACCGAATAACACAAAACAAAGAGCACTTATTTTTATCTAACATTCAAAGTCAGGCTGGTTCTTGAAAAACTACGGAATCTGGGGATCAATCGTTTATTCGGGATTTGTTCTCAAATATCACTATTAGTAGTATCAATAAAAATGTACAACAAATTGCTCACTTTGAAGTAAAGGAAGAGAATTTTCAAGAGGATATTTATGAAGAACATTTTGAAAGCCATAGCAATGCTTCTTGTTGTCGTTGCTGTTGTCTTTGCAGCTGGATGTGCCGGAAAGACAGGCAACACTGAAAATGAAACTCCGGGAAATACCGATCAGTTCGAGCCCATAAATCCGGAAATTCCCGAAAACGTGACTGAAAACAACACAACTCAAGCTAATGAAACAATGGGAACAGGTCAGGTAGTAACCGAAGCTGATAGAGGAAAAACCATAAGCCTCAAAAACGGAGAGAATTTTACCCTCAACCTTACTGAAGATCCTACAGCAGGCTATACCTGGAAACTTAACCTGAGCGAGGGGCTCATCATTCTCGACGACGAATATGTCGAAGGTCCAAACCCTCAAAACCTTGAAGGTGTCCCCGGAACTCATTCATGGTTAATCGAAGCCGTGTCTTCGGGCAGTCAGAAGGTAACAGGAATATATAATCGGTATTGGGAGAACACAACCCTCGTGGAGGAAAACTTTACGCTCAATGTCGATGTTGTCTGAGAAGCATTTTTACTTTCCAGGCCCGATTTCTTTTTTTAATTATTTAATGTGAGCTCATCCCAAAACCAATTTTGTCCTCTATCGGCAAAAGTTTAAGAACCCGTTTTCACGATCCGAAAATCGATTAATTATTCCAAATTCGAGCATCAGAGAAGTAATTTTGAGTTTTGGGATCAGCTCAACAAAAGTTGTTACCAGGCCCTGTAGGAGCATAGCTGTCACAAAGTGTAAAGTAATTTCCACATAAATAGAAGTGCCTCAAATTTGATAAGAGGTACTTGGGGTCTGTCTACCAATGGAACAGAAAATCAAAATGAGCATCCTAGAAATTTCCAAATTGGGTGTTTTTGCACAACCACCCGCAAAGGCATATTAGTGTATTAGGTATCTGGGGTTAGCTCTGAGTTGACCTTCAATTCCATTATTCAGGGTAAGTGACATGAAACGTCTGTTTAGGAAGTTAGAAAGCAAGTATAATCTCGATGTTCTTTGAACAAAGAACATGTAGATGATGGAGGTTTTAATCTGAAAGGCGATATTGACATATTGATCTGCATGTAAAGGAAAAGGTTTAGAGATGAATGATTTATACGAAATTAACTGATCAATTGGATTAAAAATGTAATGGGAGAATGAAATAGGTTTTTAACCGATGTCTGATGAACACTAATATACCTTTTAGTAACTGTCACAAAATAAATTAGGCATATTTTTCAGAAAGTTCATCTTCAATTGGTGATGTTGATCTTGAAAATCAAGGCATCCAATTGAAACCTGTGCATAGTTTGTTCTGTGACGACTCCTTAGAGAGATTGGGCAAGAATACCCTACTTCTATTATAAGCTCTAATTCTGCAATATAGATGTTACTTTGCACTTTGTGACAGCTTCGCTGGTACTACCCCAAGATCGGATTCTGTAGTACTTCTTCTCTGCAATCAGACTCTTTTCTGTGCAAATACGATTCTTGATGCATCCTTCATGTCAAGTGCAGCGAATACTTCAAGCCCGTACTCATTCAGCATTTCTATATATTCGGTAAAGGAAACACTGTTCTCAAAGCTATATCCTGATCCTCCTTTTTTCATATCTTCAAAGGTCCAAAGGTTCCAGTCAAGACTAAGAAAAGAATTGGACTTCATTTTTTCATCAAGAACCTGTCTAGTTACAAAAATGCCTCCCGGGTTTAATGCTTCAGTAATTTTTGGGAGAAGTGAAGGCACTTTTCCTCCTGGATTAAAAGAAGAGAAGATAAGATCATATCCGCTTCCAATTCCATCTTTAAAGAAGTCTCCAGGAATCACATCTACGTTTGATACTCCATATTTATTGATGAAATTTTTTGTTTTTTCCGTTATAGAGGGAAGATCGAAGACGGAAGCCTGGATATTTTCGTTCAGTTTTGCAAAAGCAATAGCATATAGCCCATGCCCTCCACCAAGGTCAAGCAACTTATTAATTTTCCTTAAATCAACGTTTTCCATAACGACCCTGACAGTATCCTGAAGCAGTCCACAACGTACGTTTTCAGCCATGCATGTAATAACTCCACCGAAAAAGGGCTCTTTCTCGAATATTTCAGGTCCTCTCCTCATAATCTGGGTAAGGCGAGCCCAAAGTTCCGTATTCCTGAGCTTTTCAGCAAGATAATGCTGCTGTGAAAATGGAGAGCTTTCCAAAAATAGGTAGCACTAAGGTCTGATACCATATAGACGGGACCTCCTTTTTCTGTATCTGTATGTTGGATACTATCTTCAGATCTGTTTTCGCACCCAATTTCGTTTTTTTCCTGCTTCTCTGTGTTCTCTACTACCTTATGTGGATATTCTTCAAATCTATAAAGAAGTCCAAGGATGCAAAGAGCCTCACAGAAGTGGGGCATAAGAACAGGATTGCAACCAAGTTTGTCAGCCAGAGCTCCTGCTGACAAAGGAACTTTAAGAGCTTCAAATACTCCTAGCTCAAAGGCAGAAGAAATCAGCCTGTATTCCCTCGAACCTTGAATAGAAGAATCAATAAGTTTAAAAAAGAGATCGGAATCTACCTTAGGTTTTTGCATCAAGTCAATCACTGTTTCAGTTTTATTTCCTACTTCGTTCTCTATTCTGATTTCCAAATTGTTTTCCACCCTAGTTTTCTCATTATTTTGTGCTTTTCTTTCCACATCAGGTTCTGGTTTTTCTTGAAATTCATTTTCCATGCTATCTCTCCTTTTCATTACCTTCTCATCTCTTTTTGATCCGTAATGCGTGATTTTGTAATTATATATAATATAAACTATACAAATAAATGAGTAAAAATGCATTAATCCGGCTCATGGGTGCAAAAAACTGTAAAAAAACCGTAATATCGTAGGAAATGAACAGAAAAATCATCCTGAGCTCGGTTTGTAGTTCTTTATGAAGGGATAAAATCTGAGCCTGGACAACCGGATCAAGCATGGAAGTAGGCTCATCTGCAACTATAAACTTAGTTTTCATCTCAAGAACTCTCGCGATGGCAACTCCCTGAAGTTGTCCTCCACTGTTCTTTGGGATAGCGGAAAAGTATCATCCCTTCAATAAGAGAAAAATACCTCAATAAGCTTCTGCAGAGTTTTTTCCGTGTCCACCCGTTTTGAAGATGATTTAGAACTCCGAATGTCTTTAATGTAAATTTTTGAGTTCAAAACTATAATTCTTTCCTGAATTATGCATTTATTTTGGAATCGATACTACTTTCTTTATACTGGCCTCGCTTTTTTCAGCTGGTCATCTATACCGTCCCATTCAGGACTCCTGGGAACCACACACCTCATACCTGCAATTTCTCCGATAACTACTGGCAGACCGTACACCTCTTCGATCATCTCAGACGTGATTACTTCCACTCCTCCATGAGCATGAACTTTTCCTCCCTTCAGAAAGATAAACCGGTCCGCATACCTGAGAGCCTGATTGAGGTCGTGCATTGTCATCACAGCTGCAATCCTGTGCTCGAGAACAATCTGCCTGATAATGGCAAGGATTTCAACCTGATTCTTCAGGTCGAGGCTGCTTGTCGGTTCGTCAAGGAGAAGGACTTTTGGTTCCTGTACTAGTGAACGTGCGATTGCAACCTTCTGGAGTTCTCCCCCGCTTATTTCATCGATACAAGACAGGCGCAGTTTTTCCATCGAAAGTAACCTGAAAACCGAATCGACTATACGAAGGTCTTTTTCGGTAATATCCCATTTGATATGGGGCCGCCTTCCGAGCAGGACTGCATCAAAAGCGGTAAGTCTTCCTGTTTCCACATGCTGGGGGACATAGCCAATAAGGCGCGCAATTTCCATTGTTCCAAGGTCGAACAGATTTTCTCCATCAATATTGATTGCTCCTCCTTTTGGGTGGAGAATCCTGTTAAGGCATTTTAACAGGGTGGTCTTTCCAACTCCGTTGGGCCCAAGGATTGCGACAATCTCTCCGTCCTCTATGGAGAAAGCGATTTTATGAAGGATTTCACGGTTACGATACAAAAACTGGAGTTCTTCTACAGAAAGAATCATCTACGATATCCCCTAAGAAGCAAATATATGAATGTAGGTGCCCCCATGAAAGCAGTGAGGACTGATACAGGTAGTACATAAGGTGACACTATAAGCCTGGCTGCAGTATCCGAAACCAGAAGGAGAATTCCTCCAAGCAAGGTGGAACCAGGTATCAGGTATCTCTGGTCGTCCCCTATGACCCGCCTGACCATGTGAGGACAGATCAGCCCTACGAACCCTATAACTCCAAGAAATGCAACGATCACTGCAGAGACCAGGGCTGCAATTACCATGCCGATTAACCTTATCTTTTCGACATTGACACCGAGGCTCTTTGCAGTTTCATCTCCTGCATCTATGGCATTGTAATTCCAGCAGTTGGCAATGAAGAATATAACTGCAAGCAGGACAACTCCTGTCATTATCTCAAGTTCCAGCCAGTTAACTCTCCCTACATCTCCAAAAGTCCAGAAGACAACTGCTGCAAGTTGGGTATCGTCAGCAAAGTACTGAAGGAACATCGTCCCGGCGGTGAAAAGGGAAGAAAGCGCAACACCTGCAAGCACCATCACCTCGGGTAAAGCTCCCCGGATCCTGGAGATGAGCAGGATTACTCCGGTAGCCAGGAGGCAAAAAACAAACGCTACCATCGTTGTTAGGTAAGGATTGTTGATTATGACAGCGTCTGCAACCGTGGACTGCATCTTTCCACTCCCCAGGATAACAACCGAGAAGGCAGCCCCGAAAGCGCCTGCATTTGAAATTCCAAGGGTAAACGGAGATCCAAGCGGGTTGCGCAGGATCGACTGCATCACTACTCCTGCTACTGAAAGTCCGGCTCCTGCAACTATCGCAGCCAGGGCTTGAGGTAGGCGGATGTTCCATATAATTGAATCCCATTTTGTAGAGACACTCTGCCCCAACATTGTTTTCAATACCTCCTCAGGAGGTATTGTTACCGCTCCTACAGAGATCGAGTAGATTAGCATAATAAAAAGGAGTAGAAGCCCCCCATTATCCAGACGTACTTTCTCCTCACGTATACTAGGTAATCTTCGGGAACTGCTCCATCGGCAAAATGCACTTGTTTATACCCTCCGTCTTATTGTGGAATCTGCTTGAATCCCAGGTCTTTGTACTGTCCGTTCAGGTCAGAAAATACCGGTTTTCCAAGGAAAAAGGTATATATCTCGTCGGCTTTGGCTGCAGGGTCTACATCTTCAAACCGCTCCGGATAAAGCACTTTTCCTACAAAATAAGCGTTTGCAAGCACTGACTCATAGTTGGTGCTGTAGAAATTGTAGGGGATCACTCCATAGACCTTGTTATTCTTTACAGCTGACAGCCCTGTTAGTGAGGTGTCATTCTTGAGTTCTCCTATGGCTCCTTCATTTCCCAGTTGGAGGGTTCCTATATCGATAAATATGTACTCGGGGTTCCAATCTACAAGTGCCTCTTTAGCAATATCCGCATGGTCCGTGCCCATTCCGGCTGCAACATTATTTGCATTTACCCAGAGGAATGGCGGATAAGCCGGTTCTGTTGAGATTATTCCATGAGCTCCTGCACTGCTAACCCCTCCAATATAAACAGTCTTTCTTTCGGATTCAGGAATGTCTGCTGTCCTGTTTTCGAGGTCTTGCATTGTAGTGTCGATATAAGCGATTACTTCTTCTGCCCTTTCCTGTTTACCTGTTACTTCACCCATTATCCTGAGGGAGCTATTCATTTCGGCTCTGTCTTTTTCATTTGTCAAAGACCCATAAGGAAACATGACGACCGGGATGCCGGTTTTACTCTGGAGGGTGTCGGCCTCAGCGGTATTGGTTGCTGATGACTGGCCAGTTATGCCTGTTTTCAGGACAACCTGGGGGTCGATGGCAATTATCTTTTCGGGATCGTCTTTGCCTCTGAACTCTCCTATAAGAGGATAGTTCTTAAGTTGCGGGTTTGCAAGGGCATAGGGGCGGCCTTCAACATCTTCTTCTTTCTTCTCCAGACTGTCAACTCCGACTACGCTTTCTTGAGCCTGCAGGTATACAAGATAGCGCAAGCATCCTGCCCCTGAGCAGACAACTCTTTCGGCATTTTCAGGTATGGTGACATTTCTGCCGAACCCGTCTGTAATCGTGATCCCAGCCGGCTCTACTGTCGCATGGGTATTTGCAATTTCTGAAGACTCTTCGGCGGGGGCCGAAACTGCCGAATCTTCAACAGATGTGGATTTATCACTGCAGCCTGAGGTTATTATCAGCGCAGCAATGAGTACTCCTATTAAAATATTTATTTTATTACTATAATCTATTTTCATATTACTTTCCTCTGATTTGATAGAGCAAACGTCTTACATAAAGTTAACTAAATTTTCTGTTTATTGTTATAATCTCAACAGTTTTCTGAAAATGGTGTGAGCAGTTGTGACTTTTAATCAAATTAAAAATAAATTAGCTAAATTAACAGTATACACCTGGAATCATTATTCTTTGAACTACTGAAAACATCCCACATGCCTGCGGCTGTTTTTTGATTAATTGATGCCTGCAAAAAAGTGGCCCCCACAAAAATTACTCCGGTAAAGTATTAGTTAAATGGTCCTCCCAAACAAATGTGTAAACTAAGGATTTACAATGCTTATTTTAGGTAATAGGCATATATTCAGAGTTTTCCCCAACAAAAGTACATTCCAAAAATCGATTTTTACAGAAATAAACTGGATTAAACATTAAAAGTGATAACTGAGTGAGATATGAGCTTTATTTTTTGACAAATCCTATTTATTTGTAATCATGGTATTTTATTCAATTTTCCTCCATAAAAATTCAATGTTAAATATAAGGATTAATAAGCTTTTAATTTGAAAAATGAACCGATTAATTCCCTTTTAATAACAACTAAACTATTAAAAACATGTATTTCTATTGAGGAAGCACTAAAACCACATTTAATCTGGTAAATAAGATTCAATAACCCTTAAAAATGGATCATTTTTTGAGGACCCTATAGTTAAAGCATTATGTTGGAAAATCGCTATACATGGTACGAAGTTGTGCATAAAATTCGTTAACTGATGACCATGGGGTACATTCTAAAGAGAATAGTCTACTTGAGCGAGCAAAGCGAGTGAAATAGACCGCGTACTCCCGAGGCGCAATTCGGGCGAGGCGCAATTCGGGCGAGGCGCAATTCGGGCGAGGTGCAATTTGGAAGCCTAAACTCTGCTGGTGCAATTCGAGAAACGAATCGTAGCAAGCAGCAAGGTGTAAAGCATTCGGGTGTTTAGCGGATTTTTACTGCAAGCATTCGGTCAAGCGCCTTTTTTGCCCTGGCTCTCACATTTTGGGGAACAGTCACTATATGCTGCATTTCATTAAGAGATATCAGGACTTTCTCCAAATTGACCATTTTCATGCTCGGGCAACAGGTAAACTCTGATATACAGTAATATGTTTTTTCTGGAGCTGCCTTAAGGAGCCCATGGATGAGTCCGCATTCCGTACCTATAATGAACTCGTTTGCAGGAGAGTTTTTTGCGTACGTTATCATTCCTCGAGTGCTTGCTATGTAGTCTGCGAGTTCGAGGACCTCGGGACGGCACTCGGGATGCGCAATAAATTTGGCTTTTGGGTGCTTTTCCTTTATTTTCAGTACATCTTCTCTCAGGATCTGGTGATGTGTGGGGCAGTGCCCTTCCCAGGGAATAACTTTTTTGTCAGTCCGAGCTGCAACATAAGCAGCCAGGTTTTTGTCGGGCACAAAGATTATCTCGTCTGCTTCCAGGGAATTTACTACCTCTACAGCATTGGCGGATGTACAGCAGATATAAGACTCGGCCTTGATAGCCGCCGAGCTGTTCACATAGCAGACAACCAGGGCATCAGGATGGTTTTCTTTTTCTCTCTTAAGACCTTCTACACTCACCATGTCAGCCATAGGGCAGGTGGCATCGATTTCCGGCAGGAGGACAGTCTTGTCAGGACAGAGAATTGCAGCACTTTCCCCCATAAAGTGGACACCACAAAACACAATAACATCAGCACTCTGACGGACAGCTTCCTGACTCAGGCCGAGAGAGTCTCCTACAAAATCTGCAATGTCCTGAACTTCAGGACGGGAATAATAATGAGCAAGAATAACTGCATTTCGTTTTAGCTTGAGTTCTTTGACCCTTTCTATAAGCTCTGCTTGCTGCATGGGACCACCGTAAGTTTTTGAAATAAGATCGAGATATAAATCATAAGATCAAGATAAGCCGATTAGCTCAGCTGACTAACGTAAAGGAATTTAATACAATTTAACACAAAGGCACGTTGAACGTAAAAAGAGTGCAACAAAGGTAATCTCATCCAGCACGCTCTTTTTGCACACATGCCATCTGCTTCTGAGAACGTACCTGCTTAACTCCCCCGCACTATATATTATTTGTGAGCCTCCGGTGTTCCTCTTCGGGATCACAGGAAATCGAAGATTTTCCGGGAGTTGCGATGTAATCGCAAAGCACGAGGTCCTTCTTACTGCGCTCGAGAGGACAAATTTGCAAAGTTACAACTTTTCCATGTCTGACATGCTTTCCGCGGTTATAGAAGATGAAATGAGTTAGTCACAACATTGAAGTCTTATCTATAATGAAAAAAATAAGGCGGCAGGCTAGCCGCATAGTCCTCCTGCCACTTTAGGTTCCAAGCTGGACAGGGCTCAGAATCTTATTGAGGGTAGAAATTGCAGACAGGGCTGCAAGGTAGCTGGTTTTAGGGTTTTCCGGGGAGGGAAGATTTTCTACCCTTGTGAAAAACTTGCCGAATTTTCCTTCAACAGTAATCTCATGTACGTTTCTGGACAGGGCAGGGTCAGCAATGACTCTCACTTTTGTCCGCTCAAAGCCTATGCCTGCAAGGCTTATTGTGGCTGCCACATTTACATTTGCAGGAAATGCTTTTACTGCGTCTGAGGCAGGACCTTCGAAAAGCAGGGTTTCTTTTTCGATCTTGTCGAGTTCGATTCCCAGTGCTGTAACATGTGGAGCCCCTATGAGCCCTGAAGGCGGTTTTCTGGTAGTAAGGGTAACTGATGAGATTTCCGCTGCTGACGCGGAATTTATTCCGTCTATGCCAACAACTGCGCCTGAAGGGAAATAGAGCTTGCAGTTATTTTGCTTTGCAAGTCTAAAGAGCCTTTCTCTGAGCTCTTCGTCCGCAAGAGCACCTACGCTGAGAACCATCACATCGCGCCCCTCTTCAAGGGCCTGCGGTACTATGAACCTGACAGCGTTTTGAGAGGCACTTTCTATAACAAGATCCACGCTACGCAACAATTCTTCGATCTTCATACAGGCAGGACTGCACTTTTTCAGGGAAGCTGCAAGTTCAAGGACCTTGCTCTCAGACGAGTCCGAGAGAGCATACAGCTCCGCATTAATAGTCCCGTCGTCAATAGCCCTGCAAATCTGTCCGCCAATAAATCCGCAACCAATAATTCCTATTTTCAGCATTCGAGTCTCCTGAGAAATAGTCAATAATTTGATCATTATTTATATCATTACTTAGCATCAGGCTTCATAAGCCTGAGGACCGGGATACTGTATTCTGTTCTCTCTCTTTAAATCTTCTGTTGGATTTCTACTCTTTCCAAAAAAATGTATCCTACTCTCTATCCATTCATAATCCATTTATAAATATACAAAACCTGAAAGTAAAAAACACCGTACATCTTATAAATTCGGGAAACATAAAATACCGGGGTAAAAATCATGCTTATCAAAGAAATTGAAAGCTTTATAGAAGAGGATCTGGGGTACGATGATGTTTCATGCACTATTGTGCCTGACAGACCTTCAGAAGCCGTTATTTTCACAAAAGAGGACTGTATCATTGCCGGGATTAAAGAAGCCGGATCAATTTTCTGCTATCTTGGGATTCAGGCCGAAACCAACCTTAAAGACGGGGACCGCCTCAAAGAAGGAGATGTAATTTTCAGGCTAAAAGGTGGGGCAGTTTCCATTCTCAGGGCAGAAAGGCTTACTCTGAATTTCCTCGGGCACCTGAGCGGGATTGCAACCCTTACCCGGGCCTGCATGGATATAGTAAGGCAGAATTCGGAAAATACGAGGGTGGCATGCACCCGAAAAACCACTCCAGGCATAAGGAAATTCGAAAAGCTGGCTGTAGTTGCAGGCGGAGGAGATCCCCATAGGTTCAACCTTTCGGACTCAGTGATGATTAAAGACAACCATATCAAACTTATGGGAATCGAAGCCGCAATTGAGGCAGCGAAAAAAACCGGCTTCACCCGAAAAATAGAAGTTGAAGTCGAGTCTGCAAACGACGCTGTAATAGCTGCGAAACTCGGAGCTGATATTATCATGCTAGATAACATGAAGCCCGATGCAGTCCGAGAAACTCTGGAGATACTTAAAGAAAAAGGGCTTAGAGATCTGGTTATTGTGGAAGCGTCCGGAGGAATTTCTCAGGCAAACCTTGAAGGTTATGCAAAAACAGGGGTGGATATCATATCTATGGGTTCCCTCATCCATAAATCCAGATGGATAGACATGAGCCTGGAAATAATCAATTGAAAATCACGAATTAAGAAAGCTAAAAAGTGTAGTAGGCTTTTTCCGAGCTGACAGAGAAATATCTATTAAAACCACAATTCAGAATATCTTTTCTCCGACAGGTCTTCTTTCTTCCACAGATATCTATAAAGAGGCTAGCAGAGCAATTGTCATTATCAAAGGTGACCACAAATACCTGAACATAGATGACATCTCAGCTGAAATATAAATTCTATCAAGAGCCGTAGGGCATGTCTTTAAGGGAATAATCATGCGCATTGGCGCGTATCCTCAGGTCCTGTCCGTACTCACTCTGGAGTCAGCCCGTGACTCCTCTGACATCACCAGCTCTGAAAGTTGATTTTTGAAAACTATCTGAATCCCAATTATGGGAAAAATAGTGAGGAGTAGGCGAGGAACAAAGTCTCACCTAGTGTCGCGAAAATTTAATTCTTTGTTAACTTTATAAGCTCTGAATCCCTTTACATCTTCATGCTTACTATTAACCTTGAAGATCACGAGGTAAATTTCCTTCTTGACTTTGTGAGAAAAGGACATAAAAGTGCACGAGAAATCACCAGAGCACGTGTCCTCCTCCTTTCAAACCAGCATAAAACAGGTACAGAGATAGCGAAAACATTAGGTATTTCCAGGAATACTACTTTTAATATCAGGAAACGATACGTTGAAGAAGGTCTTCCGAGTTCTCTTTTGACAAACCACGACCTGGTCAACCTATAAAATACACCGAAAAACATGTTGCAGAAATAATTGCGCTCGCATGTACCAGTTCTCCCGATGGAAGCAAGAGATGGTCGCTTACACTGCTTACTGAAGAACTGAAGAAAAAAGAAGGATTTGAAACAATAAACAAAGAGAGCATCAGGCTTATTCTAAAAAAGCAAAACTAAACCCTGGTTAAGACGTATGTGGTGCATTCAGACGATTGATACCGAATATAGAGACAGGATGTACGACATTCTTAATCTGTACGAAGAGGATTACGACCCTAAAAACCCTATTATCTGTCTTGACGAGAAACCAAAGCAACTGCTTGGAGATAAGAGAATTCCCATTCCTATGAAGCCTGGAAGTTCAGAAAAATATGATTATGAATATGTCAGAAATAAAACAGCAAACATATTCATGGCAGTAGAGTTCAAAGCAGGAAAAAGGGTGACTCAGGTAACCAAAAGAAGAACTATGAAGGATTTTGCACAATTCGTGAAAATTCTCGTTACCGAAGAATATTCTGAAGGTGAAGTCATCCGACTGGTTACGGATAATCTCAACATCCATAAAGAAAAGTCCTTCTACGAAACATTCAGTGAAGAGGAAGCAAAACAGATTCTGGACAAGATAGAATTCCATTTTACGCCAAAACATGCAAGTTGGCTTAATGCAGCAGAAATAGAGATCAATGTGATGGATATTGAATGTACAGACAGAAGGATCGGTGATATGGAGAAACTTACCCGCGAAGTGAATGCATGGGCAAAGAGAAGGAATGAACAAAAAAGAAAATAGAATGGAAATTTACGAAGAAGAATGCAGATGAGAAAATGTCAAAATATTATGTGAAATAATTAAATTGCCACGACACTAGTTTCAAATCTTTCTCATATTTTTTCTTCAACATACAATATCCTACAACAATCATAAACAGCGGTAGAGAAATTGCAATAAGTATTCTAGCTGCTCCCATTGGATTCTTTATTCTACTGTTCCCTTTTCCTGCGCTTCCGTTCAAAGTTGCCTTTCCTTCGTCTCCCAGCAGCATTTCCTGTATTTTTTCTGCTCCCCTAATTTCCTTTTTTCTTCCTGTCCGGAATATTCCGTTATTGCAAAAGAAGAGTAGCCAGGCGTTTCCGCTTTAAAATAAACGTAATTCTCATCTTCTTTAACTTTTTCCGTGTGAAGAGGCTGCCAACCTTTATCGTACAATTGAAGGGTCACCAGGGATTCATTGATATTCTTATCTTCAATCCATGCCTTTTCAACTTTAAACCCTACAAATCCATTTTTAAGAGAAGTAGGAAGTCCTGCTCCTTTATTTCCTACCCATATATTCACATATTTATATATTTTGCCAGGAGAGGCTTTTGGGACTAAAACAGATCTATTCTTGAGTACTTCTGCAATCGTTGTCGTTTTCTTAAATGTCATTATTGGATCAAATTCGATATATGTAATGGTGACATTTTCTACGAAATCGAATCTGACAGGATAACCACTCATAATACTCCTGGTGACAAGCTCCTTGGCATAAATATTTGTGGCTGGTTCTCTGGAAACAACGCCGCTTCCTGAACTGCTGCTGGAGGAACTGGAACTTCCGCCTCCTCCGCTTTCTTCGGTACTTGAGTTCTCTGTACTTGAATTCTCTGTACTTGAATTCTCTGTACTTGAATTTACATTACTTACATTTGCATTACTTACATTTCCGTTACTTGAGTTTTCTTTACTTGAGTTTTCGCTACTTGAATTTCCTATATCTGAATTTCCTGTATCTGTATTTCCTGTATCTGAATGTCCGATGTCTGGATTTTCAATAGTTGAATTTCCGATGTCCGGATTTTCAATAGTTGAATTTCCAATAGTTGAATTTCCATCATTTCCTAGATTTCCATCTAGAGCAGATGCCATGCCAGGAGTCATTCCAGGGATTATTAGCATCATCAATAATATATAAATTAAAGAACCAAAAAAACCAGCTTTCATTTTTATCGGCCTCCGCCTGTGTGTCCTTAAACAGGACTCTCTGGTACATCAGTAAGTTATTTAATAACTAATCATGTAGTCACCGAAAATAAAATTTAGGATTTTATTTGAGTAGATTTTCCATAAATTGTTGGTCCAAGACATTAATATTTTATATCACATATAGTAGTTCCGAATTCTCTTATTACTTCGGGAATGCGGAGGTCATGAATACCCCTACTTCAGTCGGGGATGAGGCAAACTCTCTTCGATTTTTGTTTTTGTTCCTCTCTTTCTATCAGTCAGTTGGAAATGTGACAACTTACACAATCAAACACTATATTAAGTAATCGCAGAGGAAACCGAAAGCAGAGTTTCAATCGTGTAGATTAAGGAAATCGGGTAAATGAGACTCAACGATTTTCTGAAAACCGAACGTGCGGCCCGGCAGCAGTCCCCATCCTTTAGGTGGTGTAGTCGCATTCAATTTGATTTGGGTTCCGCGGCGGTGATCATGTGCCCCGCGGTCAGGTGACTCTAAAAATAGCCACAGGATCGGACAGAAACAGATGATGAGTCAGATATCAGGGGATCACATTGGCTATGTCTGGCTGTCTGCTGAAACTGGCCAGCCCTTACCAGGTATCAAAAGATAGAATGGCAAAATATAATACTTTACTCCAATACTATCTTTTTGATAAGTGTGTTACATAAAAGATAGTGCAAGTCATCTGTAAACTAATCCGATAATTTTAATACTTTATAACGCTGCTTTCTTCTGATGTCTGCAGGCGTACGCACATACCTGGAACTGATGAGATACGGAAACTGTCTTATGGCGGGTTTCGCAGCCGTAATTGGAACACTGATAGCTTTTAACATCCTGGCATCCGATGCCCTGAGTACTTATAGCCCTGATAATTTCCCTTTCTTTGATTCAGGCCTGGTATTTCTGGCCGTATTCCTGATTTCAGGTGCAGGAAATGCCATTAATGATTATTTTGATCTCAGGATAGACTCCATCAATCGCCCTGAGAGACCTATCCCTTCCGGAAGGGTAAAGTTACAGGAAGCACTTTATTTTTCTTATTTACTGTTTGTCCTTGGGACTCTTCTTGCTTTTTCAATTAATCCGATTTGCGGGTCTATTGCTCTTTTTAACTCTCTGTTACTTATCTTCTATGCAAAAACTCTCAAAGGAACCCCTCTTTTAGGAAACCTGAGCATAGGCTACCTTACAGGTTCCAGTTTCTTGTTCGGAGCTTCTGTTTTCGGATATGGAGGGCTTGAAGCTCTTTTCGTACTTTTCTTGCTTGCAGCCCTTGCGATTACGGCCAGGGAAATCGTCAAGGACATCGAGGACATGGAAGGGGATAAAATAGAAGGGGCAGATACCCTGCCTCTCAGGATCGGAGCTAAAAAGCAAGCTATCTTGCAGTACTTATAGGGTTTTGTGCTGTGTTTTTGAGTCCTCTTCCTTACCGTATGTCAGTACTCGGCCTGCATTATCTCTATCTTGTCCTTCTGGCAGACCTGGGTTTCCTTGCAGCTATTTACCAGATCCTTGCTCGCAACAATCCTGCGAAATCTTCAAAAATGTTCAAAATCGCAATGTTTTTTGCTCTTCTAGCTTTCATTGCGGGGGTGTAAACTCTTCCCTGCTAAATCTCTAATCCTTCCTTCATAATTCTCATCCGGGCAATTCCGTCCGGTTCAGACTTTGTAGTAGAGGACCTTTCAAAACTGCACTTTCAGCAGATAGAAATTTTTCCTGCAGCCAGTTCCATTGAGAAGGCATGTATGTTCTCAAGCTCTTTTTCTATTATCTCAGTTGCTTCTTTTTCTGCTTCGCTTAAAGATCCTTTTTTCAGTATGAGCTGGGCAGTTGCAATCTGGGGCTGGTCAATCGGAGTCCCGATTTCACTCAAAAGCCAGACATAAACTTCTGAGACATCGGGCACCTGCCTGTAGATCCGGGCTGCAATTCTGTGGGAAAGAAGATTATAGATCTTTCCGATGTGGCTTACAGGATTTTTTCCTGCCGCAGCCTCACTGCTAACAGGGCGGTTTAAGGGAATTATTCCGTTTACGCGATTTCCGCGCCCTACCTGTCCGCAATCTGCATCTTCTGCGGATGTACCGGTTACAGTAGTATAAATCCCCTGCAGTTCCCTCCCTGGAACATCCAGCGTATTCAGGGAAGCAGTGGGCTTTAAACACATACAGCCTTCAAATTCTGCTCTTTCTTTTTCTGCAAACCAGGCGGCGAATTCCTCGATCTGCGCATGCAGTTCTATCTTCTTTTTAAAATAGTCTCCTTCAGATTCGACAAACATGTCCACAAGCGGCATTGCCACTGTCAGGTGCATATCTTCCTTATGCCGGAGCCCCATAACTTTTATGTCTTCTCCGGATTCGGGATATTCTTTTTTGAACTCCCTTGAATTAAGGTGCCGTTCGCATTCAAAAACAAGCTTTTCAGTCGGGCTGAGAGGTGCATATCCAACCGCTGCAGAGGTATCGTTTGCACCGAGTATTTCTCCGCCTCTGGAAAAAATATCAGTCAATTCTGCAGAGCCTTTTTTTAGCTCTACCTGGTAAAATAGATTTTCAGGGTCCACAAAACGGAGGTTGTCTAAGAGCCATTCCTGTGCCGTACTGATTGCAAGACCAGGAACATCGATTTCAATACCCTGTGCTTCAAAGGTAGCTCTGTCCCCGATGATCAGCCTCATAGGGTTTACTATTCTGCCTCCTCCGAATTTTCCTTCCACTTCGCCTGCAACGAGCATACCTTTGTCTATATTATGGTGCAGTATGGTCCCGAAAGTTTCAAGGTATTTCTGGCTCAGGTTTACTGAAATCTGTTCCATAATCGCATCGCAGATGTAGTCCGGATGCCCCAGCCCTTTTCTTTCAACAACCTCAACCTTCTGGCGGTAAACTTCAGATGCTTTCAACTCTTCTATAACTATATTTCTCAAACTCTTACCCCCAAATTCCCTTAAAAACATAATCCCCTCAAAGGCATGATGCCCTTAAGGTGTGATAGGTTTTGCATGTACGCTGTGATAGGTATTGCATGTACTATATCTCAATGATACAGGTCGTTGAAGACAATCCCCGGATTTAATTTCAAGCCTTCTATTACGCTTCTGGCTTCGAAATTGAACCTGTTAAATGAATTCCAGTTCTTCTGAAGGTCCTTTTTTCTTTTTGTCTCCATTTCCAGGCTCGGGCTCTTTTTCACTTTCCGGAAGATGCTTAAGATACTCTTTAATCATCATAGGGAAAGTATTTGCAGGCACAAAGCGGACTCCAAGCTGTTCTGCCCATTTTTCAATCCCGTAATCACTTGCAATAACTGCCGCATCAAGTTCCTTGGCAAGAATCAGGACATCAATATCAGGAGCACTGTCAAGAATTCCATACCTCAGGGCAGCTCGATATTTGTTCCTGAATTTGCCAATGATCCCTCCGATTACTTCTCTTTCAACCTCTTCCTTGTACTCTTTTTTCTTGTTTTGCGGATTTTCCATAAAAAGGCATTCAGTAGCTGCTTCCCATATCGCATCCTCTGCAACCCCCATCCCCCGGTTAATCCTCTCCCGCATATAAGCTACATATTCATGGAAGATCTGCGAAGTTACATTTACTCTGTAGCGGTCAGGAGATTTTTTTACAAGCCAGGTATCTATTTTAGCCATAACTTCCCTGTCACAGCCATTGCGACTTGCAAATTCGTGCATCTCTTTATATACTGACGGATAGGGTACGTAACAACTTATCCCGAATTGCAGACGGGCATCGGCTATCAGGTCAAGAATTGCTTTCATTCCTTCGCAGAGGGAAGCATAGCCCATGACCTCACGTGTCTGCAGATCCGTTAATGCTGTTGTATCCAGCACAAATCTCTGCTTAAGCATTTTTTCAAACCCTTTTGAATAATCTTATTTATCCGTGTTATATATTAATCCTTGATCAATTAAATTCTTTGTTTTATTCTCTTTATTAACTAACTTTTTATTCTTTTTCTGTTTTTATTATCATTATTCTTGTTATCATTCACCCAATTTTGATCAAAATCAATAACTGTATATAGTTTTAGGCCCTATATTTATATAGGGAAGTTATAACCAGAGGCTAGAAAGCGGTTTAAAACGTATTTTTATGAAGTGTTTTCTAATGTTGTTTCGATTCAAATGCGGAAAGTATTTCGGAGATAACATTTTAAAAAAATTTAAATGTATAAAAGTGTATTATATTCATTGTTTGCCTTTCCAGCTCTGGACCGATCTTCTCAAGACTGAAATGCTGGCAGGTCGAATGTCAGCAGAGTGAGAAACACAGCTCAATGGTGTGAAAGACTGAGCCGGATTGGACATCTTAAAATAGCCCGGTTCGGTACGAGTATGGATAACAAGCTGAAAATGGGGAATTAAATTGAGTGCAAACACGGAGACATTGAAACCTTTTGTAGGCTCAGCACAGGGTTTGGTGAGAAATCCTCTTAACACAGGAGGCGACACAATGAAAGAGTATTGTAATATTTGTGGTCGGAAACTGCTGGAAGACGTGCTGGTCGTGGATACCAGCCTGGATATGAAACCAATAAAGTTCAAAGATGTTCACGGAGATAAGTCCGATCTGATATGCATTGAGTGTGCGATTGATTCGGTTGAAAATCCCCCTTCGTATGTTCAAGGTGCGGGCAGCCAGTCGAATTTAATGAAAAGTTCTATGTACTCAGAGAAGCAACCACAAAACCGGGCGGCCCCAAACTTGACTTTAAAGAAACATGCCTTGAAGATAAATACATCTGCAGCACATGTTTTTGCGAGATGATGACCCCTGAAGATAAAGATGAAAGAGTCTGAAGGATATCTGTCTGTGAAACTTTATTCTCTCCTACCCTGAACTTTCTGGTCCATGGACAAAAAACCGGGCTCAAGGGTCCGAGACGATTCGATATAACCTGAGAAAGATAGAACTGATTTTTCCAGTTCTATTCACCAGCTTTTTTCTGATTTTTCTCGATTCTCTTTTCTTCTTTATTTACCTAGAGTTTTTCGTTCTAAAAAGCAATTTTTCACGAACATTTTTCAAGGGATTTATGCAAATGAGTGAACTTTAATTTCATGAAGCAGAAATATTGGTCTTATGAAAGCACAAAATATTAATCTTATAAACAGAATTACTGATTTATCCAAGCTTAAAATTCTACTAACTTGACCCTATTAACTTGATCCTATTAACTCGTTCCATAATTTGGGGGTAATTGATTGAATGAAAACAATGTAGTTGAAATTGAGGATATGACCTGGGAACAGCTGGTAGAGGCCTCTTTAAAACCGGTTATTGTAATGTTTTACAGCCCGACCTGCCCTTATTGCAAGGCGATGGAACCTTATTTTATGAGCTATGCACAGGAATTCAAAAACTCGGCAGTTTTTGCCCGAATGAATATTGACACAAGTCCATTGACTGTAGGAAGGTACGGAGTCCAGGGCACGCCTACGTTCAAGTTTTTCTGCCACGGAAGGCCTGTATGGGAACAGGTTGGTCAGCTCTATCCTTCTATATTGAAAACTGCGGTTGAGAATCTAGTCGATTACGGAGAAGACTGCATACGAAAAAGCACTCCAATCGGGCAGAATATCACAGGATATGCGTGAAGCATCCCCAACTGAAGTAGAGTGCATTCTCAATCTTTTACACTTTTATAGTCATAATTTTTTCAGGCATTTTTCCAGTACAGCTCCTTATTTACGAGTCCATATTCGTCAAAGGCTGTCCTGAATCCCAGTTCATGTTTTGGAATCAATTACCCGGTTACGGAAATAGAGGGTGCCTTCCGCAGGTTTTGTAAAGCCGAGCAGCATTTTTTAAAGAGTAGTTTTTCGACTCCGGATTTCCCTCGCAGGAGGACTTTTTACTTTTTCTTTACGCTCAGGTTGAAATCTGAAAGGACCTTTCTATTATCAAACGAAATCCTCATATTTTCGTATTTAATCAGTTCGTTATCTAATTGTTCAACAAACATATTCTTCATATCTTTATCTTGTGGGGTAATATTACATGGTTATATTCTAGCCTGATGCTTTCGCTTATTGCATATACGCATTTCGTCAGGGATGTATAAAGAGAACGTTTATCATATACTATGTGTTTCAGGTAATCCAATCTCGATTCAAAAATAACCTAAAATTGATAGTTCTCAAAGATATGGTCCTATCATACCTTTTCATGAGGGAAATAGAATGGATTTTAATACTCCAAACAAAAAACTTTCAACTCCAGTCAAAGGTGCAAAGATAGTTGCGAATATGACCGCAGATGAGCTTGTAAGGGAATACGGCGGCTGTGCCTTTGGAGCAGGTAGGTTGGCTGAGGCTGTGGACATCTATTATGAGATGCTGGCTTCCGAGAAAACTACGAAATTTTTCGGGCTTGCAGGGGCAATGACTCCGGCAGGCATGAGAAATATTGTTGCGGATTTGATTCGCGACGGTCATATCGATGTCCTTGTCACAACCGGAGCCAATATGGTACACGACACTGTTGAAGCTCTGGGCCTTCACCATTATAAGGGTACGGACTGTGCAAACGATATCCAGCTAAGGCATGAATGCATTGACAGGATTTACGATGTTTATCTTCCTGATCAGCACTTCACAGACCTTGAAGAATTTTTACAGGGCGTTTATGCCGGGCTTCCCCAGGAAAAGCTTTCTATCCGGCAGGTCCTTACAGAAATCGGGAAAAACCTCAGTGATGACTCCTCGATCCTGAAAACTGCAGCAGAAATGGGTGTGCCAGTGTATTGCCCTGCTCTGCAGGATTCGGTAATAGGGCTTCAGGCCTGGCTTTACAAAGAAGGAAATCCTTTGCATGTAGACGCCTTTGCTGATATGCACGAGTTCATGGAAATCTGCTTTGAGGCTGAAAGTGCAGGTGCCCTGCTACTTGGGGGTGGGGTTCCCAAAAACTATATCTTGCAGTCCATGCTTGTAACTCCGAAGGCCTTTGACTATGCAATCCAGTTAACCATGGATCGCCCTGAGACAGGGGCCTGAGCGGCGCAACCCTTGATGAAGCCCAGTCCTGGGGAAAGGTTGGGGAAAACGCAAAATCAGTGACTGTCTACGCAGATGCTACTATTACTCTTCCGCTGATGGTTGCGGCTGTGCGAACGCGTCTTTCAAAGAGGTGATTTAATGGAAAGGAATACCTGTGTGATTCTTGCTCTGGACGTAACCGACAGGAAAGAAGCGATTAGGATTGCAGAAGATGTCCGGGAATTTGTGGATGCTATAAAGGTAGGCTACCCTCTTATACTTGCTACAGGGCTCGGGATTATCAGGGAGCTTGCTGAATTTGCCCCTATCATAGCCGATTTCAAGGTTGCCGATATTCCCAATACCAATCGCCTTATCTGCGAGCAGGTCTTTGAAGCAGGAGCTGATGCGGTCATCGTCCAGGGCTTCACGGGAAGGGACAGCCTTGATGCTTGTATTGAAGTTGCTTCCGAGTACAGGAAAGACGTGTTCGTTGTAAGTGAAATGAGCCACCCCGGCGGAGCCGAATTCATGCAGCCTGTCGCAGAAGCGATTGCAAAGATGGCTGCTGAAGCAGGAGCTTTCGGCCTTGTTGCCCCGGCTACCAGACCGGAAAGAGTAAAGAAAATTAGAAAACTCATCGGAGACAAACTTACTATCATCTCGCCCGGAGTGGGCGCTCAGGGAGGAAAAGCTTCAGACGTGATTGCTGCAGGCGCAGACTGGGTGATTGTAGGAAGAAGCATTTATAATGCAGAATCTCCAAAAGAGGCTGCCTGCAAGATTGCTGCTGAGATCGAGGCCGAGCTCAGGGGCGAAAACTGAAGAATATTTTTCTGAAACATATTTCTTATATTAACCGCGCATATTGTCTGAACATTAATCGAGTGCCTGTGATGAAAAATTTGGCTGATTTCGTGATGAGCCCTATGAGTTCTGAGGCACCAAAATTGAGTACTCATACTTTTATGCATTAGAAAACTACACTTATACATACAGGCCAGGTTTAGTTTAACTATAACCTGCTTGTGGTTATATTGATAGGAAAAACAGAGATACACAGGGGTAGTGCTGGTTTTTCTGTAAAACTACAAATCTCCAGAAGTTATTGGATAGATTATTCCATATCGGAAGATCAATTTTCCCTATCGTACACAAAAACTTGACTTCAAATTTACAGCAAATTCGCGACACTGCCAACAAAAGCCTCTTTTTCCTGCCTTGAAGGTGGTCATACTGAAAGTGCTGATTTCAACGCTTCAAAAAATATAATATTTAGGGCAGTTGTCAACCTGCCTATTGTGTTCTGCTTAGGAAACTAAGACCTAGAAACGCAAGTGTCGATGCTTTAGCGTGGAGAAATTGACTAATCAAATCGAATCCAATCGGTTATTCGTATACTCTCTGTCTCCGGTATTCATAGATGTTTTCTTCATTAAAGCATTTTTTAAAACGTTTAAGTAGTTCTTTAGTTTCTCTTTTTGCTCCAAAACGGATCTGGTCAATTATAGCTTGTTAGAAAGCCCCTGAGTCTTTAGCTCAGGGGTAATTGACTAAATACGGTTCCTTGAGAGATTTGACATTCATGCAACCATCAATTCGAGCCTCAATATATTCTTCAATTTGAAGCTGCCACAGTCGCTCTTTTCCAGACGCCGGTTGGTCACTACCAGTCCCGGGTACTCTCTTTTTCTCCCGGAAAACCACTTATGCTCACATCGTTGGCCGGGCAGTTAGTTTCGTGCACGTACCGTTCTCCCCTCATCGCCGATAGCGCCGCAGCTATGCCTGAGAATACAGCCCCGATTATGAAAGAAATCCGCAGCGCTGGCATGAATGCCTGCTGTAGTGTCTTTGGGAACCAGTAATTGCTCTTCAGCGTGGTCACGATCTGTTGCGGTATCGAGTTTACGATGCTGGGGTCTATTGCACCCAGAATTGAATCCATAGGGTTGTAGCCCAGGAAGGCGGAGAACAGTGCGTTGGTCGGTGACATGGTGGCCAGATGATCCGCAAGTTGTTGCACAGCAGAGGTAAGCTGTAAAGACCCAAAGCTGGCGAACGAGCTTTGGATCGCGCCCGGAAAAGTTTCCTGAATACCTACTATCACGATGGTGAAGAATACGGCCATGCTCAACGTATTGGCCGAGTTCGACAGTGTGAACATCATGCCCGACGCGACGCCCCGATCCTCAGGTGGCACGGAATTCATTATCGATGAGCTATTAGGAGAGCTGAACATCCCATTGCCGATGCCCATGAAGAAGATCAGTATTCCTAACTCCCAGTAGTCAAAGTTATACGGAAGCAACGCGAGCCCGATGAAGACCAGTGTCACGATGACCATCCCAGCAGTGGCAATCCATCGGGGCCCATACTTATCCGAGAGTATCCCGGAGATTGGCCCCATGACGACAAAGCCCAGGGTCATGGGCAGCATGTAGATACCTGCCCATAAAGGCGTGTCCTCGAAGCGGTAACCGTGGAGAGGTAGCCAGATACCCTGCAGCAGTAGAATGAGCATAAACATGACACCACCTCGCGCAATAGCTGCAGTGAAATTGGCGATATTCGCGTAGGCGAAAGCCCTGATCCTGAAAAACTCCAATCGGAACACGGGGTTCTTCACCTTACTCTCTACAAATGGGAAACTAATTAGCAGCAGTAGTCCGACAACGATTGCAGCAATCACCCAGGGACTGCTCCAGCCCATCGCATCGGTGATGCCATCGTGCTCGTAAGGCATCAAGCCATATGTGACGCCGACCAGAAGCGAGGTCAGCCCGCCGACAAAGACCAGGTTGCCCACAACATCGATACTTGTCTTGGATGCCTGGAACGAAACCTCCTTCATCTTCCAGTAAGACCATACTGTTCCGAGAACGGCAAATGGGATATTGACCAGGAAAACATAGCGCCAGTTGTACGTAACCAGTATGCCACCCAGTAGCAAGCCGATGAATTGGCCCGACATGATGGCGACCATGTTTATGCCTAGTGCCTTTCCCCTCTCGCTGACCGGGAATGCGTCTGTGATAATGGCTGCACCGTTCGCCATGGTGAATGCTCCGCCAACAGCCTGTATGAGCCTGAAAATAATTAGCTCCAGCGCGCCAGTATTGCCTGTGCTAGGCGTCAGGTAGAGCAGGATTGAGCCGATGGTAAAGATCAGAAAGCCTAGCCTGAAGAGCTTTACCCGGCCATAAATGTCAGCCAGCCGACCAATACTGAGGAGCAATGTCGCCGTTACCAGACCGTAGCCCATCAGGATCCACAACAGGTACTGGAATGCATTCGGAGCCATCGGGTTAATATGGATGCCGTTGAATATCGCAGGCAGCGAGACCAGGATAATGCTGCCGTTTATTGTGCCCATCAGCGATGACAGGGTCACATTGAACAATGCAATCCACTTGTACGAAATATTGTCCCCAGATCCTCCCGCGGATACTTTATCTGTCAAATTGCTATTTTTACTCAATTTATTACCTTCTATCTTCATCTGTTTTTAGAGTCCGAGAATCGCAGTCATGCGTCTCCTCAGGCTGCTGCACAACGCCCTGGATATTGTCGCCCTTCTCGCCAGTATCACTATTATCATTATCTTCAGTCACACTGTTGATGATCCGAGACATTTCATTCAGGAGTTCCAGTTTCTCCTGCGTCATGCGATCTAGCCCAGCCACTCCCTTTGGGGTGATCGTGTATACCTTCCTGCGTTCGATCCCCTCGCTCTGAATAAAGCCTTTTGACTCAAGTCCTTCCAGGATCGGATAGATTGAACCTGCACTCGGAGTCCAGCGCCCGTTTGAGAGGAGCTCGACCCTCTTGATGATGTCATAGCCATGAGTAGGCTTATCCTTAATAATTTTCAGCACGATATACTTGAGAAAAGACCGCCTGATCTCTGTACACATTTTTTCTTCCATGGTTTGTATCCCTACTTATCGGCAATCGATATATCGGTAGACAACATAGTATTTATACCGATCGGTTCCAAAAAAATCGAGTAACTCGGTAGTAAAAAAGCCGTACCGTTAGGTGCGTATCCTTCAATTATCCTTCAATAACTCTTACTTGTCAGTAAGCCGTACTTGCCCGGTTATAATATCATAAAGACCATAGGATTTAGGTGGGGCCTAATCGTGCGGAGTCGCGGACTCGGGTGAAACATAAATACCGGCCTCCATCAATTGTCGGTGGCGAAAGCCCGGTACGGCTCAGTTGAGGGATAGACGATAGTCATGTCAACTCTGTGGGTTTATCAGGATCATGGATCTTATGTTTATTGATGTCAATTTTAAAATCGGCATCTCTGGCCCGCGGCAGGATATCCGATAACCAGGTAAATGTTTTTTGCCTTCGTATCCTCAAAATGAAAAATGACTAAATTTTTGTACAGGAACCACATAATAACTTACCGGGTAAATGTTTTTGCCTTCGTATCCTCGATGAAAAACAAATAAATAAATTTTTGTACAGGAACCACATACTAACTTCCTAACTTCCAGATTTTGAAATGGCAAAACAGTCCTCTAAATGTTTGTTTTTGACCTTGATTTTTACCTGGAGAAGGGAGCCAGAATTATTCCCGACACCTATTCCTCCATCTTCTGGTACTTTTAATTGAGTATTTTCGATTCGATTCGCTATGTATTTGATACGAATATTTGAAAAATATAAAAAGCGCAGTTAATTTCTGAGTTAAAGAGGGGCGTTAAATGATTGAAGAAAAGAGCACGACTCTAAAAGAAAAACGTCTGGAGAAAACCCTAACAGGCATAAACGGCCTGGATGATATCACCTATGGCGGACTGCCAAAAGGTCGCCCGACTTTAGTGTGTGGAAGTGCGGGCTCAGGAAAGACCCTTGTGGCCATGGAGTTTCTGGTCAAGGGAGCCAAAAAGTATGACGAGTCGGGTGTCTTCATGGCCTTCGAGGAAACCGAAGAAGAGCTGGCTAAGAATTTTGCCTCTTTGGGATTCGATATTAATGACCTGGAGGCCAAGAACAAACTTGTAGTTGATTATGTTCACATTAATAAGAGCGAGATCGAAGAAACAGGCGATTATGACCTTGAAGGCCTGTTCATAAGGCTTGGGTTGGCCATAGATTCTATAGGTGCCAAGCGTGTGGCTCTGGATACCCTAGAAGTTCTGTTCTCCGGGTTCCAAAACGAGGCCATACTGCGCTCTGAACTGCGCAGGCTCTTCCGCTGGCTAAAGAACAAAGGAGTTACGGCCGTAGTCACGGGCGAACGGGGAGAACATTCTCTCACCAGATACGGACTCGAGGAATACGTCGCAGACTGTGTTATCCTTCTTGATAACAGGATGCAGGAGCAAATAGCCACCAGGCGCCTGAGGATCATCAAGTACAGAGGATCCAGACACGGCACCAACGAGTACCCCTTCCTGGTAGAGGAAGATGGAATATCGGTCCTGCCTATCACGTCTCTGGGCCTGGAGCACGAGGCATCCGAAGAGAGGATATCGACGGGCGTAGAGCGCCTGGATACAATGCTTGGAGGCAAGGGCTACTACCGTGGCTCCACCATACTTCTTTCCGGGACAGCAGGTACAGGCAAGACCAGCTTTGCAGCCGAGTTCGCGAGAGCTGCTTGTGAACGGGGAGAACGCTGCCTGTACTTCGCTTTCGAGGAATCGCCAAGCCAGATAACCAGGAACATGAATTCCATAGGTATAGACTTCCAGCCCTACATCGACACCGGCCTCATGCAGATCAGTGCCTCTCGGCCCATGGCCTACGGCCTGGAAATGCATCTAATAGCCATGCGCAGGCTCATAGATAAGTTCGAGCCAGCCATCGTGATTGTAGACCCCATATCCAACATGACCAACGTGGGCACTCAGGCCGATGTCATGTTCACGCTCACTAAGCTCATCGATTACCTGAAACTTAAGAATATCACAGCTGTGTGCACCAGCCTGGTAGAGCACGAGAGCATCGAGGGCATTAACGCCCAGGGTATATCTTCCCTCATGGATACCTGGATCGGCCTCCGCTTCTTCGAGAATGACAACGAGCGCAACCGAGGCATTTCGGTGATCAAGTCAAGAGGCATGGAGCACTCCAACCAAATCAGGGAGTACCTAGTGACTGATGATGGCATAAAGATCCAGGACGTGTACCTTGGCCCCTCAGGAGGCCTGCTTATGGGCTCGTCCAGGGCTGCCCAAGAGGCGAAGGAGATATCTGAGGCTGCAGTTCAAAGCAAGAATGTGGTCCGGAAGAAGAGAGAGCTTGAGAGCAAGCTAAAATCCCTGGATGCTCAGATAACATCATTAAGCTCTCAGTTTGAGGCGGAGAAAGAGGAGCTTAATAAGCTCAGCTCCGAGGATGCGCTCAGGACTGAGGCGCAGACCAGGGACAGAAGTGAGATGGCCCGAATAAGAAAGGCCGATGCATTTTGAATGAGTAATGGAGACTTAAATAATGAATACAGAGCAGCCAGGTGATTCGGCGCAAGACCAGCACGATGAAGATATTTAGGGCTCGTCACAAAATAATTTAATTAACTCACTCCATTCTTTGGTTTGAATGTGTAATTCCATTCTCCGTGAAACTCATCAAGTATAATGCCCAATTTTTCAACCTGTTTTTTTCGATTTTAATTCCTGTTGGATACTTATTCGTGTCTAACATGCATTTTACTTCAAGCCCTTTTGATGTAGTTGTTGCTGCAATAAGGTTTACAACTACTTCATAGCTTGTTAGTGGTTTTCCTCTCCAATTAAGAGTAATCTGGGAAAATAGTCTATGCTCTATTTTATTCCATTTACTTGTACCTGGAGGAAAGTGACAAACCGAAATCTCCAATCCGATTTCATCCGTTAATTTTTGTAATTCTGTTTTCCACAATTTTACTCTTGATCCATTGCTTCCCCCACAATCTGCAGTAATTAAAAGTTTTTTTGCATCAGGATATGATTTACACCCCATTAGATTCCACCATCTACGTATACTTTCAACTGCAAAAGACGCTGTATCATGATCTATGCCGACGTTTACCCATCCCTCATTATTAGCAATGTCGTATACCCCATATGGATTTACCTTTCCCAGTTCTTTATCCTTAAAATCATATACATTGACAAGTATTGGATCTTTTTTTGGACGCAATTCACGGCCAACATTCTTGAAATTTCCGATTAACTCTTTCTTTTTAGTATCTACTGAGATTACAGGCTGATGTTCACCTTGAAATATTTTACATTTTTCACTTATATGCTCAAATTGTTTGTCACGATCAGGATGCTCAGTTCCTTCTATGGTTTTCTTATTCGCTTGTAAACTGTAACCAAGCATGTGAAGCATATCCGCAACTCTTGTATGGCTTACTTTATGTCCTATATTCTGAAGTTCCCCTGCTATATTTCGAAGACTTTTACAAGTCCAGAGTAAAGGAGATTCCGGATCCCCACGACTTGTTGGTTCAATAAGTGCCTCAAGATCGGACAAAAGAGTAGGGTCTTTCTCAACAATCTTTTTACGACCTCCTCCAGGAGCACGTATTTTATCATCAGAAAGAGATTTGCCACTTTCCAGTTCAGTGCAACCTTTTTTAATTGTATTTTCAGAAATACCAGTTGCACGAGAAACTATGCTGATGTTGCCTTTGCCAATACTAAGCGCTTCTGCAGCTGCAAATAAACGTTTGCTTTTTTCATCAAGAAAAGGTTTTAGCAAGTTATATTTTTTGGAAATAATTTCCTCAAGCATATAGACCAAATAGGATTAACTTATATAAAAAAATACTCAATCTATTTTGTTACGAATACTTACGAACTGAGACTCTATGTGGTAGGCAATAACAGGAAGAGTCAACTGGCCTTTGAAAACCTGAAGGAGATCTGCTACAAATATCTCGTGGATAAGTGCCATATCGAGGTTATAGACCTCACAAAAAACCCGGATCTTGCCAGAAAGGATCAGATCATAGCCATTCCCACCCTTATGAGAAAGAATTTCCCCGAGAGGAGGATCGTAGGGGATCTCTCAAACCTTAAGAAGGTTCTGGAGTTCCTGAATTTACGTACCCCTAATCTCATGGATGCCGTTAATGAGAACGGCGCTGTAAAGAAGATCTCCGCAGAGGAATCAAAAGCCCGCATCATGAAGAGCAAGAGTTCGAAAGACGATCTTCAGCCTTACGTTGGCAGTGATTTATGCAGGTGGCTATCTCAAAACCTGAATAAATGGATATATCCTTTGTCCCATAAACCATATTAATATAATCTATGGATTCCAAAAGTTTTAGGGAAAGAGCCTGTCCGGGAAAGGGGTTGCCTTATCAGGTTCAATTGGTGGAAATGAGTGGTGAAAAATTCAATGAAAGATGCAGCACAAAATTATGAAGAGCCTGAGCCTATTGACTCCGATACTACGTCTGACCAGGACTTTTACATCTTGAAACTATATGTGGCCGGCCAGACCAAGAAGAGCCTGGCTGCCTTCGCCAATTTAAAGAAAATCTGCGAGGAGCATCTTGGCGGCAAGTACAGAATAGAGATTATAGATCTGCTGGAGAATCCGCAACTAGCCAAAGGAGATCAGATATTAGCCATCCCAACGCTGGTTAGAAAGCTTCCTCAGCCAATAAAGAAGATCATAGGAGACCTCTCTAATACCGAGCGCGTTCTGGTAGGCCTGGATCTGCTTCCTGGGAAGTGATGTTCAATGCCCAAGAATGAAGAAACAAAGATATCGAATGTCAAGGACTCCACAGCAGTCTTTGAGGAGGCCCTGGCAAAAGCAGGAGACGGCAAATACGTTCTGCGCCTGTTTGTTGCGGGGATGGGCCCGAAATCGGTGCAGGCGATAGATAATATCAAGCGCATATGTGAAGAATACCTGCCTGGAAAGTACCAGTTAGAGGTCATCGATATATATCAGCATCCGATCTTCGCCAAAGATGGTCAGATAGTAGCAGCTCCCACCCTCATAAAAGAGCTTCCGCTACCCTTGAGGAAGCTCATAGGTAGCATGTCGGATACCGAGAGGGTTCTGGTTGGAATGGACCTGAAATTCAAGGATGATAAAGAATAACCGACCTTTGGAAGGACAGTGTAAACATGAGTTCTAAAGTGGCAAAAGATCAGGAGCCATTACCGCATCAGACACTGTTAGATGAGAATCATGCCTTACAGGATGAGGTACAGAGCCTGAGAGCACGTCTGGCAGAAGCTGAAGAACTCAGGCGTGCTATCAGCGAAGGGGATCTGGATGCTCTGGTGATACCTGGACCGGAAGGGGAGATGATTTTCACCCTGGATAGTGCCGATCGTGCATATCGTGTCCTGGTGGAAACGATGAATGAAGGCACTGCCACTCTGGGATGTGACGGCACCATTCTTTACTGCAACCGTCACTTTGCAGATCTCCTGAGAATGCCTATACAAGCCGTAATAGGCACATCTATCTATCGATTCATTGTGCCTGATAATGTAATCATCTTTAAGGCACTCATGCAATATGAAAAGGGAAAGAGTGAGATCAACCTCCGGGCTGAGGATGGCATATTTTTGCCCGTATACCTGTCCATCAACTCATTGCAGGCAGAGGGACATCCAGACTCCTGGTGCATCGTGGTCACAGACCTCACGGAGCAGAAGAAGAGTGAAGAGATCCTCGCTGCCGAGCGCTTAGCTCGATCAATCATAGAGCAGGCTGCCGAGGCCATAATAGTTTGCGACACTTCAGGGAGGATCATTCGCTTCAGCAATGCTATGTCCGGGCTATGCGGGTGCGATCCGACATTCCAGCGATTTGAAGATCTCATAGATTTACGGTTTTCAGGAGGGGCAGATGACGGCAAGAGGATTCTTCCTATCTCCTCAGCACTGAAGGGATCTGCCACTCTCGGGGTGGAAGCGACTTTCGAACCTGAGAACTGCCAGAAGTTCAATTTGCTTTTAAACTCAGATTCTCTGAAGAATGACGATGGCAAGGTCATAGGCTGTGTGATAACTCTTACGGACATAACCGAGCGCAAGCATGTGGAAGCTATGCGCGGGGCAATCAACTCCATAAATCAGATCATTCATTCTACTCTTGATTTCGATGAGATAATGCGGAAAGCTATTTCAGAAACTTCAAAAACAATTGGGTGCGAAACGGCTGCTATCTCTCTTAAAAAAGATGATTGTTGGATAGTCAGCTACGTGTATGGTTTTCCAGAGGATGTAGTTGGAACGCGGATGAACGACGAAGGAGAGCAGCATGCTGTTCTTGCCATTAAAACAAGAAAGCCTATAGCCATCAACGATGCCTTCAACGATGAACGAGCGAATCGCAACCATATGAAGAAGTGGGGAGTCCGTTCCGTACTTGTTGTTCCTCTTATCAACAGGGATGAAGTTATCGGGGTTATCTTTTTCAATTATCAAAGGTCTAATTTTGCATTTAATGACAGCCACATTGATTTTGCAGCCCAGCTTGCATCGTCGATATCAATGGCTTTGGAAAACGCTCGCCTTTTTGAGAATCTTAAAATACAACTCACCGAACGCAAAATAGCAGAACAAGCTCTTAAAGAAGCACGCGACTGTTTGGAAGAAAAAGTTAAAGCACGCACAGCCGAACTTGAAGAAGCTTATAATTCATTACTGGAAAATGAGATAAAACTCAATGAAGCTCAAAAAATAGCCCATATTGGAAATTGGGATTGGAATCTTATAACTGATAAAGTATACTGGTCTGAGGAAATGTATTATATTTTTGAACTTGATCCTCTAGAAGTCGGTGCAACCTACAATGCATTTTTTAATTATGTTCATCCGGACGACCGAGACAATGTGGATAACGCCTTTAAAGAAATCTCAAGTGGAAAGTCCTACGACATTGAGTATCGGATCATCTTAGCTAATGGAAAAGAACGCATAGTCCATGCAATTGGAGAAGTTACTTTTGATGAAAAACGTACTCCTGTTCGTGTCAGAGGAACACTTCAGGATATCACTGACCGCAAGAAAGCAGAAGAAATAATTAAGACATTAGCGGAAGTTGTGGAGTCATCAGACGATGCAATTCTAACTAAGTCTATTGATGGTATTATTACCAGCTGGAATAAAGGGGCAGAGGAGGTTTATGGTTATTCGGCTGAAGAAATTCTGGGAGAAAACATATCCGTACTTGAACCAGATAATATTAAAGGAGAAACAAAGCATTTAATTGAAAAGATTAAACAGGGAGTGGGTATATGCCACTACGATACTGTCCGTTTAAAAAAGAATGGTACCATTATTAATATTTCAATAACTCTTTCTCCGGTTTTTGATGCATCTGGGGAGCTTGTGGCTATCTCATCTATTGCCAGAGACATAACCAAAAGCAAAGAAGCTGAAGAAACTATCAGGTTGTCATATATTTATAATCGTAGTTTAATTGAAGCTAGTTTGGATCCTCTTGTAACCATCGGGCATGATGGTAAGATTATGGATGTGAACAATGCCACAGAGACGGTTACAGGCTATTCTCGAAATGAACTAATAGGAACCGACTTTTCAGACTATTTCACTGAACCTGAAAAAGCCAGAGACGGTTATCGACATGCGTTCCATAAAGGATTTGTGCGAGATTATGCACTGAAAATTCAGCATAAGGATGGACAGATAACCCCGGTTTTGTATAATGCTTCAGTTTACAAAAATGAATCAGGTGAGGTTGTTGGTATTTTTGCTGCAGCACGTGATATCGCTGAGCGTAAAAAAGCTGAAGAAGCCCTCGCAAAAATCGAAATTGTCCGCAAACAGGAAATCCACCACAGGATAAAGAATAATTTGCAAGTTATCTCCTCCCTGCTGGATCTTCAGGCTGAAACGTTCAACGGTAAAGAGTGTATTAAGGATTCGGAAGTTCTTAAAGCCTTCAAGGAAAGCCAAAACCGTGTGATATCTATGGCTCTGATCCATGAAGAATTGTATAAGGGTGGCGGGTTTGAAGCGCTGAATTTTTCGTCGTATATTAAAAAACTCGTTGAGAGTCTTTTCCAGACATATGGTGTTGGAAATATCGATATCAGCTTAAATATGGATCTAATGGAAAACGCGTTCTTTGATATGGACACTGCTGTCCCATTAGGAATGATAATTAACGAGCTCGTTTCCAATTCCTTCAAGCACGCATTTAATGGGAGAGAAAGAGGAGAAATTCAAATAAAACTCCATCGAGAAGAAAGCGAAAGTGATGAGAGTACCAGTTTCATTTTGACCGTTTCAGATAACGGCATTGGAATTCCTGAGAACCTTGAGATTGAAGATCTTGATAGCCTTGGAATGCAGCTTGTAACCACGCTTGTCGACCAGTTAGATGGAGAACTTGAACTTAATAGGAACAATGGGACGGAGTTCGTTATGAAATTCAGAGCAACAGAAAAGAATTAAGGATAAAAAGCAGTAAAAGTGTATTCTTTGAATTCTACTCGATCTAGGGTGAGTTATTGATGAAATCTGATAAAGACGACAGATTTGCCTTGTTTGAGTATGTTTATAATTAGAGCTCAAATACCCGACCTGATACCAGAATTACTGCAAAAAGAATCAAAACATGCGCAATTATATACTAAAGGTTCATAATTCTTTATGGGGAAATCGCTCACCCCAGTTACATCCCATATGCCAAAAACGGAGATGGTTTTCAGATCGTTTACCCTCCCACGATCATATATTAATCTCCATTTAAAAACGGAACTTTTTTCTCAATATCTGATATTCATTCCTTTGTTCCCTTTCTCCTTTGTTTCCTTTGTTTCCTTTCTTCTCTTTTCTTCTCTTTTCTTCTCCCTTTCTTCTCTTTTCTTCTCTTTTCTTCTCTTTTCTTCTCTTTTCTTCTCCCTTTCTTCTCCCTTTCTTCTCTTTTCTTCTCTTTTCTTCTCCCTTTCTTCTCTTTTCTTCTCTTTTCTTCTCTTTTCTTCTCCCTTTCTTCTCTTTTCTTCTCTTTTCTTCTCCCTTTCTTCTCTTTTCTTCTCCCTTTCTTTTTCCTCTTTCTCTCTTTTTCTCCTTTCTTTTTCCTTCCTTTTCCTTCTTCTCCTTTCTTTTGGGCGAATGTTTAAAGGAAGCGTTTTTAATTCAGCAGAATTAATTACTGGAGTAGGTGAACTGAATATGAGAATAGCAGTGTGTGGAAAAGGAGGAAGCGGAAAAAGTACGATTTCTGCTCTCCTGGCAAAGCAGATGGCAAAAACGAAAAACGTGCTTGTACTTGATATTGACGAGTCCAATTATGGACTGCACAGCCAGCTGGGGATGGTAGCTCCCCGGGATCTTATGGAGTATTTTGGGGGGAAGAAGGGATTTAAAGAAAAGCAGAAATCTCCCAAGACTACTCAGTTCTGGGGGCTTGCAGCCAATGAGAATTCAACAGGGAAGCCAGCGCAGCAGCAGTCCCGGTTTTTTAAGAACAGGTGGGGTTTTTCCGACCTCCCGGCGGAGTTTGTGGAAGAAAAAGAAGGAATCCGGCTGATGGCTGTTGGTAAAATTCATGATTTTGGGGAGGGTTGTGCTTGTCCAATGGGTGTCCTGACCAGGGAGTTTCTTGAAAACCTCGACCTTGGAAAAAATGATGTGGTAATTGTGGATACTGAAGCTGGCACCGAGCACTTCGGGCGCGGGGTTGATAAGGACTTTGACCTGATTCTCGTAGTTGTTGACCCTTCCTACGAGTCCCTCAAGCTTTCGAAAAAGTTTGATGAGTTTGGCAGCCAGTGCGGATGCAGCGTCTATTTTGTGCTTAACAGAGTTGAGCCTGATATCAGGGAAGAAATGCTGAATTCTGTGAACTGCGCAAACGTAGTGGCTGAAATCCCGGCAAAAAGAGAACTTTTTAAAGCTTCCCTTAAAGGTGAAGAACTTGACATTGAGCTGGAAGAAATTGCAAAGCTTGCAGAGTTTCTGGGACATGTCAGGTATTGATCCACTCTTTTTACTTTTTTCAGCGGGCTTTTTTCAGGCGATTTTAATCGGGGATAATCATGAATGATCCGGAATATGTAAATCTCAGGAGCCAGAGCCGAAATTGTAAAGAGGAACGTATCTGAGATGTTTCGCCGACTTCCATAATCCGAAAGTATATTATTAATCATGTTCTTTGGATAATGCAAAGTTTTACTTCGTTTGCCTAACAGAAGGCGTTATCAGATGGAACTTCATCAAGGTAACATTACCTTTATGTTACTGTTGCCTGTTTTCCGATAACTATTCACGGAACAATAAATTTGATGAATTGTACTGAATAAAATATTCTGACAATTTAGGGAATCAAGTATCCGAATAAACTATATAATAGCTGCATTTTCCCTGTTTAAATTCTGGAGATAATAATTATGACAATGCGTGAGTACATGCTTGGAAACGTGGCAATTGCCCGCGGGCTTCTCGAAGGAGGCGTGCAGGTTATTGCAGGCTATCCCGGAACCCCTTCCTCGGAGATTATAGATACGCTTGCATGCCGGGAAGACCGGGACTACCATATTGAATGGTCTGTTAACGAAAAGGTCGCAATGGAGGTTGTAGTCGGGGCCGCCTGGGCAGGGGTCCGCTCTGTAGTGACTATGAAGCACGTCGGGCTGAATGTTGCAGCCGACCCTTTTATGACTCTTGCCTATGCAGGGACAAAAGGGGGTTGATTGCAATCGTAGCCGATGATCCTTCGTGCCATTCCTCTCAGAATGAGCAGGATACACGGCGTTATGCCCAGTTTGCCCTTGTACCCTGTTTTGATCCCTCAACCCCTCAGGAAGCCAAGGATATGCTTCCCTATGCCTTTGAGTTTTCCGAAAAGTTCGAAATTCCTGTGGTCTTTCGGCCTACAACTCGGATCTCGCACGGGAAATCGGATATCGAACTCGGGGAGATTCCCGTAGAAAAACCGGCTCCTAATTTTGAAAAACTTCTCGACCGCTGGGTCATGCTACCCAAAAATGCCCGTACACGCCATACCCACCTCCTCTCTATCCAGCAGCCCATCGAAGATGCCCTTTCCGAATCTCCCTGGAATTCCCTGGAAGTGAAACCCGGCGCAAAACTGGGGGTAATAGGCGCAGGTATTGCCTCGGTATATGCAAAAGAAGCTCTTGCAGAACTTGAGATTGAAGCTTCTTTCCTGAAGATCGGAGCTTATCCGGTTCCGAGAAAGTTGATTCTTGAGTTGCTTAAAACTGTGGATACTATCCTTGTGTTCGAGGAACTTGAGCCTGTTGTGGAAGAACAGGTAAGGATGATTGCGCAGGAAGCAGGTCTTAACATCTCTATTCTAGGGAAAACAGGCGGTTTTGTCTCCAGGGAAGGGGAACTGGACGTAAATGCCTTCCTTGAGGCTCTCAGAAAAGTCCTTGGCCTTAACATAGAACCTGAACCGTCAGGCACGACTCTTGAGCTCGCTCCTCGTCCGCCTGCTCTTTGTGCAGGCTGCTCTCACAGGGCAACCTTCTATTCCATGAAAAAGGTCTTTGGAAAGGATGCTATTTATCCCAGCGACATCGGCTGTTATACTCTGGGAATCCAGAGCGGGACTGTTGAGACAACGCTCTGTATGGGCTCAAGCATCAGTATTGCCTCAGGACTTTACCATGCCGGAGAAAAGCGCCCTATCTGCTGTTCTATAGGGGACTCAACTTTTTTCCACACAGGCATGAACTCGTTTCTTAACGCAATTTTCAATAAAGCAAATATCACGGTTACGATTTTAGACAACCGCATTACGGCTATGACAGGGCACCAACCAAACCCGGGTGTCGGTTTTACAGTAACAGGAGAGCCAACTGTACAGGTCTCGCTTGCCGAACTCTGCAAAGCCATGGGAGCAGAATCCATATCTGTTGTTGACCCTTACAAGCTTGAAGAAACTCAGGAAGCTTTCAGGGCAGCAAAAATTTCGAAGGCACAGCCGTGGTTATTGCCAGGCAGCCCTGTGTGATCTCCGGAAAAAGAGCAGGCATATGTCATCCGACATATGTCGTTGACCCTGAAAAATGCGAAGGCTGCAAGCAATGTGTAAAGTTCGGATGCCCTGCAATTGAGTTTGATGAGGAAAGCAAACGCGCTGTAATCACTGCTCTTTGCAGTGGGTGCGGGGTCTGCGCCCAGATCTGTAAGTTTGAAGCTATCCTGGAGGTGAAGAAATGAGTCCGGTTGAGCAAAAGAAATTCGACCTCCTTATCACAGGAGTCGGGGGGCAGGGTGCAATCCTTGCTTCGGATATTATCGGAAAAGCCACAGTTGCCGCAGGGTTGCCTATCAGGGCTGCGGAAACCCACGGAATGGCCCAGCGTGGAGGCTCGGTTGTAAACCACATCCGCATAGGGGAAGATTTCGGGTCCATGATCCCGAAAAAAGGTGCAGACCTTATGCTTGCCTTTGAGCCCATGGAGGCAGTCCGGTACCTGGATTTCCTGAAAGATGGGGGAGTTGTCATAGTAAATACTCAGACCGTGCTCTCTGTTACTGTCACTTCAGGCCTTGCAAAATACCCTGAGGTTTCGGATATACTTGACGTCCTTTCCAAAAAATACATAGTCAAAGCATTCAACGCCGATGAACTGGCGTTTGAAGCCGGGAGCAGGCTTGCAATGAATGTAGTGATGGTGGGGGCAGTTTCAGGCCATCTGCCGATTCCAAAAGAAACCCTGCTTGAAAGCGTTAAAGCCCTTGTGCCGCAAAAAACAGTTGAAGTAAACCTCAGGGCTTTTGAAATGGGACGGAAAAAAGTAGAGGAATGTTAAATTTCTTTTCCTGCTAGTTTGCGGTGAAGAAATAACTTCCGGTGAAAGTTGTGCTATTTGAATAGTTGTGTTGATTGCACAGCTATTCCTCTTATATCCTTTGTCGTAGTTGATCATCATCGATAGACTGTTTAATTCGTCTATAGTTAGAAGTCTCTTCACATTATTAAATGAATAATTTTTTATACTACATTGTATTATTACTTCAATGGTGTATTGTCATTCCAATGGTTATTTATTATCCCACTGGTTATACAATATTTGTTTGTAGGTTATAGTTCAGAAGGTGTCTCTATGTTGCTAAGCAGTATCTCCATTGTTTCTTCGAGCGCGTCCTCGAGCGCAGTTTCTATGATTACAGTCCCCGGTCTTCCTCAATATGGGGCTGCAGTTGTTGTTGGATTAATAGCTCTCCTTTCTTTAAAGGTGATCCTTTCAGCGTCTGGAAAGTGGAGCAAAAACCTAAGTAGCTCATTTAACGCGGCAATCCTGCCTTTGCTTTTCAGTTTTGTAGCGATTCTCTACTTCAAAGTTACTATGATTATCTGATTCCGGGCTTCCGGATCTCTTCTATAAATTTCTATTTTTTATAGAGATCAGCTATTATCATATCTTTATTTTTTGATATTTGTCTTGAGATTTTCTGTCCAGTTCTTCTTTCTAAATTATTTATTCAAATCTTTATATAACAGTTTTTAACTTTTTTGCATAATTTTCTTTAATTCTCAAGCCCATCTGTAAGTTGCTTAAGGTTTATTATTTCCCAGACTTCCGGGCATGCAGAGAGCGCTATGAATCTGACTTTCCGCAGATGTCTTCAAAAAAATAACATTTTTCCTGTTATCGTTTTTGGAGAAATATTCGAAAATTTGCAGTTATTATCTTTACTGAAGCTTAAGAAAATGGCTGCTATAAGTCCTAAATGAAGGCAAAAGGTCGAAAGTTTTGGAAAAAATTCAAAAACACATTTTGAGTAACCAAGTAGGTTTTCAGAAAAAACGATAGCAGGAAAAATTATGAAAATTGAAAGGACATCTGCGGAAAGTCAGATGAATCAAAAGGAATTGAAAAATTATGAAACGCGAATGACTTATGCGACTGAGCTAAAAAATCAATATCATTAGACTCTGAATCATATATTCGGCAGGTAACTTATTTTTGTCCGAGAATTTTTACTGAGACTGTTTTGAGGGAAACTGATCACCTTTTATACTAAACATTATTGCAAAAATGGTTCGCTACTTAGGAATGATTCAAATATAATGTCAAGGATTTTTGTTACCATGAATGATTATTTGGGGAAATTAAACTATAGAACAATTCCCGAACTGAAAATTTGAAGTTATATGTTTATTATTCCTTATGTACGTAGTGAGATTTGGGCCATAAGTTAATCAGTTCCAAAAATAATAATTATTTATATAATGTCTGAAAAACGCTCTCATGAAAATATCCATATCTTAATGTCGACCTGTCGAATATGGCTTAATATATAAAGAAAACTTCAGCCAACATGTACTGTATCTTATTTTGTACCTAAATGTTGGATAAAATAAATAATAAATTAGCTGTAATAACTAAAAGAAACTTGAATAGCACCAGGAAAATGCAACCTTAAAATGTTTAAGAGTTAATATTGCAAAACGATTTTTGAAAAATAGTCAGAATCCTGCCCAGCCACTTAGATAATAGGGCAGGATCCCGAAAAGGAAAACATTGACTAGGCCGTGCAGTACAGCAACAAAGGGAAGGCTCCTTGTTTTGTAGAAGGCAAAACCCATAAGTAATCCTACAAAACCTGTATAGAGAATTTCATAGAAGGTGCCGTACCCTGAGTGCATGAGTCCGAACAGGAAACTTGTAATTAAAATGGATTCAATGGCACTGAGCGCTTGCTCGAGCCTGGTCTGGATGATCGACCTGAAAATAAGCTCCTCAACAAGACCCACAAAAAAAATCATAATAATGGAGAGTATAAGCAGACTTTCAAAAGTGAGGTCAGGGATCAGGGACTGTGGGCGGATGGTCAGGTATTCCCCGAGTCCAACCAGAAAGCCCAGGGGAATCGAAAGAATCATATAGACTCCAATATTCTTTCGGGAAATTCCTATCTGCTCTAGGACTTTCCGTTGATTCATTATTATAACTGCCACCGGGATTGCCAGGGGGCCGTAGACAAAAATGAAGGTATAAAGGGTTTTATCATAAAACACAGGCATTGAAAGGTTTACAAGCCTCAGGACCGGGAGAAGCATCAGGGACTGGTAGATGTTGTGTATTTTAGGATCCTTTATGTATAAATTGGAAAGAGAAAGTGCAATCAAAGTTATAATGTGAATCCAGACAGCTGTCCCATTCCTGCCTGAAAAGAGAAGAAGTTCAGCAAAGGCTATGAATAGAATCGGAACTGCAGTAAAAAGCCTGATTCTCCTCGTCTCGGATTTTTCCTGGTCAGTTTCCTCAGTTTTGCTTATTTCCCGGGTTTGATGTGAATAGAGACCTTTCAGAGGATTTTTTGTGAATTTTTTTAGCTCCTCCATAGTCATGCGTCGATACAAAACAAGGATCAGAATTGCTACTACAATCCCTTCAAGCGTGTATACGATATCTATATATTGTCCTATTTTTTGGAAAAGTCCTAGATTTCCATACGAGACTGAAGTAACTCTGGAATCTCCGGATTCCTCCAGGGCTTTGGTAGATATCTGCTCTTGAACATGCCCTATCTGTGGAGAAGAAGATGACTCTAAATTACTACTGGATGCAATTCCAGGAAAAATTACCAGCAAAGTCAGAATCAGAACTAAGACGCTTATCAAAAGATTCGGTTCTTTTCGCCTTTTATGAAAATTAATTAAATTTTTCACGGAAATTACTCCTTTTTTAATCGGGACAAGTTCAGATCTACTGTGTACCTCTACAAGTTTTTTACCGATTCTTACAATAGATCATTAGAAATATTGCGCAGACCTGATACTTCAAGTCTTTATTGTAAATTTTACATAAGATCTTATTGGTAGTTAACTGATTTAGAGTATAATAGTTAAGTTTTGTTAATATTTGGAAAACTGGAATGAATCAGGTTTTTATTCTCCTGTCTTCATGTTTACGTTGCCGAATTTCGCTTATTCTTTACAGAATATTCAGCTTAAAATCGCATGTAAAGGTTTTCAAGCTGTGGATTTAACTGTCTGATTCTTTGCAGTTTGTTCTTCCGCAGTCTGGACTTCTGAATCTTTAGCTATTTCTTTTGTTGCATTTACATTTATCCAGAGATGGAGGTCCCTGTAGGGTACACTGCTGTCTGTATCGTTGAAAAGCAGGAACTCAAGCTTCATATTCTTTCCCTCAAATGGAGGATTGAGCGTAATTGGGTTTTCCCATGTCTCATTATTATCAAGCTTTATCTGCTGTATATTTTCCGGCAGGGATCTGTTTTCAAGCTTTACCTGCATTGTGTAATTTACTGGCCTGTATTCGTGGTTCACAACTCCTACAATTACGGTCCCATTATCCCCGAGCGTATAATTTGTGGGGTAATTGTCTGCCTTTCCTCCCTGTCCAAGAAGATAGAACTCGGTGAAATGTTCTCCTTCTTTTGGGGTTACTACTACATACACAAGGGTTGCGACAGACAAGAGAATTGACAGAATCAGGAAAACAGTAAGTACTTTATCCAGCTTTGACTCCGATTTTTCCATAACTTCAGCTTTGAGCGAAAATGCAGCTGCCTTGAAGGAAACATTGAAAGCCTCATTTTCAGGGAGCTTTACTCGCCTGAGATATGCAAGCCCGCACATCATAAAGGTGAAAACTGATAGGCTTATAAGAATTGGCAGGAGCTTGATCCCCCATGGAGTATAGTTAAGACCAAGTCCAATTAGGGGTACGACTGCAATACTCAGCCCGAAGGAAAGAGCAGTCCTTTCGATTCCGTCAAGGTCGGATTTTGCAGGAAATAGAGCTGCAATCAGAGCATACCCCGGCAGAAAAAGCACAAGGGGAAGTCCAAGTATGTTCCGGAGTACAGTTTCACTTAGTCCGGGTGTGAGCACAAAGATATCTGTAAGGAGCACAAGCCCCATAACAATCAAGAGATCTGAGGAAACTTTTCTTCCAGTCATACAGGTCATCCGGGTTATATCAAAGCTGGTTGTAATCAAAGACTATATCTCTCTTTAAGGGAAGTAAGTACTTTTTTCTAATGCATTTTATCCTTTCGCTCGATTCTCTCCTTTATATAAACTGTTTTGCAAAATTAAATAAGTTTCTCTTCTTTCCCTGATCTCTATATTTTATAATTTCTTTCTGAGTCGAATGAGGAAAGGTTGAACCTTCTGACTTTTTTCCCAGATTCTTTTCTTTAATTTCTTTTTCCTGCCAGAAATGCGGCAAGTAGTATAATATATGGATAGATGCAGTCTGAAAACGCAGGACGTTTTGGAACTTTCTTGGGAATGTACAGCTGCATGCGGGAATGAATTTGGAAATTATCTAACCGCATGATGTTTTTTAGATTTGTCTTCTAATTATATATTCAGGATAGCTTTTTCAAAATCACAGTTCAATTACGCAATTACATATTTGTTTACCAAAGGCTGGTCTGGATATTATTATTATTATTATTATTATTATTATTATTATTATTATTATTATTATTATTATTATTATTATTATTATTATTTTTTATTTCTTATCAGGCCTCAATATAAATTCACTAACTTTATATAATTGTTTCCTATAGTTCCATCATTATATCATAATGTGAATCCACTAAATTTATATAATTATCCTTATATATTTACCCCAGGAGAAAATTATTCTTAAACCTCTAAAGAGCCCGAATGGTGGCATACCGCACTATGTCAATGCGTTCTTTCAATTCTAAATGTTAGCATTTGCATCTCGAGGTCTAAACTCACATTTAACAAATTTATATTATAAACCTTTATTTATTTTATATTTATGCCTATTCTCATAGTACAGCAGAATTTCTTAAAATTTGAAGTTACATCTTTAAAACTTTCTCCTCAAATTCTTATAACGTGTATTTTGAAAGGAAATCACACAGATGAATAACGAGCTTAGTATTATTAAAAGCTCCCAGTGCATAACTTAGAAAGGAAAAACGTGCTGAGGTTTATAATTCCTTAAAATCTAACAATGGTACTTCCGGTTTCCAATGAAGGCATTTTAATAGGTAGAATGATCCTGCGGACAAAAAAATAATGCGAAAATAATCTTAAAGCTATATCTGTAACGGAATATAAAATTTTCATATCAATGAATTACTTATTTATTTGCCTCAATTTTCTGACTGATTACCCTTTCTAATCCCAAAATAAGAGCTAAACCAGGAAGGTACCGAAGAACTAAAAATAAAGAAAACACGGATGTATTTTTTCTTTCCAGAATTGGGTCTCACCTGAGTTGCGCTTAGCTCCGGCAGACTAATTGAAGGAAATAATTTTACAAAATTACATTTTTTCTGTGTTTGCCGGATTTTCCATTATTATAAAGTCGGAGAAGTTAAGCGTAAATATTTACGTCCAAACTAGGAAGCCTAGCATCGATATACAAAAACATTATAAATTTGAAATTGAAGGCTGTAATTGTAAAAAAATCAGCCTTCAAATCTTAAATTTCTCGATTTTCTGTCTGGGTTTTATTTTTTAATTCTCATTAGTACCATCCCAGCTGCGAGCGTTCCTGCAAATCCTACTAAGAACGAGGTAGCTTTAGGAGGGTTTTTCACAATGTCTGCTACTTTTCCTGCAATAGATCCAGCATCCACGATCCCGGCTGCATTGGCAGTTTTGAGGTTGGAGCTTTCCTCAAGAGTGGAAGCTTTGTCTTCTACTGGGCGGGTATCCGAAAGGCTGGAGTCAGAATCAATTGGCTGTGAACTGTCTGTTGCAGCACATATGCTCAGCTCTGTCTGGTCTACACCCGTAATGCCTTTGCCTTTTTCATAGGCGCCTGTAAAGAGGAAGTAGTCGCCTGCGGGCAGGTCAAAGGTTGTCAGGGAAAGAGTGCTCTGGCCCTTCTCTCCTATGGTTATCGTACCATTACATTCTCCAATAACGGTCTGGATTTCCTTTGTCAGCTCATCTTTGTCGAGTTTGGACTCAAAGTTTGTGGAATTAATGCCGAAATCTTCGATAATGTCAATCCCATTTACGCAGATTTCAGTCCCTTTTCTCGTACCATTTGAGTTGACTTCTATCAGTGCCCTGTAGGCGTCTTTACTTATCAGCACGGCACCGTATTTGGAGTTTTCCGGCTCTGTGTTCTTCTTCAGATCCAGGTTGACTTCAAGGTCTTTGCCTTCTTCCAGAGTGTTTGCAACTTTTGTTTGCAGGTCGTATTCCAGGACTTCAAAACCGGTTGCTGAAAGGACTTTTTTCTCTATTCCGGCAGGTTTCGTACTTTCGTTTTCTGCAAGTGTCATTACGATTCCATAATGGCCTGCAGGAAGAGATTTAAATTGCAGGGGAGCAGACAGGTCACCATTTTTGTCCAGAGTTGCAGATGTCACGGTGTAATTTAAACTCAGGTTTTTTTCATCCGTGATTTCCTTAACTGCCTTGCCAAAGGAAGATATGCCGAGTCCCTTGATAAGGTAAACGTTCACTTTCTGCTGCCCGAAAACCGCAGGTCCTTTATAATCCATCTTCACATTCTGATTTACAGTATAAAATGGATGAGTGCAATACGGGTATGTAAATGTGAGCTCAGTATTGTTCTCCTGTGCCCCTGATTTTAGTTCAAGGTTTATTCCTTTGCTTTTCAGGTTGTCTGTCCCGCAATACGTGAAAGTAAATGGCTGTGGGAGCTGGATTTCTTTTCCTCCGCTAAGAAGGATCCAGCCGCCTTCAGTCAGGCTTTCATTGTGGTCTGCGAAAAGAACGTTATCGCCATTTTTTTCAATGGATGCAACCCAGGGATCTTTTACCGAATAAGCTGCTGATACTGAAATAAGTGAAAAGACAAGGATCAAAACTGTCCAGGTTACTCTCCACTTTCTACTATATATTCCATTCATTCCTGTTATTTTCTTCAATTACTACACCCCTTAATTACTGTCATTCCTGCTTTATCCAGGCTTTTCTGCTTCGGTTTGACATTTTTGCTTATTTAGGGTTTTAGCTGTTAATATCTTTTAATTTAGTATTTTATTTAATACCATTCAACATTCATATATTTATTTAAAGTATGTGTTCTATTAAAGATATTTTGCAGGATCTCTAAAGTATCTTTAGATTTTAAATACTCTTTTACCCTAAACCACTGGTACTTTTTAATGCTTTCTTATTCTCAAATAAAGCAGGAATTATACAATTAGTATTCTATTTAATACCATCCAACATTCATGTATTTATTTAAAACATCTGTTTCCTATTAATATATTTTTGCAGGATTTCTTCGAGCCTGTCTTAAAATTAAATTTGAGTGTATTGGGATAAGATTTACGCATTCGAACCGAATAACGGGGGCATTAACCTGTTATATGTCTAATATGTAATTTTAACCATGATGTTTCTTGTAATTGATTTTATACATCAAGCGCGTAAGTCTTTGGGATAAAGTACTATCTTTAAAGTCAATGTGTACCTGAATTTCGGAATAATTTATGATCTGAATTTGAAATTAACGTTGCTTATTATCCAATTGTGGAAATGGTTTGAATTTTAAGGCACGCTCTAAGAACTTTAGATTTTTAAAGACTTTTTTGCCCTATAAAAACCTTTTTTCTTTTAATTTTTCCTTGTCCTCAAATAGAACCGGAACACTACAATTCCTGCCAGAATTCCTGCTATCGGCATATATGAGGCTTTCCAACCCTGCAAATCTTCTTTTTCCCTTCTCCGGTTTCAGTTCCATTTATTTTTGTTTCATTTGTTTCCGTTCCATTTGTTTCCGTTCCATTTATTTTCGTTTCCTCTTTTTCGGGATCCGTTTTTTGCTCTGAAGAGGGCACTATTTCCGAAGGCAGGCTTTCTCCAGGCTTCAGTTTGATCTGTTTTTCAACGTCTCCAACCTTTACCTCAAAATTGCCTGCAGGTATGGATTGACTATCGTATTCATAGCTAAAGCTCCCATCGGAATCCACCTTGACCTGCTGGAGCCCCGTAATCTTAATTTTGACATTTGAAGTACTTGCTTTTCCGTCGATTTTGATCTTGTATGTTCCCGGAGGGACATTTGATTGAGAAACGGTAGTGGCACCGTCCTTTGCCTCTCCAGTTTTGGTTACCCATAGTAACATCTTTACCCTCAAGTTCAGGTCATCAGCTCCTGTAGCCTTCACGGTAAAGCGGTTGTTAAAGTCCGGGATTGTTACGCCCTCAAGCAGATATTCGTACCTGCCGTCCGAGACCGGAACATCCTTTTCAAACGTCACCTGCACTTCCGCTGTCTCTCCCGTAAAATCGGTTCCCTTTATTTCTATAATATCCCCGACGACAGGGTTTTCAGGGGTAAGTTCCCAATTATTAGTTGCGGCAGTTACGGGAAAGGCGATCAGACACAGAAACACGGGAAGCCAGAACAAAAATTTCAGCATTTTTCTATTCTTCAACATCTGGACAAAAGTAAAAATGAATCTCAAGAGAGCAACTCCATCAGAAAGCAACTTTTTTAATCTCCTTTTTCAGCGTTTTTATCTACCATTCTACTGGTTACATAATTTCTGGGTAATGTGCAGATATATCATCATGACTTATGTGTTTTGCTTTTTGATATTCCTGGCTATATAATGAAAGAGATTTCACGAAATCCCGGCTAGTATGCCATAATTTTTTAGGAGAGATTATTTCCAGGAAGAAGCGTTCACCCTCAAGTCTTTAGAGAGGTAGTTCACTTCTTATGATATTACATATCACTTTTACTCAAAAGACGGATAAAGTTGTTGATAAAAGTTAATAGGTCCAGTCCAGTGTTGTATCTTTAAAAAGAAAACCTTTCAAATCCGAATATGAAGTCAACTTCTTAGCAGTTCTTTTAATCTTGCAATTCTGCTTTTATTTTTTAATTTTACAGCAACTATATTTTCAAGTTTCTTTCTGTAAACGGCTATGTATAATACTGTTCTTGTATCTTCTAATCAGACTTTTAAATCCCTATTTGGTTATTAATTATGGTTGGCATTTTTATGGCTGGATTCCATGTTTCAATTCTTAAATCCAATAATTCTGAACTCTAAACTTGTGATTTGTCTACTTTTTTCTCACCTGTGACTGATTCTTCTTTCAAAATTCCCTTTTTCCTACAAAGGCTTTATATATTAGATGTGCTATTTAAAGGCAAAGTACATCCGAGATGGAGATTTCATGCATTTTAGTGCTTGAAATTATCTAATCATATCAATGTGATGCTTAATGCTAACTTCCTGGAAGTTCCCAGGAAAGATGGGGTTTCTGTCGTTAATTCGGTAGAATTTCCTGCATTGAAGATAAATCCAGTGAGAAAAGTCGGATCAACATGAGTGTCAAAGGGCCAATGCTTTGAAACGCCCGCTTTTGGCGCCGTTACGGCGCTTAAAATCGCACGAAACTGTTCAGGTTTTCGATGAGCCGCGGTTGCAGTCACTGAATACTGAAGTTTCAATCAGGTTACTGAGTTCAAATCAGGTTACTGAATACTGAAGTTTCAAATCAGATTACTGAATGTTTCAAATCAGGGCCGGATGCCTGGATTTGGGTCTGCCAGGATCGTGAAATCGGTCCTTTAAGCGTATGCTCCTGCTAGACAAGCTAGGAAGAGGATCGGATATTTGCAGATGCCTGAAGGAATTAGGGTACCGGGAGCATAAAGCTCTGGTCTGCTCGAGGCAATTCTCGCCAGGCAGGTCTGAAATTCATCCCTCCCCCACCTGGTAGCGTTCGGGGAATCCAGTGCGTTTTTCTTTTGCCACTCAAGTTGTGCCGACCGGAGGGGCTGGTATTTCAATTGAAATTTACGGAGTAGAAATATGGCAAGCATACACCGACCAAAACGAGGTTCCCTCGCATTCAGTCCGCGCAAAAGGGCAAAGAGCCACATTCCACGGTTCAGAGCCTGGCCGGAGGCTACAGGTGAACCAAGGTTACAGAGTTTTGCAGGGTACAAAGTGGGGATGACCCACGTGATCATGGTTGATGACATAAAGTACAGCCTTACCCAGGGTATGGAAATTTCCGTGCCGGTGACTGTCATCGAAACTCCTGCAATAAGGGTTGCAGCGATCCGGGCTTACACAGAAGACAGCACCGGGGAAAAGGCAATCGCAGAGGTATGGGCAGCAGATCTCGATCCTGAACTCAAGCGCAGGATCCATGTACCGGCAGCCGAGAACCTGGCCGAAACCCTTGAAACGATTGGGAAACTGATCGACGAAGGCAAAGTAAGTGATATCAGGGCAGTTACCTATACCCTGCCAAAGAGTCTTACCGGTGTCCCTAAAAAGACGCCCGATATCATGGAATCCGGAATTAGCGCCAGGGACCTTAACACCAAATTCGAGTACGCAAAGTCGATTCTTGGTACCCTTGTAAGAGTTACTGACGTTTTCAAGACCGGAATACTTGTTGACACAGCCGCAATTACCATAGGAAAAGGTACCCAGGGTCCTGTCAAACGCTGGGGTATCCAGCTGATGAAAGGCAAACACTCCAGACAGGGCAGCCTCAGGCAGATCGGTACTCTTGGTCCCTGGCATCCTGCTCATGTTTCCTGGAGAGTTCCCCAGATGGGTCAGATGGGATATCACCAGAGGACCGAGTTCAACAAGCGCATCCTTAAGATCGGGTCCGACGGGGCAGAAATCACTCCTGACGGCGGTTTCCTTAACTACGGCCTTGTCCGTGGGGAGTATGTGCTAATTAAAGGCAGTGTTCCCGGACCTTCCAAGAGGCTTATCAGACTCAGAGACCCTATCAGGGCAAAGAAAGCTGACCTTGGCGAACCGAATATCCTTCACATAAGCAGGGAATCCAAGCAGGGGTGAAGTTAAATGGCTACAGCAAAAACAATAGACCTTACAGGGAAGGTTGTCAGGGAAATTGAGCTTCCTGACGTGTTTGATGTGGATTACCGCCCTGACCTGATAAAAAAGGCAGTGCTTGCGGCACAGGCAAACAGGCTTCAGCCCTACGGTCCCCGTCTCTACGCAGGAATGGATACTTCTGCACGATCCTGGGGATCCGGAAGGGGTGTTGCCCAGATTCCAAGGCTTATAAATAGCAGCAGAGCTGCAAGAGTCCCGCACGCAAGAGGCGGAAGAAGAGCCCACCCGCCAAAACCCGAAGCTGACAGAAGCGAGAAGGTCAACACCAAGGAACGCCGCTATGCAATCCGCTCTGCAATAGCAGCAACCCGGGACCCGACTCTCGTAAGCCTGAGAGGCCATATCTTTGAAGCCGAGCTTCCGATTGTTACGGAAAACGCTCTTGAAGACCTGACTAAAATAAAGCAGGTAATAGACTTCCTGCAGGCTGTCGGAGTCTACGAAGACGTTCTCAGGGCAAAATACGGAAGGCACATCAGAGCCGGCCGCGGTAAGCTCAGAGGCAGGAAATACAAGCACAAAAAGAGCATTCTGATTGTCGCAGGGGAAAATACTCCTATCCTGAAAGCTGCAAGAAACCTGTCCGGGGTAGACGTCGTAACAGTGAATTCACTAAATGCCGAGCTGCTCGCACCGGGTACTCATGCAGGGCGCCTTACTATCTGGACAGAATCTGCAATTGAGAAGCTGGAGGGTGCATTCCAATGAATTCCATCAAATATCCTTTTGTTACTGAAAAAGCGATGATGTTGCTTGACGAAAACAAGCTCCAGTTTATCGTGGATACCAGGTCAAACAAAAAGCAGATCGTAGAGGATGTTGAAAAACTGTACGGGTTCAAAGTAAGGTCCGTGCGGACCATGACAACTATGAAGGGCACGAAAAAAGCAATCCTGGCATTCGAAGAGCCTGAATCGGCACACGAGATTGCAACCCGAATAGGACTGATGTGAGGTGTGATGTATGGGTAAAAGAATCATATCACAAAATAGGGGTAGAGGTACTCCGACCTACAGAGCTCCTTCTCACAAGTACAAGGCAGATCTGAGGCATCCCCGTGTTGATGAAAATACTTCCCTTCAAGGGAAAGTTATAGACATAGAACACGACCCTGCCCGCTCAGCCCCAATTGCAAAAGTTGCATTTGAAAACGGGGAAGAACTTTTCCTGTTGGCTTCCGAGGGTGTTGCAGTCGGAAACATAATAGAATGCGGAGACGATGCTGAGGTTAAGCCAGGAAATATAGTTCCTATCGGAAACGTGCCCGAAGGTTTCTTTGTCTGCAATATAGAATCAAAGCCAAATGACGGCGGTAAATTCGTCCGTTCCTCTGGGGTATATGCAACTGTTGTAACTCATGAGCCAACCAGGACTGCAATAGCAATGCCTTCAGGTTCTATCAAATGGCTTAACCCAATGTGCAGGGCAGTTGTAGGTATTGTTGCAGGGGGCGGCAGAGTGGACAGACCATGGCTCAAAGCCGGGAAAAAGTATCACAAGCTGAAAACAAGAGCTGCAAAGTATCCCAGAGTTTCAGGTGTTGCCATGAACCCACGTGACCATCCGTTCGGTGGAGGTGCCTGGAAACACCCGGGAAAGCCCACAACTGTTAGCAGAAACGCCCCGCCCGGAAGAAAGGTCGGACTGATTGCAGCAAGAAGGACCGGAATGAAGCGCTGATGAGGGGTATTCGTTATGGTAAAAAAATCATCATCAAGGTTACCGAAGAGAAAGGGTGAGTTCACCTACCGCGGGAAAACCGTCTCAGAACTTCAGGAACTGAGTATTGAAGAGTTTGCAGAACTTCTGCCTTCAAGAGAGCGCAGGAGCATCAAACGCGGGTTCACAGACGGGCAGAAAAAGTTCTGCACGAGTTCAAGGAAGGAAAGAAAGTTAGGACTCATCACAGAGACCTTATCATCCTTCCAGAAATGATCGGGCAGACTATTGAAATCCACAACGGAAAAGAATTTATAAGTGTGGAACTCCAGCCTGAAATGGTCGGACACCGCTTCGGAGAATTTGCACCCACAAGATCAAAGGTTTCACACGGCAGTGCCGGTGTGGGAGCAACCCGTTCAAGCAGGTTCGTGCCGCTGAAATGAGGTGAATGGGAATGGCAAGAATTGATTATTCAGTTAATGGAGACCCTGAGATTACCTCTAAGGCGATGGGTTCTGAACTTCACATTTCCCCTAAAAAGTCCCGTGAGATCTGTTGCAAAATCAAAGGCATGAAAGCTGTTGAAGCAAGGTCGTATCTGGAAGACGTAATTGCCCTTAAAAAGGCAGTACCCTTCAAGAGACACCACGAAGGCACAGGGCACAGGAAAGGTCCAATGGCTGCAGGCAGATACCCTGTCAATGCATCAAAGGAGATCCTCAAAGTCCTGAAAAACGCAGAAAGCAATGCCGAGTATAAAGGCCTTGAACCCGCAAACATGTATATTACCCATGTTGCTATTCAGCGCGGAAGGGTAATTCACGGGTTTATGCCGAGAGCCAGAGGACGGGCTACTCCCAAAGACACGGAAACTGTAAATATCGAGATGATTCTTTCCGAGGTGCGCTAAATGGCAATAGAGAGAAAGTTCGTCAATGATGGGTATGTCAAGGCCTCCATGGACGAGTATTTCGCAGAACAGCTGAACAGAGCTGGATACGGCGGCATGGAACTTAACAGGACCCCAATGGGCACCCAGATTGTCATCTATTCCGAAAAGCCGGGAATGGTAATCGGGAAAGCCGGGAAGGTTATCAGAAAGCTTACCCGGGACGTTGCAACCAAATACAACCTCGAAAACCCGCAGATTGATGCCCAGGAAGTTAAGAGACCTGAACTTAACGCCCAGATGATGGCGTCCAGGCTTGCATCTTCAATTGAAAGAGGATGGTACTTCAGAAAGGCTGGACACAACACCATTCGGGCAGTCATGAGTGCCGGCGCACTCGGCTGTGAAGTCATAATCTCCGGCAAGCTTACAGGTTCCAGGTCAAGAGTTGAAAAATTCATTGACGGACATGTAAAGCATTCCGGACATCCTGTACAAGAAGTTGTAGACGAAGGGTTTGCAGTAGCAATCAAAAAGCTCGGAACCCTTGGTTGTAAAGTCAGGATTATTCAGCCGGACGTTGTCCTGCCTGACTCCTTCAGGATGAAGGAAGCAAGCGAGATTGTCGATGAGCAGCCTGCTGAAAAGCCTGCCGAAAAGTCGGTTGAGAAATCTGCTGAAGCCCCTAAAAAGGAACGCGCGGCAAAACCTAAAGCTCCTGCAGTAGCACCCGAGAAAGTTGTAGAGGTAGTCGAAGTCGTCGAGGAACCTAAAGAAGCTGAGGAAGAAGCCCAGCCTGAGGCATCCGAAGACTTTGAAGAAGCCGAACTTATCTATGTCGAGGGCTCGGAAGAAGTCCGAAGACAGGTCAATGGTGTCTGGCAGCACAAGCATGAGAGCTACGACTACTGGCATCCGATGGCACGGGTTCACAAGGAGGTTAAGGAATAATGGCAATCCTTAGAACCAGTGAAATCCGGACCATGTCACTTGAGGAAAGGGCTGACGAGCTCGAGACCCTGAAAAATGAGCTGATCAGGGAACGTGCTCTTACCTCTGCAGGCGGAGCTCCTGACAATCCGGGTCGGATCGGCGAGATCAGGAGAACCATTGCCCGGATAAAGACAATTCAGCATGAGCTAAATGAAATCTAAAGTGGAAATAATACCTTCTACTCTTATCTATCATGAATTGATAGGGCTAGAAATTAAGGTGATTCGTTCCACTAATCCATCATTGACAGGGACCCGTGGACGAGTGATAAACGAAACAAAAAATATGTTAATCGTAGAAAACTCGAAGTCGCGGGAACTGAAGATTCCAAAGGCGGATTCGGAAATTCTCTTCCGGATCCCTGCTGAGCTCTCAGAAAAAGGCCGCAGATCCGATATGCTCGTTAAAATTCAGGGAAACCTGCTGCTCTCACAACCCGAGAATCGGATCAAGAACATCAAAAAATTACGTAAATGGGGCTAAACTCATGGCAAGAGACATTGGATTGAATATACCGGCGCCATCAGAAGAATGTGACGATTTATACTGTCCCTTCCACGGAACACTTCCTGTAAGAGGTCAAATCCTTGTGGGTACCGTGGTCAGCAGCAAGATGGACAATACGGTAGTTATTGAAAGGCAATACATGAAAATGGTGCCGAAATACCAGAGATACGAGAAGAGACGCTCGAAGGTTCACGCACACAACCCGCCTTGCATTTCCGCAAAAGTCGGTGATATTGTCACGATCGCAGAATGCAGGCGTATAAGCAAGACCAAGTCCTATGTGGTAGTCAAGGCGGAGGTGCCCAAATGAAAGGCATACGCTCCAGCATCCCAAGGGCTTTGAACGCAGGCGCCAAGATTCAGTGTGTAGACAACACAGGGGCCAAGGTCGTTGAGATTATCTCTGTCAAGAAGTACAGGGGAGTCAAAAACAGAATGCCCTGCGCAGGAATTGGCGACATGTGCGTCGTCTCAGTAAAGAAAGGCACACCCGAAATGAGGAAACAGGTTCTCCTCGCAGTGGTGGTTCGCCAGAAACAGGAATTCCGCCGTCCTGACGGGCTGCATGTGTCCTTTGAGGATAATGCTATGGTAATCACGGATGAAGACGGAATTCCAAAAGGCACGGACATAAAAGGTCCTGTGGCAAGAGAAGTAGCTGAGAGGTTCCCCAAAATCGGGACCACGGCATCTATTATTGTCTGAGGTGGCGATTATGGTATCAAAACAGCCAAGAAAGCAGAGAAAAGCAAGATATAATGCGCCTCTGCACATCAGACAAAAATTCATGGGTGCAAGGCTCAGTGAAGTACTCTCCAAAGAGTATGGTACAAGAAGCGCTGCAGTCATCGCGGGAGACACCGTGAAGGTTATGCGTGGAGATTTTAAGGGCACTGAAGGAAAGGTCCAGACCGTTTCTCTTCGGGACAGCACAATTTCCGTGGACGGAGTAATTTCCACCAAAGTGGACGGCACCGAAGTCCCAAGACCCATCTATCCCTCCAACGTTATGATCACAAAACTGGAACTGAAAGACGGGCGCAGAGCATCAAGCATTAAGAAGTGAGGCAGGTGATTTTGTGACACACCAGAAAAGATTATCAATCCCAAAAAGCTGGAAGGTCGGGAGAAAAGGTTATAAGTGGGTCTCCACCACCCGCCCGGGAACTCACAGCCAGGCACGCAGTCTTCCTCTCGGAATCATAATCCGAGACGTTCTCAAGCTTGTGAATAACAGCAGGGAAGGTAAAAGGATCCTCTCGGAAGGTAAGGTTCTTGTGGATGGAATTCCCCGAAAAGACCTGAGATTCCCGGTAGGGCTCTTTGATGTAATTACACTCCCGCTCGTAAACGAAGCATACAGGATGCTCCAGGATGATAAGGGGCGTCTGACACTCCATAAATTGAATGAAATGCAGGTCAACAAGCTGTGCAGAATCAACAACAAGGTTGTCCTCAAGGGAGGAAAAGTGCAGCTTAACTTGAACGACGGAACCAATATTCTTGGCTCTCACGAGTACGGGACAAAGGACTCTTTGATTCTGTCAATTCCTGACAAACAGGTCGTAAAACACCTTCAGTTCAAGGTCGGCAACCTGGCAATGATAGTAGGCGGCCCGCACTCAGGAGAAATCGGAAAGATCACGGAGATCAGGGTAGTTAAGAGTTCCAGGCACAATATGGTTGCGATTTCCGGGGAAAAGGATTTCGAAACAATTGAAGATTACGTTATTGTGATTGGAGAGGACAAACCTGAGATTCGGCTGGGTGGTGAGCTTAGTGAGTAATTCTATGCGCACTCCTGTCGTTGAGAAGGTAATTGTTCACATGGGTGTTGGAGAAAGTGGTCAGCACCTTGTAAATGCTGAAGAAATCCTCAAGACCATCACCGGGCAGGGAGTTGTAAGGTGCTTTGCCAAGAGAACTCTCCCGGCTTTTGCGATCAAGAAGAGTGAACCCATAGGCTGCAAGGTAACTCTCAGAGGCCAGAGAGCCCAGACGTTCCTTGAAACCGCATTGGGTATCGTTGAAAAAGCCCTGGCCAGATCCCAGTTCGATTCCCTTGGAAACGTCTCTTTCGGAATTGAAGAACACACCGACTTCCCTGGTATGAGATATGATCCTAATATCGGGGTTTTCGGAATGGACGTAACAGTTGTGATCAAGCGCCCCGGAGAAAGAATCTGCAAGAGGAGAATCGCAACAAGGAAGGTCCCGACTGGTCACAGAGTCACAGTCGAGGATGCGATTTCTTTCCTTAACGAAAGCTATGGCGTGGAGGTCATGTAAATGACAGAGACTATAGATAAGTCCGGAAGAGGAGTAAACGTATGCAAGCGGTGTGGGAGAAGGCAGGGCCTTGTTCGCAAATACGATATCTACCTCTGCAGGCACTGTTTCAGGGAAATTGCCCACGAGATGGGTTTTGAAAAGTATTCGTAAGGTGGTTAAAATGGTATTACTTGATCCTCTTGCAAACGCCCTTTCCACAATTAAAAATGCAGAAGTCATTGGGAAGAGTTCCTGTATTATCAGGCCTGCTTCAAAGAACATTGGCAATGTGTTGAAGGTTATGCAAGATCTTGGTTACATTGGAGATTTCGAGCTTATAGATGATGGAAAAGCCGGAATTTTCAGTGTTACCCTTGTGGGAAGAATTAACAAATGCGGTGCAATCAAGCCGCGGTATTCAGTAGGAACTGACAGCTTTGAACGCTGGGAAAAGCAGTTTCTGCCAGCAAAGAACTTTGGCGCCCTTATCGTAACAACTTCAAGCGGGGTTATCTCTCAGTACGAAGCCCGTGAGAAGAAGATTGGTGGGCAGCTTCTTGCTTATGTATACTGAGGAGGGAACAGGAAATGGTTAAGGAGATTGCAAGAACAATAAAGATTCCTGAAGGAGTTTCCGTCTCTCTCTCTCGGGATGTTTTTACAGCCAGGGGTCCGAAGGGAACTGTTGAAAGAAAGTTCTGGTACCCTGGAATCAAAATCGAAGTCAGGGAAGAAGAAATACTGGTGGATGCAGAATCCTCCAGGAAAGAGCAGAAAGCCATGGTAGGGACTTTTACCTCTCACATCAAAAACCTGGTTACAGGCGTGAGTGAAGGCTTTGAGTACAAAATGACTATTGTGTACGCTCACTTCCCTATGCAGGTAAAAGTTGATGGCAAAACCCTCATAATCGGGAACTTCCTTGGAGAAAAGAAGCCAAGAGTTGCAAAAATCCTTGGCGAGACAAAGGTTAAGGTTAGCTGGGAACGACGTATCGATTTCCGGAATCAACAAGGAAGATGTCGGGCAGACTGCCGCAAACATTGAACAGAAGACCAAGATCAAGAGATTCGATCCGAGGACTTTCCAGGATGGAATCTACATCGTGCAGAAGGCCTAAGGTGGTTATGATGGCAGAAGAATTCAATGAGGTAGAAAGTACTTCAGTTTCCACCCTTGACATGGATCCTGAATCCAGGCGCTTATTCAATGTGAGAAAGGTCCAGAAGGGAAAGAAACCCCAGTTCAAGAGAACGTGCAGTCACAAGTTCAAGAGACTCGACACTAACTGGAGGCGTCCGAGAGGTTCTCAGGGCAAACAGCGCCGAAAGTATGTCTCAAAGGGCGCTCTTGCCCAGGTAGGATACGGAAGCCCTGTTGCAGTAAAAGGCCTTCACCCATCCGGTTATTCGGATGTGCTGATTTCTAGCATTACTGAACTTGAGCTTGTTGATTCCTCTTATGAGGCTATCAGAATAGCAGCGACAGTGGGCGCAAGAAAGAAAGCCATTATTCTCGCAAAAGCTGAAGAACTCGGGATTAAAGTGCTGAACCCTGGAAGAGGTGAATAAGGATGTCAGACCTGGCCAATCAGAGAAGGTTAGCTTCCAAGGTTCTTGAATGCGGGCTTGACAGGGTATGGCTTAACCCCGAAGCCTCCGAGGAAATCGCTTCCGCAATTACCAGGGAAGATATTCGCGGACTCATTGAGAAAGGCACTATTAAAGTCAAGCCGATCAAAGGAGTCAGCAGAGGCAGAGCCAGAGCTCTTGCTGCCAAGCGTAAGTATGGGCACTGCAAGGGTCATGGTTCCAGAAAAGGTAAGAAAGGAGCCCGTACTCCTAAGAAAGAACAGTGGATCAAAAAGATCCGGGCTCTTAGAAGAAGACTCAAGGAACTGCGTGCAGAAGGGACGCTTGAAAAGTCCGTGTACTGCAGGCTTTACAGAAAGGCAAAAGGCGGCGAATACAGAAGCGTTTCCCACCTCAATTCCCACCTTGGGTCCGAAAAACTGTTAAAAAAAGAATAACCTGGAGGAGCTAGATATGGCAACAGGACCAAGATATAAGGTTCCTTTTAGAAGAAGAAGAGAAGGACGCACTAATTATCACCTCCGCCTCAAGTTACTGCTCTCAAGGCAGGACCGTGTGGTTGTCAGGAAGAGTGCAAGAAACGTTCAAATCCAGTTAATAGCTCCAACCCCCGACGGGGATATAACTTATTCCTCAGCCGTTTCGAGTGAGCTTGCAAAGTTCGGTTACACCGGGGCTACCGGAAATACAACGGCTGCATACCTTACAGGGCTCTTGTTTGGGCTGAAGAGTTTGCAGAAGGGATATGAAGGAGGCATTCTGGACATAGGTCTCCAGTCTTCCTCTGCAGGTTCCAGAGTCTATGCTGCCCTTAAAGGGGTTGTAGATTCAGGTTTCGAAATTCCCTGCAGCCCTGAAGTTTTCCCTTCGGAAGAGAGGATTCGGGGAGAGCACATCGCTGAATACAGAGAAGAGAGCTCAGACCTGCCAGAGCAGTTTGAAGCAACCAAAGAGAAAATCTTTGCTGAGTTTAGTTAAGGTGATTAAATGGCATTCGATCAAGATTGGGTTCCGAAAACCAGGCTTGGAAAATTAGTCGTTGAAGGACAGGTTGCTTCTATGGAAGAAGCAATCAGGTCAGGCCTGCCTATAAGGGAACCCCAGATAATTGATATGCTGCTTCCTGACCTGGAAGATGAGGTGCTCGATATTAACATGGTCCAGAGGATGACTGACTCTGGACGTCGTGTCAAATTCAGAGCAACCGTCATCGTAGGGAACAGAAACGGCTATGTAGGACTCGGGCAGGCAAAGGATGTGCAGGTAGGGCCTGCAATCCGCAAGGCAATTGATGCTGCAAAGCTCGATATCAGCTACATCCGCAGAGGCTGCGGATCCTGGGAATGCGCCTGCGGTCTGCCTCACACCGTACCTTATGAAGTTACCGGGAAGGCAGGCAGTGTAAGTGTTACTCTTATTCCGGCCCCGAGAGGGCTTGGAATTGCAGCAGGAAGCACTGCAACCAAGGTGCTTGAAAAAGCCGGGATCAAAGACGTATGGACCAAGACCTCCGGGACTACCAGGACTACCCTCAACTTCGCAAAAGCAACATTTGTTGCCCTTAACAAGGTCAACGTCATGAGGCTGCCAATATACTACTCTAAGGAGGAAGCCTGAAATGTATGCAATTGTGAGAGTGAGAGGCCAGGTTAATGTCCGGTATACCATTGAAGATACCATGAAGATGCTCCGCCTGCACAAGGTCAATCATTGCGTGCTTGTACCCGAGAATCCTCATTTCAAAGGTATGGTTCAGAAGGTAAAGGACTACGTTGCATA
>JAMXHR010000013.1 GCA_023955635.1 Methanosarcina sp. ERenArc_MAG2
TAAAATTGCTTTTTACTTTTCGTTTTGATGCTATTTTTATTGTTCTTTTAAAATTATCCTCCAAAATTAGCTTGTAAACTGAAGGATTAAGAATGCTTATTTTAAGTAATATACATATAACCAGAGTTTCCCCAATAAAAATACATTCTCAAAAATCCAATTTTGAGGAAAATACATCCTATTAAGCTTTAAAAATAATATCTGTGCGGTTATGGCAACAGGCTCCATTTTCCGTTTACAGAATTACTTTTTGAAAATAAGGGGTAATAATACCTTAAAATATATATTTAGGATATTTGGTTCCTTTAGCGGAAAATAAATTCTTTATCATCTGGACTCAAACCATTTTTAACCAATGAGCTGGTTTCAAAACCCCGGATATTCATGTTTTTGATTACAAATCTGTATTTCGGTCAGTTCTAGTGCACCGATTCCAAAATAAATTCCTTATTTAATGAAAATTCGTGATCGGTGAATCTATTAGAAAGTCAAGTTTTGTGAATATACGTCGGAATCGCAGTACTAGTGATCTTGATTTATTTCCTTCGGAATATTTGTTTAGAGGTGTTGAAGGCAGTTTTGAAATAATTTCAAAAAATCGGTCTCTTAGTAAAACATATCTGTCTCTTAGTAAAACATATCTAGCACTCTGCGAATATTAATGAATATGCCTCCGAAAAAGAAGGAAAATAAGATCCCAGAGGAGGGTGCCAGAGGTAAGACTCCTTCCAAAATCTATACTCTGAATGTCTACCTGATTGGAGGTCCGGTAAGTGACGAGTTCGATGACCAGATCATCTTCCGCACCATCCAGATTCGGGGGGACCAGACCTTAGAGGACTTCCACGAAAGTATCTTCAAGGCCTTCGATCGCTTCGATGGACATCTCTATGAATTTATACTTGGCGTGGGCCCGGACGACAGGTCTGCCATCTATTCCTTGCCCATGGATATCGAGGTCTCGGGTTTAGAAGAAATGGCCGGCGACGTCCGTACCACTCTCATTGAGTCCCTGGGCCTGGAAGTAGGCCGAGCTTTTGGGTATCGCTTCGATTTCGGGGATGACTGGCTGCATCAGATAAACGTCATAGCCATTGAAAATTCTCCGGGAAAAGGGAGGTATCCGAAGATTATAGAGAAAGTAGGAAAAAGTCCCCTGCAGTACCCTGACCAGAATGATGAATAAGGAGCGTTTTCTTCGCACTAATTTTTGATGCAGAATAGCTTAATGGCTGGCTTAAGCTGGAAAAAGCTCATATTGTCTCGTGATAACCCCATATCTTCAAAGATATGTCGACCATCAGGTCGGTCAGGGCTTCTTCGCTCTTAATGAGGGATAGGTTGTAGATTATGTCGCTGATGATAATGCCTTTTATCGCAATCCCCCAGTCCATAAGGACTTCCAGAGGATCTTTATCTCCTATTTCAACGCCATTGAAACTGCAAAAAAATTCGGACACCGCTTTGTAGTATTCATTTTTAAAATCCATATTTTTGACTTCATCCACGATTTCACCGTCGAGCAGTGCGGCCATGATCAACGCTTTTGACAAAGAGCTATTGTCTTTGATGTGTTGCTGCATATTTTTTATTACATTTCTCATGTAGCCAGGAAAATCATTAAAATCAATATTTTCGGGCCGTTTTGTCATAAATAGCTCATCGGCATATCGATAACTAATCTCCTTAAGGATGTCAAACTTGCCGCCCGGGAAATATTTATAGATCAGTCCTATACTCACACCGCCAGCCTCAGCTATGTCCCGGATGGTCACATTTTCATAGCCTTTCGTCTCTATCAGCATGCACGTAGCATTCTGGATAGAGATAATTTTAGCCTTTTTGTTTCTTTTAACACTCGTCTGCTCATCCTCAACAGTCTTTTTAGCTAGCATATGAAATCTCCTAAGTGAACGTTGTTCAACAGATTTATTAATAAGTTGTCATTAATATCTCCTAAGTGAACATTGTTCAACAGCTTTATTTATACGCTATATTCATTAAATCTTAGTAAACTTATGTATAGCCCAGAAAATAAATATCTTTGAGATAAAAAATCATTTTATTCTCGAATCGGGGAAAAACCATGAAAGCCGCGCTTTTCGTACTCTTTTTGTTTCTTATATCGGTCCTCCCGGTCTCTGCAGCAAATACCTCCCAGCTTGAGGGAACAGCTCCAGCTCGCATAGCCGAACTTTACAGTGATCTCGAATCCTTTGATGTAACAATCTACTCAACCCAGCCGGAAGAGAACCTGACCCTTGAGGTATCTCTGATCAGGCCAGGAAAAGGGACTGAAGAGGTCATTACTACACAGGAATTCTCAACTGGCAGTTTTCCTGCAAATATGAAAGTCACGAAAGTTGGCTTCTGGGATGTCAGGAATGCCGAACGCGGGGCTTACACTCTGAAAGCAAGGCTTCTGGAGCAGGGGCAGGTACTTTCAGAATCAAAATCTGATTTTGTTTATGGCAGCAACTCAGCTTCCAGACTTCAGGTCAGTGACCTTATCCCCAATTCCGACGGGATCGCTGTTGTGCTCTCCCCAAATCAGGTTTCACTTTTTGATATCGAGTATATGCTTGTTGACGGGCACGATGTGATATATAAAACAAAAACCGAAAAGGCATCCCTAACCAGTATTCCGGAAGCCTTTTCTGCATCGTGGGGTACCCTCCTCGAAAGCAATAAAGAGTATACAGGAAGAGTGAAGGTCCAGGTCTATTCCCCCAGTAAAGGATTTATTACTTCAACAGAGAATTTCACTGCCAGAGATGATGCAAAGATTACTGATATCTATCAAGATGAGACCGGTGCAAGTGCAACTGTTTTAGGGCATTCCCAGGTGCCTTTTGAAGGAAGCCTGGTTTTTTCCGTATATGAACTTCAGGAAACCCCAGGGAGCAGCAGTTCGGTGTTTGTCGAATCTGTCCGCGAGAGAGTTCCCGTACTGCTGAATGATGATGACGAGACCGTTGAGGTTGCCTGGAGAGAAAGGCTTCCGGAAGGAGTCTACAGGCTTGAGATCGAACTTTTCGGCAACGATGGAGATATTATTGAGCGCAGGGAAACCATTATCGAGTCCGATCTTTCCCCCTCTAATGCGAGTGAAGTAAGCCCTGGCACAGAAAACGAAACCTCTGGAGAAAACGGCGGAGAAGGCACCCCTGGCTTTTCGGTTACTGCTGGAATTGCAGGGCTTGCCTTAGTTTTCGCCCTTTTCAAAAAACTGCATTAAAACCGTTTGCATAAAAATACAGACGCATCATCAGGAAAAAATCAGAATAAAACCTAAGAAAAGCCGTGAATCCCATGCACTATGAACTCTTTATTGCCCTCAGGCAGATCCGGGCAAGAAAATTCCAGACTTTCCTTTCTGTAGGGGCAATAGCCCTTGCTGTAATGGTACTCACGTTTTCCCAGGCTCTTATGGTTGGTTTTACGGGAGAGCTTTACAACACTACCGTAAATAAACTCCCTCACGTCTCGGTCTCTCCTCAGGAAGGTGAAGATTATATCTATCTCTACAGGACTCTCATGGAAAGGATCGGTTCAATCGAAGGGGTTACTGCAGTTTCCCCTTTCCTTACGGGACAGGCTTCTTTCAGGTTTAAGGACAATTCCCTCAACTCAGAGCTTAAAGGTGTGGTCCCTTTAAAGGAAAATGAAATCAGCTCTATTGAAGAAGATATAATCGAAGGCAGTTTCCGGGAACTAGATTTTTCAAGAAATACGGTGGTTATCGGCTCAAGGCTGGCGGACAAACTTGAAGCTAATCTGGGTGACTTCATAGACGTGTCTTTTCCGAATGCAAACCCTCTTTCTCTCAGAATTGTGGGGATCTTTCATACAGGCTCCCCTTTGGACGAATCCATGACCTACACTTCCCTGGATACTGCTCAGCGATTCTATGATGTCCCGGATGTGGTTAATGGCATTTCAATCCGGCTCAGCGATTTCAATGTGGATCGGGAAGTCGCAGCCGAGATCGAGGAAACCGGTTACAGGGCAAGGGGCTGGACAGAAACAAATCCTGCAATCCTCCGTACCATTGCTGTCGAAACAACTTCAAACAACGTTATATATGGCCTTATTATTGTTATAGCCTCTTTTGGCGTGGTCAGCACTCTGAACCTTTCGATTATAAGTGCAGCAGGCCAGATAGGTACGCTCCGTGCTATGGGGGCTTCGGTCTCAAGCATCCAGAGAGTTTTTATCCTCCAGAGCGGAATTCTCGGTCTGCTGGGCGCCCTTGCAGGTACTTTTGCAGGAGTCCTGATAGCCCTGGCAATAGGCCAGTATGAAATCCCGGCAGCTCAATCCGATCTCTACGGCGGTATTACCTCTATCCCGATTGTTGTACACGCTCAGGGTATCGTGTTCATTATTGTCGCTGTGTTTCTACTGAACCTGATTACAGGAGTTTATCCTGCACGACAGGCAGCGAAGCTGGACCCTGCAAAGGCGATCAGTTCAAAGTAAGTACAGGTCTAGTACATTCCATAGCGTACTTAATAACTAAATTGGTAAAGATGAAATGCAAGTATCCTATTGGCTTAAAATCCTAACAGATTCAATATTCTGGAAATTGTGAAATTCCCAGCCAACTAAAAACCCTGATACGTATTCATATCTAGGAGATTATTCAGATGTATGAACTGAAAATCGCTTTGAGGCAGGTATTATCCAGAAAAAAGCAGACCCTTTTTGCCATACTTGCTGTTGCACTGGCAGTTGCCGTGATCACGGTAATGATGGCAATGCTTTCTGGTTTTCAGGATGAGCTTGTAACCTCAAGCATAGAAAATAACCCTCATATCGTTATTAATCCTCAGGGCGAGAAAGAAGAGTTCATTCATCTTTACAGATATACATCTGCCCGAATTGCTGAAAAAGAGGGAGTTATAGCCGTGTCGCCTAAATACCTGGGCCAGGCGGCGCTGGAGTATCGGGACAATGACGAAGGGGTTTCTCTTCAGGGAGTCGAACCTCTGGCTGAAGAGAAGGTTATGAAGGTGAGTGAAGATGTTGTAGAAGGAGAATTCATGACCCTTGTCCCTACAAGGTACGGGATCCTGCTTGGGGATCAGCTTGCGAAAAATCTTGAGGTTCATGTAGGAGACAGGGTGGACGCTGTTTTTCCGGGCTCGCAAACAACTTCTTTTAAGGTCGTGGGCCTGATCCATACCGGCACTGCTGCAGACGAGGTTACAGCCTATGCAAGGCTGGACTCTGTGCAGGACTTTTTTAACGAACCCGGAGTTGTGAGCACCATCGGAGTCAGGGTTGCAGACCCCTATCAGGCAGATGTTATTGCAGGTTCGATTGAGAGAGAAACCGGGCTTGATGCTGTAAGCTGGAGCGAAGCAAACGCTGAAATTCTCAGTCTCCTTGATACCCAGATGATCTTTGCAAATATTTTCTATCTCCTGATCTACGGGATTGCAGGTTTCGGGATTGCAAATACCCTGATAACCATCGTTGCCCAGAGAACCAGGGAAATAGGCATTCTGAAAGCGATGGGAGCTTCTCAAAAGAGCATAATGGCCGTCTTTATTTTCCAGTCCATGGTCCTCGGAGCCATAGGTCTGATACTCGGTACAATTCTCGGTTACATTGTGACCGTTGCTCTGCAGAGCTATGAAATAGAGGTACCTCAGGAGATGTATTTCGGGTTTCAGACTCTTCCTCTTGAGGTCGAACCGCTTAATTTTGTATATGCCGCTTTCTTTGCTTTTATTATCAATATCCTCTCAGGAATCTACCCTGCAAGGAAAGCTGCAAAACTTGACCCTGTAAAAGCTATTGAAAATGCCTGAATATATAATCCACTTTCCTCAGGTGTGAAAGAAACCATACTATTTGACTTTCGCTTATAATTTATTTATAAAATCAGGTATATTCACTTAAAATTTGTAAGACTTAAGCAGTTGAACCGAAAAACAGCAGCAGTAAATATACAACTGTCTAAATTCCAATAATTCTAATGAGGCATCGGAAAAGCATGACAGAAGAAAGCCCAATTATAGAGCTTAAGAACCTGACTAAAGTTTACAAAAACGGAGTGGAATTTCGAGCGCTTGACAATGTAAATCTGAAAATTGAGAGAGGGGAATTCGTAGCAATTGTCGGGCCATCGGGTTCAGGCAAAAGTACACTTATGCATCTCATAGGCCTGCTGGACACTCCGAGCTCAGGCACCCTCCTTATAGACAAAAATGATGTAACAAAAATGTCGGACAAAGAACTTTCCGAGACGAGAAACAGGACGCTTGGTTTTGTCTTCCAGTATCATCATTTGCTTCCGGATTTCACAGCCCTGGAAAATGTTATGATGCCGCTTTTGATTTCGGGGAAAAATAGGAAAGAAGCGACGGAAATTGCCGAAAAGCTTCTGAAGGAAGTAGGACTTGAAAATCGGATGGACCACAGACCTGGGGAACTTTCAGGGGGCAGAACCAGAGGGTTGCAATAGCAAGAGCATTGAGTTGTTCTCCTGCAATCGTGCTCGGGGACGAACCTACAGGCAACCTTGATACAAAAACGGGCGACATGATCTATGAACTTCTCAGGCAGTTGAACAAAGAGTATACTCAGACATTTATCGTAGTTACTCATAGCGAGGATCTGGCTTCAAAAGCTGATAAAATTATCAGGCTTGTAGATGGAAAAATTACAGTTCAGTAAGGAGAAAATTGGGGTATGCAAAAGGATAGGTAGAGTTTCTACTGTCAATAGTCCATTTTTTGCCCTGTAGAAACTCTGAATTTCATGAAAATTATTTTTTCAGCCTTTTCGCCATCAAGCAGTGTGACCATGATCAATATTTTTCCAAAGAACTATTGTCTTTACTGAATTTTTAGCCAGTATACAATACTTCTTAGGGGAATATAGTTTAAAACGACGTTAAAGGGCGAAAGGCACTTTTATTCGACAGAAAATTATCATCAGTTTTTGCAAATCCCATCTACCTTTGAGTCCGAAAATATTACTGGATAACAAATGGTTTGCTATTGATTTTAAGGAAATATACGGCGAAAATTAATAAAAAATGGCACTTAGCTAATAAGACACTCCAAAATTCAATAATTGCATATTAGCAAGTAACCTCCATTCTTCTCTGTGGATGTTGAGATTCCACTTCTCGTTGTAAAACAGCTCCCAGCAAAACAGGAATTGAATCCCTATTTCGGCTTTCTTCTTGAGAGTAACTCTCATAAGTTGCAAAACGGCTTTCAGCAAAATAAGGATTGAAACTAAAACACATTGAGTTGAACTTTTATTTAGTGATTATTTTTTATTTATTTTTATATTTGTACAAGTGTGGATTTCTATTAACGATTTTCTCATAAATATTCATAACTTAGCTAAATTTAGAAAATTATATATATAGATTGATATTTTCTGAAATAAATTTTTTTGAAGAGGCATTTCAGGCAATGAATGACGATAAACTTCAACTTCCATTCTTGCTCCATGACCTTGGTATATTTTTTAAGAGATCAGGCTTAACTATCTCCTAAAAATTCAGTAATTTGACGGAGACTGGAAATGGTAAGGAAGACGTGCACTCCACCTGGAGCGCGTCATTAGCTGAAGAACTTGGTCTGAACCGGGATATTCAGAATGTAATATTATATTACTATAATTATATTACTATATCACTATAATCGTGACCCTCCGGAAGGGGAAAATGCAAGAACACCGAATCGAAAATGAGGCATACCATTGACGAAAGTTATAGAAATCTCTCCAACCACAAGACATGAAGGCCACTCCAAGCTCACCATGAAGGTAGATGATCGGGGTATCGTCGAGCGAGGAGACTGGCTCTCCATCACCCCGGTAAGGGGTATTGAGAAGCTCGCCATAGGTAAGACGATGGACCAGGTCCCGAAGATTGCCTCTCGGGTCTGCGGTATCTGTCCCATCGCCCACACCCTGGCGAGCACCGAGGCCATGGAGGCTTCGATCGGCTGCGAGATCCCCGAGGACGCAAAGCTCCTGAGGGTCATTCTCCATGCCGCAAACCGCCTTCACAGCATCGCCCTGCACAACATCCTGATCCTCCCGGACTTTTACATCCCTGGAACGGAGACGAAGATCACCCCGTTCGCTAAGGAGCAGCCATTCAGGAGCATTGTGGAGAGGATCTTCCGAATCCGCGAGATCGGACAGACCATTGGAGCCATCGCAGGCGGCGAGGCTATCCACCCTTCCAACCCAAGGGTCGGCGGGATGTACCACAACGTGAGTCCTCTGGCAAAACAGAAGATGGCCGACCTGGCGAAGGAAGGTCTCTCCTTTCCCACGAGCAGATGGAGTTCATGCTCGATGTAATAAGGGACATGCAGAACCGGGGGTTCACAGACGTCGCAGGCAAGCAGATTCCGATCCCCAAGAAGCTTGGGTACCACGACCAGGGGGTTATGGCTACCTCCCCGATGTACGGTTCATCCAGTCTGGACGAGAAGCCCATGTGGGACTTCGCCCGGTGGAAGGAGACCCGGCCATGGGAGTGGTACATGGGTGAGGTAACCATCGATCTTGAGGACCCGAGCTACCCAATCGGCGGCACCACGAAGGCCGGAACCAAGGCCAACCCCCGGATGGAAGCCTGCAACAGTGTTCCGACCTACGATGGCCAGCCGGTTGAGGTCGGCCCGAGGGCAAGGCTCGCAACTTTCAAGAACTTTACCGAGAAGGGGACCTTTGCCCAGCACATTGCCAGGCAGATGGAGTACCCCGACTGCTGCTACACCATCCTAAAGTGCCTTGACAGCCTGAATACCTCAGGCAAGATCCTCGCTGACCACATCCCCCAGGGAGACGGGTCCATGGGCTGGGCCGCGAACGAGGCCCCGCGAGGGACTGATGTCCACCTCGCACGGGTGAAGGACGGGCGGGTGTTGTGGTACGAGATGCTTGTACCCACAACCTGGAACCTTCCGACCTGCAGCCGCAGTCTGACCGGAGCACCCTGGCAGATAGCCGAGATGGTCGTCCGGGCCTATGATCCGTGCGTCTCGTGCGCAACTCACATGATCGTGATGGACGAGAAAAACAAGATAGTCGCACAAAAGCTACTCCAGTGGTGAAGGGAATGGAAACGCTGTACTCCGAGATCGTGGTGGCAGGCTGCGGCAATCCGCTTTATGCAGATGACGGGTTCGGACCCGCAGTCGTGGAGTGTCTCAAGGGTCTCGAACTCCCCGAAAATGTCACTGTCGTTGACGCGGGGCTCGGGGGTCCACATTTCGTCTTTACCCTCCTTAATCCCGAGTCCACAAAGACTCTTATTATCGTGGACATTGCGGACTTCGAAGGGGAACCCGGCGAACTCAGGTGGCTCACCGTTGACGAGCTCCCCTGGGGAGCTACAGGGACGCCCACTCCTGGGATCTGACCGAGCCGCTCCAGTGCATCAAGGACGATATCCGGATCCGGGTCCTTGCATGCCAGAAGAAGTACGTTTCTGCCCCTGAGATGGTCATCGGGATTACAGACGAGGTACAGAGAGCCATTCCGGACGCTGTATCCGAGATACTGAAGGAAATTGGGATGAACTATGGAACTGCTTAACTCCATCAAGAAAACTATGGGCGGGGAAGCCAAGCCCGCTCAGGTTGCGACGGAGAAGAAGGTAGAAGATACACAGGAGGCGAAACCAGTGGCAAACAAGATCAAGCTCGGGCATGTACACATGAGCGGCTGTACCGGCTGCCTCGTGTCCGTGGCCGACAATTACATGGGACTCATCAAGATCCTGGACGACTACGCCGACCTCGTCTACAGCCTCACGCTCGCCGACGTCCGGCATATTCCAGAGATGGACGTGGCGCTCGTCGAGGGATCGGTCTGCATCCAGGACCACGAATCGGTGGAAGAGATTAAGGAGACGCGAAAGAAGGCCAAGATCGTAGTGGCACTCGGCTCCTGTGCGAGCTACGGGAACATCACCCGGTTCAGCCGCGGCGGGCAGCACAATCAGCCCCAGCACGAGTCATTTCTCCCAATCGGGGATTTCATCGACGTGGACGTCTACATTCCGGGATGCCCCCGAGCCCGGAGCTCATAAGGAACGTCACTGTCATGGCGTACCTGCTCCTGGAGGGAAACGAGGACCAGAAGGCCCTTGCGGGCAAGTATTTAAAGCCCCTCATGGACCTTGCAAAGCGCGGCACGACCGGATGCTTCTGCGACCTGATGAACGACGTGATCAACCAGGGCCTTTGCATGGGCTGCGGTACCTGCGCTGCATCCTGTCCAGTGCGGGCGATCACCCTCGAGTTCGGGAAGCCGCAGGGTGAGCGTGACCTCTGCATCAAGTGCGGCTCCTGCTACGGAGCCTGCCCGAGGTCGTTCTTCAACCTGGATGTAATTCCTGAATTCGAGAGCATCAGCGAGATAATCGCAGGCGCGCTTAAGTGAGGTGAGAAAGATGGTAGCAGATCCATATCTCGGTAAATACATAACCTGCGTTTCGGCACGGAGCACGGACAAGGAGATCCTCCAGAAGGCACAGGACGGCGGAATCGCCACTACCCTCATGGTCTATGCCCTCGGGCAGGGGATTATCGACGGGACAATTGTGGCAGGCACGGGCGACCGACCCTGGGAGCCAAAGCCGCTCGTCGCGACGAGCCGCGAGGACATCCTAAAGGCACAAGGGACGAAGTACAGTATCAGCCCCCAGATCTCCTGGCTCAAAGAAGCGACCCGGTCCTTCGGCCTCGATAAGGTAGGGATCACCGGCGTCTGCTGTCAGATGCAGGCGGTCAGGAAGGCTCAGCTCTATCCCATCAACATGCGGGATGTCCCGGACAAGGTCGCTTTCACAGTAGGGCTCTTCTGCATGGAGAACTTCCCGTACAGCTCTATGCAGGCTATTGTCGAGGACCACGCGGGCCAGAACCTCAGCTCCGTGAAGAAAATGGAGATCACGAAGGGCAAGTACTGGGTCTACACCGAGCGCGGAAACGTATCCACCGTGCCGCTTAAGGACACCCACAAGTACGAGCAGCCCGGCTGCCACGTCTGCCTCGACTATGTCTCCAACCTCGCCGACATTTCGACCGGCTCGGTCGGGAGCCCGGACGGCTGGTCCACGGTTTTCATCCGCACCAAGGTTGGGAATGATATCTGGTCCAGAGCGGTCGCTGCAGGCCTGTTCGAGACGAAGCCCATCGAGGATGTCAAGCCCGGTCTGGAGCTCGTCACAAAGCTCGCGAAGGAGAAGATCGAAAAGAACCGGAAAACGGTTGAGGAGCGCAAGACTTTCGGCGTCAACAAGGCGCTGCGGGATCCCTACGCCTGAAACTCCTCTTTTTATCTTTGAAATTATTCGCGTTATTACACGAATGCGGGGATGGGGTAATTTCTCATCCCCAAGATGATTCAACTGAAAGCGTACCGAAAATTTAGAGACCAAAAACGATATCATTCAATTTTCACCAAATGCCATTAAAAATCCAAATTATTTGCATCTGTTCCAAAAACGCTATCAGGAAAAATATTGATTTTCAAAAAAATACTGCGGAATGTGGGATAAAAAACTACGAATTTTAATTTGGCATTGGTAAATAAAAATAGATGTATAATACTTATAACCTATATTTCTGCATGAATTGCCCAAAATGTAACAGTTCCAGTCACAAAAAGAATGGCATAGTTGGCGGGCGTCAACGGTACAAATGCTCTGCTTGTGGCTATAACTATACAGTAGAGCTGAAATCAACTGCTTTTTCCGCTTCTGTAAAAAGACAGGCTTTACAACTCTACTTCGAAGTATTGGGCTTTCGCTCAATAGGACGATTTTTAGGGGTAAGTCATGTTTCTGTCCAAAAATGGATAAAGAAATTTGGTCAGGGGTTAGAGGATCTAAAAAGTGAAAATGAGATATCTGTTGTTGAAATGGATGAAATGCATACTTACATCGGTATAAAAAAATATTGCTGGATCTGGATTGCTGTTGATAGAGTTGGGAAAAAGTTCATCAACTGCTCTTTTGGTAGCAGAGGAACGGAAACTGGACAACTACTCTGGGAAAAATTAGAGAAGAAAGAGATTGGAGAAGTGATGACAGATCACTGGAGGGCATATGCAGAGTTCCTTCCTGAAACGATTCATACTCAATCCAAAGCAAAAACGTATACATTTGAAGGATATAACAGCATATTGAGGCACTTTCTGGCAAGGTTGAGAAGAAAGACAAAGTGTTATACTAAGAGTCTTGAAATGCTAAAGTACTCAGTTCTTCTATTGATGAAATACAGAAATAAAGAGTTAACTATGTTTAGTTAACAATGCCCCCTGTTATAGTCGAAAACACTTGATCAAACTTCGTGGATAATTGTTTCGCGATCTCTGAATCTGGATTTTCTCTAAATTCACAGAGTTCCCCATAAAAGTCCCAGTATCTGTCCAGAAAAGCTTCCAGCTTTTCTTTATGGTAAGGTACTATTGGCCTCAATTTCTTGTAGTTTCTTCCATCATGAATCCAACAAAGAGCATGATGATATGCAATTTGCTTGAATTGACGTGCGTCATCACTCAGAAGGAAGGTAACCACAGGTATGTCTGTACTTTGATGATATGCCGCAATTGCACAGGCTTCAAGAACTTTCTTCTTAGTAGTTTTATATCCATTAACCGAGAACAAATAATCCAGTTTTCGACGCATTTCTGCGTCACTGAATATTTTGTTTTTAACAGAAGAGAGCTTTTCCGTCCATATTCGGGAAACATTAAACGTTTCCATCAGATCAAATGCTTCATTATTAAAGCAGTACATTTTTTCTTTTCCACATAGAAGTACATCTAAAATATTTTCTCGACTCTTGTTGGGAACTGTAAAATAAGCAGCATAATAAGGATTACAAAGGATCTGAGTATAGTGATTGTCACCATTAACTCTTGCACCTGTATCATCTATCTGCTGATAAGGCGTAGCTTTTAGACCTTCCAGAAAAATCTCAGCTTTCTCCTGATGGAATACATCAGCATTTTTTGTCAAAATTCGAGAAATAGTGGCTTTGGATATGAACGCCAATATTTTTCAGAAACTCATGTATTTTGGGCTCTGAAACATTAGCAACATGATTAAGAGTTATTATAAGAGATCTGATTCCAGGGCCAAATTCACCTTGGATACTACCTGGAAGTTCACCTGAATATGTTTTGTGAAAAGAAGGAGAATAAAATATCTCTATCCTGAAGTTGGTGTTCATAGGTTTTATGGAAATGTCCTGAATTATTACGTCCCTATAACCTTTAGAATATGCATCGGTGGGTAAGACGGACCTATCAACTTTACACGTCTCAATTCGATGAATCTCTATTTTATCCAGTTTTGATTTAGATTTCTTGCTCTAGGGAAAACATCTTTTTTGTCTCTCTTTTTCAGAAGAAATGTCATCATTCTTTTTAGAGCCGCGAATATTAGGTTTGGTTTGTTCACCTTTGAGTAGGTTGATTTCGTCTCGAAGATTTTGATTATCGGCCTTAAGGAATTAGATCTCTTCGTTCTGCTTTTCAGTGACAGAAAACAGAATACGAAAAGATGTGGCATATCTTTCATCCTGAATTTCATCAGGATTAATATCCAATGATGACAGCAATTCCTTGAGGGTTTCAAGATCCATTTTTTTGCTCCAAAATATGATAAGAGGAAATGGAGAAACAATTATATGTTTCCTGCGATTGAAAACCCATAAAATTTGAAGAGGATACGAAATTTCTTAAGCTTCAGGCAATTTCACCACACCTTTGAAGAGCTATGAGAAAACTCAAAGCTATCCACAGCTTCAGGAGAAAGTCCCATTTCTTCAAACATCTCCCTGAAAACAGCCCGGTATTTCTCTTCAGGTATCGAATCTCTGCTGCTGCCGACATGCATTATGATTTCAAGCCTTACTTTTCCTGAGGAATCGAGTTCAACTATGTACCTGTTTCCTGTGTACCTGTTCCCCTTATCATAAGTTACTACTTTTGCCTCTGGGACAAAATATTTTACTGAACCAACCTGGCTCCCGTCCTTTAAAAAAACTTCTTTCGTATCCGAGCCTATTTTGGGGTATCCATAAAGACCCAAAGCATAATTGTCGTAACTGGAATCATCACTGTTTTCTGTAAGATAGGCAAATACAGCCGGGAAATCCGGAGACTCATTCACCTGTATTTTAGTATCCCATGTCTGATTTTGTGAAGCTTTTTTCAGAGCCTCAAGATACTTCTCCGGAGCTTTTTCATCCGGGCCGAAGAGAAGCTCCAATTTTTCAAGCATCCAGGGGTCATCCGGGAATTCCGATAGCTGTAAAGGGGAATGGGGGTCGGAGTGGCTGAAGTTCGAGACGGCAACATAAGTTCCGATCCCTGCTTCTGTTCCGTCTTCACATACAAGGATCATAAGCTCCGAGTTCTCATTATAGTTAAGCCTTATATTCTGCACAAGAGCAGCACTTCCGAAGCTTTCCCGGACCTCAGGGACATCCCCAGGCTCAAAGCCCGAAAAGTTTCCGGGCCAGGGCCAGGAACCTTCTACCTCATAACCAGCTTTCTCAGCTTTCGTAAGTACGGAACTATAATTTAAAGACCCGATATCAATTTCCTCGGAATAGTACCAGGAACTGTCAAAAAGTGCATAAATAAGAAAAGGGCTGAAGAAACACAGCACAAGAAGAAGAGGAGGGAGCAATAATAATATCAGTACGGCTTTTTGCTTATTCATAAAACCTTCAACCCTGCGAAATGAATCATTAAACTGAAGACTCTGTCAGTGTTACGAATAAAATCTCGAATTTTAACAAATAGGAGCTGGTAAATCAAAGCTTTTCATAACATTATATTAAACATACTAACTTAATAAATAAATTGTGTTTCTTTTGTAAGCTATTTGAAAAATCTTTATCATTAGAGTGAAAAGCGCAGGTCAGTATCCCAACGTCAGCAGACTAACAATACAGTTCGGGAACTTTCCCGAGTATCCGCAGCCTGTCCATTATTTCGCTAACTTTTTTCTCAGCTTTTCGGTCGAAGTTCACTACCTCATTTCGGAGAAATATTTATAAAGAACTGCTCTTCTTTCCAGGCTTTTTTGTGTTTAGCTACTGAAAGAATAGCATAACCTAGATTCTGCAGGTAAACATATAAATTAATATAATTAATTTTATATCTCTTTCGTGGTCTTCCCATGGCAGAGAAAAACAGCAGTAGAAGAATTGAATCCTCCTTAAAACGCACAAAGTTCTTAGGTCACCTTGGGCTTGTCGCTGGAGTTTTCAGAGAACTTGAAGTTGACAAACTGATCGATGAGAAACTCCCAAAGGAAAGGGATCATAATGTCCCTCATTCAGTCTGCATCCTTGCCATGGTAATCAATGGTCTTGGTTTTATAGGGCAACGTTTGTACCTGTTTCCTCATTTTTTCAAAAACGTTTCTACGGAAAGGCTCTTTGGAGACGGTGTAACAAGAGAAGACCTGAATCAATACGCTATCGGAGAGACTCTTGATAGAATCGTAAAATATGGCCCTACAAAACTGTTTACGGAAATTACTCTTCATATTATGAATCGTCTACCTATTCCTGTCCATTGTTTACACGCTGACACTACAAGTGTCAGCGTTTATGGGGATTATGATGACGAAGAAACTGAGTCTATTGATATTACTTTTGGAATTCCCAAAAACGGAAGATGGGATCTCAAACAATTTGTACTAAGAGCCTATCCGAAAAGTGTTGTGATCTACTGTATCTTTACAATTGACAATATGTACAACCGGAAAGGATGTCGATACTATAAACCTATCGTAACTTCTCAATATGCGTTAATGACTTTTCGGATAGGCTCTAAGCTTGATTGTTAATCAGCATGGGATACCTCTTTTTATGAATACTCATTCAGGAAATGCTTCAGACAAAAACACAATTCTGGAAGCAATCAAGTCTCTCAAATCGGTTTTAATACCTGAAAGCAAAGTGTACTATGTCGCTGATAGTTCCTTTTACACAGATAATAATCTCAAGAACATGGGAAAGACATTCTGGATCAGTCGCGTTCCTGCAACAATTAATGAGGCAAAGGAGTTGCTAACTGCAAATTTGAACCTGAAAATGCTGAAAAGCAATGATAGATACTCTTTTTATCAAACTTTTGTGGAATATGGTGGAGTCAAACAAAAGTGGGTTTTGTTGCTTTCTCACAAGATGAAAGAGAAGAGAGGGAACTCTCGGAAAAATTAACTAGAAAAATAACGGTTCTTAAGAATCTCTACAAGAACTATTTTCCATTAGTTTATCAATAATCCCTTTGCAATCAGCCTGGGTATGAAGGACTTTCAGATGGAATTTACCACAAGTCAGTTTAAAAAACTCATTTTTAAGAATAACTTCTTAGAATTGATTAACGATATTTACATAACTAAATTGTCCGGCCAAGGATTAAAAATTTAAAAAAGTAAAGTATCAGTCCGCTTAAGCGAAGCGAAACGGACCGCGCATCTTCGAGCCGCAACTCAACCGAAGCGAAAGTGGCTTAATATCTGCTGTTTTCTCTGGGTGTCCTGTGATTAGGAAGACAATCCCTGCAGTAAACCGGTCTTTCTGGGTCAGGTTTGAAAGGCACTTCTGTCTCAGCTTTACAGTCTGAACAGGTTGTTTTGTGCATTTCTCTGGGAGCGCCGAAATTAGAATTTCCTCTGAAGTTTCTGTCATTAAAAGCCATATTTGTTTCACCTTTGTTTTAGTTTTTGTTAATAGTTTAAAAATAAGATTGTATAGAACTCTTTGTTTAAAAACAAAAAATGGTTTTTTAACAACAGATGATTATACATCTCTTTATTTTCAATGCACATACCTAGCACCTAAAATATATAAATGTATCCATGTAAACAGTAGTTCCGAATAACCCAAGTTCCGAATGCTAAATTTGACAGTCATCGAATATTTCGGATTTACCGAAAAAATTATCTAATGAACCATGGAATTCGTTTGTGATGCTAACCAAAAACGATTCCATAGCCATAGATACAGCCAGCTTGCTGGCTGTATCCTCTGAGTTGTTTTGCAAATATGATATAATAACTTTGCCAGAATCTGCAAATTATGAATGTCAGGACACTCTAAACGTGTTGTTACATGCCTCAACATCTTCTACAAACTCTCTTAAATCTGCAAGTAATGACCTCAAAAGCAAAAATCCTGACTCAAGAATCCCCTCAGCAGATACTATTTCATGCGTCTTCGGTTAAGTGAGGAATCATGATAAATTGGATTCATTCCCATAACATATGTCCAAAATGTTGATAGACTTTGAACTGGAACAGGGTATCGATTTTAGGTAAAGAGGCTAAAATTTGAGGCCAATTTATGACATAAAATCGATAGCCTTCAGACAAGAAAATTCCTTAACCGATGACCAATGGATACTATTTTCAATTACATCAAAGACAATAATATTGAAGATGCTCTTTCTGCTTTCAGAAAAATGAATTTTGAGATTTTCAAGATGATGAAACTTGAAAACACTGTTCATGACATCACTATTGATTTTCATGACGTTCCATTTTATGGAGACAAAAATACCTCGGAATTAGGGGAATAAAACCAAAGAATGGCAGTTCATGGGGTAAATCATTCTGTACCCTGGATATAATTGGAACTTCTCATTTGACACTTGACATAATCGACATTAATGGTTTGAACAAGAATTATTCCCTTTTCATCGAATCCTTCTTCGAAAGACTTAAGATAATAGGTGTAAAAACAGGGACAACATACCTTGACAACGAATTTTTAACAGAGCTGTGCTTTCAAAATTAGATGAACTTAAAGTCAATTTTGTTATAGCAGCTAAATCAAATCAGGTTATCAATAGAGAACTTAAAAATCATTAAAAAGAGTGGGGAAATACTCCAACTATTTTTGAATATCAATTTAAGCAAGGAGGACCTTCCTTCAGTATTGTGGCAATATACGATGATAAAAAGGAAAGGTACATCCTGTTTGCTACAAACAAAGAGGCAGAATCAACTGAGAAATTTGAAAAGACAATTCCTGAAGAATACAGAAAAAGATGGAACATAGAAACTGGCTATAGAGTGAAAAACGACTTCAAGATACGAACATGTACAAAATCTCTAGTAGCAAGAGTATTGTTCTTTGTTATTCAGTGCATCATGTACAATGTTCTAAATATGCTAAAGTCAGTTATCGAAATTACAGCTTATGAGCTAAAATCATTAATAAATGAAGACATAAACAAAGCTGTTAGATATAGGCTAAAGTCGCTGAATTTAATTCCGGTTAAGGTGTTACTGGAATGTTTGAGATGGTTTAATGAAGAAAGAAATCGAGTGCTACGCACTCGATTAACTATAATATAAGTTACACTAAATAAAAAATTACAAACTTAAGAGCTTATGCTATGAAATTACTCAATAAGATCTTACTTTTTATAAGATGTAAGTCGAAGTTATAGCTTAAGAATTTTAAGCTTTGATCAGTAATTTAGTATATTTTGAAAATTAGTGGGCATAAAGTAAAATCAATATGTTTTGTCATTCGGAAGTAAGTCTGATCGGAACTACTGGTAAATGAAGGCACATTTCTCACATAACGGCTCCACAAAATCTGTTGATAAAGCGCAAAACTGATCAGCCCTGAAAAGATTTCAGCTCCGCTTTATTAAATATAAATACTACAAAAGCAGAATACTTAACATACCAGAAAGGGGGCCAGACCGAATCTGAAAAGATGCCCGTAAACCGGAAGCTTAGGAGCGTCCTTGACATCGTCGTGAATTTTTCCAGAACCCCGACCATCTTCAAAAGCGAATATTATTTTTTATTTTATTGTTACGTATTCCTGGCTTAATTAGACTCTGCCTGTTCCGTCACAGTTGATACAGTTGTTGATTCCGTCTCCCCAGCACAATGAGCACTTCTCCCATTCCGTTTCGCCTTCAATGTCCCTCCATTTCCCACCTGCTCCGTCACAGATCAAGCACCTTTCCCTGCCACTACCACCACAGTTACGGCATACATCACTCACGATTCTACCTCCAAGCTTTTTAGAAAGTATTCGCATCTAATAAATTGTATGTGTTATGGATACATAATATTGTTTTTAGACAAGTGATAAAAACTGGAGCTATTTTCATAATAAACATTCTATATTAAAATGATTTTGAAACAATGTTCCTGACAACAAATTTCAAGCGAATCGAATCAACTTTTTGTATGAGGGTATACTGTGGAATTTTATTCATATATGATGTAATCGAGGAAGATTCCGGAGAGCAGGATTCGGGATAGATCGATACAGCTCGTCCCGGCAGAAAATACTTCCATAAATTCGGAAAGGAGGAGAAAAACTCTGGCTTTGACAGAAATCCTGAAATTAAAGTTGCATTTGAGCACTTATCACCTGTAATTGAAAGGTAGGTTAGACTGTGTTTTTTTGTCCAGGTATTTTAATGAAAAGGCCGATTATGTCCATGACCTGTTAGTGTAGAGGGTTTTACAACCAGTTATTCTAAGGTTATTTTGGAAACAGAAGCAGAAAATTCTACATTATTTCAGCCATTTGCAAAGGAAAAATATGTCATGAGACTGCGTGCCAGAAGTACACAATTTACACAACTGCAAAGCTGGTGGAGGATTTTTCAATTACGCCCATTCAATGCCATATATCCGGCGAATAATTAGGGTTCAGGAACGGATCAATTGTTCTTCTCCAGTCCCTGTGAATGCATTTAAATGGCTTCATAGATATTCCCTGACCTAAATTCAGATAGATCCCGACAGACACAGCAGTCCGGCAGGTCAGGAGAATATTCTCAATAGTTGTTTTTGCTTTTTCAATTCCAACAAGGAAGATCAGTAATTAATTATCCATTTGAATTAAGACTTGGACGAGATGGTCGAATTATCAGTTTTTTAAGATTTAACTCAGCAGAATTGTTCCCAGTATCGGTATGCTTTGACGTAGCTCCCCCAGAGTACAAAATCATCCCATTCTTCAAAATCCGTTTCTGATGCCCTCAAATGAATTTTATTCTCAAAAGTAGAAAAGTCCATATCATATTTCTGCTTCATCTCGGTTATCTTTTTGTCGTAGTAATCTATTTTTTGCTCAGCTTTATTGTGTACAAACCATTGTAAGACCACCTGTTCATCTTTATACAGACCCGCTTTTACTATACCGTTCACGGGCTCAAAGATTTTTCCAGGCACTTTTACGTACCGAGTATATTTAATAATGTCTCCCAATATACCACCTATTATTATTTTGTCCCCATCACCTTAAATGTTTCGCTTACTTCTTTTTTTATTCAGGTGAGGCCCCGGAGCTAAACAAAAATAAATTTATAAATTAAAAAACACCCTTATTCTCACCCAACACAACAATATTTTATACACTGTTCTATATTAAATTTATGCATTGAAAACTTTACAGAAGTTGTGAGAATCGGATAATTAAGGGTTCGAGATTCCTGTCGCTGTCTATAACCACCTGAATGCTAGTAGTTTCTTCATGAAATTTTATTTACCTTATCACATTGCTCTGCATCACGACTTAAAGCCTATCCGAAAAGTGTTGTTACCTACTGTAACTTTTACAATTGACAATATGTACAACCGGAAAGAATGCCGATATTATAGACCTCTCGTAACTTTTCAACATGCGTTAATGACTTTTCGGATAGGCTCTTAACCATCTGCTTGCAGTAACTGGCTCTGTCCTCAATACATTATCAGTAGCTTCTTCACCCATTCCCTTCATGACCACTTTCAGGGCTAAATCAATGAGAGATTCCTCTTTGCGAATATCATAATAAAAAGTGCCTGTATGGCCACAGAAAGTTTCCCCACAGTGGCGGCAAATTTATTTTCGGGTTTTTTCTCCACGGCTTATGGAAGTTCCATTTCCGACAACACTGCCTTGGTCAATAACATAATAAAATTTGCATGAATTATTTGGACAAACAACCATTGAATTGTTGTTTGGTACCTCATTTCTCCAGTAATAATAGTTTATTACTGGATTTATATAATATAATTCCAGTAAAATATATTGCCAATGTCTTGCCTGCTCGGAAATTGAAATAATATAATGTGGTAAAAAAATATATTTACAAAGCTGTGATTGGTTGATCCATATATATTCTTTGTATATTCTTTGCATATTTTATTGATATGTTCAGCACTAGATAGATTGGAATCTGGTGAGAATTCTGGGTTTTGAAAGCTAAAAATCATCAGTGTCTGCGGCTAAACCAAGCATGAAACCGGAACGCAACAGAATAAGAATTTAAAATCAGACAAGGTTTAATAAAAAAATCGGTGTAAGAAAAGCCTTTTAGAGTTTTCCAGAGTCTTTGAGAGTCTTTAAAAGTGATCCATAAGGACTGGTCTAATTTATGTAATTTAGTTCTCTACTCAGTTAAGTTATAGTCACGCCTGTAATTATTGCAACAAAAACAATTTAGTAGCTCATTGAGTTGTTGCATTATTTAGCCTCGTGACTATACATACCTTCTTTACAAGCCTCTTCATACTTAACCATAACATTTATTGTACTTGATTTTGGGTCTCAAGTGCGTAAAATCCTGCATATAAAAAGGCTATCATGGGCTTGAAACTTTTTACGTCAAATAATTTTTTGCTTAAATACAATTTTTGATATAATTAATTTAAAATAATTTGTGTTATTAGTATATTCTGGAGTTGTGGAGTAGAGTTGGGGTATTATCAAAAATAAAAGAATCTCCTGGAGGCCGCTGATCCTTCTTCGAATTAATATGTTTGGGAAGCATAAATTCGGAAATATTGTGTTGGGGGATACAGTAGATACAGCGCCTCTGGGCTTCTTCTTATGTCACTATTTTTAATAACATGTTACTAATTTTAATAACAATTCTCTTCTATGGAGATGATTTTGTTCTATCTTTTTCAAAAATGATATAAAAAGATGAATAAAAGAGTCGCAAGAGGGAATACCGGATCTCTAGATTTTCGAGATTTCATACTACTTGTACTCTTATACCTGTACTCTTATACCTTTTGTTCTGCTGCATAATTTTCAAAAAAAGTGATAAGTGAAATTATTCCCTCATCAAAACTTTCTTTATATTTTTGAAATAATCTATTACTCGCATCGATAGGATGTGCTAAATCAATTAATTTTACACTTGCGTTCTCTGGATGTTGAAGATCAATAACTATCAGGACACTGGATGCGATAAACGTTCTTTGATTTTGCTTTAATCTCTTTTTGATCAGGTAAAGTTGATTTATAATATTTCTTAACGCAGCATCTTTGCTCACATTTATTCTATCCAATTGTTCTCTCAAGAAGGTTTCAGAATTTCTACCGGTTTTCGCTCTATTTCCATCATCTGTTGGAATAGCGCGCCATCCTCGAGTAGAAGATTTAGTATAAATATCGTATAGTTTCATTTTCATTTCTTTAAAAAAAGCACCAGCTAGATTTTTTCCCCGGATTCTAAGAGTTGAGATCTGGAGGCAGTACTCTTCCCAATTTTTAGATCCAGAGCCACATGCGACTGTTCTTCAATCCCATAAAACCTGTTTTGCATTATTATAACATTCTCACCCATGTCGCTTACTTCTTGATCATCTCGATTGGTTCGTTCTGCGGCAGGTATAATATCTCGAAGTTCCCCTGGATTGGCATATATCTCATATTCTTTCTGATTTGTTCTTTTTGCTATTTTCCTACCCTCATCTATCCTTCGAAAATTTTCAACATGCCCAGCCATTTGAATTATATTTATGGATTGCATCCCGATGGCTTCAGAAATTAATCTCTTCACATCTTCATCTCACTGCAAGTTGACATTATTGTTTATGTTCAAGCTCATCATCTGCATACTCTGAGCCTGCTGAACCATACACATGCCAAGCCTATGGGGCAAATGTCTGTCCTACCGGTTACATAATATTTGTCCCTTCGGTAATAAGCCAAAGCCCCTTCCTTTACAAGTTTACCCGAATTATAATGAAACCTTACATCACTCATATCAATAATATCAATAAAAGAATTGTAAAAGGGCTATAACGTCAGTGACTTTCCTGTCCGGAGAAGTCACTATAGAAACAGCCATTGCAGATATTCGGCAGACTTTTTGTCAATTACTCTTCTCGAACTTCCTGCGGGAGTAACAAGCGAAAAAAGCTTTAAACAAGCGACCTATCCCTTGCTGATTTTAGGGATGGCAAAAGGAACAAAATGAACATTGGATTAAAAAATACCATTAGCTTGAAATTTTTTACGCCAAGCTATTTTTTGCTTAAAAACAATTTTTGATATAATTAATTTAAAATAATTTACGTTATTAGTACATACTGGAGTTGTGGAGTAGAGCTGGGGTATCATCAGAAATAAAAGAATCTCCTGGGGGCCGCTGATCCTTCTTCGAACTAATTGCTTGGGGGAGCATAATACTTCGGAGATGCTGTATTGGGGGATACGGTAGAGACAGCGCCTCTGGGCTTCTTCTATGTTACTTATGCTAAGGACTCTGTATTAAATTCTCTTTTTTCTTAATATTTTCCGTAACTATTCATGTAGCACGTGAAGGCTGCACGATTTTCCTCGGAACTATGAAAAATTGGATATAAAAAAATTGTTTTTCTATTGATTTTAGAACATCATGTTGATATCTATGATGGTGTTATCGATTTAATATGAAGAATAGTTATGAGACTTTTATGGATTTGAGAATCCGAGTTCAAAGAAGTAATTTTAAGTTTTGGTATCGGCTCTCGACGAGTATACTTTCAGTAAGATACCTATAAGTGGATATACGGAAAATACTTACTTTGAGATACTTACACACAAATTTCATATGAATTCATTAAAATATCCAAAAGTGGATAAATATATATACGATAACAATAATCTACCCACTTATCACATGGTTAAAACCTCAAACTCCACTCTTCTTGCATTTTACCGATGTTTTCCTCCTTGCTTTTTTGAGGATCTGTTTCTGGCTTCACAGGTTTTCTGACGCTATTTTGCAGGGGAAACAGTTTATTCTAAACTGAAAGTATTGAAGGTAAACAGATAAAAAATTAAATGTAAGTAACTTATACAATTCATTGTCAATCAGCTTAGTCTGATAAATATCAATCCGAAAAGCCGTTTATTTACTGCTTAATACTTTCAATCTGCTATATTACTCTATTAATAAAAAGTCTGCATTTTGTTATATGTGTTAAAAAATCGGGGAGTTTATATTGAGGAACCCGCAGAGAAATCAGGGCACCAATTGACGAGAGCCAGGATATTAACGAGAAAGCCAGAATTTAGCAAAGTAAGTATTATTTAATTATAATTAGTTATTTATAATAATACTCAAAATTATCTCCCTGAACAAACTATTCGAGAAGCAAATATAAGCTTTTCAAAAGATTTTCTTAGTTCATATTGTTTTCAGATCTCTGAGATCTCAAACTTTATCTCCAACTTTAAAAATTCTCATTTAACCGATTCAACTGATACAAGAAAAACCCGAGAGAAAAAAATGAAAAATATTATCATCAAAGGGGCACGGGAACACAACCTGAAAAATATCACAGTGGAACTCCCGAGGGACAGGTTCATTGTTATTACAGGCGTCTCAGGCTCAGGAAATCTACCCTGGCCTTTGACACTATTTATGCCGAAGGGCAGCGGCGCTACGTGGAGTCCCTCTCTGCCTATGCGCGGCAGTTCCTCGGGATTATGAACAAGCCGGATGTGGACAGCATCGAGGGGTTATCTCCGGCAATTTCCATTGAGCAGAAAACAACATCGAAAAACCCTCGAAGTACGGTCGGAACAGTTACTGAAATCTATGATTATCTGAGGCTGCTTTTTGCACGAATCGGAACTCCTTACTGTCCGGTTCATAATATAAAAATCAAGTCCCAATCTCCTGAAAAGATTGCGGACAGCATCAGCAGAGAATGTGAAGGTGTGGTAACCATTCTCGCACCAGTCATTCGCCAGAAGAAAGGGACATACCAGCAGCTTTTCAGAGATCTGAACAGCGAAGGCTTCACCAGGGTTAGAGTAAACGGGGAAATTCACAGGACTGACGATAATATTGCTCTTGACCGTTACAAAAAACACGATATCGAAGTGGTGATCGACCGGCTGGATCCTGCAGAAGACCGCTCAAGGCTGGTTGAAGCCTGCGAAAACTCCCTCAAAAAAGCAGACGGGCTCTTGATTGCCATTGATTCTGAAGGAAAAGACCACCTCTATTCCTCTAACATGGCCTGTCCGGTCTGCGGAATGTCTTTCGAAGAACTCCAGCCCAGGATGTTTTCCTTTAACAGTCCCTTTGGAGCCTGTGAAGCCTGCAATGGGCTCGGGATCAAGATGGAGTTCGACGTTGACCTGATTATTCCGGATAAAACTCTCTGTCTTGCAGACGGAGCTGTCGCCCTGTATAGAAACTACCTGGACAGTTACCGGAGCCAGCACCTGGCAGCCGTGGCAAAACATTTCGGTTTTGACATTTTTACCCCCATTGAGGCTCTATCAGACGAGCAGTACAGGGTCCTCATGTACGGCTCGGACGAACGCATTCAGTTCAGTATGAGTATGAAGAACGGCGATGCTCATTGGTCTCACAAAGGCACCTGGGAAGGGCTGCTCCCGCAGTCTGATAGGCTGTACAGCCAGACAAAGTCTGATTACCGACGAAAGGAACTTGAAAAATTCATGCAGGTCCAGCCCTGCCCACAATGCGAAGGCAAGCGTCTGAAGGAAAAAGTGCTTGCAGTAAAGCTCGGCAATAAATCCATTGTGAATACGACAGACCTCTCAATCATAGACTGTATTCAGTTTTTCGAAAACCTGGAACTCTCTGAAAAGGAAAAGGGGATCGCAAAGCAGGTCTTAAAGGAAATCCGTTCCCGGCTTGGCTTCCTTGAGCATGTGGGGCTCGGGTATCTTACTCTTTCCCGGAGCTCAGGCACTCTCTCAGGAGGGGAAGCCCAGAGAATCCGGCTGGCTACACAGATTGGCTCGAATCTTATGGGAGTGCTCTATGTGCTCGACGAGCCTTCCATAGGGCTGCACCAGAAGGATAACGAGCGGCTTATCCAGACCCTCCAGACCCTGCGGGATCTGGGAAATACCCTGATTGTTGTAGAGCACGATGAGGATACTATCAGGGCTGCGGACTATGTACTGGATATAGGACCAGGGGCAGGCATCCATGGCGGCTATGTAGTAGCCGAAGGTACGCCTGAAGAAATAGAAAAGAATCCTGAGTCTCTGACAGGCCAGTACCTCTCAGGAAAAAAGCAGATAAAACCGCCTGCTCTCCGCCGGCAGAGCGATGCGTTCATCCGGCTTAAAGGTTGCAGGGCAAATAATCTGAAGGATGTGGATGTGAATATCCCTATAGGGCTCCTGACAGTTGTCACAGGTGTTTCGGGTTCTGGAAAGTCCACGCTGATTTATGACACTCTGTACAAAGCACTGATGAAAAAGATAAATAAATCAAGTGTAACACCAGGCGACTATGAAGAGCTGGCTTTTGATTCCGAGATAGACAAGGTAATCGTTATTGACCAGAGCCCTATTGGCAGGACTCCTCGCTCGAACCCTGTCACCTATACCAAGGTCTTTGATGCCGTCCGGCAGGCTTTTGCCGAAACGAAGGAAGCAAAAATTCGGGGGTACAAAAGCGGGCGTTTCTCCTTTAACGTAAAGGGAGGACGCTGTGAAGCTTGCCAGGGAGATGGGCTGATAAAAATTGAAATGAATTTCCTACCTGATGTGTACATCGAATGCGAGGAATGCAAGGGCACACGCTACAACCGGGAAACTCTCGAAGTAAAGTACAGAGGCAAATCGATTGCAGACGTTCTGGATATGACAGTAGAAGAAGCTGCAGAACATTTCGAGAACATTCCTGCAATCAAAGGCAAGCTCGACACTTTAATAAGAGTCGGGCTGGGCTATATCAAGCTCGGACAGAGTTCAACAACCCTTTCTGGAGGAGAAGCCCAGAGAATAAAGCTGACAAGGGAGCTCTCTAAAAAGGGTACTGGAAAGACCATTTATCTCCTTGATGAACCCACTACCGGACTTCACTTCCATGATGTAAAGAAATTGATCTCGGTCCTTAACGGGCTTGTAGCAAAAGGAAATACCGTAGTCGTGATAGAGCATAACCTGGATGTAATTAAATCGGCAGACTATATCATCGATCTTGGTCCCGAAGGTGGAGACGCAGGCGGAGAAATTATTGCTTCAGGGACTCCGGAGGAAGTTTCCATGGTTCAGGGAAGCCATACTGCGCGTTTCCTTGCTCCCAGGCTTTCAGGAGGGGCATCATATCTGGAAATATCTGGAGCAGAGCCAATTGAGGCAGTTTGTGAAGAAGGAGAAGTGTTTGAGGCCTATTATGAAGAGTCTGAAGACGATATGAGTGATGGCTCTGAGGACTTTGAAGAAGACTCCGAAGAAAGTTCCGAAGGATTCAAACACAGGGCAGATAAAGCATTTGAAGAACAGCTAATTTAAATTCCGTATATACTTAAATTTAATTAAATGAGGTTTAAAAATGATTGACCTGGAGGCCCTTCCTCATCTGCCTGGTTGCTATCTTTTCAAGAATGAAGATGGGATTGTGCTGTACGTGGGCAAGGCAAAGGACCTTAAAAAACGGGTGAGTAGCTATTTCCAGAAACGAGACCATGACTCGAAAACAGAGAGCCTTGTGCAGACTGCCAGGAACCTTGACTTCATTGTCACAAACACTGAAGTAGAAGCCTTTCTTCTCGAAAATACCCTTATTAAAAAACACTGGCCAAGGTACAACATTGCTCTCAAGGACTCAAAACGATATGCCTGCATCCACCTGACTGAAGAAAAGTTTCCCCGGATCAGGCTTGCCCGAAAGAAAATAGAGGGTGGAAATTTTTTGGGCCCTTTGTTTCTGCACGGGAAATAGATTATATTTTTGAGGTTGTAAGAAAGACATTCCAGCTCAGGACCTGCAGACAGATGCCGAAGCGTGCCTGCCTCAGATACCATATAGCCGCATGCAGCGGGCCCTGTATAGGGGCAGTTTCCACGCAAGAATATGGGGAGAAGGTGAAAAGAGCTATATCTGTCCTGAAAGGCAATATCAGAGAGCTTATAGAGTCCATAGAAAAAGATATGAGGGAACTGGCAGCAAAGCAGCAATTCGAGCAGGCTATGGCTCTCAGGGATGAGATTGCAGCCCTTGAAAATCTCCAGGAAAAGCAAAATATGGAAAGGCAAAAAAGTACAACGAGGACATCCTGAACTATATTGTCAGGGATGATACTGTTTACCTCATGCTCTTCAAGGTTTACAAAGGTACTCTTGAGGACAAGCAGGACTATGTTTTTGCCTTCGGAGAAAATTTCCTGGAAGAGTTCCTGGTACAGTATTATTCAGAAAATGAGCCGCCTGAAGAACTGATCTTGCCTGAGCTTCTCGAAGAGTCGCTTGCTGATTTTCTGTCCCACGTTAAAGGAAAAAAGTTAGAGTTACGGTTCCAAAGCAGGGGAGAAAAAGGAACTTCTTGACCTTGCCCTGAAAAATGTTGAGATCGGGTTTTTCGGAGATCGGAAAAAGCTTGAAGCCCTGCAGAGTAAACTTTCCTTTCCGAAACTTCCGACTGTTATAGAATGTTTTGATATCTCCCACCTTTCAGGTACGGCTACAGTCGGCTCCATGGTTCAGTTTCGGGGAGGCAGGCCCGATAAACACAACTACCGCCGCTTCAAAATAGAAAGTGTTGAAGGAATTGATGACTTCGCTTCCATTGCCGAGGTTGTGCGCAGGCGTTATTCCCGCCTGCTAGAGGACAAACACGATATGCCTGACTTAATTATTATAGACGGGGGAAAGGGCAGCTTTCTTCAGCTTTTCAGGAACTCCGGAAGCTCAAAATAAGGATTCCTATCATTTCCATAGCCAAAAGGGAAGAAGAAATCTATATGCCAGGTATCAAGTCTCCTCTTCCCATCAAAAGAGATGAAAAGGCCTCCCTCTTTGTCCAGGAGATCAGGGACGAAGCCCACAGGTTTGCAATTACCTATAACCGCCTGCTGAGGCAAAAATCATTGATTCCTGAAAATAGTTGATTCCTTAATCGCCTTTGTGTTTGTATGTGTCCGCTATTTAAATTTCCAATAGTTTAATGTATTTAATTTTAATTTCCAATATTTTAAGATATTTAGTCTTAATTTCCAATAGTTTAATGTATTTAATTTTAATTTTCAATAATTTAAGGTCTTGAATCTATGAAATCTTCCGATCAGACATCAGATGCACTATCAAAAAAATTCTCCGAAACGATACGCGATGCCCGATACCTGAACAGCCCGCAGTTCAAACTGGTTTCCGATTTTGAGCCCAGGGGTTCCCAGCCGCAGGCAATCGAAAAACTTGTGGAGGGGCTGAAAAAGGGGAGCGGCTCCAGACTCTGCTTGGAGTAACAGGATCCGGGAAGACTTATACTGTTGCAAATGTCATAAACCAGATCAGGAAACCGACGCTTGTTATTGCTCACAACAAGACCCTTGCAGCCCAGCTGTATAACGAGTTCAAGGAGTTCTTCCCTGAGAACAGGGTGGAGTATTTTGTTTCCTATTATGATTACTACCAACCTGAGTCCTATCTTCCTGCAAAGGACCAGTATATTGAAAAAGACGCCCAGATCAACCCTAAGATCGAACAGATGCGCCTTGCTGCCACAGCCTCTCTGATGTCGCGCCAGGACGTTATCGTAGTGGCATCCGTATCCTGTATCTATGGCCTTGGTAATCCTGAGAACTTTCAGAAAATGGGATTTGAACTGAAAGTTGGAGACAAGGTTCAGAGAAAAGAAATCCTCCTGAAACTTATCGATATCCTGTTCGAACGCAATGACCTTGAACTCATGCCCGGACGTTTCAGGGTAAAAGGAGATACTATTGACATTATTCCCGGGTACTTTGATAATATCATCCGGGTTGAACTTTTCGGGGACGAAATTGACCGGATTTCCGAGGTAGACAAGCAGTCAGGACAGAAAACAGAGGAAATGGACTATTTCTTTGTCTATCCTGCCAGGCATTATGTGATTCCTGAAGAGGAGCAGAAAAGTGCAATTAAGTCCATCTTCGAAGAACTTGAAGAATCTCTTCCTGCTCTCGGGCTGCTTGAGTCTCACAGGCTGAAGCAGCGTACGCTTTATGATATGGAGATGATTGAGGAAACCGGCAGTTGTAAAGGAATTGAAAACTACTCGAGGCATTTTGACCACCGCAAGCCAGGAGAGAAACCCTTCTGCCTGCTGGACTATTTCCCTGATGATTTCCTGCTGGTCATTGATGAGAGTCACCAGACCATTCCGCAGCTTCACGGGATGTATAACGGGGATCGCTCCAGAAAGAAAAGCCTTATCGATTATGGGTTCAGGCTTCCCAGCGCCTACGATAATAGACCTCTCAAATTTGATGAATTCAAACAATATATGAAAAACGTGATTTTTGTTTCGGCAACCCCTGCAGATTACGAAAGGGAGCATTCAGCCCGGATTGTAGAACAGATCATCCGCCCGACAGGCCTTGTTGATCCTGAAGTTGAGATTCGCCCTCTTGAAGGCCAGGTTAAAGATGTTATGCAGGAGATCCAGAAGATTGTGGAAAGAGGAGATCGCGCTCTCGTAACTACTTTGACCAAGAAACTTGCTGAGGAATTAACCGAATATCTTGCCAGAAATGATATCAAAGCCCGCTACCTTCACTCTGATATCAAAACGATGGAAAGGACTGAAATTATCCGGGAACTGCGCCTTGGCAAATTCGATGTCCTCGTCGGGATCAACCTGCTCAGGGAAGGGCTTGACATCCCTGAAGTAGGCTTCATCGGTATTCTGGACGCAGATAAGGAAGGTTTCCTGAGAGACTCAAAAAGCCTGATCCAGATCATAGGCCGCGCAGCCCGAAACGCAAGTTCGAAGGTTGTCCTTTATGCAGACAGGATGACCGATTCCATCAAAAAAGCTGTTAATGAGACCGAACGCCGTCGCAACATGCAGATTGCCTATAATAAAGAGCATGGCATTGTCCCGACAACTATCAGGAAATCCATAAAGGAAAAGGTAGTGGATATTACCGACACCAAACATATCCCGAAAACAGATATACCCAATGTAATCATCGAGCTGGATGCGGAGATGAGGGAAGCTGCCGACAGACTGGACTTTGAGCGTGCAATCCAGGTAAGGGAACTGATCAAAAAGCTGGAGAAAGAGATAAAAGTGGCCTGAGAGAATTAGGAAGCCTCTTAGCTCTTAATATCTGTTTCTCATCCGCCTTTTTCGTATATCTTCAAAAACTTTGACGGGAATAGAATTATTGTCTATCTCGTTTGGCGGTGAAAAGAAGGATCCGCTGGTGGGTAATACCTGGACTCTTTTTGCCCTCATTTAATTTTTTTGACCGATCTTAGCTGCTTGTTCTATATTTATTATCGAATCTGATTAAACATAATACTCAACGTAGAAGCGGTAAGCAACCTGCAGTTCTTTCATTTCTCTCGGTTCCGGGCCAAAATCAGGCTGTCCGGATTTGTAAATTTTTCCCCCTAAATTTTTGAAAGTGACTTCGCATTTTGTATTTGTGGGAAGCTGAGCCTCAAAGCTGTCGCATTTATTGCAGATTTTCCGGGTAAGAGTTCCTGTTTCTTCGGGACTGAAGGTTTTTTTGTTTTCAGGACTGTAATTTACCTCAACTACAAGTTCTTCCTTGCTTACTAAATCTGCCCAGAAGCCGGAAAGTTCAGTTCCTTCTATTGTGTAGTCCTGAAGCTCGAAACTTCTTGTTATTGTGTTCTTGATTTTACCCTCTTCCATATGCTTAGTTTGGAAAGTGGATATATATAAAACATCTTAAAAACAAAGGATGTCCTTGAGAATAAAGGCTTGATTTTGTTCAAGATTAATTTTAGAACTTTTTAAAACCGATTTTTTAGAACTGCCGGGCCTTTTTGAAAAGGACTCTAAAAAAGCCAATAGAAAACCAGTAAAAGTTTATTTCTTATAGAAACAATTTTTTTCTTCTATCTCGTACTATCTCGTACTATCTCGTACTATCTCGTACTATCTCGTACTATCTCGTACTATCTCGTACTATCTCGTACTATCTCGTACTATCTCGTACTATCTCGTACTATCTCGTACTATCTCGTACTATCTCGTACTATCTCGTACTATCTCGTACTATCTCGTACTATCTCGTACTATCTCGTACTATCTCGTAGACACTCTGCGTTTTTGTAGTCATATTTGTGACTCATTTGCTGTATAATGAGGACCTGCTTGTTTGCTTATATTCATAAACGATAAGGTACAATAATAGCTTGGAGTGAATAACTATGGATAAATTTATGAAAATAGTGAGTTGTATTTTAGCAATAATAGGATTTGCTTGTGTTGTAAAACATATCAGACATTGCAAGGAAGGTTGCTGTTTGTGTGGCTGGCATCAAACAAAAGTAGAAGACGAAAAACCAACAGGTGCAACTGTATCGCACAAAATAAAAGTAGAAGATGAAAAAGTACATGGTTCAAGGTATGGTTCTACTCCGATCCGTTATTAAACCCGACAATCATAAGTGGAAGAATTGTGCCAGGATATAAGGTTAAGAAAAACCTTGTATATTTTCCTTATATATGGCATCTTTTCCTTTTATCTCGAAAACCGCCAACCATCTCATTTTACTCCTTTAAATAACCATAAATATCAGGATTATTCAAAAAAGCTGTACATAACAAGCAGTTCTTGCTCCTCACCATTCACACAGAGCCTTTGCACATGAAATCCATTTCCTTATTCTCCCTTTTCTGAGGCAGGACCACAGTAGGTGTCTTCAGGACATTTAATAAGTGAGTGCGCCCGACGATTGCTGCTATCGTCTATGACCGGGTATATCTGAAACCAATGTTATTCGGAATATGAGACTTTTTATTATTCTCTGGGTTTTTAATTGATTACGATCATGTAATGCGGAAAATAACGCTAAATTTTGACGACCCCAGAAGATATTAAAAAGTCTCCTAAGATATGAAACCAAAGAACTATCATATTTGGGAGTTGTAAGGTTAGCAATAATGAGTAAATCAAGTTTTGGGTTGATTTATATAACTATTGTATTATATAAATAATGGGACGCAGTTTTCGAAGGTGACACTTGGAGATAAGTGAAATGAGTAAAAAACTGAGAAAGTCTGGTATCGATATTATTGGAGATGTATCGTGGGGAGCGCATATCTGCCAATTCTATGAAACAAAAGAAGATTTGACGGACATTCTGGTTCCTTACTTCAAAGCAGGGCTAGAAAACAACGAGTTGTGCCTCTGGGTCACGTCGCAACCACTTGAAGTCGAGGATGCAAGAGAGGCTCTGAGAAAGGCTATACGTGACCTTGATTCTTATCTGTACAAAGGACAAATAGAAATAATCCCTTACACTGATTGGTTTACCAGCGAAAAAGTTTTCGATTCGGAGAAAGTCTTGAGTGGCTGGCTTGAAAAACTTCATTATGCTTCGGACAGCGGTTACGATGGTATTAGGCTTAGCGGGAACACTTCCTGGCTGGATAAAGAAGACTGGAATAGTTTCTTTGAATATAAGGAACAAGCAGACAATGTTATTGGCAACTACCGGATGCTAACTCTATGCACTTATTCCCTCTCTAAGCACAACACAGCCGAGATAATCAATCTGGTCGTAAACCACCAATTCTCTTTGATCAAAAGAGAAGGAAAATGGGAGCGAATAGAAAGTTCCAAACGCAAAAAAGCGGAAGAAGAAGCTATTCAAGCCACAAAAAATTGGGAATATACCTTTGATGCTGTACCAGACCTGATAGCCATAATCAATAATAAATATCGAGTCATTCGTGCAAACAGGGCTATGGCAGCAAGATTGGGGATGAAACCAGAAGAGTGTGTAGGGTTAACCTGTTATCATATTGTACACGGGATGGACGAACCGCCTTCTTTTTGTCCACATAAACAATTGCTTAAGGATAAGCTTGAGCATACTAAAGAAGTTTTTGAAGATCAACTGGGTGGCAATTTCATAGTAAGCGTCTCGCCACTGCATGATTCCCAAGGGAAACTTACTGGATGTATTCATGTTGCCCGCGATATCAATGAACGCAAGAGGGCGGAGGAAGCACTTCGCCAGAGCGAGGAAAAGTACCGCAATATAGTAGACACAGCCACTGAAGGTATATGGATAATTGACTCTGAAGACAGGACTACTTACGTTAATGAAAAAATGGCGGAGATGCTAGGATACAGCCCGGAAGAAATGATTGGTAGATTGGCGTGGGATTTTACCGAGGAAAAAATAAAGCTATCCGCAGACTGAACATGGAAAAAAGGCAACAGGGTGTCGATGAAAGCCATGAATTTAATTTCATATGTAAGGATGGTTCACCCCTATTGGCGCTTGTAAATACTAAATCTCTCTTTGATAAAGATGGCAAATTTACAGGCTCTATGGGAATGCTCACTGATGTCACCAAGCGGAAAGAAGCTGAAGATAAGTTGAAAGAAACACTCGACAATTTAGAAAAGTTAGTTGAAGAACGAACAACCCAGCTTGAGAAGGCTTACAATTCGTTGAAAGAAAGTGAGAAGGGGCTTGCTGAAGCTCAAAGAATGGCTCATATTGGAAATTGGGAATGGGATCTTGCAACTGGTAAAGCATACTGGTCTGAGGAAATGTATCATCTTTTCGGGCGTGATCCTCAAAAATCAGCACCATCTTACAATGAATATTTAAGCTATATACATCCCGATGATCGAAACTATTTTGATGATGTCGCTAGGAAAGCTGTAAATGGGAAACCTTGCAGCATTGATCATAGGATTATTTTAGCCACTGGGGAAGAACTCACAGTTCACATACAATCCGAAGTTATTTTCAATGATGAAAATGTCCCTATTCGAATAAAAGGAATAGTTCAGGATATTACTGAACGTAAGAAGGCAGAAGAAAAAATTCAGAGTTTAGCGAATATTGTGGAATCATCAAATGATGCTATTGGAACTATTTCCCTTGACGGCATTATTACAAGCTGGAATAAAGGGGCTGAGCAGATTTATGGTTATTCGGCGGAAGAAGTCCTTGGAAAGGCCGCATCCATCGTGGCTCCATTCTATTTAGTTGAAGAAATAAATATATTAAGTGAGAGGATAAAAAAAGGGATCAAGATTCACCGATATGAGACTTCACGTTTAAGAAAGGACGGGAGGATAATAAATGTTTCAATAAATCTTTCTCCGGTTTTTGATGTTTATGGAAAGCTGATTGCTATCTCGTTCGTTGTCAGAGATATTACCGAAAGAAAAGAAGCAGAAGAAAAACTTAAAGAAAGTGAAGAAAAGTACCGCAATATTGTAGAGACATCTAATGAAGGCATATTCATAGTTAACGATGAAGACCTGGTCACTTACGTTAATAAGAGGATGGTGGATATGCTCGGATACAATCTGGAAGAAGGTAGTGGCAAACCTATATGGGACTTTATCATTGAAGGATGTAAGGATGTCGTCAAACTGAATAGGGAAAAGAGGCTGCAGGGTGTCAACGAAAGCTACGAAGTGGAGCTAATATGCAAGGATGGCTCATCTTTATGGGTACTTGTAAATGCTAAATCCCTTTATGATAAAGCTGGCAAGTTTACGGGCTCAATAGGCATGCTTACTGATATCACCAAGCGAAAAGAAGCTGAAGAAGCCCTGGCAAATATCGAGATTGCACGTAAAAAGGAAATCCATCATAGAATCAAGAACAACCTGCAGGTAGTTTCCTCCCTTCTTGACCTTCAGGCTGAAATGTTCAGAGACAGAGGATGTGTTGAGAATTCGGAAGTTCTGAAAGCCTTCAGGGAAAGTCAGGAAAGAGTAATGTCCATTGCCCTGATCCATGAAGAACTACACGAAGGCAGAGAAAATGATACACTGAATTTTTCTATATACCTTGAGAAACTCGTTAAGAACCTTTTCCAGACTTACAGACTTGAAAACACCGACATCGGATTGAATCTTGACCTTGAAGAAAACATTTTCTTTGATATGGATATTGCAGTTCCATTAGGCATAATCATCAATGAGCTTGTTTCAAACTCCCTCAAGTACGCATTTCCAGGTAGAGAAAAAGGGTTAATTCAAATCAAACTATACAGGGAAAAATCCGGAGAATATACAAACAACATACTAGCAAGTGAAAAAATAGGGTGTAAAGACACTAATTTTGTTTTAACGATTTCGGATAATGGGGTGGGTATGCCTGAAAGCTTTAATTCAGAAAGCTCTGATTCTCTGGGCTTACAGTTAGTGACAACCCTGGTAGTCCAGTTAAATGGCGAACTTGAATTAAAAAGGAATACTGGGACGGAATTCACTATAAGGTTCCAGATAAAATAAAAAACTAAACAAGTATCTGCGCCAGCCCTACAATAACAATCGAATAATTATTGCTTTCTGCGCCGTTTGAAAAATGGATGGGTACAAATTTCTAGTTCTTCAGGAATTTTAAGCCATAATGAGCTAATAAGCTCCAAAAGGGTGTTAATTATGAACTGATTTATTTCACCTGACTTTCCGCAGATGTCCTTTCAATTTTCATAATTTTTCCTGCTATCGTTTTTTCTGAAAACCGACTTGGTTACTCGAAATGTGTTTTTGAATTTTTTCCAAAACTTTCGACCTTTTGCCTTCATTTAGGACTTATAGCAGCCATTTTCTTAAGCTTCAGTAAAGATAATAACTGCAAATTTTCGAATATTTCTCCAAAAACGATAACAGGAAAAATGTTATTTTTTGAAGACATCTGCGGAAAGTCAGTTTCACCCATTTTCCCCACTCCATCTTTTCCAATAAATAAAGCAAAATATACTAACCCAAGAACCAAAGATTTTCTTTGAGGGATATTGTATCGAGAGTCACCATACTGAGATGGCCATAAGCCCCTCCCTGAGTCCTTCTGTAGCTTTGCTGTTCATCTCTTTTTTAGGTTGGGCATGACTTCTTTAGGCGGGCCTGCCATGACTGCCTATATCCACAGGATGGTTGTAGAACAGAAGAAATGGCTCGATGACCCAACATTTCGTGCTGGTGTAGCCTTGTGCCAGGCCAGGACCAATAGTTATCACGGCGACACTTGGGCTACGTACTTTACGGGCCTGTCGGCGCTGTTATAGCCACAGCAAGCATATTCTTGCCTTCGTTCCTTATGGTAGTAGGGATTGTTCCTTATTACGACAAATTCAGCAGCTCTCTAAGGTTCAACAGGGCAGTCAATGGTATCTTTCTTTTGTAGGGCTGCTGGCCTCGGCTGCCTTCCACTTTGCCTTAAGCGTGCCGTTGGATATCTTCCATGCCGTGACGACCATCGTTGCATTTATTGCATTGTTCTACAGGGCTGATATTCTGTGGGTAGTTCTAATAGGAGCTGTGATTTCAGTAATTTGGGGAATTAAGACAATATAACTGACTTTCCGCAGATGTCCTTTCAATTTTCATAATATTTCCTGCTATCGTTTTTTCTGAAAACCGACTTGGTTACTCAAAATGTGTTTTTGAATTTTTTCCAAAACTTTCGACCTTTTGCCTTCATTTAGGACTTATAGCAGCCATTTTCTTAAGCTTCAGTAAAGATAATAACTGCAAATTTTCGAATATTTCTCCAAAAACGATAACAGAAAAAATGTTATTTTTTTGAAGACATCTGCGGAAAGTCAGATATAAGTAAATAGGGTCCTCTTAAACTCGCCATCAAAATGAAGATTATTTTTTTCCACGAGCTAATCCCAGAACTCAAAATTGATTCTCGAATCGCGTATTCTGGATGAGCTCATCCCAAAACCAATTTTATTTAGTATTTGGTAGATCGATATTGAAAACCTTCCATTTTAGAAATGTAAAAAAATCTAATGGTGGATAATAGATATTCCAATTTTCATCATTACTTCTAATATAAAGTGTTATTTCTAATCCTGCTTTTTCAGTATAACCAATACCTAACCAATGTAAATACATGTTTTTATTTTTTTCAAACCATATATAAAACTCAGTTGGATTGTTATTTAGATTCGAAACTAAAGCAAAAATGTAATTTTCCAGCAATTTCAGCTGTTTTGGAGATGTGTAAATATGGTAACCAAGTACTAATTTTGGAGTACTTCTAGCAGTAACTAGATTCAAATTGTCTAGAGGGACTATATTTTTTATTTCATAGAAAATCTGTTCCGATGTGATCAACTTTAAATCTTCAATAACATGTGTATAATCTGCAGAAGGAACGTCTGGATAGACTTTCAGATCCCAATTGCCATTTGAGTCAAATTCATAGCCATATCCTTTATCTCTTTCACGAAAATAAATTCTTTTAGTATTCACATCTAAATTTAAGCCTGCAATTATTAAGCCATTCTCATTGTGCCTTTTTTTATTACGTTATATAACTCTCTGGGAGCATTCATTGTATTCAGCAATTTTTCTGTTTTCTGCCAGACATTAGTACCATTTATTCCAAAGATTGGAATAGAATATCTATTGTAACTAATCGAACTGGAACTTATCTTGATCGAATTTTCAATTTTTGGAGAGAAAGAGATTCCCCAAGAAGTTTGGATTTCTTCAATCGAATAATAAAAATCTAAGGCTTTTTCGATAGCACTTTCATTTTGTCCACTTTTAATCAAACTTATATACTCATTCATTCTGATCACAACTTAATGGTTTTAAAGTAGACTAAAACTAGAAATTGATAATCAAATTTCTCTAATGGGCATCTTTGTTTGACAGGGACATTCTGGTTGTGCATCATAAATTGTACCGTATGACGAAAGTGTATCTCTGATACAATATCCTTTAATTCGATGACAATCTTCGAATTCCAAACATTCATAACACACCGAATTTTTGAATTTTTCACGTGGGGGATAAATAAATTCTATTATTTTCTTTGAGTTCCATACTCCCATGATTCCTTCATCAAAGACGTTGCCAACAATAAATTCTTCTTCATGGGGGATTTGCTCACATAAAGTAACATCACCGTTAGGTTGGATTATCATGTTTGAACGTCCCCCCGAACACACCCGTCTATTAATCCATTTATTTATCGAAAAGTTTCTGCTTCCTCCCATGTATAATTTCGTTTCAATGTTTATATTCAGATTGGGATAATTTTGATGTACGGATTCTGCAAAATTACATATAAATTCCTTATGTTTAATAGATAAAAATAGATTATCATTATGTCTATATCGACTTCTGCTATATTGCACAAACTGAAAATCTTGAACTCCGAGATTTGAAAATTCGTTAATAATACTAGGAATTTCAAGATAGTTTAAAGGAGTCAGTACGCATTTTATTTTAGGAAAGATCCCTTCGTTCACTAAATTTTTAACTGATTGAATTGTCTTTTCATAATGGTCTTTCCTTTTAACCATATATCCTGCAGTTGATGCATCAACACTATCTATACTTAGTTGGACATGCCGAATTAAATGCTCAGGTATATCCCTAATACCTATTTGCATTGCTGCCAAAGACTTTGCAGTTTTTTCATCAATAGCGGACTTTGTAGAGAGCATAAAAGCAAAATCTCTATCTACCATGGCACTTAATATGTTAAGAGCATCTGATCGTGAAAAGATGTCAGTTCCACCGATGTCCACATGGAAGATTTCATTCTCTTGAAGTTCATCAAAAATTTTTATCCACTGACTTAGCTCTCTTTCCTCGCATTTTTTTCTCTCAGCATAGCAATATATGCAGTCAAATTGACATCGGTCTGTGAATGATATGCTCACAGACAAGGGCCTCGATAGTCTTACTACAGGAAATCGATATTTATAAATATCGGGAACTAATTTTTCTGGATTGTTTAGTGAAGGACTCTTTTCACCCTCAAGCTCTAAAATATCTAAATTAACAATTGCTGTGATTGTTTGATCAACTATTTCTGATAATTTTGTGTTGTTTCCTTCTATTTTTTCGAGAGGACATTTTTTTGAAATTTCGGAAAATATCTCATAAGAGAATTTTTTGATATCCGAGAGATTATTTGTACCATCAAATAAAGGGAGAATTAGAGCTATATTAAAAGGTAAAATTCGATAACTATTTTTTGAAATAGTTTCGTAAGCTATAACATATTCTCCGTCGTTTCTTAGGATCTGGTCTTTTGCTAAATGGGGACTATCCTGTTCACAAAGTAGCACGTTTATCAACAACCAAAAGATGTAAATTATTACGAATAAGTGCGCACCAAGTTAGCAGCTCTTCGCTTTTGGGGAAGTTAATAATTCTCAAGTTGAAAATTGGTCTCACAAATGAGAAAAACATGATATGACTTTCATTTTTCAACTAAATGTCTTCAAATGTTCCATATCTAAATACTTATATTTAGATAGCATTTATAAATAGAGCTAATCCCAAAACCCATTTTTCTTACAACGATAAATTTTCAGAATCGTTTTCTAGTCGAAATGGTTGATCGTTTATAATTTGATAATTTTAGAGAGTCTACTCGGTTTTGGGATAGGCTCATAATTACTCACCATATTACTCACCATAATAGTGAAAATAAGTGAATAAACAGTTTACCATTTCGAGCCTTCAGTTATGCAAATATCATGGCAACTTTCTACAGTAGTTGCAGATACCTTTCCATAAGCATTTATCAATGAATTTTCAAGGTCTTTTGCTTCAACTTTTACATTCTTTTTTCTAATTCGGCCTTTACCAATTTTACGAATTCAGGTAATTTAGCTTTATCATTTTCGGATAATTTTACCATGTATATCATTCCATTATTTAAGTTTCTTTTATTTTTTCACTAGCTCTATGGAAATTGTCGAGCTCATCCCAAAAATCAATTTTATTGTTTACATCAATAAATGTTTTAGAATCATTTTCATGATCTAAAACTTATTGATCTCTCAGAATTTGAAAATTAAGAGACTCATTAGAGTTTGTGATCAGCTTGTCTATTTAGCAGACACTTTCCATATATTTCTAGTTAGTTACAGTACTATATTTTTATGTATAAAAAACTTCCTAACATTATAAACTGTATTATTATCTAGTTGTTAACACAAAAATCATTAAAAATCCTGACGCTGAAATCTGGAATCCACTGCAGTGATCTAAAAACAATTGCTGCATCTTTATCCCATATTCCGCAAGTGGACAAAAAGCTGTATACTATACTACGATTCGTCATTAAGCTACCTTTTCCATTTGAGAAAATCCTATTGGCTAACAAGCTCAATAGTTTAGCAATAAGATTACACATATCCTCAGAAATTGTACGAATAAAAGTACTGTTTCTTTTGTAATGCCTGTTTATATGTAAATTTTAAATAGGTAAAATTTTGTACATTTTAGTACATTAGATAAATAAGCCTTAAAACTCCTTCTTTTCTACGGTCTCCCTAAAAATATGTACACGCTCAAGGCCATCTACTTCGCGCATAAATTTAAGTGTAACTAGTCAGCCTGGGAAAAATAACCTCAATAGCCATCTTCCATAAGATTAAAGAGGCAGATTTCTCTGAATTAGTTTCCGTTAATTATTGTCTATTGATTGCGTTTTTTATTTTTTCATTGGTTAGTAATCACACTTATCTGTGATGTCAAAATCAATATCAATGATCTTGGGTAGGCTGAATAGTTACTAATTACGATTATTTAAGCTATGCAATTGATAAAGATTAACTGGTGAGCAGATTTCAAAATAAATAAGGCACCAGTTCTATATTTTGTACACTAAAAAGTTATTTATTTTCAAACAATTAAAAATTTTTTACAAATTGTTTTTATACTAGGGTAGCTAATATTAACTGACTTCTTGAATAAATGTATTTATAAGTCGCCTGACTATTTGGCAATCTCCAAAATATTAGTGAGATAGTTCGAATTGTCTTTAATGCAGGATTTTACTGAATTGAATGGATTCATTCGATAGTCAAAAATTAACTTTGCAATTTATTTTTATAGTCGAATGTGAGTCTTTGCATTAGATAGACGACAAGTAAAGGAAAAATATCTTAAGAAAATTTAAAAATGAGATTTTAAAATGATCATCCCTAGCACCTGGGCAACAGATGAGGTAAAGAACGATTTCGATAACCCTATGATTCAAAGCAATTTTGGACAAAGAGGCAATTTCGAATTATTAGTGAAGGAAAGAAATCAATTACGCCATTATTGGCGCAATAATGATGAGCAAAGCCCCTAATGTCGCGTCAATCCTCAAAGATTTAATGATTCTGAATAATTGCAATCGATTTTATACGACATTTTGCTGTTGACTCGACACTAACAAGTGGAGCCAAAATAAAATACATGTTTAGCCTACCTCAATTTCGGCCACAGATATTGCCACTCTATCTGGCGCAATTATTGGTCAGCATATCTTCATATTAACAAAAACCAACATTAAGCGAGCTACCATGGAGGGAAAACATGTACAAAAAAAGAATTAATAAAGCTATTGAGCATGGAATTGATTTCCTGGTAGAAAACCAATTGGATAGTGGGGAGTTTCCTACTACAGCTGCGTCCACACAGCAGATGAACGGAGGATATTTGTATAATTCTCCACTCGTTACCTCTTTTGTCCTTTATTCCATCAAAGGTTTGAGGCACTCAAAGCTTAACAAGATGACGGAAAAGGCTCTCTGTTTCTTACTCGGTGAACAGGAAAACGGCGGGATCTGGAGAACTCATACGAAAAAAATCCATACCACCGGGATTTGAAACTTCCGCCTGACCTTGACGACATCTCAGCCATTTCTTACATTCTAAAACTTTATGGAGTACCCTTCGACGACAATAATGATCTAATTCGGAATAATCTCAATGGAACCAATCAGTATCTAACCTGGATTGAACCACCATTTGAAAATGAAGTGGATTGTGTTGTCAATGCTAACGTACTACTATACTTAGGCGAGAATGATCCACATATTTGCTCCCATATAAATGAGGTTATTCGAGAAAACTTGGCTTTTTCCAGATGGTACCCTGACAAACTATCATTCTATTATATTGTCTCAAGAGCTTTTGAAAATGGCATTACAAGTCTGGGAAATAATAAGGTTACAATTATTGGCGAGATATTAAGCAGGCAAAGTATCGATGGGTCATTTGGAAATGACCTTGAAAGCGCATTTGCATTAAATATACTACACAACTTTGATTTTGCTGGAGATGCTGTCGAAACAGGTACTAACTACTTGATAGATAAGCAAAATACAGATGGATCATGGAATCTATGTGTATTTTACTCGGGATTTAAGATGTTCTACGGCTCTAAGGCATTAACAACAGCTTTAGCACTAGAAGCACTAAAGAAGTATAGGACTTACGCACTTGAAGTACTAAATCAACTGCAGTAGGCTTACAACTTTCTGAAATTCAAATTCTAAATCTGATGGCTACTGTGCTTGATTTTGAATCTGAAGTGCGTAAGTCCTAGAAGTACTTGCATAGAACTATCTAATATTGCCTCATGCGTCTTCGGTTAAGTGAGGAATCGTGATAAATTGCCTTTATTTCCACAACAGTTGTTATAAATTTTAACACATTGTAGGCTGGAACAGAGTATCGATTTCATGTAAAAAGGCCAAAGTTTAATCAGGATTAAGATGCAAAATCGATAGCTTTCAGGCAAGAAAATTCCTTAACCGATGACCAATGTAATAAAATTATATTATTTAAAAAATCGGAATAATAATCTGTATCTAAAGTCTCTAATTTTTTGTAATTATAAAAATATTTTGTGATGTTGTTGGCTGCGGGCAGTCGCTTAAATAACAACGCTACAAACTATATAATTCATACAAGTTTAAGTCTAAGTTACTCCCTATTCCTTAAAATCACTCTCTTTTTTTAATTACCAGAAAAGCCTCAACTCTGTAAAATATTTTATATAATAAACTTGTTACTCCTACTTTATTATTTACGACAAGCCTGTTCTTTTCCACATTTTGCCTGCTCCTGTAACCTCTCAGATCCATTGTCAGGCCAAGCACCTGGGTCCTTCCCAGAGAATTTGCTACAAGGGGCACAAGAAGAGGCTTTACACTCCTCACTTTCCCACGGAGACCTTTTCCAGGGTTGTAACCTCTTGCAAGCTGGGCTTCGTGGATGCGCTGACCTTCGATCTGCAGGCTAGGGATAAAACGAAGGGCGATTACGAACATGAGCACATAGTCTACAGGGATATGGATTTTCAGGAGAGCCTTCATAAGATCACTGGGCCTTGTAGTGACCACGAGAAGCTGGAAGGCAAAAAGCATTGCAAAGAAGCGAAGGGAAAGAACCACTCCGAAATCAAGAGCTCCGGTCGTGATAGGGATAATCCCGCTGGTCGTTAAGGTTCCGGGCGGGATAAGGTAGCCGATAGTGTCTCCGCTTTTCAGAGTAAAGAGAGTTAACAAGATCAGACTTACACTCAGAAAAACAAGAAGCTTGAGCTGTCTGAGAAGTTCGTGATGGAGCCCGGCTTTGAGAGACGCAAGAAAAATTCCCAGAACCAGCAGGGCCAGGACTGTGGAGTTTGTCGTAAAAACGCTCAGAACTATAATTCCTGCGACGGCAACGATTTTGGAGAGTGGGTTCATGCTGTGTAAAAAGCTATCCCTGTTAATGTATTGCATAATCTCTTTCATGCACAAGTGCCTCCGATATTTTCTCTGCTGATATATTCTTTACCTGCGCATTCTGCTCTGTCAGCCGTGTCTTCAATTATTTTTCCGGCCTCCATGCGAATAACCCTCTCTGCATGGTCTTTTACAAGCTGCATATTGTGAGTTATCATGATTATTGTGTGCCCTTCGTGCTGGAGTTTTTGCATGAGCTGCATCATCCTTTCCGACTCTTCTGCGTCCAGGCCTGTTGTAGGTTCATCGAGTACGATCAGTTCGGGCTTCATGGCAATTATGCAGGCAACAGCCAGCCTTTGCCTTTCTCCCCTGCTCAGGTGACGGGGAAAAACGTTCTTTTTTTCGCTCAGATTTACAAGCTCAAGAGAATGGGTGATTGCTTTGGCTGCTTCAGGCCCATATATGCCAATATTGTTTAATCCGAATGCAATTTCGGCCTCTACGGTATCTTCAAAGAGCATGTTGTCCGGGTTCTGGAAGACGAGACCTGTATGTTTGACAAGCTCGTTTATAGGAACTTTTGAAGTTTCAAGCCCTTTTATGACCACATCTCCGGAATAAGGACGCAGAAGGCCGTTAAAATGTTTTACGAGCGTTGTTTTGCCGGAACCATTTTCCCCCAGAATTGAAACGAGCTGGCCGGGGTAAATCTCCAGGTCTATGCCGTCGAGTGCTAGGACTTCTCCGTAACGTTGTGTAAGTTTCCTTACGGAAATTACCGGCTGGCTTTTTTGGATTCGGGCCTGAAGTTCTTTATCAGAATTCATGTTCGGGACTTTTTCTGCAGGTTCGGGACTCACAGGCTCAGGAGTAGGAGAAGATACTGCAAAATCTGCCGGGCTTTTTATAGCTTTTATTTTACCCTTCTCAAGAAGCACGACTCTGTCTCCGATTTCCAGGAAATCCTCTATATTGTGGTCGATGATTACTATAGTCTTTCCAGCCTCTTTCAGCCGTTTTAAAATCGAAAAGATTCTCTTTATGGCTTTTGTATCCAGTTCGGCTGTGGCTTCGTCAAGGATAAGGATTTCGGTATCGAGGGCAAGGGTTGCTGCAAGGGCAACTTTCTGCTTCTGCCCGCCAGAAAGGGTATGAGGAGCCCGCTTTTTCAGGCGGCTGATTTCACAGAATTCCATTACCTCTTCCAGCCTGCGCATGAGCTCGTCTTCGGAATGGCCGCGGTTTTCGAGTCCGGAACGGATTTCTTCTTCGACACTTGTAAAGATAAGCTGGGATTCAGCATCATCAAAGACCATCCCTATATGCCGGCTCAATTCCTTCATGCCGTCAAAATCCCTGATATTCCTGTTTTTGAAAATAATTTCTCCTTCGATCCGGCCCCCGATTTCGTGGTGAAGGATGCCTGCCATTGCAAGAGCAAGCGTGGTTTTTCCGGCTGCACTGTGCCCGGTGACCAGAAGCAGTTCCCCTTCGCGGATCTCGAGGCTGACATTTTTCAGAGTAGAGTTTTCAGCTGTGCCGTATGTATAAGAAAAATCTCTGAGTTCAATCATGCTTTCCCCCGTGAGAGCACTCTTGAGGCAGGAAGGTAAAGTATCAGGACAATAATGGCGTTGACGATTGCAGTTAATACTACGATCTCGATAACGGCAGCTGCAAAAGCTCCCATGGTGGCGAACTTGGACAGGATTGTAGGGGCAATCAGAAGCATTGCAACGATTACGAAGGTTGTCCCGCTTGCCAGGGTTCCGATAAGGGTTGAAAGAGCAGGAGAGATTGAAAGCTTTCTAAGGGCTTTGTAGGTTAACAGGCAGGCGACTGCACCCACGGGTTCGCTGATAAGATTTGCAGGCGGAAATATCGAATGACTTAGAAGGGCACATAATACGCCTGCTACAATCCCGATCCCTATGACTTCAGTGAATGTGGGTATTACAAGGATAATGGCAAGACAGTAAAAGGCTATTACAAGATTTGAAACGATCGGGCCCGGGATTGCCAGGGATAAGTAGCGCACTATTGCACCGACTGCAAGTAAAATTCCAACGACAGCAATATCCTGAGATTTCATTAAAACCCACTTCCTGTAAGCATTTTTCCGGAAATTTTTTCTGTAAATATAAACTCACTGTGCTTATAAACTCAACAATTGAATTCTACAATATAGTACAATATGGCCTAATAATGTACATTATTATATATACCTTATGCTTTAACATTTCACGTTGTACAATTTTTCCCGGATGTCCAGAACGGTTGCAGGGCTGAAGGTGGGCCGAAAACGGCTTTTGATGGGAAAACTGATCTGGGGTAAGGACATAGGATTAACAAGGATTATTGCGGGGTCTGGTTATGTCGTCGGTGAATGAACATGAGCTTGATGAAGTAAGGACTATTGAAGAGGGATTCAAAAAAGCGTATGAGGGGGATTTGAAAGGGACAGTAGATGCTATTGACAAACTCAGGGATTTCACATTGCAGTTGATCCACATGAGCGTCACCGCAGAAAACGAGCTGGATATAAAGGCACTCATGATATCGATAGGGGATATAGGCAGAGTAGCTGCTGAAATGAAAATGGAACCAGCATGTGACGCTTCAAGTCACTCTCTAGGTAACATAACTCTTGAAGCTGCTGGTAAGAAGCGGGAGCCACTTGCCATAAAAGCTCTGTCCATTGTCGGAACCCTTTCCCTGGAGTTTGCAGGAAAGGGTCTGGATACGGCAGCAAAAGGTGCAGTCGAATCGCTTGGAAATTGCGGAAAGATTTTTTCAAGAATGAAAATGGAAACCCTGATAAGCCTTTCTGAGATTTATCTTATGCGCATAGCCCTGAAGTCTATGGAAAAAAATCTTTCTGAAACCGGACCTGCGGCTATTAGCTTTCTTGGACAGATAGGAGTTTCTTCAGCCGAACAGGTGATCGAAACCAGCACTCTGGAGGCTGCAGTCATTCTTGAAGATCTGGGTAATGCCGCTGTAAGGGAAAAGAACGAATCCTGCGCAAAAGCAGTAATCCAGGCGCTTGAAAACATTGGGGCAGCGGTTTCTCTGTATGACCTGAAAAATATACTCGTCCAGATCGCATGGTCTCTGGAAACAATGCGGGTTCTTACCCTGGATCAGGATTTGAAAGCTGCTAGCCTTGAAGCAAAGGCTGCGCTTGAATCCCTGAATACTGCCGGAATGCTTGATGAAGAACAGAATCTGGAAAAAATTCAGGAAATAAAGAAATTTCATTCCCTTATTCTGCAAAAGGGCTGAGTACTTAAGAAATTCATCAAAGAAGGGGAAAGCTTCGAAAATAAATTTTCACCATTTTGAGAAAAGAACGTATAGAAAAAAATTATATGGTGCTCCGGCCGGGATTCGAACCCGAGTCTTCGGCTCGAAAGGCCGGAATGATTGGCCGGACTACACTACCGGAGCACATCGCATCTCACAGCGAGACCTTCAATAGATGTTAGTGATATATATAGCTTTCCCTTTACAAATCCTTCTGGTGCAATCTGTTACTCAGATAAAGCTTTATGTAATAACTTTTGAAATTATTATATATTCTTTTTTAAAGGAATGACGCAACTCGCCGGAAAAACCTGTCCTAAGGTGTCTAAATTTTTTTCCAAATAACCGGGCTTAAAATAAAGAAATCCGGACAGACAGGCCATAAGTCAAGGGTTCGTGTTCGACTCAGTCCTTACGGCTTACAGCACTGGCTTTGCGGAGGGACGTCATAAGAAAATCATGAACTTTTGAAGAATAAAAAGAACCGTTTGAAATTCATTTCAGAAAAAAGATCCTGATGCTCCGGCCGGGATTTGAACCCGAGTCTTCGGCTCGAAAGGCCGGAATGATTGACCGGACTACACTACCGGAGCTTTTCGCATATTTGGACGTATTTCCCCTATTGAAGGGATTCTTCAATAAGGGGTTCTATTATATATAGCTATCGATTGCCGAACCTTCCAGGGATATACTCGCTTTTGCATTACTTTAGAAATCTGTTTTTTTAGATTTCCTCTGTAGTTTCTTCCTCATCTTCAATGTCTTCTGTGATTTCGTCGGTTTCTTCCGATTTCCGGGCTTCTTCTGCCGTGAGGTTTCCAATCCATTCGCTGAGTCTCCCGCAGTATTCGGGCTGACAGTCGCCGGTGCAGCCTGTGCAGGCCGAAAACATTTCTCCTGCAAGAAGGAGGTCATATTTTTCCTTAACCTCTTCTTTTGCTTTCAGGAGGTATGTTCGTGCCCCGTTTGAGACACCAACCTCACGTATGATAAGGTCTTTATCCAGAAGCTTTTTAATAATTCTGGAGCATTTCCTGCTGTCGATATCCAGCTCTTTCCAGATGACATTCTGAAAAACGCCTTCTTTATGTCTTCGTATTATATTGTAGGCTTCTTCTTCAAGATCCATGCTTCCACACTAATGAAATTATTTGCGAATGTTCATTCTTCGACAGGAGTGATCAATATGATGTTGTTGCCCCGAAGCACCACAGAACCAAGGGAGCGGACTTTTTCTCCTTTTACAATCTCCATGGTATCCACAAGATGAAGATTCATGTAGTCATCCACACTTTTAAGAGTGCCTTCAAGCAGATTAAGGTCGCCTTTCATTTCTACCTGGATCCTAGATCCAACGATTTTCTGAACTTTTTTATTTGGGAACAAATTTAAACCCTCGCTGATTTATTCTGTATTTTCCCCGTACTCCCGGATTCCTGTTTCTTACGTCCCAAGCCGATGCGGGGCGAGCTACACTAGAGCCGTATCCACACCTACGGTCCGCTTTCTGTTTGTATCAGCCGCTTCCTGCTAGCAACTGAGAAATTATTCTGTATCTTCACTCCACCGGCTTTTAAGAAAACTGAAAATTACATACCCTTTACAGAGATATATAACCATCGATCTCCAGAGTTCTTAAAAGACCTCTGAATTCGAACAGCTCCTTCCAAAAAACACGGTTCAAGCTTTTTGATTTCGCAGGAATTGGAAATTGTTTTATGCGGGTCAGATATAACCCTGAATATCCGTACTTTCATCAATAGTTTTTGCAATTTCTTTTCTCGGCCTCGGGATTGCTCTTGCAATGGGTCCGAAAACGGATTCGTATTCATTTATGTGCTGGGTCAGCCAGCGGTTAAGCTCAAGAGCAGCAACCGGAGAGAGTATCACTTCGGTTTCAACGCTCCTTTCGATAACTCTTGCCTCGGAAGCATCCCCGAACATCTTGGGAGTATCATTGTAAAAACCGATCCTGAAATCGTAGGGGCTGTGCCCGCCTGCGGCTCCGATAGCGTATATCTGCCGGAAGTTTTCAGGTTTCACGAATTCAATAGTAATGCTTTTTTATTTTTTTGGAAGCTGAGCTTTCTATCTTTTCCCTGGATTCAACATCCTCGGTCATAAAATTACCTCTATACTTTGCTCTCAAGAATATTCCTGAGAGCAAGTTCTAATCTCAGATACTGTCCAGTTATTTCAGATACTGGATATTCATTTAATGTAAAAGACTTATTCCCCATATAAAAAGGAATATTATTACTTCACTATAGAATGTTACCTGCAAAAAAGCTTTTGATCTTTCAGCCCTGGACTTTCTTTTTAAGCTTCTTTGCCTCTTCTGCAACACCCTTTTTTGAGTGGACCTTTGCTATCAGTTCCACAGCATCAAGATTGCGGACTGCATTGTCCAGGTACCCGAAAACATCGCCCTGATATGCTGAAACCCCGTATTTATCTTCCAGTTTTTTTATAATGTTTGTCGGGTCAAGCTCTTCAGTACGTAGCCTGATAATTTTTTCCGAAAACTTCTGCTCTGCACAACCACAGTAAGGCGAGTCTTTGCACACACAGGTTAAAAAGTCCGAAGCAAAATTCAACATGAGCTCCCGGATTTTCGCATCAAGCTGGGAAAGTGACTCCCCATCAAAGACTATATCAAGAGTAGCTCCCTGAAAAACCCTTGAAGGCATATTCACATGCAGGGAACTGCCGATCTGGTTTGAGTACTTAAAATACGCAGCATCGAAAAACTCCAGGTTCGTTACGATCTTCAAGGGATCGTTCTCTTCAAGCACTGCATCCCGAATCAGGAAAGCTTTGGATACCGGAAGGAAATGAGCCGCAACAATTTTCCCAAAGCGCGTAAGCGTTATCTTATTTCCCTTTCTTTCTACAAAGCGGTAGCTCTGCAGGCGCAAGATTTGTTTATCCAGGTCGAAACTTCCGAACATCAGGTTATGGATCAGTCTGAGGTCTTGGACAGACGAGGTGACTGCAATGGATGCAAGAATTTCTTCAAGTTGCTCGGACTCTCCATATTCGACCCCTATAGAAAGCATTTCTCCTTGCAGCAGTTTGATTGCAACCTCTTCTTCGGTATCGGACTGAGAGTTTGTATAAGATTTCCCTGGCACAGGCATAAGCACGACAATTCCTCTATCGTGGTAGTCTGGCCTGCCTGCCCTTCCGCTCATCTGCAAGAAGTCCTGGACCGAGATCCAGTCTATCCCCATTGCCAGAGACTCGAATATAACCTGAGAAGCAGGAAAATCCACGCCTGCCGCAAGAGCAGCAGTAGTTACCACTACTGGAAGCTCTCCTTTTGCAAAGAGAGTTTCAACTTTCCTCCTTTCATACTGGGAAAGACCTGCGTGATAAGGAGCTGCTCGGATTGAAAGGGCTCCTGCAAGTTTGTGACAGTTTCTACGCGAGTTTGTAAAGACAATAGTCTGTCCCCTGTGCTTTTTGGAAGAGAACGTTGAATACTCTTCCTTTGCAAGCTGCGAAATCAGCTTTGCCTTTTCATTTTCCTGAGAGAAAAGGAGGTGTCTGTCAATGGGAACAGGCCTGTGCTCGTATCGGACAAGCTGCGCCCCGAGCTTTTTGCATAGGCTTCGGGAGTTGCAACGGTTGCAGAGAGGTAAATAAATTGAGCTTCAGGTGCTGCATAACGCAGCCTTCCTATCAGCCCGTCCACCCTGTGCCCCCTTTCCTGGTCTTCGAGCATATGGACTTCATCCACAACCACAGTCCCTATTTTGCCCAGAAAATCGGTATTTCCTGACCTGAGCATATGGTCTATGCCCTCGTAAGTTCCTACAATTATATCCGCACCCGGGCTGGTCTGCATTTTCACGCGCTGGGATGTCTTTATGAGGATTGCGCCAATCTTTATGGAAACCGTAAGCCCGAGCTTTGAATAACGTTCTTTGAACTGATCGTATTTCTGGTTTGCAAGAGCTACCAGGGGAACCAGATAGAGCATCTTTCCTTTTTTGTCCAGAAGGTTCTGGACTCCTGCCATCTCCCCTATAAGGGTCTTTCCGGTTGCGGTTGCCGAAACTACAAACTGGTTTTTCCCTTCCAGAAGTCCTGCTTCTATAGACAGCGCCTGCACAGGGAGAAGAGTCTCGGATTTTTGGAGCAGCATTTCCTTGAACTTTTTTGCAAGAGGAAGATTCTTTATCCTGACAGTAGCTTCTGCAGGTTTTGTCCTTATAGTATCATAACGAGTGAACTCGGGATCCAGCCTTTCAGGGGTCAGCATTCGGACAGTTCTATCCAGATCCCTTGTTTTAGAGAGAACCTGCTCCAGGAAATCTACGGATTTTTCCCCGTAATTCACACCCGCCGAACGGACTGCACGCAGAAGTTCTTCTTTTGCACATTCCCAGCAGATGAGTTCGTTGTTATATTTGATAGACTTGTTATTTACAAAGTTGAAACGTTTATTGATCCAGCAGTGCTTGCAGATTTTAACTCTGTCTGCATCGAGTTGAAAACCTTTGAGCATTTCGAGAAAAGCAATCTCATTTGAAGGGTCCCCTCCTTCTGCAAGCATGATTCTATTTGCACTGCGTAAAAGCTCTATGAACTGCTGGGGAGGAATAAATTCGTCTTTTTTCTTGCCGGTGAGAAGCCTTATTTTATGAGGGCGTGGTCCTTTGTAACTCTCCTTTACATGGAGCTCGGCCACATAAAGCGGCTGCTTCATCCGGTCCTTTATAGCCATAACTATTATCTTCGATTTTTCAGCGTAGCTTAGGACCCAGAGCGTCATTGTTTATCCTGATATGTGAATGTTATAAGTAAGCTTCCTTTAGGAACTCAAAAATCAATGGTATTCGCCTAATGGATGCTGTTTTCTTAATTCTTGCATCGTATGTTTGAATTTACAGGCGAGAATATTATTAATTCTTCCAGCATTGTTCCGGTGCATACTTACCTTATTTCTTTTCGTGCACACATTCTGTATTTATCTTCTTTTGAGCGACACATCTATAGGCGGCTATTATATAAATATTTTATCACTTATTTATTATATAAATAAAACTCAGCTGAGAGCTCTATAAATATTGATGGTATTTACAGAGAATATTATACAGAAGAGTATTTGCACAAAATATCGGATGGAGCCTGTATTGCGATGAAGGGTATTTTCTCTGGTTTTTTAAAATTCGGTTCTTATAGGCAGGCTCCTTCCTTTGCAAATCTGCACCTGCAGTTTCGGGTTTCTGGAATATTTTCGATTGTATCCACAATAATCTCAAAGATTGCATCTTGATCTTTTCCCACGACCTCAGTGACCTCGTCTGCTGTTAATTTCTGAGAGGCCATTCCGCATGCCTGATTTGTGACAATGGCAAGAGAGGCATAACAGAGGCTGAGTTCTTTTGCAAGGATTACTTCAGGTACGCCAG
>JAMXHR010000014.1 GCA_023955635.1 Methanosarcina sp. ERenArc_MAG2
TCAGTATCACGTTACTACATTCTTTGACAACTCAGTCTCAGGAATACCTCCTGCAAGACACAGGTCAGGCAGGCCTTTAAAGACCCTTTCTCAACGTTTAAAGGGTAAGGAAGGGCGTTTCAGAGGAAGTTTGTCTGGTAAACGTGTTAATTTCTCTGCCCGTACAGTAATCTCTCCTGACCCCAACCTGAGCATTAATGAGGTAGGGGTTCCGATGCCCATTGCACGGATTCTGACAATGCCTTGCGTTGTAACGCCAAGGAATATAGAACAGCTTAAGGTTTTTGTGCGCAATGGTGTGGATATCCATCCCGGAGCAAACTATGTACTGCGTTCTGACGGCAGGCGAATAAAAGTTACCAATGTAAACAAAGACGACCTTGCCGAAAAACTGGAGTTCGGATGGCTAGTGGAACGCCAGTTGAAGGATGGAGATATCGTACTCTTTAATAGGCAGCCTTCCCTGCACAAGATGAGTATTATGGCTCATTCTGTTAAGGTGCTTCCAAACAAGACCTTCAGGCTGAACCCTGCAGTATGCCCTCCATACAACGCCGACTTTGATGGGGACGAAATGAACATGCACGCCCTTCAGACAGAAGAGTCCAGGGCTGAAGCAAAAATTCTCATGCAGGTTCAGGAAAATATCCTCTCTCCGCGTTTCGGAGGTCCCATTATAGGCGGGATCCATGACCACATTTCAGGGCTTTTCCTGCTGACTCGTTTTGAAAATCGCATTTCCAGCTACGATGCTTATGATATTCTTCGAAAGAGCAGCGCTCGTACCCTGCCCACGCCTGCGGGCTACGGTGATGACGGAAAACCCTACTGGACAGGAAAGCAGATCTTCAGCCAGATTCTGCCAAAAAACCTGAGTGTAGAATTTGCAGCTCAGGTCTGCTCGCACTGTGACACCTGCAAGAAAGAAGGGTGTCCGAACGATGCCTATGTGGTAATCCGGAATGGTGAACTCATTATGGGCACTATAGACGAGGCTGCGATAGGAGCATTTAAAGGTAAAATCCAGGACCGTATTATCAAGGAAATCGGTCCCGAAGCCGGAGCTAACTTCATAGACGATATGACCAAGCTTGCAATCAGGGCAATCATGCGGACAGGCCTTAGTTTCGGAATAGCTGACGAAGATATCCCGAAAGAAGCCAGGATCCAGATTAATGAAGTCCTCGGTAAAGCTGAAGAAGCCGTGCAGAACCTTATCAAATCTTATCAGAATAAAGAGCTTGAATCCCTCCCTGGCAGGACCCTTGATGAAACAATTGAAATGAGCATCATGCAGAAGCTCGGGAAGGCCAGAGACGAAACCGGTGGAATTGCAGACAGCCACATGGGGCTTGAAAATTCGGCAGTTATCATGGCCCGTTCCGGAGCCAGAGGTTCTATTCTGAACCTTACCCAGATGGCAGCCTGCGTTGGCCAGCAGGCAGTGCGTGGTGAACGTATCCGCAGAGGATATGCAGGCAGGACTCTGCCCCATTTCGAAGTGGGAGACCTCGGGTCGGATGCCCATGGATTCGTGAAGGCAAGTTACAAGAGCGGATTGAATCCGACCGAATATTTCTTCCATGCAATCGGTGGTAGGGAAGGGCTTGTGGACACTGCGGTCAGGACATCCCAGTCAGGGTACCTGCAGAGGAGACTTGTCAATGCCCTCCAGGATCTGGAAGTCCAGTATGACCTTACAGTCAGGGATACCAGGGGCGTGCTCGTACAGTTCAAGTACGGAGAAGACGGGATCAATCCCACGAAAAGTGACTTTAGCAAGCCTGAGACGATCCACAGGATTGTTCGTTCGGTTGTGAACAAAGAGGTGGCCTGATGAGTATCAGCGAAGCTACAATCGATAGCATGATAAAAGACCTGCCCTTTCCTTCGAATACTCTTAAAGCTCTCAAGGAAGAAGTTATCAAAGCCGGAGTAAGCAAGAAGGAAATGGAAGAGATCATAGAAAAGGCAATGGAAGAGTATGAGGTGTCTTGCATCGAACCCTGCGACGCTGCAGGTGTGGTTGCAGCCCAATCCATAGGCGAACCAGGCACTCAGATGACCATGCGTACCTTCCACTATGCCGGTGTGGCTGAAATTAACGTCACTCTCGGTCTGCCCCGCCTTATAGAAATCGTGGATGCCCGGAAAATTCCGAGCACTCCGATGATGACAATTGCCCTCTCCAAAGAGAACCCTGAGGATTATGCTTACGACAGGGAAAAGACAAGAGCTCTTGCCTGGGAAATTGAAGCGACAAAAATCGACCACATTGCTGACGTTACCACTGACCTTTCCCAGATGAAGCTTATAATCGACCTGCACGAAAAAGCAATGGAAGGCAGGAACATCACTATTGAACAGGTAAAGGAGAAGTTCAACGAAGAACTGAACGTGCTGGTCACGATTTCCCCTGATATAGATAACCAGATTATAATTGCCCCGGGAGAGCCCTCTTACAGAGAACTTCTCCAACTTGCGAAAAGTATCCACAATGTCACCATGAAAGGGATAGAGGGGATCAAGAGAGTGGTAGTCAGGAAAGAAGGTGAAGAGTATACTCTCTATACCGAAGGCTCGGCTCTGCGTGAAGTGCTTCAGTTCGAAGGAGTGGACAGGACAAGAACCAGCACAAACAATGTCAATGAAATATACGAAGTGTTGGGAGTCGAGGCTGCAAGAAATGCACTTATCAAGGAAGCCACAGATACCTTGCGTGAACAGGGTCTGACCGTGGATATCCGACATATTATGCTTGTGTCAGATCTCATGACCTGCGACGGAGAAGTAAAACAAATAGGAAGACACGGAATCTCAGGTGAAAAGGCAAGTGTATTTGCTCGTGCAGCTTTCGAAGTGACTGTCAATCATCTGCTGGATGCCGGAATGCGCGGAGATGTTGACAAGTTGGAGGGCGTTACAGAAAATATCATTGTCGGTCAACCTATTCGCATGGGTACCGGAGACGTTCACCTTGTAAGTAGAAGGAAACAAGAAATCAAAGCAGAAGATGAGTCAGGGTTTTAAGGCAAAATCCCGAAAACCCGACCTATAATTATTTAAATGTGTAGCCTGATAGAAGACAAGTCCAAATCAGGTATATATTACATTAATGAAACTTATCAAATCCTGCTGCAGAAACTTGAGTCCGCGAGGCTCATAACCAGAAAATAGATATAAGGCATCAGGTATTTAGAGTACCATATATTCACCGAGCTTGGAAATCTTTATTAAATAATATATAGAGTAGACGAGCTAATTTGAGACAGAGTTGATGAAAATGAAGATCAATGTTGATAAATCTCTTATCAAGGCTGTGAAAACAGGAAAAGTAATCGTTGGAGCCAAACGGACCATGGATGCAGCAGCAAACGGCTCTGCAAAAATGGTGGTCCTGGCATCAAACTGCCCCGAAGAAATTAAACAGAAAGTTCAGGCAGCAAATGTTCCAGTCCTGGAATATGAAGGCACAAGTGTAGAACTCGGGCCCGTATGCGGAAAGCCCTTTACAATTGCAGCCATGGCAATTCTCGATGTAGGAGAATCGGATATCCTGGCAGCTACTGTTTAATAAAAGGAGTTGGCAACGTCTTGGGTGAAATAAGACTTACTGCAGAAAGCATCCAGTACATTGCGTTATTTGAAAATATGACACGGGCGAATATTCTCGACTGCATCCCGGAAGAGGAAAGACTCGTATATGTCGTAAAACAGGGTGATATGGGGCTTGCGATAGGCAAAAATGGGGAGAATATAAACCGTGTTAAAAAAACCCTGGACAAACCTATAGAGCTTGTGGAATATTCAGAAGACCCTGTCACCTTTTTAAAGAACGCTTTCGGGCCTGTGTCCGTTAGTTCGGCAAACATTATAAACAAAAATGGCAAGCGATTAGCTTATGTAGAGGTACCCAATAAAGAAAAGGGGCTTGCCATCGGTCGCAACGGCAAGAATATCGAAAAAGTAAAGATGCTTGCCCGTCGCCATCACAATATAGAAGATGTAATCCTGCAGTAATCACCTTAATTTACGTTGATCCATTAATCCGGCGTTGAAAGACAATCTGACATCTAATGCCTTATAGGAAACTGTGATCAATTTTTAACTTGGAGAAATTAACAATGGCTAAAGGAAAATTTGCAGCTAATATACTCAAACAGACCAGGAAAAACGCCCGCTGGAAAGACTCATACTACGGCAGGCGAGTTCTTGGTCTCGATGTGAAAGCTGACCCGCTTGGTGGTGCACCGCAGGGTCGGGGTATAGTATTAGAAAAGGTAGGAGTTGAAGCCAAGCAGCCCAACTCTGCAATCCGCAAATGCGTACGAATCCAGCTCATTAAAAACGGGCGTCAGGTAACTGCTTTCTGTCCTGGAGACGGTGCAGTGAACTTCATTGATGAACACGATGAAGTAACCGTAGAAAGGATCGGAGGCCGCATGGGTGGTGCTATGGGTGACATTCCCGGTGTACGCTTCAAAGTGATTGCCGTAAACAACGTGTCCCTGAACCAGCTGGTAATCGGCAGATTGGAAAAGCCAAGGAGATGATTTTTTTGTACAAAATTTTCGGCAAATGGGACCCTACTGAAGTTGAAGTCCGAGACCTCGGAATTAAGCGTTACGTCGGTCTTACTCCTGTAATAGTTCCTCACAGCAGCGGAAAGCACGCCAGGCAGCAGTTTAACAAATCCGAAATTTCCATTGTTGAACGCCTGGCAAACAACCTGATGAGAACCGAAATCAACAGCGGAAAGAAGCAGGTAACCCTCCGTGCAGTTGAAGAAGCTTTCGACATCATGAACAAGAAGACCCAGCAGAACCCGATCCAGATTCTGGTTGATGCTATTGCCAATGCAGGCCCCAGGGAAGAAGTAGTCAGGCTTAAATACGGAGGAATTTCCGTGCCAAAAGCAGTAGACACTGCACCCCAGAGGCGTGTGGACACTGCTCTGCGCTACATCAGCATGGGAACTAAAAACGCAGCCTTCAAATCCAAGCGCTCTGTTGCAGAATGCCTGGCAACCGAAATTATAGGCGCTGCAAACCGTGATACGAAATCCTTCGCCATCAACAGGAAAGATGCAAAGGAAAGAGTTGCAAAGGCAGCACGTTAATCGCTTATCGGGCTTTCCCGACTTAAAATGTCATTATATAACTAGATTACATTTGTTTAAAAGGTATTAGCATGGGACGAAGGAAGAAAATGGTCGAGCGCGTAACGACGCTCATGAAGGAACCCACAAAAATCCGAAATATCGGTATCGTTGCGCACATTGACCACGGAAAAACTACATTATCGGACAACCTGTTAGCAGGTGCCGGCATGATTTCAAAGGAACTTGCAGGCAGACAGCTATTCATGGACTCCGATGAAGAGGAACAGGCAAGAGGTATTACAATCGATGCCTCTAACGTTTCCATGGTTCACACTTACAATAATGAAGACTATCTGATCAATCTGATTGACACCCCCGGGCACGTTGACTTTGGTGGAGACGTTACCCGTGCCATGAGAGCGGTGGATGGTGCAGTCGTGGTCGTGGATGCAGTAGAAGGCACGATGCCCCAGACCGAGACCGTACTCAGACAGGCCCTGAGAGAACATGTCAGACCGGTGCTCTTTGTTAACAAGGTAGACAGGCTGATCAATGAGCTGCAGGTCGATTCTCAGGAAATGCAGGTTCGCCTTGGTAAAGTAATTGACCACGTGAACAAGCTCATCAAGAACATGAACCCGGAGAAGTTCAAGGCGGGCTGGAAAGTTGATGCTTCAGCCGGAACTGTAGCTTTTGGATCAGCTCTTTACAACTGGGCTATCAGTGTGCCTATGATGAAAAAGACCGGGATCTCCTTTAAAGACGTATATGACTATTGTAAGGTAGAGGACATGAAGTCTCTGGCAGAAAAGTGTCCCCTGCATGCAACTGTCCTTGATATGGTTATCACATACCTGCCAAACCCTCTTGACGCCCAGAAGGGAAGGGTGCCTGCTATCTGGCATGGAGATGCTAGCTCTGAAATTGGCAAATCGATGGCCACTGCAAATGCAGCCGGTGACCTTGCTTTCATGGTAACGGATATTTCCGTAGATCCTCATGCAGGAGAAGTAGCAACCGGAAGGCTGTTCAGCGGTTCTCTTACCCGTGGAATGGAAGTTTTCACATCCGGGACTGCAAAAAAGAGCAGAGTCCAGCAGGTAGGCATCTTCATGGGCCCCGAAAGGCTCGAAGTGGAGATAATTCCTGCAGGAAACATTGCTGCAGTTACGGGCTTAAAAGATGCGATCGTAGGGTCCACAGTTACAACCCTTGAAGATATGATACCTTTCGAAAGCATCAGGCACGTAAGCGAACCTGTGGTGACTGTGGCTGTGGAAGCCAAGCACACGAAAGATCTGCCCAAACTGATCGAGGTTCTCAGACAGGTTGCAAAGGAAGACCCGACTCTTCAGATAACTCTGGACGAAGAAACCGGGGAACACCTGATGGCAGGTATGGGAGAACTTCACCTGGAAGTTATCGCCCACAGGATTCAGAGAGATAAGAATGTGGAAATCACCACAAGTAAGCCAATTGTAGTTTACAGGGAAACCATCAAGAAAAAGATCGAACCTGTAGAAGGAAAGTCTCCTAACAGGCACAACAGGTTCTATATTTTTGTGGAGCCCCTTGACACTACAATTGTCGATCTGATCAAGTCCGGTGATATCAGTATGAACATGCCTGAGCTTGAGCGCAGACAGAAGCTCATGGAACTCGGCATGGGGAAAGAAGAAGCAAAAGGCATTGCTGGCATCCATAACTCCAACATTTTCATAGACATGACCAAAGGTATCCAGTATCTGAACGAGACAATGGAACTGGTGCTTGATGGGTTTGAAGAAGTTATGCGTGCTGGCCCTCTTACCAGAGAGCCTGTAGCAAACGTGAAGTGTGTACTTGTAGATGCAAAACTTCACGAAGATGCAATTCACAGAGGTCCGGCCCAGGTTATTCCCGCAGCACGGCAGGCTATCCAGGCAGGGATGCTTATGGCAGAAGACAGTCTTCTCGAACCTTATCAGAAGGTCTTTGTCCAGGTGCCCCAGCTTACAATGGGTGGTGCAACAAAGGAACTGCAGGGCCGCCGTGGAGTCATCCTTAACATGACTACTGAAGGAGACCTGGCAATTATCGAGGCCAGGGTGCCTGTAGCCGAGCTGTTTGGATTTGCAGGAGAGATCAGGTCCGCAACCGAAGGACGTGCTATGTGGAGTACTGAATTCGGAGGCTTTGATATTGTGCCTTCCAGTATCCAGACTGAAGTAGTAGGTCAGATCAGAGAAAGGAAAGGCCTCAAAAAGGACCTTCCGAAATCTGCTGACTACCTTTCAATGTAAGCGGAATTTTTTCCGCTTTTCCTTAATATTTATAAGATAATACCGTTTCCTTTGGAATGAAAAAAGATCTCGACTGACCTGGAAGGGAAGAGAATCCCTATCGGTTCGAGGATACGTCCAATCGGAAAGCTTTAAGTCAAGGTATGCCTATATTGGGGAAAAACAGTCCAGGTCGCTGGATATTCATACAGTGCCGGTTCAAGAAAAAATCCGGTAAAGGGAAATTAACAATATTGATTTGATAAAAAAATATAGAAACGGATGAATCAATATTGAAATCTGCCCTAATCTTAATATAGTAAATATTTGATATACGAATTAAACTCATCCAGAATTACAGGAGAATTATAAATATGGCAGCAGAAAAACCACACCTGAATTTAGCAGTGATTGGTCACATTGACCACGGAAAATCAACATTCGTAGGACGCTTAATGTATGATGCAGGAGCTGTACCTGCACACATCATCGAGAAGTATAAAGAAGAAGCAAAGCAGAAGGGTAAGGAATCCTTTGCCTTTGCATGGGTTATGGACTCTCTTAAGGAAGAGCGTGAAAGAGGTATTACAATTGATATCGCTCACAAGAGATTCGACACAGACAAGTTCTACTTCACAGTCGTAGACTGTCCAGGCCACCGTGACTTCGTAAAGAACATGATCACAGGCGCTTCTCAGGCTGACGCCGCTATTCTTGTTGTCGCAGCTCCTGATGGAGTCATGGCCCAGACAAAGGAACACATTTTCCTTTCCAGAACCCTCGGTATCAACCAGCTGATTGTCGCTATCAACAAAATGGACTCAGTAGACTACAGCGAAGCCAGGTACAAGGAAGTTATCGAGCAGGTATCCGGTATCCTTAAGATGATCGGGTTCAAGCCAAGCGAAATCCCCTTCATCCCAATCTCTGCGTTCCACGGCGACAACATTGTCAAGCTCAGCCCGAAGACTCCCTGGTACAAGGGCCCTTCCATCATGACTGCCCTCGACAATCTCAAGGAACCCGACAAACCGTCCAACCTGCCCCTCAGAATCCCTGTTGAAGACGCATATACCATCTCCGGTATCGGTACCGTCCCTGTAGGCAGAGTCGAAACCGGTATTCTGAAGAAGGGTGACAAGGTCGTTTTCATGCCAGGCGGAACAACAGGTGAAGTCAAATCCATTGAGATGCATCACGAAGAAATCCCACAGGCACTCCCGGGAGACAACATTGGATGGAACGTTCGCGGTATCGGCAAGAACGATGTCCGCAGAGGAGACGTTTGTGGCCATGTTGACAACCCACCTTCGGTTGCTGATGAGTTTGTAGGACAGATTGTGGTTCTCCAGCACCCCTCTGCAATCACTGCAGGGTACACTCCTGTGTTCCACGCCCACACCTCCCAGACCGCATGCCAGCTGATTTCTCTTGACAGGAAGCTGGACCCGAAGACTGGACAGGTAAAGGAAGAAAATCCGACCTTCATTAAGGCCGGAGACGCAGCAATCGTTACCATCAAACCGACAAAGCCGATGGTTATCGAGCCCGTAAAGGAAATTCCACAGCTCGGCAGGTTCGCTATCCGCGACATGGGTATGACCATTGCCGCCGGCATGTGCATGAGTGTTAAGCAGAAATAACACTCTCCTTTTCTCATTTTTTTAAGGAGAAAAAAGGTATGCAAAAAGCTAGAATAAGACTGTCAGGCATCAGTCCCAAGGATCTGGACGGAGTCTGTAATCAGGTAAAGGCCATTGCGGAAAGAACAGGAGTTAGTATTTCCGGACCTGTTCCGCTTCCTACAAAGAAGCTTGTCGTCCCCACAAGAAAAAGCCCCAGCGGAGATGGAACTGCAACCTGGGATCATTGGGAGATGCGCGTACACAAGCGACTCATTGACATTGCAGCCGATGAAAGGGCACTTCGCCAGCTCATGAGAATCCAGGTTCCCAAGGATATCAACATCGAGATCGTACTCGAAGGATAAATGCAAAGACAGGTTACAGAAATCATCTGTGCCTGGTCTTGCAAACTTATTTTTCACTTATTTCGCCGGCGGCCGTCAATTCAGACGTTCTCACCGCCAGGCATCTCTGCACTCTTTATCTTCTTGAAGCTTTTTATGTATTATCTACCCTTAAAAGCGACGTTCTACAGTGTAAGAAGTAATCTTCGTGCCTTTTGCAGGGACCATCACCCTGAATTCAATGGTAAAGGCATCAGTTTTTTCGTAGCTATCCGAGCTTTCCAGAATTTCCCATTCTCCGGAAAGATGTTCCACGATAGTAACTGTCTGGGAATCAGGCTTACTGTTATTAAGCTCGATCTCATAGCTCGTCCTTTCTACATTATCACTTATGCGCTGGTAATCGGTCTCGTTTCGCTTAATAGTCAGGTCAAAAGATGAGCCGACAGCCACTCTTAATTCTCCGGCTTCGGGAATATGCTTTATCCGGTCTTCCCCGAGAAACTGAAGCCCTCCTGAAGAATCAGCTTTATAAATTCTCATGATTCCTTTTGGAAGAGGTATGCCAAGCCCGCTTTCGTTTGAGTTTTCAAGAGTAAGGTAAGCCAGGACTTTCTCGCCCAGGGAACTGTCGTAGATAAGCTTCTTTTCCATAGGGACGGAATCTGCAAATAGAAGGGAGATCTGCTTTGCCTGATTATTTTTTAGAGTTGCCGGTTTTTCAACAGTATAAAGATGATACTCAAAAAGAGCTTCTTCGGCAATGGGCATTTGTGAGACAGCTTGATTAACCACACTTTTTTCTTCGGCACTCCCGAGCATGGGCCCAGAAACACGGTTTATTTGCCCTGAAACCAGTTTCAGAACTGCATTTTCATAGGTCATTCCTGCTTTGTTGTCGATGCTCACCCAGCCCCGAATATCTGCTTTCGTCTCATCCGCATTGCTTATGAGGACATAATCCGCTTCCCAGTTTATACCGCCAGTCAGGTAGGAAACTAGAAGTTGTCGTGTTCCTGAAACAGGAGAATAAATCTGCCAGATCAGAGCAGGTTTTGCCGAGAGGCTGGAAGAGTCATCCAGTTCTATTTTTGAAAAATCCTTAAGTACCACAGCTTTTTCTGCTTTGGTCTTAAGGACAATACTGCTGTCTTCATGGCTCAACAGCGTACCGGTGTAAGTTTCACCGTTTCTGTCAGTTACGTTGACTTCCCTGCCAAGGTATTTTTTAAGCAACTCGGCACTGTTCAAAAGATCATATTCATAATTCTGTTCAAGCAAGACAGTATCCTTATTTTCAGGGTCCTCAATGATAACGGAAGTCGGGTCAATTCCGGAAGCAATATCCGTATATTGGACCTGATTGACCCCCTTCTTCAGCAGAAGTTCTCGCTTTTCTTTTACAAGGGAAATTCCCTGTTCATAAACAGTAATCTCAAGATTCCCCGCGGCCTTTCCCGCTTCCCGGGTCAAATTCCCTGAGTCGTCTGAAGGTTTTATTCCCGCATCAATACCCGGGCTTGAGTTAATCTGAGCTCCCTCATTTCCGGGTTCGTATTCCTGAGCCATAACTCCCGTATTTTGGGGAATACAGGCTGAAAAAATCAGTATTCCCCCGAGAAATCCCAACGTAAGCCATATGAAAAATTTCTTTACTCCCATACTATTAATGTAATTCAGATTTATATATATGTGATTTTATTGAGATTTCAGGAAAAGTAACGTCTGAAAAGAAGCTCAAGTTTCCAAAATCCACGATAAAAACACGCTGGTAAGAATTTTTAGCTCCTCTTTATTTCGGGACGTGTCCGTGAGTTATTAATCAATTCCGAAAGACAGAGTACATTTCCCATGTTTGAGTAAAATGTATAGAGTTTCTTATGTTTACGGTTTTCAATAACTTTCGCCATTATCGAACCAGGTTCATACTAAAAAGATGGAAAGTATTTACTTTGTAAATTGGCCCACAAATTGATTTACTTATTGAAATAGGTTCTTTATGTAAACCACTCAGGAAAATTATTTATATTATTATATTGTTAAAAAATAAAGAGTTATATATTAACTCGGAAAAACGGAAAAACAGAAAAACGGAAAAACAGAAAAACGGAAAAACGAAATTTTCAGTAATCCAACATCCAAAAACGGGGACAAGTGATTTAGCTCTCAAGTCTATTCTTTTCTACAACTGTTTTGATCTTACTCGTTTGTTTCGAGTTCTAAGCATGTCTTCTTTCTTCTCCTAACTCCCGGCGTATAATCACATTTAAAGTTTTTCTTCTTGAAAGACCGTTTTTGATACTTTATCCATATTTGTTTAGATATGGCTTTTTGAAAATACTGGTTTTAATGACTCTGGTCCAAAATCTAGTGATTTTTGCATTTCTTGATTGAAAATCTGAATTCGTAAGAAGAATTCAGCCTCCAATCAAAATTAACATTCGATATCTAAAGGCTTCAACCTAGAAGCAAAATCACAAGGATTGTAACCAATTACAAAATCTAGTGATTTTTAATTTTACTTTCATCACTGGATTTTGGTACTGAGTCGTTTTAATACCTGAAATAAGAAAACCATTCGAAAATAACTCGGTTATTCAAACTGTTAAAAAAAATCATTCGAAGAATACTTTTCTAGAGTTTTCCTTTTTATTTCCTTCCTCTTTTTCCAGCCTCTGGGAGTTTTTACTTACTTCCTCTAATCCTTTATATAAAAGAATGCCGAGTGTATCTTCAGGACTGAGGTCTAATTTTTCAGATATCCTGGTAAGGATCTTAGCGTTGTTTTTCGATAAAAAAATTGGCTCCACTTCTTCTTTACCCCAGTGTAAAAGCACAACTTTCTCGACATCCATTTTTTTGATCTGTTTAACACAAAACTCAATTCCGTGACTTCGGCTGCTGAATATTTTTTCATCACATAACTTGTCAAGCCATGTTGCAAGATCATCGTCCATCGAGACAGTAAACCGTTCTTTCATCGATAAATCATACAATTGTCTATAATATAAATAATTGTATGAAGTAAGAACCGATATAAATCCATTTATATGATTATTTCATATAATTGTATGATTAATACACCAAATGTAGCAAACAAAATTACAAAAAATTATCAGCTCCAACCTGATATTTTTCAAATTCAACAGTAATCCCTTATAAAGAAAAGCAATATAACAGCTATTCTGCCGCTGTTCGTCGTGCTGTGCGGATTACCTTCAACGAAAAAGAAGAGATGTTTGCTTGCATGACCGGAGGAAATGCGACTGGATCAACATTTGCCCTGCAGTAAGTGGCCTGCTTGCCTGGAAAAAAGAGGGTTATCAAGGAGACGAGTAATCTGCCAGTTTCTCTGCATTTTTTGGTTACAAAACATTTTTTCCTACTTATATAATAATTACTACATTGTATAGTGAAAATTCCACTACATTATATATACATTTCTAAAGTAATAGGTAGAAAACTTCTAATTGGGGATTGTAAATGGCCAAAGCGGTAAAGAAAAAGGAACAAATTAATGCCACTGTATCTCCATGGATTAAAATACGGTGCCTGGAGTTAGTTGCAACTCTCGAATTTTCAAGCGTTTCTGATGTGGTGTCTCTAGCACTATCTGAGTTTTTTGGGAAGTACGATCATATAAAAACCAAAGAATCAGAGGAACGTGAAACTCGAATTCCTGATTTACTTGAAGTTCTTATGAAAACTAAAGAAGGCCAGGAGTGGCTTCAATCTGTTTATAAGACTGAAATGAAAAAAAACTACCATTTACTCAAGCAAAATATCGAGGGTTTTATAGGACTCAGGATAGATGAGAACTTCGCACCAATATCCATAAATGGAGATATCGAAAGTGTCACCGGATACAGTAAAGAAGAATTCTTTTCCGGTAAAGTTAAATGGGTAGAAATAATCATACCGGAAGATCGGCCTTTGGCCTGTGAAAATCTGAAAAAGGCGATATCTGAACCGGATATATCTACCGAACTGGAGTACAGAATCTGGAGAAAAGATGGGGAAATAAGATGGGTTCAGGAAATTTTCCAAAAATTCCCTACAGGTTCCAGAACATCAGGACAGGCACATGGATTAGTTCGTGACATTACGAATAGAAAAACGGCAGACATTAATCTTAAAAAGATACAGGAAGCCCGTATAAAAGAAATTCACCACAGGATCAAAAACAATCTGCAGGTGATTTCATCTCTTTTAAGCCTGGAAGCTGAAAGGTCCACTGATGCAAAAATGCTTGAAGCTTTTCGAGAAAGCCAGAACCGTGTAGCTTCAATGGCTCTAATTCATCAAGAGCTATACAAAGGAGATGAACTGGATACCCTTGACTTTGCAGATTATCTCCGAAAACTCACTGCAGATCTTTTCCGTTCCTACAAGTTGGGGGGTGAGAGGATAAGCCTTAAGCTTGACCTTGAACAAATTTATCTGGGAATGAATACGGCAATTCCTCTCGGTATTATTGTTAACGAGCTAATTTCAAATGCTCTGAAGTACGCATTTCCTGCCGGAAAAGAAGGGAAATCCATATAAGCCTTTCCAGGATGAAAAATTACGAAAAAGAAAATAACAATCTCGAAAATTCAGGGACAAAATCGAACTTCAGGAATGAAAATGATTTGCTGTTTATACTGACAGTAGCAGATAATGGTCAGGGATTTCCGGAGGAAGTAGATTTTCAGAATACGAAATCTCTAGGTCTCCAGATTGTAAACATCCTTGTTGAACAAATTGAAGGTTACATTGAACTTAAAAGGGACAATGGGACTGCGTTTTGCATTTGCTTTAGCAAATTGAATTAAATCACTGTCATAAAGCGCGGCAACCTATCAAAAATAAATTTGAAGAATTGAAGTACAAAAACGATTTTTAGAAGAAACCGAAAGTTACGTTGAGGGAGTTTTATAGCACAGGCCATGGAGCTTTATAAGGAGGTTACTTTGAAACATTGGAATGTTGAATTAGAGAACATCCGGTTTAAATTATTGAACTGGAGGTCCCTTTTGAAATCTTTTCGGCTTCTGTTGCTGATCTAAGAACTTTTAAAAATGAAATGTCTGGGGATAATACGCTACAAAAATAAAAATAGTTTACAGGCGCTGTATTATGGCTTTCTACGCTTTTATTGCACCTGTCTGAAATGTCATAGGGGTTAAGGGCCTTTTTTTACTTTAACAGTTTTAATGCATCCCTGCAAGCAGCTACAGCAGGTGCGCCTGAGGTTATGAATATGACATCCATAACTTCCATTATTTCTTCTTTGGTGGCACCATTCTTGAGTGCACTTTGCATCTGCACAACAGTACACCTTTCGCACTGTTTGGATGCAACGACTGCAAGAGCTATCAGGATCTTCACCTTTGCAGGCAGGGCTCCGTCTGACAGTAATTTATTATTACACCGGTTGTATTTTTTAAGGGATTCACTGTCAAGCTCTCCGATAATTTCAAGAATATGCGGAGTAAAGCCCAGTTTCTCACTCATGCTTTCAAGCAATTCTTTAGGTTCCAGATGTTTATCTTCTTCCATATTTAATAATCCCCGATTGTATTTATATTAATATTAGTATCATTATGCATAATATATATCTATTCCTGAGGCTCCGGAATGCAACAGGCGACAGTATTTCTATTTTTTAATGTAAATAATCAAGCATAATATTATCAGAGAGGCAAGGATGACTGCATAGTATAATGGGTTCCCCTCAATATTAAATCCGAATATGCCTGAAGACCCTTCCTCTTCTGGACCCGCGTAAATCCCAACGGCACTATTAAATCTCTCTTCTATACCCATATGGCCTGAAACATGGTAGGCAACCAAGCTTAATCCCACAACAGCCAAAATCAAAACCCCAAACAGAATCATACTTTTCTTGCGGTTTATTTCATACAAGCGACTCAGCCTCCAGAAGCATGTCTGGTCTGACTTTTTGTATATACGATATTACATATCCCGTAAGTACAGCCTCTATTGCAGCAACCCCCATATTGACTCCTGCCAGCAGGGAAAGTCCATAGAGAATATCCATGCGACTCTGCGTTACTCCCTGGATGCCCGAGACCAATATTATGACTATCATAGTTATATTACCAAACATAAGTCCTGTCAGGGTAGCTATACCGGCTCTTGAGAATGAGCTCAATTTGGCTTTGGCAAGTCCACGGTATGTAAAGTAGGCAATGGAAACTTCAGTTATATTGACCAGCGTATTAGCTCCAATCAGTCCCCACCCACCATGCCCTATTGCAGCAGATAATATGTTCACTATGAACACGATTATTCCCCCAACGACAGGGCCTCCCAGGATGCCTATAAGAGGCGTAAGATTCATGTGAACCCCTCCGAACAGCGGGATATTCACCTGAAATATCGCAAATGAAGCAGCAGTACACATCCCTGCTATAGTTAACACTTTGTTGTTGTTATTCTTCATTTTTCTCATCCAGTATATACAAAGGCAGACCAAAATTAGAGCGAGAATCCACCATATAGAGACCCATTGCAGGGAAAAAGCACCATCTTCTAAATGTATGTGAGCCATTCAAGAACTTCCTAACATATTTTGTTTTTTATTTATGCAGATTTTTAACTAGGTTTCAGTGGAACCAAATTGTTTGATTTTTGGTGTATGACCAAATTGTTTGGTACCTTACCAAATTTCATATTTGCAAGTTAGCCAGATAATAATGAGTTTTATCGGAAAAGATCAAATTCAAGCCAGGTCGCTACAGCTTTTTCGATATGGCTTATATATATTTGTGGGTTAAAGAGATTTTACCAGTTCCTCTATAGTCACAGGCCTTTTTTCCATCTTCACCCCTCTGAATTCGCAGAGGGCTTCGTATATCTGTACAATCTTAGGTTCTTTCAGCCCGGCATCTTCAAGTAAACCAGTATTGTAAAAGATTTCTGAGGGACTGCCCTCTGCTATTACTGATCCTTTCTTTACAATGCACACCCTATTCGCTATACGTGCAGCAAGGTCAAGGTCGTGTGTTGCCAGGACTATGCTGATACCATGTTCCTCTTTTAATCCACAGATTACGTTTTCAACAATTTCAGCATGCTGGGGATCCAGGTCAGAAGTTGGTTCATCAAGAGCAATTATTTTTGGTTTCATGGCAAGGATTCCAGCTATCGAGACTAACCTTTTCTGGCCACCGCTAAGGTAATTAGGAATCTTATTTATAAACTCCTCAGCCCCTACAGCTCTTAAAGCTTTCATTGCTGCATCCCAGGCTTCACCTTTGTTCATGCCTAAATTGAGTGGGCCGAACATCACATCATCCAGGACAGTAGGCGCAAAAAGCTGATCATCCGACTTCTGGAACACTATTCCTACATTCTTCCACAGATCTTTTTTCGTTCTGGGGTCTATCAGTTTGCCCATGACATAGACGTTACCTTCTGATGGCAAAAGTAAGCCATTCAAGTGCTCCAGGAGGGTTGATTTGCCTGAACCGTTTGCCCCACACACAGCAACTATCTCATTTTCTTTAACCCTAAAGCACAACTCATGAATTCCAATACTGCCATCGGGATAAATGTGACTTGCACAATCTACATGTATCAGCTCATGAGGGTCGGGAAAACCATGGTCCTGTAATACATCAATATATTTTTTCATAAATTACAAATTCACCTCTAAACTGATGAACCCTAAAATAGTAGCAAATAAGCTACTACAACTAAAAACGCCGACAAAATAAGGTATTCTATAGGCGTAATTTGTTGAACTTCTGTAGTTGTAGTATACGTCCCATCATATCCCCTCGACTCCATAGCTTTATTCACCCTCTCCGCCTGATCATAAGCCCTGATAAAAACAAGTGCAAAGATCTCCGCAAAGGTTTGGCTTTGCCTGCTCATGCTTTTAATAAAGCCCCCACCTCTCGATTTAAAAGCCCTTATCATAGAATCGACCATATCCAGAGTTATAAAGAGAAACCTGTAAGACATCAGAAATATCTGATCCAGAGGGGATGGGAAGATCCTGTAAATTATGGCTGAAAGGTGAGCATATTTAGTTGTCATGAGTAATAGAAGGGAAGATGTCATTGATATAAGGGCTTTTAGCAAAAGCCGGATCAATAGCAGTAATCCGTTATCTGTCAAAGTCAAGGAAACCCAAGCGAATCTTATAGAAAATAATGGCACACCGGGTTCATTCCACATCAACAGAACAACTAAAGATAAAACAAACAAAATAGGCAAAAGGCACCAGTCAAATAGCTTCCTTAACGGTAGACTGGACTGCCAGTATAAGATAAGTATAAGCGCATATAATGCCACCAGTAACTTAACACTATTAGCAATAGTTAGGATTATGATTATGGCAATAAGAGCGACTAGTTTTGTCCAGGGGCTGGCCCTAGAAAGGGCAGAGCGACAGTTCTCACTATAATGAGTGATAAGATCAAGATCGGGAATATGGCCAGAAGCCTGTGAATTATTCATGTATACTCGAGAATATTTACTCAAAATTACGCATAACCACAATCAAAGCAACAAGTAAGAATACATATCTTTCACGTCTGCCTGGAACATGAAACTCAGAGATGCAATATCTGATTCCTCACCTTCCAAGAAACAAATACGTCTGAACTTGAAACTATTTTTTTCGCATGTTTTTTCTCCTGATTTCCAGGATTAATTAATCCCCTGAGATAGATATATAACTTTTGGGTTGAATACAAAGACATATGATGAAATTTGGTATATGCCCAAATTTTACATTAGTTTAATTTTTCAAAATTTATGTATGTGCAAACTGCACCTGAATAAGATCATTCACCAGGATTCTAAGTTGAGGATTCGTTAGCAATATTTCCTAAAACAAGGATTGGAGCCTTGGAGCAGCAACTGGTTTGGTAGCTACGGCAGCTATTCAAAAGCAATTTTGCCTTGCCCTATTTTACTGCCAAAAACCAGGTCCAAAAATAGATTTAAAATATCCAATTGTCTGCAATTTTTTTGCAGGTAGTTGCCTTGGGATATACTTCTAACAATGTCTCCAATATCCTGTACTTCAATGGAGATACAAAATCCCTTCGATATTCAGAAATAAATATGTAAGAATTTTGTAAATATGCCTTAAATGATTGCAAAAATACTTTATATGTGAGGTTTCAAATGTAAAGACGTAGCAACCAGAAATCAAATGTATATATACAAGTAAATATGTATATATACAACTTGCGCATATTATAGTATATAGGACTTACGCACTGGAGGAGCAAAATCAATTACATTAGCGCTGTGTTTAATTCATGTTTCAGACTGTTAAGGGTTAAAGTTATTGATTTTTCAGTTCAACCGCATACGTCCTCACTATCAACTAACAACTAAAACAAAGGTAAAAGAAAATGGCTTTTAACGACAGAGGAACCCTTTCCAGGGGAAGAGATAGCAATCGCGGAGGTTTCGGAGCTCCCAGAGAAATGTACAAGGCAATCTGTTCTGATTGCGGTGTTGAGACCGAAGTTCCGTTCAAGCCAACAGAAGGACGACCAGTTTACTGCAGGGAATGTCTTCCCAATCACAGGCCACCCAGAGAAAACCGCAGATACTAAATTCTATTTATGTAACTGAGTTTACATCAACACTTATTTATCTTTCACTTTTTGGGCAGGGTTAAGGCTCTGCCACATGAATTTTGCTTAGAGGACACGGTGTTTTTTGGAAGTGTCACGAATTATAGCAAATTCAATGTCATATTCTTCACGGTATGAAAATTGGTTCTTATGAAGCGGTATTTTCTACCCAATAACTTATTGGGATTTGTGATTTTACAGAAAATAGGCACACTGTCTGTCTTTTTCACTTCGCTCAAATGGATTTCTGGATCTGAATTCAAACATTTAGTTTTTGATACAATTCGGAGTCGATGCACTGGTATCGAGTCAACAACAAAATGTCGAATAAAATCGATTGCAATTATTCAGAAGCGGTAAATCGTTGAGAATTGATGCGACACTAATATGATCGATGTTATTATAGATACTAATTAATATGTATAGATACATGGAGTTGAAAATGAAAATCGGTAAATCAAAAATCAAGAAGGTGAGGAATTATGCCCCATGTGAAATCTGCGGAGAATATTATAAGCAAGCTGTTTATATGTATATTAGTAGAAAATGGACTAAAATAGGAAAGGGATGTCCTGAATGTCTTAAAAAGGAACTACAAAAGTAATTCATTTGTATTCCGTTAAGATACAATTAATCTAAAAATGTTATTTTTATGCTAAATATAAAGTTCTCAGAATAACAGGCACAAATAAAAGTATCCGTGGGTTAACAGGAATTACTCATTGGAAGTATAAAATCACGTACAATAGCTCATGCTGTTAATTATTATTATGTGCTGTCCGTTTCACCCGTTTTGTTCGCTCAAGCAGACTGACTAAATAGGAGAAAAGGTTGAGAGAGTCACCCATGAATCAGCTTGGGAAGGCACCGAGTACAGACCCAGAGGCTTTGCATTTTGTGCCTCAGGGGAGAAGATAGTGGGTATTTTCGCCTGCCCCGCAGCTAAAGCAGTGAATGGAGATATCTCCCTTCTTGGGCTGGGCTTCTGCTTTTTCTCGATTAAATTCGATGGTGTGTCTTTCCTCAATTGAAATTGCACCTGCGGGACAGATGCCGAGGCAAAAGCCCATGCCATCACAGAGTTCTTCGGATACGACCTTCGCTTTTCCGTTAATGATTTGAATAGCACCTTCGGCGCACGGTGCAACGCATTTTCCGCAGCCTGTACATTTTTCTTCGTCAATTTTCACTATCATTCGTTTTACCATGAAAGCAACCCCCTTCAAGATCATGCCGTTAAAAATTATTTTATTTATGTTGTGCAGCGAGCTGCCAGAAATTATATAGTCACGCCTGTAATTATTGCAACAAAAACAATTTAGCAGCTCATTGAGTTGTTGCATTATTTAGCCTCGTGACTATATGTCACCCAGCAATAGCTTCATTTTAAGGTCCGGCAAATATCCCTCTCTATGCAGCATTGCTTTGTAATCATTGATTACTTTGCACATTTTGCAAGTATAATTTATAAAGTCAGTACTTGCTTCTCCTTTGAATAATAATTTTTCAGCTTTTTCCAGAAGATCCGGATAAGTAAGTACCAGTTCTTCTTTAGTGTGCAGGAACAGGGCTGAAAAATCCCTGTGAATGCTCATGCTTCTCTGTAGCAGTTCAAGAGCTAAGGTATTTTCAGAGATATAGTCCTTGAACTTCGTATAAGCATAAAAGTTTGCAATATTATAATTTAAAGAATTTAAAATTGAATAGAGTATGTTGCCTGTGTTCGGAAGGAGAATATCCCGAAGTTCAAGGTCTACACCTTCGTAATTTGTATCTTCTTTGAGATTCCGGTCCCTGGTTATATCATGGTTCATTTTATCGACCTGGCATATTCTCAAGTTATATCTGCAAGTTGTATTTCACTGAGAAATAAAATTTTTACCGTGTCTCATTAGCTGGTTCGATACTTACCTATGAATATTCCTTTTCATTTACATATGCTTTCTAAACTTATCTGCATACCTGAAACGTGCAAAGCTCCAAATGAGAAGCACGATGCAATTATGAATGACTTGGCAAAATTTCAACTTATGGTGCAGCAAAAATCCTTAGCTGCTGCATCAAACCAAGAAGGTTAGCCTCACCCCACAGCTCAATAATCTTACCTTCTTTAATGCGGAAAGTCTCTATTCCAGTCATGGTTATTGGCTTTCCTGTAGCCGGCAGGCCCATAAAACTGCCTTTATGTATACCATGAGCTGTGAAACGAGCAGCCACGTTATTACCCTCGGCAATCAGATCTTCAATTGTAACATTAAGGTGCTCGAAAGCTCCCCTGCATGTGGTAATTATTTCATGTATCCCTTCGATTCCCGGAGACACAGGAAGAGGAACATGAAGGGTGAAGTCAGGTGACAGCAGCTCATCAGCAACAATCATATTTCCTTTAGAGGGTCCTTCCTCAAAAAATCGTCGAACTATTGCTTTGTTCTCTTCTATAGACATGTTTTCCTCCATTTGTTTTATCTATCCTGTTAATTCAGTTTATCTGATCCGGTTTTACAGCAGACGTGTGGATTCGGTTTGCCGTGGAACTTTAACAACAAGCACTCTGAAGATCCCATTTCCGGGATTCAGAAGGCTGTGAGGGATCTTTGCAGGACTTTCAATTAACATATCCTTGCTGACTTCCTGTTGTTCGTCGCCAATTTCAACAACGCCTTTTCCCTCAAGAATATAAAAGAACACATCCACAGGCGTGATATGTTTTTTTAAGGCTTCCCTGGTTTGAGTTCTATATGCACTGCCTGGGCATGTTCGGTGTCGTAGAGCATCCGGACGCTCACATTATGAGGGTTTGGCTTTTCAGGTGAGGATTTCATCTCGGTAACTTTCATATTATTCTCCCCTTTTGACCACAATTTTCGGATTTTTCAGTATTATACCGACATATATTATAAATATTGTTAGATCATTTTTACCTGCTCTTTTATAATTCATACTTAATTCTGGTACCCTTCCCATAATATATGCCTGATACAAATATTTTCATTACCTCTGAGAGCCATTATTAACTTTAACCTTTGAAATCCTGTTTGAGATCAAGGGTTTGAGTTTACATATGGAAAAATTTTAAAGAAAAACAAAGAGCATATGGGGCTGGAAATGGATGTTTTACAGCCCTACCTGGGTTTTGAATTTATCAAGGCCCACGTCTTCAATGAACTTCCCTAGCCTCTTTTTCGTACCTGAGCTTTTGTAGAAATTAAGAATTCTATCGACTGTTTCAAGAATTTCTTCTTCGGATAATTCCTTTGCGACAACCTCGGCAAGTCTTGGCGTTGCGGCTGCAGAGCCTCCGACCATCAGGGTGTATCCTCTGGCAGTGCCCATTACCCCTATATCCTTGATAGCAGGTTCAGCACATGAATTCGGGCAGCCGGAAACAGCCATCTTTAGCTTTGAAGGCATTTGCATTCCGTGATATTTCTCATCCAGTTTCAGACCCAGGCTTACAGCATCCTGCTTTCCTTGCTTGCAGAAAGTTGTCCCTGGACAGAATTTTACGCTTCTTACGCAAAGCCCTATTGCTGCACCTGGCTTTATATCAAGCTCAGCCCAAACATTATCAAGGTCTTCTTCTTTCAGGCCCACTATTGCAATCCTCTGGGCGGAAGTCATTTTGAGGGCCGCAGCCCCATACTTTTCCGCAACGTCAGCAATTCTCCTGAGGGTTGCCGGGTCCACAATTCCTCCGGGAATATGGGGGGCGATTGCGTAGGTTTCACGGTCTCTCTGAACGATTGCGCCTTTTTCCGGTAAGTTGTCTTTCATGATTGATCCTTGCTCCAAATTTTTATAATATATTTTAAAAAGTAAGTTTTATAAATTGTATCATATAATAGTATTCTTTTGATACCAGTATATAAGAGATACTAATTTATATATTAAACAGTTTCTATGTTTATACTATGAAAGACTGCACAGTCTACAAGACTATGAATATCATCGGAAAAAGATGGACAATTCATATCCTCCTGGAGTTGCACAAAGGAGAAAAGAAAGAAAAACGCTTTAACGAGCTGAAAAGGAAACTTGAATACATAACCCCGAAAATACTCTCTGAGAGGCTGACAGAACTGGAAACTGAGGGTCTGATTAAAAAAAGGGTTGATGACTCGACAAATCCCCCAAAATCCGAGTATTACCTGACCGAAAGTGGGATGGATTTCGTAAAGATAATACAGGCGATTAAACGCTGGGGGCTGAAGTGGAAATTCCAGAATGAAGAGTGCGAAAAAGCTATTTGCATGTACTGTGATCACTGAAACTCAGTGGTCATAGAAAATGAAGTGAGTTCAAACCACTGAAAGCATGGGATAAAGAAGACAGCAGCATAATTATTTTCAGTACTCTCTGTGTTTTTCGTGATTGTGAAGTTTGTCCTGAGTTTCCCCTAACTTTCAGCGTTTTCCACTTCTTTTTAAGAACCTGTAGAGCCGAAGTTATTAAGTGTAAATATTTAAGTTCTGAACTATAATCTACATCTATTCTGCAAGTAATCCGGGAGATTAAAGGGCTTAGATGTTACTCGGCTCCCGAAGAGATTGAGGATACGATTGATATTGTGGTTTTTGCAGTCCTGGCATCTTCTCCTGTTCTTGAAATTCTTAATAGTCATGTGGAAAATATAAGAGGTACAGTAATTAAAAGAAAGATAAATTAACACAGTTAACCTATTTATTCTTTCTTTTCTCTTACTATTAGGACTTACGCAGTTGAACAGAAAAACAGCAACACTAAATACTTAACTGTCTAAATCCTACTAATTCCGATGATGCTACTCGTACTTGATTTGGTACTTCAAGTGCGTAAGTCCTAACTATTTTAAATCAGAAGTTGCATTCAGAGATTTCTTTCTAATAATATTATTGTTTTATTATTGTTTTAGTCGTCCATTTGTATTCCGTTGTTATTATTTCACACTAATCGTAATAACGTCTAGCCTCGTTCTTTTTCCGTAAATTTGGCGTTTGTAGAGCCCTCGTGTTACAAAAGCATCAAAACGCAATCAAAAGTCTCGTTGGGTATTCTATTTTGAAAACACCAATCCTGTATCAGGGAACGATCAAATGGAATACATTAGATCAATTTATTCTGAATACAGATATCACGCAATTTTGTCAAGGAAATTACCACTGTGGTATTGAAACAATTCTCCGTGGAATTTAAAATAAATTTCGAATTAAATTAATCGTGAGGCCTGTATAAATTATATAATTACTTATAAATATTTTTACAAAAGTAAGTTATTATACAATTTGGGTTATTTATTGTAAAAATCTGTTCTCAGTAGAGGAATTTCCGAAGGCAAGTCAGGACTTATTTTCAGAACAAATATTTCAATAAGTATATAAAATCGTGTGATATTTGTAGTACTAAACATATTTTTTATATAAGCTTCAAAGAGATGTAATCATTTTCACTTTTGCCTTGATTGCTGATTTACTTCCGTAAATGGCAAGGACAGAGAAAAGGAAAGAGGTATTCGGTATGGAAACAGTATTAAATAGATCAAAGTTTTCCTGGGCAGAATATTTTTCGGACAAAAAGACGGGGGTCACAGGTATTCTACAGAAGAATTCCTTTTAAAGAGGCTAAGGAAAAACTTTTTCATTTAAATGGAGGTAAATCTCTTCTCGATTTTGGATGCGGAGCTGGAGAACTTCTAATATACTACGTGCCAAATTATGAGAGGGTAGTGGGGGCTGACTTTTCAAATTCCATGCTTTTTGAAGCGGAAAAGAAAATGTGGCAGCAGAACTACAAGAATGTAGACTTAATCCTTGCCGACGACGAAACAATCTGGGACAAGTTGAATTTATCTTTTGATCGGATTACTGCGACAGAAGTGATTCAGTACATGACGCCTGAACAGATAGATGCTTTTATCCAGCATGCATCCAACTACCTCAACGAAGAAGGGAAAATAGTCCTTTTTGATATAATTGACCCCAGGCTGTATTCTTTGTGGAAAGTCGGATGGTTTTCACAGAACTTCAGATTCTGGAAAACTTTGCCTAGGGTTGGTATGGGATACTTTAAGCAAATATCTGCCATTTTGAAAAATCGTCCCCGAGATATAATTGGAGATTCTCACAGTCCTTACCTGATTGAAAAAATTGCCAATAAGCACGGCTTCAAAACGGAACATGTAAAGTCTATGTACTATGAGTACAGGTACCATACGATATTATCGAAGGATATTATGAGACCTCTCAGGATATGTGAAGCTTTAGCAGAGGGTTTAAGGTCCTCATACTTCACAACTTAATTATAAAACGTGCGATGTAATTATAAATTCCTTTCTGTACTTTTCAGAAGCTGTTGTTTTTACGTCCGGTCCGACCCCTTACTCAAGCATTTCTCTAAACAGATGGGTTTGATTATTCTCATTTACTGAAGCTGGTCTGCACTTCACCCATTAAATTTTAAGGTATGTACAAAAATTATAAATAGAATCCAATATTATTTGTTAGAAATCTAACAAATTCTAACCAACCAATTGGTTAAAACCTTCACAATAAACATTTTGCGCTGACTTTCACATCTTATTTGCAGAAATTTCCAGAAGTACAATATTCGTAAATTCGCAAGTTTTCGAGTCTCTAAGTATGTGAAAACCTGAAAAGAAGATTTAAAATAAATTCATAGAGATCAGACAGCGTGCGGAACTTTAGAGGTATAAAATGCAATCAAATATTACAGAGGCACTAAACAAATCATTTAATTTCATTGATCAGAAAGGTCTTTTTGAAGCTAATAATCATACTGATACTCGTAACGTTGCTGCCATATCAGGGTACAATCCTCTCATCAAACTTACCGATGTCTGGAAAATTTATCAGATGGGAGAGGTTGAGTTTGCAGCCCTTAAGGGAATAAACCTGGAAATCTACGAGGGGAGTTTCTGGTTGTTCTCGGGCCCAGCGGAAGCGGGAAAAGTACACTTATGAATCTGCTCGGCTGCCTGGATATACCATCTAAAGGTAAGGTTTGCCTGAATTCAAAAGACATATCTGAACTTGATGAATCAGAGCTTGCCCTCATCAGAGGACAGATGATCGGATTTATTTTCCAGAGTTTCAACCTTATTCCCACCCTCAGTACGGAAGAAAACGTACTCTTACCCCTGGAATTCCAGGAAGAGGACAGGCAAATCTCCCGCCAAAAAGCAGCATACCTGCTTGATATTGTCGGACTTACGGACAAGAAAAAGAACCTTCCTTCTCAGCTTTCAGGCGGGCAGAGGCAGAGAGTTGCAATTGCTCGTTCTCTCGCCGTTAACCCACCTATAATCCTGGCAGACGAACCTACAGGAAACCTGGATACCAAGACAGGGGACTATATCCTGGGGTTTCTGGACGGGCTGCACGAAAGAGAAGGAAAGACAATCATTATTGTAACCCATGATCTTGACATTGTAAAGTATGCAACAAGAGTTGTGTACATCAGAGATGGGGAGATCGAAAAAATAGAAAAACGAACGAAAAATGAACCTGAGGGATTAAAATGAAAAAGTTCTCTTTGCTAACACTTTTACTGCTGTTTTCAGCATTCATATGCCTGGGAGCCGGGACAGCACTTGGCTCAAACGGAAACATAAACTCCGCATCCTTGGATGTAAATCTAACTAATCAGAATCCTGATTATGCTCGTCCGGGAGAACCTGTTGAACTCACTGCCAGCGTGCAGAATGTAGGAAATGCTGAACTGAAAGACATAACTGTTACAGTCAATCCCGAATATCCTTTCAGCAAAATATCAGGAGAAAATCTTGTAAAAGAGATCTCCTACCTTAATGCACGGCAGGATGATGACGATGCAGCAGTCCTTAAATTCAAGCTTATGACAGATGCCAACGCTTCAGAAGGCACATATGATATTGATATTACCACCACTGCGAAAGAAAGCGGAGCCTCATCAAACACAGTTACTACTACAAAAACAGTCCAGCTGGAGATCAGGGGTAAGGAATACGCTCAGATTGTGACCATAAACAAGGCGAATATTGACATAGCAAAGGAAGAGCCTCTTGAATTCATCATAACGAATACGGGAAACTCACCTCTGAAAAATATGGTAGTCTCCTGGAAAGATCCGAAAGGGGCAATTCTACCGGTATACTCGGACAACACCAAATACATTAAATATCTCGAAGCAGGCCAATCAGTAACCGTTGCTTATTCAGTAATGGCAGATGTAAACGCAGACCCGGGACTCTACACTCTGGATGTAAACCTTAGCTTTGAAGACTATGAATCCAATACAAAAAGTATACAGACCACAGCAGGGCTTTTCGTAGGCGGAGAGACAGACTTTGATGTTTCCTTTTCGGAAAGTGATCAGGGAGAGATTTCTCTTTCCGTTGCAAATGTAGGCAACAATATGGCATATTCGGTAAAAGTATCGGTGCCGGACCAGGATGATTACAGGGTGTCGGGAAGCTCGTCCACGATTGTGGGAAATCTTGAGAAAGGAGACTACACAATCGCTTCTTTCAACGTTGCGAGCTCACAGGGTGCAGGAGGGAGTCCCGAAGCATCACCGGATAATACAAAATCCAGTGGTAAAGGAGAAAATGCAACTTCCGTTTCAATGGATTCCAATCCACTGAAAGTCCAGATTGAGTATACGGATGCAAAGGGAGAAAGAATAACAGTTAACAAGGAAGTAAAACTCGAGACAACTTCCACAGGAAATATGACTGCACAGGGACCAGGAGGCCAAAGAAGCAGCGGATTTGGTTCATACCTGCTTTACATCGTGTTAATAGTGCTTGCCGGAGGGGTATTTGTGTACCGGAAGAAAATACAGGAAAAAATCCAGGCAAGGAGAATAGAAAAATCCGGTAATAAAAAGCCTGAAGACCCCCAGGCCTGAGAAGAGCAGCATCAATATGGAACGGAAGGAAGCAAGATGAGAAACGCAACTTATCTGAAAATGGCTCTGAACATGCTCCTGCACAGCAAACTCCGGAGCTGGCTAACTATTATCGGAATCGTTATAGGGGTTGGAGCAGTTGTCGGGATTATTTCTCTGGGGGATGCTATGGAGGCAAGCGTACAGAGCAGGCTCGCCGACATGGACCTTACAAGCATCACGATAACATCGGGATATTCAAAAGCTCAGTCGCATATGCCTGGACAGGGGAACAACAATTGGGGAAGAGGTGGTACTACGACTGATGTCCAGCTGACAGATCACGATATCGATGCTCTCCAGGGTATAAAAGGCATAACGTACGTTACAGGTGAGATTTCCGGCAGAGAGGAAGTGAGCTACACCGGAGAGAACGCAACCCTTTCTATCGATGGAGTGGATCCTCAGGTCTGGCAATACATGAACTCTCTTGAGGTAGAATCCGGAAGGCTTCTAGAACCGGCAGACAAGTATGTTGCAGTTATCGGTAGCGGAGTTGCCAGTGGAATTTATAAAAAAGACATTGGAATTAACCAGATTATAACGATCAACGGTAAGTCTGTGAGAGTCGTCGGAATCCTGAAAGAAGAAGGTGGAGGTGGGGACAATCATATATACATGCCGATAGATGCCTCAGTGAACCTGATTACAGATGCGAAAAAAGACGTCTTTGACTCCATCAACGTAAAAGCTCAGAATGTAGATGTAGTAGATACAGTAGTCACGACGATTGAAAAAAGCTCATGATTTCCAGACATATCTCCAACGAGGATGAAAGAGACTTTTCCGTAACCGCCTTAAAGTCCATGGCTCAGTCAGTTACCAGCATGATTTCCTCGATGACTCTCTTTTTGGGAGCTATTGCTGCCGTCTCACTGGTTGTAGGAGCTGTGGGAATTGCAAACACGATGTTTACTTCTGTTCTTGAAAAGACAAGGAAATCGGAACTATGAAAGCCATTGGGGCGAAAAATCGAGATATTCTTATGATATTCATCTTCAACTCCGCAATGGTGGGGCTTGTTGGAGGTATCCTTGGGATTATACTGGGAGGACTTGTCTCAGCTCTCTTCCCGATGATTGGCGTGACCATGACAAGGGGAGGAAGCGGGAGTGACATGTCTCTTTCCCCTGGCCTGATGATTTTTGGACTAACTCTCGCTGTCCTTATTGGTGTAATCTCAGGAGCAGTACCCGCATACAGGGCTTCAAAAATGAAGCCTGTAGACGCTTTGAGGTACGAGTAACAGGAAACCTGGACTGCTTAGAGTTATGAAGATTCTTGGATGAGACTTAAAGAAGAGTTCGAGTTCGGAAAAGGGACGTTGAGAAAAGCTGAAAGTTAAAAGGGAAGCTTTTAGAAAAACGAATAATTAAGGAAGATGCAATAAAATGGAAAGTAACCAATATGAAAGTAATATTTCTGCCGTCAATGCAGGAAAAACAGAAACCTCTGGTGTAAAAACACTAACTGGGGATCCCAAAAAAGCTATAGTGAAACTGGCAATCCCAATGGTTATTGCGATGTCAGTACAGACACTCTATAGTCTGGTTGATACTTACTGGGTTTCCGGGCTTGGAGCAGACGCCCTTGCAGCAATGGGTTTCGTATTCCCGTTTTTCTTCATCAGCATGGCTTTATCCAATGGATTAGGTATAGGAGGAGGAGCTGCAATCTCCCGAATGATAGGAGCCAGAAATAAAGCAGGTGCAGATAATGTAGCAGTACACACAATAATTATAATGATTTTGCTATCGGTTCTATTTACAATTCCTTTTTATATCTTTGCACCTCAAATCTTTACCTTTGTAGGAGCCGGAAAAACTACAGGTCTTGCAGTTGCATATGCCAGAGCTATTTTCCTTGGGAGCATTGTAATATTTTTTTCCAACGTGGCTAATGCAATCCTTCGAAGCGAGGGAGATTCAAAGCGAGCTATGAAAGCTATGATTATAGGCGGAGTCCTGAACATTGTCCTTGATCCTATATTCATCTACACTCTAAATATGGGAATCGCAGGTGCAGCCTGGGCGACGGTGCTTTCCATCGCGATATCTTCTCTTATGATGGCTAACTGGCTTTTCTTCAAAAAGAATACTTATGTGAATTTCAATTTCAAGGATTTTCATTTTGAAAGGAAGATTGTAAAAGATATCGTAGATGTCGCATTTCCGGCTTCGGCCCAGCAACTTTCCATGTCACTGTCAATGGTATTCTTGAACTTTATAATTGTACTTGTAAGTAATACTGATGGGGTGGCAGTATATTCTACAGGATGGAGAATAGCGACAATTGCAATGGCTCCTTTAATAGGAATATCAACCGCTGTAATTTCAGTAACCGGAGCTGCGATCGGGGCGCGTGATTATATAAAAGCAAAAGTTGTTCTTTCCTACTCAACAAGACTCGGATTTCTTATAGAGTGTGTAGCCGGAGTTTTGATATTTATCTTTGCCACGCCAATAGCTTCCATATTTACACAATCTGAAGGGGAGCCCATATAACAGCTGATCTTTCTCACTTCCTGAGGGTTATGTGCCTGTTCTACCCAACCGCAGCACTTGGTTTTTTCTCCTCTTCTTTTTTCCAGGGAGCGGGCAAGGGCATGAATTCTCTGATTGCAACCCTTCTGAGAACTATTGTTTTTACTCCCATTTTTGCAGCGCTTTTAGCTTTCACCTTTAATATGGGACAGGAAGGGGCCTGGTGGGGAATGGTCATAGGCAACGGAATAGGCTCTCTGTTAATGTATGTCTGGGCGGGGTATTTCCTGAGAGCACTTTTAAAAACAGAGCCTCTGGCAAAGGTCGATGGAGTTGCGGCCTGAAACAGACAGGACTCTTTCTTTAATTTCTTTTTCAACCGCAATGTATCTTATTTAAATTGATTAAGAACCTGTAAATCATTTAATATTTTTATCAGAGTTCTCTCTCTTTCAGTCCAATATAAAAACAAAACGCACTTATTTTTATTTAACTATCAAAGTCAGGTTAAAAGGGCAAGGAACAGAGTAAGAAGGCGGCAGAGGATTAAAGAGATTCAAAAAGGAAAAAGAAGAGAAAAAAGAAGAGAAAATAGGAAATAGAAAAAAAGAAGAGAAAAAAGAAGAGAAAAGATAGGAACGAATTCTTCCTTTTCCTTGACCTGGGTTTTTATCTTTTATTTTTATTCGGAGGCAGGGGGGATGTTGCCTTCTTATTTTTCACATTTCGAACCTTGTCATAACCCCATGTAACTCCTCAGGAGGGAGTTTGTAAAATTGGACAAAGGAAGGAGAGAGTTTTTTAATTATGGAGAAAACTTTCCATATTATATTATTGGTGATTATATCTTCTATTCCGTAAAAAATCGTCTTTTCATATATTCCTTCCTTTTTTAAAATTTGTTCGACATCGACGACTTCCATGTATCCCATTTTTATTTCAAAAACTCTCAATCCCTTTGCAAGTTCTTTTGTGAAAGAGCTTTCTACTCCAAATGGGTCATCATGCTTAACCATTGAAATAAATATATTATTTTCATAAATGATATTGTTTTTAAACATTATGTGAGAAATGTATTGGGGAATTCTGGTTATGTCTCGTGAAAAGAAAAGGGCAGTTCCACTGATTTTATTTTCAGTGGCATATACCTTATTATATTTTTCCAGGAAATTCTCAAATTTCGTGGGTTTCATTAGCTCGTAAAGCCTCTTTTGTCCGGAAGTGTATATAATAATAAGGGTAAAGACCACAGCTGCTATAATAACGGACCAGTAACCTCCATGCGGTATTTTATAGGTATTTGAGAGGAGGAATACAAGGTCAATGAATGTTATAAACAGAGAGATAATAGTTTTCGAGATATTTTTTTGTGGTAAAATATCGAAGTCATCAGCATGCCTGTAATTGTCATGGTTCCAGTAACTGCCAGTCCATATGCAGCTGCAAGTCTGCTTGATTCTTTAAATATAAATATCATGTATAATACGGAGATCAGGAGCATCCAATTTATCGTGCTTATATAGATCTGTGACTTTAATTCTCCGGATGTATAATCAATTTTTAACATTGGCATTATTCGGGTCGTAATTCCCTGATAAACTATTGAAAACACGCCGCTAATCATAGCCTGAGAGGCGATAATCGTAGCTATGATGCTCAGGATAAGAAATGGAACATATAAAATCTGGGCCTGATGATTTATCATCTCAAATAAAATATTTTTCGAAGCCGGATTTCTAATAAGGAATGCTCCCTGCCCAAGATAATTAAAGACTAATGCAAAAAAGATCAATCGCCAGGCTTTTAATATAGGCTCTCTCCCCAGATGGCCCATATCAGCGTACAAGGCTTCTCCACCGGTACAACACAGAGTAACTTCAGATAATACAAAAAAGCCTACGAGTCCATTACTTGAAAGGAAGTCAATAGCATAATACGGATTTATAGCCTTTAATACACCTGGTGTATAAAATATTGAGGCGATGCCTGAAATCGAAAGAGCCAAAAACCAGACAACCATTATTGGTCCAAATACCCATGCAATTTTGTCAGATCCTTTTTTCTGGAGTGAAAAAAGGCCTATTGCAATTATACTGGCAATTAACATTAGAGTGCCCTGTCCTGTATTTTCAAGTCCGGAAATAATGCGTATTCCCTCAACAGCACTCAGTATGCTTATTGCAGGCGTAATTACTCCGTCTCCAATAAGGAACGAAGTTCCTATATAGGCTAATATCGTAATTAAAGATACATTTCTCCCTGATTTCAGCAGTGGAAGGAGGATTTCTTTTAAGACTATAGTTCCTCCTTCTCCTTTTTTCCCAGACTCATAGCAAGCCAGGCGTATTCCATACTCACAAGTATGATGAGTGTCCAGATGATTAGAGATAAAACTCCTAATATATGGTCCTCTGTAGGTCTTGTAAGAAGAAATATTACTGTAAGAGTATAGATGGGACTTGTTCCGATATCTCCAAAGACAAGACCCATAGAGTTTACTACTCCCCTTAAATCGGATTTGTAAAACATAACCTATCTCCTTTTTATTCCGAGAATTCGTGGGCAAAAATAAGATTTGAAAACACTATTTGAGATTAAAAGTTTTAGGTATTTAAACCACCTACGATAAATTCTGATTTTTTCTACCCGAAAAGGGTGAAAAGGAAAATGGAATTCTACTGAACTTCGAATTCAGAATTTCCCGTTTTCATAAAACTTCCGTCTCTATTTTATAATTTTGGTTTTTGTTCTATTAACCACAATAGCAAGCGTCTTTTAATAATATATGATTTTGAGAAATACTTTTTCACATATCAAGATGTTGACCCTTTATACATAAAAATCAATATTAATCTGCTATCAATCTGATTTACATATATTAATCTTGTGATGGAAATAAAAATGTTAATGATTAATAATTAAGAGATTTTAGGGGTAGCTTATTCATAAAATGATTTTTTCAGAATTTTTTTCAGAATTTTTTCAGACATATCCTTCAGGCATACTTCCTTTCAGACATCTTTACGGGATCGGAAGAGGCTTTCTGGCAGAAGCCGTAATCGCTGCCACTGTGTTATACTTTTGCACCGGATATTGATGCCTTTTTACAGGGCCCAGAGTGTTTCCCATAAACCCCTGAGCTGATAAGGTTCATTAAAATAATGATAGTACTCTATCCTGCAGTTGCTTTCGGGATACTCTGTTTCTTTCTTCCAGAGAGCAGGAAAAGGCACAAACCCCCTTATTGCCTCTCTTTTGCGAAGTTCGGTGATGGCTCCCCTTTTACTTACACTTCGCTTTCAAATTCGATTGGGGACTTCTTGGAATCTGATGGGGGCCCGTTGATACAGTCATAGGGTCGATAATTACCTTTGTATGGTTCAGATATACCTGAGACGTATGATAAATATGAAGAAAAGTGAGAACGACTGCTAATTTTATGAACAGTGTTGAACCTTTGATCATAAAATATAAATAGAATTTGGGCAATTTTAGTAAGAAATCAAACAATTCGATAAATGGATAGTAATATAATAAACAATTTAGTTTCGGAAGATAAGGAGAAAATAAATAAGGTTCAAAACTCCGCATTTTAAATTTGGACTTTAAAATCTATGGAAAGACCGCTCAGTTTATCTTTCGAATTCGGAAAAACCCTGACTGTGATAACCAATGAAAGAAGAAAGAATAAAAGATGCAGTAAAACTCCAGTTCGAAATGATTCATCTTTTTCATAAGAACTTTGCCAGGATTTTTCACCAACTCCGGAATAGCAAATATAACCTGAATAAAAACCAGAATAAAGCCATTATGATTATCGGAGCAGTAGATAATATCATGCCTACGACCCTGGGAAAATGTATTGACCTTCAGAAGGGAAGCCTCACAACAATGATCGATGCTCTTGAAAGAGAGGAGCTTGTCTGCAGGAAGGGAGACCCAGATGACCGGAGAAAAACCCTGATTTCCCTTACCGAAAAAGGGAAGGATTACAGGGAATGGTTCATGGGGGAAATCGAGAAAAATGCTTCCGAGATCCTCCAAAAGCTGGATGAAGAGGACATTATTGCATATCAGGAGAGCCTGAAAACAATGCTTGCAACGTTGAAGAAGCTTGATGAGACCGCCTGAACGGAAAATAACAAAGAGAATAGCCAGAGGCCTTCAATGGACACCGAAATCATAGGTAAACTCAAGAAGCTGGGGTTCACGGAAAATGAGGCAAAAATTTATGTGGGACTCCTCAGTTTGAATGAAGCCACAGCAAGGGAAATACATGAATTTACCCTTGTTCCGAGACCAAAGATTTATTCTGTTCTGGAGAGGATGGCAAAAAAAGGATATGTGGAGATAAGAGGAGGAACTCCTGCCTATTTCAGAAGTATTGACCCGGAGCGACTGACCGAAAGGCTCAGAGATGAATTCCTTTTTTCCCTTAATGAAATCTTAAAAGTACTTAGAATTTGTAACGAAGTAACTTAGGCAATGAATAATATAGTTGAAGTTAAATCAATTCATTTTTTTGTGAAAATGATTTAATACATACTTAAATACTGCCTATGTTATTTCGCTGCGAGTCCTCAACTCCACAGGAAAAACGAAAACCAGAAGCTTTTAACTAGGGGCCTGCCCTTTAAATACTCTCAAAAACCCGTGATTCTGATAGAGCAAGAAAACGATAAGTTTAAATAAATTAATTAGGAAATAAGCTACCTTAAGCCGGCTGACTAAAATTAGTATATCAGAATCAAAAAAAGGTAGCGAAAATGAAGGAAATAACCCCACAAAAGCCCATGGAACCGGTTTTACACGGATTCCTGTTAAAAGATCGCAAGTTTGTCCTGCCCTCAAAAATAAAAATCTTGAACTTTCTACAATGCTTTTCATACAGAAAGCACAAGTCTGAAAAATAGAAACTGCAGGTTTTATTAAGAAACGAAAAATTCTAAAAATAAAACTTACCCAGAACAGGTAAGAAAAAATAGAGATCGTATCGGGGAGAGAGCTGGGCAATATCAATCCAGTTCTTTATCTGCAATCTGAATATTGTATGCAATTACTTTTATTTTTTCTTTACATATTTTCATGTTAATCCTTTTCAGATTCGAAAATAGCAATTTTTTTCCTTCTTTTAAATAACTATTTATTACGTACAGCGTAAGAACCTGTATAATACGGATAAAACATACAAACAAAACATACAAACAAAACATACAGACAAATACGGGATAATATAACCTGGGAAGATTCAGAGGGAGCGACTTTGAAACTCAAAATTGAGACCTCAAAACATATTGAACTGATAGATATCACTTCAGAGATTCAGGAAGAAATAATGAAAAGCGAAGTATCTGAAGGAATATGCATAATCAGCACAAGGCATACCACCGCAGGCATCATAATAAACGAAAACGAGACTGGGCTGAAAGAAGACATTCTAGCTCTTTTAATGAAAATCGTGCCGACGAATGCAGGGTACATGCATGACCGAATAGACAATAATGCGGATTCTCATCTCAGGGCAGTACTGCTCGGAGCAAGCGAGGCCCTGCCTATTTCGGAAGGGAAGCTTGAGCTTGGGACCTGGCAGAGAATTTTTTTGCGGAAATGGATGGACCGAGAATCAGGACAGTAAATATTACTCTTTTAAGGGTTCAATGAGATTAAGAAAAAAACCATAAAAGAATTAAAAAAGAAAACTAAAGAAAGTCCCTTGCAGGTTGCCTGAAAAAAGCACATTCAGGAACTTTCCGGGTTATTAAAGTCATCCAGGTGGGTCTGTTTCTTTCTACAGTTTTCTCCCGGGATTTCTACAGGATACTCACCTGTGAGGCAGCCAATGCACATGTCGTTTTTATTGCACTCCATGGCCCGCATGAGTCCTTCAATACTCAGGTATCCGAGGGAATCGGCGTTAATGAGGCTTTCTACCTCTTTTATGGTCTTGTACGAAGCGATAAGTTCCTGCCGGGTTCCCATATCGATACCCAGGTAACAGGGGGCAATAATTGCAGGACTTCCGACCATTGCGTGGATTTCTGACGCACCTGCCCGTCTAACCATATCTATAATTCGCCTTGAAGTTGTACCCCGAACAATGCTGTCGTCAACCAGGACTACACGTTTGCCTTTGACATTTTCCTGGATTGTGTTCATTTTGAGTCTTACTGCGGTTTCACGCAGCTCCTGACCAGGCAGGATAAACGTGCGTCCTATGTAGCGGTTCTTCATCAGGCCTTCAAGGTATTTGATCTCTGATTCCCGCGCATAGCCGATTGCTGAGGTAATCCCTGAGTCAGGAACAGGAGAAATAATATCGGCTTCGACATGATGCTCCCTGGCGAGTTCCCTTCCGATATTTTCCCTCACTTTATAGACCAGTTTTCCGTCAATGACAGAATCGGGCCTTGCGAAGTAAATGAACTCAAAGACACAATGTGCAGGATGAGGCTCGTTTCCTATCTGGTAACTCTCGAAGCCACTGCCACTAAAGACCATTACCTCTCCTGGCCGCACGTCCCTGATGAGAGTACCGTTCAGAGTATCCAGGGCTACACTTTCCGAAACAACTGCATATCCGCCATCGACTTTCCCGAAGCAGAGCGGCTTAAAGCCAAAAGGATCCCTGACAGCGTACAGAGTGCCATCGATATGAATAACCAGAGAATAGGAGCCGACAAGCTTGCGCATCACATTACTGATTGATTCTATAGGGTCGTGTTTTATCAGCTCTTTTACGAGAAGGTGACCAATAACCTCGGTATCGGAATCGCTGATAAAAATACGTCCTTCACACTCAAGCTTATCTTTGAGTGCTTTAGCATTAACCAGGTTCCCATTATGGGCAATTGTAACTGTCCCTCCCTTGAAGTTCAGGATAAAGGGCTGGCAGTTCTCTAATTTTGATCCTCCAGTAGTCGAGTAGCGGACATGCCCTACTCCTACATTCCCGATCAGGCGTCCCAGAGAATCCTTATTGTACACGTCAGGCACAAGCCCCATGCCTTTTATAGAACGAGGAGAAGTGCCGTCATGTACCATTATGCCAGTGGACTCTTGTCCTCTGTGCTGGAGGGCATACAGGGCGTAATATAGCTTGAATGCGACAGTATTGGATTGAGGCCTGTCGTCGGGAAGAATTATGCCTGCAACGCCGCATTCTTCTTTCAATTTTAACCTCCGGTGCAGGTAAAAAATAGAGAAAGTGGAACAAACAGGTTTAATACTTGCACTTTGCCTGCCACTTGTAAGATCTCATGCGAGATGTTTTTCCAAATCCACAAGATGTACATTCTTTTGTATGAATGTTTAAAGAAACACTCCCGCAGCGTCTGCATTTGGCGTGCGTGCGTTTCTGCCTTTTTCCCATTGATGCCGTACCTTTACTCATTCCTAAATCTCCTGATAAAAATCAATTTATTAGAACAATATTTGATAATCTGAAGTGATTTTGTTTTTCTGAAATCATTCTCTGCGGCCAGTCACAATAAGTCGTGTTGCTCACCGAGGTTTAACGATAATAGATGAAGTGCTTGATATAGATTACGGAGATACGTATACCACGTTGTCACCGCGAATAACGACACTGCTGAATTTGCTTACGACTTCTCCTTCTCTTAGCTCTTCAGCATTGTCAAGCACGAGGTTCATGTGAATATCGTATCCTTTCAGCTCGCCTCTAAACTCGCGTGCGCCTTTCAATCTAACGATTACAGGTGTTTCCAGTGCGTTGTTCAAAATATCCAGAGGTCGGTTTGCCATCCTTACAATCCCCTTAAAACATTATAAATCAAGTCATTATCTATATCAATATAAATAGTTAATCAAGATTTAAACTGATCGCCGCGCTTAAATGTTTGATTAATTGCATCAAAGTCGCAAATACAATATATAAATGTATCGAAGCAATATACCATTTTTTAAGTTTTCATATAAAAACCTCCCGTAATTAATAAAAGATTCTCTTAAAGAATAACCCTTCAGGAAAAAATACAATATCATTCAAACACTTTCACCGCAGAGGTATTCATAAAATATTTCTACGAATAGATTTCTTCAGAGCTGCTGAAGTGATTTTTACAAATAACTTCACTAAATCATTACAAAACTAGGACTTACGCACTTGAAGTACCAAATCAGCTGCAGTCGGCTTACAACTTTCTGAAATTCAAATTCTACATCTGATGGTTATTGTGCTTGATTTTGAATCTGAAGTGCGTAAGTCCTAAAAACATTCTCAGAAGGCGCAGTGCTAAATTAGTTGGCCTTATTGGCAGAAGAAAAATTACAGTAAATCGGAAAACGAACGAATAAAAGAGAGGAATACATGACAGAAAAGCCCTTAACAGTAAAAATCCCGATTGTTATGACTATTGCAGGTTCTGATTCAGGAGGAGGAGCCGGAATTGCTGCTGATTTGAAGACTTTTGCTGCTCTGGGAGTGCATGGAACATGCGCCATTACATCGATTACTGCCCAGAATACTACCGGAGTCCTGGAGGCTTTTGACCTTACTCCTGCAGCTGTCACCAGTCAGATAGAAGCAGTCTGTGCCGATATGGATATAAAATGGGCAAAAACAGGCATGCTTGCCTCATCGGGAATTGTAAGGGAAGTTGCAAAAAATGTCCGGAAACATGGGCTTTCCCTTGTGATAGACCCAGTGATGGCTGCTGAAGCAGGAGGGGACCTGCTGCGAAAAGAAGCTATCTCTGTCCTTATCGAAGAACTGTTGCCTTTCTGCAAGGTTATTACCCCCAACGCGTCAGAAGCAGGCGTACTTGCCGGCATAGAAGTAAAAATCCTGAGGACGCAAAAATTGCAGCCAGGAAAATAGCGGGTCTGGGTGTCGAAACTGTCATTGTTACAGGAGGACACCTGGATGCCACTGACCTGCTTTATGAAGCTGGTTCTGATACCTTTACCCGTATCCCGGGAACTTTTGTCAAAGGAGGAACTCATGGTTCGGGATGCACTTATTCTGCGGCAATGACTGCCTTTCTCGCCTGCGGTAAAAGCATGGAAATAGCCGCAAGAGAATCAAAGAAATTTGTAGTAGAGGCAATCCTGAAAAGCCTGCCTGCAGGCAGGGAGTAAATCCTGTAAACCCACTGGGGGTGACTCTGGAAGAGAAAGAGCGCTACCTCGTATTAAGGAATTTAAAAGACGCAGTTTTACTGATTGAGGAAAGTCCTGATTTTTCAAAACTTATCCCTGAAGTGGGCTGTAATATAGGGATGGCAATTCCCGGCGCAAAGAGCTATGAGGACGTTGCGGCAGTGGAAGGTAGAATAGTGAAATATAGAATTCGGGCAGTTCCTGTAGGCTGTGTGGAGTTTGGAGCCAGCAAGCATGTATCAAATATAATTCTCTCTGCCCTTCGCCAAAATCCTGAAATAAGGGCAGCAATTAACGTAAAATATTCCGAAAAGGTCCTTGCAGCCTGCAGGGAAATGAAGCTTGGAATTTCCTCTTTTGACAGGGCTGAAGAACCGGAAAATGCCAGTACCATGGACTGGGGCACAGCCGAAGCAATCAAAAAATACGGAAGCGTCCCGAAAGTCATCTATGATGAAGGAGGCACAGGAAAAGAGCCCATGATACGCCTGCTTGGTACAAATGCTATTGAAGTAGCAAAGCTTGCTGTGGAACTCGCAGAAAAGTTACAGTAAAAATATTAGGACTTACGCACTTGATGTACAAAATCATGCACAATAGGCTTTGTGACTGGTTTAATGTTTTATACAGTTGGAGGTTTAATGCTATTGATTTCTCAGTTCAACTGCGTAAGTCCTAAATATAAAACGATATAATTTCCTGTAAGGCATTTCCGTGATTATTTTTAAAATTGAGTTTTCGGTTCTGGTCGTTTTCCATGAGTCATCGGTTAAGAATAAATCGGTTTTCAGTTGTGTCCGTGAGTTATTGATCAATTCCGAAAAAGCGGGTATCTTCCCTCACATTTAAGGAAAACGTAGATCGATTCTTTTGGTTATGGTTTTCAATAACTCACGTCCATTACCATAAAAGGAAAAAAGGAAAAAACAGTAATGAATGACGTATCAAATTACTTAACCGATAGCCCATGAATTAGTCTTTAATTGTAACTATTCAGCTACCCTAAAATGAGCCAATTGATTCTGATTTTTACTATATGGACAACCAAAATTAGGAATTCAGGGTAAAATTAAAAACGGCTTCATTTGACATCAGTTTATAAAATAGTATTAAGTAGAATATGCATAACAAACTATATAAATTACGGCTCTTGATATTGATTATTGGGTAGCTGAATAGTTACCTTTAATTTCTATCCTTATTTTTTTGAGTATATATATTTTTATAATTAGATTTCTTTTTTGTTAATTTTATCATAATATATTACTAATATATATTATATATTGATACTAAATTACAAAAACGTGTTAATTTTTAACATATTTATATATAAACATGTTAACATTTAAATAGTAAATCATCATTGATAATACTAACAAAAAATTTTGGCTTCCTTCAGAAAGCTTAAAAAAGTATCGATTTTCCTGCAAAGAAGGAAGATGTTGTTAAGCGCTAAGGATAATAACGCTAGAGACGACACATTCTGCGGAATATAATATTATCTCTGGAAAAAGAGTATAAAACGCTGCAGATGTCACCAAGGAGTTTAAAAGAGACTAAAAGTAAAGAGGGAATATCATGGAAACTGAGAGTAAAGGTGGATTTATTACAGAACTTCCTATGAAAACTCAGGAGATATTCAAAAATATAGATTTTCCTGTAAAAAGGAACGACATTATTGAGCAAGCAAGGAAGAGTGGAGCAATCCCGGACATACTAAGGGAACTTGGCATGCTTCCAGACAAAAAATATAATAGCGCTGAGGATGCCGCCGAGGAACTTCATAAAATTTACATCGGGATCCCCTCCTAAAAAGTGTAACTTCTTTTTTAGCTTTTCGCTGTTTCATGTGGGTTGAAAATAATTGTTTAGTCATAAAAGAAACAGCGAAGAAACTTTTTTTCATTTATTTAAGAATAGTTATAAAATAATTTCAAGTTTTTACTCTGGGAATGACTCTAATTTCTTTTCTATAAATCAAAGTTGCGCTGGCGCACCCCGCTGCAAGCAACAGGGTATGTTCGAGCCCCCGCTCCAAATTCAGTTAAAGAAGGCAATAACCCTAAATAATTTAGTTTGAGCAGAAGTTAACAGATAAAAATGGAATTGATAAATCATATTATTAACGGTTACCTGGGAAGTTTCCATCCCCGCAGCAAGCTAGCGGGGTATTCGACTGAAATCAAAGTGTGAATTGTTAGAGACTTTGACATAAGTAGGACTTACGCGGTTGAAAAATAAAATCAAGTACAGGCACCCCCGTAGGAATCGTTGTGATTTAGACCTTTGAGTGTTTGCTGTTGCTATTTTTCGTTTCAACCGCGTAAGTCCTAATAAGATTTATATCAATGTGAAAAAATAGCGATTTATAGAGTTCAACCTGATTTCAAAATTTTGGATGGAAATTCAAATGCTAAGAAATGTTTTCATAGTAGTTATATTATTACTTGTCACAAACGTAGCGTCAGCAAACCCAATATCTGAAGGTTCAAATCTTAACGTTACATCGCTTGATGAGGTTCTCCATATAGAAAAAGGATTTACAACAACTTCAACAGCATGGAGTCCCAATGGACAACATCTACTTGTAACCTGTTCAAAATTTGTTTCTCCTTCAAAGAACATAGTTAAACATTATCTATTGGACACGAATTCTCATACTTTTGGGGAAATCAATTATGGGATTAATGAATCAGATACCAATGGCATATTGGATGCAAAATGGATCCCATCTGGAAACAAGATCTTTTTTGAAGTTTCAAAGGTTGACCGAACAGGTTCTGGTTATTGTTTCGTTATTTGCAATCCTGATGGTACGAATTTGAAGTGTGTAGGGACCGATTATACCGATCTTTCAGCCGTAATGAAAAATGTTGGGAATATTGGTTTTCAGAGAAATCTCAACTGGAACCTTGATTCCAGTAAAATCGTATTTGAATGGGAAAAACCCGGAAATCACTCTACTGGGGTCTATATAGTAGGCGGAAATGGTACAAATGCCCATGAGCTTCCTTCAGCTACATATCCGAAACCTGTCTTTTACGATTTTAACAAAATCTTTATTGTTAAAGATGAAGGAACTGTAGAGCTTATTAACGAGAGCGGTGATTTGATTCAAACATTCCAGCCGAAGAACAAAGGTGAACAATATTGCGCTTTTTTGCTTAGCCCTGACAGAAAGAAAATAATTTTCGCTTCAGGGTCACCAGGTAGCTACAATTTACAGACATATATATCTGAGATCGATGGTTCAAATTTAAAAGGAAATATTTCTTACAATGAAGATCTCTGGGTAAACGAGTCCTGGCAACCAAAAGGTTCGTTTTTGCTGGTAAATCAGAATAGAAATTTGTATATTGTAGAAGGAGATGAAAATAACAAGCGTCTTTTGTATGAAGGCAATGCCAGTGAACCCCAATGGTTCCCTAATGGGAAGAAAATACTGTTTGTTGAAAACGGAAACAAACTGTATTCAATAGATGTTGATGGAACCAATCTGTCCTTTATCACCAGTTTCGGCCCTACTTACTCCTACTTATGGAGATATTTCGACAAAGGTCAGCATTTTTCAATAAGCCCATCCGGAAATCTCATAGCTTTTATGTCTGCTTTTGACTCAGTCACTGGAAGAATGATTGAAAACAATGACATTTATAACTTTGATATCGCTGCTCCTTTGTTCATCATTAATTCAGATGGCTCGAATCTCACTCAGGTAACACCTGCAGTAAAGGGAAGATATGATACATGCATAAGCTGGAGTCCCGATGGAAAGCAATTCACTACTGGATTCGCTACATATACAGATCCCGGATGGGATTATGGGGATAGCTCTATAGTTAGAGTGAATTCTGAAAACTCTTCGTCAATCTGGAAGAATTTGCCTGTAAAGGAAATTATCAAAAGCGAAGGATCTGGCACCTTTAATAAAGTTCAGATGAGTGAACCAGATTCTAAAAATACATCGCAGGTTTCTAAGAGTAAGGAGGCAAGTAATCAATCTCCTTCTTTTATGTTTTTGCAATTGTTTATTTGCATAATGGGTGTCTGGTTGCTGCATAAAAGCAAGGAGTTATGATATCGTGAATCTAAGTTGCGCTGGCGCACCCCTCTGCAAGCAATGGGTATGTTCGCGCCCCCGCTCCAAATTCAGTTAAAGAAGGCAATAACCCTAAATAATTTAGTTTGAGCAGAAGTTAACAGCCAAAAATGAAATTGATAAATCATATTATTAACGGTTACCGGGGAAGTTCCCATCCCCGCAGCAAGCTAGCGGGGTATTCGACTGAAATAACTATCAAAGACAATATCGGGAACATAAAAACTTGAAATTATATTTTCATCATCTTAATTAAGGGATCATGGTAAATTGTCCTGTTCCCACAGCATTTTTTCAAATAATTCATTGGTGTGATGTTGGAACATGGTATCGGTTTTAGCTTTAGTGCCAGAAATTTGGGACTACTTTTTGCTCCAAAACCGACAGCATACAGGAAAGAAAATTCCTTAACCGCTTATCAATGGATCGTTTTCTTTTTCTCACCTTTTTTCCAGTTGTTTTTCTCCATACAAATTTTCCTCTTCCTAAAGTACATAAATGAGATGCAAGAGCCGGAAATATAAGTAAGTAACACTTAAATACATCGAGGTACGATTTTGTGCATACACAACATTATGGAGAAAAGCTATGGAACAGACCAAGATTATCCTTGACGAAAACGAAATGCCTAAGCAGTGGTATAATGTCCTTTCAGACTTATCTTCTCCTATTGACCCGCCTCTTGATCCCAGGACCTGGGAGCCTATAAGCCCCGATGCTCTTGAGCCTATTTTTCCAAAAGCCATCATCAAGCAGGAGATGAGCAATGAGAAATATATCGACATCCCTGAAGAGATACTCGAGATATACAGGCTCTGGAGGCCCAGTCCCCTTTACAGGGCTCAGAGGTTGGAAAAGTTTCTCAAAACTCCAGCAAAGATATACTATAAACACGAAGGAGTAAGCCCTGCAGGCAGCCATAAAACAAATACCTCAATTGCCCAGGCTTACTATAATATGAAAGAGGGAACCGAGAGAATAACAACCGAAACCGGTGCAGGGCAGTGGGGAAGTGCATTGTCTCTTGCCTGCAACTACTTCGATATCCAGTGTAAAGTCTATATGGTACGTTCCAGCTATTACCAGAAACCCTATCGGAAGTCTCTAATGACAATCTGGGGAGGGAATGTCGTGCCTTCTCCTAGCCCGGATACGGAATTCGGGAGAAAAATCCTCCGGGAGCAGCCGGAAACCCCAGGAAGTTTGGGGATAGCAATCAGTGAAGCTGTAGAAGATGCAGTAGCTCATGATAACACGAAATACTCTCTCGGAAGCGTGCTCAACCATGTTGTGCTCCACCAAACCGTAATCGGGGCTGAAAGCAAAAAGCAGCTTGAACAGGTTGAAACCTACCCTGATATAGTCATAGGATGCTGCGGAGGAGGAAGCAACCTTGCGGGAATAGCCCTTGAATTCATAAAAGACAGGATTAAGGGAACGCACAATGCAAGAATAATAGCAGTCGAGCCTTCGGCCTGCCCGACCCTGACAGAAGGGGAATACAGGTACGACTTCGGAGACACAGCTGAAATGACCCCGCTTCTAAAAATGTATACCCTGGGCCACAAGCATGTACCTCCTGCCATCCATGCAGGTGGGCTTCGCTACCATGGAGACTCTCCAATAATCAGTAAACTCTGCGCTGAAGGGCTTATTGAAGCTGTTTCATATGACCAGTACCCGGTATTTGATGCGGCTGTGCAGTTTGCGCGGACTGAAGGCGTGATTCCTGCCCCTGAATCTTCCCATGCTATCCGTTGCGCAATCGACGAAGCCCTCAAGTGCAAGCAGACAGGAGAAGAAAAAACAATCCTCTTTAACCTGAGCGGGCACGGGCATTTTGACATGAGTTCCTATGATAAATATTTTAACAAGGAACTTGTCTGAAACAACCGAAAAAGTCGAATAAAATCTGAAAAATTGAATTAAAACAGGATGCCTTTAAGGCATCCTGATATTTAAGGCTTTTACAGGTTCCCTGGCATTGCTACATCGGAAGAAGGTTTTTATTAAAACTTAATCTGATTCAAACTGCTTTCTATTAAGAATGTAAGTGACCATTTTCGGGTTAAGCTGGTGTTCCCTTGATACTTTTTCCGCAATGTTTTCCCCGGGAATTCCTTCAGCTTTCAGGCTTCTTATTTTCACCATTACGGACTGAGGGAAAACATAATACTCGTTAATATCTTTCCTGTGTCCCCATACATCCCCTTCGAGCAGCTGTACTTTTTGCATTTCCAGAAACATTTCTATAGCTCTCGAAACTGTCTTTTTGTATGATTTGGGTACCTGAATTATTTCCAGTTTCGGACAGGTCTCAACAAGCAGGAAGATATCTTTATTTGAAGGCCGAAACGACAGGTGAACAACTTTTTCATTCGGATTCAGCGAGAGAATTTCATTTCTTGAACTGACAACTCTTATCTTCATACAAATCCCCAGACCCTAGAATAAATTAAAGAATCAATGAAATAAATTATACGACTTTATTTAAATATTTTTCTGTGTATATTCATCTCCCTTCGTCCTATTTAGTAGAGAATATTTGAAAAAAGACTTACGGAAAAATAGAGGCAAATATTACGATGAAAACATAAGGAATTCCATGTTCTTAGATTTTGCAAATTAATTTCAAATGAATTAATAAATATTTGAGAATAAATATAGAGATTCTCCTAAAAGAGGGTATGACTTTCAATGAAATCAGATATAATACCGGAGTCTGGCTATCTGAGAATGTAACGGAATTCTCTCATAAAATAAGAGCTCTTTCTTTGAAAACTAACAAAAGCCGGAGTTAACAAGCTCAGAGAAATTGAAAAAAACCAAATATCGGATGGAAGTTCCAACCCGGAATTCCATCCTGAAGAGAAGGATCAGAAATTTATAAAAAGATTTTTGATCCTTCTTTAAAGAAACATCTATACTTCTGCCACTTTTCACGGGATACAGCCTGAAAGCAGGATTTTCTCGGAAAAATGACAAAATTAGTACCGGTCAGTCTACGATTTTCTTGCTCAGGATGTAGAGGATCATATCCGAATTCAACTTGCTTTCTCTCGAAAGCTTTTCGGCAATAACCTCATTGGTAAAACGATCGGCTTTTAATTCCTGAATCTTTTCCATTACATTCTGGGAAACATTATAGTATTCGTTTATATCCTTCCTGTGGCCCCAGACATCTCCTTCCAGAAGATTTATCTTCTGCATCTCCAGGAACATTTCAATTGACTTAGAAACAGTCCTTCTGTAAGATTTAGGAAGCTGTATTGCTTCAATCTTCGGGCATGTTTCCGCAAGCATGAATACATCCCTATTAGACGGTCTGAAAGCAAGGTGGATAACCTTCTCGTTCGGATTTAGGGTAGGAATTTCCTCCCGTGAACTAACTACTCTTATTTTCATACTAACCCCACTCATATATTTAGAATCAAATTTTTATTTATTTAAATCCCAAATTTTGTTTACGCATTTACATTTTAAATACATATCGATTAGCCGGAATATTATTTAGAGGGTTTATACCCGAAACGAGTTCTAATAGCGTCAGCATGGGCCTGTAGACCCTCTTCCTCGGCTAATGCGATAATAGTTTCTTTCAAACTTTCAAGCCCACTCTTGCTGATTTTCTGGATACTTGAGTATTTTAAAAAGTGGTTTATATTCAGACCAGAATAAACTTTCGCATATCCGGCAGTAGGAAGCACATGATTTGTCCCTGAAGCGTAATCTCCGACAGGCACCGGAGCATAGTTCCCTATAAAAATCGACCCTGCGTTTTTTATTCTGTCAAGTACGAAATCTGAATTTGATACCATAATCTCAAGGTGTTCGGGAGCAAATTTATTGCTGAAGCCAATACATTGTTCCAGGGAATCTGCGGTAAGAATTGCGGCATTTTCAAGAGATGCCTTTACAATACTGTTTCTTGCAGCCTGTTCAGCCTGAACAAGCACTTCTCTTTTACAGCTTCTGCAAGCGCATCTGAGGTTGTGACAAGTATTGAAACTGAACTTGGGTCATGCTCTGCCTGAGCTATAATATCCGAAGCAGCCATAACAGCATCTGCCGATTCGTCTGCGATAATAAGTACTTCACTGGGGCCTGCCGGAAAGTCGATCTCTGCAACGTTCCTGATTTGCATTTTGGCAGACGTGACAAAAACATTTCCCGGACCTACGATTTTGTCCACCTTCTGGACAGTTTCAGTGCCATAAGCCATTGCCCCTATTGCCTGCACGCCGCCGATCTTGAAGACTTTATCCGCTCCTGCAACCTTTGAGGCAATAAGCGTCAGCGGGTGCACGGAACCATCAGCTCTCGGAGGTGTACACACTATAACCTTTTCTACTCCTGCAACCCTGGCAGGGATTACAGTCATTAGCACGGTTGAAGGATAGGAAGCCCGCCCTCCCGGAACATAGGCGCCCACACTTTCCATAGGTGTTGCCTTCTGACCCAGCACAATCCCGGGTTTAAGTTCCATGAACCAGGTAGCCTCGGGAAGTTGAGCTTCATGGAAAGCCCGGATGTTAGCAGCTGCGGATTTAAGGTGGCCCAGAAGTTCAGGGGTGATGCAGGAAAAAGCCTTCTCAAACTCCTCCTCACTTACTTCAAAATCTGCAAGTTCAACTTTATCAAATTTAACTGTATATTCCCTGACTGCTGCATCTCCTTTCATACGCACATCCGAAAGTACGGCTGAAACGGTTTTTGATACATCTTCAAGTCCGGACCCCCGGGAAAACATTTTCTGCATTTCAACTTCCGAAACATCAGACAACTTTTTGAATAACATGATTATCATCTCTGAAAGAACCTGATAAAACTTGATACGAATTGAAAGCTCAAATTGAAATCTGAAAATCTTATGTAAACTGATACCTGATAATTCAGTCCCATTAAAATCCCTGCCCTCATTTAATATTTTATCCCTTATCAAGCCCGTTAATAAAAAACTAACAACACAAGAAAAAAATTAAAATTTTAAGAAATAAAAAATAAGGCAGGTAGAATTAATAATCATTGATTGTCCTTTGCCCTGAAGAAGAGCTTTTTCCAGGAGTTTCAGGTTCCTCAATTTCAGGGACTCCCCCTCTTGTTCTTATCTGCTTAAAGATCCTTTCCGCAACCTTCGGCCCCAAAAGAGCAGCCACTTTTTCCGGGTCAGCCCCTGCAAGGTCTGCTGTTGACCTGAAGCCTGTTTCGTAAAGTCTCCTTGCTCTCACGCGCCCAATGCTTCTGATATCAAGCAAATCCACTAATTCCGGGCCTGCTCCGTAATGGATCCGCTTTTCAAGTTCTGCAGCTTCTCTTACCCCTTTGAAGTCAAGGAGCCTGGCAAGCTGGGTGGCTACATGCATAATCCATTCCGCAATATCCGCAATCGCACGAATGTCGCCTTCCCCTATGCCAAATTTCAAGCAAATCTCATTTTCAGATTTTTCACGGATCCAGTCAACAAGGAGAAGAGAAGTCTTGACTTCTCCCAGGAACCATTCATATTCAGTAATATCAAAGGGGCTTGGGACCTTTACGAACTCGTTGGCGTGAGCCATTACATAATCGTTGATCTCCTGATAGTCCTGGTTCCGCATGTACAGCAGGCGCATATCAGGCGTACTGCAGACCAGATGCAGCAGGGTAAGCTCAGTCAAGTTTTCTGCTTCTCTCAGGCCCTTTGCAATCCGGGCGGCAGAAAGAGGGTCTATATACAGCTTTGAGACAAGTTTTCCGAAATTTGTAGGAACAAGATCATCTACGCTCTCAAGCATCTCTTCCTGCCGCAAAAAGGTAAGGCATTCTTCCACAACCGTCGAAAGCCCGAAGTTCGAATACTGGAAAGCGAAAAATGTTGCCTCAAGAAAATCCATGAGTTCTTCTTTCGTCCGCGCAAAGCCGTTGGAAATTGTAGAAAGCACATGCGTCCTGAGGGCATTTTCGGTTCCTAGCTTGGACCAAATATCTTCGGCATCTGCCTCGATATATTTCTCAAACAGGAAAACAAATTCCTCATACGATTTTGCAAGAAGCACAGCTTCTCCATACGGGTCAAGCCTTGGCCTTCCTGCCCTTCCTGCCATCTGCTTGTACTCGAGCACGGGAATAGGTTGCATCCCGCTTTCAGAGGAATAGCGCCGGTAACTTCTGATAATTACGCGCCTGGCAGGCAGGTTGAGCCCGGCTGCAAGGGTAGGAGTGCTTGAAATCAGCCTGATTTTTCCTTCCCTGAAGCCACCCTCCACAAGTTCTCTTAAAGGCGTGGTAAGGCCCGCATGGTGAAAAGCAGTCCCTGAACGGATACAGGCTGCAAGGGTCGTTGAAGTATCGGTTTCACTATTTTCGAGAATCTCATCTGCGATCCAGGCCAGGGCTTCACTGTCTTCTGCTGAGAGGGTCTTTTTAACCGCTGAAGCTGCCTTCTTTGCAAAAGCCATGCAGTTTTTCCTGCTGCTTTCAAAAACCAGGCACTGCCCGCCTTCCCTGATGGTATCCAGCGCGAGGTTTATGGATTCATCTTTTGAGGGTTGTTCAATAGGTTTTTCCTTGTCCTTGCAATAGAAAATCCCATTAAACAGTACCCCTTCGAGAAGTTCGGTCGGCCTCCATTCGCTTACTACAAGTTCGGCTTCCAGCCAGGCTGCAAGCTCATCGGCATTCCCCACTGTTGCAGACAGCGCCAGGATCTGGCAGGCTGGATTTATTTTCCGAAGTTTTGTAAGGGTGACCTCAAGCGTAGGCCCCCTGCCCACAGAATCGATAAGGTGCACCTCGTCTGCTACAACAACCGAGATTTTCTGCATCCAGGCAGTCTCGTTCCTTAGCAGAGAATCGGTCTTTTCCGATGTGGCAACAATAATGTCGTTTACCCCGAGCCCCTCGTCCCGCAGGTCATAATCCCCTGTGGAAATCCCTACCCTTATTCCAAGTTCTGAAAATTCCTGAAACCGCCTGAACTTTTCAGAAGCAAGAGCCCTGAGAGGTACGATATAGAGCGCCTTTCCTCCTGCCTGAATGGACTTCAACATCGCAAGCTCGGCAAGGAGAGTCTTCCCTGAGGCAGTTGGGATTGCAGCAAGCAGGTTTTTCCCTTCAAGCAATCCTTTTTTCACTGCTTCCGCCTGAGGGGGATAAAGTTCCAGAATCCCGGAATCCAGATAAAAACGTTTTACTTCGTCGGGCAGATCGAGACTTTGTATCTTCATTGAAAACCAGCAACTCACACATTAGATAAAAATCTATTTTGAAATCTCAGGCTAATGCCGGAAATTTCCATACTGCAAAAGTCTGAGTTCCCTTTGTGAGGGAACCCCGATTTTTGAGATTTTTAGAAAAACACTCAACTGTTTGCCGAATAATAATAATTTCCGCTTTCCTTCTGTTCCCGGTCAAGCCTTGAGCCGAGGTTATTGACACGCGGACGCCTTGTCTCTTCGTCCCTGCGGAAAGTTATGCCCAGGTTTTTAAGGAATTTGTTCATACCGGTTTCCATGCTGAACGGGCCTTGTGCTTCACCGTATACCGAAGGCGTGCCTTCAAAAACCATAAGGCGTTGACTCAACATATCGATCATATAGATGTCATGGTCAACGACCAGGGCTGTCTTCTGGTTATTCTCGGCAAACCGGTTCAGGACCTTTGTGACCATAGAACGCTGTTCTACATCAAGGTGGGCGCTCGGCTCGTCCAGAATATAGAGGTCGGCTTCATGAGACAGGCAGGCTGCAATAGCAACTCTCTGCAGTTCTCCGCCGCTCAGATCACTAAGCAGGCTGTCATAAATCTTTTCAAGCTGGAGGGGTTTGAAATCTCAACCTCATAATAGCTTGTCCCGAACCGTTTTGAGATGCCGCGCAGGAAATCCTGCACGGTCAAAGGTATATCAGCTTTAATGTACTGAGGCTTGTAAGAGATTTTGACGTCTATCCCGGGATTTCCGTCATCAGGTTTTATTTCCCCGGCAAGGACTTTTACGAAGGTTGATTTTCCTATTCCATTAGGGCCCACTATCCCGAGCACCTCTCCTTCCCGAAGGCTGCCGCCTGTGGCTTTCAGAGAGAAACCGTCCCCGAATTTCTTTGAAAAGCCGTTGAAGGTAACCATGGACTTAATCTGTGAGGCTTCTCTTGGGGGATGGATCTCAAACTTAATGGCTTCAGGCCGGATCCTTATATTTTCTTCAGGGAGGTAACCTTTAAGGTACTGGTTAATTCCTACACGTACGCTCTTCGGGAGAGTAATCACACCGAAGCCGGCAGGTTCTCCGTAGGCAATATGAATTACGTCTGTAAGCATATCCAGAATTGCAAGATCATGCTCAACCACGAGCACAGCCCTGTCCTTTGAGATCTTCTGGATCAGGCGAGCAACATTGATCCTCTGATAGATGTCAAGGTAAGGGCTGATTTCGTCAAAGAAGTAGAACTGGGCATCCTTTGACGCACATGCAGCAATTGCCACGCGCTGCAGCTCTCCCCCACTCAATTCCGAGATTTTCCTGTCAACTACGCTTTTCAAATCAAGGTAATCGACAAGCTCATCCAGAATTCCTCTCTCATCGGTCTTTTCGAGCAGTTCGGAAGTCTTGCCTTTGAAAGCTTTAGGGATCAGATCCACGTACTGGGGTTTCTGGGAAACCCGGACTTTTCCATCCACTACAGCCTTGAAGTAGTCGTGAAGCGCAGTGCCCGCATAGTGTTCAAGCGCAGTATCCCAATCGCCGTTTCCCTGTCCGAAGTTAGGGACCAAAGATCCGGAAAGTATCTGGACTGACGTGCTTTTTCCTATCCCGTTAGGACCAAGAATCCCCGTCACTTTTCCTATCCTCGGCACAGGCAGCCCGAACAGGGCAAAACCGTTTGGCCCGTACCTGTGAGTAGGCACCTGCAGAGCTTCAGGAAGCCCTATGATCATAATGGCTTTAAAAGGGCATTTGTTAACGCAAATCCCACAGCCCACGCAGAGTTCTTCTGAGACGACGGGCTTTCCGTCCTCCTCAAAAACAATTGTCTCATCCCCTGTCCGGACCCTGGGGCAGTACTTTTCGCACTCCTTGCTGCACCGTCTGGGCTGACACCTATCTTTATTGAGTATAGCTATTCTCATTATTAGTCCCCGTAATCACGTTTTTCTTTAATTTGTTAACAGATATTTGATTAAATGAAGCGTCATAATTAAATGAAGCGTCTGCTGCGATTTACAAGCGCAACCCGGCGCTTAACAATGTAAATGTTTGCTATAGTAGAGAGCGTTTACTACAGCAGGACAATATGATAATGTAACGGCTAACATATTGAAGGATATTGCACATATACAGCAGTTATCGGTTATGAAATGCCTGCTCTGGTATATGAACCGTTGGACTATTGCAGGCATGAAACACAAGTTATTCAAGAGGTTAATAAAATAAATAGGTAAGTCATACAGAAGTTTGGTGAATCGAGCAGGTAAAAGCCGATAATAAAAGAGACCGTGTAAAAAGGCTTTCGATCTGGGGAAAGCCTTTTTTGCAGTTCAGGAAAGTGGAATTCAATTCAAGAGCAGAGTCCAGGTAACAAGGAAGAAATCAATGATTATAAACTCCACGTAAAACCAATCCTTTGCCTTAAATTCCTTGGTATCGATCTTGAATTGAGGATAGATAAGCTTCTGTATAAAATACGTGAGTGCGATAATGATCATCAGTACAGCATACCAGATCCTATCTTCTCCTGCCCCGTACAGTTTGAAGGTTAAAGCTCCTGCCAGTATTCCGAGTACTGAAGCTACTATCGTCTTTATAATTCCGTCTCTATGTTCTTTCTGCTTTTCCTCAGGCGTCCTTTCTTTAATCAGATTCTTCTTTTCTGGAGGCTCAACGTTCGCTACGGAACCTTCTGCAATAACTTCAGTAGTATTTACGGGTTCCTTTCTGGACTTTAACTTTGGGTTTTGCTTACTCAACCTGTGTACTCTCCTGAACGGCAATTAATATTCCGTGAATGTAATCGTAGTCAGAGTCTAATCTCAGTTAAAAATTAGACCTGAGTTATGAGGTATCAATTATAAAATTTAAATTACAAGATTTAAATTAGAAAGTTTGAATTATAAGGTTTGAGTATTAGATTTGAATCATTATATTTAAATTATTAGAATCAAATTATTGAAATAAGATTCTTGAAATAAGATTCTTGAAATAAGATTATTTGAAATAAATACTGGAATGAGATTTAAGGAATTTAATTACTGGAATGAGATTATTTGAAATAAATAGTGGAACGAGATTAACGGAATTATATTACTGGAATTGAATGTTAGGACTAAATTTCACAGCTTTAAATAAATTCATTGCTTAAAACATTACCTATCTGATCTATGGATATCGAATCGATTCCTATTGAATTTAAATGTTTTGAAAATTTAGAAGGCCTGTCCCCTCCGGGGTGATAGACAAGAGTGACTTCAGGGTTAATTTTTCGAACCATATCTTCAAGCCCGCAGGCATCAAGATGGTCGCTTATCCTGATTGTCGGGTAAGTATAATCCATTCGGCAGCTGAGCACGTACTTTTTAATGTTCCAGGGAAGTTTGTTAAGATCCCAGGGAGCTACTACGAAAACTCCATCCTCTCCTTCGGAATCAAAACCTGTAAGTTCCCCGGCATCTTCAAGCATACTCCTGGTAAGTGCTCTGGTTCGTGCTTCCATACGGATAGCACCATCATATCCAAAACCCCTTATGAGTTCGACTGCTCGCTGGGCTTTTCCAAATTCATATGCTCCAAAGGCAACCGACTCATGTTCAAAAAGAGCACATTTCATGCCTTCGAGGTCATCTGTAAAATGACAGGTGGGATCTGCCGGGTCCCCGTAGTTAGCCTCAGTAATAAGGACATCGCAGGAAGGAAGCTTACTCGCATCTTTGACGTCCCCAGTCACCAGAATCCTTGTCCCGACATCGTTTTCCCAGTAAAAAGCAGTAGCTCCTGCAGTATGCTCTGTAGGAAAGGTCTTTACCTTTACCCCTTCAACCTCGATTTCCTCCCCAACCCCGCATATGTTGCCCACATATTTTTTGTCGTGCCTGATTTCAAGAGCCGTTGCCGTTTTATCCGAACACACAGCATTTGGGGAGAGCATAGCCGATTTTCCGTGATGGTCGGAATGGGCATGAGTGATCAGATAGGCATCCGGCTGCGGATGCTTTCCAGGTGTGCGGGTCGTGTCAACGGAAAACGTGCGTAAATCCCCGCCGTCATTCCTGAATCGGAGAGAAATATGCGGTTTAAAAGTCCCGCGAGAATTACGCTGCCTGAGCGCCAGCACACCAAGATCAATTAGTTTTTTAGAAATCACGCAAATCCTTGAGGAGATCACACTTAAGCTATTTAAGGTTAGGGAAATCCCGTAGACTCGTGATATATTAATTTAGAAATTGTTTTGCCACTCTGAAGAATGCGGAAAAAAGTTAAAGGGAGAATTTCCTCCGAAATTCTTTTTTCGTAGATATTGTTCATGAATCTCGAAAACTAAAAACGAAACTGTTTTAAGCATTAATTTTTATACAAATTTCTGGTGTTGGGCAGTTGATAGATCAAAATGTTGTTCATAATCAATGTCTTAGCGACGATCCAAAAAAATGTATTGAAGGATTGAAGCAATTAAAATTAAATTTTTCATTGATGCCGGATAAACAACAGGCGTGGAATGACTTACATAAACTGACCACTGATAAAAACAGTTATGTGAGGTCAAAGTCTGCTTCTGCTCTTGGTTCTGTATTTCCTGACGTTCCAGATAAACAACAGGCTTGGAACGACTTAATTAAACTGACCACTGATGAAAACAGTTCAGTGAGGTATTGGGCTGCCTCTGCTTTTGGTTCTGTATTTTCTGACGTTCCAGATAAACAACAGGCGTGGAATGATTTACATAAACTGACCACTGATGAAAACAGTTCAGTGAGGTATTGGGTTGCCTCTGCTTTTGGTTCTGTATTTTCTGACGTTCCAGATAAACAACAGGCGTGGAATGACTTAATTATATTGACCACTGATGAAGACCGTTCAGTGAGGTATTGGGCCACCTCTGCTCTTGGTTCTGTATTTTCTGACGTGCCGGATAAACAACAGGCGTGGAATGACTTAATTATATTGACCACTGATGAAGACAGTTCAGTGAGGTATTGGGCCGCCTCTACTCTTGGTTCTGTATTTTCTGACGTGCCGCATAAACAACAGGCGTGGAATGACTTAATTATATTGACCACTGATGAAGACAGTTCAATGAGGTATTGGGCCGCCTCTGCTCTTGGTTCTTCATTTTTGGATATGCCAGATAAACAACAGGCTTGGAACGACTTAGTTAAATTGACCACTGATGAAGACAGTGATGTGAGGTCTGCGTCTGCCTTTGCTCTTTGTTCTGTATTTTCTGACGTTCCAGATAAACAACAGGCGTGGAATGATTTACATAAACTAATCACTGATGAAAACAGTTCAGTGAGGTCAAAGTCTGCCTCTGCTTTTGGTTCTGTATTTTCTGACGTTCCAGATAAACAACAGGCGTGGAATGACTTACATAAACTGACCACTGATAAAAACAGTGATGTGAGGTCAAAGTCTGCTTCTGCTCTTGGTTCTGTATTTTCTGACGTTCCAGATAAACAACAGGCGTGGAACGACTTAATTAAATTGACCACTGATAAAAACAGTGATGTGAGGTCAAAGTCTGCTTCTGCTCTTGGTTCTTCATTTTTGGATATGCCGGATAAACAACAGGCGTGGAATGACTTACATAAACTGACCACTGATAAAAACAGTGATGTGAGGTCAAAGTCTGCTTCTGCTCTTGGTTCTTCATTTTTGGATATGCCGGATAAACAACAGGCGTGGAATGACTTACATAAACTGACCACTGATAAAAACAGTGATGTGAGGTCAAAGTCTGCTTCTGCTCTTGGTTCTGTATTTTCTGACGTTCCAGATAAACAACAGGCTTGGAACGACTTAATTAAATTGACCACTGATGAAGACAGTGATGTGAGGTCTGCGTCTGCCTTTGCTCTTTGTTCTGTATTTTCTGACATTCCAGATAAACAACAGGCGTGGAATGGCTTACATAAACTGACCACTGATAAAAACAGTAATGTGAGGTCAAAGTCTGCTTCTGCTCTTTGTTCTGTATTTTCTGACGTTCCAGATAAACAACAGGCTTGGAATGACTTAATTAAATTGACCACTGATGAAAACAGTTCAGTGAGAACCTATGCAAATCACTTTCTTGGAAAAGTTTCCATATTTAGGGCTTCCCAGTCAGAAAAAGAAGAAGATTACAAAAATGAATTGGAAAAAGCGATTGATTTTTTTAAAAAGTCAGTACCAGAATCATTTTACGGGTCAAATCCTTCTCGATTTTGCCTTCCTTTTTATCGTTCTTTCCATACGATAATTTTCCAAAAACAGGAAGTAGCAAAAGAAGAAGTAGGCAAATACTTAGCAGAAGCGAAAAAGGCAGTTAGAGGCTCAAAGAGTAAAGAACTGCTTTTTGAAGCTGTTGGAAACCTCGCAAATGCATTAAAAGAAGTCCAGAATTTGGAAAATTTGGACTTACAAGCAAAAAAGGCGAACTTAATTTTTATAGAATATACTGTGATCGTGCAGCAGAACTTCTAATAGAAATAGAAGAAGCAGCACCTTTTGCAACAGGAGCAATGAGAAAAGGGCTGCCCATTCTGGACCGAAATCTAAAAGAGCTTCTCGAAGAAATCCAAAATAAAGCAAAGATCGCGTGCAAGGAATCGAAAGGGACTGCTACAGAAGAAATTGCATGCGCTGTAAGTAAGGAAGTTCAAAAATGGGAAATTGGCAATCATGAAGAAATGACATTTTATGTAGAGAGTTTTATCTTTACTTTAGAATCAAAAATCCCAAGGCTCCCAGAAAACGAGCGTATTTTTAAAATGATCAATGAGAGCAAAGATCAAAAAGATCTTAGAAATTTATTCAAAAATACATCAGAGCTGATAGAAATAATACCGGAAATAACCATTGATCCTGAGAGAATGAAACCTACAATCGGAATCATTACTGCTTTACCAAAAGAGTATGCGGCAGTTAATGTTTTACTGGAAAATAAAAAGGATAAATATAAGATCCCAGGATCTGGAGCAGGCCGAAGGTACTGCTTAGGAGAAATACTTTCCGAGGAAGGAAATAAGCACAACTTAGTTTTGTCAACTTCAGGCATGGGCAATAATATTGCTGCAACAAGGGCATCCCTTCTTCTTGAGCACTTCCCGAATGTAAAATCGATTATCATGGTTGGTATAGCTGGGGGTGTCCCAAATCCATGTGAAGATAAAGTTGATGATCATGTTCGTCTGGGAGATATAGTTCCTGCTTTCGGCAGGTCGACATTAAAAATTAGAATATTTTTCCGATACCGTTTTTGAATATTAGCTAACTATATATTGGGTTTAAAGTTGGTTAACGTGTGGCTCAATTCCCACGACATATATAAGTACTGAATCATTTTTTCATTGAAGTTTTGTATGAGAAATTAACAATTGGTCATATGTAAACCTAACAACTGCACACAATTATGGAGCATCATTTCAAAATCGCCATCAGTAAATCTATTGAAAATTAATTGTCGACCTGCCGAATGTAGGATAGTTGTATCGAATGAGAATGGGGTTATCCAGTATGACTTAATAAAACAGGAGATTCAAGATGTTACACATAGGAATCCTCCCAGACCTCCGGGTGCCAGTCTTCTGGAAGCAGTAAGATACCTCGAAGCAGAAGAAATTCTTGGAACTCGCCCCTGGGAAAAATATATCGTTCAAGCTCTTTCTCAGCTTAAAATTGGTCGCCCTTCCGACGATAAAGACATTTTGTACAATTCTAGCAATCAAGATGAAAAGATTCCTCATCCCGAAGACCCAAAGAGAATAAAAGGCCAACCCCGCGTCTTTACCGGACCTATTGCTTCCGCAAATATACTTCAGAAAGATCCAAATGCAAGAGATAAATTACGTGAAAAATTCAAAGTAAAAGCAATTGAAATGGAAGCTTCAGGTATTGCTGATGCGACCTGGAATCATGAAGCAGGTTATCTGGTGGTAAGAGGCATCTGCGATTATTGTGATTCTCATAAAAATGACGACTGGCAGCAGTATGCAGCTGTTGTTGCTGCGGCTTATACAAGGGCTTTAATTGAATCAATGCCTTAAAAATTCGGAATTTCATCTTAATAATAGTTGTTTAGAAAAAGTAAACAGTTGATTGGTGGATGCTGTTTAAAAAAACTAAAGTGTAATTGATCCTGAAGAAAGAAAAGGATCTTCTTGATAAATTGACATGAATTCTTCAAAAATTAACCTGAATTCTTCAAAAATTAACCTGAATTCTTCAAAAATTAACCTGAATTCTGAAAAATTAACCTGAATTATAATTTCAAGATTCTCATTTCCCCTAAATATAGGATTTAAGCTGGAGATTAGACCACAAAAGATAGTACCTTTCTGTACGGTCTAATCTCCAGTAAAATGCCTGGAGGCATGTTTTATCCTGCAGAAATTCAGGCAGGAGATTCTTTGGTCAGGATATAAGCAACCATTCCAGGGTTAAGCTTGCTTTCCCTTGAAACCTTTGCTTCGATATCCTCAGTGGATTTACCTTCGGTTTTCATTTCCTTTATTTTTTCAGTCACTGAGGACGGAATGGTGTAATATTCGTTTATATCCTTCCTGTGGCCCCAGACATCTCCTTCGATAAGCTCAATTCTCTGCATCTTAAGGAACATTTCTATGGACTTTGAAACCGTTGCCATGTAAGATTTGGGTAACTGAATTACCTCAATCTTCGGGCAGGTTTCAACCAGTCCAAATATATCCTTGTTCGACGGCCTGAAGGCCAGGTGAACAACACGCTCATTAGGGTTAAGTGTAAAGATTTCTTCTCTGGAACTAACGACTCTTATTTTCATGTTTTTCTCTACCCACTGTAAATTTTTTTTGTACGTTTTTACATTGATATAGTAAGTTATACTGACTATAAATATTTATCCCATTGAACTAACATTATTTAGATAGTATTCCGGATTTTTTATCCCCAAAAGATTTCATTAATCAACCGGAAGAAACGAAGAAATAAATGGAAGCCAATTTTTACAACTGGATCTTCTATTTTGATTCGATTTTTGTCCATCTAACTGCTATAATTTATTTCTGGAAACTGATTTAATTATTATGATCCAATCATTCTGGCCTTTAATTCCTTGATCTCTCACACTTTTTCAGTTGTTGATCTCAGTAGACTTTCCCACCCTAATTAAAGGAAATTAAGTGGGGGTAAATTACTGAAAAAAATAGTGAGCAGTGAGCATTGAGCAGAAAACGGGCATCAAAACACTTCAATATAAGTGAATTAAAATTCTGTAGAAACAGAGCAAGGTCTAAAAATGTAAGATTTCAAGCTTTAAGGACTGGAAAAAGCTCAAAAAACGAATATGGAAAAGATTAGCCCCGGGCCTCTGGAACCCCGGGTGGTCTTTGTCAAAAAACGATTAGAGAAGTTTGTCCAGTTCCGACATTAATACGCTTCCCTGGGTTACGCCCATGAAACGCTTCACTTCTGCCCCATCTTTCTGAATGATCAATGTTGGGACAGCGTGTATGCCGTATTTGGAGGCAAGTTCCTGGTTTTCATCCACATCTACAACTTTGAACTCAACTTTATCTCCGTACTTCTTTTCGAGCTCTTCAATAATCGGTTTTTGCATCCTGCAAGGTCCACACCATGTTGCGGAAAAGTCCAATAACATCGGTTTCATAAAATCACCTATATTACTTTGAAACGTCTGAGACTTTCTCTATTCTCATTTTCTATTCCGGAAAGCATAGAGAAAAATCATACCTACACTGCCTATAAACACCTGTACGACAAAGCTGTCGAAACCCAATCCTGAATGACAGGAGGCCTCAAAGACGGAATTGCCAAATACAGGGTCGGGACTCACTTTATTGTATATATTATCTTCGAAAATATATAATGCTTATCTCAGTTTCATGTGCCTTCTCATAAACGCATGTAAAAAAGAAAACCCCAGCAAGCTTTAACCCGTTGAGGAATCACGCATTTTTCCCGGTGCCTTTCTCCTCTTTCCGGCCTTTAATTATGTTGCCGAAGTACATGCAGCCTTCCATTGAGATTGTTGGCACGTCCGGAGACTCGTTTATCATATTTACCGGAGCACCCCGGATTAGCACGCAGGGCACTTTTTCCCCTGCTTCCCCCATAAGGAGTTCAGCAGCCGAAACGAGGTTGTCTGCTACAGCCTTATATGTAACAAGAAGGGGTTTTTCATATATATCAAAAGTTCCCCGAGCGTCCTCCACAGGTATGAACCCTGAAACTCCAAGCGCAATTCCTGAACAGCCAAGCCTGAGAGGCTGAGTCCTGCTGTCTCCGATAATTACCCCCAGCCTGCAAGAATAACGCTGCTCAAGCCGGCTCCGAATATTTTCCGAACTTTTTCGCGGGTCTTCTGGCAGCAAGACTACATGGCCTTCAGGAGCATTGGATGCATCGATCCCTGCGTTGGGAGCCAGAACACCTTTTGTGATAGTAAGGGCAGCTCCGGGTACGCCCCCGAAAACCTCATCGCATTCCTGAAGCACTAGTTCCATTTCTCTGGGATCGATCCCGTATTTTTTCCCAAGAAACCGGGCCCTTTCTCCGGGAGTAACGCTTGCAAGCTTGACAATTCTTTTTTCCGCCGTGCCAACCGCAGATTCGGCCAGCACGAAAATATCTCCATCAACCGGAACAAGGCCTGCGTCCTCAAGTGAAGTTTCGAGAATCTGTACGATGTCGTCCCCTTCCTTGATAATAGGGGTCTTAATCCCGAACATCTGAATGTAAGTGTTTTCTGAATTCATGTTTTACTGCCTTTAAAAGCTGATGATTAGCTCTAATCTCCTGGACCATGAATCAATAGATACGGAATCAAACCGTAAAATACCGGAAGGTATTGATAAATGTATCCGAAAGTTCAGAAAACCTCCTTCCAAGGATAAGAGGCTGAAAATAAGGAAAATTTTCCCGGAAATATAGCCTGAGAAGCCTCAACTAACCTTCCAGAAAGATAGAAATCGGACCTGAAAAGACTTTCTCCCAATGGTTTGCTTTCAGGCAGATTTTATAAGCGAATGTTTCAGTTCGCTGTAACAGCTTTCGAAGATAACCTGTTTAAGCTTTGACTTCTCAAGAGATTTCAGGTCCCGAGTAAACTCATTAGCTATTATCATTTTTTTCACTACTCACTGGAGTTTCTGAGTATGAAAACGATCTTGAAAACTCATTAATTATTAAGAATAAAAGAGGTTTTAGGATAAGCTTTTAAGAAAAAGGAGGAAATTAACGGCACAAAATACACAAAATCGGAAGTTTTAACTCTTAAAGAAAAGGAGAAGAACCTCCCATTTTAAGAAAATTATTTTTGTATTCCGTTATTTTCCTGAAATTCCAGCCATCGAAAGCAGTCTGGGAGTGTTTTTATGAGATCCGATAGGCATAACATGGATCCCTCTTGAAAGTTTCATCAGCTCCTTGATAGTCTCGGAAGCTATGGAAAGGCCTTCTTCAATAGGGTTAGAAGCTTCTTTCATCCGAAACATGATTTCCTCAGGCACATTAATTCCTGAGATGTTCTTGTTCATGTATTCAGCCATTCCAAGGGACTTGAGAGGGATCAAGCCTGCGATCACAGGTACCTCAAGGTGGCTTATGGCTTCCATAAATTCCTCGAACATACCTACATCATAGACAGCCTGAGTCTGGATAAAATCAGCTCCACACTTAGCCTTCTTTTCAAGCTTTATGAGTTGTAGGATTTTTTCAGGATCTATCCCCGAGACAGCGCCTGTACAGAAAGAAGTCCCTCCGTCCAGCATATTTCCTGCAAAATCGATGCCTGACTCAAGCTTCCGGACAAGCTGAAGGAGCTGTACGGAATCGAGGTCATATACTGGCTTTGAACCGGGATGGTCTCCACACGAAGGAAAATCCCCTGTCATCAAGCAGATATTCCGGATACCCAAAGCATACGCTCCCAAAAGATCTGACTGAAGCCCGATCCTGTTCCTGTCCCTGCATGTGAGCTGCATAATAGGTTCGTGCCCGTCGTCAAGTAGAAGCTTACTAAAAGCAAGGGAACTCATATGCATAATCGAGCACTGGTTGTCCGTAACATTTAGAGCGTCTGCAATGCCTTTGAGCTGGTGAGCATCTTCCAGGGGGACTGAAAACCTTGTTCCCTTAGGAGGAGAGACTTCAGCAGTAACCAGAAATTTGCTGGAATTCAGTTTTTCACGAAAATTGAAAAGCATTAAATAAGAATATTCGAAATGAAATTATTTAAAACCATGCTCCTGGGGGCATGGATAGAATAAAGAAGATCAAGTCTCTTGATTTTTTTCAAACGCTCATAGATAAGATTCCAGACACAGTCATTCTCTCTGTTTACTTCACACATTCCGTCAACAGCCCCTCCGCAGGGCCCGTTCAGAAGTCCTTTAGGGCACTGGGATTTGGGACAGAGCCCTCCGAATTCGCTGATTGTGCAGTTACCGCACATTATACACTGGCCGGAAAGCAGTTTGCCCTCGCTCGAACCTCCCAGAGAAAGCGTATTATTTGAACCGTAGACAGGCACTTCCGTTACACTGGCAACAGTCGAAACTCCGCTGCCGCAGCCCATAACAAGAATGCAGTGTGCCTCATTTATTTTTTCATTTTTCTGGGCAAGAGACTCAAAAGACCGGACACTGCAGGCTGCGGTGGGAAGAGCCCAGCCTACAACACGCTTTCCGCTTCCTTCTAGCCGCCTGCATATTTCAAGAACCTCGGGTTCTCCTCCTGTTTTTAGTTTTGCGGCGCAGACATTGCATCCGATAACGAAGATATCGTCTTCATCTTTTAATAGGGCCAGGATTTCTTCAAGGGGTTTTGCTGAAGTTATAATCATAATTACCTCAAATATCGATATTCCAGATCGTTCCGGTTTGCAATACATTTGCGGATCATTTCGGCAATAAGTGGGAGGGAGCGTGCCTGGCCTTCAAGTTTATTCGCAAGGCGCTCAAACTGCAGGAGAGTGCCCATTACGAGCACGTCAGTCATTTCCGTTTCATGGGAAACTGCGTCCCTTGCCAAAGCTGCATCTCCTCCACGGGCAAGCATCTCCTGTTTTATTATCAGAGCCTCTGTAGTCGTAAGATTACGAATTTTCAGCATAAGGTGGATGCTTTTGTTCTGCATTACCTGCGAGCCGATCCTGGTAGCTCCAAGTTTTCGCATAGCTATGCCTGCATCCTGCGGGGTCTTTACCTCAAGCACAGAGACCTCATACCTGCCCTCTTTTACTATACTTGGCCGACTTCTTAGAGCCCCTGAAAGCTTTACAACATCGAAGGTTTCAGGCACATCGTGCGTACGAATAATATGTGCGCCTTTATATACTGCAATAGCCGCCGCGGCCAAACTGCCATAGATCCTTCCAGTTGCAGGCTTTTTAAGCACCTCGCCTATGAAAGATTTTCTTGAAAGGGCTGCCAATAAAGGCTTTTCAAAAATCTTCAAGCGTTCAAAGTCGTCAAGGGTCTCAAAATCATAGATAGGAAGCTTTTCTTCTGTCCACATGCCTATTGCAGGGTCAAGTATAAGATTTTCAGGATTTATTCCCCCTGCTTCAGCAGCCTGTATTATAGAATCAAGTGCTCCGATAATAGAATCCATCCCAAGAGGATCTCCAGGAACTACTTCAGAAGCCATAACAACAGCAGGGCACCCGTGATCTGCCACTACTTCAATCATTCCAGGATCTGCAGTAAAACCGGAAACATCATTTATAATTTCAGCTCCTCTTTTGAGAGCTTCTTCTGCGATTTCAGGAAACATTGTATCCACGGAAATCACAGCATCAACATTGCCTTCCAGAGTTTCAAGCACTGGCAGGATACGTTTGAGTTCCTCTTCCCTGCTAATAGGTTCGGCAAGTCTCCAGGTTGAACGGGCTCCCAAATCCAGAAAAGTTGCTCCGTCCTGAACCATTTTCAGCGCAATCTCGAGCACCGAATCCGGGCTTACAATAGAGCTTTCGTAAAAGGACTCCGGGCTAAGATTAATAATGCCCATTACATGTGCAGGGTATCGATCTCCTACTTTTATACCGCAGATATCAGTATCAACAACCATTTTTGACAACCAGGCTATATGAATTTATCAGCTAACGCCAGCCAGCACTTAACGGACATCGGTAAAGATGTCTTGATGGAGCAGCCTCACAGATGCTTTTCAGTCATGAGACATTTCAGTGTTATCCGTTTGAATCGTAAATGGGAATGCGGTATATTCCGCCTGTATGAATGTTCCCTGAAAAAACCTTTTATTCCTCCCCGGAGTCTTCCAGATATGGGGATTTAATTGATATATCATTATCAGGATCAAATAAATAATCACTGTAACCATATATTAATTAATATATATCAGCCGGATTTATCAGGTAAATTTGTTTAAAATCTGTTTACGATCTCTTTGAGATGTATTAGTGGCCTGGTTTTTAGCGGCCGAGTATTTTATAGTAGTTAGCCTATATATTTAAATCCAATAATTAGTTTGAGTATTATTGGTAGTAAACTCTTATTGTAGTAAAATAAGCTTCAATAATACATAAAAATATTGATGTGTAGAATTAATCTGACACAATTGGGAAAGCAATGTTGTGCATTAATTAAGGAATTATCTATAAAAAACAATTGCTGTTATCGTAAGCTGGCAAGATAAAGAAAACAGGGTTGAATTTCCTTATCTGGCACAATTGGAAAAACAACTTTGATTGCTTTAATATGCAATGGTAAGAATAAGAATTTTATGTGCCTTGACCTGATAATCCGGTGCCTTGCCCTCTGTTTGCCAGGAAATTATCACATGGATCATTATCCTGTACCATTGGATATGATAAGGAACCCGCTGAATGCAAAACAGTACTACTTATTTATCAGAAATTAGTAAAAGTAAATTAAAATAAAAGTATAAGAAAAAAGACTCAGTTCCAAAATCTAGTGATAAAAGTAAGTGTAACATCACTACATAAATTTATAATTCTTTAATTATGTAATGATGTTACGGCAAAAACAATGGTAACTATAAATCTTACTCTTAATAACTTTTCGGAGCTCCTTCTCTCTTATCCCTTTTTGGTAGTTTCGACAATGATTATGAATATACCACAAGAGGAGTTTTTCGTAGAAAAACTCCTCCTGTCTGTCCTGTTTGTAGTACCCCTATGGTTCATAATGGATATAATCCATACACCAAACAGGATCTTGGAAAAATCAGCATTGGTCGATATAAATGCTCAAATTGTGGTAATACACAAGAAGAAGATCGTAGTTTTTGGGAGAATCTGAAAACTTTACTTTTTGATTCATTCAATAATTTCTTTCAGATGCTTAGATACCACAGCGTTTCTTATGATGGAATTTCTGATATAATGGATTTCATTTATCCGAGATCAAGAAGCACTATATTAAGAGCATTCAACGAAAAAATGGAACAGGAAAATATTCCAAGCTCAGAAAATATACGTATTGTTCATTATGACGAACAGCATCCAAAAGAAGGATGTTGTCAGAAATACCGTTTAACAATATTGGATGCAAAAACTCAAAGAACAGTAGCAGATGAACTTTTTGGGGATAAGAGTCCAGAAACCATCAAGAAATTTCTGCGCAAAAATCTCGATACGTCAGAACCTGTGTTTATTGTTACGGATTTTGATAAGAGATACCCTGATGTCTTAAGGGAAGTTTTTGGAGAGAAGTTAGTACATCAATACTGCTTGATGCACTTAAACAAGCTTATAGTTAGTGATTTTTCAAAAAAAACAACGATTGAACAGGAACTCTTGAAATACAGGTTATTGAATATATTTTACAATCGTGAGAATGAGATTAAATTCCTGGAAGAACTTCTATCTGAAGAACTTAACGTAATTATGAATGAAGAAAAACATCAAGAGTGGAGTAATAAGGAAATAAAGGAATTTAACCGATTTAGATATAAATTAAAGCTTGAAAGAAGACGAAAAAAGGAAAAAATTCCCCTTAATAGTCTTGAAAAAGCAAAATATAATTTCAACAAATTAATGGAAAATATAAGGACATATGAAGAAGTGATTCAAAAGCGATTATGGATGATTAATAAACACTGGTTAAATCTTACTTTGTTTCATTATCTTCCTGGAGCTCCAGCAACAAATAATCCTATTGAAAGCTATTATTCAAAAAGTCTAAAAACAGATAGCAAGAAGCAGTTCAGGACAAATAAAGGAATTGAGAATAAGATTAAGCTTACTCAAATGAGAAGATTAAATTTGCTCAAGAAACCAAAAAAGTCATTTCTCGAATTGTTCAGATTATTTATTCCATTTAAGCTTTAGTAAACTATTTTTGAGAAATAAGCTGCAGAAAAGGTAGCGGAGCATATCGATTTTAGTCAAAAAATGGAGTGAAAAGTCGAAGAAAGAAAAAGATTCTTTGGCAGGAATGTAAAAGAAATTGTTTCTCAAGGATTAGTACAGGTTATTTGGGGAGTTCGCAGAAAAAAGAAGGTTTAAAGAAGGAACAAAGTGAAAAATCACTAGATTTTGGAACTGAGTCAGAAAAAACAGCTTTAGAAATAAAAAGTCTCAAGAAAGGATAAAAGGCCTGGTAAAAGGGCCTTAATAAAGAAGCTTTAAAAAGAGTTTTCTGCACATCTCAGTACATGCTTCATAAGCATTGCAACTGTCACAGGGCCTACACCGCCAGGAACAGGAGTAATGAGAGCAGCTTTCTTGATCACATTTTCGAAGTCTACATCTCCGTATACGCCGTCTTCTTCCTTGGTAATTCCCACATCAAAGATAACTACCTCTTCCTTTACCATGTCGGCTTTGATAAGGTGTTTTACACCTACGGCAACTACGAGGATATCTGCGCCGAGCGTATATTTCTTAAGATCGTCTGTGAATACGTGGCAAATCGAAACTGTTGCATTCCGGTTAAGGAACATTGCTGCCATGGGTTTTCCAACAACATTGCTGTGCCCGACAATAACCACATTTTTGCCCTGGACAGGCACATTATATTCTTCAAGTGCCCGGATAACCCCATGGGGGTACAGGGAACAAGACCTTCATCCCCGATCATTAGCTTTCCCATATTGTAAGGGTGAAAGCCATCCGCATCTTTTTCAGGGGCTATGGCTTCCATTGCTTCCTGGGGGGAAAAATGTGTCGGAAGCGGGAGCTGAAGCAGGATTGCGTGAACATCCTTATTTTTGTTAAGGGTATCGATCAGGGAGAGAAGTTCCTCCTGACTGGCTTGTGCCGGAAGAAGGTAGTCTTCTGCTCTGATACCTACACGTTCACAAGCTCTATGTTTCAGCCGGACGTACATCTTCGACGCAGGATCATCTCCAACAAGGATGGTAGCAAGCCCGGGAGTAACTCCACGACCGCTTTCCAGGTCCTCAACTCCTGTCCTTACTTCTTCTTCAATCTGCTGTGCAAGAACTTTCCCGTCTATGACCCTTGATTCACACCCTTCAGTTGACATTGTAAAACACCCGGTCCTCTTCGATCAGCAATAAACCGGAAACTTTGAACAGAGTTCCCTGACCTTACCACTTGTTTCCGACAGGAGTCTATCGTTTGCCGCATTCTTGATTGCGGTTTCGATATAATCGGCAATTAATTCCATTTCTCTCTCCTTCATACCCCTTGTGGTACAGGCAGGGGTTCCGAGCCTTACCCCACTCGTAACAAATGGGCTGCGGGTTTCGAAGGGAATTGTGTTTTTGTTTGCAATGATCCCGGCTTTGCTCAGGGCTGCTTCTGCATCCTTGCCTGTTATATGCATATTATTAAGGTTAATAAGCATAAGATGATTATCCGTGCCCCCCGAAACGATATCAAAACCCTTTTCCTTCAGAGAGTTGCAAAGGGCCTTTGCATTCTTTACGGTCTGGATCTGATCCTGCCTGAATTCTTCACCCATTGCCTCTTTAAAAGCTACTGCCTTTCCAGCTATGATATGCATGAGAGGCCCACCCTGAATGCCAGGGAACACAGCTTTGTTAATTCCGACTGCAAGCTCTTCTGTCCTGGAGATTATCATTCCGCCCCTTGGACCCCTAAGGGTCTTGTGGGTTGTGGTGGTAACGAAATCTGCATAGGGCACAGGACTCTGGTGCACACCTGCAACTACAAGTCCTGCAATGTGGGCAATGTCCGCAAGTAGATAGGCTCCAACCTCGTCAGCGATTTCTTTGAATTTCTTGAAATCAATCTCACGCGGATAAGCGGAGGCACCGCAAACAATCAGTTTGGGTCTGCATTCCTTTGCCATTTCCATAAGTTCGGCATAGTCCAGCATCTCAGTATTTTTACTGACTCCGTAGGGCACAATATTGTAGAGCTTACCGGAAAAACTCACAGGACTGCCGTGGGAAAGGTGTCCCCCGTGCGAGAGGTCCATGGACATGATGGTATCTCCGGGCTGCAAAACTGAGAAATAGACAGCCATGTTGGCCCCTGAACCCGAATGAGGCTGAACATTAACGTAATTTGCCTTAAAGATTTTCTTTGCCCTGGCAATCGCGAGGTCTTCAGCAACGTCCACGAAATCGCAGCCGCCATAGTATCGCTTGCCGGAATACCCTTCGGCATACTTATTGGTCAAAATCGAGCCCTGAGCTTCCATCACGGCTCTGCTTGCATAATTTTCGGATGCGATAAGGTTTAATTTGTATTCCTGGCGCTCGGCTTCTTTCTTGATAGCCTCGGACAATTCCGGATCAACTTTTTCAATATAAGACATTACTGTCACCTGGGATATGCTGATTTAATATTTAATTAAAGTTAAGGGTTTTTTGTGGCTTGGGTTGATTAGTGTTAACATGCGGGTGTTTAAGAACTGCCTGATATATTTGAAAGTTACTAAGAGGTTGAGGTATTCAACGACAAAAGTCGCTGACAAAGGGGATTAATTAAACAGGCTTTGTAATTGTAATATTAAACAGGCTTTGTAACTTTTTCTTAGGGGGTTTCATACTGAAGTTTTAGAACTTCCAGCAAAAGGCTCCTGAATATTTTCAAGCTCGGAGATTTCGAAATCTGGAAAGCCCTTGTGGCCTACAAAGTTTCTTGGAGGTACCTATAAGTTAGAATTATTTATAATTATCAGGGTATTAATAAGGTTATTAATCGGTAAAATCTATTCCGGTTTGAGCATGAACTTAATCGGCTGCTCAAATACGGGCTACTACATTTCGGCCTTCAATTTTAAGTTTGCCCTCGGTAAAGAGCTTAACAGCTTCAGGGTAGATAATATGTTCCTGTTCCAGAATTCTGGCAGTAAGAGTCTCTTCCGTATCTCCCGGGAGTACAGGCACACAGTTCTGGAGGATAATTGGCCCTGAATCCAGCCCTTCATCTACAAAGTGCACGGTACAACCTGCAACTTTTACCCCGTATTCGAATGCCTGCTTCTGGGCATGAAGTCCTTTGAAAGCCGGAAGAAGAGAAGGATGAATATTCAGAACCCTGTTCCTGTAGACCTCGATTATTTCGTTTCCCAAAATCCGGAAATAGCCTGCAAGCAGAAGAAGGTCCGTGTTATGCTGTTTCAGAATATTCAGGATTTCCCTGTCATATCCCGTTCTATCGTACTCGTCAGGATTAAGGAAAACAGCGTTTATTCCATAATTTTTTGCGCGTTCGAGAGCATAGGCATTTGCCTTGTTGGAGATTACAACATTAATTGCCGCATTCTTTATGTAACCCTTTTCAATGCTGTCTATAATCGCCTGGAGATTCGAACCCCTTCCAGAGACCAGCACCGCAATCTTCACCATCATCGAAGCGTTTAGATTGAAACAGTGCTATATTAGGGTTTTGGAACTATGTCACCTGGAAAAACTACAGGTAGAGATTTGAGGATAAATACGGCTTCGGACGTAAATATTTACACTAATTAACTCAAGAATCCATAACCATCCAAGGTATGGAAAAACTCGGAATAGACTCAATGACCACAGAATACATGGAATACACCGAAAACACGAAAAACACGGAAAAACTGCAATTTCGTAAATAAGCCCTTTCAATTAGTCCTCTCGAGCGTAGCGAGAAGGACCCCGTGCTCCCGAAGCGGAACTCGGGTAGCGGAACTCGGGTGGGGCAACTAGGGAAAGGATAATCTACAAAATATATTCACGCTTCGTCATGTGTTTCCTTGCGTTCCTCTATGAAATTAAGGAGTTCCTGAGAATCACTTATCTTGTCAAGTTCTTTCTTTTCGATCAGGACCGTATTTTCCACTGATTTTATTTTGGAACACCCATTGATGATAAATACGGATTGGGTCTCAGTAATGCAGGAAATGCTGCTCATTAGATGAGCCCGCTTGATTACGGTTGTATTGAATTCGCTGACTCCTGTGAGGATAACTGAGGACTTATCCCGTGAAATAGCCTTGAAAGGTGCCTGTGCCGTAGGAAGTACATCATAACCAAGCATTGAAATCGTATTAAGGATCAGATCTTCCGCCAAAAGAGTTGACGATTTTACCTGATCTTCTGTTTCGGGTTCTGCTTTCTTTCGAGGCTTCCTGCTCCCGCAGGACTTCAGGATGTTTATAGGCCTTGCCAGTTCAACTCCAAAGATGTCTTCTAGCTGGAGCACGACGTCTATTGACGCATCCATGCCCTCTTCCTCGTACTTGCTGATAGTTCTCCTTGAAACCCCTACCATGGTAGCCAGGGTCCCAAGAGACATTGCCTGATCCATCCTGGCTTTTTTCAGGAGATCTCCTTCAATGGAGACATATAAGCCGCCTGGAGCTGCTGAAACCAGCGGTGGAATGTTTTCAATAAAATAATCGTGAAGGGTCTGGACATTCAGGACAAGGATATCATAGCGCATGTACACAACGCTGTCCTCAAGCATCTGATCTCGGGTCTTTGCCCCCACGACAATAGAAGAACCTCCAAGATACTCAGCCAGGAATTTCATTTCCCTGGCAGTTTCTTCATTCAAGCCGTCAATGTTAAATAAAACCTTGCAAAGTAGTAGTGTTTCACCTTTCCGTGCGGCAACGTCAAAACTCCTCGGGCGAATATTACAGCGGTCAGAGAGTGCAAAGCCCGCACGTGCCAATACATCAATAATTTGATGTATGAGAACCTCTTTTGTCATTCCGGTATCAATCCAGTATCAATCTCTGTTTGAACATCTATATATATGTTTCTTCACTCTTGAGAATCCTTACAGTGCAAAAATACGCCGGAGAATGACGAAAACTGTAGTTATCCGAAACGGGTTTGCGGAAAATAAGACGGAAAAGACCGGAACCAGAAAAATGATTATCGGAATTGATGATACTGATTCAAACGAAGGAATGTGCACAACATATCTGGGAGCTTTGCTGCTGGAAGAGCTCCAGGCCTACGGAGCTGTTGAAACTTTTCCCCTGCTTGTTCGCCTGAACCCTACTATTCCCTACAAAACAAGAGGAAATGCTGCAGTAGCCCTGAAACTTAAGACCGTCTGCCCGGAAAAAGTAATTGCTCACGTAATATCCAGAGTAGAAGAACTTGCACGCATTGAATGCGAAAAAACAAATCCGGGCGTTGTTTTTATTCTGGAAAATGATTACGGGAGCCTCAAGCCTGTCCTCGGAAACTTTCTGGAAGAGGCTGTAAGAAATGTGATCGAAATACAGGAGGCAAAAAGCCTCATCGAGGAATTTGAGATTTCCTCAAAGGGCTTCAAAAACGGAAGGGGTCTGATAGGCGCTCTTGCAGCCTGCGGGGCCATGCTGAACCCTGAAGAATGGGATCACACTTTTGAGCACCTGGCATATAGACAAAAAGAAAGGTGGGGAACTCCACGCAAAATAGATAAGGAAAGTTTTTTTGAAGCTGACAGGAAAACTTACCCCGAAACCTGGGATACAGTGGACCTTATAAACAGGCTTGTAGTCTGTGTACCCCATTCAGCCGATCCCGTGCTTTTCGGAATCAGGGGAGAAAACCCTGCAATCGTTACTGAAGCAGCAAGCCTGATCAAATCTGAACCTGTTGAACGTTTTGCCGTATACAGGACAAACCAGGGTACGGATATGCACCTGCTGTCCGCAGCAAACGCCGCTGAAATCCGGGATATGCATTCTTACAGGCTGGAGGGTATGGTTTCGGCATTTCCGAAAACCATTCATGGAGGGCATGTTATTTTCCCTATAAGGGATAAGGAAGGAAACGAAATCGACTGCGCAGCCTTCGAACCCACAAAAAACTTCAGAGCACTTGTCAGGAAACTAATGCCTGGGGACAAGGTTGTACTTTCGGGAAGTGCCAGCTCCGGAACTCTCAACATTGAAAAAATCGAAATTAAAAAGCTTGCACCCCTTCATAAAGAAGAAAACCCAAAATGCCCAAACTGCGAAAAGCACATGAAGTCTGCAGGGCAGGGACAGCAGTTTCGCTGTAAAAAATGCGGGACACATGCTCTCTCAAAAGTAAGATGTGAAGTAAAAAGAGACCTTGAAACAGGACTTTATGAGGTCCCGCCCTGCGCCAGACGGCACCTCGCAAAACCTTTGGTCAGGGAAAAGCGGTCTGATATCGGCATTCATCCTGCCCGATAAGAAGCCGTAAACTTATGGCCTCAAATTTTGGGTTCGGAAGATTTCTTGAATTTTTCGTATAATTCTTGAATCTTTTGAATAATTCTTGAATCTTTTGAATAATTCTTGAATCTTTTGAATAATTCTTGAATCTTTTGAATAATATCTGACCCTATTGATTTTAATTTATTTCCGGCACAGAAGGGGCTTTTCTTTTATGCTCATTGCTCTCGATGCGCTTTATGACCGAATTCAGCTGCTCTACGGAGACGCCAAGAGTGCTCAGGATGGTTTCAGGATCTTCATTTTTCTCGAGCATTCTGAGCACCTTATCCACTTTAACGTAAGAAATCCCAAGTTCGGCTTCATCGGTCTGGCCTGCCCAGAGGCCTGCGGACGGTTTTTTGGTAATAAGAGGGTCCGGAATTCCTAACCTGCGAGAAAGCTCCCATACCTCGGTCTTGTAAAGCCCGCCTATGGGTTCGAGATCTACGCCTCCGTCTCCATATTTCGTGAAATAGCCAAGCAGGATCTCGGTTTTATTGCCGGTTCCGATGACCATACGGTTCATCCGGTTTGCATGGAAATAGAGAAGAGACATTCTTACCCTTGCTTTAAGGTTGCCTCTGCAGAGCTTATCTGCAGACTCACTCTGAGGGACTGCAGCTATGAAAGCTGAAATGATTCCTGAAATATCAATTGTCTGAAACTCGATCCCGAGCCAATTTGCAAGAGCTTTTGAATCTTTGCTGTCTGCAGCGGGGGTAAGGCCGGGTTCAGGCATGTGGATTCCGAGTACCTTATCTTTTCCGAGGGCTTTTACGGTGAGTGCTGCGGCAAGAGCTGAGTCTATTCCCCCACTGATGCCTACAACGGCCCCATTTACACCTGCTTTACTGATTTCGTTCCGGATAAAGTCAATAATCCTGTTCTGCTCGATTTCAAGGTCCATGCTGTCAAATTCCTGGATATCTGTGATAATAAATCTAAAAGGCACCAAGGTCTGGGTGACATTGAGGTCTGAATAATAAAGTCCGAATAAGATCAGAGTTTGAATTATCAAACAATTTGGATCAGAGTTTGAATAATATCAAACAATTTTATACATGGAAAGTCTAGATATATTTCCAGATATATTAATCCTCAGAGGAAATAGAATGGAGGGTAAACTTATTTAATAAATGGAGGGTATAGAGGGTAATATCCCGGGAATTATAATATAAATAACTGATTATCAAATATACCTCTAACCGACAAAATTATTTTATGGGTAGAGATACAGGCTATAAAAGAAAGAGGTTTTCGGATATGAGTACCGGATAGGAAATTCAAGGTGTCGGGTATTCAGCAGCAAAACTCCAGGGATAAAAAAATTCCCTGATCACAGGCATTGAAATAAAAAGAGCATCTAATATAGAAAACATGTAGTTCTTAATACGCAGTCCGGAAAAATCTGAAAAATCCGGTGTCTGTTTATTTTATGTAATTATTAAATAAAATTAGCAATCAAAAAGACAACTATTTTTGGGATGATCTATGGAAGAAATACAGTTAAAGGTTGAAAAGGCATATCCTATTGACCTTGGAAGAGGAATTATCCGACTCGACCCTACAGCCTTACTGAAACTTCAGCTCTCACCAGGTGATATCGTGGAAATAAGGGGGAAGAAAAAGACCACGGCAAAGGTATGGAGAGCTGACAGGCAGGATTGGGAACAGGGAATCGTGCGAATTGATAACTTCATCCGGCAAAATGCAGGAGTTTCCATAGGAGAGAAGGTAACCATCAAAAAGGTGGAAGCCCCGGAGGCTAAAAAACTTATTCTGGCGCTCCCGGAAAGCATGATACAGGGGGGCCTGAACTTCAGTTCGGGGAACACGCAAATGAGATCATAAAACGGCATATCCTCAAAAGGCCGGTTTTCAGGGGAGACATCATTCCTATAATAAACTCTATGTCTCAGCCAATGACTGAATCCCTGACAACAAGCCAGGTAATCCCCCTGGTTGCCGTTGAGACCGATCCTGCAAACACAATTGTCCTTATCACGGAAGCAACATCCATCGAACTTCGGAAAAAGCCGGTTCAGGGTTACGAAAAAGCAACCAGGGGTGTAACCACCTATGAAGACATAGGAGGTCTGGGGCAGGAGATCATGCGTGTCCGGGAAATAATAGAGATGCCCATGAAGCATCCTGAGCTTTTCGGCCACCTTAATATAGAGCCTCCGAAGGGAGTTATTCTCCACGGTCCTCCAGGGACCGGGAAAACCCTGATTGCAAAAGCCGTAGCCAACGAATCCGGAGCAAGTTTCCATTACATTGCCGGCCCCGAGATCGTGGGGAAGTTCTATGGAGAAAGCGAGGAAAGGCTCAGAAAGATCTTTGAGGAGGCAACTCAGGATGCACCCTCGGTCATTTTCATTGATGAAATCGATTCCATTGCTCCAAAAAGAGAAAACGTGACCGGGGAAGTAGAAAGGCGAGTGGTTGCCCAGCTCCTGACCCTGCTTGACGGGATGGAAGAGAGAGGGCAGGTTGTGGTTATAGGAGCCACTAACCGCGTGGATGCTATCGATCCTGCACTCAGGAGGCCAGGCCGTTTTGATAGAGAAATCCACATAGGTGTACCTGATACTAATGACAGGTACGAGATCCTTCAAATCCACACCCGCGGAATGCCCATCGAGAGAGATGAAGAAGTAGGAAATGGAGGAGAAGCCGAAATCGAAGCTGATGAGGCTGCTCTGGAGAGGGAAAGGAAAGAAAAGACAAATAAATACTTGATATACCTTGCTGAAAGGACCCAGGGCTTTGTGGGTGCAGACCTTCTGGCTCTTGTGCAGGAAGCTGCCATGCGATGCCTCAGGGAAAACCTGACTGATCTTGACCTTGAAAAGGAACCGGTTCCGCCGGAAAGACTGGAAAAAATCGTTGTAACCAAGAAAAACTTTGAAGATGCCCTGATGGAAGCCGAACCCTCGGCTCTGAGAGAAATTTTCGTGGAAATGCCCACAGTTAACTGGGATGATGTGGGAGGGCTGGATGAAGCAAAGCAGTCAATTATTGAGGCTGTAGAATGGCCCATTAAAAGTCCGCAAAAGTTTATTCAGATGGGTATAAAGGCTCCAAGGGGAATTCTGCTTTATGGCCCGCCGGGGACTGGAAAGACTATGATAGCCCAGGCCGTGGCCAGGGAGTCCAATGCCAACTTTATAAGCGTCAAAGGGCCTGAGATGTTCTCTAAGTGGCTCGGGGAATCGGAAAAGGCTATCCGTGAAACCTTCAAGAAAGCACGTCAGGTTGCCCCGTGTGTAATTTTCTTTGACGAGATAGATTCAGTTGCCTCTATGCAAGGCATGGAATCCACAGACAGCCACACCTCAGAGAGGGTGCTGAACCAGCTCCTGACAGAGATGGACGGGCTTGAGACCCTTAAAGATGTGGTGGTTATTGCCGCAACCAACCGCCCTAACCTTCTGGACCCTGCAATCCTGCGGCCAGGGCGTTTTGATCGGCTGGTCTATATGGGATCTCCTGACCGTAAAGGCAGGCTCAAGATATTTAAGATCCACACAAAGAATACGCCCCTTGCTGAGGATGTAGATCTTGAAGCCCTTGCGGATACAACTGAAGGCTATGTAGGTGCTGATATCGAGTCGGTGTGCAGAGAAGCCGTACTGACTGCCCTTCGGGAGAATTTCGATATAGAAAAGATCGAAATGAGACACTTTAGAGAAGCTCTGAAGAAGGTAAAGCCCACTATTACGGAAAATATTGCTCAGTTCTATGAAAAAATCGAGGCTCAGTTCAAAGGAGGCCAGAAAATCATGGAATCGGGTGCTTATGTTGGGTACAGGTAAGAAAATAAAATGAGTAACTCTTTTAAGGAATAATTCTTAAAGGGAAAAAGTTTTAAAGAATATGGTTTCAAATGACATAAAATATTCAAAGTGAAAAGCCAGCTTTATCCAAACCCGCATAACACACTGAGAACGGAGATACGATAAAAATGTCTAAAGTATTTGCAAGGAACCTTCTCTTCAATAAACAGGTAATGGCTACCGACGGAACAGAGATAGGAACGCTGAGCAACATTGTAGTCGAGATTAAAGGGGGAAATATCATTGACCTGATGGTCACCCCGAATGTCAATTTAGACACTTCCAGGTACAAAAAGTGGACAACTATATCCTCGTTCCCTTCGATTCCGTAAGTGCCGTTAAAGACTACATAATAATAGATAAAATGAAAGCAAAGGAGTAAAAAGAAAGGAAAGAAACACCCTTTCCTTTCCCGAATCTTTTTTCACTCGAGTTGCGCCACCCGAGTTGCGCCACCCGAATTCCGCTTCGGGAGCACGGGGTCCGTTTCACTCGCTTCGTTCGCTCAAGCGGACTAACTTATGGCTTAGAATCTTGCTCATTTTTCATAATTGATATTTGGAAACCCATCGTCCTTTTATCTCGCTTCGCTCGCTCACCAGGACTCATTTTTCCAAAGTTATAGCTTTGTCTTTCGAATAGCTCCTGGGAGTATTCAATTCGTCTTTTTTTAAAAATAAAATCTGAATAAATCGGGTGTAAGTATTTACGTTCGAATGATGTACCCACGACAGTTATAAAGACCAAACTGTATAGAATAATATGGAATAGATAAACAAATGAAAGGTGGTCAAGCTGATGCTTAAAAAGAGCAGCAAATACGATACTTATTTTGTTAAAGAAAATATGATGGGCCCTCTTGATTGCGGGAGAGGAATAACTTCAATAGTTTTGGCAAAAGAATATGATGTCAATGTTTTTGCAACTGATCTCTGGATTGGTGCAACAGAGAACTATGAAAGAATTAAGAGCCTATCCGAAAAGTGTTGTGATCTACTGTATCTTTACAATTGACACTATGTACAACCGGAAAGGATGTCGATACTATAAACCTATCGTAACTTCTCAATATGCGTTAATGACTTTTCGGATAGGCTCTAAGTACCTTTGGTTAGAGGAATGAACTTTATTTGAAAGGAATCTGCCGATTTATGAGAACAGAGAGTATAAACCACTGGGATGTTGTTGCTGAAAATTATAGTTATAATAACCATCAAGGAAAAAATTTTCATGCCCAAATATATTTAGCCGCTGTCAATGAATTACTGGGAAGTGTAGACGGGAAACATATTCTTGATGCAGGCTGCGGTGATGGTTTTTTTCGTTAGAACTTGCACTAAAAGGAGCATTAGTTACAGCTGTAGACAGTTCTGAAGCTATGTTAGGTATAGCAAAATGTAAGCATGTCCATGATAATATTCAATACTATGAAATGGATTTGACCAGGAAGTCAGCTTTTAAAGATAAATCGTTTGATATTGTTGTGGCGAATATGTTACTAATGGATATTCCTAAAATCGAATTATTTATTTTTGAAGTAGCACGGGTATTGAAAAAGCCTGGCAATTTTGTTTTCTCGATAACACACCCATGCTTCTTTTTAAGTAACTGGGAGGGGGATGAAAACAACATAAAAATGTATAAAAAAATTGGAAATTATCTGAATGACGGAGTAGAAGAATTAAATTTTTGGGGCAAAACATTACACTATCATAGACCTTTATCAAGATATATGGATGCTATTGAAAAAGCCGGAATGTACGTAAGTTCATTTAGAGAACCAGTTCCTTCAAGAGAATTAATAGAATTACATCCTGAAGAAGAGTATCATAATAGAATTCCATCATTTGTAGTAATTATGGCAAAATCAATTTGAGCCAAATGTTCCAGCTGCAGATTACCTTGCCTTTCTGGCCGGATTATTTAAGCATGGATCAGAGATTAAAAGTAGTATTTTGTGCTTAGGGGCGGTAAGTATGGATGCAAAAATGAAAGGTATTGTAAGAGTTGTGCCATATGATCCTGAGTGGAAAAACGAGTTTTTGAAAATAAAAGCAATGATTGCTGATTGTGCTGGTGACCTTATAATTGGTGTTGATCACGTTGGAAGCACGGCAATTGAAGGTCTTGCCTCAAAGCCTATTATTGATATTGATGTAGTCATTGATTCGTATGACATTTTTCCTGTTGTAAAAGACAGGCTTTCTAAAATTGGGTTTGAACATGAGGGAAATTTGGGTGTTGAAGGCAGAGAAGCTTTCAAAAGAACTTTTGTAGATGATTTCATGCCATACCATATGTACGTATGTCCGATGAATGGTAACGGCCATCTTGAGCATATTGCTTTTCGTGATTATTTAAGGAATCATCCGGAAGCTATGAAAGCTTACGGAGAACTAAAAACGAGATTATCTGAACAGTTTAGAACTGATATTACAGCTTATGTAAATGCAAAACATGAATTTGTACAAAACATTCTTAAAAAACATAAATGATTCATAAATGGCAAACTTGCATATTGGTTTGACGTTACAAATTCATTATTGATTTGATGTATGTAGATTATTTAAATGCTGGTGGTTTCAGACGTGAAAGATTTTCCTGAATTTATGAAGAATAAAAGTAATCATATCAGCAGTACATATCAGTAGTAAGGAGCAAAATACTGAGTATATCGATGGTTATTTTTACGAAGGTGTAGACGGCAGTCAGATGACGTTCTGAACCTGTGATTCTGACAGGGTTTCTAAGAAACATACTTATGAATTTGATGAGTAGTTTGTGTTAGTGGCCAGTATACAGCAATACTAAAAAAGGCTTATTCTTCTTCCGTTCTGATTCTATTTAAAAAAGAGAATATAAATGTAAGTGAATTCAACTCATTAAATATATTAAATCAAGTATTTTGTCCGTAACATACTTTTTATTTAGGCCTTTTACTTTCATCGGGTTCTTCTTCTATGTTTATTTGTTCTGCTGAATCTTCTTTTTGTTCTTCTATTGATTCCATTTTTTTCATCAATTCTTTTTCTTTATTATCATTCTTTATTTTTCTTGCTGGCATTTGTTCACCCCAATAGTTTGATGTAAATAGTTTGATGTCTGCTGAAGTAATAAATATATTGAAATGCCTGCTGATACTGAATTATTTTTTGGTTAATACAAACCTGTGTTTATGTTAAATATATAATCAATAGCATTAGACGCCACGATATTTTTGTAATTTACTGCTTTATATTGCCTCAACTTGCGAACAAGGAATACAAATTCTTTATTGGGATTGAAAATGATTATTTGACAAATTATTGGTTGCCCATTGATACAAGGTTGGCGTTTTCAGGATAAAATCTCCAATACGACTTTCGATTGCGTTTTGGTGCTTTTGCAACACGATAGCTCTACAAACATCAACTCACGGAAAAAGAATGCGAGTAGATGTTATTTCGATTAATGTGAAAGGGCAACAATTAAATAGAAATTGACGACCAAAAATCCATGACATTTTCGTTAGGCACGTGTAATATTAACTACTCATATAGTAGTCTATTTATACATCTTAATTGCACGAGTAGTAATATGATACAATACAAAACTTTCAGACTTTCTAACAGTGTATTGTCAGACCTGAAAGCTTTGCAGAAAAATGGTGAATCTATTCCAGATACCATCAGAAGACTGAATAACGATTACTCGGATTGTGTTGAAGAAATTCATTACAGATATTCAAGAGATATAATGAATGACGGGTCATTTATTCAGTATATTTCTATCACTGCGTGTGATAACAGTAGATATGGTTTACGATATACTGAATATTTCATGAAGATGGGAGAAGAAATGAACGACCTTGTTAGGCTCCCAAAAGACGTTCTCGATGAAATAAGTTGGATGCCACAACACCCAGATGAGATATTCAATACTACTCTGTTCACATTGATATCTATTGAGAAGGCTTTAATGGAATGGAATGAAGAAGACAATAAATAAAACTAATATTATTATACTTCTCTTTGCTAAAATTCCTGTAACCGTTTTGTTTACGGACTCACAATCCAATCTACTATTCTATTTTCGGTTCCGTTGCAAAAAAAATATTTCTGCAATTTGACACTATAATTTTCACCTTTATGTGTCATTTTCTTTCTAATGAATACGATTAAATTTTCTATTTGTGATGATTTTTAATGATTTTGTGAAAAAGCCAGATTTTTTGCAACGGAAACAGTTTAGGTACGGTTTTGAAAAACCAAAATGTGAAAGACCTTACTGCCCAAGGCAATGAGGAAATCAATAGCCAAAAAGGTAAGGTGGAAAGTACTTTTATTTGAGCCTGTTATTCGAAGAATTTCATGTTTGTTTAGATTATTTCACCCCTGGAGATTTTAGGGAAATTCGGAATTCCCAATTTAATTTATTTTTATTTACAGGTAAGAAATTACATCTGACCATCGCTTCTTTAAACTGCTTATTTGTGATAAAGAAACCATCTGGTGTTTGTTCAAAAAGATTTTTAAGTGCATAACTAGTGTAATTTTTATTTGGTGTTTTTTGTGGGAGTATATTTAACATTATCCAATTATCCATGGCTTTTTTTCAATGTCGGTTAATTCATATTCACTCATTTTACTCACTCCTATCTTTCATAATTTGCCAATAAAGTACCACTGAGCTATGCCTTGATTGGTTCCGTTGCAAAAAAACATGAGATCGATACTACGAAATAAATAGGAATTTAAGAGTATATAATATGCCGGTAAATGCCTTTAAATGGAAAAACTTTGTAGAAAAAATTATTCAGTGTTGCAAATTTGCTGTAAATTCAAAGTTAATTTTTTTGCAACGGAACCGAAAGAGCAGCGTTAACGCAATTCATAACATAACTTCTTGTTGCACTATAATGTTCACAGATAACATCCAGATTTAGACAGCTACTCCGAATAATCTATTTATAAAATTGACTTCATCAAGAACACATCGATTTAGAGTATCAACCTGTCCTTTTTTTAAAATTGTAGGTGGCGGATAATGCAAACAATTGAGGTCGGTAAACCTTTTCCAGGGACGAACCCTATCAATGAGAGTGTAATCTTTGAATTTGAACAATCTGGTGGTTTTCTAAGGATAGCCTGGACTTCCCCATCACAATTCGAACTTAAGCAATTCGCTGAAGGTAAGATCAAACTAGGTCTCATAGAGATTGACGGTATTATCTTCATCCTAGTTAAATTCGGATCAATGAGCTGGATGGATGTCCCTTACCATGTCAAGTTTTTTCCTCCATATGACATTGAGGACCTTAACGATATGAACAAAGGATATCTCATAAATTATGTTATGTTGGACGCAAAAACCAGAATCGTGAAAGTCTTGAAGCTCCTGGAAATGCCTCATGGAATGTCCCTGCAGTTCAAGGAACTTGTCACGAAGCAGCGTGAAACTTCAATTGATGGGTACGATCAAAGATTCTTCCAGATATACAAAAAGCACAGCACGAACGATCTCGTAAGGATGGCAAAGACATACGATCTGGTTAAAAAGGATAAGTTATGAGAAATATTAAGAACATCCCACAAATATATAGAAATTCCGTTAACTCGGAGAAATACAATCCAATGGCTTTCCGACCCCTCAATTGATCGTAAATCATCCGTTAGATCTCCATGGAACAAAGATTTAGCTAGGTGGTCAGAGAAAGCAGGCATAAACCCAAAAGTAGGACCAAAAACTCCAAGAAAGACCATAGAGAGCTGGATGCTAAAGACTGGATACCAGAAATTGAAATATATTCCAGACAAGGTCATGACCCTATAACATCTCTAAAGCATTACCAGAGCCTTTCTTTTACAGATTACGAAATGAGGGATATAGAAAAGAGACTCATAGAATGGGGAATTCTTAGAAGGGTAATTTAACTGTTTATGACCGTTCCTACGTTAATATAAAGTAGAATTGCAACAAATATTTAATGAAAAACATGTGAAAACTAGGCTTGGAGTCGACCATGAGACAATTTCTCGTAGCTATAACAAAAGAAGATGACTTCTTTATTGCAAGATGTCCTGAACTCAATGTGACTTCTCAGGGTGAAACCCTTGAAAATGCAGAAAAAAATATTAAAGAAGCTATAGAATTGTATATTGAGAGCTTTGGGACTGAAGACCTTCCGCAACACGTTTCCAAACCTTATCTGACCCTTGTGGAAGTTGCCCATGTCTAAATTACCAGTTGTATCTGGAAAAGAACTTTTAAATGCATTAGAAAAAGCTGGATTTATTGTTGTGAGGCAAAAAGGAAGTCATGTATCACTTCAAAAAATCACAGATGAAGAAACTTACAGAACGGTTATTCCTTTGCATATAAGACTTGCTAAAGGGACACTTCTTGATATTCTTCATCAAACTGGCTTAAGCAAGGAAGAACTAATAGATTTACTCTAAATATGGTTCCGTTGCAAAAACAATATTTCTGCAATTTGACACTGTAATTTTCATCCTTATGTGTCATTTTCGCTCAAATGAAACTGATTAACTTTCCGAATTGTGATGGTTTTTAATGATTTTGTGAAAAAGCCCGATTTTTTGCAACGGAACCGATTAAATTTTCTAATTGTGAAGTTTTTCACTGATTTTGCAACAAAGCCAGATTTTTTTCACCAGAACCATCATTTTCAGCCTACTCGAAAAAGAAGACCCGTCTTCTTTATTTATGTCACCTGAGTATTCGCGGTATAGTACGTACTTGCCATTTGCCTTTTTAATGCATCTGGCTCCAAGCCCGCTCTTCTTCAACATAGCTTTTCTCTTCTCGGCATCTGACTTACTAAGCCCGAAATAACTTAACTCATCGAGCATGTATGTTTTACCGTTAAATTCTCTGAAGGTTTTATGCATCGCACCACTGAGGCTGCATGGTTTTTGAGGCTAAATATAAGCTGTCGAAATAAAAGCATCACTGATTTTGCTGATATCTCTGGTACTTATGCTGCTTGTAGAGGCACAGGCTTCTCAGAAAATGAAGGGGATGCCAACCGTAAATTTGATTTTTTCATTCCAGCCAACGTGTGACCTCATCGACTGAAGGAAGGATGGAAGGAGATAGTTCTTCAGCTGGATATCCCACTGCACACCCATTAAGGGCTCGTCACAAAATAATTTAATTAACTCACTCCATTCTTTGGTTTGAATGTGTAATTCCATTCTCCGTGAAACTCATCAAGTATAATGCCCAATTTTTCAACCTGTTTTTTTCGATTTTAATTCCTGTTGGATACTTATTCGTGTCTAACATGCATTTTACTTCAAGCCCTTTTGATGTAGTTGTTGCTGCAATAAGGTTTACAACTACTTCATAGCTTGTTAGTGGTTTTCCTCTCCAATTAAGAGTAATCTGGGAAAATAGTCTATGCTCTATTTTATTCCATTTACTTGTACCTGGAGGAAAGTGACAAACCGAAATCTCCAATCCGATTTCATCCGTTAATTTTTGTAATTCTGTTTTCCACAATTTTACTCTTGATCCATTGCTTCCCCCACAATCTGCAGTAATTAAAAGTTTTTTTGCATCAGGATATGATTTACACCCCATTAGATTCCACCATCTACGTATACTTTCAACTGCAAAAGACGCTGTATCATGATCTATGCCGACGTTTACCCATCCCTCATTATTAGCAATGTCGTATACCCCATATGGATTTACCTTTCCCAGTTCTTTATCCTTAAAATCATATACATTGACAAGTATTGGATCTTTTTTGGACGCAATTCACGGCCAACATTCTTGAAATTTCCGATTAACTCTTTCTTTTTAGTATCTACTGAGATTACAGGCTGATGTTCACCTTGAAATATTTTACATTTTTCACTTATATGCTCAAATTGTTTGTCACGATCAGGATGCTCAGTTCCTTCTATGGTTTTCTTATTCGCTTGTAAACTGTAACCAAGCATGTGAAGCATATCCGCAACTCTTGTATGGCTTACTTTATGTCCGATATTCTGAAGTTCCCCTGCTATATTTCGAAGACTTTTACAAGTCCAGAGTAAAGGAGATTCCGGATCCCCACGACTTGTTGGTTCAATAAGTGCCTCAAGATCGGACAAAAGAGTAGGGTCTTTCTCAACAATCTTTTTACGACCTCCTCCAGGAGCACGTATTTTATTATCAGAAAGAGATTTGCCACTTTCCAGTTCAGTGCAACCTTTTTTAATTGTATTTTCAGAAATACCAGTTGCACGAGAAACTATGCTGATGTTGCCTTTGCCAATACTAAGCGCTTCTGCAGCTGCAAATAAACGTTTGCTTTTTTCATCAAGAAAAGGTTTTAGCAAGTTATATTTTTTGGAAATAATTTCCTCAAGCATATAGACCAAATAGGATTAACTTATATAAAAAAATACTCAATCTATTTTGTTACGAATACTAAGTGCCCATTCACCAGGATTAATCCCGAGCATTGCACAGAATTCTGGATTGTCAGCCATTTGAGCTGTAGCAGAAACCAATTGGAATCCAAGACTAAGAGCTGTCGCTTTCAGCCACATGTTCTCCAGACAGTGTGCAAGAGACTGCTGTTCTACTGCAGGGAAACCTTTCTTCTCGGCTACTATGATAAAGTATGGAGCCGTGCCAATACCAGGAACCTTCCCTATTTTCTTGATCATAGCAAGTCGGTTTGAAAAGCCAATCGCGTTTTCACGGAGCTGTGTGTCATTCTCCATAGCAAGTTCAAGCTTGGAAGCCATTGTAGAGATCTCTTCAAAGATAAGGGAAGCTGCGGTTGTCATACTTTTTGAACCCATTTTTAGGACGAAAAATCTCCGAAAATAATCCTTTGTGCTACCCACAGCTGCGGCGGCAAATGGGGCATGAAGACCAGCATCAATAATGCTTCTGATGTCGTCTTTTGACGGGAATTCCTGCCAGAACCGCCGATGAGACCGTCTTTTAACAACGATTTCGTCAAAGATTACATTTTTCTGATTAGGTGCTTCCTTACTCATGTATAGATCACATCCTCAGTTGCGTAAAACCTGACTTGAATTTTACGCACAAAGATATCATTATTCTCTCTATTACATAGGACTTACGCGGTTGAGCTGAGGAATCAATAGCATTAAACCTTTATCACTATTAGCTGGAATTGACTTGATATTTGGGAGAATTTATAAGGATGGACTACCAAGTTATTTTGCCCCGCTTGTAAAAAAGGAATTACAGTGTTTAAAAGAGGCATGGCAGGATTGGCTTTCATGTGATAATGACTTTGCCTGTAGAAATATTGAAATGAGGAAAGCTGAAGATAGAAATTATTTTAATCTGGTTTCAATAATAGCTACTAAGGTGTAAGTTCTGATTTTTTAAATGAATTCATTTTTACTTTAATGCAGGAGTTTTTAGACGTGAAAGATTTTCCGGAGTTTATGAAAAATAAAAGCAATCATATCAGCAGTAAGGAGCAAAATACTGATGATATTGACGGCTATTTTTACGAAGGTGCAGACGGCAGTCAGATGGCTTTCTGGACCTGTTATTCTGACAGGGTTTCTAAGAAACACGCTCATGAATTTGATGAGTACATGGTTTGTGTTAGTGGTCAGTATACAGCAATATTAAATGGTGAGGAGTTTATCCTTAATCCCGGTGACGAATTATTCATCCCGAAGGGGACAGAACAATGGGGAAAGTGTATTGCCGGAACAAGAACTATCCATGCATTCGGTGGTAAGCGTATTCATAGAACTGAAGAATGAAGATATGTAAAACGTGAGGCTGGAGATCAGTATATGTTTTTCCCTCGTGTACCACTGCACAAGCTTTTACAGAAACGTACATTTTGGATATGTAAATGGGCTTCATGATTCAGTTTTCTTGATATAATTTAAAGTTATTTCTTTTGCCTTATTTTATCGAATATTGCTGGAGAATTTTGGTGACATTTGTTCTTAAATTTATACCAATATCAGAGTCAGAAAGATCCTTAGAAAACATAGTTACAAATCTGGTTGAAGCATCTATTGACCATATTGCACATCCTGCGCAAAGTACTCCTTTTGGAAAATCAAGGTTGTCTGTACCTTCTACAAACGGATTTTGTTTAAAACGTTTTCTTAGATGTATTATTTTGTATGGGTCATCTCTTTTTGGGATATCAGTTTGCCACTTTGCTCTAAAGTGTACCAACGAATTACGCAAAGTAATAAGATTTTTAAAATCATCCCAAGATTTATTATTTTTATCTAATTCCTTATTTAATATTTTTTTGTATGCAAGTTCATCATATTTTTGTTCAAGCTTAAAATGCATAAATTTCTCTTCATTTATTTCCCATTTAGATTTTAGATCCATCAATTCTGAGTTAGTTATATTTAATTTGTCAAATGTATAGAAAAAATTTTGGAAAAACTCATTTATAGTCGATTCCATAAATGCGACACTAGATATTACTGCACCACAAGCGTATGCGATATTTTCTTGATGCAGATCATCTTTATTCCGGATAGTATTTCCATCTATAAACTCTTGCTCTATTTCTTTGCACCCATTTGCACAAAGACAAGCACATATAAGATGATTCTTTGAAAGTGGAATTAATGATCTCATGCTTAGTTCAGCATGGGCGCCTAATTTAGCTTCTACAGGGAGTACCATAATTACACCTTTAATACTTTGAATAAAAGTTACGCTGGTGCACCCTCTGCAAGCTGTGGGGTATTCGACTAAAATAAATTGGAATAAAAAGATCGATTGATTCATTGATCTCTACCATTTTATCACCACCTTTTTAAATGCCAGTATTCTTATGGCTTTACTATATGATAAAATAAGGCATGATGAATATATTTGAATCGATTTGTGTTTAAAAATAAGTAAAATCCTTTTCATAATTTTAAAAATACTTTTTTAATATAACTGCACAGAATGTGCATTGCTAAGTGGAAACTAATATAGGGAATTTCTAGAAAAGTAGTTTCCGTATTAGATTTAAATTTCATAGAAGAGTATCTTTAAAAGGCTTTTTTTTCTGTATTCTCTAAAAGTAGCTTCACATTTAACCTGCTGTTTTCCTGAATTTACATTGTTCTACTACGTAGTATATTGCCTGAGAATTCTAGCTATCAGTCTCATAATTTGAAAAGATGAAGCAACAATTTCACAAAAGTCAAATAACAGTTTTACATTTTAACATCAAATATACAAATTCAAAGTAAGATTAGAGGCGAGGATGTGAATGGAATAGAACTAAGAAAGGACAAAAATAAGTCGAGTGCGTTAGTTCGTTATGTTTTTGGAGTCTTCTTTTTACTCTCAAGTATAGTTTATTTTTCATCTTCTTTTACTACCGGCTTGTTTTTTCTTTTGGCAGGTATTGTAACAATTCCACCGACAGCGGCTCAATTGGAAAGAAAATTAAACATTTCAATGTCCGGTATCATAAGATTTTTTGTAGTATTCCTGTTAGTGATTGTGGCTTTTGCCTCAATACCTCATATAGATTCGACGACGGCACTCAATAATAGTACTGATGTAATAGCAGCACCTCTTACATCTGTTAATGGTACCACTACAATAACAATGCCGGCATCAACAGAAACACATGAAGTAGCAGAAACACCTGACAATAAAGGAAGATTGGACATAGTAACAAGTCCCACAGGTGCTATTGTTACAGTTGATGGGGTTTCACAGGGGTTATCTCCGGTAAAAGGGTTGTCTGTTGATGAAGGAGATCATATTGTAGACTTAGATCTCTCGGGATACGATGCAAAAACATTAACAGTATACATAACGAATTCAGATACAAAAACAATAAACTGGGTTTTTACCCCAGATGTAAATCCTAGTCCAGCATCAACAGAAACGCCAGAAGTAACAACGACAGAAACACCGATATCTGAACCGGCAAAGGCACAAGTTACAACATCGGATTCAAAGTCTACAACGACATCAAATATAACTAACACGAACAGTGCGTCTTATTATGAAAACTCGAAGTCGACATCTACAACGACATCAAGCACAACTAACACAGGCAGCACATTAATATACGCAAGCTCAAAATCTGATGTATATCATTCAGCAGGATGCAGTTACGTCCAACGAATTAAATCGGAGAATCTCATTGTTTTTCATAACATCCAAGAAGCAAAAGCAGCAGGCTATAGGGCATGCAAAAAATGTGGTGGTTAAAAGAACACCAATCCATAAGAACTTGATAATGCCTTATATGCAAACTCCTTAAAAGTAGTTTCCTTATTAGACTTAAATTTCATATAGAAGGGCTTTGGATTATTTGTTACAAGTGAGTAAAATGCATACTGAAAGCAATAATCTTCAGGATTACCTCAAAAAGAGTGAAGTCATAAACTATGATCACAAGTTGATTGTTGATAAGTGCCATGAATTAGAGAAAGGCACCGACGACGAAATCAGCTTGATTAAGAAAATTTATGAATTTGTTCGGGATGAGATTCATCATTCAGGGGATATAGGGGAACTGAAAGTTACCTGTAAGGCATCAGAAGTTTTGGAGTTTGGGCATGGGATATGTTGTGCTAAAGCTCATCTGTTTGCAGCTATGCTGAGATTTTTTGAGATACCGGCAGGATTTTGTTATCAGAAACTTTGTTCAAGTCAGGACGTTGACAGGAAAGTCTTACACGGTTTAAACGCTGTATATTTAAAAGATTTAAACAGATGGATAAGATTGGATGCAAGAGGTAACAAGTCGGGTTTGGATGCTCAGTTTTCCATAGACGAAGAAAAGATTGCCTGGCCGGTTAATAAAGAGCTTGGGGAAGAAGATAATCCGGTAATATTCAAAGAGCCAGATCCGACTGTTGTTAAGGTATTAAAGAAAAGTAATGATAGGAAAGAGTTATGGATGCAGTGGGAACTTGGGCTGAGAGACCTGTTCGACACCAGGAGTTAATTCGGGATTTGTGGCAGTCCCGGTTTTTATATCCAGCCGTTGGATTCGAGAAACTCAATAGCTTCTACGGTTCCGTCTCCAAATGAGGCTTCTGTCACGTAATTGGCAACTTGCTTTATTTTTTCATCTCCGTTTCCGACAGCAATTCCGAAACCTGAAACCTCAAACATTTCTGCGTCGTTTGCTGAGTCTCCTATTGCTACAAAATCTTCAGCTTCAAGTCCCATCAGGCTTGCAAGTTTCTCGAGTCCTACACCTTTGTTGATTTTGATGCTCTTGATATGGATAGCATATTTGGTATCAACCATTTCGACATCAAAGTTTTGAGTTTTCAGAAGAGCTCTGGCTTTTTTAAGGTCAAAATCTCTCCTGAGTGCGATCTCGGTTTTTCGGTAGAAAGGGTCAAGTTTTGTGAGTTTTAAATGTTCGGAAAGGAAAGAATAGGCTTTTTCGCACTCTTCCAGGCTTTCCTCAAAAGTGCCCTGCAAATCGAAGCGGATAGTAATAGCTCCTCCGTTTTCAGCGATCACAGCCCCATCCAGGCCAATAAGCTTTGAGGTTGTCCTTGCATAACACAGAATATTTCCTGTGGCAAGCACGACCGGGACTTTAAGAGAACGGATTTTTTTAACGGCTTCCAGATGCAGTTCCCTTTTCTCGCAGGTGATTGTTCCGTCGATGTCAACAACAATGGCTTTGAATTTCATTAAAAAAGATTGGGAATGGAGAGATAAAACATTTCCCCATCCGTAAATATATACTCATTCGGATTTAGAGCCTATCCGAAAAGTCATTAACGCATGTTGAAAAGTTACGATTGATCTATAATATCGGCATCCTTTCCGGTTGTACATATTGTCAATTGTAAAAGTTACAGTAGGTAACAACACTTTTCGGATAGGCTCTTAGTTTCCAAAATTGTATTGAGTTACTGATCTATATTTTAATACGCTTGTCGTTATTTTAATACGCTTATCGTTAACCTGGCGTCTTTTTTAATACGCTTACCGTTAACCTGGTCTTTGTCAAAAATTATTTCTTATTTGGGTCTTGAGTAATCTCAGCCATGCAATACTTAGAGTTCCCACAATAAACACAATCAGCAAGTCGTCACCGTGCAGCAGTGAGAAGCGGAACAGATTTCTTAAAGCCGGTACGTACAGAACCAGAAAAAGGCCTGACAGAGCTCCTACGAGCACATACCTCAATGCTTTGTTTTCCGATTTTAGTGTTTTAATCAAGCTATGGGACCAGGACAGGTTGGCCACAATTAAAGTAAGGTTGGCAATTACGAGTGTGGCAAAGGTAAGTGTGCGTGCATCGACTTCTCCCTTGCCCATCCGTAACGCGTACAGGAAAACGAAAATCACTCCTGCAAGCATGCTTGTGCCCTGCAGTAGACTGAGGGTTAGACTTTTTCTTCCGAACATTCTTTCTTGCAAGTTTCGAGGCGGCCTATTCATTATGTCTTTCTCTTCAGGCTCAGCCTCAAATACGGTCGAACAGGCAGGGTCTATTATCAGTTCAAGGAATGCTATATGGACAGGCAAAAGAACCAGAGGCAAATTAAACAATATCGGGAATAGGGCTAGCCCTGCAATAGGCATGTGGACTGAGAATATGTAACCTATTGCTTTCTTGAGGTTATCGAAAATCCTCCTGCCCAACCTGACGGCTGCAACTATGGAAAAGAAATCGTCGTTCAGAAGGACAATTGATGAGGCTTCGCGGGCTACATCCGTGCCTCTTTCTCCCATTGCAATCCCGATGTGAGCTGATTTCAGGGCGGGTGCATCGTTAACCCCATCCCCTGTCATCGCAACAACTTCCCCGTTTAATTTTAAGGCATTTACAATTATCAGTTTCTGTTCAGGCACAACCCGGGCGAAAATATTTGTTGTTTTGATTTTCTCTGCAAGTTCAGTTTGCTCCATGCTGGCAAGATCCTGACCCGTAATGTACTTATCCGGATCTTTTAAACCGATCTGTCTTGCGATATGCTGGGCTGTACCGGGATAATCCCCAGTAATCATAATGACTCTTATTCCGGCTGTATAGCATTCCTTTACTGATTGGACAACCGATGGCCGGACAGGGTCGACAAACCCGAGCAGTCCTATAAATTCAAATTCGAAATCATGCTGTTTTTCAGGCAAAGAATCATCCTGAAAACTGGCTTTAGCCACCCCTAAAAGCCTCAACCCTTTGTTTGCCATCTTCTGGATCTGGAACAGCAACTCCTCTTTTTCGGCCTCATTGAGATGGCATAACTCAATAATAGCTTCAGGTGCGCCTTTTGTAGCGACAACATGTTTCCGGGAGTCATTAGATTCCCATACGTTTGAGAGTGCAAGTAAGTTTTTAGAAAGAGGATACTCCCGGACAAGTTTCCATTCACGGTGTATGTCTTCATGGTCCGGAAGGAATTTTTCAGTGCTTTTTTTGATCTCTTTCTCAAGAGGGTCAAAGGGGTCCTGCTGGCTTGCAAGGTAGCCGAATTCAAGCAGCTCATGGAACTTCTCAAGCAGGCACTTATTTTTATCAATCTCACAGGATTCATTTCCCGAATATATGGAGCTTAAGATCATCTTATTCAGTGTCAAAGTCCCTGTTTTATCCACGCAGAGCACTGTCGAAGAGCCAAGAGTCTCGATCGCGGGCATACGCCGTACAAGAACATTCCTTTTGGACATGCGCCATGCGCCCATACTAAGGAAGACAAGCAAAACCACTGAAAACTCTTCAGGGAGAAGAGCCATGCTCAAACTCAGGCCTGCCAGTAAGCCGTGCAGCCAATCTCCTCTGGTTAAGCCGTAGACTACTACTATAAAGGCACAGAGTACTCCTCCAAAAATCGCAAAATTCTTCACAATTAAGGCTGTCTCTTTCTTTAGCAGCGAGTCTTCTTCGGTAATCGTCCCCAGAGCTTTTCCGATCTTTCCCATCTCGGTCTGTATCCCTGCGGCGCTTACCTTAGCTATTCCGTGGCCCTGAATCACCAGTGTTCCGGAATATACAAATGGCAGATCATCTCCTCCTGGCTGCCCTGGCTGCAAGGACTGGGGTAAGCCGGTAGATTCGCATTTTCTAACTGCCAGCGATTCACCTGTGAGCAAAGATTCGTCTACCAGAAAATTAGTACAGGAAAGTACGACTCCATCTGCAGGAACACGGTCTCCTTCTCTTAAAATCAGAACGTCGCCTTTAACAACTTCCCGCCCTGGAATTCTCTTTTGTTCCCCGCCTCTTATTACAAGAGCCCTGGGACTTGAGAGATTTTTTAAAGCCTCTAATGCTCTTTCGGTCTTTCTCTCCTGATTAAATGTTATACCCACAACCACAAAAACGAACATCAATAGTATCAGAGCATCTTTTACTTCCCCCAGGAACAGATAAATCAGACCTGCACCTAAAAGAAGAAGCAACATGGGTTCTTTAAGAACATTCAGGAAGATGGAAATAAGGCTCTGTTTCTTTTGGGACGGTAGTTCGTTATAGCCGTCCTTCTGAAGTATTCCAGCGGCGTCGTCTTCTGAAAGTCCAGTTATATTTTCTGGATCGAATGTTGTTTCCATTTTTATACCTGCTGCAATATCCCATTACTCATCGGGCTTTAAAATTTAGAAATTTTTGCATGGGAGTAGGGACGCATTGTAAAGAAATCCTCAAATATAAATTCCAGAGAGTATAGTCATCTCAACTCTGATATAATTTTCATTAAATCAGTGAATTACACCGATAAATCTGAAAGACACCTTTTCTCTGTTTGTTTTCCATATAAAGTATATGTTGGATCTGAGGAAGGATGTTGGAGGAATACCACGGGTCCGGGAGTAAGCGAGTAATCATGATAAGTCAAACCTTTTCAACTGGAATATTATTTTCAACCATAAAATAACAAAGAAGAGCTATGTTGAAAATCAGGGGAACCAGGAAGAAAAATAAGCAAGCTCCAGAAGAAAAAGAAACGAATAAGCTTCAGGAAGAAAAAGAAACGAATAAGCTTCAGGAAGAAAAAACATATCGTCAAATGAAAAATACCTGATTTTAAATGAATACTTTATAAAGGGAGCGCTGGCGCGAATATACTTCCCTGCTTGCATAGGGTGCGCCAGCGCGACTTTGATTGAAATTACCTCGGTAAGTATCCTGTTCAGGAACACAAAATTCTGGATTTTTGAGCTGAATGAGTATGGTTACCGTCCATTTATTATTTTACTGATCCGTGAGTCCTGCTGTAGTAACTGCAACAATAGCTTCTCCTTCAGGCAGGTTCGGAGAGTCAACCAGACGGATGATTCTTTTTTCTCCTTTGGATTTCCGCAGATAGAGTCTGAAGGTTGCAGTGTGCCCCACAATATGTCCTCCGACAGGCCTTGTGGGATCACCAAAGAAGGCATCGGGTTTTGACATTACCTGGTTTGTTACAATTATACAGGCGTTGAATAAGTCTCCGAAACGGAGCAGGCCGTGCATGTGCTTATTGAGTTTCTGCTGCCTGTCTGCAAGAGTTCCCCTTCCTACGTATTCAGCCCTGAAATGAGCCATAAGAGAGTCAACGATCAGCAGACGAACGGGTTTGCCCATTTCTCTGAGCTCGTTTGCCAGGTCTGTTGCGGAGTCTACAAGAAGTATCTGGTGATTGGAATTGTATGCTCTGGCAACATGGATATTCTGGAGAAATTCCTCAGGGTCAAGTTCCATGCCGTACTTTTCAGAGAGCCCTTTTACCATCTGGGCAATTCTTTCAGGTCTGAAGGTATTTTCAGTGTCGATTACGATAACCGACCCATTGAGTCCCCCGTGTTCCCTGTCCATCTGGACATTAACTGCAAGCTGGTGGGCCAGCTGTGTCTTTCCGGAACCGAATTCTCCGTAAAGTTCGGTAATAGCCTGGGTTTCTATGCCCCCACCCATCATTTCATCAAATTCAGTGCAACCGGTAGTCAGCTTGCCTACTAATTTCCGCCTTTCAAGCACGACATCTCCGGTCTCAAAACCTCCGATATCAGCAGCCTGCCTTGCAGCATTGATGATTTTTGCAGCAGTTGATTCCCCGATCTCGGCTGTATTCGCAAGTTCAGCAGGAGAGGCTACAGCCACTGCTTCGATGGTATTAAATCCGGCTTCTTTGAGTTTTTCTGCAGTTGCAGGGCCAACTCCGGGCAATTCTTCCAGTGACATTTCGCTCATTACAAATTACTCCTAAAATGCACATGTTTGTATAAGGTGCATAACGGTTGCTTCACTATAGTTTTGCAGGTATATATAATTAGAGAGGGTGGGGTGAAAGTATTTGAGAATCTAGAAAAAACGCATTCATGAGGCTTAAAACATAGCAAAAATAAAGGAAAAGATCGTCTTAGATCGTCTTTTTTGTGGGCTTAAGTTCATATAAAAAGGAAAAATGCAAAAAGAAAAGAACAAAGGAAAGTCTCCAAAAAACCGGAAAAAACCAAAACTTCTTTTTACTTAGTAGATTATCACCCATCATGCCAAAGGTCGCAGTCGGCGGTACTTTTCAGTATTTTCATGACGGACATGCCAAACTGATTGAAAAAGCATTTAAGATAGCAGAGGACGGAAAAGTCTATATAGGGCTTACCTCGGACGAGATGCTGCATAAAAGCCATAGCATCGATAACTATGAAAACAGGAGAAAGCGGCTGCTGAAGTATATAAAAGAGATGGGATTCCCAGACGACAGATATGAGGTTACAAGGCTGAATGACCCCTGCGGCCCCACTATCGAAGAGGACTTTGACTATATTGTTGTTTCTCCTGAGACTTATCCGGTTGCCCTTAAAATCAACCACATAAGGGAAGAAAAAGGAAAAAAGCCTCTGGAAATCGTATATGTTGAATATGTAATGGCTGAAGATGGAATCCCGATTTCGTCAACCAGGATTGCAAAAGGAGAAATTGACAGGCACGGAATATTGAAGAAGAGCATTGAACCTTAAAACAGTTCCAGTCCAGGCTTATTTCGTTTTTAAGTAGCTATAAATCAGGACAGAATCATAAAGTGATAATATGCCCAGAGAATTTACGCAGAAAGATATCGAGATTTTTAACAAGCTTGCTCCTGAAGCCGGTGGAAAATTAAATTCCAGAGAAGCAGGACACCAATTTCCCTTTATCCTGCGCCCGGTCTCACACAAGTTTGCCGAATCGTCTGAAGATTTCAGGAAAAGGCTGGAGAGGCTGAACCCTGAGGAACTGGATTACCTTGTAGGGCTCGCCCTTGAAGGAAAGGAAGACGTTCAATCTCTGGACGAAGACCTTGAAGAGCTGGTTGCAATAGTTGCCGAAAAGCTGTCTCCTGAGAGGGCAAAGCAGCTAAAGGATTTCGTGGGAATCTTCTGAAAAGATACAGGACTTTAAAAAATGGCCCCGAAAAAACTGCTTTTCGGAACTGCAGGGATCCCGAGAAGCGCAAAAGGAAACAACAGTATCTCAGGAATCGAGAGACTCCGGGAACTTGACCTCGATTGTATGGAACTTGAGTTTGTCCAGGGAGTGCGCATGGGCGAAAAAGGGGCTGGAAATGTCCTCGAAGCTGCAGAAAAGAGAAATATAGCTCTGAGTGTCCATGCACCTTATTATATTAACCTGAATTCTCCTGAAGAAGAAAAACTCAAGGCAAGTCAGGAGAGGATCTATCAGGCCGCCAGAATAGGCAGCCTCTGCGGAGCTGAGTCCATCGTGTTACATGCGGCTTTTTACCAGAAAAGCAGCAAACAGGATACTTATAAAAGAGTGTCAAAAGCTTTGAAAGAACTTACCGGACAGTTCAGAGACGAAGGGATTCCTGCAGTCCTGCGCCCTGAGACTATGGGCAAGCGTACGCAGTTCGGAACTCTTGAAGAAGTGCTTGCTCTGAGTACTGAAATTGAAGGGGTTATGCCCTGCCTGGACTTTTCCCATATGCATGCAAGGGAAGGAAAAGAAAATTCCTATTCCGAGTTTATGGCAATTCTCTCTAAAGTAGAGGAAACTCTCGGAAAAGAAGGGCTTTCAAATATGCACATGCATATCTCGGGAATAAAATATGATAAAAATGGGGAAAAAAGCACCTGACTTTAAAAGAATCCGATTTTAATTACCCCGAACTTTTAAGAGCAATTAAAGAATTCGAAATTGGAGGGCTCGTGATATGCGAAAGTCCTAGCCTGGAAGAAGACGCGCTTCTGCTGAGGAGGATTTACAGCGAGTATAATCTTCTGTAATCTTTTTCCAGGACTTACGTGGTTAAAATGAAAACAGCAGTATTAAGCACTGAACTGTCTAAAGCTCTCAATATGATAAGGCCATATGTACCTGATCTGATTTCATTTTTGGTAATTTGTTCTATAAATTTTAGTATTGAAAAGTCCAGGTAAAAGAGATAAAATATGTACCTGGTGTTGCAAGCACATATTATTCAAGATATTATCCAAGGATATATTCTAAGCAAATCCGATTGAGAAAGCAATTCCCATATTTTATTGAATCCCACTCCAACTGTACTGCTTGCCACTATAACGTTTCTCGCCCTCTGTATCCTCATGCTTTTTCATAGCTAATTTTGCCTTGTATTTTATTATCAGGTAGACTCCAGCCATGCCCACAACAGTGTAGATTAGCCGCGAGATAAAGGACTTCTTTCCAAATATAGCCGCTACCAGATCAAAGTTCAGGAGCCCTACAAGACCCCAGTTAAGAGCCCCTATTATCGTTAGCAGTTTAGACGGAATGTATAGACTACCCATAGGCATCTTATTCATTTTATGCATCTTTGTCAAACCTCCCCACTGAAATAGAGCATTCACAAAGGACAGATCATTTTTTTCTGAATGGAGAAACCCAGGCTTTAGAATGATCTTATCATTTGCTCCCGTAAACAGTGTTGGAGCTAAGATATTATGAATCTATTCCTTAACATGGCTATCTGGTATAAAAAGAAATGAATTTTTAGATTATCCCATCGATTGCAATATACTCAAAAGGGCTATAGTAAAATCTCAGAAATAAGAGAAAAATAGGAAATAATTATATTTTTAGCGTTTCAGGGCTGTCATCGGCCTCTTCAAGCCACTTGCAGCCTTCTTCCCTGTTGACTACTCCAACAGTGAATTCTATCCCGCTTTTCTCCACATACTCCCTGATCCTCTTCAGGGCATGGTCCACCATACCACCTGCTGTAAGGATAAGGCAACGCTTTCCACAAAGAGCCATAAGGATGGATTTGTCTATTACACCCGAGGTAACATCAAGCCGGATCCCGTCATGCTCGGCAAGGGTTTTACTTTTCTTGCCCATTGCTCCTATAAAGACAATTTCTCCGTCCTTCAGAATCTGATTCACCTCTGGCAGGGAATAGCTGTCAGTATCGTAAAGCAACACTCCACCGGCTTTAATCCCTTTACGCTTCAGTTCAACAATAGCCCTGCCATCCGGATGGATATGCAGAACTGTGGCGTTAATAGCCTCATAAGGGGACTGAGTCGCATATTCCCCATACATAACTCCAATGTTCAGGTTATCTCCTTCTCTGACTCTTGGAGGGACATCAACCCACATAAGGTCCAGGGGTTTTAAAGTATTGACAAGTTCAGGTATGGTTTTTGGGGAGTTTTTACCATATGCAAGCCCTCTTCTTTCGATTTCATGATAAATCTCAAGGGTAGTGGGCTGGCGAAGGCTTGCTTTTTTAAGAAGCTCCTGTTCTTTGAAGACCTCTACGGGTGTTCCCTGCCCTATAAGTTTGCTGTTTGACATAAGGTATACATAGTCAGACCAGCGGTATGCCAGGTCCACATCATGCGTAGAGATGATGATAGTGCTTCCAAAGTGGTTAAATTCGTTTAGCAAGTCCATTATTTCATCTGCGCCAACCGGATCAAGGTTTGAAAGGGGTTCGTCCAGGATGATTACTTCGGGTTCCATCGCCATAATCCCGGCAATTGCAACTCTCTTTTTCTGCCCTCCGCTAAGGTGATGGGGAGGCTTGTCCTTCAAGCGGGAGAGTCCTACCTGCTCAAGGGCTTGCTGCACGCAGGCATCAACCCTTTCTTTTGAATAACCCAGGTTTGCCGGCCCGAAAGCTACATCCTGGTACACTGTGGGAGCAAAGATCTGGTCATCGGAATTCTGAAAAACAATTCCGATGGATTTTCGGATTTCCCTGAGGGACTTTGAATCGTATTTAATGGGAACTCCATGGAAAAGGACCTCCCCTTCGGCTGGCTTTAAAGTCCCGTTAAGGAGAAGAAAAAGTGTGGACTTTCCTGAGCCGTTTTGCCCTACAAAGGCTACCTTTTTTCCTTTTTTATTTCTATGTTCAGGTCCTGGACAGCTGCAGTCCCGTCCGGATAGGTGTATTTAAGGCTCCTGGTCTCAAGAATAATCATTATCTGTTACCTCAAACAATGGATATGTTTTTTGTAAAATAAAATAGTGCAAGAGTCAAAAGAAAGTAGGCAGAGGTCAAAAGCAATTCTGTTGCTTTTACAGGCCTGTGAACCTCGAAAATAGTCATTTTTCCGTCATAGCACCTGGAATTCATAGCCAGGAAGAGTTTGTCCCCCTGCTCCCAGGAACGGATGAAGAGAGTACTTGTAAGCATTCCCAGAGAATTAATAGAACGCCGAAAATTTGAATACCCGAGTCTTACAGTCTGAGCATACCTTATGTTAAGGGCCATGTCCAGGAAAACAAAAATGTACCTGTAGATCAGCATTGAAAGTTCTATAAGGGATTCCGGAAGTCTGGAAGCTTTGAGTACGGCAAAGAGCTCTATCATGGGGGTTGTCAGCGCGAGGAAGTAAAGGCAGCACATCCCGCTTAGGGACCGCGAAAGTACCAGGAGAGCAAGTTCAAGCCCGTCTGCCCTTATCGAGAGTGGATAACCTAGCAATTCAAAGGCCAGCATCTCAGGCCCCGAACCTGAGAAGAAGGCAATTATCAGGACACTTACGACAGCAAAGCCCATGGGTGCCAGCAAGAGTTTGAAATAAAGTTGAAGAGGTGTCTTCCCCAGTCCAACTGTTGTCAGGCTCATGCAGAATGCTATAAAAAAAGGAGGAATAGAGGATGTGGCTGAAACTCCTGCAAGCAATCCGAAAAGAACTATTGCCAGTTTCAGCCAGTTATTTCGGTGCCTGAGGGGGCTCATAAGGGCATAATCGTCAAGGATATTGGTCATATGTGAAACCCGCAGATAAGTAAATGAAACTCAAAAATTAAAGGTTAAAAATAAAAGGCAAAAGATAAAAGCTTTCCTCTCAGGAAGGAAAGCAAATATTACAGAATTAGAGATTATATAGAGTTCTTATCGCCTTCGGGTTTGTTTTTCCCTTTGTATCCAAGCTCGTTTTCATAGTTTTTTTTAGCTCTGTAATAGCCAAAGAAGTAACCGATGACTCCTGCACCTATAGCTGCCTGAAGGCCGAAAAGCAGGCTTTCAATTTCTCCGCTTGGAGGTTCCCAGATAGGTTTAGCAATGGGTTCAAAAGTTCCGTCTGTAATTTCCCCAATAACCCCTTCCGGCATGTCATCAGCTCCGCCGTATTCGGCATCCGTGGTAGAAGACATGTAAAAGAACTGAGCTGTAAAAATCAGGAGGACAGCAAGTACGATAAGTTCCAGTTTCCTGCTCATGCGGAAATCCCCCTGAGCTTGCGGACAACAGAATCTTCGAGTACTTTCATTTCAACAAGGATATCACTCTTTACATCAACCACATACTTGAAGAGCAGAGCACTGACAGCGCCTTCTATGATTGCCAGGGGCAACTGAGTAAATGCGAAGACTGCAGCAAATTTGCCGAATGAACTGAGGAAAGCTCCAAAGGTAAGTACTCCTCCTGCAGGATATGCCAGGGCAAGCTGCGTAGAAGTCACCATGTAAGTAGCCCAGTCTCCAAAAGCTGCAGCCAGAAAGACAATAAAATAAAAATTGAGTTTGGTTTTCATTCCGGCCTTATAAATAAGGTATGATACAACAGGGCCCGCGATGCCCATGGATAAAACATTTGCTCCGAGGGTGGTCAGGCCACCATGTGCCAGGAAGAGAGCTTGGTAGATAAGTACTATTGTCGAGAGAACTGCAGTGATTGCAGGGCCAAACATAATTGCACCTATACCGGTTCCTGTGGGGTGAGAACAGCTTCCGGTAACTGAAGGTATTTTGAGTGAGGAAAGTACGAAAATAAATGCACCTGCGACAGCAAGTAGAGGTAAAATTTCACGTTTTTCTTTCACTAACTTGTTCAGTTTGTAAACACCAAATGCAATAACTGGTATTGATATTGCAAACCACACTATACACCAAATAGCAGGTAAAAACCCTTCCATTATATGCATTGAATCACCATCGGATATCAAGTAAATATTAACGAGTTACTCAAGTAAATATTAATGAGCTTAAGACAAGTTAAATTGCGTTATTCCGTACATAAAGGTTACGGTGAAATGAAAGCAGGCGCCTGATGGCTTATTAAATATAGTCAAAGATAATTATATGTGTAAAGTGTAAAAAAATATAGGACAAAACAAGCTAACTTGAATCAATATTATGCAGAGATCCGAAAAATATCTCTGCTTCCTTTGATTATGCAATATAGTTTTATCCAGTACAGGTAATGGTACATCCGGTTCGATTACATCTGCTTCAACTAAGAGCCTATCCGAAAAGTATTGCGACCTATTGTAACTTTTACAATTTGCAATATGCACAACTTCAACCGATACTCGATATTATCACCTATTGTAATTTCTATAACATGCCATTATTGACTTTTCGGATAGACTCCTAATTCGTTCAATTTATACAATTTTTCGGCCAAACATTACTGCAAAATTATAGAACTTATATATGCAACTAACATCGCAAAAGCCTATTTCTTTAAGCCAATCTATTTGCTGATCTAATTTTGACTCCTTGTCATGCTTAATTCTTTCGTAACCAGCCAATATTTCTTCTTCTGGCAAGCCACTACCTTCGATATATTTTTTCCAGGTTGTCTTATTTAGATTTTCTATAAAAGGAGTTTCTCCATATACCAGATCAGCATTAATAAAAATCCCACTTTGTTTAAGCAGAGAGTAACTTTTTTATAAAAATCCTTTTTTCGTTGTCTTCCAAATGATGGATAGATAGTGCTGACGCTACCAGATCATATTTTTCCACGAAACCATACTTTGAATAGTCTCCGATAATGTATTTTACGTTTGAACTACTTCTGAATCGATCTTTTGCTATTTCCAGCATCTTCTCCGAGAGATCAATAAGGGTAAAAGATGCTTTTGGATACTTCTCCATCAGAAATCCTGATAAAAGTCCTGTTCCGGCACCTACGTCTAATATTCTTGGAGTTTCTGTATTCACTAAGGCCACAGATACTGATACTCCCTAAAAATCATCGAAGCAAGGTATAAACTTTTTTCTCTGTTCGTCATACTTTTCAGAAATCTCGTCAAACGTTCTTCGAATTTCGCTCATACTCCCTCCAGGTTTTTGTGCCCAGGACAGGTGCTTCTTTTCATTTATACTGAATATAATTCATCATATACGACTTTATTTACATAAACATGAGTTCTCTTAATTCAACTTTTCTTTTCCTTTCCTGAATTCACAGATCTTACCACGTGGCTTCCAGCCTTATCCCCTTTCTACTTCAAATCTATCCCCATGAATTGCTACGTAGTCTGGGGGAGCAACTATCAAAAATTTCAGAGGATTAATTCGTTAACCGATGACAAAAGAAATCCACTTCAACTAAAGCTGTTTTAGCTAAATCCGCTTCAAATTAAGTTCTAATTGTTTGAACACATTTTGTTCGATGTGGTTTGCGTTGGTGGAGCTTACCCGGGATTCCGGAATAAGAAGTTTTAAATTTGGATTTGAAAACGGCTCGAGATAAATAAGCGCCGTATTTTTTCTTTTTCGGGTTAAAGGTATCACTTTTTTAGAAATTCGGTTTATTTCTGGCTTTTTCTATAATTTGAGCCTAATTACGATCATATTTCTCTAAATACGATATGTTCCAACCATTTTACCTGAATAGCTAATAATTACGAGCCAAAAACCGTATTTTATGTATTTTATTCCCTAATGCTGTGAATATTGAAAATAGAATACAGAATCGGCTGCCCATTAATTTTAAAAAGTTAGGTGTTTGAATTAAGAGTAGAAATCGAGAGCATTCAATCTCACTTTTAAGATTTGAAGACTGTTTCGATATAAGTTCCTAAAAATAGATATTTTTTAAAAATGGACTGCTGAATCCAGCACTGGATTATTTTCCTTTCAGAGTGTCTGGAGTTCATGATACATGACATACTGTCTGGAGATAGGATACGTAAGACACAAAACAGGTTATTGGTTTTATGTATAGTACTTTTACTACCAGCACAGAACGTATTGACTGATGAAATAAGGCAAATAACTTCTGTTTTTCTTACATAAATTTCCAGGATTCGCGGTACATTAGCTGAGGGATAACATGCATAAAACGACTTACTTTTTGTTCTTGAGTGCATTGTTTTTCCTGGTGTTTACACCAGGTGCACTGGCAGAAGAAAACAAGATAAACATAACTTATATTGCATTTTCGCCAAGTGATGCCCTGGAGTTAGCCAGCCAGAAAAATCCATGCAGTGAATTCATAGAGTACACCTATATCCCTGCATATAATTCTACTACATATGAGGCAAGCGACGAGCTGCTTGCAGCAGGGAAGAGCGGATTCCTTGAGACACAGGATGTAATCTTCTGCCAAATGCTTGGCAAATCTGTATATGTTTCAATGAATGAAAGCTTCAAAGCGGCTTTTGACAGTGGAACCTCATTTTTGGCAATTCAATCCTCAGATACACCTTCTTATTTTGCTTATGATTCTAACGGTTCTGTCGATGACCCCATCTGCAATTACTACAACAACATGAGCACTGAAGGAGATGGACTCAATAATGCAGAAGATCTATTAATATATCTTGCAACAGAAGGTCGTGTCCTTGGGTTATTGACTTCTTTTAATATATGTGAGAATTCGATTATTCTTCAGGGGTTTGAAATCACTTCCAAAATGGATTTCTCACAGTTTTGTTGCTTGAATAAAGATTGTCCTGATTATGGAATGGAAAATCAAGAGAAAAAGTGAGATATAATCTTTAGGACTTACGCACTTGAAGTACCAAATCAAGTACAAGCAGCAGCATCGGAATTAGTGGGATTTAGACAGTTAAGTATTTAGTGTTGCTGTTTTTCTGTTCAACTGCGTAAGTCCGAATTATATTAGAAAATAGTCTGAATACTAATTTAACCTTTAGATATATGTTAACACATGTTTTTATTACATTTGATAAGAGGTTCCGTTGCAAATGCACCCATCTCATTATCGGTACTGTGATCAACTTGAATTCCTCTTTCTATCATCATTTCCTTTAAATTTCGATAGCTAAGTGGGTATTTTAAGTACCCTCTTACATTCAATAAGATAATTTCACCTACAAAGTGTTTCCATTTAAAGGAATTAGATAGCATATTACTATCTTTGGTTTTCTTTTTATTCTATTGTATCATTAGACAGGATTTTTTGCAACGGAACAAGATAAAATATGTTCGACATAAGTCAATTTGAACATAGACTGTTGTTACGTTAAGTAAAATGGTGGAATTTAAGTAGATTTTTATGTGAAATAAGTCTGAATTAGAAAAATTACACTACTTTAACGACTGTTTCTGAGACTCGATAAGATAATCGTGGCTTTGTATTAATATAGAATTCGTAGTTATATTTCTATAGTTATTATATATATCGGATACTAATACTCTGGCAGTGAGATTCGAAACACATTCAAGCGTATGTGAAACGTTGTCTTCGAATTATCTATCTGATTTAGCAATAGTCATTCATCTTCAAGAAATAACGGTGAATGACTATTGCTAAACTTATATTTCATAGGTGCATACCGATTGGATGTGGACGAAAAACAAGACCTTTATTGTATCATGGATCAAAATAGGAGTGATAAATAAATGGGGAAACAAATATTTGGCAGGATGAATAAGATACTAAGTCTTTTACTGTTAGTCCTTTTCGTAGTATCAGTAACAGCTATATCAGCAAGCGCAAGCACCCAAGATTACAAGGATGGCTGCAAAGCTGGTTACAAAGCTGGTTACACTGCAGGCGAAGAAAAAGGTTATGCCGATGGCTATGCAGATGGATCCGAAACAGCGAGAGAGATTGCTGACCGTAAAGGCTATTCTGGCTATGAAGAGAAGTCCTTTAACAGCGAAGACTATAGAAGAGGTTACAAAGCCTGTTATCCTAAGGGTAAAGAACAAGGTTACAAGAAAGGCTATGATGAGGGTTTTAAAGACGGAGCTGATAGTGTTTAAGGATGTTAAGAAGAATTAACTAAGGTTCACTAAATAATTAATTAAGATATATAGGACTTACGCACTTTAGGTACAAAATCAAGTACAATCGACTTTGAAGTTAAGTCCTGCTTTAGACAATTTGAGGTTTGAAGCTTATTGATTTCTCAGTTCAACCGCGTAAGTCCTAAAGATTATATCTCACTTTTTCTCTTTATCAGTTATACTACCACAGATCAGTGAAAAAAGCGCTCCTCTTTTACTGAGTGCTCCAGGAATCCTGGGTAAACCACCATTTATGCCTCTGTCTGACTCCCCGTATAATAGTCAGTTTCTAGTGCTTCGATTCCAAAATAAATACATAATAAGCAAATAATTACAGCTTATGACGCAAATATTATTTTAAGTCACATGGAATTTTGTAACAAGGAAAACGAGCTGGTTACAGAGTGATTCGATCTGGATATAACCACGGAAAACACAGAAAGCACGGAAGAACCACGCTTTTACTACTTATTTCCGTATCTTCTGTGCTTTCTGCGGTTTTCAAAAAATTCATTTATGACATACTTTGGAATCGATGCACTAGACATACTTTTACTTCTGTTTAAATACTTGTTTTAATTCTGTCCTATTTTTATGCAGAGAAATACGTAAAGGCACGGTGGAAATTTTGGTAATGCTTAGGACGCCAAAAAAGATAACTATTGTTTACAGGTATTTTTTTAATTACTATTCTCTATATCTTGAATTATTGCTTTCACGTCAATATTATCCACATTTGAAAAGTTAATCCGCATAATCCCAGGGTAATACAAATCCATATTGTTACTATTTAACCATATCAAACGTTCAATGACCTCATCTGTTAAGAGGTCTATATTTTTTCCTAGAGCAATTGATGTTTTATATCTTACTTCCCCGTCATCCAAGTCAAACTCAAAGTTCCCAATTGGCATATCATAGTTTACATAAGTACAGAACTCAGCAATAGACGCTCGTTTATTCTCATAGATAGTTGATCCTAAATAATAGGACTTACGCATTTGAAATGCCGAAAAAGTAATATCATTTAAAATATACTAATATCTTCATAGTTCCCCAAAACGTACGGAGTTATGGATATAAACCCACCCAAGTGTATTGACATTGATTTCATTAATTTTCTCATTGCGTCATCTAACGTTTTCAGCTGTACTGAAGCTGCTAGATGTTATCCAATCGTAGCTAATGCTCCTTCTCACGATGCTTTCACTCGTTGCCTTCAAAGGCAACCTCCAGACACAGAAGCATTATGGGAAGAAGTAAAAAGTCATGTTAAGCCTGAAGAAGGCTTTCTAATTATTGACGATTCAACATTAGATAAACCATACGCAAAAGAAAGGCTTTTGTTCGTCGTATGTGGAGTGGAAAACATCATCGTGCTGTAAAGGGGATAGGTTTGGTCACCTTAGTTTGGACAGACGGTACAACTGTTATACCTATCGATTTTAGAATTTATAACATTGATGAAGACGACAAAACAAAGAATGACCATTTCCGCGATATGCTTGACAAAGCCGAAGAACGTGGTTTTAATCCCGAATTTGTTTTGTTTGATACATGGTACGCAAGTGTGAAAAACCTTAAAGCAATAAAGAAGAAAGAATGGCATTTCCTTACAAGGTTAAAGAAAAATCGTTTGGTAAATCCTGATAAGAAGGGAAATGTGCCACTTGAAACAGTAGATATTCCTCCAAAAGGACTTGTGGTTCATCTCAAAGCATATGGATTTGTAAAGGTGTTTCGGATTGTTTCAAAAGATGGAGACACGCAACACTGGGTTACAGATGTACAGGATATGGATGAATCAAAACGTGAAGAGTTGGCAAAGAAGTCATGGAAAATTGAGGAATACCACAGAGGAATAAAGCAGTTCTGTGGTGTCGAAAAATGTCAGGCAAGAAAGGAAGAGTCACAAAGAGCACATATAATGTTCTCATTAAGAGCTTTCCTTAGACTGGAGTTACAAAGAATCAAAACGGGGATATCCTGGTTCGAAAGTACGATGAAAATTCGGAGAGGGGCAGTGAAAGCATATTTAAATAACCCAATATACACATTAAATTAATTCGTATGGATGGGAAGTTGTTAAAAACGATATGTCAAGAGCCAACTGCGTAACTCCTAATCTTTAAAGAAAGATATGGTAAAAATAACCATACACTTTTTAAATGTAAAACCTGCAAGCTTTTCTTTAGTGAAAAAGAGGCACAGCATTTTTGGACTTGATAATTATCAGGAAGAAGTTCTAAAACCCTTGGCTGTGATTCCTGAAAGAGGAAGTATGCGTGCAGTTTCAAAATGTTCATTATCGAATTGTAGAAATTGGTCAAGTTTTAAGACAGCCTGTTCGTAAGACCTTATAGTGTAAGATAACGTTTGTTACCCAAATAATCAAATCTATATAATAATATTTAACTTCTTTTTTAAATTAGCCAGAGAGCCCTTTAAGATCTGGCTTTTGAGATTAGCTGGGTGCAGACTTTATTGGATTGTTAGGCAAATAGCCTCTTAATTATTTTATCCTTGGAGTTTGTTCAAACCTCACACATGTCGAGTAGAACGACTCTCCCAGCTTCCTTTTAGAACTCGTGAGCGAAGACTAAACCTGGATTCATTTTAGGAAGATGATAACTATTGAAAGGTAAGAGAATACTCGTATTAACTGCCGTTTTTGTACTATTAATCCTGATATCAACCTCCGCGTCTGCAACTACTCTTTACGTAAAGGAAGGAGGAGGAACAGGAGAATACGGAAACCTGCAGGAGGCCATAAATGCCGCTGCTGACGGAGATGTTATCCTCGTCAGGGAAGGAAGATACAGTGAAAATGTATTTGTAAATAAATCTCTGGATATAATCGCCAAGGATCCATGCATTAATAATACCGTCATCACTGCTCTGGACCCTGAGTACCCTGTGTTCCATGTGACTTCTGATTCCGTAAATATCAGTGGATTTACTTTGAAAGGAGCAAATTTAACATATGGAATTTATCTTGATGGCGTTTCGGAAAACAAAATCAGTAACAATTCTTTTTCAGGAAATTGGAGAAGTATCGTGCTAAAAGATTCGCACGAGAACTCTCTGGAAAACAACTGCTTATCTAACAGTGACAATGGAATCTGGCTTGAAAGTTCAGGGCATAACATAATCAAAGATAACAAAGCCGACTTTAACCGGCATTATGGTTTCTATCTGAATGCATCCGAAAACAATACTCTTCAAAATAATTGCGCGTTTAAAGGAGCAATTGGCATCTACATGGAAAACTCTTCCTGCTGCCGTGTGCTTGACTCGGAAACCTCAAACAATTTTTACGGGATCTACCTTACCGGCTCGAGAGAAAGCCTTCTCGAAAACAACACTGCAAACGCAAATGAGATGTATGGTATCTACCTTGGAAACTCAAATGGAAGTACCCTGAAAGGAAATATTGCAAACACAAACCATTGGGGAATCAACCTCGATTCAAGCTTCAATACGCTTCAAAATAACACAATGTCTGGTAACAGCAGGAATTTTGGAGCCTATACTTATCACTACACTGGAGAGATGAATAACACCATTGACACCAGCAACACCGTGGATGGAAAATCAATATATTATCTTGTTGAGGTTTCAAATAAAACTCTTGATTCCGATTCAAATGCAGGAGTTGTCTATTGCATTAACTGCGAAAACATAACTCTCAAAGACCTGGTCCTTCAGAACAACAGTTTCGGCGTTTACCTGTACAATACTCAAAACTCGCTGCTTGAAGAAAACAACATCTCAAACTGCGAACACGGGGTTTACCTTGGGAACTGTTCTCTTACAACTCTTAGAAACAATGACGTCAATTTGAGTGAAGGGGACGCCTTCATCTTAAGCAACTGCAGGAACTGCCTTGCAGAAAAAAATAATGCTTCGAACAATATGGCTGGTATATGGCTCTGTGATGCCAGCAGGGACAATCTCCTTAAAGAAAACACGGTTACCTTGAACAGCTGGTGCTGTATAGACCTTGGGGATGCAAGCTGCAAAAATACTCTTGAAAGAAATACTCTTTCTGGGGCCTATGAAGGAATTTACCTGTACGGGGCCAGTGAAGAAAACACTTTAAATAATAACACTATCACAGCCAGCTCCTATGGGTTATTTACGGAAGGATGTGGCAATAATACAATTTCAGGAAACTGTATTTCAGGAAATGATGTCGGCATCTCTCTTAACCTGAACTGGACCGATGGGACAAATTCGGATTACAACACCATCTACAATAACTATCTGAATAACAGCAAAAACTCCGAAGACTTCGGAATAAATACCTGGAACATTTCGAAAACCGAAGGTGGGAATATAGTAGGAGGACCTTACCTGGGCGGGAATTTCTGGGCTTCTCCCGAAGGAGATGGTTTTTCAGAGTCTGCTTCGGATGAGAATGGAGACATGATTGCGGACCTGCCGTACAACGTAACGGAAACGAACTATGACTATCTTCCCCTTGTATTCGAGAAGCCTGTAGAAAAAACCGAAAATGAATATGGGAAAAAGTGAGAGGAGAGCAGGTAAGTCTTGAGAAAGAAAGGAGAAAATCTGGAGAAAGGAGGAGAGAAAAATATGTACGTGAAAAAATTGAATTTACTGGTTTTGTTAATTCTGGGAATAGTTGCTGCACAATTCATCTTTCCGGTTTCGGCCGGAGCTTCCTGCAAACAGGAAAATGAGAGTCTCGGAACTGTCATAATCGCCACTGTTGAAGGGGATTCTCACACTTATGGGAAGGATAGTATTGCGACTGCGCTTGAGGAAGAAGGTTTTGAAGTAATTGATCTTGGAGACGGCGTTTCAGCTGAAAGTTTTGCTGCAAGCGCGAAAGAAAATAAAGCCGATTTTGTGTTCAGTTTCGCCTCTATGAGTACTACAATGATCCGCCAGATCCAGATTGAAGAACAGCTCAAAGCTGCAGGGATCCGGGATAAAGTTATAACAGGTGTAGGAGGATCACTCATCACTCAGACCTGGGCCGACAGGATAGGAGCCGACATCTATGTCTCTGGCCCGGAAGACGCTGTTTCCAGGGCAAAATCGGCTCTACTAAAAAGTAACAATAGTCTTCCAAAAACCCGTAATTCAGCCAATGAAAGTGCCATTTGCAAAAGCCTTAACGTATAAATTCTTAACTACCAAATCTTTGAAAAAGATCGGATTTTAAGAGGGAAGATTTTTCCTTCCCTCCAATCTTTAGTCGTGTCCATGAGTTGTTGAAAATCGTACTCTTAAGACTCTTTTTACATGTTTCCAAAAATGAAGGTATATGTATGTGAAGATATACTTGTTTTTCAGATTTGATCAATTATTCACGGACACTACCCGCTTTTTATTTCTCTCCTATTTTTCAGGAAATGGGTGTGAGTTATTGAAAAACATAAGCAAAAAAATCTTTCTGTATTTTTTTCAAGTAGGTGAAACATACTCACTTTTTCAAAATTGATCAATAACTTACGGACAACCTGTTTTTTTATAACTGTTTTTCCCATTTTACTGTTTTTTCAGTTAAATTTCCGTAATTTTTTCTTTTCTTCCAATTCGCTGACAATATAGGAAATTTCAAGACAAAAATACATGCTTAGAATGACGATTTTCAGGACAGGAATTGATCTTTCGAGAGGCAATATTTTGTATTGTGCAAGGATTTGCTTGGTAGATCGTAAATCAAAAATACTTAATATCTCTGAAAGCAATCTCCATTTGTATCTTCGTTTATTGGGATAAGCGGAGGTTTCACAAACAAAAACCAGAGGAGGATTATTTTTCCTCCTCTATAAATTTTACGATATTTAAAGGGATAAAATCGAATTTAAGACAAAAATAAAATTTATTTTTGAAGGGGAAACTCAATTTAATATTTTTTTAGAGAATAAAACATTTATAGAACTGGTTATTTCAAACAATTTTTAAGGTTCCTACATTACTTCCATCTATCACCACTGTCGTATCAATAGTGAAATATCAGATAATATCGATTACAACTATTCTAAATTCTTCAATCCTTAAGGATTTACGCGACGCCAGTGCATCGATTCCAAAGTAAATCCATGAACCTGAAATTTTGAATATATAAATGGATCAACGGATTTTATATTAAATAATGGATTTCTCTTGGAACCGATACACTGTAATCTGAGTAACGGGATATAAATCTAATAAAAAAGATAATAAGTTTGAGCCTTAAAGATAACATTGACAAAAATATCTATAAAATGGCTTCTATTAATACTGTTTTCACAAATTTGTCATAAGGAATGAGAAATAACAGTCAAAAGGAATACATTTTGTAATTTTCCTTCCGTCAGTTTGAACTTTTCCCGAATTCTTTTTAATTATTTTTCTGATCTTTAGATATTGATAAGATTTAATATATGTAAAACTTATCCGGATTCAGTGGACAGTATTTTAGGCTGTTCTTTGCCATATTTCGTCTTTTTGTTACTTTTTAGCTAATGACTATTACCTAAAATATTAGTCTTTTATATAAATAAAGTTAAATTGAGTTGAGATTACTTGTTTATATTCTTGAGGTGAGCAGCTGATATTTTTTGAGGCTATCGATATTTAAAATATATTTGAATGATGTAGATTTGAATGATGTTTTATCTGCATTAATAAGTAAAGTATACTTTAGTTATTTGTGCGCGGTGTGATTTTCTTTTTCTTATTAATCTGATCTCTTCATGTCTGCTGATGAAGAATTTAACGCTGAAATGTAAAGGGATTTGTTGCACGCAGCGTGCAGTCTCAAGATTATGTTATAATGTACTCACAGCGCTAAAAAGTCAATTATTTTTTGGAGTAGGGATTATGAAAGAAAAGTTGAAAAAAGAAAGAAACCATTTGAATAATAAAATTAAAGCTTCTGTATTGACATTTTTAATCTTTCTAATACTGTTTTCTACTTCTCCAGCGACCGGAAGTGTAGATCTTCAGTATGAACTTGTTGCCAACACTACCAGTGATGCTGAAGGCAACTACCTGCTTTCCGGCATTCCCGAAGGAAACTATACACTTGTTGCTCTTTACAACGAGGACAAATGGCGCCGGGCCGATGAACAAATTCAGGTTCGGAACGGAACGGATCTTTCGGTGAATCTTGACACCTCAAGCAGAGACATTGACGCAAACGAGTCTCAGATCCTTCTTGGCCTGCCTGGCAATGATGCTGGCCTATCCGGTAGTGCCAAAATCAGCGGGCTCACCCGCCAGAAACAAATGAATGCTGATACTGTACCTCTGGGTTTCACAGACGTTCTTTTGTTAAAGGAAGTTACAAAAGAAACTCAGGGCAACTCCAGAAACAACCAGCATCTGAACATTGCCATTGTGACCGGATACCGGAGCCATGAGCTCCCTCTCAAAGACCTGATGGAAGAGCTCAACAACAACAGCAGCCTGAACCTTACTCTCAGTTGTTTTATGGCTGACTACGTGATGGAAAATGACGTTGACCTTAGTGAGATGGACATTATCTACATCAATATGCTCAGCCCTTCAACCACCCAGAAGCTCACCCCCACGGTGGACGGAGCGATTGCTAACGGATGCGTGGTTCTTGATGACGATACCCTTCTGAATGAGAGCATCCCGCTTTCTGCAGACCGGATAGAAAGCTACAGGGAAAAACTGAACAACTACTGGCTTAACGGGGCTTACGATCAGAACAACTTGAAAAACCTTATATTCTGCATTGCTCACGACTGCTGCGGCAGGTCTGACCTTCTGTATGAGGAACCGCATACGCTTCCTGAAAGGGCGATCTACCACACGAACATGAGCGATTACTTCACCGATTCTCTGGATACCTACCTTGCCTGGTATTCAAACCGAAGCGATGGAGGACATGTATACGATCCGGCAAAGCCTACAGTTGCAATTACTATGTACCAGAGCTATTTCCCCTTCCAGATTGAGCCCATTGATGCTTTGATCTCAGAACTGGAAGCCAGGGACTGCAATGTTATTGCCACTTACGGATCTGACAATCTTTCCTCTGGAGTCTTTTTCAAGCAGGGGGATGAAGTCCTTGTGGATGCGATTATTTCTTTTACATACTTTGGCAACAAGTTTGATGCCGAAGAACTCGATGTGCCTGTAATTAACGGCATTGTTAACAATTACATGAACAGGACCGAGTATGAAGCCAGCAGTAGCCCGCTTCCTGCGGATAAGATGATGAAGCTCGATTTGCAGGAACTCTGGGGAGCTATTGACCCGATAATAATGGCTGCAACGGAAATAGATCCCGAAACCGAGACTGAGACTTCCGCTTCTATAGATTACCAGGTAGACTGGCTCGTTGACCGCGTAGAAAGCTGGGTGAATCTCGGAGAAATTCCGGAGTCCGATAAAAAAGTTGCTATAATCTATTATAATCACGGGGGAGGAAAGGATAACATAGGGGCTTCATACCTCGATGTCGTCCCCAGTTTGTCCGGCCTGCTTGACGATATGGCTACAGGCGGGTATGCCCTGGATGAAAGCCAGGCTCCAAACGAGACCGAACTCCTGGACTTGATGCTTACGCAGGGTATCAACATAGGAACCTGGGCTCCGGGGGAACTCAAGAAGCTGGTTGATACCGGCAAAGTCGTGCTTGTTCCGGAAAGCACCTATGAGGGATGGTTCTCGGAGCTTCCTGAAGAGAGACGGCAGGAGGTCATTGATCAATGGGGCCCGGCGCCAGGTGAGCTCATGGTCTGGGAAAATGAGAGTGGAAAATACCTCGTAATCCCCAGAATCGAGATAGGAGAAAACGTCCTTCTGGCTCCCCAGCCTTCGAGGGGCTGGCTTGATGACAGTGAGGCCCTTTACCATGATTCAGAATTGCCTCCTCACCATCAGTACATTGCTTTCTACCTCTGGCTACAGCATTCCGAGGAAGAAGGTGGGTTTGGCAGTGATGCTCTGGTCCACTTCGGCAGGCACGGGACTCAAGAATGGCTGCCAGGGAAAGAGTTCGGGCTTTCGCGGTACGATTGGCCTTCTCTTATGATAGGGGATTTGCCAGTGATTTATCCTTATGTTATGGACGGGCTAGGTGAAGGTAATGAGGCAAAGCGCAGAGGTGGAGCAGTTATCGTCGATCATCTTGTCCCCCGATTCTTTCAGCAGGAAGTTATGGGGATTATGCAAACCTAAGCGAAGCTATCCTGAACTATGAACAGGCCGGAGCAGACGATTCTCTTAAATCGGCTCACAGGTCTGAAGTTTTAAATCTGACCCTGTCCCTTTCCCTCGATGAAGAATTCAATATGACAGAAGCTGAAAACAATGAGACTTACTTTAATACCACTTTCCTGGAAGGACTCGAAGCCCTGCTGGACGAGTACAAGAGCCAGTCCATGCCTTACGGCCTGCATATTCTGGGTACAAGTCCGAAGGGAGACCAGCTTGTGGGCATGGTAAACTCGATGCTCGGTACCGATTTTACTGATTCTGTTCACGAATTCAATGAAACCGAAGGAGCCCAGCTCTACCTGCTGGATCTGGTCCTGAACCAGGGAGTCAACTCTACAGCTGCTCAGATACAGGTGCTTGGGAAGGGCAACGAATCCGTCAGTACTTTCCTTTCCAGTGCGGAAGAATATGCTGCAAACCTGGCTCTTGGGGAAGAGGAAATCCAGCAGGTTCTCAATGCTCTGGACGGCAGGTTTATCCCCGGAAACCTGGGAGGCGATCCTGTTCGAAACCCGGAAACTCTGCCGTCTGGAAGAAACTTCTACGCTTTTGACCAGCGGATAGTGCCAACAGAAGCTGCCTGGACTCTCGGACAACAGATGGCTGACCAGATGCTTGAAGCTTATGTTGCCGAGCACGGGACCTACCCGAGAAAGGTAGCTTACGTCCTCTGGGCCGGGGAAACCACAAGGCATGAGGGGGTGATGGAATCGGAGATTCTCTACCTGCTCGGGGTCAAACCTGTATGGAACAGTGGCAGGGTAGTTGATGTGGAAGCTATTCCCATGGAAACACTGGGCAGGCCCAGAGTTGATGTGGTGATCCAGATCTCCGGCCTCTACAGGGACATGTACCCTGACAAGGTGCATCTGCTGGACAAAGCCATAAAACTGGCTTATGCTCAGGAAGACTCCCCCAACTATGTCCGGGAAAATGCCGAAGCCATAAAAGCCTCTTTAATGAGTGAAGGTTCCCTTAATGAAAGTGAGGCACTTGATCTGGGACTGCTCAGGATTTTCGGGTCTGCGGACGGCGCATATGGCACAGGGCTTCCCAATGCGATATCTGCAAGTGATACCTGGGAGAGCAATGAAACGCTTGCAAATCTTTACATCAGCAAGATGAGCAATGCCTACGGAGAAAATGTCTGGGGTGAAAATCTAAGGGACCTTTTCGAAAAGAACCTTAAAGATGTTGAGGCTACAGTGCACAGCCGGAGCACAAACCTCTATGGGACTCTGGATAATGATGATTTCTTCCAGTACCTGGGAGGGCTGAATCTTGCAGTCAGCTCTGTTTCGGGAGGAGAGTATCCTGATTCATATATTACGAACATGCTTACCGGTGGAGACGAGAAAGTTGAAACTTTGGGAAAGTTTCTCACGAGGGAATCACACTCCAGATATTTTAATCCTAAGTGGATTGAAGGTATGCAGGAACATGGTTATGCAGGGGCCAGAGAAATGTCAGATTTCGTTGAGAACCTCTGGGGCTGGGAAGCCACGAACCCGGATTTGATAAGTGATGATGTGTGGGATCAGGTGTATCAGACGTACACGGCGGATCAGGAACTCAGTGACTGGATTAAGCAGAATAATCCTTATGCTTATCAGTCTATGACCGCCCGGATGCTGGAGACAGCTCGCAAGGGCAACTGGGATGCCTCGGATGAGGTTCTCGAAAGCCTGGCTGCGGAATATGCAGAATCCGTAGTCGAAGATGGAGTCACCTGCTGCCACCATACCTGCGGAAATCCCCTTCTCAACAGCTATGTATCAGGCATGGTCTCGGTTCCAGGTTTTAGCGAAGCAATAGAAGAGGCTACACAGGAATCTATTGAGCAAAAAGAGCCTGAAAAACACAGCAACAGTGGGAATAAAGGAAGTTCGACGCCTGTAATTCGGAGTGCGGGGAGCGGCAATCAGACTGTTGTAGAAAGTGATGCAGGGTACGGAACTGATTCTTCGGAACCTGCGCCCCAGGTCTCGAAATCGGCTGCTGACCCGGATTATGTTGAAGGCTATGAGATGCAGAAAGATTCTTCTGAAGAAAATGAAAATGAAGGTGGAGGTATGTCCTTCTCAGGTGCTGATATTTTCGGAATTCTTTTCGTGGTAGCAGCGGTTGGTGGAATTTATTTAGGGTTTTATAAAAAGAAAATGTAAAAATCCAGTGAAAAAAAGAGCTTTCATTTTATGCTCTTTTCTTTTTAATTTTTTTCTTTTACAAAAATATTAACTCAGACTCACAATTTTGTAGCTATAACTGAAACCATATTGAAATATTTCCCACTCTCAGCTTCCATCATTCCAATATCTCTACGAGCATCGTTATCACACGAAAGCCAATCCTGCCAGGATTCTTTTAAGCAATTTAATTCTTTGCATTCTTTAATACTTACCAAATCAGAGTTTTTCCATAAATTATGCCACCAATCACATGAGTGTGGAATTAAATCCATATCATCACACCAGCATAGTACTAATTCTGCTGGAACTCCGACGGAAAACTGAAACTTTAAAAATTAGTCCTCTTGAGCAAAGCGAAAAGGATCCCGTGCTGTTGCGATTACATTGCAACTCCCAGAAAATCTCCGATTTCATGTACCTCGAAGCGTAATTCGATAAAAATAAGCAAGATTCTAAGCCATAAATAAGCCCTCTTGAGCGAAGCGAAAAGGGCCCCGTGCTCCCGAAGCGGAACTCGGGAAGCGGAACTCAGGCAACTTCACTGGCATCGGGAGATTTCTCAGCACACCCTTGGGATTGGGTCTCCGGCGGGCACATCCACATAACGCATGCCTCCGAAGCGGTTCCTGAGGATTACTTCTCCTTTATTGTCTGCGGTAACTTCTCCTATAACTGTAGCATTCCTGCCGTAAGGGTGCTGCCTGAGAATCGAAAGAACCTCTTCTTCAAAGCCGGATTTTACTCCGATAATTGCTTTTCCTTCGTTTGCAACCTCAAGGGGATCAAGTCCCAGCATCTCACAGGCTGCAGAAACTGCAGGGTTGAACGGAATCCAGTCTTCTTCAATAAGGATGCCTGCTCTGGATTTTGCCGCCATCTCGTTCAGGGAGTTTGCAAGCCCTCCGCGTGTCGGGTCTTTCATTGCCGTAATTACAGGCTCTCCCTGCGGGGTTCTGAGCTTCAGGAGAGGCTCGATGAGTTTCCAGAGTGGGGCTGAGTCCGAGACCAGCTCGGTATCAAAGTCAAAACCTTCCCTGTGGGCCATAAGAGAGATTCCGTGATCGCCAATGGTGCCTGTGACAAGGATTTTGTCTCCGGATTTAAGTCCCGAATCCCTGATAGGGTTATCTGTAATACCCAGGCCTGCAGTGTTCAGGATGATCGAATCCAGAGCCGTCTTTTCCATGGTCTTTGTATCGCCTGTGATTATGGGTACGCCAACTTCTGCTGCCGTCTCATCCATTGTTTTGATTATTTCTTCAAACTCCTTCAGTGAAAAGCCTTCAGGGACTATGATCGCACAGGTAAGGGCAAGCGGCCTTGCTCCCATAACCGTAAGGTCATTGATGGTGCCTGCAACTGCAAGCCTTCCTATATTGGTGTCCGGGAAAAAGGCAGGCGTTATCACATGGCTGTCGGTAGTCAGCACGAGTTCGGATGCAGAATTAAAATTCTCAAGCCTTACAGTGGACCCGTCGTCAAGGCTTTCAAGCCCTATCGAACCTGCGCTTTTATTGCGGAAGTTTTTAAGGATTATCTCGCCTATAAGTGCCTGCATGACCTCGCCGCCTGCACCGTGCTCAAGAGAAATAGTATCGGATTTCATCTAAGGCTCCTTTTGTCCGCTTTTAAATTCTATTAAATTGACCTTATTCTTTCAAATTGACCTTAATTACTCTGTGTTTTTAAAAGTCCAAGCTCGATGAAACTAATCCAGGTCTCAAGACTTTCCCAGTCATGCTTTGAAGTCAGGATAACTGGCACGTCAGGATTTAAGGAAAGGATGTCGTCTCTCATTTTCTCGGCATTAACATCAACTGCATGTGCAATGTCAACTTTGTTTATGATTGCAAGTTCTGCAGTTTTGAAAATCATGGGGTGTTTGAGGATGATGTCGTCTCCTTCAGTAACGCTCACGATTACAACCCTCAGATGTTCCCCAAGTTTGAAGTCCACAGGGCAGATCAGGTTGCCTACGTTTTCAATTATCAGGAGATCGGTATTTTCAAGATCGATTTCATCCAGGGCTTTTTCCACCAGCTTTGCGTCCAGGTGGCACTCTTTTCCCGTATTTAGAGGAATTGTGGGCACTCCGAGTTTTCTGAAACGGGAAGCATCCATTTCTGCGATCACATCCCCTGCGATCACAGCTATTTTATATTTTTCTTTGAGGTGCTGGATTGCCTCCTCTATTAGAGTGGTCTTCCCTGACCCTATTGCTCCCATAACATTTATTGAGAAGACCTGATGTTTGTCAAGTTTCTTTCTGTTTTTTTCGGCAAGTTTGTCGTTTGCTTTGTAGACATCGTGTCCCATATTGATTACATGCATTAACATAAACATCACTCGGGGGAATTACTTATTATTTTTATTAGCTGCGATTCAATTTTCGTTTTCGGTTTCAATCTCTATGCTTTTAATGATCAGTTCTCTGCCGCCCGTGATACGGGCCTGCTCTCCGCAGATAGGGCATTTCATAGCAGCTACATAAGCAAGGAGTTCACTTTTGAGTTCACTACTTTCTCGTATCTGTTTTTCGTCCACTGTTCCCGTATATCCGCACTCGCATTCAAGGGATGGGGGCATCATTTCTACAACAAAATCCGCATCTTTGGCAATACTGTCATCTGCAATAGCCTTGAAACAGAAGCTAAGTTGTTCCGGATTAGTATGAGTCAACCTTCCCATCTGAAGGGTTACGTGCTTAACTTCCGAGGCTCCGTGGGCTGTGGCAGTGGCTATTACCTGTTCTAAAATTTCACACGCAAGGGATAATTCATGCACGTTTGTTGCCTCCTTCTCTTGAGTACCTGAACCAGTTGTAACACATGCCTTCCTGGCTTACCATACAGGGGCCTGCGGGATTTTTCGGGGTACAGCCCTTCCCGAAATTCGGGCATTGGGGAGGCTTTGCTTTTCCTGTGAGGATAGCTGCACAGATGCAGTGATTCTTGTCTTTTCTCCCGGCTTTCTTTCGGATATCCTCAAGAGCAGAGGCATATAGATCTTCGTGCTTCTTTGCTGCATCTTTTTCCTCAAACTCTTTCCTGAGCACAAGCCCCGAATCCTCTATTTTTCCGATACCTCTCCACTCAGAATCCGAAGTTTCGAACACTTTCTCCATTATTTTGAGAGCAATCTGATTTCCTTCAGGTTTTACAGCTCTCGGGTAGCCATTATCTACTCTTGAGATTCCTTCTTCTGCCTGCGCCTGTAACAGATTTATTCCAAGGAGGATATCCCTTGCCTCAAATCCGCTTACGACAACAGGAAAGCCTTTTTCTGCAAGAGGTTCAAAAGGTCTTGTGCCTATTATGGTTGCCACATGCCCGGGAGCTATAAAGGCATCAACGTCTGCATCCCTGGCAAGGAGCTCGATTGCAGGAGGAGTTAGCTTCTGGGAGGCCAGCAGGCTGAAGTTTTCGGGTGTATTTCTTAATAGAGCAGCCGCATTTGCAGGAACCGTGGTCTCAAAGCCTATTCCAAAAAAGACTACTTCAAGTTCTGGCTTCTTTTCCGCAAAGGCAATTGCATCGTCAATGCTATAAACCATCCTTACGTTTGCCCCTTCAGACTTTACATCCAGTAAACTTTCTGCCGAGCCCGGAACCCGCATCATGTCTCCGAAAGTGACGACTGCAGCTCCACTTTTCGCAAGGGCGATTGCAATATTAACATCTTCTTCAGGGGTAACACAAACCGGGCATCCGGGACCGCTTATTACTTCAATATTTTCCGGAAATACGCTTCTTAACCCATATTTTGCTATGGTCCGCTCGTGCGTTCCACAAACATGCATTATACGAAGCGGTATCTTCGAGCCTCTTATTCTTTCCAGGAGCTTTTTTCAAGTTCAGGAACTGCTGGCTGTGAAGGAGAATTACCGTTTTCCATTTCTATCAGCGTCCGTTTTCAGGTGGATTCAGTTTCAAAGGTGTCTGAATCGTCAATTCCGGCGATCTGCTTGAGAAGACGCATCGTTTCTTCACTTTCTTCTTCCGATATTTCAGCTATTGCGTATCCAACATGGACAAGGAAGTGTTTTCCTATCATGGATTCATTGGCGCCTCCCATAAGGTCCATATTCACATCTCTGCAGATTCCACCCATGTCGATCGTTGCAGTATTCTCATTTACGATGGATTTTATTTTTCCGGGAATAGCTATACACATATTACCTCTAATTGTTTTCTTTCGAAATCTTATTAATTTATGAGGATTAACTTTTCGTGAGACCAATTCCCCTATTAAGCTTTTTACAAAATTATTTTACAAAAGATATATATTTGTACGGTATATATATATTTACAGGTCTCAACTGAACAAAAGAAATCTTCAGTTTTACTACTTTAACCGGTTAAACAGCCTTCATCCCTTGCCTGTTTTCATTTTCCAACTGCTGCTTTTAAAGACTCGTTTTTCTTTCTCCACTTGCCGCAAATAGAAAAATGGAAGTATCGTGAGCAAGAACCGGGTTCTACGTTTTGAAATAAATATATTCACAAAAATTGTTTTTCACAACTCTATAGTTCTATTTTATATTCTTTTTGTTTTCTTATTTCACTTGTATAATTTAAAGATGTTTTTTTGGCTTAATTTAGAATTTACTTTAGAGCTATTTTAGAAACCTAAAATTGCTCTGTCTGAATCTGAGTTATCTAAATTTTAAAATGTATGAAACAATTTGTATGTAAGTATTATTTATTCAATACCTTCACGCATTTATTCAATACCTTCACGCAAAAAATAAGCTTTTTTAACACTTCTTTTTGTTTTGAGTTCTTTCTTAAGCTCTCTCCAAAAACATTGTGGGGAGGAGTTAACAGAGAAAATACCGGGCTAAAATACTCAGCTTTTTAGCAAGGCAGAATATATGGGTTGCTAGAGGTTGCAACCAGGGGCTGATAGGTATTCAGCGACTTGTTATGATGAAAATAAAGTCCAGTTAATAAGGCATCAAATCGGCTGAATTATCCCTTCCAAACAAATGATTGTTTCTTTGCTGTCCAAAATCTTTCTGCATTTTGTCTTATTTTTATGCGTTTTCTCATAATACAAGAAAATTTCTAAATATGAATTCTTACTTTACCGGAGCTATCAACTTTTAAAATTAGCTTGATTCTTTTAATCCTTTTTTCTCTTTCTAAGCTCATTAATTATCCTTATATGAGCAACATTGCTACCTATTGTACATTAGCGCACATTATTATTTTAAAGAGCTCATTATATTTTTCCTTCTATTATATAGCCTTCAATCCAGCCAATTAATATATTTATCGGATCGTGTAAAAAACCTTAAATACTATTCCCACATTGAAAACATTAGTGTTAAATTTATGTATACATTTATATAATTACGGTGAACATTTATTTAATATTTTCTTTCGGATGTATAATTTGGGTAAAATTTAGATGTGGTAGAGATGAGTACTGGAATGAAAAATCTTGTCCGTACACTGGATAGTGTGGACTTTTTAAAAATGGATCGACGTACTTTCATGAAAGCTGTAGGTGTAATGGGAGCATCTGTATTCCTTGGCACCTACAAAACTCAAATGGTAAGTGCGCTTGAATTTGCAGAGACCAAGCTTATCTGGCTGCATGGTTCTGAATGCACTGGCTGCTCAGAATCGCTCTTAAATGCAGGCAACCCTGACGTTGGACAGGCACTCAGTAAGCTCAATGTCAACCTTGCTTACCATGAAACTCTTCTTGCCCAGCAGGGCATTTTCAATGACGGCAAGCTTGTAAACACTTCTGAACTCAACTCAGAGATTCTCCTTGAAGAACTCATCAAAGAAGGCAAATATATTCTGGTCGTTGAAGGCGGGATTCCAAACGGTCCGCAAGGTTCAGGCCGCTACCTCGTTATTGGGAACAAGACTTTCAAGGAGACTCTTGGAGAGGCTGCAAAGAACGCCACTGCTATCGTTGCGGTCGGAGCCTGTGCCTGTTGGGGAGGAATTACCTCTGCAGACAGCGATGTTGCCAAGGATACGGACTACAGAGGAGTAGCTTTCGCAAAAACTGACGCTTCAAAAGGCATGCTTAAGGAACTTGGCATCGACAAGCCCGTAATCAACATTCCGGGTTGTCCTGCTCATCCTGACTGGATTCTGCTGACTCTGGGAGCGGTAATTCTTGGAAAGATCAAGGTTCCTGAAGATCTCCCGGCCGTTCTGGACGAGTATGGCAGGCCGAAGGTCTTCTTCCCTCCAGACCACACAGTGCATGATAACTGCCCACGCCGCGGATACTATGACCGCGGAGAGCTCGATGAAGAGGTTGGCGGGCCAGGATGCCTGTGGAAACTTGGATGCAAAGCTCCTTACGCCCATGCAGACTGTGGAATCCGCAGGTGGAACGGCTCAGTCAGCATGTGTACCCAAGCAGGCGGCCCCTGCATAGCCTGTGTGGAGCCTGACTTCCCTGACGGTTCAAGACCCCTGTATGTCGAAGCTGAAGATAAGGGAGTGCTTCTTGGAGCGAACATCGATACTGTGTCCAAGGTCGCAGTTGGTGCAGCTGCAGTTGCTGCCGGCGTACATGCTGTAAGGAGAATGGGAAAAGGAGAGTGAGTGAAAAATGGTAAACGTTACAGTTGATCCCTTAACCAGAATTGAAGGCCACCAGCGCATATCTACTGAAGTAGATGCTAATGGTGTTATTACCGATGCCCAGTCGTCTTCCCTTATATTCAGAGGTTTTGAACGCATTCTGCAGCACCAGGACCCAAGAGACGCAGCTTTTCTTACCCAGAGAATTTGTGGTGTCTGCCCTATTGCTCATGGATTGGCAGCCACAAATGCTCTTGATGATCTTTATGGCGTGGCTGATCAAGTTCCACAAAATGCTCTTGTAATGAGGAACATTTTCCAGGGCCTGAATATGGTTGCAAGCCATGCAACTCATATATATGTCCTCTTTGGCCCTGACCTTGCAAACCCAGCGTACAAAAAGGTTCTTACAACACTGGGAGACACCGGAAACGCAGTCTGGAAAGAGATGGTTGGAAGGTTCGCCCCAATCAGCTATAAGATGGATGGTGCACCCGTACCTGTGGGAAGTTCCTATATCGCAGCAATTCCTGAAAAGAAACGCCTTCAGGAGATGATCGCACTTATTGCCGGTAGAATGCCTGGTCCTTCATCCCTTTATCCAGGTGGATATACCTACCCGGCTACTGTCGCAGATATAACCAAACTTTCCTCTTACTATCTGGAGGTCATGGACTTTGTATCCAAACATACTCTGAAAGTTCCATTCGATACCTGGATCGAAAATACCTATAAGGCAAGCTCTCCTCAAAAAGCAGTAAGCTTTGTTACTGAACACCTGACTGACCTTATTAACAAAACAACGAGTACCAATGATTTCTCCAAAGACGCAGGTTGGGGAGATGTGGAATTCTATGCAGCTTTTGGTTCAGAACTTGTAGGAGAAAAAATTCTTGGCCTTCCAGCAAGCCTTAAACATGATACAATAGGTGGGTACAAGGACCCCTCAAAGATCTGCTTCGTTTCATATGGTGGATACTACAAGCCCAAAGACGGATACGACCCGAGGAGCCCAGCAGAAGACCGTATTTTCAGCTCAGGTGTGGTATCAGGAAAACTCGAATATCTGAAATTTGATCCGGACAAGGTTACGGAGAGTACTGCTCATTCCTTCTACCAGAACAGTGCCAGCGACTTCGCACCGGCAAAAGGTGAAACCGTTCCGTTTACGGATCCGAATAAAATCGTCTTCACAGGAGGTTCGGATAGCCAGTACAGCTGGGACAAGGCTCCGAGATACGACGGAATTCCAGGTGAAGTCGGGCCTCTTGCACGCATGCTAAATATAAAAGAGCCACTCGTAACCGGCCTAGCTCAGGCCTTCAATGAGAAAGGCTACTCTGCAGCTAATGTTTACACCAGAATGTTGGCTCGTATGCAGGAAACCACAATTCTCGCATATGAACTTCTCAACTGGGTAACACGTGACTATCAGCCGGGAGGCAAGATTTCCGTGCCTCTAGACTTTAATGCAGCTAAAAATAATCAGGGATTGGGCCTCTGGGAAGCACCTCGTGGAGCTCTTGGTCACTGGATCTCTGCTGGCAGCGATGGAAAGGTTGCCAACTATCAGGCCGTAGTTCCCGGTAGCTGGTTAATGTCCCCAAGAGACAGCAAAGGCATCCCCGGTCCGCTCGAACAGTCTCTCATTGGTTCAAAAATAAACCCAGTCGGAGGTGTCGATTATACCAATCCAGTTGGCATCTTCCATATGGGTAGGTCCTATGATCCTTGCATTTCATGTGCAGTCCACACAATTGACATAACCGGGAAAAACGCTCCAGCTACCCTAAGAATAGTATAAAGGAGATGACCCACAATGAAATCTAAAGACAACCGGTCAATGGTTGTTGAGCGCTATACCGTAACTGACAGGATAGCTCATACTGTCCATGCTATTGCGATGATAGTGCTCATCATCACCGGGTTAAAGATCTATACGGGATGGGACTTTATGAGTTTCCATACCGCCCGCGGGCTTCACATGATAATGGTTCCGTTCCTGCTTGCAGTGAACTGGATCCTTATCCCTTACAATATCTTCTCCGAAGGCCATGGGTTTCTGGGAAAAATTTCACACTTTACGGACCATTATATTTTCGGTCCTAAAGATGCAACTCGCATGGGTGGTATAATTGGTAACTTCTTCAGGAAAGGCCGATACCCTGCATTTTCCATCTATGATGAAGAAAAAGGCCACTATGAGACTAAACTTCATCCCTTAATGAAGATCCTGATTGTGCTTGAAGGTACGGCCATCTTCTTTATTGCGGTTTCAGGCATTGTTCTCTACAAGCTTGATTGGTCGCTTTTCGGCCTCCCTATAGGCTCATGGATTCTGTCTGCAGGAAGCCTTATTGCACCTGTATTCGACATGACTTCCCTGCAGTTCCTCAGGGCTCTTCACCTGCTGCTGACCTACTGGTTTGTCTTTGAACTGGTAATTCATGTGGGTATTCTGGAGCTTGATCCTCATGTCTGGAAGTACTACAAAGCTATCTTCTGGTCAGGAAAAGAAGACCTCTCAGACACTCATTATTCAGAGTTTGTAGAGAAATATTCAAGGTTTAGCGCTAAGGAACGAAAGCACTGAAAAGATACTAATAAAGTTGTTAAAGATAAATCTTAACTGGAAAAGGTAATATAGGCATGTTCGAAAAACCTGTATGCTTTTTAATTAAGTGAGAATATGTCTATATTACATGCTCCTGTCCGCATCCTTGGATGCGGAAGCCCATTAATGGGAAACGATGGTGTTGGCCTCAAAGTCATTGAGGTTCTTCAAAAAACGGAACTTGCAAGCCTCGAAGACCTTGACATAGAAGACGCAGGGGTCTGCGGACTCGATCTCCTTAATCTTCTCGACGGCGCCAGAAAGGTCATAATAGTTGATGCAATTCTGGCAGACAGCCCTGCAGGTTCGGTACACCGCATCGAAGGCAGGGATCTGCTAAACGGCACTGAATTCCATCCTCTACTCTCGGTTCACGATCTGACAATTACAGATGTATTGAAGATTGGAGAACAGGTCCAAACTCTCCCGGAAATTGTTGTCATTGGGATCGAAATAGGAGCTGTGGTCACTGAAGCTACTCGGGAGATAAGTCCTGAGGTTCTCGAGGGTGTAGACGAGTCTATAAGGCTTATCAGGGAAGAGATTTCTTCCATACTTTAATTTTTTCTTTTTATTATCTTATTTTTGCTAATTTTGTTTTTGTGAATGTGCTTTTGTTAATTTTATTTGATTCAAGAGATTTCTGGTAAAAGAAGCATATGCGAACTCTTAAAATAAAAAATCTTGCAGTTTTTTTAAGACTAGTTTTGCAAAATTAATGGAAGGGTGAAGAGCCCAAAAATCGATGCCATTGAAGTCTTCATATCTCTCTGATATAAAATATTATTCGTATCCTCTTCAAATTTTATGGGTTTTCAATCGCAGGACTAAAAATAATGATGACATTTCTTCTGAAAAAGAGAGACAAAAAAGATGTTTTCCCTAGTGTCGCGGCAATCCTCAAAGATTTAACGATTCTGAATAGTTACGATTTTTTCTCTTTCTCTTCTCAGGCACCACAGGTTCTGTTAAAAAGAATCCAAATGCTGCGAAATCCTTAATATCCATGTTGTTAGAACTCTCACCGGAAGAAATTGCTGGAGTAATGAACCGGAAAAACTCACTGGCAAACTGCTCGTAGCTGAACCCCTCCGCCTCGATCACCAGTTTCCATTTATTTTCCATTGACAAGATACCCATGAAGGAGATCATAAGGTACATCGAGGTCAGGAATGGATCGAGATCGTCTCGGATTGTACCGTCATCGATGCCCTCCTGGATCGCATCCCGCAGGATCATACGGCAGGTACCATATCCCTTTCCAATCTCTGCAGTACATGGGTTCTCTTTGGAAAAACGCTCAGAACCGTAAAAATGGATCATTCGAAGATAATCGGGGTATTCCTGTGAATATTGGTAATAGGCCTGGCCCATCAGGGCTACCTTGACAATACCCGGCACTTCTTTCTCCATACATTCCGTGTATTTTTCTTTAAGGATCTGGATACCACGGAGTACAATGGTTGCGAAAAGTGTCTCCTTATTTTTAAAATATAGATAAATGGTAGCCTTATTCAGTTCGACCTCGCGGGCGATATCTTCCATGGAAACATCTTCATAACTTCGAGAAAAAAGAGACGCTCGGCTGCGTCGATGATCTCGGTCTTGCGCTGTTCCTTTTCTCTTTGTCTTCTATCGGCTATTCCCATTCTTCCCCTCTGATCAACCCATATTTATTCAATACCTGGTAGTTATATGATTTAAGGAATGAATACATTCCAATTTTCCGCTTTTACCAATTGGGATCTATTCATTAGATAAAACATTCAGGCTCCTTTCGTTGGTTATAGAGCGTATGGAGACGCACTGATGCGTCTTTAACCAGCCCGGGTTTCATCGATCTGGCATTTTGCGGGCAGTTTTTGATACACGCACAGCAGGTAATGCATTTTTCCATATCAATCAAACGGGAATTTTCTGCATCGACAGCACCAACAGGACACTTCTCTGCACAGATTCCACACTGTGAACACCCATCACTGACTGCGATAAAATCAACAATCCACAATTTTGTAACTCCTCCATAAGGATAAGTGCCAGGCACATGCACATCAGAAACCTGAGAGATTGATGAAACAGATTGTAGTTTTTCACGTATTTTCTGTCCAAATACTTCTGCATGGTTAAAATCATCTTTATCGGGACGTCCTTGTGCTGTTGGTGTCTCGGAATTTGAAAATGAGTGTTCCCCGATGTATGCTGCACAGGCAATGGGAATACACCCACATTTCGTTACAATATTTTTTAGTTCGAGCAGTGCATCGTCATATACACGATTACCATAGACAACAACACAGACCGTCGGGGTATTATGAGCTTGAATTGCATTCAGCCATTCATTTAATAATGCCGGCACTCTTCCCATATAAACGGGAACTCCAATTACAAGCAATTCCTTTTCCGAGGCCAGTAGTGGTTGCTTTCTTGCATCCGGTCTGGTAATATCAATTAATTCCATGGTGCCTGGATTAATACAATGCGCAATGCTCTGAACAACCGCTTTTGTTGTTCCGGTAGGTGAAAAATAAACCGATTTCACAGATTCTATTTTCATTTCACTTACTCCATCAATTGTGTAACTCCAAGATATATTATAACTATTGGTGATTAAATAACTATGGGTTAGTAAATAACTATAAATTAGTTTATACTATTTCCCAGGGAAAAATATCAGATACCTGACGAAGGCTAAAATTATTTAGGATAAATAAAAAATTGAAACGAACAATATTATAAAAGTTACAGTAGAATAACCGTTTTTCGATAGGCTCTTAGGATAAAGTATTAAGATACCAAACTTTTCTATACATAAATTTAATAATCAAGCACAAATTTAACAGGCTTAGTTACATGAGGATATTCAGATACCGGATCTTTTTCACGCACAAGTTTGATAACTCCAATGGATTTATCCATAATATGTTCATTATCGGTTTTCAACATTGTAAACCCTGTATGAAGATCTCCAGATCCAATTAAAAATAAATTGTACTCTGTATTGGTTTCATCAAAATTTCCTCTTATTGGAATACCATATATATCAATATAAAAAGTATCATCTTTATTATTAAAAGTCAAGTCGGCATGCTGTGGCAACCCAGCAACAAACTTAAAAACAAGGTAACTATTCAGCTACCCAATAATCAATATCAAGAGCCGTAATTTATATAGTTTGTTATGCACACTCTACTTAATGTTATTTTATAAACTGATGTCAAATGAAGCCGTTTTTAATTTTACCATGAATTCCTAATTTTGGTTGTCCAGATAGTAAAAATCAGAATCAATTGGCTCATTTTAGGGTAGCTGAATAGTTACAAAACAAGTATAATAACTATAAGTACAACTACTTCTTTTTTCATAAAAATACCTCCTGAGTTTCTGCGCTACCTTCTGGGCATAACTTTTTATCAAAGTATATCCGCATATTAAAAAGGAAATATTTCAATATTCCTAAATATATCATGTTAAATAGAGAACCTTTTTTACTTTACCCACTTATCTCCATTCCATTTTTTCCAATGAATAAGCTCTATGGTATATTTCAACATCAGCTCTTCGCAAGAGTCTATTTCTTCATATTCATCGTTCGAGGCCAGCTAATTCATAACCTGAACTTTGGAAAATCAGCTTTTGCTGCAATCCTATGGGAGTCCTGGTACCTTACCACTTTTTTTATTCTGATTACTTTACTGGGAATCCCTTTGTAATGTAAAGAATCTCTGTACAATTTTTCTTCTCAACTTTCCCTATATATTTGCCTCCCTGCGGACTCTGACTTTACCCGTTCCAATCTCCTATATAATTTTATAAGTTTCAGAACCTCGGACCCACCGTAGGAGAGAAAAATCGGTTCTGAAAGAGCAGGAAAACTTTTAAATATAATAATATGAAGAGAAAAAATAAACATTTGATCGATTGTATACAGATAAATCCATACTAATGTCAAATAGTTTATATATAAATACACAGATTGATGCACTTTTAACATAATCATGTTTACAAAATAAATATTATTTCTGTAAGTTGACCCAATCAGTAAATAATTGGCACAAGGTTGACTCACATTTACCTGGTATTTTATTTATAGGAATTGAAACTATGAACAATAAAATTATCGCATTTGACTTCTTAAGGGCATTAGCAATAATTATGATTATTCCGGCTCACTTAAGTAACTTTTTATTTTCTACTTATAGCAAGCTAGCCCTTTATGCCTTTGACCCTTATTTCGCAAATATGGGACTGGGACTTTTTATATTTATGAGTGGATATTTATTATATTATAACAACCACTCAATATATTCGTTCCAGCATGTATTGTCTTTCTATAGAAAACGGCTTTTGAGGATTTTTCCACTTTACTGGGCCGCTCTTGCCACTTTTGTACTTGTGTTTTTTGTATTTGCTCCAAAGTTGAATTCGAATTTCTTGTTTCCCCATGCAGAGCATGTATTCGGTCATTTTAATTTACTCGTGCACGTGCTGGGATTACAAATTTTCCTTGCCCCTGCATACGCTTCTCCCATGTTGACATTATATTTTATCGGTTTAATTATTGTCTTTTATACCATTTACCCATTAATTATTATGTTTTCAAAAAATTCAAAACAACTTTTGTTTTCCTCTTCCTTTATATTTCTCGGGTTTTTATTAGTCTCAAGAACTTTCAATATTATTGATCATCGTTTTTTCATGTTTTTCCCAATATTCGTGTTTGGTATCCTTACCTGTAAAGAAAGTTTATTTGAAAAATCCACGAGAACGATTTTGAAAATTCCTGTTGTCCAGATCCTGCTGGCAGCCCTTCCTATTATATTTGTACTTGTCGTTGTTTTAGGGTCGAGAATGGTCCTGCTTTTAGATCCGAAGGTTTCTTTAACCATTGATGCTCCAAGCGGCACCATAGGATCTTCTATGCTCATATCCATGTTAGGGAGCGTGGCAAATTCATTAGGTCTGAGTTACACCACTTTGAAATTTATCGTCGATACACTGATTCTCAATATTTTTATAATATTATTCTGCATCTTTGAATACAGATTTGCAATGAAATTTATCAATGATAAATTCTCAAGCTCGTTGAGTTTGATCCTTACTCATCTCGCCACATCTTCATATTGCGTTTACTTATTCCACAGGCCTTTTTTGGCTCTTTGGAATTCCGGAACGAACTTTATAAGTAATCCAATATTGCACGATATTATCGTAATATTCATAGCTGTTCCTATCCTGTTTTTTATCTCGTATCATGTCCAGATATTCGAATTAAATTTAAAGAAATATTTCCCACAAGAAAAAGTCCCTGGTAAAGATCTTCCCTTCACTGGATCTACAATAGACTCCAGCAAATGAGCATCAAGGCACAAATCAGTTTAGAGAAACAACATTATAGAACAGACTTATTAAAAAAATAGTTATATGAAAAAATAAAAACTTTACTATTCCGGAACTGAAAACTTTAAAAGTAAAACATAGAACGTTTTATAGAAAATTTCAGTCCGGGATATCTTCTTTTTTTGATTGTTAGTTTTACTACAAAGTATATTAGGTGAACTATAAAGCATTTTAATATAATATATTATTTAATGCATAATTCATAAGGTGAGGCAACTCATCCGAAAATAAAATTAATAATTTAAAAGAACAGAAAAAATTTTAGAAAAGATCTGAAAGTTACGCTGAGGGGGAGATTCGAACTCCCGTAGCGCGTGAGCACTACCGGTTTTCAAGACCGGCGCCGTAGTCCGCTGGGCTACCTCAGCAGGTTGAAAAAAATGGTTCTTGCAGCTTCCGGAAAGGAAATTATGCAGATTATCCTGACATTCAGGGAAGCGTATACAGAAAACCAGATTATAATATATAAAATTTGCGAAGAGAAAAGACTCTTCGCTTTTTCGTACAGTTTCAGACTGAAATCAAATTTCAGGTTCTGAAGGTTCTTCGCCTTCCGATTCTGCCTCTAATTCGGCTTTAGCTTTGGATTCGATTTCGGCGATTTCCTGAGCTTCGGATTCGGCTGTGAGCTTTTCAATGATCTGGATTTCCGTAAAACCGGCGTACTTGAAGAGTTCGGATGCGACCCTGTTCTTTGCCATGAGCCAGCGCTGGTTGAAGGTGAGGCCCGTAGGTATATAGATCTTCGCAACTCCGTCAGCAGTCTCGATTTCAAGATCCCTGATGCCGGTGTAGAGGGCAAGCAGTCCCTGGATCTTCTCTGTGTTACCCTCAAGGATTTTTTCAATGGTGTACTCATAGACAACCGTCTTACCTGCAAGAGGGCTGTTAAAGTCCACAGTGACCCTGCGGCCTATGACCCTGCTGACAATACCTTTCCTGCCGTCAAGCTCAACAGCAAGACCAGGGTGGACATTTCTGTCCTGCAGTTTTGTAATGGAAACGGTTTCTATAAGTGTTGAGTTGCTCGGGCCAAAGGCCTTTTCCGGAGAGATTACAATGCTTCCACTGTGACCTACTTCCTTTCCTTCGAGATCTTCGTCAAGGCCTTCAATAGTATGTCCTGCCCCGACAATAACAACGTCTCCACCGTAAAGCCCGCGCGGATTAAAGATTTCTTCTTTTTTTGCAAGTTCTTCGTCTGTTGTGTCGAAAATCTTGCCATCTTCAAACTTACCTGTGTAGTTTAACTTTATGAAATCGCCTTTCTGGATTGCCATAATTCTCAACTCTTTTATTAAATTAGCTAATTGATAAGCAAGCAAATCATTTTTTTGTCAGCCAAATTAGGAAATTTTGAAGTAAATGTGTTTCACGCTATAGAACTCTGCCTTTAATAAGCTTTTTGGGAATCAGCAAGGTTAATGAAGATCTTACCGGTCATTATAAAAAATTCGTATTTCAAAAGAATTCTCCTTAAACCGCATCTGTTGACATCTAGACTGAATTTAAGCGGATTTTACCTTGAAAGTGAACAGGTAAAACTTTTTTCTTTTTCTTTCTTAGGAAGCTGCTAACTTCTGCAAGAATGTCCCTATCCTGCAAATTGCTCAGATAAAAGTAAAGGTTCCGGCAGGGAAAATTTTTATCCTGGGACTTAAGTCTAATAAATTTTTAAGTTGGATGTGCTTTCTCATATTCTATATGTCTTTCGATTACTATTTATGCCACTGAATTACAATAAAATATTAAAATATAATTCTGACTATTTGTAGTGAGGGATCTGGAATATAGATAATTTTATTGGGTTTAGGTATCCTGTTGTATTTCATCCGGTTGAGTGCTCGGAGAGGATACTTAAGAGAAGGATTTCCATTTTCAGGAGGGACATATGGAAAAGAGGCTTATGAGAATAGGGATTTCCCTGCCCGGGGAACTTCTGGATAAATTTGATAAAACTCTTCTGAAGAGAGGTTACTCCTCTCGCTCTGAGGGTATAAGGGATGCCATAAGGACATACAACCAGCATTATGAATGGATGCAGCAGATCAGGGGAACAAGGACTGCAACGATTTCTATTGTATATGATTGTTCAAAAACAGGGGTATCGAGCACCCTGGCAAAAATCCAGCACGAAAATATGGATCTAATAAATTCCTCAGTACGTTTTCATATAGACGCAAATTCGTGTTTTGAAGTAATAATTCTTGAAGGAGAAGGGAAGAAAATAGTCGAGCTGGTTGAAAAGATTTTAAGTTTAAAGGGAGTTAAGCACTCCAGGTTAACCACCCTCCCTAAAGAGAAAATTGAAAAAGTGGACTTAAAAGCCTTCTAATTCTGGAAATGGTCCAAAATTCATTGATATTCAATTCAGGCATCAAATTTAGCCAGAAAAACAGTAGACATTCCTAATAAACTCTGAACCGGAAAGTACTCGTGTGTCGTCGTATGTCGTTATTTCAGTCGAATACTCCGCAGCTTGCTGCGGGTATGGAAACTTCCCTGAGAACCGTTGTTAACTAACTGATTTATATTTTTAGTTGCCGTTGTATTATAAATGGAACTACGACACGCAAACCAGTGTGTCTCTAAAATAAGATACCATAGTTTCTTGTATGAAATTCCGGAAAAAGCTTCTTAGATACAGTACTCATCAACTTTTTGAAAATAATTTGTTTTGAAATTGGTAAAAGTCATTTAATAGTGTAAACTATTTATAGTCAACGCACAAATTAAATGCACAGTTAAAGAATCTACCTCAAACTCTATTTATTTGGATTCGATTAAGGTACAAAGCTCTAAAAAGTGTTATTTTTTATGTTATATATCTAAGAACTATGTTGGAAAATCGCTCTATGTGGTATTCAAAGTTGTGCATAAAATTCTAACTGATGACCAATGAAACTCTGTCATCAAAATATCGATGGGCATGGAAAAAAATTTAATTCAGACTTTATAACCACTGAAAATACTGAAAGTACTGAAGAAAGAAGGTATGAGCATAGAGATTTCCATGCTTTCAGTGTTTTCAGTGGTTTACCTTTTCGCTTGAATTACAGCCAACTGATAAATTATACTCAACTAAAAAATTAACTGTACTTTTCAATTTTTCACTTACGGTTCTTGTTTATATGTGTAAATATTTCTTACATTGACTATAAATGAATGAATGAAGAAATGATTGTATAGTTAAATGGTATTAAAGTAACTACGTAATTAAAAAAATTATCTAATAATATAGACTAGTTAACAGAGAGGGTGTCGTTAAATAATGTTAAAGCGGTGGTGTAATAAAAAATGAAATCACTCAAGGATGTAAACTACTTATTTTTATCACTGTTCTTACTTTTACTTATTGGAAGTACAGTATCAGCAACAAACATTGAGATCAATGGTCAACCACAAGAAAAAGTTTTGGAGGGACAGATAATAAATTATACATTAACACTAAATAATATCCCACCAGCTGCAGATTATATCTCTTTTGACACTGATCTGGTTAAAATTGATAATTCCCATTTATATAATTTCACAAATTTGAACTTTACAAGTGATTCTAACAAATTTGATTTTCCAGTTAATGAAAGCACGACATCAATTATTGTTAATATTAATGGACAAATCCCACAAATATCTGAAGAGAAACAGTATGATGGAGTGACACTTGTTAAATATAAACAAAGTACAGGCTATGCTTATGACAGGATAACACTTACAAATAGTAAAGGAAATCTGATCGAAAGCGTGGAAACACGTCCCTTCGAAATTTCAATACCGGAAGTTGAATCATTTAGAGAACAGATAAACAAAATCGAAGATCCTTTTTTCAAGAACTATCTGCAGGACCTTCACGACAAAGGGCTTGTTACAGAGTCAAAAACACTTGCTGATCATTTGACTGAAAATGATAAATGGCCTTCATACTGGTGGCTTATACCGGGAATAATTCTAGGCCTTGTGATCGGTTTTTTAATTGGTGTGAGGTTTAATTCTAAGGATGATATTGATGTAGGAGAAGATACCGAATGAAAAGGGCAGATGACTCGAGTCAATCTTTTAAGTACCCTCCAAACCTCACAATTGTGGGTTTGGGAGGATGCGGAAAAAAACTTGCTCGTGAAATATGCAATCACGATTGGTTACTCCACTACTACTCCAGTGATGTGAACAGGCTTAAGATTTATACGATGGATACGGATGCCAATGAATCTGCAGAAGATCAGCGGTGGGAAACAAAAATAATGGAGAAAGTAGATAATTTGGAGGGAGCGGGAAATATCGAGTTTAAGTCCTACTATCTACCAAACCTTGCAAATATTACACATATATCCGATTTAACCAGCGCTGCAGTTTCAGCAAGCATAAAAAGATCCCAATCGATCAAAACGTGGTGGTTGAATGATCCCGAAAACAATGGAGTTACTTTCCAAGACCTGAAACGTATTGATCACTTCATTATGGATGATTTTGGGGGTGGTGTGCATCGCAGAAGAGCCGTTTCAAAAGCTATTCTTTATAAAGTTTTGAGTGAAGGACAGGCAAATGGGTTCCCGACCTTTTCAAATCCAGGAGTTACAGCCATCATAGTAGGGATCGGTGGAGGTACTGGCTCAGGCATGTTCATAGACCTTGCAAGATATATCAAGGAAAAACGGGATGATGCAGTTTATCTCTTTGCAGTGCTTCCAACAACAAAAGAAGGAGAAAAAGAACAGCTTAATGCTGCTATTTCTCTTACAGAGCTTGAATACTTAAATGTGTCTCACGATGAGAGACTTTTTGATCATGTAATATTTACATCTCTGGGTCCTACGGAGTATACCAATGGACAGTATGAGCTAGAAGAAGTAGATGAATTTGATTCTGTCTTCCCGCAGATTCTCACTAACTTCTTCCATATAGAAAGAAGTGATCTTAACCTGAGTGACGCAAGAAAATCCTATTCTTCTTTTATTTTTGCCGATTCACATGTAATCGAATACCCTGTAGAAGAGCTTAGGGAATTAAAAGAGCAGTACAGCCAGATTATTCACGAACTAGAAGAGATCGATGCTGTCAGGAAAGATGTAAACGAGATTATTGAAAGTCTCCTTATCAGGTTCAATATCAGTGGAGAATCCACTCCAACGATGGAAGTCTTTGAGTTCATAAAAACGGAGTATAGGAATATTGAGAAAGTATGGACAAACAACATCGCAAAACTGCTTAATTATCACAGTGTGGAACAAATAGAGGAATTTATTAAATACAACGTTTCAGAGATTCAATTTGATAAAATTGGAACTTATAACGACTTGATATCCTATATTTCAAGAGTTAATAATTTCGCTCAAGGCGTTGCTCAAGATAAGCTCAAAGATGAAATCGATAAAAAATTGTTCCGTTTGATTCCGGAAGCCCTGGATACTCTAAGAAAAAATGCGATTTTATTTAAGCGGGTTGCGGCTGTTGAGAATGAAGATTGCAGGTCTGTAATGATTAATATCCTAAAAGGGAAAAGGGATATATCTCCTCTTCTTGGAGCACTGAATACTAAGAATCAGGAAATCCAAACTCTGAACATGAAACTGAAGCCGACCGAGCAGAAAATGGCCGAGCTAAACTCCCTGCCCATCGAGATCGACAAAAAGATCAAGGATAAATTAAATGATATTGATCTTGACCTTGAGTCCTATGCAAAAATCAACAGGAATATCAAATACCTTCCGGATAATGAACAAAAATTGAAAGAAACATTAGATCGGTATATAGATAAATTAAGTACTGGAAAAGTTAGAGGGAACGATAAAAATAGCTGGTTTTTGTCTGCTGGTACTAAAGATATTAGAATGGAAATTGAGGCTATCTCAAAAGACAACGAATACGATCTTGAAAGCTTAAGCAGGTTTATTGATTCCGTTACCAATTATTATTATTATAAAAGTAAGATAAAAGAAGTTGAAAAGGGCGGCTTGCGTGCACTTATATTGGGAAAGAGAAAGCAACTAATTAAAAAATATAATGAACATGCTGGGAAAGAAGAAGATTATATAAAATCAAATATAAAGTACTGGGCTATTCGCATAGATACACCCTTTAATATTGTCATACCTGGAAATTTTTTAACCATTGATCTAATTAAAAAGGTTGAAGTGCTTCGAGAAAGAATTTGTAATTCAGTATTTGCGGATTTGAATATAAATAATATAGATAGTGATAAACTGGATCGGATATTTGCATCCGATGATAGGGTAAAAATCAGGCAGTTTTTGCGAGAAGATCTGAAAGAACTCCATTTAAAAGCCGCTAATTACTTCACTAATATGGAAGATTTAAATAGATATATTAAAGATATAAATGAAGAAATCGAAGAAAAGCAACTGCAGTATGCTATGCTTGTTGAAGTCGATGCCGCCAACACAGAAACATTTTCAAGCCGAAAAAATTTCAATTTGCATTATGAGTATTTCCATGAACATTTTGAGATAATCAATAAAAAAATCGAAGCCGGAAAAAGAACAAAAAAAGGCATATACAAAACCAAATTTGGAAGTGTTAACCCCCAGATCCTATCTCTTGTGGAAGGCAAATCGGATACGAATGCCAATCCTGATATGGGCAACCTTGATATGGATAAAAACGGAAAATTAGAACTTGACAAGCTCATAAACCTTGCAAAATCCACATA
>JAMXHR010000015.1 GCA_023955635.1 Methanosarcina sp. ERenArc_MAG2
TGATATCCACCAGCTTGTGGGTCAGATCATCTTCACTGCGCTGCCCGGATTCAAGAGTAATGGAAGGACGAACCGTTACAGGAGGAACAGGAAGGACAGTAAGAATCATCCACTCAGGCCTTGCATTCTTCGGGTCCATTCCGATGACCATTATGTCATCGTCAGGGATATTTTCAAAACGGTCCCTAATCTCGGTCGGGGTCAATTTCTCCCCGTTTTCAAGATATTCAGTGGGTTTTTCGAATTTGATATCGAGCTGTTCCTCGTTACAGTAAGGACAGACCTTTACTTTGCTGGCCTCTTTATAAGCCTCGTTGATAAGGTCATCGGGCATATGTCCGATTTCCTCAATGCCTACAAGCTGGTCCAGAAACTTCTGTTTTTGTGCAGGTTCAAGCAAGATCTTGCTGCACTTTCTACAGGTTGCCCGAAGGAGTTTTCTGATTACTTTGTTAAAGCCAACATGGACTACAGGGGCAACAAGTTCGATGTGCCCGAAGTGTCCTGGACACTCACCTGCCCGACCTGAACAGGTTTTGCAGCGAAGCCCGGGGTCAATAACCCCGAGTTTTGTGTCCATAAGTCCCATATCAATTGGAAATCCATCATCATCGTAAGTGTCAGCCGTGATAATGGGCGTTGAACTCATCTTACGGATTTCTTTTGGGGACATTAAACCGAATTTAATTGAAGCAATTCTTTTCGGAATAGGAGGTACATTTGCCATCTTCCACCTCACACCGCATCTTCAAGATTAAGCCTGGGAGCAACTCCCAGGGATTTTATTTCGTCCAGCAGCAGCTTGAATGCGTAGCTCATCTCTACGGGGTAAATATCCGTGTCAGCACCGCAAGCGGAGCAGAAAGAGACGTTCCGCTGCTTGTCATATGTTGCAATCATTCCGCAATGAGAGCAGACAAGTTCTACAACCTTGTCCGACTCGTCCAGCAACCTCTCTTTTAACGACATGGCAGCTCCGTGCCCTACCAGCACATCACGCTCCATTTCCCCGAACCTGAGACCACCTTCTCTGGCTCGACCTTCAGTCGGCTGGCGGGTTAGCACCTGTACAGGCCCGCGGGACCTGGCATGCATCTTGGAGGTTACCATGTGGTGCAGTTTCTGGTAAAGAATAACACCAACGAAAACATCGGCAGGGATCATCCTGCCTGTTGCCCCATCATAGAAAACCTCTTTTCCGGTATGTGCAAAGCCGTGCTTTTTCAGGGCTTCTCTGAGGTCGTCTTCCTTTTCTCCGGAGAAGGCTGTTGCGTTTACTCTTCTGCCTTCCATGGAACCTACTTTTCCGCCGATCATTTCCAGGACGTGCCCGACAGTCATACGGGAAGGAATTGCGTGCGGGTTAATCATCAGGTCCGGACTCAGGCCGGATTCCGTAAAAGGCATATCCGCAATCGGGACTTTCAGCCCGATAACTCCTTTTTGCCCGTGCCTGGAAGCGAATTTGTCTCCTATGTCAGGAATCCTTTCGTCTCTTACCTTTACCTTGGCAAGACGGGTTCCATTAATTGATTCTGTTAGAATTACGGTATCCACAATCCCTGTTTCATTGGATCGCATAGTGATCGAGCTTTCTCTTCTCTGCTCCACTGCAATCCCAAAGTCGGACGGTTCTTCAAGGAACCTTGGGGGACTGGTCTTTCCGATCAGCACGTCGTTAGGGCCAACCGGGGTTTCGGGGTTGACAAGCCCGTCGATGTCCAGGTTCGCATATGCATCAGCACTGCGGGCTCCACGGTACTCGGAATCAGGAATTTCGAACTTGTCTTCCTGCCCTCCAGGATACCTTCTTTCTTCTCCCTCGAAGGTTCTGAGGAAGTGGCTTCTTCCAAGTCCTCTTTCGATTGAACCATTGTTAAAAATCAGGGCGTCCTCAATATTATATCCTTCATAGGACAGAATTGCGACCACGAAGTTCTGGCCTGCAGGTCTGTCATCAAAACCTATTGCTTCAGAGGTTCTTGTCCTGGTGAGTGCTCTCTGTGGATAGTGAAGGACATGGGCACGGGTATCGGGTCTAAGCTTCTGGTTTGCTGTAGAAACTCCGATACACTGCTTGATCATGGCTGCGCCCATGGTATTACGCGGAGATGCATTGTGTTCCGGGTAAGGAACCATCCCTGTGCAAATTCCAAGCATAAGTTCAGGATCAATCTCCATGTGAGTATGCCTGGAGGTAATATCAGCTTCGTAGAGAGCAATGTAAGCATTTTCCTCCTCTTCGGCATCCAGATACTCTACACAGCCTTCTTTCACGATGTCTTCGTAGCTAATTTCTTTGTTCTTTAATTTCCGTATGTGCTCTTCTGTTACACGGGGCGCTCCGTTTTCCACTACTAAGAGGGGTCTTCTCGCTCTGCCCATATCGGAGTTTATAATTATTTCCCTGGTATTGTCATTAAGAGCTATGTTGACCTGTCTGGATATGAACCCCTGCCGCCTCATTTTTCGGAGCTCGTTTGCGAGTTCCGCAGGGTTATCATGGGTTCCGACAAGCTCCCCGTTTATGAATACTTTTGCTTTAGTCATCTGGCATCGACCCCTTAATCACCGAAAGTTGAATCGGCATCGCTCATATCTGAATAATCGTAGAATTCTTCATCTTTGTATTTGGTTTCGGCTTCCGGAGTTTCTTCAAACTCCTCAACAATTTCTTCTCCGAACTCGTCGAGTAAAATTTCTTTTATTCGAGCCGGGATTTCTGGCACCTTTACAACCACACGCTCGACATTCAGATTGTAGAGTATTTTCTTCATGCTGTCGGTCTCTTCTATGCCTGTGGAAAGCTCAACCATCTCGGCAAAGTTTTTCACCAGGCCACAATTCGGACCTTCAGGGGTTTCCGAAGGACAGAGCCTTCCCCACTGAGTTGCATGAAGGTCTCTAGCTTCAAAATGAGGCTGGGCACGAGAAAGGGGAGAAATTACACGGCGCAGGTGGGAAAGAGTGGAAATATAGTCGTTTCTGTCCAGGAGTTGAGACACACCTGTTCTCCCTCCAACCCAGTTTCCGGTTGCCAGAGGGTGCTGAAGGCGGTCAGTCAGAACGTCTGCCCTGACTATTGTGGCGACATTCAGTTCTCTGTTCCTCATGTTTGCGCGCTCGAGCTGGTATTTAATATCTCTTGCCAGCCTGTTGAAAGATACCCTGAAAAGATCTTCCATCAGGTCTCCGGCGAGCTTTAGTCTTTTGTTTGCATAGTGGTCTTTGTCGTCTTCAGACCGCTTGCCAAGGGCCAGCTCAAAACAGGACTCAGCCATTCTTGCCAGGAAGTGAGCCTTTGATACCCTGTCTCTCATATCGTTCCCAAGATGCGGGAAAAGGTATCTGTCAATGACATAATTTGCTCTTTTTATCTGGTATTCCTTGGCCTGTCCTGCAGCGACCCGTGCACCGATCTTTTCGATTGCTTCTTCCTGGGTCTCGACCTCGGCTTCTTCCAGGTTTTCCAGCATGAACTTGATAATTTCGGGATCACTTGAAACTGCGTTTACGATATCCTCATCAGTTACAATTCCAAGAGCCCTCATGAGGGTAATAAAAAATACTCTTCCTGAGATAGAAGGAAAGGAAACCTCAAGGAGGGACTTTCTGCCTCTTTCTACGATTACGAGCGCCCTGTACCCACGTTTCTGGGAGAAGACTTTTGCAACCTCAATGGAATCACCATATCGCTCGCCATACTCTACAAGAATCTTGTTAGGGGCGAGGTCTTCAAGGGTCATGACCACTCTTTCGGTGCCGCCTATGATGAAATATCCCCCTGGATCAAGAGGGTCTTCCCCATACCGGACTTTTTCAGTATCACTGAGTCCGAGAAGATTGCATATTTTGGACTTGACCATTATTGGAAGCTGGCCTATCTTTGCTTCAATTACATCGGACTCGATTCCCTCTTTTACTACGCTCATCTCAAGGTAGAGAGGGCCTGAGTACGAAAGATTTCTAAGCCTTCCCTCGTTGGGGTAAAGCTTTTCGATTGCTCCGTCTGCCTCCTTTACTACAGGATGTTCTACCCGGATTTTCCCGAGTTTGAGGTATGTGTCCTCAATGTCAGTCTCTATTACCCTCTGTTCGTCTATGATTTTTTGCAGCCCGTAATCTATAAACTTGTTAAACGAGTCTATATGGTGCTGCACTATCTTGTCCCGTGTAAAATAAGCCTGCGACAGTATACTACTTTCTAACGCGATGATAGCACCCTCTTTGCTTTATTAAAATGAAAATCAATAAGAAGTGATCTTCAGATCTGTGTGCAGTCGTTGAATCTTTCCGTACGATGGTGCATGGAATTCAAAAAGATGTCCAGTGAAGAAAATCTGATCATGCAAGCGGTTTACTCCCCCCGCTTACTCGATCACAAGTCTGTAATACTCTGCCTCCCCTGCAGTTTGACTTTTTCTTGTGATTTTCACTACATCTCCGACAACAGCTCCTATTTCTTTACTAACAGGATCCTGCACTTTGATTTTCGGAAGTTGTTCCTTTTCAATGGAATACTTGCTTAAAACAGACTTTAACTCGCCCTCAAGCATAATTTCATGTTTAGGGACCGACTCATGGTCGAGCAGGCTGAATTTTGTCAAATCCTTTCCTCCAAAAATAAAGCATTCAAAAAGCTTGGCCAAACATTTCCCGCGAATGGCCTTTCCGCCGAGTATAATTAAGAACATGGCGGGCCCGTAGGGATTTGAACCCTAGGCCGACTGGTTAAAAGCCAGTCGCTCTGCCTGACTGAGCTACGGGCCCAGCTGTTTTTCTCCACTTATGTTTTTCGCACCCTGGAGATTTTTTGCACGTCACCCTGCTGCCCCGCTGCATCAGGGAGCACCTCTCACACCGGTGCAACCCTCTAATTATAGCTATTCTATAAATAGTTTCTGGTGACACTACTTTTTATCCTGAAATTTCTTTAAATCGGTTATTAATTAATATCTAATGTGAAGGATTTATACAGAATTTTTTCCGATCTTGCTGGAAAGATATATGTACGATAATTTTCACTTTTTTAAAAGTAAGGCTAAAAATCCAATTCATTTCTCTACAGATTCGGGTAAGCGGATAATTTTTTTCCCGATTTTGAATAACGCCCTGATTTCCCGACACTCGCCCTCTCCAAAAATAAAGCACTATTTTCCCAAAATAAAGCATTATTATCAGAAGCAGGTTAAAATTTCTGGAAATTTAAATAAATCTTATAAATTAAGTAGTTTTTGGAAATTCACAAGTGAACTATAAGCGAACTCAATCTAAAAGCGAACTCAATCTAAAAGCGAACTCAATCTAAAAGCGAACTCAATCTAAAAGTGAACTCAATCTAAAAGTGAACTCAATCTAAATAACTAGTTATAGTTTCGAATATATTATTCATGTAATAGTTTCGAATATATAATACTCACACTTAAATTTCTCATCAGAGAAAATATGGAAAAATCACTTCTACTCATTTTCCATGGCTTTTGTATTTCATATTGTATTTTGAGATTAACTGTCTAAAAACACAAGAACAAATACACTTCCAAACACTTCCCTGAAGGAAATCTTTTACTGTTTTTGTACTGCGAACCTTATAACGAATTCAGTTCCAGCATCTCTTTTTAATTCAAGTTCGCCATCTAACTGGTCTATCAGAATCTCCACCAGCTGTATGCCAAGGGTATTAGAGTTTTCTAAATTAAAGCTTTCAGAAATACCCGCCCCATTATCCGAAACTGATAAAATAAAATTAGTGCCCTTATAATTTTCTTTATTGTTTCCCGGTCCGTTGTTTGTACGCTCTCCGGATTCTTCCCTGCAAAGCTTGATTTGAATTAACCCTTTTTCTCTACCCGGAAATGCATACTTGAGGGAATTTGAAACAAGTTCGTTAATGATTATGCCTAATGGAACTGCAATATCCATGTCAAAGAAAATGTCTTCTTCAAGGTCAATATTCAATCTGGTGTCGGCATTTCCAAGTCTATAAGTCTGGAAAAGGTTCTTAGCAAGCCTCTTCAGGTACAGCGAAAAATTCAATGCATCGTTTCCTTTGCCTTCATGCAGTTCTTCATGGATCAGGGCAATGGACATTACTCTGTCCTGGCTTTCCCTGAAGGCTTTCAGAACTTCCGAATCCTCAACACATCCTCTGTCTCTGAACATTTCAGCCTGAAGGTCAAGAAGAGAGGAAACTACCTGCAAGTTGTTCTTGATTCTATGATGGATTTCCTTTTTGCGGGCAATCTCGATATTTGCCAGGGCTTCTTCAGCTTCTTTTCGCTTAGTGAGATCAGTTAACATACTCATAGCACCCATATACTTATCATCATTATCAAAAATAGGTTTAGCATTTAGAAGTGTCCAAAGGGGTGAGTTATCTTTACGTATTAATTCCAATTCATAGCTCTCACTTATCCCCTGCCTCCGATTTTCCAGATTCTTTTTGACAATAGGTTTATATTCTTCACTGATGAAGCCCCATATAGGTCTACCAATAATCTCTTCTGGAGTGTATCTGAGCATATCTGCCAATTTCTTGTTAACGTAAGTTATTATGTTTTCATTTTCAGTTGTTATGAGTATGCCTTCATTTGCTGTATCCACAATGTTGCGGTACTTTTCCTCACTTTCACGAAGTTTTTCTTCTACTCTTTTTCTTTCGGTTATATCTCTAGAAATGAACGAGATCGCAGTCATCTTTCCATGGCTATCAAAAACCGGAGAAAGAGTTATTGAAACATCTATCATCTCCCCATCTTTTCTTAACCGTGAAGTCTCATGAAGGTGGATTTTTTCCCCTGTTTAACCATCCCAGTTAATTTTTTTGTTTCTTCACATAAATGGAATGGAGCCACTATGGATATAGTCTTTCCAAGAACTTCTTCCGCTGAATAACCATAAACCTGCTCTGCCCCTCTATTCCAGCTTGTAATAATGCCGTCAAGGGACACAGTTCCAATAGCATCATTTGATGATTCCACAATATTGGCTAAGCTCTGAGTTTTCTCTTCTGCTTTTTTATGCTCAGTAATATCCTGAACAATTCCTTTTACTCGAATAGGGATATTTTCATCATTAAAAATAAAATCTGATTTTATGTGGAGTGTACGTTCTTCCCCATTAGCTAAAACAATTCTAAAATCAAGTCCAGAAGTACGTACTTTTTTGGTATAATCATTGACTTTACAGTAGTAGTCCAAGTCGTCGGGATGAATATAACTTAAATATTCATCTAAAGATGGTGCCAATTTTTGAGGATCACGTTTGAAAATACGATACATTTCTTCCGACCAGTATGCTTTATCAGTTTCAATGTTCCAGTCCCAATTTCCAATATGAGCCATTCTTTGAGCTTCAGCAAGACCCTTCTCACTTTCTTTCAACGAATTATAAGCCTTCTCAAGCTGGATTGTTCGTTCTTCAACTAACTTTTCTAAATTGTCGAGTGTTTCTTTTAACTTATCTTCAGCTTCTTTCCGCTTGGTGACGTCAGTGAGCATGCCCATAGAACCTGTAAACTTGCCGTCCCTGTCAAAGAAGGATTTAGTATTTACAAGCATCCATAAAGGTGAGCCATCCTTACATATGAATTTAAATTCATGGCTTTCATCGATACCCTGTTGCCTTTTTTCCATGTTCAGTCTGTGGATAGCCTTATTTTCTTCCTCGGTAAAATCCCACGCCGATCTACCAATCATTTCTTCCGGACTGTATCCTAGCATTTCCGCCATTTTTTCATTAACGTAAGTAGTCCTTTCTTCAGCGTCAAGTATCAATATACCTTCATTGGCTGTATCTACTATGTTGCGGTACTTTTCCTCGCTCTGACGAAGTGCTTCCTCCGCCTTCTTGCGTTCATTGATGTCACGGGCAACATGGATACATCCAGTAAGTTTTCCTTTGGAATCATGCAGTGGCGAGACGCTTACTATGAAATTGCCACCCAGTTGATCTTCAAAAACTTCTTTTGTATGCTCAAGCTCATCCTTAAGCAACTGCCGGTGGGGACAAAAAGAGGGAGCTTCGTCCGTCCCGTGTACAACACGATAGCAGGTTAACCCTACGCACTCTTCCGGTGTCACCCCCAATCTTGTCGCCATGGCTTTGTTTGCACGAACAACTTGATATTCAGTATTGATTATGGCTATCAGGTCTGGCACAGCATCAAAGGTATATTCCCAATTTTTTGTGGCTTGAATAGCTTCTTCTTCCACCTTTTTACGTTTGGAGCTTTCTATTCGCTCCCATTTTCCTTCTCTTTTGATCAAAGAGAATTGGTGGTTTACAACCAGCTTGATTATCTCGGCTGTGTTGTGCTTAGAGAGGGAATAAGTGCATAGAGTTAGCATCCGGTAGTTGCCGATAACATTGTCTGCTTGTTCCTTATATTCAACGAAACTATTCCAGTCTTCTTTATCCAGCCAGGAAGTGTTCCCGCTAAGCCTAATACCATCGTAACCACTGTCAGAAGCATAACGAAGTTTTTCAATCCAGCCACTCAAGACTTTCCCCGAATCGAAACTACCCTCTTTTAAATACCAGTGCGTGTAAGGGATTATTTCTATTTGCCCTTTGTCCAGATAAGAATCAAGATCAGATACAGTCCTTCTCAGGGCTTCTTTTGCCTCTTTTACGTCAAGAGGTTGTGATGTGACCCACAGACATAACTCGTTGTTTTCCAACCCTGCTTTGAAGTAGGGAATAAGTATGTCCAACAAATCTTCTTTTGTTCGATAGAATTGGCAGATATGTGTTCCCCAGGGCACATCCCCAATGATATCAATACCAGACTTTCTTAGCCTTTCATTCATTTCATACCCTCTCCGGGCATACTCCAATTCTATTCTTATTTTCAAACGCAGGTTCTGCAATAATTTATAGCTGGACGTTCAATTGTGCACTGTGTTCATTATGTTTATGATTTTTAAGTAACTTCTCTTCCAGTAAAAGTGATTCTGGACATTTTCCAAAAAATACATAAATACTATCCACTATTTAAATTGTTTTATAAAAAAATAAAATATCTATTGGATGTTGGAAGTTTTTATATATCACTTTATTGTTAAAAAATCAGGTGCAGTAAATACCATCACTTTCCGAAACTGGAAAGAGACGATATTCACTGCACTTATGTACTTTTAAAGCATCAGAATTTCTGGATTACTGAAAATATTCTCTGCTGCTTCTTTTATAATTATGTCCCGCACTCCCAGCCGCTCATATAGCATTCCTGCGTAGAAGTGAGTTCATCAATGCTTATCCCCATTGACTTAAGTTTCATTTTTGCCACAAACATATCGAGTTCCTCCGGTACCTTGTGGACTCCGTTCATAAGTTTATTTTCGGCAATATGGCGTACACAAAGAGCCTGATTTGCAAAGCTCATATCCATAACCTCAGCGGGGTGCCCGTCGCCTGCAGCCAGGTTAACAAGCCTGCCTTCAGCTATGACATTAATGCGCCGGTTGCCGATGTCATATTCTTTTATGTTGTTCCTGACAGTTTTAACTGATTTTGAAAGGGAAGCAAGAGCGTCCATATCGATTTCCACATTGAAGTGCCCGGAGTTTGCAAGGATTGCTCCGTCCTGCATGACCTGGAAATGTTCGGCTGTGAGGATATCCCGGTTTCCGGTGGTGGTCACAAAGAGATCCCCTAACTTTGCAGCCTCTTCCATTTTCATGACCCTGTATCCGTCCATTCTGGCTTCAAGGGCTCTGATAGGGTCTATTTCGGTAACGATTACACTTGCCCCAAGGCCCTCAGCCCGCATTGCAACCCCGCGCCCGCACCAGCCATAGCCTGCAACAACAACATTTTTGCCTGCAACCAGAAGATTTGTGGTCCTGTTAATCCCGTCCCAGGCTGACTGTCCTGTCCCGTAGCGGTTGTCAAAAAGATATTTGGTCTTGGCATCGTTTACTGCGATTACAGGCATTTTCAGGGCTCCTTCCTTTTCCATTGCATGAAGCCTGTGAATCCCTGTAGTTGTTTCCTCACAGCCTCCCAGGATATTCGGAAGCAAGTCTGTCCTTTCTTTGTGTAATTTAAATATAAGATCTGCCCCGTCGTCTATGGTAATGTCTGGCTTAAGATCCAGAACCCTGTCGATTGCTTCATAATATTCCTTGCTTCCTATTCCATATTTTGCAAAACAGTGTATGTTCTCGCGGGTATCCAGGGCCATGGCCACATCGTCCTGGGTACTGAGGGGATTGCAGCCGGCAATGGATACCTTTGCACCGCCTGCAGCCAGAGTCTCTACAAGGACTGCAGTTTTTGCTTCCACGTGCAGGGCCATTCCTACTTTCAGCCCTTTCAGGGGTTTTTCTTCCTCAAACTTCTCCCTGACGATAGCAAGCACAGGCATATGATTTCGTGCCCATTCCATTTTCATGTTTCCGGATTCTATGAGTTCTTTTTCTGTCATGGTGATCCCGTCATATCAGATAAGCTGTTGAATTTGATTTTCATTATAGCTTCGAACATAAGTATTTACACTCACATTCTACAGCGGAAAATTTAACTGAATTATTTTTAGTTTATCCGAATTATTATTTTGATTACAAACTAAATAAAATTAATCTGTATTATTTCCAGGTTTCAGGTATTTACTGCCGTATATTTTAAAGTATTTTCCCAACGGATTTGTCAGGCGTTTACCTTTGATACAAGCTCTGCTGCGGCTTTTTGAGCTTCGTCCATTACTTTCTGCTCATCCAGAACCAGAACCCTGTAATTGTCCATCAGGACCTTCCCGTTTACGATTGTTGTCTTTACATCGCTTCCTTTTGCCGAATACACAAGATGGGACGGAACATCGAAACAGGGAGTAAGATGCGGCTTTTTCATATCCAGGATTATCAGGTCTGCTTTTTTCCCGACTTTTAACATGCCTGTTTCCGGGTCAAGGGCTTTTGCACCGTTTACAGTGCCCATCTCAAGGACCTGCCGTGCAGGAAGAGCAGTGGGGCTGAAAGTGTTCACCTTATGCAGAAGGGCAGCGGTTTTCATCTCCTCAAAGAGGTCAAGGTTATTGTTTGATGCGCAGCCGTCAGTGCCAAGGCTGACATTTACACCTTTTTCGAGCATCTTATGCACAGGTGCAATTCCGGAAGCCAGTTTCATATTGCTTATGGCATTATGGGAAACATTGACTCCTCTTTTCCTCAAAATCTCTATATCTCCGTCCGAAAGCCAGACACAATGAGCGGCAAGCACATCAGGGCCGAAAAATCCTATATCATCCAGAAGGTGTACGGAACATTTTCCGTACCTTTCTTTCATCGCTAACAGTTCGGCTTCCGTTTCAAGAACATGGATGTGGATTCCGGCCCCATCCCTGCTGGCCTCTTCCCTTACTTTTGCAAGAAACTCTTCTGAACATGTATTCGGGGCATGGGGCCCGTACATAGTTTTTATCCTTCCGTTTGCTGCTCCCTGCCAGGCCCTGACGAAACGCCTGCCTTCCTTAAGGTCGGCTTCTCCCTTTTCTTCATTCCAGAGTTCTATCAGTCCATGGGCAAGCGAGGCTCGAAGCCCTGATACCTCAACGGCCTTTGCTGTTTCATCCATATGGAAGTACATATCTGCAAAAGAAGTAGTTCCCGACCTTATCATCTCCAGGCAGGCAAGCAGGCTGCCTTTATAAACGTCTTGTGCAGTGAGCCGGGCTTCGGCAGGCCAGATATGTCCCTCAAGCCAATCTGAAAGTTGCAGGTCGTCGGCATAACCCCGGAAAAGAGTCATTGCTGCGTGCGTATGTGTATTTACAAGCCCTGGCATTACGACCGAATGTTTTGCATCGATTATGGTCTCGGCACTTTCGCTCGTTTTTTCCCCGATTTCCGTAATTCTTCCGTCTTCAATGACAACAGTTCCGTTTTTGAGGTCCCCTTTATCCGGGTCCATCGTTAAAATGTAAGCATTTTTTATGATTATATCAGCCATATGATCAGATCCGTCAGGTAATGAACTGAAACTCGTTAGATTAATCTGAATTTAAGAAGTACTGGAATTAAGAAGTACTGGAATTAAGAAGTACTGAAATTAAGAAGTACTGGAATTAAGAGGTTATCCTAAAAAAAGTTGTCCTGAGAATTGCGCTGAAACTCTGTAAAAAGGGAAGTTTTGTAAATTTTGAGATAGTCATACTCCAGTTGCATCTGGAATTTTTCTGCGCTAAATTCTCAAAAATAGGCTCACCATTTAGAGCCGCTGTGCATCGATTGCGGTCTCAAGGTTCAGGGCTTCAAGGTAAAGGCGCATGATTTTCAGCCTTTCTGCAGCAATCCTCTTTGAAGCGTCGGTATTCAACTTCTCAGGAATCGTGAAAGGTTTGTATTGCATATATTCGTTAAAGCCTTCGATAGGGTCTTCAACATACACCGTCTTTTTTGAGCTCCCTTTATCTATTCCTGTTGTATACTTGAGCATCCTGAGAGCTCCCATGGAAAAAACAGCCCTGAAAATTCCTACCGCTCCAAGCGCATCAAGTCGATCTGCATCCTGCAAAATCCGGGCTTCAAGAGTCTCAGGCTTTTTTCTCCGCTGAAACGATGAGTCAGGATACAGTCTGTAACGGCCTCAATAATCTCTTTTTCAAGCCCTGTTTTACCAAGAAATTCGGAGGCTATTTCCGCACTGTACAGGGCATGGTCGCCGCCTTCTTCATGCTCTTTAATTACGCCCACATCATGGAGAAGAGCTGCGAGATGGAGTATGAGAGGATTTCCTCCTTCTTCTTTCTGGATTTCCAGGCAGAGGGCTTCTACTCTGTTGATATGGGACATATCGTGGGAACTTGGCTCCCCTTCAAGAAAATAGGCTACAAATTCCCTCGTTTTTTCTATAAGGTCCATATTCAGTATTCCATTTCAGCGGCACGCGCCTTGAGATGTTCCTGGATTTCGGAAATAGCTTCGAAGAGAACTGTTTTGTTATCATAAGTGGTTATGAGCTTTACAAGTTCCTCTTTCTTCTCGTGTTTCATCTCCCGTGCAAACCTGGCCATGTTTTCGAGCGCCCGGATAAGGTTGTCCACAATGGATATCGTAGCTGTCCTGGAGGTCCGTGAAAGAGGGTTAAGGTCAATTGTTATGACAGTTTTGCCCATTTCTACAAGCTTTTCACACCGGTCCCCGTCTTCCAGGGGAACAAGCACCACATCGGCAGTATAGATCCCCTTGCTTTCTACAAGCCGTCTGGCATGAGAGAGTTCAAGGCTTGCATCCGGGTTTTTCCCGAGCACCTCGGAAGCCCCGCTGGCTTTTAGTTGTTCTATTATAAGGTGAACCCGGGTCTCGGTCCTGTGAAACAGGTTCACCTCAATCCTGGCTCCCGTAATGTCTGCCAGGGAAACAACTTTTTCAGGCGATAAGGCTGCAACATTGCCGTTTACGGAAATTACCGGGTTATTTGCCAGAAGGAGAGCAGCAACTGCAACTCTTTCAGCATGCAGAGCAGACTCTATGCTTCGCTCGCCTATAAGGTAATCAAAGCTTTCACCTCTTCCCTGTGCAATCAGACCCTGTACGCTTGTAATTCCCATTTTTACCCCGGCTACAACCTTTTCACGGGCGAGCAAGGACTCATACCTTGGATGGTCTTTGGGTATCTCGGTCATGTCTGTCGCTTACCTTTTTGCTTGTTAACTTATTTCTTCATCTCGTTTTTGTTTATTATTCAGGTCTGGAAAGGATTTTCAATATATTTGCCCGATTATATTTATTCGGAGCATTCAGATAATTATCTGGACTGGGTATCATCTATTTGACCACAGTTTTCTATTTCTATTCTATTTAAGCTATGGGGATCTGCTGATGTAGCAAATTTTCTGCCAATATCTCTATCTCCTGCCTGGCATTCAAAAAAGTAAATAAAGTTTCTTCCTGAGGCTCAATCATACATCAATTTCGGCAAACAGGTGCTTATACCATATTCCAGCACCTGCCCGAATTCCTGGAGGGCTTCATAGAGAGGAAATTCCTGGCAGGAGGGGAAATTGCAAAGACCGTATCCCCTAGCATTGCCTGAGAAGCAAACCCTCCGGTTGCGTTTGCAGCTTCAATCACATCTTTTGCCCTGCTGCTCATAAGACCGGTTTTACTTGCAAACGTTTTTGCCTGCTGCATGAAATTCTCAAGAGTAGGTTTTTTAAGCAATTCGGACATGGCTGCTTTTCCTGCAGTATTAATTTTCCCGGTTGCAGCTTCGTCCCTCAGCACTGAACCAGTGGAAATCTCGCCAAGCACAATGCAAAAAACCCTGGCTTCGGGAGCCGGGATCCTGTCCACAAGTCCGAATTCAGGCCCTCCGGGCTGCAGTCTAATGACTACCCCTCCGTTGGACTGGGCAGCTATATCCCCAAGTCCGCTGCAGTTGACAACCTCTGCCACATGTGCATATTCGGTCAGGCTTTTTACGGTCTGGTTCAGGGAAAGTGCCCTGTTCAAGGCATAGGCTGTCCCGAGAGCCCCTGCACCCGAAGCTCCAAACCCGCATCCGGTTGGGATTTCTGCCCAGCTTTTAATCCTTACAGGCACATCAGTCATCATGTCTGCGACTGTCCGCGTAGTCCTGCCTTTAACACTTTTTCCATTAAGGAATATTTCGGTTTTCTCTACGGATTTCCCAACCTTTACTTCGGTGGTAACTCCCCCATTCAGGACAATTCCGCAGCCTGTAGAACCTTTCCGATGAGGGTCTTCATGCTCGTGAATCTGGAAAAAACCTGTGATATGTCCCGGAGCATAGGCTTTTGCCAGAAAATCTGCTCCTTCACTCTCATATGTGTACATAGAAAACGCCTACAATTTCAATCATTTTTTCAAATTTCGTTCCTGTTTTGCAGAATACCTTACAGAATACTTTGCAGGATATTCAGATATATTCAACATTGAACACAGCTTAATGCGTTTATGGAGCTTCAACTTCAAGATAGGGATTATAACTTCATGGTATTTTTTGTTATTTTAAAAGCCCGGTTACCTCTTCAAGGACGCAGGCTGCAAGTTTGCGTTTATCTCCGCTTACGTGCCTGGACTCACCTTTTTCCCGTCCGAGCAGGTAAAGTTCGTTTTCCTCTGTGCCCATTCCACCTTTTCCGACATCATTTGCTGCAATGAGATCCAGTTTTGACCCTTCAAGGGTTGAAGTTGCCCTCCTGAGGAGCTCATCTCTTCCAACCCCGGCTTCAGCCTTGAAACCTATGATCACAAGGTCAGGGTACTTTTCACGGCATTCTTTTATCAGTTTGCGAGTTGGTTTCAGTCTCAACACAAGTTCTCCTCCCGATTTGATCTTTTCGGGAGAAGGTTCGGCTGTATAGTCTGCTATCGCTGCCGAGCTGATCAGGACATCATACCCTTTCTGCAGTTCCGAGAGTACGGCATCTGTCATTTCGGCGGCGCTCTCTACAAAAATTTCCCGGATTCCTGCAAACCCCAGCCGGTTCCTGTGTACAAGGGTTACATCAGCTCCACTGCGGTAAGCTTCAAGAGCAAGTTCCCTTCCGGTTTTCCCTGAAGCCCGGTTCGTGAGGATGCGGATCGGATCCAGACTTTCGGCAGTTGAACCGCTTGTGATAATTACTTTTCGTTTTTCAAGGCCTCTTTTTCCGAGAGCCCTTTCGACCTCTAGCACTATTTCTTCGTTTGATGCAATTTTTGCTATCCCTTCTTCCAATTTGGGACCTACGATAGAGATTCCCCAGCCTCTCAATTTTGCTAGATTCTCAGCTACAGCCGGGTGCCTGTACATTGACTCGTGCATCGCGGGCACAACCATTAAAGGTACGCCTGAGCCAAGGGCAGTTGTTGTAAAAGAGGTGACAGTCGTATCGTCTATTCCATATGCGATTTTTCCGATGGTGTTTGCTGTTGCAGGGGCTATCAGGAGAAGATCGGCTCTGCCCTTCAGTCCGCAGAATTCCACATGCTCAACCCTGCCTCCAAGTTCAGTAATTACAGGGTTTCCGGTAGCATAGTGCAGGGCATCAGGGTGCAGGATATGCATGGCAGCCTCTGTCATAACAGAATGGACATCAGCTCCGTTTCTTATCAGTTCTCTTGCAAGTTCAACTACCCTGACCGCTCCGATACTCCCTGTAACACCAAGAACTATAGTTTTTCCGGCAAGAGAAGAGCTCTTCTGTCCCTGGATCCAGAGCGTTGGATGAAATTTTTCAGCTCCGGATCTGGCGGCATTTTGCCTTTCTTCTTTATCCATATTATTTACTTTATCCGGTTCCTTTTGACCGGGATTTTCCTGGTTAGGGCACTTCTGGTCCGTCTGATTTTGAAAGTCTTTCAATGGGGTTTTCATTCAGGCACCGGATTAATTTATAATAATTAAGTAAGTATGGAAATTAGCTTTCTTTTCAGGAAATCCTGAAAAACAGATTGACATTAAATACGATATTCATAAAACTTTCGAAATGCGAAGAATTAAAACTGATACATAGGCTTTATTTTATTAGCAAGTCCGCACATCTAGGCTAAAATAAGTTATAAGCTGAAATAAGTTATAGGCTAAAATAAGTTATAGCTTCAATCAAAGCCGGGGAATTATCAGGGCCAGGAAAGGGAGGCATATGAACGACAAAAAAACAAAAAGAGAAAACACTGCAGATACGAAAAAGGGCTTGAGTAGTTTCATAGGAAAAATTTCAGGAAAAGGACAGCTCGAGCTTGAGATTGACCGGCTCAACTCCTTGATAATTAAAATGGAACTGGACCTGCGCACTACAAAAAACCAGCTTGAAAAGAAAGAGGCTCTTGCAAGGCAGGCAGTTGCAGACAGGCAGGAAGCTGAAGCCCGTTTAAACCAGGAGCGTATTCGAAACCAGACTCTCTCTCACGAGCTTGAAACTATCAGAATTGAGTCCCAGGGCAAACTGGAGTTTCGCGGAATTGAAACGCTGAGTCCGCAAGCTGTTCAGGCTTACCTTTCCAAACTTAGTTCATTCAGGACTCCTGCGGACGACCTTTTGACTGCTTATTTGCCTCCTGGAACTCGCCTCTCAGCCGTGCTGAGTGAAAAAACCCTTGATCTGGTAGAAAAAGAGACTCTTAACCTCCTTGACAGGCTTGATCCGGAAACTGGTATTGTACTTTTCTATGACTTTCATCGCATGGTCTGCGAAGCCATAGTCCCTCCTGTCCCGGTCCCTTCCCCATCTTGGCAGCTTGGGGACAGTTTTGAGACTTCTTTCCTCAAAGAGATTTTGAATAAGAACTATCGCCTGCTCGTCCTTGTGCTGCATGCAGGTGAGTCTTTCATCGGTTTTGCTCCTGATGCCAGAGTCTTCGATATCGAAGAGCTTGTCCAGAGCAGCGTCAAGGAAAAACACAGTAAAGGAGGTTTTAGCCAGCGCCGCTTCGAACGCCTCAGAGAAGAGGATATCGCCCATCATATGAACAAAGTATTTGAAGCCCTGGATAAAGTCCTCGAAGAAAATTCTCTTATAGACTGCGTTATTATGAGTGGAGATCCCCAGCTTATAAGGGAAATCCAGAGACGTCTGCCCCTTAACCTTGAGATAATTGAAAAACCATCTGATATAAAGGTCGAAAAATCAGGCGGTGAAGAGATTCTCAGAACGTTTTTAAGCTCCAGACGATATCTGCTGTAAAGCACTGAGGCATTTGCTGTAAAGTGCCGAAAAAGATGTGTTGCAAAGTTCCCAAAAAGATGTGTTGCAAAGTTCCCAAAAAGATGTGTTGCAAAGTTCCCAAAAAGCTAGAAGTCAGACCGGTTTAGATGAGATCCTGAGTACGATTGTTGCAGTAATCTCTGAAAATCAATCAGGACTATATTCTGCCCCATATCCGCTAATGATGTTTAAAGAAAGGCTTCCCAAAGTTACGGAGGCATAAATCTTTATTCCTTTTCTCTTTTTAACTCTATTTTCGAATTAATTATTATGGCATTGGTATCTAAATACTGATATATATTATGAGAACTTATATCTCTTGATGAACTGCCCAAGATGTAAGAGTCTCGATCATAATAAGAATGGTAAAGTTAATGGCCGTCAACGCTACAAATGCTCTGATTGTGGATATAATTATTCAGTAGAGCTAAAATCAACTGCTAGTTCCGCATCTGTTAAGAGACAGGCTTTACAACTCTATCTTGAAGGATTAGGATTTCGGTCAATAGGGCGTTTTTTGGGAGTAAGTCATGTTTCTATCCAAAAATGGATAAAGAAATTTGGTCAGGAGTTAGAAGAACTAAAAAGCGAAAATGAGATATCTATTGTTGAAATGGATGAGATGCACACTTACATCGGTAACAAAAAAATATTGCTGGATCTGGATTGCTGTTGATAGAGTTGGGAAAAAGTTCATCAACTGCTCTTTTGGCAGCAGAGGAACGGAAACTGGACAACTACTCTGGGAAAAATTAGAGAAGAAAGAGATTGGAGAAGTGATGACAGATCACTGGAGGGCATATGCAGAGTTCGTTCCAGATAAAATTCATACTCAATCAAAAGCAGAAACGTACACTGTTGAAGGGTATAACAGCATATTTAGGCACTTTCTGGCAAGATTGAGAAGAAAGACAAAGTGTTATACTAAGAGTCTTGAAATGCTAAAGTACTCAGTTATTCTCTTAATGAAATATAGAAATAACGAGTTAACTATATTTAGTTAACAATGCCATTATTATTTATACTCATATTATCCTTGAATTTAACCTGGTATATTCGCATTTTTTCATTTTTCCTGCAAAAAACTGCGATCTACCGCAAAAATGCCATTTACTGCAATTTTGCCAAAAGCTTTTCTCGTTGAAAATTATATTTGAGATTTCTTAAAGGGAGTTCTCTACATAATATAAAATAACTTAAATATAATTGTGGGACAGGCTCGTTACTATTAAATAGAGTTCTTTGAATTCAGAATAATAGAGATGCCAATATTGAAAAATGAAAGAAAAATACTTCTGCGTAATTTTACCTCTGAGTCTGTAGAGCTTGGAATACTCCTTGCAATTGTAGGGGGATTTCTGGATGCTTATACATTTGTAGGGAGAGGCGGTGTTTTCGCCAATGCCCAGACAGGAAATGTCGTGCTTATGGGCATAGAAGCTGCAACAGGAGAATGGAGGCAAGCAGTGCTTCACGCGGTACCAATTCTGGCATTTATAGTCGGAGTAGTGGTTGCCGAGATGATTAAAAAACCTTCAATGCGCCTGTTTATACCGGATTCCGAAAGAGCAGTTTTAATTCTTGAAATTGCAGTCCTTTTTATTATAGGTTTTATACCTTACACGAGCCCGAATATCATTGTAACTGTTGCGGTTTCATTTGTCTCTTCGGTTCAGGTATCTTCATTTCGCAAACTGGTTGGTTCTATTTATAGCACAACAATGATTACAGGAAACTTGCGTGCAGCTACACAGGAAGCTTATATCTTTTTCACAAAAAAGACAATGAGTCGGCTCTGCGAGCCATCCGGTACTCTACAATTAACATCTCGTTTCTAGCAGGCGCTATTTTGGGAGGGCTGCTTACGTCATTTATCGGAGTTAAAGCCGTATGGATAGCTGTAATCGTATTAATTTGCTCTGTAATTTTGTTCAGCAGAGACGAACGTAAGAATAAGAATGCTGATATTGAAGTATAAGATTGAGAGATTAATGACAGCAGATTAGTGAATGAGTGGTAACAGATCAGGAGATTATTGACAAAAGATCAGTGAATGAGTGACAAAACTATTTTTGCGCAATCTATATCAGCTTTCAGTGCAGGGAAGGTAAGCAATGGCAAGAGATAGAAGAGATTATTATTATCATCAGGCAAAACAGGAAGGTTACCGGTCCAGGGCTTCCTTCAAGCTCAAACAGATCAATGAAAAGCACCGTATTATCAATCGAGGAGACTCGGTTGTGGATTTGGGGGCAGCTCCTGGAGGATGGCTGCAGGTTGCAAAGGAGCTGTCTGGGGGAAAAGTCCTTGGCGTAGATTTACAGAGAATCGAGCCTATCCAGGGAGTCGAGACCATTCAGGGCGACATAAACGCAGATTCAACAATAAAGAAGATTATCCAGATCGTAGGGGCAAAAGGAGCTGATGTGGTGCTCTGTGATGCAGCTCCCAATTTGTCAGGAAACTGGTCTTATGACCATGCAAGGTCAATTGAACTTGCTACTTCAGCACTGGAATGTGCGAAAAAGATCCTGAAACCTAAAGGGAATTTCGTTGTTAAGGTCTTCCAGGGAGACATGTTTAACGATTACATGCAAAATGTCAGAGGGAACTTTGTTAAAACAGCTGCTTATTCTCCGCAAGCGTCGCGATCCCAGAGTGCGGAAATCTATGTTATCGGAAAGAAATACCTTACAGCTCCGCTCCGCAAAGGAGATGAATTCGTTATGGATATTGAGAAGCTGGGTTCAAGCGGGGACGGGGCCGTACTTATTGAGGGGTTCGTTGTCTTCGTAAAGGACGTCGAGGTCGGAGAAAAAGTCAGGATAAGCATAACAGATGTCAAGCCGAATTTTGCTTTTGCAGATGTTGCAGAAAGGCTTGGAAAATCCGAGAAGTCGGAATAATTTATGGAGTTCGGTTAGTAAAGTGAATTATAATTTAGTGATGAAAAATCAAGCAGTAAAGAATAAAACGAGTTTCAAATACGGTGATCCGGTTGATTGATCTTCATACTCACACAATTTTCAGCGATGGGGAACTGATCCCCAGTGAACTTGTCCGGCGGGCTGTCATTCACGGCTATGAAGCTATTGCACTTACCGACCATGCCGATTACACAAATCTCGAACATGTTCTGGAAGCTGCAAAGAAGGCAAAATACCTGGAAGACGAATGGGATATCCGTGTTTTGCCTGGCGTTGAACTGACGCACGTGCCCCCAAGGAAGATTGCGCCCCTTGCAAAGAAAGCAAAGGATCTGGGCGCAAAAATAGTTGTAGTGCACGGGGAAACCATATCCGAACCTGTAGCACCCGGAACAAATGCAGCGTCGGTTTCCTGCGAATATGTGGACATCCTGGCTCACCCCGGCCTGATCTCTGAAGAAGACGTTCAGACAGCGGCAGAGAATAATGTTTTTCTTGAGATTACCGCCAGAAACGGGCACAACAGGACAAACGGCCATGTTTCAAGGCTTGCCCTCGAAATTGGCGCAACTCTTGTGGTGAACACTGACACCCACGCCCCTGAAAACCTGATCACCGATGAAACTGCCCTGAAAATTGCAATGGGAGCTGGCCTTACCGAGTCCAGGGCAAAAGAAGCGTTTAAAGCATCTAAAAAGAAGGTAGCAGAGAGTGAACGGTTGTGAACTGCGGATTTTCTGCAACATGTGCAAGAGCTTGATTTATCTCTACCTGATCATCATTCCCATCACAGGTGAATTTTTCACCTCCATCGCCAGCTACCCACACAGTCTCATTTGACAGAGTAAGAGGACATATGGACTGCATGGTATGAAAAATGAATATTCCCAGTCCAATCAGCAAAATGAGATTTACAATGGAAAATCCTATTTTTTCCAGTTTTGCCGTACTTACTTCAGATATTTTTCATTCATTTTACCCCCATTTTTAATTATAAACCCCAGTCTTAAAAAGATCTTGAGAGTGAATTGTTAATTGAAACTGATAAAATAAACGCATGGTTATTATTTTAAACTATATATTTAAGAAGATATTATGCTTAAGATTTTTAGTAAATTACCTCTAACCAATATAGTCCTACATTCGGCAGCAAACATATTCAAAAATATTGATCTCTTTTATTGTAGTTTTTTGTAGATACACTCGAAAATCAGTGTTATACGGACTAAATATCTAATAGGATTTGGTTACATTGCAAATATTTCAGCAGATTTAATTGATACCATGATAGTATATCAACATCAATCAATCCCTAATTTAATAGATTAATTTAATTAATACAGTTTTTTGTTCCAAAAAATGCATTGTATCGACATAGAATATTTCGAAAAAATAAAAAATGTCAAAAATAAAAAACACAAGATAGAACTTTGAATTGTAGAGAGAAAACAAAGCATGAAGCCCATTTACATATTGAAAAATGTATGATTCTATCAAATTCGTGATCAATAAAGGAGATTTTAGTTCTCTGAAAGGTTAGAGTGAAGTTTTAATGATGTCTACTGACTCAATGATAAAGGAAAGTGAGAGAAATGTAAATCTAATGACGCTATAGAAGACTCAGTACCAAAATCCAGTGATGAACGTAAAATTAAAAATCACTAGATTTTTTAATTGGTTACAATCATTGTGATTCTACTTATGGGTTGAAGTCTTTAGATATCGAATGTTAATTTTGATTGGAGAATGAATTCTTCTTACGAATTCAGATTTTCAATCAAGAAATGCAAAAATCACTAGATTTTGGACCAGAGTCCTATAGAACAAGAAAATATAATTTCAATTGTTTCTATTTCAGATATTGTCTTTGGTGGTTATTTAGAGAAATTAGTGAAAGCAAATTAGTTCATGAAACTGATTTTAAATCCACTATGAATGAAAAAATTAATATTTGTTTTTTTACTTTTTAGTTACATGAATCAAATGATAGGCGCTGGAAAATTCTTTTACAAGTACCAGCCAATAAATAAATATCTATTTGAAAATTTAAAAAATAATCAATTATACTTCAAAGATCCATGTGAATTTAATGATCCTTTCGATAGTAAAATGAAAGGTTATTATAAAGGTTCAGAACAAAAGTGGAACGAACGCTTTTCTCATTTAATTGGAAATGATATCGATTTTCAAGAATGCATTAGGGCAGATGTTCTTAAACTTGATGAAACTAATGGAGATCTAATTTTTGATGAGCAGTTGGTGGAAAAGTATGTAAACAAGCTACCCTTAACTTATTGTCTTTGCGAAGAAAATAACAATATTTTGATGTGGAGTCACTATGCGGATGATCACAAAGGAGTGTGTCTAAGTTTCAAATCGAAATATAAACCAAAGTTGCCAGATTATGAATATGTGTTAACATTGAATTCGGAACCTGTACCGATACGTAAAGTAGTGTATAATTACACAATACCAAGCCCAATAAACTTGATGGATAAAAGTGAATTTAAACAAGTGTATAAATTTTTCTTATCAAAGTTTCAAGGTTGGGGATATGAAAAAGAATACAGAATTGTATTACTAGAGCCAAAATCACAGAACATAAACGAATTCGAAAAAGATGAATTAGAAGGTGTTATTTTTGGATTAGATATAGATTATAAAGCTGCTGACGAAGTTCGCAGAATTATAGAAGAAAATTATTTGTTAAAAGGATTAGGACTTACGCATTTGAAATGCCGAAAAAGTAATATCATTTAAAATATACTAATATCTCCATAGTTCCCCAAAAACGTACGGAGTTATGGATATAAACCCACCTAAGTGTATTGACATTGATTTCATTAATTTTCTCATTGCGGCATCTAACGTTTTCAGCTGTACTGAAGCTGCTAGATGTTATCCAATCGTAGCTAATGCTCCTTCTCACGATGCTTTCACTCGTTGCCTTCAAAGGCAACCTCCAGACACAGAAGCATTATGGGAAGAAGTAAAAAGTCATGTTAAGCCTGAAGAAGGCTTTCTAATTATTGACGATTCAACATTAGATAAACCATACGCAAAAGAAATGGCTTTTGTTCGTCGTATGTGGAGTGGAAAACATCATCGTGCTGTAAAGGGGATAGGTTTGGTCACCTTAGTTTGGACAGACGGTACAACTGTTATACCTATCGATTTTCGAATTTATAACATTGATGAAGACGACAAAACAAAGAATGACCATTTCCGCGATATGCTTGACAAAGCCGAAGAACGTGGTTTTAATCCCGAATTTGTTTTGTTTGATACATGGTACGCAAGTGTGAAAAACCTTAAAGCAATAAAGAAGAAAGAATGGCATTTCCTTACAAGGTTAAAGAAAAATCGTTTGGTAAATCCTGATAAGAAGGGAAATGTGCCACTTGAAACAGTAGAGATTCCTCCAAAAGGACTTGTGGTTCATCTCAAAGCATATGGATTTGTAAAGGTGTTTAGGATAGTTTCAAAAGATGGAGACACGCAACACTGGGTTACAGATGTACAGGATATGGATGAATCAAAACGTGAAGAGTTGGCAAAGAAGTCATGGAAAATTGAGGAATACCACAGAGGAATAAAGCAGTTCTGTGGGGTCGAAAAATGTCAGGCAAGAAAGGAAGAGTCACAAAGAGCACATATAATGTTCTCATTAAGAGCGTTCCTTAGACTGGAGTTACAAAGAATCAAAACGGGGATATCCTGGTTCGAAAGTACGATGAAAATTCGGAGAGGGGCAGTGACAGCATATTTAAATAACCCAATATACACATTAAATTAATTCGTATGGATGGGAAGTTGTTAAAAACGATATGTCAAGAGCCAACTGCGTAACTCCTAAGGATTTAATGTAAACTTTTATAAAGCTGAACCTATTTCTGGTGAATACAAAATTCGGATTGTCAAAATAGAAAATATTGATTACTATATACGAGTTATAAAATATAAAGAGTTGGATAAGCATTTAAGAGAATGGGTACCTCATTATACGACAGATATTATGAGATAATAAATCCGCTATATAGTTTGATTTATTATCGAGCCTATCCCAAAACTTCATCTACTCTTATCATTGCTGCTAACATTACAACTCCAAGGTATATTTCTTTGATATATCTTGGAAATACTTTCTTACATGACCTATCCGACTAAAGAACTTCTCTATTGCACTTTTCTTTTTGTATTCTTCCAAATCTACCTTTATTGATCTTCTTCTTTCCTTTTTCTTCGGATTTCTTTTGTTTACTGGTATATTGGATTTTATTCCTCTTTTTCGGCAGGAATATCCTTTGTATCTGTAAAGCAATGAGAAAGATCTATTTTCTTCAGATCATAACCTTTGTTTAAAAATTCATTGAAAGTCTTCTGATAAGTACCATGTTCACACAAATAGAGATGAAATCTATGTACTGTTGACTTAGAGCCATAGCGACAGGGAACGTCTTTCCACGTAGAACCTGTCATAATAACGTACAAAATACCGTTCATTAACTTTCGCAGATCTGCACGTGGCCTTCCTGTATGTGATTTTTGTGGAGGAAGATAAGGTTTTATGAATTCCCATAGAGCGTCATCGATGTCATGGAATGACATAAAGCTAAATATATAATTCCAACATTATATTAGTTTCGGGATAGACTCCAGATCAAAAGTACAGAGGAATTACTAACTTTCGGAGTTCAGGTTCAATGACTCAGGGGGACGACCAGATATTAAAAGGTCTGTCTGGGCAATCTTTGTATGTTGGCTTGCCTACCCTTCAATAAAATATAGTTTTCTATGTAAACTCTGAATGAACCCATAAGCTCTCCGGAAAAGTGCAGACTGGAAGATTTAAGTTCTTGGAAATTTTACACAGATAATACTCTAAATAATGGGCTGAAACTGTCACAGCTGCTTAATCCCACGAATTTGAAATCTATTTAACTGAGTCGGTTTCCTCTGTACTTATTCCGGAAACTATATCTCTTCTTATGCCAATCTACTTTTAATTATTTTCAAGCCTTTCTATAAAATAAAGAGAAGATGGTTGGCTATGGATAAGCCTGATATGAAAATTTTAAGTTTCATGTTCTATTTATTGATAATTCTTTCAGTTTTTGCCTTTGTTGAGGAAAGAGATTTTTTAGCTATAAGCTCTCCTTCTTCCGGAGATGAGGGTAAAGCTTTTTTCACCGTTAATGAAGGAGAATCGCAGTCAGAAAATTCTCTTTACGACAATGAACCTATTTATGAGAGTCAAAATACAGGTGTACCGACTTCCGGATTAATTGATCCAGAAAAAGGTAAGGATGTTCCGGGTCCCAGCTACATAATTTCTCTGGCAGTTTTCGGGCTGGCTTATTGCCTGAAAATATCCAAAAAATAAAAGTAACTACTCAGGGTATAGTTAGTGGCGCTTTTTTGAGCGCCGCTAGACTACTACCCATAACCGACAAACTATTTTTTATGATTTTGAAAGAGAAAAGGAACTTTTGTTAAGGCAACTTCCTTAAAAGAGTTACTTATTTTTGGCTAGTGCAACTTCCAACCTACATTCGGCAGGTCGACAATTAATTTTCAATAGTTTTGGTGATGGCGATTTTGAAATGATGCTCCATAATTGTGTGCAGTCGTTAGGTTTACATATGACCAATTATTAATTTCTCATACAAAACTTCAATGAAAAAATGATTCAGTACTTATATATGTCGTGGGAGTTGAGCCACATGTTAACCAACTTTAAACCCAATATATAGTTAGCTAATATTCAAAAACGGTATCGGAAAAAATATTCTATTTTTTAATGTAGACCTGCCGAAAGCACGCTATAACCAAAACTATAAGCTTCAGTAGTTCCGAATAACCCAAGTTCCGAATGCTAAATTTGACAGTCATCGAATATTTAGGATTTACCGAAAAAAATATTTAATGAACCATGGAATTCGTTTGTGATGCTAACCAAAAACGACTCCATAGCCATAGATACAGCCAGCTTGCTGTATCCTCTGAATTGTTTCGTAAATATGATATAATAACTTTGCCAGAATCTGCAAATTATGAATGTCAGGACACTCTAAACGTGTTGTTACATGCCTCAACATCTTCTACAAACTCTCTTGAATCTGCAAGTAATGACCTCAAAAGCAAAAATCCTAACTCAAGAATCCCCTCAGCAGATACTATTTTCAATTACATCAAAGACAATAATATTGAAGATGCTCTTTCTGCTTTCAGAAAAATGAATTTTGAGATTTTCAAGATGATGAAACTTGAAAACACTGTTCATGACATAGCTATTGATTTTCATGACATTCCATTTTATGGAGACAAAAATACTCCCGGAATTAGGGAATAAAACCAAAGAATGGCAGTTCATGGGGTAAATCATTCTGTACCCTGGATATAATTGGAACTTCTCATTTGACACTTGACGTAATCGACATTAATGGTTTGAACAAGAATTATTCCCTTTTCATCGAATCTTTCTTCGAAAGACTTAAGATAATAGGTGTAAAAACAGGGACAACATACCTTGACAAAGAATTTTTTAACAGAGCTGTGATTTCAAAATTAGATGAACTTAAAGTCAATTTTGTTATAGCAGCTAAATCAAATCAGGTTATCAATAGAGAACTTAAAAATCATCAAAAAGAGTGGGGAAATACTCCAACTATTTTTGAATATCAATTTAAGCAAGGAGGACCTTCCTTCAGTATTGTGGCAATATACGATGATAAAAAGGAAAGGTACATCCTGTTTGCTACAAACAAAGAGGCAGAATCAACTGAGAAATTTGAAAAGACAATTCCTGAAGAATACAGAAAAAGATGGAACATAGAAACTGGCTATAGAGTGAAAAACGACTTCAAGATACGAACATGTACAAAATCTCCAGTAGCAAGAGTATTGTTCTTTGTTATTCAGTGCATCATGTACAATGTTCTAAATATGCTAAAGTCAGTTATCGAAATTACAGCTTATGAGCTAAAATCATTAATAAATGAAGACATAAACAAAGCTGTTAGATATAGGCTAAAGTCGCTGAATTTAATTCCGGTTAAGGTGTTACTGGAATGTTTGAGGTGGTTTAATGAAGAAAGAAATCGAGTGCTACGCACTCGATTAACTATAATATAAGTTACACTAAATAAAAAATTACAAACTTAAGAGCTTATGCTATGAAATTACTCAATAAGATCTTACTTTTTATAAGATGTAAGTCGAAGTTATAGCTTAAGAATTTTAAGCTCTTATCAGTAATTTAGTATATTTTGAAAATTACTGGGCATAAAGTAAAATCAATATGTTTTTGTCATTCGGAAGTAAGTCTGATCGGAACTACTGAAGCTTGTTTGCAAGGCTTTCATTCTCGAAGCAAAGGACAGCTTACCGAAAAAAAGGTTGAAGCTTACCACAGAGAATCCAGACCACCCTTAATATTGGGTTCCATCTCCATGTCACCCTTAATATTAGGTCCATTTCTAGGAATATCCCGTACGGCACCGTCAGGGTGAGGATATCTTTGCCAAGAAGATCAAGTTATGAAATTCCTCGGAAAATCAACCTGCAACACGAACGCAGGCTTCAAGAGAAGCCAAAGATTCAATTTATTTTGTTGAGTGCATGTTTTTAACTTTGGTAGTTGAGAGAAAGGCTGAAATTGGCTTAGAATCGGCGAGTGGGAAATTAGTTTTTAAAGTTAACTTTCTTCTATTATTCATATATTTTAACTGCTCCTCTAGGGGATAAACACTGTATAAATCAGAAAAATCCAGAAATTTAATTTCGAGATCAGTTTCAAATAAGGAAATTTATCAAATTTTGAATATGAAAACCATTTTAAGATACAATACATAACTTTATATTAATATTAATCCTCAGTCACTTGAGGCAGTAATAGCTAATATGATTCTTTTTGTGCACTGTATAAATGAATATCACATAAAAAGGTGCAGAGATGGCATGATTCTCTCAAGGAATGCGAAGATTATGTTAAAGGGGATTCTGAGGATGTATACGTTGTACCTGGCGAGTACAAAGTAAAAGGTCTTATTCTCAGACTCACTATTGAATTTTAAACTGGGGCAAGGGAAAATCCATAATATGCCCCTGAACTCAATATAGAGCCTTAGAATATACCTGTAAATTAAGAGGAAAGAGACGCTTGTGATAGGGAAAAGATCATGAAATTAATAGTAGCTTACAAAAATGTATAAATTAGATTTGAATGTAAGGGTTATTTTTATGAATCTTTCAATTCCTCAAGGCTTCTTTCACAAAAATCGATTATTTTTTGATCTTCTATTTCTCTTCCAATAAATAATCCCTGCCCGTAATATTCAATTGCTCTCCTTGGCTCGTCCAGATCACTGTATGCCATTCCCAGATTCCAGAGGGCTATACCTTCTCCTCGTCTATCCCCTGTTTCTTTAGCAATTTTTAGTGCCTGCTCATAATATTCAATTGCCTTTATTGGATCACCTAGATCACGGTACATTATCCCCAGATTTCCAAGACAAGCTTCTTCTCCTTGCCTATCCCCTATTTCTTGAGCAATTTTTAGTGCCTGCTCATAATATTCAATTGCCTTTATTGGATCACCTAGATCCTTGTATGCTATTCCCAGATTTCCAAGGTGATTTCCTTTTCTTCGCCTATCCCCTATTTCTTGAGCAATTTTTAGTGCCCGCTCATAATATTCAATTGCCTTTATTGGATCACCTACATCACTGTACACTATTCCCAGATTTCCAAGGAGATTTCCTTCTGCTCGCTTATCCCCTATTTCTTGAGCAATTTCTAGTGCCCGCTCATAATATTCAATTGCCTTTATTGGATCACCTAGATCCTTGTATGCTATTCCCAGGTTTCCAAGGTGACTTCCTTCTCCTTGCCTGTAGCCAATTTCTTGAGCAATTTTCAGTCCCTTTTCAAAATACTCAATTGCTTTTCTTGGCTCACTCAGATCCTTGTATGCTATCCCCAGATTTCCAAGACAAGCTTCTTCTCCTCGCCTATCCCCTATTTCTTGAGCAATTTTTAGTGCCTGCTCATAATATTCAATTGCCTTTATTGGATCACCTAGATCTTTGTATGCTATTCCCAGATTTCCAAGGTGATTTCCTTCTCCTTGCCTGTAGCCAATTTCTTGAGCAATTTTCAGTCCCTTTTCAGAATATTCAATTGCTTTTTTCAACTCGCCCAAATAATGGTATGCTATGCCCAGATTTCCAAGGACTATACTTTCTCCTCGCCTGTTTCCAATTTCTTGAGCAATTTTCAGTCCCTTTTCAGAATACTCAATTGCTTTTCTTGGCTCACTCAGATCCTTGTATGCTATCCCCAGATTTCCAAGAATTATACTATGATTTCCTTTGTCTTTCAGGAGAATTTCTTCCCCAAAATGATATTCTGGTAACAATTTTGAGTAAAGGTCAACAAGTACTGTGTAATTGCCCCAAAGATCAAGGTATATATGCAGATTATTATCAAATATAATATTGAAAGCCTGGTCATGTTCTTCTGACATGCAGGCATGATAATGAGCTTCAATAAGAGGTTGAATGTCTTCTTTTTTTGCTAATTTCTCTGGAATGGGCAAGGAGAGGTAGTATTCCATTGCAAACTTATGAACTTCTTCTTTATTCTCTAGATCACTGTAAGAAAATTCCTGTACAAGCGGATGGAGCCAATAATTTCCGTTATGGTCAGTTTCTAACAGTGACTTATCAATAAGCTTCTTAATGGCATTTGGAGAATTCATTCCCGCAAACATATTTTTAAGCCCTTTCATCCTTACAGGCTCACGATATATAGAAATGCGCTCGAGTAACCCTTTCTCATCGCCAACTAATTTCTTGAAGAGCTTCCTTGCTATTAAAATTATTTCTTTTTTTGTTCCTGATATAAACTCAGATCTTCAAGAATATCCTCTACTCCATATTCTTTTACCAGCCCAACAAGTAAATTCAAGGCCAGTGGATGTCCATCCACGCCTGTGGCCAGTTCTTCTAATTTATCCGGCTTTAAATCTCCAAGTCCATTTTTTACAAGATAATCAACTGCAAAATTGGTTTTTAAACCTCTGATACCCTGTTTTTCTCCTTCTATTACGTCAATTAAGCATTCTCCATTTTTTAACTTGGGGAATATCCTGCTTGTTATTATGATCTTGGCCTGATGGGTACTGTTACGTAAACAGGTAAAAAACAGATCCACATTTTCGTCTTTAAAATAAATGTCATCAAATATTGTTTCCAAATTGTCAAAAATGAGCCATACCGGTTTCCTTACCTGTAATTTGTCAGTGAGTCTGTCGATATCCTTTTTTCTGGCTCTCTTTTTTCCTCCTTGAATAATACAATATCAGGAGAGTTCATATAAGCCGCAAGTTTTTCTAGAATATCTTCTAATCTGGCACTTTGATTCAGCCTGAAATCAAACCAGAAAGGAATAGGGACATTAGCTGGCCTTATATCAATGAGGGCTCTTAAAAGAGTAGTCTTTCCTACTCCCCCTATCCCGGTAAAAATTAAAAGTCGGTGATCTTGAAGATATACGAGAGCCTGATTTAATTCTTCCACTCTGTTTGTGGTGACAAATTCTTTTACTCCAGGATCAAAATAAGGAAGGGCAGAAGGATTATAACTGTTTAACATTTTGAGATTGGCTTCTTCTTTTCTCTTCTGTTCCAGATAAGCTATTAATTTAACCAGAGCTTCTCCTGAAGGTTCCTTTATCATAAATTGGGTGATATATTCTCCAATGGCTACCTGGCCAGTAACGTCGCCTATAGAGGCATTACCGCCGGCTGTCAGTCCTGGCCCGCCCATTACATTTTTACTGCCCAGAGGCTGTTCGCTCATTGGATATCCGACCTTAGCATATTTAAAGTAAGAAAGAAATTGCAGTTCCCAGTATTTTAGCTATTTTTTTGGCAGGTTCATAAAGCTCCGAAATACTTGATATTGCTCTTCCTGCATCTTTTGTTGTTTGAATGGCTGCTTCAAAATATTGTCTAATCTTTGATGGTTCGGTTTGCTCTTTTTTAGCCTCTATAACAGCTTTACTTATGTCTCCATTAATAATATTCTGGTAATTGGGGTCAAGCCCAAGTCTACCAATTTCTTTTTGAAACTCAAGGAGACTCTCTCTAAGTTCTCTAAGATTAGTTTGGTTTATCGATTGAAATAGACTTTGATCTATGTTTTGGCCAATTCCAACCTGACCACTACTATTGCCAAAGGTTACATCTCCTCCAGAAGTTATTCCAGGACCGCCCATAACATTTCCTTTAGTTTGATCTTCTTCGACCATTGTGATTCTCCTTACCTTTATACTAGGCACTGAAAAGAATATTTCTTTGAAAACTGAGTTCAGAACGATTGATCCTGTACTTTATATATTTTAGGGTATAGACTAAACCGGCCCACTTAATAATTTTTAATATTCCGAATCTAATACATTTTTTTAACTTTTGGTTACGAGCTCATCCTCAACTAATTTTATTTTCAACCAATAGAAATTTAAAAACATTTTCATGGTCAGAAACTCGATTGATTCTTCACAATTTGAACTTAGGAGGGATAATTTTGAGTTTTGGGACCAACTCTTTAAGAAAATTATACATTTGCAAAAAGTATATAAAAATAACAAAAGCTAAATAATAAAAATCTATCAGTTTCTTATGGAGAAAATATATATTGTAAGCAAGAAAGGAAATGAAGTTATTATTAATTTCCCTACTAAATATATTGATACTGGCCACAAGTCAATAATAAGGCTTAAAGAAAATTATACTGAATATGGTTACTTATTTAAAAAAATGATTAATATTGAGAAAGAGAAATATACTTTCAATGGAGGGAATTTTGGCTATTATGAGTGTGAAATTTTTGACTGTGAAAATGAGCTAGTATTTGACGAGTATGAGACTTTTTTGGGAATGGTTAGCCTAAAGATAGACTTTACAATGCCTCAAGCATCTATCAGAACAGGTATCCAGGTTAAGGATAATGGATTTATAGAAAACACAGACGTTTGTGTTGATAAAAAGAAACAAATATATTTTCCAAAATCTGAATTTCAATCTAAAATTTCTGAAGTTTTTGAGGACATAATACAAAACGCACAAGAATTTGTCTACATTCAAGATCCTTATTTTAATTATACTTTTTATATTACTTTGATTGAAAAATTACCATCTAATTTAGATGTAAAAGTTATGTACGCAAAGGATAGAAAATTAAACCTTCCTTCAAATCATAAATTGACTTTAATTAAAGACAATAACCAAGATGGTAAAATACATGACAGATTTATCATTACAAAAGACTTTGGATATTTTATAGGAATTTCCCTTAATGGCCAAAACGTCAATAAAAGTTCTATTAATTATATCTATGATACAAGTGACTTAATAAAATATTTTGAATGAAATTGTAAGGGCTTCGACGCCCAGTATTTCATACTCGGAAGATGCACGTGATATCGATGATAAATATAGAAACTATTTAAGTGCAGATCATGACGTTGTTTCCGATACGAAAGGTAATCAAACCAACCTCACTAAAGAAATTGTTCAGATGAATGCAGCAAAACAAAAATTATACTAAAGAAATCTAATAAAATAAGAAAATCCTATTATGTTTAGTGCGGGAGAAGGGATTCGAACCCCTGAACGTCTGCACGAACAGATCTTGAGTCTGCCACCGTTGACCGCTTGGTTACTCCCGCATTTTATGGAATCCAATAAGGTAAAGATATAAGTAACATATAAAGCTAATCCTTTAGGTAGGCTAATTCTGTAAAAGTTAAATTTCCGAAACATTGCCGCTATTTACATTATTTTTTTGACTTCAGAATTTAGTTTTATCGGATCTGGAAGTATCTTCTCCTGAACTATTTACATGAACCCAGTCAAGATACTCCTGTTCTCCTTCGATTCCCCAGAATTCGATTGCAGGCAGCTCATATGTATGTAACGATTTTACAAGCTTTGTGATCTCTTCAAAGCGTGAAGAATCGGTTTTTACAAACATGGCGATCTCATTATCTTCTTCAATCTTTTCCTTCCAGCGATAAACCGAAGATACTGGAAACATATTTACGCAGGCTGCAAGCCTCTTTGCAACCAGTTTTCTTGCAATTTCGGATGCATTCTCCATATTTCCGGCAGTAATATATACAATTCCAAGCATAGGCGTCAACATCGGTTAACTATTAATTAATTTTTTTATAGCTTTTTTAGTTTTTCTATTACCAATCTACTTTATAGTTCTATTATCATTAGACTGTATCAGGAACTATTTTCATTCGTTTTCTATCTTTAATATTTTTTATTATCCCCGAAACAGCGGCTAATTTTAATATTTAAACTTCAGCTTCATCCCGCAGAAGGGACAGAAATTAGGGGCAATGGAGAGCTTCAGATTCCTGGAGCAATATGGACAGGATAATCTGATCCCTTTTTTTCTAGAGGGCCCAAGTTTTGAGGGGTTCTGGATTCCTCAGTTTCTCCAAAAGAAACTGATAGTTCCAACTCTTTCAGAGAATTGATATTGTGTATGTTTTCGAAAAGGTTCGCAGTTTCTATTCTAGCTTCAGCATTATCACCCGTAAGGCAGTTCCTTAGAACCGGAGCTTCATCAGGGGTTTCTGCCTTATTGGAGGCTCTTACCTGCGACGGATGGGACTTACTAATTCTTTCAAGAGCTTTCAATGCAGCTTTTCTTATGGAAGTATCTGGATTTTCAGTAGCTCTGACAAGCCCTGAAACTGCCTCCTGTGTACCGATTTTCTCAAGTGAACAAATCACAACTTTCTGTATCAAACTGTCAGGATCTTCAAGGACCTTTATCAGTTCCGGGACAGCCTGCTGTGCTTTGACATCTCCGAGCGCTGAAGCTGCAGCTTCTCTCACTGCCCCTCTGGAGTCATGAAGAGCTCTTAATAGGCCCGAAACAGCCTCGGGAGTGCCTGATGTTCCAAGGCCCACAACTGCAGATTCCCTGACTGAACTATCAGGGTCACTAAGAGCCTTCAAGAGGCCTCTGACGGCTTCAGGTGTCCCACTTTTTCCAAGAGCACAGGTAATCGCCTTCCTTACGGAGTTATCATACATATCAAAAGCTTTAACCAATCCCAGGGCTGCTTCGGGAGAACCTATATCACCCAGGGCATCTGCAGCGCGGTTTCTTAGATACCAGTCAGGATCATCCAGGGCTTTCAAAAGCCCTGAGACTGCATCAAGTGTCCCTATCTTCCAGAGAGCCTCAATTGAAATTTTTCTTACATCTCTACTGGAAGCTTCCAGCGCCCTGACAAGCACAGGTACTGAAGTTGACGCACTTAGAATCTTGCAAAGAGCCTCTGACGCAGCTTCCTGTATAGGCTGCCTCGGGTCCCGGAGTGTTTTCATCAGTTCGTCAAGTACATCCGATTTGCCTCTTTTTCCCAGCGTTTCGGCTGCTTGCTGCCTTACTTTGTTATCCGAACTTTCAATTGCCTTTACCAGGCAGAGAGCAGCTTCATAAGTGTCGATTTTCCCAAGCGCTATTATTGAAATCTTTTTCAGCGAATCATCCGGATACGTCAGGGCTTTCTCAAGGCCATAAACGGCTTCTCTGGACCCTATTTTCATTAGAGATTTTACTGCTTCCTTCTGAACAAACTTATCCCTGTCCCCGAACCCTTTAATGATTCCTGAGATCGCTTCAGATGTGCCTATTTTTTCAAGGGAAGCAATTGCAGTCTTTTTAACAGGACTGTCAAGGTCATCAAGAGCCTTTACAAGGCCCAGAACAGCGCCCAGCGTATTGAATTTTCCCAGGGCTTCTGCAGCAGCATCTCTTACCTTTGAGTTTGAGTCTTCCAGTGCTTCAATCAGGGCAGGTAAAGCATCGGGATCTCCTATTTTTCCAAGTTCTTCTGCAGCAGTTGCTCTGTTTCCTGCAAAAACAGAACGTTCCAATTTTTTTATCATATTTTTTGTATTTTCATCCATTTTCCTTCCCCCATTTGTATAGATTTCTCCAGACCAACATCAAAACAAAATATTTTATTAGCTTACAGGCTTATCAACTTAAAATAAATAGAATGTCTTTCAACATGTTAAATCTAAAATTGGTGCTTTTATCCATGGGTCTTTTAATACCGTTGCCTCGTAATTCTTTTACAGTGAGACCCATCGATTTAAGTAAGGGCTTGAAAAGTTGCAAATCCTACATATTTACACCATATAAACTCAGCTCTTAACATTGTGCATTTTTAAATATATTACATCCTAAGATATATGAAAGTTTAGATTGTTAACAGTAAACAATATATAAATGTTATTTCCAGTGACCTTTCGAGGAAAGGCAAATCAGAGAAATAAATAGAGATAGATCAAAGGGAAGTAGCATTGCTATCAATCCACCCACTTAAAAGTGAATTGCCTTTGCTGAAAAAAGATTGAAAAATTGGTCGGCCCTTTTTAAGTAAGTTGGTATACTTTTTATGATATAACCCAGGGGACGAACAAGTTCCAGACTGAAGTACCTCAAATACAGGCATGTATGCAAATATGGATTCCCATGAAATTTGAAACACAGGTTCGTGATACAATCCATATATGTTACATATAATTTTTTTGAATTTATGGCATTTCTGCTGAGCAGAATTTACCAGGAGTCATTACCTGGTGATAAGATTTGATTCCTGAATTCTATTTAAACTTAATATTTATATCATTTATATTTTATTATCTTTTTTGACTCAGTACCAAAATCCAGTGATGAACGTAAAATTAAAAATCACTAGATTTTGTAATTGGTTACAATCCTTGTGATTTTACTTCTAGGTTGAAGCCTTTAGATATCGAATGTTAATTTTGATTGGAGGCTGAATTCTTCTTACGAATTCAGATTTTCAATCAAGAAATGCAAAAATCACTAGATTTTGGACCAGAGTCTCTTTTTTCAAATAAAAATAGAAATGTCTATATATCTTATAATCTTCACAATGTTAATGGAGGACCTTTATGAAATTTAACAAGCAGATCTTTATAATCCTCATTCTATCCTTTTTAGTGTCCCTTGCCGCTAGCGGGTGTATCTCCCAGGGCGAAGAAGCAAAAGAGCAAAATACAAAAGAAGTACCTGCGACTCAGTTCTCGAATATCAGGGAAAATCCAGTAACACCGTGGAACTCTAAGCCTGCAGCGCCTGTGATCGATTCCACAGCCTATGTTGATCCCCAGGCTTCAGTCATAGGAAATGTGACAATAGGTGCCAATGTCATGATTTCTCCTATGGCATCTATCCGCAGTGATGAAGGAATGCCGATTTTAGTAGGGAATGATAGCAATGTCCAGGATGGAGTTGTGCTCCACGCCCTTGAGACAATTGACGAGGAAGGTAAACCTGTCGAAAAGAACCTTGTTGAAGTTGGCGGCGAAAAATACGCGGTATATATAGGAGAAAATGTTTCTCTTGCCCATCAGTCCCAGATCCACGGTCCGGCTTCTGTAGGTAATGATACCTTCATTGGAATGCAAGCTTTCGTTTTCAAGGCGAAAGTGGGAAACAACTGCGTACTTGAGCCCACATCAGCAGCAATTGGCGTAACAATTCCTGACGGCAGGTATATCCCCGCAGGCACGGTTATCACTTCCCAGGCAGAAGCCGATAAGCTGCCAGAAGTTACCGAAGACTATGCATACAGGCACACGAATGAAGCCGTAGTATATGTAAACGTCAACCTGGCAGAAGGGTACAATAAAGCTGCATGATTAAGGGTGAGGTTGCAGCAAAGGAAAACAATAATTCAAATTTAATTCAAATCAAAAATTTATAACTTTCTCCTTGCCCGGATTTCCACCTTTCTCCGGGTAAATTTCTCTTTTGCTTCAATTTTCCTTACCTAAATTCACAATACTATTTTCCAGCTAATTTCTCAGGATTCGTCGTTTAATTTAGACAGTCTGTCCCAAAACTCCATTTAATCTCATTATAGCTGCTAACATTACAACTCCCAAACAGTTGTCTCTTTGATTTCAAATCTTGGAAATACTTTCTTAAATGACTCTATCCAGCTAAGAACCTCTCTACTGTACATTTTTTGTATTCATCGAAGAGCCTATCCGAAAAGTATTGTTTGAGACAGTCAAATCAGATTCTTTTTTATTTCTTCAAATTCTTCTTTTGTGATTTCACCTTTAGCATATCGTTCTTTTGCGAAATCCAAAGCAGACTTTCCTTCATAGCCGCTTGTCTTGTTCCGATTAATGAGATATTTACATACCAGGTATGATAATCACAATAATCGGAAGAATCTGTAATATGATAACTGAAAGGATAAGCATAAATTCAGTTGTGCCGATCATCAATGACCTCATGATTTTGTTGTCTTCATTAAGAGCCTATCAGAAAAATATTCAGAATCTCAAAGACACTTGGTATTAAGACCTAATATAACTCTCACAACATGTCTTATTGACTTTTCGGATAGGCTCTAAGTCTACTTTTATTGGTCTTCCTCTCTTCTTATTCTTCTGATTCCTTTTGTTTACTGGTATATTAGACTTTATTCCTCTTTTTCGGCAGGAATATCCTTTGTATCAATAAAGCAACGAGAAAAATTTATTTTCTTCAAATCATAACCTTTGTTTAAAAGTTCATTGAAAATCTTCTGATAAGTGCCGTGTTCATACAAATAAAATAGTTTAGAAGAAAAAAACAATATTGTTAATTAACAGCAGTTTTCTTCCTAAAATTTAAATGGAATTTTTGAAGTGTATATAAAGATAGTTGCATATACCTAGAGAAAATCAAAAAAAGACGTAAGAAATGCCTGTATAAAAGACAGTAATGGAAGAATAAATGTGAAAAAGAAGGAGAAATATTAATGATAATGAATTTTAAAGGCAAAAGCCCGAAAATCTCAGATACTGCTTTTATTGCGGATTCTGCAAATGTGATAGGAGATGTTGAGGTTGGAGATTTTTCCAGTGTATGGTTTAATGCAGTTATTCGGGGAGATCGAAATAAGATCAAAATAGGGAATCGGACAAGCGTTCAGGATAATGTGGTAATTCATGCAAATCCAGAAAATGGGGTTGAGATTGGAAATGATGTCAGTGTGGGACATGGAGCTGTGCTTCACGGGTGCAGGATAGAAAATAATGTGCTTATAGGAATGAATTCTACAATATTGAATGGAGCTGAGATAGGGAAAAATTCCATCGTAGGCGCTAATGCGCTTGTTCCTGAGAGCAAGAAATTTAATGAGAATAGCCTGATTATCGGAGTTCCCGGAAAAGTAAAGAGAGAACTGGAGGAATCAGAAATTGAAACCATAGCAGAAAACGCCGCAGAATATGTAGAATTTGTCAGGGAATATAAAGAAGAAATGAACTCCACAAGGAAGAATAGTTCTTAAATACAATAATATAAATAAAAGTGTATTGATAATATAACTGTTATGCATTTTATCGATAAGCTCATAGAAAATCATAAAACCTGCTTTCGGCAGGTCGACATTAAAAATTAGAATATTTTTCCGATACCGTTTTTGAATATTAGCTAACTATATATTGGGTTTAAAGTTGGTTAACGCGTGGCTCAATTCCCACGACATATATAAGTACTGAATCATTTTTTCATTGAAGTTTTGTATGAGAAATTAACAATTGGTCATATGTAAACCTAATAACTGCACACAATTATGGAGCATCATTTCAAAATCGCCATCAGTAAATCTATTAAAAATTAATTGTCGACTTGCCGAATGTAAGATAAAATCTTACCCGAAAGCCTGCCCCAGTTAAAAATGAAAAATGAAAATATACTCTCCACCTCGTCGAAGTCGAATTCATGTATAAACTACATTAGGAAGACTTAAAAATAACCCAAAAAAGACAGTACCACATTCAATTTTTGATCAATAGGTTAGGTCTCCTTTGCGTTTAACTTTAAAAGGTAATATTACCAAGAGCATTGGCAATGCGGCATGATAGCTGATGAAAGGTGCCGTGATCAGGGACAGAGTAAAAATGGGCTGCAAATGTTTAACCCAAATTTTCTCCAATATGTTCTTTCATATGGCGTCTTTAATTATTTCCTTCCAGGTGATGTTGAAGCTTTTGCGCCATAAAACCATGACGATAACCAGCGACAGGACAATATTCAGAATTACCCCGAAAAGGACATAGGTAAGCAGCAGGTGAACAAGGGCGCATAACCCGCATATCAGCATTGAAGTCAGCATAATCCCCACTTGATTTACACCCTGCGTGACTTGAAAATCCCGGTAGAAGGGAAGTTCCTTGCGGTTCAATTTAAAAATAAAGAGCAGGACCATAATCATATTTATAAATATCAGGATGAGATCGGGGATGATTTTTAAGCCGCATAAGAGGACGAATATTAAGGCGATCAACAGGTAAATTGGAATGATAAATTTGACTATAAAAGCCTTTAAAGCGCCTTTTAAAAGCGTGACGGGGCTTTCTATGGGCAAAGCCCGATAAATCCAGGCACCTCTGTAATTTTCGCTGGAGCTGATCATGGTAGCTGTAAAAGCCAAAAAAACAGCGGACCAGTAAACAGCCAGATAAAGTTTGCTGTTGGCAAGGTCAACTAAAATGTCAGACCAAGAAACCCCACTCCCTATTATTCCGGGCAGCGTTAAAAAGGGCATGGCCAGGGCGAAAGCCAGTTGTGGATACAGCTGCAGCTTGAGTTTTCTTTCATTGGACAGCATATTCTGGGTGAATTGATAAAAAGCCTTTTCCGTCCGGCTGAAGCAAAGCAGGTTGGCGGCCGTCCACTGTATTTTTCTCTGACGGCTGCACCTTTCTTAGCGCGCATACTGCTGCTGTTCAATTTTTGCAGTTTGCCTTCAAAATAGGGAATAACCAGGGTCATGTATAAGACCGTAGCTGTGGTCGGAACGATGAGGGCAAGCAGGCTTAAAGCAGTGAAATACTGGCTGGAGTTGCGCTCAATAAACAGGCTGAAAGGGGCGGCAAACCAGGTAGTGGGGATGAGGAAATGCCACCAGGCGGGATGGAAGGCGACGGTAAGGTGCGTCAGGTTGAATATTCGTCCCATAAACTGGAAGCCGACCAGCATAAAAACCGAAAGCAGTATTTGAATATAATTGATCATATCCTTCAGTTTCTCGCCGTCAAAGAAGGATAAAATAGCCATGTACAAAATCGAAGTGAAAAAGACTACCAGGCAGCAGATCAACACTAATTCGAACATGAAGATTAGAGTGAAGGCCACCCCGTATTTATACAGCCCGGCCAGCAGAGCCAACCCTGAGATGCTCATAGTAATGGTGAAGAGGTATATTACAATATGCAGTAACTTGGCTGTATTGACGGTTCTGGCGTCAACCGGGCGGGGTAGCAGGATGTTTTTATCCTTTACGTCCAGGAGAACGGTGGAAAAGTCTGAAATCATGGTGGCCATCACCATAAATATAATGAGCCCGAAAGCCAGGTTCATTTTATAAAAGAGCGGAAAAGGAACCAGCATCAGCAGGCCGATAAAAAACCCTAGAATTCCGTATGTAATTAGCGATGATTTAAAGGAGTTGCTGCTTCGGGTCTTTTTTTGATTGGTCAGAATGGTGGGCACCCGGCGCTCGTCCATGGTGAGCTGCACCTGCAGAATCCGGCGCATGATGGGGTAATCAACCCCCATTTTCTTAAAGAGGAAATCGAATCTGTCCAGCAATTTTAATATGGTGAAATCTTTCATGATACTATGCCTCACCCAGCACAGCGATGAATTCATCAGCTATTTCTTTATGCCGGTTAAAACCGGTAAGCTGGTTGAAGATTTCTTCCAGTGATCCCTCACGGCATTTCTGGCTTAATTGATCAAATGAGCCATCGGCCACTATTTGCCCGTTATTTATCAGGACTATACGGCTGCTTATCTTCTCTACCACATCCATGATATGCGAGGAGTAGAAAATGGTTTTGCCCTGAGCGGCCAGGTCGGTCATGATTTCCTTGAACACCATTACGCTGTTGGCGTCCAGCCCGCTTAAAGGCTCGTCAAAAAACAGGATGTCCGGATTGTGCAGGAGGCTGGATATTATTAACAGCTTTTGCTTCATGCCTTTAGAATAGGAGGCGATACGGGCATGATACACATCGGCAATATCAAATAAGGCCATGAGCTTCTGAGCTTTCCGGTCTACCAGCCTGAAGTCCAGGCCGTACATTTCCCCGATAAATGTGAGGTATTCATGGGCGGTAAGGGTGTCATAGACCTCGGCTGTTTCGGGAACATAACCGATTTTACGCTTGTATTCAATCCCGCCGCTGGCTATGTCCTCCCCCAGGACTTTAATCTGTCCCTTAAAACCATCTACGAGGCCCAATATTATTTTAACCGTGGTGCTCTTGCCGGCGCCGTTGGGTCCAATGTAGCCGATGATTTCCCCTTGAAAAACATTTAGGTTGATGCCACGCAATACTTGATTGGCACCATAGCTCATGGCTAGATTGCGAATGGAGACAACTGCTTCTCCTTTAGTATTCATAGCGTCCCCTGCTGTAATTACCATAAAAGGTATATTAAGGTTCATTATCTCATTTATACTTAAGGTATTTTTGCAAGAACCGCCAAAATAGTATATTAAAGAGTGAAAAATATATAATTTAAAATATTTTATGTACTGATAATTTTAGGAATTTTGTTTTTCAAAAATACTTATCTCTCATGCTTTCGTTTTTCTTATACTTTTTTTGCCTTTTATGTACGGTAATCAGTCATATGTTCTATATTCCGATATACTATAGAATTACATGGTTTGATGGTTCATCTTTATCCGTTTGATGTTTTAAAACACCTAAATTTCAATAGTTCCCTTAAAGTCCACTTTGACTCAATAATCCCTGCCTCTCTTGCAGGTGTATTTTTACATTCAACCCCTCTTTCATCTTTGTACCTTAATCCTCCATGACCTCTACAGAAGTTAAAATGCGTGCAATATAACTTCATTTAATACTCTAATCATTCTTTCATTTTTGAAAACCCTATTGTTTTCCTTGAAACTCTGTTGTTATCCTGTCTAAAAGTCAGGTTTTGCCTTTCAAGAAAAGTTGTTGAGATTTCGCTTTGATCAATATCTTCTCCAAAGATGATCTTCTTCTTTGCTTTCTCAAGTACCCCATTTTTTCTTGTTTTGACCTCCCTGCTCATACCTTAAATCATCAGAGGAAATGATTTTTGGTTTCTTTGATCTTCCTTTTTTCCCAGTTCTTGGAAACTCGCTCAAAACTCCAAATTGTTTCAAAAAAGCTTCTCTATAAAAGTTCAACCCATCTGTAACAAAAACAGGGATTTTATCCGAAAGATGTTTATTTACTAACTCAACAAGCTTGTCTGCAACATACTGTTTTCTTGGACCTATTAAAAAGTCAAGTATTAGCCTGCAACCTGGTACAAAAGCTACCCACATCCATGGCCCATCATCTTCGTAATCTTTCATCCTGGGAACTATTTTTTTGGATTATTACCCATAGTTCGTCCATTTCTATCTTTGGAACATCCAGGTTTTTCATCATAACGTCATTTACTTTATCGCATTGTTCAGATGCACGAGCTAACAATCGCTTTATACTGGCAGGTTGTACCTCTAAAACATCGGAAATGGCTTCAATGCTCATTCCTTTCATAGACATTTTTAGAGCTAAATCAATAGTTTTCTCATCTTTGCGAAGATCATGATAAAAAGTGTCTGTATGGTCACAAAAAGCTTTGCCGCAATGACGGCAAATATATCTTCTTGTTTTTTCTCCACGGCTTATGTAAGTTCCATTTCCAACAACATTGTCTCGATCACTAAGACCATAGAGCTTACAGTCTTTGTTTGGACAGGGAATGTTAGTAAATTGTAGTTTTGGATTTCTTTTCCCCACAACATAATTTTATACAAATTAGAATATATAACCTCAATCAAATACAAATTGACCATCATATTTTTCGCTACATGATATTTGCAGTAACAGACACATTAAAGAGGCTAAAATATGAGGCCAATTTCTAATGTAAAATCGATAGCTTTCAGGCAAGAAAAGTCCTTAACCGAAGACGCATGAAATAGACTCTTCTTATTTCATCAAATTTTTCCTATTTTACCAGAGTAACAAGTTTGTATTGAGAAGGTGCAATTCAAACGCATGAACTCCTAGAATATTCGTCAAAATAACCACCTTGTCCGTAGGTAATGGCATGAAATTGCGGGAAAAACGGATACTTTGCGCCATTTTAAGTAATTCTACAGAAGAGTAGAGAGTCAAAGCCTTGAGGAAGAAAACTGAATACAAGCCGTGTATGCTATAAAAGCAACTCCGAAAAGAGATGAAAAGACTAGTGTCGCGAAAATTTAATTCTTTGTTAACTTTATAAGCTCTGAATCCCTTTACATCTTCATGCTTACTATTAACCTTGAAGATCACGAGGTAAATTTCCTTCTTGACTTTGTGAGAAAAGGACATAAAAGTGCACGAGAAATCACCCGAGCACGTGTCCTCCTCCTTTCAAACCAGCATAAAACAGGTACAGAGATAGCGAAAACATTAGGTATTTCCAGGAATACTACTTTTAATATCAGGAAACGATACGTTGAAGAAGGTCTTCTGAGTTCTCTTTTTGACAAACCACGACCTGGTCAACCTATAAAATACACCGAAAAACATGTTGCAGAAATAATTGCGCTCGCATGTACCAGTTCTCCCGATGGAAGCAAAAGATGGTCGCTTACACTGCTTACTGAAGAACTGAAGAAAAAAGAAGGATTTGAAACAATAAACAAAGAGAGCATCAGGCTTATTCTAAAAAAGCAAAACTAAACCCTGGTTAAGACGGATGTGGTGCATTCAGACGATTGATTCCGAGTACAGAAAGAGAATGTATGACGTTCTTGACCTATACGAAGAGGATTACGACCCTAAAAACCCTATTATCTGTCTTGACGAGAAACCAAAGCAACTGCTTGGAGATAAGAGAATTCCCATTCCTATGAAGCCTGGAAGTCCAGAGAGGTATGATTATGAATATATCAGGAACGGAACAGCAAACATATTCATGGCAGTAGAGTTCAAAGCAGGAAAAAGGGTGACTCAGGTAACCAAAAGAAGAACTATGAAGGATTTTGCACAATTCGTGAAAATTCTCGTTACCGAAGAATATTCTGAAGCTGAAGTCATCCGACTGGTTACGGATAATCTCAATATACATAAAGAAAAGTCATTCTACGAAACATTCAGCGAAGAAGAAGCAAAAACAATTCTGGACAAGATAGAATTCCATTATACGCCAAAACATGCAAGTTGGCTTAATGCTGCAGAAATAGAGATCAATGTTATGGATATTGAATGTACAGGCAGAAGGATCGGGGATATGGAGACACTTACACACGAAGTGGATGCATGGACAAAGAGAAGGAATGAACATAAAAAGAAAATAGAATGGAAATTTACGAGGAAGAATGCGGACGAGAAAATGTCAAAGTATTATGTGAAATAATTAAATTGACAAGACACTAGCTACAAGCCTCGTTATGTACCCGGATCCTGGAAAGGGAAAACGGAAAATTCGAATAGGACTTACTCATTGGAGAAGCAAAATAAAGCATTTGCAGGCATGCCTTAAATATCGTGGTTCAGACTGTTTGAAGTTTCATGCTGCTGGCGTTTCAGTTAAACAGCATAAGTCCTGATAGTCCCTAAACAAATGAATACATTAAATTAAAAAGCCAATAAAAAAGGTCAAAGCTAAAGATTTGTGAGGGTCATCGATCAAACTTGACAAACGTGCATACTTATCTTGTTTGACCAGATGCGAGAGCCTTCCTTATTATCGTGATTTTACGGAAACCGACTCCTACAACCTAATTCTTAATTTTTTATTATTGAGTTTATCTCAAAAGTTTTTTGTTGATAACCATTAAAGTTTTTCAGGGCTGCTGTTCTGGTCAGGAACTTTATTGATTATGGAAATGCAGGTATATTTTGAAGAAGAAAAAGAGTTCATAGATCCTGTTTTTCTAAAGCCTTACTGATCATTTTCTTTTTACCTTGTGACAGGGAAGTAATTATACTTTAACCGATATAAAAAGTGATAGAGATTTAGACAAGGAGATGAAAAGAAAGTGATAAACATAAACATCTTGCTTTACGGAAAAGTAAAGCAGGTAGACGTGCATGAAAGCATGTTTGAGTATGTGAAGGGCTCAGATATACCATATTGTGAAACAAATTACATTGAGGGCCAGCCGGATTACTTCGTTGAGGAATGGCAGCCAGTGCTGGATGATGATTTGTATTATGAATATGATGCGATGAAAGAGGCGGGAGAAATCGAGATAGACGGGCAGAAATATATTCGCATAAATCGGGGAGAAACCCAGATAAATTATGTGCCTGCTGACAGCCTGATGGAAACTCTGTATATTATATATCACTGTGACCATGACCTGCGAAAGTGTACCGGCACCGGTGAAATATTCCAGACAGAAGAAGAGGCAGAGAAGAGAGCAAGCGAGCTTAAAGGAAAATAATGTTTTCCACTTAATTCCGTAATGCTTGAAACGTAGAAAACCAGCAATTTACCATATCTACCGGGTTTGAGGGCATGAGCACCGGGCCTGTAAAGAATGCGAAATGAAGTTATAAAAATGAGCAAAAGGACTCAAAACAGACCAGCAAAACGAAGCCCTGGCTCAAAGAGCACTGACGACCTACCGTGTATCTGAAAACACTCGGATAGAATACTTTAGAAAAGTTGACCAGATAGGCTTTCCTGAAGCTCCGGACATTTCAAACGTGGGGAAAATAAAGGTTTCAGGATTGATTTCATAATCAGGGACTCGATTGGTTACTTAAAAGATGAAATTTAAAGAAACAAATTTTGAGTTGGGGATGAGTTCTAGTTATAAAAAATTTTTAAAATTATTTTAATGTTGATGGTGTGATTCGAAAGCAGGAACTCCTGCGAAATTTGACTCCGTACCGACTTTCGAAGAGATGCAAAAGTACTGTCATCCCCATTTTCCGGAAATGGAGCCTTGAAACACTACCCACAACTTTACGACGTCTCAAGGCAAATTTCCAAACGATTTTATACATTCCCGGAGACTGCGTTCCGCAGGCAGGTTTCCCAGTCTTCCGGATGATCTGTGTTGTCACACTGCCACTCAAATTCACGCCTTGCAAGCCTGATAATCTCGCGTGCCTTCTTGAGCGGGATTAACTCTTTGCCGACATCCCCGATATCACCTACATCCAGGCAACTTACAATATTAACCATAAAGCCTTCCAGGCTCTCTGAGGGTACTGGTTCGTTCCTGAAATGTAGTTCTGTGCATTTAGCGAGATATTCTGCAAGTACATTGATCAGTTTCGCATCACGCATGGTTCTGACTCCTTTATATGATAAGCGTGCAACCCACTTCGTCACACCGAACTTTAGATTTGGATGATCACAATAGTAACGACAGTTATAAAAATGCAGACATATCTTTCTGAATCTAGCCCAGGATGCCTTGCAATTTTCATCTTCCAGAGATGGCTCCTGAAACAGCAATTAGAAATATGTTTTTTTGAACTTTAAAGGTTTCGAAATAGTCGAATTTGAGAGGGACTGTAAAGGTCCGGCTGTCAGCCATGAGTTTAGGAAGTTCGTCGAGGATGTCTTTTTATTACTCCGGTTCCGAATTCTGTTCACAAACCCTGGCTTTTGCACCTATTCTTTGATCACAAATCCCCCACCCTCCTGTCTTTAGAATCCGAGGGTCTTCTATCTTTACTTTCGTTTTCTTTGTCTTTCCAGGCTGCGGAGAATATTAGATGAAATCGCGATTCCCATGCAGGTGTCCAGTGTTGTCGAGGACATCATCCCTATTACCTTCCCTCTCTGCAGGACAGGAGTGCCACTATCTTCCGGCTCCGGCATATCATGGCATTGAAAGCCCAGAAAAAGCAATGAAGCCCCGGCATTAACCACCCTGCAATAATGGATAGTACGAGTATCGTTAATAAGCACAGCTAGCTCCAGTTCGGCCGGGCTGCCAAATTCCGTGATCTCAACCACGCTGTCAGGAGGAAGCTCTATCAAGGCTAAACCATAATCTTTCAAAATTCGCGTAACAATGAGTTTCATTCCATCAGCTCTTAAATGGTCTCCTTCTCCCCTAAATATATGAGAAACCGTAACCATGTAAAACAATCCTTTGAGCGAGATAACCGCGCCGATGGTACAGCGTTTTCCATTGTGAAAAAAAGAACTGCCTGCTTTTATCATAAGCTTTCATCAACCTGCTGATTTCGTCTGAACCTGGTTTATGGGATTCAGATGTTTATAATAAATTGTAATTTAATTATATTTAGTGTTGTATATTGGACTGGTATTGGACTGGTATTGGACTGGTATTGGACTGGTATTGGACTGGTATTAGACTGGTTACATTTAAACTGAGAATTAGCTCGTTGCCTGAAAGAAGAAAAAACAGATCAATGACTAAAGAACAGGACTACCGATTGCAAGATTCCAGAAAAGACGAAATTGAACAGAAAGAGATAGCAAGTCCGCTATGAAGCAAAAATTCAATTCAAGGTAACCTTTTAAAAAGAAAGAACGGGCAAAGTATTACCTGAACTGAAAATCTTGGTTATTGGTGTAGAAAGCTAGTGTCGCGTCAATCCTCAAAGATTTAATGATTCTGAATAATTGCAATCGATTTTATACGACATTTTGCTGTTGACTCGACACTAGTGCATCGATTCCAAAGTATGTCATAAATGAATTTTTTGAAAACCGCGGAAAGCACGGAAGATACGGAAATAAGTAGTAAAAGCGTGGTTCTTCCATGTTTTCTGTGTTTTCCGTGGTTGTAATATCCAGATCGAATCACTCTGCGACCAGCTCGTTTTCCTTGTTACAAAATTCCATGTGACTTAAAATAATATTTGCGTCATAAGCTGTAATTATTTGCTTATTATGTATTTATTTGAGAATCGATGCACTAGAGATTAATCAAATTCTTTAATGCTTTCCCTTAATCCGGGAATTATCCTGTTAACCCTTTTCTGGTACTCCCGGTATTCGTCCCCAAACTGTGCCACCAGCCTTGTTTCCCAGTGCAGGGACCCAAGAAACAGGTATATGGTAGTCAAAAAGTATATGACAAGCAGATTGACGGTCATAATAGGAGTCAGCCAGATTATGACCAGGCCCGAGAGCAGGAAGGGGTCCCTTATCCATCGGTAAATGCCCCGGATATTCAGGGAGCCGGCTTCGGGAGTCCGGGGAGCAGAGAGTTGTGAGCGTATTTTGAATCTATGTGGGGCATCCTGAAAAGCTCTTGGGGCAATGATCGCAGCAATTAACTGCCCGCCGACCATCAGCCAGCGCCAGGGAGAACGTATTTTGTAGAGAATTCGCCCCGGATATTTATAGAGCAGATAGACGAGCGGCAATATTGTCAGCACTGAAGTGAGGCTATATGCCGGCAGATAGAGCATTTCTGCTCTCGGACCGGCGATTCTCAGGATTAAACGTTTGAAGGGCAGGCTCGCAGTCAGGCTGTGAATAACTGCAAATGCTGCCAGAGAAAAAACAGAGATAATTGTGGACAAAAACAATTCCAGTATCCCCTTATTTAATTAAATAGCTTATATTTTCACACCAGTATGAAAAGTTTACTTATAGTGCCTTAAAAATATAAGAAGTGCAGGCAATTGACGTGGATGAGAATATTTGATAAATTAGAGTTTGTCAAACATCCGGATATAATATTTTCAATTCAAATTTTCCTTCCACAGTTAGAACAATTGCTTTTATGAACACAAATTGTGCCGCCGCATTCGGTGCATGTCCATCTTATTTTTTCATTTCTTAGAAATTCCTCAATACCATGTTTTTTAATGTTTTCAAGATTTTCAATCATGCTCATACTGTATCTGGTACGATACCTTTTATCCAGATGTTTCAAATTATTACAAGGAATATTTTCACATTCAAAACAAAATGTTAATTTGTTTTTTGTTAAAGTTTCACATGTTTTTATTTTGCATATGACTCGAGTAACAGGTTTGTTAGCCTCAATTCTACAGCCGGGACATTTATTTTTCTTCCTTAAGTAAGCCATGCAAATGCAACAATTCATTCCACAGGGGGCAATGAGTAGAGTTTCATTCAAGAATATCAGACTCCTTATATACTGCATGTCTGTTCCAATAGTAATGTCCATGAAGTTTACATATACACCGACCTTAAATGACACCAATAGCGTAAAAGAGACAAAGAACAATAGAAAATCTTAGAGAAAGGGAGACTCATAAATTCATTTTCTGTTCTATAAAATCTGTAATCGGATCTGCAATCACAGGAATCAATATAATTCCCATCAGTATATAAAACTCCCGGAATAATCTTGCCCTCTAAATAGCTTCCCACACCTCCAAGCAAGAAAACAAGAACAAGAAAGTACCTGATGCTATTTGTCACTAATAAGAAAATTTTATGTAATACAATGTTATTCTTCTCTATAGCATCTGCAATTACAGGAGTCCCTATGATTCCTATCAGAATCTTCCCTATAGCATCTGCAGTTACAGGAATCAATATAATTCCATTAAGAATATAAATTACTCCCAGAAGAATCTCGCCATTAAATAGCCCTTTAACACCTATAAGCAAGAAAAAAGACCAATAATATACAAGATGGTACTTATTATCAATGTATTTTTATTTCGTTTATGTCCTTTTAGGTTCTCTTTTTCTTCCATACTATCACAATAGAAGGTTCTCAAATAAAGTATAAAGTTATAGTCTTTTATTAGTTATAATTATTCATAAGACGAAAGCAGTAACTTTTTATTGCAAATTTTTTATTAAAAAAATGCCCAGAAAAGAAGATAAGATCAAAATAAATGCTAAAAGCTTGTATGTCTAGGTAAGCTATGGGGATTAACAAACCGGGGGTCTATTTTACTTTTAAAAAACAGGGAATTTAGCCATTATCTGACAGAAAAAAAACAAAGAAAAATTTTGTTAGCCCTGAATGGTGTTCAAAGGGTTGATTTTCAGGAAATTAGGCAAAAAATACTTAACATTTCATATTCTGATTGGAAAAAGTTAGGATTTTCCAAGGGAACGTTGCATTATATGAAGCAAAAAGCCAAAAGTGAGAAACCCTTTACTCTTAGATTTTTTTCACTTGGGATGCTCTATAAGCCACAACGGGTTTCCATACAGGTCTACGATGAGCGCCTGAATACCGGAAGGCGCCTTTTTCGGCTCCTCTACGATCATTACGCCCTTTGATCTGAGCTCATCGCACGTCTTCTTGCAATCATCGACTTTAAACATCAAGGAAGGGGTTTTACCTATGAGTCCTGCCTGCCGCTTTGCTTCGGCCTCGCCCTGCATTCCGGCGTTGGGCACGTGGAGAATGATTTCCGTACCCTGGCCTTTTGGGGCGACGGACAAAAAGCGCCATCCTGGTGTCGGGCTAACGTCTGTGACTTTTACAAAGCCAAGTTTATTAGTATAAAAGTCAAGCGCCTCATTATAGTCTTTGACGAATATCATTACATGCGTCATGTTTTCGATCATATGCACACCTCAATACAGATATTTAAATTCACAAATTATTTGAATATTCGTTATTCTTTTAACTCTGCGCTTTAGAATTATGGCACCGGATTTTTGATAACTAATATCCAAAATCAGCTAACTTTACAGAACCGTTTGCCAAGCCAGATACCTATTTTATACAGCAATTTTAACAACCCTTTGAATACCGACAACCACACAGAACTTTACTCAAATTTTGACGTTTTAATCCTTAACCGAATCCAAATGAACAACATTCAAGTTAACAACAAAAAAACTAAACAACAACCAAAAAGTTGGGATTTTCTAGGACTTTACATTACATGAAGCAAAACGCCAAAAGTGATAAGCTTTTCACCCTTGACATCCAAGTTTTGGAGAGTTAAAGCCTGAGAAAACCTAGTTTTGGGGGTAAGGTTAAGTTTAAGGAGAGCTAAGTTTCAAGTAACCAAGCTAATTTTTAATTATGAAAGCAATCCTGAAAAATCAGATTTTTAAGAAAAAATGTTTTTGAGAGTAACCCTCTAATTATTAATATAGTTATTAGATTTTAAAAAATATTTATATTTTTTTAAATAACGTCCAGATCCCTATACATCTTTTCAAGATTATTCTAAAAATTTGAATAGATTTCGAATTATTTTTATAACATATGTAACGTTTGAACCTGTAACAATATTTAAAAAAGCAAGTAAGTTAGAAGGTGACACTGACGGATTTAACGTCTATTTTTTTGTTTTTATTAATCATCATAGCTGTATATTTTTACATTCGACAAAAATTGGAATATAACAAATTATATGAGCGTTTTAAAAATGTTACAGATATTGATTCTGAAATCTCAAAAGGAAATCGAAAATTAGAAGAAATTCAAACTAAAATTAATGAAACGGATATAGATTACAAAAACAAAAGAGGGGCATATGAAAAAACGTTAAAAGATTTCAAAGACCTCACAGATATTCAATCAGAGATTACAAGAGGAAATCAGAAACTGAATGAAATAAAGGCTAAAACTAGTGAGATGGTTTTAGACTACAAAAATAAACGAACTATATATGAAAAATTATTAAATGAGATCAACTCACTTGAAGAAAACTTAGAAATTATTTCTTATGGGTTATACAAGCCCCACTTTGATTTTGATACTTCCAGTGAATATCAAAAACGGATACTGACTAATCATCAACGTCAAAAACAGCTCATAAAAGATAAGGTAGCTTCTGTGTGCTCAAAAGAATGGACCGTTGAAGGCGATAGAAAGAAAGGGGCAGAAATGGTCGCTAGGAACACAAAGCTTGCATTGCGTGCCTTCAATAGTGAGTGTGATGCCGCTGTACTAAAAGTAAAATGGAACAATGTGTCAAAAATGGAAGAAAGGATTGAAAAAGCTTATGAGGAACTCAATAAGCTGGTCGCTCCTTTAGAGATAATACTTACAAATAAGTATTTTAGTTTGAAACTGGAAGAATTACATCTTGTTTATGAAAATCAGGAAAAGTTGTATCAAGAAAAAGAAGAGCAAAGACTAGTAAAAGAGCAAATGAAAGAAGAGGAAAAAGCAATAAGAGAATTTGAGGTTGCAAAAAAAGCGGCAGAAAATGAAGAAAAACAATCTCAAAAAGCTCTAGATGAAGCCCGAAAAGAAATTGCAACGGCAAAAAGCGAAGAAGTAACGCAACTGAACGATAAAATATTAACTCTCGAAAAGCAACTTAAAGAAGCTCAGGAAAAAGGGAGAGCCATCTCACTTGCCCAAGTGACAAAAAGTGGATACGTATACGTAATTTCAAATATTGGTTCTTTCGGGGAAGATGTCTATAAAATTGGGATGACACGAAGGCAGCAACCATTAGATAGAATACGAGAATTTGGTGTCTCCGTTCCTTTTGATTTTGATGTACATGCCTTGATACATTCTGAAAATGCCCCTGAGCTAGAAACTAAATTACATAGGCGTTTTGATGAAAAAAGTTTGAACTTGGTTAATAGTCGAAAAGAGTTTTACAATGTTGCTCTTCAAGAGATTGAGACAGCAGTCAAAGAGTTGCATGGAAAAATAGAATTCACAAAGATGGCCGAAGCAAAGCAATATAGGGAAACTCTGGCGCATCGCGAAAATGTAAAAATGAGTAGTAAAATTGCTGAACAAATTCAAACTGAATTTCCTCTTACAATATGATAAAATTGAATGGGTTGTTATCTTAAGGAATTAGTTCAATTATAGCTCTATTGTAGCGTCAACAGCAAAATGTCTATAGAAACCAATTGGTAACTATTCAGAATCATTATATCTTTGAGGATACGCAACATTAGCATATGCTGCAGCAGTTATAGAAGCATATTCCTGGCAGACATTGGACTTTCCCGAATCACAATAATCACATACTTCAACTCAAGTAAAAAAATTATATAGTTTTGGTTGAAACTTAAAAATGATGGGTTTTACCTTAAAACGATATATTAATCATTTAGTTTATCTATAATTGCGCTAACTATGCCTTCAATTCCTTCTGTATTAAAATCTAAGTAGGCTATGTCTTCAGGCAAACCGAATAGAGGGGTATTATCTAACCTAACAGGCAAAATAAACTCAGTTCCTCTAACTTTTGCTTCGCCTCGTGCGATAGAAAATTCAAAGCTTGTCCAGTCTTTTAATGAATATTCTTTAGAAACAAAAACTAATACAAAGCAAGTATTTTCTCCATATGTTTTTTGGAAATGTGTTGATAATCTCTTTCCCCACAACTTTGATTTTTCAAACTCATCATAAAAGACTTGAATATTATTTTCAGCTAATTTGTTGGCGATTTTTTCTACTATTTCTCGATTTTCGCCGGCAAATGATAAAGCAATGTCGTATTTAAAATTACCTTTTTTTGAGTTATTCACATATTCCTTTTTGGTTTTAATATCTCTATCAATGCTCATTTTTTCCAAAATATTGTCTTTGTTTTTTAAAGATTGATAGTCATCAGGTTTGAATTTAAGGACTTGATCATAGCACTCAACAGCTTCTTCATATCGTTTTAACCAGAGTAAAGAAACAGCTTTGTGTCTTAAAGAATTATAGTCATCAGGTTTGAATTTAAGGGCTTGATCTAATGACTCAATAGCCTCTTTATACATTCCCATATTGATTAAAGCAACTCCTTTTTCCCTCAAAGAATCGTAGTCATTGGGTTTGAATTTAAGGGCTCGATCATAGCACTCAATAGCTTCTTTATATCTTTTCAATCGGAATAAAGTAATGCCTTTGTTTCTCAAAGAATCGTAGTCATCTGGTTTGATTTTAAGGGCTCGATCATAGCACTTAATAGCTTCTTCATATTTTTCCAACCAGAATAAAGCAATACCTTTGTTTCTCAAAGAATCGTAGTCATCAGGTTTGATTTTAAGGGCTCGATTATAGCACTCAATAGCTTCTTTATGTCTTTCTAACCAGACTAAAGAAATGCCTTTTTTCTCAAAGAATCGTAGTCATCAGGTTTGATTTGGAGGGCTCGATCAAACCACTCAATAGCTTCTTTATATAGGCCTCGGTTGATAAAATTAATGCCCTTATTTTTTAAAGAATAATAGCCATCAGAATCCAAAGAAAAACACCTATTTCATTTAAAAAGCAAGAGATTAAGAACTTATCTCTTCTTTATGGATTAAACACAGAGATTAGGTATACTGTCGTTGAGTTGGAAAAATAGGCTCTACAGAAATCCTCTAGATTCTATTTTTTTCTCCAAAGATTTTTATTAGATTGAAAATTGCTCCTTAATTGTTTGCCCCCCACAAAAAACGAAGGAGTATCGTATATTGAAATCAAATCTTTAACAAGAAGAAATTATCATGACCACAGAATCAATTTCAGAAAGCATTTTTATTCGTGACTTTATTCATGAGCTCCATAATAGAAATGCGGCTGTCTTTGCTGGCGCAGGACTTTCCAAAGACGCTGGATACGCAGACTGGAAAGGTTTGCTAAGAGATATTATAAATGAGCTTGGACTGAACCCTGATGACGATCATGATTTAATTACGATTGCACAATATCATTGTAATCAGGCAGGTGGTAACAGATCGCAGCTTACACAACTGATTTTAAATTACTTTGGCCAAACGAAGAATCCAACTGTAAATCATAAAATTATGGCACAGTTGCCAATTCAAACTTATTGGACTACAAACTATGATAAACTAATTGAAACTGCTTTGGTTGAAGCTAAAAAGGTTCCAGATGTCAAATATACTTTAAAGCAACTTTCGGTAACACGGCCTGATCGTGACGTCGTAGTTTATAAAATGCATGGTGATGTTGATCACCCCTGCGAAACGGTGATTTTGAAGGACGATTATGAATCCTATCCACTTAAGATGACTCCTTTTATTTCTGCACTTAGAGGTGATCTTATTGAGAAGACGTTTCTATTTTTAGGCTTTAGTTTTAAAGATCCAAATATCGATTATATTCTTAGCCGAGTCCGAACGCTGTACGAAAATCATCAAAGGAGACACTACTTCATCCTACGAAAAGTTGCTAAGTTAGTTAATGAAACTGACGAATCATTTAGATATCGTGAACTAAAGCAACAATATTTTATTCGCGATTTGAAACGTTTTAATATTCAAACTGTTCTCGTAAATGAATACGAAGATATTACTGAGTTACTCAAGAAGATTGCTAAACTCTATAAACACTCTTCAATCTTTATTTCAGGCGCGGCTGAAGTATACGGAACTTTGTCACCAATAGATGCGCGATCATTTCTTTACGAATTAAGCAAGCAGATAGCCTTGAATAAAAACCAGACTAACAAGAACCGGATTATCACTGGATTTGGGCTTGGTGTTGGAGATTCAATTATCAATGGTGTGCTTGATTATTTGAACGATGCAGGAAAGACAATTTCTGACGAAGATATAGTAATGCGCCCGTTTCCTCAGTTTTCAATAGGTGAAATAAATAGCGCAGATCAATGGACTAAATATCGAAAGTCTATGATTGAACATGCTGGAATTGCTATTTTCGTTTATGGAAACAAGCTTGATTCTGCAAATAATATTGTCCTATCAGATGGAATGAGGCAAGAATTTGAATTATGCAAGGATGCTGAAATTCTTCCAATTCCTGTTGGAGCTACTGGATACATGGCTGAAAATCTATGGAAGGAAGTCTGGAATAATTTCGAAACTTACTATCCAGACGCCTCTCCAAGATTTAAAAGTAATTTTGAAAAGCTTGGCGACAAATCCCTGCCTACTTCAGACCTGAGATCTGCAATCTTAGATCTAATCCGAGACATACAACAAGGTTAATAATGGCAAAAAGAATATATTTTGCATTTCATAATCAAGATCTGATTGGCTTTCGTGTGGATGTTGTACGAGTGACTTCACAATAAAGAATATTTTGTAAGAAATTTATACACTGTAAAAAAGTTAGTAATTTATTGAATAGAAATTATAAAAATAGATTTTTTGGTAGGGAACTTTGTAGTAATTGAGTGTGTAAAAATATTAGACGTGTATACAAAAAAATTCAACTTTTTTTTAAGAAATATTATAAAATTAAGAAAATTAATTACAGGGAAAATTTTGAAAAAGAAGGGTTGTACATTATACCCCTCGAACAGTGCACAAAAATGTGGTTAGTCAGATAATCTGCAAAATATTAAACATTTGTCTTTGTTATGGAAACTTTTAAAAAAAGGAAATCTTTTTTAGTTAAAGAGATTTTTTTAAAAAGAGATTGGGCATAAATAGCACACTACGTTGCGTTTTTTCTTATTACCTATTGCCCAAAAGTTTAATGTGAGGGGTGGGATTCGAACTCACGAACTCCTTCGATGTCAGATCTTAAGTATAATTCATGCGTCTTCGGTTAAGTGAGGAATCATGATAAATTGTATTCATTCCCTTGACATATGTTCAAAATTTAGATAGACTTTGAATTGGAGCAAGATATCGATTTTAGGTAAAGAGGCTAAAATTTGAGGCAAATTTATGACATAAAATCGATAGCCTTCAGGCAAAAAATTCCTTAACCGATGACCAATGAATTGTTCATCAGTAACAAATCATTTATTTGTGTTCTTCTGTAAAATGAAGAACGTATAACCATATTCATCCGGGTATTCTCTGAAGATCTTTATCTCTTTTCTGTTAAAACTAAGTATCATTTCTGCATCGGTGTTTCCTTTATAGTTATCACTGATGTCATCAACTCTTTTTCCAGATGGGAGTAAAAATCGTACCAGGTAGAAGCTGGCAGTTTAAAGCGGTCAATGAGATCATATCCTACTGCCACGATAACTTTTTCAGTGTCAGGTATGCTCTTGATATCAGGATAACAGCCCTGCCAGAATTGAAGCACTTCCGAAGAAGGTTCATCCGTGAACCATGTGCTTTCTGTCAGTGCTATATAACCCTCATCTTTCAGAAACTGTTTCCAGTAGCTAAGTCCTTTTTCAAAACCAATGACAAATATAGAGCCCTCTGACCAGATGATGTCGAATTCTCCTGCTTCAAAAGGCAGGTCATCCATAGAAGCACAAACCGTGGTAATCCTGTCATCAAATCCTTCTTTAACTGCATTTTCCATCAGTTTATCCAGAAAAGGCTGGTAAATGTCAGTTGCAGTGATGTGACAGTCGTTGCAGATCTTCGCAAGATGTATTGTCTGCATACCCACACCGCAACCAATGTCAAGGATCTTAGTGCCTGCAGGAAGGGAAGAAAGCAAATTAAAGGCTTTTTCAGTACACTTGTTATTACCTGGACCCTGTCTGGGCAATCCATCAAATATCTCAAAAATTGGTGATTCTACCATAAAAACCTCACAGAGATAATTGCTTAAATTTTTTGTGGTATCACGATAATGATTGTGTTTTCATCAATGTGTTTCTTAAGATTCTTCAAGCTCTCTAAGTTGATTATAATTTGTTCTTCTGATTTCATCTCTCACACTTCTTTTATTATAGGGTTTTGGAAATGATGAATTATCAGCAATTTAGGTTTGCACTTTATCTATTAAAGATACTTGAAAACTTAAGCGTACAAAAAAATCATCTTTTTCGATTTTGTAAAACTTCTCTCTCAACCGGCTTAGTCAAGTTAAATTAAAATAAAGAAACTAAAGATTTTGCTTTAGTCTTAAATTCGGTACATAAAATCCAATTTTTTATAAACTTTATATTATATATTAGAGCGAGATATAAGTAAGGAAATTTTAGAAAAACACAGCTGTTAGAATTTTCCAGTAGCGTACACTTTTTTTGAGTTACCTATATCCCAACAGTTTAATGCGAGGGGTGGGATTTGAACCTACGAACTCCTTCGATGCCAGATCTTAAGTATAATTAAGTTTTGAGAACAATAGATATAAAAAATATTAGAATGTATGTAGTACTAACATTTTTTGGATTTTAGGGGGCAAAGAGAATAAATGAAGAATAAGCAAAAGTTGTACTCGATAGCTTTAGCTTCGGCAACCTTAATTTTTGTATTTTCAATTTTAATTTCATCTGTGGCGTCAGCGGCACAGGTAACGGCACAGGTGACGAGAATTGGTAATGGATCTGATCCTGCTATTTATGGGAGCAAAGTTGCATGGACAGACAGTGGCGTTATTCATGTTTATGATTTAACCGCGAAAACTGACACTACAGTTAACTCTTCTGCAGCATCTCATCCGGCTATTTACGGCAATAAGTTAGTCTGGCATGATGAAAGCAGTGGAGTGCCAAGACTTGCAGTTTATGACATACCTTCGGGTGCTCGTACTTATATTACAAAAGATATAGACGACCGCAGCATTCCAGCTATTTATGGCAATAGAATCGTGTGGAGTGCAAATTACAATGAATCAAATTATAATTACAACGTATATATGCGTGATATATCGACTTCTACACAGACTAAAATTGCGGAGGGCAGTGATCCTGATATATACGATACCAAAATAGCATATGGTTACGAGGATTCATATGGGAGAACCATAGCGGTTTACGATATTAATACTAATGAAACTATAAATGTACACTCTTCCAGTCAGGTATTTAGTCCCCATATATATGATAATAAAGTGATATGGCCAGACTTCTACACAAGGGGCGGATATATCCAAATGTATGACCTTATTACGAAGAAAACTATAGATGTTACCAGTGATAATACAGGTAATACTTTATCCATCATCAACGATTATGGGTATGATGTCGTTGATGCCGGAGATGACACCGGTACTCATATTGACATAAACGGGGACAAAATCGTATATTCAAAATCTGGCGATGACCAATTTGGTTATGCAGGTGTATACGTTTATGATATTCCTTCAGCAAAAAACACTTCAGTCTATATTTACCCAAGTGGGACTTACACAACACCTGATATATATGGCAATACTATTGTTTGGGGAATAGACGGTAACTATGATATTGCTAATGATAATGGCATCTATATGAGTGATCTTTCTGCCACAAATATCTTGCCGCCTGTAGCTAAATTTACTGCGAACGTAACTTCTGGAACCGTACCTTTAGTTGTGCGATTAACTGATCTCAGCACTGGTGGAGTACCAACGTCATGGCTCTGGGATTTTGGAGACGGGATTGACTCAAAGCATGCCACGAATGCAACCCACACTTTTACGAAGCCAGGAATATATAACGTTACTTTAACAGTGGCAAATGGAGCAGGCAATAATACGGTGACGAAATCGAATTATATTACTGTAACTCCCCCACAAGCTCCAGTGGCAGATTTCTCTACTAATGTAACCTCCGGAACAGCACCTCTAACAGTGTTATTCGCTGCAACAGGTAAAGGTGAAGCTATAAGTGAAGTCGAAACACCTACATCCTGGTATTGGGATTTCGGCGATGGTATCAATTCAAAAGATGCGCTTGCAGTTCACAGGTTTATAAAACCAGGAAATTATACAATCAGTCTGACTGTGGGAAACGCTATAGGGAACAATACAACAACAAGGCCGGGTTACATAGTTGTTACTGATCCAAACACTCCGGTTGCAAACTTCACTAGCAACGTTACAGAGGGTTATGCTCCTCTGGCAGTACAGTTTAATGATATTTCCCAGAAAGCAACTTCAAGGACCTGGGACTTCAATGGCGACGGACAACCCGAATCTATTGATCTAAATCCGGTTTATGTATATGCAAATCCTGGGACATATACTGTTAACCTGACCATAAGCAATGAAAATGGAACTGCCTCAAAAACAGCTGCGATAAATGTGCTTACACCGAGCAGTCCAAGCAGTGGCAGCAATGGAGGAAGCAACCATAACAGCAACGGTGGGAGCAGTAGCGGTGCAGGTGGTTCTCCGGAACCTGCAAGGAACGTCCAGGTAAAGGAACTTTCACAGGCCTTTATTACAAATGGAAAAACTATAACGTTTGATTTCGCAAAGAACGCAACCTGTGTCGCATATGTAAGCTTTGATTCAAAGAAGACTGCCGGCAAAACCACAGCCATTGCCGAACAGCTCAAAGGAAAATCGACCTTGGTTTCCGGATTACCTTCTGGAGAAGTGTACAAATCCTTTAATGTTTGGGTTGGAAACAGCGGGTTTGCAACTTCCAAGAATATAGAAAATCCAGTTGTTTGTTTCAAGGTTGAAAAAGCCTGGATAAAGGACAAAAAGATCAATCAGGATTCCATTACTCTGAACAGATACAGCGATAAAAAATGGGAGCAATTTCCGGCAAATCTGTCAGGAGAAGATAACAAATACCTGTATTTCACAGCCAAAACTTCAGGGTTTTCTTCATTTGCAATAACGGGCATAGCGAAAACATCATCTAAAGAAACTGAAAAAGGATTACAGCTTGCATCAACTGAAACAACTAATAATAACAATACAGAGGATAAAGAACCACAAAAAGAACAAAACGAAATCTTGAAAACACCAGGCTTTGAGATATATTATGGAATAGCCAGCTTGCTTACAGTACTCCTGTATAAAAGGAAGTAAAAAGGAAAAATCCAAAATTCGATATTAAAAAATTAGTGCGAGGGGTGGGATTTGAACCCACGAAATCCTTCGATGCCAGATCTTAAGTCTGGCGCCTTTGACCGGGCTGGGCAACCCTCGCACATTGAATAACAAATCAGCGAATCTTGGAATAAAACTTTTGTAAAAAAGACCTATTAAAACTTAAAAACCTACTGTAACTTGAGTCAATAGAATTATTTTTAGTGCGAGGGATGGGATTCGAACCCACGAACTCCTACAAGACTAGGCCCTCAACCTAGCGCCTTTGACCTGGCTGGGCAACCCTCGCATAGCGAATACAAATATATAAAGAATTCTGAGAAATTCCTTACAAAAAGAACCTTAAGAAACGTAAGAAAATTTGAAGTTTTAGAAGTTAAGTATTTGAAGTAAACAGACGAAGAAATTTGGTGCGAGGGATGGGATTCGAACCCACGAACTCCTACAAGACTAGGCCCTCAACCTAGCGCCTTTGACCTGGCTGGGCAACCCTCGCATCTTGTAATTCTGTTTTAATTTGATATCCGGCGCGCTTTGCGCCTTGCACTCCCCCACAATATCGTGGATAATATATAAACATTTCGAGCCGCAAGGGTCACGCGTAATAATTGTCGGAAGATCCAGGATAGAGCAAAATAATTTCTGCGGTATTCAGACAAAAAAATCGGCGTAAAACCGGTGAAACAGGTAAATCACGTACACAAATTCAGGAGAAATATTTGCGTATTGAGATTTTTAAGGGCCGAAAGAGCTGAATTTCAAAAAAAATGAGATTTGGGCCTGTATCCGAGCAAAAGCTCAGAACTGGTCCAGAATGCTCAGTATTTCTTCGGCTTTGCCCTTGACCACTTTTGCCGCATTCAGGGCAAGGTCTTTGGCTGTGTAAGAACCATCGGATTCCATGGTAAACACAAAAGCGTTTTCATCGAAGTTGATTTTTATTGCATGAATGTCACAGACCTGCTCACAGAGCCTGCAGATCGAACATTTTAGCACATCATCCTCAGAAACCTTCGCACCCGCTCCTTCGAGCCTTATGATACCTTTTGGGCATTCTGCTGCACAGTGTCCGCATGCATCACAGTTTGCAATGGTTATGATAGGCACGTTCTTGTAACCGCAAGCGACTCCTGCCTGCCACCTGACACTGTCCCTGCCGTAACCCATATGCGCAATGGCTTCAAGCACGAGTTTTTGCCCTTTTTTCAGCTCAACAATCGGTACGTTGGGATCAGCAGGCTGGATCTTAGGGTCAGAGGAGATAAGGTCCCGGGAATAAACCGTCACAGGACCTTCTGCGCTGAGGGTTAAAGAGACCTCGCAGGCAGGACAGCCCACTCCTCCGCATACATCGCATTCTGCCTGGGGTACATAAGTCTCTACATCCGTTACTATCGGGATTAAGGACAGACGTAGAGTCAGCTGCTCATCATAGAGTACCGAGGTGTTGTCATAAAGGTTCACATACTCGATCGCAAGAGTTGGTACATCTGCGATCATGGCACGCCGAATGCCGTTAGCAAAAGATGTGCTAATCTTGGAAAGCACGAATTTTGCAGATCTGTCCGATAACTCCAGAATGTCTACTTCCATCGTCATATACCTTGATTTCCCTTATATTTTAATGCATTCAAAAAAGAGAATTCTCGGAAGAATTCCCTGAGGAACTCTCGAAGAATTCCGTGAAGAACTCTCTTATACGCGCCTTCCGCCTTTCGGACGAGTACCGTCGTGCGGGACAGGAGTAACGTCTTCGATCCTGCCAATGCGGATTCCTGCTCTTGCAAAAGCCCTGATTGCGGCCTGAGCACCAGGACCCGGGCTCCTTTGCTTGTTTCCACCAGGGGCTCTTACCCTGATATGGATACCGTTGATGCCCTTGTCCCTTAGCTGGTCAGCAAGCTGGCCTGCCATCTGCATTGCAGTGTAAGGAGAGCTTTCGTCCCTTGCGGCTTTTACGACCATACCACCGGAGGACTTTGCAATAGTCTCAGCCCCCGTGATATCGGTTACAGTAATGAGCGTGTTATTAAACGAGGATTTAATGTGAGCCACGGCCCATTTCATATCTGCCATGATTATCTCCTCCCTCTTTTCTTCTTTCCGCCGCCTCTTCCTCTTTCAGGAGGTCTCTCCCTGGCTTGCTTTGCATCGGCAACAGCTTTGAGAGTAGTTGCGCTGTCTGCAAGAGCAGATGCCACCTGGACAGGTCTTTCCGGATGAGATTCGCTGATAAGTGGAGAAGTCCCGTAATACCCGATATGCATTTCATCTTCCTTAGAGATCAGCATACTCGGAATTGTAGCCTTTCTTCCGTTCACTGCAATGTGCCCGTGAGTGATGAACTGACGTGCCTGGACGACTGTCCTGGCAAGCCCGAGACGGAGAACCTGGGTCTGGAGCCTTCTTTCAAGGAGATTTTCAGTTTTTAAAGAGAGAATATCGTCAATGTTAGAGTCCGACTTGATGATGCCGTAGCGGATAAGCTTTGAAAGAATTTCATCCGACTGGGTTTTCAGGTGTCCTTCAAGTTCTCCGTCCTGACCTTCTGCAACATTTGCAAGCAGGTTCCTGGCTTCGGACCTGTACATCCTGAGCATACTGGCTGCTTTCCAGACTTCCCTCTTATTTCTGAGTCCGTATGCCTTAACCAGCTGGACTTCGGCAGCCATTCTGGCTTCCTGCCACGGGTGCCTTGGAGTCTCGTAGCTTTTACTTTTCTTACCTGGATATGTCATTAAAAATCACCTAATCGGAAAATCACTTCTTCCTGCTGACACCGACAGTCGACCCGCGGCGGCCTGTGGATTTAGTTCTCTGTCCTCTGACCTTAAGGCCTCTTTCGTGCCTCAGACCTCTGTAAGCGCGAACCTTCTTCAAGTTGTTAATATCTTCCCTGAATGTCAGTAAGATGTCCGTTCCGAGCAGGTGCTTGTCCTCTCCTGTTGCCAGGTCTTTCTGCCTGTTCAACATCCAGGAAGGTACAATCTCCTCAAACTTTCCGATTGCATCGTCGAGTTTTGCCACATCTTCATCTGGCAGATATCCAAGTGTAGCAGAAGGGTCAACCCCTGCGCCTCTTGCCAGAAGGATAGCAGTTCTTCTTCCAATGCCTGGAAGACCTGTAAGGGCGTACTGTACGGGCTTTGTCCCTTGCAAGTCGGTATTCATAATCCGAACAAGATGCCTCAATTCTTCATTATTTTTTACTTCTACCATATACTCCCTCCATGGGAATGCATACAGCATCCTGTAGCCCCTGATCGAATACCCTTAGGAATACGCGAAAACTCAGGAGCAGCTCTCAAAAGGAGCTTCTTTACAGCATATACTGATGAGTTCATTTACATGCAGTTCCCAGTATATAAGGATATCTGCATCGGATCCGTTACTGAATATGAATCTTCTGCAGAGGTGTAAGGAAAATATTGCAGACAATGTTTTTAGAAAAGCGTTGACACATATAAAGAAAATCCTTAGAAACTGGCATATATAGAAGTAAGAAAAGTCACAAGTAAGAAAAATCTACGCCGAGGGGAGATTCGAACTCCCGAGGGGCTAAGCCCCACAAGCTTTCCAGGCTTGCGCCCTACCACTAGACTACCTCGGCACAAAGCTTATGCCACGACTTATATCATAACGGAATAGTGATATATAAATCTTATTCTAGGAGCAATGATATAAAAATAATTTTAAAGGTCAGAGCTGAACATTCTCTTCTTTTTTAGTCCAACCTTTTGGGTAAGTTCCGATTTTCATCGTAATCCGAGCAGTTGTAGCTGCAAGTCCTGCCGAGGCTTTGAGAATCTCCTCTGTATTCATCTCAGCTTTTGCAAGGGCTACAAGTTCGCCTTTAAGGGTAAATAGTCCGATAAGGTCGCCTTTCTTAAGGTTTGAATCCAGGCTCGTAATACCCGGAACAGCCAGGGAGGCACCGGAACAGACTGCATCTACGGCACTGTCCCGCATGATAATTTTAGGGAGATGGGATACAGCCGATTCCATGGGACGGATGACATGCCTGAGTTCAGACTCATCCCCATCTTCCGTCCAGAACATATATGCGTCTTTCAGATCCTGAAGGGTAATAAGCGTTTTCTCGGTAAACGGGCCTGCCTTTGTCCTCCTGAGTTCCTGCATATGCCCACCGCAGCCTAAAGCAAGTCCTATGTCATGGCAGAGCTTCCTGATATAAGTCCCTGCCTCACACCCTGCGCGAAACAGTACTCCACTTCCTTCAATTTCAATCACCTCAAGATAATAGATCGTCCTTACCCTGAGGACGCGCTTTACAGCGGATTTGATAGGAGGAAACTGATAGATAGGGCCGGAAAACTCCTCGCAAACCTTCCTAACTAGTTTTGGAGGCATTTCCCGATGAAGCTTCAGCAGGCAGATATACTCCTTTCCCGAAAGGCGCAGAGCAGGTACAACTTTCGTAGCCTTTCCGAGCAAAGTTGGCAAAAGCCCTGTAACCTTGGGATCAAGAGAGCCTGCATGTCCTGCCGTATTCACTCCAAGAATATCTTTTACCCAGGCTGCAACCTCATGGCTTGTGGGCCCCTTGGGTTTATCAATATTTACAACCCCTTTTTCGATATACTCGAGGATAGGGCGCTTTTCCGGATAACAGCCGTAAGAAGGATTTGTCCAGGCGCCGGACTTCCGGACCAGAGTTCTTTCAATTTCGGATGGCAATTTGCCGGCGGATGACATGGTTTTTCAAAAACTCCTCAGTTGAATGCATAAATATAACTGAATGTGTAGATATGAGTGAAATGTGTGGTATAACTGAATGTGTAGATATGAGTGAGTGCTAGATGTAAATACAGTATATAATATAATCCGTAACAAACATATAAAAGGTAACAAACCGGAAATCTGAAGAAATTCCGGCAATACAGGTAAGAGAATATCAGATATGCCGAAAGACTTACGATAAATAACCCTTTTTAGGAGCAGATGGGTACAGGATATCCTCATGAAGCAACAGGACACCCTTATAACCGCATATTCCCGATTAATTAGGGCAGTACCTCAAGTCATGGCCGATAAAACTCTACGCTTTGTATAAAAACCCAGCCTTTGACAGGCATTGCGAGAAATTATTCCGGCCCTAAAAGGGAATCGATAGCAACCCTTAGAATATCAAGAATCTGGTACTGGTTCCATTTTTCAGAATCAATAACAATATCGTAAATAGAGAGGTCTCCAATATCAATCTTGTAATAACTCATATAACGGAGGGCTTCGGATTTTTCTCTTCTGACCGTTTTATCAAGTTCTTCATCAAAAGATATCGATTTCTCCCGCCTATGAATGCGTTTTACCCTAACAGGTAATGGGGCCTTTATCCAGATTTTAAGCACATTCGGGACATCTTTGGCCATATGGCCTGCAAGCCTGCTTTCAAGAATGAGATTGTCCTGACTGCGAACGATAGCTCTCTGGTTTTTATCGATAGCCAGATCAATTGAAGGATCTTTTTCAGCCATAGCTCCGAATTCTGCAAGGCTCATTCCCTTTTCTCTGGCTATCTTCCTGAAAGCTTCACCCGAGGAAATTAATTCAAGTTCATAATATTCAGCAAGAAGTCTTGAAGTTGTTGTTGTTCCACTCCCAGGAAGCCCGCTTACTGTTATCTGCATCAGACCCCACCGATGTTCAAAGCCTTTCTGATAAGCTGGCTGACTCCGAGAGAAGAAATAAAGTACCAGTATATCCAGTGCTGGAAGGGACCAAAAGCATGAGAAGTAAGCAACTGTTTGCCCCAGAAAGGAAAGACCATAGTAGCAGCCCCGTGCCCGCTAATAAAATAGTAAGCCCACATAAAGAGAGGAAGGGAAATGATACTTATATAAGCCATGGGCTTGAACTGCTGCTTGGACATTTTCATCTGGTCTTCCATCATCTCCTTACGCTGATCTTCAAGCTTTTTCAGCATATAGGTATTCTGGGAAAGCTGTGCCTCCCTGAATTCCTTCTGAAATATCTTCATGCGATCCTGGGTATTCCTCATCAGATCCCAGTCGATTGTATACTTCTGGATAAGGGATGCATAGATAGCAGTAATAGCCGCCATAATTAAAAGAATCAGATGGAAATTCTCCTGTCCGACAAGAGCAAGTACGGGATTCATTAAAGTCCCTACCGCTTGACCGACAGAATTCCTGAAATTCTGTCCAAGAATCATTATCCCGAACATAAGGGAAAAACCGAGAGCCAGCAGGAATCGGTCTATTTGCTTTTTAATGCCTCTGAAACCAAGTTGTCCTCACCATTCAGGTTCAATAATTATTCTGAGATTTTTAAACGTAGGAAAATCCTGATAAATAGAATCTTGACAAGCTTAAAGTATTAATAAATCAGCTCAGATTACGGAGCCGGTTTTAAATGATTACGCAGATTATTCTGGTAATAAGTGTTGATGTATATATAACTTATACTATTCGACTAAATTGAGGTTGGACTCGTCCCGGAACATGTAGAAACCAGCGGTAGACAAAAGTAAGCATTAAGTAAGCATCTTATCATCCAGATTTCAGTAAGACTCCTAACTTATCTACCCTCTAACCGGGGACTTTCTTAAATGACATTATGCTCCTGGCCGATTATAAAGGTGCTTATAGCCAATACTAAATTTAGCATGAAAATGCTGCCATCTGCAATCATTTTCATGTAGTTGTGCATGTTACTCAAGGAATATCATGTTCGTTTTCCTGACAAAATCACTCAAGGTTATGTACCTTGGATAACACTGACGGCAACTGAAAAACTGAAACTTTATAAAATAGTCCGCTTGAGTAAAACGAAAAGCAACTTTACTCATCCAAAAATTAGCCCTCTTGAGCGTAGCTCAGTATCTTCAATATAAACCAGTCCGCTTGAGCGAGCGAAGCGAGTGAAACGGACCCCGTGCTCCCGAAGCGGAACTCGGGAAGCGCAATTCGGGAGAGGCGCAATTCGGGAGAGGCGCAATTCGGGAAGTGTATCAAGGGGATCTTATGATAAAAAATGAGAAAATATATTTAAATATGTTATCATAATTTATCATAAAAATGTATTACAGCCGGAAAAGCCGGAAAAATGAACTTATATCTGCAGGCAACAGAGGAATTTAAAATATGCTTCTTCCAAATCCCAATGGACAGTTCCCTAAAATAAGCAACAAAGCCTGGGTTTTCGAGACTGCACTGATAATCGGAAATGTAACTATAGAGGAGAATGTATTTGTCGGGCCAAACGCTGTGCTCAGAGCAGACGAACCGGGCTCTTCAATAGTTATCCACAGCGGCTGCAATGTACAGGATAACGTAGTGGTTCACTCCCTTTCCGACTCGGAAGTAAGGATAGGTAATGACACTTCTCTTGCGCACGGGTGCATTATGCATGGTCCCTGCAAGATAGGAGAAAGCTGTTTTATCGGATTCGGAGCCGTAGTATTTGACTGCAGTATAGGAAAAGATACGGTGGTCCTCCACAGGTCTATCGTTCGCGGAGTTGAAATCCTCCCGCATAAAGTGGTGCCTGACGGAGCCGTCATTACCAGCCAGAAAGCCGCAAGCGCCCTTGAAGATATCACGGCAGACCTTGCAGAATTTAAAAAATCCGTTGTCAAAGCAAATATTGACCTGGTGGAAGGATATAAAGACCTGCCGCATGAGGACGAAACCGCGCCTTTAAGTATATTGCAGGAAAGCGATACAGGAAAGACCCAGGGCCTTGAAAGTCCAGAGTAACAAAATTTTTTTAACTTCGTTTAATTAAAGAGATTTCCCATCCAGTTTATCCAGAATTTGCTTTCCTGCCTCTGTCAGAGTGTACTTTTTCCAGGTCGTTTTTTCAGGGGTTAAACAATGGATCAAGCCTTTGCTCTCTAGTTCCTTTAAAGCATGACTGATATTCTGCGTAGATCTGCTTACCTCATGAGCAATATCAGAAGCCCGGACAAAGGCATGCTTTTTCATGGATTCCATAAGAATCAAACGGCGGTCAACACTGATAACCCAGTTAAGCAGTTCATCGGTTGAGCTTTCAGTCATATTAATTCAGATTCTCCGTCGTATAGTGCTTGATGACATAAACAGCCACATAATATTTAAATATTAATTGTTTGAATCAAATGAAAAAAAGAAGCCGAGACTTCCTACAAAATAATTGAGCGAAAATAGAAAAAAATCGAATGAAAAGTCATAAAAGAAAAGGAATAAAAAAGAGAAGATTTCAGGCAAACTTTGCAAGAACTGCCTTGATATCTTCAAAAACCTCATCTATATCCTTCGTACCATCAAGAGTCATCAGGATACCCTGTTTTGCATAATAATTGATGAGGGGTTGAGTCTGCTTTTTGTAAACGTTGAGGCGATTCTGGACTGCTTCTTCTTTGTCGTCAGCACGTTGAAAAACCTCACTTCCGCAAATGTCACAGAGACCCTCTTTTTTCGGCGGGTTAAGAGTCCTGTGGTAGCTCGCACCGCACTTACACATAAGGCGGCCGCTTATTCTTTCTACCAGCTCTTCGTCAGACACTTCGAGGTTGAGAACAACATCTATGGGCTTATCGATCTCATCCAGAATGACTGCAAGAGCATCTGCCTGAGGGACAGTCCTTGGATAACCGTCAAGGATGAAACCCTTTTGCAGTCCTGTTCTTTCAGGCGGTTCTTAATGATCCCTATAAGCACCTCATCAGGAACAAGATCTCCTTTGTCCATATAGGACTTGGCTGCAAGTCCCAATTCGGTTCCTTCTCTGACATTTGCCCGCAGGATATCCCCTGTGGAGATCTGCGGGATTCCGTAGAAATCAACCATTTTTTTGGCCTGGGTGCCTTTCCCGGCACCTGGGGGCCCGAAGAGTATTATATTCATTCAAAGATCCCTGTTGTATCCTTTATTTTAATGTTTCCATTCTGTTAGATTCGATTCCTTTCTTCAGGTCAAAAAGAACCCTTACTGTTCCCCGAAGAAAGAACGGATCATCGGGTGCATCTCCATCATCTGCTCGGATGCGATATCCTCATACAGACGGTACACGATACTTACAGTCAGCAGCAGCCCTGTACCGCCAGCACTTCCGAGAGTACCGAGCAGGCTTGCGACCAGGGTAAGAATTCCTATGAAAGCTCCACCTATTACGGTAACTTTTGGAATATAGCGCTGCATGACTTTTTCAATGCTGCCAATGTTCCGCCTGAAACCCGGAATTTGCATTCCGGAATTGAAAATCTTCTGAGCTGTGGGTTTCGCACCCATGCCTGTAGTTTCTATCCAGAAGAGGGCAAAGACAATTCCGCCTACGATAAGCATAGTGGCGTCTGTAAAGACGTGAAGCGCGATCTGCCAGATAGCAGGCGCGGTAGCATTATAGCCTGCAAAGGACTCCCGCACGAGAGATGGAATCCAGTCATAGGGGCTGTGTATCGGAGCAAGGTAGTACATGATTCCGTTAAGAGGCGTTGATCCGCTGAACTCTCCAAGGAATGTAATTCCCCGGCTGGAGAGAATAATCCCTATCATCTGGATATTAGCCTGAAGAGCCCTGACAAGAATCATTGGCAGGACTGAGGAGTATATGAGTTTGACAGGGAAGCGGCCCCTTGCCCCTCTCACTGCACTGTGGGCAAGAGGGATTTCAATCCTCGTACTCTCCACGTATACCACAAGCAGGAAGATGACAACCGTACTTATCAGTGCCAGAATTCCTCCTCTGACCAGCATAAACATCAGGCCCTCACCTGAGAAGAGGTAATCTGCCCCGACATTCTGGGCGATGTAAATCCACTTTGGAATCAGCCCGATCGGAAGCCCTCCTTCGTCATGCGCCCAGTTAAAGATCCCTGTAACGATCTGCTGCGAGATCCCCGCAACAATGAAAAGCCCGACTCCTGACCCGATACCCCACTTGGAAACTACTTCATCCATGAAAAGGACCAGTGCGCCTCCAATAAAGATCTGGATCAGGAGCAGGAAGGTGATTACTCCCAGGCCTACACCAAGAGCAGAAGCAAGTCCTGGATCCGGCTGGATATACCCACCAAGGAGCTGCGGCAAAGCCTCCAGTAAGATCATGACAAACACAAGGAACTTCTGAGCTCCCTGGAAGAATGCCTGATCTTTAGGATCCGACAGGTCCATTTTGATAATATCTGCCCCAACAAGAAGCTGCAAGACGATCGAAGCCGTGACAATTGGCCCGATACCTAGAAGAACCAGAGATCCCGATGCGCCCGCAAAGAAGGCACGGTAAGATTCAAAAAGGTCAACAGAGTCCTTGGACATCCCGAAGAGCGGTACATTCGCCAAAGCAAAGTACAGCACCAAAATTCCCAGAGTCCACCAGAGTTTATCCTTAAAGTGGACATGTTTTTCCGGACTTGCTACTGCAGGTAACTTGTTAAAAAACGGTTCTAACGTATCCCTGAGAGTCATCGATTACACCATTCAAAATATAATATATTCACACTATATAAAATATTAGATTATGTATTACCATAAGATATTGGTATATAGCACATCTAATATGAAAAAGTTACCAAAAGAATGAAAATAAGTAATGCCAGAATGGCACTACTTATTCGGCATCGATGCAACTTCCGCCGGCTGCCTCAATTTTTTCACGGGCAGATACGGAGAATTCTTCCGAAGTAACTATCAGGTTCTTCGTAACACGTCCACTTCCGAGTACCTTCTCGATTCCGATATTTTCCAGGTTAACATGGTATACTCCATCCCTGACTTCTGCAAGCCCTTCTTCAACAAGGTAAGGAGCAAGTTCGTCAAGTTCTCCCACATTTACTATGGAAACATCTCTAGAGACTGCGGCAGGGCGTTTGAAACCATGCTTTCCGTAGCTGTATCCTCTCAACATCGCTCTTACGAAGTGGTGTTTACAGCCACCGGCTTTTCCGCGACCTCCGCGGTTTCCGGCTCCACGCCTATTTTTATGGGTCCCGCCTCCGCAGGTCCTGGACCCTCTGAACTTCTTTGTATCCATTCCAACCACCTTATCTCATCTTATGCAGGAGCACGTTGATATCTTCATCGTGGTTTCCGAGCACGCCACCCTGCTGTACCGTCCTTTTAATCCCTGCATGTCCTTTTCTTGGAGGGTGAAGCCTGAAAACAGGCTTCAATTTGGGGACGTCCTTAAGGGAAGCTTTTTCTTCGATTACGGCTTCAGCAAGAGCCTCTATTGAATCGTAGGCTGTGTTTTCCCGGATATATTCTTCTGTCAGGAGGGAGCCACCTTCGAGTCTTCCACGGTTTTCGAGGATTTCCGCAAGCGTTTTTGCGTCGAC
>JAMXHR010000016.1 GCA_023955635.1 Methanosarcina sp. ERenArc_MAG2
GTCTGTCATTTCTGATAACTTAACTTTCTTTGCCATGTAAACCTCACCTTTTCGTAAGTTTTCCGTTTTGATGAGTGACTGCATAAATAAAGATATAATGCAAATTTTACTTCCAGCTTCTTCCCTCATATGGGAAAAACGATTGGAGCAGAAGTAAATCCTGCTCCGTTACTTCGCATTATTTTGAATGTTGTTTCAAGCCCTGAAAATGGGCAACAGGGTCCTTTTCTCTTTTCCGACACGGTTTTCTGCAATATTACAGTTTCAAAAAAACCGGGATTAGAATCCCAGTTTTTGTATAATATTTTCGATTTCTACTGCAGCAACCGAGTCATCCTGGATTTCAAAGAGAGGTATGCCTTTTATATCCATTTCCTCGATTTTCGGGTCTAGCGGGATCATACCTATCATGTTCAGTTTCAGATCCCCGGCCAGTTTGACAAGCTTTTCGCTGTTAGCATCTGTAACCTTGTTTGCAATAACGTGAATTCTACCAACATTTGAGCCCAGTTCATCCACAAGTTCATGAATTCTTTCAGCCGTCCTAAATCCCCTTCGAGAGGCGTCTGTTACGACAATAAGGTCATCTATGTCCCGGATTATTTTCCGGCTGAAATGCTCAAGCCCGGCCTCTGCATCAATGATAACTACATCGTAATTAACGATCAGTTTATCCATTATACCCCGGAGGAGGTTGTTTACATAACAGTAACAGCCTGAACCTTCGGGTCGGCCCATGACCAGGAGATCGTAACCCGGCATTTCTTCAATGATCTCATAAACCTTGCTTTTAAGTACCGACTCTTTATTCATATCGGGATTATCAGGCCTGGGTTTTGTGATCTCAGCCTGTAAAAACTCCTTTGCATCCCCAATTGTTTTTACGTTCTCACAGCCAAGGGTTTCAGGTAGGTTAGTGTCTGCATCTGCATCAACTGCCAGTAAAAATTTACCTTTTTTGGAAAGGGAGCGGATCAGAAGAGCCGCTACCGCTGTTTTGCCAGTCCCACCTTTTCCCGTTATTGCAATTACTTTTGTCACAGAATACCTCATTGGATTGTTTTTCGTCTTAAGCGATTACCTGTCGTCACTTAATTAATTTTATTCCTTCTTCTCGCTGATGACCATTCTCTCAATGGATATCTTTGCCTTCTTGAAGGTGATCTTTATTCCACCAGCTTTACCAGTGGACATCATTGGCATTGAAGCCATTGCAGGCATCTGGAAGCCGGCTGCAGGCATCATCATTGGAGCTGCTGCAGCAGCTACTGCCTCTGCTTCTTCCTCTTCCTCTTCTTCCTCTTCTTCTTCCGCAGCTGCCCAGGTGGCAACAATCGGGTGGTTCTTGTCCTGGAGGAAGGCTTTCAGAGATTGGATGTCTGTAGCATCATTCTCGGTTGCGATCTTGTCTATGAGGTCTGCAGGGATGGTCTCTGCAATCTTTTCCTTGAGCATAGCGGGAAGCCAGACAACTCTGTTCCAGCCGCCATCAGCCTGGATAAACTTAGGGGAATAGAAGTAGGCGACACCGATACCGAGGAAACCTACGATCTGCTTTCCACCGCCTGTCTGACCGGCCATAGTGGAGAAACCAATGCCGTTCGGGGCCATTCCCTGGTATTCTCTGTTAACCCAGCCGATACCGTCAACTTCAGGGATGTAAAACCCGACTACTTCAAAGCAGCCACAGGATGTGTGTGGGGAGTCGAAGAAGGAGTGGAGTTTAATCTTGTCGAATTCGCCGGCGGAGAGTTTCTTGGCAATATCGTTGACACCGGTATATTCACCGGTCTTGGCGTCAAGAAGCTCACCTTTCTCAATTGAGAACTGCGGACCTTCCGGATCTACCTTTGCGGCTGCGCGGCCATCGAACCAGTTGATTGCACCACAGAGGGAAACTCTGTCAGGAGAAACTACACAAACATTGGTCGGAGCAAAGGACTGGCAGAGAGTACATCCGTAGAAGACATCAACATCCTCATCGCGGAGGTCTTTTGTCCTGGCGTCTCTTGCCTTGAAAATTTCCTTTGCAGCCTCGAGTTGCTTCTCAACTTCAGCCTTGTCGGTGTAGAAGGTCACCTGCATCTTCTCGATAAAGGGAAGTTCCGTCTTGAAGAGCATCATGACGGCTTTTCCGAAGGGCTCAAAGGAGTCCATCTTTGCAGCTGTGTCCTTAGAAACTCTCATCCAGACATCATACCTCTGGTTCAGGTGCATAATGCCCTGGCAGTAGTTGATGAAGTCGTGGACACGCCTCTCGACTACAGACTCTAGGTCAGGTTCTACAAGTTCTCCGCCGATATTGAAGACCATTGCCCATGGATAGGTCTTGCCCTCTTCCATTTCTTTGAGGTCAGGACCGACAATTGTAACCTTGTCATCTTCAATTGCATCCATATCTGCTGCTCTGACGAGCTCGAGACCGAGGGATTTCGGGCCACCGAGTTCTACGAACATTCCTTCCTTTCTTACTCTTTCTCCTTCAAACATTGGGGAAATCTCGAATGGGAATTCTACCATTGTGTTTTCGCCTCCTAAATCAAATTATAATGCATCAATAAGTTCATCCAGGGCAGCATAGTGGTCTGCCTTACTTAGGTTTCCGAAAGACATTGTTGCGTTCTGGATGTAGTTTCTGTCAATTGCGATTGCTTTTACCTTACTGAAGTTTTTGTTCCGGACAGTACCTGGTTAATGTAGTATTTTATGTGCCCAAGGACGATGAGTGTGTCATAGGTCCCCTTGCCGTCAAGCCCGGGCCAGTTTTCGTCTGTTACATAAAAGCCTAGCTGATGCAGGTTGATGTACTTGGCATCTACATCTTTGTCAACAAAACCAGGCATTGAACTTCCGGTAGCTGCAATAGGAATGTTTGTTTTCTGTGAAATCTTCACTGCCCTAGCCAGGAGTTCCGGATCAAGGATTTTTGTCCCTACTACAATAAGCGGCCTCTTTGCCTTTGAAATCAACTTGGCTGCTATCTCAGGGGTGGTCGCTTTGGAAGTTGTCACTCCGTAGCTGGTAAAAAGTTTGGTGTTCTTGGTAGTGTCTACCATCTTCAGGCCCCCTTGCAAAGTCTCTTGAGGTTCGTTGGCTGTGCTGAGACATCGAACTTAATCTTCGGACCGGAGATAATCTTCTTTCTCTTCCAGTCAATTTCCCAGCCATGCTCTGACTCGAGCCTTTTGAGGAGTGATTCACGCTTGGCAAGTGGGAGGTCGGCTTCGTTTCTGACGAACTTCCACCAGTCTTCCGGTTCTACACCGAGGTACTTCAAGGAAAGCTCCATCCAGTGGGTCAGCTTTATTGACCTGCCCATGTTGTTGTCGGACGGGCGGATGCAGGCTTTTGCCATCATTGGGATTGCTTCCTGCCAGGTTTCTGCGGTTGTCAACAGGAATTCCGGTGCTGGTGGGATGTTCATCTCTGAGCCATCTCTGGCATCAAAGACTTTCCACTTGGACTCATCATAGTTCTTGGCAATCAGGGCTCTCCTGTACTTGGAACTGTGTGGGCCAAGCACTGCAGGGATACCATATATATTACATCCGGTACCGATTGAAGCAGCCTTCTGTGAGTATGCACCCCAGGCAAGTCCGCATGCACCTACACGGTTAAGAGTATAGTCCGCAATTTCAGCAAGGTTCCCTGCCATGGTTCTCTGAGCAAAGATTCCGGCAACTTTCTCTGCGGCTCCACTGATGTGTGCGTTGGACACACAGGATCCAGTGTTAAGCAGTCCGCCACCTGCGAATGTGCCAGGGTACTTTTCGTAAAGGGTCTTGCCTTCTTCGTCCTTGAACATACCGATGTCCATTGCGGAACATCCGCTCACAGCCAGGAGGTAGTTTCTCTTCAGGAACTCTTCTGCGATGAGGTAGACATCTTTGGTACCGCTAGGGTAGTTCGGGCATCCGATAATTGCGATGATACCGGGGGTAGTTCCCATAACGAGGTTCAGGCCTTCTTTCCTGATTTCCGCGTCACTTGCCTGTCCTCTGCCGGCTCTGACCCATCCCTTCTCTTCGCTGATGGATTTCTGTGCAGCCTTCTCAATCACGTTTAGGATTGGAATTTCCTTCTTACAGACCTGTTCGCAGCGGCGGCATCCGATGCAGATATCATGGAGGGCTTCGAGGTACTCATAGCTCCCCTTGGCTGCAAAAGCCAGAGCTTCAGGGATATCCAGTTCCTCGGGACATGCCAGCAGGCATTCTCCACACTGGGCACACTTGTCGATGTAAGCTTTGAACTCTTCGTCAGTTGGAATTGCTGTTATGCCTTCCGCGTCGCGGATTGGAGCCATTACTTCGGCAAGCTTCGGGACGAGTTCTCCAAGTTTTTCATAGTCCAGCATTACACAACCCGGAATTGCACCGGATTTGATCTCCTCTATTATTGAATCCACATCAGCATCTGTGCGGTCCGGCAGTCCCATCATAATCTTTTCATTGGATGCGATCACAGGGATTTTGAGTTTCTGGGATTCTGATAAGACGTCACCGCGGACGCACTGTTCGTCGACAACAATAACATCAGGCATTCCGGAACGGATAACCTTCAGTTCCTTTGCCAGGGACCCTACGATCTTGGCATATGGGAGTCTCCTGTCGGCTTCCTTATATCTGCTCATGTCGAATGCGGTACAACAAAGTCCGGCAATTTCCATCTTGTCGACCAGGTTGTTGTCCTCCATGTAGTCCATGATGTAGGTTACACCGGCCACGTTGTGCCCGATTGCAACAATTAGCGGCTTGGACTTATCAATGGATCCCATACCTATTTCTATGAGCGGGGCTTCCGGATCAGCTTTTGGGAAGTCATATGCTGTAACCTGGGCAATATCAGAAATTTCCATACCTACGTGGTCCAGGCTACCACTGAATAGAGACTTTGAGTCATAGTCAATTTCTGCACTTTCTTGACCTGCATGGATAGTTGCAAGGAGCTGGGTGAGCTGTTCTTCAACATATTCCATTGGAGCCCTGCATTCCCCGAGGGTCTTTGGACTAAACCCTGTACAGATTGTGACGTTGGGAGTCAGGACGTTTGATTCTCCAAGGTTGAGGGGAAGGTCTTCACCAAAAACCTCTATCACATGTTCAAGCAGGTGGCGTCCGTGGGCAGCATGGCATGCAGTACCTGTAATCACACGAAGGAAGAATTCCCTTCCTGTTTGGCCGGCCATGTCAATTCCGCAGGCACCTCTCTTATTTCCGGAAAGGTCACATGGTCCGTAGGTACAGTAACAGCACTGGTCACACATAGGGGTCAAAACAGGCTCATAGCGGTCAAGAAGAAGCAAGTTCCAGCTTCTGTAGGATGCTATGCTCGCCAGAGCAGTAGGACCCATCGGGCCTAACTCTTTTGCTTTTTCTTCAGCAGCCTCCTTTGCTGCCCCTACAATATTATTAATAGTGATCTGGACAGACTCCAGATCTTCTATAGAAAAACTCCCGGTAGTTAGTTTGCTCATTTGAGCTTTTCCTCCTAAATTTGTTTAAAGTTAACTTCGTCAAGACGATTGTGATTTTTATAATGTATGGCATATTCTTCATGATTATACATTATATATTTTGCCGTCTGCTTTAAAGTTACAACCGTTTAAGACTTTTTGGTAAAACGTTTATAATCTATTTTTTCAAATACTAAACGCCATGCTAAACGTCATACCAATATTTTTTCAAATAGAACCGTTTTTATAGGGGCTATCTCCCTGCAAAAGTCGTTTTTAGGGCCTGATTTTCTCTTCTATATCCTTTTTTACGCCCTATTTCTCAAAAAAACCGTTTTTACCAACGATTGAGACCTTAATCTTGAGCAGAGGTCGCTACCGATGGATAATGAACACTAATTAAATGTCTAAATGTACCAAATCTATATAACATTTTCTAATTTGTAACACGCTATTTCGAGAAGGGTAAAATGGGAATATTTGAAATCGGCATACTTCGTCAATTTCTTTTAATTGATTATACAAAGGACAGATTAGTGTCTCATGATGCTGTTTTTTGAGTGTAATATTCTACAGTACCAGTACTTCCTTTCCCAGTAATATTAATTGTTATTAATTATACGTTTTTTTCATTTTCAAAGCAAAAAATTCTGTAAATATTTGTTACTGACTGATGTACGGATCCTTCCACAAAACTTATATTTCCAGTGAATATATTATTTACAAAAATATTCTTTATTTTTTATATTTTCCTTTCTAATAAATAAATCACAAATTATTTATATCTTTAATATATTCGGGTAAGTTTACATAGTAAACGCTGTAAACCGTTTTCGTATTTTTTTTAAGAAATATCAAACAGTTATTTCTTCATTTGGATATTAGTTAATATATTTTTCAATTTTTATAATACCTATTTAAATTGAAAAAGAATTGAATTTTCTCTTGAACATATTTTTTCTCTTGAACATATTAATAGTATTCTCATCAAGAGTCGTTTTTGATCAATATCGCGGATAAGACTTGATCCGGAATGAACAAAAATTGATTTATTCAAAGAGAGACTTCTGGAAACAGGATATCTGTAATTAAGGTAAATTCTAAACCAGGGTATCTGGAAATTTATTTACTGATCTTTAAAACAGTGGATTATATCATGAGCCTATCCAAAATTTAATATTAATTTCTTCAATCTTACGTTTTGAATAATCAAGTTTCTGATTAGAGAAAATGACCCTGAAATCTGTTAATGGTAAGATAAAAATGAGTTTTAGGATAAGCTCCACACGATATTCAATTTGACTTTATGATCGGTTAACCTTTTTAACAGTTATATACTAACTTATATTCGGGAAAAGCTCATTTTTCTGATAATATTCCCTGTTCCGGAACGAACTGGTAAAGACCAATTGCAGGAGAATTCAGGTCTATCTCGACGTTATGTCAGTCTCAATACTTATATTAGCAACTTTACTCCACTAACTGCAATTCATATATATTTCAAGTGTTCAGTCAGTTATTTTAACCTCAAATACAGTTATACGCAGGTTAAAGGGATTCAAATGTGTACAATGTATTTTGTTATGTGCAACTTTTGTACTCGAACATTATAAATTATGACTTATTGGGTACATATACGCTGAAAGCCAAACCATTGATATTACTACATGTTAACATCACTTTAATCTGGTTTGCAGGTGTGTTCTAATTGCCTCAATATTCAGGTAGTTTTATCCTAATCGAACTGGAGAGTAATTGGAAACATGCTTGACCTTAACTCATCTTATATCTTTGGGGGCGGAACAGGTGGAAGATAAAGGTTCTATTTTCACAAGCCCGTCGATAGTGATCATTATCCTCTGCACACTTTCTCTTTTTATGGAAACAGTTCCCGGCATAGGGTCTATCTATATAAATATTTTTCAGTTTGATCCGAATTCCCTTTTTACAAGGCCATGGACGCTTGTCACATACATCTTTCTGCACACCGGTTTATGGCATCTTTTCTTCAATATGGTCGTCCTGTACTTCTTCGGGACTGCACTTGAGAGTCGGGCCGGAAACAAACAGCTTCTGGCAATTTTTTTCACCGCCGGAATTCTATCAGCAATAGGATATACTTTTTTAAGCCGGCCGATTTTCGATATCTCACCTGGCCCGATGATTGGCGCAAGCGGAGCGATATACGGGGTCTTTGCAGCCCTTACAATGCTTGAGCCGGATCTCCGCGTCTATGTATACTTTATTCCAATGAGGCTAAAACATGCTCTCGTGCTTTTTGCTCTCTTTGATTTCCTTATGGTTAATTCGTCGGATATGATAGCCCATACAGCCCACCTTAGCGGGCTCTTTGTCGGGCTCTACATGGGTCTTCGCATAAAGAATCTCCAGGAGAAAAATATGAAATCCAGGTACATCGGCAGGTGGTGAATCTGGAAGGGGAGAACCTTCTACAAAATACCTATTATTATCCAAAACCCGAGCCCGGAGAGAGAATCCCTATTCAGGTCTTAAATTTCAGGAAATTATTTGCAGCATGGTCTCCAGAGTTGAAAAAGACCCTCTACTTTGAAAAACTGCCTGAAAACGAGAACCTGAAAAGGGTAAGGAAAATTATTCTTATTCAGGTCTACGACTGGCATGCGGGCAGGGAAGGACTAATAGAGCTTAATGACTTTGAATTTGAACAATTTATGGGAATCTATGAATCTTTCCTGCAAAATCTCGGAGAAATCCAATATATTAGGCGCAAAAAAGGGCGGAAGACGGAAAAGATCTTTGAACTCGAGGAATCTTCATATGTTGTCCGGGAAGTGAAAAAAGGGCCTTTTTCCGATAAATTATAATTGCATATATTATAGTTATGTTTTATATATAGAGATTTTTATCCTACAGGATATTTTTTTCGTTCTGTTTGCATAAAGAATCTCCGGTTTTTCAGGCCAGCCTTTTACATAAGGAGAAAGTTGCAAACTGTAATTGCCTGAATATGCAAATGTTTTACTACAGAAAAGCAGATATTAGATATCATCGGATTGTTACTTAAATCGCGGTATCAGGACTTTAATCTCAGTAATCTGAAACTGCAAACTTTGAAAATGCTGCCGACTGACAGCTGAAGAATAGACTCTGCATCGGTAGATTGGAGGGCTGCTGGAAAGTCCCTTCCCTCCTGAAGAATGCTGCATGGTCATGCTGCGCATGAAAATCTATAAGAGTGCAGGTTCCTTGAACTGTAAGATCATAGAGGACATTGATAATGAAACCTGTAAAAAGCGGAATTGACTCTATCTCCAAATACCTCCGCTCGAAAAAAGAAGTTGGCAGGAGGAAAATAGGGCTTCTAGTGGATGGTCCTAACATCCTCAGAAAAGAATTTGATGTAAATCTGGAGGAGATAAGGGACGTCTTGAAGGACTACGGGAATATCAAGATTGGGCGCGTTTTTCTTAACCAGTACGCTTCTGATAAGCTAGTGGAAGCTATCGAAAATCATGGGCTTGAGCCCATAATCTGTTCAAGCGATGTTGATGTGCGCCTGGCGGTAGAGGGTATGGAGCTGGTATATAACCCTAACATTGACACCCTTGCAATCGTGACCAGGGATGCGGACTTCAAGCCGCTTCTGAACAAAGCAAATGAACATGGCAAAGAGACTATTATCTTCGGGGTTGAGCCTGGTTTCTCCACAGCACTCAAGAATTCCGCAGACTACGTTATTCTTCTGAAAAAGGACCGGATGAGCAGTTACGATGAGCCCGACGGGGCAGGAACCGGTGAAAAAAATTGATGTATCGGAATATCAGGACAGCATGTCTGAAGAATCCGTTGAAAAAACCTGATTTACTGCCCTTTTATGATATTCCTTTCCTACTTTTTTAAGGATAATCAACATCTACGCCCAAGATCTCTTTTTCTCCTGCAAAAATGTCCCGTGCTATCTCGGCACAGCCTATTGCAGCATGCCACTTCCCGAGACACAGGCATTCCTTTCCCACATGTGCATGGATTTTTTCTGCACATATTCTACTTCGCCCACCGAGCCCGCGAGAAATACCTCTCCGGTTATCCCATAATCTTTGAGAAGGAGCTGCATTGAAGCTATTTCCATAGCTGCAAACAGGGCGATAGTATCCAGAGCAAGTAGAGCCGGCCTTTCTCCTTTTCTGGCTGCACTGAGTAATTCTTCCCGATCTTTATATAGGGTCATTTTCAGAGCCCCTGCCTCTATAAAAGCCTGGTTTGCTGTCAGGTGCCCATTGTCCACATCTCTGATAGCTTGTAGGTCAAGAGGGCCATGGTGAACTCCCGGGGCAAATATGCAAGCATCGATTGCCCCAATTACCTTTCCATCAACAACAGCAAGGGTGACAGTATTTGAACTGATATCGGAAACCACGAAATTCTTATAGCCAAGGCACAGGATGTGGTAAGCAATTCCCAGCTTTTCCGGGCTTGTAAGGTGGGAGAACACCTTCATTCTGGAATCCACTTTGCTTTCCATATGAAGGCCCGGGATTGCTATCGCAGGAATCCCAGAGTATCGGATAGCGTCGAAAACTCTTGTGCCTCCGCCTGTCTTTTTTCCAGCTCCTTCAATGCTTTTGAGCCCTCTTCCTTCCAGGTTCCTTATATCTTTTATTGTGGAGAAGCCATCTCCCATTGAGTATGTCAGCGCAACCAGGTCAATTGTTTCACGCCGAACCCCGAATTTCTCTTCAATAGATGCCAGGATCTCTTTTTCTGACATGGCAGCTGCTTCAGCCCTTCCAAGCTCAAAGGTAAGGATACTGTCCTCTTTAATCAGAGCAAAACGCATTGCAGTTGTTCCATGGTCAATCCCTATAAATGTCAATTAATTGTCTCTCCTTTAACGCCTCAGAGGGCAGTTCTTAATATCTCATTCAGCTCGTTCATAATTCTGTCTCCCTCTTCAGCGGTCCCAACTGTCGTCACCAGTCTGACTTCCTGGAAACTCCTTCCTTCAGAGAGTAATAGCCTCAAGTTTCCTCTCGCATCCGCACGTAGCACTTTTCCGGTCAGACTTCCTCCTGCAATGCCTTTTACAGAAATCACGGAGGGTATTACCTTTTTTACCTCAGGATGCTGGCTTATCAGTTTTACTAGCTTTTTTCCAGCCCTTCCCCCGATAACTGTCGTATGGACTCCACCAAGCTTATTTTTTGGGGAGCTTTGTGCTTTTTCCTCTAAGTTACTTTTATTTTCCGCCATTTTAGTCAAACCGGTAACTATTCTCCTGGCAACTTTTCCTTTCTCTTATTTATCCGTTTTTATATTTATTATGTGTATCTATTCATCCGGTTAGAATCTCCGGGAAGTCTTCCCGGCTATAAGATGTCTTATGGGAATTTTGCCCTGAACCAGAAGCTGTAAAAAAGCCATTCCAGAATACCGAAAACACATATATGTGCCGAATTCTGGACAATTTTCTTGTTTTTCGTGCAATGTTGCCTTTTTTCGGGAAACCCGGTTTTCCATTAAAATCAGATCTTTTCAAGCTCTTTCATGCCGATAAGCTTGATATTATCCTCTTCAAGCGTTTTCACTGCTTTTTCAATTTCGTTAACCCTGACTATTAAAAGGGCTTTCTGATCTCTGGTGACAAAAGCATATGCATAATCAAGGTTGATCTTAGCTTTTCCAAACACTTCCGCGATACGGGACATGCTACCAGGAACATCCTCCATTTCAATTCCCAAAACGCTGGTTTCGGAAACGGTAAACCCTGCATCATGGAGTACTTTGTGAGCATAGTCGGACTTATCCACAACCATGCGGATTATCCCGAAGTCTCCTGATTCGGCAATGGTAAATGCCCTTATGTTTATGCCAGCACTTTTTAGTTTATTTGCAACGTTTGCAAGTCTGCCAGGCTTATTTTCCGCAAAAAGGGAAATCTGCTTTATAATTTTATCTTCAATTCCAGAACCCATATCCTTACATCTCTTGTTCTTTTTCCTATTTCTTTTATTTTCCTTTTTTAATCTTTTTACTCAGAATATAACATAAGTTTCTATGTATATTTTAAGCTTACAGATATAAGCTTACCATTATATCGAGATCCGGTTCTAAGAGAAATTTAAAAGAGATCAGAGCCAAAAAAGGAAAACCTACAGGATAATAGCATTCTGCAGGTTTTGGTGTTTCTATTATCAGGATCTTCAAATCTTTCGATTATCGATGACTTTCTTTGATTTTCCTTCAGAACGGGGTAGGGAGCCATGTTCTACCAGCTCCACTTCGACTGCAAGGCTCAGTACGCTTTTCAGAGCGCCTGAAATTTTCTTTTTAAGCGCCATCATGTCTGACATTTTGTCGCTGAAAGCAGATTCATGCATCTCTATCTGCACTTTGATGGAGTCAAGAGGCCCAATCCTGTCTACAATAATCATGAAATGGTTCCCGACTTCAGGGATTTTCATAAGGACCGATTCGATCTGTCCAGGGAATACATTTATACCACGCACGATAATCATGTCATCCGAACGCCCACTGATGCGTGTAATCCTGGGGTGGGTTCTCCCGCACCTGCAGGGTTCCGAAAGCTTTCTTGTAAGGTCCCTAACCCTGTAACGAATAAGCGGTAGGGCTTCTTTAGTAAGAGTTGTGATTACGAGTTCGCCACTCTCTCCGTCAGGAACAGGCTCTCCTGTTTCGGGGTCCAGGATTTCCACCAGGAATTTGTCTGCCCAGATATGGATCCCACACTGCTCAGAGCATTCGGTAAACAGCGGGCCGCTCATTTCCGAAGTCCCGTAAATGTCGTAGGCTTTAATTCCTGATTCGTCTTCTATCCTTGTCTTAAGTTCCTCAGACCAGGGTTCGGCCCCGAAAAACCCTTTTTTAATTTCGTTTCGTCCCTGATGCTGATACCTTCTTTTCTTGCGGTTTCGATCATATAAAGGAAGTAAGAAGGCGTGCAGGCTATGGCAGTAGTGCCAAGGTCTTTCATCAATTCAAGCTGGCGTTCGGTATTTCCCGAACTTGTGGGGAGTACGGTTGCACCCATTTTTTCGCTTCCATAGTGAGCGCCGAGCCCGCCCGTGAAAAGCCCGTACCCGTAACTGACCTGAAGGATGTCATCTTTCCCAACTCCGACAGAAGTAAATCCCCTTGCAAGGGACTCAGCCCACTCATCTATATCCTTTTGAGTATATCCGACGACAGTCGGTTTGCCTGTTGTACCCGAAGAGGCATGAAATCGGACCAGTTTTGAGTTCGGGACGCAAAACATGCCTGTGGGATAGGTGTCTCTGAGATCCTGCTTAACTGTAAAAGGTAACTTTGTGATATCTTCGAGAGTTCGGATGTCTTCCGGCCTAACACCGTGCTCGTCAAACCTTTTTCTATAGAAAGGGGAGTTCTCATACACATAATGTACAAGTTGTTTCAACTTTTCTTCCTGCAGTTTTTTCAAATCCTCTACAGGCATTGTCTCTATTTCAGGATCCCAGTATTCTGGCATTTCGTTCACACTCGGTATGTCTTATATTGTGGGCTTTCATTCAGATGCCCAGAATTTTCGGCGGATGTCGACTTCCGGCATATATAGTATGAAGATTAAGCTGGATTCTAATATAAATAATAATTGTTAAGCTAAAAATATCTTTTAGGTCAACCCAAAAACCTGTTGCAACATATAGTTGGTTCCCCGACAAACCATGCCCAAGAAGCTCTGTTTTAAAAATAACCAGGTAAATTTACCGTAACCGTAAAATTATTTATTTCTCAAATTCCGAAAGTTTGTCAGTTACACTGGGGTTTGAAATTATTAAGACTTTTCGTTATTTTCGAAAAATCACTCATCTTCAATTTCTTTGATTTCATCCTCAAAAGAAATGTTTTTCGACTTTGCTCCAAGGGAAGCTTCAAGAATCTTCTTTGTCCTTTCCCTGCATTTATTCAACACTTCTTCCATGTCGGCAATCACATCGATTCCGGCAGCTCCAGAATGTCCGCCGCCTGTGCCATTGTATTCGTTACTTATATCTTCCATCAACTGGCCAAGGTTAACTCCGGCACTTACAGCGTCACGTTTCGCCCTTGCACTTACTCTAACGCTTTCACCTTTGGCTGTACCGACAAAAGCAATATCTGCCCCGATATTAATGAGCATGGAGGATGCAGATCCTCCGAAAGAACTGACATGAGAAGATGTTATCAACATATCCTGCACTCTATCGAGTTCAATGCGACTTGCCGCTTTCAGGATAGCTATACGCATGGAAATATCCTGTGGGGTAGCAGCCATGAGATCCAGAACTTCCCCGTATTCAACTCCGCTGGCCGCTATAATTTTTGCCACTGTCCGGAATGTATCCACTGATGCGTGTTTGAAGTGCCCTGTATCTGTCACGATCCCGGTTAGCATCCCGATCCCCACCCTCCTGTTAATCGGTGCTCCCATCACTTTTAAAATATCATAGACTATTTCCACAGTAGAAGTAGTATTCCGGTGCAGGTAAAATTCAGCATTTTCTGTTAGAGCAGTAGTCGTATGGTGATCGATCACGCAATAACTGGTAAGCTCTATATTATTTAATTGCGCTTTTGTCGAAGTGTCAACTACGACGACAAAACCGTAATTTGCAGGATCCGGTTTATCCACGACTTCTATCCCGAGCCTCTCAATCAGGACGGACGCAACGCGGTTACTACCGTCCACGAGTCCGACCGTGCCCCCAAAAGCTTCTGAAAGGGCAAAAGCACTGCTAACGGCATCCGGATCTGCATTTCGGTGGCACAAATACAAAATGTTCCGATAGTCAAGGAGCCGGTTGAAAAACTCCGCTTCATCAACTTGCATTGTTCACTCTGGCTATCGTCTTTATAGACATCAATTTCCCCGGATCCGAGAATTCCGGGATTTCTGCATGATTTCTAATGTGACTTCTAGCAAAGCTTTATTTTATTTTCTATTTCATTTCCTATATGAAATAGAAAATTATTGTGCCCTGGGGCCTAAAGCCTGCTGGATCTGCTCCTGAAGCTGTTTAAAGCGAGATGTGAGCCTTTCCTCCTGCCTGGAAATGGACTGAAGCCTGAGTGAGAGAGTTTCTTCCCTGTCTTTCAGTTTCGAAATGGACTCCACTTTACTCGTTTTTATTACCAGCTCACCTACACTACGATAGATTACTGAATCATCAGTAAGTCTTTCTAACTCATCAAGAGCCATTTTGGACTCTTTTTGCATAGCTTCAATCTGTGACTTTTGCATGGTCATAGCCTGTATCTGCTGCTGTATCTGCTGAAGCTGTGCTATCTGGTTCTGAATTTGAGGAGGTAATTCTGCAGTCATGTAATTTTCACCTGAGTCTCAATAAACCTGAAGTGATTTTAATGTTTCTGTCCTTACAGCTTCCGAAAATCCCTCTTCGCCATCTAAAATTGATCTGAGGGCCCCTGCCAAAAACTTAAACAACAAGTTAATCTTAATTAATCAACAGTATAATAATTATTAATTTGAAGTGGAAGTGAATTATAATTGATCATGAACCAGAGAATTTAAAAAAATTATTTAGTAAAGGATAAATCATAAAAATCGTTTAGCAAAATATAATCATAAATGTACAATTCTTATAAAGTCGTATTTAACTCTAAATTAACTGACATACAGGAGATATTCGAAGATGGAAAAAGGCGGAAATCCTAAAGAAATAAAATCCCTTCTTGAAAAATTCACAAATGCTCACGGAATTTCAGGCTTTGAAGATGATGTTCGGGAACTTCTTGAAAAGGAGATCGAACCCTATGTTGATACTCTCCGCAAAGACAACATGGGAAACCTTATAGCTATCAAAAAGGGAGAAGGCCCTTCTATAATGCTGGCTGCTCACATGGACGAAATCGGGCTCATGGTCAGATATATTGATGATAACGGTTTTCTCCGGTTTGTTGGGATAGGGGGATGGTTTGACCAGACCCTCCTTAACCAGAGAGTTGTAGTTCGCGGCAAGAAGGGCTTTATTCCCGGAGTTATCGGGTCCAAACCTCCACATGTAATGAAAGAGGATGACAGGAAAAAGCCTGTGAAAATAGAAGATATGTTTATCGATATCGGAGCAAAAGACAGGGAGGATGCCGAGAACCTCGGAATTGAGATCGGTACGACAGCCTCAATTGATCGGGAGTTTGTGTCCCTTGCAAACGGAAAAGTCACTTCCAAGGCATTTGATGACCGTGCAGGCATTGTAATCCTTATAGAAGTTATGAAACGGCTTTCTAAACATAAGATTGAAGCAAACGTCTATGCCGTAGGTACTGTCCAGGAAGAGGTAGGACTGAAGGGAGCAAGAACCTGTGCTTTTGGGATTTGTCCAAATCTTGCTCTTGCTCTTGACACAACTATTCCCGGGGATCATCCGGGTATCAACAAAACCGATTCTTCTCTGGAAGTAGGGAAAGGCCCTGTAATTACCGTAGCTGACGCTTCCGGAAGAGGCCTTATAGCCCATCCGCAGGTTCTTAAGTGGCTGAAGGACACTGCCGTTGAAAATAAGATCCCGTATCAGCTGGGCGTTGGTTCCGGGGGCACCACTGATGCCACTTCAATTCATCTCACAAAAGAAGGTATTCCTACAGGTACGGTTAGCATAGCCACCCGCTACATCCATTCCCCGGTTGAGGTTCTGGACATGGCAGATATTGAAGCATGTATTTCTCTGATTGTAAAAGCAATAGAAAACGTCGGTAGATATTTTTAAAGCCCTTTTAAATTAATCCGGATGGGCAATCCCCTATAAGGGTAGAATACATTTTATCCCTTCCGGTCTGCGGGAAAAATTCCTGCAGTTCTATTTTCTTCTCATTTTTAATTTTTCAGGGTCTCATGGCCTCAGAAATTTATTATTTTTTCCTTTTTTTAAAAATCATATATGTTAACTGGAAACTACTAAATTTATCTATACTGTTTACCTCTCCTTTTCCCCGATTTGAAAAACCAATTAATATTTATCTAGTAAAATACTAACTATGTTATTTCTTCTGCGACCATGTGAAACACATCGTAAAGATATTTTTAATTTTGATGCCAAGACTCTACACTAAAATGTTAAAAACCATAATTATTCACATAGCGCTATATTACTAGAATAGGCGCGGTAACCTAACAGAAAGATCTATTTTACAAAATATTTGTGGGTTCAAACTCCTCCCTTCACAATATATTCAGGAAAAGTTATAAAATTTGCGTGAATCCCACAAGTGGTTGCAAAAGACAGAGTTGCGGCTTTGCTTGACAAACTTCATGACGAAAATAGGGACTGAGTGAAAGGTAGATGGGCAGGAATCACCAGACCTGCCCCAAACTACAGTGCCGACCCAGGACCGATTTATTGGGTCCGCATAAACAATAATGGTAGTTAAGACTATTTAAATTTAATTGCAATGAATATGTTCCGTCGCATGTTGCTCAGGGACATGGCAAGTTTTCTACTGACTTCTGAACGTTTGTGCAGGGCAGGGTCCTGTCTACGTTGTGCAGGGGGCAGGGTCCTGTCTGAACCTTGTTTTTCTATTTAGAGACATCGAGTTTTTGCGTAGAAACGGACTTCTTGGTCCGGTTAGGCATTTACCTTAGCCCGTCATAGCGGTGCGACTTTCGGCACATTTTCTGCCCTTTTCTTTCATGGCTTCACTTGGTTCTTCCGGGTCTACGCCGAGTCGGAATGGCCATATGGCACATGTACTGTACGGAGCAGCATCTGGGCCACTTGCACATTCCCTTACATCGGAATAAGACCCACTGCAGCAATTGAGACAATGCATGCGAATCGTTCGCAGCAACTCTTTTTTGGTTGTCACATGGTCATATTAGCTTTACCAATCTATAAGGGTGTTGGAAGTTTTTTACGGTGTGGCGGATAGATCAAAGCTGAAACATTGCAAAGTTACATTTTACTTTCTTTGCGTGACGGTTATGCGTCAAAAGTAACACAATTGGAACCTTCAATGAGCTTTAGCTTAGACAATATATTCAAGGGAAGTGTGTCTGTAAGCATAAGTTGTTGGGCCTTAAAGTCATGAAGTCCATACATTGACAGGTCATTCAGTTTTTGTCGGAGCAGTTTTCGTCGCCTTTGTTGAAATCATGCTCTTCCAGCTACACGGGACAAAACCGCTTAAAATGCGGAACCTGAAACCGGAAAGGAAATAAAAAGTTAAAACGGTTATTAGATATACCTGAATAGAAATTCTCATACAGTAAGATCAAAAGGTTAAACGAAATTCCCATTGGAATATGGGCCGAGCACAACTTCAAGAATAGCACTGGGAATAGATCTCCTGAAAAATGGATAAGTATCGTGTCATGTATTTATCTTTTACATGCAATCCAACTGCCTTATTTAGAGGAATAAAAAATGATCAATGGTGAACTAAAAAACCAAATCGACCGCATCTGGGACGTTTTCTGGTCCGGAGGAATCTCCAACCCTCTCGAAGTTATCGAGCAAATTACTTACCTGCTGTTTTTAAGGCGATTGGATGACCTGCACACGCTTGAAGAGAACAAATCCGCACGCCTCAAACGTCCTATGGAGCGCCGTGTTTTCCTCGAAGGAAACGATCCAAAAGGCCGCCCATATGAAGACCTGCGCTGGTCGCACTTCAAACACTTCGCACCGGCCGAAATGTTCACGGTTGTCGACGAGCACGTCTTCCCCTTCCTGCGCACCCTCGGAGGCGACGATTCTACCTACGCCCAGCATATGGAAGGTGCCCGCTTCACCATTCCCACGCCCTCGATGCTGTCCAAGGCAGTTGACCTTCTGGACAGCGTGCCTATGGAGAACCGCGATACAAAAGGCGACCTTTACGAATACATGCTTGGCAAAATCGCAAGCGCCGGCCAGAACGGCCAGTTCCGCACTCCGCGCCACATCATCAGCCTGATGGTGGAACTAACCGCCCCCCAGCCGACAGACATCATATGCGATCCTGCATGCGGTACAGCCGGATTTCTCGTAGCTGCAGGCGAATACTTGCGAAAGTACCATCCGAATATCCTGCACGACGAGAAGCTGAAACAGCACTTTCACCACGGGATGTTCCACGGCTTTGATTTCGATAACGTCATGCTCCGCATAGGCAGCATGAACATGCTCCTGCATGGTGTGGAAAATCCCGATATCCGCTACCGCGATTCCCTTGCCCAGGAGAACGCCAGCGACGAAGAAGCCTACACGCTGGTGCTGGCCAATCCTCCATTTGCCGGTTCGCTGGACTACGAAAATACTGCAAAAGACCTTCTGCAGATCGTCAAGACCAAGAAAACAGAGCTGCTTTTCCTGGCCCTTTTCATGCGCCTGTTGAAGCCAGGCGGCCGGGCTGCTGTTATCGTTCCGGACGGCGTGCTTTTCGGCTCAAGCAAAGCCCACAAGGAACTTCGCCGCATGCTTGTCGAGGAGCAGAAGCTTGATGCCATTGTTTCACTTCCCGGCGGCGTTTTCAAACCCTATGCCGGCGTTTCAACCGCGATCCTCCTTTTCACCAAAACAAATTCAGGAGGCACAGACCACGTCTGGTTTTACGATGTGCAGGCCGACGGCTGGAGCCTTGACGATAAGCGCTCTCCTCTCCTGAGCGAGGACAAACTGGGCCCTGTTCCCTCAACTGAGCTTAGCGAAGACGATCACGCCAAAAATAACCTTCCTGAAGTCCTGGCCCGCTGGCAGGAACGCAGTAACAACGAACTCAAACGCCCCCGAACCGAGCAGAGTTTCTGCGTACCAAAAGCCGACATCGCCGCCCAGGGCTATGACCTTTCCCTCAACCGCTACAAAGAAGTTGTGCATGAAGAGGTGGAACACAGGTCCCCGAAAGACATACTCGAGAGCCTCGCAAAACTGGAAGCCGAAATTCAGCAGGAGATGGCAGAACTGGAAGGGATGCTGAAGTGAAAACAGGATGGAAAAAATTGCCTTTTGAAGAGGTAATTGCCGATGTATCAGGTGGCAATGTAAAAACACCTCAAGGAGAATTCCTTTCCGAAGGACGATTCGCGATTGTGGATCAAGGAAAGGAGCTGATCTCTGGACATGCAAACGAAGAAAAGAGGCTTTGTCGGGTAGACCTTCCAGTTATTATATTCGGAGATCACACACGTTGCTTCAAATATGTAGATTTTCCGTTCTGTATGGGAGCAGATGGAGTAAAAGTCCTACGCCCAAAAATAGAGGCCGAAGTAAAATACCTTTACTATTACCTTCGTCATTTACACATAACGGACGGAGGATATAGCCGCCATTTCAAATACTTAAAGCAGTGTGAAGTGGTTTTACCACCTTTAGATGAACAAAGAAAAATTGTAGAGATTCTGGACCGTGCGGAAGCTCTCCAAGCCAAACGTCGTACAGCCCTCGCCCAACTCGATGAACTCATTCAATCCATATATATTGATATATTTGGCGACGCGGTTTCCAATCCAAAGGGATGGAAGAGATATCCTTTGAAAGATTGCATAAATCATATTCAAATCGGTCCGTTTGGATCGCTTCTGCATAAGGAAGACTATGTTTTCGGTGGCATCCCACTCATAAATCCGATGCACATTGAAGATGGAAATATAGTTCCTGATCTAAACCAGTCTGTCACTGTACAAAAGCATGCTGAACTTCAGCTTTATCAATTTCAACAAGGTGATGTGATCATGGGACGTCGAGGAGAAATGGGTCGATGCGCAATTGTGAGGCCAGAGCACAATGGAATGCTCTGCGGTACTGGATCACTGTTTATCCGTCCTGATGAGAGCAAAGCTACCGCCACTTACCTCCAAGCAACGCTTTCAAGCACGACTATGCGTAAGCATTTAGAAGGTCTTTCTCTCGGAGCCACGTTACCGAACTTGAATCGAGGAATCGTTGGAGAATTGGCTATTTCTCTGCCACCTCTTGTACTGCAATTCAAATTCGCTACTCGAATCACAGCCGTCGAGAAATTGAAAGCAGCGCACAAAGCTTCGTTGGCAGAACTTTATGAGCTTTTCTTATCTCTCCAGTATCGCGCTTTGAGGGGTGAACTTTAACCATGCGGGGTGAATTTATCGAGGTCTGGTCTGAAACGTGGAGGGAGATATGGGGTAAACTAGCATTGCAGAAGACTGCACCGAGTGACTTGTTTTGTGAGCTTTATGATGAACTTATATCTGCCTTAAAGGTAAAACCTTCTGTTCAACAGCTAGCGGAAATCACCAACGATCCTGAAAGAAGTGAAGAGGCATTCGCCAATACAAAAGCTGAAGATATTTCCAGTGAGTGGGCATTAATTGATTTTCTTGAAAGTGCTTATGAAACTCTGGATGATCTTGATGGCGATTCTCTAGCCAACCATTACTTTAATCTGCTCGAGGAATTCGTCGAGAAATTCAATTTGCGCTATGATCTGAGACGACCTTGCACATTTTGCCCGACGCTGCCTGGCATATTTGTGAGTCTTATGTGTGATCTGCGGAAGGTAACCAGTCAGGACATCTACCTAAATAACCACATGAAGGACTTTGAGAACTCCATTCGAGACCTGCGAATTGATTGTTCGGATACACGAATAAAGACATGTATTCAGAAGCAGGTTAACTTGCTAGAAGCTATGGGTCGTCTATATCCAGGAGTTAAAGAAAAAACGATCAGTAAAATTTGCGACCAACTTGGAACGTGGCCCCATGAAACCATCAAGGAGGCCATGAAAAGTCTTTATAGATTCACTTGTGATTACCCAGGAATTCGACATTCAGGCACTGGAAAAAATGCAACCCGCGAGATAGAGATGCGAGATATGATCGCAGTATCTATTCTGTTAACCGGATTCGTACCCTACTTAACCAATAAACTCGACGCTGAAGTCCTATACAGAGGGAGATGAATGAAAGCCGAAGCCAAATTGCTTGATTTCCTCAAATCCTCCCAATTTACGGGCCTAACCGAAGATCACTTTAACCTGATCAAGAGCTCCTTAGATGCTTTTTTCGAGCGACAAATAGGGCAGGGAGCCTATATATGAGTAACTTTGCCTTTCTCGAAGCCGAATGGCCTTCTTTCTATGAGGCTGCCATAAAAGCCTCAAATGCAGTTTATCCTGACCCACGCACTGCCTGTTTTTACGCTCGCAGGGCGCTAGAGCTAGCTGTGCAATGGATGTATAAGCACGATTCTGCACTGCTCCTGCCGTATCAGGACAATTTGAGTGCTCTAATTCATGAGCCTACATTCAAGGAAGTCGCGGGAGAGGCAATTTTCAATAAGGCACGGGTTATTACCCGGCTTGGAAATCAGGCTGTGCACAGCAACCGTTCTATTCTGGAATATGATTCAGTGAGAGCCATCAGTGAGCTTTACCACATCAGCTACTGGCTGGCCCGCACCTATGCCAGAGAAGGAAAGCCTGAACCGGGACTGAGTTTTGATCCGGAGGAACTGCCCAGAACAACTGTCCCGAAGCAGACGATAGAGCAGCTTCAGAACCTGGAAGCCAGCCTGCGAGAAAAGGACGAAAAACTTTCGGAGCTTCTGGCAGACAAATCTGCGCTCGATGAAGAACTCAAGTGCCTGCGAGCCGAAGTTGCAAAGGCAAAAGAAGCTTCAGCCTTACAGCCGGATACACACGATTATTCCGAAGCCCGGACCCGCGACTACTTCATTGACCTGCTGCTTAAAGAAGCCGGCTGGGCCCTGGATAAAGCTCAGGACAGGGAATTTGAAGTCTCAGGCATGCCGAACGAAAGCGGGGTTGGCTTTGTAGACTATGTACTCTGGGGAGACGACGGCAGACCTCTGGCGCTGGTCGAAGCAAAAAGAACAAAACGCGACCCTCGGGTTGGCCAGCAGCAGGCAAAACTCTATGCCGACTGTCTGGAAAAACAATTCGAGCAGAGGCCGGTGATTTTCTACTCAAACGGTTATGACCATTGGATATGGGATGATACGAACTATCCGCCAAGGCAGGTTCAGGGCTTCTATAAAAAAGCTGAACTGGAACTGCTTGTCCAGAGGCGCAGTACCCGTAAATCTCTTTCTGAAGCTGAGGTTAACTCAGACATTGCCGACCGCTACTATCAAACTCGCGCCATCCGCCGCATTGCAGAATCTTTTGAAAAAGATAATGACCGAAAAGCTCTGGTAGTAATGGCTACAGGCGCAGGCAAGACCCGAACCGTAATTGCGCTCAGCGATTTGCTAATGCGCTGCAACTGGGCCAAACGCGTGCTCTTCCTGGCCGACCGCGTGGCTCTGGTCAAACAGGCGGGAAATGCCTTCAAGCAGAATCTGCCAGATTCCGCACCTGTGAACCTTGTCACGGAAAAAGATACGGAAGGGAGAGTATTCGTTTCGACCTATCCGACAATGATGAAACAGATTGATGAGATGAGTGACGGGCAGCGGCGCTTCGGAGTGGGGCATTTCGATCTTGTGATTATCGACGAGGCACACCGTTCTGTTTTCAAGAAATACCGCGCCATTTTCGAGTACTATGATTCTCTGCTTGTAGGCCTTACAGCAACACCCAAGGATGAAATTGAACGCAATACATATCGCCTCTTTGACCTTGAAAACGGCGTGCCTACTGATGCTTATTCTCTCGAAGAAGCAATAAAAGACGGATTTCTGGTTCCCCCAAAAGCGGTTTCAGTGCCTCTGAAATTCCAGCGTGAAGGAATCAATTATGATGAGCTCCCAGACGAGGAAAAGGACCAGTGGGATTCTCTGGAGTGGGACGAAGAAGGGGAAGTCCCTGACCGGATAGAAGCCGAAGCTGTCAACAAATGGCTTTTCAACAAAGATACCGTCGATAAGGTACTGGAGCACATGATGACCAGAGGAATGAAAGTCGCTGGTGGCGACCGCCTGGGAAAGACTATTCTCTTCGCCAAAAATCAGGCCCACGCTGAGTTCATTGCCGAAAGGTTCAATGTCAACTACCCTCATTTTAAAGGCGAATTCGCTCGCGTTATTACTTTTAAAACAGAGTATGCCCAGAGCCTGATCGACAGTTTCTCAATCAAGGAAAAAGCCCCACATATTGCTATCTCAGTTGACATGCTCGATACAGGCATCGATGTACCGGAAGTCGTGAATCTGGTTTTCTTTAAACTGGTGCGCTCCAAAACAAAGTTCTGGCAGATGGTAGGACGCGGTACCCGCCTCTGTCCTGACCTTCTGGGCCCCGGACAGCATAAGCCATTCTTTTATCTCTTTGATTATTGTCAGAACCTGGAGTTTTTCAGCCAGAACCTGGAGACCACCGATGGTTCGCTGGGTGAGTCTTTAGGTACACGCTTATTTAAAACTCGTTTGGAGCTCATCTCCGAGCTTGACAGGAAACTTAAAAATTCCGAAGACGCTGTGGTCAAAGACCCCCTGGCCGCTTATAATGAGCCAATGACACAAGCCGGAGTTCGTAGTTCAATTACCAAGCTACTGCACAGCGAAATTGCTTCAATGAATCGGGATAATTTCATAATTCGGCCAAAGAGGAAGCTCATAGAAAAATACTCAAAACCCGATACATGGGCCGAGCTATCGAGTGAAGAACTTGCCGAACTGTCCCATGAAGTTGCGGGGCTGCCCTCAGAGTTAGAACCGGAAGCAGAGGAAGCAAAGCGTTTTGATCTACTGATACTGAATCTTCAACTGGCTTTACTGCGTGCAGACCCCTCCTATGAGCGTCTGAGCAATCAGGTGAAAGATATCGCAGGCCTCCTTGAAGAAAAGTCAGCTATCCCGACGGTACGTGAGCACATGCTGCTGATTCAGGAAGTGCAAGCCGATGAGTGGTGGCAAGATGTTACAATTCCCATGCTGGAAACTCTTCGAAAACGTCTGCGCGCCCTTGTAAAACTGATCGAAAAACAAAGAAGAAAGCCTATTTATACCGATTTTGAAGATGAAATGGGCAGTGAAATTGATATAGAGTTGCCAATCTTCGCTGAAACTGGAGATTTCGAGAAATTCCGTGCAAAAACCAGGACTTTTCTCATGGAGCATGAGGACAACGTCGTTATTCACAAACTTCGGATGAACATAGCATTGACCCTATCTGATCTTGATGAGCTGGAAAAAATGCTTTCCGAAAGCGGCGTAGGAAAACCGGAAGATATTTCTCGCGCTAAAGAGGAATCAAAGGGTCTTGGCCTGTTCGTACGCTCACTTGTAGGGCTGGATCGTGAAGTTGCAAAGCAGTCTCTGGCCACATTCCTGTCAGGTAAAAATCTGACTGCTAACCAGATAGATTTCATAAACCTGATTGTAAATCACCTTACCGAACATGGATCAATGGAGGCAGCTTTACTTTACGAATCCCCGTTCACTGACCTTACCCCAAAGGGTCCTGATGGACTTTTCACTTCAACTCAAATCGATGAACTGATAGCTACATTGGAACAGGTTACGGCAACAGCATTGGTGTCCCCATGTTCACAACAGCTCATTGCTTGAAGATCTTTTGAGTTGTTTCAAATAAGAACAGTCGAAGCTTTGTGACATCTTTGGAACGTAGGGTCTCTTTGCCGGTTCTTATATACATTTTGGAGGCTTTGTGGGGGGTCATATAAGACTACGAGAACTTAACCAAGATGAGCTGAAGAACTTGCACGGGCATTTCTGGAGCTGTAAAAAAGTAGCCACCTCGTTTCGGTCAAGCATTCAAGCAACCCGCTAGTTCTGGTCAAATATTGAAAACATACCAGTGTCGCGTCAACTAAAAATGACGTATGAAATCGAGCATAATCAGTCACAATTATCAAAATACTTTACGGTTGACATGCCACTAGCTTAAATTTCAGCCAGCAGGCATGCCAGCAAAAGCCTGTAAACAGTATCATGAGCTACCGGGTAGATAGAACCGAAAGACTTCTCGGACCCCCAGGGTGGTTCTTCTGGCTATGAATATCATTTTGCTAGTTAGACGCGCTCTCGATTGTGCTTTTCACAGACGGATCCAATTTGAATAAATGTATAGAGGCGGGTTTATCTATATTTAGATTAGCTATTAATGAAGACGATCGTTTCTATATATAGTCAACACATTCGAATATAGTTAATATGTATCTATATATTTTAGTTATCGCGGGAACTGCGACATGTGACCTTAAAGTTTATCTATGGGCCTATCATGTTGTAATAATCGCGATAAAATCAACACGTCATAACTAAACAAGGTTAATCTGTGTTTATGATTTAGAGGTAAATACTATATTTAATTCACTCGAGATAATATAGCTGTGGAAAACACGGAAACAAAGAAGATCAGATTGATGCAATTTTTCCGGCATCAGTTATAATGTATCCGTTTTCTCCGTCTGCTATATACCCAATTGCTTTCAGTTCCCGAAGGTGGTTATAAGTCATACCCTTTGAAATCCCGGCAGTTGCAGCTAACTGGGTAACCGCAGAGACTCCTTTCTGGATTTCTTCAAGTATTAATTTCTTTGTTTCCGAGAGGTTGAAACTCAGCACCGGAAAATCGATTATGAGACCATCTTCTTCGGTCACATACACGATTCTCTGCACCATATCATTCCTTGCGTACGCCCCGAAAAGCGCCCCAAAAGCCTGCGGCTTTCGCCCGCCGGATACATTGACAATAACCTGATTGCCTCTTGCGTGCTCTTCTTCAATCAGTCCAGCAACATCTTTTGCTACGCGCACCGTGTCGTAGACCACAGTATATTTTTTATCAACTTCAAGAACGTTTTTAAAGGTCGTTTCGATCATTTCCTCAGATCGTAACTTCTTTTCATCCGCTCCTTCCTCTGACAGCAATATAATTTTTGAAGGGGAAAGTCTGGTCACGCAGATAATAACAGGCTCAAGGGAATAGATTGTAGAAACGAGTGTAAGCTTTGACATTAGATATTTATTATCGTAGAATTGAGTTAAATGTTTTACTATAACATGTTATAATACATTTATTCATTTAATCTGCTTATCATTCTAATTAGATGTAGAAAATTATATACGTGGTATGAACAATTAATATCTAGGGTTTACAAGTTCAGTTCAGATTTGAATAACTTGCAAATATGGTGAAATGAATACGATTATTTTCATTAGGTTGGATACTGATTTTTGAATAATAAGATGATAATATGGACAACTTATACAATAATCCAATGTTTAAAAATTGGGGGAAATCCAGACCTCTTGAAGACGGGAAGCTGGAATATCATTTACTTGTATACCACTGTTTGGATGTTGCAGCAGTTGGAAACATTCTGCTAGAAAAAGATGATCTACTTATCCAAAAATTCATTAATGCTACGGGTCTTAGCAAAGAGCACACGTTATCTCTCATCTCTTTTTTACTAGCAGTTCACGATATTGGGAAGTTTTCGGAAAGATTTCAATATCTTAATCACGAATTATTTATAAAATTGAGTGGCCGTCAGAGTGCTAAAGGATACAATATGCGCCACGACAGTATGGGGTTCCTTTTATGGGACGAAATCTGGCCAGAAGCGTGGGAGGAAAACTGGCTTAGACTAGACCCTAGCGCAGACAAATATGAATGGCAGGATGTATTAAGTCCATGGATTCAAGCAGTAACAGGTCACCATGGACGGCCTCCATTACTTCATATTCACGGTACCCCTGTTAACCGCAAAACTCAGTTTACAAAAGAAGACGTGGAAATGGCATCTTCTTTTGTAAAAGAGATTTCAGTTATGTTCCTGAAACATAAGTCTGACCCGAACTTCAAATGGAACAAACAGATGGAAAAGAAATTCAAACGCTCTTCTTGGCTGCTTGCAGGATTGGTTATTTTAAGCGACTGGATAGGGTCAAACAGAGAATGGTTCCACTACTGTTCAGAACATATGACCCTTACAGAATACTGGGAAAAATGTGCGCTTCCCCACGCAAAGACAGCTGTCGAGAGTGCTGGAGTCTTATCTTCGGAAGTATCTCAAAAGACAGGCATGAAAAATCTCTTTCCTGATTTCAAGAAAACCCCACGCCCGCTACAAGAGTACGTATCAAAATGTGAAATAACTGACATACCCCAGTTATTCATACTTGAAGATTCAACTGGAAGTGGAAAAACTGAAGCTGCCGTTGTCTTAGCTCACCGTTTTATGGCAAAAGGGCTGGCCGAAGGGGTATTCATAGCTTTGCCAACAATGGCTACCGCTACAGCAATGTATAGAAGGATGGTGAAAGCCTATACAAAATTATTTAGAACGAAGGAAAACTCGCTTTTAAAACCCTCTCTTATACTTGCTCACAGTAGTAGTCATTTATTAAACGAATTCAGACCCTCGATTGGCCTGGAGGAAGCAGTTTTTACCCCTGAATATAGTGGAAAAGACGAGGAAACAGCCTCTGCTCAGTGTGCAGCTTGGCTTGCTGATAACCGGAAAAAAGCGTTGTTGGCAAATGTAGGGGTTGGAACCATAGACCAGATCTTAATGGCAGTGCTACCTACCAACCACCAGTCACTGCGTATTCTGGGCATGTCAGAAAAAGTTTTAATTGTTGATGAGGTCCATGCTTATGATCCATATATGAATTCCCTCCTGTGCACCCTGCTCAGCTTTCACTCAGCTTTAGGGGGAAGTGCTATTCTTCTCTCAGCTACCCTTCCAATAAAACAACGTCAAGAGCTTGCAAACTCTTTTTGTAAAGGGTTTGGAGTAAGCATTAAATTAAATGAAACTACCTATCCTCTTGTTACATCCATCGATATTAATGATGTGTCTGAAACCCCTATTAAAGCCCTCAGTGAAAATAATCGAGAAACTGAGGTTGAATTCTTAGAGAACACTTCTCAGGTGAAGGAAAAGATAAGGGAGATCGCAGATAGGGGAGGCTGTGTCTGTTGGGTACGTAATACAGTGGACGATGCAGTGGCAGCTTATGAAGAGCTTTCATCTGTAATTGGGGGAAAAAAGTCTTGCTTTTCCATGCAAGGTTCGCCCTTGGAGATCGTCTTAGTATTGAGGAAAGCACTCTATACAGATTTGGAAAGGAAAGCACCCCCGAGATCCGACGTGGCTATATTCTCATAGCTACCCAGGTCGTCGAGCAGTCTCTTGACCTAGATTTTGACTATATGGTCAGCGATCTAGCCCCCATGGATCTTATGATCCAAAGGGCAGGAAGGATTCACAGACACGACAGGGAAGGGAGAGACAGTTGCATTCGTCTTGGGATACTTGCTCCCAAGTTAATAGAGGCACCTGATCGAGATTGGTACTCTGACTTTTTTTCAAAAGCAGCTTATGTTTATCCAAGTCACGGTCAACTCTGGCTTACAGCTAAGGAGCTCACAAAGAGAGGGAAGTTCAAAATGCCAGATGATGCTCGCGATTTAATTGAATACGTTTTTGGGTCGGATTCCAGAACTGAAATTCCTGAAACTTTAAGGGATAGAGATGATCAGGTAGAAGCAGAAAATAAAGATGTAATCTCTATTGCACAGCTAAATTCCCTAGATATTGATGACGGATATGAAATAAAGCGCAGTCAATGGCAAGGAGAAGCAATAACCCCAACCCGACTTGGAGAACTAACCACCACAGTACGTCTTGCTCGTTGGAACGGAAAGAATATTACTCCTTGGTGTGAGGCAGATAAATTTTCCTGGCAATTTAGCCAAGTTAGTATAGATCAGAGGAAAATAAAGTCACAAGATGAGTTCAGCTCACTGCTGAAGGCTGCGGTTGATAAGACCTTGGAATCTATGCATGATAAAGGTAAATGGTCTGTATTGGTACCTCTTTCTCCAATCAATGGAGGTGAATGGCAGGGGTATGCAAAGAATGGTGAAGGGAAGAGAGTCAAGGTGATTTACAATAACCTAACTGGAATAAGGGTAAGTTACGAACTATTGTGAATTCAGAAGGCTGTTAAATATTTTATTTTGAAAGCTATTAAATACTTAAAATGCAAACTTATATTATATAAAAACGTGAATTCTTCTGGTTTAATACTATCAATAATTAAATTGGAGGTTCTATGAGTTTCAATCTAATTCGCGATGAATGGATGCCAGTCATACGACAGGACGGAACCAAAGAGGTTATAGCACCATATCAGCTGACTGAAAACCTTAGCATAAATCCTATTGTAGCCTTTAATGCACCCAGATCAGACTTTAACGGGTCATTGATTCAATTCGCAATTGGTCTGGTTCAGACGACAATGGCTCCAAAGGATAAAGGAGAATGGCGCCGTGGATTTACCAGCCCTCCTTCTAAAGAAAAACTGAAAACTATTTTTGATACGGCGTCCCAGAATTTTGACTTTGATGGGGATGAAGCATGCTTCATGCAGGACTATGAACTTAGAGACGGCAACGTTTTTCAGATTGACAAAGTACTCATGGAAATGCCTGGAAAAAATACTATCGAAAATAATACAGACCATTTCCTTAAAAGAGACACTGTAAAAAGAATGTGTTTTTCCTGCTGTGCTACAGCCTTTTTCAGTTTGCAGATCAACGCACCAAGCGGAGGTCAGGGAAACAGGACTTCTCTTCGCGGCGGGGGCCCAGTAACAACCATAGTGACAGCTGATGATAATATCTGGCACACTATATGGTTGAACGTACTTCCTGAAGAAGAGTTTAAAAGACTTGGAAATTTTTCTAAAACTGAGCCACGCGATATTTTTCCATGGATGGGGCCTACCCGTACAAGTGAAAAACAGCAGGAAACAACATCCCATGATGTGCATCCTTACCATATGTTTTGGAGTATGCCCCGCAGGATTCGTATCAATTTTGATAAAATAGAGTCTGGAAGCTGTGATATATGCGGAAATAATAAGGAAAAACTGGTTACTACATACAGATCTAAAAACTATGGCACAAACTATGGGGGAGCTTGGATCCATCCACTTAGCCCTTATACACAGACTAAAAAAGGAGATTTTTTCCAAGGCATGGCCAACCTGGAGGGATCACTTATCGTTACTGGTTAGGATTGGTTCAGAACGATGCTGAGAGAGGGGAATCAGTGTCCTTGTCTGTAATGAATTTCTATAAAATGCAACGTTACGCTGATTTACATGAAGTGTTCAGACATTCCCCAAGGTTGTGGGCTTTTGGATATGATTTTGATAATATGAAGGCTCGCTGCTGGTACGAAAGTCAGATGCCTCTAATCCATGTAGATGAGGACATTTTCAGTGTTTATGAGTCAACAATAGCTTCTATTATAAAAATTTCCGAAATTGTGGCAAACAATGTGAAGATATCCATAAAAAAGTCCATGGGAGACAATATAAAAGGGGATCTTTCCTTCATAGACACACGTTTCTGGACTGAAACTGAACCAGAATTCTATATTTTATTAGATAAACTCAATAAAATACTGAAAAAAGGATTGGACACCTTGAACTTAAAAAGAGAGTGGCTTGAAACATTATCAAAATATTCTGAAATATTGTTTGACAGTTATTCTCAGTCAAATCAGCTGGATACTTCAGATCCAAAAAATATTTCCCAAGCGCATCAAAGTATGCAATTTTTCAATTCTGAAAAAAATACAAAAATTGCACATCTCCTACAGACATAATCACGGTTTTGAAAAGGAGGCTAACACATGAAACAAACACATGAACTGTTTATTTCCAGACCTGTCAGTAAAGTGCTTATTGACTGGTGGGAAGAACTGGACGAGAACCGAGGAGATAGAGCTGTGCTGCGTCGTTGCCGAAATACAACGGAGGTAGTCTTCAGCCCTGCGTTCCACCGTCTAAGATTGAAGTTAAGTCAAATTGCAGATATCAACTCGAATTCATTAGCACTGATCGCAGGGATACTTTCTCATGTCAAAACCCATGACAATTGTGCAAAATTTGCAACTCAAATGGCTACACCAAAGACAGAAAGCTCAAATGCCCGCGTGAGTGGATTGAGATTCCGCAGACTGCTGACAATAAAGGACACAGACGAACTCTTTGGATCGATGATACGTATTGTCGACCTTCTAGATGGGAATCTCAACATCTACAGCCTTGCAGACGATCTTTGTTCGTGGGATGATGAGGAAACAAAGAAGCAATGGGCGTACAACTACTATGAAAATGCACCTAATGAAAAGTAAAACTAACTAATTTACATGGAGGACTACAATGACTATATTCGCACAGCTACACGTTCTTGTATCGTATCCACCTTCAAATTTAAACCGTGATGACCTTGGCAGGCCAAAAACAGCAGTTATGGGGGAAGCCAGAGACTCAGAGTATCTTCCCAAAGTCAAAAAAGATCATGGCGGACATCTGATATTTTTAATGAAGCCTTGTCGGAAAATATTGGAATTCGAACAAGAGATATGGGTATTCAGGTCCACAAAGCATTGACCACAGGATACAGTCTAAGTGAATTAATCGAAGGTAAGACTGATCTAACTGAGAATAACCCTAAGGTGCCTGAAGAAAAAGCAAGGAAATGGGCTCTATCAATTGCAGGAGTCTTTGGTAAGTTAAGAGAAAATTCTGATAAAGACACAAATGAGAACTCGAGCCAGTCAGACGTTGGAGAAACTACGAATTCAGAAGACTCTGAAAAATCAAAAAAAGGGAAATCAAAAAAGGGAAACCAAAAAAGAACCAAATACGCTGCAAGTGGAACAGTTAGTCCATTTTAGTCCTGAAGAAATTGCAGGGATTGATTTATTAGTTACAGAATTAGCTCTGAATCAACAGGACCCGTCCAATGAAAGTCTTAAACTTTTAAGGGAAAAACACAAAGCAGTTGATATTGCTATGTTTGGACGCATGCTAGCTTCGAATCCTGTCTATAGTACAGAAGCTGCAGTCCAGGTTTCTCATGCAATTACTGTACATAGCGTGGCAGTTGAAGACGACTATTTCACTGCAGTTGATGACCTAAATAGAAAGCAAGAAGCAATGGGTTCAGCTCATATCGGAGAGGCTGAATTCGCTTCCGGGCTGTTTTATACTTATATATGTGTAAATTGTGACCTTCTGGAAAATAATTTAAACGGAGACAAGAAGCTGGCTAAAAAAGCACTTAATGCGTTAGTTGAATGCGTAGCAAAGGTTTCTCCCACTGGAAAACAGAATAGCTATGCTTCTCGTGCGTATGCATCCTACATTCTGGCAGAAAAAGGAACACAGCAACCTCGCTCACTCTCAGTTTCTTTCCTTAAAGCTATTAATGGGAAAGACTTGCTTGGGGAGGCGATCACTGCTTTAAAAGACACCAATAAAAAGATGGAAACGGTCTATGGACCATGCAGTGATGAACACTATGAGATGGATGCTTACAACTCTGTAGGGAAACTTTCTGAGGTTTTAGCCTTTGTAGCCAATTATGAGGGTGGATCGGTGTGAAAGATTACCTTCTTTTTCGCCTTTATGGCCCAATGGCTTCATGGGGTGATGTCGCTGTGGGGGAATACAGGCCAACCTTTGATAGGCCTTCCAAATCTGCTATCATGGGGTTGCTAGCTGCATCCCTTGGGATTTGCAGGGACGAGGAGGAAAATCAGAGCGAATTGGTCCAGGCATATAATTTTGCAGTCCAGGTAAATGTGCCAGGTGTTTTACTCAGGGACTATCATACAATCCAGGTTCCACCATCAGGCTCGGGTAAAAATAAAAAAGACTTTGCTACACGCAGAGAGGAACTCGAAGCTGAAAAAAAGAAACAATCCTTTCTACAAGGGACTATTACTGTGATGCACTTTACACTGTGTGCATCTGGTGCAAGACTGAAAGAGTTCCCTATTCGCTTGAGATTATAAAACAAAAATTAAGAGAACCTGAGTTTGTGCTTTATTTAGGCCGTAAGTCCTGTCCTATTGCCATACCAATCCAGGCAAAGATATTAGAGGCTGAAAATCTGAACGAAATATTTTCAAAAGTAAAGTTTGAAGACAAAGATTTGCTTCATGGGTTGCCTGAAAGCGAAAAAACCCGTTTATACTGGGAGGGAGACGACAATAGCTTGTGGGTACAACACACAGTAACCCGACGTGATGAACCCTTAAGCCGCAAGCGTTGGCAGTTTTCAAACAGAAAAGAGAATTACATGATGAAAACCCAGGAGAACTGAATATGTATATAACCCGAAGCTGCTTGATACCGGATGCTTCTAAAAACGAGAAATTCTGGAGCAGTTTAGGAACCAGCTATGAGGTACACCGCCTGGTCTGGACCTTATTTCCAGTAGATCCTGATAAGAACCGGGATTTTCTATATCGCCAGGAAGAAAATAACAGACTTCCAACATTTTACGTTGTATCTGAACGCGAACCTGAGAAGCAAGAAGAGATCTGGCAGACAAAATCCATGTCTTATAACCCTCTGTTATGTGAGGGAGATCGTTTGTCATTTATACTGAGAGTAAATCCTGTTGTTACAAAACAGGACCTTGACGGGAGTCACCACCGGCATGATGTGATTATGGAAGCAAAGACAAAGCTAAAAGAGGAAGGAGTACCAAGAGACAAATGGCCTTCAGACACAGAAATTGTGCAGGATGAGGGGTTTAAATGGCTGGAGAAAAAGGGCCAACAAAATGGATTTTCTATAAAAAAGGAATTTATCCGTGCAGATGGCTATATGCAGCAAAAATTCTATAAACCAAATGGGAAGCAGCTGATCAATATTAGTACAATAGATTTTAATGGAATATTAACTGTTACAGACCCTGAGCTGTTAAAAAAGGCTCTTTTCAAGGGAATAGGTCCTGCCAAGGGTTTTGGATGTGGTTTGATGATGGTACGGCGTATATTGGCCTGAGGTAATTTATGCTTCCCTTGATTAAGCGTTCCCCGCGAGTGTGGGGATGAACCGGAGAACTATTTGAATATTGAAGCTGCAACAAAGCGTTCCCCGCGAGTGTGGGGATGAACCGTATGGCAGGAAAACAGACGTAGACACTTTTTCGCGTTCCCCGCGAGTGTGGGGATGAACCGATGATTATTAATGCTGGGATTACTAGGGTTGTGCGTTCCCCGCGAGTGTGGGGATGAACCGAAATTGTCAGCAATTGAAGGAAATGGACACACGCGTTCCCCGCGAGTGTGGGGATGAACCGGGGACATATCAGGTCCTTGAACGCAGGGCATGGCGTTCCCCGCGAGTGTGGGGATGAACCGCCCTGCATATTCACGCCTGTCTTCAGATCTACGCGTTCCCCGCGAGTGTGGGGATGAACCGTCGAAACGATCACCGAATATTACCCTTGGAAAGCGTTCCCCGCGAGTGTGGGGATGAACCGGTCAGGAACCTGTAGTAATCGAGGAACCTGTAGCGTTCCCCGCGAGTGTGGGGATGAACCGGACACGGTGGCTTATAATTCTGAGTGTAATATGCGTTCCCCGCGAGTGTAGGGATGAACCGGTCATTATCCAAGGAACCTTCCCGTTTCTGCTGCGTTCCCCGCGAGTGTGGGGATGAACCGACCGCATAACTTCAGGCCAATTTTTGAGAAAAGCGTTCCCCGCGAGTGTGGGGATGAACCGTACAGGAAACTTTTAGAAACCTTGCCGAAAACGCGTTCCCCGCGAGTGTGGGGATGAACCGAAAATAGCAGAGCAAACAGACGGAATCATAAAGCGTTCCCCGCGAGTGTGGGGATGAACCGGCTCTAAGCCCTATGAAATTTTTCCTCATTAGGCGTTCCCCGCGAGTGTGGGGATGAAGCGAAAACTAGAGGCAGCTGGAGGAAAATGGTCGTGTGTTCTCCATATATATGAGGATAAACCACAGTGTTTATATATTCAGCACGTAATTATTTTTAATAACCACAATTAAAACGCTATATAGTCTGAACATGTTTGAAAGATCTACTTACATATTCTTTCTTGATTCTTGACTATAATAACCACGACACCTTTTCCCAGCTGTGTTCCCCATGTATATGGGGATGAACCGTTTGCGTTTTAGGTGGGTTTAAAATAGAATATACGTTCCCCATTGACGTGGGGATGAAACGATTCCCCTCAATTTTCACAAATGAATCAGGCTTCTAAAGAAGGGGAGTAAGATTGACAGGATTGCCTGGGCAATCCTGACCTTCTAAGTATAAATGACGGGGAAACAGTAACAAGAGACTAACTAATAACTAATAACTCAATAATAAATAATATAATTTATCTTTTTCTTTCCTTTCTTGATCTCTTGTGTAGATTAGCAGATTAGCTGGATTAGCCTATTAACTTTAAACTAATCCAGTGAAAACGCTGGTGGTTAGCTTTGCGGATTAGCTGGATTAGCTGGATTAGCTGTTTTAGCCTTCGTAAAAACAAAATAAATATTTGTTTTGATCTGAGAAAAATGCATAATTAAAATTCAAAATCGAAAAAAATAGTGTCTCTTGTTTTAGCTAATCCAGCTAATCCAGCTAATCCAGAAGGCTTTTGTATGCGGTTTTGCCGGATTAGCCAAAAAAACTCAGGCTAATCCGGAGTAGACAAGCTAATCCAGATAGCCCTGAAAAAGAGTGGAATCATAGAAGGTAATGATCATTTTTCCCATGTATCGCTTACTGTGATTTCCGCGACACATGGAAGATCAATTAGAAACAGCGCCCCTGCCTTCTCCATTTCGGTTTTCACTATTTCTTTTACTTCATCTGCCTGGGCTTCTGTGCATTCTAAAACAAGCTCATCGTGCACGGTATTAATGAATTTCACGCCTTTAGGTTCGAGTTTTAAAAAGATGTTTCCCATTGCGATTTTCACCATATCAGCACATAGAGACTGTATAGGCAGGTTTTTTGATTCTCGCTTTATACTACTCCTTGCTTTATCGTCTTCCGGCTTTTCAAATTTAATCAATCGCCCTGCATTATTTCGTAGTTCTAAATTCTTTAGTCCTTGTTTGCTTATATCTCTTAGATAGCTGGAAACGCTAGGATAAGCTTCATAGAATTCGCTTATTATACATTCTGCCTCATTCTCTGTGACTTCAATTCCTGCAGCCTGTAACTTTTTTTGCAGACCGTAGGTCCACATACCATAAACGATACCAAAGTTTACAGTTTTGGCTACACTCCTATCTTTTTTATCTATGTCAGTTATAGGCTTATGAAATATCTTTGAGGCTGTAAGCGCATGCAGATCTGTTCCTTCATTGTATGCTTGGACATACTCTTTATCCTGGGACATTTGGGCTAAAATTCTTAATTCAATCTGCGAATAGTCAGCCGTTATTATTTTGTTCCCAGATGAGGCTTTAAAAATAGTTCTCCATTCTGGCAAGGTCCTTGATGGTTGTTGTTGAAGGTTTGGTTTAGTGCAGGAAAGGCGCCCGGATTTAGCTCCGATTTGGAAAAAATCTGCATGCACCCTACCTGTTTTCGTGTTTATGAAATTCGGAAGTTTTCCCACAAAAGTATTAAGTAGCTTTTCAGCTTCTTTATACTCTATCAGTTCTTTTATTATAGGATGGTCGAATTTAGCCAGCTCTTCCGCCTTGGTACTTTCCACAGGAATACCAAGGCGGTTTAACTCTTGCTTCAATTGCCGTGGGCTATTCAGATTTATTTTGTTAGTCCCTAGTATTTCATACAGAGACTGTTCAGCTTCGCACTTTCGGAGTTTTATTTCTTTTCGTATTTCGTTGAGTCTCTCCAGATCCACGTTCATTCCAGACAGTTCAAGCCACACAACAGCAGGTAAGGCCTTCATTTCTGTATTAATAACGCCTTCAAGTCCTAAAAGTTTAATTTTGGCCTGCTGCTGTTTGAATATTTCAGGCAGATATTTTAAATCGTTGGCTGCATATTGTTTTTGCTCTGGAGTAAGAGGGACCCCGTATCTAAAGCCCTGCTGCTCTTCTTTACTCATTCTTTGCCCGCAATACCTGAATACTAAATCGCTAAGCCCCGTAACACCACGTTTACCTGCGTAAAGCCCGCCAGAAAGTACAATTTCAGCCAAATAAGTGTCATAGATATTATAGAGAGTAACCCCAAAATGATACTTTAAGAATTTAGCATCAAATTTAAGATTGTGCCCTATTACTAGGTTGTTCTCTAATAGCGGTTTTACTTTATCTAGGCTCTTAGGATTTTCCAGGATTTCCGTTTCCCCAGAAGGCAAAAGAATCTGTATAGTAACTATTTTACTGCTGAAGACGTCAAGCCCGTTCCCATTAGAATTATCCGTTTCGATATCAAGATATAGGGGAGACATTATGAGAAGCCCTCCCGTATCATGATCTCGGCTAATTCTGCGTCATCGCTAATGACCCTTATATTATCAGTAGTTGCAGTAACCTCCATATTTTGTTCCAACGTATGGGTATAAGCTACAACTTGAACATGCATCGAAATATCTCTTAGAGCTATATGTGCTTGCAGAGTTGATGGAACCTGGGGATTCAAGTTGTCTTCCAGGTTTTCGCGAGGTTCCGACCTTTCTTCGTTTTCGTCTTTAAGTTCGAGATGCTCTTCAAATTTTTCGAATGGAATTTTAATAACCAACACTTTGCGCCCATCAACGCTTATCTGATTATTTTTAAGTCTGACAATTTTGCCAGTGTTGTTTTTGGATTGCAGCTTAGGAATTAGAATTTTCAGTTTTTTCCATTCTTCTGTTGCAGCTTCATAAGTGTTAGGCCCTATTTCAGTATTCAAGTATTTTTTTAATTTATCTGGACTAAAACAAATACAGGCCCCGTATTCTTTATCATTTCTGATCCAGCCGTACCGTTCATGGTTAAGCGGGCGTTCGGGGTCTTCATCTTCAAAGTATAGTTTATTTGCGTTATACCAGGAATAAGCAGCATTAAGCGCTTTGATATGGTCCGGTAAAAAACTATCGGAGATTACATTTTCAGTAAAGTAATATTCACATATAGAGTAAGGATCTTTAACTTCGATACCTATATTTTCAAAAACCTTTTCTAACAGGTGCCCGGCTAATGCAATAATAGCATAATACGTCTTTGCCCGGTCACTGGTTATGTCATCAGTTTCAACTTCTGGAAAGGCTTTAAAAAATGCTTCGTATAGGGACGCAAGATTATCCTTCTCTTTAAAAAGCTCGTGCAGGAAAAGCACGCCTATATGGCCATAGTTCGTTTTTATACTTGTTTGGATATGCCTCACTATTTCCGGCTTAAGTTTTTGATTAATTCCTTCTCTCAGAGGCACTACTCTTACCTGCTGGCCTGTAAGTGCGCTTTCTGGAAGGATAGGCTTTTCCCCGGTTGTAAGTAGAACAGTGGACCAAGTTGAAGGCATGACAAGTCCTCCATCAGAATTGCCTTTACTTCTGCCTACTCCGTTGGCAACGGTATAAACCAAGTCTTTAATACTGTTAGAAATAGAAGTTTCATCAACAAATATAGGTAAATCTGTACAGAATTCAACGGTTTTAGTAATACCTACAGCAGTGGAAGCTGCGTTTATTTGGAGTCTTTCAGGATCGCCCCATATAGAGGCAGCCAGCCAGCCTGTAGTAGTTTTCAAATTACCAGATTTAACCTGCTGTGTTTCCACAAAAGAAGGCAGGTTAAGAATCTTTAAAAGCGGTGGGACGCAGGCAGAATAAAGTTTAAATCTGACTGAATTGTAAACTAAGGGTTCTGTTGCTCCTTCAATCCAGCCGTCCAAGCTTCCTTTTTGCTCGTAAAGCTCAGCTGTAGGGTTATCCCGCTGTAGTACTGTTGTTTCTCCACTTGCCCAAATTGCCCGGTTTCCGACAACAAACAAAGAAAAGGCATTTTTCCATCCGCTTTTAGAGGCTACATATTCTTTAGGGAGCGTTTTTATTTTATTTTGAATTATTCTTTTAAAGAAATCTGTTAGATTGCCTGCGTTAGATTCAGTAAATAATAGGCCTTCTCCCTGCAGTTGCAGAACACCTTTTTTCTGTAATAACTCAGCAGGGCTTTTCCAAATTTCTTTTTCGAGACCTTCCGGATCCCTGAGCAACAGTTTATACAGTAACTCTGCATTGTCAAGATTGCGCCCTATAGCTATAATAGTACAGGGGTTGAACAGATTCCTTGAAAGGTTTCAACCATATTACTATCTGAGCTTTTTACCTTCTTGATCTTGAATATGCCTAGTTCTGTTACTCGATAAGGTGGTTCAGAAGTTAGAAGGCTTTTCCCTATATAAGGCCCCCCATATACACTTTTTTGCGTGACATGAGGCACTTATTTATTGTAATTTCGCCATAAGTTCCTTCGCCATGGATCTCGCCCCATTTAGGCCTTAGAAGCGCAGATTCCCTGAATAACCTATCAACCTGCTCAGGCTCTTGTGTGTAAAAAGTAAACATCCCGCACAGGGCCCAATCTGCTGCACTACTGTCATTATTATACTTTGACAGATCCCCGTTGTAAAACAATTTTTTAAAACGCTCAGCATAAGGCCCTGTTCCTAAAAGCTGGATAATATCTTTATCAGAAAGGACGATCTGAGTTTTTGGAAGGATACTCTCATCAGATGAAACTGTCTGAAGAGGGAAATATTTTTCGTAAAGAGCATCTAAGGGCCTCTGAGCCTCATTTAAGGTTAGTGATGTGCCTTCAACATGGTATCCTGTCACAGATAGGAACTTACCGGTTGAATAGAGTTCGATATTCTGTTTCATGCTGTGCTTGCCCTTGTCATTTGGGAGTCGAGCATAGCAAAAAGCTCGGAGGCCTTGATGACTAGGAGAAATCTCGACATAAGAGCCTAAAGCTTTAATTTCCTCTAGTTTTGCAGTATCAAACTCCCCGTCTTCTGTTATTGTATCGTCATAGTCTACTCCGGTAATGCCAAGGTCAGCCGTAAGACTAAATGTAAGTCCTTCAAATTCAGGGTACTTATTAAGCAGGTTTACTGCAGAATCAAAAGACAGCCACGTTTCGGGTCTGCTAACATTAGCACGTCTTTTCAGTTTGTAGTAAGAAACCTTTGTCTTGTGCCCGTCTTCGGTTTCTTCTGTTTTCCATACAGCCCAATGGTTCAATACCTTCAGTTCTGCAGGGATAGAGTCAATATTCACAGGAAGGGCCATTTTATAACCCCGTCCTTGTGAAAACGCCATTTTTGAACTTGACAGCAATTAATGGCCCGAATGCTTGGAACAGCTCAACTGCAAGTTGTTCATCTACCTCCGTATTCAGCGTGACTTCAAAATATATATCTCGCAGTTTGTTCTCATAAACGGAGGAATGATAAGCAGCTCGAACTTGACCAGACGTCGTTGGAACATATTTAAGGCCAAAATCCCCGTGAAGGTTTGTACCTTTTGGATCCTTTGTTGTTACCTCCTGTCTCTCTGCCTGGGTCTGAATGATTCGTGTATTCGCAGTTACACGAACAAAATAAATTTTATCAACGTGAAAAGGGGCCAGTAACGGCCACTTTCTGGAGATATTATTTTGGGAAGCCATTTATGTGTCCTCCCAGATAATGTCGTCTCTATATTGAAGAGGATTCAATGACGGAAACTGCATGAACATACTATCTAAAAGTTTTTCATCTGGCTGTTCTTCGTAGCATTCAGCTTCGAGAAACATCTCCATTAGACAACTCTGATCCTCAGAGAGATTACCAGCAGTCAGAATCTGCTTGATCGTCATATAAGAAGGCATTTTAGACAGATCCGTGTCTTGAGGACCCTTTGCTGTCCCCCTTTTACCCTCTGCCTGAGTGGATGGGGCTGCCATTACTGGCCGTCTCCTCAAAGTATTATAAGGGGGATTCAAAGCTGACTCACTCCTGTTGCATTTTTAATTACTCGAACAGCGATTGCCCTTTCTAGCGGAGAAATACTTTTTAGCATTTGCTCTAAAATATCAGGGTGATTGATGCAGGTTTGCTTTGTCCATGTAGTAAAGTCTTTATCAGTTGATGTCATAGTTACCATGTCGGCACCTCTTCTTTTAGTTGTCCTGGTGTTGTGCCCCCGGTTTCCTCAGAGTCGTGGATGGCCTGTTGAGCCGGGGTTATCTTTAGGCTATAATCGTCTTGCATTTCTATCCTCAAAGAATCGCCTTTGAAGAGTTTCATGCTCATTACCCATTGAACTGGGAGCGTTGTTAGGTACGAATACCTAACTTTTTGAATTTTTCTGGTACCAAGGTTGAAGTGTTTGTTTTGGTCCACGCTAACTAATATGTCACTTCTGTATAAATAATAAAAAGTGCCCTTCTGATGGGAATAACCCCATAGGGGGTTCCTCTAAAATTACCCCCTATACCTTGTTTCAGGTACGCTGTACTAAACCTATTAATACCCCATAGCATACTTTCTACTATATGGCAAGAAGTAACGGGGTTCACTTAAAGTGGCATGAAGTAAAAGCCGGAATAATCAAGTTCATTATCAGTAGCAATGAAGCTGTTCGAGAGCCAGATATAAGAGAACGTTTAAGAAAAGATTATGATATAGTAGATTCGGGGAACATAAAGACACATCTGAGGGAGTTACAACAAAAGTTCTATTGTATCGAAAAAATTCCATCAACGAAGCCAGGGGGTGCCAATAAGTGGGAAATACGAAGAATTGAGCATGTAATAAATATCAGGTCTAAATTCCCTGATATACAACTGAAAACATATAAAAAAGCATTAAAGATAGTTACTAGACGTTTTTTTCATATTTCCCCAGATTCTCCCATGGCCAATATGTTCCGTGTTCAACTGCTCCTGTCAGATTCTTTTTTGACATGTGCACAAAAAATAACCCTGAAATTGTATTCAAGAGAGCTTACGAACTTTACAAGCACAGTTTTGATAAGTGGGGGATGGAGTATCCTGAATGGAAGCAGAGGGTTTCGGAAGATATCTCTCGAGTAAGAGCTATCCATGCGTTCACGATAATAATGAAAGAAATACCGTCCAAGCAGAATATCACGGATGTAGAAGAATTAAAGACAATGTTTGAGACAGAGACAAAGAAGATAAAGGACGATGAACCAGGACGGATGTCCTTCTGGAATGAGTGGGACACTTCAGGCAATGAATTCGAAATGAATCTTCCAATGTATATAGGTCCAGTACTAATTGAAACAATTTTTGACCATTGTTTCGAAAGAGATATTGCGGACGGTACTGATTCTCCTGAAGAAATAGAGTTTGTGAATAAAACAAAAGAGATGCGCGCTAATTATAAAGCACATTCGGAAATAAGGCTGTTCTCTTTCGATGAACTAAAAGCATACGACGATTTTTATGTTCAGTACTTCGAGAAATTCAGGAAGGATATGGGGACTCCAAAAACTGCGACCTCCCTGTAAATCTATGTTGAGAAGGTTATTTTCCGTTTCTCACTATTTCCCTTAGCTTGGAAAGTTCTTCTTCATAATCTTGCCTTAATTTATCCAACTCATTTTTTATCCCGTCTATCTCGTTTTGACCCGCTAACTTCGTGTAATCAGTCATTATGTCTCCTACCGTTTTTGCAGCTTTCTGTGTAAGTGGTAACCCGCACTTATAACAAAATATTGCGTTCTCAGGATTGATTTCATGACATCTCGGGCATTTACTCACTGTTAGCTTTTTTGGTGCGTCATCGGTCTCAATACCGTGAAGCTTCAGTATTGCATTATCTATGTCACGGCCTGAGAGATGCACATAAACGCTTGCCATCGTTGAAGATTTTGTCCAGCCTAAGTACTCTTTTAAAAGTTGTTCTGGCAATTGTTCTGCGAGATGGGTTGCTCTTGCATGCCTAAATGCATGAGGATATACTCTTTCTTTTTGAATCCCTGCCCTTTCAGCGAGTTCATGAAGCTGATTAGCCAGTCCTACACCGGTAATAACATTGTACGGAGACTTGTTAGAGCAAAAGAGGTAAGCAGTTGGGTCATTTTTCAAAGGATGGGTTTCTATCCACTGCTTTAAATAAGAAGAAGCTAAAATGAGTCTAATGCGGCGACTGCCTGTTTTCCCTTTTTGAATATTAAGTATAGCCCCATTTTCATCGAATATTACGTGCTTAAGTTGTACCTCCAACAACTCCCCTCTTCGTGCTCCACTTTCGTAAAATGTCGCGACAATGGCTCTATCCCTATTACTCCTACACGCTTCGATTAGCTCTTCTATTTCGTCTTGTGTCAGTATGTTATCTGGAATTTTCCCGTCTTTTAATTTTCGCAGTTTAATGACTGCTCCGAGATCAGGATTAACGTAGCCTAAAAATTTCTTGAGTACCATCTTGATCCGCTGTTTTGTATTCGGTGAATACTTTATGACTTTACCAGCTTTAGTTGTCCGTTTGTAGTTATCTATAAAATCTAAATAATCGTATATATCGTCTGGTGTAAATGTTTGTAGGTCTTTTTCACCGCACCAATCAATAAAAGGTGTAAGAGTAGCTTCAGCCGTTGTGGTGGTTGCTTCTTTTAGTCCATCGGCTTTACACTTCCTTAAATAGTCCTTTAAGATCTTCTGGTTACTCATATTAACATAATTGAATTTATACCAGATAAACAATATAGGTGTTTATAATTGTTAACTGGAAACTAAAAATACTATGGTCTATCTGTTAAATAGGAGTTTTCAGAGACCCATTGAATAAATTTGAAGATTTTTAGGAGAACGCCGGGCTTCTGAGAAAAATATATGTAATATGTATAATTAAATAGGGTTCTGTAAAATAGGGCCAATTAATATAAATTAAAATTTATTAACTTTTCCTATCTACAGAAATAATCTATCTTAATAAAAGAAAGACTGAGGGATTGTATTATTCGAAAATATCCGCTTTCTGGACACTACTTTAAGAGATGGTGAACAAACACCTGGTGTAGCCCTAACAAGGGAGAAAAAGCTCTTAATCTCCCGAGCCCTTGATGAGATGGGAGTTTCGGTAATTGAAGCCGGTTCTGCGATCACTTCCGAAGGTGAAAGGGAGTCTATAAAGGCTGTCGCAAACGCAGGGCTGGATGCCGAGATCTGCAGTTACTGCAGAATTGTAAAGACGGACGTTGACCATGCTCTGGAATGCGACGTCGATTCTATCCATCTTGTAGCACCTGTTTCGGATCTTCATATCAGGACGAAGATCAAAAAGGATAGGGACGCAGTAAGGCAGATTGCAGCCGACGTAACAGAGTATGCCAAGGACCACGGCTTGATTGTGGAACTGAGTGGAGAAGATGCATCTCGAGCAGACCTTGAATTCTTAAAAACCCTGTATTCGGACGGGATAGACGCCGGAGCCGACAGGCTATGCTTCTGTGATACCGTAGGTCTTCTGGTGCCTGAAAGAACTACTGAGATTTTCCGGGACCTGTCTTCCTCTCTTAAAGCCCCTATCAGCATTCATTGCCACAATGACTTCGGTCTCGCAACTGCAAACACGGTTGCTGCCCTTGCAGGAGGGGCAAAGCAGGCTCATGTAACTATAAACGGGTTAGGGGAAAGAGCCGGAAATGCGGCTCTGGAAGAAGTGGTCATGAGCCTTGAATGGATCTACAAGTATAATACGGGCATCAAGCACGAGATGATCTACCGGACTTCCAGGCTTGTAAGCCGTCTTACAGGTGTTCCCGTGTCTCCTAATAAGGCTCTGGTGGGAGGAAATGCATTTACCCATGAGGCAGGCATTCACGTCCATGGCCTTCTCGCCGACAAGGCAACCTACGAGCCAATGAGTCCCGAATACATCGGAAGGCAGCGTCAGATCGTACTCGGAAAACATGCAGGAAGGAGTTCGATTACCCTTGCCTTAAAGGAAGTAGGGCTTGAGGCTGATGACGCCCAGACAGAAGAGATTTTCAACAGGATTAAGCAGATGGGCGACCAGGGAAAACACGTAACCGATGCTGACCTGCAGACTATAGCGGAAACAGTACTTGATATCTATAAAGAGCCTCTGGTAAAATTAGAAGAATTCACCATTGTATCCGGAAACCGGGTGACTCCAACAGCTTCCATCAAGCTCAATGTTAAAGACAAGATGATCGTACAGGCAGGAATAGGTAACGGGCCTGTAGATGCTGTAATCAACGCCATCAGAACAGCTGTAAGTTCCTGTGCTGAAGATATCATCCTTGAAGAATATCACGTAGACTCAATCACCGGCGGAACCAATGCCCTTGTGGAAGTAAGGGTAAAACTTTCCAAGAACGGAAAGGTAATCACCGCAAGCGGAGCCAGAACGGACATCATTATGGCCTCTGTAGAAGCTGTGATTAACGGCATGAACCGCCTTATCCGGGTCGAGTGAATTTCATAGAGTATGAGCTTCTAAAGTTTCTCAGGGGGACTCTTCTGTCCCTTCTTCTTTTCCTGCTGTAGGTATTTTTGAAAAAAATGGTCCTCTGGCATTGCTTGAGTCCGAAGAAACCCTTATCCATATATAACATTATTGATTATGATGTATTTGCAAAATTCATAACAAAAGCTTGTGAGTGTGAGAGACAAAAAAGTATTTCTGATAAACACACCTTACTGGAGGCGTACTCATCTTTCCGGGTGAGTACCCAGTTAAATAAACATTTCATGAGATAAGAAGGAGTTAAATAATGACAACCGGGTCAACAGAAAAAGTTAATGGCGCAAGGGCTCTGATAAAGTGCCTGGAAGAAGAAGGTGTTGACACCATCTTCGGATATCCGGGAGGGCAGATCATTCCCTTCTACAACGAACTATATGATTCAAATCTGCGCCACATACTTGTACGCCACGAACAGGCAGCAGCTCATGCTGCGGACGGGTACGCCCGTGCTACTGGAAAGACCGGGGTCTGCGTTTCCACCTCAGGTCCCGGAGCAACTAACCTGGTAACAGGCATTGCTACTGCATACATGGACTCAGTACCAATTGTAGCCTTAACTGGTCAGGTTCCAAGGTTCCTCATCGGTAATGACGCTTTCCAGGAAGCAGATATTACGGGAATTACCCAGCCCATCACCAAGCACAATTACCTCGTACAGGATACAAACGAACTCCCGAGAATCGTAAAAGAAGCCTTTCATATAGCTTCTACCGGAAGGCCTGGCCCGGTATTAATTGACCTTCCAAAGGACGTACAGAACGAGGAAATTGACTTTTATTATCCCGATAAGGTAGATCTTAGAGGGTATAAGCCAACTTACAAAGGCAATAGCCAGCAGATCAAACGAGCTGCCGAAGAAATCTCAAATTCTTCAATGCCTATAATTTACGCAGGTGGCGGCGTGATAAGTTCTAATGCCAGCGCCGAACTTGTGGAACTGGCCGAGACAATCAACGCTCCGGTTACGACTACCCTTATGGGGATAGGCTCAATCCCAACAGAACATCCTTTATACGTCGGGATGCTTGGAATGCATGGGACCAAATACGCAAACTATGCAGTTCAGGAATCCGATCTTATTATTGCTGTGGGTGCAAGGTTTGATGACCGTGTGACCGGCAAGCTCGAATCCTTTGCTCCCAATGCCAGGGTTATCCATATTGATGTCGACCCTGCCGAGATCTCCAAGAACGTAAAGGTTCACATTCCAATTGTCGGGGATGCAAAACAGGTACTGAAATCTCTAAATAAATATATTCAGCGCTGTAATTCCGGGGCATGGATTGAAAAAATAAACCAGTGGAAAAAGGAGTATCCTCTGACCTACAGGCAGGAATCGCAGGATAGCGTGATGCCTCAGTTTGTTATCGAGCAAATATCCGAAGCCTGCGAAGATGCAATTATTGTTACTGAAGTCGGGCAGCACCAGATGTGGGCCGCTCAGTTCTTCAAGTACAAAAAGCCCCGCACTTTCCTTACATCAGGCGGGCTCGGCACAATGGGCTACGGTTTCCCTGCAGCCATAGGAGCACAGGTCGGAAGGCCGGATAAAACGGTTATCAACATTGCAGGAGACGGCTCTTTCCAGATGAACTCTCAGGAGCTTGCAACTGCGGTCCAGAACGATATCCCGGTTGTTTCCGTGATCCTGAATAACGGTTATCTGGGTATGGTCAGGCAGTGGCAGGAGTTGTTCTATAACAGGCGGTATTCCTACACCTTCATCAAAGGCAGTGTTGACTTTGTTAAGCTGGCCGAAGCCTATGGGGCTCTTGGGCTGCGCGCGGAAAAGCCGTCCGAAGTCAGGCCTGCAATAGAAGAAGCAGTCAAGTCAGGCAGGCCCGCTGTTGTTGAAGTGATTGTTGAGTGCGAGGCAAATGTCTACCCTATGGTGCCGGCAGGAGCTGCAATTAATGAGATTCTTGGCCCGGAGGAACACGCAAATACTCGCTGTGGTATGCCTGATCTACGCACTGCAACAGCTGATAGAGTTCTCGACCTGGAGGAACACTGATGAAACACACGCTTGCAATCCTTGTGGAAAATAAGTCCGGTGTTCTCTTCAGGGTGGCGTCACTCTTCTCAAGGCGCGGATACAATATTGACAGTCTGGCTGTGGGAGTTACGGAAGATCCTGAAATCTCCAGAATGACTATCGTGGTTCACGGGGACGATCATGTGCTTGAACAGGTCACAAAACAGCTGAATAAGCTCATAGACGTGATCAAGGTCTTAGATATCGGGGGAGACGAAGCCGTAGAAAGGGAACTTGCCCTTATTAAAGTATCAGCTGATGTGAATAATAGAGCCGAGATCATCCAGATTGCAAATATCTTCAGGGCAAGGATAGTGGACGTGGCTCCCAAGTCAATGACTGTTGAAGTAACCGGAGATGAAAGCAAGATTCAGGCAATCGAAAAACTTCTCCGGCAGTTTGGAATTAAGGAAATGGTCCGAACAGGCAAGATTGCCCTAGTCCGCGGCCCAAAGAAGGTTTAAATATTAAGGGCAGATAAAGAGAGGTAGCTGCTTAATTATTTTTCACAGATTGGGCAGCAGGAAGCCTTTTCAAACTCAGAAAGCCTTCTTAAAAGTAGGCATGGGTTTCCAGGCTTCTCCTAATATCTCAAAAAGCTGCCCTTATTCAAAGAAGCAACTTTTCGAAAATTAACTTAATTCTCAAAGCGGACGTATTCCATAGTAGAATACTTATCAAAATATTAGAGTGAAATTTGCTTAAAAAAGCTAAATCATTTCTCAGGAGACTCAAGTATGGCAACGATAATTTATGATAATGAAACTACTTTTGATGCACTTAAGGACAAAACCATCGCAGTAATGGGCTACGGAAGCCAGGGTCACGCTCACGCCCGTAACCTCCATGAGTCCGGACTCAATGTTGTTGTGGGACTCAGGAACGGAAGCTCCAGCTGGGCAAAAGCCGAAGGTGACGGCCTGAAAGTTCTGACTGTAGCAGAAGCTGCAAAAGCTGCAGATATTATCATGATCCTGCTTCCGGACGAAAAGCAGGCCTCGGCGTACTACTCCGAAATCGAGCCCAACCTGAAATCCGGGAATGCCCTGGTTTTCGCTCACGGCTTCAATATCCATTATAATCAGATAGTGCCCCCTAAAGACGTGGATGTTTTCATGGTCGCGCCCAAAGGCCCGGGACATATCGTAAGAAGAACTTATACTGAAGGTATCGGAGTGCCGGGTCTGATTGCAGTCTACCAGGACGCGACCGGAAACGCCAGAGAACTTGCCCTTTCTTATGCCAAAGGTATCGGGGCAACCAGGGCAGGCGTTTACGAGACGACTTTTCGTGAGGAAACCGAAACTGACCTTTTCGGAGAACAGGTTGACCTATGCGGAGGGATATCTGCCCTTATTAAGACAGCTTTTGAAGTGCTTGTGGAAGCAGGGTACCAGCCCGAAATGGCCTATTTCGAAACCTGTCACGAAGTCAAGCTTATTGTGGATCTTATCTACGAAGGAGGGCTTGAGAGAATGTGGCACTCCGTTTCCAATACCGCAGAATACGGCGGAATGACAGTTGGCCCGAGGATCATTAATGAGGAATCCCGCGAAGCCATGTATGAAGCTCTTGAAAGAATTCAGAACGGTGAATTTGCCAAGGAATTCGTCCTCGAAGGCATGGTCAACCATCCTGTGCTCAAAGCAATGGAACGCCAGGAAAAAGAACACCCGCTTGAGATCGTCGGAAAAGAAATCCGGGCAAACATCCCCTGGCTCAACAAAAAGATTGATGACGACTGATTTTGCTGTGATTGACAGCCTGTGAACAAAAAGTTCATAAATCTAGAAATATAAAAATCAATCCGGAGGGAAAATAATGCCAGTAACAGGAGAAACCAAAATCATTGACACAATCCTTAACAGGAGGAGTGTCCGGGAGTTTACGGACAAGCCTGTCAGCAAGGAAGATATTAACATAATCCTGAACGCAGGACACTGGGCTCCTTCCGGGTTGAACAACCAGCCCTGGCGCTTCATTGTGATCCGAAACAGGGAAACCATCCAGAAACTCTCGGAATGCACTCACTATTCCGGGATCGTAGCAGCGGCTCCCCTGCTTATTGCCACTTTTCTGGACAATGAAACTTCTTACCACAGGACAAAAGATATCGAGGCAATAGGGGCTGCAATCCAGAACATGCTCCTTACCTGCTGTGAACTGGGCCTTGGCGGAGTCTGGCTTGGAGAAATCCTGAATCAAAAGAGAAAGTTAATTCCATTCTGGAATGTCCTTCAAATCTGGAGCTAATGTGCGCTCTCGCAATCGGAGAACCGGTCCCAAAGGAGAGAACTTCAACACGTAAGGTTCTTTCTGAAATAGTATTTGATGAAAAATACGGCCAAAAATGGGAAGAATAAACTGTATTATACTTTACTATAAAAGGCTGGAATTCATTATGTAAAAATCGGAATTCCAGATTAGTTTTCCCGAAGGTTCATTTTTGACCCATTCTTTATAAAAATATTTATAATTTATTAAGGATTAAATTTATAAGCTATTTAGCACTATTACCAGCCAGTTAACTGATTACAGCTTTATCTGCCAGTTAGCCGATAATGACTTTTTCACAATGAAGGTCTGTGGTGTAGAGGATATCACTGGAGCCTCCGGAGCTCCGAACTTGGGTTCGATTCCCAGCAGACCTGTTACTCAAAACGTTTTGAAGGTTTACATAATGGTTCATGGATTACATCGGCGCTTTCTGCGTGCTGGGAGAAGAAGGCTATCTTTAGTTCATCTAATCTTTATAGCAATAATCCTGTACTTTTTGTTGCGGATTATTCTTTTGCCGCTTTTGTGGACTTTTCTTTTTATCCTTGTTTTAATTATACTTTTGAAAATAGTGGTGGAAAACTTATAATATACTTTTGATGCATTTCAGATATTTCTGAGCTCCTGGATGTTGGAACGTTTTATCTAATGATAAGTAAATTAGTAACTATACACTGAATAGTTACTATTATTTTTCTTAGTTGTATGATGAACGAAAGTCAAAATATCCAAATTGGAAAGATCATCATTAATAGACTTCGTCATGATGGCCGTAATATTCCAGAATAATAATTTTTTCCTTTTCATCTACAGAAAAAATCAACACAAAATGAGAGTCAATATGAACTCTTTTCCAGTGATTGAGAGGAGACCTCAAATTTTTATATCTATGTGGGTCCTGAAGAATCTCATTTACCTTACTAAATATAATTTCAATTTGCTTCTTATCCTTTTTTGCCAGCTTCTCAACAATTTTTTGAACTTCGGTTTTTACCTGTAGCCGATACATGTCAGATCAACAATTAAGCATTTTTTTCCAGTTATCAATTGTTCCGACATCTATAGGTTCCTGTTTCATGATTTCCTGGGCTTTTTCAATAAATTCAGGCCTAAGCTCAGGTTCCATGAGCTCTTTTTCATATTCAGCAGCCATCTGCATGATAGCAGCACTTTTATCTTTTAAGCCGTATTTGGCTTTTATGATATTGAGAACCCTATTTGTTTTTTCATCAATTTGAATAACTGCTTGAACCATAATGTATACCTCATATATACATGGAATAATTTCATATATATACATAATGATGAAGCAATTTTAGAGGTTCCGTTGCAAAAATAATTTTACTGCGTTTTTAGGCTATAAATATTGCTTTTTGTATCATTATTGATCTGTTTATGGCATATAAATATCCTATTTATGATGTTTTTCACTGTTTTTGTAAAATGCTCTGATTTTTTGCAACGGAACCATAATATTTATACTCCTAATTTATTTAATCAAATGCAGATGACTGGTCTTATCAGTATCATTAGGGGCTGCACTTGATGCTGCAGCTGTCACTGACAGTACAAGCCTCATTTCTAAGCTGTCTATAGATCCCGCAGTAGCGCTTGTCACAAGCTTTTGTACACGTATATGAATTGTCTTGATATGCGGAACATTTAAAAGCGTATTCACACTTGAGATAAAACATATCCGTCCCCTTTTAAACTTCAGTGTACCCACTTCATTTCCGAGCCTATCCCAAAGCTCAAAATTACTTCTCTGATACTCAAATCTTGAAAAAAGAAAACAGCACAACTGGCTAATGTAAACACTTAAACATCAGCCAGTTAGGATTTATTTTAGTTATATTCAACTTTCAGCTATGGTTATACGTTTTTATTTCCAGTACCAATAGGCAGGGATCCAGTATCTGTCATTGCTATACCAAAAAGATTTGTGGTGTTTATCCTTGTTGTGCTTTACTTTTTCTTACCATCATAGTTGTCATATATTTCTTACCATCTGCTTCAGCGGTAGTGCTTATGATAATTGTTGTCAAAATTCTTATAACCACTGAACCATTTGTTATAACCGCTGAACCATTTGTTATAACCGCTGAACCATTTCAAATACAGTTGATTCCATCTGTCGTAATCTTTGCCATGTTTCTTATGTTTCCACTCGTTCTTTTGGCGGTCCCAGTTACTTTTTTGGCTGTTCCAATCATTCTTTTGGCGGTCCCAGTTACTTTTTTGGCGGTCCCAGTTACTTTTTTGGCTGTTCCAATTGCTTCTGTCGCTAATCTTCTTCCCGTCATCTTTTCTATATGTATTATCCGGAGCTGCACTTACTGCTGCAGCTGTCACTGACATTACAAAACAGAATGCCAGCAAAATACCGAGTATTTTTTTCATTTTCAGCATTTTACTTACCCCAAGATATTTGCTGTTCGGATAGCCTTACTTTATTTTCTTAATTGTCTCGCTGACCATTCGCAGTTTGACAATCCTAACATGAACCAGTTAAAATATAAACATACTTATATATAATTATATATAAAATAAATCTTATTATTAAAAGGAAGGTTTTAAACGGTTTAATTTAGAAAATAAAAGTTTTAAAGGCCTTAATTATAAAAAATATTAATCATAAACAGTCAATTACTAAAATAAAGGTTTAGAAACTTTTATTTATTTAAGTAATAACTACTATATTAAAGAAGGCAATTGAATAATTGGAGACCTTCTCCAATAATATGCAAAGGATAAAGGCAGAAGGGAAAAATGATAAATCGAATAGGGCAAGCAGGTATCGGGTCTCTGGCACACAGAAGTGAATGAAATCACGGGGAGTTGGGCCAAAAAATCCCGCCTGATAAACTATTACCTCTGTGAATGCAGTTAATTCATGTGGAAAAACAGGTCCGAAACTGTAAGAGAGCAACAGGTCAGAAGCTGTCAGAGAGCAAGCCAGAGAAAGAGAGAACACCTCCACGCGGATCTTCATCACAGAAGGTCTCTATGCATCCCGATGAGCCCATACGGGAAAGTTGAGGCAGCAATAATCTTTGCAGCTGTTGTCTTGAAGCTCGGAAATCGTTCATTTTGTTTTAAACTTCCTGCACAGCTCACGTCTCAGGCTTACCAGGGTTTGTGCTTCCATTCCCGCAATTCTATGACCAGACCATCAGGATCGGTAATCTCGGCGCGGATAGATAGACCCATATCTAACGGCCCCCATGTCACGAAAACACCACGAGTACGCAAGTAGGCGGTCGCAGCTTCCATAGATTCGACTTCCAAGGCAATTGCGCGGTAGCCCACGGTCACCGAGGCAGGTATCGGTGCGGGATTTTCCGTATGCAGTAATTCAATGACTGTATCCCCCAACTGCAGGTAGGCTATCTCTTTCAGCTGTCCGGCCTGCAGCGGCATCCGCGACACCAAGCGAAACTCCAGTACATCCTGGTAGAATGCCATCGATCTTTCAAAATCACCCGGTAGAATCTCAACATGGTCAATACGTGTAAACATCGATTATTCCTCCTTGCTTATATACAGGATTTTTTCCATATTGATATCTATCTGATAATGTTGGTTTTTGGAAACAGTAGTTCTGGGGAAAACTACTGCATTCTAAGCTTGATAATATCTGTTTTAAAAAAGCTGGTTTTCTGCATTTCTCCTGGATCAGCGTCTGGATATGGATGTCTGCTTATGCATGTTCTCATTAAGCTTTTCAATTTGCTCATCCTTTTTGTGCAGTTGGTCCTAAAGGGTAGTATTATGAAAATAAAAATAAAAGCGAGTTTTCTTAACCTACATTCGGCAGCAAGCACATTCTAATATTTAAATATCCTTAATTGTTATTTTTTGCAGATTCACTTGAAAACCAGTATCATACGGACTATATATCTATCATTATTTGTCATTTATCTAATTTATTATCAATATATATTAATTATGTTATGGTTAACATTTCGTAGTTTTTGATTTAAATTGAATTTCAAAAGTTCTGAAAAAAACGATATCAATAGAATAATTGAATGGATTTTTATGTCGACCTGCCGAAAGCAGGTTATTAAGCAGGTTTTTACCCGTTTTCCGAGGAAAACAGCAATGTTTTATTATTTTGTTGGTACACTGTTTTTAATAAAACCTGTGCACTTTATGAATTCTGAGCCCTTATTTCCTCAAAAATTGAAGCTAAAACCGTTAAAATGCATAGGTTTTACAATAAAACCTGTGCATGATAGTTTATATTAAATAATATTAATTATCAGTCTTTTGAGGAAAGTACTATGGTTGAATCAAAAAAGGAAATCGGAATTCGTTTAATATGTGATCTAGAGGAAATATTTAAAGAACTTCCCGACAAAGAATTTGATGATGAAGTGTTTGAGAGGATAGATTCTCTTTTATTGTCAATACTTAATCCTGAGAATGTACATAAGCATTCAAACATACAGGATTTTTTGCTTACAAATAAAAATAGATCTCAACTTTTAGCATATATTAGGTATGCAATTACACACAATTATAGCTTTATAGGGTATGGTAAAAATGGAAAAAAAGTATTTGTATCCCCAAATTACACACAATGGTATGATGATGGTGTAATGTTTCTGGAAGGAGAAGAACTATTTACAGGCTATATTGGATTATATATCAATAGCGAGGTAAGATATGCACTTTCTAATCGTGATGCTAGAGATGGTGAAATTTTTACAAGAGATGATCTCAAATTTATCTCTGTCGATGAGGCAGATACCTTATCTAGAGAATTAGAAAAGAAACGTATTAAAAACCTATCCAGTTTAGAAATCCCAATCTATGAACTTGAAAAGATGTTAATGGATCATGAGAAAAGCGAATCAAAGTATCAAGAATGGATTGAAAAATATCCGTGGATACTTGGTTTACAATATAAAACTATACAGCGCCATCCAATATTTGACAATGAGAATATACCTGATTTTAATGGTATTCGTACTCATGATGATTATAGAGATATTATTGAAATAAAGCAACCGTTTCTAAATTTATTCCGTCAAGATGGTGGTTATACTTCTGAATTTAATGATTCTTGGAATCAGGTAGAAAGGTATTTGCTTTATGTAAAAGAAAATAAAGATTATTTAGATAGAAACAAAGGGTTGAAATTTGAAAATCCAACTTGTATACTTATTATTGGATATGATTTAAGTTCAAGTCAACGAGAAGCACTTAGAAAAAAGGAAAAGATGAATTCTGCAATAAAGATTTATACATATAATGATTTAATTGCTTATGGTAAAAATACGGTAGATATTTTGAAACAAATGAAACTAAATCTTGATGTCTGACATTATTTCAGGGTAAAATTAGTTAACATGCGAGTTTAAACATAAAACCTATGCATCGTTATCGTGCTTTCCTTTTTCTCTTTTCTCTATACTGCTGTTCTACATTTATCTGGAAAATTTCACTTTTGTGTTTTTGCTTTCAAGTTCTTTGTTACAATATTCACAGATATATGAACAAAAAGCATAGGTTAACTAAAATATCTTTCTTAATGTTGGTTTGTATTCAGATATTATGATTTAGAATTTACAGAACTTTCGCGATACTATCAATATTTATCCATTATCTAGACTCCTAAATGCTAGCCAGAACTTTCATGAACAAGCTGATCAATATATTTATGATTACTGCAAACGATAAAATACAGTAAACAATTGATCTAAATTAAGTTTACTGAATTCTGCTCATTATAAGAATACATAAGCGGAGATTCAAAGTGAAAGTAACTGCATCTGTCAAAACATGCCAAGCGCATATCTCCATAAGAACTTTTGCAATCATGACGCTTGTGCTTTTAGTTCAGGTGAACATCGCAAACGCGGCACCATTTGCATATGTGGCGAATGCGGATGTCTATATGAAAAGCGGCACCGTCTCTGTAATCGACACAGCTACAAATAAGGTCACAAATACGGTGAACGTTGGAAGCATACCCTCAGGGGTCACAGTAAAACCGGATAGTAAAAAGGTGTATGTAACAAACTCCAGTGGATTTCCTGACTACAAAGGTACTGTCTCTGTAATTGATACAACTTCAAACAAAGTTACAGCCACAGTGGATGTAGGAAATAGTCCTTATGGAGTTGCAGTAACACCGGATGGAACTATGGTTTATGTAACGAATACTGACAGCAATACTACTACGGTAATTGACACCGCCACAGACACAGTTAAAGCCACGTTAAATGTAGGAATTGGTCCTTGGGGAGTTGCGGTCACTCCGGATGGAACAAAAGTCTATGTTACGAATAGTGGCAGCGATACTACTACGGTAATTGACACAGCTACAAACAAGATTATAAATACTGTGCCTGTAGGAGGTATGCCATATGGAGTTGCGGTCAACCCGGATGGAACAAAGGTATATGTGGCGAATTCGTACAATAATTCTGTCTCTGTAATTGATACAGTAACAAACAATGTTACAGAAACTGTGGATGTAGGAGATAGTCCTGAGGCTATTGCATCTGACCCGAACGGAATAAGGATTTATGTGACAAACTATGGAGACAATTCTGTTTCTGTAATTTATACAGCCACAAACAAGGTTGTAGCCACTGTGCCTGTGGGATTCCTTCCCAGGGGAGTTGCAGTCAACCCGGATGGAACAAAGGTATATGTAACAAACGAAGTCAGCGGAACTGTCTCTGTAATTGACACAACCACAAACACTATTACAGACACGATAAAAGTAGGAAATGGTCCTGTAGGCGTTGCCTTTGGGAATTTTACTAACTCTAATTCAACTGACAAGAGTACAAAAACAATACCTTCCGGATTCAATTTTTTGATTTTTATAGCAATGTTTGTATTATATATCTGGAAAAAATTAATCTGAAACAAGCGCTTTTGAGTGAGATTGGTCATATCAGGTCTAGAGTTCATGTCCACAGACCTCGGCAGTGTAATAATTTTTCTGTAAATTTGCTTTGTAGTTCTCTCATAGGTTCCATGGTAAAACCTATGGATATTCTAAAAGTTTCAGATTCTGGAAAAATCACAAAATACCCTTAGTATGCAAAATTAACATAACTTTGCTAAAAATCGTAATACAAAAAATATTATTTCTGTTTTATCGTCTGATAATTATAATGAAAATTACCAATTTCAGGCTGATTTTTCCACAATTGCCTATGTGTTTGTTTTCTCGATTGTTCCAATGTATATAGGAATACACTTGTTTTCACCGATAACCTCCCTATCAAATGCAAAAAAAGTATAAGAAACAGATAGGCAATGGGAATTTACAGAACTTTTGTTACGCTGTCTATCAACATGCAGATGAAGCTGATATTGTGAAGGGAAGTTACATGCAAGTTTGGCCCATAAGTTTGAACGTAAAATTTCTACCTGTTTCGGAAATTCCTGCAATTCGGTCTCTTGCAAAACAGTCTTATTACCAAAAAAGCAATGGAGTTATTCAATGAGGTGCACGATTTTTTAATTGATATATACAAGCTTTATTTTAAAGAGAGGGAGTACCAGGAACACAATCCAAAATATGGAACAGGTCTCGAAAAAGTTGGACATTATAAGGTTTAATTCTTACTGATAAAATAAAGTGGAAACCAGAATATTCTGGTTTCATTTTTCTTTTAAATATTCATCAATTGCCTTTGCTGCTTTTTTGCCTGCACCCATTGCACTGATCACGGTTGCTGCACCTGTAACCACATCTCCGCCTGCAAAGACGCCGCACTTGGATGTTGCCCCGGTTTCCTCGTCTGCAACTACAGTGCCCCTGTTGTTCTGCTCAAGGCCTTCCGAACCTTTGAAGATAATCGGGTTCGGAGAAGTGCCGATTGCAATAACCACAACATCTGCAGGGATTGTAAATTCCGAGCCATCTACAGGGACAGGGCTTCTTCTACCGGATTTGTCGGGTTCGCCAAGTTCCATTTTGACGCATTCTACGGCTGTAACATTGAACTTCTCGTCGCCGAGGATGCGGACAGGGTTTGTAAGGAGCCTGAAAATTATGCCTTCTTCTTTAGCATGCTCGATTTCTTCCCTGCGGGCTGGCATTTCGTCTTCCCCGCGACGGTAGACTATGCTGACCTCGTCGGCACCCAGGCGGAGAGCAGAGCGGGCTGAGTCCATTGCTACGTTTCCGCCTCCAACCACGACAACGTGATTCCCGCGCCTGACTCTGGTTTCATAGAGGGGGTCATAAGCTTTCATGAGATTTACGCGGGTCAGGAACTCGTTTGCGGAATATACGCCGTTGAAGTTTTCTCCCGGGATTCCCATAAAGCTTGGGAGGCCTGCGCCCGTGCCAAGGAAAACCGCGTCGAACTCATCACAGAGCTCGTCTAAGGTTTTGATTCTGCCGATTATATAGTTGGGCCTGAACTCGACCCCGAGCTGCTTAATATATTCGACTTCCTGCCGCACAATTTCTTTTGGCAGCCTGAACTCGGGGATGCCGTAACTCAGCACCCCGCCTGCTTTATGCAGGGACTCAAAAATTGTCACTTTGTGGCCTAGTTTTGCGAGGTCTGCTGCGGCAGTAAGACCTGCAGGCCCTGAGCCTACAACAGCTACTGTCTTTCCCGTGGGCTCTGGGATTTCAGGAACCTTTACGCCTTTCTGGTGCTCATAATCGGCACAGAAACGTTCGAGTCTGCCTATAGCCACAGGCTGTCCTTTCTTTCCGAGTACGCAGAGAGCTTCGCACTGAGTTTCCTGAGGGCAGACGCGGCCGCAGATGGCAGGAAGGGCATTTGTGCCTTTAATCTTCTCGATCGCGCCTGCAAAATCTTCCTCGCAGACCAGCTTGATAAAACCCGGAATATCCACATTCACAGGGCAGCCTTCGACACACTTAGGGTCTTTGCAGGAGAGACAGCGGGAGGCCTCGGTAAGAGCGTCTTCTTTCCTGTAGCCGAGAGTTACTTCGTTAAAATTCATTCTGCGAACGTCAGCAGGCTGTTCGGGCATGGGGGTTCTTTCTTTCTTTGCTTTTCCTGTTTTTTCGTCGTGTAATTCTTGCATTTTTCATCCCCTCCTTTCAGTGCAGTCCGCACCTGCATTCCTCTTCATACTTTTCCACGGCTTTTGTCTCTTCGCCGCGGTACATTGCAAGCCTGTTCATGAGTTCTACAAAATCAACTTTCCGTGCGTCAAATTCAGGCCCGTCAACGCAGGTAAATTTCGTTTTTCCGTCAACTGTAACCCTGCAGCCCCCGCACATGCCGGTCCCGTCCACCATAATGGAATTAAGACTGACCAGGATTTCAACATCATAGGGAAAAGCTACTCCAGCCCCAACCTTCATCATGATTGGTGGTCCGATTATTACAACCCTTGAAACCTTTTCGCCGCTGTCCAGAATCCTTTTCATAATATCGGTCACAAATCCGTGATGTCCTTTTGACCCGTCATCGGTTGCGATATACAGTTCGGTACTGGCTTTTCCCATTTCGTCTTCAAGGATGAGAAGGTCTTTGTTCCGGGCTCCTATAATGGAAATTACCCGGTTGCCTGCTTTAGTATAAGCTTTTGCCTGGGGGTAAATAGGGGCAACTCCTACTCCTCCCCCTACAAGAATAACAGTGCCGAGTTTCCTGATATCGGCAGGAGTCCCAAGCGGTCCGACAAAATCTTCCAGAGATTCCCCTTCGGAAAGCTTTGCAAGCTGTTTTGTAGTCTTGCCCATCTCCTGGAATACCACAGTTACCGTGCCTGTGTCTTTTTCAAAATCGGTAATTGTGAGGGGAATCCTCTCCCCCTTTCATCAATTCTGAGGATTATGAACTGTCCGGCTTTCGCAGCTTTTGCCACGTCAGGGGCATCTATGACCATCCTGTGCACCGACGGAGCGATTTCTTCCTTTTTCAGTATTTTATATGCCATGGGATCACATTTTCCTTAGTAAAAGCGTGTTTTTGAGCAAATGAATAGGTAAATTTTGATGTAGCGGATTTGCAAGGGTTTTTTCCTCCCGGGCTTTTCCTCCCGGGCGTTCTCCTTATACTGATTAATTGGATATATATTCTCCCAAATAATTTTAATGATTTTGTCTGTCTGGATCATTTTTTGTTAATTCTAAATGCCAGCTCTTTCGACACTCCTATCTTAAAAAGAGCCTGAGTATTCTTCAACTTTTTGACCATGGTTACAATAATTTTATAAATCTAGTGGGTATAATAAATTTAGGGGTAAACCCTCGACAAGGTTCAATCCGGAGTTGGATTAGTGGAAAGGGGGATAAAGCAGAGATAGTACTAACGATAGCCATATCTTATAACCAGATTTCATAACCAGATCTTATAGCCACATCTGAACTTGAAAGCTTAAAACTTTTGCCGGAAAGGGATATTCGTCTACTATATAATGTTATGGAGGGCGGGATAATTTCTTTCTGGCAGCCGGATTAAGATAAAAACGTAATGGAAATAAGTTTTACATGCTATATATGGAGGTTAAATAAATGCCGGAAGAAAGAAGAGAAGGTCAAAAGGGAGAAAAATTAGAGAAAGAAGAAGGGGAAGAAGTAGCTGACGTCGATCCGATCCATCCGACCGAAGCGCGTGGCGGCAAGAAGAGATCGCTCCTTGATACCTGCAAATAATCTATTATTTTTAATCTGTTATTTTTAATCTATTATTTTTTTATTTTTTTGGCCGCAATGAATTGAAAATCCGGAATATGGAAGTCGTTCTGGAAGAAGTTGTTCATGGTGCAGAAAGCTGATATAGAATCTTCTGATCCGATGAAAAAAGCGCGGCAGCAGGAAAAAACTTCTCGTAAGCTGTGATATACGATGAGGCAGAAAAAAGCCTTTTTGGGAAAAAGAGATAAAGCCCTGAATCTTTTTCGGTATCCACGGTGAGGCATCATAAAAAGTCTGAAATAGTGATTTTCTTCTATTTTCTTCTATTCATTTCTCTTCTTTTCTATTCTCTTCTCTTCTATTTTCTTGTCTCTTTATTTTCGCTATTGTTTTCGCAACTTTTACATTGAGATATACACATATCAATATAATTATGCTTGAGAATAAAGTGAGATTTTCTAAAGCCCTTGCAGATGGAACCAGGTTTACCATCCTCTGTTATTTGCTGGAGCACAGTTACTGTACCTGTGATTTTAAATTAAAAACATCAGTTGAATAATCATGTCAATAAAAATGAATTTGAAGATATGGATCCTAAACTAATACTCTCTGACTTCAATACTTTCTGACTTCAATATTTTCTGACTTCAACACTTTCTGACTTCAACACTTTATTGGGCAAAGATTATTTAATAACGTTTTTTATATATGCTCTAACCTTGTGTTTTTCAGCGTATCTGTAACCTCTTTATTTCAAAATTGATCTTATACGCCCTGAACGACATTTAAGATTACATTCGTTTTACCACTATCTAAAAGGAGATGGCACGCATAAAATCGATAATTCTTGCAGGTGGCTCAGGAACGCGACTCTGGCCTCTAAGCCGGGAAATGTATCCCAAGCAATTTTTAAAGTTTGGCAGCACGTCTCTTTTCCAGGAAACCGTTATCCGGTGCCTTGAAATTTCTGATATTTCAGAAATTTTTGTTGTAACGAACGAAGCTCAGAAATTTTTCGTAATCGGGCAGATCAAGGAAATCGGGTACTCGATCCCTGCAGAGAATGTTTTAATTGAGCCAGAAGGCAAGAATACACTTCCAGCAATCTTCTTCGGAATGAAAGAGATTGAAAAGAAATTTGGAAAATCCATAGTAGGAGTATTTTCTTCAGATCATGTCCTTGACAGAGCTGCAATGAAGACGATTTCTTCGGCTGAAAAGCTGACTTCGGATTATCTGGTCACCTTCGGAGTTGTACCTGTTTTTCCTCATACCGGGTACGGTTATATTAAAATATCGGAAGTCTGTGGACCGGGTTACAGAGTTTCGGACTTTAGAGAAAAGCCGGATTTGGAAACTGCGGAAAAATACATTCAAGAAGGCTGTCTCTGGAATAGCGGTATGTTTCTTTTCGAGACAGGGCTTTTCTTTGAGGAAGTTAAGAAACACACACCGTCTGTTTTCGCCTGTTTTGAGAACGGAAAGGACATTAATGAGATTTATGCAGAGGTGGAGAGGATTTCCATTGACTATGGAATTATGGAAAAGTCAGATAGAGTAGCAGTTGTAAAGCTGGACCAGAAATGGAGCGATCTTGGAAATTTTGAGGCAATCTACGATGAGTTCGAAAAAGACTCCGTAGGAAACGCAATCCACGAATGTGATCCTTTGCTGCTCAACTCTGCTGGAAATCTCGTATATTCAAAGTGCGGTAAAATTGTTTCACTCATCGATGTTAAGGACATGGTCATTGTCGATACCAGCGATGCTCTGTTAGTCTGCCCTAAATCCAGCAGCCAGAAGGTGAAGGAAATTGTCACAGAGCTTAAAGACAGGAAAGATGAAAGAGCATATATAGGGCAGACAGTCTACAGGCCCTGGGGTTCGTACACCTTACTTGAAGCCTCTCCCGAGCATAAAATCAAAAATATCACTGTGCTTCCGGATCATAAGTTAAGCCTCCAGCTTCATTACCACAGGAGTGAACACTGGGTGGTCGTAAAAGGCATGGCGTGTGTGGAAGTGAGCGGACAGCAGTTTTTCCTGAGACCTGGAGAAAGTACTTTTATCAGCGCAGGAGAGAGACACAGGTTGTCCAATCCCGGGAAAATTCCGCTTGAGATTATTGAAGTGCAGCTAGGAGAACTTGTGGACGAAGCAGATATTATCAGGTTTGATGATGTATACGGGAGAAACTGAAAAATATTTAGGAGCTGAAGTTTGAATCAAATCTTGATAATATTTTTATGTTTGAGCTTTGTATTAAGTGTCAATATCAGGGAAATAGCATGAAGAAAGTTGCACTAATTACCGGAATAACAGGCCAGGATGGGGCCTACTTAGCTGAATTTCTTCTTAATAAGGGATATACTGTACATGGTATAAAGCGGAGATCCTCTTCATTTAATACTGCAAGGATCGATCATCTTTATAAAGACCCTCATGAAAGAAACGTAAATTTTTTCATGCATTATGGGGACCTTACGGATTCTACCAATCTTATACGCATAATACAGGAAACCCAGCCTGACGAAATTTACAATCTGGCAGCTCAGAGCCATGTTCAGGTATCCTTCGAAACTCCGGAATATACGGCAAATTCCGATGGGCTGGGAACACTGCGCCTTCTGGAAGCCATTAGAATTCTGGGTCTTGAGAAAAAACAAAATTTTACCAGGCTTCAACCAGTGAACTTTATGGAAAAGTCCAGGAAATTCCCCAGAAAGAAACAACTCCCTTTTATCCGAGAAGTCCATACGCAATAGCTAAACTGTACGCATACTGGATTACGGTCAACTACCGGGAAGCTTACGATGTTTTTGCATGTAATGGTATTTTATTCAACCACGAATCTCCTATCCGGGGGAGACATTCGTTACCAGAAAAATTACGATGGCTGCCACAAAAATAAAGCATGGATTGCAGGAGAGGCTTTACCTTGGAAATCTTGATGCAAAAAGAGATTGGGGATTTGCAAAAGACTATGTGGAAGCAATGTGGCTGATTCTTCAGCAGGAATCTCCCGAAGATTACGTAATCGCGACAGGAGAAACTCACTCGGTAAGGGAGTTTACGGAATTAGCATTTAAGGAAGTAGGAATCGAAATTTTGTGGAAAGGCAGAGATAGCGAAGAAATAGGAATCGATTCCGGTACAGGTAAAATCCTGGTGGAAATAGATCCAAGGTACTATAGGCCTACCGAAGTAGACTTACTAATTGGAGACCCCTCTAAAGCAAAGGAAAAACTTGGCTGGGAACCTAAAGTAAAATTGGAAGAGCTGGTGAAAATTATGATAAAAGCCGACGAAAAGGCTGTAGAGCGAAATCACTCTTTTGAATGAAGTAAAGGTGGTTATGTGGATAAAATGTCAAAAATTTACTTAGCTGGCCACAGAGGCCTTGTGGGTTCAGCCCTTAAAAGAAAGCTTGAGTCAAAAGGCTACAACAATCTCATTTTCCGCACACATAGAGAGCTTGACCTGACAAACCAGCAAGAAGTCAATGAATTTTTCGAACAGGAAAAGCCAGAGTATGTCTTTTTAGCCGCCGCAAAAGTCGGTGGAATTCTTGCCAATAATACCTACCCAGCCGAATTTATCTATGAAAATCTGATGATAGAAGCAAATATCATTCATGCTTCGTACAAATACGGCGTTAAAAAACTTATTTTTCTCGGCTCCTCCTGCATCTATCCCAAACTTGCCCCCAGCCCTTAAAAGAAGAATACTTATTAACCGGTCCCCTCGAAGAAACAAATGAAGCCTATGCAGTTGCAAAGATCGCAGGAATCAGGCTCTGCAAACATTACAATCAGCAATATGGGACTAATTTCATCTCAGTAATGCCGACTAACCTTTACGGCCCGAATGATAATTTTAACCTTGAGACTTCGCATGTGATGCCTGCGCTGATCAGGAAGTTTCATGAATCCAAAGTGAAGAATGAGCCTGAAGTTGTAATATGGGGTACAGGAAAACCATTCAGGGAATTTCTGCATGTCGATGATATGGCTGATGCCTGTGTTTATTTGATGGAAAACTTTAATGCACATGACATCGGAGAATTTGTCAATATCGGGGTAGGGAAAGATATTACGATAGGCGAATTAGCCGTATTGATCAAAGAAATTGTTGGGTTTGAAGGTGAACTTAAAAAAGATCTTTCAAAACCTGACGGTACTCCGCAGAAACTGCTTGATATTACAAAATTGAGTTCACTTGGATGGAAAGCTAAAATCTCATTGAAAGATGGGATTGAACAAACTTATGAGTGGTATCAAAGTCAAATCAAATAAAGGGTTTGCGAAATATACTGGCTGGGTAATGGAATAGAATGAGGCCACAGCTAAAAACAGGTAAATGTGTTCTTCTATGACTGAGCATGCAACTGATTACGAACTGGTGATCCGCCCGAAATACGGGCTTCTGGATCTTAACTGGCAGGAACTGAAGGAATACAGGGAGCTTCTTTTCTTTCTTGCCCTGAGGGAAATCAAGATCAGATACAAGCAGACCATTCTGGGTGCATCCTGGGCATTGTTGCAGCCTTTTTTTACGATGATAGTCTTCACGCTGATCTTCAGCCGGCTAGCACAGATGCCCTCAGACGGAGTGCCCTACCCGATATTTTCATACTCCGGTCTTCTTCTCTGGACTTATTTTTCGAATGCTCTTTCCCAATCAAGCAATAGCCTTGTTGATAATGCCCCCTTCTCTCAAAGGTTTATATGCCTCGGATATTCATACCGACTGCGCCATGTCTTTCAGGTCTTGTTGATTATGGAATTGCTATGAGCATTCTCGTAGTGATGATGATATACTACCGTTTTGTACCCGGTATTACAATACTCCTGTTACCGTTTATTGTGTTAATGACATTCTTACTTGCTTCAGGTATAGGCTACTGGCTCTCATCTATCTGTGTAAAGTACAGGGATGTGAAGTTCGTTCTTCCATTCTTTATCCAGCTTCTTCTTTTTGTATCACCGGTAATCTACCCTGCAAATATTGTGGGGGAAAACCTGCGGTGGTTGCTATACCTGAATCCTATGACAGGTTTAATAGGTGCTCATCGTGCCTGTTTGCTGGGTCATATTCCTGTGGATTTTGTTGGCCTTGGAATTTCGGCAATGTTGACGATAGTTATCTTTGTGAGCGGAATACTGTACCTCAAGCGTACAGAAAAGTACTTTGCGGATTTGATTTAATTATGGCGTCAAAAAAAGAAGAACCGATAATTGAAGTAAAACATCTCTCTAAACAGTACAGCATCGGTGTGGACACGACGTACAAGACCCTCTCTGAAAGTCTTACCTCTGCTGTGAAGCATCCTTTAAAGACGCTAAAGGACTGCCGCAGACAAAATGATATTTTCTGGGCACTCAAGGACGTCAATTTCGAGATTGAGCGCGGAGAAGTCGTTGGTATCATCGGCAGGAACGGTGCAGGCAAGAGTACACTTCTTAAAATCCTCTCACGCATCACTTCCCCGACAGAAGGTGAGGTCATAATGCGTGGCCGAGTTGGTAGCCTTCTTGAGGTCGGCACCGGTTTCCACCCTGAGCTTTCCGGTAGGGAGAACATCTATTTTAACGGTTCTATTCTAGGCATGAAGAAGAGAGATAGATGAGAAGTTTGACGAGATCGTGAAGTTCTCAGGTGTTGAAAAGTTTCTGGACACACCAGTTAAACGGTATTCAAGCGGGATGCAGGTTCGACTTGCCTTTTCGGTTGCGGCGAATCTCGACCCTGAGATTCTTGTGGTGGACGAGGTGCTTGCTGTAGGAGATGCGTCCTTCCAGAAAAAGTGTTTAGGGAAGATGAGTGAAGTGGCCGAAGGGGGCGGACAGTGCTGTTTGTCAGTCATAATATGGATGCGATTTCCAGTCTATGTAGTAAGGGGATATTATTAGATTCAGGAAGTATTTCCTATCAAGGTGAAATCAGTGAAACAACTTCATATTACAATAATATTGTAGATATTCCTCTCTCTGTTGAGAACTGTGCCAAAAGGGGAGGTTCTGGGGGAATAAAAATAAACAATGTTTGGATAAGTACCGAACGAAATGAAAAAACGAATAAAGTAACTTCAAGTGAAATAGTCTTTTTGAATTTAGAAGCAATTGTTGAGCCCGAATATCAAAATAATCAAAAACTAACTGTAGGGTTTGGTATAGATTCTTTTGAAGGACAAAGACTTTTTACATGTGTTTCATCATGGGAAAATAAAGAAATTATCACAAAGGGTGAAAAACTTGAAGTTAGTTGTTGTCTTTTTAGTATCCCGCTTGTTCCAGGGAAGTATTTAATAAGTGCATCAATTGGTTATCAGTTGGATACTCTGGATTATGTAGGACATTGTGCCTATTTTGAGATATATGAAAATGATACCTCTTTTTCTATTAATAGAACTAAGGATCATGGATTTCTAAATTTTCCCTATAAGTTTAATTATATTGCATTTGATAATTCTATTTAATTAATTCTGACTTTGAGGTATAGGATGTTTAATAGAGCAGATAATACATATGATGTTAATCCCGAAATTATAGAAAATATTCTTAAAGATGAAATTAATCCATTGAACAGGATATCTCATCTAATTCCGGATGGTTCTAAAGTTTTAGACATCGGCGCTGGAAACGGTCTGCTCGCTCTGGTCTTATTGAAAAATCATAGTAAGATCATTGTTGATGGAATTGAACCGAATCCATATGCATCCAGACTTGCAAAAAAAAACTATCGGAACTTTTATTGTGGATTTGCTCAAAATTTCAAAGAAATAATACTTCAAGAAGATTATGATTTTATTATTATGGCTGATGTGCTTGAACATATTAATGATCCTCTGAGTTTTTTGCTAGATTTATGTTCAGACCTTTCAAAAAAGACTAAAATAATATTATCTGTTCCAAATGTTGCATTTGGAGCTGTAAGAATTTCCTTGTTAAATGGTGAATTTAATTATGTGAACTCTGGAATTCTGGAAAAGACTCACTTGCGTTTTTTCACCCTAAAAACCATAGAGATGCTGATTTTGAATCTAAATATGAACATTGAAAAACTTTATTTCCTTCAGCGAAATATATTTAATGGAGAATTTGACTTAGAGAAGTTTGGATTTAATTTGTGTTACCTTTCCAATATATTTAAAGATGAATTGGCATCAACATATCAATTTCTCCTGGTACTAACTAAAGAACAAGTGACAACCGACAAAAGATATTTTGGAGACAAAAATAAGAGTCCTGCGATCAGTTATATTTTTAAAAAGTTTGGGGCAATTAAGTTACTCAGAAAAGTAAAAATCAAGAAGGAACAGTAAAAATTAACAATTCAATGGAATTCCCTAACTCACAGATATTGATGAAACTGATGCATGTTAACAGCGTAATAAATTGTGAGGTCTTAGTTTTGTCTCATCCAAAAGTTTCGATATGTATCCCTACTTATAAACAACCTGATTTTTTTCGTAGAGCTCTACAGTCGGTTTTCATTCAATCATTTGATGACTATGAAGTAATCATAACAGATGATTCTCCTGATGAGTCAGTGGAACAGGTCGTAAAAGAATTCCAGCCTAATATAAAGTTAAAATACTATAGAAATAAAGAAAGAAAAGGTTCGCCTGAAAACTGGAACGAAGCAATTAGGCTTACTTCCGGTGAATACATTAAGATTTTACATCATGATGATTGGTTTTCAGACAAAAACAGTTTGATTGAATTTGTAAAAATGCTGGATGAGAATCCAAATGCAGATTTTGCTTTTTGTTCATCTTTAGTTTGTGGTTCAGACCAGAAAGTAAAATATCTACATCTTCCTACAGAAAAACAATTAAGTAAATTGAGATTTAACTCTAACTATTTGTTCCCCAAAAATATTGTCGGCGCTCCAAGTGCTACTATATATAGAAGCAAATTGAACAAAAGATTCGATACCAGACTAAAGTGGGTTGTTGATATTGATTTTTATATTAGTGTTCTAAAAGATAACAAAAACTTCATTTTTTGTTCTAATCCGCTAGTATGTATTACCGACGGTGCATCTCATCAAGTCACAAATGAATGCCAAAATGACAAAAATATAGAGTTATTTGAGTGGTTTTACCTATACGATAAAATTAATAAATATCCAACAATTTTTAGGAATTTTATCTTTTTTGGAACCTGCTCTATAAATACAAAGTCAGGTCTATCGGTGAAATTAAAGAATTAGGAATTCAATCCCCTCCTCAGATTTTAAAAGTGATAGTACTACTGCAGAAAATCTTATGTACGTTTAGATGAAGTTTAGAATAGGTAATTAATTCAATCAGGACTTACGCACTTGAGTCATAAAATCAAGCACAATAGATGCTGTGGTTTAAATATATATTTAAATATTTAGAGGTTTATTGCTGTTGATTTCTCAGTTCAACCGCGTAAGTTCTATCGATAATTGAATATTTTTATGATTTAGGCTTATGAAATCTGCATTGATATCAGATTATCTTTCATCGAGATGTTATACTTGAGGCAACTGAAGAAATGGCAAATAAATGTATGGATGTAGATGTTTCCGGTTTATAAAATTTCAGTGTGCTTATGATGTCAGTAGGAATGCATAATAAGTCAAAAAGTGATTCATAGATGGAAGAAATATTAAAAAAACCTGCAAACTCTCAAAGTCTAAATGCTGAGATGGGGGAATTGAAAACCATCTGCAAATATTGAAATTAGTCATTCAGGACTTTCACGATATGATCGAAAAGTAGATGATAATGGCTTTCAAACCAGTTAATTGAATCTAAAGAAACTAATGCTGCGATTCCAAAATATGTCATAAAACCCTGGTTTTTGATTTGTCTATTGATTAGCGAATTTCCCGCTAAACAAGGGACTTATTTCGGAATCGATGCAATAGATCTCGTCTCAGATATAATATTTATTCACACCTTATGAGACATTTGACGCTATTATATACAGATATCTTTGAATACCTTCCAAAACAATAACAACAATTCAGGAACTATGATAATCGTTAAACTAATTGGCGGTCTTGGCAACCAGATGTTTCAGTATGCAGCTGGAAGATGTTTAGCATATAAGTACAAGACTGAACTAAAACTCGATATCCGGGATTTCGGAAACTATACACTTAGAAATTATGACCTCAATAATTTTGATATTATTGAGAATTTTGCCACATCCTCAGATCTGTCTCGCATATTATTTCCTTCGGACAGACTTACTGCAAAAGTTTTCAAACGTGTCATGTGGAATTTATCCCATGTACAACCAATAGAATATATAAAAGAAAAAAATTTAGTTTCCAACAGAATATTCTTAATTTGCCAGATAACGTTTATCTTGATGGCTATTGGCAAAATGAAAAATACTTTTTGGATATTGAAGATATTATCAGAAATGAGTTTTGTATTGTAAATCCTCTTACTCCGACAAGTCAGGATATTGCAGAGCAAATTAAGAATTGTGAATCTGTAAGTATCCATGTTAGGAGAGGAGATTATGTATCTGATCCAAAAACAAATAGTTATCATGGAACTTGTGGGCTGGAATATTACTCTAAGGCCATTGATATGATTCATGAAAAAATTGATAAGCCTCATTTTTTTATATTTTCAGACGATCCTGAATGGGCTTGCTGTAACGTTAAACCCGGAGAACCTACTACTTATGTAAGGCACAATGACTGCTTACACGATTATGAAGATATATGCCTTATGAGTATGTGTAAACATCATGTCATTGCGAACAGTTCTTTTAGCTGGTGGGGAGCATGGCTATCTTCATGTAAAAATAAGATAGTGCTTGCTCCAAAAAGATGGTTCTTAGATGAAAAAGCTAACAGTGAATATGAACTGCCTGACAGCTGGTTGAGGTTATAAAGTGCCAAAAGTAACAGTTTTAATGGCTGTTTTTAATGCAGAAAAATATCTACGTGAGGCAGTTGAAAGTATTTTAAACCAGACGTTTATTGATTTCGAATTTCTAATTGTATATGATAAATCTCAAGATGAAACCCTTGAGATCTTGCTAAGTTACAGCGACCAAAGACTTAGAATAATCGAAAATGAAGAAAAACTAGGCTTTGTAAAATCCTTGAATAAAGGCTTATCACTCGCAAGAGGTGAATTCATTGCACGAATGGATGCAGATGATATCTCGCACCCGGAAAGACTGGCTATACAAATAGACTATTTTGAGAAATGTCCCTGGATTGATTTTGTTTGCAGTTGGTATGATGTAATGGATGAAGCAGGAAATATCGTCGATTATATACCTGATGTTACTTCATCCGATGAAATATATTACACATTGAACTTTAGAAATTGCATTGCTCACGGTTCAGTTATGTTCCGGGAAAAAATAATCGATGTTATTGGAAATTATGACGAAAACTGTGCAAGTGAAGATTATCATTTATGGCACAGAATATCAAAGAGTTACATCATCCATAAAATTGATCAACCACTCTACATATGGAGAACACACGAAACGTCAATTTGCTCTGTAAACTCCAGGAAACTCAGAGAAGCCTCATATCAGATTTTTCTAGCTAATTTAATTGATTTACTTGGCAGAGATGTCGAAGATAAACTAACAAGGCTTATGTGGGATAATTTCTGCAATACTCATTATACTGATCTAAATGATTATTCCGGTTACGAACTGATAACCACAGCAGAGATAATAAGAGAATTAAATGCTGAAATAGTGGATGCGGCTCCAGCCGGTTTAAATAAGCGCTCCATAAATGAACTGGGTGACGAAAAATACGTTCGATACCTGATTATAGTAGGAAGAAAAATAGGGATACTCAAAATGTTCGAATTAATTAATGAGATCGGTGAAAATACTTTATATAAAGCTGTAATAATCAGAAAGTTGGCTGGCAATCTCATGAGAAATAAGATAAAGGGAAAAAATTATTAACAGCACCTCGGAATCAAATTTGAGCTGCCGAATCCCGCTACAATACAGAATTGATTGATGATATTTCAAGCACGCTTAATCCCATTACAGCCTTTTCGGCTCCATATTCGAGAGACAAGAGAAGCCCTCCTTAATGATGAAAACATAAGCATTGTTATAACGGAAACCTAATCATGAAAACATCAATCACGTAATAGTTAACTACTGATATCTTAGTAAGGCTAAAATAAAATATTTATATGATATTAAGGGTTGGTAATATTAATTGGCAAAGGGCACTTTATAAATCACGCCGATATTTAGATAAATTTCTCCAATTTATAGGAGTACCGCTTGTACTGGCTGGTAAATTTGTAGGTCTATTCCTGATTCCATATTTTAGATCACAGCTTTTTTTCGTTTTTCCATATTACCATATAGGAGGAGCCGAAAAAGTTCATATTAAAATCATCAGTTGTCTAAAAGAGCGCAATCCGATAGTATTTTTTACGAATAAATCAAAAAATTCTGCATTAAAACAGCATTTTACGCAAAGTGCTAAAACATTTGATTTCAGTTATTTTAATAACTCTGTATTTATTTACTTTTGGGCCGGTGTATTATGCACAATCATAAATAATAATGAAAATAGTATAGTATTTGGATGTAATAATAGACTTTTTTACAAACTACTTCCCTATTTGAAACCTCAAACTTGCTGTATTGACTTAATACATGCTTTTGGAGGAATTGAAAACTTTAGCCTTCTCTATGTAGATAGATTAGACAAAAGAGTTGTAATCAATAAACAGACATTGAGGGATATGAAGGATCAATACCGTTTGTGCGGTGTTGCTGAAAAAATGAATGAAAGGATTTTTTTAATCGAAAACTGTGTACAGATCCCGGAAAAAATCCGACGAAAAAATAATGAATCTACTTTAAAAATTTTATATGTAGGGCGTGGTACAAAAGAAAAGCGAGTAAATTTGATAGGAAAAATTTCTCACTTATGTCATCAAAAAGAGCTACCAGTTGAATTTTTTTTAGTAGGCGACGTTATAAATTCAATTGATCCGCAATACAGAAAATATTGTACTTTTTTAGGTGAAGTTGTGGATGAAAATAAGCTCTCCGAAATCTACAATAGTTCTGAGATATTGCTGCTCGTATCGAGTAGTGAAGGTTTTCCTTTAGTTATAATGGAGGCAATGGCGCGTAGTGTCGTAACTATAAGCACCGACGTAGGAGGTATTTCGGAGCATATTCATAACGGATGTAATGGTTTTCTTATAAAAAATGAAAGTGAAGATCTTATAGTAACCAATGTGTGTGAGGTTATAAGTGAACTTGTTTCAAATGAGTTTTTGAGGAATAAAATTTCTCTTGAAGCTTATGAATACGCAAAAGCAAATTTTAACTGTAAAAAATTCTGTTCGAATTATGAAAAACTCTTTTGGGGCAAATGATCGCTTCGATCTATGAAAAATTGAGTTATAAAGACCTAATATAATTGAGTTATAAATACCTAATATAATTGAGTTATAAATACCTAATATAATACTCTTAAGACTTATAGTTGCACTGAAAAAACAATAGCATTAAACCCTCAACTGTCTAAAATGGATAATTAAACCACAGTGTTTGACGTACTTGATTTTGTGCCTCAAGTGCGTAAGTCTGAACTCTATTTGTGGAAACTCAATAATATTTACTTTGTAGGACAGATTCCCTGTAACTGATCGTAAAACATGAATTAGTTAGTGTGTAACAACCTTTTCAGTAATCTTGCTCCTATATTTGCTACAAAGCATGGTACCATATAAATCGCTCTAATCCCGAAAATCCTGATCAAAAAAACGATATGGTTTCGCACGTGGTAATAGTAAAATTTAATCTCATTTGATTGCCTTGATCCGCCTGTTTTTATTTTCCTGTGTTCGGCTACGGCTTTCGGTTGAAAGAAGAACTTATAGCCTGCTTTACCAAGCCTGAAATTCAGGTCGGTTTCTTCCCTGCTATACGTTCCTTTGTATGCTTTTTCCTCGTAGCCTTTCAGTTTTTTCAGGGCATTTCCGTCATACAGACAGCATGCATGGCCAGTTACGGTTTCCTGAACCTCTTGAAAGTCTTCAGTATAATTATTGTATACTTCCCTGTCCACTTATTAAACACAAAGGGCAGCTTTTTTGCGCTAGCTTCTTTTTTATGAAGGTCGGCATTAATATGTGAAATCGGGTTATCTTCAAGTAATCTTGGAACTACTGCTCCGACTTTGGTTCCTGATAATACAAGTGAATTATACGTCTTTACGAGAGTTTCAACACAATCAGGTAATAGAATTAAATCATCTTCGATGAAAAAAACAAGCTCACCTTTAGACAGAGATAAGCCGATGTTACGGTTACTGGGAGTTCCGTGATTAACTTTGTTTATTATGGCTTTAATACGTGAGTCGAGCTTTGTACATTCCTCAGCGACAACCGGTGTTTCATCCTTTGAGCCGTCATCGGAAATAATTAATTCCCAGTTACTGTATGTCTGGTTCAGTACCGAATTAACGCATCTTTTTATTAATTCGGACCTGTTGTAAGTTGGTAAAATTATGGATACCAGCTGTTCTTTCATAAGCAACTTCCCGATTGAATAGTAAACTCATAGACCTTTATTGTTCTTTCAGCCACTTCATTCCAATCCATTACCGATTTCAAACAATTTCCGCCCTCTCTTTTCTCTTTCTCCAGGTCCCTTACTGCTTTTACAACTTTTTTTGCCGTAATTGGCATTTGAATTCCCACACAGGCATTTCCGTCCACAAACTCCTCAAGGGCACTTCCTTTCGCCACTATACACGGAGTCCCTGCAGCCAGCGACTCAGCAACCGTTATCCCATATGCTTCGTGGGAAGAGAGCATGAGAAATATATCCGCGTTTGTATAGCATTCAAGTAGCTCTTTCCTTGAAAGGTCTTTTAACCATTCAACTCTTCTCTCTACTCCGAGGCTTTTTGCCGTACTGCGAAGTTCGACTTCGTATGGTCCTTTCCCCACGACCCTCAACCTGAAACCTTGAAGTTCAGGCAAACTCTGAATAATATACTGTACTCCTTTGTACTCTTCCAGACGGCCAACGTAGAGAAGAGTTTTCTCTCTCCCGGTTTTCTCCTCCGGACTTTTTCTCCGTTGCTTCAGATTTTCAAACTCTTTGAGGTTTATTCCGTTAGGGATTTTTACGGTTTTTGCGGCAACTTTAAAATCCGATTCTACAAGTTCCTTTTCATACTCAGACACACATATCACGGAATCTGCCCTGGAAAAGATCATCTTCCCGAGAAGCCTGTAAGGTTTATGCAGTAGATTCCTGAATGTGGTATGACCGTGCCTGTGATAATGGGGCGTAAATACAAATTTTCCGTGGTATCTGCCCAGAGACGCAAAAAATGCAGGAAGCGCATGATAACTGTGTGCATGAATAACATCATAGTTATGTTTTTTCAGGTAAAAATAAATCTGGGGAGCAAAGTAATATGCATTTCCCGGTGCAAAAGATCCGAACCTGATAACCTTTACTCCATTTATCACATCTCTTTTATTCAATTTTCCAGTGGGGTCCGTTGTTATAACCTCAACATCATGCCCTGCTTTAACCAGCCTTTCACTGATCTCTTTTACATGAGTTTCCACTCCCCCTATATCAGGGGAGTAACGGGGACAGATCTGGGCTATTTTCAAGGCCGAACCTCTTTTTCATTGAAACTTATACGGAGTAATGCATTAGTTTAATATAAAGATAATGTGATAGTTTAAGTAAATGACATCTAACAAAAGCATCTGCATAGTTGGGCCTTCAAAACGTTTTTTAAGTGGTATCAGTTATTATACTATCCGCCTGGCAAATGCCATGTCTGCGGAAAAAAATGTCTCTGTTATTTGCTTTCGGCAGTTGCTTCCAACCTTTCTTTTTCCTGGAAAATCCCATGTCGGAAAAAACATTTCAGACCTGAACTTTTCACCCGGGATTCCTGTCTTTGACGGCATGGACTATAATAATCCGTTGACCTGGGTTCAGGCATACCGTTTTCTTAAAATGCAAAAGCCAGATATCATAGTCTTGCAGTGGTGGACTTCTTCGGTTGCGCATATGCAGCTTCTGCTAAAAATATTTGCAAATCTATTGCATAAACCAAAAATAATAGTAGAATTTCACGAAGTTGTAGATCCTTTTGAAGAATCAATACTTCCGATCCGTTTATATTCAAAAATAACGGGAAAACTGCTTCGTAGAAATCTGGATGCATATATCACTCATTCAGAATCGGATAAACAGCTTGTTGCAGAAAGGTATTCTATTGCCCCTGAAAAAATCCATGTAATCCCACATGGCCTTTATGATCAGTATGGGGAACTGCTTGACATAAAAGCGGCAAGAAAAAACCTTTTGATAAATGATGAGTTTGTTATCCTTTCTTTCGGTTTAATTCGAAAGTATAAGGGAATTCCCTACCTGATCAGGGCTTTTGAACAGTTACCCCCTCAAATTCTCGAGAAAAGCAGGTTGTTGATTGTCGGAGAAGTCTGGGAGGACCGCAAAGAATTACTTGATCAGATTAAGACTTCTTCATTCAGTGATAGAATTACGCTGGTAGACGAATACGTTCCTGACGAGAAAGTAAACTTCTATTTCAGCGCTGCAGATGTGGTAGTCCTGCCCTATTTGAGAGCTTCTCAGAGTGGAATTGCGCATATTGCCATGTCTTTTGGAAAGCCTGTTGTTGTTTCCGAAGTAGGCGGCTTGAAAGAATCGATGGCTAGCTATGAAGGAACTTTTTTGTTCCTCCGGGGAATGTCGATTCTATAAAGAAAGCTATTCTCAGCCAGTTCGGAGAGAAAAAGTATTATGAGGCTCCTGACCAAAAATGGGATAAAATTATAAACTGTTACATTGAATTAATACAATCTATTTGATTTTCTTTTTCGGAATTCTCTATTAATTTATATAGTTGTTTCTTGAAGGGATCACTATGGGTTCTCGGGATCGTCCTGTATTATCATTCAAAGATAAAATGATGTCCAGCTGGCCTTATACTCTGACAGTTGCGATAATCGGTTTTGTGTCTCTATGGGTAAGAACACTCTCTTCAGATTCGGTGTTTTTACCTAACGGGGTTGTAAAATTCGCTAGCAATGATCCTTGGTATCATATGCGTACCTTAAATGTTCTTCTCGAAAACTACCCCAATAGAATGTTTTTCAATCCAATGACCAACTATCCTTACGGGAGTTACATACATTTTGGTCCGTTATTTGATCAGATGATGGCTCTTATTTCCCTTGTTTTAGGCCTGGGAAATCCCAGTGCTGCACTGGTTAATACTGTAGGAGCTTACTTCCCTGCAGTGCTTGGAGCTCTTACTGTCATTCCTGTTTATTATATAGGAAAGTATCTTGACGGCCGTAAGGCAGGAATTCTGGCTGCAATTTTAATCGCGTTTGCTCCAGGGCAGTTTTTGGCCCGTTCAGTGCTTGGCTCTACAGACCATCATGTTGCAGAGTCTCTATTCAGTACTTTCTTCATTATGTTTTTCATGCTGGCGTTGATTTCCTCAAAGAAAAAAGGTCTGCGTTTTGAAGATGTATTTAATAAAAGATTTAATGTTGTAAAAGAGCCCTTGCTGTATTCCGTTATGGCCGGTGTCATGTATTCCGCCTATCAGCTTTCCTGGCCAGGAGCTTCTCTTTTCGAGTTCATTATCCTTGCTTACGCCGTATTACAGTACAGCCTTGACAATTTCCATAATGAGTCCAGTGATTACCTCGGGTTCACAGGTATAGTCACGTTTTTGGTAAGCGCAGTCCTTATACTTCCTTTTGTCCATTCTGATATGGGTTTTTCACTTTATTACTATTCGTGGTTCCACGTCGTTACCGCTCTTGGGGCAATGGCAGGTTTTGCGGCTTTGAGTTTCATTCAAAGGGAGTTCAAAAATAAGCGGATAAAGGCTTATTATTACCCTCTGGCGATATTCGGAATTTGCGTTCTTGGACTGCTTGCAGCAAAAGTTGTATCTCCAACCCTTTATACGCTGATCATAAATGCTCCTAATACTGTTTTTGGGCTTCAGACGGGTGGACCTGCTACAATCGAGGAAGTGAGCTCTATGTTTTACTACAAGGGAAGTTTTACTTTCGAAAGGGCCTTCCAAAATTTCACTGTTTTCGGATTCCTTGTCTCAACTCTTGGCATACTAATTCTTGCAGCAGGTTTATTCCGGAAATCGAAGCCTGAAAAAGTACTTGTTCTCGTCTGGAGTATTTTTATGCTCCTGGCAATCTACGGCCAGATCCGTTTTGCGTATTACTATTCAATAAATGTTTCAATTCTCAGTGCCTATGTTGGAGGCCTGCTGCTTGAGGCGGTAAAATGGAACGAACTGGATGAGAAGTTAAAGAGCACTGTAAAGTCATCTGCAGACATTAAAAGTTTTTTTAAATTTATCAAAATAGAACAGATCATTGCAGTTCTTGCCCTGGTACTCATTCTGATCTATCCTGCATACGGGTCTGCAATGCTATATGCAAAAAATACAGGCGGCGAACCCAATGAGCCCTGGATGGAAACTTGTATATGGCTCTACTCAAACACTCCTGATCCGGGTATGGATTATAATGCCATCTATGAAGCTCCTAAAAACGGAGAACTTTTCCAGTATCCCAATGCTTCATATGGTGTAATGTCCTGGTGGGATTACGGACACTACATCGAAACAATTGGGCACAGGATGCCCAATGCGAATCCCTTCCAGGCCGGGATAGGAGGGCGCAGAGGAAGTATTAACGAAGAGAACCAGCCAGGGGCTTCAACCTTCTTTACGGCCCAATCCGAAGCCGAAGCAAGTTCGGTACTGGAAGCTATAGACCCTGCTCCTGATAAAGCCGGGTCACGTTACATCGTGTCTGATGCGAAAATGGCTACAGTAATCTTCGAGCCAATGGCAGCGTGGACCCTTGATACCGAAGGGTACGTTCAACCTTACTGGATAGGAAACGGGTATCAGAACCTGCCTTCTACTCGATACTATAATTCCATGGAGTCAAGGCTGCATATTCTTGACGGAAACGGCCTGAAACAGTACCGTATGGTTTACGAGACAGAAGCCTATCAAACTCAGGAAGTCGGGTATAAAAAAGCCTATAATTTCATTTTTAATGGTAATATCCCTGAGGTGGATACAGGTTATATTAAGACCTTCGAATATGTAAAAGGTGCAAAAATAACCGGGACCGCTTCCTCTAATGAGACCGTTAAAATAAAAGCTACAATCCTTACAGGCCAGGGAAGGACCTTTGACTACTCTCAATCAACAACTTCGGACTCTGACGGCAGATATCAATTTACAGTGCCCTATTCAACAGAAGGTCCGATTGCAGGCCAGACCCAGTTCGATACTGCACCTTCAGGCCCTTATGTATTGAGTTACGGAGGCACGACAAAAGAAGTGAGAATAAGTGAAGAAGCAGTGTTAAAAGGAGACGAAATAAAAGTCTAAAGCAGATCTGGGATGTGCAGTAGAGTTCACTCCTGCACGTCTACTTTTCCTTTCTCTTTTCTACTTTTTGTGCAGCTTATTTTGAGGCTTTTACAGGGGGCCTGTGAACTTTACAGCACATTTATTTATTTATTTATTTATTTATTTATTTATTTATTTATTTATTTATTTATTTATTTATTTATTTATTTATTTATTTATTTATTTATTTCTTTTACGCATTCGCTACTTACATATACTATTATATACTATTAAAAAAGTTATTTCATACGTCTGAGGCTTTCTCAGAACGGAATTGAAATATTACCACGCCTTTTAGAAAACCTGTTATTGTTTCCGGGGTATGCGGCTTGAAAGAGCCTGTGGCCAGGTATGAGGAACTTTTTTCCTCCAGGAGAATCGAGCCCGCCCGGAAAACTATCCTGATCGACTCAGGATAAATGGAAAAGATGTGAAGCCCCTGACCAGGGTTGGGATAGGGTTATAAATCATTATACTGAATTGCTACGTCGAACTAATATTATCTATTTGATTTTATCGTTCCACAAATCATATATTTCATTGCAAAAATTTACCTCTTAAAGGGGATTATTATGAGTTCTCAGGATCGTCCTGTATCATCATTCAAAGATAAAATGAAATCCAGCTTGCCTTATACTCTGGCAGTTGCGATAATCGGTTTTGTATCTCTATGGGTCAGAACACTTCCCTCGGACACTGTATTCTTATCCAACGGGTTTGTAAAATTTACGAGCAATGACGCCTGGTACCATATACGTACTTTAAACGTCCTTCTTGAAAATTACCCCCACAGGATGTTTTTCAATCCAATGACTAACTATCCTTACGGGAGTTACGTACATTTTGGACCATTATTCGATCAGATGATGGCTATCATTTCCCTTGTTCTCGGCCTGGGCAATCCCAGTGCTGCACTGGTTAACACTGTAGGAGCTTATTTCCCTGCAGTGCTTGGAGCTCTTACTGTCATTCCTGTTTATTATATAGGAAAATACCTCGGAGGCCATAAAGCCGGGATACTGGCTGCGATTTTAATTGCGTTTGCTCCGGGACAGTTTTTGGCTCGTTCGATCATCGGCTTCACAGACCACCATGTTGCAGAATCTCTATTCAGTACGCTTTTCATTATGTTTTTCATGCTGGCCTTGATCTCCTCAAAGGAAAAAGGCCTGCGTTTTGAAGACGTATTTAATAAAAGATTTAATGTCGTGAAAGAGCCCTTGCTGTATTCCGTTATGGCCGGTGTCATGTATTCCGCCTATCAGCTTTCCTGGCCCGGAGCTTCTCTTTTCGAGTTAATTGTCCTTGTTTATGCCATATTACAGTACATCCTTGACAATTTCCGTAACGAATCAAGTGATTACCTCGGGTTCACAGGTATAGTCACGTTTTTGGTAAGCGCAGTCCTTATACTTCCTTTTGTCCATTCTGATATGGGTTTTTCACTTTATTACTACTCATGGTTCCATGTCGTTACCGCTTTTGGAGCAATGGCAGGTTTTGCGGCTTTGAGTTTCGTTGAAAGGGAGTTTAAAAGGAAGCAGATAAAGGCTTATTATTACCCTCTGGTGATATTCGGAATTTGCGTTCTTGGACTGCTTGCAGCAAAAGTTGTATCTCCTTCCCTTTATTCGCTGATCATAAGTACTCCCAACACAGTGTTTGGAATTCAAACAGGAGGGCCTTCTACAATTGGTGAAGTTGCTTCCATGTTTTACAATGGAAACACCTTTACCCTATCGAAAGCCTTTAGTAATTTTACTGCTACAGGATTCTTTGCCTCTTTGTTTGGAATGCTTATTCTGGCTGCAAACATGTTCAGAAAACCGAGGCCCCAAGAAGTACTGGTTCTCGTCTGGAGTGTTTTTATTTTCCTGGCTATTTACGGGCAGAACCGTTTTGCATATTACTATTCCATAAATGTCTCAGTCCTGAGTGCCTATGTTGGAAGCCTGCTGCTTGACAAAGTAAAATGGAACGAACTGGACGAAAAGTTTAAAAGTACTGTAAAGTCGCCTGCAGATATTCCATCTCTCTTTAAGTCCGTCAAAGTAGAGCAGGTCATTGCAGTTCTGGCTATAATAATATTCCTGATTTATCCGGTATACGGATATGCAATGCAGCAAGCAGTCGGTTCAAATGATCCCAATGGGCCGTGGTTAGAAGCCAGTATGTGGCTGCGTTCAAATACCCCTGACCCGGGAATGGACTACAACGCCGTTTATGAAGCTCCCAAGAACGGAGAACTTTTCAAGTATCCTGATGCTGCGTATGGTGTTATGTCCTGGTGGGACTATGGACACTGGATCGAGGTAATTGGGCACAGGATGCCTAATGCGAATCCTTTCCAGGCCGGGATAGGAGGGCGCAGAGGAAGCATTAACGAAGAGAACCAGCCAGGGGCTGCAACCTTCTTTACGGCCCAATCCGAAGCCGAAGCAAGTTCGGTACTGGAAGCTATAGACCCTGCTCCTGATAAAGCCGGGTCACGTTATATCATGTCTGATGCGAGAATGGCTACTGAAATTTTCGGGGCAATGCCGGCGTGGACCCTTGATACCGAAGGATACACTCAACCTTACTGGACAGGAAGCGGGTATCAGGACCTGCCTTCTACGCGATACTATAATTCCATGGAATCAAGGCTGCATATTCTTGACGGAAACGGCCTGAAACAGTATCGCATGGTCTACGAAACAGAGGCCTATCAAACCCAGGAAGTCGGGTATAAACAGGTCTATAATTTCATTTTTAATGGTAATCTCCCTGAGGTGGATACAGGTTACATTAAGATCTTCGAATATGTAAAAGGTGCAAAAATAACCGGAACTGCCTCCTCTAATGAGACCGTTAAAATAAACGCTACAATCCTTACAGGCCAGGGAAGGACCTTTAACTATTCGCAGTCAACAACTTCGGACTCCGAAGGCAGATATCAATTTACAGTACCCTATTCAACAGAAGGTCCGATTGCAGGCCAGACCCAGTTCGATACTGCACCTTCAGGCCCGTATGTATTGAGTTACGGAGGCACGACAAAAGAAGTGAGAATAAGTGAAGAAGCAGTGTTAAAAGGAGAGGAAATAAAAGTCTAAGACAATAGGAGCGTGCTATTTTTCCACTCTCCTTAATGTTTCACTCTCCTTTTGTTTATTTCTTCCTTATTTTCTTATTTTTTGGTTCAGGCTTTCCGAGCCTTTGTTTGAGACGCGGGGTTTGCAGAATATTTGCTTTTCCCGCTATTTAGATATACTATTAAAAAAACCTATTTCGCAGGTGAAGTAAGATGGAATACCCTATCATAGGCCGAGTCTGGAAATTCGGAGACGATATCGATACAGACGTGATCATTCCCGGAAAATACCTGCGGACCAAGGATATGCAGGTCTTTGCAGCTCATGCAATGGAAGGCATTGATCCTGGATTTGCAAAAAAGGTGAAACCGGGAGACATCATTGTAGCAGGCACCAATTTTGGCTGCGGCTCTTCAAGGAACAGGCCCCACTCGCTTTAAAATACGCAGGTGTAGCCTGTGTTGTCGCAAAGTCCTTTGCAAGGATCTTTTTCAGAAACGCAATTAATGTCGGCCTGCCTCTTATGGAATCGGATGTCGAGTGCCAGGAAGGAGATGTGGTTGAAGTCGACCTGCTCAAAGGCGAGGTTAGAGTTTCCGGAAAAGGCACGTTCAGGGGAAACAAACTGCCGGATTTCCTGCTCGAGATGCTTACTGATGGCGGGCTTGTAGCGCACAGGAAGAAAATTCAGAGCGAGCAGAAAAAATAACCTGATCCTGTAGATACGATAGATTACTAAATCCAATAACCATTCAAAGCAATCGATACCTATGATTTTTCCTGATGAATATAAGCATGTGGGCGTGACAAAGTCCTTTTGCCCGGGCGCTGAAGAGCCGATCTATTTCTTGACTGAATACCTGATTTCCGAAAGGGAAAATCCTCAGACCGGCAGCTCAGAGTATGCTGTTTATTACGTGAGAAAAGGCGGAGAAGGGCTGCTTAGAAAGGTTGAAGCCCTCGAACTTATCGCCGCAGGAGAAGAGGTGGTCAAATATGACAGAGAACTGAATATAAAAGACCGCACACTCCTTATTGAAACCGCAGCAAAACTCTGTATCGGCAAAGTAAATTCTGTAATTTTTACAGGTGCAGACAGGCACGTTACAATTGTTCATGCCCCTGATCCTTCAAGCATTCTTGAAATAGAGATACTTGACGTTGCTCCTCCTGCTCCTTCCTGGCTTTCCCTGGTTGTGAGAAGGCTTGAAGCCAGCGGAATTTTCGGCGATCTCCAGGTCAGATTTACTGAAAAGGTGATCGATCTCAGGCGTTTCGAAGGGAAAAATACCGTTTTTCCATGCAGTGCATCGGGACTTGAGGGAAAATGCCTGGATTCGGACGTGCTTACGGAAAATGGACATTTGCTTGTGGGGTGCGAAATTTCGAAGACTCTTTTTGAAATGCGTTTTCCTGAACTTGAGTATTCCTTTGTAAACATCTGTCCTTTCCACTCCGAAATAGTTGTGCCCTCAAAACCCTTCATTACTCGCTGCTGCAGGTCTGAAAACTCAGGGCTTGTAAATATCTCGGGTTTTGAAGGAGCTGTTGTCCACTGGGGAGCATCGGAATACCAGGTCGCTGAAGCTGTCAGAAGCCTTGTAAACAGGCGTCTGAGGCGTTCTGAAGGTTTCAGCCAATCTGACTGAAAGGTGGCTTCTTAATTGCAAAATTTTTAAGCTCATTTAAGGAACCTTTATTTTCTAAATACCTTATTATCCCACAAATCTCATCTATAAAACGAAACTGGAGTAATCACTTAATGTCCTTTCTAACTGATTTTCTTTTAGCGCTCGGGCTTTCAATGGATGCATTTGCAGTTTCCATGTCCAGTGGAACCACAATACGGCCTTTCCGGCTGAATGATGCCCTGAAGCTGGCTTTCTTTTTCGGGGGCTTTCAGGCTTTCATGCCTGTTTTGGGCTGGCTTGGAGGCAGCGCAGTAAGCGAATTCGTCTCGGACTATGCTCCCTGGATTGCCTTTTTGCTTCTGGCCTTTATCGGAGGCAAAATGATTTACGAGGCTCTTTACGGAAGCTCGGAAGGAAAGGTGAGTTCCCTTAGTTATTCGGTGCTTTTCGTACTTGCAATTGCAACAAGTATAGACGCCCTTGCAGTGGGAATGAGCTTTGCATTTCTCAGTACGCCTATTCTTGAACCTGTAATAATTATAGGCTGTGTGACCTTTTTTATGTCTTTCTGCGGAGCAATTCTGGGATATAGAATGGGCCACTTCTTCGAGCACGAAGTCGAAATTCTGGGAGGCCTGATTCTTCTCGGGCTTGGCTGTAAGATCCTTGCCGAACACCTGCTCCGGATCTGAATAATCGCCTCAGAGCCTGAAAAAGTTACGCCAGATTCATATACCTCAAACTATAGATGCAGTTAGCATGAAACTGGCTGTAATCGAAGGTGATGGGATCGGTAGGGAAGTAATTCCTGCGGCTGTCAAAGTCCTTGATGCTTTCGGGCTTGATTTTGAGAAAGTGCCCCTGGAACTTGGCTATACCAGATGGGAAAGAACAGGAACTGCAATTTCCAGTAGCGACATTGAGACCATAAAAGGGTGCGATGCGATCCTTTTCGGGGCAGTCACCACTGTACAGGACCCGAATTACAAAAGTGTGCTCCTTACCATCCGGAAGGAACTGGACCTGTATGCCAATATAAGGCCTGTAAAACCCCTTCCAGGCATAATCGGGGTTACCGGAAGAAGCGATTTCGATTTTATTCTTGTCAGGGAAAACACTGAAGGGCTGTACTCGGGGATTGAGGAAATAGGGCCTGACCTTTGCTGGACAAAAAGAGTCGTTACCCGGAAAGGTTCTGAGCGAATTGCAGAATACGCCTGCAAACTTGCAAAAAAAGAAGGAATAAACTGACAATTGTCCATAAGTCCAATGTCCTGAAATCCGACAAGTTTTTCCTTAATATCTGCAGGCAGACTGCCACCGCTAACGGGGTGGAATATGAGGATATGCTGGTTGATTCAATGGCTTACAGTCTTATGATGCACCCTGAAAAGTATGACGTTGTGGTCACAACGAACCTTTTCGGAGACATTTTGAGCGACATGTGTGCAGCCCTTGTCGGAAGCCTTGGCCTTGTCCCGAGCGCCAATATCGGGGAAAAGTATGCTTTTTTCGAGCCAGTGCACGGAAGCGCACCCGACATTGCAGGAAAGGGCATTGCAAATCCACTTGCTGCGATTCTCTGTGTAAAGATGCTGCTGGAATGGATGGGTGAACAGCGATATCCTGTTATCGATGAAGCAATAGCCCATGTGCTTCTAAAAAAGATCATTACTCCGGACCTGGGGGGAAGGCCAGCACACTAGAAGTCGGAAATGCGGTTGCGGAATTTGTTGCGAAGCATCTGTAAAAAGTGCAACTGCATAAAATGGACCCTTTTACTGCCTGGGGAGATGATTTTAATATTAAACCCATTTTATAATAAGGCGCAGTTACACTTTTACAAATAAATAACCGCACTAAACTTCTTAATGCATTGCTAACGGATGGACTGGGACTTCATTCTGTCTCAGTTTTTCTATGTCTTGCTGCCTATTAAGAAATAAATGATTATATATCCTGGAAACCCGAGGCCTTCATCCGAAAGTAAACCTCTGTTCCGAAGGATAAGGTAAACGAGTCTATCCTTACTCTGGGAAGTCACACAGGTTCTCACATAGATTCCGGATTACCTATCCGGGAAGGAAAAGAAGGAGCTTGAGTCCCTGCCACTTGAAAGTTTTTGCGGGAAATACAGGGTTTTTCGATCTGACCAATCTGAAAAAAGAAATCCACAGTCAGGGGCTTGAAGAGTTTACAATAAGCCCTGAAGAGATAATATTTTTAGAACAGAAACTCAATCCTTGAATATCTAAAATTCCTTGAAAATTTACCGTGTAGAATCGGGATAGGATTTACAGGCTGAAACGGAACCTGTTGAAAAGTGAGTTTTTCTTCCGCCTTATTTTTCTTTTCCTTACTTCCAATTTGTCTTGAAACTTACTTCTCAACGTTCCGCTTTTTCAGAGATTTTGCAGCTTTTTAGTTTGCAGCTTTTAATTGTCTTGTTTCACTTCTTTTTCAGGCTGGCAGTTATAAATCCAGCCTCAGGTACTCATTGTTGAAGCTTTCATCTTGAGTGTCGGCATATCCCCAAAACGTCCGGAAAGGTCCATGTTTCTGAAACTCTCAAACTGTTCATAGTACCGGGCACGTTCAACCAATCCTCTGAAGATCTCTTCCATTGTATTCACCTCTATTCCCAAAAACTACTCCAGTGCTTATTAATCTCAGCCTAGCGGGGTGAAAGTATTTTTTGAAGAGTTTCAGTTACAAATTTCGGATATCGGAGGCTATCGAAGCTGAAGATTTTTCCGGAAACATTTCAAGAAATAAAGTATATTGAGAACAAAAAAATGTTAAAAGGAAAAGAACGTTAGAAGGAAAAGAACGTTAGAAGGAAAAGAACGTTAAAAGGAAAAGAACGTTAGAAGGAGAACTGTGTTAAAAGAAAAAAATAATATTAATTTTACTTCTTTTTTGCAACGGCTGCAAGCTGTTCTCCAAGTTTTCTGCACATCTCCAGTTCTTTTTCATATGGTCTGTACTTTACTTGCAGGCCGGGTTCAATCACTTCAATTCCTGAGCTTTTCAGTTCCTGTTCTACGATTTTTACTGCTCCTCCTCCCCAGCCGTAGGACCCGAATGCTACAGCTGTCTTTTTCTGGGGGCGCAGGCCTTTGAGGTATACCAGGAAGTCCCCAACTGTTGGAAAGATCCCGTTGTTAAGAGTCGGAGAGCCCACTGCAAAGGCGGCTGCATCGAGCATCTCTTTCATGACGTGACTTCGGGTGTTTTTCCGGAGATGAAGCAGTTTTACCTCCACACCGGCAGCCCGGACAGCTTCAACAATTTCGTTTGCCATTGCTTCTGTGCTGCCCCACATTGTATCATATATCACAAGCACTTTTTCTCTTACTTCACCGTTGGCCCATGACCCGTATGCCTTAAGGATCTTCTGCAGGTCCCTTTTCCATATAATCCCATGAGAAGGAGCTATCTGTACGGGCTCTATTCCCAGTTCGTTCAGTACTCTCAGATAGCGGAGAAGCGGCATATGAAAAGGCATGAGTATATTTGCGTAATATTCGGCTGCGTCCGGAAGGACATCTCCGACTTCAAAATCATACCTCTTTGAGGTTGCTATATGCTGACCGAAACCATCGTTTGAAAAGAGTATTCTGTCTTCTTTCAGGAAAGTCTCCATACTGTCAGGCCAGTGCAGCATTGTAGCTTCCAGGAACATAAGGGTCTTTTTCCCGAGATCCAGCTGGTCGCCTGTCTTCACAACCTCCAGGTCCCAGGTCTCACTGCCCGAATCCCTGAAGTAGCCATTAAGGATATCGACGCCCCTTTTTGTGATTAGTATTTTAGCATCGGTTTGTTTTTAAGCTCTGCCAGGGAACCGGAGTGGTCAAGTTCCATATGGTTTACTACAATGTAGTCGAGTTTTGAAGGGTCTATAATCTGACTGATGCGCCTGAGCATCTCCCCTGCAAAGGGTGACTTTACAGTATCTATAAGTGCAGTCTTTTCCCCAACTATCAGGTAAGAGTTATAGGTTGTCCCTCCAGGCGTAGTAAACCCGTGAAAATCCCTTCCGTTCCAATCAATTGCTCCTACCCAGTATACTCCGCTGGAAAGTTCGATAGCTCCATCCGTTCCTTCCGTGCTCATACCCTCACAATCCCTCAATTTTTCAGGTCTGCATTCGGAAGCTGGTGATATCTTCAAGGTAGCTGTCAATTATCTCGTAATGGCCTCTTTCGTATCTTGCCAGCATTTCGAAGAATTTTTTTGGGTTTCGTCTTCGACTCTTTTTGCCATTTCCAAATAGAAATCTTCGCTTTTTCTCTCGTGCCTGAGGGCTGCAACAAGGATGCCTGCATCTCCAAGAGTGATCTCCCCTCCTTTTGTCCGAGCTATGTCGAACTCAGGGGTGAAAGACTGACCGCTAGGAATTTCCGTACTGATTACGGGCAGCTCTTTCTGATCCCGGTATCCTTCAAGATAGCCAAGATGTTTGACTTCTTCATTTGCCAGATGCTCATAGAGTTCCTTTAATTTCGGGTTATCCATTAAAGTTGCTTTATTCAGGTAGAAGTCCCTTGCTTCTTTCTCTCTCTCGATTGCCAGAGCTACGGCTTCTTCTACGCCTTTAAGATTTTTTACTTCCTCTACTACATCCTGATATGCGCTTTTCATACCTTTTATCCCCCTTTGACATCTTGTCCTATCTTATCTTGTCTTATTTTGTCTTATCCTGTCTTATCTTATCTTATCTTGTCTTATCTTGTCTTGTCTTATCTTGTCTTATCTTACCTTATTTCATCTCTTCAGATTTCCCGGTTTTTATTTTAGTTTCCGGTTTTTTTCTTAGTTTTGGGCTTCTTTTTTCTTTCACTTTCAAGGTTATATCTTCAGAAGGCCGCTCAAGTCCAAATATATCATAGATATCATAGGGACTGGCAAGCACTGTGATATTTTCCATTTGCGCAAGTTTTTCCGAGTTTGTGACATCTATTTCACGCATAGTGAGCTCAAAGGCTCTTCCGCTGGGGGCAGCAGTTTTTACAGATCCTCTTTTCTGGTCTACAGGCAGAATGAAAATCGGTGTTTTTCCTTTTGCAGTCTGAGAAACCGTATTAGTAACCAGGGTATCTGCAATCCCGTTTACGATCTTTGCCACGGTATTGGCAGTTGTCGGGGCTATTAACAGGAAATCATAGTATCCCATCTGCAGTGGGCCTGCAATGAAGGGGGAGTTGGGGCCTGCGTCTACCTTGAAGTTAGGGAAATCGTTCTGGATTTTGTCCCACAGGTGATACCATTTCATTACGGTCTCGCCCTCTTTGGACAGGAAAACCATTGTGTCAACACCTGTTTGGTTCTTAATGTCCACCAGAATGCTGTAGGTCTCAATCATCTGGTCTCCCGAACCTGTAATTCCCCATGCTATGCGTTTAATTTTCTTGTTTAAAGCTTTTACCAAAACAATTCACTCCTTAATTTCAATCTAATCTGTGATACTTATTATCCTGATTATCTCTGTCCTGATTATCTCTGGCTTTTAATCGGATTTCCGAACTTCTAATCCCTGTTTTCAACCTTTTCGATTTATCGGTTATTTTGCTTCTTCTTTCGGGATTTCGGGTGTAGGAGATCCAGGCTCCGTTTCGAATGAAGCTCTTTTTACAAGCTGGGCTGTCTGGATAAGCCTTTTCAGGGTCTTTCTGAGACTTCTCATGCCTTCGGAGTCCTCGGATACCACTTCTGCTCCTTTGTCCTTTGACCAGAAAGTTCCTCCCAGATTTGCCCCGAAAGAGCCGCCCCCAACAGGGATCATTTCATTGATTACGTAAAAGTTCAGAATGGTCTGGATTGCCGGTTCCTGCCCGCCTATCCGATCGCCTCCGTCTGCAATTCCCATCCCTACTTTATTCAAAAAAACCTTGGGGTCTCTGGCAACGACAGCTCTGCAGCGGTCCATGATCGTTTTTGTCTGAGCACTTAATGTTCCCTGATATACAGGAGTACCTATAATCCAGGCATCTGCCCAGATCATTTTATCGTACAGTTCGGCCGCAATATCGTCTTTATGGACGCAGCCTTCTTTTGTTCTTATACAGAAGTCGCAGTGGATACAAAAGCTCAGTTTCTTTCCTCTGGCGGAAAAGTAGTCGGTTTCTGAGCCATATTTGTCTCTTGCAATTTTCAGCGCTTCCTGAACCAGAAAATCAGTCGCCATCTGCCTGGGACTTCCGGATATTCCAAGAATCTTTAGCGGTTTGGTTTCGGCTTCTTGCATGTCCCCTCCGAATTATCTGTAAAAAATTATGTATATACTCGAATATATCTGTATCCCGATGCCTTTCGGGCACGTACTTTTACGCCTGAATATTATTTCTACTCTCCAGTTTTTAATCTTGTCTTTTATTTCTTGTCTTTTACTTCTTAAGCTTGCTGTAAATGCTATCCACAGAGAACGATAAGAACTCATTCCCAAAGCCCGCAGTTAAGTTTCTTCTCTTCGGGGTACACTTGCCATATCAGTTACAGGCCCTTTGCAGATTCCTTCCCTGAAAAGCAACCGGATTTCAAAAAATGGCTCATGTAAAGTTCACTAAATCCTGTAAATAAGGCTCAATCGCCTGAATAGTTCTTTTTTGAAAGCCCTATTTTTCTGAAGAGACTCTGAAAGTTGGCATGAATCTGTATAACTTGACGATATTTTGACGAAAGCGGAAAACATTTTATACTTTGTTGTCTTGTTGTACCAATGATATATAATTATTTCAATAGTATATCATTCTTCGAATGATATCTAGTTATTTCAATAGTATACCATTATTCGAATACCCCCAATATTTGCCTGTAGGTTATAGTTCAGAAGGTGTCCCTATGTTGCTAAGCAGTATCTCATCGAGTCTTATTTCGTCATCGAGTATTATTTCATCGTCATCAAGTGTTATTTCATCGTCATCAAGTGTTATTTCGTCGAGTGCGTCCTCGACTGCAGTTTCTATGATTACAACCCCCGGTCTTCCTCAGTATGGGGCTTTAATCATTGCCGGACTCATAGCCCTTCTTTCTTTAAAGGAGATCCTTTCAGGCTCCGAACGATGGACTAAAGTTCTTAACAATTCTTTTAATATGGCAATCGTACCTTTGCTTTTCTCTTTTGTGGGAATTGTTGTCTTCACGGTTGCAGCTATTATCTAACTCTTTATTTTTTTGAAAACCCGTGTTCCATTTCGGGATCACAGGAAATCTGAGATTTTTTCTAAGATGCGTTTTCCTGGCTGTAAGTGATTTACTTTTTCGGTTGAGATTAATTAATTTCCGTGAGGATATGACTGAAGTGTCGTTAATTTGATTTATGTATTGACTGATTTTTTCTCCAATTCGTTTTTTGATTTTACTTTTTACTCTTATCCTTTTCAACATGCTTCTAACTATTTTTTTGTATCCTCTTCAAATTGATTGGAAAGCTCTGACTTTCAACTCAATTCGCTTTTTTCTCTGATCAGTTTCGCTAGAGATATCATCTCAAATGTACTGCTCACTCTATCAAATATGTAATCATATGCACTTACACTCAGTTTCTTTGCTGTTTGAACAATCGTCATAAATGTGTCGTTTGCCCTTGTTCCGTCATCTGTTTTTGTTTGAAGGCTCACATCTCTTTTTCTGACCTTTGCTCTCGCCGCTAACTCTGCTGCATTGTTATGCAGTGGAATCTCTGGTAAAATCAGTACCTTTAACAAATGTTCCTTGTTCTCCTTTGTTTTACAGATTCTTTCTTCACAGAGTTCTCCATAAAAGTCCCAGTATCTGTCCAGAAAAGCTTCCAGCTTTTCTTTATGGTAAGGTACTGTTGGCCTCAATTTCTTGTAGTTTCTTCCATCATGAATCCAACAAGCATTATATGCAATTTGCTTGAATTGACGTGCGTCATCACTCAGAAGGAAGGTAGCCACAGGTATGTCTGTACTTTGATGATATGCCGCAATTGCACAGGCTTCAAGAACTTTCTTTTTAGCAGTTTTATATCCATTAACCGAGAGCAAACAATCCAGTTTTCGACGAATTTCTTCGTCACTGAATATTTTGTTTTTAACAGAAGAGAGCTTTTCCGTCCATATTTGGGAAACATTAAACGTTTCCATCAGATCAAATGCTTCATTATTAAAGCAGTACGTTTTTTCTTTCCCACATAGAAGTACATCTAAAATATTTTCTCGACTCTTGTTGGGAACTGTAAAATAAGCAGCATAATAAGGATTACAAAGGATCTGAGTATAGTGATTGTCACCATTAACTCTTGCACCTGTATCATCTATCTGCTGATAAGACGTAGCTTTTAGACCTTCCAGAAAAATCTCAGCTTTCTCCTGATGGAATACATCAGCATTTTTTGTCAAAATTCGAGAATATTTTTTCTGCGATTGAAAGCCCATCAAATTTGAAGAGGATACATTTTTTTACTGAAAAACCTTCAATAATATTTAAGATAACTAACAAGGATTGAAACTAAGAGCCTATCCGAAAAATGGTTACCTGCTGTAACTTTTACAATTAGCAATATGCACAACCGGAATAGATACCGATATTATAGATCGATTGTAACTTTTCAACATGCATTACTGACTTTTCGGATGGGCTCTAAATCGACATATATATATAAGATAAAAACTTATTCCGATTCGTTAGCAAGATCCTCTAAAAACCAATGAAAATTATTCAACTATTAGAAAGTCAATAAACTGAATGAGAGGATCATGGACAAAAAATTCAGGGTTTTCACCACCGACATAGCAAAAAACGATCTAAAAGATAGAAATCGATTCGTGGTCTCTGTAAGGAAGATGGGTAAAAATGACTCTGATTGGCATTTACTATTATTTTGTTGCACTTGCTATGATGGCTGGGTACGGATCGCGGATCTGCTTAATCTGGACATAGACCCAAAACCAAATGGGAGAATTTCTTATCAGTTTCGGGTCTTCGGGTTCTATCTCTAAATCAGGAAAATAATTTTAACGATATCACATATGAATCTTCAATTATACTCATCGTTATACTAACAAAAGTACCTTTTGAAGCTGTAAATACGGCATATAAGATGAATATTATTGAAGGAACTGGAGTAATCTATAAAAGTGTGATAGATATGGATAATGTCAAAATTATATTTAAATTACTTAGATATACAGGTACTCCTTTTTTAATAAGAGAAATTCTTCAAAGGAAAAAGGTGACAATGTTATTATTTCACGATATTGATCCAATAAAATGTGAGAACCAATTTAAAGTCTTAAGAAAAAAATACAATATAATATCTTTGAAAGAGTATTTTGACTCCCGAGAAAATAACACGTTTAAATCACTTCCATCAAAATCGCTGATAATAACGATTGACGATGGAAATAAAAATAATTATTTATTGAAGCCTATTCTCAAAAAATACAATATTCCCGTGACAATATTCTTATGTGCTGGTATTGTGGGAACGAACAAGCATTTTTGGTTTTCACACAATTTAAATAAGCGTACTATAGAAGAATTAAAGAATCTGCCAAATTCACAAAGATTAAATTTTTTAAACAAATATGGATACACAGAAGAAAAAGAATTTTGCAGTCGCCAGGCTCTTTCAAAAGATGAAATTGAAAACTTAAAAGAATTTGTGGATTTTCAATCTCACACAATATATCATCCAATTCTCCCAAAATGTACAGAGAAAGAAGCACAGAAAGAAATAACTTTATCGAAAAAAATATTGGAAGAAAAGTATCATCTTGAAACATATGTATTATCATATCCAAACGGAGACTATGGGGAAAGAGAAATTTTACTTGCTAAAAAGGCAGGATATAAATATGGAATAACAGTTGATGCTGGATATAATGATCCAAAAACAGATCCATTTAAACTGAAACGTTTTAATATTCGAGATGATTCGGATGTAGATGAGTTGCTTGTCAAAGCTAGTGGATTATGGAGATATATTATGAATTTCATTAAAACCCACTTTCCCCAGATGTACACAAAAATGCCACCTATATTCTCAATATGGCGCTAGTGTCGCGTCAACAGCAAAATGTCATCTAAAATCGATTACAACTATTCAGAATCGTTAAATCTTTGTGGATTGACGCGACACTAGGTTAAAAACGGAACTCACATTTAAGGCAGTAGTAGGCAAATAAGTAAATAAATTCTACTTCTGTATAAATCTACGGGGTGTAGGTTAAAGCTGACCTTCCGCAGATGTATACAAAAAATGAACATTTTTTTCTGCTATCGTTTTCAGGTAATAACCTAAAAATCTGAAACCATTATCTCGATTCTTACTCCCAAAAAACAGAAGTGAAGAAAGTGGGTTAAAGAATAACTTTTTAAATGATTAGTTGAAATGTGAGGAAGTAGTTCATGAATATTGTATTGTTATGTTCAAAAAATCTAACTCAAATCAATAAAAAGATGTTAGAGCCCATATTAAAAGATTCCAGATATAAGGTGTCCTTGTGTGTAGTAGATAATGGAAATGATTCTCTTACAAAAAGATTGTATAAAAATATCAAAAGAGGGCGTGGAGGTTACATTTTAATAATGTCATTTAATTTATTAAAAAGTAAGATAGAATCCAGTAAAATAATATACACTGAGCATTTCTTTAGAGACTACAATGTGCCTATAACTTACACAGAGAACCTCTATAGCAAAAAAACTATAAAAGATATTGAGAGTACCAGTTCAGATGCAATAATACTTGTCAGTGGTTTTGGGATAATCAAAGAACCACTTTTGTCATTAAATAGATATGGGGTATTATCTTATCACCATGGAAATATGAGGAAATATAGAGGACAACCACCTGCTTTTTGGGAGCTCTATAATGGTGAAAAAGAAATGGGTGTTACTGTGCAACGATTAACAAGTGGTTTAGATTGTGGTGCGCCCATTATTGAGAAAACTGTACCAATTGAATATACTGATAATTTAAGCTCCTTATATAAAAGAGTGTCCGAAGAAACTGTAGATATGATGTATGAGGCACTGAAAATAGTAGAAAAAAAATCAGTTTTTTTGGAGAATGTAAATGAATTAGGAAAAGTATACACAATGCCCAATTTAAGACAATGGATTATATTTAAATTAAAAATAGTATACAGATTGCTTTGTTTTAAAATTTGGAACATTTGTAAAAATTAGAACAAAATAGAGTCTTAAGATAAACTCTTACCCTAATTTGACAGATTCTGCTAATTGATACAGTATTTTATTACAAAAAACACATTGCATCGACACATTACAATTTGGTAAAATAGTAAATGTCAAAAATCAATAAACACACGAGATAAAATTAACTTGTATGAAGAAAACAGATGCATGGAACCTATTTATACATTATAAAATGTATGCTTCTGTCAAAATAGGGCTCTTAACCAAAAAAGCAAACGAATTTAAATTGTCATAAAATAATAAGTTTAGAATGAAATTTCAATATTGGTAATTAGGTCATACGAATAATAAAAATTAACCAAGCTCTGACCTTATATAAACTCTTAAAAATAGCAGGAGGAAGATGTTTTTCATTAATAAATTATCAAATGCAAGGCAATATCTACTAATTAATAGAGCTAATAAAACAATAAGAGATATACAATGGTCTTTTTTTAGCCTTGCAATCTCCTCTTTTACTCATCTCTTGTTAAGAATCGTACTAGGTAAGGAGTTAGGTCCTAAAGGTCTTGGTATTTATACATTGGTGTTTACAATTTATATGTTTGGGATGCAATTCGCCGCTTTTGGCTTTGGAGCAGCGTTAACAAAGTATATTGCAGAATATGAGAACAATATACCTAAAATAAAAGAATATATTTCCGTCGGCCTCATAGGCTCCATGATTAGCGGCTCAATAATGGGTATATTATTATACTTACTTTCTGGGCTTATATCTACAGTTTTTTTTCACATTCCAGAAATGGTGCCCTTATTAAGAATAACAGCAATCTGTTTTCCTTTTATAGCCCTTCAAAAAGCCACAACAGGTACATTGAATGGACTTCGAAAAATGAATCACTTCGCATTGATAAACATTCTCCAGAATACATTAGTCTTCTTAATATCAATTCTCTTTGTATTTCTCTTGAAGATGGGAGTTACAGGAGCAGTAATTGGTTTTGTAGTCCCGACGATATTGATCGGAGTAGTATCCTTAATATATATTAGAAAATCATTTTTTTTGCCTTCCAAAGTAGTATTAAGAATCGTCTTGGAAGAAATTTCATGGTTCGGATTTTATATAGTACTTGGAAATTCCATTGGAATGATAAACACACAAATTGACAGTTTGCTTATAGGCCGCTTCATGGGTGAGACCAATGTCGGATACTATGCTATAGCAGTAATTATAATGCAAGGCATAACATTACTCCCAAGTGCAGTCCAAGCAGTAACGACTCCAGCAATAGCGACACATTATGGAAAAAGTGAGTACTCAAAAATCAAACAATTAATTAAAAATACGATGTTGAAAGTTTTTGTAGTTGAATTCATAATTTTAATATTTTTAGCCATTTTTGGAAAATATATTATTATCATATTGTTCTCAGAAGAATTTACACCTGCATATATACCAATGTTAATATTATCCATTGGATATACGGTGTATGCACCGTGGTTAGCTGTTGGCACAGTATTTGCAAGCATTGGAAAAGTAAATTTATCATTTAAAATCAACGGATTTTGTGCTATATTGAATACGACACTAAATCTTTTGATGATTCCAAAATTTGGGCTTACAGGTGCTGCAATCGCAACTTCGATTTCGATGGTATTTACTACATTTATTAACACCTATTTTATAAGAAAATATATCTCCCCTTCAAATTGAATGGAAAGCTTCACTTTCAACTCAATTAGATTTTTTTCTCGAATTAGTTTCGCTAAAGATGTCATTTCAAAATATTACTCACTCTATCAGACCCACTCTCCGCGTATGTCCTTTCAATATCACAAGCTTTTATGCTATTGCTTTTTCCTGAAAACTACTCTAACTATTCAAGCAATTTTTTTGAAATATATTACATCTTCTATTTTGTGCCTTCATTGAGCATTTTCAACTTTATTTCCGAAAGTTTTACTTGAAATAAAATTGCAAATTGATGAGCAAATATCCTGCTTTCGACAGGTAGGTCGTGCACTTTTAGTTGGTTGATGTTATTTCAAAAACAATTTTAATGCCGCAACATGCCTTTTTTGCAATTCAACGAGATTATAGTAGACATGCTTCGATGCACGAAACGTAAGTATTTCCAGCACTGGAAAATTAATCATGAAACCCACATTCCGCAGTATTTTTTTGAAAATCAATATTTTTCCTGATAGCGTTTTTGGAATAGATTCAAATAATTTGGATTTTTAATGGCATTTGGTGAAAATTGAATGATATCGTTTTTGATCTCTAAATACACCACATAGTTGCTTCTACCCTACTTTCCGCACTATTTTTTTACACATAATATTTTTCGTATTTTTCTCCCATCAGTTTCAGCATTTTAATTGTTTCCTCATCCAGATTTAATACCTTCTTTATCCTCTTTCCCTCTATTTCAATCACTAATTCTGTTATTCTCCTGAACAGGAAGAATACCTATTTCATTGTTGGAATCTGTGTTTTCTTCTTTACCTGGTTTCGAATAGCTTCTTTTGCGTCTTCCAATCTTGTTCTCAGTTTCCACTCAGTTATTGAATACAACAATAATCATAGAACCATTACCATTGCAAGCGCTTTTTTCATTTCCTCTGAGCAGAATACAATCCATAACTGTTCTACTCCACCATAACAGGATTTTACAGCATAACAAGAATAACGTTCATCAGAGCATGTTTCCGGAATTAAGTCTGCCATCAAGAGTTCCTTTGCTTCATTGATGGTTGCAGGTACTCTCGATATGAAAAAAGCGTTAGTTCCTATCTCTTTGACATTATCTTCAGTATAAAATGCGCTGTCTGCAACATGGTAGATCTCTCATCAAGATTCAGGTTCTGTGTTAGTTCCTTTATGGTTTTGATGAGAGCTTTCTTATCGGAACTGTTGCCATCCAATACTCTCACAAAAAGAGGAATTCCTTTCTGGTCAGTAACCATCGAAATAGAAAAACGAAGTAAGTCGACTCTCTTGTCTTTAGGATGACCATAAGTAATGTTGATAGTTTTGCCATTATCATCATGGTCATAGTCACCATAAACACTGAAATTTGTAGTATCTGTATGGCAAAAATGGGGGTTAATAGGAACTTGTTTCATCCCAAAATCAATTTTATTCTCAAATCAGTAAAGTTTCAGAAATGTTTTCCATCATCGAAACTTGGTTGATAACTCAAATGCGAAATTCAAGAATCAGTTTTGAGTTTTGGGATTGACTCATACAATATAGAATGAAGATCTATATATGCTGACGCATCTTCAGTGTCATATATTTTAGAAAAATTGTCGTCCATATGCAACTTAAACTTGTCTCCAAGTAGTACTTCAGGACTCCTATATCCATTAACTTGTACAGATCTAGTTAAACTAGATTTTCTCCAAATTACCAATTTGTTTTTCATACAATCTTGGTTCAAATTTCCACCTGACGCTATCAAGAATATTGTAGTTTTTTCTCTATTTAAGTATGTTTGAAATGGTCTCAGACAAGTTTGAGAATCTGAAATTATATAGTTATCATAAAGTGTATTTACGTTTTTGAACAAAGCCATTTCAGATTCTGTCCATAAAAGTTCTTGGTTCTGGCTTTTCCCGTAGATAGGACTATCAACATTAGAAAAGGAATTTGTTATCATAAAAAATGAGAAGATAATTAATAACAAAGAAATAATAATAATATTAACATGCTTATTTTTGTTAATAGAGCTTATAAATATTATAAATCCTTTTCCAGTTAATAAAACTAAAGTAACGTAAATAAATGCTGGCCATCTATACGGAAGTATGTCTTTAATTCCTAACACCGGAAATATAAAAAATATAAAAAATAATACTATTTGAATAAATATAAGAGATATCAATTTTTTATTTGCATCTTTTTTTGATATACTGCACAAGCTACCAATAATTCCAAAAAAGATAAGAATTAAAAATCCAATAATATTGAGGATTGAACTCCAAGAATCTACCACATATGAGACCGTTTCTCGACCTAAAAATGAAGCTTCTTTAGAGAGGGAATTTATTAATCCTCTTGTTACCATCTCAAAAAATGGATAACTTGGATCTATCCAATGGTAAATTAGTAGAGCTACGAATAAAATTGGTAATGTTATACTAATTGATGGATCGTTGATTTTCAATTTATGCATATAGATCATCTGGTAGGTATGCTCCCCTACATATAATGCAATTAAAGAGACGAGCATGATAAAAGAAGAGACCGTATGCGTCCATACAATCAATTGCATGAATAATATTAAAAATAACTTGTAGATCAGATTATTTTCTTTTTGTACAGTTACAAAATATATAACAATAGTGTATATTGCAATTCCAAAGCTCATTGATATTAATTGGACACTCCATTGAATATGAAAATCTGAAAAATTTATCAATAGCATTGAAAATAATGCAAAGGTTGTGTTGCTGGTTATATTTTTGACGGTAAGATAAATAAAGATTGTACTAATAACCAGTATTGCCCCTACTATTGACATTGATTCTTTTATAGTAAAGTTTCCAAGAATAGCTGTTATTGATGCGAGCAGATGCATTATTGGATATTTACTAAAATACTCGTTGAAATTACTGAAATATCTTTCGTGAGGAAAATTAATCTTACCAGACATAAATACATTTTCTATAAAATTTGCATGTGCCCAAGGGTCTGATCCAATAGGATATGGAGATATAAAATATGCACTTAATCTAAGAACTAGAGATAAAAGAAGTATTTTTGAAATTAACTGATATACATAAACTTTTGACTTATTGGATGTGCCAATCATTTCTAATCCAAGTGAAGCTACAGCAACTGAAATGCTTATAAAGAAAATGAAAGGACGGAAATAATGAGCTGCCTGATAATAGCTAATCAATGATGTAAGAAAAGATATCCAATAAATTATTTGAATAATTTTTAGTGTTTCTTTTTAAAGTTAAAATTTGGTTTAACATCATCTAAAATCTCGTTTCTATACCTTAGATATAAAAGACAAGCTAATGTCAGAAGAGGCCCAAGGGTAATCATATAATTATTGCTATATATATAATTTAATTCTGTAATTATTAATCCAAATCCTATTCCAATTGTTGCGATTAACCCATCAATACACAAGACATCTACTTTTTTTATTTTTATTGCAATAGAGGCTGTAAGGACTAAAGTTAAAAACATTACCCACGGTGCAAGTTCTTTGAAAATCAAGGAAAAACCTCATTTTTTATATTTGTCAAAACTATTTATCCCCAAATTAACAGTATACCTTTAATTCAAGGTTTAGGGATGTAATTTTGAGTTTTGGAATGATAGCTCACTTATAATTGACGAAGTACCCTCTGTGAAATAACTTAAGCCCTTTTTTATACGGTACTCAACTATTTTCACAAGTTATCTCCTCGATTCTTTTGAATAATCAATTGATTTTTAGATTTAAAGGCAATTCTCAAAACTCCCAATAATTATAAATAAGATGAGTATCAGAAAGCTTAATTGGTAAGATCTGCTAACTTTGTTACATAGATTATTGGTTCTTCATCATTCTCTATGGATAAGATGATTTTCAATTCAAGACAGCCGTTAGTTTTTATGAGGATATTCACACAAAACAACGAAGAGCCAGATTATTTATTCATAGGCCCGAGTAGAATTTCTTTCCATGCGATTACAACACTCCTTGTACTAATATATTGAGATGTTTTTAAGGCATTAAGAGCATATTTCTCGATCATTTGAGAGTCTTGCAATAATTCTAATGCCGCTTTTGTAAATGAGGAATGATTCTGATAACTATCCACTATAATACCATTATATCCATCTTTAATTACATCAGAAACATCACCACATCTAGATGTAATTACTGGCAATCCACAACTAAGCGCCTCTACAACAGAATATGGAAAACCTTCTCTTTCTGACGTTAAAACTGCCACTTTTCCTTTGTTATACCAATCCCAAACATTAGACTGGTATCCGATAAAATTGATATTATTATCTAAACCAAGTTTCTTAGTTAAAGCCTCTAATTTTGTCTTACATTCTCCGTCGCCTACAATAGCAACTTTTATAGAAGGGAATTCCTTTTTAATGAGTTCAACTGACTTTATTAATGTTTCAACGTGTTTTACAGGGGCAAGTCTTCCAACGTATATTAAATCATATTCCTTGGAAACAGATTTTGATTTGAATCTTTCATCAATTACATGAGGTAATACAAAAATTTTAGACTCATTAACACCAATAGAATTCAAGAATTTTTTTGAATAATTTCCTGTGACGGTAATAGTATCACAATTATCTAGTACCCACTTTGAGATTTCGCCCAACAGAGACAATTTTGGAAGAGGATTACAATAAGCATACGTATTCACAGGACTTTTACCAGGAGCATATAATTCTACAGGGCCAGCTATTAATGAGATTCCAATTTTTTTCTAGTTAATATTCCTGTGATAAATGCCAATATGCCATGCGGAAACAAAAGGTACCCATGAATAATCTCTGGCTTTTCTCGAATAGATAAATAAATCATTAATATAAACTTAAGGAATAAAGCGAATACAGGTATTTTTAAACTCCAAGTTGGAGGGCAATAATATTGAACTTTGTTAATTTTTGGACCTTTTCTATCCCTAACTACCATAATCTTATCAATTTCACCTAACAATGTTATTGGATAAATATGGTGCATCATATTTCGATCAGGCAGTCCTATTGCAACTAATAGTTTCATAAAATCAACATCTTTTTTTCTAATGAAATCTTCAAAAATTTGATACAAATATATAGGTTTATAATTGTAAAAATTTGTAGCTAGATGTATAACAAGACCCGAACGATATCGGTTTCTGCAAGAATTAGCTTCATTTTGATAATTATTTTCATCAATTATTTTTAAAAAATCGTGAGTAATTTGAAATAACATTTTTTCTTTTTCATTTTCATCAAGAAGATACGGTTGGAAATCATTTCCTATTACAACAGGGATTATTTCAAAATTTGTAATCCCATCTTTTGAAAATTCACATGAAAATATCATGGATTCTCTCATTTTTTTTGCCACATATCAAAAATAAAATTACCTAAACTATATACAATAACTCCATTATTATATCTCTCTACACCTTGTAACACATGAGTGTGATGTCCTAAAATGAGATCTGCACCAGAATTGATAATTGCATGTGCAAGTTGAACCTGTTGAGATGAAGGCTTTCTTATATATTCATTACCCCAGTGTAAGGACACAATTAAAATATCAACGTCATCTTTCACTTTAGTAACATCTTTTACAATATCAAATGGATCATCAACAGAACAGTATGCTGTGTCATCATTAATTAAGCAGTAAGACAAAAAACCAAAACTAATTCCCTTTATCTTTAAGATTAGAGGAAATCTGGAAGTTTCTTTGCTTTCAGATACACCCATTGTATGGATTCCATTTTTAGATAAAATATCTTTTGTTTTTATTAAAGATGCTTCGCCATGTTCTAAAATATGATTATTTGCCAATGATAATAAATTAAATCCTGCAAAAGTTAGCCCATGAACAGAGCTTTCAGAAGCTCTCAATTGAACTGAACGTAGTTTTTTAGGATCAATTTCAATATCCGATAACACGCTTTCTAAATTTCCAAAAACAAGATCTCCTTTTTTAAAACATCAGAGACTTTATTAAACAAAAATTCAGGTCCTCTTTTTTGATTATACTACCTACACCATGGCCTACACAGATTGGATGCTCACCTAGCATGATATCTCCCACTGCCATAAGTGTCACTAGACTATTTTCTCGTGTACAATCAGAAATATTATATGGGCCATTCATTGGTTATTTAGCTCCGAAATTATAAATTTATACTTGCCTGCTTTAGTTCTGTTGATATTATCAACAACTTTAAATTCTACATTCCATCCTTCACTTCGTTTTCGTATAATATCCTTAATTTGATCTAATTCATTAGTATTAAAATCACTTTTACAAACCATATTTATAACTATATAATCTATCTTTTTTTGGACAATCTGGAATTCAATTATATCATTAACATTTGTGATTTCAGCAAATACATCGTTAAAAAAAGCTGCGCCATGAATACATTTACCTGTAGGAGTTTTCAATAACTCTTTATCACGACCAATAATTTCTTTTAGTATTTTACTTCCTCTTCCACAGCTACAGTTGGTATCTGTAATGTGTCCTAGATCACCAGTCTCATAACGTATGAAGGGCATTGCAAAGTTATGAAGACTTGTTGCAAGAATCTTCCCTCTTCCCTCTTCAATTTGATTTCCGCTTTCATCGACGATTTCCATCAAACTTCTTTCAGAATCGATATGTAAGCCAGAATGTTCAGAACATTCATATGCACTCACCCCCATCATTCAAACCATAATTGTCATATACATCACAGTCAAAAATATTCGAAATTCTTTTTCTCATTTCTGAATCCAATTTTTCTGCAGTAGTGAATACTGCCAATGGCGAAGTTATTTCAAGATTATTTTCTTCAATGTATTTTGCAAAGAAATCAATTGATGATGCGTAACCCCTCAAAAAACGTGGCTTAAATGAATTTATTGTGTTTACATACTGTAGCATCTCTTTTGAGCCCATGTCAAAAGAAGAGAATTTTAGCAAGTTTCTAACAATTTCATGAGTTCTCTTAACAACATAAGATTGTGATCCAACATCCAAAGAAGAACCTGCTAAAAAAACCATTTTATCTCCAAGTTCATAGCCACCATATCCCCACCCACGATAAAGCAACGCACCCAAAAAAACCGATCATATTTAGTTAATCTAAACCTTAATGGACTTCCAGTTGATCCACCTGTAGTTAAATTGTAATAACTCATATTTTTAAGGTTAAGTGGTAGAAATTCATCCCAATTCTGTTTTATAATATTTTTTGTTAATATTGGAAGTTTTTCTAAGTCTTCAATACTTTTAATATCCTCTGGACTTAATTTTAAATCTCGAAAAAGTCTATGATAATATGGTACATTATTATAAGAGAAATTAATCATTTGCCTAAGTTGTAGCTCTTGTTCTTTTTTAAGTTCATCATATGATTTCCATTGATTTTGAATTAATTTTTTATAATTGGGATAAAAAGTACGTTCTCCAAACTGATGTGCCAATATAAATAGACCCTTATTGAACTTCATAAGATCTCCCTATGATATCATTTTCTACAAATTCCACCATAAAAGAAGTAACATCAATTTTATCATTCAATAAGATTTCACGTTTTTTCTTACCTTCCGGTTTCAAATTTGGATTTTTGAGCAATTCTATCGCTTTATTTAACGAATCTTTAGCCATTGTTGCCTCATCATAAAAATTATAAATCAAATTATATTTCTGTTCTTCTTCGTCAGTATATCCTCTTCCAGCAAAATCACAGAAAATAGCGTGTGTCCCCAGAACAGCACATTCAGAAGCCATTGTTGCGCTTTCACCGTATAGAAATGTGGCATAATAAAGCAAGTCGTGCATTTTCTCTGGAGATGCAGAAATTCTTAATTTATTCAAGTCATCCGGCAATGGCTTTTCTGACGTAATAAATACACGCCCATATTTTTCAAATTCATTCACAGCTTTTCTTTTATCCTCTAAACTCAGACCATGATGTCCTAAGTCATGACTTGCATTCCATGAAACAAAACGCAAAATTACATAGTTATCATTTTCCGTTAGTTCAAATTCTCTAAGAACATCAGGATTTGGAATAAAATTGTTTGGGTGCAAATATGCGAGTTCATGATAACCATTATATCGAATTTGTTTTTTTCCAAGGTTACCTTTGAAACAAGAAGGTGTACAAACCGCAGCTACAAAAGGTAGATACAACTTAATCTGCTCTGTACTGTGTTCTGTATCTTCAAAAATAATGCATTTTTTGCGAAGTAAAAACGAAGCATGAGCTGCACGAATTGATCCTAAACCAATAAAAACATCTGGATTGAATTTTTTAACCTTTAAGTACATCTTTAAGTCGAGAACTGGAATGTTAACTAATTTTTCAATTAATGATTTACCATAACTCCCAAGGTTGATGTAGTCAAAACCATAATTATCCAATAGCCAGAATGCCACATCTTTCTCAGTTGCAGTGATTAACACCTTATGCCCTCTTTTTTGCATTTCCCAGATGAAGTTCTTAAACATATGAACATGGCCAGGATGATTAATGTCTACAACTATTCTCATTATCTTCACCCGAAATGCTGAAAAACAACATCGCTAAACTGTTTATACATCAAGAGAGGCATTTCCCCGATAATTCTTGATGCAAGTTTATATTTGGTACTCTCCCGGTTCTCACTTAAAGAATTAGGTTTTGTTGGGTAATTACTGTAGTATAGTTTAGTTTCAACTGTACCCCATCTTTTTTTGAAATCGATTAATCCTGTATTTGAGTAGGAACTCCTGCCAAAATCGTAGATGTTATAGCCTTTAACACAGGCATCCTCAATGCTTTTCCAGATGAATGAATTGTAAGGGTGCAGATTTAGATAATTGGGATTGGAGGCTCCGTAACCGTAAAGGACAGTATCTTTAAAGTATACCATTATGCCTCCCCCGATGATCTCGCCATTCGATTTGGAAACATATAACGAAACATGGTTTCCTAAAATATCAAATATGTTTTTAAAAAATTTCCATGGATGGCAGGGAACTCCAAGATCTTTTTTTGTCACAGCATTGATTTCATAAAACTCTTTTAAGTCACCTGTATCTCTGGTCGTTTCTGCGGTAACTCCGGACTTTTCGGCTTTTTTTACTGCCCACCTGACACTCCCTTTATTTAGCTTAGGCCATACTTCATCAGGCTTGGAAGATAACTCAAGAGTATAAGTAGAAAAAGAATTGAGACTCACAAAACGCTCATCATCAATAGTTCCTCTAATTTCAAGAGTATTGAGATTAGATTTTTGGAATAGGCGGATTGCTTCTTCGAGTAAATCTGTTGAAGCCTCTTTAGTTCCCAGAGGACCGCAGATGTGAGAAAAAGGCACGGAACACAGTCTGTTTCCAGTTAGCTTACTTTTAATATAAAATAAAGGTAAAAATCCAGCAATATTTCCGGATTTGTCCTTTGCGAAAAGGTATTCCGATTTATATCCAAATGTTTTTTCCAGAAATTGCTTCCATTCAGGAGTATGATAGATGGTAGCTTCATCACATTTGTTTAAAAAGGATTTCCATTCTTCCTCTTTCACGCTTTTTACAATATCAATCATTTTCTTACCATCTTTAACCCTTTTTTCACGAAATTAAGCACAAATTCATTCCGTTTTTCATTATCAATATCCAGTAGTGACGAAGCTTATTTCCTGACCGCCATTAACCCTTTTTTCACGAAATTAACTGCAAAGTCCATGCCGAAATAAAAGCTCCAATCGAACATTGAGTTGGACCACCTTTCGGGATGGCTCAAGATGTAGAAATTGTTTAATTTTCTGCTCTCAACCAGATCAATAAGTTCGGAAGTGGTATCAACAGAGAAATTTTCGGTTTTTCCAGGGATGAAGTCCCTTAAGCAATTTTTGTGCCCCAGCTCCTGCCGGTATCTGAAAGATAATTCAGCTCATGACCTGCAGAAAGGTAGGCTTCGCCGAGGATACCGAATTTGCGGAAGTCATGGACTTTCCAGAGGTCGCGATTGTCGAATTTAGAGAGAGGACGGCCGTGCATGGAAATTGTGGTGATATCGCAGATCTTGCGGAATTCGGAGAGGTGATGTTCAAAAAGTTTGATGGCTTTTGAGTAGTCCCCTGCAGCTTCGCTCAGGACTTCGTAGTGGTAACCGATTTCATGGCCCAGGTCTGCAATTTCTTTTATGATTTTGGGGACGAATACATTTTTTGTGGCACGGAAGTAATAGGTGGCCTTTATTCCAAGCTCGGATTCTATTCGTGCAGTTGCAAGAGAGTTCCCAGGCATCCGATCCACATCGTGACGGATCAGGGCAAATTTTTCAGGCAGACATTTAGAACTAAAATATTCGGCCATTGTGACTGGCTTATAATTTCTGACCAGCGAGCTGGAGAGATTCCAAAATTCGGGAATTGTGAAATCTAATTCATTTATACTGAACATGTAAATCACCGGGGGGAAAGATTTAGGATACAAGAATATTTTTATATTTTCAGAGTGGTATTTAAATTGCCATCTATCTTTTTCATCACAAGCTTCCTCACGGCTCGACCTTAAAAAGACACTTTCAGGCTGTCTTCAAATCGCTTGTCTTGTTCACCTGCATATCGAAGAACATTGCAAAGAGAAGGAGCTGCATGCCTACAAGGGAAATAAATACGGCTAGCAGGGGATAATTCTGCGAAACCGGTCCGTGGAATATCAGCTTTTGTAAGAAAATCCAGAGATTGAACAGAAGGCCCAGGGGGAAAAGCACCATGCTTGCAAAGTAAAAGAGCACAAGAGGATGAAAGTCGAGCACCATATACTTCATTCTCAGACGCCATAAAAAGCCCCTGAAAATCATGGGAGCTACTTTTCGAATGTACTTACCATACCTTATCTTCGATTTTTCACTGCCGTAGCGGGCAGGCATTGTAACATCCACTACTCTCATTCCATAGGCGTTCATTTTGAGGAGCAGATCGTTGCAGTAGCCGTAGTAAGTGTAAATTGAATCAAGATCGATAGTTTCTAAGGCGTACCTCGAGATGACTGTGTAGCCGTTTTGCGGGTCGGCAATATTCCAGTAACCGCTGCCTATTTTGGTAATCATGGACAGCAAACCGTTGCCAAAAGAGCGCCAGCGGGACATTCCCTCCCGCATTTCTTTTGAAAGTAACCGGTTGCCTTTTGCATAGTCAGCTTTGCCTTCAATGATAGGCATGATAAGCTTGGGAAGCTGGTCAGGGTCCATCTGATTATCCCCGGCCATGACTGCAACCAGATCCATTTCATCGGCAAGGGCACGTTTATAACCGTTTATGATGGCTGCTCCTACACCTTTGTTCACTTCATGATGGATGGGAATCACACGGGGATCGGTCGTACTGTTAATAATCTCGGCAGTGCGGTCAGTGCTTGCGTCGTTGATGACGTATATTTTATCCACATAAGCAGGGATGCCGTCAATTGTCTCCTGAATGAGGCGTTCTTCATTGTAGGCAGGCACCACAACTCCTATCTTGTAAGCCCTGAAAAGGGAAGCCTCGTGTTCTTCCTGAATGTCGATATGCAGGGCTTTTATTCCTGTTTTTTCGGCTAGATTTATGAGGGAACGCATGGAGAAAAGGGAAATCTGAGAAAAATCAATTTTTGAAAGGCATTCTTTTGAAAAAGCAAGGTAACCAATGGGTTTTGACTCCGTACTTTTGTTGTTGAGTAAAAGCACGTTCTCTGAGCCTTTTTTGAGTTTAGAAAAACAGATTCCTACTGAGAAGTCAAAAGTCCCCTCCCTGATAGGGGCAATCATCCTCGGGATCAGGCCTGGATCATGGCAAACCCCGATGTTCATTATTACAATAATATCAGAATCCGATGCCGTCTCAACCACGTTTTTCAAGGAAATTTCCCTTCCCCTGTTTACATGGCTCCGGATTACTTCTGCCCCTGCCATTTCAGCAACATCAACTGTATGGTCGGAACTTGCAGCGTCCACAACGACAACTCTGCGAGAATACTTTTTTGTCCGCAGAACTACGCTTCCAATGGAGACTTCTTCATTATAAGCCGGAAGAATCACGGTTATATTCGGGGGGACCGTTGAGTGCAGTTTTTCATTCAGGGTTATGTACTGGGAGCTTTTACCAATACTAAGCTCGTTACTCATCTGTATGACCTCTTTTCTGAACTGTAATTATCAATACTTTATTCTCAAAGCTTGCTGGGAGAACGTTTTGCGGATGTTGCCTCGAATGTTACTAAATTTTAATGATAGTATGAGTAATAAGTGTAAATTTAAAATAAACAGAAGTGAATATTAATATTATTTTAAATGTTGGTTTATATTTATACACAAATAATTGCACCTGAAATTGAAAGAACGCACCCCATTAATGCAATATTCTTTCATTTAGACTCGTTTGGACGTATAAGTGTGATTATTTCGGTTGGGAACTGTAGAGGATAATCATATAATGTTAGTTAATTCACATTATAATATATTAATGAGATAATAGGAATCAACTATATAAAGTTAATGAATTTGTATTTATTTATAAAAATTTAAGAGAGATAAAACAATGCTCAAGCTAGCGTTATAATGTGACAAACGCACAACTGTGTAATCGAGTTGTAATTTTGAAAGAACTATTCTAAAAGTAAAATATAAGACTGTATATTTTAAAAAATAAAAAAAGGTAATTCAAAAAAAGGCATCTGACGAACTCAATATTTTTTGGCGCTCAGTCTCGTGGATAACTCTGCCTGCTCAGGGAGTTCTCCTACAAACCCGAGCTTTTCAGGCTACATCTGTCAACATTCCTACTTGCCGCATTTCCTGCTCTGAAAAAGAAAGAATGAAAAAGAGCATCCTGGTAAAAAGAAACTGGGAAAGCTGGCCTATCTGTCTTATTACAGGAAAAAAACCTGGAAAAAGTTACGTAGTCAAAAGAGATCTTCGTCATTTCACATTGGTAGTTTGTAATGTAACATTCTTTTTTAAACAGATCATCTTAATAAAATATAGGGGTTTCAATACTCTCCACCGCTTTTTTTATGTATTTATTCTGGGTAATGGTGCATTTCCTTCAACCACCACATATATTGGATTCTACATATTCTTTCCTGGAGCCGTCAAAAACATAATCTGTGCTGAAATGGACAAGCTTTGCTCCGGCAATAGAACAGGCTTCTGCAATATATCCTGGGCCATGTCCGTTAATTTGGAATACCAGTTCCTGATTATCTTCACAGCCATCTACATCAGTGTAGGCAGCTGCATTTATGACAACATCAGGTTTTATTTTCAGAATTGATTCAATAACCTGCTCTCTGTTTGTGATGTCAAAGTCTCGATGTGTCAGTTTAACAGCATCAGGAAACACTTTACAAAGGTCTGAGCCAAGCATCCCGCTGGAGCCAATGATCAACGTTTTAATGGCTCCCACCACCATCTGTTTTCGACGTACCACTTTACTGTCTGTTCAAGAGCTGTGTCAAAATCATATTTGGGTTTCCAGCCCATCTTCTCCAGTTTATTGCCGTCAAGGGAATACCGGAAATCGTGGCCTTTTCGATCTTCAACGTACTCGATTGAAGATTCGTCTTTGCCAAGCATTTTAAGAATACGGTGAGTTATTTCGAGGTTTGTAAGTTCGTTTCCGCCGTCTATGTTGTAGATTTCTCCGCTGGCGCCGTTGTGAAGGACAAAGTCTATTGCAGAACAGTGGTCTTCAACGTGGATCCAGTCCCGGATGTTCAGGCCTGTACCGTAAACTGGGACTTTTTTCCCTTCTATCAATCTGCTGATAAAGAATGGAATTAATTTTTCAGGGTACTGATAAGGCCCGAAATTGTTTGTACACCTGGTTATGCATACTGGCAGGTCGTATGTTGTGTAGTAGGACATTGCAAGGAGGTCGGAACCTGCTTTGCTTGAGGAATAGGGGCTTGAAGGGTTCAGGTTATCTTTTTCGGTAAAAGAACCTTTTATGGTGCTTCCGTAAACCTCGTCAGTTGAAATATGGATAAACTTTTCGATTTTATTTGCAAGGGCGCTCTGGAGAAGGGTGTTTGTCCCGAGCACGTTTGTCATTACGAAGACTGAACCGTCTTCAATTGAACGGTCAACATGGCTTTCAGCTGCGAAATGGACAACCTGATCTACCTTTTTCATTACCTCATTCACAATTACAGGATCGCAAATATCGCCTTTGACAAAAGAATAATTAGGATTGTTTTCAAGGTCTTTGAGGCTGGAGGGGTTTCCTGCATAGGTTAATTTGTCAAGGTTTACAATTTGATAATTCGGGTATTTTTCCAGCATATAACGAATAAAGTTGCTTCCGATAAAGCCACAGCCGCCAGTTATCAGCAGTTTCAATTTAGTCACCTTTTTGTTATAAAGTTCGTTATTTATACTTTGTTGGGGACTTCAGGTAGTCAAAAATTTATTTTGATGTTTTTCAATTCTGGCAGGAGCTTATCCTTTTCGGAAAGTTTTGCATCTTCTTCAGGGATTTTCCAGTCAATTCCTATAGAAGGGTCACTGTATACTATGCCAGCTTCAGCTTCGGGGTGATAGTATTCATCACACTTGTAAGTAAAGACTGCAGTTTCACTCAGGACCGAATAACCGTGGGCAAAACCCCTTGGGATCAAAAACTGTCTTTTGTTTTCGGCAGAAAGTTCTACACCTACCCATTCTCCGAAGGTCGGTGAGCCCTTTCTCAAATCGACGGCAGCATCATATACCTTTCCTTCCAGAACTCTCACAAGTTTTGCCTGATTGTAAGGGGCTAACTGGTAATGGAGGCCACGGATCACTCCATATGAAGATTTGGATTCGTTGTCCTGAACGAAGTTGTATTCTTTTCCGATTAAAGCTTCCAGCGTCTTTTTATTGTAGCTTTCAAAAAAATAGCCTCGGCTATCGGTGAACACTTTTGGTTCCAGAATTAAGAGATCTTCTATTTTAGTTTTGATTAATTTCATAGAATTCCCTCAAGTTATTGTTTATGTACTCTATTTTTGAATCTCCCTGAACAGGGACAATATCTGGCTTGTCTTTTCTCAGAATTTCTTCGATTCTGGAAGCATTTTCCCGCTCTGTTCTCCCTGTTTGTCCAGACCTGCATCAAGGTTGTATTTTGCTTGAAGAGTTTCATTCAAAAACTATTTTTTCCATTTCGTAGCTGTAGTGCTGGTCTGTGTGGAGTATAATAATAGAGCTTATCCCAAAACTCAAAATTGCTTCTCTGAATTTCGTATTCTGAATAATCAATCAAGGTTTCTGATCATGAAAAGCCCTTTGTAGCTACTTAAATTCTCTGATTTACGATTATTGCTTATCTACTTGCTTTTTCTCATTACTCTCTTTTGAATCAAGATTTTGCTTTGTTTCTATATCAAAAATTTTTATAAATACCTTCGCAATATATCTTCTAAGATATCTTAAACTTAATAAGTTTTCCGGAATCTTACTGGAAATTGCTGTTTTAAGGTAAAAATATAGAATTATAAATGGGGAAACTATTCATACCTTCAATAAACTAAAAAAAGATTTTTTCAGTCGAATATCTCTCAGCTCGCTGCGGGGATGGAAATTTCCCTGAGAACCATTAATAAGACTATTTATCAATTCCATTTTTTTGTTTGTTAACTTCTGCTCGAACTAAATAGTAGGGTTATTGTTTCCTTTTACGGAATTTGGAGCGGGGGAATATACCCGTTGATTGCAACGGAGTGCGCCAGCATAATTTTGATTCAGTTATTTTTCATCATTGTAGAAATAAAACCTTGAATTCTACAGAAAGCATCTGCTTTATATAGTCTTCTAAAATTCTCTTAATATCTTTTGTTGTATTGTTATCATCCAGAGATCTCTTTTTGCTTGTTTCCAAAAGGGACTCTCAAATCTGTAACAAATCTCATAACCTATTTTCATTGGTCATCGGTTGAGGAATTTTTACTCTTATGCAATCGATTTTGGAACACTATATCCATTCATTTGTATAGCTTATCTAAACCTTTTTCGATTAACAGGTGTGTCCAAAGCCTGACTTTTATATCTACACATCAAAGTTTCAAAAGTAATCTTCATTCTGCAGTTCTTTAGTATAACTTTCAACAAATTAATGCATTATTTGCAATACCTTGCTTCATCTTATTTGTGTATAATGCGATTTTCCAACATAATTCTTAGATACATTATATAAAAATAACACTTTTTGGCATTTTGCACCTTAACCGAATACATATGTAGCTTCATTCGTTAACGGAAAAAAATCGTAGTTTTAACTCGAGTTTGACAGACTAATACATTTGGAGTCTTTTTAATTTTTTCTGGATCTTCTTCAATTTTGAAAAAATCAAGAAATTTCATTCTAATTTGAGTAAACTAATCTACTCACTTTGAGAAAGTTTATTTATTGATGCAAGAACTTATCTAATTTTTTTGCCACATGCCCTATTTTTATGGAGATTTTCATCAGCTACCGCTATAGGAATTCCATTTTAAATTGAAGAGTTATTTTTTCTTCTACCTTTATCCATATTGGAATCTTGCCCTCATTAAAGGTGAGAATCCTCTCCATTTTCCAGTACTGAAACACCGTTTGTTGAAATAAGTAAACAAATTATAACAGAAATTAGTTAGCCCACTATCAGTTTTGAATGATCTTGCTTTGTCTACAATATCACCTATCAAAGAAAATATCTGTTCCATTGTGTTATCTGTCTCAGGTGTAAAACCCTTTTTCAAGAAACTTACATTTTTCGTGAAAATCTCTTTTGCATAAGAAATTGCTTTATGAGACGCTTTTGAAAGTTCCAGGTTAGAATCCAATTCTCGGATCTTTTGAAAACATACAACAGCACTGATAACCGTATCAGAGCGTATTAATTGACATATCTCATTGTACACAAGCTCATCATTACCTGGAATATTTGTGATGGAATTGAATTCGTCACTGTATCTCTTACTAACGTTTTTTAATTGATGGAACACGCAAAAGGAGTGAGCCACTTCAGGGAAGACACTTTTTACAGCTCCAATAATTGCTTTATCTTCGTCAGAAACGATCTTTTGTATTTTACCTTCAGGAAATCGGTTTTTTATTCGTATGAAAAGAGGCATCAGAGCTTCAATTGTTGGTAATCTGTCAGTGATCTCAAAATCCAAAACGACCTTTTCTTTTGTGGCAATAACGTAAACAGATTTATATCGCATCTTTTTCCATTCTTTTTCTGAAATTTCTCTTCCCAACAGAGTTTCAAATTTCTTTTTCCACCCTTTCTTGATCCAATCTCCATCAACATACAATGTTCTGTCAAAAGCAATATTTTGATCTAAAAGTTCTTGCTTTGAAAGCTCTGCTTGTTGTTGCTCATATAACCATAATGAAGTGGCACAAGGAGCTCTCCCACAGAAATCAGTTAGTCCTTCTGTATATGTTTCTCCAATTTTTCGAGAATTGTTTAGATTGCATCGCCCATCGTATCTAACAGACATTTGTTTTTCATAAAACTCATAACTGTAATTTGCAGAACCAGGAACACCAATAATCTGATCATGGAAATGTTTCTTACAAGAAAAACAAGTCCAGTATGTAACATCGCGAGCTATAGTACCGTGACTTGATAAAATAAAACGAGTGTAGTGAGAGTTTACATGTAATTTATTTCCACAATCATCACAATGAGTAGGAGAAGATACAAAGAACATAGGGTAGTATCGATTTTCAACCAAAACCTTTGGTAAAGGAATTATTATTTTTCCGTCAACAACCGTTTTTGCCATTGATTTGTCTATTGCGAGGTTCCCTTTTCCCATTCACAACTATATTATATCAATATAATTAAAATATTATTGTTTTGTATGATATGAGGGAAAGTCTGAAGACCAGAAAATAATAAAAAGTCTCTACATTTGTAATATGTAACTGGGCTTCATGCTTCTGTTTTTCTTCATACAATTCAAAGTTCGATCTTGCTTTTTTTGATTTTTGACATTTCTTCATTTTTCCGATTGATTTTATGCCTACTCAATGCGTTTTTCATAACTAACTACTGTATTAATTAGTAAAATCTGTCAAATTCGGGTTTTAAGGATGAAATGAAATGGAAAATCACTAGATTATGGAGTTGTGCTATCTTTCTATAATATTTGTTACAATGTAACTCCGTTACTTTTATATAGTTACACATTGTAGTTCTTTTAATAATTTAGAATGTTTATTCGCTAAAATACACAATTATATTTTATAGTCTCCCAGAGAAAACAACTGCATTTATACTCATATCAAGAACTTGAATAAAAGAATAACGCATTATAAAGCTTCTTTTATTCGTTTTTGAGCGTAAGTATTTGCATTTTAAACTTTAAACTAATATTTAACCTATTTATATTGTATATTTTAGTTTATTTATTATGTTAACTTCATAATTAATTTATTAATATTTGAGGTCACATCCGTGAAATCCTCTCTTAAATTTCACTAACTAGCTTTAGAAAAGAGGTTCTACAATTATGAAGGACGCAAGGTCGACTTAAAAATTAGTTTTTATGTTCTCTTATATTGATTTCATATTTTCTTATCCCCAAACTTTTAATCTTTCAAAAAGTGATTTTATGAATCTGATAAAAGGAAAAAGAATATTAATTACAGGTGGGACGGGCTCTTTTGGAAATGCTTTTATTGATTTTTCAAAGGATTGTAATATAAAATTCGTTGTTTTCAGCAGGGATGAAAAAAGCAACATGATATGTTTGTTGAAAGAAATGATAATAACATAGAGTATGTTGTAGGCGATATCCGAGATAAAAGCAGGATTTTAAAGCATTTCAAAGATGTAGATTATGTAATGCATGCTGCTGCTTTGAAGCATGTTCCAACAGGTGAACAATTTCCTGAAGAGGTTATTAACACCAACGTTCTCGGTACAAAAAATGTTATTGAAGCGGCCGAAGAGTGCAGTGTTGAAAAAATCATAAATTTGAGCACTGACAAAGCTGTTTATCCCATTAATGCTTATGGAATGAGTAAAGCTCTTGCTGAAAAATTGATGAGTGCTCACACAGGAGATACTGTTTGTGTAAGCCTCAGGTACGGTAATGTTATTGGCTCAAGAGGGTCTGTCATTCCTTTATTCCTTGATAAAGTTCAAAAAAATTTGCCTCTAACTATAACCAACGAAAATATGACAAGGTTCTTGCTTCCTCTGAGTCATGCTGTCGCTCTTTCCAAAAAATGTTTAGAAATAGGGCAAGGTGGCGATCTGTTCGTTATAAGGCCTCCAGCATCTACTATCAAAACTGTTGTGGAAGCGCTTGAATTGCACTATGGGAAAAGGCTTGAGAAGCAAATTATAGGAATTCGTCCTGGAGAGAAAATGGACGAAACTCTTCTTACGCCGGAAGAACTCTGCAGAGCTACTACTTTTACTGACAAAGGCATAGAATATATGAAGATCCCAAAGCTGGATGCAAATATTGGAGATTACTTCTATCACGGCAAAGATGTTGTAATGTCTGAACCCTTCACATCTGCTAACACTAGGATATTAGGTACCGAAGAATCTCTGGACCTCATTAAATATGCCGGGTTGCTGGAATAAACTTTAGATGCTTTACATTTTCGTTGAGTATACCAAATAAATTAAGTCTTAAAAACTGGGAGTTGATAATATTACGAAAAATATTCTTATCCTCGGCGGTACCGGAATGTTAGGGTCCATGCTTGTGGATTATTTTTCAAAAAAATCTGATCTGCAAGTTACAGCTACAGTAAGATCTGAAGAAATTGTAAGAGAACTTAGTGTTCAGCTCCCAAATGTAAACTGGAAAGTTTTCGATGCAAATTCTCCTGATTTGGATAAAGCATTAGATGTTATAAAAGGGAATCAATGGGCCATTAATGCTATTGGAATTATAAAGCCATTAATCCATGATGAAAATCCTTTTGAGGTTGAGAGGGCTATCAGAATTAATTCTTTATTGCCACATTTGCTGGCAAAAAAAGCTAAGGAGAGTGATACTAAAGTAATTCAAATAGCAACTGATTGTGTTTATTCTGGCAATAAAGGGAAGTACACAGAAAATGATGTTCACGATGCACTTGATATTTATGGTAAAACAAAAAGTCTTGGAGAAGTATATTCCTCTAATGTTTACCATTTAAGATGTTCTATAATCGGCCCCGAACCGAAGGAATTTAAGTCTCTATTGGAGTGGTTTTTGGGACAAAACATTAATTCATGTCTAAAAGGTTTCAAGAATCATCGATGGAATGGACTGACAACCTTACATTTTGCGAAAATTTGTTATGGAATTATAAGTAATGATATTCGGCTTTCTCATATTCAACATATAGTGCCCGATGGAGAAGTTACAAAGTTTGATCTATTGAATAATTTCTCCTCTTATTTTAAACGTGGGGACATTTCAATAACTCCTTTTGAAACAGAAATTCCAATAGATAGAACTCTCTCCACTCTCAATAAAGATTTAAACATATATCTCTGGAATTCTGCAGGTTATGTATATCCTCTTTCTGTACCAAAAATGGTTGGAGAGCTTGCAAATTATGATTACGGCTTTTTTATTCCTGGAATTCAATGTTTTCAAAAATTAAACGATTAATATTTTTCTTAAACGGTGGTTAGGTGGCAAATCTGAAAGTAATGACAATTCTTGGAACTCGTCCTGAACTTATCCGTCTTGCAGAAATTCTAAAAAAATTAGATATTTTCACTAATCATATCTTCGTTCACACAAATCAGAATTTCGATTATGAGCTCAACGAAATTTTTTCAAAGAATTTGGATTAAGAAAACCTGATTATTTGTTAGATGTCAAGAGTAATTCCATAGGTGAGCAGATAGGCAAAATAATTACTCAAACAGAAGAAGTAATTCTTAAAGAAAAGCCTGACGCTTTGCTAATTCTTGGGGACACAAATAGCGCATTATCATGTATTGTTGCCAAAAGGATGAAAATCCCTGTTTTCCACATGGAAGCTGGAAATAGATGTTTTGATGATAGAGTTCCAGAGGAAATAAACAGAAGAATAATTGACCATACTTCTGACATAAATTTGCCATATACTGAGCATGCCAGAAGAAATTTGCTAAGAGAAGGCGTTCCATCACATAATATCTTTGTTGTCGGTTCTCCTTTACGTGAAGTTCTTGAAAATAATATGGATAAAATAGACAACTCGAATGTGATTAATGAGCTCGGACTTCAAAAAGATAAATACTTCCTTATAAGTTTCCACAGAGAAGAAAATGTTGATAGTGAACGCAATCTCAGAATTTTGATTGATACTCTGGAATCCCTTGCTAATAAGTACAATTATCCAATAATAATCTCAACTCATCCCCGCACAAAAATGAGATTGGAAAAATTAAGTATCTCTAAGAATGAACTTTTCAATTTCCATAAGCCCTTCGGTATGTTTGATTTCATAAAACTTCAGAAGAATGCGTATTGTGTTCTGTCAGACAGTGGAACAATACATGAAGAAGCTGCAATTCTCGGGATTCCTGTTCTTGTGATAAGGGAAAGTACTGAAAGGCCAGAAGTATTCGATACTGGTAATGTTATTCTGACAGGCATAAACACTGCTGTGATACTTCAGTCGATTGAAGTTACAAGAAAACAATATGAAAACAAGATTTCTTTCTCTACTCCTGAGGCATATAAGGATACAAACGTTTCAGACAGAGTTGTTAAATTGATAATCGGAATGAGTAAAATCGTCCGAAAAAGAAGTATTATTTAATTGACGACTGAATTGATGCCGCCATGTGTTTAAAAAAATTTCTGAAATGTTAATAGATAGGTGTCGATTATTATGAGAATACTTGTAGTTCAGGAATCTGATTGGATACAAAGAGGTCCTCATAACAGTCATCATTTAATGGAAAGACTATCTGCAAAAGGGCATGAAATTAGAGTCATAGACTATGAGATCCTCTGGAATGAGAGCAAAACTGAAAACAACCTTATTTCAAAGCGAAAAGTCTTTTACAATCAGCATAAATCAATTGAAAATGGAAATATTACAGTAATAAGGCCCTCGATAGTGAAATTGCCAGTCTTGAATTATGTTTCCTTACTCTGCACGCACTATAACGAGATAAAAAAACAAATAGGGTCATTCAAACCTGATGTAATAGTAGGCTTGGGAATTCTCAATGCCAATATCGCAATAAAGTTAGCAAAAAATTACCACATTCCTTTTGTTTATTACGTTATGGATCTCCTTCACGGCCTTGTTCCTCAAAAACATTTCCAGTCCCTTGCAACTCAAATTGAAAGCGATAATATGAGAAAAGCTGACCGAGTGATTTCTGTCAATGAAGGTCTGCGAGAGTATACAATTGAGATGGGAGCAGATAGAGAGAGGACTGAAGTAATAAGGACGGGGGTTGATTTCAATCATTTTAGACATTCCCTCGATGGAAAACCAATAAGGGAGAAGTATGGAATAAAGGATGATGAAGTCGTTTTATTCTTTATGGGATGGTTATATGTCTTTTCGGGGCTTAAAGAATTAGCTTCAGAGGTTATAAAGTCTAAGGATAATTTAAAATTGCTTATCCTTGGCGAAGGAGACTTATGGAATGATCTTCAGAAGATTAAATCTACAGATCAGTTTAATAAAATCACTATTGTAAATTGGCAACCTTATGAAATAGTTCCTGAATATGTTGCAGCGGCTGATGTCTGTCTTCTTCCTGCACATGCAAATGATGTTATGAAATATATTGTTCCCATAAAGATCTATGAATATCTGGCGATGGGTAAACCAGTAATTGCAACAAAGCTTTATGGTTTAGTAAAAGAGTTTGAAGAAAATAATGGTGTTATATATATTGATAATCCTCTGAATGTTTTAGATAAAGTAAAATATTTGATCAAGAATCAAAGCTTGAAGAGAGAAGGACAAAAAGGTTTGGAATTTGTTGAAAAAAATAATTGGGATAAAATAACTGATGATTTTGAATTGGTTTTATATAAATCTATTGAAATTAGGCACAGTACCAAAATCCATAGTTGATAGTTATATAATACTCATTTCAAGGGATATATTATGATAATAGCTTTCTTTGTAAATACACCTGCTCAAGCACACTTTATGAAAAACATTATTAAAGCCTTTGAATTAAAAGGTCACAAAGTGCTAATTTTGGCAAGAGAATATGGAGAAACTGTTGATCTGTTGGAACATTTTAAATTTAATTATTTTATTTATACTAATGCCTCGAATTGTAGCAAATATCGGAAAATTTCGAATTTGCCATTTAGTATGTTCAATTCATATAATTTCTTAAGGAAATACAAACCAGATTTATTGGTTGGTGGAGGTCTTGAATGTGTATATACTGCTCTGCTATTAAACTCAAAGTCTATTCTATTTATGGATTCAATGCCGATTAATGAGTCCATTTATGTAAAAACGCAATTTTTACTATGCAAACCTTTCATGGATGTGATACTAACCCCGGATGCTGTAGTTACTCCAGGCTCTTCAAAGAAATCGTTGGGCTCAAAGCATATTAAGATAAATTCTTATAAAGAACTTGCATACCTTCATCCCAATTATTTTGTGCCAGATGATTCTATTTACAAATTATTAGGGCTAGATAAAGATGAAGAATTTGTTCTACTTCGTTTTAATGCATTTGATTCGGTTCATGATTTTGGAGGTGTAACTGGTTTTTCTTTAGATGAAAAAAGAGAACTTGTAAATAAATTATCTGAACACGCTAAAGTTTTCATTTCTTCGGAATCAGTACTTCCTCCAGATTTAAGAAAATATTCATTAAATATTCCCAAATATAGAATTCATGATGTTCTAAATTATACAAAATTAGTTGTGGCAGATACTGGAACAATGATTACTGAAGCAGCTGTATTAGGCACTCCTGCAATCCGATTCAGCAGTAATGCAGGAAGTAACGATTTAGGTATTTTCATTGAATTATCGAATAAATATGATCTCATTTACACTTATGATAATCCTGAAATGGCAATTACAAAAGCAATTGAATTAATAAATAGACCAAATCTGAAAAAAGAGTGGAAATCTAAAAAAGAAATTTTGCTGAATGATAAAATTGATTTAAGTTTATTCATGGAATGGTTTATTGAAGAATTTCCGCGGAGTTTCAATGAGAGCCTATTCAAAACTGGACTTTAAACAGTGTCAGAACAACCTATGCATCGTTTCTATTGAATGACCTGATTCTCAAGATCATCGTGACCAATTGAAAGTTCTCTTTATAATTAAAGTGCATAAATTTAATTAATCTTTAACGGATGAAGATATATGAAAAAGAACAACTTATTAGTAATAGGTGAGGCTTATAACACTTTTCAAAAAGACTCGACCGATCTGTTAGCAAGTTCTTTTAATAGTGTATCTATGTTTGTTAAATTCAATCCGATAGCTGAAATCTCCAGATATACCTCGTTTCCCGCGTTGAACCCATTCAATTCTAAAAGTAAGATCGACTTAACAAATAAACCTCCAAACCTTCATATTATTTTAGCTCCTATACTTTATGTACCGTTGGATTCACATTATAAAAAAATGGGGGATAAACTGTATCACACAGTGGATAAAATAATTACGGAAAATAATATTAATTTTAATTTAATCCATTCTCATTTTACCTGGCCAACCGGCTATGTCGGAATGAAGCTTAAGGAGAAGTATAATGTCCCGTTTATAGTCACTGCACATGGATATGATATATATCATTTGCCATTTAAGGATGAAGATTGGACGGAAAAAATCCGATCTGTTCTTAAATCTGCTGATTATATAATTACTGTGAGTAACAGCAATTTGAAATTCATTCAAAAATTGAAGGTAAACAACCATGTAATGGTTTTGCCAAATGGATTTAAAAGTGATCTATTCTATATGCAAAATTCTATGGACTGCAGAAAAAAACTTAATTTGCCTATCGATAAAAAAATTATTTTGTCAATTGGCAACCTGGCAGAAGTAAAGGGCCACAAATATCTAATCGAAGCAATGCAAGAAGTCGCTATCCATAGAAAAGACGTACTTTGTATTATAGTTGGCATGGGTCCGTTAGAAAAAAATCTTAAAAAACAAATTAATGCTGCAAATTTACAAAATCACTTTGTACTGGCAGGCAGAAAGTCTCATAATGAAATCCCACTCTGGATTAATGCTTGTGATGTATTTGTTCTCCCTAGTGTCAGAGAAAGTTTTGGTGTGGTCCAAATTGAAGCTATGGCTTGTGGTAAACCAATTGTTGCTACGCGTAATGGAGGAAGTGAAGAGATCATAGTGTCTGATGATTATGGGTTACTTGTAGAGCCAAGGAATGCTCATGATCTAGCCAAAAACATTGAGCTGGCTTTAAATAAAAACTGGGATGAAGAGAAAATTGTAAATTACGTAGAACAATATCGATGGGAATATATCACAAAGCAGATTCAGCATATTTACTGTCAGCTGTTAACGGACTAAGGCGTTGTCACAGAACAATATGTGCATATGTCTAATTTGATATCTTGATTTCCAAGATCAATGTCGTCAATCAAAGTTACAATAAATTTGAAATTGCATAGGTTATTTCGTTTGGGTTCTAAATCGTTATTAAACAATTAGGTTTTAAAATTATGATTTCTACTAATTGTAAGTTAAAGCTAGTAGCAATAATATGTTTTATTTTTATATCAATATCAGGATTTATTGCTTATGCGAATCCCGCTAAAGGTTATGAACTTTCAATTTATGATTCAACACCCTTGATTACATGGATACTTATATTTGCCAGTATTACCGGGGGATTGATAATTATTGTCCACCAGATCTACACGCAAGAATACAAAAAAGTCATTTTTGGGTAATTGGGTTTTTAATCCTTGTATTATATAGAGTACTTCTTCTTTATTTACCTTATATAAGGGGTATATTACTTGGCGGGGAGATACCATCTCACATATAGGTATGTTGAATGAAATAATCTTTAGAGGCCATTTCACCAACGAAAATTTCTATCCCGTTATCCATACATTGCCATCGGAAATTATATCTGTAACTGGTATGTCAAGTTTCACAGGATGGATTTTTGTCAATTCTGTATTATGTATTATATACATATTTTCAACCTATCTGCTTGCCAGAATCATCTTGCCTAAAAGGGAACAGCAATTATTGACTGTAGCTCTGGTTGCTATTGCAGATCCTATAATCGGTTGGCCTAGCATGTCTGTTTTCTTATTCCCGCTTTTATTTTTTATCTATTATAAACGCCCCTCTCTGACTTTCCGAATAGTATTTCTTATATTTCTAATCCTATATCCTTTTACCCATGTTCTTTCGTCATCTATAGCTATCATGGTCATGTTGATAATTGAATCCTCAAAAAAAGCTTTCTCTATTATCAACCACAAAACTGGAATTATCCCTGTGCAATATCCCACATTTTCTCTAACTCCAATTTGTATAGAGTTAGTAATCCTTCTTCCCTGGATGCTTTCATTCTATGCTTTTCATAAAAATTTACGGCTTTTATGGTCTCAGATACAAACTGGAGCGGGACCCGATGTATTAGGTGGAATGGGATCTCAATTAGATAAAATAGATATACATGGATTTGAATTTGTAAGGCTATTATTTATGCTGTATGGTGTTAAAATTATCTTTATAATTTTCTCACTTATTGCGACATACATCGTTATAAAGCACATACGCAGTGGTAGTATTAAAAATGAAACACAAACTCTCTTCAGTTTACTAAATGTGTTCTTATTCACTGCCTTTCTTTACTTTTTGTATCTAATAGGTGCGCCCGGCTTAGCGACAATTGAAGCCGGTCGAATAATGTCATTTATTATGGTTTTTACTCCAATATTTGTCGGCTTTAGTCTATATGAATTATATAGTAATGTTCATTTCAAGCACTTAATGATTGGGGGCATTATCTGTATAATACTATTAACCTCATTCTTTACTATATTCAGCCTCTACTCTTCTCCTTATATAATGACTCCGAATGATCAAGTTACTCAAATGGATTTGGCAGGGATGACATGGTATATTGGAGAAAAAAACATTACGGTCAAAAGCGTTAATATCATGACTCCCCCAGGTAGGTTTGCAATGGGAATTATTGGAATATCTGAAGCTCGTAAAAGGGCAGACCTAGATTATGGGAGGTACACTAGCATAAAGATACCTGACCATTTTGATTATATCAAAAACAGCTCACTGGGTGAATCATATGGTGAGAATAAATATGCAGTAATTACTAAATATGATAGAATCCTTTATACTACTATATGGAAATCAGTTGGTAGATTTAATGATAGCGATTTTGAAAAATTGGAGCATGACTCCACTGTAAGTAAGTTATACTCAAATGGTGAGTTAGATGTCTATTTTATACATGAGCTTATTTCAAAATTTCATTTTCATTCGCGTTGAGGAGTAGTTGGAGAGTAGATAAGCATTAAGAGTATCTTCACTGCTCTTCATTTATTTTCAGAGGACCTCAGCCTGAAAAGGATAGGTAATTTTGAAACAAACCCAATATATTTGTAACTGACTTTCCGCAGATGTCCTTTCAATTTTCATAATTTTTCCTGCTATCGTTTTTTCTGAAAACCGACTTGGTTACTCAAAATGTGTTTTTGAATTTTTTCCAAAACTTTCGACCTTTTGCCTTCATTTAGGACTTATAGCAGCCATTTTCTTAAGCTTCAGTAAAGATAATAACTGCAAATTTTCGAATATTTCTCCAAAAACGATAACAGGAAAAATGTTATTTTTTTGAAGACATCTGCGGAAAGTCAGTTGTAAGATGTTTGTTAATCTTACTTGTATCGTAGCCTAACAAACATCTTACAAATATATTGTCCTAACCCGATATAGGTCGAAACTAAAAGCATTACGCCAAAAGGTAAAAAGGCCATATATTCAGGTTTTTCAATTTGGTTTAGGGCAGCCTTAAAAATCTCAGTAGAAATTGGTTGTTTAAGCAACTTTTTTGCATTTTGCGTTTGTCCTTCATTTATGTAATTAACTGCACGTGTTACATTATCTGCATATCTATGAAGTTCATAATTATTTAATGCAATATCTGAAATATTTTTTACAGTATCAACTTTAGTCGATAAATGGTAATCTATTACCTTAAAAAATCTGCCTCATCTGTGCGCAAATTATTATATAAAAACCCTCCCTGCGTTTTGCTAATCCGATAATTCATCAATTTTTCATTTAAAACAGTAATGGAACCTTTTTCTAATATTCTCCACCACATATCTAAATCAGCAGATGTTCCAAATTTTTCTACGTTAAAAGGCGACAACTCCTTATATAATCCACCTCTAACCATAGCACTTGGGCATAATAGGAAATTTCCTTTTTTAATATTAAATTAATTATTTCAGAAAAACAGTAGGTTCCATTGTTTTTTAGTTCAACGGGTAATTTATATTCCCCAATAACTTCACCCTGCTCATTTATCTGGTTAGCCAATGTGAAAACAGCACCTATAGATGGATTCTCTTGAAAAGCTTGTACTTGTTTTTGCACCATCTCCTGCTTATACAAATCATCAGAATGAAATATAGCAATATAATCCCCAGTGGCTAATTCAATACACTTGCTGAAATTCTTTTCTGCACCTATATTTACACTATTTTTATAAATAATTATTCTCGGATCAGTTAATTTTCCTATAAGATCTAAAGTATTATCTGTAGAAGCATTATCAACAATAATAATCTCTAAGTTTTGATATGTTTGATTGAGAATTGATTGAAGAGTACTTACTATTGTTTTTTCAGAATTGTATACAGGTATGCAGATGCTCACTAGTGGCGGATTAGGCTGCTTATATACTGTTTGTTTACTACTTGAATTATTCATATATTTAATACCACCTTGATAACATATTGCAAAAGTAAATAATGCAATAGCATGTATGGCTTTAATCACTACTTTAAGTGACATCTATAAACCCAAATTTATGATTTCGATGTTCGCATTAGTTTTGGGATATCCACAACTAAATTGCGGACATCAAGAGGCATAATATACCATGATAATACAAGATAAATTGTGATGATGAAGATGTTTACTATGAATTTCATCCAAGTTACAGATACGTAGAGATATGTGAGGATAACCAGAATTAAACAAGGTAACATAACCCAAATAGCATGCGTTACAATAGATTTGAAATAAAGTTTAACTTTTCCTGCCGTTTGGTAACGGATATCCAGTGGCAAAAGCCAAAAAGAAGTCATTAAAGTGCCAAGGAATGTGCCAAGAGCAACTCCACCAATACCAAGTTTTTTAACCAGTATTAAAGAAATCCCTAAATTGAATACTGCCTCCAGTGCACCAATAATAACCACATTTTTGTTGCGGTTTAATCCGTTGAGCAGCATAACATATGTATTTACTAGAGAGAGCATATAGCCATATCCACCAAGTGCGATAATTACAACAAGCCCACTATAACCAGCAGGGCCTACCCACAAGGTAATGAACTCTTGGACAAAGGCAATGCCGCCTATCCATAATAACCCTCCAAGGATTACTAGTAACTGACAAGTACAATTACAAGTCTGTTGTATCCATGCCCAATCCTCCGATGAAACAGCGTGAGCATGCATTGGCCAGAGCACAAGATTTCCCGCAGTGATTATTGAGAAGCCCATAGTAAATAATTGATAGGTTATCGCATATGAGGTAACTGCCAGTGGACCTAGATAGTGGCTAATAATCAGGTTGTCCGTGTTATATATGACGAGAACAGCGATACCCATAAGAAAAAAACGGATTCCACTGGTAAATATTAGCTGGCAGGATGGCGATGTATTAGTTGATTGTTCGAAAAGGCGGGGACGAATATCTGGATGAGTCGAAAATAGATGTATACCACTTATAACCCCTACGCTGAGGGCTCCAAATCCTGTGAAGAGAGCAAGTGTCACCAAGTTACCTTTTATTAGAATTGTAACGATCAAGGATACTAAACGCACCGCGGCGCTTAAGCTATCATATATCTGGGTCCAGTAAATCTCTTGAAGGCCCGAAAAGGTGGGACCAAACACAATGACCGGAAATTGAATAAAATACAAAATAATTAAAAAAAATGTCGTCTTTGTTGCCTCACCTTGTAGATCTGAAGGGACCTTTCCGAGGATGGCAATCCAACCAGGAAATAAATACGAAACACAAACCGTCAATGTAATAAAAATAATGCCTATTGCAGTCAATAAACCTATAGATCGACGCAGGATAATACGTTGATCAAATGGATCATGAAATTGACCAATAAGTGTCAATACGGCTGCCCCAATCCCAAAGTTGGAAAGACTTAGATAGGCAAAAATTGAAGAGATAACTATCCATATTCCATATCTAAGCGGTCCAAAGTAATGCAGTCCAATAGGTACAGATATAATCCCAATAATACTGGAAACAGCAAGTTTCCCATAGATAGCTCCAGTTCCAAGTAGGAATATTTTTTTACGACTTTTACAGAGTTTCTCGTTTGTCATTTCTAGCCTACGCTCCCAACTTCTTTTTCACACTCTCGTAAGCACGCTCCGCGACTGGTTTCACGCTTGGAGTAGTACAAACTTTCCAGAAAGCTCTATGTACACTGCCCGGTAAAAGCAGCAAGGGGAAACTTAATGACCAGAAGGAAGGAGATGAATGAAATCGAGTAACCATCTCTTTAAGAAGAAAATAATTTACCGAAAGACCATTTACTTTTTCGCTGAAGATAGTCAATGGCATATTTTTAAGAATTGGATCTAGTATCCTCTTTACAGTAACCTCTTTGTATCCATATTCAGGAAGTGATTTGATGATATCAAAAAGTGTAATTATCATTTTTAAAAATTTTCCATTTTCATGCCAGCGGGTAGTCCCTCCTCTAAATAGGGAATATGGCGTAGAGATGCAATAAGATGGATGGCCTGGTAGCAGATGAAAAAGTGTAGCAAGATGTAACCAGCCTGTACCTTCGTAACGCCTTTTATCTACTGAGAGCCATAGATCTCGACGTACGATACTGGACGGTATAAGGGCAGCTGTTGCTCCTACTTTTTGAAAAAAGCTATCAGCTTTATCAAATAAAATATCTCTCTCAATGTCTAAAACTTTTTCTTCTGAGCATTTGTCAAAATTTCTATTAAACATTTTGCAATTCATAAAGATGACGGCTAGTTTAGGGTTCTCTTTCAATACATCGAGAACTTTTCGAACCCCTCCATTAGCCATTTTATCATCATCACCCAAGAACCAAACATATTCACCCATTGACCGTCTGACAGCCAAGTCAAAATTTTTATCTACACCCAAATTCTCTTCATTATGAAAATATTTGATAAATGGATATTTACTCTGATATTCTCTTATTATTTTGGGTGTTCCGTCAGTAGATGCGTTATCAGAAATTACTATTTCTACTTCTTCATTAATATTTTCAATCTGAAGTATGGCACTGTCTAAATTTTCTTGAATATACAGAGCCCCATTATATGTTGGAATTGCAATTGAGAGTTTCATATTCTTATTATTAAGATTTTCAGACATCATTTTTCCCCTACAATTTCATTAACAATCGTCTTAGCAAAACATTCCGCACTGAACGAATGGATTCTATCTCCCTCAACAAAATCCTTTATTGCACCAAGATAATTCAAATATTCACTATCAGGCATATTCCTAAGATAACTATAAAGCTCCTCGTAGGTCCTAAATTTTTTCTTATCTATAAATGTATCTGCTGGAATCTGTTCGTTTATATTTGGTGCACCCCAATAAACAGGCACACATCCCGCAAAAAAACAATCAAATATCTTTTCGGTAATATATCCAGAAATATCACGAGCATTTTCATAACAAATTGCAAATTTATATTTCTGCAACACTTCTCTTTTTAATTTTATTATTCCTTTGTATGAAGGATATTTCGGCCTCAATAATCTGGTTAAAGGTTTGATGTAATTAAGCGATGAAAGTGGTTTTTTAAAACAATATTTATCCCAACCTACGCCGTACAAATCAAAATCCTCGGGGTGGTTTTGCTCAAACCAGCGAATTGCTTTTATTCTTTCGGTGTATAATTCCAGTGGGTGGGAGTTGAATTTATGTCCTGCTATCATAGTGCAAAGTCTAATTTTTTTAGAAATATCAAAATCTAAATTTATTGGAATTTTATTTGGCCAATAATATTTTGAATATTTATCCTCATTTACCAAATCATCATTCCACGTAAAAATCTTTTTAAAATACTGATGATTTTTTGCATCCCAGTTGTCTGATCTTATAACTTCAGATTCAAAAGCTAATAAATATAAGTTTTTAAATTTATCATCAACAAGTTGTCTAAAATATCTATTTTTAAAAGTAGGAAAGTCGAGGAATACCACCGCATCAAAACTTTTAACATCATCCATGTCGATTGTATTTATTCTATGGCCATTGGTCACCAAATACTCTCCCAAGTAAACAAAAGGATATAGTAAATCATCACCTATTGGCGCATTTGGGTCATTAAACATTCTATTGTTATTGAAAATTTTGTTATAATTATAAAATCCAATGTAGATCTTATATACCCCCTCTAATTTTATCCTGAGCTCATTCCCCAAAGACTCTGCTCCAAAACTCGCGATTTTTCCAACAAAATTCCTATATATAGCGTAAAAAATAGCACTTTTTGGTGTTTAGAATCTTAACCGAATCCAAATAAATATTCATCATCTCCATGAATATTGGTGAAGAGGTCTATTCTCTTTGTAATTCTTTGGTCTAATTATCAGCTGAATACCCCAGCTTTCTGCGGGGTACTCTAGCGTAACTTTGATTTTTTTATGATCATAGATAAAATCTGAAGACCACAAACTAATAAAAAGTCTCGAAATTTTCGAAATTCTGATAAATTAATATTTTCCAACATACAATAAATTATTCTTATGTCTTAGGTTGTATGCTATATCATATATATAATATGGTATCATACCTTTTCGATGTAACTTCGTTAATACTTGGGAGATAATTGATCTTTTAGTTGATTGTTTATTTCCATCACAATTAACATAAATTGATTTTGTGTATATGCTTTGAATAGGTTTTTTAACAATAGTTACATGTTCTCTTTTTTTGCAGAATAAAATACTTCCACACAATCATCTGTCTTTAGTGGATATTCCCTGCCAAACCCGCAATATCTATACACAGGTTTCTTTTGTGTATAATTTCTTGAATTACATCTCATAAGATAACAGTTCAATGTCTCAAAACCATTACATTCAAAATAGTCAAAAAATAGAGTGGGGCTAAAAGAGTAAAAACCATGGTCTATTGCTCCAGAGGAAGGTAATATTAGTATAACTATTCCGTCTATTTTTAACATCTTTATTATATTCTCAAGCGCAGTTGGAACATCATACACATGTTCAAGAGTGCCAACATCAATTATTATGTCAAATCTTTCTCTATATTCTTCTCTTATAGGATTATTTAAATCAATAATAAAGTCAGGGTTTTCATAGCTATAAACATCAGATGCATATACATGATCAGCCCCTAACAATGTTAAGATAGTTTGTGCATTAGTATTTTTTTTGTAATGTATTATTATCCCACGAAGGTATTTTATTTTTAGTATTAAAATTATTAGGTAAATCAGTTACTTTTACATTATTATTATTATATATCTTAGTTACTTCATCATAAGTCGCATATACGGCTTGTTGGCCAAGTGTTAATACCTCACCATGGATTGGATAATTTTTTTGTTCCATTGCCAATATATTCAAATGTCTTGGTAATATACCCATAAATACACCCCTAAATATTCGTTTTTCATCATTAACGGTTGATGTTTTTAAATACCTAAATATAACTTATGCGATTGCCTGCAAGGCAGGCAATTTTTGAGTTTCCATAATCTTTACACTAAGGAATGATTCAAATATAATATCAAGGATTTTTTTCACCATAAATGATTATTTGGGGGAATGAAACTACAGAGCAATTCCCGAACTGAAAATTTGAAGTTATATGTTTATCATTCCTAAGTATTTGTAACGAAAGAGAATTTTTATTATTTTCTGGATTTTTGATTGATTGCGGGCAAACGTTAGCCGAATAAATGCTCAATTTTGACGATCTCATAAAATATTAAAAAGTCTCTCATTGGTCATCGGTTAAGGAATTTTCTTGCCTGAAAGCTATCGATTTTGCACCTTAAGCCTGATTAAACTTTGGCCATTTTATATGAAATCGATACCTTGTTCCAGTCCACCATATGTTAAAATTTATAACAACTGTTGTGAAAATTGAGGCATTTTGTCACGATTCCTCACTTAACCGAAGACGCATGGAAAATCTCTAGATTCTTTATGAAATCATCAAATACCTTTACCATATATGCAATCATTTTTCTTGTCAAACCTGGATAAACTCCAATCCAAAAAGTATCATTCATAATACGATCCGTATTCAGGAGATTTTCAGAAATCTGGTACTCTACATCCTTGAAACTTGGATGGCGAATGATGTTACCTGCGAACAGCATTCGGGTGGCAATATTATTTTTTTCCAAGTGTTTTACGAGATCATCTCTATTAAATCCCGCATTTTCACGAACCGTTAATATGAATCCAAACCAGCTTGGATCTGCCTTTGGTTCTGTTTCGGGTAAGATAAAATATTTCTCGTATTTTTTTAGTCCATCATATAAAAGTTCAAAATTTTTCTTCCTTGCCTGAATAAATGAGGGCAATTTTCTAAGTTGTTCAACCCCAACGGCTGCTTGCATATCAGTAACTTTTAGATTATAGCCAATGTGGGAATAAGTATATTTGTGGTCATATCCGTAAGGTAGCTCTCCCAATTGCATTTCAAATCGTTTACCACAGCTATTGTCACATCCAGGTCCACACCAGCAGTCTCGTCCCCAATCTCTGAAAGATTCTATGAGCTTTTTTAACTGCATATCATTTGTGACTAACGCGCCACCTTCACCCATTGTAATATGGTGTGGTGGATAAAAACTAAAAGTCGATATATGACCAAAGGTTCCTGTGAATTTCCCATTATATTTCGATCCCAGTGCATCACAGTTATCTTCAATTACCCAGAGGTTGTATTTTTCAGCAATTTCCATTACTGTGTCTAGATTGAATGGATTCCCCAGTGTATGCGCAATAAAAATAGCTTTTGTTTTATCCGAAATTGCAGCTTCGATTTTATCATACTGAATATTATAGGTACCAAGAGTCACATCCATAAAAACTGGGATGAGATTATTTTGTATAATTGGATTTACTGTGGTAGGAAATGCTGCAGCTACCGTGATTACTTCATCACCTGGTTTCAATTGCTTATCTCCGAGTTTAGGCGAAGTTAATGCAGATATGGCCAATAAATTGGCAGAAGACCCTGAATTTGTTAGTAAACAATGTTTAACCCCTAAAAAATCTGCAAATTCTACCTCGAATTGTTTAGCAAACCGTCCGGCAGTTAACCAGAAATCAAGTGCCGAATCGACAAGACTTATCATTTCGTTCTCATCATAAACCCTTCCAGAATAAGGTATTTTTGATTTTCCCGGCACAAACTCATTTTTTTGATGAGTTAGTAAATAATATTCTTTGACTTTGTCAAAGATCTCCGCTCTTAGATCTTTCTGATTTTTCATCGTCATCCCTTATATGAGAATAACAGATTTAGGTATTAATTAACAAGCTTTGTAGATATTTAACCATTTTGTATCCTCTTCAAATTGAGTGGAAAGCTTTTCACTTTAAACTCAATGCACTTCCTTCTCTTATGAGTTGAGCAAGAGATTTCATCTCAAATATGCGTTTATGTCCATTTAGAGCGAACCTATTAATTTACAAGCTTTTTGAAACGTGTCCTAAAATCCTCAAAACCCATAGATGAGCCTTTTTTCCTACCAGGAAAGGGAAATAGTTGTTAATAATGAAAATTACAGGTATCAGGAAAAGAAGGTTCAGCGCCGTTAAGCTTAATGCAAAAGCAGCATTGGAAATGATGTATTCGGGATCGATCCCGAAACTCATAATTGCAAGTTGTTTCAGGACATTCATTAGAGGTAAATGAAGCGCTAGCACAATGAGGCAGTTTCTTCCGTAATACTCAAGCACCTTTGAACTCCCGATTTTTCTGAAAAGATAAATAAAGGCAAATGTTCCTAAGAAAGCAAAGAAGTAAAACGAAAAGAAAGCTCCATTAAAATTCAGTATGCTGACAGGTGCTCTTGGAAACTCGAGTAGGTATTCAAAATAAAGAAGGTTCACAAGTATAAGAAACCCGAGTAAAAATTTCTCATTCCTAATAATATTTTCTATGAGCCTCGAGCTTGACTCAAGACTAGAAACAGATCCGGACTTTTCTCCTACCTCTGTGAATTTTCTTAAGAGATTGCCAGCTCCGTAAAAGACCACTGTAGTGAGGGCTGTATCAGCGTTCCAGGGCAGTTTGAAAGGCACATATACAGAATAAAGGTACCCAAGAATTCCAGATGCAATAAGCAAGAGTATAAGTTTTATTGTTTCTCCTGAATACTTTTTCGCAAATCCATAAAAGAGAAGCTCAGTTACGAAAAGACAGGGCAGGAACCATAGCGCTGGATTATAAGAGATCAGGGGGACCAGTGCATATAGGATGGAATAAACGCAGTAAAGAGCACTGGCTTTAAAAAAAGTAATATCTGTGACTCCTGGATGGTATACTGTATCCACTAAAAAGTAAAACAGGCAGGTAAGCACTGCAAAACAGAAGTAAGGCACGATAAGAGACCTGAATCTCCCTTTTACAAAATTTGCAGCGGATCCTGCATATTTTCCAAAGTCAAACAGAAAGCCGGAAATAAAAAAGAAAAGTGGCATATGAAATGAATATATGTAATTATTAAGTGCTAACGGTAAGCTATGGTGCGCAAAAACCACAAGCATAATTCCAATTCCTTTTAAAGCATCAATCCAGCGAAGTCTCATCTCAAACCAAAACCCAAACGTTGTCATTTATGCATATTACAGTAAAATTACTTCAAATGGAAAAGATAGCGTTTCCGCAATTCGTAATATAGCTTCTTGTCGCACCTGCCGAAAGCAGGTTATTACCAAGCTTTGCAGGCATTTAATCCAATTTTTCTATATTTTCTTTCAATATTTAAATATAAGATTATAGTAAAAATGCTACTTTGTAGAGAACATATGGGAAGACCGATCAATAAAAAGACAAGTTATCTTTAAACCATGTGATGGTCTTTCTAATCCCTTCATCAATGTGATATTTTGGTGTCCAATTAAAATTTCTAGTTATTTTTTCAGTATTTGCTTCCCATTTTTCACAATCATGGTCTCTTCCTTCAAAAGTATTCCATTGGACAGCACTTTTGGAGTCTGTAATTTCAAGTATTTTTTTACCACATAAGATACACTTACATTTGAACCTCTGCCAACATTATACACTTCCCCTCTATGTTTAGATGCCAGCTCAATGCTTTTTAAATAAAGGTCCAACACATCATCAATATAAATATAATCCCTTACTGCACAGGCATTTGCAAAATTTAATTGTTTGTTTTGAAGTGCATTCACTATTGTATAAGGTATTAATCTTCTACTGTCGTCGTAGGGCCCAAAAGGAGAAAAAAGTCTAAATCCAATTATAGGTTTATTTTTTGTTTTTGCAATGAAGTTTCCATATAACGTTGAAGCACATTTTGAGATGCCATATACATTAATAGGCTCGCAGACATCTGTTTCTGTCATGGAATAGCTCTTAGGTCCATATTCGGAAGAGCTGCCTGTATTGACAAAGCACTTGTACTTGATGTCTTCGCATGCATTGATCAGGTTAATTGTGCCAAATAAATTACTTTGGATCACTTCTTTTTCAGGTGAGTGAACACCGCCATATATTCCCATGGTCGCTAAATGGAAAATCACGTCAGGCTCGATTTGTTCTACCGATTGCTTAAGATTTTTCTCTTCAAGCAAATCTACAATATGATTATTCAAGTCGGGTAGTTTATCAATTATTCTCCATTTATCTGAATTTTTTCGAGTCAGAATATGAACTTCATGTCCTTCACTTATCAGTCTTCTCGCAAGATTTGAACCTACAAAACCGGTAGCACCAGTGACCAATATTTTATAACATTTGGACATAGTCCCTCCCAATCATCAATATTTTGTACCACTTCAATTTTGTAAATCTCAAATTGATAATAAGGATCTCAATTCATCTTCATCTAAATACGGTGATTGATTTTCAATTGGCCTATTAAATTCCAATTTTGGATCCACATTGGATTTCGTAGGGATTCTGATATCCATAAAATAAGGAAGTGAATCGTTTAATACCAAGGAATTTATTTTTTTCAAATCTTTAATATTCCTCACACTTTCCGATTTGATTCCATAGGCTTCCGCAATTTTTGTAAAATTCGGGCAGTCATATCCAATCAAAGTTGATACGCAGCGGCCATCAAAATAAAGTTCTTGGAACTGTCTAACCATCCCTAGACTCTCATTATTTATTAAAAATATCTTAATAGGTAATTTATTTCTAACTATAGTTTGAAGTTCTTGAATATTCATCTGGAAACCGCCATCACCGACGATTACAATCACCTGTTTTTCAGGTTCTGCAAAAGAAGCGCCTATTGCAGCTGGTAATGCAAATCCCATTGATCCCATTCCACCTGATATAAGCATCCGTTGATTTTTCTTTATCTCAAAAGATTGAGCCGCCCACATTTGGTGTTGCCCCACATCTAGGCAAATTATCGCATCATCAGCTACTACATTTGAAAGATATTTCATTAAGTAATTTGGAAGAATTAGGTCATTTTCAGTTACAGGCCATAGACAGTTGGGGAATCTGTTTTTGTATGAATTAATCAATTCATACCAATTATCCAATGATTTGTTCTTTCCTGTGAGACTTAATTTTTTGTTGATTTCAGATAAAAACAACTTTAAATCCGATTTGACCCCTAAATATGCAAATTTATGATTCAACTCATTTTCATCGATGTCTATATGTATGATCTTTGCTTTTCTGGCAAAAGTTTCCGGTTTGGTTCCCGTTTGCCTCATATCCAATCTTGAGCCAAGTACAATTAATAAATCGCTGTTTGCAACGATCAGATTACTGTATCGATTACCATAAGCTCCTATCATTCCGAAAAAAGCTGGATGATTATGTGGAAATGCGTCTAATCCCATCAGAGACGAAACTATCGGTATTCCTGTTTTTTGTACAAACTCAAATAATTCATGAGATGCACCTGAGCATCTGATTCCCCCTCCAATTAAAACAACAGGTCTTTCTGATTTTTTGATAAGGTCCAGAATCACGTCTATTTTATAATTAGTATTATTATTCGGTTTATATTCTGTTTTATATTCCTCACTTCGATAAAAATCAGGTAATTCATCTGGATTTATCTGAGTTCTCTGGATATTCATGGGGATATCTATTAATACAGGCCCAGGCCGACCAGACTTTGCTAAAAATATAGCTTTTTGCAACTGATATTTTATGGAGTTTGGTTCGGTAATCATAAATGCGTATTTAGTGATAGGTTTTACAATACTCACAATATCTGTTTCCTGGAAACCCAATTGTCTCATATCTTTACTGAATTTATACTCGTATGTATTTACTTGGCCAGTAATGTATAAACATGGAATTGAATCAAAAAAAGCACTACCAATTCCTGTGATCAGATTAGTTGCACCTGGGCCGCTTGTAGCCATAGATATTCCTATATTTGAAGTTACACGCGAATAAGCTTCTGCCGCAAATGCTGCTGCTTGTTCATGATGAGTAACAACACAGGTGATATCTTTTCTATCATAAGTTGAATCAACCAAATGAGTTATTGCTCCACCAATTACTTCAAAAATGCAGCGAACATTACTTTCGGCAAGAAACTCAATCACATAATCTGATAGTTTCATAATCTCACATCTTCAAGATTGGAAATAATTTTTGTACCATTCAACCGTCTCAATTAAAGAAGAGTCTAATGTATATTTTGCACTCCAGCCAAGTTGTTCTTTAGCTTTTTTCGCGGACAAATATTGATTTCGTATCTCATTTTGAGCTTGATTCAAAATTATTGGTTCAGTGTCAACTCCCATAACATCAATTATTTTTTTCACCAATTCCAAAACTGTTATTTGAGTTTCATTACTAAAATTATATGCCTCTCCGTGAATAGATGTATCAGTAAACATTTTTTCCGCAAGGACTAGGTATGCAAAAGCCCCATCTTTCACATAAAAGTAATCACGAATGAATTTTCCATCACTGCGGATAATTGGATTTTCCCCCTCTAGCAAAGAACGAATTGTACCTGGGATGATTCTATTAAAATTAAGATCTCCAGGACCGTAAAAATTTCCGCATCGAGTAACACAAACAGGCAACTTAAATGTATTATAGTAAGTGTATGCAATTAGATCAGCACAACTTTTGGAAACGTCATAAGGATGGGTGCCTTGTAATGGTGTGGTTTCATTATAAGGCAATTGTTTTTGTTCCCCATATGCTTTGTCACTAGAAGCAATAACTACAGCTTTAATCAGCGGAGATCTTCGACACGCTTCTAATAGATTATATGTACCTCGAATATTTGATTCAAAAGTAGATACAGGATTTCGATTAGCTGTTCCTACTATAGTTTGAGCTCCGAGATGAAATACTGCTTCAATTTCATACTCGTTGAGTGTTCTCTCCAAAATATCATAATCTTCTAATTTGCCATATACGAGTGTCAAGTTATCTTTTATATATCTAAATTCCACTGAGCTACTCCATAATATCGATCTGGGTACAATATCCCTAACTAATGCAATAACATTGGCACCTTCATCAATCAGAATTTTGGTAAGCCATGACCCAACCAACCCTGATGCACCGGTAATAAAAACATTCTTATTTTTCCAATTATAATGTGACATTGGATTACTCCCACACTTTCCAAAAAGCTTTGTTTGAATACCATAACTTGTTCAGATATTCAGTATCTCTTATAGTATCCATACACATCCAATCTTTACAATGCTCATACATCATTAATTCACCTTTTTCAGCAAGGTGATCAAGAACTCCCATTTCAAGATCGCAAGAGTCATCACATGTGAGATTATCAAATATCTCTCGATTAAAAACGAAAAAACCTCCATTTACATATTGGCCGGAAGTCTGTGGTTTTTCTACGAATTCCTTAATAACATTTCCATCCACAGATAGATTTCCAAAACGTGAAGGTGGCAAAACACCTGTTAGAGTAGCTATTTTACCATGACTTTTATGAAAACTTACAAGATCATTGATATTGACATTGGCCAATCCATCTCCATAAGTCACAATGAAAATATCTGATTCAACATACTTCTCTATTTTTTTCAGTCTTCCCCTTTTAATGTATTCTCCCCGGTATTGGCTAAAGTTATTCTCCATCCTTTTTCGTCATGTGTGTTATGAATCTCAGTGTGTTTGGATTGCCCAAATCCTACAGTAAAATCGCTATTTAACATTTCATAATTATAAAAATATTCTTTTATGACATCCCCTTTATACCCTAAACATAAAATAAAATCATTAAAACCGTAATAGCTAAAAATCTTCATTATATGCCAGAGAATTGGCTTGTTTCCGATATACACCATTGGTTTTGGTCGATACTCAGTCTCTTCTCGAAGACGAGTTCCAAAGCCGCCACATAGTATAACAACTTTAATATTGTCGGTCATTTTATCCTCACACACCTAAACTTTTTTAATATATTAGGACTTACACGGTTGAACTCGAAATCAATATCATTAAACCCTCAACTGTCAAAAATGCAAATTTAACCACAACATCTGTTGCTTTTTATTTTATACTCAAGTGCATAAGTCCTAATCTGATTATCTCTTTAAATCCTACAATTTTTTTATCAACTTATTATACTCAATGATTGTGACATCTTCTCTAACTCGAATGACACTTATTCTTTGATCTGATTTCGAGTACAAACAAACCGAGTCTAAGGTCTAAAATAGCTTTGAATCGATTTCTATAATCAATTGCTAAATCGTTTAATGATGCCTTAAGCAGTCTTTTAATATCTCGAAATCTTCATTTGTTAATTCGGGATAGTTCCCAAAATAAAATCCGCAATTGTGTACAAATTCAGCGCCAGGAAGATCGTATGTTTCTCTTATGTATTTTGAGTAAAATGGTTGCCTTTGAATATTGCCTGCAATTATAGGACGAACTTCTACACCTGCATCCGTAAATTTTACTATATATTGACTTCTTAAGCTTGAATTTTTACAAATTACTGGATATGCAAAATTGGATAACTTAGTCATATGTGAACAATTTATTGAGATTAAGTCTGGATTTCTTCTTGCTTCTTCATCTAATAATTTATAATTATTTTCTCTTGTTCCAATGATTTGTTCAACAAACTGTAATTGAAAAACGCCGAGAAATCCTGTTATTTCTGTAGGTCTTAAGTTATACCCTAAGTCATAAAAAGTGTATTTTGCATCAAACTCACTATCAATATTGTATTTTTTCTCAATAGTGATTGTTGATCAGGTTGAAGATTACGATCCCAGCCATTTGCTCTAACAATTCTCAACATTTGTGACAACTCGTGATCGTCAGTGCAAATCATTCCACCTTCTATTGTAGACATGTGGTGTGCAATATAAAATGAAAATGTTGAAGCAAGTCCAAAGTTCCCAGTTTTTCCTGTAGGTAGCTCGCTACCAAGAGACTCACAGTTGTCCTCTATTAAAATTATTTTTCTTTCCCCACAAATTTCCCTGATTTTATCTAAGTCTCCAGCGAAGCCAAGTGTATTTGTGATAAAGAGAACTTTTAGTTCAACTGAGTTAATCCTTTTTTCAAAGGTATTTGAGCTAATATTCAAAGTCCTAAGTTCACAATCAAGCGGGATTGGTTTAAGCCCGAGTTGAATAATTGGCATCACGTTGGTAGACCATGTTAATGCTGAAAAACCTACGTTGTCACCATTTTTCAAATATCTAAGGTTTTTTAGGGACTGTAAAAGAGCCAAATTAGCACTGCCACCACTATTAAAAAGTATGGCATATTTTCTTTCTTGAAATCTTGCAAATTTGTCCTCAAATTCAAAGCATTTTTGGTCCATGCTTAAACGTGGAGTCTCCAATATAAATTTACTTAGAGCATCCTTTGTTTCTTTTTCGTTGTAAAATGCATTTTTCATTAAAGGAATCATTGTGATCTACTTCCTCTGTGGGTAGATTCTATCTTTGTTTTTAAGCCTCTATACTCTTTTATTTGTAGATCAATGCCCTTGTCTAAACTTATTGATGGTCGAAATCCTAGTGATTTTATTTTTGAAATATCAAGACATTTTCTTAACATGCCGTCGGGCATTGTAGTATCCCATTTTATTTTCCCATTGTAGTCTGCTTTCTGAGCGATTTGTTTAGCTAGATCTTTTATTGATATATCCTCCCCACTTCCCACATTTATTATTTCTGGAGAATTCCACGTTTTCATCAAATATAAACAGACTTTTGCAGCATCTTCAACATGTAAAAATTCTCTTCTAGCAGCCCCCGTTCCCCAAAGTACGATTTCTTTTTTATCTTCATCTACAGCATCTATAAATTTTTTAACTAATGCAGATAAGACATGGGAATTTTCTGGGTCAAAACTATCATTCAATCCGTATAGATTACAAGGCATCGGACATATAGTTTGTAATCCATATTGCTGATAATAATATTGTGCCATCTTGAGCCCGGCTATTTTTGCAATAGCATACGCTTCATTAGTAGGCTCTAAGAGCCCTGTCATAAGGTATTCTTCTTTCATAGGCTGAGGGCATTCTCTTGGATAAATGCAAGAACTACCTAAAAATAGAAGTTTTTTTACTTTAAATTGGTAGCTGTTATGTATTATATTATTCTGAATCATGAGGTTATCATAAAGAAAATTTGCAGGGTACTTTGAATTTGCCTGAATTCCTCCTACTTTCGCTGCTGCGAGAAAGATATATTCAGGCGTATTCTCCTCAAAAAAATGTTTTACTTGATGTGAATCTCTTAAATCAACTTCTTTGCTTGTAGCAGTAACTATGTTTCTGTAACCTTCACTTTCAAGTAATCTCAGTATTGTCGACCCGACCATTCCTCTGTGTCCAGCCACATATATTTTGGATTTATTGTCCAGATTGATCACCCCACTCTTAATATATATTCCAGTCAAATACTATACAGCAGGCTGCGAGGATGGATGCATCTTTATAAACCTTAATGCATTACGTTTATTTGTCCATCACTCTTTTGTTTGTGAAATTTTGACGAAAACTAAATCGTATAGTTATTGTTTTCTTTGTGAAATTGGAAGCGGTGACGCGAACATACCCTGTTGCTTGCATCGAGGTGCACCAGCTTGATTTTGATCGTCTAATAAAGCTTCTTCATCTTTTTTGATCATTATTTTTACGAGTTCCTCGAATTTCATTGTTGGTTTCCAATTAAGTTTTTCCTTCGCTTTGGTAGAGTCTCCTATCAATAATTCCACTTCTGTTGGCCTGTAATATTTGGTGTCTATTTCGACTAAGATTTTATCTGTAATGGCATCGATTCCAACTTCTTCTTCTCCTTTTCCCTGCCAGATTATGTCGATTCCGAGTTCTTTGAATGCCAGTTCCGTAAACTCCCGGACCGAGTGGGTTTCGCCGGTCGCTACCACATAGTCATCAGGCTTTTCCTGCTGGAGCATCAGCCACATGGCTTCTACGTAATCTTTTGCAAATCCCCAGTCCCTTTTTGAATCAAGGTTTCCGAGGTAAAGCCTCTCTTGAATGCCGTATTTTATCTTCGTAGCGGCCATTGTGATTTTTCTTGTCACAAAAGTTTCGCCTCGGATTGGAGATTCGTGGTTGAAGAGGATGCCGTTACATGCGAAAATTCCGTAAGCTTCTCGATAATTTATCGTTATCCAGTAGGCATACAGTTTGGCGGCTGCATAGGGGCTTCTCGGGTAAAAAGGAGTTGTTTCTTTTTGGGGGATTTCCTGAACTTTTCCATAAAGTTCGCTGGTCGAAGCTTGGTAGAATTTTGTTTTCTTTTCAAGGCCGAGGATGCGAATGGCTTCAAGCAGCCTGAGGGTTCCAAGGCCGTCAGAATTTGCCGTATATTCCGGAGTTTCGAAAGATACCTGGACATGACTCTGGGCTGCAAGGTTGTAGATTTCGTCAGGCTTGACTTCCTGAATTATGCGGATAAGATTTGTCGAATCTGTCAGATCCCCGTAATGCATAAAAAAATTAACATTTTTCTCATGAGAATCTTTGTAAAGGTGATCGATTCTTGCAGTGTTAAAAGAAGAAGATCGACGCTTGATTCCATGTACAATATATCCTTTATAAAGTAAGAATTCAGCAAGATAGGCGCCGTCCTGACCGGTAATTCCTGTTATTAATGCAACTTTAGGCAAAATTCTTTCACCCCATCATTTTTAAAAAGTCTATAGGCTCATTTTTATGATCTCTGGCCTAATGTAGCGTCCACAGCAAAATGTCGTATAAAATCGATTGAATCTATTCATAATCGTTAAATCTTTGAGGATTGACGCGACACTAGTGCCGAGAACAATTGCAATCTTCATATTTTTCCGTGTCTTTGCCATGAAGTTCTTTTAAACTTTATTAATTTTTTAATGGATCCTCCTTTGCAGCTACTTAAATTATCTGATTCTCAATTATTGTCTATTGACTTGCTTTTTCTCATTATTCTCTTTTAATTCCGGATTTTGCTTTGTTTCTATATGAAAAACTTTCATAATTACATTCACACTATATTTGTTCAGATGGATCTTAAACTTTATAAATTTTTCGAACCCGTTCTAAAAAATCCCTGTTTTAAGGGTAAAAATATGAAACTATGAATCTTGGGGAAAACTGTTCACACCTTCAATAAATTCAAAAAAAGCTTTTTCGGGGTTACTCAATATATTTCAGGTGTTTTTAGTTTAAGTCATCAAAAAGAAGGGTTTATTCCGGATTTCCAGCAAAAGGCCGGTAAGATAATTTCTTCGAAAAGAGTTCACAGGCTGCGAGGACTTTTCCCCTTGCGGCACTATTAAGAATAATGAAAGGCTGATTTTCTTCGTAATTATATATAATTTTATCCATGCGTGTTCTTTTAGATGGATATTTATATCTTAAAATCACTTCATCCCAAAAAATTAGTCCGGTTATATAAGTTAACAAGGATTTTTTAATGACCTTGACGGTGATTCTACGCTTCAAAATCTAATTCAAATGTATTACGTGAACGGCTCGACTAAAAATCCTTTCAGACACAGCCTGACTGCTCTGTTAAATACTTTTAAAAATATGGAGTTTAATAAGCCTCTGTATTGTTTTACCCTGCCGGGTTTGGTTCTCAGCACAGCGGGGTTATACATGGGTCTCAGTTTTTTACAAACTTTTTACCTTGGTGAAAGCCTTAAGTTCGGGCCGACTGTTTTGATGGTCCTGCTAACCTTCGTAGGAATAGGTATGGCTTTTACCGGAATTTTGCTTAATTCGATATCAGGTTTGTTCAGACATCTTAGGGAATAAAATCCGATTGTAAGTAGTAGTTGTTGTCTGGATCCCCGTTTTTACTTTAGGCTTTTTACACTCTCAATATTTGGAGTGTATTCTTGCAGGCACTCCAAACCTTGTTTCCTGAGGACGCACTATCTCTTGTACTAGCCGCGGCAAAAAAATAAACAAAATTAAATAAACGTGCTCATTCTTTCAAAGCGCACTCATTTTATTTCAGCAGCTTCAGGGCTTCCCTGCACGCAGCTACAGCCGGAGCTCCTGAGGTGATAAAGATAACGTCCATTGTTTCCATAATTTCTTCTTTGGTTACCCCATGGTTCAGGGCGCTTTTCATCTGCGCCACTGTACAGGACTCACATTGTTTTGATGCCACAACCGCAAGAGCCATAAGGATCTTTGTTTTTGCAGGCAGGGCTCCATCAGATAACAGTTTTCCATCGCATCGCCTGTACTTCCCAAGAAACTCAGGATCAAGTTCCTCAAGAGTTTCCAGAATATGGGGCTTGAATCCCATTTTTTTTCCTATACTTTCCACTACTTCCTTATGCTCTGTCAAATTTCTGGCCTCCTATTCTTAACTGTTATTATTTTTTAGCTGTTATATTTGTAACTGGACATCTAACTAATCAATACATATCCTTAATTCAATTATATATTCCCCAGATAGGGAACGTCATTCTATGGCCGTTCTGGCTTTTGCTTCCTACTGCTCGTACATCAAGCAAAGAAAAATATTCTTCAGTTAATGTATAGTGCAAGCAGTGAAATTATACGCAGAAATCCTCTCCAAGAATAGAGTCAATGCATTCACGACACATCATCCTTGGAAGATCTTTCTTCAGATTAAGATGGGGCAATGGGTATCCCCCTTTCATGGGAAACTCCACCTGCTTGATATGCTCCATGCAGAGGCCTTTCCCGCAAACAATGCATATGCCTACGGCTTCATTCTCTTTACTTTTCTCAAGGCAATCGTAACATTTCAGCATATGGCCACCTCAGCAAACTTCGTTAAACAGGCAGTTTTCCTTCAGGGCTTCATGGCAGGGAATACAGACAATCCGTTTGATATGTTCAACGTCGGGCTTCAGCTCGATAGGATAGTCTCCTTCCCACGCAGGTGTTTCCTCATGAATAAGGTGTTCTTTGCAAACTCCTCTCCCACAGACAATGCAAATCGCAACAGCATCAGTATTTTTACCTTCTCTGGCGCATTCGTAACATTTCATTGTTCTACCTCTAAAAAAGTATTTCTTTACTCCATGTCAGGTTTGAAAGTGCTATTTACATAAATTTAATAAATAAGACTCAGCTAATTTTCACGTCTCTTCTATAAGAGTCATGTCTTCTCCACAACAAACAAGAGTTCCGCCTCCTACTTTTTCTACGATAACTTCATTGCCGCAAATTTCGCAGCGGTATTTTTCCCCTTTAGCAGATACACCCATAGCCAGCTCACCTCCTTTCACCGAATTTAGCTCTCCAGGCAGTTTATAAGGGCTTCCTTCATTTTTGATTTAACTTTCCGTTTTTATTAATACTTATATAACAACCTTTCTTTGTATATAATTGTAAGGATTTTTCAAACATAATATGATTTTTCCTAATCTTAAGACATCTATTTGAATTTATTGTTTATTTTTTGCCTGAGTTCAGCCACCTTTTCTTTTAATATCCCCATTTTCTTTTTGCTCATATCTACAGGTAATTCTTGCCGGAAATACCTGAAAATTTTCTGCACCCATTGTTTTCCAATATAAATCTTTTCCCTGTTTCAGCAAAAAGATTCATTTCAAAAAAGTTACCTTTTCTTTTTCCTGCTCTGGACAAACGATATTTATAATGTATTTTTAAAATGTATTTTTCTCGAAAAGGTTTTTAAAGATTGATTATTTCTTTTGAATGGATCCGGCTTGAAAAGCACTCCATTATGAAGCACAGATAAACATTCATGAAGTATAGATAAAAATTATTTTTTATCATCCAGGTTATATATAATTCGTTTAATATAGTTAATTATATATAGATTCTTAAATACTGTTATGTGAATTTAGTTCAAGGTTATAATTAATATCTATTGTAACAGATATTAATTATTATTCAAAATAAATATATTTTTGGGGACTAAAAAATGGACCCATTTTACCTTTAAATAGTAACCAGGAGTAATTTGAGATGAAGTTCGGAATCGAATTTGTGCCTAGCGATCCTGCCTTAAAGATCGCATATTACGCAAAGCTTTCAGAACAGCAGGGATTCGACTATGTCTGGATCACTGATCACTACAACAACCGTGATGTATACTCTACTCTTGCCGTTCTCGCTCTGAACACCAACAGTATCAAGATCGGTTCCGGGGTTACAAATTCTTATACCAGGAACCCTGCAATTACGGCTTCCAGTATTGCTTCAATTGCCGAAATTTCAGGTGGCAGAGCAATTCTCGGTCTCGGGCCCGGAGACAAGGCCACCTTTGATGCTATGGGCATTGCATGGGAAAAACCTCTTGCAACTACCAAAGAAACAATCCAGGCAATCAGAAGTTTCCTCGCAGGTCAGAAAGTCTCCATGGATGGAGAAATGGTGAAGTTCGCAGGTGCCAAGCTTGCTTTCAAAGCTGGAAACGTCCCGATCTACATGGGTGCCCAGGGCCCCAAGATGCTCGAGCTTGCCGGTGAGGTTGCAGACGGTGTCCTTATTAATGCTTCCCACCCGAAGGACTTCGAGGTTGCTGTCGAACAAATTAGGAAAGGAGCCGAAAAAATTGGCCGTGATCCCAGCGAAGTCGATGTTACAGCATATGCCTGTTTCTCAATTGACAAGGACCCTGTAAAGGCAGTCAACGCTGCAAAAGTAGTGGTTGCTTTCATTGTCGCAGGCTCCCCTGACCTTGTTCTCGAACGCCATGGAGTTCCGGTCGAAGCTAAGAGCCAGATCGGTGCAGCCATTGCTAAGGGAGACTTCGGAGCCCTTATGGGAGGACTTGTTACTCCACAAATGATTGAAGCCTTTGCCATCTGCGGAACTCCAGAGGACTGCATGAAGAGGATCAAGGACCTTGAAGCAATCGGAGTTACCCAGATTGTTGCCGGATCTCCGATCGGCCCTGACAAAGAAAAAGCAATAAAGCTTATAGGTAAAGAGATCATTGCAAAGATGTAATTTTATTACATCCTGCATAATATTTTTATCTTACTATTATATTTTTAAAAACATCTTGTCTGTAAGGCAAGCACATCAAGGCATTGGAGGTAACTAATTGCCACCAAAGATTGCAGAAGTCATTGAACATGACGTATGCGCAGCCTGTGGAGCATGCGAGGCCGTATGTCCCATAGGGGCTGTCACTGTAAAGAAGTCGGCAGAAATTCGAGATCCGAATAATCTGAGCCTTTATGAGAAAGGGGCCGGATATCAGGTTTGCGAAGGTTGCTTAATCTGCAGCCGTGTCTGTCCGGTAGTAGACGGCTTCATCGAGAACGAGCTTGCAAATGTGCGCAAGTTTTTTGCCGCAAAGTCCAGAGACAGTGCCCGTAGCCAGGACGGAGGAGTAACCAGCGGTATCCTTAAATCCCTTTTCAAGCAAGGCAAAATCGACTGCGCCGTTGGAATTACCCGAAACGAAAAATGGGAACCTGAAGTAGTTTTACTGACAAGTGCGGAAGACGTCGAGAGGACAAGGGGAACCAAATATACCTCCGATCCGGTCGTTGCAGCTCTCAGGCAAGCTTTCGAAAAGTATGATCGGATTGCAGTTATAGGGGTGCCCTGTCAGGTCCATTCTGCACGGCTGATCCAGGATAATATAAACGAAAAGATCGTGCTTATTATCGGATTGCTCTGTATGGAAAGTTTTCATCATGAGGTTATGCTTGAAAAGATCATTCCCGAGATCCTCAAAGTCAAGATCGAAGACGTCCGAAAGATGGAGTTTACCAAAGGTAAATTCTGGGTTTACACAGATGACGGTGAGGTTCACTCCGTCCCTATCAAAGATGTAGCCAAATACGCCCGGAACCCCTGCCACCATTGCTGCGACTACACCTCGGTCTTTGCCGACATTTCGGTAGGTTCTGTTGGGGCTCCTGACGGGTGGAACTCGGTCTTTATAAGGACAGAGGCCGGGGAGAAGTACTTCGACATGATCTGCGACGAAATGGAGATCATGGAAGATCCCAAGCCGGGCCTCGAACTTGTTGGAAAACTCATCGATATGAAACGAAAAAACAATGCTGAACATTTTCTGGAAGTCTGTAAAGAGTTTAGCTTTGAGACAGGAATCCGTAATGAAACGACGTGAAATCAAAATATATCCCGAAGGATAAATAAAGCACAATTGGAGGTTGGAATCCGGAATGATACGAGCTTTCTACATTGGACGTTTTCAACCGTATCATTTCGGGCACCATGCCATAATTATGCGGATAGCAGAAGAAGTTGACGAACTGGTCATAGGTATAGGAAGTGCCCAGAAAAGTCATGAAGCCACTGACCCGTTTACGGCAGGGGAAAGGGTGCTGATGCTATACAATGCGCTTGAAAATCTTCCGATTCGCCATTATGTTCTCCCTATAGAAGACGTCAGGTACAACTCTATATGGGTTCGCCATGTCGCTTCCCGAACCCCGAATTTTGAAGTGGTGTACTCGAACAATCCGCTGGTTATCCAGCTCTTCCGGGAAGCCGGGTTTTGCGTAAAAGAATCCCCTCTTTACGTCCGGGAAAGGTACTCAGGTACGGAAATCCGGAGGCGGATGGTTGAAGGAGAAAAATGGGAACACCTTGTTCCAAAACCAATTGTAGAAGTAATCAAGGAAATCGACGGAGTAACTCGCCTCAGGAACGTTTCTGCAAGTGACAATAATTCTTCTTTATAATATCTTTTATAATCAGGTACGCAATAAGTCTATTCCTGTTTCTTTTTTATCTAATTTTATCTTCACTCTTAACCCATTTTCAGCTCTTGAAATATCAAGCCATAAGATTTAAGTTTTGGAGCTGATTCCAAAACTCAAAATTGCTTCTTTTAATCCCGGAATAATCAATCAAGATTTCTGGTCGTGAAATTATTTCTGAAACTCTTACTGATTGAGAACAAAACTGTTTTGGAATAAGCTCTTGAAGATATAGAATTTACTAATAGTTCTTGTATTTTCTAATAGTGTCTGGATTTGGCTTTTTGTTTCGTGTTATTTTAGGGTCATTAATCTCTATAAATATTCAAGAAGTGAGGTAAATGAACAAAATGGTGTATATTTTGGAGAAAATTTTTTATAAAAGAAGATACTATTTCTATTTGATGTACTCTCAAAACTTTTTAATAGAATTATTGGATCATTTTTTTGTGTTTTATGTAATACTTTTCAACATTTAGCCTTCGTTTGACGCATCAGGTTAATTGCTGTGATTGATATTATAATGAAACGCATTAATTGGTCCAATATTTCGGAAAAGTAAAAGGTACACAAAACTTCAAAACAAATAGTTTAAATTTTAACTGTTTGTTGAGAATAAATGTAGAAAAATCACTCAGCCACATGAAAATTTATTTTTCCTGCTAAATCGGGGGTTTAACCCGGAAGAGTATATTTTCATTGTCATTAAGTATTGGATTTAAAAACCAATAGCTTTGAAAAAATTACGGTTGAGTGGACATTATGGAGGATATATCATGCAAAGAACTATATTCAAGACAATATGTGTTTTTACGCTGGTCTTCTTTGTCATGTCAATGACAGGAGCAGCAGTCGATAACATTGCATGCAGTAAGTCTAAGACGGATGCAAGAGACGATCAATTTACATGTAACTGTAAATCTAAATCTTGTTGCTATAACGTGCTGAGTAATGACAAAGGATCCAACCTTAAAGTTACAACTACGGGAACTATTACTACCTCACAGGGTGGCAAAGTGACGATGCAGAGTAACGGCAAATTCTGTTACACAAAGTCAAAAAGTTGCAGTAAATCTTGCACTGACAGTTTCAAATACTGTGTAAAAGGTAAGGATGGAAAAACCGATTGTGCAACCGTTACGATTAAAGTCAAATGCTCTGGCTGCTCCAGCTGCTCAACCTGTTGAGACTGAGCTGTTGCAACTAAGCACTTTTAAGGGAAAAGGAAGTTTTTATCTTCCGGGGATTTGATCCCCATCTCCCTTACCACTTTTCTTGTCACTTTTAATTCGTAACTATTAAGGAACCAGATCAATCCAGTCAATGGATCCAGGTTCGTAATCCGACAGCTCTTCTTCATTGCCGCTTAAAATGTGATCCACAATTTTTTCTATATCCTGTCCTGTTTCTTCAATACTTTTTCCGGTAGTGTCTATTTCAAAAACCTTTTTGCACCATTCAAAAGCCTCAACCAGGATCACGTCGAGAGCTTCGGCTTCAATATTTTCTCTTATTTTCTCTTCCGAGTAGCCGCGTGTTTTCAGCCTCATTTTTAATTCAGGCGGACATGCCCTTAGTATAATAATAATATCTGCAATGTAATGGGCAAGGTGGCTCTCAAGAATTATTGCCTCATTATCCTTTCCATTAATTATCTCTGCAAGACGCTCCCGGATAAGTTCCATGTCTGCAACGGCAGCATCCCTCTTCTCATCAATTTCAGTGTAGAGATGTTCCTCCTTTATCATGTCATTAAGATGGATCACTTTCCAGTGCCTTTTTTTTCCAGGAACCTGCTTACAGAGGTTTTCCCAGTACCAGGGGTGCCTGTAAGTCCTATGAGCATGAGGAGAAAATGGGATTTATCGCAGTTATACTTAATGCCAGCCTACCAGAATCGCTTGTTGTGGATCATCCCGGATAACGTGAATCTTGATTAATTCTCGGATTCATTTTTGCCTCTTCATTACCATTACAATTACCATTACAATTCCCAGGACGACCAGACCGTTTCTGCGCAGGATACCAAGGACATACATTTTTCTCCGTACATTTTTTCCGTATTTCTTCGACGGGTATGAGCCATTTTCCCGTAATCCATCCTTTTTAACAAAAAAATCCGATTAGAATAAAAAATGTCAGACTTTGAGAAAGTCAGGCCGAAACTTCAACAACATGCTGGAAATGAGTCAAAACAATGTATTTTTCTATCCGGATTTTAAATCGGTTGTAGGAAAATGCAGAAAGTCCACAAGGTAGGGATACTTCATCAGATAGAATTTCTCAATTATGCTGCGCTCAAAATTCCCCATATGTGCTGCCCTGCCGATAGCTGCCACGGCCATTATGTCCCGAAAATCTTTTATTTTGTTTTTCCAATTGTCAATCAACAGATAAACTTCAGGGTGTGCCATTAGATATGAATACTTCCGAGTAGCTTTTGTAATTGAAAAAGAAGATAAGTGAGCTTTCTCATTCGAGACAAACGCAACGGGGCTCACATAAGGAGCAATGCCTTTTTGGGTTATCAGGACAGCAAAGGGCTGGGATTCTATGAATTGTCTTAGTTTTTCAGGCAATTTTTTCTTCTCAAGCCCTCTGCTTTTAACAGGGTTTTCGTCTTCTTTTTCTTCAAGTTTGTAAGACATAACAGACGCAACTTCATCTTTTATACTTACAGTTCCACGAATTTACGATCTTCTGCGATTTCTGATATTGTGGGCAGTTGATTTTTACATCGTCATGTTATTCTTTCAAAGTCCCGACAACAGGATAATCCTTAAATATTTCAGGCCCATGTGGTGCCTCGTCCATTTCTTCAGTGAGATCCTTCCCTGCATCATGAAGTCCCTGGTGAATGCCATCTTCCCAGAGATAACTATCAGAGACATCATAGATCTGGCCTTGATAGGCGACGTATATCTTCCCATTTTTACCATTAGATTCGGCAAGTTCTTCAAGTGTATATTCTTTCATTCTCATATCCCCATGATTTTTGATAAATTCGCTTGATTGCCGCCTACAGTTTCAGCTGCAGTCATACATTTAACATTTTTAACATTTCGTTGATTTCAGTGGTCGGAAGCTGGCACTCATAATTCTGGCAGACATATGCAGTAGCTTTTCCCTCTATAGGAACTTGCATTTTCGTGTATGTTGCCAGATTTGTAATTTCGGGATCTTTTCCTTCTGGCCTGAATACCAGTACTTTATTAGGAATAAAATAACTCCAGAGCTCTTCGAGCATATGTCCTGTATCCGGAGCTTCATGTTTTCCGGAGATTACAACTTCATATGCAGGACCCAATCCGAAGTCAAGAGCTGACAGGAATTGGGTATATCCTGATGGTATTTTTCTAATCAGTTTTGAAAACGCGCGTTCCAACCCTTCAGCTATATCTTCCAATTCAGGATCTGCAGTCATTCTGGAAAGCCGAAGAAGATTCAACATCTCAATTGAATTTCCGGAAGGTATGGCTGCGTCCGTAAATTCTTTTTTCCTGAAGATAAGAGATTCGCTGTCATCGGCAGTAAAATAGAGCCCCCCATGGGCAGGATCCCAGAAGTGCTCAAGAAGTTCCCTGTTAAGACAAATGGCCGCTTTAAGATAGCGCAATTCGAATCTGGTCTCGTATAGCTCAAGGAGTCCATGGATCAGGAAAGCATAGTCATCGGCAACTCCGGGAATGCCAGCTACTCCGTCTCTATATCGGTGAAGCAATCGCTTATCGGGACTGTAAAAGTTCTTGAGAATGAAATCTGCGGCTTTTTCGGCCGCTTTCAAATACTTTTCCTTACCAAAAGTCTGGAAACCTTTTGCAAAAGCTGCAATCATAAGCCCATTCCAGTCGGTCAGAATTTTATCGTCTCGTGCAGGTCTTTTACGTTCGTTTCGAGCTTCCAGGAGTTTTTCTTTAATCAGTTTTACTCGGCTCTCAATTTCGTCAATGGAAATTTTCAGTTCTGCGGCAAGAGATCCCAGAGAGCGGGGCATATAAAGGAGGTTAGTTCCGGTTTTTTTACCTCTTATTTCTTCTTCAAAGTTACCTCCCTCCTTCAGATTGAACACTTTTGTGATCAGTTTGGAATCCTCCGGGCTAAGAATATTCCTGATCTCTTCTAAAGTCCAGAGATAATATGTTCCTTCTTCTCCTTCGACATCTGCATCTTCCCCGCAGTAAAACCCGCCTTCCGGAGACGTCAGATCTCTTAACACGTAATCAAGGATTCCCTCTGCCGCTTCTTTATACAGCTTTTTTCCGGTAACCTGATAGTTTTCTGTATACGCAATTGCAATGAGAGCCTGATCGTACAGCATTTTCTCAAAATGGGGAACAACCCACATGTTATCTGTGGAGTAACGGTGGAAACCCGAACCCAGATGGTCATGGATTCCTCCCCTATACATGTTATCCAGGGTATATTCTACCATATGGAGGGCTTCAGGGTTTCCGCTGCGTCTCCAATAACGGAGCAAAAAGAAGATTTTGTGCGGAGTCGGAAATTTCGGGGCTCTTTCAAAGCCTCCATATTCACTGTCAAATGAACTCAGCAGTTCATCATAAGCTTCTTCCATTATTGCTTCCCCGATTCCTTCTCCTGCAGACTCTGAAATCATATTCTGGATAGTAGATGTGATTTTCTCAGCCGAATCGAGCACTTCTTCATGCTGTTTGTTCCATATCTCCTCTATTCTGGGCACAAGTTCAAGCATTCCTGTCTGACTAAAACAGGATTTTTTCGGGATATAGGTTCCTGCAAAAAAGGGCTTTCTACCAGGAGTCATGATTATATTAAGCGGCCAGCCGCCTCTTCCAAGAATAATCTGGCAGACCGTCATGTAAATGTTGTCAATGTCTGGTCGTTCCTCCCTATCTACTTTTATGCAAACAAAAGCCCTGTTCATGAGTCCTGCTACTTCTTCATCTTCAAAAGATTCATGTGCCATTACATGACACCAGTGGCAGGTAGAATAACCAATTGAGAGAAAAATAGGTTTATTTTCGTTCCTTGCTTTTTCAAAAGCCTCTTCTCCCCAGGGATACCAATCCACAGGATTATATGCATGTTGCAGGAGATAAGGGCTTTTTCGTTGATCAGACGGTTAGGTTTTCTCTGTTCTTTCCCCAGTAAAATCCCTCCGGTTTTTTTCAGGCTTCTATTTCTTGCCAGGCGGGCACTCCACCCTTCGAGATTTCCACTTTTCCGCAACCCTTCCTGGCAGCTGTTATCGGCTGCAAGCTTGAGAGACATGCAGTGATGATTTCTCTGTCTCTCACGCTTCTCAACCCAGTAATTTTTAATAATCCTTAAAATGGTCCCGTATCAACTCTACAGGTGTGATACTTTTCGACTTCCCTGCCTGTTGAATGCAGGCCCTGCAGGGATGCGAATAACTCATTAACAGTGTCCATTATGACTCCCTCATCTAAACTCACCAAACTTTTAATTTTAAATGAATGTCCAACCTTTCAGCGGAGTCGTTTATCTCTGGTTATAATGGTTATTTTTTCTCAAGCTTCTGCTTGATCCTGAAAATTGAAAAAATAGGTACAGCCAAATTTCCCCACTTTAAATAGTCGTCTCCTGAATATCAATATATCGGTATTTTGGCTGATTATTTTTCTAACACGATTAAAAAGTTAAATCAGTAATTTTAGAAGCAGTGTGGGCAGGATACTTTTAATTTGTAAACATTTATTTCAGTCGAATACCCTGCAGCTTGCTAAGGGGATGGAAAACCTCCCCGAGAACCTTTGTTAACTAAACGATTTATGGACCTAAAAAATCTTGTGACACAATAAGTAATATAAATGTTTTATTCAATCAAATAACATTAAATTTAATTCCCCTTTTAAAAATACATCCTATTTTTGTTTAAAAATTAATATTATATCGTTAAAAACCGTGAAATTTATTGAGGGGGCATAGAATCCTCCTCTAGTGTTTGTTGTGAAACCTCCGCTTATCCCAATAAACGAAGATTACAAATGGAGATTGCTTTCAGAGATATTAAACATTTTTGATTTAAGATCCACCAAGCAAATACTCTCACAATATGAAATACTGCCTCTTGAAAAATCAATACCTTCCCTGAAAATCGTCATATTAAGCATGTATTTTTGCCTTGAAATTTCTTATGTAGTCAGAGAATTAGAAGAAAACGCACATGATATTCTTTGAATAACAAGCCCAAACAATGAAAGTTCTTTTACCCTACCTTTTTTGTTTACTTACTCCATCATTACCTTGGACAGGAAGGTTGTTTTTTCTTTGGTTCTTCTAAACCGTCAGAAAACTAATCAGTGAATTGCCATCGAAGGCCCAGATGTGACCTTGATCACGGATGCCAAATTGCCTTTAAAGCAATTCTACTGTCCTTGAAATGATGGAGTAATGTAAATTGGACGGAGAAATAAACAAATCTTGTGGTTTAGACATTCACAAACGTTTTGTTATTGCTACTATCCTCAGCAGATCAGGTGAAAAACAGCAACAACGTTTTGCCAGAGATGATGATGGAATTTTAAACCTTAAAAATTGGGTAACATCAGAAAAATGTGATGTTGTTGCCTGTGAATCAACAAGTGATTTCTGGGTTCCGATTTATGAATCATTGATAGATCATTTGCCTGTTATAGTTGGAAATGCTCGAGAGCTGTTCAGATAAGAGAAATTCTTGACAGAGAAATATCTCAGAGTGCTGCAATCAGGCTTCAGATATGTCTGAGCCTTATAAAACATTTAGATGATGAAATTGAAGTTCTGGAAAGAGAAATTTTTAGTTATGCCTACAGTAATCATAACCATGAAATATAAATTTTGATGTCAGTTCCAGGTATAGGGGAAATTGGTGCGGTAACTCTTATTGCTGAAATAGAAGATTTCAGGGATTTTTCTTCGGGAGATAAACTTGCTTCATGGCTTGGTCTGGTTCCAAATGTGTATCAATCTGCAGATAAATACCATAACGGTAGAATCACTAAGAGAGGATCAAAAGTAGCAAGGTGGATTCTGACTCAGATTGCTCAGGCAGCAGCAAGAAAGAAAAATAGCAGGTTAAAAGAGTTTTTTAACAGGAAAAAGAAGACTATCGGATTTGCAAAGGCCATTATTGCACTGGCAAGGAAAATTGTAACGATAATATGGCATCTTATTACAAAGGATGAGATGTATGAAGACGAGACTGGATATCAAAAGGGAGATATTCAAAAGAGGAAGATTGTGGAAACTGAGATATTCTCGGTTGATGAAAGGATAACAATAATTAGTGGAATAATCGCAATTATGGGGAAAAAGGAAGAAGAGAGCACGTGATGAATTTTCTCATCACGGACTTTCATGCCAAAGAAAAAATTACGAAAATTTATGAGAATAACGTCAGTACCTTCTGAAAACGAAGTATACAGTATCATGAGCAGCTTTGATCCTGAGCAGTTTATCAATTTCGTTATTGGATTACTTAACAATGTTTGTTCTCGGCGTAAAAGAGGTTTAAGCCATATCATAATCGATAGCACAGATATCAATCTTGATCTTAACTGGTTTAAGAGAAAAATTAGCAAAAAGATGCTAGAAGAGCGAGAATTTAAATGGGGACACTCTAAACATCGAGGTTATTTCATAGGGATGAAACTGAGTCTTGCCATGGAATATCCAAGCTTAAAACCGTTAGCATTCATCGTTAATGAAGCAAATGTTAGTGAATACACGGTTTATCCCCAAATTCTAGAAGAGCTAAAGAGAAGAAAGAAAATAAGACCAGGAGATATGCTTTATTTCAATAAAGGTTATTTTTCATATGAAAATTATGTAATAGGAATAGCAAAATACAAAATAGTTCCGCTTATTTTTCCAAGGATAAATTGTAATTATAATAAACTTTTCGACATGCTAAGGAATGCTGCAAATATAACTTCAATTTTTCACTTGTGGAATTGCTCTGTAATTCCATTTTCCTAAATAATCATCAAATACAATTTTCATTTTTTCCTTGAAGTTTTCAGTTGCTTTTCTTCCCTTGGCATAAACTTTATCCTTTATAGTCGAAAACACTTTGAGTCCTGTAGATGTGTAAGTCTTCTCAACAAGGCTTTTGACCACCTCAATATTGCTGAAAACAGTACCTTTGCATGCATTCGTAACATGACAGAATAACCTGTGTTCTATTGGATTGTATTTCGACGTATATGGTGGATAATGAGCCATTCTGATTTCAATTCCAATTTCATTTACCATCTTTTGCATATCTTCCTTGAAAATATAATTCCTGCTTGAGTTGCTTCCACCACCATCAGCTAAGGTTAAAATGCTATTTGCTTCTGGATATTTGTTTTTACCGTATTTTTCCCACCAGTCTTTAATGCAGTCACAACAAAACTCGCTTGTATCCTTACTGGTTCCTAGGGTGATGTATCCTTCGTTACTTTTTAGATCGTATATGCCATGTGGAATTACAACCCCATCTGAAAATGTATTGAAGTCGTGGTCATATACCTTTACTGTGTGGGTACAATAAACTTTACCATCACGGTAGAAATTACCTATAACTTCTTTTTTTACATCTATACTGATAATAGGATTAGCGCTTTTTGAGTACTCTTCCTTTAACTCGTGAATTCTCTCAAATTGCTCATTTCTATCTTTAGAGTCTTTCATTGTGACAGCTTTTTGCATTTTCCTTTTTACAAAACCATGTTTCTTTAAGAGCTGCTTTACTACATAGGGAGTTATATTCATACCCTTTGATTTAAAAACCTTTGAAATTTCTTTAAGGTTCAGGTTTGTCCATTTTAGTTCTTCATCCATAGGGCTTCCAGCCGTATGGTTTTTTAGAATATCAAAAAATATTTCATCGATATTTTCCACCGTGTCGATGATTTTCTTTTTACCCCCACCAGGCTTTCGAATTCTGTCCTCTGGGGTTTCTGTACCATTGGTGATTTCATTAATTCCAGCCATGACAGTCTGAAAGTGGCAGCCCAGGACACTACTAATATAGATTTGTCCTCCGTGACCTAATTTAATTGCTTCGATAGCTGCGTATCTTCTTCGATCTTTCTCGTTCAAACTATCATAAAATGCTTTCATTCGGGTTTCAATTTCTTCAGGATATTTTATGCGTAGCGTCAAATTAGATTCCTTTTAATCATTTGTAATGGCTTCTAAAAAACATTATAGATGGTAAGAGAAATAATTGAAATTATATATGTTTTGTTCCTAAGCTATCCTCTAAATATATTTGATTCAAAAAGAAATACGGAAGAAGAAAAGAAAATATATAACAGACTTGTAGCAAAATTTAAAGTTTTGATGGAAAATTGGGGAGGACTTAAGCCTATTAGATCTCTCATTGAGGACATATTTAAATTAGCCAAAAAAACGTGCAATATGGTGAATTTACACCGATATACGATGCGTTCTGTATAAAAATATTGTTCTTTAGTCGTATTTTTGACAGGGGTAATTACAACTTTCTTTATTAGCGATAAGAAGGGATTACAACGCTTGGCTGAGAGTTAAGAAAAAAGCACCATAAATATCTCGCTTAACCATAAACCAACATCACATTAAGTAAAGATTTTTGTTCTCACCGGGCTCAGAGCCAGAAGAGGCAAAATATAGATAAATAAACGCAGCATGATATAAAATGAGTAATATGTGTTTGAATAGAAATTAATGCTAAAATAGTTAGTAAATTGATACGTGAGATGATCCTGTGAAAACCTATCTTCTGGTCTGGTTCAGCAGTGAAGGTGCCCGTCCATCAGAGATTAATCGAAGACTGACGTCTCTGGGTTTCGAACCCATGCAGGGCAGCTACGATTTTATATATAATTGGAATAGCACCGTTAGCGTAGAGAAGATTCTCGAGTTTGGGGATAAGGTATACTTGAGCCTTCAGGGCACAGGTGTAATGTTCAAACTGGAGACAATGTGAACTGGTAGAACTCGCAAAAATAAAGTGTTTGAGACCTCACTTAGCTAAAGGCTTATTAGAAATAACTCAGGTAACAATTATTTTGGAACCAAATAGAGGAAGCTGCATATGAGAATAGTTAAGTACGGTGTAAAAATATACCGACATTATTTCGCAACTGGTCCTGAGCATGTGCCGGAATTCGGGCAATAAATAAACCGGTATTTAAAAAAATTATTCAGGCGTAATTGAGGATATAATTCTTTTTCAGGCCTATCTCTGTAAGTCCGGTCAGGCCTTTTTTTCATCCAGGCCTTCTTCTTGATTACGTTTTTTCAGGGCATCCCGGAACTTTAGATATCCGCAGGTGTCCCCTTCAAGAGGAATTATCCTGCCGCTAACATTTCCTTTTTCAATAATCAGTTCCACAACACTCGGATTTGACATTCTGGGTTTGGTAGGAGAGCCCGGACAAACAAGGACAACATCCCTTTTCTCTATTAAAGGACGATGCAGGTGCCCGAAAATCAGGATGTCTACTTCCATTTCTTTTGCAAGGTAACCCTGTGCAGTCGTATCAGTTACCGAAAGTCCTCCTTCATGCACCACTCCGATTTTTACCCCTTCAACTTCGAATTTCAGCCTCTCGGGGAGAAGCTGCTTAAGATCGGAAGAGTCATCATTTCCGAAAACAGCTTTCAATTTGCCGCTGGCGTTGAAAGCCTGATAGGTCTCCATAGTACTGAAGTCCCCTGCATGGACGATAAGGTCAGAATCTTCAAGAAGTGTTTGAAGTTGCGGGGGAATTTCCCCGGTTTTCAGATGAGTGTCGGAAAGTGCAATCAGCTTCATGGAAAATCTCCTCATTATATTAATAAAATATGCCCTCTAGATAAAAATATGCAGTTAAACGCGACAAAACTGAAATAACTGGCAACTGACAATTATTCTGGAGAATATAGTCATTCGGGAAAAATTCTGAGAAAAATTCTCCGTTAACCGACAACCTGTTTGGAAAATAAAAGCTTCTTACCCGGGGGTTTGGAATCTGTATTTAAGAAGGTAATTAACTACAGGACAAAAATACAATAAACAAGGTGCATAAGGCTTTGTATAGATAAGAAAGTAACGAATAACATAACAAATATTGTAGAAGTATGGCTTTAATCCCTACCTGCCACCTTCTGTCTGCACCGGAAGCTGCCGAGGAAGGAATTCCGGCCCCATTGCAAAAAGTCCGAAGAAATTACTCGAGTGTCAGGTCTACGAGCTCATACTCCAGATTCTCGGTTTCCAACCTGTTAAGGAGAGAAGCAACCTGCTCATCCACTGAAACCACAAGGGATGATAAACCATGGTATGCAGCCTCGATAACTGACTCATTGGTTCCGAACATAACATTCGGGCTTACGCCTATCTTGCGCAGAGCGATAAGCGCTTCTACACCGATAGCTGCTATATAGGGTTTAGAGCTTGCCAATGGTTTCAGGCGCTCGATATCCACCTTTCTTGACCCTCCGCGCTCAATCCTTGGAACCTTGCAGATTGTAATTGTCGCATTTTCCAGGTCGATCAGGCCTTTGAGGCTGGTTACTCCCACATCATCCCCTGCGGCTGCATCGGATATGACAGTGCCTGATGCACCTGTCTTTTCCGTGCTACTTACGTACAGGAGTCCTTTTTCCATTTTCAGGTAAACCTGCTGGCCTTCTTTTACATCCTCTTTTGTGATGGCTGTCCAGGTTGAAACATGGCTGATTATATCCTCCATAACAAAGCGAGCGTAACGCTTCATATCTACGGCATTTTCAAGAACCCATTCCACGCCTTCTTTTGTGATCCTGTACCTGACGCGGCCCTCAGTAACAATCAGCCCATCATTTACAAGCTCCTTGATATATTCCGAAACTGCCTGGGGGTTATTCCGATTTTAGCGGCAATTTCCTTTTGTCTGACATTGGGCTGGTGGGCTGCAACTTCAATAAGGACCTGAAACTTGGTTACTCCACTTTTAGTCTGGAGGATTTTAATCATCAATCGTAATTCTCCTCGACATCTTCAATTAATTTTAACCTTTGTCCCATTACAGAAAGCCTTTCAGACCGTCTGGCAACAGCACAGATATAGAACGGGTTTTTATTAAGGGCACGCGTGAGATTGCTCATAGAGGTATTACCTTCTTCTACCAGCCTTTCCAGTTCTTCCATGGCATCTTTGACCTCCTCGTATGGCTTGAAGGTCAGCATAATGATATCGCTAAGATCTTCAAAAGAACACTGAAAGTTAACCTGAACCTTGGAATAGGAGCTGTGGTATTCTTTGGAGGGTTTTTGTCCTGCCTCGGGAACTCTCCACTGGCTCTCAAGGAGCCCTGCTTTTTTCAGGATATGAAGGCTTTTTGATGAGTCTGTACCCATGAATTCGTCTATCTCTGTTCTGGTCATCCATTTGTTTGAAAGTGTATCGAATATCTTTTTGTGAGTTCTTGACCCAAAAGTCCTGAGTAATGGTACTAAATAGGAAGGATCGTTAATTATTCGAGTTCTTTTACCCATTTACTCTTCTCCTTCTCGTCTTATGTTATAAGCTTTCAAATATAATAAAGATTTGTAATGTAATTACTCGTTATAACCGATATCAAGCCCTTCAGGCCCTTCCCAGTTAAAAACGGGGGCAATGCGCTTCTGTCCATGGCATTTTTCATGCAGGGCATGAGCAACGATCGGAAGAGCAATAGTAGCGTCCACGAAAACCTGGACTTTTTTGCCTGGGCTGCGATCTTTCCCCAGGAAACAGCTTCGTCAAAAGTACAACCTGAAAGTCCTCCCCAGTGTGGAGAGTCGGAAGTATACTGGATTGCATAATCATGCCCTCCGACATCCATTCCCAGGATAGAAGCTATTACTTCGGTCTGCTGGATAAAATTCTTTGGAACTCCGCCTCCAACATAGACAACTCCGGTTTTTTCGGATTTTTCCACAATCTGCGTGATCTCATCAACATCTTTTATCTGGTCGATATCAAGTTTCAATCCTCTTCTTCTTGCAATGGTAAGCCCGATACCTATTGAACTATCAGAAAGCGCAGGAACAAAGACCGGAATATTCTGCCTGTATGCACTTACCACTATAGAATCCTCTGACGCTCCACGCCTTACAAGTTCCTTTCCCAGCAGATGAATGAACTCCCTTGATGAACAGGAAATTTCTCCGATTTCCTCTGCAAAATCGGCAATGAGGTTATCTGCGCTCCTGAATTCTTCTTCTACTGCAAAGACATCGTATATTCTGTCCACGCCGTGCTCGAAGAGTTTTTCGTCGTCAGCAAGATGGGAGCCCACATAATGCTTCTTGCCAAGGGCTTCGTGGGAATCATGGAACAGATTCGCCCCTGTGCTTACAAGGCAGTCTATCATCCTCTGCCGGATCATATAAGAAATAACCTTGCGCATGCCAGCAGGAACCATAGCTCCGGATAAGCCCATAAGCACTGTCATATTGTTTTCTTTTAGCATGTTATGCCAGGCCTGAACGGACTCGGCCAATTTCCGTCCCTGGAAACCTGTTTTGAGCATTCCGTCCATCAATTCGCTTATAGACCTGTCCTTTACATCTATTGGTACGGTTGGGTTATCTGTGAATACATTAAGATGCATACCATTCTCCAAATAAACAGATAATGATAGTTTTGCCTGTAACTCCTGATGCTGCGGCATTCGGCAACAGACGATAAGAAACGCAAATAGCGCTTTAAATGATTATATAATTTTTATTAAATATCAATATATGTGGACTCTTTCACTGGAGGATTTGACAAAGATAAATTATTCCTGAGAGAAAATAATTCGCCGGGTTCAAGGGGTTGAACCAGAAAGTAAAGAATATGAAATTGACAGATAATGATCAGTTTTAATATCCTCAAAGTAATGTCCGTAGATAATCTCGGGAATGTGAGAATACCTGTTAAATATTCAAATTACAAAAACTGCTGCAGATATCACGGTCATCCAGTTTCCTTGCTCGTCTACGAAAGAGGATTTCGGGACGCTGAAGTTCCTGAGAGGCACTTCATTTGCCCAGGTGGCATACATGTTTCTGGCAAGTTTCGCTGCATGTTCCCCTACGTCTTGTTCGGTTTCTCCAAAAGCATGAAACTCAGAGATGTAGCCGTGTTTATCTGAGATTTGAGGGAGTGCGCATCCTACAGACGTGCTTAGCATCCTTCGTGGTTCATTGGAAGAAATTCTCGACATTACGCAAAATACAATCTCCCCAGGATTCAATTCTTTTAAACCTTCCTCTCTGGATACTATCTCACAATTGGGAGGCAGGATAGAACTTACAGTGACAAGATTAAATTTCTCAATGCCTGCATCTCGCAGTGCAACTTCAAATGATTCAAGATGTTCGGGGTGTGTACCAACTCCACTTGTAAAAAATACTTTCCTGGGAATTAATTTCGTAATCATCTTTACATCCTTGTGGAATAATAAATTGAAGCTTAATCCAGATGGCAATTATCATTTTTAAGTGTTGCCCTTCAATTTTGCTGGAAAGAAGCTCAATTCCTATTTATTTAGGAAATAATGAATATAAGAAAGTTTGAAAAATTCCTTTAATTTAAAGTTATCAGTTGCGTTCTAATTTTTATGACCCCAACTCTTTCACAAGTTCTCTCATAAGCTTTATATTATGCAGAACAATTACATCGTGTATTACTTCCTGCAATTTTCTTGCTTACCTCTCAGGACAGAGAATAATCATGTCTTATCATGTCTTTTTCAAAGTTTGCTGAAAAAGAAGGGCCTGTTTGTCCAATTGTCCTGGCAGAAATGACGTTCTTTCTGGTCTGAGACCTGAAGAATCAACCAACAGCAATAAAACGTGATGTCGGTATAGATGGAAGAGAAGCTCAACTTAAAACTTCTGGAACTACTTGAGGGCAGGCAGCTCTCGATCAGCGGGCTTTCCCGGGAACTGAAAGCCGGAGGTATAGAAGAACACAGGCTGATCCTTACCGGCTATCTCAGGGCACTCAGGGACCTTAAAATACTGGACGAAATCGAAGTTCCTCCCTCCAAAATTTATGCTTTACCTGAGAAAATAAAAGAGCCATTATCCGAAAAAGGCAAGGAACTCAGGTATCCGGAACTTTCGTACTCGGAAGACATTTATTCTATATTCAGAACGCAGCTCCTTAAAATCGACCTTGACATGCGGATTCCTGTCGGGGTATATGTAGTATCAAGGCTGTTTGAAAGGCCCTGCTTTCGCCGAGAGTTAAAGCTTATAGGAATAACTCAAAAACACCTTGACCAGTACCTGGAAAAACCCGGCATAGTCTGTGAGGCACCGGATGCATACCTGAAGAAAGCGAGAGCCGATATCACAAAGGTTGAGATCCCTCCAGATGACCCTGCGTACGAAATACGGGAAAATAGGGAAGAGGTAGCCAGGCTTGCGAACGAAGTGCTTGCAGGGCTGATAAAACACAGGGTTGACCTTGAGGGCCTGGTAGCAAAAAGCAAGCAAACTACCCTGCTCCCCTGAAAAAGGTTTAATTTTTAAATCTGAAACTTTACGTAAACAGGAATCAAACCGTTTGATTATGGTTCGCCGGTGGTTCGAAAATGAAAGTTGCCTGTGTCCAGATGGATGTGTTGCACTGCAATAAACAGGAAAACCTTGAAAATGCCCTCTCTATGGCTCTTGAAGCCTTGATAAAAGGAGCCGAAATTATTGTTTTTCCCGAGGTTTTCTCCACAGGCTTTTGCTATGAAAACTTCGACCACGCGGCAGAAAGCTTTCCTTCCCCGACCCTTGAAAACCTGGGGTGTTTTTCCGAAGCCAATGACTGCGTTCTCATAGGCTCCATAATCGAAAAAACTGCTTTGGAAAAAGAAGTTTCTGACGCCGGGATTTCAACTCACTATAATAATTCCACTCATTATCATAATCTCGGCTTCTGTTTCGAGTCAGGAACTCTTGCAGGCACTTATCGAAAAACTCATCCATTTAAGAACGAGAATCAGTACTTTTCCAGGGGTAACTCAATTGAACCCATTTCCCTTAAAAAGCAAAATCTGAAAATTGGCCTTGAGATCTGTTACGAACTCCGCTTCCCCGAAATTGCACGAAAACTTGCCCTTTCCGGTTCCGATCTCCTTGTAACAACAGCAGCTTTTCCCAATCCCAGATCCGAACATTGGAAAAACCTTGCAAAGGCAAGGGCAATTGAAAACCAGATCCCTCATATTGCTTGTAACCGCACAGGTTCTGCTCCTGACTGCACTTATTTCGGAAACTCAATGATTATCGATGCCTGGGGAGAGGTAAAGGCTGATGCAGGCAACAAAGAATGCGTTATTGTCTGCGACCTTGACCTGTCCGGAAAAAATGAGATCCGAAAGGCTATTCCTGTTTTTGAGGATAGGAGAACTGAGCTTTATTCCGACAGGTAACATATTGTTTTAGGCAAGGTCGAGAACTTGCTGTAAATTTAAAGTCCATTTTTTGTGCACTGAGTATAATTCCGTTCTCTCAATTAAATTATTTACCCGGCTAACTTCTTGAGATCCATTTATTCGTATCTCAGTGCATCCACTGGCTTTAATTTCGAAGCCCTGTACGCAGGGACAACTCCAGAGATAACTCCTATCATGACTGCAAGAGCAAGTCCTTCAAACATTAGAGAAATTCTTACTCCACTGCCCCCTCCAGTCATATCGCTTCCCATCATCGCCTGAAGACCAGATGAAACAAAGGATCCCAGAATAACTCCAAGAATACCACCAACAAGACCTACCATTGCGGAGTTAAAAAGGAAAATCATAAGGATATCCCTATTTTTTGCTCCAATGGCTTTCATAGTCCCTATTTCCTTTGTCTTTTCAAGAACAGAGGTAAACATGGTATTAGCAATCCCGACGGCTCCTACAAGCAGGGACACGGCTGCGATGGCTCCAAGGAAAAGAGTCATTGAACTCATCATTTCTGTAACAGACTCGGCCATAGATTTTGAGGCTGTTAAGGAAAAGTCCCTGTCATCTTCCTGGATAATGTGTCTTGAGACCATAAGCCTTTTTTCGATGTCTTCCGTCAGTCCGTCCACAAGATCTTCACTCTTGGCTTTTACCGTAATACTATCATAAACATCTTCTTGTGCGTCCTCAATAAGGTCTACTGCTCCATCGATTGGCATGTAGATATTTGAGTCATCCCCCATGCCTTCTTCTGTAAGGATTCCGACAACTCGCACTGATTTGTTGTTTACTGTTATTACCTGGTTGACTCCAATGTCATGGTCATAAGTTTCACTGGCTATGCCGCTTCCTATGACTGCAACATACTTATCAGCTGGTTCAAGTAATCTTCCGGATTGTGTTTCCAGCGTAGTCATGTACTTCCAGACCTGGGGATCCACACCTGTAATTGAGAGAGTTGCAGTTTCTCCTGTATATTTTACCTCCTCGCTGCCGGAAATTTCTCCGGCTATATACTGTACACTATCCAGGCCTTGAAGTGCGTCAATGTCATCATCCGTCAATTCAGCATCTGTCGATGTACCACCTCCTCCCATTCCGGGTGGTCCATGCATGTTGGATGAAGCCTTGGTATACCCTGGACTTATGGTTATTTTTGTAAGATCCATCTCGGCTAACTCGCTCTGTATGCTCGCTTGCATGGCATCCCCTAAAGATACAATGCCAATTACAGATCCGACTCCTATAACTATCCCTATAATGGTCAGCCAGCTTCGGAGTTTACTATGCAGAAGCATGTTCAGACCCATTTTCAGGTAGGTTGAGTTTCTCATTTTGCATCCTTCCGTTCTATATTGATGCTGCTTTTCTCAGACCTGGGGGTCTTCAGGCTTTTTATTACCGGATTTTTTCTCTTTCCTTGCCTGGATTTTTTCTTGTATTTTCTTCCGGTACACAAATACCCCTCCTGCAAGCACTATTAACACAATATAGAGTAAGTATGAACCGTTACCACTGCTGCTGCTTTGGCCTCCTGGCCCCTGTGCAGTCATATTTCCGGAGGTCATTTCGAGTTTTACTTCCTTATCAACTGTTATTCTTTCTCCTTTTGCATCCGTATACTCAATCTGGACTTTCAGTGGATTGGAATCCATTGAAACGGAAGTTTCATTTTCTCCTTTATCACTGGATTTTGTATTATTGGATAAGGATCCTGCACCCTGTGAGCTCGCAACGTTGAAAGAAGCTATTGTGTAGTCTCCTTTCTCAAGATTTCCCACAATCGTTGAGGAACTTCCCGACACCCTGTAATCATCCTGGTCCGGCACCGATACTTTTACCGAATATGCCATATTGTTGCCTACGTTTGCAACGGAAAGAGAAATCTCTCCCTGATCACTTTCCGAGAAGGAAACATCAAAATCAGTCTCTCCACCTACGAAAAGTCCTGCTGTGGTATTGATACTTTGTTCGTTGGATTCATAGTCTTCATAACTAAGATCCATATCCAGCGTGTATAGACCAGGATCTGCGTTTACATCTGCCATGACAGAGTAAGATACGGTTACAGAGTCCCCAGCTTCCAGATATTTGATGTACTTTGTGTTGTCAGAGTATACCGGCAGAATTACTCCTTTTGGGTCTTTCCATGATATTACCAGATTTTTGATAGGGGAAGTTCCGGTATTCGTTATGATAAGGTCCAAAGGCTCTTCTTTTGCAATATCAATATTCGCTTTGCTTATGGTTACGACCTGAGCGTATTCTTTACCCTTTACTTCTAGCTGGATCGTTTTTGTAGTGGTAATTGTATTTGATGAGGCTCCGCTTTCTTTTGCAGTGGTAGTGATATCTATATCATATGTTCCTGCAGACGCATTTGAATCCGTCATGAGTCTGAATTTAAGAACTGCTGCATCGTCATCATCCTGCCGTGCATTCAGGTAGGAGATCTCTTTTACAAGATTTTCTCCTGATATTTTGCTGAAAGGGTATTCCGGATTGACTGTAACAGTTATGTCTTTCAGGTCAGCGTTTCCTACATTCTGCACGCTGGCAGTGAGTTCAACAGGTTCTCCCGGACGAGCATAATCAGGATTCTGATTAGTTAGATTTACATCCAAGGATGCGGAGTTTATGTTTCCGTTTGAGCCAAGTGCTGTCCCGGCTCCCAGGCATATGAATGCTGAAAACAGCAGTAAAAGTGTTAGCAAAGAGAACTTTTTCATTTTAATCCCTCAGGTTCATTTTTCGTTCGTTTTTCTATTTTTTCGATCTCCCCATCTCTGATGTACACAACTCTTGTTGCATACTTTACAATGTCAAGATCATGGGTTACAATAATGATTGTCTTTCCTTCTCTTTCGTGCAGCCCGTCCAGAAACCCCAGGATATAGTCCCCGGTCTTGGTATCCAGATTTCCTGTAGGCTCGTCTGCCAGGATTATAGGCGGGTTAACGGCAAGAGAACGAGCAATTGCAACTCTCTGCCTCTGCCCGCCTGAAAGCTGAGAAGGAAGGTTCTTTTTCTTGTCCGTAAGTCCGACAATATCAAGCAGGTATGCTGCTTTTTGGCGGGATATGTGCCTGTCCTCTTCCTGGAATTCCAGGGGTAAGAGTACATTTTCTTCTGTACTGAGAGTGGGAATAAGGTTGAAACTCTGGAAAATAAATCCGATCATCTGTCCTCTGATGAGGGCAAGCTCTGATTCATCAAGTTCAGATATGTCTTTTGAATTCAGGCAAACCTTACCTTTAGATGGTATATCCAGGCAGCCGAGCAGATTCATAAGTGTACTTTTCCCGCTTCCGCTGGGCCCGAGAACAACCAGAAACTCCCCCTCGTAGATTTCCAGGGTTATTCCCTTAAGGGCTGCAAACTCAACCTCTCCCATCTGGTAAATTTTCCAGACATCGGTAAGTTTGATGAGAGGATCTTCTCCATTTTGAGAAATCCTTATTGCGTTAGAACTTTTAGCAGAATCATTTCCGGAATTATTGTATGGATTGATTTTTAGATCCTCCCTTGAATCATTCCCCTCGGAATCATTCTCAGATTCAGCGTTGAAACTCGCCGCTTTTTCCAGCGAATTCATAATTTTTGAAGGATCCAACTTCGTTTTAAAAGAATCGATTATTTCAGTAAGTGTCATATACAGCCTCTAAAAAGTTAGTCGTCGATGAGCTGAATATTTCTAAGGAATTTGAGTTCACTCTTCTCTCTGTTCATAGTTTCCATCGTTTCCTTTAACCGTTTTTTAATGTGGGTTATGAAAATTCAGATATGAGACATTTTATCTGCAATTTCTGATCCTGCACCTATTTTTGAAGCCTCTTTACGTTCTTTGAAAATCCTATATACCCTGAAAAGCAAAAACCCGGAAAGCATAAATGCCAGAAAGTCCGATACCGGAAAAGCCGCCCAAACCCCAGGAAGATCATATAAACGGGGAAGGATGATGATAGCGGGGATCAGGAAAAGGAGCTGTCGGCTAATGGAAAGAAGGAAGGCGGGTTTGGCTTTTCCTAAGGCCTGGAACAAGGTTGATGTGACTACATTCAAACCTATCAAAGGCGTTCCAAGAACAATAATCATTATAGCATTTTTCCCAAGCTCCAGATATTGCGGGTCTGTACTGAATAATCCTAGAATTTGTTCTGTGAAAAGGTAAATTATAAGCATGCCAAGAAGCCCAAAAGTAGTTGCCGCTACCAGAGACAATTTTACAGCTTCGGCTATCCTTCCATACCTTTTTGCTCCGTAGTTAAACCCGACAATCGGTTGCAGGCCAAAACCCATACCCAGGAGTGGCAGGAATATGAAGGAATTAATCTTCATTACTACACCAAAAACGGCAATTGCGACATCTCCCCCATAAATTGCAAGTGCATTGTACACGAAAATCATCATGACACTGCTCGAGCATTCCATCACAAAAGATCCAGTGCCAATGGCTCCAATTTCCTTAATTATTTCAGGATCTGGTTTCAAGGTTTCTGACCTGAAAGGAACAGCCCCTTTTCCTTTAAGATAATATAGCAGGAGCCAGACCGAAGCTACGGCTTGTGACAGTACGGTTGCAATTGCAGCTCCCCGTACACCCATTCCGAAACCAAACATAAAAAGCGGGTCAAGGAGAATATTGAGACAGCCTCCTACAAGCATAGCATTCATTGCAAGGCGTGCGTTTCCTTCAGCCCTGACAATATTCTGAACAGCTACTCCAAAGACAAAGAAAATTCCTCCTGCAATTATAACTTCAAGATATTCTCTGGCATAGGGCAGGATTCCAGCAGTTGCTCCGAAAACTTTCAAAATCGGGTCAAGATAAAGAAGACAGGGAACGGATATAAGTACACTTAAAATTAAACTCAGGGAAAAAACATTCCCAAGAACTCTCTCGGCTTTTTCATTCTCTCGTGCTCCAAGGGCACGCGAGATAATGGAAGAACCCCTGTTCCGAGAACGATTCCAAAAGCCATAATTATCATCTGGACTGGAAAAGATATTGAAAGTCCGCCTATGGCCTGGACACTATCTGCTCCATAAGCCAGTCCCACAAAAAAGGTGTCCACAACATTATAGAAAGCCTGCACCAGCATTCCGATGATTACAGGAGTTGAAAGCTTAAACAGGAGCTTCCTTATATTCTCCGTACCCAGAAATTCACTTTTTTCATCCAAATTTTTCGTCTCCGTCGTTTTTTATTTCATGTCATCCGACAGTCAGATGGAGGCTCGAACCCAGGATCAAAAAGTTTGATCGAAGCTTTATGGATGAGTAGCCTGAAAATTGTTTTTTCTTCAGGTGTGAAATCCGAAAGGAGAGTATCGACAAAGGAATTCAACTTTTCAAGAATCACACCTCTCATTTCCTTCCCTTTTTCGGTCAAGTAAACCCTGTAAGCTCGATGATCATTTTCGTCCCTTTGCCTGTACAAATAACCTTCTTTTTCCAGGCTCTGGATCGCTCTGGTACTTGTTGCTTTGCTCACTGCCAGGATTTTTGCAAGGGACTCCTGGGAGACACCATCTCTGTGGTATAAAACAAATAAAAACTCAAATTGTCCGCTTCCGACCCGGTAAGCTTCAAGTTCCTTTGCCATATAGGCCAGCTGGCTTCGGTAAATGTGGGCTATCGGGCCGCATATTTCTCTTGGGTCTTCCATAATTTTATCCTTCACTTATTATGAATCGGAGTGATTTGTGTAAATTAAATATATATGTGTGATAGTTACAGATGAAACTGATTTAATACCTAATAGATTTATGATATATATAATAGTTACGCATGAAACTAATAATCATGAATGACAATTAACAAATTGCCATATAAAAACATAAACAATTGAAGGGAAAAGTAGAAAAAATGCATATAGTTCCGGTTATCGATTCTACTTTTCGCAGAAATCCACAAAAATACCATTTATTACCCAAGACATCAGTAGCTAAGGAATAATAAACATATAACTTCAAATTTTAAGTTCGGGAATTGCTCTAGAGTTTCATTTCCCTAAATAATCATTCATGGTAACAAAAATCCTTGACATTATATTTGAATCATTCCTAAAAGTAGTCTCACCTTCGGATGACATTGGGAAGATCAGTAAAATTTTATATTTGTGTACAACTGCAAAATATGGGATTGATCTAATTCTTCATAGAATCATGAAGTCGAGTTCAGTTACTCGTGAAACTAAATTAGAACTGTCAATTCGCAAATATTCATAGGACTCTTATGTAGTTGAACTAAGAAACCAGAAACTTGAGGTCCTGGATTGTAAAAGCACAGTGCCTTTTCAAACTCAGGTATATCCGTTTTTTAAGTTTTATTGATTTAATCTGAAAAACCAGACAATTTCCATCAAAAATAGCCCATGTTTTGAAAAATGTAAAGAGGTTCTTGTGGTTACGATTTCCAATAACTCACCCCCAAGACCGAAATATCTGTAAAGTTCAAAAAAAGATTAAAGATCAAAAAACACAAGATAGAACTTAGAATTGTAGGAAGGAAACAGAAGTATGAGGCCCATTTATAACCTTAACTCCGCCATTTATAGGGAATAAGTAATTCCAATTAATAAATTTCCAATATCAATAGCCTCTAATATGGAAAACTTTGGTTTGTTATTTACATTCCCTAATAGGGAATACATCATTTTGAAACAAATGAATTGCAATATGTCTCTTGATATTGAATATGAGGCCCATATTCAATAATTACATCCTAACTCATCGGAATTAAGGTTATAAATTATAATATGTATGCATCTGTCAAATTCAGGTTTTAAATGATCCCATATTTTCGGCTTTGCACCTAAAGTACGTTTTGCACCTAAAGTCGGATAAAAATGGTACTAGTGTCGCGTCAATCCTCAACGATTTAACGATTCTGAATAGTTGCAATTGATTTTATACGACATTTTGCTGTTGACTCGACCCTAGGTGCAAAGCCCATATTTTCCATTACTATTTAATTGTATTTTGGGCAGTACATAAGGGGTCTTTACGAAATAACTTAGGTAACACATAATTATTTAGGAACAATATCGATGGAGCTGTTTATGAAACTAATTAAGTACAGTATCAAAATGTGCATAAGTTATTTCGCTGAGGGTCCTTAGTGATAATTTTAAGACTCAAATGTATCTACAAAATGAATATTTATTGCCTACAATGAATAATAACAGGAAGAAAACCTTTGTTTCTTCAAAGGTATATAAAACCCGGAGAAGTTGCTTGTGAAGATACAGATAAGATGCTTGAACTTTCAGACTGGAAAATTCAGTATTTAAATCATGAGCTGATCCCAAAACTCAATATCACTAACTTCCGAATTCAAAAATCATTAATCGATCTTCTGATTAGGAAAATGATTCTGGAACTCTTGTTGCTGTGAAAAAATTGGTTTTGGGTGAGCTCCATAATTGCGCTGGCTCACCCAGCAGCAAGCTACAGCGTGTTCGAGTGAAATAAAAGCTTGATAAACTAAAATAGTTATTAAGTTTAGAAAAATATATATTAGTTTATATACATATTAAAAAGAAGGAGTAAGTAATATATATCTCAAATACCGATCGACCTTAAAAGTATATCTGCAGAAGACCTTGATAAAGAAATTCTCAGAGCCGGGATCATAGCCGAGCTTGATGCCATAAACCTATATGAACAAATGGCAAACCTTACTAAGAATCCAGATATAAAAACCATCCTTCTGGACATTGCAAAGGAAGAAAAAACGCATATAGGCGAGTTTCAAGCCCTCTTACTTATATTCGACCCCCAGCAAAAGCAGGAACTTGGAGAAGGAGCCGAAGAGGTAGAAGAGGAATTATCTAAATAATTCTTATTCTATTTCTTTATTCTACTTGGATAGCAGTCCAGAGCACAAACAGGCAGAGTGTGCCAATTTTTCTATAAAATTTACTCTATAGAAATTTTAATGTAACAACGCGGAAAATGATATGCAGAGCTTAAGTAGGAAGATTTCCTAGAGAAATATCAACTTATTATTGATGGACGACAGGTACACTGCCGATTAATTAAATATAAACTTTAATAGTTAATATGAAAAATATTGCTTTGTACTATGATGTAACAGTTAAACATCCATAGTAGGAGATAATTAATCATGGAGGGAGATTTCGATAAGGAAAATGTAGAGAAGATTGAAAAAAGATTTTTCTCTATAGCCGAGATGACGGGGCAATTAATATTTGACGGTGATGCAAAAACAGGAAAGATTGAATGGTCCGGACCCATTAAAGAGTTTACCGGTTACACTCAAGAAGAATTCAGCAAAATGGATTTGGCTGCCTGTAAAGACTTGATACATCCAGAAGACAGAGACAGAGTATGGTGTGCTTTGGAGAAGTCTTTAAGAACGGGGAGAAATTTGGGCAAAAATTCAGGTTCAGGAAAACAGATGGGAGCTATATTCATGTGGAAGATAGCTCAGTTTTTCTTAAAGATAAAAATAACTGTGTATACAGGGCAATCGGCTTGTTAAAAAATATTACAGAAAATAAGTATGCTCAGGAAAAACTCAAGGTGAGCGAAGAACATATTATAAAATATCTGCAGAACTTCAGAGGTATTGGATTTGAGTTAAACAATGATTTCAACCTCGTGCTGTTGCACGGCGCTGTAGAGGAGATCACAGGTTATAAAAGTGAAGAGCTTCTATCAGGAAAAATCAGATTGGTTCAGCTAGTGAATCCTGAGGATAAAAGTAACTTTCTTCAAAATAGAAAAAAGCTGAGCGCTGCATCTAATTCTTTAGTTGAGCAAGAATATAGACTTTTGAATAGGAATGGGAATATAGTTTGGGTCTTTGAGTCTATTCAGGTTGTACACGATATAGATGAGACAAATCGGTTTTACCAGGGTTTTATCCAAGATGTCACTGAGCGAAAAATCTCAATGGAAGCTCTTGACAAAGCCGATAAACTTCGCAAAAAGAAATCCACCACCGGATTAAAAACAACCTGCAGGTAATCTCCAGCCTCCTAGAATTAGAGTGCGAGAACTTGCTGTCCGGTAATCTTGAACGCGAAAAAGTTATTGAAGCATTTCGAGAAAGCAATAATCGAATCACATCCATGTCTATAATTCATGAAGAGCTGTATAACTCCAAAGATATGGAGACAATCAACTTTGCTTCATACCTGAAAGAACTAACAGATGATCTTTTCAAATCATATAAAGTAGGAAGTTCTGATATCCGATTGTTCTTAGATGTGGAAGATATATTTTTTGAAATGGACAATGCAATCCCTTTGGGTATCATTGTCAATGAGCTCATTTCTAATTCCCTGAAATATGCATTTCCAAAAGGACGGAACGGGAAAATTCACATCAAACTTCACAGAGACGTTAATGATAAAAAGAAAATTTTAACCTGTCTCTGCAAACATTATACATTAGTTGTTGAAGACGATGGTATTGGTTTTCCGGATTCAATTGACTTTAGAAACACTAGTTCACTAGGCTTACAGTTAGTAAATACTCTTGTTGATCAAATCAATGGTGATATAGAACTTAAAAAAAGTCCGGAACGAAATATAGGATACAGTTTACAGATTCTCGGATCTAAATGCCTTCAATGAAATAACCTATGAAAATTATTATTCTTTGAAACTTTGACTGGCGATCTTGATTTTCACTATCAAGATCGTCAATAGAAAATATGAAGAAGTTGTTTTTTGACAAGTTCGAAGTAGAAGTGAAGTTAGCGAATGTAAACATAGGTAACAAGAATCAGATATCAACTTGAATTTAAAGCTCACTTAATCTTATGCTGTACGTATGAGTGATATTTAAAGTTTAATCAGTTTATCAAAGATGGTGGTAATTGTGATAATATCCAGATATGACACGTTGTGGGAAAATTACTATTCGAGCTACAAGAATGTTGCAAGCCCTCACAGAAAGCCAGGTCTTTTTAAATGGCTGTATGATAGTTACATATTTCTACATCTTTCTTGCGTTGACTCCTCTAGTGTCTACAAACTTGCCGACTTCAAAACGTGTCTAGCTCTAGTGGATACAGCCGTTGATGACTCGTGTGATAATGCAGCTTTTATAATTGAGAATGGCGGAAACAAATTCAGTTATGAGATGTTGAGTATTCTTTATAATGCCGATAAAATTGCATCTGGAACTTACACACCATCACAACCTAACTTAGATAATCTTTATATAAAAACTACATTTGATATTTTTTCTGATTTCCTTAAAAATCATCTAATATCCCTTCCAAGATACTATGATTTCAAAAGTGAGTTTTTCCTAGCAATAAGAAGCGTAGCCGGGTCAATGGAGTTCTCATATCTTTTAAACAGGAATAAGGTTGTATACCCTTATTCTCTTGTTGTCCAGAATAAGGGTCCTTCCACAATGGTTGCAGTTCTATCCATACTTGATCTAATGTCCTCCGAAAGTTTTGATGCTTCGGAACTTGGAAAAGCAATAGCCCTTTTTAATATGGCGGATGTTGTAGCAATGCTAAATAATGCAGTCAATACATGGAAAAAGGAAATAGTTGAAAGAGACTACAGTAGTCCGATAATTTCATTAGCTCTTGAGAAAAGGCTTATCAAATTTAGTGATTTCGAGAATCTTAGTACAGAAAAAATAGAAGAAAAGCTATTACCATTATCTTTAATGATAAATGATGATCTTAACAGGAAGATACTATTAATGGAAGAGTTCGTAGAGACTTATGAAATAAAAAGCTTTGATACTTTAAAGTATATTAACAACTATAGAACCTACGCATTTGAAAGTCAAAAAAAGAATAAAGAGGTATGTCAGAAACAAATGACTTGATTGTCTGAATAAACCCCGATGAAACATTTAACACATTATTATTCAGGTTCATTTTACACCATTATAGGAATAAACCAATCTATAGGATATTCACAGGGCATGGCTGCGGGAACTGTGAGTCACTGAAAAGGTATGTTGATAAAACACTACTTAAAATTCCAGAAATAGAGAATGGTGTATTCTTTGAGGTCGTAATGTGTGATGACCACCCAAAAGAAATGGGCGAAGATGACGTCTCAATGATGCCGCTTTCCGTATTGTATAATATTGATGGAAAGCCTGTTTGGCACGCTTCCGGCTGGCATGATAACGAAGAAGTATTGGAGCAGACCAAAGGGTTACTGAAGTAAATATAATACTCTTCTGAGGCAAGGACATGACAGTCTAACAAGCATGAGACACTATCAAGGTTTGGCATTCTCTGAGGATGAGCTAAGGGTTCGCTACGAAATACCCTAGGCAACACATAATTATTTTGGGATTAAATCGATGAGCTAGTTTGCGAAAACATTTGTGTACTGTATAAATAAGTGCCTAAATTATTTCGCGGAGGGTCCTTAGTTCTATCCCACAAAACTCCGCTGGTATTTGAATAACCAGTCACCAGACTATCAAATTGTCTTATCCAGTATCCCTGCAATAAGCTGCAAATCAACTCCTGCTCCACTGATTAATAAGCGTTCTTTTTTGTTGCCAAGCAACTTCTGCGTCCAGTCAACAAAGCCGCCATCTACAATTTCTATATCCTCAACATTAATCTTGAAATTAATGCCTTGATAATAACTGTTATCAGTTTCTTCCCTATTCACTATAAAATCAGTATGGGGATATATCTCACGAAGGTGGCAATGGATTCTATCAATAAATCCAATTTTATCGGTATATCCATTTCTTATGTTCAGAGTTACTTTAAGCCTATACCCTAATTTGTTTCCGAAGTAGTTTATATAAAACTGCATATGTCTGGTTATCGTATCCTTTTCAAAACAATAAGAGCCTGTGTCTTTGCCAGAACTGGCAAGAGTAAACAAGCTAAAATGAGGAACAAATGAATTAATTTTAAACATTTGTCCGCGAGTAACTCTGCAGATTGCGGATAAATGAACAGGACTTTTTGTGTTATCAATGGTTTTGTTTTTTATTCCACTTGCAAGGTATATGGCAAGCATATTGGTGTTGTCTGCAATGAACTCCAAGCCTCTTGTCGCAGAGATAACATTGTTTTGATCAACCTTAGCTATAACAGAGCAGCTTCCTAACGGGCTTGCAGGAGAAAGTAAAACAGATGAAAAACCTGAGGCTTCGGCCATTTCGAGCATTAAAATTTCGACTTTCTTGACTTTAATGGGATTAAGTCGAGACGGCTTTACAAATCGGTTAGATTCATACTTGCTTAAGATGTCATTGGGAGTATTTTTGTTCGCTATTTCTTTTGAAAGAGCAAGCAAAAGTGTGGTGATTTCAGACTGTGACAGCCTAGTTGTAAGCTCATTTATTAAATTTTTGTTGCCTGTTTTTTCAAGTACATTTTTTATAATGTTCTGTTGTTTCATTACTACTCCTCTATTACTTCTTATTGTTCTTTTACAGGCGCTGCCTGACAACCAGGAAAGGCATTTTCTAATCTCTGGATTTTATACGATTTTCGGGGTTCGTGGAATTATTCATCCGGCTAGATGACAATTTTCGATCCCACTATTTCTCCTATTTTGTGCACGCAGTCTAAACCTAAACACTGTTTACTGCTAAAAAGTAATAAGGAGTTTTTTATTGAATAACCAGATGCACATAAACATGGGCATCTGGGATAGCAAAAGCCAATTTTATAGTTGAGCCAAAAAAGAAAAAAGGAAGAAACTTAGGGCTTTCTCACTTTGCCCGGATACAGATTCTTTTAGTCAAGAAGAAACTATTTTACTCTTTTACTCTTCTTGCGTTACCTTTTCAATATAAATTGCAGGCCTCAGAGGTTCTGCAAACCTGGACTTTTTCTCAGGGTCGTAGGCAGGAGAATCAGCACTCTGGACCTCAACAGGACAGCCTATTTCTTTTTCCAGGAAGGAAGCTGACTCTTTCAGGAGAACCTGCTCATCGAGACCAGGGCCGGCAAAGATTTCGTACCTGTCTGCGCCTCCGCTTTTGAACTCCGGAACGATCTTCTGCACGAACTTCGGGATATCCTTGCTGAAACGTTTCAGGTCAGGATTTGCCATCATCATTTTAATAAGGGTACCTACCTCGAGAGGAGCTTCGAGCTGCATTTCGCAGGCACATTTAAGGACTGCGGCTTTCCAGGCAGGAGCTGTGTAGAGGTGAACCTTCTGCGGGGTCATCTTTGTTACCCTCAGGATCTCCTCAATGTCTTCCAGGGTTCCCTTGACTATTTCTTCGGCAAGTTCTGCGCCATCGTCTATCAGGTCTTCATTATAAAGTGGATACTGCGCAAGGGAGATCGTGTCTTCGTGCCCCATAGCTTCCCAGATTTCCTCACAGAGGTGCGGAGTAAAGGGAGTCATAAGCCTGACCCAGTTGTCAAGCACGTAGTAGAGCAGGGTCTCTCCACCTCTCCTCTGATACCATTTGACATCATTTATGAGCAGGAAAAAGAATTCTGTATAGCTTCCCTGGTCTGGATAGCGTCAAGGGCAATATTCGTTTCCCTGATATAGTTCTGCATCCTTGAAAGCATCCAGCGATCGATCTGCTTTAGTTCCATGCTCAGGTTTGCACGTTTTCCACTTTCGATAACATCCTTTGCAAACGAATAAAACCTGTCCACCTGCCGCCTGGCAGAATCAATTCCGGCTTTATGCCAGTCTGCGTCCTGAGTCTGTTCGGCTGTAGAAAGAATGTACAACCTTGTGATATCTGCGCCATACTCACTGACTGCGCTTTCCAGGGTCAGGATCGGGCCTTTGGACTTGCTCATTTTCTGTCCCTCGAGGGAAACAAAGCCATTTACTGCAAGGGCTCTTGGCCAGTTTTCTTCCTCAAAAAGGGCTACATGGTGGAAGAGGAAGAAAAGCAGGTGGTTCGGGACAAGATCCTTTCCGGAAGAACGCAGGTCAACCGGATACCAGTACACAAAATGCCTGCGGATTTCCTCCACAAGTTTCGGATCAAGGCCAGTATCCGCAGAAACTGCTTTGGGATCACCTTTTCCAAGCAAGACATAATCGAAGAATGACAGGGTAAGCTGCTCAAGAGTAAGGTCACCCTTTTCGATGAACCTGGCAATAATGTAATAGCTCATGTAAATTGTCGAATCCCCGAGGGACTCGATCAGCCATTCCTTATCAAAAGGAAGGCGGGTTCCAAGGCCTTTTCTGCGGGCGCAGGCTTTATCCTTAAGCCAGTCAACCTTGTTCTCGAATTCGACCCTATACTCTGCAGGGATAATCCGCATTTGGCTGAGGCATCTGTAAACCTTTGCTTTCCATTCAGGGTTCGAATAATTAAGGAACCACTGGCCTTTCACCATATTTACGACACAGGACGTGCCGCAGCGGCAAACTATAGGTTCGCTGAATTCGTAGAAGGTCTCTCCTGCGTTTGAGCTGATTAAGTCTTTTGTAAGGATATCCTTAATCTTGGAGACAGCATGTCCTTCGTATTTTCCTGTAATCTCCTTAAGAACTCCCCCGTGGAACTCCCTCCTGTACACGATCTTTGTGGCTTCCTCGGCCCTGGGATCTTTCTGGCTTGTTACCCCCATATTTTCCACGATTTCTTTTGCAGGGAATTCTCCAAACTCAGGCACTTTTATAAGAGAGATAAGTTCGATTTTCCTGAGGTCTTCGGTTATCCCGTACTTGCTCAGGTCAACATCGTAAAGGTCTCGGAGAGCCAGATAATCAAAGGGTGCATGTGCAGGCACGCTCATAACTATTCCGCTTCCGTTTTCAGGCCTGACAAAGGATGCGGGAAGGGAGATTACTTCTTCACCTGTTACCGGGTTTGTGAGTTTGATCCCTATTATGGATTTTGCAGGTACGTCCTCAATATACTCGACTGTCCGATCCGTAAAGGTGAGCTTCCTGAAAGCATCCCTGCTGACGACCCAGAACTCTTCGATTCCATCCTTTTCAACTCTTGCTTTTACGTAATCCACGTCCGGATTGACCCACAGGTTAGTCACTCCGTATGTCGTTTCAGGTCTGAGAGTAGCACAGGGAAGAACGATGTCTTTATACCGGAACTTTATCAGCGTATATTCGACAATCGTAGCTTCTTCCCCGTACAGAATGTCGTGATCCTCTACGGGGTTATTGTCGTTCGGACACCACTTTACCGGATGGGAGCCTTTCACGATCAGGTCCTTTTCTCCAAGCCGGATATACTGCCACTCAATGAATTTTTTATAAGTTGGGTCCGTTGTAGTGAACTTGCGCCTCCAATCAATGGAGTAACCTATCATACGCATGGCTTTCTCGGCTTCATGCTTGAAATAGTCAACAATTTTTTCAGGTGTATCGAGCGTTGGCAAGATATCCCCTGGAATCCCATGTAGCCGTTCATAGACGTCCATGGTCTGGGGGTCCCGACTTGCAATCAATTCGGCAAGCCCGACAATAGGCGTGCCTGTCACATGAAAGCCCATAGGGTAAAGCACGTTGTACCCGAGCATCCGCTTGTGCCTTGCCACAACATCGCCTATTGTAAAGGTCCGGGTATGTCCTGCATGCAGGTTCCCGTTCAGGTAGGGGTAGGGGATCGTTATGAAAAACTTTTCCCGCTTATCGGGCTCAGCCTGGAAAATCCCGCTTTCTGTCCATTTTTTCTGCCATTTCGTTTCGATCTCGTGAGGCTTATAGTCCTGCTCCATTCATGTCCACGCCCATCGATTATTTTGAGGTTAAAACAATCATTTTGATTTTTAAAAGAATCTGAATACACTCGTCAGAATTGATATAACAGTAAACGTTTTCGGAAAGCTAATAAGCAATCTCAAGAAACCTTAAATGATTGAAAGGTACCGGAACCGGAGTATATCGACATTTCAATTGTTTACGGTTCCGATACCAACTAAAATAATTCTCTTCCGACTGATCTCTGTAATCGAAGCTCTAATAGAATCTGTTTTTCAGGTTTTATTTCGCCTTTCCGAAGATAGCTTCCCTGATGGATTCTATATTGGCATCCACGACAGTCGGCTCCTCACAGATATCAATCGCAGCCTGCGGGTCTTTAAGCAGGTGCCCTGTGGTGATGCAGACAATGGTTTCGTCCCTGCTTATAATGCCCATATCAACAAGTTTCTTAAGCCCTGCAACCGAGGCTGCACTTGCGGGTTCGACACCTATGCCTTCAAGTCTTGCAAGATCCTGCTGAGCTGAAAGAATTTCTTCGTCAGTGACGGATTCCGCAGTCCCGCCCGATTCCCGGATCGCGCTCAGGGCTTTTTTCGCGTTAACAGGATTTCCGATCCTGATTGCTGTTGCAACTGTTTCAGGTTTCTCTTCAGGAGTGATTTCCGGAGCCCCGCTCTTTATGGCTTTTACGATGGGGCAGGAACCTTCTGCCTGAATTCCGGTCATCTTCGGGAGAGAATTGGTTATGCCGAGTATCTTAAACTCCCTGAAGCCTTTATAAATAGCGGTAATATTTCCTGCGTTTCCTACGGGCAGGACAATCCTGTCAGGCACCCTGAAACCGAGCTGGTCTGCAATCTCAAAGCCGATAGTTTTCTGGCCTTCCAGCCTGTAAGGATTGATTGAGTTCAGGAGATAGATCTTTTCCTGAGAACATAGCGTACGCACAAGGGCAAGTGCATCGTCAAAATTTCCGCGGATGCTGAGAACCTTTGCTCCGTGCATCAGGGCCTGGGCAATTTTCCCAAGGGCTACTTTTCCTGCAGGCAGCAGCACAACCACAGGAATTCCGGCTTTTGCCCCATAGATTGCAAGAGCTGCAGAAGTGTTTCCTGTAGACGCACAGGCAACGGTACTCATGCCCAGTTCAAGCGCTTTTGTAACCCCGACAGTCATTCCCCTGTCCTTAAAAGAGCCTGTAGGATTCATGCCTTCGTGCTTTACATAGAGTTCTTTAATCCCTATTTTTTCAGCAAGACGGTCGCATTTATAAAGAGGTGTCCCACCTTCCCTGAGAGTTACAGGCTCCCTTTCTATAGGAAGAAGTTTTGCGTACTTCCAGACCGAGGGACATTCGGTCTTTAATTTTTCCAGGTCAATTTTAATTGAGGAATAGTCATAAATAACATCAAGCAGCCCGTCGCATTTGCTGCATGTATAGATTACTTCATCTTTTGAATACTCTGCACCGCATTCGATACATTTGAGATAATACATTAAATGTCTCCTGTGTCTGATAATTTTGAATTATTCGGATGCCGGTTTTCAAGCCACGCCCGTTTAAGGTTAGTAAAACCCGGACTCTCAGTCAGCATAATCTGGATTTCGGATTAGTATAATATTAGAGTTTAATAATATTTTGTATCCTTAACACTCTACTTGCTTTTAAATTATACTGTTTTTTAAAATGGTACAATCTTAAGTATTATAAAATCACCGCAGCAGCGGTTATCCAGGCAAGTCCAGTATTTTCAGAAGGTTAAAAAGGAATTACAAAAGATTTTTGGAACACTGCCCAGAGTTAAGACCGGAAAGGCAGAGAAGTATCCTGTTTCTAAAAAATACGGGATATTATGGCTTTCTAAAGGATTTCGGGTTTCAGCCTTGCTTCAATCCAGCTGGTATTCCGTGACTTCCTTGCTAAGGAAATAGCCGAGAATTGTTCTTATCAACACAACCGTACCCAGCAGAAGGAGTTCTTCCTGAGAGGGATTAAGTAAGGTTTCCAGAATATCGGCTGCAATGAAAAACTCAAGCCCGAAGACAATCTTGTTTGTAAGCTCTTTTCTTACTTGCTGGTAACTGAAATGTTTCTTCAAAACTTCAATGAGGATAACCCCTGAAATTGACCTTAGTCCACCGTATATGATGAGGAGAGAGCCTACAATATTGAACAGAGACGAAAACGCGTTGATAAACACACCTTCAAAAAGTTCAAATGCCCTTTTAGCACCCCCTTAAAAGCCAGCCCGCGAAATCCGGAAAAAACTCCCGATTAACAGTTATTTCTTTGAGATATATATTCTTCCTGTATTTACCTTCAAATCCTATTCAGGAAATAAGTTCGAGGGAGAAAAAACTAGTTTTTGCGGAAACATAATTCTAGCAGAGCTTTAAGAAAAAAAGAATATAAACCGCAATTAAACGAGCACAAAAAAGAAGCTCGGAAGGAAAATGGTTTTGTCTCCTTCCGGGCCGAGTTACCTGATAAAGCTTGAAGTTATCGGTTCTTCCGGACAGAATGTTTTTCTGAACGGTTTATTTCTTTTCCAGACTTTCCGGCTGCAGAGCCGGAATTTTTCCATGTACTATTCCATAAGCTCCGACAGCTTTCGGGGCTCCGAGAAGGAGTTTTCTAACCCTGTTATAGACACTGGGGAACTTCTGCGCGTCAAGTCCTGCAAGGATGTCTGCAAGGATTTTGACCAGTGGAGTATGGTACTTTGCTTCCATCAGGTCTATATTTGCAAAGGCATTTAGCATATTGACTGTACTGTATTCGTTTACAGGAGTTAATTTTTGCAGGATTTCCGCAAAAAGTGTCCTTCCTTCCTCGGTCTGAAGCGATTTTTTGCGATTGCGGGCAAAACTTCCGTAAAGGGCACGCTGGTCGTTTGTCTGTTCGATCCTGAAAGCGTTTGACCTTTCCATTTCTCTCACCAGTTCGACCGCGTCAATGCTGCTGTTGCTTCCTATTACTGCAAGGAAAGCTTCCCAGGCAACGAGATTTTGTTTTGATTCGGCTTCAAAAACTCTCAGGACTTCAATTTTGTCAGGAGCCGAGCTATTGAGGTATGCAGCAAATGCGCTCAGCCTGTCAGTTGCACAGGTCGCAGTCTCAAACTGCTGTTTTATCATGGCATGAATGTCAGGAGTATCAAGGGTTGCAAGGATGCCCAGGCAGACATTTTTAGCCTGCCTGCTCTTGATTACCCTTGCTGTCTCTTCCAGAGTCGCATCCCTCGGAGCCGAGGAATTTTCAAAGAAGCGGTAGGCAGAAACAACGGAATTTATGTATTTCCAGGCAACTGCCTTCAAGAGCTTCTGTTTTACCTCATAAAGCGCCTGGTATCTGTGGGCAAACTCATCGTCTTCGACTGACTCGAAGATGGTCAGGAACTGCCCTCCTGCCCTTTCGAGAAGCTGCCGGTCGTTCAGAAGCCTGTAGAAAAGTTCGACAAAGTCTTCAGAAGGCCTTGATTCGGGATTTTTAAGGAGCCTGAGTTTTTCTCTGTCAACCAGAGTATAGAAAGCCGTAAACCTGCCTATGGTATCTGTATCTTTTCTTACCTGCATCAGGAGCTCATCCTGGCCTGCCCTGTAGATGAGTTTCCCGTAGAAAGAATAGCCTCTGTTCAGGGAGAGGAAGGCAGGCATGTCCACGTTTTCAACCGTAATTTCCGCAGTTTCCCCGCTGACCCTTTCCAGAATTTCTGCAAGGTCATTTCCGTTTTCGTCAACAAGAGCTGCCTTGAATGGGAATTCCCAGGGCTTTCCGCCTTCCGGTACTTTCTGTTTGAGGAGGAAGGTAAACTTTCTGGAAGCTCTGTCGTATTCGGCTGAAACCTCGATTACAGGGAATTTTGTCTGTTTTAGCCAGATTTCGGACATTTCCTTTAAAGGCTGTCCGCTTTCTGTTTCCATGGCTTCGATCCAGTCCTGAGTAGTTGAGTTGGAGTGCCTGAACTTTTTGAAGTAACGGTCAAGGCCCCGGACAAAGGTGTCCTTTCCTATCAGGGACTCGACCATGCGCACATATTCCGGGGCTTTTACATAGGTGACTGCAGTGATCAGGTCATTGGGGTCATTGAAGCCGTCAGGAATGATTGGCATGGAAGCTGCCCCGGAATCCAGGGCAAACGTTCCTGACGCCGGCGCGAGCAACTCAAGTACCCTGCCGAGCCTCTGGTAGTCCTCGCCAAAGAGGAAAGCATGGTACTGTTCTTCCACATGCACTGTCACAGCTTCATTCAACCAGATCTCAAACGGGCTTTTTCCGGTGACTTCGGACCCATTCTGGTTGTGGTGGTATTCGTGTACCTTGACCCGGATCATATATTCAAAAGCCGGGTCTGTCGTCTGTGGGAAAGGCATTATCCGGTTTGTGGTAATTGTGGTATTTCCCACATTTTCCATGCCCCCGAAGTCCGAGTTCTGCATCCCTATTTCCCTGTACACGGTCCCTGTATACCTGTATCCGGGACTGATGGTTCCGGCAAGCCCGGCAAGCGTATCCCGGACTTTTTCGAGTTCTTCCAGCGTGGACTCAGGTTTTGTTTCAAGTTTCATTTTCTCTCGCTTGCGGACAAGCTCAAGGATTTCCTTCCTGACAGGCAGCTTCTTCTCATCAAACTGCTCAGGCCCTGTGAAGAGGTAAACCCACATGACAGAATCATGCAGGATATCAAGGGCTTTTTCGGCAGCAGCTGCGTTTGAGCCAGGCGGCACGAGCAGTTCCAGCAGGAAGGTGCCTCCGTCAGGATATTCGAATTCTCTGGTGAAAGTAGAATAAGTTCCCACACCAAGGAAAAAAGATACGTTGCCATTGGCGTGACCGAGTTGTCATAGACGATTTTGTCCCTTCCGGGCTTTACGGTATGCCTCTCAACTACAACATCCCCGTTTGTGATCAGGTTCGTGTACCTGGAGTCTGCAATAATGGCAGTCTTATAAGTGCATTTTGCAGTCATGTCGTCAATACAGGGCACGATTCTCTGGAACCCCCACTGCTGGCACTGCGTGATCTGCTGAGGAGGAGCCCCTACCGGCGTTTCGTCGTAGTACAGCCCTTCAAGGATATTTTTGGTCGGCCTGCAAACCGTATCCGTAATAACCGCAACCTCAGTGTGAGGCGGAATTACATCCCTGAAATCAATCTCAAGGATCGCATCGTCCTTCCTGTATCTGTAGGAAACCTCACACTGTATGCAGCTCACAGCCCGAATCTCAAGGTCCCTGCAGTTTAACTCCAGCTTCTCTACAGGCGCATCCCTGGTTTTAATCCTGAGCACGGACTTAACATTAGTCCTGTCCTCATAAACATCAAACACCAGGTCCATATGCAAAACGTCAACAGTAAGTTCCCCGAAATCTTCAGGATAATATTTGTAAAGCCTATTCTTCATAAAAAGGTCACCGAGTAAAATTTATAAGAGTTATGTTATGGGATAGAAATGGAAGGTATGGGATTTAAAGGTGTAGTTTTGGAGAGAGAAAAGGCACTATTTATATTTGTTTAAGGATGATCCATTAGTAAACCTAAAATCTGTTTATTATTAAACAAAGAAGTTACAGAATTATTTAGAAACTTAAATTGATAAACAATATTGAACAAGTATTTATCAAAATAAACTTGGCCAAATTAATTTTGAACTTAAGAGGTAATTTTTTGAACTGGAATCGTTTTCATACATACAATGAAGCGCCAGAAAGAGCTTTTGAAGCCCTGTGTGATCAATTGTTTGAGAGGTGGTGCTATCGTGAATATGGAAATGAAATTCTATGTATAAATGTTGTAAATGGTTCCGGTGGTGACGGGGAGTAGAAGCCTATACGAAACTTCAATCAGGCGAATATATAGGTCTTCAAGTAAAATGGTTCCCATATTCAATAGACAAAAATCAAATCAAGCAAATTCGCAGTTCGGTTGAGACAGCGAAAAAAATTAGAAATAATATCGTAAGGTACATAATATGCGTTTCCCGAAATCTTTCAGATGAAAGAATTGGAAAGGGTAGAGAAAAAATAAAAAATCATGAAAGATCACGCGTAGAAGATTTTTTTGGAAAAATCAAACAAGAATATCCTGAAATGATCTTGGAACTTTGGGATGAAAGTCGATTATTAACTGAGTTGCAGTATCCTGAAGCGGAAGGGATCAGAAAGTTTTGGTTCGAAAGAGAAGAGATTTCTTTAGAATCATTAAAAAAACGTTTTGAATTAGCCAAAAACGGATGGTTGAGAGAACGTTATGTTTCTTCTCTTCATGGATCAGGATATATTTGTAATTATATTTCAGAAATGTTAGGTGTCTCCACATATAGGCGAAGTTTAGTTTCTGATTTAACACAAATTGAAACAAAAATTATCAAAGCACTTAATGAAATTGAGCATTTTCTGTCATTGCCTGACATTAACATTGTTTATAAAGATGATGAAATAACAAAATTTGAGAGAGAAAAGAAAGCTCTAATGACATATTTACAAGCATGTCAGTATCTTATCAACGCTGCAAAATGTGGTGCATATGTAGATCCATTAAAACTGGAGGAAACCATAGGTTTTCGGGAACTTTTAGAACTTTTAAAGAATCGCTCACAGTGGAAGTATGTAATCACTTTTCGAGATTTAGAAAGAGCACTTGTAGATGTACATTCCTCTCCTTTTGACTATCCAGATCTGGCAACTTATTTTAATAAAGTTTCTTCATCTTTGGCTACTTTTAACTTGATAATTCTAGGAAATCCGAGCACTGGGAAAACACATGGATTAGCTAATTATGTAGAAAATAGTTTAAAAGAAAGCTTTCCTGCACTATTAATTCGAGCCAAAGACGTTCGTGCTGATGAAGGTTGGGGTTCGATTTTAAGGCGATCTCTAGAGCTGTCTGAAGAATGGTCTACAGACGAAATATGGTCTGGATTAGAGGCATGTGCCTCAATATGTGATGTGAAAAGAGCTCTGAATAAAGATTATGATTCAGAAATTGAATCTGAAATTACCAGATTTTTGATTTGCATTGATGGGATTGATGAGTCTACTACATGGAATTCATGGATTGAAAGAATTAGAGAGCTAAAAACTATCAACCAACTGAATCCTAAACTCAGATTTTGCGTAAGTAGTCGACCATATGTTTTCGAAAATGAGCGTGTTGACTTTGATATAAATAGACAAATACTTCTTCCACTTGAAGGAGATGTATCTGTTAGTGAACAATTTCCAGCATATGTAAAACATTACAATATCGATGTATCCAAAGTAAACTGGGTACGTTGGGCTATAAGAGATCTTCTGTCTTTGAAGCTATTCTGTGAAGAATACGCGGGTTGTTCTTTAACTCCATCATGTTCAATGCACACAACTGTTCCAAGTCTTCTTAGATCAAAAATTTATCGTGTAGATAAAGAAATATGCAGTACGCTTGGAAATAGGTGGGGAAAAAGTGATTATGTCATTTTAAGGTGCCTTACTGCTCTAGCAAAATTTTTCCTGTCAAATGTTGAAGTTAGCAGGAATGAAGGCTGCAATTTGATCAAAAGTTCACAAACTAGAGCTGGCCTGATAGATGACAGTACAGCTGGCAGAATATTAGATCATTTAGTCAATTATGGACTTCTATACGAATATATACCCCAATATCACGATATATTAAATCCTCCTGAGCAAAAATATCAAATCGCTTTTAATTCTCTAAATGATTATTTGATAGCTAACGAAAAAGTTGAGGAAATTGTTTCTGGGAAGTCGTTGCAACTAAGTATTCGTAACAAAATAGATTGAGTATTTTTTTATATAAGTTAATCCTATTTGGTCTATATGCTTGAGGAAATTATTTCCAAAAAATATAACTTGCTAAAACCTTTTCTTGATGAAAAAAGCAAACGTTTATTTGCAGCTGCAGAAGCGCTTAGTATTGGCAAAGGCAACATCAGCATAGTTTCTCGTGCAACTGGTATTTCTGAAAATACAATTAAAAAAGGTTGCACTGAACTGGAAAGTGGCAAATCTCTTTCTGATAATAAAATACGTGCTCCTGGAGGAGGTCGTAAAAAGATTGTTGAGAAAGACCCTACTCTTTTGTCCGATCTTGAGGCACTTATTGAACCAACAAGTCGTGGGGATCCGGAATCTCCTTTACTCTGGACTTGTAAAAGTCTTCGAAATATAGCAGGGGAACTTCAGAATATCGGACATAAAGTAAGCCATACAAGAGTTGCGGATATGCTTCACATGCTTGGTTACAGTTTACAAGCGAATAAGAAAACCATAGAAGGAACTGAGCATCCTGATCGTGACAAACAATTTGAGCATATAAGTGAAAAATGTAAAATATTTCAAGGTGAACATCAGCCTGTAATCTCAGTAGATACTAAAAAGAAAGAGTTAATCGGAAATTTCAAGAATGTTGGCCGTGAATTGCGTCCAAAAAAAGATCCAATACTTGTCAATGTATATGATTTTAAGGATAAAGAACTGGGAAAGGTAAATCCATATGGGGTATACGACATTGCTAATAATGAGGGATGGGTAAACGTCGGCATAGATCATGATACAGCGTCTTTTGCAGTTGAAAGTATACGTAGATGGTGGAATCTAATGGGGTGTAAATCATATCCTGATGCAAAAAAACTTTTAATTACTGCAGATTGTGGGGGAAGCAATGGATCAAGAGTAAAATTGTGGAAAACAGAATTACAAAAATTAACGGATGAAATCGGATTGGAGATTTCGGTTTGTCACTTTCCTCCAGGTACAAGTAAATGGAATAAAATAGAGCATAGACTATTTTCCCAGATTACTCTTAATTGGAGAGGAAAACCACTAACAAGCTATGAAGTAGTTGTAAACCTTATTGCAGCAACAACTACATCAAAAGGGCTTGAAGTAAAATGCATGTTAGACACGAATAAGTATCCAACAGGAATTAAAATCGAAAAAAAACAGGTTGAAAAATTGGGCATTATACTTGATGAGTTTCACGGAGAATGGAATTACACATTCAAACCAAAGAATGGAGTGAGTTAATTAAATTATTTTGTGACGAGCCCTAAGCCCAGGAATAAGAGGTAATCACGCATCTCAGCAGATGGCCGCTGTTATTTTGCTATCCAAACACGGTTGGCTTGTCGGGGATAAAGATTTATGGACTGAAGACCTCTCAGAAGATAATATTATTGACCTACGTTTATCTGCTTTATCTTATGCTTCCATGGAAACAACTGGAGTATATAAAGGGTGGGTTGAAACTAAACTAAAAGAGTCAATGCCCTCATGCAGAAAGACCCTTGAAAAATTAGTTGTAAGGATCGCTCGCATGGAAAATCATCCACTCGGACCAAAATTTGTTCATGATATTTTAACTTGTTTTAGTGATGTTGCATCAAGAGATCTAATTTTTCTGGTCCTGACTATATCCCAAAGAATCAAAAAGAAGTTTGGGAGGGATATGGTAGGAATATAATTCGTGACCTTAAATTAGAAAACTATGATAAGTTTGATGGTTTGCCTCTATTGTTTGCTTGGACATTAACAACTGTAGACAACAATTTACGTTTTTATTGTCGCAAGGAATTAACTAAGTGGGGAACAAATAATCCAGAACAATTACTCAATTTACTTAACCTCACATTTAGCACAGATGATCCTCAAATGAAGGAGGATTTAATATCTGTTGCTTTAGGAGTAGCTTGTTTAATTACTCGAAGTAACCGAGAACTAGGAAAATTAGCTGAATGGACGATCAATGAAATATTCGAAGATGACAAGATCCAGTCAATTCATAATGTTGTGATTAGACACGCAGGAAGGTTAATAGTAGAAAGAGCTTTTTTGTGTGATTTTGTGAAAGAAGAACAAGTTATCAAGTCCAGACCTCCATACAAAATAGAAAAAAAGTTACTTAAATTAGATGAGGAGGCTGCTAAAAGCCAATCCGAAACTTTTACACCACATTATATGGACTTGAGTTGGGACGTAATAAAAGAAAGTTATAAAGGATTTTTTGAAACTAGGAGAAAATTAGATACTCGTTCCTGTCTTCAAAACGATGAATGGGAAAATTTGTCAACCGAATCAATTAATAAATTTTTGGAGGGAACATTTGGAGAAATTGAGTTTTCTGTAAAAAATAGTATGGTGAAAATTTTAGAAAATCGAGAGAGAGAAAAGAAGGATAGAACAAGAATAGTACGGGACATTAAGAATGAATTAACTAACTGTATTGAGGGGAAAAATTCCCAAAAAGAAATAATACTGAACTGGATTCAGATGCAACAGAGTTGCTCAATGAATATGCTTCAAGTATTGGTATGGAAAGTATAACGCCCAATCAATTAGCTCTTAGTGCAAGTGTCAGATATATAAAAGATCTTGGTTGGAACGAAAAACAATTTTATGGTATACCTAATGGAGGAGAAGAAGGAGAACTTCTAGGTGCAGACATCGCGATAATCCGTCAATATCTCTCTGATACTTATAGAGGCAGAAATATAATTGCTAGTTTTGCTGAAAAATATTTTTGGTGCGCTACTCATGAACTAATGGGATATTTTTCCGATTTACTTGAATATCGGGAACCTTTTGGAAGTAATAAATTCAAAATTGATGACTATAGCTCTATAATCTATATTTCCAACCCTGCTCAAGAGTTATTGGAAGAAAACCGGGATAACACTAACGAATTAATAGGTTGGTTTTTACCTAATGACTTATGTCCAAAATTAGAGACATATGAGAGCGACAAAAAAAGAAATATCACTAAATGGATTAACGAAGCCAATATACCTTCTTTTTCTTCATGGGTATTACCTTCTATCGAAAATATAAAAACTATTAACAATAATTTAGATGATTTATGGATCTGCTTATACAATTTTACCAGTTTAACAGAGAATGAAACTGACGTACAGTCATCGCTATGGATAAGCAGTTGTTTTACAACTGATAATGAATTTAACTTTTTTAAAGAAGAATGCACATCAAGAGTTTTAGAGATTGATTCTCTGCTTTATAAAGGGGGTACATATTGTACTATAGAGGGGCACGAATTTTATTCGAGTCCCGTTGATTTATTGTGGATTCCATGGAAAATAGAATCTGGAAATCAAATCGATTTTTGGACAATATATGAAGGGAAACCATTTAAATACACAATATATCCTGCCGTATTTGAAGGAATGTATGATTCGGTAAAATATGGAGAATCAGCTTACTACCTTCCTTCAAAAAAGTGCGTGATATGTGCAACATGATAGATGGAGATAGTAACAAATTTTTTGATAAAGCCGGTAATCTTAAAGGATTTAATTCATCTTGTGGAGAACAATTAAAAGATGTTCAATACTCCTTGTTTGTAAGGAAATCTTGTTTAGAATCTCGGCTTAAAAAAGATGGCTTTAAATTGTTTTGGCTTGTTAAGTTGATACGTGAACAATCTCCACGCGCATCGTATGAACTGAATGATTTCAGGTATATGCGTGAAAGAGTGTGTTTATTGTGGGAAGAAAACGATGAAATAAAGTCATCGTTAATAAAAGACATAGTTCAATAATCATAGCCTCATTATAATAGAGCCTGCTTTCGGCAGGTAGACGTAAAAATTCATTTAATTTCCCTATTGATATCGATTTAGTTAGAAAGTTTCAAATAATATTTAAATCAAAAACTATTTAATGTTAACCACATTATTATTAATATATATTAAATAAGAAAAATGGCAATTTAATTGGACATTCGATCCACATGACCACGATTTTTATTGAATTTATAAAAAATAGTAATCAAGTATATTAATATGTTTGAATGTACTTGCTGCCGAAAGTAGATTAAGCTGACTTTCCGCAGATGTCCTTTCAATTTTCATAATTTTTCCTGCTATCGTTTTTTCTGAAAACCGACTTGGTTACCTTACTTTGACAGCATACACTAATTGATATAGAGAATCTATCCCGTTTTTAGCCTAAATTATTTTGACAAAAGCTTGCAATTATACAAAATTATATTGTATGTTCTAGGGAATAGTGCCCATTTTTGTTACAATTAAGCTATTGATCTTATCAAAATTAGCAAAAATATAGTTTTTGATGCCACTTTTCACGAACTTTATTGTAAGTGTCAAATTCTTCAAGCTTTTTTTGATGAATTTTGTTGACCTGTGCTTTATCTCATCAAACTCATATCGCATCAGCGATATGAATAATTGAGCAATAAAGCCCAAGAGAATAGCTCCATAAATGCTATTGTCCGACCAAACCCTTAACGGCTTAATCTGTATTTCGTTCTTCAATGAGTCAAATATTTTCTCAATAGAATCCTTTTCTCTATATATTTCCAATGCCTCTTCAAGTGTCAAATTCTTGTTCGATTTCAGGCAAAAAAATCCTTCTCTTCCATTAATTATCGAATTTTTTAGGAGTTCTATTGCTTCTTCATCACTAAGCTCTTCAAGTTTAGTTCTGAATGAGTAATCAATCTCAATCAACTCATTGTTGATTCTAAACTTCTTAGGAAGCTTTTTATTCTTTATAATTATTTCCTGAATTTCTTTTGCTTCCTGTAACTTTTTCAGAACAGTTCTTGCTCTTGCTTCCAACTGTTTCTCTTGCAATGATTCTGAGAAATAGAAATACTTAATGCTACTTGGCTTTACGATTTTTATCCCATATATATTTTTTTCAGGATCTATCAGTTGAGCTATTTCTAGATCAAAGCTCTCAATGATCTTATCATCACTTGAATTCAGTTTCATGGAAGTAAGATACGTCATCTTATCTTCTTGTATTAGCTTAATGTTGTCAACTGTATTAGCTCCTTTGTCAAAAACGATGAGAGAGCCTATTTTAAGTTTACTTTTTACCTGGTTATAAGTATCAGGAAAGTGCTGAAGATCAAGAACATTTCCTCTATTCACAGTAATTCCAATAGGTATATTTATAGGTTTTTTGAGTTCACTAACTCCAACTGTTATCTGTAGCTTATCAGGCCTATGATCTCTACTATATCCGTACTTACCAAGGTTGGACTTAGTGCCGTGAAGAACTATACTTGTCCAGTCGAGGTTTATGTCTGTCTCTTCAAAATCGTAAACCAAAAACAGACTGCTTAGAATATCCGAAATAATTTCCTCCTTGTTACGTCCCAGGATTTCAAGGGTTCTATAAAGGACTCGTTCATTAAAGCTCTCAAGGTTTAAGATATCGAGAATTTCTTCCTGATTTAACCATTTGCCAGCTTCTTTGATACTAAAATTCTCGGTGAGCTTATAGCTTACCAACCCTATCAATAAGCTATTTAGATCAAAACCCCGACTTTTATGCTTGCTAAAAATATCAAAAAAATTAAGTTTCTCATAAAAGAATTGAACAGCAAGCATCGGTCCAATGGGAAGACATATATTCTTGTTTGGAATAGTGGGAAATGCTCTTATTTTTGTTTTTATATTCATGCACAGATAAAACAGAAATAGGAGTATTTATTTTTATATAAATGTCAAAGTAAGGTGGTTACTCAAAATGTGTTTTTGAATTTTTTCCAAAACTTTCGACCTTTTGCCTTCATTTAGCCTGCTTTCGGCAGGTTGACATTAAAAATTAGAATATTTTTTCCGATGCCGTTTTTGAATATTAGCTAACTCTATATTGGGTTTAAAGTTTGTTAACGTATGGCTCAACTCCCACGACATATATAAGTACTGAATCATTTTTTCATAGAAGTTTTGTATGAAAAATTAATAATTGGTCATATGTAAACCTAATAACTGCATACAATTATGGAGCATCACTTCAAAATCGCCATCAACAAAAATATTGAAAATTAATTGTCGACCTGCCGAATCTAGGATTTAGGACTTATAGCAGCCATTTTCTTAAGCTTCAGTAAAGATAATAACTGCAAATTTTCGAATATTTCTCCAAAAACGATAACAGGAAAAATGTTATTTTTTTGAAGACATCTGCGGAAAGTCAGATTAAGGGTTTCAAACTGGTTTAACTCCCATTTAAGGAAGTATTCGACGTCTTCAAAGCTATCAAAATTCCCAATTCGATGGTTTTACCGTTTGCTGTCGAGGCCGCTTCAGCAAATGAAGAAAGAATGCTCAGACAGGCTCTTTAAAAAAAGGTAAAAAAGGAAATAAGATCTGAGAAACAAAAATGCCTCTCAGTCAACCTCGACAGTGAGTGTAAAGTTCTCCTCTGTGCCGGTTGTATTCATCCAGGATTGTTTATATATACCGTTTACCTGCTGGCTGCCCTGGTCCACAGCTTCAATAATCCATGAACGATTTCCCGGAACACCAACTTTTCCTTCTGGAGCTTCGTCCTGGGTATATCCGTCGCTGAGAATGGTGAGCCCTTTGCTCACGTTGAGTTGCCAGGAGTAGCCTGTGGACGGATTTTCCCTGAGTTGAAGGGTAAAATTCTCTCCATTTTTGAGACTTATGCTTGTTCCGTTGTCAGCTTCGGTTACGATCTGCCCTGTTTCCACGGTTTCATTAGCTTGAGTTGTGTTGTTTTCAGTTGTATTGTTTTCAGTCACAGGTTCTGACTTTTCGGTACAACCGGCTGCAAAGACAACAGCAGCAATGACAAAAAGCATTGTTATTATCTTTAAAATATTCTTCATAACTATTCCCTCAAAAATCCTCTTTCTTTAGCTTCAAAGTATCTAATTTATTTACTCCTTTACTTGTATTGCCGGTCTTTGAAAATAAATCCACAAAAGAATTGATCCCCATATTTAGCAGTTTTTCGAGAATCAATATTTGCAAAATTTTGATGAAAGCTGCCAGGTAAAAACTAACCCGGATGGATCAAGATGGAAAGTGAAGATATTATTTTGTACCTTTCAGGAAACATCCAGAAACTCCTGACAATATATGTTGTAGTAACTTTCTTTTGAATTAAATTTTTCGTTTTATTTCGAACCTGTCTTAAAATTCAAACCATTTATATAATTGGATAATGGAGAATATCAACTTTAAAATTCATACAGTGAATATTTCACAAAATTCAGGCACATTTAGACCAGCTATAATTTATTTTGACCAATTTTAGTAAAAAACCCACCAAACATGTGAAAACCTCATGTCGGGCTTCTGGCGAATTATTAAGATGTTAGATCGGGATGAAAGCCGTCAACTTCCCAACATACCTCTTTTTCTAATGCCGAAAATTTATAAATAGTATAGTTGCATATATTATATGATAACTATGGGATATAATCTTGATCGGGGTAGCCATTCGGTGTACTCACTCCATTATCATTTTGTTCAATGTATAATATATAGGAGAAAGGTACTCTGTGACCCAAAACTGATAGACTTCCTCAAAACCAAAATCCATAATATTAGCGAAACTTACGAAGTTGAAGTGTTGAGTATAGAATGTGACAAAGATCATTTTCATATGATTTTCACCGGAAAACCAACTTTAGATATTCCAAAATATATCAACACTATAAAAACTATAACTTCAAGAGAAATCCGAAAAGAGTTTCCCGAAGTAAAATTGTTGTTATGGGAAGATACCTTTTGGTCAAGATCATATTTTTTAGCAACAACCGGACAGGTTACTTTAGATATTCTGAAAAAATACGTAGAGAGTCAAAATGCATCTCACAGCGAAAGTTAAGATATACCCAACAGAAGATCAGTTGAAAGTTCTATGGGAACTTTCTGATAAATGCTGTTCTTTGTATAATCTAGCTTTAGCTGAAAGAAAAGATGCATGGAAAAACGAAAATAAAAGCATCAAATACGTGGAGCAACAGAACAAACTACCGGAATTCAAGAAAAATAATCCTGAATACAAAATAGTTTATTCAAAAGTTCTTCAAGGAATTCTCAAAAAACTTGATGCTAATTATAAATCATTTTTTGCTCTTATCAAAAATGGAGATACTAAAGCCCGTCCTCCGAATTTCAAAAGTCATAAATTCTTTCAAACAATTCCTTATAATCAAAGTGGGTTCTATCAAGCAAGAAATTATATGTGCTTTACTCACAAAGTCAACGATACTGAACTTGTTTTTGATGTAAAGAAAAAGTTTGAGAATATAAAACAAATAGAAATCTATAATGATGATCCTCTTTACGGTAAGGGAGATTTCTATATTTCTGTTGTGTATGAAGTAGCTACTCCTGATTATTTTGATAATGGTTTGTATCAGGCTAATGATGCCGGAATAACAAAAATAGTAACAGCCGTAAATTCAAACGGGAAATTCTTTGAAGTTAAAACTCCGAGATCAGATAAACATTGGCAACCAAAAATCGATTCAATCAAATCTAAAAGAGATCATTGTAAAAAGAAAAGTAAACAATGGGTTAGGTTGCATGGTGTTTACCGAAAAATGGAGAAGAAGAAATCTAATCAACTCAGCGATTTCCAACATAAACTTTCAAAGAAAATGGTCAACAATACTAAAGCTAATACTATTATTGTTGGTGATCTGAAAGTCAAAAATATGGCTCAATCCAAAAAACTTAAAGGAAAAAGAAAACGAGCTATGAACAGATCAACCCAAAATCAAGGTTATTTATCTCGCTTCATCGAATTTTTGACCTATAAAGCTGAACTTATAGGTAAAAAGGTAATAAAAATTGATGAAAGCTATACTTCTAAAGAGTGCTATGTTTGCGGAAAGAAACACGAAATGCCTCTTTGGGAAAGAACTATGTCATGTGATTGTGGAAATTGTATTGATAGAGATAGAAATTCGGCTATCAATATCATGTCAAAGTTCCTATCACAAAATGCTTTGTGGACAAGCTATCAACAATTTGTTGATAATCTTCGACAAACAGGTTTGCCGATGTCGGTGAGATTCCCAGAATCTTATCCTCAAATGACGTAAATACTCGAAGGAAGCTCCGTCCTCGCCATCAGGCAGGGCGGGGTAGTTCACTACTCATAATGTGTATTCAGAATATGTGGACATTAATTTGCGAACTTCATTCAATGAGGGTTTTCTATGTATCTACGAAATATTTATAACAGGAAATCATTAAATATTCGTTTAAAGCTTTTCAGGTATGTGTACGTATTTGTACATTTTTTGTTAAAGTGAATGAAAAAAATCTCTTGGGGGAGTGGGTTATGTTACTTTAGTCAGTGACTTACTTCTCTTCTCCTGGAAAGGTCACTATCGAAAAGTGGGGAGTAAAATTCCGACATACAGGAGGATTTATCATTTTTTATGAGAAAGCCAGCTCCTGTGAATTATCTTATTATAAAATGAAGCACAATTTCTATCTGGTGACAAAAACATGACTCTCACTGTGGGTATAAAAGGTGATTTCACACCTCAGGAGGTAAGTGAGGTCATCCGTGCAGCTCTGGAACAGAATGAGCGTGTGGCTAAATACAAAATAAAAAAGTATTCGGACACCTGTGAGAATTTTGAGAAAAAGTACGGAATGGGTTCAGACCTTTTTATGGAAAAATTCGATTCCGGGAAACTCGGAGACGACGATGATTTTTTCGACTGGTACGCAGCAAAAAGAGGACTTGATATCTGGAATAAGAAGTTGAAGATTATCTCGGGGATTCAGATATGAATTTCAGAGATTACTATTTAAATATATAGTCACAAGGCTAAATAATGCAATAACTCAATGAGCTGCTAAATTGTTTTTATTGCAATAATTAAAGGCGTGACTATAGAACATCTGCTCAAAGAAAGAAGCCTCAAAAATTAAACTTCGTTGTAATGGGCAATGCTTCTATTAACCATTCCGTCTTTTCCAAAGAAGAAAATTTCTGCAGCACGTTTTCCGAAAACTGCTTTGTAGCAAATGACCAGGCTATTGACACTTACAAATACGTCAATTAGTTCAAATCGAAGGTTGGGGACCCTTTCAAGTGCTTTCTCCCAGTACGCCTTCACATTTTTCTTGCCTTTGAGAGTGCCTGTTTGATCTTTCGTCACAAGAACTATCATAGGGGTAGTCATCTCAAAATCTTCACTGTAATGCTCTAGAATACTGTCAATGTTATGGGAGTTCCAGGCATCAATCCATGTTTCGGCAAATTCTCGTGCTTCAAGTACTGATATCATTTAATCATCTCCTATATTTCGTTTAAAGTCTTGGAAAATGTATTTGATATAAAAACTTTATGTTATTTTTTAGTTCGGACTTTCTCTAACGAGTTATAAGAAAAAGCAAGTAGTCCTGAGGTATGAAACCAAAGAAAGATCATACCTGAGAGTTGGGAGAGAAAAGGAGATAGAATTGCACCTCTTGCTGTCGAAGGGAAACTTTGTCACCACAACCAGAAAATAAAAATAGTCCATTAAACCTTGGTCGTCTATTTTCATTGGGTTGATATTATATAATACAAATATTATAATACTATTTATGGGAAAACGAGGTCCAAAACCACAATTTACTGACGTCGCTTGTCCAAATGATTCATGTGAATTTTATGGCCTTAAAGGTAAGGACAACGTTGTCGGAAATGGAACATCTGTGAGTCGTGGAGAAAAAGTTAGAAAATACATCTGTCGGAACTGTGGCAAAGTATTCAATGACCATACAGGCACTTTCTATTATGATCTCCGTAAAGAAGAACGTGTTATTGAATTAGCTTTAAAAATGTCCATGAAAGGGATGAGTGAAGAGGGTATTGCAGATGTATTGGATATAAAGCCAGCAACTGTACGTAGATGGTTAGATCGTGCAGCAGAATCCTGCAATAAGGTTAATGAGGTCTTTATGAAAGGCCTGAAAGTACCCAAGATAGAAATGGATGAGATATGGGTAATAGTCCAAAAAAATCGTCCCTAGAATGGAAAATTATGAAGATGATGGACCGTGGATGTGGGTAGCTTTTGCACCAAGTTATAGGTTAATAGTTGCTTTTGTCATTGGTCCGAGAAAACAGTATGTTGCGGATGAATTAGTTAAATTAACGGCTAGACGTCTTTCAGAACCATTGCCTCTTTTTGTCTCTGATGGTTTGGAATTTTATGGGAAAGCTCTTCTGAAACAATTTGGAGAAATAATAGAGTTTCCTAGAACAGGTAAGAGAGGAAGGCCAAAGAATCCAAAACGTGTTCCATCTGATTACCTGAACTTTGCTCAGGTAATCAAAAACAGGAAGGGAGGAAAATTAAAGAAGATTGTTAAGAAGATTATATTTGGAAAAGACATTGAAGAAACTGAGATATCTACAAGTTTACTCGAAAGGCAAAATCTGACATTCAGACAGGACAACAACAGGATCTCAAGAAAGACAATAGGATTCTCGAAGAAAATAGAGTACTTAATAAATCGAATGATTCTGTACTGCACGTATTTTAATTTCTGTCGAGAACATGGTGGGTTAACATATCAGGATGAAAACTGTTTTAAACGTAAAAATACACCTACAAGAGAAGCGGGAATCACTCAATCAAAATGGACTTTAAAAGAGTTGCTCAGATTCAGATGTTTCAAAACATCAACCGTATAAAACCAGACGACCTAAACCTTTCCGCCGCCTGAAAAGTTCCAACTCCCGCAAATCTCACGTATCTTTAAACTCCCGCCCGCAGGGAATGATTCAGGATTTATCTGGGAAAATAGTTACAAGAACATGAAGAATCTCAAAGCCACAAAATGAAAACCGATTACAGGCTCAACAATACCCCCTATGTCCTCGCAAGTTATATATACTATCCATTATAAAGAGTAATATTGTATAAAAGTCTCTAATTCGGAGAGTGTTTTTTCAGATAAATGCTGCACCAGAAGATCAATGTAACTGAACCTTCAGATGCATCCATTGAAGTTTTCAGCTTTTTGTCTCATTTTAAGAGCTTCATAGGAACTAGCTTCCATGCTTTAATGCAAGGGGTTCTATTTAATTTGAGCTGGTTGAAAACTGCCGACGATAAAACCTTATTCAATTAGAAACACAAAAATAAATTAAAAGCAGATAAAAACAAGCTAAATACAAAACGCCTTTAGCACCTTTATTTGCGAGGTTAGAAACAATATGTCAGAAGAATCCGATGATCCAGACAGTAGTGATAGTAGCAGTCGTCAGAAAATGTTCACAGTAACCGGAATGGTCCTGTGTGCAGTACAGTTTACATTCTTCGTATGTATGATTTTAAAGTTTATCGAGATGGATTTTCTCGAGGGTTTTAAATTCATGCTGCTTGCTTACTCTTCAGCGTTCATTTACAAGAACCTGGAGAATTCGGGGAAAATTCCCATTGCAGCCGAGAACTGATGACTGTGTGGTTTTGCTTTAAAAACCCACACCTTCTATAGTAACTATCTGTTCTGAATTTTTTCTTTTTTTATTTATTTTTATTCGTTCATGTTCCTGTTCTCAAAATTAATATTCCATTTCAGTAGTGACTTTTTACTAACTTTTTACTGATTTTTTACTAGCTTTTTACTAACTTTTTACTGGTTTTTTACTGGTTTTTTACTGGTTTTTTACTGACTTCATACACTGAACTAATTATGACCTTTCATCGACTCCAGTGGGTAAAACGTTATTAATTTGTGAAAACATAGAGTGCAAATGTATTCTTGGGGATTCGAAAAAAGAATAAACGGATTTCTTCCAATCCGAGAAGATATAAACAATTCATAAATAGAAAAAGAGATATAGGATAATTTTTTAGTACCAGCAACAACTCTTACGAAACTCTTATGGGATAAACATGGATTTTACCTTGGAGATTGATACCAATTACTCGCTTGAGGAAGTAACCGAGGTTATTCGCGCAGCTCTGGAACATGAGAAACATCTTGCGAAATACAAGGTATACCGCTATTCTATGATCTGCGATGAATTTGAAGACCAGTACGACCTTATCTCTACCGAGTTCATGCAAAAATTCGAAGCCGGCGAACTTATGGGTGATGATAAATATTTTGACTGGTATGCTGCAAAGAGAGGGCTTGACCACTGGAAGAAGAAGCTGGTTCTTCTTGAAGGTGTAAAGATCTGACTGCTTGAAATCTTCCTGCCCACGTATTCAAACTTAATATTTAAAATTATACTGTTATAACGCTGTTTGAAGGTTTATTTAGCATCCATAACCCCACATGATTTACTTTTTATTGGAAGCATCCCTATTCAAGTGTGTAAAATTAATGGAAATGTATAAATAACTGCCGCGCCATCTTCTCATCAGGAGTTTTTTTCTGGTGGTAGGATGGGGACAAAAATCGGGTTAACGGAACTGGTCTTTCGGTCTGAGAAACGAAGGAACCTTCTCCTCTTTCTGAAAGACAGGCCCAGATATATAGATGAAATCCAGGATCACCTTTGCGTGGATCCCGTTTCCATCCTCCCGCAGCTTAAAAAACTGAAAGACCGAAAACTGGTCATACAGAAGGACCATGCTTATGAACTTTCCATTATGGGGAAGGCAATTGTAGATAAAATGCCGCCTCTTCTGGACACCCTGGAAGTTCTCGAAGATAATTTCGATTACTGGTCACGGCGAAATCTGGAAGGAATCCCTAAGGTTTTGCGAAGGCGAATCGGGGAATTAAAAAACTGCAAACTTATCCGTCCTGACCTCAGCCATATGTTTGAACTCAATCCCGAATTTGTGGAAAATTTTCTCCGCTCAAGGCAGGTTCTCGGTTTCAGTTCCTATTTCCATCCCTCATTAATCTCCCTCTACCTCGAACTTGCAAAAAAAGAGGCTGAAATTTCTTTAATGCTTACCGAGGCCGTGCTCCAGAGGTTTAAAACAGATTATAGAGATGATTTACAAACTTTGATTGAGTTTGAACATGTCAACCTATCTCTTTTCCCGAAAGATCCGAAACTTGCAGGTTTTACAGTTACAGACAGGTTCTTCTTGCTTACTATTCTTCCCGAAATAAAGTTTTTTGAAAACGAAAGCCTGTTCAGTTTCGATCCTGAAGCCCTCAAGTGGGGTACAGACTTTTTTCACACCTGCAAAAGGAAGCAGTTCGGGTAAAAGTAATTTGAATTTTTTGCTTGCAAAAATCCTGAATAGGAACTTATTATAAAAGGAAGGTCTGTAAAATGATGGGAATCAACGAAATAACAATGGTTGCGCTCCGCATAATAATACCTTTTCTATTTGTGGTAATTATTGTGAAAATAATTCGTAAATTAAAATGGAATTGACAATCTAAATAAAATATTCTGTAAAATATATTTATTGTTGTACCTGTTAGATTCCTTAGAAAGAATATTGCAGGAAAGACGGCATTGTTCGTCTCCCTAAAGCCACATATTATTCTCAAAGCCCGCATACCATATTATACTTTTTTGATTGACCTTAAAGCAGTTATAAAAAGAATTGTACTCCCGGGAGGAATTGCCTCCCCTGGAAGATTTTTTGTATTTTGAGCCGTTTAGACTTTACCGAACAATTTCGTTAGAATTTTTCGCTTTGCACTTCCTGCCATCTGTTCGAGAATAATGTGCTTAGGCGTATTTTTTCCTGCAGGAGAAACATTCCCTTCCCTGATCGCCCTGAGCACGGCTTCCGGAGTGTTTTCAGAGGCGTCAATTTCGGTATATGCCTGCCCCACCATTTCGGGAATATGGGAGTCGCTTCCTGCAACGCCCGGGATTTTGAGCCTCTTTGCTTCGATTGCGGCTTTCCGGTTGGCTCCGTTAAAAAGGCAGCGAGAATTGAATACCTCAACTGCATCAATATCAAGCCCTTCAAAACTTCCTATCCCATGAGAACTGCGCTTGAAAGGATGAGGTATGATAACCGTACCTCCAAGATTCCTGGCCCTTCGGATCGTTTCCTCCGGACTCAATAAAGGCTCAATATCTTCCCGGACTCCGAGAATCAGGATGTGCCCTTTTGAAGAGGTAACCTCCACTCCCGGAATGACTGAAATTTCAAGGCCAAGTTCAAGGGCTCTTATTTCACAGGCAAGCCCGCCTTCTATGGTATCATGGTCACAAATAACAAGTCCCTCAAGCCCCTTTTACGGGCAGCTTCAAGTATATCATCGTGGCTTGATTTGCTGTCTTTTGAATGATCGGAATGTACGTGAAGATCGAATTTCATGTTAATACGAAAATGAGAACTGGATTTATATAAATTTTGAAACGGAAAAGGAAAAAAGAAAGATAACTATACCCTGAATAGTTACCATTTGTTAATATTTCAAGTTAAAGACCTAAAGTTAATCGCTGATTACTGGCACAGCAATTTTGCGTTTAATCTCACCATCTATGCGGACAATCTTGATTGGTACTCCATAGGCTTCCTGAAGATTCTCTTCAGTGACCACAACTTCAGCTGGGCCCATTGCCAGAAACTTCCTATCTTTCATGATACCCACCTTGCTGGATGAAAGGAAAGTATGGTCAGGGAAATGCGAGGTCATAACCAGTGCCAATCCCTCTTGAGATAGTTTTCTTATCATTTTTATCGTGTAAATTTGGTTGCCTACATCCAGATGAGAAGTCGGCTCGTCAAGCAGGAGAATCTCAGGCTCCTGGGCAAGCACACGAGCCATAAGCACAAGTTGCATCTGTCCACCACTGAGTTCTGTGTATGGCTTGTCCCAGATGTGCTCAATGTTCACTGTCTTGAGGGCCTCAAGCGCAATTTCTCGATCTCTGTGTGAGGGAGAAGCAAACATATTCAGGTGAGGGGTCCGTCCCATCATGACCACCTGCAATACAGAATATGGAAAAGTCGGAGTATGGATCTGAGGAATGAAACCTATTTTCTTCGCCAGCTTTTTTGGCGAATACGACGAAATGTCCTTTCCATCGATATAGATATTTCCTGCATTCAACGGATATAGATTACAGAGGCAGCGAAGCAGAGTAGATTTGCCGGTGCCGTTGGGTCCGAGAATACAAAACACATCCCCCGAGTCTACCGAAAATGAGATATCCTCGAAGATATTCCTTTTTCCATCATAGGAAAAGGTAGCATTTTGAACTTCAAGTCTTGCACACATCATGACCACGCCTTTTTAGTGATATATAATAAATATAAAAAGATCGGAGCACCTAGAATCGAAGTGACTATACTGATAGGTATTTCTACGGACATCAGCGTCCTGCACACCGTATCGACTGCCAGCAGATAGGAACCTCCTAACAGTATGGATGCTATTATCATGTCTTTATGATCAGGACCGACTAACATCCTAGAAATATGAGGTATTATCAGTCCCACCCAGCCGATTACTCCTCCAATGCATACGGCTGCAGCGGTCAGTAGAGTAGAACAGACAATAAATACCAGACGAAAACGCTTGGTATCCATCCCCAACGATCTAGCCTCTTCATCACCCATCGAAATAATGTTAAGATGCCATCGCAGCAGGACAATTACCAGCGTGGCAATTAGAATAATTGGTATAACCTGAATAAAATTAGCTGTGGAAGCCTTGGCGAAGGAACCCATAAGCCAGAAGACGATATCAGGAAGCTTGCTATAAGGATCGGCCACAAATTTCAGTAGCGAAATAATTGCAGAGAATAAGCCGCCGACAATAATTCCTGCCAGCACGAACACCAATGTAGGATTGCTGCGATAGACACGACTTATCGCAAAGGTCATACCCACTGCAAGCAGCCCGAAAGCGAAGGCTGAAAATTGTATTACATCGGTTCCCTGATCCATCAGTATCGCCAGAGCCGCACCTACCCCTGCACCGGCAGATACGCCCAGAATGGACTCCGAAACCAGCGGATTGCGGAAGACACCTTGATATGTGGCACCTGAAACTGCAAGACCTGACCCTGCCAGGATGACAGCAATTGCCCTGGGTAATCTCACGTCCCAGACAACCGTATCCATGACTGTGGACCAGGTATGCGGTATCGACCAGAAAAAAGCTATTTTTACACCGGTAATGATTGCTATCTTATCTCCGATCCATTCCAGGATACCGGCAACTACGATAACCACAACAGTAACAGGATCAATGGGGTATCTGCCCATGAAGAGGGCTGTGATAAGAACACCGATCAGCAGCAGGAACAAAATAAAGTTTATAGATGCTTTACCCGGATATAACCTGTATTTAGCCTTGCTACTAAGAGTAACATCATTGGAGTTATGCGCATTTTCCTGTCCGACTATTTCTACTCGTTTCATGCTTCATACCCTGAGAATAGAAATCTTCGGTTCAGTCATTGCTTCAATACAGGCAATCGGTATCATCCCTTCATACTTCCAGATTTTTTTCAACAGGCCCTAAAGTTCATGCGTTAGCTACAGACAGAACTCAAAAAATGACTCTTTCAACACCCGATTCTTTGAGAAGCTTCGAAGCAGTAACGATAGTATTACGATACTCCATACGACCGCGATATTCCAATGCTGAATGCAGGTACCAGTTGTTCCTATAACACGGAGCACGATTGATATGCACACCGCCAATACGGTTACCTCCACCAGCCATCACCCACATGGGAATATCATCATAGCTCCATCCAGCCGCTGGTCCGATGTCGATATCTCTCAGAACCAGACGCATGATTGCAATAATACGGGAGCCTTCCATTGTCGAGCAACGCGGGTGTTCCTCCATAGGTGTTCCTCTGACCGGGAAGAAGCGACTCACATACACGCTTTTCAGGTTCCTGAACTGGCGGACAAAAAACATGAAATCCACATAATCTTTGTAACGTTCAGGCCCTGTCGTCAACCCGGCAAGCATCCCGGTACCGAACTCCAGCCCTGCATCGTTAATCATCTCCGCCAGTTTCACCTTGGCATCGAAGCTGTCTCCTGCCTTGACCTTTTGGAATAGGTCACGATTCGCAGTCTCAAAGGATGCTCCGATACGTTTCACACCAAGCCGTTTCAGTTCCAAGAGGCTTTCCTCTGACATGGCAGCACCGACATTAACCGTTATGTCAGCTGATGTAAGGGGAGCGATTGTGCGGACTATCTCAACAATGTCCCTGCCATCGGACCGGCGGTCTGTGCCACCGCTAAGATGGAATTCTCTCAGTCCCTGCTCTTCAATGTATTTCACACCAATCTTTATTTCATCAATGGTCAGGGGCTGGGTCGTATCCTTGGTCCAGTACGGGCAATATGAACATAGTGGCTGCAGTTTGCAGGGAAGAACCGAGGCAATTCCCCCACTCCATCGAAAAGTGTTACCTATCTCTTTATTTCTTACTGCTGAGGCTGTCCGGAACATATCCTGTGCTTTTGCAAAATTCTCGGTTTCTTTAAAAAGAAAGAGAGCCTCATCGTAATCGATGGGCTCATTTATGCCTTTCTGAAGTATTTCTTCATAAGACATTACCTGATTCGTCATGTTACCGTCTCCGCGATTTGCTCATCTGTTATGTTATCGTAGAGGTAGAACTCTGAGTAGAACTCACGCGTCTCGTTATTGAAATCAAACGCTACTTTATCTGGGTGAAGTTTCTCTGCTGTCCACATTAGACCCATAATTGATTGAATTCCGTCTAATGATTCCCAACGGGGAGCTGCGTATACATGACCATTCTTCACTGCATTGATGGATTGCCACTGAGTATCGTTTAGAATTGTATTCTTCTCTGTTTCCGTCTTTGTAATAATTACATCGGGATTCCAGAGAAGGACCTGCTCAATGTTGACAACAAGATGCTCATCAACCTTCTGGGTCGAAGTAAGCGTAGTGTTTGTATCGTACAAATCGACACCACCTGCCAGGTCGATTATCGAACTCATTACTGTAAGCGATCCCACCGTTGAAAGTGGCCCATCGTGAGACGCATAATAGACTTTCACACGCTGGTCCTCTGGAATCGTCGAAGTAATATCAGTCACCTTTTTGACAGAATTGTTCCAGTAATCTGCAAGTTCGTTTGATTCTTCCTCATTACCCAGTATCTTGCCCATTAATCTGAATGATTGTTCGTAGTCTGTCAGATTGTCTTTAGAGATAGCAACCACTGGTGCTGCATAATCAATCTGCTCCTGGTCTAAGTTCGGATCTTTTGTCATAGACACAATCACATCAGGATCCAGTGCCAGCATCTGTTCCTGGTTCATACCTTTGAAATATACCCCAGTAACAGGCAGACCACTTAGAGTTGCATTTGCGTCCTCCGGTACCAAACGAGGGTTTGCATTGAACACCATATCTATACTGTTTAGTTTTTCTGATGCTAATCTCCAGGTCATATATGTGGGAATCGGATGCAGACAACTGATTTTTTTAATGTTTTCAGAAGTAGGAATCGCCACCGTTCTCTGTGCTATGTCAGTAAGCTCTATTGTATCATCGGAGTCACTTGTCTGTGAAGAACTGCTGCTACTGGAATGTCCGCTGCCTGAATGACGTGTCGGTAAGCTTACATTGCTGTCAGAATAACTTGTGGTATTAGATGTGGTATTAGATGTGGTATTAGATGTAGTATTAAACGTGATATTAGATGTGGTATTAGTAACATTCAGGGAATAAACGGGTGCACTCTCGTTGGCTCCGTTAGTACCAATATCCTCTGCGACACTCATCGATTTATCATCGCTGTTGTTTTCTTTTTCGGCAACAGGGTCTACTTTTTCCGTGATCTTATCAGAACTTTCACTTTCCTTTGCCGAATCACTGTCCGTACAGCCACTTAAAAAGACTGCAGCCACCAACATCATGGTTATGAAAATAATTTTGAATTGCTTATTCATATCGAATCCACCTCTACAAGCAATTTGTTGTCATGTACATGCAACCTGCAATGAATGAATCTGAGCCATGCTCAGTAAACTACGGAAGTCAAGCCTTGTCATAGCCAAGGATTTCCACTATAGTCATGGAGAGAAATCATCAACAGCTACCACTGGGATGTTTCAGAGCGTTTTACTCATCCTGCGCAACTGCTGGTCTGTCGGTTACATGCTTACGCACGATGTCAGGGCCATAATCAGTATAATTTCAGAAATGAACTCTTTTTGCATTCATAGCAAGACCACAAACTTTCAATGCTTATAGCGTTATGTTCGAACAAACATAATGGTATAAATAGCTATCCGTGTTTTCAGAATAACGTTGAATATATTTAGAGCAAAAGAACAGGTGTATTTGTCATTGGAAGCTACGTGAAGCCAATGACCTTCGTTCTTGATATTCTTCCCTGTTTCATCGCAATGGATCACAGGAGAAGTGATTACCTTCTCTCGAATCACATTTTCAAATTCCTCTAAATTCCGGAAAAAGAAAAATTAGCACCGAAGAAAAAATTCATCTGCATCTTGATTAAAAAAAGCTGCGATAAATTAATTCGTTTACTTGCGAACGAATCATGCTCATAAAATCAGAGTGAAATGTCAGAAGAAATTGCGAACGAGCAACAACATAGCAAAAAATCTGGTTTTAAGGGTGTAGTTTAGGATATTAGGAGGGTCTGATGTCTTCAGTAGACGCTCGTTCGCAAGTTAACAAACGACTTCTGGATATAAATACCTTTCGTAGATATACGAACAGTGCCCGAGCCATGCGAAAAACTCCCTGGGAAAAAGATATTGAAAAACACTCTGGCAATATTTCAGCATCTTTTATAAAATTGAAAAAGCTTTATACTCTTCAGAAAGACCGGAAAGTTCCCCAGGAATTCTCAGTCTTCCCTGGGCTCTAAAAGAGCCTGAGCCCTGTTAATTATCTCTGTCCGGGCTTCATAGTCAACCAGGATCCGCTCTCCGTACTCAACCCTGTGCACGATTCCTTCTTCGTAAAGCCACGAAAGAAGTGACATTCCTTTCTCCGAATTCGGCAAGGAAAGAGAACAAAAAGACCAGGCGGGCAAATGTCTAATAATCTCGGCTTTTAGCGCAGTCATGCCGATCCCTTCTTTTGCGGAAACAAACGCAGGATTCGGAGCCATATAGCCTATCTGTTCCATAATACTATCGAGTTCGGATTTATCAAGCAGATCGGTCTTATTAAGCACGGTAATGACAGGGACTCCCTGGATGCGGTCCCATAGAGTATCATGGGATGTAGAAAGTTTCTGCAGGATCGTTTCTGGTTTTTCGCTTGCATCGACAACCAGGAGTATAAGATCCGAGAGGAAAATCTCCTCCAGCGTGGACTTGAAGGCATCAACCAGCCAGTGGGGAAGATCCTCGATAAACCCAACGGTATCGGTCAAAAGGGCTTTTCGCCCTCCAAGGTCCAGGGCGCGGGTCATGGGCACAAGCGTTGTGAAGAGCATATCCTTTGCCTCAACACTCTCATTCACAATAGCATTGAAAAGAGTGCTTTTTCCTGCATTTGTATATCCTGCAAGGGAAATTAAGGAAAAGCCTTTCATGTGCCTGAAGGCCCTCAAGGATTCGTCGTCCTTTTTTGCAGATTCAAGCTCACTTTCAATTCTTGCGATCCTTTTCTTCAGGTCATGTTCATAAGAATCCTCGTAATCTCCAAGCCCCATGAACCCTGCCCTTTCCTCCTTCTTCAGGAGAGAAACAATAGCCCTTGCCCTTGGAACTTCGTACTTCAGCCTTGCCAGTTCCACCTGGAGCTTTGAGCGATGAGTAGTTGCTCTTTTTGCAAAGATCTCAAGGATAAGCTGAAATTTGTCGATAACCTGACATCCGCAGATTTCAGAGATATTGAAAAGTTGTGTCGTAGAAAGCTTGTTATAGAAAATTACCTTTTCTGCACCCGTGCTTCTCACAAGTTCGGCAAGTTCCTCTATCTTCCCTCTTCCAAGCTGATACCTTGAGTCCGGATATCTGGTCTGAGTAAGTTCGCCAACCGGAACGTATCCTGCAGCTCTTGCAAGTTCCCGAAGTTCCTTGAAGAGATTTTCCTCGCGTTCAGGATCTGAATTGGGAAGGGTCCTTTTAACGAGAATTACCCTGTCCTCGTTATCGAATTTGTGTTCTGCTGAAATGTTTATGCCTCGATTTGAAGTTCGTTAATCAGTAAATTACGTGCGCTCAGGGAAATGTGGTGCACAAGTTCTATCGCCCTTCTCTCGGCAATGGATTCCTGATATTTGAAAGCCCTGGTAAACATACTTTCCGGCACCCACAGGGGTTTATTGTACATATCCCCCTTTTCTGCCACAATAGTGCCCTCGAAAGAAAGCTGGTTAGCCGTATCCTCAATGAGCTGTACGACATCCGGCAAACTGGGAGCTAGATTAAGCCAGACCGGCAGGATCTTGATCTGCCTGACCTTCTCTATATGGTTGGCTGAGACAGTCAGAGCTGCTGCAGCACAGACCATATAATAGCCTCCTTTAATCCTGTGCCTGCCAGAGATGTCCACTGCAATAATGTCCCACATGTATACTTCACCCTCGCACCGGAGATCCTATTTTCGTGAAATTATAAAGGAAACGATTACATTAATGGAGGGAAAGCCCCTCACAGTATCACATTTTAATTCTGCTGATGTCCAGGTACTTGACCTCTTCCCCTTTTTCGACTGCAAAAAGCATCGTCTTGCGCACGCTGTTTGCAAGCCGTATAGCTCCGGACATAACCGGAAGCCTGAACTCGAAATCTGCAGGGATGACATTTACAAGGTATTCTGAATGCGGAATTTTTTCTATTGACTCGACTTTTCTGTATACCCTGAAATTCGTCCCGAACTTAAAGCCGGTTTTGACCACATGCCCGGAGTCTCTGAGGTGTTTATATGCACTATATTTTCTCAGGAAAGAGCTCTCGATCTCAGAGGCTTTTTCAGTAAACTTGTCGAATGAAAACACTTCGCCTTTTCTGTCCCGAACCGTTATGACACCTCCGGAAAAAAGATAGAGGGACTCTACCAGGGAGAGCTGTAGCCTTTCCGAATCAAGCATTTTCCCGTAAAATCCCCTGGCATACAGAGTTTCAGAAGCCTGAGAGTCCCAGGCTATTACCCTGTCTTCCAGGAAGGTCGCATCGGTTTTGACTGCAGGATAAGGTTCAGGCATTTTCCCTTCAGGAACTGCAGTTTTAACCTCATAGAAAGTAAGGTCACTTTCTTCATCCACCACAGCAAGGATAAACTGCTTGTGCACGTTTTCTGCCGAAGCAACCGATTCCTGCAGGAGTGTTACGGGAAGGAGCTGTCTTTCCGACTGAACATGGACAAAAATCGTTGCCGCACTTTTACCTGGATGGCTGCCTCTGGGATATACCCTGAAATCCGCAGCTGACGGCTGGACGTAATATCCCCGCTCTTTAAGGTCCTTATATACTATGTACTTCAACTCAAAATTCGGTTGCCTCAGAGAAGCCTGTTCGAAAAAGGCCCTGAAATCAAGCAGTTTGCCTTCGAGTTCGATCTCGAGCTTTCCTCTCGAAAGAAGGAAGGCAGCTTCTACAAGCGAGAGTTCTAGCCCGTCACCTTTAGGGCGCCCGAAGTAACCTGTTTTGTAAAGTTCGGCTACCGCTTCCTTTCCGGCAAGGACCCGGTCACCTTTAAGTTGTGTTTTCAATAGTTTCACCTGAAAAGAAAATAAAATGAAAATAAGTGATTTTATTTAGTGCTATAATCCAGTTTGTTGTAATCCATTTTTAGATAATTTGCTATAATCCATTTTTAGATAATTGCTATAATCCATTTTTAGATAATTGCTATAATCCATTTTTAGATAATTGTTATAATCCATTTTTAGATAACCTGATTTGTTATAATCTGGCTTAATATAATATTGTTTTTTCTACGTGAAAGGCTTCAGACTGCATCTGTAATGTTTTATGCGGGCTCATTATAACCCTCATATCTCGCCTGTATCCTTATACGTTACGGAAGATCCTTGTCCCGAAATTTGCTGGCAGCCTTTACAAGTGAGCCTGCAAGCTCCCGGTACGCAACTCCGTGCAGGTGGGCATAAGAGCCAAGAGTATTTCCGGAAATAAGTCCGTCCCTGTCGTCTTGTATTCCTGTTCCCCTCGACAGGGTTATTGCAAATTCAGCATCCTCAGGAATTTCCTTGATTTCGGAGTGATGGAACTCATGCCCTTTGAAGCTGTTGCCTTTTTTCCCGATAATGCAGTCCCTCTCAAGAGTCCCGATATTGTAGCTGACCACTCTAGTCTGCCCCATGATCGTATGCCCTGGAAGCGCCCCTACCATAGAATACGTGGACTCTGGCATTGATGCATCGTGATAGGTGCCTTTTCCGGGAACACCTGTGCTTATTTTCTCCGTGAGGTACATAAGTCCCCCGCACTCGGCATAAATAGGCATGCCTGAAGCAGAAGCCATTTTAATATCCTGACGCATGGACTCATTAGCTTCAAGTTCGCCTGCAAAAAGCTCGGGATAACCCCCCGATATAGAGCCCGTCAACCTCAGGAAGCAAGGAGTCTTTAACAGGACTGAAGTAAACGATCTCTGCGCCTGCAATTTTCAGAAGGTCGATGTTATCTTGATAATAGAAGTTGAAAGCTTCATCCAGTGCGACACCTATCTTCGGCTTACAGATTCCGGTATTGGGAATAAAAGAAAAAACACTATTATCAGGGCTTTTCAGGGGTTTTGCGCTGCTTGCGATTTCCAGGAAACGGTCTACATCAATTCCCCTGTTAATGATTCCCTCAATACCTTTTAACCTGTCTTCAAAGCCTTCGTCCCCAAGCCGTCTTCTGCCTTCGAGAGCAGGCATAAGTCCCAGATGACGCATGGAAATTTGCATTGACTGATCCCTTGGAACTACCCCTATAACCGGAACGCCGGTATAGTATTCTATTGCCTCTTTTGCTTTTTCGGCATGGCGACGGCTTCCTATGTTATTAAGGATAACTCCTGCAATCTCCACATCAGTGTCGAAATTTTTGTATCCGCTGACAAGGGCAGCGCTAGAACGGGTAATGCTCCGGGCATTGATCACGAGAATTACCGGGCAGTTGAGGATCTTTGCTATCTGGGCAGTGCTTCCCAGGTCGCTTAAGCTTTCAAACCCCTCGTAAAGCCCTCTTACCCCTTCAATTACCGCAATATCAGCCTGGTCTCCGACTTCACAGGCATGGGTGTAAACATCCAGAATCCCATTCTCGTCCATAAGGTAGCCGTCAAGGTTCCGGCAGAACCTGCCAGTTATTTCAGTATGATAGCTTGGGTCGATATAGTCCAGGGCGACTTTGAAGGGCTGAACTTTATATCCCCTTGAAACGAGGGAGGCCATCAGGCCCATGGAAATTGTTGTCTTGCCTGAAGAGGAACGGTCTGCAGAAATAAGGACCCTGGGAATACTTCTTGCTCCTGATCCGGCTTGTTTGTCGTTAGACATTTTTCAATACCCCTTATATCATTTACCCGGTAATCCGCTTTGCCTGGAAGTTATTGGAATTTATGTAATCTGGCAATTTATTGTCATTGCAACTTATCGCAACTTTATTGTTACTGAGGTTTATTTTGTCAATTCCCTCAACCGTTCGTCACTCAGAGAGTCAGCTGTAACTCTTTTTTCATTTTCAAGAATTGCTTTTCCAAGCTTGCGGTAGATGTCTGCAATATCGGATTCAGGCGCCTTTTCCATTACCGAGTAGCCTTTCCGTTCACAGTCCTGAACTGCCTGCCGCTTCGGGATAAAAGCCATAAGCTGGCTGCCGATCTCCTCGGCAAACTTTGTAACAATTTCTTCTTCCCTATCCGCATTTCTGGAATTGCAAATTATCCCGCTGAGCGGCATTCCTATCTTGGAAAGGCCCTTGCAGATGTTATTGGCTGCATAAAGAGGCATGTATTCCCCTGAGGTCAGGACATAAGCCTCATTTACGAAACCCTTCCTGACAGGCGCCACAAACCCGCCACAGACAATGTCGCCGGGCACATCATAAATTATAAAGTCCTGCTCTTTTAAGAGGTCTCCTGAAATGCTTTTCAGTTTCTGGATAGCAACAATGATGCCTCGCCCTGCACAGCCTATGCCAGGTTCCGGACCGCCTGCTTCCACGCACCTGACTCCTGCATATCCTTCAAAAACAACATCTTCTTCCTTCACATCCACGCCTTCGCGAAGGAGGTCGAGGATGGTTGGGATTCTCCTGCCTCCAAGCAGGGTGATCGATGAGTCGCTTTTAGGGTCGCAGCCTATGATCATGACTTTCTTTCCTGTTTCCGCACAGGCGGCTGCAACGTTTGAAGCCGTACTGGACTTGCCTATGCCGCCTTTTCCGTAGATTGCTATGATCTTTTGTTTTTTCAAAGGATCTGCCTCCTGATTTGATTCCATCTCTTCTCGCTCATACTTCCTTTGCAACTTCCCTTAAAGTGGCTCCAAACTCGGATTCTACTATCTCACTGACTCCCAGGGTCTTCGGGTGAAGGTCGATTTCAACCAGAACATGCTCATGCCCCATCTCTTTTAAGGGCAGGACCTGCCTTGGACCATTGGTAATTGAAATTAACTCCATATGCCGTATATTCTCCATAGGGATCGCATGCGGAACCCCGGTAATGACCGCAAAATCGTAATCACTATATTTTTCCTTAATCAGTTCGCTGACCTTTTCCCCGGCAACAGGATACTCGTCCATTCCGCCGATGATTTCATGCACGTCAATCCCGTGTGCTTTCAGGTCTCGCATTATGTATTCGGCATGCTGTCTTACTCTCGGAAGCCCTAGATCGGGATCGAGATTTGCCATATTAACAAGGTTTTCCTTTTTCCCGAGAGCTGCTGCAACCTCGTTCACTGCAAGCGTAATGTCTGCAAACATGTAGCCGGTTTCTTTTTGGCGTTCATGATGATAAGGCCCTTCTTGCCTTCTTTAAGGAGCTGGATTAAACGCCTTGCAACCTTATATTTGACATCTCCGCGGGAAGGGGCAAGGTATTCCCTGCTTGCAGCCCCAAACCGCTTTTCCACTTCTGTGGCTTTTGCGAGGAGGTATTCCTGGCGCTCGAACTCTTTATGGTCGATAATCCCGGCATCAAGTGCGGATTCCAGGGCAAAGAGCACACCTCTTGTATTGTTGTGGTAGCCTGCATGCACCTCAACTTCAATTACAGGGACATCAGGGTTTGCCTCGAGTACGGCTTCATGCATTTCTTCGCCTATGATCATGCTGGCACAGGTTCCGACAACGCCGATAATTTTAGGGTTGAAGAGTTCGATTGATTTGTTTATCAGCTCTACAAGCCGGTCATGCCCTCCGAAAACGAAGCCGTTCTCATCAAGGCCTGTAGTGACGACATGTATGCCATCTTCTTCGAGCAGCCTTGCATGTTTGAAAGAACAGCCTGGAGGCCCGTGCAGGATAGCGACATCGACATTTAAGTCTCTGAGAGTATAAAGAGCCGCAACGATGGAACTCGGACGGGGATGAATGATTGAAATCTCTTTTCCAGCCATGAAAAATCCTCTTATTGTGATAATGGGGATACCGATAGGAATGATAAAGTGCCTTTCCTTCAGAAGATTCCTATATCTCGCGGGATCTGGACTACCGCCTGTACCGCAAGATAAGTCGGAAACAGGATCAGTTGAAGTTTTAATAAGTAATGGAAACGGATACAGATTGGAAGAGCCTGTATAAAACTGTATCATAAAAATTTCGGCAAATTGCCTGCAGCCTGATCTGACCTGCATCTACTGACATAAATTCAGATCCGATATTGTTATCCGGGGCAGAAATACTCGGCAATTACTCAACAATTAATCAGCAAAGCACTTTGCAAAGGAAATCTTTAACGGAAGCACTTTACTGAAGAGAGGATTATATCGTTCCCGCCTGCAAGTTCCGACGCTTTCGAGAGCCCTTCCGGAAGGCTATCTGCGTAAGAGGTATTTGTGGTAGCTATTGTTTTCATCCGTTCTCCTACCAGGATAATCTGCCTGCATTTTGTACCGAATTTTTCCACGAAACCCTGCACTGACCTGGGGGCAGCCCCTCACAGACCTGAGAGGCTTCTTCTCCTAGGACAAGGATAATACCTTCCTTTTTTCATCCTTTTTCTTCAGGAGGGCATACTCAAGGGCCTTTTCGGCAGAAAGAATATCCATGCCGGAGTTGGAATTATCTATAAGGGCAATACCATTTATTTCCCTCTCCTGCATCCTGCCTGAGAGTCCCCTGAATTCCTCAAGCACTGTAACAACAGCTTCACGTTCAACTTCAAGCTCGAGAGCAGCTGCCGATGCTGCAATAAAAGCAGTCATGTAAGCCGAAATATTGTACCCTGGAAGCAGGGAAGCTGAGAAAATTTCAGCTCCTTTTTGCATAAAGCGAAGCACAGAGCCCGAGGATGTCTGGGAAGCTGGTACTTCCGAGAACTGTGGTGATACTGATGAAGCTGACAATCCTGAGGACGTTAACAATCCTGAAGGCACTGCTGGTGCTGTAATGTTGCACCCGGTTTCAAGCGCAAAATCGGCGACCTGGTCTGCCGTTTCAAAAAGCTCAGCATTGAAAGGGTCTTTGAAGGTTAAAACCTTTGCCGGGCTCTCTTTTGCGGCTTTAAGGGCATTTTTGGCTCCTGCATTAATGAGAAGGGTACTTCCGGGCTTTGCATTTCTGACAAGCTGGAGTTTTGCCTCGCTTGCAAGGGCAGTATTGTTTGCAATCCGATAGTCAGGCGAAAGGGTTGTGAGAACCCCGAAAGTTGCAGTCCCGGTGCCTCCGATGGAGATTTCGAAGATAAAAAATCCGGCCTGAACCCGGCATCAAAAACCTTCTCAACGGCCACAAGAACGCTTCCTGGAGTTATGCTCAAGCCGCTACTGATAAGAGAAGAAATACCCCCTTTCCAGTATTCAAGTCCCCGCGAAGTGTGCAGCGCTACTTCAAACCGTCTGGAGAGCATATCCGCAAGGAGGGATGAAGTGCTTGTTTTTGCTTTTACACCTGTAATCTCGACCGTTTTTATACCTGAAAGCCTTGAATCGTCTTTGAGGATTTTCCCGACAATCTCGTGATGAGAGAGGACTCTTATTTCTTCTGCTCTGGCTTCCTCAAGCATTGGATAGGCAGAGTCCAGGTGTACAGGCGCTACAAGAAGATCGAATCCGGACGCAGGAAGAGGAGTTTTTGAGCAGCGTATCCCGTGCTTTTCCTCAAGCTCGAGCAGCAGTCCAGGATCGACTGTCCCGTAGACATCTATTCCAATCACTTTATTTCCAGCGGCTGCAAGTTTTTTTGCTATAGGAATGCCGCCGTGGGTCAAGTCGAGCACGGCGAACTTCTTCCGAGATAGGTCCATGATAAAAACCGGACCTTGATACCGAATTTAGAGGACTTCCTGGACCCGTTTAAACACAAGGTCAGCGACAAGCTCATCGGCCCCTATAGGCTTTGCATAGCAGAGAGGAACCGCCTTTCCATCAATTTCCAGGGTGCCGCATCCCTTTTCATCAAGGTTCAGGATCTGCGGGATATCCTTCGTGATATGAACTCCCGACGCCAGGAAAACCGGCACTGCTGCAATTTTTGTCACGCCAGTCCCTGAGAAGCCTTCAATTGCCACTTTCAGGGATGGTTCACTGTTTTCCATAAAGCCGGCTCTGACAATAACATCAGAGTGCTTCCGGGCGATGTGATCTGCAATTTGAGTGACTACTTCCTTATTGTAAGGCAGTTTGCTCCCATGACCTATGGCCAGAATTCCGAGTTTTTCTGTCATTTTTGAAACCTCAATCTTAGTTTGAGCTTAACACAAGTATTCGGATTTGTAACATTGAAGAGTTTAACATAGTTAGGATTTATATGATATAAGGATAATGGCTTCCAGGACTTATTTAGTATAAAAAATTAAAGTGTTAAGGCTTTTAGGAAAGGATAGCTAAATAAGCTATGAATATAAAGAATCTAATATATTAAGCCATTATTTTATAAAAGAATTATAAAAATAATAAGCCTTGGTTTCATCAACCAGATTAAGAAGTAGATTAAAGAAGTAGATTTTGAATACTGTGGAATAATAACAACTGAATACAAATAGACGACCTTGAATTTGGGTCCAAATTAATTAATTTTTGGAAATATACCTTGATAGATTTACATTTTATGTGTCGCTTTATTCGGCTTTATACTACAAATTAAAAATTCCGGTCTAATAAACAGTATCATGGTTCGAATTCCCATTGACCCTTCATTCTTTTTTTACCAGATCAATTACTTCTATATCCTGTGCAAGACCCGTAATCACATTATGTTCGGCGCCTATAAACAAGATTCCGGTTTCCCCAATCTGCAGGGTGTTGTTAATCCCAGAGGCTATGTATTCGTCCCGTTCCTGCAGCAGGGTTTTCTTTCTTACTTCGTATCTCTGTTTTGCCTTTTCCTTCTCCTCTGGAGTCGAACTATTATAGATATCCATCAATAGGTTTCGCTCCTCAATCAGAAGTTCAGGGTTTTCAGTGGCAATGATCTCAGCGTTATTTTCCACAAGTTTCTCTATAAGCCTGTAATTCTGGCTTCCGAGTTTTGCGGTGATGTGCACGATTTTCATGCCCATTTCTCCTCCGCACGGAAGTCCGTCCTGATAGATCTTCGTATGTTCAAGGTCGAGTTTAAGCTCGAAGAGCTCTTTTCAAGTTCATTCCAAAATTCCTGAATCCTCCTCTGATTCTCTTCCCACTTTTCCTTTCCAATCCTGGAAACTATCTCTTCTTGGAGCTTTTCGCTCAAAGACCCCATGTCTGCTGCGGTATGAACGATCCTTATGTATACAAGTTTTCGCATGATCTCACACTAGATAAACAAATTGATGATTTGAGTTGACTGCTTTTCCCAATCAAGAATAAAAGTATACCGGAATTTCTGGAGACCCAAGAACATTCAGATGTTATAAGAGATAAATTCATGATCAGCAGGGATAATGGACAAACACTACCCGCAAATTGTGACTCCGATTTACAAAACCTCGCTACCTTTTCTTATTTATGGTATCCTTCAGGACCGCAAGCAGATGTTCTATTGAGAAAACAAATTCATCCAGCATTGCATTCATAATCTCGTTTCCCTTTTCCGTCGGGATATACACTTTTGATCTCAGATCTCCTTTGATGGTGCTTGCTTCCAGGATATTTTTTTCTTTAAGAGAATATAGAATTGTATACACCGAACTCTGGCTTATAAATACCTGATATTGCCTGAATATCTCTTTTACAATATCTTGCCCGCACATCGGATGCGTTTTGAGTATAGAAAGAACTATCATTTCAAGATTTTTTCTGACCACACTTTCAATATCGGACTCTTTTTGGAGTTCGGAATCTGAGTATATAGTACTTGATCCTTGCTTTGACTGCAATTTATATTTCCCCCTCCACATAATTTAATGAAATTGTTGCCTTACCGACTCTATCCCAAAATCTGATTTTTGGTAGTAAGAGAAATTCGGAGAGCAAGTCTGAAAAAACAGTTATATCCATAGCATTTGGATAAATTTGAGAGCAATTAGCGTTTGGATAAATTTGAGAGCAATTATTTTGCTTGCTATTTGGGCCCCCTACCCACTAACTGATTTTAGCTTTGCATTGATTCCTGGATTTTGGAATAAAGCAGTGAAAAACATGAGATATACGTTGTAATATATGCACTCTGGTATATAGTCTAGTGCAGATCAATGATCTATTGGCAGGCGCTTCTTCAGTATGCCCAGAGTCAATATTGACCGACTAATCTCGGGTAGGTTGAATAGTTGCTTCCAGAGAAACACTGATTTGCAGAAATATAAAGCTTGTCTGAGATAATATGTAAATTGGTATATTGTCAGTTTTACATTGGTTAACATTTTAGAATTATAAGCTGTAATGTACTTCTATTATAGAATCCAGAGAATACCAGGTGAGCTGATCTCAAAACTCATTTTGTTCTTAATCATCAGGCTTTTTGAAGATTGTTTTCATGATCAAAAATTCGATTGGTCATTCAAAATATGAGGTTCAAAGGAACAGTTTTTGATTTTTGGGGTTGACTCATAAGTATAATTATAAATTATATCGTTTAATAAATTAATTAGCAAATATATAATTTTATCTGAAATTAATAGATTAATTGATTATGTTACCAGTTTTGTATGAATTAATATGAGTTACTATGTTACACATACATAAGAACTCAAATCAAGTTCAATAGACCAGATTTGTGTGTGCGTAATCCTCCACAAAAAAGAATGAAGAAAGATCGGCAAAAGGATGCGTGTTTTTAATTAACTAATAAACAGTCAGCTTGGGAAAAAACGACGTCGTTATCCATCTTTACTAAGATTCAATGAGCAAATTATGTGAACTTACTTCCGTTAATTTTGGATAATTAATCTTATTTTTCTTTTTTATCAGGTACTAATCACACCTGTTGTTTATACAAAAATCAGCATCAATAAACCGATTTTTTGAATGCAGGTTGATTAATATTTATTTCATTATATGATACAATTTGGGGGAGTATTTTATAACAGATTTTGTAATATAAAATGAAATATACCAATCTATATATTCTTCTGAGTTTCTATTCGTTTATGAAAAACGAAGACTACGTGTTTATTAATCAGGGCTTGTTTTGATACTGAATTCATTTCAGAACAAAAAGGTTCCAATTTATAAACACAATGCGTCTAAAATACAATAAACCAAAAGTAAATTACAAAATAGGGGGTAAAACAATAGTAGCTCAAAGTCCTGACAGTTGCAGTCTCGCAGAAGTTCTGGATCGGATACTTGATAAAGGGTTAGTCATAGACACATGGGCAAGAATTTCGCTTGTTGGAATCGATCTTCTTACAATCGAAGCCCGAGTCGTTGTCGCATCCGTTGACACCTTCCTGCACTATGCAGAAGAAATCACAAAGGTTGAGAAAGCCGCAATGGAAGAAGCACCAAAAGCAGAAATTTCTGCATGAATCTCAAGTATATAATAAGTAAAAGGAGTGGTTAGTAAATGGTAGCTCAAAGTCCTGACAGTTCCAGTCTCGCAGAAGTTCTGGATCGGATACTTGATAAAGGGTTAGTCATAGACACATGGGCAAGAATTTCGCTTGTTGGAATCGAAATTCTTACAATCGAAGCCCGAGTCGTTGTCGCATCTGTGGACACCTTCCTGCACTATGCAGAAGAAATCACAAAGGTTGAGAAAGCCGCAATGGAAGAAGCACCAAAAGCAGAAATTTCTGCATAAAAAGTAGGATCGAACTAATCTTTAGATAAGAACTTGGATAAACCCCAAAACTTGGTAGTGGGGAGGGGTTATTGATCAAATTAAACGAAACTGGTGGTATGTTCGCCGTTTTGGCCATATTTGAGAACTCACTTTTTCAGTAACCGACCCCCACGACCAGGAAGATGACAGGCTGAATATATTATAGAATCGAGCTTGTATTTGATACAACACAATATGGAAAACAATGTTGCACTATGTGCAGCTCGAACTATGTTTGTGTTCCATGAGTGAAGAAGTGTATCGAAACATCCTTTGAAACAGAAATAATATACATATATGGAAAATAAGCTGCCGATCATACATGAAAGGAAATGATATACATATATGAAAAATAAGTTGCCAATCATACATGAAAGGAAATGAAAGAAATGACAAACAGTCTTACATAATAGCATGTATGATAAAGGTCGATATTGTGGGAGATATAACAAATTAGAAGAGAAAATATTTTCGTTAGAGAAAAAGAAAATCAATGAAAGAAGCCGATAGAGGGGGATTAGTGGTGAATAACGTTAAACAAATGAAGGAAGATATCAAGCAAAAGGAACAAAACATACATGATGGAGTAATTAAAATAAATGAGGGGGCGGCTCAGAAAAGGCTCTGTATGGACGCAGGAATTGCCAAATTCCATGAAAATATACATAAAATGAATGAGAGCATAAGAGAGCAGGCAAAAGAACAACAAGATGCGGTTTCAAATATCAACTCGGCTGTCATGCAACTTCGGGCGGACATCAAAGACAAGGCTGTACAGATGCAGGCTGGAGTCCATCAAATTAAGGTGGATATCAACGGCAAGGCTGTACAGATGCAGGTCGGAGTCAATCAAATGAATGCAGGAGTTAGAGAAATCGAAAATGGAATTGCCGAAAAACGCGAAGCTATAGATCAAAAAGTTAAAGAAATAAAAGGAAATATTATAAATTTTGATCTCAGTATAGGGGAATTTAGGGGTGAGGTCAAACAGTATATAAGAGAATTCTATGGATGAATCTATAAATAAAGCCACTTTATTTTTTTGAGATTTTGAATTTTGTAACATTGGGGTAATTTATATTTCGATTCTGAAATATCGATTTTCGTTACGAAAATGGGGGTAAAGATGAGTTATAGAGCAACACATCCGAGGAAAGTAAGAGGCGAATCTGTCCATCAGCCCTTAAACGAAAAAATAAAAAGCAATCCGAAATCCTCGAATTCAAAGGCAATATCTGCCGCGGAAATAAAGCCAAAATCAAAAAAACAGAGCCTTATCATGCGTACGAAAGATTTGCCTGTTGAAAATAAAGCCAAAAGCCAAAATTTAGAACATAAAGGTTATTTTGTACCCGATATTGAGTATTTTGTCGACGGCCCAGAGGTCAGAGAATTAAGCGAAAGAATCAAGTTGTGGATCCGTTCTGGCTACCCTGTTCATTTGATTGGTCCCACAGGTTGTGGAAAGACGAGTCTTGTGATGCATATTGCAAAAGAAATCGGACGCCCCGTTGTATGGGTAAACGGTGACGATACCCTCACAACCAAAGACCTTACAGGAGGATATGCACAGATCAAGCAGGAATCTCTGAGGGACCATTATATCCATAATGTAATTAAAAGTGCGGATATCATAAAACCCGAATGGATTGATAATCCTCTGGCTATAGCATGTAAACACGGATACACTTTCGTATATAACGAGTTTTCCAGAGCAAAACCAATTGCAAACAATGTATTGCTATCGGTCTTTGAGGAAGGAATTTTGGAATTACCAAGCAGGTTCGGAGAAGAGAGATACATGAAAGTGCATCCCGAATTCCGGGCTATCCTCACAAGCAATTCTATAGAGTACGCCGGTATTCATGCTCCACAGGACGCTCTGCTGGACCGAATGGTGGGCATATATATGGATTACTACAGCTTTGAAACTGAAGTAGACATCGTGCGTAAACATACGGATCTACCTTATGAAGAAGCCAAAAAAATAGTTTTTGTAATCCGTAAATTTAGAGAACAGGTTAATGAAGTGCAAAAGCCCGGTACCCGAGCAGCTATAATGGTCGGCAAAGCCATGAAACAGTTAAACGGCAACGCAGAAAAATATTACAACCAGCTCTTTATCGATGTAATTGCGACAAAAACAGGTTCTAATGAGGATTTGTTTCAAAAAGGAGAACTTGTAAGGAATGTGATTTCAAAAATGACGTGAAAAATTCAAATTATGACTTGTAACAGCCTTGTTAATATTTGATATAATTTAGGATTTGATTAGTTGAGAACATATACTTTTTCGGAGGAAGGGTATGGTAACAAAAAATCTAGTAAAGGAAGCGGGGACTAAAGGGGCACTTCAGATAAAAAGAAGAACTACTACTTCCGTAAAGGAAACTGGGGCTAAAAAAATAATTCCGGTCAAAAAAGAATGTGAATGTGTATGTGCCATAAAGGAAGTCGGGAATGCAGCAATCTGTCAGATAGAAGATATTCTTGAAAAGAAAGCTCATGAAATTGTAAGTGTATTCAGGATAGGAGAAAATTGGGATGTTAAGTTAGAAATCCTGAAAGAAAAGCAGTTCCCGATACTCAGGACATATTGGGAATCTACGAAATGAAACTTGATCCGAATCTGAACGTTATGGAATACAGAAGGATAGGAATGAGACATAAGGGAGACATGATAATACCGGAAGAATTTTAAAATTGCAGAGTGTGTGAAAATTTTAGGGATATTGGTGAGAGGGTGAACGAGAATGTGATTAGCAATATGGATGCAATATTCCAGAGATCATTTATCGAGAGCAGACACATACTCTTTCTCTATACACGAGACGTAAATAGGGACCTGATCCAGGCGTCCTTTTTTCCACTGCAAAAAAAGATGAAACTCTGCTTTACATCGGAATGGAAGAGCCGGAATCTGTCAGGAATAGATTTGGTAAATTGAATTTATTTCCGTTAATAATCCGGCTCGAAGAAATAAAAAGCTTTCTCGAAGAAGTGAGACAAGATAGATGTTTCAGGATCATATCTGAGGGTATTTTGGAACACGTGGAGATTAATAAAATCTTTAACTTAAATGAAACCAATACAATACTTTGCATGTATGAACTATGCACACTTAACGTAGAACAGGTCAATAAGCTGGTTAAGACACATAAAAAATTGGTTCTCAGTACTCCGAATATGACGATCCTGTCTTCAAGCAGCTTTAAAGATCTCAAGATAGACTATTCTACGATAGAACGTTTTGTCAAAGAATATCTTGACATTATCGTGCTTTCTCTTATTGCAAGTAGGCCCATGTGTGGAATCGAAATACTCGATGTGATTCATAAAGAATTTAATGTCTTATTAAGCCCTGGAACCATCTACCCACTTCTGCACAAATTGAGAAATGACGGTCTTCTGGAACGTGAATATATAATCAAGAAAAAGATCTACAAAGTTGCAAGAGGGAATGAGATAAACATTCGCAACATCCTTGATGAACACCTGATTGCAAACGAGTTATTTAATGAGTTTTTGAAATCTACTGCTCTGGGGGAAAATACAAAGTGAACAACGAAAGGGAGAGTGGGAGATACGTTTACTGTATAATCAAGGCCCAGGAAGAGCAAAAAAGTTTCGGGAACATAGGTTTTGAGGGAAAAGAAGTGTATACTACTAAATATAAAGAATTTTCCCCTGTTGTAAGTGATGTTCTTTTCAAGAAATATGATCTTGAGACTGAGGAGGATGTAATAACTCATAATTACGTGATTAATGAGGTGATGAAAGAGTATAGTGTTATTCCTGTGGCATATGGTATGGCTTTCAAAAATAAAAAACTGGTGGATATCTCCATCAGGTCGGGGTATAAGGCCATAAAAAAAGCCCTGAAAATCGTGGATAACAGGGTTGAACTCGGAGTAAAGGTGATTTTGCCAAAGGATTCTGATAGGGAAGGACAACAAATAGAACAGTGCAAATCCGAGTTTGCTGAAAGGCTCAAGCAAGTATCTTTTGATTCCAAAAATCTCAGCCTTTTCAGCGAACGCCTTATAATGAATGGTTCATTTCTCGTGGAAAAAGATAAGGTACAGGCTTTTTCGGATGAAGTCGAAAGGCTCAGAATCAAATATGATTCATTGAAGTTTCAGTATAGTGGACCCTGGTCACCTTACAATTTTGTGGATATACATATCTTGTCCAAAAAGAAAGGAGGCTTCAGGTAATGTTCATTTTGGATGATATTCTTCTTCGGATGTTAGGGATCTCAGTTCCAGGACTTGATTTTTTTCCACGCTGGAACTCGTGAAAAACATTGCTTATAAAGAACTTTATAACCCTGAAAAAATCAAAAACAAAATAAAAGAAAATCAAATGTTATACGAGTTCGGTGAGATCTCGAGAAATGAGTTCGAAGAAACAAAATCCAAGCTCATGGAACAACTGAAATTCGTAGAACGTTTTAAGGAGATGAACCTAAGTGCCAGAATCGACATCATTACCTGAGAAAATAAAATGTATAAAAACCACACGTACGAAATCCAGGAAGTCATGTCCCTCGATTCTGAATTTCTTCAAATTGCTTGAAGAAATGGAAACAAATAAAATATTCGAGAAATCCGGGAACTTTACATGTAAGGGTCCCCTTGACTCGAAGATAGAATCTGCTTACCATATCAAAATTAACTCCGAAAAAGAAGCAGAAAAGCCTGATATACCTGCATCCTCTAAATTGAGGACTAAGACGAAGTCCAAATACCGATGATATAGTTAGGAGATATAAGCATATGATGCATGACAGTCATAAATCAAGTTCTCAACATATGCTCGTAAAAAAAGAGGTTCGAAAACATCTAAAAATTCAAAAAAATATTCACAAATCAAAAGTACGAGCCCAGAGAAATAAATTACAGCTCATGCTTTCAAAGCAGGAGAAAAATGCATACAGAATGATCGAAAAGAAGCAGGCTGTAATTATTCCTCAAATAATGAATACAAGAAAGGGGCTCAAAACCAGAAAACAAAAGAGACGGATTATAGAGCTAAATACGGGAAAAAATCTGTTTTCCTATTCAACAATACCTTCGGGAGAGCTTTCGGACAATCTACAATCTTCTCTTAGGTATTCCACAATGAGCAATTTAAAACTTTCAGAACGAATGAAGAACTTTTATGAATATACACTGGTTCCGGACCTGAATTTCACAGATCTGTTTGTTTTTTCACAGAAACCTCTTTCAAAGAATCCCAGGAATACACCTGCACTCTGCAGGAAAAGGAAAGAAGTGTCTAAAAAACAATTGGCAATGACACCAGAACATCATATTTCAGGGCCTCGAACAGTGTTACGAACTAGATTGAGAACTAATAAGCAGGTGAAATAATGAACGGTTCAGTTGTCAGGGAGTCAGGGGGCTTGCTGATGTAATAGACAGAATCCTTGATAAAGGGCTTGTGTTAAATGCCGATATCTCGGTATCTGTAGGGGGTACGGAACTTCTTGGAGTGAAAATCACAGCTACTATCGCATCCTTTGAAACAGCGGCAAAGTACGGGCTTGAGTTTCCTTCAGGAACCAATTTAGATGCTCCAGCTTGGGAGAAAAGATTTGAAACATACGCAAACTGTCCGGAATGTGGAAACCGAAGAGATGAAAAACTTTTGATAAGAGACGGATGCCCAATCTGTGGATGGGAAAGTCCACTTAAGAATCAAAAAGCCCTGGAAATTGGGACAAAATCGTCCGAATAAATCTTCAAATTTATCAAAAGTATCAAAATTTGTAGTGAGGGGGTAAATGTGGAAAAAGATACAAAAGAAAAAAATCTGTAAAAGAACCCGGAGAAGAAAAAGATGAGCTGGAATCCAAAATCAAGGCTATGGAAAAGAGAATAAAAGAGCTTGAAAATAATTGTGGGGAAAAAAGGAATCCGAATATGATGAGGCCAGTTTTGTCGGGGGGATTGTAGGCTCCCTTATTCCGGGGTTTGGAAAAATTGTAAAAACTCTTGAAAATACTTCTCCAGAGTTTAGACAGAGAATTGCCGAAACCGATTCGGAAATAAAACACAGGCTTGAAAGCGGTTGGAGTGACCAAAAACCCGCTGTTAGCTATGGGCTGTCCATAAGGCCTCTTGGTGCCAAATCCACAGCATCTTCGACAAAAAGGAAGTCTAAACCTAAAGTAAAAGAAGCAAAAGTCGAATTCACTGAAATCGAGCCTGTTTTTGATGTATTTGAGGACGAAAAATATATTTCCGTAATCGCGGAAATCCCTGGCGCTGATGAAAAAGACATTCAGATAGAACTTGAAGGCAACAAACTGCGTATTTCTGCGGGAATGTACAACAAGATTATAGTTTTACCTTCAGAAGCAGAAGTCGTTAAAGAAAAAATTTCAAGAACAGCGTACTACAGCTAAAAATAAAAAGGAGACAAAATGCCGATAAGGATTGATGAAAAAAATCTGAAAAAAGGCGTATTAGGTCTTGTTGTGGCTCTCGTTGAAATAATAACTGACCTACTTGAAAAACAGGCTATCCGGAGAATAGAAAATGAAAGCCTTAGCGATGAAGAGATCGAGAGGCTTGGAGAAGCACTTGCAGACTTGAGTGAAGCACTTGAAGTTATAAAGAATGATAATAACATCGAAGACACCGTCGAGTCCATACGCCGTGGACTGGATGAAGTTGTAGATGATGTAGTGGATAAATTAATAAATCCTGTACGGTGGGCTAAAGAGGTCGAGAGACATGAACGAAGCCAAGCAGGCGAGATACCTTTATTCAATAGTTAACACGGGAGAAGAAAAGTGTTTGGGAAACATTGGTATTGGTGATAGACCTGTGTATACCATTGTTTTTCAGGATATTGCAGCTATTGTACATACTTCGGAGCCTGAACCCGAAAATGCAAAGAGCGAAGAACAGGCAGAACAATGGGTCCTGACCCATAATTACGTGATAGATAAAACTATCGAGAACTTCAACACAGTATTGCCTTTTTCTTTCGGATGTCTTGCCAAAGGTGATGACGAGTCCATAAGAAGATGGCTTCAAAAGAATTACAAGTCCTACAAAAAAGAACTTGAACGATTGAAAAACTTTGCAGAGTATTCGATACATATTTTTTACGATCCGAAAGTTCTTGAAAAACAGGTAATAGAGACCATCCCTGAACTTAAAGAAATAGATAAGAAAATAGAAAGCATGCCAAAGGGAAAAGCTTACATTTTCAAAAAGAAATTTGAACTCAATTTAAAACAAGCAATAGCTGATCAACTGACAGGTTTGGGAGAAGAATTTGGGGTATTGGTAAGAGAAAATGCAACGCAACTGATAATTGAGGAAAAAACTCCCTATGTGCCTGAGAAGTACGCAGGCAAAAAACTCATGGTTGCGCTTTCCTGTCTTGTTATCCAAGAAAATGTTGAAAGACTTGGGCAAAGCCTTGAGAGAATAAACAAAAGAGAAGGATTTGCAGTAAGATTTACAGGACCATGGGCACCATTCAGTTTTGTAGATCTCAAGGAGAATATCGAGGATGAAACCTGAACGTGAAAATGATAGTCTTGGGGAACTGCTGAATCGATTGTTCACAAAGGAGTAATCATTAATGCAGATGTCATAATTTCAGTTGCAGGAATTCCCCTTCTTGGAGTAAAACTGGAAGCTGCGGCTGCATCTATTGAGACCATGCTTGAATATGGACTTTTTGAAGAGCTAGACAAAAACACCAGAGCCTGGCAGCTCGAACACCGGAAAACTAAACCTCCGCTTAGCGAAAATGAAGCAGTTGCATTAAACTTTTATGGCTCTTATTTTCAGCAATTACATCCGGTATGGAAATACTGTTTCATATATTTAACCGACCGCAGAATCTTCGGATGGAACAAGGCTTTTAACAAAATTTTGTTTGAAGTTCCGCTTGTTAAAATCCAAAGGCTTAAAGTCAGCAAAGAAATCTACCAAGATGAAGAACGAGATGAGCTTTGTCTTATCTTAGAAAACGAAGAGGAATTATATCTTTATTCGAGTGACCTGGGCGAATTGCATGGCAGGATATATGAACTCATTTCCAAATTGTCAACAACGGGGCTAGTGTCGCGTCAATCCTCAAAGATTTAACGATTATGAATAGATTCCAATCGATTTTATACGACATTTTGCTGTGGACGCTACACTAGTGTCATGTCAGCCATCTAATATTTTAGAAAACAGATTGCAATAAGCTCATAATTATAGACATTTCGGGATTGACGTGATACTAATTGGCTCGAATGAAAACACGGTTGTGTAGAAATGAGACTTTTTATTAATTTATAGGTTTTTGATTTATTGCAGTTATTGAATACGGAAAATAAAGATAAATTTTAACGATCCAGAAGAGACTAGAATTTACTTACTTGAGGGAGGAAAATAAAGCACGATCAAGTCGGTCATAAATATTAGAATTTAGTTAGTTAGAAGTCTATGGAAAAAGAGATTGCTTTGAGGTCAGGACCTTGGATAACACTTATCTGGGAAGAACAGCCGAGTATTTCCTATACCCTAAAAATCAATGCAAGACTTTTTACAGACAAATGGTTTTTGCAGAGTATTTCCTATAATTTCCCACATTATCCCTGAGTTTCCCACATTATCCCTGAGTTTCCCACATTATCCCTGAGTTTCCCACATTATCCCTGAGTTTCCCACATTATCCCTGAGTTTCCCACATTATCCCTGAGTTTCCCACATTATCCCTGAGGGCAGGATAGGCAGAGAGATGAGAGAAATAGATCAAGGCTTCTTCTGAGAGGGGATGCTACAGGGTTTGTAGACGCTTTTACCGGGGAAGGCATATGCTCGATCGAGACAACTTTTGCTGCAGAAGCAGTTGTCGATCTTGTGATGTAGGACCAGAAGTTAAGTAACCTTAAAGTGTATAACTCGAATTGCAGGACGGAATTCGATAACTACCTTGCTAGTTCTCTTAAAATGAAGAAAGTAATGCATCGCTTTCCAGAAATCTCTTTCCAACTGGCTATTAACAAAAGGGAAATCCTGGATAAACACCTAGATGAAGCAGTAATCAATAGAAAACATGAAGACTATATCAACTTGGTTGTTACTTAATTTTTGTCTGACTGAACTGCCTACAAGACAAAATTCCTTACACTGGAAAGAATCAGATACTTTTTAATATCTTCTGGAATCGTTAAAATCTGACATTGATTCCGCTGGCAGTTGACCACTATTGTCTAAAAACCAGAAAATAATAAAAAGTCTTGGGGGTTTAAAACTGGGAAACGAAACAATAGAAATGGCGATAGCTAACGTGTTAAAAAGATTGGACATCACCTATGTGAATGATAACACGTACAAACGGCTTTTTGATATTGGCTTACAGTACGAATATATTGAAAGTGAACTTTTAGAACAGCTGATTGAAGCAGAACTTATTATACTTATCGGGGAAAGCTTTTGAAGTTTGTTTTTAATTCCTTTTCTCTTCCGAGTATATACAAACACTTTCGAACCTGCTCGACACGTTCAAAGAGGGCCGGAGAATCAATCAATAATTCAAAGAGATTTCGGGGAAAAACTCATTCAAACGAAAAAAATAACCAATAGCAGTAAATTTAAGCCTCAAGATGTCGAATTGTCAACCCGAATTTGACAGATTCTGCTAATTAATTCTGCTAATTAACACAGTATTTTACTACAAAAAACGTATTGTATCGACATAGAATCTTTCTGAAAAACGAGAAAAATCAAAAAACAAAAAACATATGAAATAAATTTAAATTTTATGAAGAAAACAGAAACATGAAGCCCATTTTCACATTATAATATATATGATTTTATCAAATTCGGGTTATAAAATGTATGCTTCTGTCAAATTAGGATTTCAACCTTATTCTGTATTTTTGTCAGCATCAGCAGTTGATAGCTATGAAACTAAATTGAGAGTAGAGTTTTCCACTCTCATTTCTCACTTTTCTTATAGCGAATTTTACTGTACCTTTAATGTGTCTATGTATCTATGTATCTTTTCACATTCAGCTATCTTTTTATACTGCTTATAGAAGAATTCAGATAGTTGAAGTTTCAAGCTATTGGTTCTCAATTCGACTGCGTAAGTCCTAAGAAATGTAGAATGTCAGGTGGTTCCATATTAAACCTGTATTTTCCAAAGCTTGAGGTTTCGAGGATCTGCTGCTTTATATAATATAATGTACTCAAAAGACTATTACTGTTTTCAGACTCCATATCGCCGGCATAAGGGTGGATATTTTCTTCAAGGGCGTCCAGGAGTCTTGAATCAAGATCATATATAAAGTAAGTATCCAGGATCAGAAGATTTGAGATCTGCTCATAGAACCCTGTAAGTTCTCTAAACCAATCAATAACTCCATAATCCGTTGTGTACTTCTTTCTGTTGAGGAACCCGAGGTAACTGGAAATAGTGTTTATAAGATTTTCAGTTAGCCCGTTATCTGAAAATACAATTGGAAAACGCTTTAAAACCGCAGGAGCTACAGAACTCGAGTACATAATTTCAGACTTCGAAACAGCAGGAAATAGTCTGGCAATAGAGCTGTTAAGCACTGCATTAACATAAGGATACTTATTCTGATCTTTGAGGACAATACCGCAGCCTTCTTCAAATACATGATTTCCGACAATATCGTATGCAGCATGTAGATGATAGCTTTCAGTGGCAATTATTTTAGGCGTGTTTAAGTACTCCAGAAATTTCCGTCCATTTATACTATAATCTACAGCGTTAAGCGGAGAGGTATCGTGACGGAACTCCTTTTTGAATTCCATAATCCTCCTGTAAGTCAGAGGGAATCTGTCCTTTAGCTCTGGGGGAGGAATTACTCTGTACTTTTTCCGCCTGCCCTCATCGGATGGCTCATAGGGAAGGATAAAACGGTAAAGTGAAGGGTGGAACGCAAATTTTTCGGAAAATGTCTCTGGTACATATGGATAGACAAGTTCAGGTTCTGAAAATACGGGTTTACAGAGGCTTTTGCAAAAATAAGATAAGTTCGAACCGCCTTCCTCAGAAATGTAAAGCCTGTGCAGCAAACTATTTTTTGTGCTTACACCCCCAAATATGCTTTCGGAGATGTCTCCAAGTGTAACCTGGCTTTTAGAGATGTTTCCTACAATTCTATCTTCGTTGAGAATCATATATTTTCACTTCCGTAGATGTATATTGAGCTATTTTTTTCTGTGCTTTTATTTTCAAGGTTGGAACAGTAGGATTGAACACATAAATTGGCATGACTATCTCAGAACTTCGGATTTTGGTAGTGTCCGTGAATTGGTGATTAATTCTGGCAAAAAGGACACATTTCTCATGTTTTTAAGAAATACAGAGAGATTCTTATGTTTAGTGTTTTCAGTAACTCTCCCCACAACCCGGATTTTTAGATTTACATAAAAAATATAAAAATCAGTCTGAAAGAACCTTCGCTGATGATGTATTCTATCTAGTGTATCGATTCCAAAAGAAATCCCTTATTTAGCGGAAAATTCGTTGGTCTATAGATCCATTCAAAAGATAGGCTTATAGACATACTTTGGAATCGCAGTACTAGAGTCATCTCAAAGAAGAAGTTCCATATCTAAAATGCATTACTTACCCCACCAACTTAAGTCTTAGAAGCTTATGATATTAAAAGTTGTTGAGCTTGTATTAGAAATATTTATATGAACACCTAAATAATAAATGGAAACTCTAATCAATATTTTAATCTAGTGTCGCAACTTGAGGTAAGGAGCTGTCTATCATTCACCTTCAAGAGAGGATATAGAATTCAGCTTCAAAAGAGTATATAGAAACAAGAAAAGTGTGAATCTCAGAATATTTGAAAGTAGAATCTTTTTAATTTTTTCTGGTTCTTCTCCAATTTCAAAATAACAATAGAATTTCATCCAAATTCATTAAACTCTCTTTCTCATTTTGAAAAGTTTATCCACTAACATCTAAATTTTTTAGATAAATATGTGATTTTACCATAATTATTCGATAGCTACCGCTATAAAGTTCATATTTTTTTTGAAAGTTTCTATTTATCCATTATCCATACTTGAATCTTGCCCTCATTAAAGGAGAGAATCCTCTCCATTTACCAGTGCGGAAACACCGTTTGTTGAAATAAGTAAACAAATTGTAACAAAAATTAGTTAGCCCACTATCAGTTTTGAATGATCTTGCTTTGTCTACAATATCACCTATCAAAGAAAATATCTGTTCCATTGTGTTATCTGTCTCAGGTGTAAAACCCTTTTTCACGAAAAATCAGACATTACAAAACCTCCACCAATGTTTCTTATTTTCCGGAAGCAACCTGATGTTCAACCTGCTATTCTCTTGGATTAACATTTGAACATGAACCGCTTGTTATGCATGTTTTCATTTAGTTTTTATCTGTTCATATTCTGTACTTAGGACTCGCAGCGAAATAACATAGGCAGTATTTAAGAATGTATTAAATCACTTTCACAAACGAATGAGTTGATTTAACTTCAACTATATTATTCATTGTTAAGTTATTTCGTTACAAATTCTTAGTATAATAGAGAGGGAATAATGAAAATTTTCGGGAAATCCAAGATTACAAAACAGCAGGCAAAACCAGAAATATAATATCCATTAATAAGGCTGCCATAATCTGAAGTTAATCGCTGGAGAAACAACATATGTTTTCAAAAAAGTAGGACTTACGCACTTGAAGTACCAAATCAACTGCAGTAGGCTTACAACTTTCTGAAATTCAAATTATAAATCTGATGGTTACTGTGCTTGATTTTGAATCTGAAGTGCATAAGTCCTAAAAAGAATACAACCCGACTTTGACAAGAGCATACATTTTGTAATGTATAAATTGGCTTCATACTTCTGTTTTCTTCATACAATTAAATTTTATATCGTATGTTTATTGATTTTTGATATTTGCGATTTTATTAAACTGTGATGTGTCAATACAACATGTTTTTTGTATGAAAATACTATAATAATTAGTATAATCTGTCAAAGTAGGGATATAATGGCAAACCTATTTACGCAGTTTCCTTAGACGAGGAATTTAATGGTGAACTTAAAGTTGTACAACCCGAAGTAAAAATTGACCTTGAAGCAAGAATTAGAGCATTAGAAAAGAAGGTATTTAAGGCATCGAATTCAAAAATAAAAGAGTGGGCCCGCTGCGATTCGAACGCAGGATCCCCGCCGTGTAAAGGCGATGTCATAACCGACTAGACCACGAGCCCATTTTACCGTTGCTTACATTCACAGAATTGCTCTAAGAGCAAGACCAAAATGTCACTAGTTATATATATCTCTTTTGTTAGTGCGGAGACTTTATAGATTATTTTCTGAATAATTATTACACAAAGTCAACTACCCGCTCAATATAAATATCCAAAAAGAAACGTTAGTAATAAGGATTATCAGCAAAGGACAAGATTTACTGTTTAGGTATTATGAAATTTATGTATATCCTGCAAGTCTAAGATTTTTTGTACAGGAAAAATAAGAAACTGAAATAAAGTTTACTTGTTTTGGAGAATTGGATATATTCATTTACAGAGTAAACTGGCGGTAGTTTTGAGGAATAAAACATTAAACAAAATATATTGATTTCAGGTTTTAATTCTGCCCATTAATTATCGAACCATACGTCAAGAAGTGGAATTTCCTGCCAACAAGACGAGCGTGGCTTATAAGTTTTCAATTATAAATTAAAAAAATAAAATGAAAAGCTATTTATAGCATGAATAGATATTCATTTCGAGTGAGCGGGTCTCTTTTCCATAGTATAACCCCCAACTATTTCCCCAACTATTCCCCCAACTATTCCCCAAAACTCTCCAACCCGCTCACAAACTTTTCTTTCCTCACAAACTTTCCTTTCTTTTTCTCAATTTTCCTGTAAATTATCACACCTTTTGTAAAATTATTAGCTTATGCAGAATTTATATCAATCTATTCAAAATTGATCTAATTTTACTGTGACTTATCTCAACTTTGCTCAATTTTGCATTTCAGCTTTTTTCATAAGTTCCATGCAGTCTGAAGGAAATCTTTTTACGATACTGCAATCCGGAAAGAAAAAGTAAATTACTTTGAACAAAGAACGAAAAAAGTTAGAAGTCGAAAAGCGTCTTCTGGGTTTTCGACTCGGTTTTCCTGGAAACTTCGGTAGCTTCAACCTCAAGATCTGCAGGCTTAAGTTCTTTAACCTTCTTGAGAACAGGTTCGCTGTCTGTAAGTTCCTTTTGCTTTGAAAACTCAGGAGAGGCCGTGCATTCCATCGGTTCAGGACCGATCAAGGCTTCCTTCTCAGAGGGTTCAGGCAAAGAGGAAGCATTCTTATTTTTAGTACCATCAGATGTAAAGGTATCAGGTTTAAGATCATCAGATGTAAAGGTATCAGGTTTAAGATCATCAGATGTGGGGGTATCAGACGTGTTGCTTCCTAAATTCTTCCTTTCCCCGGAAATCTCCTCCAGAGAAATGTCAAAACCAAAGTTAAGGATCTTCTGCTTGCCTTCGGAAGTCAGAGAACCGGAAATTTCAGATTTGCCAGAAGATTTCCGTTCTTTTTCCCCAGGAATTTTAACTGCGGAACCGGGCGATACATGTGCATTGTTTCCTGAAGGAGCAGGAGTTTTGAAAAATTCCATTTCTTCAGATTCTTCTTTTCCTTCAAGGAGTAATTCCTGTGCCTCATCATAAATTTTCTGCAGTTTTTTGCTGGCTTTTGTGCTTCCCGAGAGATATATCAATCCCTCCAGCTCAAGCCCAAGGCCTGCAGTAATTTCAACCGCATATTCCTCGTCCCTCAACATATTAGAGTAAAGCTCCAGCAGATTGTTTCTGGAATAGCGCATGGATTTGAAGCTGTGTTCTCCTATTTTAGAAGCGATATTGTCCCTGAGATCGCGCTTCGAACGGGTCTGCCCGAGCCTCTTCCAGAGAGAAGGCGGCTGGTACTTGATAAATCCGGGGTAGGGTCTTGTCTTTGAGATTGCAGCTCCGCAAACCATCAGCATACTGGCATATCTCCACATCCTATAGTTCTGGCGTTTCTTTACACGTCCCAGGTAGAGATCAGCCTTAGAGAGATAACCAAAACCGGCTCTTATATCCTCGAGGTTCCCGTCTTTGCAGGCATACTGGATAGGCAGATTCTCATCAATCCAGTGTATAAGGTCTTCAGGACTTTCATCAAGCCCACGGGCAGCTTCCAGGGCTATTTTACAGTCAGTACTCTTGAATATCTTCTGCATTGCCTTGAAGATATTTTCCTTGACATCCCTACCTGAAGTGCTAATATCCTCTGCCTCCAGCATTTCCTTCCCGTTGGCAGCAGCCTGAAGGTCGTTCATTGCACTCCGGAGGTCACCCCCCACACTTTCCGCAATCTTCTGGAGTGCATCCGGGCTGCATGAAATTCCCTCACTCTCGCATACCTTATTTAAAGCCGGAACCATAGAACGGCTTTGTACGGACCCGAACTTTATTTCAAGACAGAGGCTTCTGATAGCAGGAGTCAACCCATAAACGTCGTTTGCGATCAGCACTATTGGTTGAAGTGTGGTTTTTATAATCCCTGCAATGGCCCGCATGCCGCCTCTGTCTGCAGTCCCATGAATATTGTCTGCTTCGTCCAGGATGATCAGGCGTTTTCCTCCGAAGAGAGTCTTCATCGATGCTGCCGATCCCGCAATCTTTTCGATCACACCTGCAGTTCTCTGGTCGCTTGCATTGAGTTCGATTACTTCCCAGCCCAGATCCCGGGCAAGAGCATGAGCACTTGAAGTCTTCCCTACACCTGCAGGCCCGTGAAGGATCAATGCCCTTCTCTCAGGAAGGCCTGAAAGCCACTCCTCAGCCCAGGTCTGCAAATCCTGCACCGCCTTCTTGTTCCCCACGATCTCCTTGAGGGTCTTGGGCCGGTATTTCTCAGCCCATTCGATTGCCGACATCATCTTAAACCATACCAATAAAAAAGAACTAATTATTAACTTTATACGTTTTGATTTTTTTATTATGTAAAAAATCTTTATCCATACCGTCTCATGATGCTTATTTTCAACTGGAAAATAATAAATTTACATTTGCATGTGTATTATTTTTTTACATCTATAGAAAATAGACAATTTCCAATTGTCAAATAAATCTGGAGATCTGACAAAATAAAGCTTTCCTTCAATTCTAAGATAGCTTCAGGTGAAACGCCAGTAACTACAGTTAGTCCGCTTGAGCGCAGCAAAACGGACTTCGTACTGTTGCGATTACATCGCAACTCCCAGAAAATCATCGATTTCCTGTGATCCCAAAGCGAAAATAGAAAAGCGAAACTCAGGAGTCTCAACTCTACAGGGACAAAATTAATTAATGATCCTGTTTGTACTTCTTTGAACTACTTAAAATCTTACACAAAAGTTAGGATGGATATGGAAAAAAATAGCATGGGTTCCCTCCTTGAAGCTATTGAAATAAGAGCCAGGGCGAACAGGGCAAGAGTAGCTATGGGAATAAGAGAGCCAACTCCCAAAATTATAGAGAGTGCTTGGAAAGCCCAGGAACTGGGATATGCACAGGTCATCCTGGTCGGAAGCAAAGAAAAAATCGATGAAATCGGAACAGAACTTGAGGTAATGGATACAGATGATCCCGAAAAAACTCTTATAGAACTCCTGATTTCACGAAAAGTCGATGCTGCTATTCGGGGCACTGCAAAGGCATCTGGAGCCCTTTTTCACCTTAAAGAAGCCCTCGGAAAGAAAAGAATTTGCCGGCTTGCCCTGCTCCTGACGGTTGATGGGACGCCTTTCTTTCTCGCCCCTGTAGGAATCGATGAGGGAAATAGCATTGCAGACAAACTTCACATGATAACTCTCGGCGCCGAATATATAAGGAGGTTCGGGATCGAACCTGTAGTCGGCGTGCTTTCCGGAGGCAGGATTGGAGATATAGGAAGGGACAGACGTGTAGACAGGACTCTTGCGGATGGAGAATTCGTGACAGGGCGAGCTGTGGAACTGGGAATCAATGCTAAGCACCACACTATTCTTATTGAAGATGCCATAAAAGAATCGAACTTTATCGTTGCCCCTGACGGGATCTCAGGAAACCTGATCTTCCGAACAATTGCTTTCCTGGGCGGAGGCGATGGACTCGGGGCTCCAGTGCTAATGGACGATTACGTTTTTGTGGACACATCAAGGGTAGGCGGACATTTCACTAAAGCTATAATGCTTGCAAGTGCACTATCCCACCTGAATAAGGAAAGAAAAGAGGTGATCCATTGAAAACCATTTCAGATACATGGCCGGTAGTAAAAGGCGACTACAAGGTAGGGAATCCAGAATCCCGGATTGCGGTTGTAACTCTTGCAAGCCAGATCAATTTCTCACCTGAAGTAGCCATCTGGGGAAGTTCAAAAACCGAAAATCTCGGAGTCGAAAAAATAATCGTAAATGTTATTTCAAATTCTAATATCCGGTATGTCCTTGTCTGCGGGACGGAGTCAAGGGGGCATCTGGCAGGTCATTCGCTGCTTGCAATTCATGAAAACGGAGTTGACGAAAAGGGCAGGATTGTTGGCTCCGATGGAGCAATCCCTTTTATAGAAAATGTATCCAGAGAAGCAGTCAGACGTTTTCAGCATCAAGTCGTACTCCTTGACAGGATCGGACTGGTAGACCCCAAAGAAATCCGGAGGCTCGTGGAAAAATATAAAGATAGAGGAGAAGTTTACTCTGATGAGCCTTTTATCGTCTGTTCCCCGAAAAGAAGGCAATCTTCCTTTACAGTCCCTATCTCAGGCGATGTAATAATTTCCGAAGAATTTGTTATGGACGCAACTGCAGGAATTGTCTGCCAGGCCAAAAATCTCTGATCTTCAATGAAAGGGACTCACTTCGAAAGTATTATGATATTTTAAAATAAAATAGTAACCTGTAAATTTTGAGGGCGTAAAGATGTTTAAGTTCCAGAAAGAACAGGAAATAGTTAACATTGCAGGGGTTAAAGTAGGCGGACAGCCAGGAGAACTCCCGACCGTGCTTGCAGGAACTATTTTTTATGATAAACATGAAATCGTAGAAGACGTTGCAAAAGGCCTGTTTGACCGGACTGCTGCCGAAGAACTGATAAACCTGCAGGAAACAAGTTCGGAAGAAACAGGAAACCCCCATATAATTCATATTTTCGGTACTACCCCTAAAAGCATTACTCGATATATTGACTTTGTAACAGAAATTTCAGAAGCTCCTTTTCTTATTGACTCCCCCGAAGGAGCTGTGCGTTCCCATGCAGCAGAATATGTAAGCGAGATAGGGCTTGCGGACAGAGCAATTTATAATTCCATAAATCTGAGTATAAACGCTTCGGAAATAGAGGCTCTCGCTCTATCCGATATAGACAGTTCTATTATCCTTGGCTTTAATGCAATGGACTCAACCCTTCAGGGTAGGATGGAACTGCTGGAAAACGGAGCAGGACTTCTGGAAGAAGGACTTCTTTCAATAGCAGACAGTTGCGGGATAGTTAACAAGCTCATAGACCCGAGCATCACGCCGATAGGAAACGGAGCAGGCGTTGCACTCAGGATGACCATCACTGCAAAAGCAAAGTGGGGACACCCAACAGGCTCGGGAATACACAATGCGCCTTCGGCCTGGAACTGGCTGAATCGAAAGAAAGAAGAAAACCCTATCCTGTACAAAATCTGCGATATTGGATCAACCTGCCTGCAGCAGGCAGCAGCCGGAGATTTTATCCTTTACGGACCTATCGAGTATGCCCCATATATTTTCCCCATGGCTGCCATGAGCGATATAATGATTGCGGAGGCTGTAGCTGACCTCGATATAGAACCTGTCTCCAGACACCCTATAAACCTGCTTGTATGACTTACCTGAGATTAAAAACATATTTTCATTTTAGTTTAATTACTTAAGCCTCCCATTATCCCTAAATCATGTATAATGACCAGCTCAACCTGTTTGCAAACTTGTGAAACTCTATTTCATCTCCCATTATCCCCTAAATCATGTATATAATGACTAGCCCTACCACTGGAACAGCTGATACAGATGCCGTTTTTAAGATCCATATGCTGGCTACATACAGTTTTTCCGCATAACTGGCAGGTATACAGTTTAGCCGGAAGTCCACAAATTGCACACAGTCCTTTTATTTCCAAATATCTACCCCCAATTTTTGGATTAATTTCTTCGCAGGGTTCTTCAGAAAAGATAGATTTGAGGCTGAAAAAATTAGAAAAGGCATGGAGGGATAAAACCCTCCATAAATAAAAATCTTTTAAAATATAACTATCAGGCAGCTCAGTCCACTATCCCGCCTGTATTTGCCGAATGGACGGAACGCTGGTACCTGGCAAGATAACCTGTAACTTCCTTTTTCGGAGGTGCGAAGACAGCTTTCCTGTGCTTAAGCTCTTCTTCTGAAACCTTCAGATTCAGAATCCTTTCAGGAATATTGATCTCTATCATATCCCCATCTTTTACCAGAGCAATCGGCCCTCCTTCACTGGCTTCAGGGGAGACATGCCCGATGCAAGGTCCACGGGTACCTCCGGAAAAACGCCCATCGGTTATCAGGGCTACCGATTCTAGAAGGCCCATGCCTCCTATTGCAGCTGTAGCTGCAAGCATTTCCCGCATACCTGGGCCGCCTTTAGGACCTTCGTAACGGATAACAAGGATGTCTCCGGGCTTCACATCGCCTGCAAGAATGCTCTTCATAGCGTCTTCTTCACAGTCATAAACCCTGGCAGGGCCTGTATGAACATGCATCCTTGGATCAACTGCAGCCTGTTTTACAACCGAGCCGTCAGGAGCAAGGCTGCCTTTCAGAACTGCAATTCCTCCCTGGGCGTGAATCGGATTTTCAAGAGTTGCAATAATCTCTTTATTGAGCTTCGGATTAACAATATCGAATTCGTTCAGGTTTTCCCCGATAGTCTTGCCATTAACAGTAAGTTGTTCCAGATAGAGCTTTGAAGCAAGCCTCTGCATGACTGCCTGAACTCCACCTGCCCTGTCAAAATGCAGCATGAAATTCGGGCCACCTGGACGCAGGGAGATCAGATGAGGGGTCGTCCTGCTCAGTTCGTCAAAAACCTCAAGAGGAAGTTTTAGCCCAAATTCATGGGCAAGGGCAGGAAGATGGAGAGTAGTGTTCGTGCTCCCCCGATTGCCATGTCCACCATTATAGCATTCTCAAAAGACTTGAAAGTGACAATCTTTCTGGGAGTCAGGTTCTCTCTGACCATCTCCACAATACGTTCTCCGGATTCCTTGGCAATACGAGTCTTTTTAGCATCCACTGCATGGGCAGTTGCACAGCCCGGAAGGCTCAGCCCGAGAGCTTCAGTCATACAGGCCATTGTGTTTGCGGTAAACATTCCTGCACAGGACCCGGCTCCTGCACAGGAGAGATTTTCGAGTCTTTTAAGGTCGGCTTCTGAGAGCTTGCCTGCCCTGTAGGCCCCTACTCCTTCAAAGACTGAGATGAGGTCCGTATATCTGTCATCCACATATCCAGGAAGCATCGGCCCTCCGGTTACAACAATTGAAGGAATATCAAGCCTGCCTGCTGCCATAAGGTGCCCTGGCACTATTTTGTCACATGTGGGAATAAGGACCATGCCGTCAAACTGATGGGCTTTAACCATCAGTTCAATTGTATCTTCGATAACTTCTCTGCTGGGGAGGGAATATTTCATACCTTCATGTCCCATTGCGATTCCGTCGCAAATCCCTATAGTATGGAATTCAAAAGGAACTCCCCCAGCATTCCTGATCCCGGCTTTTACAGCCTCCGCAAGTTTATTCAGATGGATATGACCAGGGATTATGTCATTCCAGGAGTTGACGACTGCGATGAACGGTTTCTTCATTTCCGAATCTGTGACCCCGGTCGCTTTCAAGAGTGAGCGGTTGGGAGCTCGTTCCGGTCCCTCTTTGATGATATCGCTTCTCATGTTAAATCTCCATAGAATTTCGCGATGAAAGTTAAAAGTTATAATGTATAGATAGGAAAAAACTTCATAGTATAAACAGGTTGGGGAAGAAAAATCTGCTAAGGGGGCAGACAAAAGTACTGGGAATACGGATGGAAAAATAAAGATGAATACGGATAGAAATCTCTAGTCCAGGTCTTAAAATTTGCATATATTTTCACAAAACGGCAATTTAATATAATAATACCCAAATATTTATATAGCCATTTAGAGTCTTAAATCAATAGCATAGTGAACGGGCCTCCTCTGGACCACATCTACAAGATCACACCCGATAAAAGAACACACCACAAACACTTAGCCACGAGAGGGTTATACCCGTTCACCAAATTTTATTATTTCTACTTATATTACTCATTTTTGCTTCTTTTGAGATTTTTCTGTTAAAAATTTCTTTATTAAGAATTAACCTCTATTTTCGCCGGAAAAATTTATTTTATAAAGGGACAAAGTATTTTCATGTACTACTGAAACCCCGAACTTTATACTCCCAGCTTTTCGGTCCAGAATAACTGGGAACTCGAGCTTCTCACAAAAGTGTCCCTCAAAGGAAACGAAAGAGTTCTTAATATAGGGTGCGGAGACGAAAGACTCAGTGCCGAATACGACATTATCTTTTCTAATTCTGCTCCATTGGTCATCGGTTAAGGAATTTTCTTGCCTGTATGCTATCGATTTTGCATCTTAATCCTGATTAAACTTTGGCCTTTTTACATGAAATCGATACTCTGTTCCAACTTCATATCAATGAATATTTTGGAGAACTGTTCTGGAATAAGGCAATTTATCATGATTCCTCACTTAACCGAAGACGCATGAATTCTGCTCTTCACTGGATAAAGGGTCCAGAACCTGTCCTGAAAGGTTTTTGGAGAAGCCTCAGAACCGGGGAAACGTTACTGGCTCAGTTTGGAAGGAGGAAAAACGCTGCTGAAATCCTTAAAATCATTGACTCAATGCTTGAAGATAAAAAATGGAGCTGTTATTTCAGGGATTTTGTTTTTTCATATGGTTTTTACGGACCTGAAGAATATCGGGAATGGCTCAAAAAGACAGGTTTTATAGTGAAACGTCTGGAAATGAACTCAAAAGATATGGCTCTTGTGGGAAAAGAAAGCTTGCCTCAATAGCCTCAACCTGGCAACCGTTCACATAGCAAGTACCTGAAAGGCTGAGAAATAAATTTATAGATGAACTTGTGAATCTTTTTGTCAGCTTCCGCTCCCTGGATAATTAGGGGTATATCCATATCCAGATGATGAGGCTGGAAATCAAAACGTACGCTCAAAAATGAACTTTCAAACCCAAAGATATATTATAAAGAAATCAAAGGAATGGATAAAAAGCAAAGGAACTGCAGTAAAGTCTCCCTCATACCTTACTGCAAGCCCTTTTATGGAGGTCTATGCCGTTTCAGGCCTTTTTGCCTTTTTAGACTTTTGCCATTTTTCTGTATCAAAGGAACTGCAGTAAAATTTCCCTCATACCTTACTGCAAGCCCTTTTATGGAGGTTTATGTCTTTTCAGATCTTTTTGCCTTTTCAGGCTTTTGCCATTTTTCTGTATCGTATTCCGTATTTACCGATCTTATTGAGTTACAATATTGTCTTCTAAATCCGCTTTAACTTACTATTTGCCGATAAACATCCATTTTGGTTGATGATACTTAGCTACTCACCTGTTGGGTTCACAATGGGGTTCATGATAGGCACGCGGACTTTAAAGCCTTCTATCCAGCCGGTTTTCGTTGGTGGTGTGATAAAGGAGCTCTTAATGACAGAGCTCTTCTGGCTGGCAGAAGTCTATCTGTAAATACGGAGTACGGAATCTTACTACCATCTTTTTTATATATATAGATTACGGTTACTGTGCGAAAATGAAATTCAATATCTAAAGCCATACTTTTGGGAGCTGAAAAATTACCTCGTTTATAGTTATCGGTGTTTAGCACTGATAGAAATATGAAATAAGACACAGTAATCAAGAAAACTAATATTTGATAGAAACATAATTATATAAATGAAATGTCGATGAAATACACGGAAAAACAACGCAGAAGCATATAAAAGGGGGATATTGTAGGGCCCTCTGCAGGTGGTTGGAGAAATGGATGATGAGGGTGCGGAAGATAAAAAAGCTTTAAACATGAGATTCCAGAAGACAGACAGTAGAAACAAAACTAGAGGAGAGGCCCTTCACACAGCCCTGGAAAAAGAAGAAACTCTGAAAACGATAATCAATAACAGTCAGGTTGTGCTCTTTCTCAGGAAAAACGAAAATAAATGGCCTGTAGAATTTGTCTCTGAAAATGTAGCGAATTTCGGATACATGGTAGAAGATTTCACTTCTGGAAGGGTAATGTATAGGGATATAATATATCCCGACGATCTCGAAAAGATTGAAAAGGAACTTGAGAAAAGAGTAAAAAGTGCTGATTCTGCATTTAATATGGAGTATAGAATTTTTACTAAATCCCGAGATATTCGATGGATAAATGAAAGGACCTTTATTCAGAGAAATACAGACGGCAAGATAACACACTTTCAGGGGTAGTGCTCGATATCACTAAGCGGAAGAAAAATGAAGAAGAACTGGAAAAAACTCTAAAGATGCAGAAAATGCTGACTGCGGTAATCAATAACAGCCCTGCAGTGATCTTTCTCTGGAGGAACGAAAAATACTGGCCTGCCGTTTCTGTTTCAGATAATGTGATACAGTTTGGATATACAGTTGATGATTTTATATCCCAGACAATTCAATACGGGAAAATCATACATCCAGACGACCTGGAAAAAGTAGAAGAGGACCTTGAAAGGAGCATCCAGAAAGGAGAGGTGAGCTTTAATTCAGAGTACAGGATTTTTACAAAAGCCGGTGACATGCTATGGGTAAACGAAAGAACCTTTATCCAGAGAGAGGGAGATGGGAAAGTAAGCTGTTTTCAGGGGATAGTGCTTGATATAACTCCCCAAAAAAAGTTGAAGAAGCCCTGAGAAAATCTCTTGAAATGCAGAAAATGCTGAAAACCATAATCAACAAAAGCCCGGCAGTAGCTTTTATATGGAAAAACATGAAAAACTGGCCTGTAGAATTTGTTTCCGAAAATGTAATGCAATTCGGGTATACAGTAGATGACTTCACTTCCGGAAATATACTTTACGGAAATATAATCCATAAAGACGATATTAAAGCAGTTATCGAAAATCTTGCGCGTTCAATAAGAGAAGGATACGATTCTTTCGAGATGGAGTACAGAATTTTTACCAGGGACGGCAGTATGCGCTGGGTTGAGGAGCGAACATTTATCCAGCGAGATGATAAGGGCGATGCGGTTCATTTTCAGGGAATAGTTGTCGATGTTACTGAAAGGAAAGAAGCACAGGAGATGCTCGAGATCCAGAGAGAACTTGGGATATCCCTGAGCACCACATGGAACCTTCAGACTATGCTTAACCGGATTCTTGATGCCTGCCTGCAGATAGAAGAGATAGATACCGCAGGCATATACCTGAAAGACGAGCTATTGGACCAGATTAATCTGGTTGCACATCGAGGACTTTCTTCCGAATTTGTGAAAAGTGTTTCCACATATAAGAGAGATTCCCCTGAAGCAGGACAGATATGGACTGAAAAACCTGTTTATAAGCTTGATTTTTTCTCAGAGGAAATGGCAGACCTGATCAGGAAGGAAAAAATTACCGCTGTAGCTGTGATTCCTATGAAATACAGAGGAGAAATTATAGGCAGCTTTAACTTTGCTTCTCATACTAAGGACAGAATTTCCCAGAATACCCGCAACTTTCTTGAAAGCGTAGCTCTCCAGGTAGTGAACTATATAGCCCCGATCCGTATTGCGGCAGACCTGGCATAAAGGATTTTCTTTCACGCCTGAAGTAAACCTGACCCTGGACGAAATCCTTATTTAAAGTAATTTTTATAATTAATGCAGGACAGGAAAAGTGAGAAGGCCTCAGGTTTCAATTTATTTTCCCTGGGCTTCGAGTAGACATTCACTTGCGTATTTTAGCTCACTTTTTGTACGTAACCGGCGTTAATATCAGATATTATATGGGATGGGGATAAGGTTGAAAGCAATAGTGATTTATCTCAGCACCTCAGGAAATACAAAAGCTATGGCCGAAGCGATAGCTAGTGGAATTGAATCGAAGAATGTGGATGTAAAAGCTGTCAGCTTTTATGATATAAAACCCGAAGATATTAATGAAGCAGATGCAATTGCAGTTGGCTCCTCAACTTTTTACTATAAAATGCTACTACCTATGGAAAAATTCATGAATGAGACTCTTGCTGCCACAAACCCAGAAGGCAAATTAGGAGCTGCTTTCGGGTCTTACGGATGGAGCGGAGAAGCGCCTATACTGATAGCCGAAAAGATGCGAGAAATGGGAATGAATGTTATAGACCCTGTGCTCCGAATCCTTCACAAACCCACAGATAAGGATGTCCAGGAATGTAAAAGGCTCGGTATTGACATTGCCGAAAAGCTGAAACACAGGAGTAAAACAGCTTAACCATAGGAAACAGCAAGTTAACTTGTAGTTTCGAACCTGACATCCGTACTTAACTTACTTCAAGTTATATGCCCAAGGAAAAAAATGGATGGGCCGGAAAGATCGTAATTTTGTAAATTGGTCCTCTTGAAAGAAAGCAGTGTTACTTGTCCATAAATCAATTCGCTTGAGCGTAGCGGAACGGACCCCAGTGCTGTTGCGATTATATCGCAACTCCCAGAAAATCTCCGATTTCCTGTGATCCCGAAGCGAAACTCGGGCGGCAGTTTAACCTTTTTTGAGATAAACTAAGGAATGATTCAAATATAATGTCAAGGATTTTTGTCACCATAAATGATTATTTGGGGAAATAAAACTATAGAGCAATTCCCGAACTGAAAATTTGAAGTTATATGTTTATCATTCCTAAGGAATGTCAGGAGATAAAAACCTAGTGAAATTATACGTATACCCTAATTGAGGACATTGTCACAAAGTAAACTGGAACATAAAGCTCAACGGTTCATTCGAGTAATTGGGGTAGAACTCCTGAGTAACTCGTTAAAAAGCTCATTTCCAAATAAGAGAACTGAAGGTTCATAACTTATCAGACTTTTCCTATCGAAATGCTTCTGATTCTTAGGGAAAAGAGAGATCATAAAAAACTTGTCCACAACAGCAAAGTTTGCGATCCCGAATTCTCCTGAATATAGGAAAAACTTTATGTTTTCGAGGGCCAGCAAATTCCCGAAGTCTTCGAGGTAATCTTTAGAATAGCACTGAAAAACAGGTTCAGACATAAGAAAGAAAAATTCTGCCCCATTTTTTGCAAGCTTCTGGTATATAGAAATAAGTGAAGGATCAAAATAAGCTATGCATTTAAGAATATATTTCGATTCAAAGAAGTTTCACACAATTTCCGGATCAAGTTCAAACATCCTGTCCAGATCGGGCTGGATTAGTTTACAATTCCCGAGTTCTCCAGTCCGCTTTCGAAAGAAAGGGGAATCTCATGCAGACCCCTTTCAGAAAGGATTGCAAGCCATCAAAAGTATAGTATAATAAGTTATTATTGTCCGCCAATCTTTTGTCTAAATAAAAAAATACTTAGTATATAAACAGAAAAATAAAACAAAGCAGTTGACGATTAAAAAACATGTGGAGTCTCCCTGACCTAGATAGCTTATGCTATTGTCCAAGGCCAGGGGGCCTTTTGAGGCTCCTTAAGTTTAATGTTTAAGCTGAAAATTGGATAATGGATGAATTCTCAAAGATTTGATACTATTTGCATGGTTTTCTGCGTTCAAGAATTTAGTGGAAATTCTGGCCTGATATCTATTCAGGCAGGAGCTTCCTTGGTCAGGATATAAGCAACCATTTCAGGATTGAGTTTGCTTTCTCTTGAAACCTTTTCTTCGATTCTCTCAGCAGGTGTACCCTCCGATTTTAGCTCCCTTATTTTCTCAATCACTGAGGAAGGAATACTGTAATATTCGTTAATGTCCTTCCTGTGGCCCCATACATCTCCTTCAATAAGCTGGATTCTTTGCATCTCAAGGAACATTTCTATGGATTTTGAGACCGTACGCCTGTAAGATTTAGGTAACTGAATTACCTCAATTTTCGGGCATGTTTCAACAAGTGCAAAGATATCTTTGTTCGAAGGCCTGAAAGCCAGGTGAACGACACGTTCATTAGGATTGAGAGTAAAGATTTCCTCTCTGGAACTAACTACTCTTATTTTCATACTTTTCCCCCACTATAAAGTTCTTTTACGTTTTTACCTCAATATAAACTACTTATACTGATTATAAATATTTATCTACCAGCACTTTTATTCTTTACACAGTACGCTGGGAGTATTCTGGATTATCTATCTCCTGTCAGATTCCTTTAAATGCTGGAAAAAGCCTGGAAGAGATAAAACCTGAAAAAAAACCATACCTCAGAAATTTTAGTCCTTGCAGGAACGTTCTTAGCAAGGAAATCAAGGAAATAGTAGTCAAGGGAGCGGACCTATAAAATTCTGGAGGGATTTTATTCTTCTAATCCGCTTTTTTCCGGAATTCGTCTTTTAACTTGCAGTAAGTTTTACAGAACGCTACAGATTAGAAAAAACTCCTCCATCCAGAGGAAAGAGCGAGAGGAGTTAAGGCAAGAAGCAAAAACACTTCCAAGAAGAAAGAAATTCATTGAGACAGAAAAATATCCAGGGAAAGAAAAAGCATGAAATAAGCCTGCTGAAAATATTTATTCCCAATTCATCATTATCAAGAATTTTACAAAATATTTAATATGTTTGACCTTTTCCCCGAAAAATTTCTTGAGGATCCCATGTTCAACCAATTGAAATATTAAGCATTTTAGGGGGCAGAAAGGAGAAACAGCCCAGATTCCCGGCATCCGTCACAGCCTCCTGAAAATATTAAGTCTCAACCCGGATCGTCACTCTTCCTGATCTCACTTTCCGAAAAATTCTGGTCTCCCTTCCTTCCCGGCTTTTCCAGCCCAGGAGAGGGCACATATCGGGCATTCAGGTCCGAAACCTGCGGCATTATAACCTGTCATTCCTCCTGCGGCATTATTCACTCTGGAAAGACCATGCTGTTTAAGAATACTGCAGCCCATACTGGACCTGTGTCCTGTACTGCATATAACTATTTTCTCAGCCTCAGGATCAAGTTCAGTGTACCTTTCCCTGAGATCCTGAACCGGGATATGAATGGAATTTTCTATGTGGAAAGTCTCATACTCTGAAGAAGCCCTTACATCGACAATTACAAGTGGATTTCCACTTATAATCCATTCATGAAGCTCCGGGATTGAGAGCTGGGGCACATGGGCAGCCCTGAGACCCGCAGTCACCCATGCAAACACCCCTCCGCCCAGAAAACCGATTATATTATCAAGCCCCACCCTGTGCAGCCAGACAACAGATTCCATAGCATAGCTTTCGCTTTCTGATACAAGCAGGATCTGTTTATCCGGAGGCAGGAGCCAGCCTGAATAGGTTGCGAAATTGCTCCGAAGGTCAATACACCAGGAACCCGGAATATGTTCTCCCCCAAACCCTTCATAGCAGCGTGTATCAAGAATAACAATGTCATCCCTTTCAGAAAGATTGAAAAATTCCTTTGGAGGGATTTCCCTTACAGGTGGAAGACTTTTGAGTTTTGTCGGCCCTTTCCGGTTGATTTCAGTACAGCGGCTGAAATGGTCGGGTGCAGGTGGCATATCAGTTGTAAGATTATCTATGAATTCGGCTCTATCAGAAATCTGCAGGGCATAGTTGTATTTGCGTTCATAGCCTATTGTACTTGAGCGTTTGGCTCCTAGGGCTCTCCCACAAAGGGAACCTTCACCATGAGCAGGGTAGACCTCACAAGAATCAGGAAGGGAAAGCAATTTTTCGTGCAAACTGTCATAAAGCCTTGAAGCAAGTTCTTCTGCCCGGTTTGGAAACAGGTCTGGCCTGCCCACGTCCCCAACAAAAAGCGTATCCCCGCAAAATACTGCAACCGGATCAGAACCTCTCGAAGTATCCGAAACAACATAGCAGATATGCTCGGGAGTATGCCCTGGAGTTTCAAGTATCCTTATAGCAATGTCTTCAATTTCAAAGGTATCGCCTTCAGCCAGCCCGGTATGCTCAAACTCACAGTTAGCAACTCTGGGAGCATAGATTTTTGCCCCTGTTGCTGCTGCAAGATCCAGATGTCCGGAGATAAAATCAGCGTGCAGGTGAGTCTCCAGAATGTGGGTAATTTTCAAGCCCCTGGATTTTGCCTCTTTGAGATAAATATCTGTATCCCTACTCGGATCAATAACCGCACAATTCTGTTTTCCTGCAAGGATATATGAACTGTGAGCTATACCTTTTACAAAAAACTGAGCTATTTGCATACAATTTTCCCCCGGATAACCGATTATACCTGCAATGTTTGTGTAAATAACCATACAGGTTACATTACTGCACCAATAGAAATTTTATATCGGATACTTTGTATCTTATGTTATATTCCCTTTCTTATATTCAATTTTACACTTGTTTCAGGTTCACACGTATTACCTTCCGCCTTCCGGGGATTATTTTTTTCCCTCAGACACCAAAAAATAATAAAAACGAAAAGTCTGAAGAATATATAATAAGCATTTCATGAGCGTTTCTACTTTAATGAAAATGTTCTGAATCTCTTTAGAAAAAATCGCAGGCAGAGCTCCTCTTTGAAAAGGTTAGATACCTCAACCCTGCCCACAATTTGAAGTAAATCTATCAGGTTTAAATCCGGAACAAATTTCATTTTAAATTAAAACTGTCCTGAACCCACAAGCTCAAGCAAATGGGTGTTTTGCCGAATCTTTCTTTGCAAGAGCTTCTTCAACAGTCGGCCTGTTATCTATGGCTCTTGCTATTGCAAGCTTTGTTGCTTCATAATTGTATTCGTAAATTTTGTCCTTGTCTTTTGCGTCCCATTCGATAAAGACAGAAACGATAATAAAAATGTCATCAGCCTTTTCTGCAGGGAGCACGCCAGCAGCCACGGAATCCATGACTGCCTTTGCAACCGCAGCCTGAGCCGGCCCGAACATAAGGGCAGCTTGAGATACATTCTTTATTGTTACCTTGTTTACGAGCAAAGTAACAGGCTTTGGCTGGACATTTGGCTCAAGAACTGCAAGAAGTGGTGTGTGTCCCTGCCTGGGCATTGCAAGCGAATTTATAAATGCTGCTTCTACGGGCCCTCCTCTAGGTCCGATAACCAGATCTATGTGTGCAATTTCCGGACCGGAACCTATGAGAGCTTCTCCTACCATACTTTTTAGAATATTTTTGACCAGATTAAACACCTCATCTTTATTCTACAATAGAAAACTCGATACTCAAAATTCCCGGATAGAGAAGTGAATTTATCTTCATATCCGCTAAATAAATTCGATAACGAATAGGGTATTAAGCACGATTATTTCTATCGTAAAGAATAATTAAGCTTGTAATACTTTATACACATACATAAATAATTTGGCAGTTGTAATTTCAACAGCGCAAACGAAGAAAAGTGCTCCAGATCAAGGCATAAGTAAAATTTCATCAAAGTCCCAAAAAAGATTATATTAGAGAACTTATATAAAAATTTGTCCTGAGTTCAAGGAACCTATAATTAATGGAAGTAATTAAGTAAACCTCTAAACCGAAGCAGAGAGATTTCACTATTTTTTATTTTGAGGGATTTATTTTTGGCTTATTTTTATCCTATTATGTTTTCCCAATCAGAAGTAAAATATTTATGGAGGAAACCCTTTAATATTTTTTATATTTGTCTTTTTTGGGGGCAGGATCTACGGCTGATAAATTATCTGGAGAATTTCCATCGTTCATTGAGGATACGTGTGCATATATTCCCTATGCCGTTATCGGGATTTTCATTATCCTTGCTGCAACCTTTACCTCAGTATATCTTTTAAAAATAGATAGCGAAGTAGCCGAAACCATTTATACTACAAAGAACAGTGATCCCAGGCAGACTGCTATCAATCTTGCTGCATCCGACCTCGCTCGCTGCCTGAACTATGCAGGGATGGAAGCCCTTGAATGGCAGGGAGAACATCCTGTGATCCTGCCTGAAGGCAATCCTGTTGACAGGTTTTCTGCGGATGGTTTCATGGCAATCCCAGAAAATCAGAACCTTGAAAAAGGTGACATGCTTAAAGTTTCCATAAACCTGCCATCCGATATCTGGGGTAAAATCGAAGCCCTCTGGAAAAACAGGGATATTATACTGGTTATCAATGACTCTTCAGGCCGTGAAATCAAAAACCTGAACTACGGCCAAGCAACCGGTTATTTTCAAAAAGTTTCCTTTGAGGAATATGCTAAAATTCCGGATTATGCAGCATCAGGATATGCATCAGTCGAACTCTATTACGGGGATGACCTCAAAGCTTCGGACTGGTTCATGCTCGAAGTAAGCCCTGTAAAAGATATCACAGTGAACTCTTTTAACAGGCTGCTCTCTGCAAATTACCAGGGAAATAGCCACACCTTCATGGAATATGCAATCAACGTAGAACCTTACATAACACCCGAGCAGATAAGGATAAGGCAAGTAAAAGGAAATCTGCAGCGTGAAACCAGAAGTGCGGACAAAAATTACACTATTTACTATGTTTTTGAAATCCCCGCCCTTAATTATACCCTTGTGAACCTTGAATCAGGAGAAAGATTCAACAACAGTATGAACCTTTCCACGCTGATTACTTCGAGAGAACCGCTTCTAGAAGAACTTGTAAGGGAATACGAAAACGAACTTGGAAATTCCTCAAACCTTGAGTCGACCTCCAATCTCGTGCTCGGAGCGACAAACCTGCGGACCTTCGTTTACGGCCCCTGGCAACATTATGCAAATGGCCCTCTCAACATCCTGACCAATCCGGCCCTTTCAAGCTCAATTAACGGGGCCACTCTTTATACTCAAAAAAGAATTTTTGATTCGGTTGATCCCCTGGCTCTTACATACACAACCTACTACAACGGGAAGGTCCTCTACGAAGACGTTTTCACTCTCAGCAACGAAAAAAAGATTCGGGCCTCTCTACCAGCCTCAACACCTCAGAGTCCCTTTATGAAAAGAATAAGAGTGCATATGAAAAAAATAAAGGCGTAAACCTTACAACTACTTATGATTCGCTTGCACAGAACAGGTCATTTTCCCTGGACGTGGAAGAAAGCATTGGGCAATCCCTTAAAGAGACAAATACTTCCTTGAAGGAGCTTTCCGAATATTCGGAAATAACAGCCTCAGCCTCAGACTATACAGATGGAGTTCTCGATGGCTGGATCTTTAATGACCATTTATGGACAGAGGAAAATCCTGACCTTATCCATGCAATCACGGATAGCGTTTATACGGCTCCGGTACAGGGGCAAATAATAAGAGATGGCTTTGATTCTCCAGACTCGCTGGCCTCAATAATCACTGCGGATTTTGACAGCAGTTCAGTTTCGTTCGGCGGGCAAACCGTTAGCTGGGATTCGGACTATTTCACATCCGGAAGGCATAAAGGGTCTCTTATGCCCTCTTATTCCTGGAACAATTCCAATAGAAATTCTTATTCCGAATCCTTAAGCCCTTCAATTGACCCTCCGAAAGGAAGTGTGGTCGATTGGTCTGTTACGGGGGCGTCTGTCAGTCTGATTTCTGCCGATATAAGTGATGTAAATATTGAGCCTCATTACTCTTACGCAAGTAATGATAGACTTACGGTTGAAAACAGGAGCGAAGGCTACCTGAACCGGGAAGACCATATTTTTGACTGGGGAATCAGGTACGATATTTCCTATAAAATAAGAACTGCATGGAAAATAGACTACAGTTATGACTATACTTACAGGTGGAAAACCAGGGAGCAACTGCCTGATGGAAATTATACGACTGTAACTCATTATGACAAGTCAAGCGATTCAGACTCCGAAACGGCAGGCGAAGTCAATCTGGAATATTTTTCCCACACCGAAACCGAAGCCGAAAAACTGACAGTAATTTACCACAGCCGCCCTCCGGCAGGCGGCTATAAGGGTTTGTCGACTTATGCTGATTCCATAGAAAGGGAATACAGAGAAACAACAGTTTATTCAGACAGTGTGGACAATGACAAAAGTTTTGACCCGTGCTGTTCCGATGCTGCAGACAAATACAGGGATGCCTATGTGGATTTAAGGGCAATCGAAAGCAATTTTTGGGCATATCCTGACGGGAAATATCTTGCCCTGCATGCTGTCAGTTGTGATATCCCTCCATGGCTGCACAGGGTAATGGCAGAAGAAGTCCTGAGAATGCTTTATTCGGTCGAAAAGACCAATCCAGCCTTTAATTATTCCCTTGCTGAATCTCCTGGCCGGGACCCTACAGACCTGCAACTAGAAGCTGCAAAAAAACTCATTCTGGATCTGGAAAAAAGCCGGGATACTTACGTAAACAAAGAACAGTACTTCACGCCTTCAGGGAAAATTTATACCTCAAGCGATTCTGCTCGCTACATTGCAAAAAATGAGGCTTATAACAGGCTGATCGAAGATATCGACCGGAAAAATCGTAAGCTGGATTCTGACCTCAATTCCTATATACTCGATGCCCTTGAGGAAAAAGGTCTCGATATCAGTGCCCTTGACAGCGTGACCTCAGGCCCGATGACCCTTTTCAATAATCCGGCAATTGAAAGGGCTACCTCAGCTCTAGGAGAAGATATGGGCATCATATCCACGATGACCGTCACCGGTCAGCCGGAAAGCAAATACAAATGGACCGAAAATCTGACCCTGATCATTGACCAGAAACCGAACTACCTCTACCATGATCCTGATTTCGACCTCATGAAAGAATACGAATGGACCGATTCCATGACCGGAAAAACAATTTATCCCCTCGGTGTTCGGAACACCTGTATTTTCACAACCGGCATTTCCAAGGAGATCGCAGATGCAATTTCTTCAAATGACGAATCCGTAAAAACCAAAACTTCCCAGCAGATCAGCCAGAGCATCTCCACCCTGAACGCAGAAGTTCTCCTGCTTGAGCAGAACCTCAGCGAACAGAATGTTCCCCTGGATACAACCCGTCTCAACACCGAAGTCTCTAACCTGAAGCACACATACGCTCAGGAAATGAGGTCTCAGATAATTGAAAAGGTTGCCTTTGAAGTTAACTCAAATCCTGTTGTTTCCGACTGGATAAAGGAAAATAGAGTCCGGGCACTCACAATAAATTACCTTAACAGCCTCTCCGACGATCAGGTAATTCAAAAATCCACTACGGATGAACTCGCTTCAGAACTCTCCACCGCCGTAAAGTCTGAAATCCGAAATTCAAACCCGCCTGTTGGACCTGACGAGCTTGAAGCCACTCTGAATAGAGTTGATACTGATATCAGAGTTGGCGTTGCAAACGGAATCTGTGCAGTCACAGTAAATAAAGGCGAAGCTCTTGACGCCGACTTCGGTAAAATTGACAACGAATTGAAAAATCTGGCAAATGAAACTCTTGACAGGTATTCAGGAGAGATTGGAGACAAAGTTTCAAAAAGGCTGGATAGGACTATGGAAGCTGTTCCATGCGGATTGCCGGTATTGCCACCTCACTGGATTTTTACCGTGAATGTGTGGACTTATGAGGCAATTGGAATGTATAATGAATTTAAAGTCAAAGATAACGATAATGAAGCTATTCCTAAACCTTACTTTGGGCATAAAGGACAGATGTACATCAGAAAAGATGATTCAATCTTACACAATGGAAAATACATCGGAGATAACGTTCCACTAACATTTCAGTTTGTTGGGTACTCCACTACTATAGTTGGGCCAGGTCCGAAAGGAGTTGGAGATAAAACAGGTGGTTCTACTGAAAAATCAGCTGGATATGAAGCTCTTGTTGCACAGTTTGGGGAATAATTATGAAATTCAGAATATTTATACTTGGAATGGTACTTCTTTTGTTGACAAATGTCGTTTCAGCAAGTTCTCAGTATGGTACGATAGATGTTTACTATAATGATCAGCTTTTACCAGGAAAAGAGGTAGTTAAGCCCACATTGAAAATAGGAGAACCTTTCAAAGTAAAAATTGATTTAACATTGAATCAAAAATCGATATTGTTTGTAAAAATTTGTAGTCTAAGGGTGGGAGCACCTTATGAAGTTATAAATGGTCCTTCACAGTTTGATAAAAAATTATTTTTTGAATCATTAGATCCGGGAACATATACTTACGAATGGACACTAAAACCAACTGGAGAATGGGAAGGTGGAACGATGCCTGTGAATATTTGGTATCAAATACATAATGTCGGTGAAGATGAACCTCTAGTTCAAGGTGAATTCACAGTAGCTTATCCCTATATATCTACAGAGCATTACGAAGGTGAAGCTCCAATTTCTGAAGAACAACCAGTTCCGAAAACCGAGCCTTCGTCCACATCTGCATCAACGCCAGCTTTCACACTTGCCGACACGATTTTAGTTTTTGCATTTGTCTTTGTCCTTTTCCGCAGGTGAGATACCTGTGGAGAGTTATTTTAGAATTTATTCTGAATAAAAACACAAATTCGGGAAATAATAAAAAGTATAATGTATTATTGGGATTCCAAAAACGGTTACAGCATTTGGGCTTATTGTGGACAGGCTTTTTTAAAATGTTAAAAAGAGTTATAAATTTTTGCGAGGCGTAGCCATCAAATTTATTAGAATTTTGAAAAAATAGAAATGTTACTCAATACAAAAATAGGAAAATCGATGTTAATAGATCAGAATATTATCAAAAGTTATGAATATAATTCGCTACCTGACTATAAATAAACGAAAAATCCAAATGAAGACACAAATAGGAAATTAAATATTATAGAGAACTATAATATTTTATGTTAGTTCAAGAGTCGGCTTAACTCCTACGGCGTGATATAATGAGTGATGAGAAAAAAATATTCCTGTCCTACTCTCATAAAAACATGAGTCTTGCAAGCGAAATTGATAGTGCACTTTACATAAGGGGAATTACAGTCACAAGAGATATAAGAGATGTAAAATGTTCTCAAAGTTTTAAAGAATTTATGAGAAGTGTCGGAAGCCACGACATTGTTTTGATGTTAATCAGTGATTACTATCTTAAGTCTCAAGCTTGCATGTTTGAAGTCATTGAGACTATGAAAGAATCAGACTATAAAGAGAGAATAACAACAATTGTTAATGACGACGTATGTTTTGACTTGAAAGGGATAACATATCTTAAATATTGGGAAGGAAAAAGACAGTTGATAGAGGAAGCTATAAAGGGACATAGTCGAGAAGAAATAAAGCCTCTGATAGAAGAAATGGATGAGATTATACTTATTAAAAACAACATAATGGAATTTATTGCTACAATTAGTGATCTGAAGTACATACCATTTAAAGAATTGAACAAGCAATATAAAGAATTATATGAAGCTGTTGGACTAGAAGCTGATAAAGTTTCAGCAAATTATAATACAGTTGATGAAAGAGACGTTGGTTTTGGATTTATAAGAAGGCACTCTACAAATGTCTTAATTAATATAGATTATCCTAAATGCGAAATCAAAGAAGCTTTAAAAGAAGTAATATTTTCTTTGAAACTGAATAACGATGTTATTTGGATATATGCTTATAATAAGCTAGATGACATTGTAACTGCAAACTGGTTTTGTACAGGTTACTGGGTTTCACCCAATCTTGATCAAAGATGGCGTCCGGCGGAAATGAGATCAAATGATCAGATTGAGGATATTAAGATTACATGGAATCATGAATACGAAAGCCGTAGAGAAGCATACAAACCTTATTCTGGATCTAAAAATGAATTATTAAAATTTACAGATTCATTATTGAAACAAGTGGTTCCAATAGCAGAAACTGCAATTGAGAAATTTAATCAATTTCAGAATGGCGAAATTGATGAGTATGAGTTCCTTGAACATATGCACAAAGAACGACCAATTGAGAGTGAATTATATTCACAGTCTTTAAGAGGAAATTTTGCAACATATGAATGTAAAGATTATACCCAAGAGTTTGACAATTTATTCGCAATTGTTGATGACATGTTCTTGTACTATTCAATAGAACACATGGATAAGTGGTCTAGTGAAAATAAGAGAATAATGATGAGCCTAGATAAAGACCGTTTCTACAAAAAAATGAGCGAGTTACAATATGAAAGAAGGAAATTAAAATAAATTTGAGAGAGGTTAAATAAACAGGTAATATTTTTAGAAAAATTAGGAGGCGTAGCCCACAGATAAGTAGTCAATGTAAGTTAGAAACCCGTTAAAACGTATTAGTTAGATTTTTAACCTTCCCTACTTAATTACATCTGCTCATTTCTATGTATATCAAGAACCATGTAAAGAAAGTTAATATTAGAGTGAGATATATTAAGAGTATAGTATCAAGTTCCTTCCTGATTAGTGGCATCATCAGGCCTGTTAGAATAACTGATATTACAATTAGAAAAAAGGAATTAGCACTGGATGTTTCATTATATTGAATTGAGACTTATTCATAATTTTTATTATGACGTCCTGCTATATAAATTTGAACTACTAATAATTGTAAAGGTAATCGACAACTGAGCACTTAAATAAGGAAACATGGAACTTTTCCTTTTTGTGAATAGCGCCTAACTCTCTTTCAATTCGTGAGCTTTTTACTTTTTTAGTCCTTTTTTCTATAAGTAATAATACTAAGGATAATTTATTCCATCCAGTTTATATGTTTTCCAATTATACACATAGATGTTCGCTAACAATCTAAATTCAGGTTTATTAATCTAAAGCTGGGGTTACGCGACTTAAACAATTTAAAAAATTAATTGCTGTGCATATTAAACAGATTCTTATATTCAGAGATTTTAAACGTCAATTGTGTAATAGTGGACGCCATAAAATTCACGTTAAGCAAAATTTGGGGGTAGACAAATGGGAAAACAAATATTTGACAATATGAGAAAGACACTGGGTATTCTTCTGTTAGTCCTTTTTATAGCTTCATTGGCAGCTGAGTCGGTGAGCGCAGTTTCGTCTGTAAAATATGGGAACGAAAACTATGACAGCTATGTTCGCGGATACACAGAAGGATACTGTAAAGGATATAACGATGGGTTTAAAGACGGCACAACAGGTAAAGATCCACGCATGTTCATCATGATTTACTACGGACCGGATTCCGGATACAATGGCGGATACTTTAACGGATACAAAGCCGGATACGGCAGTGGATACACTGCCGGAAAGAAATCCGACATTCTCTAATCCCACCTGAACACCACTTTGGCCTTCCAGGTGATAATTGTCAATACCCGAACTCAAAAAGAGATAATAACTCGGATCTACGCGCTTGAAGTACAAAATCAAGTATAATAGACATTGTAGTTAAACTAATTTATTAGATTGATTTGAATTTTTATATTACTTTTTTCAGTTCAACTGCGTGAATCCGAATTTACCATTTATCTGCCTAGAGAATAGAAGCCCTTTATAGTTTTGAAGCCGTTTATAGTTTCAAAAGAATCTTAAGTATTTGTGTAGTAGGTACTATCCCGAACAGAAAAAGCACCTTTGTGAGCCCGAAGCAGAAAAGTATCTAGCATGTCATTGATTATTATATAGAAATTAGAGTATAGAAATTAGAGTATAGGTAGATAGCAAAGAAAAAAGTCATAACATTCATAAAACACATTGAAAAGGAAAAAGGAAAAAAGATTTCTGATTGTTTTTTGTCAGTGTATTTGTTCAGTATCTTTATTCAGTTGCATTGTTCAGGACGGACTCCATAATTTATTATACTTTCCCGGCTTTTGTTAAATTATGTCTGCAATTTTTGATCCTACCGTGCCGGGAATGACATATATTGTGTGGTTATGGATATTTTGTATTTTATTTGTTGCCGTGATTATATACAAGTATTTGAGGACTCTATAAATCTGAGCTATCTGAGATCTCGAAACTAGAATCCTGACGCGTGGGAGGGTTTGATCGTTATCGTTTAATCTTCACACCGTCATCGGTTATCGTAATTTCGCCAGTTCCAATAAAAAAGTTATGATGAAGTTTTATACCATTTACTGTCTGCAGGGTTACATCGTCTATTCTCACTGCGTCATCAGCGATATGGATTTTCTTGCCTCTTATATGTAAAATTTCAGTCACTGCTACGTACTCATCTTCTGTGATTCTGGCATTGAAAATAACAGTACCATCTTCTTTTCCTATCAGCGTGAGACCGGTTCCTGTCTCGATTTCTCCCTGTACATCAAATTTCTCGTTAAGCTGAGTAAACTCGTTTTTGTCTATTTTTGCTATAAGGTTGGAGTGTTCATCCCGAATCTCGGCTGTCAGAATCAAACCTTTTTCGCTATTTTCCAGGGTAAACAGGTTTATCCGGTCTCCTGTTTTCTTATCCACCTCATATGACACTGTATATGTTGGATTTGCATACACGTTCGTTCCTATAATTAGCATATAATCTTCGTGACTCATGTGATTTTCACCTAGGTGGTTTTATCTCACTGTTTATATTTATAATCATATAAACTGATTTTTAATTTATATGTGTTGCGAATAATTAAAGGGATGCGTATGTGTACGGTTTTCGAAGAGAGGAAAGAACAGTCGTTAATGTGTGTTTTTCGAGATTATTGAAATTTTCAACAAGCGTAGAGAGAGGCTAATACTAGCTTATATAAGAGTAGCGGGAGTGCTAAAAATTCTAAAATTTATTTACTTAGTTATATGTGATCGTCCACCGCTCAATAATTGATTTTTTGACACTCGATTTTTCCAATGTGGTTGAAGTCGCTCTTTCATTAAATCATAGTCCATCGGCTCCAGCCGCGCCAATGCGCGGGACATGAACGACCGGAAGATGCAATTAAGGTTTCTGACTAATGTAAACTTCTTAATCATAGAAGACGGGATATTCCTCTTTAAGTTTTATGCCGAATTTATGCGAATGCTCACCGAGTCTATTGCTGTAGGTGTTAAATTTCCTTATTCGGGTGAGATTTGGTTCTGTGGAAATGAGTTAAATACTAATATAGAAATCCTTATAGCATAAAAATTAGAGACTGATAAGACCATGGCCAGGGAAATAAGGATACTCCACACTGCAGACACGCATCTGGGATACAGGCAATACCACAGTGAGGTTCGGAGAAAGGACTTTTTTGCGGCCTTTGAGGTTGTTGTAAATGATGCGATTGAAATGCAGATTGATGCTGTCGTGCATGCGGGAGACCTTTTTGATTCGAGGAACCCGACCCTTGAAGACCTGCTGGAGACAATGAATATCCTGTCCAGACTGAAGGCTGCTGGCATACCTTTTTTGGAATTGTCGGGAACCATGAGAGCAAACAGAATACCCAGTGGCTCGACCTCTTTGAGGAAATGGGGCTTGCGGCACGGCTTGGGAAAAAGCCGCTGATGGTAGGGAATACGGCAATTTACGGGATCGACAGTGTTCCGAAGTCAAAGATTCCTTTATTCGACTATTCAGGGTTTGAAGCTCCGGATTCTTCTTCTAGTTCTCCCTTTTCTTCCCCTCCTCCCTTCCGGAAAACTGCTGGAAACTGCTTGTAATGCACCAGATCATGCACCCTTTCCCATATGCGGAATGGGACTGTGCGGAGGTGCTTGAAAAGCTTCCGTTAAAGATTGATGCGATTCTTCTTGGAGATTATCACAAATATGAAAAAATTAAGGTAGGGGACGCCTGGGTTACATACCCTGGCAGCACAGAGCGGAACAGTGCATCGGAACGTGAACCCCGTTCCTACAATATTATCACTCTTTCAGACGAGGGGCTGGAGATTAGCAGGCGCACAATTCCTACCCGTGATTTCCTTTTTATTCCAGCAAAACTGGATGGGGAAGAGAAGCCCTATGAACAGATTTTTTCTGCAGTAAACGAGCATCTTGAAGAGCTTCCCGGATCAGTGGTGTTTCTGGAAATTTCCGGGGATTCGGGAGTAGTTCTTTCCTTCAGCGAGGTTGAGGAATACCTGCTAAATAAAGGAGTTCTTGTTCCCAGGGTCAGAGACCTGAGAATTAAAGAGGCTTTCCCCGACGAGGTTTTGAAAGTCACATTTTCTGACCCTGACCATGCAGTTGCAAACGAGATCAAGAGACTGAGCTTAAACGACGGCGGGCTGATTGTTGATGAAGTTGTCCGGAATCCGAATATCTCAAGGTCAAGGGTGGACGAAGAGACCGAAGGCCAGCTTTCGAAGCTTATTGAGGCTATAGACTTTAAAGACCCGGATTTCAGGATAGAAATTCCTGCAAGCCCTATAAACCCCGTAAACCCTGAAAGCCCGACAAGTACTACCAGATTTGCTGAGTCTCAAGAAGCCAGGCCTGACAATGAAATTGGGCCGGATGGGGATATCAGACCAGCCAGGAAAACTGAATTTGCCGGAGAAACTAAGTCCGTCAAGAAAGCTGAATTCATCGGAGAAACTAAATCCGTCGAGAAAGCTGAATTTACCGGGGTAATTGCGGGATATTCTGAAATTACTGAAAACCTTACAGAAAGCCCTGAAAAAGAAATTGAGCTCTCAAAAGAGGAAAAAAGGAGCCCGAAAAATTGGGAATCTGCCTGAAGCCAGGGTTGAACCCGGAGTTGAAGCTAGTTCCGGAATGAAGGCAGAAGGCAAAAAAGAAACACTTCCGGAAGATAAATCGGCCAAGACTCCGGATACAGCCGGAGAAATGGTAAAGGCAGGGCAGAAAAAGAGGAAAGAAAAGCCTGCTGTACTTCGACAGTATAACCTTGGTGATTACCTGTGAAGCTGAAAAACCTGTATATAGAAAACATCCGGAGCTACAAAAAGCTGGATTTCACTTTCGAAGACGGAGTGACGGTTATTTCCGGGGTGAACGGGAGTGGAAAATCCAGCCTGCTCGAAGCCTGCTTTATGGGTCTTTTCGGGAGCAAGATCCTTTCAAAGGATTTTGTGCTTGCGGACGTAATCTTCAAAGGGGCTGAGAATGCAAAAATCTGCCTGGGTTTCGAGCATTTAGGGCGGGAATACCTTATCGAACAGGCTTTCAGGTATTCTCTTAAAAGTGAAAACGCTTCGAGCTCCAAATGCGTGCTCTATGCTGACGGGGAAAGTATTGTAGATCAGGCCACGCGGACTTATGAAGAGGTCTGTTCCCTCCTGAATATGGATGAAGAGGCATACCGGAACTGTGCTTACATCCGGCAGGGGGAAATTGATGTACTTATTAATGCGAAACCGAAAGACAGGCAGCGCATGATCGATGATTTGCTGCAGCTTGGCAAGCTTGAAGAATACAGGGAAAGGGCAGGCAGCGCAAAAACAGCGGTCAGAAGGCTTGAAAGGGACGCGAAAAACAGCCTAACGGGTGTCAAAGCCGAGATTGATGGAATTGAAAGCACAGAGCCTTTTGCCGTACTGAACGGGCTCAGGCATAAGGTAAAGGAAAGCGATTCCGCCTTAAAAGAATTCAATGAAAAAAAGAGTTTGCATCTGCCCGCAAAGAAAAACATGATCTGATGATTGCAGAGTACAGGGAACGCCTGGAGGAGATTGATACCCTTAAGCAGGCCATCCGTAAATCACAGGAAAACAAGGCTGACTGTTTCCGGGAAAAAGAGGCCTTTTCAGGGGAAACCCAGGAACAAAGGCAGGTTTTGCTTGGACTGGGAGAAGAAAACAATTTTATAAGGGAAGAATGCGGCTTTGGAAGCCTTGATATTGAAACCCTGATCTTGCAGCAGGAAAAAGAAGAGTTTCTTGCCAGGGAAAAGGTAAATGGAATTTCGAAGGAGCTTGCTCTTCTCCTCAGAGAAGAAGAAGTCCACACTCAGGCCTTGCGTGATCTCGAAAAAGAAAAGGTAGAGACTGAAAGCATTTTCATGCAGTGCAGAGCGGATATCGGGGCTACAAACGGGGAAATAGAAGGAAACAGGAAAAGTATACGGAGAATCGAGGAGGAAAACAGAGGGCTTAAAGAAAAGGCAGGGGTCAGAGAAGCTCACGAAATCCCTTCATTTATAAAGGGACTGGAAGAAAAAGAAAGCCTTCTTCGCGACAGGAAAAGCGAAGTCTCAGCAAAGCTTGCCCTTGCCTCTCAGGAGAAAGAAACCGGAGACATAAATTTAATCACGCTCGATAAAGAACTTCAAAATTACAGGACTGCAGTTCGGAAAGGCAAGACCGAAATTGAGATTCTTGAAGAGGAAGTCAGGGAAAACGAAAGGGCAGTTCTGGGAGTCCATGAACAAAAATCCGAAGCCTCAACGGGGTTAAAGGGACTGGGCTTTACCGTGGAACAGCTCGAAGACCTGGAATACTTCAGCGAGCTTCTGCTGGAAAACAAAAATAGGCTGCACGGGCAGGAAAAAGAGCATGAGACTACCCTAAAGGAGCTTGAGAAAGTTATCCGTAAAAACTTGCAACTGCTTGCCGAAGGAAAATGCCCTACCTGCGGGCAGGAGCTTAAAGGGTCTGAAATTGCATGCACGACAGAGGAATCCGGGCAGAAAAAAGAAAAGTGTGCAGCAGAGCTTATGGATATAAAGCTCCAGCAGGCTGAGATTGAGAAAAAGCTCAACCGCCTTAAGGACGCAAAAAAACTGGAGAAACGGATCTCGGATTACGACCTGGAAACCGAAAAACTCAGTGATAAGGCAAAGGACTTGCAAGAAAGGATAGAGATCCACCGAATCCGAACCGAGGAAGATTCCCTTAAACTGGAAGGCCTTAATAAACGAAAACAGGATCTTGAGGGTAAAATGGGCCAGCTCCTTCCCGATATTAAAGCCCTGCAGGGCTGGGAGGAGGCGGCCCAAAAAGCTCATAGTGAGAGTGAAAAAGCTCTTCGAGAGGCAAAAATTTTTGAGAAAAAGTTTACTGAAAACGCTTCGGAAATTGAAGCCCTGAATGGAAAAATAAGGACTTCCCTTGCACTAATCGAAAACTATGGCCAGAGGCTTGGAGAGTTAAATGAGAAGCTGAAAGGACTTGCAGAAGGGGAGATCCATGAAGAAGAAAAACTCAATGCACTGAGGATTTATCTCGAAGCCATGCGGAAAAACGAAGAGCTGGCGAAAAAAGTCCAGCAGGACAGTGAGAAGCTCCTCTTACAGGCAAAAAAGCTCCAGGTAAACCTGTTCAGTAGGGATAACACAAAGCACAAAATCGCAGAGTTTGAGGCATCGATCAGGAACCTTACAGAAAAGGTCGGTTTCTTTGACCGGGAAATCCTTGAACGGAGTGAAAGAGTAAAGCAGCTCGAAGAAAAACTGGAGGGAAAAAGGCTAGAAGACCTTCAGCTTAAGCGCGCCCAGTTTGAAGAAGCTCAGGCAAACATTACAGAAAAAATTAGGCAAATTACTGCTGCAAAAGATGCCCTTTTAAAAGAAATCGGTATGGTCGAGAATAGCTTAAAACGCCTCAGGGAATTGAAAGAAGAGCTCAGGGCGCTCGAAAACAGGCAACTGTACCTGGAAGCCGTATACGGTAATGCCGAAGAACTTGAGAATACCTACATGCGCGTCAGGGCTGATATGCGAGCAAGAAATATAGGCGCACTTTCTGCCCTTTTAAACGAGATGTTCGGTTTCATGTACACAAATAATGCTTATTCCCATATAAAACTCGACCCGGAATACAACCTTACAGTCTACAGAAAAGACGGAACACCCCTTGAACCCAAACTCCTGAGTGGGGGTGAACGTGCTATCTTTAACCTTGTCCTGCGCTGTGCGATCTACAGGTTGCTTGCTCTCGGTTTTGGAGGAGAGAGGGCAGATGGGCTTCCACCAATGATCTTTGACGAACCTACGGTTTTCCTGGACCGCGGACATATAAGACAGCTTTTGAAACTCATAGATATGATGCGCAGCATAGGGGTCGGCCAGATAATCGTGGTCTCCCATGACGAATCCCTTATCGATTCTGCAGACCATATATTTCAGGTAGAAAAAGACCCCCTTACCAATATGTCCTCGATTGTAAGGCTTTAAAAATGTATGATTGCAGAAAAGCGGATCTGTTACCTAATTCACCAGTATATCAAAATTCACCAGTATACCAGATAATTGAACAGTCCGTCAATTTCTTCTTTGTATTCTTCAAAAAAGCTGTAGTTCTTTACAAGATAGCCGTCTGCAGGTAGGTTTTCGAGATAACCATACCAGTAGACAACCATACCTTCTCCGAAAATACCTGCGTACTCCCTGAACTGCTTCTTCGAATAATGCTCATGTTCGAAGTCATCCCCGAAGAGGGCTTTGCTTTCAATCCAGTTTACCATGAGGTTATCTATACGTATAGGGTTTTCCAGGACAAAATCGGGAGTCTTGCCATCTCCCTGAGCTCGAATATCTGCTTCGGTGAAATAAGGAATTTCCCTGTCATCGAGCCATTTCCGGATGACTTCTTCTCCCATTTCACCTTTCTTACATTGCATCTCGTGAGCATGGGGAGAAAAGAAATGATCTGCAGCAAGGGCTTTCTGGACCTCTTTTCTCAGACGGTGGTTTTCGATTAAATCGATGTTTTTGAAAAGCCAGTTTATATTCTTCTTGGAAATATCACAATTTTTCATAATTAGAGATGCCATAAGGGTCGGAGGAAAACCGGTATATTCCGCAAGATCAAGAATAGTACGTCCCTGCTTCCATTTTAAATAGAGTTCATTCTCCCTGGAATAAATCTTTCTGTGTGTGAACCGTGTCTTTTTCACGACTTTCTGGTTAAGAATTGTTGCTAGCATGCCTGCAGGTTTAGCATATTCCTCCGAAAGGCGGAAAACATCTTTAAAGTCGTGCAGTGAACTATATATTTTTTGGTATGTCTGGCGGTCCATCCTCAATCATATCCTTTTGTTTTTTCCTGAGCATGCAAAATGAAAATTCAGCGGCATGAAAAACGAGAATTTTACAATATCAAAAGTCTCTCTCAGACGTGCAATTGATTTCTTCATAATTCCTTCTGTGCTCACGGTTAATAGTAATATAATATTGGTAATATTATTATTAATAATCAATGCCTTGAAACCCAGAGCAGGCGATTTCTCAAAGAAGTTACGCAGATTCTCTTAAGAAACGCCGCGAAGAAAGAGATTTTTTTCCTTCACGGACAAGATTAACCCTTTTCCGAAACTTTTGCCTGTAGATATGGGCTCTTTCCTTTTTTCCGGGCCGTTAACTCCAGAACTCTTCATCGTAAACGTCAGGAAGGTCTATTTCCATCACTTCATCAAGCTTCTTACGTTTTTCCCTATTCTCAGGGGCTTTGTTATTTTTTCTTCTCTGCCTGATGGGTAAGAGCTATCTTTTTCGTCTGCATCGCAGGATGCAAAGATTGTCGTGTGCTTATCTCTTGAAATTACTTTTTCCTGGGCTCTTGGCTTTTCCTGGACTTTTGGCTGAGTTTTTGCACATATAATTGGATTTTGTTCAGTCTGCTCTTTTTTTAACCTGGCTTCCAGCCGTATGGAAGCTCTCTCGGCTTCATTGGCAGAATATATTTCACTCAGCCTTTCTTCGTGGTTTATCTCAGCTTTTGAGTCAGGATTTCTGACGATTGTTTCCTGGAAATTCGGGCTCGGAGTAAATAATTTCTCTTTCCTTTCAACAGGTCTTTCCGGAGGTTTTTCTGTGGGCCTCGTAGGAGACCAGTCCCCTTTTCAGAAACGTTTTTCCTCTTAGGGAGAGGCTGTCTACCCAACTTACGGAAGGTCTCTTCAGCATAGGTATCCTTTTTGCGATCAGCCTTCCCTGACTTAATTTTACTTGTTGTGCTGTAGCCTATAAGGCAGGTAGGTTCTCTCGTTCTCCACTCAAGGCAGAAGAGGTGGCACTCCCGCCCTTTACATATCTGGCTTTCATCAAGTGGACATACTTCTGGAAGGGTCATAGTACTAAGAATAAGCAGAATATAAAAAATAGTTAACGGTAATAAAAATTAAAGTAATTTTATCAAAGACCTTTCAGGGCGTCTGCAATCAGGGAGCAACGCTCAGCCGGCTCTCTGCTTTTTCAAGGGTATCGGTCCCGATTATATCCTTTACACCCGCATTGAAAAGCCTTAAAGCTGCATTCCTTGCAAGTACGGGATGCACGCAGACAAGATAAACACCGACTGCTCCCTGGTTTCTAAGCATCCTGATAGATTCGGCCATTGTCCCGCCTGTTGCAATCATATCATCTACAAGGACGACGGACCTGCCGGTTACATCCACATTCTTTGTCTTGATTACGACCGTATCTCCGCTGAGCCTGGTTTTCTGCAGGTGATCGTAATCAAAACCCAGGCCGGAAGACACATTCTTTACAAGCCCTTCGGCTCCGGAATCAGGAGCAACCAGAATAGGAGATTCCAGGCCAAAACCTGCGATATGCTTCCCAAGCAGCTTTGCTGCGTCAAGGTTGTATGCGGAGCCCGGAAAATATCCAAGCACACTTTTTTCGTGGATGTTTATTGTAAAAATCCGGTCAGCATTGATGCAGCTGGCAACTGCGCGGGCACTAATAGGTTCTCCGGGTTTGAACTTTTTGTCCTGTCTGGAATATCCCATGTAAGGGATGACGACATTGAGTTCTCTTGCCCCTTCGCAGGCATCGATAAGCTGGAGCAGGGAAACAAAGTCAGAATCTGTGGGTGTGCTCTGGATAAGGGTCACACTCTCGTTTTCGATCTCTTCTGCAATTCGAAGATAAAGTTCTCCGTCAGGGAAACGGTTAAACTCACAAAGCACCGGTTCTGTCCCTAAAGCCCGGGCAGTGCGGCTGGCGAGTAATTGTGATGCTGGTCCACCTACGATCTTCAAGATATATACCTCAGTCTGCCGTCTTGATATATCCCATCCTTTAAAAAGCTTATTTTAATGGGTTTAATTTCTTGGGTATTTACCCTTTGAGTTTTTCGAGCACTCTGATATTTTTTATCGAAGTATGAGGATAATTCCCACTCTCGTCCTTTTCCGCCGATTTTACCATATCCCATATAGTCAGCAGCGCTGCCGAAACGCCTGTGAGGGCTTCCATTTCAACTCCTGTTTTCCCAACAGTCTTGACCTCTACTACAACCGAGATCATTCCCCCCTATATCAAAATCCACATCTATAGCAGTAATAGGAATCTGATGGCACATGGGAATTATTTCCGGGGTCTTTTTAATTGCAAGCACTGCTGCAACCCGCGCAGTTGCAAGCACGTTTCCTTTTTCCACATCTCCAGTCTTTATCTTTTCTAAGGTCTCCCCAGAGAGTACGATTTCCCCTGCAGCCCGCGCCAATCTTGCAATATCAGTTTTTCCACTGATGTCAACCATACGCGCTCTGCCGGACTTGATATGAGTAAATTGTTTTTCCACTAAATCACCGCGTTTTTCGTATTTATCCTGAAATTTTTATCTCGAGTTTATTTCATTTTGATTTCGAGCCCATCTGGCTTTCAGTTACCATATTGTTCAATATTTCAGAGTCTTTCTTCTCTGATCAGTCAATTCTTATCTGCTTTCTTTTTGAATAGTCATCAAGTGCTTTCTCCAGCTCGTTTGCAAGTTCTCTGGCTTCCTCAAGGTTGAGTTTTATGACCTGCTCATCTCCCCCATGAAAAATATTAATCCTTATCCTGTTTCTTTCGATTTCTAACTCAATTTTCCTTTCAATTTCCTGTACCATATCAGTTGCCCCCCACTTTACGCACGTTTACAATATTTTATATTAGATTTGCAGTATAAAAGTGCTAATTGAAGTGTTAAATTAATCGTAGCGTTAAATAGATTATACTGTTAAATAAATCGCCGTATTAGATTTCCAGTTTCACACTTGAGTCTTTAGAGTTAATTTCATCTCTTTCACCCTATATCTGCCTCTTTAATTATTCGGGGAATATTTTCTATTACATCCGTTGCAAGCAATCCATTTCCTGCTTTCTCAAAAGCCAGGTCTCCGGCTGCTCCATTAATGTATGCAGCACAGGCTGCAGCGAGAAATGCCGGATTTCTGGAAAAAAGAGACCCTGTAAGCCCTGCAAGGACATCCCCAGTACCTCCAACTGTCATGCCTGTGTTTCCTGTCCTATTCAGGAGGATCTGTTTTCGGTCTGAAATAATGTCTGTCCTTCCTTTGAGGAGCGTTACAACCCCTTTTTCCTCCGAAAACTCTCTGACGGCTCTGATACGGGCTTCATAGCTTTCAGGAGTTTCCATGTTTCGCAGACGGGCAAATTCTCCTGCATGAGGAGTTACTATCAGTTCACAGTTGCCTGAGAGGGCTTCAAAGATAGAGCCTGAGAGGGCTGAGAGGGCATCGGCGTCAAGGACGGCTTTTCTGCAGAAGGGCAGGATTTTTCGGACGGCTTCCAGAGTTTCTGTCGCTCTCCCTATCCCCATCCCCATCACGACCACATCATGGGAATTTATAAGGTCCGGGAGGATGGAAAGATCGTCCGGACAGAGTACATTTGAAGAGAGTTTCCGGACTATCAGGTTCGGAGAATAAGATGCCACTATTTCGGCTACAGGCACAGGAACTGCTACTGTTACAAGGTCTGCCCCTGACCTCAGAGCTGCAAGGGCTGCAAGGGCTGGAGCTCCTGAATACGGGCCGCCTCCTATAACAAGAATTTTCCCGGAATCTCCCTTGTGCCCTTCTGGCTTTCGCCTGTGCAGCATCGTCAGGTCTCCGGGGCCCACATATTGCTCAGCGTCTGCACAGATTCCTATATCTGCAACCTTTATCATGCCAGTGTATTCTTTTGCCTTATCGCCCAAAAGCCCTATTTTCATATGGTGAAAAGTGACCGTAAGCCCTGCATGCACAGCTTTTTCAAAGTCTCCGCCATCAGGGTCAAGTCCTGATGGAATATCAACAGAAATTACGGTCTTTCCTGCTTTTCCTTCACGGTTTATAAAGTCGATAACTGTGTACTCAGGTTCTTTTATGTCCCCTTTTATTCCAGTCCCGAATACTGCGTCTACGAGCATGTCAGCTTCTGAAAACCAATCGGAAGCTACAGCTCTAAGCTGACTTGAATCCGTTATTTCGAGTATCTGCACGCGGCTGAACTTCAGCAGGGAAAAGTTGTGGAAAGCTTCTCCGGTTCCTATATCCCGGGCTTTTCCCAGAACAATTACCTTTACAATGTACCCTGAAGAGCCTGCAAGGTGCCTGGCGGCAACAAAAGCATCTCCTCCGTTATTTCCCCGGCCTGCAACAAAAAGAACTTTGCCGCTTTCAAGCTTCTCCCTTATATTCTGAGCAATAACGGCCCCTGCGTTTTCCATTAACTGGACAGGTAGAAGGCCAAGGCATTCGCAGTTTCTGTCTATCGCCTTCATCCTCAAAGAACTGATACACTTCATAATAATTACCTGCTTGTTTATTTAATTCGGTTTCCTGCTATCTGCTTAATCTTTCGAATGTTTCTGTAAGCTTGAGTTATTTGACTTCATGATTGTTATAGAAACGATTATATATCTTTCAGGTAATTGAAACGATTTATTTATTATTTTTACACCGAGGAAAACCTATTTGATGTTATTATCTATATATGTTACATTCCGATATAATATAATATACCGAGATGACTTAAATACCGAAATGACTTAATTCCTCGGAAAAAAGCTGTTAATCTAAGAGTATTTATCAGTAAAAGGAACTATTTAAAATAGCTAAAGCCAGTGTTAAAGTTAACTAACTGCAGTAAAACGTGAATAGGCAGGATTCTGATCAAATGTTTGCTTTTCTTTGCACGTATCTGGACTTATATACAACAGGGAGGACTACTTTTGACTAATTTTTCAAAAGATGCGGACAGCAACCTTAAGAGCACAGTCAAACCCAGATACCTGGTTCTGGGCAGTGGGAGTGTTGGTTTTGCGCTTGCAAAAGAGCTCAGGGAAAGCAATAAGCTTGTGATTATTGTAGATAAAGATGAAGCCAAAGTAGAGACCCTCAGGGAAGAAGGCTTTGAAACGATTGTAGGCGACATCTCCGACCCTGAGATTGTTAATAAGATTGACCTTAAAAACGTTGTTGTCATACTTTTCCTGACTTCCAATAACGAGGCGAACAGAAAAGGCATTGAAAATTTCAAAAAGGTAATCAATCCTGACATCCAGCTATTTTCCCGAGCCTCAGATATTATCAATAAGGAAAAGATGGAAGATCTTGGGGCAGATTATGTCTTTATGCCTTCCAAGCTTGTTGCAAGCTCCCTTTCCCGTTCCCTGGAGAGAGCTGAGTCGGTTCACAGAGGCAACAGACTTGCACGGTGGCTGAAAGGGATAAGAGAAAAAAACTTGCGATTGTAATTCACGATAACCCTGATCCAGATGCCATATCTAGTGGGCTTGCCTTAAAAGAAATTGCAAAAAACCTGGGTGTGGAAGCAAATATCCTCTACCATGGCAGGATCGGACACCAGGAAAACAAAGCCTTTGTAAACCTTCTCGGAATTGACCTTGGCAAGATGGAAGAGCACAACCTTAAAAACTTTGATGAAATTGCCCTGATAGACTGCTCTATCCCCGGTGTTAACAATATGGTCCCTCTCAATTCATATGTAGGCATTGTAATCGATCATCACCCACCGGGAGAAACTGAGATAAAGGCCGAGTACATCGATATTCGGCCTAATTTCGGGGCAACGGCCACTATAATGACAAAGTATCTGCAGCAGCTCAACATCAATATATCAAAGACCATGGCAACGGCTCTGCTCTACGGGATTCGGACTGACACACAGGACTTCAAAAGGAAAACCGACCCTGCAGACCTCTCAGCTGCTTCATACCTTTATCCCCTTTCGAATCACGGCATTCTGGATCAGCTTGAGCAACCTTCAATGGCTATTGAAACCCTTGAAGTGCTCGGAGAAGCCATCCGTAATCGGCAGGTGCTTGGGAGTTACCTTCTCTCAAATGTCGGAAACATAAGGGACAGGGACACTCTCCCGCAGGCTGCAGATTACCTTTTGAGCCTTGAAGGAATATCCACAACAGTAGTCTTTGGAGTTACTGAAGACCGCATCTACATTTCCGGCCGAAGCAACGATATCAGAGTCAATCTCGGCGAAATTATGCGCCAGGCTTTTGGAGAGGATGCAGGCGGGCACGCAAATGCAGCAGGAGCCCAGATCCCTCTCGGGGTTTTCAGCGCTACGAAAGACCGTCAGACATTGTTAAGGCTGGTTAATGAAGCAGTAGTCAAAAGGTTCCTGAGTGCTGTGGGAGTTGAAAATACATGAAAATGAAATTTTCGGAGGTCTACGAAACTGAAGGACCTTTCCAAAAATTACTCAGTAAAAGTTTTTCAATGAAATGATAGGAGAAAAAGAATTTCTTTATTTATTCTTCCTTTTCTCACTGTTTTTATTCTCTTTCTTCTCTTTTTCTTTTTCCCCTCACTTTTCCGAATATTCTTATTTTGAGATTTTTATTCTTAAGAATCCAGTTCATAAAATTCTCAGTTAACTTTCGAAAGATTCACTTCTACTCGATTTCCTTTCAGAATGTCACTTTCAGTTACCTGGATTCCAGATATTGTAATGTTTTCTCCTGCATTAAGGGAATAAGCGGATGAAACATTGACTCCACCTGCCATATTTTCGGTCGAGTATGGTACTATTATCTCAAATGAACCGTTTTTATCTGACACTGCTTTATTCTGATATGTAAATTTTCGGCCTGTATTCGAGCTGAGCTCAAGCGTTGCAGTAACGGGCTGGCTCGGGATTGAAGTACCTGATAATTTGGCTCCAGGGACAAATTCGAATACCTTTACACTATTTTTTTTGACATCGTCTTTCTCTGCATTGCTTTCGTGGACAAGCCTCAGGTTTCCGAGGTTTGTTCCGTCAAGTTCATAAAGTTTATATATCTCGGTATTCAAAAATCCCTTTTTAGCAGTTGCCGAGGTCTCAAAGCCTCCTTCTCCATTGACTGTCTTTATGTCAACATAATTTTCAATATTTTTTCCTGCAAGCTCAACGATGGCCCCAAACTTGCCGCTTGCCATTAGTTTGTCAACTATTACGTATTTTACTTTGAGCTTTTCCATAATTGCCTTTCCTTCCTGTTCCGAGTCAGTTGTGAAGAAAAGTGCAGAATCCTGTACGCCGGTCTGGAAATTGTTCGAAATCGCAGGCCTTCTGGAGAGGTAAACGATCCAGTTTCCATAGTCCCACCAACTCAAAACTCCATATTCAGGAGTTTCTGAAGGCTCAAGGTAATAAGAAGTTTCAGGGGTTGACGTTCGAAGCCACCTGAGAGAGTCCTGCCATTCAGGATCAATCGAGCCCGTACTTTTTGCAATAGCAGAGCCCATCCATATGCAGGGTATAAAAATAAGCCCGAACAGTAACAGCGAGGATACCAGTTTGAAGTAATCGGGGTCCTGCCCTTTTTTTAATCCGGATCCATTATTCATCTTCTGTTTTGATTTCGCTTTTAACTTTGTCTCTTTTCCGGTCTGAAGGACAGGCATGGTATTTTTTCCAGTCGTCTGCCCAGATTTTATAAGTTTTCTTGCCTCAGTCTCAAAGTTGAGGGATTCGAGTAAAACCCAGAGAAGATATGCAGTAAGGATTGAAACATTTACTGCAAACAGATATGAAAAACGCCTTTGAGAAATAGCCAGATATGCGAAAAAGACTGTCCATAAGAGGAAAAATACCCCTTCTGGCTTTGAATTTTCTCCTTTCCACTCAAGACCGAGCAGAAAAAGAGCTGCCAGAGCTGCAGGGAAGCAAAATCCGAAAGCAGCCAATACTGGCGAAAGGTAAAGATTTCCCTGTGCATCCAAAAATAGAGGCAGAGCTTCGGAAATCGTGCCTATGTACTCGCCTTTTCCAAGGAAGAAATTTATTCCCTCAAATACAAAAGCATAGGATTCAACGGAAACAATTCTGAGGGACAGAAGCCCTGCACCTAAGACCAGTATTAGAATTCCGGGATAATACTTCCAGTTCATGCCTTTTTTTGAGATATATAAGGAAAAGCCCCAGAGGATAAAGGTTCCGGCTAGCAGGCTGAACACATAGAATACCTGGAACCAGGAAAGGTGCATCGCGCTCATTTCCAGGCCAGAACGTAAAGATCCGGCTGACAGGGGAATGGTAAACAGAAGTGTTGAAAAGAGGCATGTAATAGAGCAAATAAGAAGGTAATCGGAGTTTTTTCCGGCCTTAAGGTTAATTGTGGTCTGTATCAATGCATACAATACAATAAAGCTTGCGAAAATCGGGGCTCCTATCCATGTAAAAATAAGGAGTGCTAAACAAAGCCCGGATGCTCCTGCAAAAGCCAGAGATTTTACAAGTTTCTTTTCAGAATAGATGGTTTTAAGAGAAGTCAGCGAAAAAGACCCATCCTTTGCCCATTTTAAGGCAAGTATAAAAAACGCATAAGCTGCCGTTGAGAGGAGTGTTTCTGCTACGTGATGGTCAACTGCCCCAAACCGGGATATAGATACATGAGCTGGAAGAACTGCAAAAATGAAGGCCCCAAGAAGTCCTGTCTTCCTGTCAAATACCGAGGAAGCTGCGATATACAATGGAATTATTGTCAAAATCCCGAGAAGTACCGGTAATAGAGCTCCTGCAAATTCGATAGTATGCAAATCCGGTTGCCCTCCTCCCAGGACTTTTGCAAGCAGCCCGCCTAACAGGTCAAAAAAGGCGGCCACCCAATTTCAAAGCCGTAAGGATAATTGAGGTAAGAATCGAAATTAAGGGGATGAGGAAAATTGGAAGCTGTATAAAGAATGCGCCGCATATGATAGAAGTCATCATATCCAGTGAAGGTTATGCTTCCGTTTGCAGTAACCGAGGCATATGAGAGCATGCGCATGAGAAAAGCAACTAATGTAACTGCGGTCAGAGAAATAATACTTAATTTTAAACTAGAAGTTGATGGTTTTGACTCCAGATGCCTCATTTTTTCATTCATAGCGACCCTTTATTGTATTTTTGATTTTTTAATAGTTCATTTATTAATAACTTATTAAAGAAGTAATAGTAAAAACAATTCTTAAAATTTTCTGTAATTTCTAATACTTTCTTATTTCATCCAACACCTTGTTATTTTAATGATATAATTGTTACGTTCACAGCTTTCAACTGTAGTTCCTGCCTCAACGATAATGATCACATAATATATCTGTACTTAATTATTTTAGTTACAATCATGTAAATCCCAACATTTTATTTTCCGGATAAAGATTTTTGGTTTCATCATTAGGATTGTATACACTTTTTATCTATTCTCCTAACTTTTCCAACCATCTCTTGGTGAAAGACTTTGATTTTACTAACTTAATAAATTTACCAGAGGTCATTTCTTTGAGATATTCTTCCGATTTAATAAATCCTTTAGATACTGACTTTTTTACACATATCCAAATCTGTTCAAGTGGATTAAGACCCGGTGAATATATGGGCAGGAATACCAATATTATGCTAATTTCTTCTGCTTTTTGATTGTTATCTTGCGTGATGTGTCAATAAGTTGTCGAGTACGAATCTAACTCCGCAACCATTTTCAGCTTTTATTTTCTCAAGAAATTAACATATGTCTGTTGTTTTTGAACCTTTTTTAAAGTATATAACATTGTTTCCATTTAGCGAATAAAAACCGTTTGCACTTAAGCTCGTTTAAAAATTGCTCCTGTAACTTTTCCCAGTAAATGAAGAACGTTGCTATTACCACTAATGTCCTGAATATTTTGTCCAACCTTTCATACCTTATGATAATTCTTCTAAATCCCTTTTTTATTGAAAAGAACCTGGAGGAAGGTATGAGTGAATATAATCCCATTGAACACCACGAAGTTCTTCAAGATATAGAACTTACGCACTTGAAGTACAAAATCAAGAACATTCGACGTTGTGAATTATTTAGCGTTTTAAACAGTTAAAGGTTTAATGCTATTGATTTCTCAGTTCAACCGCGTAAGTCCTAAGATAGATACTATCTCCAAATATAATATGAGCTCATCCCAAAACTCAAAATTGCTTCTCTGAATTTCGTATTCTGAATAACCAATTAAGGTTTCTGATCATGAAAATTATTTCTGAAACTCTTGCCGATTGAGAATAAAACAGTTTTGGGATGAGCTCTATAAAAATAAGTTATATGTAAGTTGGAAACAGGCCCATTATTTCAGAAACTGGCTCATTATATATAGATAGTTGTGTAATTCAATACGCAGACAATTATTACTTAAGAGAATTTCACACGTCATCGGTTAAGCGTTAGAGAGCTACTCTTGTGTGTGTTTTATATTACGTTAGTATTAAAATTTAAAGGCGATTCAGATAATTTATTTTGATACATCAAAAACTTTATTGCACAGAATACACATATAAAATTTTATGAGTTTTATTAATTGACTCAGTACCAAAATCTAGTGATGAACATAAAATTAAAAATCACTAGATTTTGTAATTGGTTACAATCCTTGTGATTCTACTTCTGGGTTAAAGTCTTTAGATATCGAATGTTAATTTTGATTGGAGGCTGAATTCTTCTTACGAATTCAGATTTTCAATCAAGAAATGCAAAAATCACTAGATTTTGGACCAGAGTCCGTGGAAGTGAAAGATGATGACTGAGAAAAAAATAGGTTATTAATTTTCGATCTACTACGGATTATCTCTATCATTTTAATAGTCGCATTGCATGTAGCTGAAGAAAAAGTCCCTTCTCTGTCTTCTTTTCTCGCCCCATTATTAACAAATATTGGAATTGGTAATATTATTAATGATGCACCAGGGAATTGGGGAGTAATAATTTTTATAATTGTCAGCGGAGCAGTCATCGAATACACATACGGACCTAAACTCAGTAGCAATTTCAATTACAGAAACTTCATGGAAAAGAGGTTAACTCGGATATATCCTGCTTACTGGCTCTCTTTAGGGCTTGCTATTGCATTTGATAAAGTGTTTCTTAATCTTCCCGTTTCTCTAGTTGAGTTTTTAAAATCGTTCACTGGGTTTCAAACATATTTTCAGGAACAGGTGCTTGGAGGAGAGATAAATGGTGTGGGGTGGTTTGTAGGTCTAATTGTTGTAATGTATTTATTATATCCTATGCTCTCGAAAATATTAAAAGAATATGGGTTTCCAGCTCTATTTTTCATTATACTGTTATCATATTTCATAGGTATGTCTTTGCCGGTAGGGGCTCAAAATACTCCGTACTGGTGCCCTCTGGCTAGGTTATCAGATTTCACTTTGGGGATATATATAATTCAGAAAGGAGCGTACCCACGTTATGAAACAAAGTCACAAGTAATCAAGTTCCTGAGTGATTTAAGCTTCCCGATATTTTTAACCAATTTTTTTCTCGCAAGGATGTTTAGAATTTTGCCTGATGGGAATTATATAAACGTAGTAGTTTATATATTTGCTCTGTTTTTCTTCAGTCTGGTAATTTATTATTTCGACATGTTGTTTAAAATTGCATATGAGACATATAGGGATAGAACAATTAATGCTGTAAAAAGCTTATGTAGTTCATAAGAGGTACGTTCACTAGTGTCTAGGAAATTTAGTTATGAGTTATCATAATTAAGAAAGTGACTGCTTTTAAGGACTTATTTAAAGATTAATGCCCTATAATTAAGCTGTCAGGACACTAGTGTGTCTATTCTTATATTATCAGCGTGATAAATTTGAATTTCTTAAGTTTTTTTTACTAATTAGCTTGTCACATAACTAGCTTTATTTTCTATTAATAAGAGCACCAGAATTACTTTCAAAGTCTGGAAATTGATTGATCATTAAGGATTGAAAATTCAAAGATTCAATTTTGAATTATAGAATTGGTTTTTTACCAGAAAATTAGAGGCCGAGATTTCCCAGGAAAATATTTAAAGCTTTTAAAATTATTTGTATTGTTAGTATTTTCTTCGAAGTTAACGTAATAAAGTGGAAAATAAAATGAATATAAAAAATTGTCTAAGAGGCTGTCTTAAAATTCAAACTATTTATACAATTGGGCAATGAAGAATATCAACTTTAAAATTCATGCCATAAATTTTTTCCATAATTAAGGCGCACATTGACTTTAAGATAGTATTTTATCCCGCAGGACTTACGTACTCGAGATATAATATCAAATGTAATAACCATCATTGTTTAAAATTACACTTTAGACATTTAACAGCTTAATGCTACCGTTTTTCAGTTCAAGTATGTAAGTCCGTATCCCAATTACAGAACCGAATTTAATTTTAAGACATGCTCTAAGAGCTTAATTCAGGGGAGTAAATAAAATTACTTGATTACTCAGGGCGATTTAAATGAAGAAAATAGTCTCTAGTGAAAAAAGTGTAGGGCATAAGCTTACAACAGTTTTAGTAATAGTTACTATGTCATTTGTGATGTTGACAAGTAACGCAGGTGCAGTTCCGTACGCATATATTGACGGGAATAACAACAATGTCTCTATAATTGACACAGCAAACAACAACGTTACAGATATGATAGATGTAGGATTTCATCCCATGGGAGTTGCAGTCAATCCAGCGGAAACAAAGGTATATTTGATAGGTAACGGCATCTTTTCTGTAATTAATACAGCTACAAACACTGTTACAAATACAGTTAATATAGGAGGCGCTCCTCAGGGAGTTGCAGTTACACCGGATGGAAAAAAGGTATATGTAACAGACCCTGCCAACAACAGAATAGACGTAATTAATACAGCGACAAATAGTATTACTGCCACATTAAATGTAAACGTATGGCCTATAGGAGTTGCAGTCAATCCAGCGGGAACAAAGGCATATGTAACGAACTTGCGCTCTAGCACTGTATCAGTAATTGACATAGCTACAAACAGTTTCACAGCCTGGGTGAATGTAGGATATCATCCTCGCGGAGTTACGGTCACCCCAGATGGAGCAAAGGCATTTGTGACGAATACTGACAATGAAACTGTCTCTGTAATTAATACAGCCACAGACACTGTTATAAACACAGTAAATGTAGGAATCCAACCATGGGGAGTTGCAGCGTCACCTGACGGAAAAAAGTATATGTGACGAACTATGGAAGCAATAATACCTCTGTAATTGACACAGCAACAAACACTGTTATAGACACAGTGAACGTAGGGACCAATCCTTTTGGAGTTGCAGTTACACCGGATGGTTCAAAGGTATATGTGGCAAATAATGGCGATGGAACTGTTTCTATAATTAACACAACCACAAATACCGTTACAGATACAATTAATGTTGGGGGAATGCCTTTCGCCTTCGGGCAATTTATTGGTCCTGATCCGGCACAACAAATACTTCCTGTAGGCGAAGGAAGCAGTGGAGGAAGTGGCCACAGCAGTGCAAACGGCGGCGAAGGAAAGGCTATCGTCGTCAGAGGTAGTAATGCCAGCAACTCAACTGATAATACGAATTCAGCCGGGACTATAATGCAATCTGAGAACAACACGCAGAGCGTTGGACAGAACGATGGAACTGCAGAAGCAAATGTTGAACGGACATCTGGGCAGAAAAAAGCTGCAACAACTCCTGCAAAGGAAAGCAAAAAAGCTCATGGCTTTGAAATAATTTACGGATTTGTTAGCCTGCTAGTGTCGCGAAAATTTAATTCTTTGTTAACTTTATAAGCTCTGAATCCCTTTACATCTTCATGCTTACTATTAACCTTGAAGATCACGAGGTAAATTTCCTTCTTGACTTTGTGAGAAAAGGACATAAAAGTGCACGAGAAATCACCCGAGCACGTGTCCTCCTCCTTTCAAACCAGCATAAAACAGGTACAGAGATAGCGAAAACATTAGGTATTTCCAGGAATACTACTTTTAATATCAGGAAACGATACGTTGAAGAAGGTCTTCTGAGTTCTCTTTTTGACAAACCACGACCTGGTCAACCTATAAAATACACCGAAAAACATGTTGCCGAAATAATTGCGCTCGCATGTACCAGTTCTCCCGATGGAAGCAAAAGATGGTCGCTTACACTGCTTACTGAAGAACTGAAGAAAAAAGAAGGATTTGAAACAATAAACAAAGAGAGCATCAGGCTTATTCTAAAAAAGCAAAACTAAACCCTGGTTAAGACGGATGTGGTGCATTCAGACGATTGATTCCGAGTACAGAAAGAGAATGTATGACGTTCTTGACCTATACGAAGAGGATTACGACCCTAAAAACCCTATTATCTGTCTTGACGAGAAACCAAAGCAACTGCTTGGAGATAAGAGAATTCCCATTCCTATGAAGCCTGGAAGTCCAGAGAGGTATGATTATGAATATATCAGGAACGGAACAGCAAACATATTCATGGCAGTAGAGTTCAAAGCAGGAAAAAGGGTGACTCAGGTAACCAAAAGAAGAACTATGAAGGATTTTGCACAATTCGTGAAAATTCTCGTTACCGAAGAATATTCTGAAGCTGAAGTCATCCGACTGGTTACGGATAATCTCAATATACATAAAGAAAAGTCATTCTACGAAACATTCAGCGAAGAAGAAGCAAAAACAATTCTGGACAAGATAGAATTCCATTATACGCCAAAACATGCAAGTTGGCTTAATGCTGCAGAAATAGAGATCAATGTTATGGATATTGAATGTACAGGCAGAAGGATCGGGGATATGGAGACACTTACACACGAAGTGGATGCATGGACAAAGAGAAGGAATGAACATAAAAAGAAAATAGAATGGAAATTTACGAGGAAGAATGCGGACGAGAAAATGTCAAAGTATTATGTGAAATAATTAAATTGACAAGACACTAGCTGTATTCTGCATTAACGAAAGAAAAGGTAATTGAGAATGAACAATAAATGATAAGGGTTCAAAATCTCAATCTTATTTTTTGGGCTATGTAGAAATCCCCTAAATTGAACTTTTACACCTACATTCCGCAGACGTATACAGATGTAGAATCTATTTGCCGATTTGCCTTATTATTATCTCATCAAATGTGAATTCAGTTTTTAACCTGCTGCCGTATTGAGAAAAATAGGTGGCATTTTTGTGTACATCTGCGGAAAGTGGGATATAATATTCAGACAGGCTCTAAGGCTTCTAAAGATTTTGCACAATTGAAGAATTGCATGATTCTTGAGATAGCCTGTTTCTATAAGCTTTTAGGCCATTACTTATCTTCCAAAATATATTCTAATGACGTGAAAGCTTTTTCCCACGATTCATCTGCCAAATAACTATTTTTACAGTCTGAGGGTGCTCCGTTTTTTTCTCTACCTCACGACAAGCCTGAGTCAAAGCCTCCACTATATCATTTGGGGTCAGTTTCTCCAAAGAACGCACGTTACTAAAGAAATTTGACAGGTTCTTGTTTTCATATCCGTTCGTTATAACAGATAATCCATAAAATGCCATTTCTATGGGTGGATAACTTGGGTGTGGTGAGACCATTAAAGAGAGTCCTACGGAAGAACTTTCAAGGATATTCTGATATTGATCCAAAGAAAGTTTTCCTAGAGATCTTAATTTACAATCTGGACTCAACATTATATCTTGATGTTTTTCTCCAACGGAGTAAAATTCCCATTTATGCAAATTTTCATATTCAGAAGCAAATTTTTGTAAACTTTCAATACATATCTCAAAACAATTTCTTCCTACACCCGGACGGCCGTAAACTAATATTTTAAATGGTTCTTTCCTTATTTGCTTTGAAGCCAAAGATGCCCTGCTAGCCAAAGACTTGTTTAATGGAGGATTAAAATATGCCTGTTGGTAGAATGAATAACCTTTTTCAATAAAAAAATCGTATAATATCTTGGTATTAAAAATAGCTTTAGTTTTAAATTTACTTTTGTAGGTACTCTCTGCCAGGGAATATCTGCTCGACCATTGATAAAATCCTGGTTCGAAGTCCTGAATTATATAGTAAAATGCTGGTTCTATATCGTATGTCTTATGTTGCCATTCGAGAATAGATTGCAGGATATATGCTGTCCACCATCCAGTTGCAATAAAATAATCACTTTCACCTACATCTAACTTTTTACCAAAACGATCGGCCATCGGACAAATCAATTTAGCCAAATTCTTATCTGAGTTATTGTCAATAGTATATTCTTTAAAATGTTCTAGATCTATATTATCTACTTTGCTATCTGTTACAATAATTCTTTGGAACTCGTAATTTTTGACCATATATTCAAATAAATTCAAAGCTGTAGAGATTCCACCAAAAATATGTTCTTTTTCTAGTGAAGGTATGAGAAGGTTCAACCTTTTACCTTTGAAATCAGTTTCTTTTGGTACAAGAGGAGTTATTTCAGGTATTGAATATAAACTACTATCGACACATTTATTGCTTTCTGTACACTTTTTGTTGTCTTCTTCTTTTATTTTCAAAATGATGTTATATAGAACTTCAATTAATCCTGAACTTTTATAAATTTTATATATTTTTTTAGCCTTATTTATCATATTATCAAAACACAAGGTCTTTTATATATACCCCTTTTAGGCTATTTTTTGGAATTTCTTAGATTACAGTATCTCTATTTTCGAGTAAAAAATTCCAAATTTTAAAGCCTGAGAGTATATTGGATATGATTGAATCTTATTTTCTTTCAATTTTACAACCCATTTCTAACAAAACATTTTGAATTTGTTTAACATTGACCTCAAAATTGAGCTTGGAATACTTATTAAGGCTACATGATGTATTTTCCAATGTTAAGTTTGGATTGTAGAATGGATCCCCTATTTCTAAATAATGTTTATATGACTTCCAGGATTCTTGGAAATCTCCAACTGGGATTTCTTTTCCTCTTGAGATCGATTCAAAATGATATAGTCTCACATTTGGGATGTAAAGGTTCCTATACCCTTGTCTATAAACCCTTAAGCATAAGTCAATATCATTTCCACAAATTGTGAAATTTTCATCGAAACCTCTGACTTGATTAAATTTATCTTTGCTGATCATTAAACATGCTGCAGTAACTGCAAGGTAATTTCTAGACCACGAGTCCAAACCAAAGTTAGTCCATTGATTTTCAGGTAATCTAGCAAAAACATGACCTGCCATTCCTGTCAATCCCAATACTACGCCAGCATGCTGAATCGTACCATCGGGATATAGAAGTTTAGCACCAACACAACCGATTTCTTTTCTTTGGGCATTCATTAATAGATAATGGAGCCAATTCTCGGTTATGACTTCAGTGTCATTATTTAAAAACAAAAGATAGTTACCACTGGATTTTTTTGCAGCAAAGTTGTTAATGGCAGCGAAGTTAAAAGGATAATCATATTTTATTATCTTTATATGCTGATGTTTTTTTAAAGAGTCCAGATACTCAAAAGTTTCTTTTTCTTTGCTGTTATTTGATACTAATAGAATTTCATATTTGGTTTCTTTTGTATATTTTGTAATACTGTTAATACATCTCTTTAAATAATCTACCTTGTCTTTAAAAGGAATTATAATTGAAACTAAAGAGTTTTCTTTAATTACATATTCTATTCTATAATTAGTTCTATTCAGACTATTTGCTACATTTCCTTCTATATTTTGGCGTATTAAATGATTTTGTAATGCCTTTACCCCATTCGTGTGTGCGTTGTCTTTGACGTTGATATTTGAGGCAGTTGAACTTGGTATCATTCGCCAGTGATACAATATTTTTTGTATGTGTTCAATATTATTAGTTTTCTCTATGACTCTTAGAAATAAATCGTAATCCTGACTTCCCTCAAAACCAATTTTAAATCTGCCTACTTCTTCTACCAATTTCGTTCTTATCACAGTAAAATGACAAATATAATTCACTGTCAAGAGTAAATCTGGAGACCAATCCGGTTTAAAAAAGGATTGCAACGTTTACCTTCCATAGTGATTTTGTCTTCATCACTATATACCAGATCTGTTTTAGGTTTTTTATTCAGCAATTTTACAACTTCGTAGAGGGCATCAATGCTTAATTCATCATCGTTATCAAGCAGTCCTATAAATTCACCAGTAGCTAAGGACATGGCTTCATTTGATGCTCCCGAAATGCCCAGATTATTGCTTAAATATTTTATTTTAATTCGGTCATCTTCTTTTAAATATTTTTCTAAAGTAGGTATGATATGCTCTTTTGTGGAAGCATCGTCTGCTATACACAATTCCCAGTTTTCATATAACTGGTTTCTAACCGAATCGATAGCTTTTTCGAGCCAGACTTTATCTACATTATAAACCGGCATTATTAAGCTGATTTTAGGTTTAAAAACAAATTCTTTTATTTTTACTTTATATTGCTCTTGTTTTGAGATAGTTAAACTGTTCTTTAGTATCCAGAGATCATATTCCTCTTCTATCTCAAGATTAGAGCATGCCTGAAAACCAATACTTCCATTTAATGTTTTATCGCCGTAAAATAGTGCTAATTCTTGCAAGGCTCCAGAATCATTATACCATATTGCTGCAGAGGGATCGCCTTTTGACACCAATTCAAATGAAAATACCTTCCCTCCGCTATATTTTATTGGTTTAAATTTAAAAGAGGTATAGTCATTATCCAGAACTTCGTATCCTTTTACCTTTGACTTCCTTATAATTTTCGTAGAATCGTTTATTATATGAAGTTCAAGATCTGAATTTATTCTTTTATAGGTGGCTGTAAAGAATTTGAGCTCACTTAAGTTATTAATAGGGAAAGTGAATTTTCCCTTTAAAGTTTCTAGAAGAGGCAAAGCAACTTTAGGTGAATTCGTAATATTAGACGAGATAAAATCTGTTTCAATAGCAGGGACAGAATATTTTCGATGTTTTTTATCGAGTTGACATTTTATCTGATGGAAGAATTCTCCGGGACCTTGTTTATTAAGCATCTGAATTCCAAAGACTCCAGTATCAAATGTCTGTCTTCTTTTTGTATTGGGTGGAAATAATACATTTACTACTCTCTGGCATTTCGTATAAATTTTCCAAGGAACAGTTTCATATATGTCGTTTAGTTCTTTTTTATTTTGAATAATTAAATCATCTTTGTATTGAATTAAATCATCTTTGTGTTGAATTTCTTTTTGAAGTTCTTCCACAGAGGTACTTACCTGTTGTATATATGAGTCTTTGTTCTGGATTTCTTGTTTAAATTCATTAATATTATTATCCAGTCCCTGTATATACGAGTCTTTGTTCTGGATTTCTTGTTTAAATTCATTAATAAAATTGTTCAGTCCCTGTATATACGAGTCTTTGTTCTGGATTTCTTTGCTGAGTTCGGCAGTTAAATTAGTGGATTTGGATATCGAATCTTCAATAATTTCAAAAATTAACCTCTCTAATGTACGATATTTTGAAAGGTCTTTATCACGTTTATACTTCAAATCAAGTTCCGGAAACTCCAAATTTTTACTGATCAGGTATATAGTTCTATATGAAGGTTCTAATAGGTCCCCAAGATCTAAAAAATTCTCATTATAATATCTATGTACTTTGTTTACATTTTCCATGAAATTTGTATATTTAGAAGTATAAAAAATCAAAAGCTGCATCAAAAACCAGTTTGAAATATTGTTTGTTTTAATCGTTAAATAACTAAAATCGTTGTCTTCCAAGAAATGTTCTAATTTCTCACTGGAAGGTAATCCATTTTCAATATGCTCTAGGAGCCAGGGATGTGGTTCTCCAGTTATTTTTTTAAAATAATTGCACGCTTTCATTTCGGCGTCTTTAACATCTTTTGAATCAAAAGGAGCTCCAAGAATCACAAAATTTTTGCTGACTCGAAGTAATTCTGATATAAAATATTCTCTTTCACTTGCTGGCACATGTTCGTATACATCGGAAGAAACTACAATATCAAAAGAGCTATCCTTATAAGGAGCTTTTGTGACATCTCCGATTACGTAGTTGCTTTCAGTACCTGGTCTTATGTCAATTATGTGTATTTCATCGTCATGTAAAAAAGAGGATAAATTTCCATTCCTACCACCAGCATCCAGTATCTTAAAGGAGTTGTTACAATTATCTCGGATGGAGTCTATTATTTTTTTTATAATGTAGCTTCTTGTATATTGATCAAACGGAAGGTCCATCAAGTCGAAGTCAGAATTCATTTTGAAAGCCACTGCCCCTGTATATCGAATAACCCATAGTTTTTAGCGGATAGATTTTTTATTTCGAATCCATGTGCACAATGCTGGTGGTCATACGGGTGCTGGCATGAATCGTCATATATAGCTGCAGAAAATTTATAGGGCCCGTCTAATAAAGGTAATTTGTCAACTATAAAATCAATTTCACCTTCACCGTCTATAAAATCAATATCCATTTTACAAAGTTTGGTATTCGGGCCTGTAATGTGAACGTTGTCTTTATATATGGCGACTCCAAAAACCGGTTTCTCAATTCGTTGATTGGTTTTATACTTAATCCTTGCAATAAATTTCTGTCCGGTTTGAAAGATATAAGATTCACTATGGTTGTTAAAAAACTTAATATCTACAATCTTTGCTTCCTTTGAACCCCAGTTAATTGAAGGGTCCACATTGTCTTTTTCAATAGCATCTTTCGTGTTTTTGTACTGGTTCAATAGCCTCTCGACTTCTTTTTTATTTACGGCATTCAGATAGTCACTTATGACATTTTCGGTGGGTCCGATTGATACCACATTTCCATTGCTGAGCATCAAACAATTATCACATATTTCTTTGACCGCTTCTATCGAATGGGATACAAAGACAATCGTTTTTCCATTTCGTTTGTACTCATTTATCTTGTAGCGACATTTCGCTTGAAAAGCTTGATCTCCAACTGCTAGAACTTCATCAAGCAAAAGAACATCTGGATCAACAGATATTGCTGTTGCAAAAGCCAATCTCGCATACATTCCCGAGGAATAATTTTTTAATTTTGTATCCCTGAATCTATCCAATTCTGCAAATTCAAAAATTGAATCAAGTTTAGCATCCATTTCTGCGCGGTTCATGCCCATTATTGCGCCGTAAAGATACACATTTTCAACGGCTGTGAGTTCTGGTTGAAACCCAACACCCAATTCCAGAAAAGGTGCTATTTTTCCTTTTACCTTAACAGAACCTGTATCTGCCACAAAGACTTTTGAAATAATTTTAAGAATCGTACTTTTTCCGGATCCATTTTCCCCGATAATTCCGAAAGTTTCCCCTTCTTTTACGCTAAAAGTGACATCATTTAAAGCTTCAAAAACTTCGTAAGTGTATGATTTGCCTGTGATTTTTCCGATTATGTTATCATATACTGTAACTCTTTTTTCGTGAGGGATTCTGAAGCATTTGGACACACCATTAACTTCTATTGCATATGGCTTTTCAGATTCAGATCTGCCATTGTTGTCGGTTTTGAACATTCTTTACACCTCCTCTGCGAATCTGGGGGATAATTTCCTGAACATCATGGATCCAAATGCTAAACAGATCAACCCGAATCCGGCAACAAATATGAAATCAGATATATTTGGAACAGTACCGTACAACAATACGTCCCTATACATCATCATTAATCGAGTAATCGGACTCAGCATGTAGTAAAACATATATTTTTCAGGTACAGTAGATAGAGGGTATATAACAGGAGCAGCATAAAAACCTACCTGGAGGACTATATCCCATATCTGGTTCAAGTCCCGAAAATATACATACAGAGATGAAAGCGCAAGACTGATTCCATATACTATTAAGAAATATAATACATGAATTAAAGGGAACAACAGGATTGCAAGTGAAAGTGAAGCTCCCAATATTAACAATAATGGAATCAATACTGCGAATTCCAGAATCGAACTTATAAAAGCCGACATTGCCATGCTGAAAGTGAGAACTTCGCGTGGAATGTAGATTTTAGTTACAAGGCTAGGTTTCCCGACGATCGAGGTCATAGCGGTCATAGTTCCATTTGCCAGAAAACGCCAGGCTATGATCCCAATTAAAAGGTAAAGATCGAAGTGTTCCTGTTCAATCTTGAAAAGATTGCTAAATACCAGGTATAAAACCAGCATCATAAGCAATGGGTTTAACATCGACCAGGCAAAACCGAGAGCAGAACTCTGGTACTTAACTTTAAGATCGCTTATCACTAGATTCTTGATTAATTCACTATATTCAAATAGGTACATACTCATTTTTCCGTGATTGTATGCAGGTTTCTAACCAGTTCACTTGCCCGGAATAGGGACTCAAAAGTACCGGCATCGCTCCAGAATCCATCAAGAATTCTGTATCCCATCGTGTCCTTATTTATATAATAATTGTTCACATCCGTAATCTCAAGTTCACCTCTTCCCGAAGGCCTGAGGGTCTTTATGGCATTGAAAACTTCACAATCGTATATATATAATCCTGTAACTGCAAAATTGCTCTTCGGGTTTTTAGGTTTTTCTTCGATACCAATTACCCTGTTTCCGTCCAGCTCTGCAACCCCAAACCTGTGGGCGTCGGTGACCTCTTTTAGGAGAATCTTTGCGCCACTCGAGAAAGCCGAGACATCTTCTTTGATATTATCCTGAAAAATATTATCTCCCAGGATAACTGTTACATTGTCCCCATCTACAAAATCTTCTGCAAAGGAAAGGGCCTGAGCGATCCCTCCGGCTTCTTCCTGGATTTCGAAGGTAAAGTGAACCCCAAATTTCGAGCCCGACCCTAAAAGTTCAAGGAAATGCCCGGCATGACCCCTACCTGAAACGATCATTATATCTTTGATTCCGGCACTGATGAGGGTCTTCAATGGGTAATAAATCATTGGCTTGTCATAGACGGGTAAAAGATGCTTGTTCGTCACTTTGGTCAGGGGTAGAGCCGACTGCCTGTCCCACCTGCTAGAATAACTCCTTTCATGTTGTTGATCTCTCCTTCAGATATGCTTTAAGGGCTTCTTTCCAGTGCCTCATGGGTTCTGTTTTGGTGTTAACAAGAACCGAATATTTAGGGCGTTTTGCCTTTCTTGGGAATTCATCCGTTGAACAGGGGGCAACATTTCCTATTATTGCCTCTGCAAATTCATACCAGGAACATGTACCTTCGTTTGTGATATGGTAAATTCCGGGTGGGAGTTTGATGATTTCATCGGTTTTAAGGGCAAGGTCTGCAGCATAAGTTGGCTTTCCGAACTGGTCATTTACTACTCTTACAGTATCCATCTCTTCGGACAACCTGAGCATTGTTTCAACAAAGTTTTTGCCTTGCAGGCCAAAGAGCCAGGAAGTCCTTATTATCCGGTAATCTTTCATGTTCTCAATTATATTTTTTTCTCCCAGAAGCTTCGACTGGCCATAGACATTCATAGGATTCGTTTCGTCGGATTCAAAATATTCTTTTCTTGAGCCATCGAAAACATAATCAGTACTGTAATGCACAAGGGTTGCTCCTGCATTTGAACAGCCCCTTGAAATGTATTCAAGAGCTCTGCCGTTGATCTTAAATGCAAGTTCCTTATTGTCTTCACATCCGTCCACATTGGTATACGCTGCAGCGTTAATCACAACATCTGGCTTTATTTTTTCGATTGTTAAGCGAACCTCCGCTTCATCGGTGATGTCAAGCTCTGAACGTGTAAATTTAATAGCATCGGGAAAGACCTTACTAAGTTCCTTTCCCAGCATTCCCCCTGCTCCAAGGATCAGTGTTTTAATTTCTCCCACCACCATTTGTTCTCAATATACCATTTTACGGTTTCCTCCAGAGCTTCCTCGAATGAATATTCCGGCTCCCAGCCGAATTCCTTTAATTTGGAGCAGTCCAGAGAATACCTGAAATCGTGGCCTTGGCGGTCTTTTACGTACTCTATCATAGACTCGTCTTTTCCAAGTAATTCGAGGATTTTACGTGTAATTTCAATATTGGTTTTTTCATTCCCTCCGCCCACATTATAAATCTCGCCGTCAATGCCGGAGTGGAGGATGAAATCTACGGCTTTGCAGTGGTCGAGTACGTAGATCCAATCGCGTATGTTCGTACCGGTGCCGTATATAGGAACCTTCCTGTTCTCAAGGAGGTTTGTGGTAAAAAGAGGTATAAGTTTTTCAGGGTATTGATAGGGACCGAAGTTGTTGGTGCATCTTGTGATAATAACAGGGAGTCCGTAGGTTATGTAATACGATTGGGCGAGCAGGTCAGACCCGGCTTTGCTTGAAGAATAGGGGCTTGAAGGGGTTAAAATATCTGTCTCTTTGAATGAGCCCGATTTTATGCTTCCGTACACTTCATCGGTAGAGATATGAATGAACCTTTTGATTTTGCATTCCAGTGCGCTTTGAAGAAGTGTATGAGTACCCAGAACATTGGTTTTTACAAAAACGGATCCGTCTTCAATTGAACGGTCTACGTGGCTTTCCGCTGCAAAATGAACCACATGATCCACATTGTTCATAACTTTATGTACTAAAGAGGGGTCGCAAATATCCCCCTTTACAAAAGAATAGTTTGGGTTGTTTTCAATCTCTTTGAGGTTGTCCGGATTTCCTGCATAAGTGAGTTTATCCAGGTTGACTATTTTATAATCCGGATATTTTTTCATCATATGAAGGATAAAATTGCTTCCGATAAAGCCACAGCCACCCGTAACTAGGAGTTTCAAGATCTCACGTCCTTTCTTTTCATCCGTGTTTCAAGCCGGGGGTAAGTCCCCAATCATAAGGAATCTGGTCAGTATCCGGAGGAAGCCTGTATTCATCAGGCTCGGAATAGTTATAAGGTTCGGTTGGAACACTCAGGAAATATGCTGTTTCGGTTCCAATCCCCTTAAAGCCGTGATACACAAATGGAGGTACACTGACCAGTAAAGGATTCTTCTCCCCTACAAAAAGTTCCATAATATTTCCATATGTAGGAGAATCTTCTCTTGAATCGTAGAGTACGACTTTCATCATACCGCGGATACATGTAAAATTGTCAGTTTGAATCTTATGATAATGCCAGCCTTTGACGACTCCCGGATACGCAGTGGTTATGTAAACTTGCCCAAATTTGTCGAAGATTTCTTCATCGCAGCGCAATATTTCCATAAGCCATCCTCTTTCATCCGGGATGACCTTTAGGTTTTTCAGCTTTACTCCTTCGATATTTTTCATTTTTATCACTTATTTAATGAAGGATAATTAGATTCGATCGTAGAGAGCCTTTTTACTACTACTTGAGAAGGCTTCAAAAGATCCCAATACCGCTTCATCTGTTTCAGACTATATATCTATAATGATTTAATCTTCTACACATTTTGATATATTTATCTTCTACGGTAAAAGCAAGGAGCTAATAGTATTATAAATTACCTTTTATAGGTTTAATTACCTTTTAGAGGATTATATTGTTCGATGTATCTACACTTATATACTGTGAACAGCATCAGGTATTCTTATAATCTCAGATATGTATTCTTATAATCTCAGATATGTATTCTTAAAAATATCAGATATGTATTCTTAAAAATATCAGATATGTATTCTTAAAAATATCAGATATGTATTCTTAAAAATGTCAGATATGTATTCTTAAAATATATATAGGTACTTTTAAAATGTCCGATCCAGAAGCTTCACTAATCATTTTAACTCGAAACGGAGAAAACACTCTCAGAGAATGCCTGGAACATGTATATGCACAAAACTATACGAATTTTGAAGTGATAGTTATTGATTCAGCTTCAACAGACCGGACGCTGGAAATTGTTAGTACTTTCCCTGTGAAACTTTTTAACATTAAAGTAGAAGACTTCGGGCACGGCAAAACCAGAAATTTTGGGGCCAGAATTGCAAAAGGAAAGTATCTCATTTATTTAACCCAGGATGCCATTCCCCTTAATGAAAAATGGCTTGAAAACTTAATCCGAAATTTTAAAGATGAGGATGTTGCAGGGGTGTACAGTCGAAATATTCCCCGACCGGATTGCGATCCATTTGAGGCTCGCTATATCTTAACCGGATGGGGCCCCACAAAAGAAGTAAAGAGTATTCGGGACTATCAAAACTACAAAAAACTCATATTTTTTTCCAATACAAGCTCTTGCCTCCTAAAAGACATCTGGGATAAATTTCCTTTTGATGATACGCTGGTTCAGACTGAAGATCAGGCCTGGTCAAAGGAGGTTCTTGAAGCCGGCTACAAGATTGTTTATGACCCTGATTCGATTGTCATTCATTCACACAACAACTCTCTGGAAGTTTTATTTAAAAAATACTTTGATGCCGGAACAGCACATATAAAAATATTCAAAAACAGAAATAATGTGTATTTGCCTTTGATCCCATTCTTTGTTGCGGTTGTCGTATTTTTGGATCTGCGGTTTATGCTGGGTCATGCATACAAGCCGAAAGAGATTGTTAAGTGGATTCCGGAAGCCTTTGTAAGGCATTTCGTAGAAGCAATAGGTTTCTGGCTGGGCTTGCATTTTGATCTGCTTCCCTTTCCCTAAAACGTAAATTTACCGCTTCAGGGCGGTATTAATCCCACTCAATATCTTTTTTATAAACAGTCTCTAATTGCTTTGCTGAATTTTCCCATGAATATTTTTCTGCAAGCTTTCTGGCACTGGTACTCAGTGTTTTCTGGAGTTCTTTATCACCCATAAGTTTCTGCATTTTCCCTGCCAGTTCCCTGCTATCTTGAGCCTTTACCAGCAGCGCATTTTCTCCATGAGCAAAAACGGAGGGTATGCCTCCTACCTCAGTAGCTATTATTGGCAATCCGGCAGCTGCAGCTTCCAACAATGTCAGCGGGAGTCCTTCCCATAAAGAAGGTAATACGAAAATATCACACCTCATGTACTGCTCAATGAGGGCATGTTCGCTGAGTTTTCCGGTGAATTTGACTATGTATTCGACTTTAAATTCTATTGCAGTCTTTTTGAGATTCTCTGCCTCTTCTCCATCACCTGCGAGGATAATTTCAAAATCATTTTCCTCTTTCAGGAAGTTTGCTGCGTGTATCAGGTACTCCAAACCTTTTTGCTTTTCAAGCCTGCCTACAAACAGAAATCTTGTCATTCCGTCTGATTTTTTTTCTTGCTTCCTTTCAAATTTATGAATGTCAACCCCGTTAGGCACATAAATTCCTTTTTTTATTCCGGCTTTTTCCAGAATCTTAAGTCCATTTTTATCCACGACTATGATCTTCTTAAAACCAGAATATCTAAGGAAAAATTTTTCAGCCAATCTTTTCAAGAAAAAGTATTGTTTATCATCAAAACTGATTCCGTGGCAGGTGCTGACAACCGGTATCCTGTAAAATCTGGCTGCAAAGGAAATAAAAAAACCCATGTCTGCGGAATGGGAATGGATGATGTCGGGTTTCAGTTCTCTAAGTTTCCTGAAGCCCCAGAAAAATAAAAAAGCTAGAGATATCAATCTTTGAAGTGTAATTTTGTCCAGATTTGAAGAGCTGTCTTTAAGGCCGAATTTGAAAACTTTTTCGTCCCGAGCAATTTCATCACAGTTGGAAGTTAAGATATAAACTGTATGCCCAATTCTTATTTGCTGTTTTTTCAGACAATTAACAGTATAAGCGTCCCCCTATCATAGGATAATATTTTTTTGTGAGGTGTAAAATTTTCATAAGTACTTCCCGACTGTCTACAAAAATAAAAACTAGTTTTTTCTTCAATGTATTATATTATTATTTCCATGTACTGCAAAAGAAGCTGTTCAAATATCGCATCCCACTCATATTTTTCAGCTCTGTTAGACGCAGAAGCAGCCATCTCCTCATAATAATTTCCATTTTCAAGTATCTTTCCTATTCCTTCCGCAATTTCCTTCTCCCCTAGCTCCACCACAATCCCGCAGGAAGCTTCAACAAGCCCCTGCGCCGCATTATACCTCTCCCTTACCGTCACCACTGGCACTCTGCACGCAAACGCCTCGATCACAACCATCCCGAACCCTTCCCTTGAAGAAGGTAACACAAGCACCTTTGACGTTTTTATCTTAGCTATCAGTGCCTCATATTCCTGAAATCCTGCAAAATCCACATTCTCCCGAACACCGAGTTCATCTGCGAGTCTCACCAGTACTTTTCTTTCAGGACCGTCTCCTACAATACAGCACCTTATTTCTGGAAAATCGGCTTTAAAGAGGGCCACCGCTTTAATCAGAACGTCAACGTTTTTTTCCTTTATAAGCCGTCCTGCAAAAATGAGATCATAAATTTTGCTTTCAAGCCCTGCAGAAGTCTGGCCTCCTTCTGGTTCAATTTCCGAAATCCTATTAAAATCGATCCCATTAGGGATAACTGTGATATTCTTTTCAGGAACCCCAAGGATTTCAAGCCTTTTTTCGTCCAGTCGGAAACCGCTATATTTTTGTCCGAGATTTTTGAGACCAGTTTTTCAACTAATTTCCCGAAAAAGCCTGCTCGTCCTATGTATTCGTACCAGTAATCGTCCCAGACTTCATGCCAGGTAAACACTGAAGGGTTCTTTTTCAGGACTGAAACCGCTTTTACGGTAAAACAGGAAAAATAGGGAAATACACTTACATCTATAAGGTCAAATTTTTCTTTCCTTAGTGCAGGGAACAGTTTTGCAGCAAAGATAACCGCTTCGGAAATTGAGCGTCTGCCGTTTACATACAGATTTCGAGCTTTGCAGACGCCGTGCAAGGTCATGCCTTCATACTCAATAGTTTCTTCTCCTTCCCACCATTTGACTCCGAAGATGTGCACTTCGTTTCCCCTGGCGGAGAGCCGCTTTCCCAGTTCATGAATGCGCATTTCTGCGCCGCCTTTGACCCAGGGATAGACAGCATCGTACACGAAGGCTATTTTCATTGCACCACTTACCAGTCCGTATCCACTTCAAGGAGCATTACGCTCAGGATAATTGCTGAGAAAATCATCTGGAGGCCTATAAAGGCAAAAACCATTGAAATAACTGCATTTTTTACTTCCGAGAGAGACCCGTACCCTGAGCTAATCCAGGTGTACACTACTTTCAGTCCGAGCAACAAGCCTGCCCCCAGGATAAGTGAACCTACAAGTAATTCTTTTTCAAGGGAATGATAGTTCAGCCATTTTGCAGTACTGCCTTTATCCTTAGGGTATACACCTCGGACAATGCCATACGTTTTCATATAGCCGCCAGTAGATAACGTCTGTCCTCCAAGAATCAGGAGCATACAGCCCAAAATGAATGAATGTAACCTGCTCTCTGCCGCATTTGCGCTGATCAAGAGAGAACCGGTTATCAGGACTCCAAGGATAAAAACCACAGCTCCCGGAAGAAGGAGAAAAGGCAGAGGACGGTATAACATCATAAACCTCATATGTCGCCAGCCATCATGAAAAGAGCGCAGTTTGGAAGGAGCTCTGCGTGAGTAATAGGTTATGGGGACTTCCTTAATCCTCAGTTCACATTTTGCAGCTTCAATCACCATTTCAGATGCAAGCTCCATGCCATAAGTTTTAAGGTTCATTTTTTCAAGGGCTTCTTTTGTAAAAGCTCGCATCCCACAGTGAGCGTCCGAAATTTTCGTATTGAAAAGAAAATTCAACGTTCCGGTCAGGAAGGGATTGCCTATATATTGATGCAGCCAGGGCATAGCTCCTTTTTTGATATTTCCTTTAAGTCTGGTGCCCATTATAAAATCCGCTTCTCCTGCCATAAGAGGGTCAAGAAATCTGTCAAGCTCAAGCAGGTCATACGTATTGTCTGCATCGGCAATAGCAATATAGTCTCCTTTTGCTTCGGCAAGCCCTTTAAGGTAGGCGTTTCCGTACCCTTTTATCGGGCCTATTACCCTTGCACCCATTGAGGCTGCAATCTCTGTAGTCCTGTCTGAAGAGTTATCAGCAACTATTATCTCCCCTTCTATACCATATTTTTTGAATATAGACTGAGCTTTCTCTATGCAAATTCGAATGGTTTCTTCTTCATTCATTGAGGGCATTACGATAGAAAGAGAGGGCATATTTGGCTTATACAGCATATAGCCTAATAACTATTTTGATACGCCTCATTTATAAGGAATTAGTAATCCGGAAATCTGCCTTTTAAAGTTCTGTCTGCGGCAGAACCGAAAATAGAATTAGGAATACAGAAGCAGGGAAAAGAAAATTGACTTTTGCTAATAAGCTATATAAGGCATCAGAAAACTATTTTTAAGAAAGGAGCTGGGGTTTCCGGGATTATGAACCCATTTAACGTACGGTTGGAACCGTTTCTTACAGTTCAACAGATTTAAAGGAGAATTTAAATGGTTAAGATAAACGTGATATTCCACAGTATTCACGGTCACATTTACAAGATGGCAGAAGCCATAGCTGAAGGAGCAAGAGAAGTCGAAGGAGCTGAAGTAGAAATTTATCAGGTGCCTGAGACTCTCCCTTACGAGGTTCTGGAAAAAATGGGGGCAATCGAAACAAAAAATCTTTTTGCCCATATCCCTGTGCTGACCAGAAGAATGTATGAAGATGTGCTTGCAGGAGCTGATGCCATTATTTTCGGGACACCTACACGTTACGGAAATATGACTGCCCAGATGCGCACAGTTTTTGACGGGCTTGGAGGGCTATGGAGTAGAGATGCTCTCGTAGGAAAGGTGGGGAGCGTCTTCACTTCCAGCGGAACGCAGCATGGAGGCCAGGAATCCACAATCCTGACAACTCACGTTACCCTGCTCCATCTCGGAATGATTATTGTAGGGCTTCCGTACTCAGAAAATCGGCAGAGGAAGATGGATGAAATTACAGGGGTAGCCCATACGGGGCTTCAACGATTGCAGGAGGGGACGGAAGCCGCCAGCCTTCAGAAAACGAACTTGCAATGGCCCGCTATCAGGGCAGGCACGTAGCCCAAATCGCAAAAAAACTCGCTGGAAAGTAAAGGATATTATTTGATTATTATCAAATAAAAAAGATTGGAAAACGTTTCCCTGCTTAAGGGTGTTCTCCGTATTTTGGATATTTTACCTTACAAAATGCTCAACCAAGACTCGGGAAGGCCAAACCTCTGGATTCAAATATATCCTGAGCTTTTGCCATGCATGCCAGAGTACAATAAATTGCTTTTTCCTCAGCATTTTTAAGGACAAAAAATTCTTTCCCGCAAGTGGGGCATATTTTTTTCACGTCAGACATTGTAAACACGCATTCTCTATATTGAGTTTTATTTAATAGTTCGTTTTTATAAGATAGAGCTCATCCCAAAACTCAAAATTGCTTCTCTGAATTTCGTATTCTGAATAACCAATCAAGGTTTATGATCATGGAAATTATTTCTGAAACTCTTGCCGATTGAGAATAAAACAGTTTTGGGATGAGCTCGATATACTAAGATAACGCAATAAAATATAAACTTTATTATTAAATTTAGATATATCTTCAATAAAAAATTAAAGTCGTTTTACTGGCCAGATCTAAAGATCTAATTACATCAACTGAAAACGTTATATAGAGGCACATCTCCACTTAAATATAATTAAGAAGTTAAATTTATTTATTTATTTATTTATTTATTTATTTAATTATTGACTCAGTTCCAAAATCTAGTGATAAAAGTAAGTGTAACGTCACTACATAAATTTATAATTCTTTAATTATGTAATGATGTTACGGCAAAAACAATGGTAACTATAAATCTTACTCTTAATAACTTTTCGGAGCTCCCTTCTCTCTTATCCCTTTTTGGTAGTTTCGACAATGATTATGAATATACCACAAGAGGAGTTTTTCGTAGAAAAACTCCTCCTGTCTGTCCTGTTTGTAGTACCCCTATGGTTCATAATGGATATAATCCATACACCAAACAGGATCTTGGAAAAATCAGCATTGGTCGATATAAATGCTCAAATTGTGGTAATACACAAGAAGAAGATCGTAGTTTTTGGGAGAATCTGAAAACTTTACTTTTTGATTCATTCAATAATTTCTTTCAGATGCTTAGATACCACAGCGTTTCTTATGATGGAATTTCTGATATAATGGATTTCATTTATCCGAGATCAAGAAGCACTATATTAAGAGCATTCAACGAAAAAATGGAACAGGAAAATATTCCAAGCTCAGAAAATATACGTATTGTTCATTATGACGAACAGCATCCAAAAGAAGGATGTTGTCAGAAATACCGTTTAACAATATTGGATGCAAAAACTCAAAGAACAGTAGCAGATGAACTTTTTGGGGATAAGAGTCCAGAAACCATCAAGAAATTTCTGCGCAAAAATCTCGATACGTCAGAACCTGTGTTTATTGTTACGGATTTTGATAAGAGATACCCTGATGTCTTAAGGGAAGTTTTTGGAGAGAAGTTAGTACATCAATACTGCTTGATGCACTTAAACAAGCTTATAGTTAGTGATTTTTCAAAAAAACAACGATTGAACAGGAACTCTTGAAATACAGGTTATTGAATATATTTTACAATCGTGAGAATGAGATTAAATTCCTGGAAGAACTTCTATCTGAAGAACTTAACGTAATTATGAATGAAGAAAAACATCAAGAGTGGAGTAATAAGGAAATAAAGGAATTTAACCGATTTAGATATAAATTAAAGCTTGAAAGAAGACGAAAAAAGGAAAAAATTCCCCTTAATAGTCTTGAAAAAGCAAAATATAATTTCAACAAATTAATGGAAAATATAAGGACATATGAAGAAGTGATTCAAAAGCGATTATGGATGATTAATAAACACTGGTTAAATCTTACTTTGTTTCATTATCTTCCTGGAGCTCCAGCAACAAATAATCCTATTGAAAGCTATTATTCAAAAAGTCTAAAAACAGATAGCAAGAAGCAGTTCAGGACAAATAAAGGAATTGAGAATAAGATTAAGCTTACTCAAATGAGAAGATTAAATTTGCTCAAGAAACCAAAAAAGTCATTTCTCGAATTGTTCAGATTATTTATTCCATTTAAGCTTTAGTAAACTATTTTTGAGAAATAAGCTGCAGAAAAGGTAGCGGAGCATATCGATTTTAGTCAAAAAAATGGAGTGAAAAGTCGAAGAAAGAAAAAGATTCTTTGGCAGGAATGTAAAAGAAATTGTTTCTCAAGGATTAGTACAGGTTATTTGGGGAGTTCGCAGAAAAAAGAAGGTTTAAAGAAGGAACAAAGTGAAAAATCACTAGATTTTGGAACTGAGTCTAATTATTTATTTATTTATTTATTATATATGCCTTTAAGAAAGATTTTTTAAGGCTAAAGTTCAGTTCTCGGCGAACTTTTTTCCCTAAAATATTTGAGGCAATAAATTCATTTCTTGTGATGAGCTAAATTCGAGCAGATGATTCAAACCTGATGGAATTATTATTTTTCGAGAATATTGGTTGAATCTTCATACCTAAAATAGACGACTGATTACGGGGTAATGGAAACTCAAAGGAAAGCAGGAGGTATTCGGGATTAGGCCGCTTATTTTCGGAAATGGGAGAATCCTGATCTGTGAAGATGAAAAAGGGACTATAAGGGATGTCTATTTCCCATACGTAGGGCTTGAGAATCATGGGAACTCGATAAAGGTCGGCATATGCGACCTTGATTCCCTTTATTGCAGCTGGTTTGAAAGCTGGAAAATCCGGCAGAGGTATAAATCTGAGTTTAAGAAGGATTTCTGTAACAGTATTCTCGAAATCTTACAAGACAGCGGGAAAGGAATGAGAGAAGAAACCGATAATCAGGGAATGCCTGAAGCCTGCAGGGGAACTATCTCAAATATAGGGGAAACCGTGTTCGAAAACCCTGACATCGGGCTCAGGGCCACGGTATGGGAAGCTGTCCACCCCTCGGTAAATATTTTTTACAGGACTTTTGAAGTCAGGAACACTTCAAGTGTGCCCAAGCATCTGCGTCTTTTTTCAAACCAGAACTACAGAATTCTTGAAACTAAAATCGGAGAAACAGCTGTAATCGATAAACGTACCCTTATCCATTACAAGCGCGACCGCTATTTCCTGCACGCGAGCGACCCTGCCTTTGACCAGCATGCTGTCGGGACTGCGGAGTGGAAGGGGCTTGAAGGCACCTGGAGAGATATGGAAGATGACGCTTCCCTTAGCGGAAATCCTGTCGCTCACGGCTCTGTGGATTCCACCCTTGGCTGGACCCTCCCTGAACTGCAACCGGAAGAATCTACAATGATACACTACTGGATTGTTCTGGGAAAAAAGTACTGCAACGTGCTCAAAGTCCATAAAAGGGTAAAGGAAGCAGGACGAAAAGCCCTTTTCCATCATAATTTCAATTTCTGGAACTCATTTACCGAAAGGGTAGCCGTACTTCCGGAATTTGTCCGGATGCCTCAACTGCCGCAGAGAGTCTCAAAGTGCTTTTACAGGAGCCTTCTTACAGTTGTCGCCCATATGGATATTACCGGTTCTGTGATCGCATCCTGCGATTCGGATATAAAGCAATTCGGAGCAGACCTTTACAGCTACTGCTGGCCCAGAGACGCAGCCTGGGTCTGCCTTGCGCTCGACAGGGCGCGATACCACCACCTGAGTGCCGAAATATTTGAGTTTTTTACAAAAATAATCACACCCAGAGGCAACTTTCTTCATAAGTACACGCCTGCAGGGGATTTTGGGAGCACCTGGCACCCGGTACCCATGATTCAGATCGATGAAACAGGCCTTCCACTGTATGCCCTCTATAATAACTGGGAGATTGCAAGGAGTGTTTGGACCACAGGAAGATACTACAGAACGCTTGTAATCCCCGCGGCTAACTACCTTGTAAAAGCTATTAACAGGGAAACAGGCCTTCCAATTTCGAGCTTTGATCTCTGGGAAGAGCGAAAAGGCGTGCATACATACAGCGCCTGTACCGTCTATGCCGGCCTTAACGGCGCATATGAACTTGCCCGTTCCCTTGGAGATTATGATAGCGCAAATGTCTGGAAGGAAGTTGCAGACCGCATGAAACAATCTATCCTCGAGAGGCTTTATGATGATAAACTCAAGCGTTTCAGGCGTTCTCTCGACGACCCTGCACTTGACTCCTCGGTATTTGCAGTCTGGTATTTCGGGATTCTCCCACCGGATGACCCAAAAGTTGTGCAGACAATGGAGGCTATTGAACGCGAACTTAAGCGCCCCTCCGGAGGAATTGCCAGGTATCTCCACGACAGTTACTATGGTTATATGAACAGCTGGATTATCTGCACTCTCTGGCTGTCCCAGTGGCATTCGGCAGTCGGAAACCTGGAAAGGGCTCTAGAACTTCTTGACTGGTGTGCAGCCCATGCCCATCCCACAGGCCTCATGTCCGAACAAATAGATGACAGAGGCATGCTTCTATCAGTTCTCCCGCTTGCCTGGTCTCACTCAGCCTATGTACTCGCTGTTCTTGAATACCTGCAGGCCCTTGAGAAAAGAGAAGGCGGTTCCTGCAATTATCTGGAAAAATAAAGGCTATTTAAATAAGGGACTTATCCCAAAACCAATTTTAGTTTTAAATTAGTAAAGTTTTATGACTATTTTCCATGGTCAGGAACTTCGTTAATCATTTGGAATATGGGATTAATAGAAGCGATTTTAATTTTTGGGGTCAGCTCATTCACAATTCTATAGGTCAATTTATACCGCTCGATGTAACTTCCAACTTTGCATGTACTCATCTACACGCGCAAGGCTTTGATAGCAACATGATTCACTGAAAGCAGCAAGTTCCATTGGAATTCTTTGAGAAAATAACTCCTTTACTTATAAGTAAACTTTTGTATTATTTTACCCTGTATACACCACCGGTTCCGTTTTCATTTGATGTATAAAGTTCCCCTTCCAGTGTGTTGTTTGTACTGTAAAAATCATAGTCTACTTTAATTTCAGTATTAGGACCTGCAGTGTTACCTTTCAAGGTATTATTTCGAGAGTGAGAAAGTGCAACTGAAAACGAGTATCCAAGTTTCACAATAATGTTATTCAAAACGTTATTATTATTTGAGTTGACGAGAACGAGGCTGAAATAGTTATCTAAAATAGAGTTATTATTTAGCTCATTGTTAGAAGAATTAGTAAGGTTCACACCTTCCCATAATCCTGATATAGAATTACTCATCAATTTGTTGTCATTTGAATCTTCTAAATAAATTCCCCATGCTTCATTATTAAATCCGACAAATATTCCAACACCTGAGACATTATTACTACTTAGTTGGTTATTATTTGAGTTTCTTAGATAAATTCCAAGTGAATTATTATTCACTTCATTATTTTCTAGGATATTCCTACTTGAATCATGAATGTAAACGCCATACATGTTATAACTTAATTTATTTCCAGTTACATTACTATCAGACCCACTACAATAGATGCCGGATTTACCCTGTGACCTAGTTATATTGAAGCCATTGATCGTCACGTTGTCCGCAGTTATATGGAATACATCTCCTTCTGGGTCTGCAGCCTGAACAATAGTATCAGTCTTTTCTCCAGGCTTCGATATTATAGTCAAAGATTTGTCTACAACCAAATTTTCCTTATATAATCCTGGGTAAACAGTAACAGTGCCACCCGAACTGGTATTGTTTATTGCTTGCTGTATAGAATCTCCCGGGTATACGTTGGTTATTGAACTATTGTTATTATTACCAAAAGTGTCAGAATATTTTTCTTTATTTTGTGGATAGAATATATATAATGCTGAAATGGCAAAGACTAAAAATAAGACAAGTATTAGTTTTTTATTAATTTGTGAGAAAGGCATAGTTATCCCTTCTTGCCTTCGGGTATGCAGGGTTTAGGGTTGGTTTGCAAACTTCACTGAACTCTGCATAATTAATCACATAATAACTAATGAATTATTATTTGAATGTTTTGTGCCAAAAGTTTCTAACAGTTAGAAATTGGGTACTTTTACAGATCTATTCATTTATCGAACTTATCCCAAAACCAATTTTATTCTCAATTAGTAAAGTTTCAGAACTATTTTCCATAATCTGAAGCTTGATTAACTGTTCAGAATATGGGATTCAGAGAAGCAATTTTGAGTTTTGGGATTAGCTCAACCACAAAAACACGGGACATACAGAAAGTTTCGGTCCCACAAATCAGCCCTCCTGGCTCAGCTAAGTATCTTAATTATAATTCAGCCCTCTTGAGCGAAGCGAAAAGGGCTCCGTCCTCCCGAGACGGGACTCGGGTGTTAGAACATTTTCTCAAAATACAGGTATCCTGTTTCTTCTTTCTGGAAAGTAAAGCCATGCTTGAGGTACATGTCTATCGCTTTCGTAAGGGTTGAATCGGTTTTAAGTACGACACCTGAACAGTTTTTTTCAGCAAAATCCAGGGCAGTCCTGAAAAGCTGTTTTCCGTTGCCTTTGTTCCTGAAGGCTTTTTTAAGGTAGATACGCCTGATTTCGCACAGGTTCCCATCAAATTTCCGGACGCCTGCAGTGCCTACGACCTTACCCTCAACAATCCCTACGAAAAAAGTACCTCCGCTTCCAAAGTAATAACCGTTTATGTCCTTGAGATCGGCATCTTTAAGTCTGTCGTATTCAAAGCCGTGTTCCAGCAGCACTTCAAGGACAACATCATGGACTTCTTCCTTTCTGGAATCAGCGTATCTCTGGATTATCATTTATTCCTCTCCGTAAACAGGGCCAAGAAGTCCCTGTGTTCCTCAACTGCGTGTTTTCAGGCTGGTTCTTGATATTTTAGGGTAAAAAGATTTCTGTGAATCAAGGTATTTATCCGGATTTTTCAGAAAGTCAAGGGAAATAGTATAGAAAATCTCCGTGCCAGTGATCAAGATTTGTTCATCAATATCAAACGCACATGAGTGATTGATTTCCACTATCTTTTTTTCGGGTTGCGGGTACCGAGTGAAATAAAGATCCCTGGAACTTTTTGTAGATAACTTGCGAAATCTTCGGCGGCAAAGGTTTTTTCTATCTCAGGATAGATTGTGAGTTCCGGGAAACTCTCCTGCAGCTTTGAATTCACAGCATCTGTGAAAACAGGGTCATTTATAAGGACAGGATAGCCGTGCAGGATATCAAGGTCGTAATCTGAGAAACCTGAAAATTCTTCCCCGGGTTTAGTATATTTTATTACTACTTCGTCCAGGCACTCCTTTATCGTCCTGTCAATTATATCCGTGGTCTCCCTGTCAAAAGTCCGGTAGCTTCCGAGAATTCCTACACTGTCAGGAGTCCTGTTAAACTGAGCTCCTCCCTGGATTCTTCCCACTCCAAGGACATATTTATCCGGTTCAAGCTTCTTTTCCAGAGCAGGATAGAGGCTACTTATAAAGTCTGTTGCCATCCGGACAGGGTCAATGCAGCTTTCGGGCTTTGAAATGTGGCCTCCTTTCCCTTTAAGTGTAACTTCGAACCGGTTGGTGCTTGCCATGAAAGGTCCTGGACGAAAACCCACACTTCCGGACTCGTGATTCGTAAAGATGTGCATGCCCATAACCGCATCCACGTCATCAAGTCCTCCTTCGGAAATCACCCTTTCCGAGCCACCCGGAGGGATCTCTTCTGCAGGCTGGAAAATCAGACGGACCTCCCCTGGAAAATCCCTGTTTTCCTGAAAAAGTCTGGCAGCCCCAAAAAGCATTGCCATGTGTCCGTCGTGTCCACAGGCGTGCATTACTCCATCTTTTCTGGAAATATAGTCGCTATTCCTACCTGTTAATTCTTCCTGTACCTGCAGCCCGTCAGTGTCCGAGCGAAGGGCAATGCAGGGTCCGGGTAATGTTCCCCGGATGCTTGCAAGTACGCCGGTATCTGCAATTTTTCTGGCCTTTATTCCCAATTCTCCAAGAATTTTCAGGATTTTTTTCTGGGTATCATATTCTTCAAAACTGAGTTCGGGATATCTGTGAAACTCGCGTCTCAGCTGTATAAGCCAGGCTTCAAGCGCTTTTGCACTCGGGGGATCTCTCAAAAACATTACCTCGGATTTTCTGCACCTGCAGTTTATTCCGTTTACTGGTTTGGAATATTTAATATGAATTATTTTAATATATTTTATTTAGTATATTTTATTTGAGTGTGGTTTATTTGAGTGTGGTTTATTTTATTTCTTCGGTATATATCCTTTCAGTATCTGTTACTCCAGATATATATTATTCCATTTTGTTAGTCATTTGTTCAAAAAGCAAAATACCTGATAATTATATACATGAATGGTACAATACATTTCCTCCCATTTATTATAAATTATTATAAAGCCCGACAGTTAAGGTTCCTTCAAATCCAAGTATTCTTAAATATTCTTATAAATTGCAGGATGGTATAAAATGCTCAAAACGCGCCTGAGGGATTTTCTTGTCACAAAAGACAACTGGCTTTTTGCGGTTTCCGACTATTTCCGTAACGACGGAATCCGGGCCACACTCCGATATGTCCCCGATGAAGATGGGGAAAGGGAATTAGACGGGAAAAGATATAAAAAATACGATTTTGGCCCGGCTTTCGAGTTCATGAGGAAGCACAGGCCGGAATGGGTGCAGGATGTCCATGTCGTTCCGGAATCCGAGGTAAAACAGGTGCTTCGCCCTTCGGATTTGATTCCTGAACTTGTAAATTCCGATAGCCGCGTGAGGGAAATCGTAAAAGTGCTTGATATGGCCGGAATTCCGAGGACAAGTATGGGAGTTACGGGTTCTATGCTCGCAGGTCTCCAGAATGAAAGTTCGGATATCGATTTTGTCGTCTATGGTCCTGTATGGTTCAGGGCACGGGATGCCATAACTATTGCAAAACAGCAGGAAGGGCCTATTGAAGAAATCGATGAGGAGATGTGGCAGAAAATTTACAGAAAGAGAATTCCCGACATTTCATTTGATGAATTCATACTGCATGAATCCAGAAAAGGCAACAGGGGCATGGTCGAAGGCACTTATTTTGATCTTCTTTTTGTGAGGGAATGGGATCAGATTAAAGAACCTCTTCTGCGCGGAAGGGACACGGTCAAAATGAAAATCGAAGCCGAGGTCAAAAATGCTGACTTTGCTTTTGACAGCCCCGCTTATTATAAGGTCGAACATGATGAAATCGACCATGTGCTCTCATACACCCATACCTATGCAGGCCAGGCTCTTCCCGGAGAGATTATAGAAGCCTGCGGCGTTGTTGAAGAGGTGGGAGATATGAAGAGACTTGTCGTGGGCACCTCGAGGGAGCCAAAAGGGGAATGGATAAAGTCCCTTACCTGGCTTGAGCAGTGCGGATATATTTGAAAGGAGCAAAAAGCAAAACAAAGGAACCTGAGCCTTGCTCCAAACAGTCCGGGTTGAGAAAAAAGGAAATTTAGGAAAAGACGGCTTTTACTAAAAAGTCCTGTTAGTTAACTTTCCAGTCCAGTTATCTTCTTCTCTTTTCGGATTAGTTTTTTCTCCTTAATATACCGTACAAAATCAGTAATTCAGCTCCTGCAAAGGCTATTCCAGGGCCAGGAGAGCTTTCAGTTTCTTCTTTTTCAAGATCTGAAGCATAAATTCCGTTTTTTACCTTGTCAGACGGTTTGTCCTCATTCAGGGTTTGATTTTCTCCTTTTTTGGCTGTAGAAATCTCAACAGATTGAATATTTTTATCCGTGCTTGAGATTGCAAAGGAAGAAAACCCCGGGGTTTCTGCAGTAAAGTAAAAGTAAACTTCATCTTCTCCGCTGAGGACCGTAGACAGCTGGTTCCATGTTTCCTGACCGTACCTGTACAGAGTTACTGTATTTTCGCTGATCCCCTGTTCGACAACCCAAGCCCTGCTCACCCTGAAACTTACCCTGGCATTTTCAAGGTTTTCAGGGTTTGAAAAGCCGCTATTCCCAACCCAGATATTTACGTTCTTGTAGACCATTCCGGGGGCAGGTTCCTTAACTATTGAGGAAGTATTTTTTAGCATCTCTACAATAGCGGTTGTTTTTCCGAAGTTCTTTTTCGGATCGAATTCCACAGTGACTATTTCATTTGCCCCGCCTTTAAAAGTAAAACATGTGTGAGTTCCTTTGAATACCTGTTCATTTGAAATTTCCTTGAGCTCTATATTCCTGCTTGATTCCGGAGAGCCTGCCCCTCCTCCGCCTCCACTTCCCCCTCCGCTTCCTCCTCCGCTTATTACTTCACCTTCTTCCGAACCGGAGAGTTCCTCTAATACGGTTATATATCCTGTTTTTGTTCTGGTGTCATTTCCATAAGTACTGTTAGTCACCCTAAAGGTGACAGTATAGGTGCCAGGATTTGTATATATGTAAACCGGATTCCTTTCGTTTGAGTCAATGTCCCCGTTTCCATCAAAGTCCCATTCTCGGAAATCCGGATTGAAGGCGGACAAGTCTGTGAACTGGACAGTCAGGGGTACGGAACCCAGGAGAGGGATTGCGGAAAAGTCGGCTTCACACAATGGATAAGTAACTACTATCTCTGAAAATCCTTCCACAGGAACAGCAGGTATGGAATAAGCGGAAATCGTGCCCGAGATTGTGAAATTTCCAGGCCTGGAATTTGAAGGGACGACTACATTATATATAATGGTCTTTTCTTCCCCTGCCGAGAGGTTTTCAGCCCATATCCACTCCAGAGTAGACTCTTTGAAAGTGCTGATTTCCTGGAATGTATTCCTGTTATTTCCCATCCGATTTACATGCCACCCATCAGGGAGATTTTCATCAAGTGTCAGAGCTTCAACGTCCTGGTCTGCCCCTATATGTACGGCTACTGTAAAATTTTCGCCTGGGCTAACCGTCCCGGTAGATATTTCCCTGCTTGCCCCAATCCCTGCGGCCGATGTAGGAATTATTGTTCCGGCAAGAAGAAAAATAAGAGCGATACCTGAAATAAAGCGTGAGAACCTGATCCAGTTTTTAGCCCTGAAAACTTTGGTAATATTCATGAAAATGAATCCTTAATTATTTTCCAGATCTTTTTATTGTCTAAATATTGCCCGGATTTTTTCCAAATACTATTTAAAATTATTAATTGTGTTTTGATGTATATTATTATAACTGTACTCTGCTTTATTACTTTGATTATCACAGAAAAATAGAGTTTACACCGTGTGATACTTTTGGGAGATAATTAGAAGCCGGACAGATAACTTCAAACATGTCCGTAGTCAAAGTCAGATATAAATAAGACAGTTACCTATCTATCTTTTATGAAAATAAAGAAGAGTTATGTGTGGCTTATGCTGGTATTCGTCTGTATCGTGACCGCAACTGCAGCTTTCCTGTGCCCTGATTCTACAGGAAATACAGCTCAGGCAAATAGATCTCAAGCTGCAACTAACGGGATCGAATTCGGTTCAAGCATGGTTACTAAGGTACAACTTTCAAATCCTTTGGAGATCCTTACGGCCAAGGCTGCAGGAACGAGTGCGGATACTGAAGTTACTGTTTATAATGATAACCTTGCCCTGGTAAAAGAAAAAAGGGAACTTGACCTCAAGTCTGGAGTCAACAGCGTGGAATACACGGATGTCGCTGCCCTTATTGACCCGACTTCAGTAATGTTTGAGGACACAAAAAATAAAGATACTGCTGTACTGGAACAGAACTACGAATACGATCTTGTGAGCAGTCAGAAGCTCCTGGACAAGTTCCTGGACAAGGAAATTACTGCAACTGAAAAAGAAGGAAATACATATACAGGGATTCTCATGAGCTATGATTACGACAGAATGGTGCTCAAGTTGAGTGACGGGAAGGTTGTAACTCTTTCCGAAGTCTCTAAAGTGGAATTTCCTGACTCTGCCGATCTGCTCACGAAACCTACTCTGGTCTGGCAGGTCTACTCTCCTACTGCAGGCAATCGAAATATCCTTACCTCTTATCTTACAGGAGGTATGAGCTGGAAAGCAAACTATATCGTAAAGACCAGTGCGGATGATACGAAGGCTGATATTCAGGGTTGGGTCACTGTTGATAATAAAGCAGGAACAACCTATGAGAATGCCAAACTGAAACTGGTTGCAGGTGAAGTTCACCGCGTAGTCGTACCTCAGGAAATGTATAAGGGTGAAGCAACTATAGCAGCAGAGGCTGGATCTGGTGAGGCTAAAGACGGTTTTGTTGAGGAATCCCTCTTTGAGTATCACCTCTATACCCTTGAAAGACCGGCTACTCTGAAGAATAACCAGATCAAACAGCTTTCCCTGCTCTCCACGGATTCAGTGCCTGTGGAAAAGGAACTCGTTTTTGATGTTTCAAAAAGCAATGATATCCAGGTTGTTCTGAACCTGAATAATTCTAAAGAAAAAGGCCTTGGAATGCCTCTTCCCGCTGGCGTTCTAAGGGTATACAAAGCTGACTCCGAAGGCCAGCTTCAATTCCTCGGGGAAGACAATATAGACCATACCCCAAAAGATGAAGAGATAAATGTCGTTGTCGGAAGCGCTTTTGATGTGACAGGTAAGAGAACCCAGACTAATTACGATAAAGTAAGCACCAATGCCTGGAAAGAGAGTTATGAAATAGAACTCAAAAATCACAAATCTGAAGCTCAGAAAGTAAAGATTGTGGAAAATATCTATGGGGAATGGAAGATTACCGAAAACTCTGACCCGTATAAGAAAAAAGATGCTAACACTGCCGAATGGGAAGTAACCGTGCCTGCTGACAGCTCAAAGAACGTCACCTATACCGTGCAGCGCAGTTATTAACTCAAAGACAGCAGTAAGCTGCCAAATCAGGGTCCTGTAACCTATGAGAGCACGGAAAACCCAATTCAAATTCATGCGTCTTCGGTTAAGTGAGGAATCATGATAAATTGTATTCATTCCCTTGACATATGTCCAAAATTTATATAGACTTTGAACTGGAACAGGGTATCGATTTTAGGTAAAGAGGCTAAAATTTGAGGCCAATTTATGACATAAAATCGATAGCCTTCAGGCAAGAAAATTCCTTAACCGATGACCAATGAATTCAAATTACTATAGCACGAAAAACATGGGAATCACGGAAAAATTGTGCACTTTTGCCTTTATTCCGTGCTTTCAACGGTTTCAACTCTTTCTAACCCCTAAATTAGTCCTCTTGAGCGCAGCGAAAAGGACCGCGTGCTCCCGAAGCGCAACTCGGGCATCAAAAAATATTACTACCATCCCCCAATTAACTCTTCAAATGATTGTAGGCGTAATGGGGCCCGAAGGCTCTTACTCTGAAAAAGCTGCAAAGTTGTGGATGCAGAAATACAGCATGAGCGGCTCAGAACTCCGGTATTTTGCAGATATAGAGGATGCGTTCCTGGCAGCGGTACAGGGGAAATCGGATATCTCAATAATACCGATAGAAAACTCTATTGAAGGTTCTGTAGGCGTTACTCTCGACCTCCTTCTAGAGAACGAAGCTGAGATAGTCGGAGAGATAGTTGTCAGAATCGAGCACTGCCTGCTCTCGAAAGGCGGGCCTGAAAAGGTAAGGGTCATACTTTCACATCCTCAGGGGCTTGCCCAGTGCAGACATTTCCTGAAGAAACATTTTCCTGATGCCGAACTCAGGAGCACGGGCAGCACTTCCCATGCGGCCAGGCTTGCAGGAGAGTTTGAAGAAATGGCAGCAATAGCGTCCCCTGAAGCCGCAGAGTGCTATGGGCTGAAAGTTCTCCTCTCAAATATTCAGGATAAGAAAGAGAATTACACCCGTTTCATTGTTTTGAAAGCCGGAAAAAAACTTTGACCGAACCTGAAACCGTGTATGAGAAGTGCAGCTCTTCAGCCTGTAAAACTTCCCTTATAGTTTACCTGGAAAAAGATAGACCGGGAGCATTATATGAAATTCTCGGGGCTTTTGCAAAAAGAAAAATTAATCTGACAAAAATCGAGTCCAGACCTTCGAAAAAGGAACTTGGAGACTACTATTTCTATATCGATTTTGAAGGGCATGACAGCGACGCACTTGTAAAAGATGCTTTAGAAGATATACAAGCTAAAACCGATACTCTAAAGATATTGGGTTCCTATCCCGCTTTTAAAACATTCAGGTCTGTGAATATTGACAAAGGATATTGATTGGATCTCTGTCATATTCAAAGGTGCGAATCTAAAGACAAAAACTCGGATGGGTGTGCAAATCTGCAAAAATGCATACCCTGAACGTGCACCTTTATATACTATCTTTCTCTAGTATCTTTCTAGAATATCTTCCTACAGTATATTTGCATGTTTCATGCACAATTCATACTTATTACCACGGCCGACATTTCCGGTTGCAAAAGGGAGCGAGATAGCTCTGAATATTGAAGATATAGTAAACAAACACGAATCGGTTCTGAAAAAATATAGAGGACTCTATGCTTTTGCAGATTTGCTTGCAACTTTTCTCGTCCTTTATGTCCTTTTCGTGCTTTTTAACATGCGAGATTTATTCATAATGTTTAGTACCTTCGAACCTTATACCGGCGCAAAATACAATATTCTGGGTTTCGGAGTTATTTTTGAAACGCTCGGGCTTATTTTCCTGGCTTTTGCTTTCTCCTTATCCTCACAGCCATAAGGCATTACAGAGCTGAAAAGAAAGATGCTATTTCCCTTCTGGAAGAGACACACCCTGTGCTCAAGGAGAGGTTAAGGACTGCCTATGATAACCGGAATACGGACAACATCATTGTCCGGGACCTTATAGGCGGGGTTATAATTGATTCGAAACCTGTGAAATCCTCATCCTTTCTTAACAGGAGAAAGCTTGCAAAGAACCTGCTTGTAATAGTGTTCGCGGTTTCTCTTCTTGCATACCTTGCCGGAACCGGATACCAGACAACTATCAGCCCCACTGACCTTAACGGAGTGATCGAAAAAATCCCCCTTGCCTCGGATTCAAATACCGACCTCTTCCCTGTAGAGGAAAACGGCGGGACCTCGAATAACGACAGCCAGAAAGACCTCTTCGGAGAGCCTGCCGTTATTGTGGTGGAAGGTAAAGAAGTTGATCTGAAAATTCCTCCGGGTGCAGGCCAGGGCTTTACAAGCCAGGAAGAAGGAAAGCAAATGAACGAATCATTTATCCAATCAGACCTTGTAAACCCGGAAGCGGTTGCTTCCCAGGCTTATTATGAAAATCTACCGGAAGGATACAGGAATGTTATCCAGAGTTATTTTGAAGGACTTGCAGAAGAATAATTTAGAAAATGTATCTGAAATTAAGAAAATGCATCTGAAAATGGACTTATCTGATTCAATTTAATTGAAAGTTATCTAAAAACAGTTTTTGAATAACAGGCTGTGTTCTGGATGGTACACTGTTGCAGGAGCAGGTAACATCCGGTAGAAAGCGGGCTTCAAGATCTGCGAAAACAGCAAATTAACAGGTGAAGTAAATATGAGTGAGAATAATACGGACTCTGGGCAAGCTGCCACGACCTATCAGAACGCAGGCAGGATTTTCAAAAATTTCTTTGAAGAAATAGGGCACGTCATAGTAGGCCAGAATAAAGTAATCGAACAGATCATGATTGCAATTCTCTGTGAAGGACATGCCCTCGTGGAGAGTAATCCAGGGCTTGGAAAAACCCTTATGATCTCTACTGTTTCAAAGGCTATGAACCTGAAATTCAGCAGGATTCAGTGTACTCCTGACCTCATGCCTTCTGACATCACAGGGACAAATGTTATTGAAGAGAAAGAAAACAGAAAAGAATTCAGGTTCTCCCCGGGGCCGGTGTTTGCGAATGTTGTCCTTGCGGATGAGGTTAACAGGGCATCTCCGAAAACTCAGTCAGCCCTGCTGGAAGCTATGCAGGAACAACAGGTAACAGTAGGAAATGATACCTTCCTGCTGGACAGTCCTTTCTTTATCCTTGCCACCCAGAACCCCATAGAAATGGAAGGTACATATCCCCTGCCTGAAGCCCAGCTCGACCGTTTTCTCTTAAAAATCCTTGTGGATTACCCCTCCTATGAAGAGGAAATGGAGATAATAAACCGATATACGAAATCCGAAACCCCGAAGATTTCCAGGGGCCTGGATAAGTCCACCCTTCTCGATTTGCAGAAACTCACCAGGCAGGTCCCTATCTCCGAGGAACTCAAGCAGCGCGTCCTTTCTATTGTCGGTATGACAAGAAAAGACAAAGACCATATCGAGTACGGGGCTTCTCCCAGGGCATCCATCGGTATTATCCTTGCTGCAAAAGCCAGGGCCCTTATAGAAGGCAGAAATTTCGTAAGCAAAGAGGATATTGATTACATGGCATATCCGGTTCTGCGCCACAGGCTTATCCTGACTTTCGAAGCCGAAAGAAGTGGGATGACCCCTGACCAGGCCATTGAGGATATTCTCAAGAAAGTAAAGTAAAACCTGAACATGGTTGATGGCCAGAAACCGAATTGTAGGGTTGATGGCCAGAAACTGAACTGTAAAATTAATTTTAAATGACCCTGAAGGGGTTTTCCGGGTCCGGATAAACCGGACTTTTTGATTGACGATCCAGAATGACTCGCACAAAACAAAAAATAGAAACGGACTTTTTCAGGCAGCTTGACCGCTTTACATTCTCTGTCCGGAAGCGGGTATCGACAGTTTATGCCGGAAATCGTCCGTCCACCCGAAGCGGACACGGCATAGATACCATCGGGTTTAGAGAATATGACTCTAGCGATGCCCTAAAAGACATTGACTGGAAAGCCTATGCGAGGACTGAAAAACTCTATGTTCGGCAGTTTGAGGAAGAGAAAACCCTTACAACCCATATCCTTCTGGATGCCAGCAAAAGCATGGATTATCCTGAAAAGGGGACTTCGAAGTTCGAATATGCTGCAATGCTCGCTGCAGGCTATGCCTACATGGTAACAAAATATAACGACAGGTTTGCAATCTCCACGTTTACACAGGAAGTTGATATAAACAAACCCAGCCGTGGAAGAAAAAGCCTTTTACGGGCGATTGATAGGTTGACAGAGCTCCAATTATCCGGTGGGACTTCCATAGGGGAAGCAGTCCTAAAGTACAGCCGGGAAATCAAGTCCAGGTCTCTTGTAATCCTTATCTCGGATTTTCTTCAGGACCCTCAGGCAATAGAAACAGCAGTTTCCAGACTATCTGACCACGACCTTATTCTGATCCAGGTACTCGACCCCACGGAAAAAGTGCTCCCACTTAAAGGAAACAGCAAACTTGTAGACCTCGAAACAGGGGAAGAGATCAGGACTTATGTAAGTGAAAAATTCAAGGAAAGGTATATTGGAAAGCTTGATGACCACAATGCAAGGGTCAAAAAAGCCTGCATGAAGGCAGGGGCCGAATTTTATACCTTTACAACCGATACCCCTATTTTTGATGCTTTTTACCATACTATCAGGAGAAGGAGGCGTTAAAAATTCCTTTTGAAAACCCATTTGCTCTTGCCGCTCTCCTGAGTGTCATCCCGCTTATTATTCTTTACATGCTCCGCCCAAAACCGGCGGTGCTTTCGATCCCCTCACTCATGTTTGTCCTTAAACTTGAGAGGGAAAGAAAACGGGTTTATGCTTCGCTCACTAAAATCGTGCAGGACCCGCTTTTCCTGATTCAGCTCCTGATGCTGATCCTTCTTTCCATCGGGGCAGCAGGTTATTACTATAACTCGGAAGAGCCTTTGAACGGAGAGCACACAGTGCTCATCCTTGATACATCTGCAAGTATGCAGGTTGATTCCCGCTTTGAGGATGCGGTTGGGATTGCTGACGACTATGTGAGTAAGAAAAACAGCATAATCCTGGCTTCCGATACACCTCTGCTTGCCCTTGAGGGAGGAGACGCATCAGCTGCACATGATATTTTCAAGAAGGTCAAGCCAGCAGCCGGCACTGCCGACCTGTCTGCAGCAATTACCACAGGTATGCGGCTTCTGTCCAGGGAAGGAGGAAGAATTATCGTTATTTCGGATTTCACCAATTCGAAGGGAGACGATCCTGTTGCTTCCAAAAACCTGGCTGAGTCTTATGGGATTGAGGTCAATTTCGTAAAAGTGGGAAAGCCTGCTGATAATATAGGGATTATCAATGGCTGGATCGAAGCCACTGACGGAAAATATGGCTATACAGGTGTAATTAAAAACTACAGGGACCATAACGAAAGCGTTGAAATCGAAACAGGCAGAGGAACTTCAGGTAATGCCTCAACATCTTTTTCCCTTGATGTCCCTGCAGGCGAAACAAACCAGTTCACTCTGGGAAACCTGGGGCCAGGAATTACAACAGTCTGGCTTAATGTGGAAGATAGCCTGCCTGTTGACAATAAAGCCTATATTTCTATTCCGGATACCTCAGAGCAGCATATACTTTATGTTACTGATAATGGGAAATTGCCTTCAAAAACTGCACTGTCACTGCTCCCGGATAGTAACCTGACGGTCTCGAAATCCGTGCCTGAAGAACTTGACAATTACACACTTGTTGTACTTGCTCAGAAAGAAACTCCTATTGCCAACAACTCGGTCGAAAGAATTGAAAGCTATGTCAGGAATGGGGGCAATGCAGTCTTCATTGTAAGCGGCGCTCTGGTTCCCGAGAAAACTGAGGTTGACCTGATCAAGATCCTGCCTGTAAAGCCTATAGGAATCGAGGAGGCAGAAAACGGACTTGGAGTTAAGGAATCTCTGCAGAGCAGCATTACGAAGGATATTAGAAGTGATGAAATATCGGTCCGCAAATATCTGAATGCAACTGAAAGGACCGGCTCGACAACCCTGGTAACTCTCGAAAACGGTGTCCCTGTACTAAGTTACTGGCAGGTAGGCAAGGGAACTGTTTTCTATATGGGATTGAGTGATGAGTTAGGAGAAAATTCCTGGAACAATTTCCACAACCTTCCTGAGTACCCTGTCTTCTGGATTAAACTTGTCCAATGGCTCGGCGGGGCAGGAGATATTTCCGAATATAATCTGAATACAGGCACATTGACCTCCCTGTCGAAGACAGAAGAAATCAAAACTCCTTCAAAGACTTTTACTTCAAACCATATTCTTTTTGATGAGGTTGGAGTTTACGAGATTTCAGGGAAGAAAATTGCAGTCAATCTCTACAATGACAAGGAATCTAACACTACAGTCGATGCCTCGGAATTGATCCAACGGGCTGTTGCGAAAGACGGACCCAAACTTGTGAAGGCAGATTCCTATACTGCCAAAAATGACATTACCGATTATCTTATAGGAGTTATGTTCCTGCTCATACTACTTGAAATCCTGATCATACGCGGGAGAGGTGAATTATGAACATATCCCTTGAACACCCGGAAATGCTCCTCCTCATAATTCCCGTTATAATTGCCGGGTTCTATTTCCTGCGGAAGACAAAAACGAAACTTGTAGAATGGAGGATGCTTGTCGCTGTCCTCCTTGTACTTGCTCTGGCTGCTCCCTTTACTACGGTTACACAGACTACTAGTGAAGAAGATCCATCCCTTGTGCTGGTTCAGGACCAGACAGCAAGTATGGGCATTTTTCCTGAAGAAACTGGCACTGAACTGTATAAAGCCCTTACAGCCAACACTCCCACAACTTTAGTTCAGCTAACCGGGGATAAAACATTTCTTGGAGATACCATTACCCAGTATGCAGGCAGCGGCAACCAGATAGTGCTGGTCAGTGATGGAAATAGTAATGCCGGAAAGAGCCTTGTCGATGCCCTGGAGCTTGCAAAAGAAACCGACACTCCGGTTTACCTTGTCCAGCCCGAACTTAAGGCAAATGACCTGAGCGTCGAGGTTATCGGGGACAAAACAGTTGTCGTGGATAACCAGAACGAGTTTGAGGTAGTTGTCCGCCAGGCTTTTGAACAAAATATCAGTTATTCTCTTGAAGTGTCTGTGGACGGGGAGCTTGTCCGAAGCGGACCATTTTCTCAGGATACTCGAAACTATACTATTCCATATAATCAAGATTTCACTACTCTCGGCGCTCACAATATCAGTGTAAAGATAACCCCAGCCGGGGAAGACCTGAACAGCATTAACAATGAGTTCTCCAAATCCGTGTACGTAATTCCCAAACCGAAGCTTACTCTTGTCACGAGTGAGCCTGATTCTCCCCTTGCTCAGATTCTTAATAGCCTTTATAATGTTTCTGTTGCCAGTAGTTACCCCGGAGCAGGTGTTCTTGAAGGCAGCAAAGTTCTGGTGCTTGACAATCAGCTTATAAGTTCCCTTTCCGAAGCCCAGATGAAAGAAATCAAAAATTATGTCAGCAATGGAGGCGGGCTGGCTGTTGTGGGAGGAGACAAAGCTTACAACTACGGAAGTTACCTCAATTCTTCTCTTGAAGAAATCCTGCCTGTGCTTTCAAAACCTTCCGAATATAAGGGAGGAAGAAACCTTGTCCTGATCCTGGACATCTCTCCAAGTGCAAGGGATCATGGAGCTCAAGGGGATATCCTCGGAAATGCTATATATATTATCCGTAATGAAAACCTCAGAGATGCAAATGCTGCGGCTATAGCTTTCGGAAGCAAGGATTATGATATTTTTGGAGGATTTTTGTCTTTGGGGCTTCCTCAAAACCGGGCGATTATGGAAGACAAAATCTCGCGGTTGACCAGCGACGAACAGAGCAAGACTTCACTTGACCAGGGGATTATTGGCGCAAAACAGATGCTTGCAGGCAAAGATGGCGAACTTGATGCCATTATAATTTCGGACGGAGGAATCGAGGATTCCTACGAACCAAGCCTTCAGGCTGCAAAAGACCTGCAGAAACTCGGTGTAAACCTGTACTTTATCCATGTACACTCGGCAGCTCCTTCGCAAACTGATAAAGCCAGAAATTTTTATGCTGAGACGTTAATGAAGGAACTTGGACTTGAAAATAACTATAAGCGAATCAATGTGACAAAAACTGGTCAGGAGCCAGAAAGGGTAAATTTTGATTTTGGGACAACTAAAGAGTCTCCGGAAGAAGAAAAAGAGAATGAAGAAAATGTAACGCCTGATTATCCTCTCTATGCTTATTCTCCAGATAGCTTCATCACGAAAGATGCAAACCTTACTGCCAATATTACAGGATATAATGATGTGACCCCAAAGGCAGGAGCTGAGCGCCTGGTTATTACCACCACAGGAAAGCCTGTGCTCACCACATGGCGCTTCGGGCTCGGTAGAGTTGCAGCCCTTACCACGGACAATGGAGAAGGTGAAGGTTCTCGCTGGGCATCTGCTCTTTATAACGGGTCGAATGCCAAACTTATTTCAGGCACTGCGAACTGGGCAATAGGAAACCCGAGAGCTGAAGAAGGGGTTGTCCTGGACGGCCCGGATACCTGGCTCGGGACTCCTTCCGACCTCATTCTTAAGATGTACGATGAGGGAATCCCGCAACTGAAACTGGACGGAAGCCCCCTGGATCTTGCTCTAACCGGAAGGAACACATATGAGGCAAGCGTAAATCCCGAAAATATCGGAATTCATGATATCTCCGGCTACCCGCTTGCGGTAAATTACCAGCTTGAGTTCAGGGATGTCGGGCTCAATAAGGATATAGAGCCTCTTATCCTTGCAACCGGAGGGAAAATTTATACTGAGAAGGATGCAAGAGCCCTTCTCCTGAAAGATGCCAGGCAGAACTCGGAAAGGCAATCAAACGAGCCCGTGAGCTTGAAAATATATGTGCTCCTTGCAGCTCTTGTGCTATACCTCGGTGAAATCATTGCCAGGCGCATAAAGGAAATGAGAAAATTTAAGAATATGCAGGGTGAGATTGAAACAGAAGCTTGAGTGCCCATTACGGGCTTTTTTTCTATTTTTGTCAGTAATGAAAACCCGGAATTGAGAAGTCTCTGAAGTTTCACCTGCTTTTTTCCCTATTATTTCTGTTTGTTATTTTTCTCATAGTTCTTTATTTCTGTTTGTTATTTTTCTTATAGTCATCTCTGCTATATTTAAAAAAATATTTCACCGAGTACTCATTGGAAAATCTTTAAATCACAGGAGAATCTGTTAATAATTGTTATAAATATGCTAGAAGATTTAGAGTCATCTGCCCGAAAAAACCGGCGAAAACCGGCACCATAAGGTTATCATCAATTTTATTGACTGCAGTTTCCGTAAGGGTTGCAAAAAAAGCCATTATCAACGAAACAACAGGGTTCCCGATAATAAGCAGCCCTATAAAAAAATCAATCGTAAATTCGGAAACGGAACCTTCAATTGATTTATCGTTTTTAAATATTTTTTGAAAAACTCTCCTTTTTCCGTAGAATTTTCCTATAAGAGCTGCAGCCAGATCCCCGAAAGTGGTCATAAGGACTGCTGCATATGCTATTTCCTTGGTGAAGAGGGCTATTACCGAAATTGCTCCGAGCGCAAAGAATATGTGGCCTCCTAAGCAGTCGGCTTCATGCTCCCGATACATTATGTAGAAAAAGGAATTCTCACGTCGTGCTCGAGCCTGAAGTAGTCAAGAATGAGAACCGTTACAAGAAAAGACATCAGTACCCAGAGAACAACTTCTTTTCCGAAATATTCATAGATGAGCACGATCAGGGTTGAGACCAGGTGCACACTTTTTCTCCGGGCTTCAAGGACAAATTCTCTTGAGGGCATTCTAGAAGGAGTTTGTGAGGATGAAATATAAATATATCTTTATCAGGTTACAAGAGATCTTCCTTACAGGCTGATTAATTTCAGGAAAAATCCCGTTGTTTAATTAGCATTATTTAGTTAGGAATGATTCAAATATAATGTCAAGGATTTTTGTTACCATGAATGATTATTTGGGGAAATGAAACTATAGAGCAATTCCCACACTTAAAATGTGAAGTAATATGTTTATTATTCCTTAGTATCCGTGATCAAAGTCACATTTGAGCCTTCGATGATAATTCATGGGTTAATTTTTTACGGCTTTGCAGAGTCAAATAAAGACAACCTTTCTGTCCTAAGGTAATGATGGAGTGAATAACAAAAACGGTAAGTGAAAAGGACTTTCATTTTTTGGGTATGTTATTCTAAGAATATCATATGTGTTTTTTTAGTAAAGTTTTAATAATATTAATGTTTTAAGTTTTGCAACAGCCTTTATTTAATTTATAGAGGAAGTATAAATATGGTAAGTGTAGGTCAGGAACTATTGAACGTTCCCTTTGGGGACATGATTCTAGAAATGGCCCTTGCTATTGCAGAGGGGCAGATGGCTTTGGACATGAATTCTGTGCAGGTTGCACAGACACTTGCAGCAACTGAGCTTGCAATTGGAAGCGTTGTAATGTACATCGAAGAGACTGTGGATGATGACGGAAATGTCACTGACAGCAGTGTGGTGACCAACGACCAGCCCATGTCTCTTTTGACTTATGGGCTTGAGCCGAGGTTCTATGAGTTTACGGAATCCATTATTGAAGTTAAGATGGCAATTACAATGATGAGGGAGTCTTCTTCAGAAATTAATTATAGCAGGGAGTTCACGTTAAACGAAGGTTCAAAGGTCACCGGTAGCCTTGAATCAAGTGGGCTTGCAGGTCTCCTCTTCGGAAAGAAAAAGGGAAGTGTTGAAAATACGACAACAGTTGCCTATACCTCTACGTTTAATGCAAAATACAACTCAAAGTATTCTTTCAGTGAGGAAGGCACAAGTTTGCTCAGGACAACCCTTAAACCGGTTCCAGCTCCTGAGAGGACGATTCCCAAAGTAAAGGTTACAAAGTCCCCTACGCCGGCTTAACCGAAACTCTCAACAATGAGTTTCTTGATACTGGTAGGCTTCCTGAAAACTCCGGGGACCTAGTGGTGGTTGCGGCAGGTATGGCATTAGAATATCCTTTTGCAGATTGGCAGTACTGCCGTGTCTTTCTGTATCCTTTCTATGAGTTATTTAAGGAGTTTTTATTGTGCTTAAAGACGGGGAAGAAATCGAGGAAATACTTATCACTCCTCTCTCCAAGTTTCTGGGTGAAGTTGGCCGTGCCGTTGCTGAGACTCAGCTGGCTCTTGACAGAAATTCCATAAAAACCCAGATCGAGATTGATGAGGAAAAAGCCCTGAGCGAATACGACATTCAGGCTGCGTGGTATCATATCCCAGAAATTGACCTTGAGCTTAAGATATCGCTTACTGTAAAGCTTAAAGAGGAAAGGGATTCCAAAAACCGGATAAGGAGCTATAAGCCTGTCCTCAATGCTTCTCCTTTGAATGCTTCGTATAACTCTCTTTACAGTTACGATGTGCAGGGCTCAAGCTGCATTAAAGCGAAAATAGTATCTATTCCTGCAGCTTCCAGACTAAAGGAGTAATAATTCTTCCGGAGGGATGGAATGACAAATTTAAGTGAACTTAAGAATAATCTGGAAATCTTAGAAAAGTCGGGGGCAATAGATACTAGCAGTTATGCCATTATTATAACTAAGGGCTCGTCACAAAATAATTTAATTAACTCACTCCATTCTTTGGTTTGAATGTGTAATTCCATTCTCCGTGAAACTCATCAAGTATAATGCCCAATTTTTCAACCTGTTTTTTTCGATTTTAATTCCTGTTGGATACTTATTCGTGTCTAACATGCATTTTACTTCAAGCCCTTTTGATGTAGTTGTTGCTGCAATAAGGTTTACAACTACTTCATAGCTTGTTAGTGGTTTTCCTCTCCAATTAAGAGTAATCTGGGAAAATAGTCTATGCTCTATTTTATTCCATTTACTTGTACCTGGAGGAAAGTGACAAACCGAAATCTCCAATCCGATTTCATCCGTTAATTTTTGTAATTCTGTTTTCCACAATTTTACTCTTGATCCATTGCTTCCCCCACAATCTGCAGTAATTAAAAGTTTTTTTGCATCAGGATATGATTTACACCCCATTAGATTCCACCATCTACGTATACTTTCAACTGCAAAAGACGCTGTATCATGATCTATGCCGACGTTTACCCATCCCTCATTATTAGCAATGTCGTATACCCCATATGGATTTACCTTTCCCAGTTCTTTATCCTTAAAATCATATACATTGACAAGTATTGGATCTTTTTTGGACGCAATTCACGGCCAACATTCTTGAAATTTCCGATTAACTCTTTCTTTTTAGTATCTACTGAGATTACAGGCTGATGTTCACCTTGAAATATTTTACATTTTTCACTTATATGCTCAAATTGTTTGTCACGATCAGGATGCTCAGTTCCTTCTATGGTTTTCTTATTCGCTTGTAAACTGTAACCAAGCATGTGAAGCATATCCGCAACTCTTGTATGGCTTACTTTATGTCCGATATTCTGAAGTTCCCCTGCTATATTTCGAAGACTTTTACAAGTCCAGAGTAAAGGAGATTCCGGATCCCCACGACTTGTTGGTTCAATAAGTGCCTCAAGATCGGACAAAAGAGTAGGGTCTTTCTCAACAATCTTTTTACGACCTCCTCCAGGAGCACGTATTTTATTATCAGAAAGAGATTTGCCACTTTCCAGTTCAGTGCAACCTTTTTTAATTGTATTTTCAGAAATACCAGTTGCACGAGAAACTATGCTGATGTTGCCTTTGCCAATACTAAGCGCTTCTGCAGCTGCAAATAAACGTTTGCTTTTTTCATCAAGAAAAGGTTTTAGCAAGTTATATTTTTTGGAAATAATTTCCTCAAGCATATAGACCAAATAGGATTAACTTATATAAAAAAATACTCAATCTATTTTGTTACGAATACTAAACTGAGAAATGCAGAAATAGAGTTTGAATCCCTAGAAAAAGAAGCTCTGGTATATAAAGATAATTCAGAACAGCTGCTCAGGGAAAAACTCCTGCTTGAGCAGGAAAAAAATATTCTGGCGACGCAGGTGACAAAACTCTCAAATGAAAAAGTCGAACTTGAATCCCAGATTTCGATTTTACAGAAAAGCAGGTCTGCTCTCTCTTCTTCAAACCTTATTAACTCTTTTGCAGCCTCTCTTGCAGAGATGGATCGGGGGCTTAAGAAAAACCAGTCCGGCGTAAAGTACCGGGTCAGCAATATGAATGTCTCCCTGAAGACAAATATTGCTCTCGAAGGAGACGAATTAAGGTTTCAGATGCCAAAATCCGATGATATCATAAGCCCCGAAAACCTCAGCACTATAGAATTCTCTCTAAGAGCAGTTCCAGAAAAATCTGATATTAGCTCTTATATGGAAGTACCCAACCTTTCAGGCCTCTCAAAAGAAGATGCCAAAAGCAAGCTGCTTGATGCAGGATTTAAAGTGGGGGACATCCTGGAAAAGGAAAGCGGTACGCCTCAGGGAACGGTCATATCCCAGTTACCTTCCGAAAACTCCCTTGCAGAACCAGGGGCAGAAGTGGATCTCATAATTTCCAGAATCTTTTCTGTAAAAGTTCCGGAATTTGTAAGGCTTGAACTTGAAGCCGCAAAAGAGCTCATAAAAAAATCGCGACTTAAGCTTGGCACGGTCAAAGAAGAAACTTCAGGTGAAAAGCCAGGTCTTGTCCTTGATCAGAGTCTCAGTCCGGGTTCTGAAGTTAATATTGACTCGACAATTGCCCTGACAGTTTCTACAGAACCTCTCGAAGTCCCTAACTTATTAGGACTTGAGCTTGAAAGTGCAATGCAGGTCATAGAAAAGTCAAAGCTTCAGCTAGGAGGAATCAAAGAACAGTTATCTAAAGGAAATCCAGGGATCGTTCTTGGTCAGAGCCTGAAATCTGGCATGGAAGTTGAAGAAAACTCAAAGCTTGTACTTAGTGTTTCAGTGGAAGAAATTGAAGGAGTTCTTGAAAAGCCTGTATTAAAAACTTCAAAAAAGGAACCTAAATCCCAGCAGTCCAGAAGCTCCACATCCAGACTGAAACGTTGATCTGCAGGTTTTTCTATGGCATATGAGACTTACATGATAAAAGTTAAGGAAAATGTAACCTGTCATCAGGTCCAGAGTATCTTCAAAGTAATCTTGGGACTCGGGGGACGAATAGAAATGGTGGCCGGAAAAATAATTATAGCTAGTTTTGAAAGCAGTTATTCGGAATTAGTTAAGAAAACTCCGGGTGTGGAACTGGCAGGTGGGATTAATTTCAAGGGTCGGAAAATTCCCAAAATCGTGAAAAGAGTTTCTACCGAAAAACAGGGGGACTTCTGATGTTATTAACCTTAATTTGATAGATCCTGTTAATTAATACAGTACCCCATCACAAAAAACGCATTGCATTAGCGCAATGTTGTTTGAAAAATGAAATCTATCTTTGCTGGTTATTTTGGAAAGTGGAATTACAGAGCAATTCCACAAATGAAAACTTGAAGTTATATTTGTGGCATTCCTTAGCATTATTTAGTTAGCATTTTCCTGTCAGTGCACAGGAGTTTTGCCTGATCAAAATCTTGCCTCAGGCATCCTTTTTGAGTTCAGCCGAATCCCCAGTCAGTTTTTTAGGATCTCCTATCGGCTCAGAATTCTCGGTCAGTTTTTTAATCAGATCCGTGTCCCTAAGTATTTTCAGGCTCATAATGCCTCCTAGAAGCATATTCATATGGTACGTCAGAGCTCTCCAGGCAAGCACTGTAATTCCCAGGACAGACGAACTTACGAATATTAAAAAGATCGAAGCTGCTCCTAATTCCGCGACCCCACTTGCCCCGGGCGTTGCGGGAACTAACAAGATCACTGTCAGTAGCACCTGAGCTGCAAAGACGATAAGGATAGAAGGTTTTTGTGAAAGACCCATGAGGATAAAGACAAGCAGGGAAAAGTCCACAATCCAGAAAAGAAGAGTATAAACCATTCCCCAGAGAACCCCTTTTCTTCCTTCCGAAAAAAGATCCTGACACTATCATGGAAATGATCAATTTCCCCATCTATCTGGTCCATGAAATGAGAAAACGCATTATCGGTCCGCTTTCCAAAAAAGGAGCAAGCTTGCCTGCAATCCTGTGAATTATATGTTTTACTTTTTCGGGTTTCCAGATTCCATAAATAAAGAACATGAGAATTGTAAAAACCAGAGAATTTGCTATTAAGAAAGCTGCATCGAATTTATAATTCAAAAGCATATCTCCCAGAATATAAAGGGCAAAAGGCAGGGACGAAAATATAAATAGAGCATCAAGAAGGCGCTCACCTACAACGATCGCAGTCGCCCTACCCAGAGGAATCCCGTTTTTATTCAGAAGATGCATTCTCAGCAGGTCTCCCCCTGCACAAGAAGGAGTAATTCCAGACACAAAAGTGCTTGAGATGACTATTTCGGTTAACTTCATTACGCTAACTCTATAGCCAAGAGCTTTACAGAGAGCCCGGGTTCGAAAACTCCAGATAAAGTATAAAAAAATGTGAGAAAGAGCTGCAGCTAGAATATATTCCAGTTTGATATTCCTCAAAGCCTCAAGAGTTTCGGAATCAAAAGTCAAGCCAGTAACCAGGAAAATTGATACCGCACTTATGATCAGGGCTGTAATAAGCCATTTTTGGTATTTGTTCATGACAATCTATATGAATTTTTTGGTAGAATCGTCTTCTAGTTGAAAAATTTTCTTTCCCAATATATATTAGTTGCAGAGCAAGCATCTATGGTGTGCTGGTTTAAATTATTATGTATATGTTTGAGAAGTTATTGGGATGGGGATTGAGAACCAGCTCAAAAAGAAGTGAACGATCCCGGGAAAACAAGATATAATTAAGGAAGGTGTACACATGAAAAAAGTTAGATTTGAATTAGACTAAACCTGCTTGTCTAAACAAATTAAGCTGAATTCAAACCTTCTAAATTCAATTTGGTTTTGGTTTCGGTTCTTTTAAACGTGTATTTTAGGAGCCTTCGTTGGTAATGTCATAATCGGAATTGATTAAAGTATCTTTTATACTTGAGTTGTTATCTATCTTGACTTCAGGCCAGACTTTAACTCCGGAATGTATTGTCGAGTTATTTCCAATAATTACTTTATGCCCTATAACGGTTCCGTTTTCAAGGAAGCAGTGTTCTCCTACAATTGTTTCGTCTGCTACCACACCGCCTGAGATATTGGAATCCTTTCCTATGGAAACATTATCAAAAAGGTAAGATGAAAGAATCTTTGCATGATCATCTATGTTGCAGTTCGAGCCTATAACACTGTAAGGCCCTATAAGGACATTATCGCCGATTGTTGTGTTTTCCCCTATAACTATTGGCCCTACAAGAGAAGAATTCGAACCTATGGACACGTTGCTTCCTATGGATAAGGGGCCTCTTATTCTTGCGTTTCTGGTTGTAAAATTCCCCTCAATTGTCGTTCCCGGAAGGGCGTCGAGCATCCAGCGTTGGGCCTGTCTGTAAGCTGCCGAACTTCCTACATCAGTCCATTTTCCCCGAACAAGCACTCCATTGATTTTTTCATCGGCAGTAAGCAGGGAGGGAAAGAGATCTTTTGCAAAATCGTATTTTTTGTTTTCAGGTATCCATTCGAAAATCGAAGAGTCGCAGACATAAATGCCTGTGCTTGCAAGGTTACTGAATATCTGGCCTGCTTTCGGTTTTTCAAAGAAGCGGTGGATCCGGTTATTAATATCCATATCCGCAATTCCAAATTCTCTGGGGTCATCAATAGAAATAAGTCCTATGGTCACAAGGGCATCGTTTGTTTCATGGAAACGGTACATTTCTCTCAGGTTGAGGTTAAGGACGTGATCTCCACCAAGCACAATAAATGGCTCGTCTTTCAGATATTTAACGGCATTTTTAACCCCGCCTGCAGTTCCAAGCTTTTCTTTTTCATATACGTAATCAATATGCACCCCGAACATGTGCCCGTCTCCGAGCTGTTCTTCTATCCGCTCTCCCATATACCCCAGGGTCATGATTATTTCATTGAACCCTTCTCTTGAAAGATGCTCAATCAGATGTAGGACTGATGGTTTATTAAGAATCGGTATGCTCGGTTTAGGGTGCTTGAATGTCAGCGGCCTGAGTCTTGTCCCTGCCCCTCCGCACATGATACATGCTTTCATGTTTTCTCAAATGTTATTATATGAATATATTATTAACGATCTGTGGTCTTTATTTGAGAGATTATTGATGACGGTTATCCAGAACAACATCTTCTTTTCTTTCTACCTTGATTTCCCTTTTCCCTTCATACTCAGAGATGATGCCTGTTAAACCGATCAGGTCCCCTTCCCTGATTGACATGTTCAGCGCTTCAGCACCTGCAGTTTTCGGGATAAAAACGCTAAGGACTTCGGAGTTGCAGTTCACCTGTAAAAGCAGGTGCTCCCCTGTATAAGTAAACCGTTTGCTGAGAACTTCAGCTTCAAGGAACACCTTTCCCCCTTCATTGGATTCTCGGGTATACTGTCTGGCTTCTCCGCCGGACTTTTGTCCAGAGTCTGCAAGTTCTGATCCGAAACAAAGATACGCTGTCATAAGAGAAGATAGTGTCATAAATAACAGCATTACAATGACTTTCTCTTCCTTTTCCATAACTCACCACCTATTTTGCGGGTTCTGGAATAAGCTTACAATTGAAACAAGTTTTATTTCAAGAATCAGGGTTTTGCCTGCAAGTTCATGGTTGAAGTCCAGAGTGGCAGAAGTTTCTGTGGAACTGAGCACTTTAACCTCCTTCCCTCCGGGCGTCAGGATTTTTGTTTCAGTTTCAGGAGGAAACTGTAGCCCAAGCCTGGAGAGAGGTATATCCTGAATAAGATACTTCTTATGTTCTCCGTAGGCATCTTCAGGTGAGATTTTAAGGGTTTTTTCTTCTCCTTCTTTCATTCCGAGAACGCCCACATCGATACCTTTTATAACCTGGCCTGTATACGCCCTGAAAAACAAAGGCCTGTATTCCTTTTCTTCACAATATATGCCTGCTTTAATGGCTTTTTCCTTTGACGTGGTATCGAAGACTGTCCCGTCCTCTAATTTTCCAGTGTAATCAATAAGAAGATAATCTCCCTCTTTCACAGTACGAAAATTTTCCATTAGCTTTTTCCCCTCAGTATTTTCCTTTCGGCACTTCAATCTCCCTAAAATGTTCTATTGTGCCGAAAGGACGCATCACTCTAAAATAAATTCTACAAACTCTCAATTTGATTTTCAAGAACTTAAATTTATTCTATAGAGATGAGTTTTATATCAAAAACCAGGGTCTTGCCTGCGAGCTCGCGGTTGAGGTCAAGAGTAACATGCGTGTCATTCACGGCAATTACTTTGAACGGATTTCCGTACATATCTCTAAGTGTTTGCCCGACTTCCGGAGTTTCGGTTAGATTTAACTCTTTTATAGGAATTGCCAGGATCTTTGATTTGTCGTATTCTCCATAAGCTTCTTCAGGTGGGATTGTGATAGTTTTTTCTTCTCCTACTTTCATCCCGATCACACCTTCGTCAAAGCCCTTGATCATCTGGCCTGTCCCAGCCACAAACGTTAGAGGGGCGTAAGTCCTGTTAGAGTCGTATGTACCAGCCTGCTTTGCAATTTCTTCTATGGAGGTGTCAAAAACCGTTCCGTTTTCGAGCTTTCCGGTGTAGTCTACCTGGACGGTATCTCCAGTTTTTACTACTCTGCTGTCCCCAGTCTCGTTTCCATTTCCGTTCCCTTTATCCGTGCAGCCGCTTCCAAGGAGTACGCTTCCAAGGAGCAGTATCGATATGAATAAAATTGCTCCGTTACGGACTTTCATTCTTTTCATACCTCCATGGAAACTACTTTGACTTCGAATATCAGGGTCTTGCCTGCAAGTTCATGGTTGAAATCCACAACAAAAGTTTTCTCGCCTACTTCTGTGACAATGCCTTTGAGGCCGGTTTCTGTCGCCAGCTGCATTCCAACTTCCGGATTAAAATTAACAGCTTCAACCGGCAGTTCCCTTAAGAGATCTTCTATGCACTCACCATATGCTTCTTCGGGTGGAATTTTAAGAGTTTTTTCTTCTCCTACTCTCATCCCGACAACCCCTTCGTCAAAGCCTTTTATCATCTGGCCTGCGCCAACGGTAAATGTCAGAGGTTGATAGCTTCTCATGTCATTGTAGATCTCTGCCTCAATGGCTGCTTCCTTTACGGATGTATCGAAAACGGTGCCATTTTCAAGTTTACCTACATAATGAACGGAAATGGTATCTCCATTTTCAATTTTTTTGCTGGAATCATTTGTTATATCCTCGGCCATAAAAATCAATAAGACAAAAGAGAACATGTTAGATAAAAGTGCTGATAAATAAAAAGCCAGAAACCGAGTAAATAAGGATTTCAGGAATTGGAATATGCAGAAATCCTTAAAACGTTCTCTTTTTAAGTTTTGATTTGAGATTGAGGATTTTTCAGTTCTTTTTGATACTCAATATATGAGTAAACAACTGTGAACCCGGCAACAAACAGCGCAGGCACAATAGTGAAAAAGAATGCAAGTTTAGGGAAAAAACTCCAAAAATAGCAGATATCCCTGCAATTCGGAATAATTTTCCTCCGAGCCTGTTAGTTTTCCTCCAGACCCTGTCACTGCTGAGGGTCCAGGGAGTCCTGATGCCGATGAACCAGTTCCTCTCTGCATTTTCCATAAGAACCCCTATGTAGTAAAACAGAAGCCCTATTCCCACAGGAAACACGGCATTCGGGCTAATCTGGATCCCTATGTTCCAGAGCAGTGTCTGGAAATGAACGGCAATCAGAAACAAAATCAAAAGAAATATAAATCGGTCATAATACTTTCTGAATTTTGCTATATTTTCTTTCTTTGGGTCGATTCTTGGAATTACCAGAAACATAATTGCAAGTCCGGTAATCACTAATGGCATGAAAAAGAGTCCCCAGAACTTCGACATATAACCGTTTACCTCTCCCTGAGAGTCCCAGTGAGTTGCCATCTGTTCAGGCACCAGCGGAAAGAAGTAGATTGAAATTATGAAGGAAAGAAAAATCAGTCCTGTAATTGTGACTTTGGCTTTGCGCATGCAGACTATTAAGATTTTTCAAATATTTAAAAAATGTGGAGGCTTAGAGGTATGAGGATACTTTAAAATATCTCGGGGATATGACGGGAATACCTGGCCTGAAGTGCCTTTCATCCTGTTCGGGACCTTTATCCTGCATTTGAGGAAGATTTTCAGACCTCATCCTTAGTCCACCTATTAATGCTGCAATTTCACCTACAACCAGGGAGAAAACATATACCCGGGGAAGTATAACAGCGCCAGCAAGAGGATTGAGGAGCAAGAGTATGCCAAGGACAATTGTCAGGAGCCCTAGGACAGCCATTCCGATTCTGTTGCAGAAAATCTGGCTCCCTTGCAAAATTAGAAAAAACCTTCACAATTAGGAAAGTTAATCATTTTCATTCGAAAGAAAATGATACATAAAGGTAAAAATTATATTGTCAAATTGCAGAAATATTTTTTTGCAACGGAACCCATAAACTTATTAGGCGAGTACGTCTTTGACCAGCACACTATTACCAGTCTCGATAGTCTTCGTCCATTAAATTTGTCTGGAGTTTCAGATACGTAAGCGAGTTAATGTCTTAGCGTATGCTAAAATGCTCATTTGATGCTGATTAAACGCTTAGCGTACGAAATTTAGGTTTGCGGGCGGCACCCCTGTATGGTCGACTTTTACTTCCCTTTCTGCCATCATTTCCTCTAAATTCCTATAACTTGATGAATATTTTAAGCACCATCTGACATTTAATAAAATAATTTCCCCTTCATAATGCTTCCATTTAAAGGAATTTACTGGCATAACATATACTCCTATTTCTATTTATTTCAGTAAATCCCTTTCATAATTTTTTTGCAACGGAATCATATAAAGCGAATTTTACAGAACTAGGACTTACGCACTTGAAGTACCAAATCAAGTATGAGTAGCTTCATCGGAATTAGTAGGATTAAGACAGTTAAATATTTAGTGTTGCTGTTTTTCTGTTCAACTGCGTAAGTCCTAAGAACTTTAACGACACTGCCCCGCAGTTTCGAATGAGAAAGTTTAAGAATGTAAACAAGTTTAAATTATTAACCTTTTTTATTTGAATTATAAATAAAAGATAATAATGTAAAATAAATAAAGATTGTCCAAAGATACATTCGGAGTGGTTTAAAATCTGGTGATGTTCAATTTTATGTTCATCATTGAATTTAGGCACTGGATCCATTCTGTAGAGGGTGGTTATATGTCGAAAGATATGGTAAGACAAAATGGAAAATGGGAATTTAATTATGAAGTTGCAAGCTGTTTTAATGATATGCTTTCTCGTTCGATTCCCTTGTATGAAATAATGAGAAAACTATCAAACAATCTAGCTGGTGAGTATGCGATCCCTAACACTCCGATTCTGGACATAGGATGTTCACTAGGGGGAGCAATCAGAGAGTTAAATGATGATTTTGAATTATCTAACACTTTCATAGGGATAGATAATTCCATGGATATGATTTTAGAAGCCAAGAAAAACTTCAAAAATCGGACAAACATGATGTTTATACGCCATGATTTACGAGAAGGTCTTCCAGAAATCCCCGCTCCTTCTGTCGTCCTCTCAATTTTGACTCTCCAGTTTATTCCTGTAGAGTACAGGCAGAAGCTTATAAAAGAAATATTCAATGCGTTAAGAGAAGACGGAGCTTTTATCTTTGTTGAGAAGGTACTCGGCAATAGTGCGGAGCATGAAGAAACTTTTACTAAGCTTTACTATCAGCTGAAGGAAGAAAACGGATATTCTTACGAAGACATAAAGCGCAAGCGATACAACCTAGAAGGAGTTCTTGTACCTAGTTCTACCGAGTGGAATTGCGAAATGCTTAGAACTGCAGGATTTAGAAAGATAGATATATTCTGGAAATGGTTGAATTTCTGTGGTTGGATTGCGATCAAATGAAAACATTGTCCTCTACAAGTTAAGAATCTATCCGAAAATTAATAGTAATACGTTGTAATAGTCACATCAATCTATAAATATCCAAGTATGTACTTCAATTGTGCAATTGTAATCAAAAAGTTATATTAGGTCACAACTTTTGGGATAAGATCTAAGAGGCTGTCTTAAAACTTAAAAAATTTCTACACAATTCCATTATCCAGTGAATTCACTATTTTATTTTCACTGGATTATGACTTTCTTTAAAATTATTTTATTAATTATTTTTTCCCAATGATAACCGTAATTGGATAAGAAAAATGTATTTGATCTTCAATTAGATGTATATCTAAGCCTAATGAGTTATTCTGCAAGTCGTTTTTAAATATTCTTCTGATTTTATCTGCATCTTTTGAGTTAGGAAAGGAAGCTCGTACCGTGCTTTCTAATTCCTTATCAAGTCTGTAAAAATACGTTTTAATTTCTTTTAAATTTGCCTTATGTGCTATTGATAATAATTCCTCAGGAGTCAATGAGTTATTATGCAAAGGGTTTAGCATTTTTTCAAAAAGATTATAAGCATCTTGATTTTGCTTCAATGGACATATGTCGCTAACTATAATTGTTCCTTCTGGTTTGCACACTCGTATCATTTCATTAATTACTATTTGTGGACTAAGGAAATGATGGGCTGCAAACCTTGTGATAACCATAGAAAACATCGAATCATCACATTGCAGTTTTGTAGCATCACCTATAATCCATTCTATATTATTAATATTATTCTCTTTTTGACTTTCTTTTGCTCTCTCAATCATTTCAGGTTTTATATCAATTCCAACAACTCTCTGAGCAATTTTGGCAAATTCGAACGATACTGAACCAGAACCACAGCCAATATCCAATACCGAATCAGACTTTGTAGCTCCAGAAGTTTTAACTATTAACTCCAAAAAGATTGATCTGAATATAATGTCTTTTGAGTTTCGGAAACTGCCGGCTTAGAAGATTGCTCAAGAATTAATCCATTATATCTCTGTTCATTTTTGTTCATTCTAATATTCTCCTACTTGGATTCTATCCGATAAGCATTGTGATCTAATTTAGGAATGATTCAAATATAATCTCAAGGAGTTTTGTTGCCAAGAATGGTTATTGGAGGAAATGTAACTATAGATCAATTCCCAGCCTAAAATTTAAAAGTTATATTTGTGTCATTCCTTAGCTTTCACAGTAGATCATATGCATAATTGGGACGGATGCTCTATGATATAAACATATTGTAACTTTTAAACACTCGTCACCTAATTTTTAGAACTTAACTGTCCTAAAAACAAAAATGAAGTCACTAAACTTAGGATTTTTAATATATATTTTGAGATAGGTTCCTTAATTAATATATACATACTTTTTTAATAACGCAGAATTTCTATTTATTGCAAAGATATTTATATGGATTGCAATTAATGATAATTGCCACTGTTATACAGTTTGGATACTAAAGCTGTCAGTGAATAGCAATATCTATCCATCGGTAATCGGTTAAGGAGAAATCGTTATCAATTGTATCGATTTCCCAAATTCTGTCAAATTATTCATTGATATTAAGCTGTAGTTTGACATCGATTTCAGTTCAAGCGCTCAAAAATCGAGCTTGATTTTTTCATTGAAATCGAGATCATCAGACATGAAAAATCTTTAACCGATGATCAATGAATATCTATCAAATTAATTGAGAGCCTATCCCAAAACCAATTTTATTTTCAGATCATTAGAGTTTCAGAATAAATTTCGTGATCAGGAAACCCATCGACAATTTGGAACTTCAAAATTTGAAAACTTAATTTTGAGTTTTGGGATCAGCTCTGAGACAAATTTAATTAACAAGGGTGAAAGAATGTCTGAGAAAACTGAAGATGTGAGCAAAAAAGTCGAGCAAGCCAATAATGAGGGTTATGTTCGTGTTGGTATAAAAGTGGATTCAGAAGAACTGATGAAAGTAGAAGAATTATTAGGAATATCTACAGGCACAAACAAAAAAGCTAATCGTGGAGGTTTTGTTGGCATTGGAAGAAAACTTGATTCCGAAGAACTGATGACAGCAGAAAAAGCAGGAATAGGTTTTGTTGGCATTGGAAGAAAACCAGGTTCAGAAGAATTAATGAAAGCAGAAAAAGCAGGAACAGGTTTTGTTGGCGTTGGTAGAAAACTTGATTCCGACGAACCGATGAGGGTAGAAAAAGCAGGAACAGGTTTTGTTGGCATCGGAAGAAAACCAGGTTCAGAAGAATTAATGAAAGCAGAAAAAGCAGGAACAGGTTTTGTTGGCATCGGAAGAAAACCAGGTTCAGAAGAATTAATGAAAGCAGAAAAAGCAGGAACAGGTTTTGTTGGCATCGGAAGAAAACCAGGTTCAGAAGAATTAATGAAAGCAGAAAAAGCAGGAACAGGTTTTGTTGGCATTGGTAGAAAACCAGATTCAGAAGAATTAATGAGAGCAGAAAAAGCAGGAATAGGTTTTGTTGGCATTGGTAGAAAACCAGATTCAGAAGAATTAATGAGAGCAGAAAAAGCAGGAATAGGTTTTGTTGGCATTGGAAGAAAACCGGGTTCAGAAGAATTGATGAGAGCAGAAAAAGCAGGAACAGGTTTTGTTGGCATTGGAAGAAAACTTGATTTAGAAGAATTGATGACAGCAGAAAAAACATTAGGAATATCTATAGATACAAACAAAAAAGCCGGAAAAGCCAATCGTGAAGGTTTTGTTGGCGTTGGTAGAAAACCGGACTCAGAAGAATTGATGACAGCAGAAAAAGCAGAGGAAAAGAAAATATAAAAATTCGTTTACACTGCAAACTTTATATTTAAGTTGATCTTGCTATTCACTATCTATTAAAAATGCAAAAAATAAGAGGGCTCTTCATGAGTCACCGATTAAGAGCCTATCCAAAAAGTGTTGTGACCTACTGTAACTTTCCATTAGCAACATGCAAACTGGGAACGAATATCCTGATATTGTAGATCTATAGCAGCTTTCAACATGTGCTACATATTTTCGGATAGGCTCTAATTGAAGAACGTAACTAATTACATAAAGTTTTCAAAGTATTCATGATAATCTGATCCCAAAGCCCGAAATTGAGTTTAGAGTTTTCAAATTCCCAATAGTCATTTAATTTCCGATTAAGAAAATAGATATTTCCTATGAAAAACTGCGTATTCGATGCTGTTTTTCATATTTCATGCATGTGCCAAAGGATCATGGGGGTTTCTATGAAAATTGGATTTAATTTTGTATCTCAAGTTAGTAAGGCCGAAATCAACTTCATTGGTCATTGGTTAAGTGAGGAATCGTGATAGATTACATCGATTTCCACAAAGTTTGTCAAAGTATTCATTGATGTAAAGTTGGAGTTGGATATTGATTTCAGTTTCTGTACTCAAAATTTGGGCTTAATTTTTTCATTGAAATTGAGACCTACAGGCAAGAAAATTCCTTAACCGATGACCAATGAAATCAACTTAAATAACTCCAATTACTTTAAATTTTTCTTATGGGTGATGTAAATGGAAAAGAAAAATTGGCTTGACGCTCCAGACTCAGTAGCTTTTAATGTTACAAATAAATGTAACTTAAAATGTGAATACTGTTTCCAAAACAATAACACTAAAATATCACAAGAAGCTAGTTTCGAAGAGGTAATTTCAGTTTTAAATCAACTTGATTCATTGAAAGTCTCAGATGTTCTACTTGAAGGTGGAGAAATATTTGCTTCACCTTTTATAGAAAAATTGCTTTGCAAACTCGACAATTACAAAATAAAATTCCATGTTATTACAAATGGAACTCTACTAACACCTGAATTAGTGGATAAGATTTCTCAAACAAATTTAAGTATTGGTGTAAGTCTTGATGGTCACACACCAGAACTTAACTCACAAAGAGGTGGAAAAGAAGTATATTACAAAATATTATCGGCAATTGAAATGTTAGTCTCGAGAGGTATTACTACATATGTTAACTGTACAGTTACAAAGAATAATGCTGACTCGCTTGATCAGCTTATAGAATTGTGCAATAAACTGAATGTACATGGAATAGTATTTCAGCGACTTCATTGCAGTGCAAAGGCCGATAAAAATTATTTTTATAATAATTCTATAAGTTATTCTCAATTGGTAGGATTTAATAGTATTTACGAAAGAGCAAAATCCAAATATCCACATATATATTTCATGGAGTGTGAATTGTTTTGTTTTCTAGATGCTCCTGAACGCTATTTAAAAGTTTGTAACCCTGATTTTGAGTATAAGCCAAAGGAAATTTTTCGATGTGCAGCTGGAAGGAAATTTTGTGTAATTACACCAAATCTTGACGTTGTACCATGTGGAATTTTAGAAGACTATCCTTGTGGAAACTTACGTGAAAATTCTTTCATAGAAATATGGCAAAATAGTGAGAGACTTAATTTTATAAGACATATCTCTAAATTGCGCGTAGATGAAATTTCGATGTGTAGGGATTGCACTTATAATCCTATATGTGATGGAGGTTGTAGAGCGGATATGTTTCATTATGCAGAAGCTTGGTTAGCACCACATTTTTTATGTCCCAACAGTAAATCTGAGGGATACAAAGATAGTTAAGAAGGTTCTGTTGCAAAAAATCCTAATATTGGGACAAAAATTGGTTCTGTTGCAAAAAATCATAATAAGGATTCAATTGAATAAGGAGAAAATCAATAGAACGATAATATGTTATCTAATTCCTTTAAGTGGAAACATTACGAAGGAGAAATCATTTTATTAAACGTCAGATGGTACCTAAAATATCCAGTAAGTTATAGAAATTTAGAGGAAATGATGGCAGAGAGGGAGTGGAAGTTGATCACACTACAATAATGAGAGGTGCATCAATACTCTCCTAAGATCGAAAAGAAGGTACGTAAATACTTAAAGCCAAATAATGACTCTTGGAGAGTTGATGAAACTTACGTTAAAGTAAAAGGAAAATGGAAATACCTTTATCGTGCAGTTGACTCAAATGGAGATACAATTGATTTCATGTTAAGTGCAAAACGAGATCAAAAAGCGGTGAAACGTTTCTTTAAGAAAGCTTTGAGTTCTAATCATAATCAAATTCCAAGAGTAATCACAGTTGATAAAAATCCCGCTTATCCACCTGCTATAGATAAACTGAAAAATGATAAATTACCTATAAACATAGGAATTCGGCAAATCAAGTATTTGGATAACATTATAGAACAAGATCATAGATCTATAAAGCGAATTGTTAATCCAATGTTAGGATTTCAGTCTTTTCAATCTTAATAAAACTTTAAAAGGAATTGAAGCTATGAATATGATTAAAAAAGGACAAGTCAAGAATCTAAATTACTCTGGTCTTAATGAAGCTAAATATATAAATCAATTATTTGGAATAGTTCTATAATATTGATAAATCTTCTTGAATATTTTTGTTTTTGTTCATTGTCTGTAGATTTACATGTTTATTCTGAGATTTTTTGCAACGGAACCAAAAATACTTTAACTCCCTATAGTTTACTTTCCTTATAGAACTTTCAAGGTAAGAATTAGTTATTTCATTCATTCTTTCTATCTTTTGGCTAATTTTCACATTTTATTCGTTACCAACAAAGGTTTAAAGTATAATTTCGCGTATAACAGTATAATAAAAATATACCTGTTGCGGATAATTATGGTAACAAGTCAAGAAAGACAGAAAGCAAATCTGGCCAGAATGAAAGAACTAATGAAAGAAATTGAAAGCACAACAAAAGATTTGGATCTAATCACCGAATTACATAGACTTATAAAAAAGCAGTATTCACTGTCTCTAAAATGGCATATGATTGTATTTAAGAGTGAAGTTGATAGAAGTTTATGGTATCTAGAAGACATAAGAAAAGAAGAAAATGAAATCGAAAAGAGAAAACGGAGACAAAGAAAAGAGCCAGCAGAAGGACCAAAACAAATTTACTGTAAATCCTCCGAGATACTCAGCGAACTTAGACTTGATTACCACATGGCATATGATACAGAAACAAATCAATATAAATGGTTAAAGTGCAGCACTTCTAGAAACATAAGAGCAAACATTTTTGCAATTCCAAAGTCTATGATTGGAGACGGTAAACTCCAATGGAGTGAAGAGGCAAAACGAAAATGGGGAGAAGACAATATTGGACAGAGAGAATTACTGGAAAGGGGTATTCATAATGAAAAATCTCTCAAATCCGGGTACACCGAAAAATGCTGAATCACTCACCTATATTTCCCCTGGGTAGCATGCTTCGTAAATTATATTATTTAATTTTGTCTTAAAAACCTGTTTTACGTATTATTAGTGTTACGTTTTCAAATTATTTTTACGCCAAAAAACCTTGTTTTTTGTTTCCATTAACACTTTGTGAACGAGCATAAAAAAAGTATAAAAATAGTAGTGCTTTAGACTGCCAAATGTTTTTAAGTGGACCGGTCGGGAATTGAACCCGAGGCCTCTACCATGCCAAGGTAGCGATCTACCCCTGATCTACCGGCCCATATCAGGCTCTGCTTTATCAGCATTCCCTCATACACTCAATATCTTATATAAAACTGTCGCCAGTCCTGCTCGGCTTCCTGTAAATAAATTTTTGGATCTCTGAAACTAAAAATATTCAAGCAAAAGTTATAAGTAGTAAATTGAGTATTAAAAGTGTTGTCTGATTGGGACGCTTTCCCGAAAAAGCCTTTCAAGTCTGATAAATCGAAAAAATCCGAGATATGGGCCCGTAGCTTAGCCTGGTGGAGCGCACGGCTGATAACCGTGAGGTCCTGCGTTCGAATCGCAGCGGGCCCACCATAATTTAATAATCTCTTTTCCAGAGAAATTTAAGGTTTTATAACTGCATTTACCCTTCAATTAGGGCCCGTAGCTTAGCCTGGTGGAGCGCACGGCTGATAACCGTGAGGTCCTGCGTTCGAATCGCAGCGGGCCCACCACATTTTCTTTGAATTTCTACCACATTTCTTTGAATTTATGTTGTCCTATTTTATGAATCCTTATTTTTCTTTCGCTTTTAGATTCTCTTAATTTTATATGGCAGTGTCGCGAATTTGCTGTAAATTTGAAGTAAAGTTTTTGTGTACTGTGGGAAAAATTGATCTCCTGATATGAAATTTTATACTCAAGAACTTCTTGAGATTTATGATTCTACATAACTTTCGGTACACTGCCTTTTATATTTAGGACCCTCTTCTTTTAGCGTCGGTTAACGAATTTTATGCATAACTTCGAATACCACGTATAGAGATTTTCCAACTGAATTCTTAGATATATGGCATAAAAAAGAACACTTTTTGACGTTTTAAACCTTAACCGAATCCAAATGGGGTCCCCTTATATTCAATCTGCCATATTCTATCTACCGGTTTTATATTTTATTACTTTGGGAGTGCGGAGGGTCACGAATACCCTATCCTTTAGGTTGGGGATGAAGTGAACCCTCGCCTCTTTTTGGTTTTGTTTAAACCTCTATATCATCGCTTCTTTGTAAAATAAAGTTTCTTGGTACCATAGTTACAGGAGTTGGGAATGCGACTCTATATCAAGGAAATCTTGTCAAAGGATACTAAACTATTCCCCATAAATCGGCGTGCGGCCCATCAGCATACCCCATCCTTTAGAGGCTGTCCGACAATTCAATTTAAGGGCAAAAACATGTGAAAAATAAGGCATATAAAGCCTTTAAACTGAAAAAAAGGAATTTGTATATTACTGGGAGTAATTGTCGGACAGCCTGTTTAGGGTGGGGTGGCCGCATGCAATTTGATTTGCGTATATTTTTTATAATCTTTTTCTCTTTCTTTCCTTTTACTAATGAAATTTAACTCCGTAACTTATAAGTGGCTTATAGTTGAAGATATGATTAAGTTCTGAAAATTAATCGAAATCAAGTTCTCAGACAGGGAACATAAGTTCAGACAAAAAAATAAACTAAGACAGGAGAATTAAATTTTAACGAAAGATGCTTTTGGGAAAAGAGTTGTTAATAAGGAATATTTATTGAAGCAAAAGAGTTGACAGTTAGTAAAAAGTTGGGGTAGGGATGAATCCCCTTCAAGACAGGACGGCTTTGAATAGTAAGAGTCAAGATACTTTCTTGTATGAAACTCGCATCGAGTCCCAGGGCCATTCTATTCCCTATCATAAATTTCAGGCAATGTGCTTCAGGCGTTCGATATTCCTCAGCACAAGTCTACTTTCGGCTATGATTTCTTCTTCAATCTTACTGACAATGCGATCCATTGGGACTATGAGCCTGTACAGCTTTATCGGTCTGCCCTTACCTTTTGATTTTTTTCTTCCCGAATATTAATCCAGTTGTTTTCGCGGAGGTAACGCATTGCGACACTGACTTCAGGCTGCCTCAGGCCTGATATCATTTCAATGCTCTGGGAAGAAATTTCCCTTCCTTTTGCAAGACAGGTAAGAGTAAGAGCAATTGGCCTGCTGACATTGATTCTTCTGAATAATTCTATCATTTCATATTCGCTTGATCCCATGGTTATTGGGGTCTCATCCTTTAGGTTAGCAAACTCTATAGCTAAACCACGTTCATCTACCATTTAATCACCCGAAGAACGATTATAGAGTCAATTAATATAAATATCTACTTATGTTTCAGTTTAATATTTATCGATTTATACTCAAATTTGAGAGTGTTTTTACTGTTTAATCGTTCTAGATGCACCCAGCAGATGCTGTATATTGCTGTATATATTTATCGGCTCAGGTTTACAACTTCGGTTTTTTAATGTGAAAATATTTGCAAGTTGCCACAAAATTCTTTAAAAAATTCCAATCCGCCCTGAAAATATTAACATTCAAAAAAAGAATTCTACATTGAGGAAGACTTGAAATGAGCTCCAGTGTTTTTTCAGCGTTAGCTTACTAAAATTAGTTGGATGTGAAAAGAAGCTGTAGAACTCTATTAAAGTGAAATTTAATTAAGCTCGCGAGACGCACTTTTCAGATCTACTGAAATGTTTCTTTTTGGTATACTTTTGTATTTTATACTTTGTATTTGAAAGAGTCCAGTTTTTAATCATTTTTAAAATTCAGCTGTAGATTTAAAAAAAGAGATGCTATAAGAATGTAAATAAAGTTTGAATTATTTTATATTTACATGTATGATAGGAGAAATTATTTCCGGGTTAGGACCCGGATCTTATAATGAGAATGAAATTTTCCTGTAATTTTATGAAAAATGCTTCTGAGATGTCAGCTTCTAAATCGACTTTCAGGAAAGGTTCTTAAGGCGTTCTATGTTCTGGAGCACGGCTTTACTTTGAGCCATCACGTTTTCTTCTATTGTGTCAACAATTGTTTCCATTCGGACAACTAGTTTGTACAGCTTAACCGGCCTGCCTTTGCCCTGATTCTTCTTTTCTTCCCGCATATCTACCCAGTCATTTTCGCGAAGATAGCGCATTGCAATGCTGACTTCAGGCTGTCTCAAGCCTGAGACCATTTCGATACACTGGGAAGAAATTTCTTCTCCTTTGGAGAGGCACGCGAGGGTGAGAGCAACTGGTCTGTTGATATTAAGACTTCTCAAAAGCTCTACCATTTCGTATTCAACCTCTCCCATTTTAAAGCCGCTGTCCTCTAATATAAACCCATCATCTGCCACAACTATCATCTACCGTTTATACCGAAAGAATAACTTCTACTTGCTTTCGATATCCTTTTTTATCCAGTATTACCAGATCAATAGAAACATATTATTTTAGATAAGTTATTTTTAAAGACATATTTATTGCCTTAGTAAATATATTTCTATTTATATGAGTTTCGGATTTGTGGGAGTATCTCACAAAATCTGTTTTCCTCAGTTGATTTAAATAATAATAATACTTTCTCCATATATATAATTATATGCCTATAAAAACTTTCTTACAATAAGAGGTCCTAACTCTTACACATTAATATCCTGGAAAATACAGGAAGAAAAATAAGTTAGGGAGTCCAGATTCCTGCAAGATTTTATTTATATAGAAGAAATGCATTTCTTATTATAGTATTTCTTTGTTCAGGAATATAATTATAATCAGAATAAAGCAGAGGGAAAGTTCAAGTGTACGTTCTTCTCATAAAATATCCTTATTGTGTAAATACTCGCGTTGATCTTTCCTTTTTGTGATAATATTTTTATTATTCTGGTAAGTATTAAATACAAATCCCTGAAAGATTTAGTATAATGAATGCTGCCCTGGACAAAACCGCTGTATTTATCTGCCATTGCAGTGGGAACATTTCCGAACATATTGATATAAATTATCTTAAGAAAACCCTGCAGGCAGAAGGGGTTCCAGTCTTCGATTACGAATATCTTTGTTCAAGAGAGGGACAGACCCTGATCAAAAATAAGATCTCTGAAGGGAACCTGGACCGGATAGTTATAGGCTCGTGTACTCCTTCCAAACATGGCACTCTTTTTAAAAAATGTATTCAGGAGGCAGGACTTAACAGAGCAATGCTCGAAATTGCAAACCTCAGGGAACACTGTGCCTGGGTACATCCAGATAAAGCCGAAGCTACTGAAAAAGCTATCTCACTTCTTCGGGGAAAACTCAGACGCCTGGAAAATATCGAGCCCCTTGAAGAAATAAAAGTTGACATCGCTCCACAGGCCCTCGTTATTGGCGGAGGGATTGCAGGGATAACTGCGGCAGTGAACCTTGCAGATAATGGAATTTCCACCTACCTCGTTGAGAAAGATTCCAGTATAGGTGGGAATATGGCAAAAATAGGCAAGGTCTTTTCTCCTGACAAGCTTGCGGAAGAGTGCGCAATGTGCTCACTTAGCCCGCTGATGAATGAGGTAGTAGTTAACCCGAAAATAACCCTTCTAACCTGGACTGAAGTGGATCGCTTAAGCGGAAGCGCCGGCAACTTCACAGTCAGGCTCAGGAAAAAACCGAGATACGTGCAGGATAAATGTACCGGCTGTGGTCGATGCAGCCATGTCTGTCCTGTCCTGGTTGAAAATGAGTTCAACTGCGGACATATGGACAAAAAAGCAATTTCCCTGCGTTTTTCCCAATCAGTTCCTAAGACTTATTGTATAGATCCTGATCACTGTCTGCAGCTGAATGGTGAAACCTGCGGAAAATGTGCAGAGGCCTGTAAATCCGGAGCAATTGATTTTTCGCAAAAGGAAGAGATTATTGACCTTAATGTTGGTGCAATTATTGTTGCTACCGGCTTTGACGAATATGATGCATCCCAAAAACCTCAGTACGGGTACGGGATTTTCAAAAACGTGATGACGCAGATGGAACTTGCCAGAATGCTTGGAATCAACGGCCCTACAAAAGGGACACTGCTCAAGCCTTCTGATTTCAGCATGGCTTGTGAGGCTATCCGATCTTCTACAGGCACTTGTGGAAATAAGAATTCCTCTGACAATCCTTCTGACAACTCAAATGGAACCGGAACACCTAAAAGAATAGTTATGATCCAGTGTGTGGGTTCGAGAGATGAAAAAGAAGGTGGAAATCGTTACTGTTCCAGGTACTGCTGCATGGCAGCCCTGAAACACTCGAGCCTGATACTCAAAAAATATCCAGACACAGAAATAACAATCTGCTATATTGATCTGCGAGCTCTTGGTTTCTACGAGAATTACTATCGCGCAGTCCAGGATATGGGAGTCAACTTTGTAAGGGGAAGACCGGCCGAAATTGTGGAAAAGCCGGATAAGAGTCTTGTTGTAAGAATTGAAGATACCCTGGACCAGAGGATAAAGGAGATTCCTGCAGATCTCGTTGTACTCTCTGCAGCCATGATCCCTTCCAGAGGCACCAGAAAAATTGCCAGTGTACTGAACTTGAGTCAGGACGAAAGTGGCTTTCTTAAGGAGAGACATTCGAAATTGAAACCTGTAGACAGTTCACTCGACGGGATCTTTGTCTGCGGCACTGCTCAGAGCCCTAAAGATGTTACAGACACTATTTCCCAGGCAGGGCTTGCAGCGGTAAGAGGAAGGGCCTTTATTGCGGACAGCCCAAAAGCACTGGTAAATGAAATTCCGACTATAGACCAGCTTCTCTGTACGCAGTGTAAGGAATGCCTCAAGTGTCCGTTTGATGCTTTTTCTTTGAAAGAGAATGGAAAGATTGTCGTAGACCCGCTGGTCTGTACAGGCTGCGGATATTGCACTGAACTCTGTCAAAACGGGGCTATTCAGATCGCAAGCTTCATGAAAACTCAGCTAAAAGCCGAAATTGAGGGTATACTCAAAGAGGGAGACCTTCTGGGCTTCGTAAACAGCGGGATTGCATCCTTGACCTGTGATAATATAGGGAACAGCGTGCTAAGCTATCCCTCAAATGTCAAGTTGATTAAGGTACCCACAAACCTTGTTGTGGACAAAGATCTGCTACTTCACGCCTTCAAATGTGGAGCATCTTCTGTCCTCTTTATTGAAGATCCCCCTGACAGCCCGAAAGCCGAGGTTATATATCCTTTAACTGTCAGCCATTTCGAGAAATTGAAAAAAGAGATGGGAGATTCAGGAAGCCGGCTCTATTTCAAAAAAGCTTATGTTCCAAATACAAAAGGGCTTGCAGGCACTTTTACCAGTCTTGCCCGGGAAGGAGAGATGATCAAATGATGCCATATGTAAACGAATACGATACTCCGGAATGTAAAACTCTTGCAGAAACTGCAAAGAAAAGCATCCGGACACCCGACTCTCTTGGGCTTGACCGCTGCATCCAGTGCGGAGCCTGCACTGCTTCCTGTCCGGCAGCCCGCTTTACTGATTACAGCCCGCGCCATATCGTGAAAAAGGTACTTGAAGACGACCGCAGTGTGCTTGAGTCCGAAATGATCTGGTCCTGCTTCTACTGCTATTCCTGTAACCTGCGCTGTCCCAGGAATAATAGCCCTGTAACAATTGTACAGGTGCTCAGGCAGATGGCTATAAACGAGGGCATAGGGGTTGAGAAACTTGCCTACTTCCTTGAGATCGGAGAATATCTTGCCGAGAACGGAGCCAGCAAGATTCCGGGCCCCGGAGTCAAAAATATGGAGAGGGACCTCGGAGAGCACTGGATAAAGTTTAAAAAGAATCTTGAATCAATCCGTGTCGAACTCGGGCTCAGTTCCAGGGATATCAGGAATACCCATGGAGAAGTTCAGGCTATTCTTGAAGGAACAGGTTATTTTGAAAGAGAAAAATGGCTCAAAGCAAAGATTCAGGAAAAACGTTTGCATCAGCTCCTGAAGAACCAATGTGTGAAAAAAGAAGACAAGAGCGGAGATTTCAGCTTTGAAAACGATAGAGGATATACCGGACAGGCAGCTCTTATTATTTAAAAGCTGTATGGTCGGGCAGGAGTACCCGGGAGTAGAAACTTCCACTCGTTACGTGTTCGACAGGCTTGGAGTTGATTACTGTATAAACGATGAGCAGTCCTGCTGCACAGGGATAGGACATTATACTGACATCTTTGAAGGACTGACAACAACAGCTATTGCAGCCCGGAACTTCGCAGTCGCAAAAAGATGCGGCTATCCTAATATAACCTGCCTCTGTTCAACCTGTTATGCCATAAACAAGGAAGCCTGTGAGGTTCTTAACACTAATACCGAGATCCGGGAAAAAGTCAATTCCATCTTCAGAGAACAGGGTCTTGAAGATCTCGTTTATGAAAAAGACGATATGAATGTAAGGACAAACTTCTACCATGCAGTAGAGATTCTTTTAAGTAAGGCCAACAAGATCCAGGAGCAGAAGAAGTTCGACTTCTCAGGGGTCAAAGTTGCAGCCCATCATGCCTGCCACTACTATAAAGTCAAGTATCTCGATGTCCTCGGGAATCCTGAAAACCCTCAATTAATAGACACCATAGCCGCAGCCTGCGGAGCCGATATGGTTCGCTGGTACGAAGACCGCACTCTTACCTGTGGAATGGGCTTTTCTCAGCTCCACCTTAATAAAAATACCTCCCTTCAGGTCACAAAAAAGAAACTCGATAGCCTTCAAAAAGCAGGCGTAGAGCTTATGATCCATATGTGTCCGAATTGCCATATCCAGTACGACCGCTACCAGCCAGTTATTGAAAAAGAGTTTGGCGTAAAATATGATATGGTGCACATGAATATTGCCCAGTTCGTAGCTCTTTCCATGGGCGCTGACCCCTACAAAGTATGCGGCTTCCAGACTCATTCCGTGCCTCTTGAAGGCTTTCTTGAAAAGTACTGCCAGTAAAAGAACTTTATTACATCTGTAAGCTGCAATAAATATGAGTTTTGAGTGTGCTTAAAACTTCGCCTGTATAAGAATTCCATTCTGAATTCAGAGGGGGATCTTCTATCTCAGAATATTCATTTGAGATTTCCCCAATAACTTATAAAATAAATTGATATAGAATTAGACATATATTTTTTGATATGTTGGGTAAAGATCATGTTTCTATAACACTTGGAACAGTATTTCCATTTACGATTCCACTGATATTTTCAGAGAACTCGCAGCCTGTATACGCCCTCTGTGTACTTGTGGCTGCTCTCATAGGCTCGCTGGCACCTGATGCAGACAGTGATGGAAAGCCCAAGTTACACTATGATTTCAAAATCATTTATTATATCATGGTTCCTCTTCATAAGCTGATAGTTTTTTCTTTCAGCTTCTTCAATTTTAAAGAAAAAATGAATCTTGAATACGTAGTAGAGGAGCAACATAGAGGCGTAATGCATTCTCCGATTGGGGTATTCATAAGTTCTTTTTTACTCACTCTGTTGACAACAATAGTTGGCTATTTTATTTTCCATGAAATAAATGCTACTCTTATAGGTTTCTTATTTTTAGGTTTGATATCTGGTCAATTCTTACACCTACTCGAAGATTCCTGCACGGTTTCCGGCATCAAGTGGTTATTTCCATTTGGGACCGGTGAGTTAAAAGGTAGTATTTACACAGGTAACAAAATAGAAGGAAAAAAGGATATCAGGCCTTTTTTATACAGAGTTTTCCTATTGTTTTTCTCTGCAATACTGTTGATCTTTCATTCACTGGGAACTATAGATGTAAACGAACCGGCTGTTTATCTCTTTATTTTTGCAGCTGTTACGTTAATATGGGGTTTGATATTTCTTATCGCAAAGATCGATAACGATAACCTATGGATGCAGGATGCTAAAAAGGTACGAGAATTAGAGAGAGCAGTAGATAGAATTGGGAAGCACGATACTGTAAGAAAAAGAAGGAAAAAAGATACGGAAATTAGAGAGTGGTAGATGGAATTGGGAAGCAAAACGCTGTAAGAAAAAGAAGGAACAATGGCTTCAATCTGCTTTTAGGACTGAAAAAACCCGGAAGGTAAAAGTAAATTAAAGAATATAGTGGAAAATAGAAGGAGAATCATATGGTGACTCAACTTGGACACGTTGAAGTAATAAAATCCATTAAAGCAGATTGTGATGATAGCTTGTGTAGTGTTCTGCTCAAAAACGAGTATAAGGAATTTGATGACGGCACTATAGGAAAAATCTTTCTCCAAGGCTTTGCAAAAGGAGATGTGGTGCTCTGATGCCTGCCTTTATCGTCAATGGTCCAGACATCCCTGAAAGTCTATTGGAAGCACATGAAGAAGGAAGAATCGTCTTTTTTTGTGGTGCCGGTATTTCCTACCCTGCGGGCCTTCCTGGTTTCCAAGGTTTAGTTGATAAAATATATGAAAAACTTGGCACTACAAAGACTTCCACGGAACAGCAAACTTATGCCAACAAGCAGTTTGACACAACATTAGATTTATTGGAACGCCGCCATCCCGGCCAGCGCATTGCGGTAAGAAAAGCATTAGCTACTGTTCTCACTCCATCACAGATTAAAGATGACTCTACAATAACCCACAAAGCTCTGATTCAATTAGCTACTAATCGCAAGGGTAAAGTCCGGCTAGTCACGACCAACTTTGACCAACTTTTTCAATATATAATTACAAAAGACGATATGGACATTCCAATTTATTCTGCACCTCTTTTACCCATTCCCAAAAAAACCGCTGGGATGGAATTGTGTATCTTCACGGATTGTTACCTGATTCTTTTGACGAAACTGAACTTAATCGACTCGTTTTCACTAGCGGGGATTTTGGTCTGGCCTATCTCACTGAACGATGGGCATCTCGTTTCGTCACCGAGCTGTTTCGACATTACACGGTTTGTTTCGTTGGATATGGAATTAACGATCCGGTCTTGCGCTACATGATGGATGCATTTGCGGCAGATGAATTACTTGGCGAAACCCGGCCCGAAGCCTTTGCTTTTGCATGTTATTACAATGAAGAAAGAGAAAAGGCAAAGATTGAATGGGAAACGAAAGGTGTCATCCCCCTGCTCTATGAGGTGCCTGCTGGCACGCATGATCACTCTGCGCTTCATAGGACTTTAAAAGAGTGGGCTGATACCTACCACGACGGTGTTCAGGGCAAAGAGATGATTATCTCGCAGCACGCAAGCACCCCACCACTGACTTCATCCCGAACAGATTATGCAGTCTGTCGAATACTCTGGGCACTAACAGATGATTTGGCAGCGAAACACTTTGCCGATCTGAATCCCGTTCCTCCATTAGAATGGTTGGAGCCGCTCTCAGAAAAGCAGTTTGAACATCGAGATTTATCACATTTCGGGGTTGCTGCTAACAGCACTGAAGATAAGGATTTACGTTTCAGTATATTTCACCGTCCAGCACCATATACGCGTTCACCATGGATGTGCATTGTTGATAATGGAACACAAAATAGCCACCTTGATCCTGTAATGTTTCATTTGTCCCGTTGGCTCACTCGGCATCTTGATGATCCTAAACTAATTCTTTGGCTTGCTAGATACGGTGACAGTTTGCATAACAAATTCATCCGTCAAATCTCCGATAGGTTAGATTATTTGGATCGTCTTGCAGCAGACAGGAAAAAAGAAGAAATTAATCGTATTATTGCAGATGCACCTAATGCCATTCCCGGTCCACCAATGAGAACTTTATGGAGACTCTTTATGACCGGAAGGATAAAATTAAAACAGTCAGGTCACTCAGACTTCTATGACTTAAATCATTGTATAAAACTGATCATAAGAGAGGGAATGACACCTTCTTTGCGTATAAAACTTCGCGAAAATCTGGCACCTCGGGTGGCCTTAAGAGCACCTTTTCATTTAGTTGATAATACACATGTCCCATCTAAGCCAACGCGTATTAGAGATTTAGTTAACTGGGACCTTGTATTACACAGTAATGATGTGCATTCTTTGATAGATGATTGGTCAAAAAACCAGAATTATCAGGAAGTTTTGCCCGATTTTTTGCAAGATTTCACTCTGTTGTTGCGTGATGCATTGGATTTGGCAAGGGAATTAGGCGATGCGAATGACAGATATGATTTGTCTTATATAGAACAACCTTCCATCAGTCAACACTCTCAAAATAGCAATTTCCATGATTGGACGGCTCTGATTAAATTTACCAGAGATGCATGGCTGGCAACTGCGCAAAGTGATTCTACAAAGGCTAGACATGCCGCCGAAGGTTGGTGGCAACAATCTTATCCAGTGTTTAAGCGTTTAGCACTATTTGCTGCTTCACATGATGAAGTGATTTCACATCGACAAGCTCTTGACTGGCTACTGGGAGATAAGTGCTGGTGGCTGTGGGCAGTGGAGACACAACGCGAGGCAATGCGTCTATTAGTCGTTTTGGCACCAAAAATGATTTCTTCTGATGTGTTCGAACTGGAACAGGCTATTCTGGTAGGACCACCACATGAGATGTTCGGAGAAAATCTTGAGGATGTAGATTGGAAACATATTGTGAATCAGATGGTATGGTTGCGTCTTGAGAAATTTCAGGTTGCCGGGGGAAGTGGAGTGAGCTAGCCAATGCCAAATTGGATAAATTGAATCAAGAATATCCGAGTTGGAAACTGGTCGAAGATGAGAGAGATGAGTTTCCGTTTTGGAAAGGAGGAGGTGACGAGTGGCATAAAGTTTCTCGCACACCACGGGATTTTGCAGAACTCGTTGAATGGCTCAATGAATACGAAACTCCTGATTATTGGGAGGAAGATGACTGGAGTCAGCGTTGCCGTGATGACTTTTCCACTACATCCCGTGCTTTGCGTGTGTTAGCTGCAGAAGGTAAATGGCTAAATGGACGTTGGAAGCAGGCACTTATGGCTTGGTCGGAAGACAAAACCAACAATAAATCATGGCTCGATATGGGCCCCTTTCTGAACGAAGCACCTGATAAGATTATACAATCGCTTGCTTATGAGCTTAGTTGGTGGCTACGATCTATTTCCAAGACTTTTGGAAATAATGAAGAATTTTTCTTGAATCTTTGCCATAGAATTCTTAAACAGGATTACCCAGATGAAGAGATTTCTGACGACCCTATTAGAAGAGCCATTAATCATCCAGTGGGAATCGTAACAGATGCACTACTACAATGGTTGTATCGGACTCGGGAAGATGATCAACTCTTATCAGAAGAACTCAAAACCACTTTCACGGAGATATGCAACGTACAAATAGGCAAGTTTCGGCACGGACGCGTCTTACTCGCTGCCCACGTCATAACACTTTATAGTGTTGATTCTAATTGGACTAAGGAATACCTTCTGCCTTTGTTTAACTGGAGTTCACCGACTGAAGCTCACTTGATCTGGGGGGTTTCTATGGTCTCCTCGCTTGTACCGACCACTTCTGGCAGATATAAAGAAATATTTTCTGGAGGGAGCAAAACATTATCAGGAACTTGGCGAACATGCAGGGCAGTTCGCAGCGTTTTTGACATTTGTATCTCTTGATCCTGGTGACATTTTTACAACCAAAGAATTGACAGATGCAACAGGATGTTTGCCAGTAGAAGGACTAGAAAGGGCAGCTCAAACACTATTAACTGCTATTGAAAGTGCACATGACCGTAGGAAGGAATACTGGCGTAATCGCTTGATTCCATACCTTCACTATATTTGGCCAAAGAATTCCAGTCTAAAAACACCTGCAATCTCTGAAAGTTTTGCACTATTGTGTCTGACTGCTGATGAATTATTTCCAGAAGTATTACAGGAGTTGGAGTACTGTATAAAGCCATCACAAAGTCTATATCTTCCATTTGATCTTATGAATGAAAATAAAATCTGTACGAACTTTCCGGAAGAAGCGCTCAAATTTTTGGATTTGGTTGTTAGCAATGATTCAAACTGGCTCTCAGACGATTTACAGAAATGCTTGGATGATATTAAACAAAATAATGGGAAACTTGAAAGTGATCCTCGTTTTGTTCGCTTAAATGATTTAGCTAAGAGGTATGGTTAAAAAATAAAGTAACTATTCAGCCTAAAAAAACAATATCATTAGCCATCTTAATCAAAGTTGTGCTGGCACACTTTGCTGCAAGTTGCGAGGTATTCGACTGAAATAAAATGAGGCAGAAAACCACGGGATTTTATCCCCATGGCAATTTACTTCAGTTTAATCGAGTTTTTGATATAGTTTCTGAATCTCCAGCTGTGGTATTATCAAGCTCAAGTGTCATATTTGTATTAGAGCCAACTTTGATCACCTTGGCGTCAGATACCGAACCAAACGAGTAGGTGCGTCCTGCTATTACATGTCTTTCTCAAAAATGCTTTTCAAAACTCTTCTTTTTATAGACCCTTCAACTTACAAATCCATTAAGTATATATATTTCATTATACTGAGTTCAGGAACCTGAATTTCTTTCTCATACTTCATATTATTTGATATCGGACAGGAGACTTACTTTTGGGAACAATTAGCGAAAAGATATTATCCCGGGCAGCGGGGACAGAGGCAAAGGCAAACGATTTTGTCATGGCAGACATCGATTATGCAATGGCGCATGACGGCACCTCAGTGCTTGCAGTTAATGCTTTTAAGGAAATGGAAATGAAGAAGGTCTGGGACCCCTCAAGGATCGTAATTCCTTTTGATCATATCGCACCTGCAAACACTGAAACCTCAGCTACCCTGCAAAAGGAGATCAGGGAATGGGTAACGGAGCAGGGCATTCCGAACTTTTATGAGGTCGGAGAAGGGATCTGCCACCAGGTGCTTCCGGAAAACGGCTTTGCCCTGCCTGGAAAGCTGATTGTCGGGGCTGACTCGCATTCCTGCACCTATGGAGCTTTCGGGGCTTTTGCAACAGGGGTAGGGGCTACCGATATGGCTGAGATCTTTGCCACGGGAAAGCTCTGGTTTAAAGTTCCTGAAAGTTTCAGGATGACGGTTGAAGGCAGCCTTTCAAAAGGTGTCTATGCAAAAGACCTGACCCTTTACCTGATAGGAAAGACCGGAATTGACGGTGCCACCTATAAAGCCGTCGAGTTTTACGGGCAGGTGATTAGCGAACTGTCTGTCGCCGGCAGGATGACTCTCTGCAACATGGCAATCGAAATGGGAGCAAAAACCGGGATTGTTCCACCGGACGAAAAGACCTTCGATTTCCTGAATAAAAGAGCGGCTGCTCCTTATGAACCTGTTTATGCCGATCTGGATGCTGTGTACGTAAAGGAATTAACCTACTATGCTGACGATATCGAGCCTCAGGTAGCCTGCCCGCATCAGGTGGACAATGTAAAACCTGTGGGAGAGGTTGAAGGTACCCATATAGACCAGGTTTTTATCGGGACATGCACTAATGGGAGGCTTGAAGACCTTGAGGTCGCAGCAGCGGTTCTGAAAGGAAAGAAAGTTGCGGTAAGGACTATCGTGATTCCTGCATCCCGCACGACTCTCCTTGCAGCAATTGAAAACGGGACAATGGAAACTCTACTGAAGGCAGGAGTGACTCTTGCAACCCCAGGTTGCGGGCCCTGTCTTGGCGCCCATCAGGGAGTGCTCGGGGAAGGAGAAGTCTGCATCTCAACTGCAAACAGGAATTTCAAAGGCAGGATGGGAAAAGACGGTTTTATTTATCTGGCATCCCCGGCAACTGCAGCAGCCTCGGCGCTAACAGGCGAAATTACCGACCCAAGGTCCGTTTGAATCTAAGCAATTTAGCAGAAATAGTTTAAGAACTATTTTTAGCAGGATAGTTTGAAACCTGAGAGGTGAAAATCAGGTTTTTGAACTGTTTTATTTATTTCAATCTAGCCTCTCTTTTTACCGAATTTATTTAACAGTAGAAAATTATGAATTAAATCCAGCGGGAATTTATACCATGAATTGCATATATTTGAACAGGAGGGAACAGCTATCACTGAAGAACTTAATCACGACAATCTTTCGCATTTGATTGAACACTGGATCGAGCATAACGACAGCCATATACAGAGCTTTAGGGAATGGGCTCAGAAAGCCAAAAAAGATGGTTTTCTCGAAGCTTCTGAAGATATTCTTGAAGCTGCCACTAAAATTGAAGAAGCAAACGAGTACCTTAATAAGGCAAAAGAAGGGCTTTTTCATCTACGTTGAAAAGTGTAAGAGCTAGATCCAATAATTTAGTATCTTCTAATTAATATTTTCTAATTAATATTTTCTAATTCTCTGTGCCGGGCTTTTTCCCGTCACTATCTTTTATTTTTTTTGTACAAAATATAGACAGTATAAGATTTTAATAGAATTTTTCGATCTCGTGCTTTACTTCTTCGATAGAAAACTTTTGCCTTACAAGGGGCTTTTCCCGGATAGCCGGTACCCTCTCCTCAAGTATATTTCGATCCTTTTTGTAAAAGATGCCGTTCGGAATTTTATCTCCCCATTCCAGGGACCTTTCGAACGCCTTTACATGATTGTAAGGGTCATAATCTTCCTCGAGTTTGTAAATCCTGTCCCGATACCACTTGAAAGTATTTATTTTGTTGAAAGTAACACAGGGCTGAAGAATATCAAGAAGGGAAAACCCCTTGTGTGTTATCGCAGCCTTCATAAGTTCTTTGAGATACTCCGGATCTCCTGCAAAACCCCTGGATACAAAACTGCAGTCCTGAGAAATTGCCATTGCAAGAGGGTTCATTGATCCTTCAAGGACACCATAGGGCTGAATTGTTGTGTAGGTTCCCTGAGCTGTAGTAGGAGATGCCTGTCCCTTAGTCAGTCCATAGACCTGATTATTATGCACGAACAGAGTAATATTGGGATTTCGGCGGATTGCATGAAGGAAATGATTCCCTCCTTCTCCATAGCAGTCCCCATCTCCTGCAACTGCGATCACATGAAGGGAATGATTGGCAAGTTTTGCAGCTGTAGCTACAGGCAGGGTTCTTCCATGCAGTCCATTAAACGTATGGCATTTAATATAATGGGGCAGTTTTCCAGCCTGTCCTATCCCAGAAACAACAAGGACTTCCCATGGCTCTATGCCAAGTTCGACAAGTGCGTGTCTGATGGTCGAAAGAATCTGAAAGTTTCCGCATCCCGGACACCAGGCAGGAACCTGACCGTTGTAATCTTCAGATGTAGGCATGCAGTTCCTCCTTCAGGTTTTCAATAGTAAAAGGTCTTCCATCATATTTGGAAATCTGATGGGAGAACTCAAAGCCCGTCTCTGCCTTTATAAGTTTTGCAAACTGCCCTGTGGCATTGTTTTCTATGCAGATAGTAAGATCTGCGCTCTCAAGAACAGCAATATAATCGAATTTATCCCTCTCGGAAAGCGGGTATATCTGACTGAAGTGCATCATCGCAACTTTCTTATCTTTAGGAATGGTGTCAACCACCTCTTTTATTGCACCGTAGGTAGATCCATGCCCTACGAGCACTGTTTTTGGAGAGGTATTGCCATATAGAAGTGGGGGTTCGATTTCTTTCGTAATAAGTGGCAGTTTCTTTAGCAACCTTTTCTGGACCATTTTGATACGGGTTTCGCCATCCTCTATAATATGTCCTTCTTCATCATGCTCATCGCTGTCCGCTACGACAAGGTGTTTTCCGGCTTCGCCCGGGATTGCAAGAGGAGAGATTCCCGTATCTGAATATTTGAAACGTTTATATTCCTGCACTCCTTCAAGGTCTTTTTCCCTCAACCGATAATCATTGTAGATCAGTTTCTCCAGGTCAAAGCTTTTAAAGGTCCATTCAGACTCCGCGAGATACTGGTCAGACTGAATGAAGACAGGAATCTGATATTTTTCTGCAAGTTCGAATGCCCTGTTTGTAAGGTAGAAAGCCTGTTCTGGAGTTCCGGGCTCAAAAATTACTCTCGGGAACTCCCCATGTCCTGCATGAAGGATAAAAAGCAAGTCTCCCTGTTCCGTACGTGTAGGCAAACCCGTAGCAGGTCCAGGACGTTGCATTTCCGCAATCACAAGAGGGGTTTCGGTCATACCTACGAGGGAAAGTCCTTCTACCATAAGAGCAAATCCTCCTCCAGACGTTCCTGTCATGGATCTTACACCTGCAAAAGAAGCTCCTATAGCCATATTAATAGCTGCAATTTCATCTTCCGCCTGCTCAACAACCAGGTGATATTCTTCTGCTCTGGAAGCAAAATATTCCATAATTCCTGTTGAAGGTGACATAGGATATGCGGAATAAAACTTACAGCCTGACATAAGGGCTCCCATCCCGATTGCATGCAGTCCGGTTATAAGCATGAGCCTTTTGTCTTCAGGCTCACGGATTTCGAAGGTTTTGCAGCGGGGACAATTGGTAAGGGCATATTTATATCCCGCTTCTGCACAGGCTATATTACTCTGGATTATTTCTTCCCCTTTCTGCTTGAAAGTTTGTCTTAGAATATCTTTAAGGACTTCAAGCCCCAGATCAAGCAGTCCAAGTGTTGCCCCTGTTGCTACGGTATTCGCCATGACACTATTCTTTCCAACATCCAGGGCTATTTTTTTGAAAGGGATATCTACGAATTCAGGTCCTTCAAATTTCTTTTTGACAGTCTCGGAATCATAAAGGATAAATCCGCCGTCCTTTACGCTTTTTTTGTGAATCTCTATAGTGTTCAGGTCAAGAGCAAGAAGAATATCCATCATCTCTCTTGAGGCAGATACCTTCTGGTCAGAAAAGCGAATCTGGTAAAAGTTATGTCCGCCCCGTATCCTGGACATGTAGTCCTGGTGCGTAAATACATGGTAACCTAATCGGGAAAAGATTTTCGCAAGGGCTCCTCCTACGGTCTGTAGTCCCTGCCCGGCTTCTCCTCCTACTCGAAGTGTATAGTCCAGAAACTTAACCCCCGATATTTCTCTTATTTTTACTTTCTCCGGACAAATTAAGTTATAAATAAAGTTCCGATTTCGTTAATTTGAATTTTTTACGTCTTTTTAAAATGATTGCAGCAAAACAAAAATTTCTTCAGGCCAGTTTTCTGTTTTCTACGGTTGCTGATTCAATTAGCCTTTTCTTCTTTTTAGCTCCTCTGAAGAGATATTATTATTAGACCTTAAATAATCTTGCTTCTCGCTCTTATCTGAAATTAAAGGCCGGAGAAAGTAGGGAGTTGAGTATTAAAATAAATAAAGTGACTTTTCAAAAAGGAATACAGCCTATCAAAGCAATTCCCAATATCCATATGTTCATTTGGAGTATCCTGTAATATCAAAAAGCAAAATATAGCCGCCTTAAATTCAGAATTAAGGAGGGATAGAGAAAGGATAAGTAAATAGTGAAAGATAAAATTTTCTCCATTTCAAATAACACAGAAATTTCTAAAGTAGTTTAATTTTAAGTTTCTCAAACTTTATAAAAAAAGAGATGAAAATGCTATGGTAGAATAAACTGAACTAAAATATGGTCCTTATCCCCGTATCTCTTACCGGGGAAGAGGACTTTTGCCTGGCGAGTTTTCTGTTTATGGTCGATTTATCTTTGTATGGTCGATTTATCTTTTTTTCCTCATGCACTGAGATAGAAATTTAAGAGCCTTACTCAAAGACCTTTTTAGTCCTCAATTTTAGAATTTTCCACGACCTAGCTGCGCGTGAGCACGTGCCAGATGTCCGGCAGCCTGGGCACCAATTAGGGAAATTTCTCCTGCAAGCACAGCAGACGCTACAATTTCTGCAAATTTTCTAGAATTACTCCCGGGAATATCTCCTGCTCCTGCAACGTCAAGAATATTAAGGCAATCTCTTTGAGTCCCAAGGCCAGTACCTCCTCCGACTGTTCCTACAGGCAGAGAAGGCAGGGTAACAGAACAGTGAATTTCTTCATATTTCGTAAGTTCCATGCTCGTAATTGCAGTGCTGCCTTCAACAACATGAGCTGCATCCTGTCCGCAGGCCAGGTAGATAGCAGCGATAATATTTGCAGCATGGGCATTAAAACCAAGAGCTCCTGCTCTTGCCGAGCCTAAAAGATTTTTGCTGTAGTTTACTTCAAACATGGACTCAGGTGTGCATTTTAAGGTTTCCTGGACGATTTCCTGAGGAATGGTAACCTCAGCTACAACAGTTTTTCCTCTCCCGAGAATCGTGCTTATTGAGGCTGGTTTCTTGTCGGTACACATATTTCCTGAAAGAGAAATAGCATGTGCTCCGAATTCGTCTTCTATCAGGTGCGATATTGCATCAGTGGCTATGGTCACCATGTTCATACCCATGGCGTCTTTTGTATCGTACGAGAATCTGAGGTATACATATGTACCTGTTACAAAGGGTTTTACAGAGAGTAGTTTTCCAAAGCGGGTAGTTTTTTCGGCTACCTCTTTCATGTGCTCGAAAATCTCAGGACACTTAACCCATTCATAAAATTTTTTGGCCCTATCAAGGCTATCAAGCTTAAAAACAGGAGCTCGGGTCATCTCGTCTTCAAAAATTCGGACATTTGCTCCTCCTGACTTCGTAATGGCCGAGCAGCCGCGATTTACACTGGCAACAAGAGCCCCTTCAGTTGTAGCAAGGGGGATATAGTACTCAGCATTTGCGTATTCCCCTTTTACTTTTAGAAGCCCGGCAACTCCGAGAGGAATCTGAACCGCACCTATCATATTTTCAATATTTTTCTTAGTTGTGGTTTCCACATCAAGGGAAAAGTTCTGGATATGCTCGAACTCAAGTTTTGCAAACTCCTGTATTGCAAGCCGTCTGAGTTTTACTGCTGTTAAAGGGTCTGTAAATTCCTCAATCTTGCGGAAGGCTATATCTCCGTCCACGATTTTCTGTAAAAGAAGTTTATCTTCTTTATTTAGTTCATAGTCCTTTTGAAACATGAAACCACCTGCTTAAATTATTTTCCCGTATCCTCAAAATGAATTAACTAAAAGATTAAAATATTGAATATTAGTTGAAGTATTATTTTATTAGCTGAGTCCAAACCCCATTTGTTCTTAATCATTAAGATTTTTTAAGATTGCTTTCATGATTGAAAACCCGACTGGTCACTCAAAATACGCGATTTAAAGAAGTGAACTTTGAGTTTTGAGATTGGCTCTATATAAAATGCATTTTTATCCCAATTATACGTATATTGGAATATAGTTCATTCCTTGATATTACATTTTCTAGTATTTTAAAACTGTATAAAAAAACTAGCATTGAATATAAAAAGCTTTGTCGGTTCACACAAACAATGAAAAAATAGTTATAAATATTTATGAATCAAATTTAAGATTTTATCGAGAAATTTTCAGGTCCGGAGAAATTAAGCACTCCAGTTCAAACTTAAATGTCCGTGATTGGAGATAGTCGAGTTAAAGTACAGGTAGGTTGAAGAAAACCTTATTTAAGAAAAGATCACAACAAAACGAATCTAAATGTTTAAAGCCAGTGTTTATCAAGTACTGGACGTAATTTTTAGAGATCTTTCAGGCTTAGAAATTAATGATAAGCTGGTTTTCTTCGGTATATCTAAGAAAAAGTCCGGCCACATCTTTTGAACATATAAATTCGATTCCCGGAATCAATTCTTCTTTCTTAAGCCCGATCATGTCCGAGGCAAGCTGGCAGCACCGGAACTCTACTCCCATATCTATGCATTCCTGAACAGCTGCATTATACTTGGGTGATCCTCTTATTTTATCTTTCTTTGCAAGCAATACTCCCATCGGTCCCCATAGAATAACAAGCACATCGAGTCCCTGACTCCGGTAATACTTCGCAAACTTGAGAGTTTCCTGCGGGCTGGTGCTTTCATACACCATATTTTTAAGCAGTAGTAATACCTTTTTGACTTTTGGCATAAGAACTCCAGGTCTAAATAATACATTTCTGAAACAGATTACCTGGATGTATATAAAGTTTCACATTGGAAGTGAGAGTATACATTTTTTCACTTTAGTTAAATAATTTTATTCATCTGTCCGGAAACCAGCGAAATCTGGATAGTTACACCTGATTAGCTAACTCTATATAAGGCTCATTAACCCCTAAAAATGAATCCATTTTGGAGGGTCATATTTATATTGTAAACTAAGAATTTGATTTTATTACTCTGTATAATATCTACGGTAGTAAGACGAACTGCTTCATAAATAAACACGAAATTGGGGATAACTCCAAACATCTAGCTGACGACTATGACAGTTTAGAAACTCACCAAAAATAACATCGCAGTTAAGAATGAGAAAATCAATTTCACAATTGGCGTGCAGGGTTAAAGTCGGGGGCTGAATTTAATGAAATTCAACCTTAAGGTGCCCTTAAAAAGCTGGAAAAAAGAGACAGTATTTGAATCATAACTTAGATTTTTATGAAAAAAGGTAAGCATAAGCTTACCTTACAATCACAACAACCGCACCTCTGACTTCAATCACATCGACTTCCCTGCCGCCTGAGATTACTTCTTTTCTTATCTCAACGGCTTCGGGCTCGATATCGACCTGTTCGCCATTTACAATAAAGGTTATTTTTCCCAAAATTGCCTGGGCTTCAACAGCAGCAGGAACTTCTGCCTTGAGGGCTTCTATAACGGCACCTGCATCTTTCCTGAATCGGGGTCCGAGAATGCCCATATTTGGTTTAACTTCCACGGGCACATATTCAAAGGAAGGAGCACCTTCCATCAACTCAACTTCCGAGTTCGTAGCGCCTGCAATATCCCCTGTATCGATATCTGCGTTGTAAATCTCGATCTTTTTCAGGGGAGCATTAAGAGCCATTCCCAGGTCAGACTTATACCTGCGAACTTCGCCTGTAATGTTTTTGATCAGTTCTCCTGCAGCTTCAGCGTCTTCACTTATTAAGCTTTCATCGACTGCAGGCCAGGCCTGTGTGTGGACGCTTTCATCGCTAAATCTGGAATACAACTCTTCCGCAAAGAAAGGTATGAAAGGCGCAAGCAGAAGCGAAAGAGTTTTTATTGTTTTGTAGAGAACGTACTGGGCTGCTCTCCTGTCTTCAGGCTCATCGCCGTAAAGCCTGCCTTTTACAAGTTCCAGATAGTTGTCAGCAAGGACTTCCCAGGCGAAACCTCTTATGGCCTTAAAAGTCGAATCAAACTGGTATCCGTCAAGCTCTTTTGTGGCAGTGTCCACAAGCCTGTTAAGCTTGCTCAGGAGCCACCTATCAATTGTAAGGAGGGAATCAGTCGGGAATGTTTCAACATCTTCAGGCTCGAAGCCCTTCAGGTGAGACATTGAGAAGCGATAGATGCTCCACATCTTCTGGAGGAAACGAGAAGCTGAAACTACATCCTTCCAGCGGAACATTACGTCCGAACCTGTGGAGCCGCCAACTGCACCCCACTGCCTGAAAGCATCAGCACTGTGCTGTGTGGTTACTTCTTCGGGGGAAATCACGTTTCCAAGGGACTTGCTCATCTTATGCCCGTCAGGTCCGAGAACCATGCCGTTGACCATTATAGAATCCCAGGGTTTCTTGCCTTCAATGGCCAGGCTCCGAAGGATCGTATAGAAAGACCAGGTTCTGATGATGTCATGGCCCTGGGGACGTATCTGTGCAGGCAGACGGAGTTTGTGCTCGCTTTCCCAGCCAGTGACATGCAATGCCGTAATCGAGGAATCCATCCAGGTGTCCAGCACATCGGTTTCAGGTTCAAAATCAGTTGATCCGCAGGTACATGCTTTCTTTGGGGCCGCTTCATTTGGGTCAATCGGAAGCCAGCTCTCTTCTGCGATCATGACTTCCCCACACTGTTTGCAGTACCAGATCGGGATCGGGGTTGCAAAGATTCTCTGCCTGGAAATACACCAGTCCCATTCCATGGTGTTTGTCCAGTTCTGGAGCCTGACTTTCATATACTCAGGATACCAGTTAATTTCATCTGCAGCTTTCAGGATGCCCTCATGATCGATCTTTACGAACCACTGAGGCCCGGAAAGAGTCTCTATGGGAGTGTCACAGCGCCAGCATAGCCCGACATTCTGCTCCAGGGGCTTCTGGTCGTAAAGGAAACCTGCGGTTTTGAGGTCAGAAATGACAGCTTCTCTGCATTCAGTAATGCTCATGCCTTCGTACTTGCCTGCCGCTTCTGTCATCTTGCCCTGTTTATCAATTGCTTTTACAAGAGGCAGCCCGTATTTCACCCACCAGCGTATGTCCTGCTTGTCCCCGAAAGTACAGATCATCACAGCGCCTGTACCGAATTCAGGCTCAACGGCTTCATCAGCAATCAGAGTAACTTTCTGCCTGAAGATGGGCACTGTAATCTCCTTACCAATATACTGGCTGTAACGCTCATCTTTAGGGTTGACTGCAACTGCGACGCAGGCTGCCATCAGTTCTGGCCTTGTAGTTGCGATATCTACCTTGTCGAAGTGGACGAAATTAAGTTTAGTTTGCCCTTCATTATATTCGACTTCTGCAAAAGCAATGGCAGTTTCACAGCGGGGGCACCAGTTGACAGGATGATCCTCATGATAGATGTATCCATTATTGTACATTCTGACAAAAGACTTCTGTGTTTTTACAAAATATGAGGGTTCCATGGTAACAAATTCGTTACTCCAGTCCACAGAAAAGCCCAGGCGCAGCATAGTTTTGCGCATCTTGTCGATATTTCCCGCAGTCAATTCCCTGCACATTTTCCGAAACTCGGCACGAGGGACCTGATTTTTCGTTATCCCGTGAGTTTCTTCAACCTTAACTTCGGTTGGCAGGCCATGGCAGTCCCAGCCCTGAGGGAACATCACATTGTACCCGCGCATGCGTTTATATCGGGCAACAAAGTCAATATAGCACCAGTTGAGCGCATTTCCGATGTGAAAATTGCCTGTAGGGTAAGGGGGTGGGGTGTCGATAATGTATTGGGGTCGGGTATCTTCTCCCCAATTGAAGTGGTACATGGAGAGGTTCCACTTCTCCATCCACTTTTCCTCAACCTCATTTGCATTATATTCTTTTGAAATTTCCGATTCTGTCATAAAGACACTCCATGATTGGAAAATAGTATAAGAATTTCTTGGGTTTTAGAGTGCTTGCGATTATTTAAATATATCTGGTTTTGGATGGAGTGAATATCTCTTATCGTTCAATGACTATCCAATGTCTATCAGGAATATACATCTGGCTTTCATTGATTGCATTTTTATCCGCAGAACCTACCTGAAGGAATAAAAAGAGATTAGAATCAGTTTAACGACGTTTTCATGTTGTAAAAAGATAACAATGTAGCCAGAAGATAACAATTATCAAGAAAATTGTGGAAAAGTATTGAGAGGGAGAGAAATACCTTTAGACTAAAATATAAAAAAGAAGTTCAGCTTAAATTCAGCTTAGAAAAGGCTGATTTCTACTTTTCGCCCCCATTTTCATGAATATTTCCATGCATCACGGATATGAATTCCATTCATTCCAAGACTCTGGGGTGGGTAGATGTCGTTTTCGGGCGTGTCACCAATTAAGAGCACTTCCCGGGGTTCAAGTCCAAGGCGATCGAGAGCCATTGTGAAAAGGCGCGTGTCAGGTTTCTTTATACCATGATCGGAAGACATTATTACGAAATTAAAGCGGTCATACAGGCCCAGAAAACGAAGTTCCTGTTCCGTAAAGACCCTCTGGGCATTGGAAACTGCATTTAGGAACATTTCTGTATTTTTCGAGCAGGTGCGAACTCTGAGGGTAAGCTTCCAGTTTTTTTAAAGATACAGTCCTGAAGGTTCTGGCAGCTTCAATCCCAAGCCAGAAGGGATTAACTTCTCTAAAAGCATTTTCGGCACAGATTTCCGCAAAAATCTCTTCTATCCGAATATCCGGGTGCTGCTGGCCTGAGCTTCCAAGCCTGACTATGACTTTCCGCCTGTATTCTTCCCTGAGTCGATCAGGCTCAATTCTCACTCCCTGGAAAAGCAGCCACATGTTTAGGAATAAGACATATATTCCTATTACCATCTGTAATGTTTGTTAGAAGCCATTACAAATGATTAAAAGGAATCTAATTTGACGCTACGCATAAAATATCCGGAAGAAATTGAAACTCGAATGAAAGCATTTTATGATAGTTTGAACGAGAAAGATCGGAGAAGATACGCAGCTATCGAAGCAATTAAATTAGGTCACGGAGGACAAATCTATATTAGTAGTGTTCTGGGCTGCCACTTTCAAACTGTCATGGCTGGAATTAATGAAATCACCAATGGTACAGAAACCCCAGAGGGTAGAATTCGAAAGCCTGGTAGAGGTAAAAAGAAAATCATCGACACGGTGAAAAATATCGATGAAATTTTTTTTAATATTCTAAAAAACCATACGGCTGGAAGCCCTACGGATAAAGAAATAAAATGGACGAACCTGAGCCTCAAGGATATTTCAAAGGCTTTTGAATCTAAGGGTATGAATATAACTCCCTATGTAGTAAAGCAGCTCTTAAAGAAACATGGTTTTGTAAAAAGGAAAATGCAAAAAGCTGTCACAATGAAAGACTCTAAAGATAGAAATGAGCAATTTGAGAGAATTCACGAGTTACGCATAGGTTTTGCTGTAAAATCTGTGTATTTTTGAAGTTATCCATGCACAAGTTTTGTGGTAAAACCTATGCATAATTGCCTTTTTTACTTCAAAAAATGAGTAAATACAACCATAATTCCCCTGTTTTACATAGGTTTTACAAGAATCTGTGTACCAACATAGTCCTTAAACGCTGGCATTTTTCGTCAAAAATTAGGCGAAAAACCTCAACAAAAGAGGGGTAATATCCCTGAAATACCAACCTTTTATAGATAAATGTCGGGATTTGAAAAAATAGCATAAACACTGAGGTTTACATTTAAACCTCTGCTTATTTCCAATTCACTATCTTATATCTATGTTTTTAAGGTTCTGTCAAGTTAACGGGTGCTGGACGTTTGATAGGTTCAACTGTAGCTGGAGAATTCCTTAGTATTCGTAACAAAATAGATTGAGTATTTTTTTATATAAGTTAATCCTATTTGGTCTATATGCTTGAGGAAATTATTTCCAAAAAATATAACTTGCTAAAACCTTTTCTTGATGAAAAAAGCAAACGTTTATTTGCAGCTGCAGAAGCGCTTAGTATTGGCAAAGGCAACATCAGCATAGTTTCTCGTGCAACTGGTATTTCTGAAAATACAATTAAAAAAGGTTGCACTGAACTGGAAAGTGGCAAATCTCTTTCTGATAATAAAATACGTGCTCCTGGAGGAGGTCGTAAAAAGATTGTTGAGAAAGACCCTACTCTTTTGTCCGATCTTGAGGCACTTATTGAACCAACAAGTCGTGGGGATCCGGAATCTCCTTTACTCTGGACTTGTAAAAGTCTTCGAAATATAGCAGGGGAACTTCAGAATATCGGACATAAAGTAAGCCATACAAGAGTTGCGGATATGCTTCACATGCTTGGTTACAGTTTACAAGCGAATAAGAAAACCATAGAAGGAACTGAGCATCCTGATCGTGACAAACAATTTGAGCATATAAGTGAAAAATGTAAAATATTTCAAGGTGAACATCAGCCTGTAATCTCAGTAGATACTAAAAAGAAAGAGTTAATCGGAAATTTCAAGAATGTTGGCCGTGAATTGCGTCCAAAAAAAGATCCAATACTTGTCAATGTATATGATTTTAAGGATAAAGAACTGGGAAAGGTAAATCCATATGGGGTATACGACATTGCTAATAATGAGGGATGGGTAAACGTCGGCATAGATCATGATACAGCGTCTTTTGCAGTTGAAAGTATACGTAGATGGTGGAATCTAATGGGGTGTAAATCATATCCTGATGCAAAAAAACTTTTAATTACTGCAGATTGTGGGGGAAGCAATGGATCAAGAGTAAAATTGTGGAAAACAGAATTACAAAAATTAACGGATGAAATCGGATTGGAGATTTCGGTTTGTCACTTTCCTCCAGGTACAAGTAAATGGAATAAAATAGAGCATAGACTATTTTCCCAGATTACTCTTAATTGGAGAGGAAAACCACTAACAAGCTATGAAGTAGTTGTAAACCTTATTGCAGCAACAACTACATCAAAAGGGCTTGAAGTAAAATGCATGTTAGACACGAATAAGTATCCAACAGGAATTAAAATCGAAAAAAAACAGGTTGAAAAATTGGGCATTATACTTGATGAGTTTCACGGAGAATGGAATTACACATTCAAACCAAAGAATGGAGTGAGTTAATTAAATTATTTTGTGACGAGCCCTTAGCACCCGTAGACTTGATATAACCCAAAGAAATTCTGAGTTTATTTAGTCTGACTTTTTCACAAAATCATTAAAAACCACATCATAATTCGGAAAGTTACTCATTTTCATTAAGAAGAAAATGACACATAAAGGTGAAAATTATAGTGTCAAACTGAGAAAATATTATTTTTGCACCAGAACCCTGATTTTTGGTAGGCTGAGTAGTTACAAAAAAATTTAAATTATGTATAAATGTTTTTATTCTTTTCTAATTGCTGGAAAATATTTTCTAATTATTTTTCCTTTTTTTAAGTTTCATGCACTAAATATTTTAAGTTTTACTATATAGAGTATCAGCAACAACTATATAACAGACAACGTATATGTAGAACCTTGATAATCATAATATTTATTTTAAATAATTTATAGTTAATCCAAGACAAAACAAAATTTCACGAAAAAGGAAAGGGGTTATAACATGTATGAAATAAAAGAAGTCAATATAAACGCGGGTAACCTTGTAGAGGCTAACCTTACGCAAGCTAACCTTAACGAGAGCAAATTTAAAAGAGCTAACTTTATAGGGGCTAACCTTGAGGGAGCTGACCTCAAAGAGTCCTACTTTGAAGAGGCTAACCTCAGAGAAGCTAACCTTGAAGGGGCCAACCTTGAGGGAGCTAACCTGAAAGAGGCTAACCTTAAATGGACTAACCTTAGAAAAGCTGACCTTGAAGGGGCTAATCTTAGAGAGGCTAATCTTATGGGGGTCGACCTTAGAGAAGCTAATCTTGATGGAGCTAACCTTGAAGGAGCTAACCTTGAAGGAGCTAATCTTAGAGGAGCTAACCTTCATAGGGCTAATCTTAGAGAAGTCAACCTTAAAGGAGCTGATCTTGATTGGGCTATGCTTAGAGGAGCTAACCTGAAAGAAGCTGACCTTACAGGGACTAATTTTACAGGGGCTAATCTTGAAGGAGCTGATCTTATAAAGACTAACCTTAAAAGAGCTAACTTTAAATGGGCTAATATTAAAGGAACTAAGTTTGATGGAGCTAACCTTAATGGAGCTAACCTTAGAGAAGCTCATTATTTGACATTTGACCAGCTTTCTAGAATGATAAATACCTCATAATACAAATCCATTGGTCATCGGTTAAGGAATTTTCTTGCCTGAAAGCTATCGATTTTGTATCTTAATCCTGATTAAACTTTGGCCTTTTTACATGAAATCGATATCTTGCTCCAACCCACAATATGTTTAAATTTATAATAACTGTTGTGGAAATAAAGGCAATTTATCACGATTCCTCACTTAACCGAAGACGCATGAATACAAATCCATTTGTCATCGGTTAAGGAATTTTCTTGCCTGAAGGCTATCGATTATACTCAATCCAAAGCAGAAACGTATACAGTTGAAGGATATAACAGCATATTAAGGCACTTTCTGGCAAGGTTGAGAAGAAAGACAAAGTGTTATACGAAGAGTCTTGAAATGCTAAAGTACTCGGTTTTTCTATTGATGAAATACAGAAATAAAGAGTTAACTATGTTTAATTAACAATGCCAAATTTATTACTTTTAAGATAAAAGTTAAATACTGAGTTTATGGAAATCAGTCCGTCAGACCTAACTGTTTCCATGCTTCTTCAATATGCATGGAGCGCATTCCGAGCTTTCTCGCAGGTATTATCTCGTTTTCATAAGAATCCCCTATTGACATGACACATTTGGGTTCGAATTCAAGACCCATCCTTTTGAGTGCAGCCATAAAAAGCCTGAGGTCAGGTTTCTTGTACCCCACATCCGATGAGAAGATCACAAAGTCGAAATAATCATAAAGTCCCAGGAACCTGAGTTCCAGTTCTGAAAAGACTCTCTGCCCGTTGGAGATTATGCACTTGGGCACGTTTATATAATGTTCAATTAGTCTTATGCTTTGAGGGAAAAGACGGAGTTTCCGCATAGAGGCTGCCCGAAAAACCCTGGATACCTCTACTCCGAGGCTTTTTTCATCGATTACCCAGATCGAGTTTTCCTTGCAGATCTCTGCAAAAATTTCCTCTACCCTGACTTCAGGATATATCTCTCCGGAGTGCTCCATTATATCCCTTACTTTAAACATGTAAGTATCCCACAGTTTTTTCGGCTCTATTTTCACCCCCTCGTAGGCAAGCCATGCGCTTACGACCTCATATGTTTCCAGGTTGTGTTCCTCAGAGTGGATGTCAATAAGGGTCTGGTAACAGTCAAAGATAACTCCTTTTATATGGCAGCTCTCAAATGCCTCCTCCCTTTTATGGGAGAATGGCTCAGAAATGTGACCTCGCCTTCTCTTGTTTCAGGTTCATGATTCTCCGACATGCTCTTGTCTCCACTATCCCCTTTACTTGATTGCCTTCTACTTTTAATTGCTACCTTTAATTGCTTTTAAGCACTCGCCTGCTTCTCTGATAAGATAATTTTTATAGTTGCCCTGATGAAGCCTCGCCGAACGAAGGAGTCCTATACTCATGAAAAAAGGCAAAACTCCGGTAACATAGGTAAAATCCTTTTCATTCCTGCTGTATTCCCAGAGAAAGTTCCCTATATACGGTTCGGCCTTCCAGCCTCCCCCTTTATGCAATTCGAACTCATTTTTAAGTTCCGCAGTGAGAATCCCGAGATCTCTTACAGGGTGCGCCTGGGACCAGGAGCTTTCAAAATCAAGTGCATAAGGCGTATCTTTACAAAATATGTAATTCGAGGGAGTGACGTCCCTGTGAACCATACAGCCGTATTCCCTGTCGAGCAAGGGACTGTACCACCATTGTCCAAGCAGCTTATTGAAATTCTCTCTTGTGTCATGATCCAGTTTCAGATGGTCCAGCACTTCATGATAGTTTCGGAATTCATTTTCCTTATTGTAGGAGGACTTCGTATTGTCGTGGAGCTGTCTGAGCATATGCGCAATTGCTGCAAGTCTTTCATAGAGTGTTTCTTCATGCTTGAAGTACCAGTCCAGAGATTTACCAGGTATATGTTCGGTTACAAGGACACAATTGAACTTTTTATTGACTGCAAGAGGCTTTGCAACATTTATTATCGAAGCCGCCTTTTTAAGGTTCCGATACTCATTTATCATGCCTTTGTAGGGATTGTAATCTTTCAGCCGTCCGGTAGGTTCGGCAAAAAATTTTGCCATTACGCTGAAATGTTCGCCTTTGAACTGATATCTACAGACAGTGTGGGAGGAGTTGTATTTAAAAACATTAACCGAACATTGCTTATTCTGAAGCCGGTGCCCCACAACGTCTTCAACAAGCCAGTCCCTGAAAGGATCCCCAGGACTTAAAGTATTAACATGGCGAAATGCCACCTCAAATTACCCCCATTTTCCAAAAACACTCCCACAGTTGTATATTTTGTCCTGCAATAGATCTCTCATTTTTGTCCTGCAATAGATCTCTCATTTTTGTCCCGCAATAGATCTCTCATCTTGAGTTGATATTATGATAATAGTAGCCGCCAATTTTACGTTTTGATTCTCAATACTGGCAGCAGTATACTATAGTCTGGATATATTATATTATTATTGGTGTTCAACTGTAAGGACCTTATTCCCGTCTCTCAACTTCAGGTCCGCCGATACCGGCCTTATTATTATATCCTCTTTCCTCCCAGTATCCCCTGTAAGGCGAGTCGCTGAGTTCAATTCTTACGATCCATTTCGCCCATTTGTACCCGTATTTGCCTTCGGCTACAAGCTGAAGAGGAAAACCTCTCTCAGGAGGCAAGATCACATCATTGAGTCCGTATGCGAGGATAATGTCGTTTTCTAATAAATAATCCGTGTCAAGAGAAGTGGAATAGCCATCAGCACTGTAAAATATGACAGTTGTGGCATTTTTGAAGGCTCCTGTTTCTGCAAAAAGGTCAGCCATTTTTATTCCTGTCCACTTTGCGGTAAAACTCCAGCCTTCCACGCAGATCAGATCCACTACTTTCGAAGTCTGAGGTAATCCGGTTACTTCTTCATAGGTGAAATTCCGGGGATTTTCTACAAGGCCGTCGACCTGAAGCCTGTAGCTCTCCCTGTCAATATATTGTGTTCCTTTGATGGCGTTATTCCGCTGTTGTGCAATCGGAGTTAGCTCTTGCCCCTGGTAAGAAAGAGTTTCAGTCTGGTTATCATAGGTTTCGGGCTCCCCTCTTTCAGAAATACAACCTGAAAGAGCAATAAAAATAACTGAAAGAATCAGGAATAAGTGGATAAGTTTCATGTATTTGCTTTCCTCCCTCAACTATTTTCCTTACATGTTCTTTCTTGAAAATATGCATTCGACACGAATAAATGATTATTTATAAAAGAAAACTCTAAAGTTGTGATCTGGATAAACGACAATAGCCAGGCTTCGATTTTCATAGAGCTGTTAGCGTGATTAAACTCTATAATGAAATCCCGGATTCTTGTAAATGGCAAATAGTTGAGCCACTTAATAAAGGGTGGTCAAATGATCAGAAATATTATATCCGAACTGCAGATGGAAGAGAATTATTACTCAGAGTAGCGGACATCTCGCAATATGAGAACAAGAAACAGGGTTTTGAAGCAATAAAACAGCTTGATAACCTTGACATTTTGATCTCGCATCCAGTCGATTTCGGAATTTGTAATAACGGTCAATCCGTATATTCTTTACTAACCTGGATTGCGGGGAAAGATGCAGAATATCTTCTTCCGGAGCTAAACAGCAAATATCAATACCGTCTCGGGGTTAGAGCGGGCGAAATATTAAGAATTCTGCATCAAGTTCCTGCTGCAAAAAATCAAATATCATGGTCGGAGCGTTTCAATAAAAAAATAAACAGAAATATCACCGATTATGAAGCTTGCGGAATTCGCATGGAGGGAGCAGATAAAATAATTGAATACATAGAACAAAACCGATGTCTATTGAAAAATCGCCCTCAGTGTTTTCAGCATGGGGACTATCATGTCGGAAATATGATTGTTACAAAGTCCGGAGAGCTAGGAATCATTGATTTCAACAGGCTTGATTATGGTGACCCCTGGGAAGAGTTTAATCGCATTACCTGGTGTGCAGATGTAAGTGCCGTATTTGCATCAGGACGTATAAATGGATATTTTCATAATAATGTGCCCGTTTTATTTTTCAGATTAATGGCTTTATATATTGCAAGTAACCAGCTTTCATCAATTCCCTGGGCAATTAAATTCGGACACAAAGAGGTCAGCACGATGCTCAGACAAGCCGAAAATGTTTTGAAATGGTATGACGGATTTCAAACATGCATCCCAAAATGGTATATCTCCAACTCTATTGAATGAGTAATCACATAGTTATGACCTGAAGGAAAAACGCCAGTAAGGTGACAAGCTTACAGAAAAATAAATTTAAAAAATAATTATCTGAAGAAGTCAAGAAAATAATAGAAGTTAAGAAATACTGAAATTTAATGAAGCCTGAGATGTTTCAGGCCTCATCGTATCCGATTTCTTCTTTTGTAAGATAACAGGCAGGATCGTCTGCCCAGACATCTCCGTATACGGCTTCGGCTCGCACCCTAAAATTCCCGTTGCAAACGTCTAACCATTTGCATCTGGCACAACGGTCAGCATTAGCCTGTATCAGGGGCTTTCTGTGCTTGAGCCCTGCCATAAGCTCGTTACTCTGGTCGGTCCAGATCTTGCTGAAAGGGCGTTCCCGTATATTTCCAAAAGAGTAATGTCTCCAGAATTGGTCTGCATATACCAAACCGTCCCAGGATACGCATCCGATACCTATCCCTGAGGAATTTCCTTGATTCATAGAGAGCAGTTCGAATACCTCTGCAGCCCTTTTTGGATTTTCTTCAAGAAGTTTCATGTACAGGTAAGGACCGTCGCAGTGGTTGTCCACGGTCAGGACTTCTGCAGGGAAACCCTTTTCGTGCAGTCTTTTTGTCCTCTCGAGTATCAGGTCTACAGCCTTCCTGGATTCCTCAAGGGAAAGATCTTCACTTACCATTTCCGAACCCCTGCCTGCATAAACCAGGTGATAGAAACATATTCTTGGGATTTTATCCTCTTCAAGAAGATCAAAGATTGCAGGAATATCTTTGACGTTTTGCTTATTGATGGTAAAACGCAAGCCCACCTTTATGCCTTCTTCCTGGCAATTGTGGAGGCCTCTGAGAGCTGCATCAAATGCTCCTTTCATCCCCCGGAAGCGGTCATTTGTCTCCCTTATCCCGTCCAGAGAAACTCCCACATAAGAGAGTCCAACGTCCTTTAACTTTTTTGCCATGCCCCGGTCTATGAGCGTCCCGTTTGTAGAAATTACAGCCCTCATTCCTTTTTCCCGGGCATAGGCGGCAAGTTCAGGCAGATCTTTTCTCAGGGTCGGTTCCCCTCCGGAAAAAAGAATTACCGGACTTCCGAAATTTGCAAGGTCATCGATAAGAGCCTTACCTTCCCCCGTCGAAAGCTCGTTTTCAAATTCGATGTCTTTTGCCTGTGCATAACAATGGACGCATTTCAGGTTGCAGCGGCGGGTCATATTCCAGACCACTACAGGCTTTTTGTCTTTTGAAAATTGTAGCAGATGAGAGGGAAGTTTCTTCGATTCCCTTCCATAGCGTAGGGGGTCAGAAGGTTCCACGGTTCCGCAGTATAATTTTGAAATGCCTATCATGTCGATCCTTCAAATTTAAAATTGTTTTTTAAAATCTTAAGTATTATTTTTTGAACCGATTTTTCAACTCAGGCTTTTATTTATCGGCATTTATTGGCCTTAAATTCCTCAAAACCGGTTTTTAATGGCTTTTAATAACGCTTCGAAAGTGAACTCGTCGGGAATTACGTTTGCCTCGACTCCGTGTTTCTTCAGGGTATTTCCTGTCGGAGTCCCTATTGCACCTACAACTGCCCTGTCAAGGATCTCTTTTATGGTTCTCTCTGCTCCCAGCTGTTCCGCATGCTTCATAAAGCCTTTAACCATCATTGAGCTTGTAAAGGCAAAAGCGTCCACTTCCCCTGCAAGGGTGCGTTCTATCAACTTTTTCTGAACAGCTCCTTCGGGAATACTGAGAGTATACACATGAGTCTCATAAACCGTAGCTCCGCATTTTTCGAGTCCTTCTATCAAGACTTTGGCTCCAAAGGCGCTCCTCGCAAGGTCCACTGTTTTCCCTTTTACTTCGGGGCAGAGAGCCTCTACAATTCCCTCAGAGCTGTAGTCTCCTGGCAAAAAGGGGCTGTCAACTCCTATTTTTATAAGTTCTTTCTCCGTATTAGGACCAATTGCGATTACCCGGCTTTTTTCAGCGCTGTGATAAAGTTTTCTTTTTCGGATTCAGAGAGCTTGTCCAGGGTAAAAGTTATTCCGTTTGCACTGGTAAAGACCACGTAGTCAGACGTTCCGGCAAGGACTCTTTGTACGAAGGGCTCAAAACCTTCATCTTTCATGCCTTCAAGCTTTATCATAGGGACATATATCGGCTCAAAGCCATAATCCCGGGCAAGTGACTCCGATCTTTCTCTGTAGCTTTCCGGCCTCATGATTGCGAGAACTGGTATTTTTGCCTTCGTCTCTTCTCCTGTCATTTCCTGATCCCTCCGAATGTGTTAAAAGTCAGTCCCTGTATGCTGCTCCCCAAGGATGTTATGAAGGTTGACCACGTCTCCTACGACTGTGATTGCAGGAGCCTTCACTTTTCGCTCTTCTGCCAGATTGGCGATATTTTCAAGAGTTCCTACTGTTACCCGCTGGTCAGGGCGAGTTCCTCTCTCTATGACCGCAACCGGGGTTTTCGGATTCTTGCCGTGCTTCATTAGCTCTTCGGTATTTCGTCTGAGCATCTTTACGCCCATAAAGATCACAAGAGTTCCCTCGAATTTTGCAAGGGTCTCCCAATCAAGTCCGCTCTCCTCCTTCGTGGGGTCTTCGTGTCCGGTTATGAAAGTGACCATAGATGTGCTTTCCCTGTGGGTTACCGGAATTCCCGCATAAGCAGGCACTGCAATTGCAGACGTGATTCCTGGCACGATTTCGAATTCGATACCTTCTGCTACGAGCACCTCAGCTTCTTCGCCTCCCCTTCCGAATACATAGGGGTCCCCTCCTTTCAGCCGAACCACGTTCCTACCTTCTTTTGCTTTCTGCACAAGCACTTCATTGATTTCGGACTGGGTCATCATGTGGTTGCCAGCATATTTTCCAACATCGATTTTTTCCGCACTTTCCGGCATTGAGCCCAGGATAGCTTTTCCCGGAAGCTGGTCGAAGACGATGACTTCTGCATTGTCTATGAGCCGGCGGGCTTTCAGAGTAAGGAGTTCGGGGTCTCCGGGACCCGAACCCACAAGGTAAACTTTTCCGTAATTTCCTGACATATGAAGAGGTTCCTTTATGATTTTTGGATAGAAATGTGTAATCTGGAAAAGGTTAACGAGTTTTTAGAATATATAATATGCTGAAAATAGAGACAAAATTTGTGCGTTTGTGTTTGCACTCTGTAAATCCAAAACTTCTGTATTCTTTTTAATTTTACAATCTGAAAATTTCCAGTCTTCGGGTTTTCATTAGCTGGAAATCTGGAAGTTCGTGGGTATATTATCAGGACCATTTTTCTAAAATCCTGTTTCGAAAGTTATATAGATTTCTTAGAGCTTGTCTTAAAATTAAATTTGAATACAATTGAGAGCAGATTTACGAATTCGAACTGAAAAATAGTCACATTAAACTGTCAAATGTCTAAAACATAAATTTAAACCATGATATTTAATGTATTTGAGAGTATACCTCGCGTGCATAAGTTTTATCGGATAAGTACTATTCTTAAAGTCAATGGGTACCTGAATTTTGGAGAAATTTACGATATGAATTTAAAGTTACTTCGACCATTATCCAATTATAGAAATGTTCTGAATTTTAAGATACGATCTAAGTTCCAATTCTTTGAGGCTTAATTGTTTTTAAGAGTAATCAGAATTGCAAAATTATCAAGAAAAACCTGATGAGCAGTAATCCATAAATAAGCGAAGTTTTTATTATTGGGTATCATGCTTCGCATAATTTTTCTTGGTACTGGAGGTTCTCTTCCGACCCGCAACAGAAACCCCTCCGCAGTAATGGTCAACAGGGAAGGGGAGCTCATCCTGTTTGACTGTGGAGAAGGCACCCAGCAACAAATGATGCGGGCAAAGACAGGGATGATGAGCCTGTCCTCTATTTTTGTCAGTCATTTCCATGCGGATCATTTCCTGGGAATTCCTGGCCTTATCCAGACCATGTCTTTCATGGGAAGGACAGAACCTCTTATGATCTACGGCCCGGAGGGAACAGGAGAATTTACGGAACTCTTTAAAGCTCTTGGTTATTTCAATCTTAAATACGAGGTTCGAGGCATCCAGCTAAAGCCCGGAGATATTGTAGAAGGAAGTGAATATGTGATCCGGGCTCTAAAGACCGAACATAGTATCCCCAGTCTGGGATATGCTCTTGTAGAAAAGCCTCGCCCAGGGCGTTTCAACAGGGAAAGGGCAATCGAACTGGGCATTCCCCCTGGCCCTCTATTCGCAAAACTTCAAAAAGGAAACCCTGTAGAAGTTAATGGAAAATTCGTAAAACCCGAAGATGTGATGGGAGCCCTGCGGCCTGGAAGGACTGTTGTATATAGTGGGGATACCAGGCCCTGTGAGTCCGTCCTTGAAGCCAGCAGGGGTGCAGATGTGCTGATTCATGACGGCAGTTTTGCCGACGAAATGGCAGACTGGGCGCAAGAGTCCAAACATTCGACAGCAGGGGAAGTTGCAGCCCTCGCAAAAGAAGCCAATGTCAAAAAACTGGTCCTCACTCATATTAGTTCTCGCTATACAGATGACGCCGAACCCATCCTGACAGATTCGAAAAAGATATTTGAAAACGTAATTGTAGCCGAGGACCTGATGGAAATTGAAATCCCGTACATCAAGGAATGAACTCTTTGATTTAGATATTAAAAGAGAAAAGACGGACTATTCTGAAAAAAAGCTTTCAAAGAGGATTCTAAAAACTCAAAGGTTCCTTAAAAAGCGTTATAAAAATTATTGGGGTTTTCTATCTGGAAAGTGCAGCAGAAAAGAAATAGGTAGCAGAAATCATCTGCATTGTTAGTAGAATCAGATCAACTCAAACAAGAGTCCAATCCAGCTGTTTATCTTCTGCATCGTAGAGTGTAACTCTCATTGTTTTGTCTTCGACCTCATAGACAGGCTTGATACCTAAATAGAGCGTCTCGCCGTGGCTAATATTCAGTTCGCCATTCACTCTTCCGAAGTATACCCTGCCTCTCGTACCGTTTTCTTCTACTGTTATACCTTTCCAGACCAGGTTCTGGATTACGCTTATAACTCTACACTCAAACCGGTCGACTTCACGTATCTCATTCATGGAAATCCCTTTTAATGCTTAGTTCATATTTCATTATATACCTTATTCAAATATGTTTCTGTTAGACAATAACGATTTTTATACATAAAACTATTCCCGGTTTTTCAGGAAAAGAAGTAAAGCATGTGAAAGCACGATACTTTTAAAATTAGTGCTTTAAAAATCATGTTTCCTCATTAAGAAATTTATATTTCGAGAGGCCTACAATATAATATATTTCTTAATCTCCATTTATTTTGAGTAAATAAACGTAGGTGATCCATCAGTAATAGGTTGATATTTTTCATAACATTCACATACTTGCCTTCTGCATCTTATTTTCCACGCGATGTACGTTTTTCTGTATGCAGGTAGGTTTAGAAAACAAATGTAGCTGAACAAAGTCCATTTTAAGATGAAACATCAACAAACTAATGGAGTACTACCGATGGATTTCAAATTGCGAAAATGGAAACAATCCGATACTGAAAACTTTTTCAAATATTCCAACAATGCAAAGATTGCAGAAAATATGAGGGCTTCATTTCCTTCTACTTTAGAGGATAGCAAAATAACCGTAGAGAGTTTTAGCTGTAATGATGAAGCACAACAATGTTGCCGAGCAGTTATTGTGAATGGAGAAGCTGTAGGATGTATTGCCTTATTCATTCAAAATGATGTTTATTGTAAGAGTGCAGAAATTGCATATTGGCTTGGTGAACCTTTTTGGGGCAAAGAGATTATGAGCAAAGCAATAAAACAGCTTTGTCAAATAGCTTTTGAACAGTATGATATTGTTCGGATATTTGCAGAGCCTTATGCACACAATATCGGCTCAAGAAAAGCCCTTGAAAAAGCCGGATTTGTTTTAGAGGGTATAATGATGAAAAGTGTTTATAAAAATGGTAGATTCTTTGATTACTGCATGTATGCTCTTGTGAAATAACTTCTTCTTATTAGCAGCATATTCAAATCCGCCTTTATATAGAAATGTTTGATTATCCCACAGCAAAGTAAAAGACAGCTGGAAACTAAGTGAAAGATTTAATTCCTTAACAGCTTCCACCAGTTGACAGCTTTACCTGTAAATATTTCCGCAGCTAACTGCTTCATAAATGATTTTATTAGCGGTCGTCGTTCTGCTTCTAATCATAAATTTTTCCATAAGATTGATGTTTATCTCTTTAGCGTGGTCGCTTTCCAGCTGGGAAATTATATTAACCCATGAAAAACAGCGACGGGCTCTCCTTTTCTTTATTATCTGAAACTGCGCTCCGGCTTGCTTCTCCAGGAGACTCGGCCCTAAAGCAGCAGGAAACTTTCTTCTAAGCTCACCTGTATGCAGAAAGCCAGAATATACACAGCATGGAAAATGAGAACGGAATGCAGGTATGTGTATATTCTGAAAGAAGATTAATTTACTATCGATGAAAAACTCAAAATTATGCTATTTTAAAAATTAAGTACCTTAAAAAGTAAGGTACCTTAAAAGCGGCACAGCTTAAAAGTAACGCATCTGTATTTCGGCTTAAACAGAGTTTTTACAGCTTAAACATAGAGTTCAGAAGGATCCTGAGGGAGTCCTTTTCTGCCAAGTTTCGCAAGAGCTTTTTCGAAATCCTTGCCTGTTACTATTTCCCTGTCTTCGATAATTGCCTGGTGGAGAGCTGTCTTCAAAACCTTTTCCACAAGGTCCCTGCCCGAAAGCCCTTTTGTTTTCTTCGCAAGAGCCTGGAAATCGCAGTCCTCTACCGGCAAGGGGAAGGTTTTCACATTTGATTCGAATATCCTGAGAACCTCTTCTTCTCCAGGGAGAACAAATTCGATCTCTTCTTCAAACCTGCTTCTTACAGCGGAGTCCAGGGAATGAATCCGGTTTGTGGAGCAGATAGTACATACTCCATCGCGTTCCACTATACCATCCATTTCGGTCAGGAGAGCATTTACGATTTCACTTACGTCTCCTCTTAACTCCTGGAATTTCCTGTCCAGGGCTATGGCATCAAGTTCGTCAATGAAAATGATACATGGAGCCATTTCTTCTGCCCGATCGTAGAGCTGGTGAATCTGGCGGGCTCCGTCTCCCACGAATTCCCCTATAAGCTGAGTGGCTTTTACAGGAATGATGGGCACATCGGTTTTGTTTGCGAGGGCTTTTGCAAGCATTGTTTTTCCGGTTCCTGAGGGTCCGTAAAAAAGAATGTTTCTTGGCGCCCATTTCCCGAAACGCTCGGGCTCTTCGAGGAAACGTTCAATTAGCCTGCATTTTTGCTTTGCAGTTTCCTGCCCGACTACATCTTCGAATATAACACTGGTCTTTATTTCCGTAGACGAGGGAAGGCCGTTTTCCTCTTCAGTTACGATAATTGAGGTTGAGTTTCCTATCATGGATTCTGCAGGTTCCACATCTATAATTCGGTAAGCAAAATCCGGAAACATCCGTCGGTCAAAAAGATAATCCCCTTGCGGGCAACATACCCATTCCACTGTTCTCTGGCATAGAATTCAAAAACATCCCTATTTTCAATAACAGGATATTCGTCCATCATGCCGCTTAACGGATAACCTTCGGGCTTCAGAATAAGAAGCTCGGAAGTAGACTTCACAAACTCGGTATTGTTTTCAGGAGTTTTTTTCGCGTTCACTCTTTGTGAGACTGGTCGCACTTTGTTATCAACTCGAATACTTTTCTATACCTCTATAGTGATCCGAAGAGCTAATAAAATTAACCCTATAAACTAATCCGGATATTCGACTGCGAAAGGCTTACCTGATTCGGGGAGCTAAGAAAATGGTCTTCTGAAATATTGCTATAGAGACATTTGCGCGGTAGCTATCTGTCAGGTCTGTTCTTCGGGCCTCGGGCAATTATTATATATTCAGATATGCAATTTATCAGTGCATATGTCCTGAGGGACATTATATAAGTGTAAAATATTTATATGAGTAGACAGATAAATGGTTTATTATTTGAAATATGCTTGAATCACCGATTGTGTAAAATAACAGGCTTTCTAAAGGTTCTAATTTTGGAATTTTAAGATTGTGGCCCTTTGTAATACGCATGAAGATCTGATCTAAAAGAGAAAGCTAATATATTATATAAATAATATAAAATCCTAAATTATTGAATTAAAATTATTTTCAAACTATGTTTGAAAATTTATGGTTAATGTTTGGTAAATTGCCTGACTAATATATTTATATATCAATTCTTAAAATTGTACAGCGATATTACTCTAGTAATATAGCAGAATTACGTTGGTAATATAGCAGACTAATGACTTAAGAATCTCAGTACTAGATACGGTAGTTTCAGAGCATGATTTTTATGTTTACTATGGAGAACACGGAAGGTTTCGACCAGAAAACTCTTGATAAGATGAACTCTGAAGTCAAGAAAACTATGAGCAAGCACGATCCGAAGTCAAAGGACTACAAAAAAATATTCGAACAAGTTGAAGATCAGGTCTTCGACAAATACTGTTCCGAGGTGTTCAGGCCCTCTCTCAAACTTTGATAATTTGTCGTTCTGTAAACACTGCGCCGGTAAAATTTTATTTTTATTTTTTTACCTAACTTTTAATTTTTACCGGCTTTAATTCCTTCAAAATAGATTTGGTTACTTTACTGGGGTTACTTTAAATTTTACTTTTATTTAGAATATTCAAAGTTTCTTGATTTTTCTTTTAATTTTTAATTGAATTTCAGTCTTATCCGTAAGTTATCTTTGAGTTATATCGATCCTGAAGAAAGAGTAGTCCTCTATATTTGTGAAAAATGAAAAGAAATTCTCTTGCTCATGGTTTTCAATAACTAAACCTCAAGACCTGAATTTCAATGTAACTTATATTGTAACTATTTTGTCTTTTTTTGGATTTACCTGTATCGATAACTTTTTTTATATCCCTACCTCTTATTCTCAATTATGATTCATTGCAACAAAATCAAGGCTTTGAGTTTTTTCCTTCTCATTATGCTTTTGTTTGTCCCGATAGCAGGTGCAGCCTCAAATGCAGGCGATATCCGGAAAGCCGACCTCTTTGAAGCCCCTGAGAATTCTACTGCTGATAATGATCTCTTTACAGAACTGAGTGAAAAAGCCGGACTTTACAACAAGAATTTCGATCAAGTTCCCGCAATTCTCCAAAAGCTTGTGGCCAGTGAAGAAATTTCCGGAAAAATTAAACTTGATAACGGCGAAATGCTTTACGTGACTTTACTTATGAGAGGAGGGAAAATAGGGGAGTTTTATAGATATAATACTTCTACAGACCTCAACTCTAAGTTCGGGCCTTCCATAACGGTGGAAACCGATGAGCAGACAATAAGAAGAGTACTTGATTCGAAAGATCCCTTTAAGGAAACCGTAAAAAGTATGAATGAGGACTCTCTAAAGGTGGGAACTAAAAGTTTCTTCCGAAACACCGTGCTCTGGACTTTAAAGCATCTTTATCCATGAGCTCAATAAAAAAATTAATTTAAAGTGCCCTTTCCTCCTTATTTTTAGGGGAAAGGGTTCTGACCTTATTTGTCAGAATTTCAATGTAAGGATCAATGCTTGACAATCTCTCCAGGATACGTATATCTTCCCTTTTCCATTATCACGCCGATATTTATACTTGTATTGATACCGGTATGCACATCATCTCCCATAATCACTCCGAGCTTTCTCCTGCCCGAGTCAAGAATCCTTCCTTTTACCATTACTTTTATATTTTTCCCATCATGACGGAGGTTTGCAACTTTCGTGCCCGCCCCAAAATTACAACGGCGCGCGATGATGCTGTCTCCTACATAACTCAGGTGCCCCACATGGGTATCTTCCATTATAATTGTGTTCTTAATTTCCACAGCATTTCCTACTCTAACGTGATTTCCGATTGCAGTGGAGGGGCGGATAAAGCAATTCGGCCCTAGATCACAGTTTTCCCCAATTACCACAGGCCCTTCGATATAAGAGCCGTTTCTTATAAGGGTGCCTTTTCCGATTACAACCTCACCTTTTATAGTTGCATTCGGCTCTACCGTGCCTTCGCACATGCCCTTAAGGTCTTTCAGGAGGTATTCGTTTGCTTTCAAAAGGTCCCAGGGGTACCCTATATCTATCCACCTGCTTTCGAGGGGGCTGTAGCCTACAGCTGCTCCGCTGTCGATCAACATCTGGATGGAATCCGTAATCTCGAATTCCTTTCTAACCGATTCCGGGGTCCTGTCAATAAGGTCAAATATGGATTCCCTGAAGAGATATATTCCGGCATTTGCAAGGTTAGTGGGAGGATTTTTAGGTTTCTCTATTATTCTGATCACTTTATTATTTTTAGTCTCAAGAACTCCGAAATCAGATGGATTTTCCACCTCTTTTACGCAGATAACAGCTTCTTCTGTCCTTGAAAGCAGGGCTTTTAAATCCTCCTGCCCGATAAGCATGTCCCCATTAAGTACAAGGAAACCCCTTCAACATATCCCCTTGCATACCCTATTGCATTTGCAGTTCCTAGCTGTTCCCTCTGCCGTACGTACTCTATGCTTACTCCCCATCTGCTCCCGTCTCCGAAATACTCTTTTATCTTCTCTTCCTGATAACCTGTGATGAAGACAAAACCCTCAATGCCTGCTTTTATGGCTGAGTTAAGGATATGCTCGAGTATGGGTTTGTTTGCGACCTGGAGCATGACCTTAGGACAGCCAGAAGTGAGAGGCTCCATCCTTGTGCCTTTGCCTGCCACAAGGACAACCGCTTTCATTTAAGAGCCTCCGTTACCAGGTTTTTAGCCATCTCAAAAATTTCATCAACGTTTTCCCGGGCTTCAGCCGTAATTCTTACTTTTGCCTCTGTGCCCGAGGGGCGGACAAGTACCCAGCCATTTTCCATTTCCACACGGATACCATCGATATCAAGGACTTTTCCCAGGGGCTCGAGTTTAACCTTCATTTTTCCCATAAACTCTGCCTTTTTCTCGTTTGCACAGGGGAAAGCCCCTCTTTTTGTGGCATACCTGGGAAGCTCTTCTCGAAGCTCACTTAATTTTTTATCCTTCAAAATCTCAACAAGTCTTGCGGCCGCATAAATCCCGTCCGGGCAGTAGGAAATCTTCGGAAAAATCCAGCTTCCTGAAGGCTCACCTCCGTAGATAGCCCCGCACTGTTTTATGCCTTCTGCGACATAGACGTCCCCAACCCTTGTCCTCACAATTTCCGAACCCTTAAGAGAATCGTCAACCATCATCGACGTGTCCACGGGCACTACAACTGTCCCTTTATTGCCTCTGCACTCAAAGAGCCCGAAAATTGCAAGCAGCTCGTCTCCTGACACAAAATTACCTTTCTCGTCTACTGCCATCATCCTGTCTGCATCACCATCGTGTGCTATTCCAAGATCGGCTCCGAAATCTACAACAGCTTTCTTGAGCATGGAAAGGTTTTCATCGGTCGGCTCCGGATTTCTCGCAGGAAAGTGGCCATCGGGCTGGGCATTCAGGGTTATTACCTCACAGCCCAGTTCCTGAAGGAGATAAGGGGTGATTGTCCCTCCTGCTCCGCATCCGCAGTCCAGCACGATTTTCAGGCTGGAACTTCCGACGAGCTTTTTAATCATATTCATATGATCCCGAATAGCATTTCCGTCTTCTTCGAATTTGCCTATCAGGTTCCAGGGAACCCTGGAAAAGCTCTTATCTTCAATAGCCGTTTCAATCTCGTCCTGCTGAGCCGAATCAAAAGCCATGCCGTCAGGATTCCAGAGTTTGATCCCCACATATTCAGAAGGGTTGTGGGAGGCTGTGACCATTACACCGCATTCATAATCTCTGGCTGCGTATGCCAGGGTTGGAGTGGTAACAAGGCCTACCTCTGTAACAGCACAACCTGATGCAGTCAGTCCTGCAATCAAAGCATGTTCGATCATCGGGGCCGAAACTCTTGGATCCCTCCCGATAACTGCAGTCTTTTTCCGGCTTCCCAATACAAGCCCTACATTAAGTGCAAGTTCAGGCGTGATTTCCTTGTTTGCGATTCCTCTTATTCCTGAAGATCCGAACAGTTTCATGTATCCCACTCCGAAGTTTATTGAAGTGTATTTTCTCGAATTCTCTCGATTTTTCAATTGATAAATATTTAGTATTTTCATTATTCTACAGTGACGCTTTTCGCAAGGTTGCGCGGTTTATCAATAGAGCAACCTCGAGCAAGAGCAGTATAGTAAGCAAGCAACTGGAGAACTACAACACTGAGCAACGGAGAAAGCAGTTCATCACTCCTGGGAACTGTGAGAACTATATCTGCATACTTTCCTATCTCCGTATCCGTATTATCAGCCACTGCGATAACAATCGCGTCCCTTGCTTTTACTTCTTTTATATTGCTCAGCACTTTGTCGTAAGTCTGTCCTCTTGTTGCAATTGTGATTACCGGTGTTCCTTTTTCAAGCAGGGCAATTGGCCCGTGCTTAAGCTCTCCGGCGGCAAAGCCCTCTGCATGCAAGTAGGAAATTTCTTTTAGTTTGAGAGCCCCTTCAAGGGCAATTGGATAGTTCAGATGCCTGCCAAGGAAGAAGTAGCTCTTTGCATTAGCAAAGTTCTCTGCACATTCTTTTATTGCTTCTTTCTGGTTGAGAATCTGCTGAATCTGGCCCGGCACCTTCCGGATTGCCGTAATGAATCTTTTAACATAATCAGGGCTTAACTTGCCTCTTGCGAGAGCAAATTTTACTGCAAGCAAATAAAGGAGGATCAGCTGAGTGCTGAAGGTCTTGGTCGCCGCAACCCCTATCTCAGGCCCTGCTATGGTATATAGTACACTATTGGCTTCTCGGGTAATGGTGCTTCCTACAACGTTCGTTATTGCAAGAGTAGGGCAATTATAAGACATGATCTCCCGAACGGCTGCGAGGGTATCAGCAGTCTCTCCCGACTGGGTGATTGCTATTGCAAGAGTCCCATCATTCATAACCGGGCTTCTGTACCTGTATTCCGAGCAGATATCTATGTCGCAGTGAATTCCTGCCAACTGCTCAAAAAGGTATTTTCCAAGCAGCCCTGCATGCCAGGAGGTCCCACATGCCAGAATCTGAACCCTTGAAAGTTTCCTTATCTCCTCCTCGCTCATGTTCAGTTCTTTGAGATCTATGGTTCCTTCAAGCTCCGAGACCTTGCCTGCGAGGGTATTATGAATTGCACTCACCTGCTCGTGAATCTCTTTAAGCATAAAGTGTTCATAACCAGCTTTTTCAGCAGCTTCAAAGTCCCATTCTATCTTTTCTATCTTCTTTTCCTTGACATTTCCTTGTCTGTCAAAGATCTCTACACCAGAAGGAGTCAGAACTGCTGTGTCAAAATCATCTACGAATATAACGTCTCTTGTAGAATTCAAAAAAGCAGTTACATCTGATGCGGCAAAGTTTTCCCCTTTGCCAAGTCCTATAACAAGAGGACTGTCTTTTCGAGCGAGCACGAGTTTATCAGGTTCGTCAGCGCAGAGAATCGCAAGGGCGTAAGAGCCCTCAATTTCCTTCAGGGCTTCCCTGAGTCCTGTAAGGAGTTCGCATTTTGCTTCTGTTCCGTTGGGTTTCTCATATATGTGTTTGTGCAGGAGATGTGCAACCACTTCTGTATCTGTTTCCGATTTAAACTCGTATCCCTCTGCAGTCAGCTTCTCTTTCAATGCCATATAGTTCTCGATAATCCCGTTATGCACGACCGAAATCTTACATGGATTTCCAGAGTTGTGCGGGTGGGCATTTTCCGTGCTTGGACGTCCGTGGGTTGCCCAGCGGGTATGGCCTATTCCTAAGTTTCCGCCAATTCCTTTCGGGAGTACGGCTTCGAGATTTACAATTTTACCTACTGATTTGTAAGTATCGAGTCCGCTGCCCAGAACCGTAATACCAGCGGAGTCATATCCACGGTACTCGAGTTTTTTGAGGGACTCTATAATGACAGATGCAGCAGAATTCTCCCCTGCATATCCTACGATTCCACACATTTTTTTACCCCTTTTGAAATTAAAGAACTACCGAATGACGGGACAGGTCCCTGTATATGGTATTTCCAGATTCTACCTGGCAGTCGACAGCTATAGTTACTCCGGCTTTCACAAGTACGCTGTTCCCGATCCGATTATCGTCTCCAAATATGGTACCGAGTCTGGGGGCTCGATAAAGAGTTTTATTCATAGTGATCAACAGACCTTCTTTTTCTTCAACAAAGAAACCTGAGCCAATTGTATTATTGCTTCCAATTATGGAATTGGAAATCTGCCCGTGCGAGTATATCCTGCAGTCATTCATTATTATACTATTCTGGATCTCGGTAAATGACCTGATCGATACGTTGTCTCCTATTGTTGTGGAGGGCAGGATAACAACATTGGGGCCTATATCGCAATTGTCTCCTATAACAACAGGACCTACAATGTAAGTTCCGGAGCGAATCCTTGTGTTTTTTCCTATTGCTACTTTTCCCCGAATTACAACTCCTTCTTCCACTTCTCCTTCAACCTTCAGATTCCTGGAGGAATTTAACACTATGGCATTTGCTTTTAACAGATCCCAGGAATGGACAGCATCCAGCCATTTTGATTCTGTCGGGACGGAAGTAACTGTTTTTCCCTCGTCTATCATAATCTGCAGAGTATCAGTTATTGCATACTCTCCATTTTCGGATATCGGGGTCTTTTCGATGGTTTCAAAGACCTGCGGCGTAAAAACATAAATTCCGGTATTTACAATACGGCTTAGATCTCCGGGCCTTTTTTCCAGGATCCTTGTAACTTTATTTTTTCTTTAAGAACCACACCGTAACCTGCCGTCTCTTCCATTCTCACTGTTAGAAGGCTTGCGACTCCACCGTAATTCTTAATGAGATCGGCTATAGTTTTTGGTTCAACCAGATTATCTCCGTTCAGCACTAGAAATTCTGAGTCTTCGGGGCCGATAAATTTCTTTGCCTGTTCAATTGCGTGTGCGGTGCCAAGTTGAGCTTTCTGTTCTACATATCTAATTTTCACCCCGAAGTTCAGCCCGTCTTCAAAATAGTCCATTATTCGTTCTTTTTCATATCCGACAATCAATATAATATCGGTTATCCCATTTTTTTCAAGCGAAGCTATGACATGCTCCAGAATGGGCCTGTTGGCGATAGGAAGCATTACTTTTGAACGAGTAAGAGTGAGAGGTCTGCAGCGCAACCCTTCTCCGGCTGCAAGGATAATAGCTTTCATAGATTTAAAGAACCTTTTTTAGAATTTATACATTACCTTCGAAAGTCTAAACAGAATAATTTAATCGAAATATATGCAGGATGTTATGCCTGTATAAGGGATAACCTACAATAAAAAAGTAATCTCTGTATAATTAAAAAATAAGTTTATCCATACAAAGTAAACAGCTCCGGAGCATAAGCCGGATAAACTCCGAAATTAGGCCTTCCTCCTACTTTTCCAGCTTTTTTCCAGCAAATCTGAAGACTATGAAGGCAGGAATATTAGAAGCCCGATAAAAACCGTATTATTCAAGCCTTTTCGAGACTTGAAGCCTGCGGACTTGAGCCGTAGCTCAGGAAATAAGTTATACATTCACAATATTTGTATATTTTTATTTCTGACAGGATTCTATTTAAGGTTGTATCTTTTACAGGGCATCTTTGTCTTTTTTTCAGAGTCTGCAAAAGTATTTAATTTATAACCCAGAGAGACATTTCCTGCATTTTATGCCTTACATGTCTTAACAATTGAGAGTCAGGGCAACTTCGCAAAAATTGATTTATATCGGGATTTCGATTTACTGTTCAATATTTAATATAGTAATTACCAAATTAGTTGATAACCTCAAAGATGAATCCCCTCCAGCATAGGAAAAGTTGTGCTCACGTTTCCTTTATTCCGGATTGCAGGTGTTTTGCATGGTTGTAGAGGCTTGAGTAAATTAGGTGTAAATGTGTACGTTAGAAACTATAGTCACGCCCTTCCAGGAAAATCCCTGAGGATATCTCTCAAGGATTTCAGCAGGACACTTATGAGTAGACAAACAAGATATTTTTCATAAATAAATTTAAGTATGGCTTGAGAACATAGGTCTATTAAAAGAAACTTCAAATGAAACGTTGAAATAATTTTGAAGTGAAAATCAAGCCGGAAGCGGTTAGTATTTCTTTGGGAAATATGAAAGCAGCCTGGAAAAATAAATATTCCCTAAAAGAAGAGTGAATTTTAGAGACAAATTTTTTTAGGGTTTTATCGTCCCTAAAACTAATCATTCAGGCATGGTTTCTTTCCTGAGATCAAATACTTTCACTCCGCTTTCCTCAGGTTTATATCATGTGGCGTTGTACTTTGGAACGCCTCTCTATACTATAAAGACAACCAAGAGGCTTGAGGTAGAAAGAATGAAACAAACTGCAGAATCTATTAGAGACCGATTTTTAAAGCTTGGAATCGATGTGCCCCTCGAGGACATCGAAAGCAGACTCGACGAACTGATCACGAAATTCAAAGTTCCTTCCAACGAAGCTCAGCGCAGCGTGACCAATTACTTTTTGAAGAAATATTCCATTCCAAAAAATGAATTTTACGTGAGGCAGGCTGAACCCCAACTTACCAAGATTGTGAACATCTCGGAAGACGGGCAATGGGCAAACCTTAAGGCAAAGGTTGCCCAGCTCTGGGAAAATACTCACGAATCCATATCTCAGGTAGGGCTCCTTGGGGATGAAACAGGAATAATAAAGTTTACCGAATGGAAAAATGCTGAACTGCCTAAGCTTGAGCAGGGGGAAAGTTACCTCTTTAAGAGTGTTGTTGTCGGAGAGTACAATAGCAGGTTCCAGGTTCAGATTAACAAGAACAGTTCAGTAGAAAAGCTGGATGAACCCATCGAGGTAGGGGGCGGGGATTTCACGCCGACTGCAAGAGAAGCAGAGCTCAGGAATATTGCCGATCTTGTTGGTGGCCAGTGGGCTACAGTCAGAGGAAAAGTAGTCCAGCTCTGGGAAAACTCCCATGAATCGATTGAGCAGGCAGGGCTTTTAGGAGACCAGACAGGTGTTATCAAATTCACTAACTGGGCCAGTTCCGAACTTCCGGATATGGAAGAAGGCAAAAGCTACATGCTGAAAAATGTAGTTGTCAATGAATGGGACGGCAAGGCTCAGATCCAGCTTAACAGGTCAAGTTCCATAGAAGAACTTGATGAAGATATCGAGGTCCGAACATCTACTTTCACATACTTCGGAGCAATGGTGGACATTCAAACCGGCTCAGGCCTTATAAAGCGCTGCCCCGAGTGCAAGAGGGCTCTGGCTAAGGGTGCCTGTGCAGAACACGGGAAAGTAAAAGGAGAATACGACCTCAGGATAAAAGCGGTTCTGGATTCGGGATCCTCAACTCAGGATGCTCTTATTAACAGGGAACTTACCGAAGAGCTTACAGGACTTTCTCTCGATACTGCAATTGCAATGGCTGCAGATGCCCTTGACCCCGGAGTTGTGCTGGACAAACTGAAACACGAACTTGTGGGCAGATATTATACTATCAGTGGGCACAAGCTTGACCGCTATATCCTTGTGGATTCAATTACTCCAAGGACTTCTCTGGATAGAGAGCTCCTTGAGGAAATGCTTACTGAACTGGAGGTGGAGTAAATGACAGGCTTTTTCAGGGAAGTAGCCCGCAGGGTCTTTGCCCAGGAGCTAAAAGATTCGAACCTGACATCAAGGGATGAAAGTGACCAGTACGCACCACAGTATGTCCTGACCCCAACAGGAGCTAAAGTAAACCGCATCTTCCTTGTAGGCACACTTATAGAAAAAGAAGATATCGGAACCGACTCCGAATACTGGAGGGGAAGAGTTTCAGACCCAACAGGTTCCTTCCTGGTCTATGCCGGACAGTACCAGCCCGAAGCAGCCCAATTCCTTGCCGACTGCGAACTTCCAGCTTTTGTGGCAGTCGTGGGCAAAACCAGCACCTATACCACAGATGATGGTAATGTGTTGACCTCTATACGCCCTGAATCCATCCAGCAGGTAGACGGACTTGCCCGGGACCTCTGGGTACTCGATACCTCAAAGCAAACTCTTGAGAGGATAAGGGCAGTTGAGGCAGAGGAAGACCCGGACTCAAAACTTGCAAAAGAACACTACTCTACTGATACGGATTATTACCGTGCAATGATTAAAAAGGCTCTTGAGTCCCTCAAAGAGGGGGAATAAATATCATATTGTAACCGAACTCAGGGGAAAACCCCTTAATTTTTTTAAATTTAAAAATATTTCCTATTATTTCAGTCGAATACCCCGCTAGCTTGCTGCGGGGATGGAAACTTCCCGGTAACCGTTGATGAATATATAATTTATCAATTCCATTTTTCGGTTGTTAACTTCTGCTCAAACTAAACTGTTTAGGGTTATTATTTCCTTTAACGGAATTTCGAGCGGTGGCGCGAACATACCCCGTTGCTTGCAGCGGGTGCGCCAGCGCAACTTTGATTAGCGATAAGAAGGGATTACAACGCTTGGCTGAGAGTTAAGAAAAAAGCACCATAAAACGATTTATGTTTTTAGCTACCTTTCTAACGTGAATGGAACTACGGCATGCAAATCATTGTGTCTATAAATCAGGTACAACATAGTTTTTTATATGAAGTATCGTAAAAACCTTCTTTTAGACAAACAAATCATCCATTTTTTGAAAACCATATGCTTTGAAATTGGTGAAAGGTACTGTTTTGAATTTAATGCAATTGGTACTGACGGGATCATGTCCATCTTTTTGTAGGTGCTGAGCCAAAATATTCTCCTCAAAAGTGATGCAAATTATAAAAGCATCACAGCAAGACAAATCTTTAAAGAACACCCTGAAATCAAAAAACAGCTTTGGAGTGGTGAATTATGGAGTGCTGGAGGTTACATTGGAACTGTAGGAGATGGAATTGCTTCCGATTTAATAAAAAACTATGTTGAAAATCAGAGGAACCAAGAAGAAAATAAAGCGTATAAGCAAATGAATATATTCGATTTTGAATAGTTCCATTATAACTTAGAGCCTATCCGAAAAGTAGAATAACTAGATTTTAGGTTAATATTGATTAGTGGCAAGACGAACAAATGTACAAGACTACGAGATTTCTGACGGATTTTGGAATCAAATAAAAGCATTATTCCCTCTCCCTAGAGCGAAAAAGAAGCCTGGCAGACCTCGAAAAGATGATAAGAGAATACTGAGTGGTATTTTTTATCTCCTTCGGACTGGTTGCCAATGGAAATCTCTGCCACGATTTTATGGAGCTCCAAGCACTGTCCATGATCGATTTCAGGAATGGAGAAGCTCAGGATTCTTTGAGAATATGTGGATAGCTGGTCTACTGGAGTATGATCATAAAAAAGGATTAGAGTGGGAATGGCAAGCAATTGACGGTTCTATGACAAAAGCACCATTAGGTGGACCTGGGACCGGCGCGAATCCAACTGATCGTGGCAAAAAAGGTACAAAAAGGAGTATTTTAACAGATGGGAAGGGTATACCACTTTCGGTAACTGTTGATGGAGCAAATCGTCACGATAAAAAGCTTGTAAAAGAAACTTTAGATGCCATTCTTTTTGAAAGACCTTCTCCGGATGAGGGAATTCAGAATATCTGTATGGATAAAGGATATGATTTTCCTGACATCAGACAACTGGTTAAAGAATATGGTTATACCGCTCATATCAAAAGCCGCGGAGAGGAAAATATAAGAATACAGATACCAGGTTTTAGGGCAAGAAGATGGGTTGTAGAAAGGACACATTCTTGGATAAACAGATTCAGAAGGCTGCTTATAAGATGGGAAAAAAGGTTGAGAATTACCTTGCTATGCTTCAGTTAGCATGTGCATGGATAATATTTAGAGCAGCGGGACTTTTCGGATAGGCTCTTAGTACAACTTTGATTTGAGGCTCCTGCATGTCACTTCAAAAAACAATTTATTGAACTGACGTGGTATTATTTTTGTGCTATTTATCATACAGCTGTATTTACATAACCTCTCAGGAAACTTAGAGAATACCTCAGGAGACACCCTGCTTTTTTACTGGTTGAAGTTTTCCAAGGTCTTCTCGTTTTTCTCCCTTATTTCCTATCTCCAGAATATTTACAACTTTTAAAACTCTATACGACTGTTCCTGTTTTTTTTCGGCTTTTCGAGCCTGATATACCCTTATAGAGCGAAGAAGATCGATTTTTCTGAATTCTGGCCAGAAAGGCGCGCAGAAATAAGTCGCACATTCGCTTCCGTTAGCCTGCCAAGGAAGGAAATTAGAAACTCTTTCATCGCCGCCGGTGCGGAGGATCAGATCCACATTAGGAACAGAGATGCCTGGAGCAGGGTAGAGATGTTTCGAAATAAGATTTTCATCCACTTCTTCAAGGGAAAGTTTCCCGGTGGAAATACAACCTGCAATGTCCCGAACAGCCTGAATAATGTCTTGCCTGCCTCCATAAGCAATGGCAACGTTCAGGTGAAATTTCCTGTAATTTTCTGTAGCTTTTTCTATCTTTTCAATTGATTCATTCAGGAAAGCAGGTAATTTTGACCGGTCTCCGATGACGCGGACTTGAATTTCGTTTTCATGCGTTCTTGGGTCGGAATAAATTTTCAGGAATTTTTCGTTGATGAGATTAAAGAGACCGTCAACTTCCTCTTCGGAACGCTGGAAATTTTCCGTAGAAAAGGCATACAGAGTAAGTTGTTTTACCCCTATCTCATAACACCACTCAATCACCCTTTCGGTAACTTCTGCTCCCAGCGCATGCCCGAAACTTCGGGTTTTTCCCAGCTGCCCTGCATACCTGCGGTTTCCGTCCATAATCACAGCTATATGATGCGGAATTTCGGAATTAAGAATTTCTATTTCAAGCCTCCTCTCATACTCGAGATAGAAAATACTGAATATGCGGTTTTTCAAAAATGAAGTCCCGCCCGGAAGATTTCCCTGTTTCTAAGTACCATTTTTAGACTCTTTATGTATCTTCTTCCTGAGAACATCCAGATCTCAGAATTCGCCGCGTAGATTTCTCTTTTAATGTAGATTAATATCCTGTCTCGTTCAAGATATTAATATTTCTTTTGCTTAAAAATCCAGTTTTGTTCGTGAGTTATTGATCTATCCTAAAAAACGAGTATATTCCCATATTTATGGAAAATGAACAGAGATTCTCGCTTATAGTTTTCAATAAGTCCCCCCAAAACCAAAAATTCTATATATATAAAAATATCCGCTTATATATATCTTTTCCAGTTGCCCTGTTCTTTTCTGGAATTGTCTCCAATTTCGATCCCCATTCGAAGGCTTGTATTCCAAACTAATTGAAACACAACATCATCTTTTTATAGGAACTGTGCTTCTTGGACATTTATATCTCGTGATCAGATTGCTTCTTTAGTATGCAGACAATGCACACACTTCCGATTTCAACAAATACCTTATTTTCATCAAATAAATATATTGAATTATCAATACCCGCCTCAATTTATATTGAACTCCTTTTTTAAGAACGATTTGATTAATAAATGGGCGAATGGTCTATATATATCAAAGTCGGATCTACTAAACTCAACTAATATTAATAATCATAGTATATACCAATATCTAGAAAAACTTTTTTAAATACATCTACAAAATAGAAAACATCGGTCGTGTCCTTGAGTTATTGACTTATTTTGGTTCCGTTGCAAAAATCAACTGCTCGGCAAAAATATTTCCATTTACCTTTTACTTTAATATAGGTTTCATCTACTCTCCAAGAGTCATTAGTTGGTCTTAAATGTCTTCTTAGGACTCACAGCGAAATAACTTAGGCACATTTTGATACTGCACTTAATTAGTTTCATAAGCAGCTCCATCGATTTTGTTCCATAATAATTATGTGTTACCTAAGTTATTTCGTAACGACCCCTTATCTTCTTTTTCTATTTCAGGAGAATATTGATGTACCCATCTCATTATAGTACTGTGATCAACTTGAATTCCTCTATCATCATTTCCTTTAAATTTCGATAGCTCAATGGGTATCTTAAGTACCATCTTACATTTAATAAGATAATTTCACCTACAAAGTGCTTCCATTTAACCCTACTTTGACAGATTATGATAATTACTATAGTGTTTTTATACAAAAAACACATTGCATCGACATATTACATATTGGTAAAATTGTAAATATCATAAATCAATAAATACGACACAATGCCAAAATCTAGTGATGAACTTAAAATTAAAAATCACTAGATTTTGAAAATGGTCACAATTCTTTGAACGTTACCTATTAAATGATGTTGATAGATCTCGAATATTGAGTTTGATTGAAGACTGAATTCTTCTTGGAAATTCAACATTTCAATCAAAAAATGCAAAAATCACTAGATTTTGGAACTGAGTCATAAATACACCATTTAAATTTAAATTGTGTAAAGAAAGCAGAAGCATGAAGCCCATTTATACATTACAAAATGTATGCTTCTGTCAAAGTAGGGATTTAAAGGAATTAGATAGCATGTCACTACCTTTGATTTTCCTTTTTATTTCAGTCGAATACCCCGCTAGCTTGCTGCGGGGATGGAAACTTCCCCGGTAACCGTTGATGATTATATAATTTATCAATTCCATTTTTCGGTTGTTAACTTCTGCTCAAACTAAACTGTTTAGGGTTATTATTTCCTTTAACGGAATTTCGAGCGGTGGCGCGAACATACCCCGTTGCTTGCAGCGGGGTGCGCCAGCGCAACTTTGATTATTATCCTTAGCAGATATTTTTTGCAACGGAACCCACTTCAGAATAGTACACTTCAGAATATTACTTTTTTGATTCGTTTCTTTCCATATCTGTTCAATGACCTAACGTTATGCAGATATTACTAAAGGTTCTTCCACCCCTGATATTTTGCCATCAATATTATATTAATCCAAGCCAATAAATAAATTTATATAGTTATATAGCGAGTAACTCTATATGAAAATTATAACAGTTTAACTGTTACAATGTTAGCAGCCGATCTCTAAACCCGTTTTATTCCCACAAGATCATGATTTATTTTTACATGATCACAACTTTGAATTATTATTTAAAATGTTAATTCAAAAAACAAATATTGAATTTTGTGGTCGGCTTTCCTAAAAATATTGATTTTTTAAATTCACTCCCGCAATATGGTTCAAATTCATGGGATGGAAACAGAGGTATAGAACAAATGAACACAAATAAAGCAAATCTCGCTTTTATAATAACTGTACTAACATCTTTAGTACCATACAAGAGTAATGCCACCGCACTGAGGAACAAATCTAAAAACACTCATTTGCATTTCGGTATACCTCGGCTCAAGCCCATGATATCGGTAATGTTGATACTAATTTTGAGCATGACCGTCTTAGTGAGTGTAGTACCTTTTGAAGCTCAGGCTGGACGCAATGCTTATAACTTGAAATGGTATGCCGCCGATCCTAAGCTAAACAACGCTCCTTATTTGCCGACTTATGCGAGGCTGACACCGGCATCACTTCCTTCTCCCGGACTTGCCGGGAGGTATGCAGATCCTCTTGCTAATGCTGTGGCATATGGTCCTACTTCTTCTGATCTTGACACGGTGACATCTCTTGCACCTCATGATATTGCTCTTGGCCAGATAGTGCCGTTTGAGATAGTGATAGAAGTCGGCGGTAGTACATCTCCTGAGAACGGGATGATCGAGTTCGCAACCAGTTTCGACACCAACACAACATCGGGTGATGACTTCGGATACGATCCGACTTATATGGTGTACGCAGCTTTCGTTGATACCGCAGATGCCCGTACAATAGATCAGGGAAATAATGCTAAAGTAGATAGTTACACTTCCAACCTCATAGGCAGCGGAAATTCCCAGCAGATCGGGGGTACATTCAGTATATCAGGCCTCGATGATGGTGATCGGGCAGTTGTTGAGATTTGGGTTGTCCTCAAGTCGAGACTCCCAGCTAGTCCCTCAGGCAATGTGCGAACAAAGTTGGAAAGCTCAAATACTGCCAGTGGCGACGCAATCAATGTCGGAACACAGATCGTTCCCCTTTTAAGAGTAGAAGAGTTCGCCTCAAACATTGCCGATATTTCAGTTATGAAGACCGACATTCCTGATCCTGTGATCACGGGGCAAAATCTTACTTATGATCTGGTGGTAACGAACAATAACCCTGACACTGTTGCAAATGGGGTTGTGGTCACAGATAAGCTCGATAACAATACATCTTTTGTTTCAGCCATCGGTGCCCCGTACACAGTTAGCGGGAATAATGTAACCTTCGATGTTGGTGCATTGAACCCCCTTCAATCAATGAAAATAACTATAGTCGCTTTGATTTCCAATACAGCACCGACATCTACAGACCCATCTACTAACTCGGAGAATGGTACTGCAGGTCTTCGACCTACAGTGTTTGACCTGTGCAATGACGTTTCATTGACTGCTATTACTGGCGATTCCAACATAACTAACAATACTTACTACCAGCCAACGAACGTTTTACCGGTTTTACCTAATCCGGTTTACATCATTGACAAAAAAATCATAGATGTTGCAGGAAGAGGACCGGAAGGAAATATAACAGCAGCAGGAGATGTCATTACTTACGAGGTTGACGTGAATAATACAGGAAACGTCAATCTGACAAATGTAAACGTTAATGATTCTCTTATTAATTTGATAGGCCCATTTGAGTCTCTTAATTCTAATGGAGTTATGGAGGTAAGAGAAACCTGGGTTTACACTGGGAATTACACTGTTACTCAGGCAGAAATAAACAGTAATGGTGGCGGGAACAAATTAATTACAAATACGGCAACTGTTGACTGTGATGAACTGGACCCAAAGTCAGACTATGTTGAAGTACCCTTAACAGGAATACCGGTTTACATCATTGACAAAACTGTTATTGATGTTGCAGGAAGAGGATCTTCAGCAAATGTATCAAAAGCTGGGGACGTAATTACTTATAATATTCAAGTGAGGAATGTTGGGAATACTGACCTGACAAATGTAAGCGTTACTGACACCCGGATTCACCTGACAGGACCAAGCGGAGATAATTCTTCCCCTGGAATCCTGAACATAGGAGAAACCTGGAACTACACTGGGAATTACACGGTAACTCAGGAAGAAATAAACAGTAATGCCGGAGGGACAAAAGTAATTTCAAATACAGCGACTGTTGATTGTGATGAACTGGGCCCAAAGTCAGACTATGTTGAAGTGCCACTAAAAGGAATACCGGCTTATGTCATTCGCAAAACTTTTACTGATGTTGCTGGAAAAGGACCGGCAGGAAATGTAACAAAAGCTGGGGACGTAATTACTTATAATATTCAAGTGAGGAATGTTGGAAATACTGACCTAACAAATGTAAGCGTTACTGACACTTTGATCAATCTTACAGGGCCTACAGAGTCTCTGATTGCTGATGAAATTCTGAAGGTATTAGAAACCTGGACTTACACTGGGAATTACACGGTAACGCAGGAAGACATAGACAGTAATGGCGGAGGGGATCAATTAATTGAAAATACGGCAACCGTTGATTGTAATGAGCTTGATCCAAAGTCAAGCACTATTGAAGCACCAATAGGAATACCGGCTTACGTCATAGACAAAGTTGTTCTTGATGTTGCAGGAAGAGGGCCGTTAGGACATGTAAGTAAAGCTGGGGATCTCATTACTTATCAGATTCAAGTGAGTAATGTTGGAAACGTTGAGCTTACAAATATAAGCGTTGCTGACCCTCTGATTAACCTGACAGGACCAACAGAGTCCGTGAATGCTGATAAAATTCTGCAGACATCCGAAATATGGACTTACTCTGGGAATTACACGGTAACTAAGGAAGACATAAGCAGTAATGGAGGAGGGGACGGATTAATTGATAATACGGTAACTGCTGACTGTGATGAGCTGGGTCCAAAGTCACACACTGCTGAAGTACCAATAGAAATACCTGCTTATATCATTGACAAAATCATTACAGATGTTTCAGGAAAAGGACCATTAGAAAACGTAACAAAAGCAGGAGATGTCATAAGTTACCAAATTATAGTGAGTAATGTTGGAAACATTGCCCTGACAAATACAAGCGTTACTGACCCCCTGATTCCCCTAAAAGATCCAGTAGAGTCCCTGAACCATGATGGAGTTCTGGAGGTATTAGAGACCTGGACTTACATTGGAAATTATACGGTAACCCCGTTAGACATGAGTAGTAATGGCGGAGGGGATGGATTAATTGATAATACGGCAACAGTTGACTGTGATGAGCTGGATCCAAAGTCACGCACTGCTGCAACACCCATGATAATGCCGGCTTACACTATTGACAAAACCATTACTGATGTTGCTGGCAAAGGGCCTTCAGCAAATGTAACAAAAGCTGGGGACCTCATAAGTTATCAAATTAAAATAAATAATGTTGGAAACATTGACATCTCCAATGTAGTCGTTACTGATTCTCTAATTAACCTTACAGGAAAAACCGGAGACAATGCACCTCTCGAAATCCTGAATGTAGGAGAGAACTGGATCTATACCGGAACTTACGCTGCCACTCAGGCAGATCTAAACAGTAAAGGTGGTGGAGATGGTTTCATCAACAATACAGCAACTGTTGATTCTGATGAGCTGGATCCGAAAAGTGACAGTGAAGCTGCTCCGATAATCCAGAGTCTTGATTACACTATTGACAAAATCATTACAGATGTTGCAGGACACGGAGCTTCAGCAAATATAACATCAGCTGGCAATATAATCAGCTACCAGATTAGTATAAACAATACTGGAAACATTGATCTTACAAATGTAACTGTCACTGATCCTCTACTTGGAAATCTCACAGGTCCAGCTGGAGACAATTCTCCATCAGGAATCTTGAATGCTGGAGAGAACTGGACCTTCACAGGAACCTACACTGTTAGTCAGGAGGACCTAAACAGTAATGGTGATGAGGATGGTTTCATCAACAATACAGCAACTGTTGATTCTGATGAGCTGGGTCCTAAAAATGACAGCGAAGCTGTTCCGATAACCCAGAATCCTGCTCTGCTAATCGACAAATCCGCCTCTCCAACAAATTATTCTGCTGCAGGAGACCTGATAACCTATACTTACAACGTAACTAACTCCGGAAATGTGAACATCACAGGACCAATAACAGTTACGGATGACAAAATAGGAACCGTGCAGATTACAGGCGGGAACCTGTTACCTTCTCAAAGTGTTCTCGGAAATGCTACTTACACAATAACCCAGGCAGACCTTGATGCAGGTTCTGTAACCAATGCTGCGTATGCAACCGGCACTTTCGGAAACAATACAACCACGTCTAACACGGATAATGAAACTGTAACAGCCGTCTATAATCCTGCTCTGCTAATCGACAAATCCGCCTCTCCAACAAATTATTCTGCTGCAGGAGACCTGATAACCTATACTTACAACGTAACTAACTCCGGAAATGTGAACATCACAGGACCTATAACAGTTACGGATGACAAAATAGGAACCGTGCAGATTACAGGCGGGAACCTGTTACCTTCTCAAAGTGTTCTCGGAAATGCTACTTACACAATAACCCAGGCAGACCTTGATGCAGGTTCTGTAACCAATGCTGCGTATGCAACCGGCACTTTCGGAAACAATACAACCACGTCTAACACGGATAATGAAACTGTAACAGCCGTCTATAATCCTGCTCTGCTAATCGACAAATCCGCCTCTCCAACAAATTATTCTGCTGCAGGAGACCTGATAACCTATACCTACAATGTAACTAACTCCGGAAATGTGAACATCACAGGACCAATAACAGTTACGGATGACAAGGTTGGAACAGTGCAGATTACAGGCGGGAACCTGTTACCTTCTCAAAGTGTTCTCGGAAATGCTACTTACACAATAACCCAGGCAGACCTTGATGCAGGTTCTGTAACCAATGCTGCGTATGCAACCGGCACTTTCGGAAACAATACAACCACGTCTAACACGGATAATGAAACTGTAACAGCCGTCTATAATCCTGCTCTGCTAATCGACAAATCCGCCTCTCCAACAAATTATTCTGCTGCAGGAGACCTGATAACCTATACCTACAATGTAACTAACTCCGGAAATGTGAACATCACAGGACCTATAACAGTTACGGATGACAAAATAGGAACCGTGCAGATTACAGGCGGGAACCTGTTACCTTCTCAAAGTGTTCTTGGAAATGCTACTTACACAATAACCCAGGCAGACCTTGATGCAGGTTCTGTAACCAATGCTGCGTATGCAACCGGCACTTTCGGAAACAATACAACCACGTCTAACACGGATAATGAAACTGTAACAGCCGTCTATAATCCTGCTCTGCTAATCGACAAATCCGCCTCTCCAACAAATTATTCTGCTGCAGGAGACCTGATAACCTATACCTACAATGTAACTAACTCCGGAAATGTGAACATCACAGGACCTATAACAGTTACGGATGACAAAATAGGAACCGTGCAGATTACAGGCGGGAACCTGTTACCTTCTCAAAGTGTTCTCGGAAATGCTACTTACACAATAACCCAGGCAGACCTTGATGCAGGTTCTGTAACCAATGCTGCGTATGCAACCGGCACTTTCGGAAACAATACAACCACGTCTAACACGGATAATGAAACTGTAACAGCCGTCTATAATCCTGCTCTGCTAATCGACAAATCCGCCTCTCCAACAAATTATTCTGCTGCAGGAGACCTGATAACCTATACCTACAACGTAACTAACTCCGGAAATGTGAACATCACAGGACCTATAACAGTTACGGATGACAAAATAGGAACCGTGCAGATTACAGGCGGGAACCTGTTACCTTCTCAAAGTGTTCTCGGAAATGCTACTTACACAATAACCCAGGCAGACCTTGATGCAGGTTCTGTAACCAATGCTGCGTATGCAACCGGCACTTTCGGAAACAATACAACCACGTCTAACACGGATAATGAAACTGTAACAGCCGTCTATAATCCTGCTCTGCTAATCGACAAATCCGCCTCTCCAACAAATTATTCTGCTGCAGGAGACCTGATAACCTATACCTACAACGTAACTAACTCCGGAAATGTGAACATCACAGGACCTATAACAGTTACGGATGACAAAATAGGAACAGTGCAGATTACAGGCGGGAACCTGTTACCTTCTCAAAGTGTTCTCGGAAATGCTACTTACACAATAACCCAGGCAGACCTTGATGCAGGTTCTGTAACCAATGCTGCGTATGCAACCGGCACTTTCGGAAACAATACAACCACGTCTAACACGGATAATGAAACTGTAACAGCCGTCTATAATCCTGCTCTGCTAATCGACAAATCCGCCTCTCCAACAAATTATTCTGCTGCAGGAGACCTGATAACCTATACTTACAACGTAACTAACTCCGGAAATGTGAACATCACAGGACCAATAACAGTTACGGATGACAAAATAGGAACAGTGCAGATTACAGGCGGGAACCTGTTACCTTCTCAAAGTGTTCTTGGAAATGCTACTTACACAATAACCCAGGCAGACCTTGATGCAGGTTCTGTAACCAATGCTGCGTATGCAACCGGCACTTTCGGAAACAATACAACCACGTCTAACACGGATAATGAAACTGTAACAGCCGTCTATAATCCTGCTCTGCTAATCGACAAATCCGCCTCTCCAACAAATTATTCTGCTGCAGGAGACCTGATAACCTATACTTACAACGTAACTAACTCCGGAAATGTGAACATCACAGGACCAATAACAGTTACGGATGACAAAATAGGAACAGTGCAGATTACAGGCGGGAACCTGTTACCTTCTCAAAGTGTTCTTGGAAATGCTACTTACACAATAACCCAGGCAGACCTTGATGCAGGTTCTGTAACCAATGCTGCGTATGCAACCGGCACTTTCGGAAACAATACAACCACGTCTAACACGGATAATGAAACTGTAACAGCCGTCTATAATCCTGCTCTGCTAATCGACAAAACTGTTACAGATGTTTCTGGCAAAGGACCAGACAGAAATGTTACAAAAGCCGGAGATGTAATCAGCTACCAGATTAACGTTAGTAATGACGGAAACTCTAATTTGACAAATACCAGCGTTACTGACACTCTGATCAACCTTACAGGTCCAGTGGAGTCTCTGAATGCTGATAGAGTTCTAGAAGTCGGAGAAATCTGGACTTACATCGGAAATTATACTGTTACTCAGGCCGACATAAATAGTAATGGTGGAGGAGACGGGTTCATCAACAACACAGCAACCGTTGACTGTGATCAACTTGAACCGAAGTCCGATACTGTTGAAGTGCCTATGGAAAGAACCCCTGATTACGTAATTGACAAAATCGTTACTGATGTTGCTGGCAAAGGGCCTCTAGAAAAGGTCACAACAGCAGGAGATGTCGTAAGCTATCAGATTAATGTGACAAATGCTGGAAACGTTGATCTTATTAATGTAAGTGTTACTGATGACCTGATTGGAAATCTCACAGGACCAGTCGAGTCTCTAAACACTGATGAAATTCTGGAAGTAGGGGAATTCTGGATTTATACCGGAACTTACACAACAACTCAGGATGACATAAACAGTAATGGTGACGGGGATGGCTTCATCAATAATACAGTAACTGTTAGTTTGTATGCAATTGCACCGGCTTATACTATTGAAAAAACCATTACAGATGTTGCAGGACAAATACAAGCAGAAAAGTTGGGTCCGAAAACTGCTAGTGCTGAAGTGCCTATAAAAAGAGAACTGACTTACACCATTGACAAAACTGTTATTGATGTTGCTGGCAAAGGACCTTCAGGAAATGTAACAAAAGCAGGAGATGTAATCAGCTACCAGATTAACGTGAACAATAAAGGAAACGTTTTTTTGACAAACGTAACTGTTACTGATCCCCTGCTTGGAAATCTCACAGGTCCAACTGGAGATAATTTCCCTGTTGAAATTCTGAATATTGGAGAAACTTGGACTTACGCCGGAACTTACACTGTTACTCTGGAAGATATAATCAGTAATGGTGGAGGAGATGGGTTCATCAACAACACAGCAACAGTTGACTGTGATGAGCTGGGTCCCGAAACAGATAGTGCTGAAGTACCAATAGAAGGGGGACAAGTCAACCCGGCTTACATTATTGACAAAGTTGTTACTGATGTTGCTGGTAAAGGACCAGGCGGAAATGTTACAAAAGCCGGAGATATAATCAGCTACCAGATTAACGTTAGCAATTACAGAAACTCTAATTTGACAAATATCAGCGTTACTGACACTCTGATCAACCTTACAGGTCCAGTAGAGTCTCTGAATGCTGATAGAGTTCTAGAAGTCGGAGAAATCTGGATTTACATCGGAAATTATACTGTTACTCAGGCCGACATAGACAGTAATGGTGGAGGAGACGGGTTCATCAACAACACAGCAACAGTTGACTGTGATGAGCTGGGTCCCGAAACAGATAGTGCTGAAGTACCAATAGAAGGGGGACAAGTCAACCCGGCTTACATTATTGACAAAGTTGTTACTGATGTTGCTGGTAAAGGACCAGGCGGAAATGTTACAAAAGCCGGAGATATAATCAGCTACCAGATTAACGTTAGCAATTACAGAAACTCTAATTTGACAAATATCAGCGTTACTGACACTCTGATCAACCTTACAGGTCCAGTAGAGTCTCTGAATGCTGATAGAGTTCTAGAAGTCGGAGAAATCTGGATTTACATCGGAAATTATACTGTTACTCAGGCCGACATAGACAGTAATGGTGGAGGAGACGGGTTCATCAACAACACAGCAACAGTTGATTGTGATGAGTTGGGTCCCGAAACAGATAGTGCTGAAGTACCAATAGAAGGGGGACAAGTCAACCCGGCTTACATTATTGATAAAGTTGTTACTGATGTTGCTGGTAAAGGACCAGGCGGAAATGTTACAAAAGCCGGAGATATAATCAGCTACCAGATTAACGTTAGCAATTACAGAAACTCTAATTTGACAAATATCAGCGTTACTGACACTCTGATCAACCTTACAGGTCCAGTGGAGTCTCTGAATGCTGATAGAGTTCTAGAAGTCGGAGAAATCTGGATTTACATCGGAAATTATACTGTTACTCAGGCCGACATAGACAGTAATGGTGGAGGAGACGGGTTCATCAACAACACAGCAACAGTTGATTGTGATGAGTTGGGTCCCGAAACAGATAGTGCTGAAGTACCAATAGAAGGGGGACAAGTCAACCCGGCTTACATTATTGATAAAGTTGTTACTGATGTTGCTGGTAAAGGACCAGGCGGAAATGTTACAAAAGCCGGAGATATAATCAGCTACCAGATTAACGTTAGCAATTACAGAAACTCTAATTTGACAAATATCAGCGTTACTGACACTCTGATCAACCTTACAGGTCCAGTAGAGTCTCTGAATGCTGATAGAGTTCTAGAAGTCGGAGAAATCTGGATTTACATCGGAAATTATACTGTTACTCAGGCCGACATAGACAGTAATGGTGGAGGAGACGGGTTCATCAACAACACAGCAACAGTTGATTGTGATGAGTTGGGTCCCGAAACAGATAGTGCTGAAGTACCAATAGAAGGGGGACAAGTCAACCCGGCTTACATTATTGATAAAGTTGTTACTGATGTTGCTGGTAAAGGACCAGGCGGAAATGTTACAAAAGCCGGAGATATAATCAGCTACCAGATTAACGTTAGCAATTACAGAAACTCTAATTTGACAAATATCAGCGTTACTGACACTCTGATCAACCTTACAGGTCCAGTGGAGTCTCTGAATGCTGATAGAGTTCTAGAAGTCGGAGAAATCTGGACTTACGCCGGAACTTACACTGTTACTCTGGAAGATATAATCAGTAATGGTGGAGGAGATGGGTTCATCAACAACACAGCAACAGTTGACTGTGATGAGCTGGGTCCCGAAACAGATAGTGCTGAAGTACCAATAGAAGAGGGACAAGTCAACCCGGCTTACATTATTGACAAAGTTGTTACTGATGTTGCTGGCAAAGGACCGACAGGAACAGTAACAGAAGTAGGAGATGTAATTAGCTACCAGATTACAGTGAACAATGTTGGAAACGTTGAGTTAGGAGGAGTTTCAGTAACCGACACTCTGATTGAAAATCTCAATGGGCCAGCAGAGTCTCTGATTGTTGATGGAGTTCTCGAAAGAGGAGAAACATGGATCTATAGCGGAACTTACACTGTTACTCTGGAAGATATAATCAGTAATGGTGGAGGAGACGGATTCATTGAAAATACAGCAACTGTTGACTGTGATGAGCTAGGTCCGAAGTCAGATAGTGCTGAAGTACCGATAAATAAAGTACCAATATACAAACCAGCTTACGTCATTGATAAAGTTGTTATTGATGTTGCTGGAAAAGGACCGGCAGGAGCAGTAACAGAAGTAGGAGATGTAATTAGCTACCAGATTATAGTGAACAATGTTGGAAACGTTGAGTTGGGAGGAGTTTCAGTAACCGATACTCTCATTGATAATCTCAATGGGCCAGCAGAGTCTCTGATTGTTGATGGAGTTCTCGAAAGAGGAGAAACATGGATCTATAGCGGAACTTACACTGTTACTCTGGAAGATATAATCAGTAATGGAGGAAGAGACGGATTCATTGAAAATACAGCAACTGTTGACTGTGATGAGCTAGGTCCGAAGTCAGATAGTGCTGAAGTGCCGATAGGAGAGGTGCCGATAGAGGTGCCTATAAAGGTGCCGGATTGCATAATTGAAAAAATGGTTACTGACGTTGCAGGAAATGGGCCAGCAGGAACAGTAACAGAAGCTTGTGATGTAGTCACCTATCAGATTACAGTTACCAATACGGGAAACATTCACCTGACAAACGTAATAGTAACCGATACTCTCATTGATAATCTCAATGGGCCAGCAGAGTCTCTGATTTCTGATGGAGTTCTCGAAATAGGGGAAACCTGGGTCTATGTTGGAACTTACACTGTTACTCAGGCAGACATAGACAGTAGTTGTGAAGGAGACGGGTTCGTTGAAAATACGGCAACTGTTGATTCGGATCAGCTGGGGCCGAGATCTGACAGTGTTAAAGTACCGATAGAAGAAGAGGTGCCGATAAAAGAGATACAGGATTATTGTATATACAAGTCAATAATCGGAGTCGATAAGGCTGGAGATTGTATACTCAATGAACCTGGAGATATAATTGAATATCAGATAGTGGTGAAGAATTCAGGCAATTGTGACCTTTCTGGAATTGCAGTAAGCGACCCGATGATTACACTGCCAGGCCCTGCTGGAGATGATATTGACCCAGGAGTGTTGAATCCAGGAGAGGCATGGAAATTCTTCGGAAATTATGTGGTAACCGAAGAGGACATAAACAGTAACGTTGGCGGAGATGGATATATCGACAACACGGCAACTGTGAGTTGCAATGAACTCCCCGCTGAGACATGCAGTATAAAGCAGCTGATAGCTCCGAAGATGGATTTGTGCATATACAAATCAATAATCGGAGTCGATAATGCCGGAGACTGTATAATCAACAAACCCGGAGATATAATAGAATACCAGATTGCAGTAAAGAATGAAGGTAAGGTGGACCTGACAGGAATTTCAGTAAGCGACCCGATGATTACACTTACAGGCCCGGCTGGAGATGATATTGATCCGGGAGTGTTGAATCAGGGAGAGACCTGGAAATTCTTCGGAAATTACACGGTAACCCAGGAAGACATAACAAGTAATGGTTGTGGGGATGGGTTCATAGAAAATACTGCAACAGTAAACTGTAACGAACTTTCTTCCGAAAGCAACAGTGTAAAACAGCCGATCCTCCTAACCTTAAGCGATGGAAACGGTACAGCTTTGGATCCTACCACAGACCAGAGTGAAAATGAAAACTCCGGGGACAATGGGGGCAGCAGCGGAAACAGTCACCGTGGAAGCAGCGGTGGTGCCTGCAACTCTCCTGAGCCTGTAAAGAACGTCGAAGTGAAGGAGCTTTCACAGGCTTTCATTACAAACGGAAAAGCTGTGAAGTTTGACTTCACAAAAAACGCAACCTGTGTATTATATCTGAGTTTCGATGCAAAAAAGACAGTAGGTAAGACTACAGCAACTGTCGAGATATTGAAAGGAAAATCAACGCTGGTTTCAGAACTGCCTTCTGACAAAGTATATAAATCCTTTAATATATGGGTTGGAAACAGCGGGTTTGCCACTTCAAAGAATATCGAAAACTCTGTAATCTGTTTCAAGGTTGAAAAATCCTGGATACAGGACAAAAATATCGATCCATCTTCTATAACCCTTAACAGATACAATGAAAATAAATGGAATCAGCTCCCAACCAGTTTGTTAAGGGAAGATAAAGGATACCTTTATTTCACAGCCAAAACTCCGGGATTCTCTCCCTTTGTAATAACAGGTAAGAAAATAGCAAACGAAGATGTCACTGAAATTGCCACTAAAAACGTTGAGCAAATTACTGGAAATACAGAAGCAGACGTTGAAAAAGAGACGGAACCAGAAGAAAGTGCAAGTGCTCCTGGATTTGAGATCGTTTATGGTGTAAGCGGGCTGCTTGCAATATACCTGCATAAGAAGAGGCAATAAAAGAGAGATTAAAGTAAAAAAAGGTAGCTGAACTCGATGCAGAAGACAATTAGATAGAGGACTCAAGCCTTTATCTAATTTGTACATTTTTATCCTGAAATCAAAATTTCACGGGCGAATTCCACTGTATGTAGCGGAATATGTTCGCACCCCCGCTTTCATTATGCCCAGAATTTTCTTATGGTTCTAAGGAAGCAAGGACTGGACGGGACCAAGAGCTTTCCACTGCGATGCTATTATATTTCTTCCAGGAAAATAGTGTAATTGAGGATTTTACGTGGTAACTGTTAATTTTGAGAAAATAATGATTGCAACCGACGGGTCGGACTGCTCCAGGCTGGCTGTTGATAAAGGGATAGAGCTTGCTAGATTGAGTGGAGGGACGGTTTATGCAGTCTATGTGGTGTCAACGGCCTACTTATCTACGGATGGGAATTACTTTTCTCCTATGGGTATGAATCCTTACTGGGAGTCAATACACGAGGCGTTGAAAACACAAGGGCAGCAGGCTGTAAATTCTGTAAAAGGTTTAGGAGAGATGAAAGGAATTAATGTAGAATCTGTCCTGCTTGAAGGCGATCCCTCAGACGAGCTGATCCGGTATGCTGAAGAGGAAAAAATGGATATTGTTATTATGGGCACTCTTGGAAAAACAGGACTAGACAGGTTGCTTCTGGGCAGCGTTGCAGGAAATCTGGTTCGTCACTCAAAGGTTCCTGTTATGGTTGTAAGGGAAAAGTGTGAGTCACAAGTTAAGCTCAAGTAAACTACGACTTGCAGCCTCTGGATTTTGCCTTTTCTTCAGGTCAGCGCCTTCATTCTATCAGGTTTCACTTTCATTTATCTTGCTCATGCTTTCGAATGGCTCAATAATAAATTTCACTTCTCACGGAAGATATTAAAAATGTCAGTTTTTTGGCAGAAAGTGAGGGACTGTTAAGCTTATATATTTTTTATAATAGAAAGCCCAATTAAGATTTAATGGAAAGAATAGCAAAAATGGCGCTGGCCCTACTAATCATTATCATCCTGACTGCGGTTATTGTTTATGCCTCACTTCCATATCTAAATTATTTTTTTGGGGCTTTTATCCTTTATATCATATTCAGACCTCTTTATCACTTTTTTGTAAAGAGATGCAGAATTAGAAATCAATTTGCAGCAGCCTTGGTGATAATTATTTCAATATTTGTTGTACTGATTCCATTGTTTTTTCTTCTGAGTATAATTATTGGTGAAATCCAGCAGCTTTTACTTAACCAGACATCTATTGTCGCATCTATTCAGGCCGGCGGCCAATTTCTTTCTCATTATCTTTCAAGAATGGATATTCCTCTCGATACTCTCCAGACGAAGATACAGGAAAGAGTTATGGATGTTGCTTCTGGAGCCGTCAATTACTCAAGCAATTTCATTTTGGGTTCGATCCAGAGCCTCAGCCAGCAGTCCATAGGCCTCCTGCTAATGTATTTTTTGCTTTACTATCTTTTAGTAGGAGAGGATTCGGCTTTCGCACGCAAAGTTTATGTGGCAGTCCCGTTCAATGAAGAAAATACAGCCACTCTCATGGATGAATTCAGCAGAATTGTCCGGACAACTATTACCTCCAGCGGAGCTGTAGCCCTTGTCCAGGGTGCAATTCTGACCATCACCTTCCTTACATTTAAAATCCAGGGAGCTATTCTCTGGGGTTTTATCGCAACAATTGTTTCTTTTGTACCCGTTTTCGGGTCAACTTTAGTCTGGGTTCCTGCAACCATTATTCAGCTTCTTCAGGGAGACTATGCTGCAGGTTTTGCTATCCTTATCGCAGGGCTTTTTGCAAGTGTCATGGACAATTTTCTCAGGCCTATTATTCAGAAAAAAGTTGGGGAAATTCATCCTTTTCTCTCTCTGCTCGGGATTGTTATAGGGGTATATCTTTTTGGATTGATAGGAATTGTTATAGGTCCCCTTCTCCTCTCCTACTTCCTTCTGACTGTAGAAATGTTTTCAAGAGAGTACCTTTCTTAGAGGGAGTGAAATCTGGTTGTGGAGGATTACTGAAATCTCTAAGCACAAGGATTTATCTATATTCTTCCCAATTAAGTTAAAGAATAATTAAAGAAAAGGACAATGACTACAGGCACTTATTTGTGAATTTCTAACTACCTTTATTGGTTCATACTTCGAGTTTGCTCTCGAATAACTTTATCTGACTTTCCGCAGATGTCCGTTCAATTTTCACAATTTTTTCTGCTATTGTTTTTTCTGAAAATTGCCCTGCTTATTCAAACATGTTTTTTGAAATGTCTTACACTTTTCAATCTGGTACCTTCATTAAAAGCTTCTAACCTCTATTTCAGGAAGTTTCAGTTGAGATAATAATTGCAACTTTTTGAGCAAATATTCAAAAACGATAGCAAGAAAAATGTTACTTTCTTGAGAACATCTGTGAAAGGTCGGTTTTATATATAATTAATATTCAATTAATATATCTATGAAAGGATTTTCTATTAATATCGAAGAGGCCACTTTGGAAAATGGCTATTTTCGCAAGGTGCTCTATACTTCAAAGCACAGCCAATTGGTACTTATGAGCCTCAAACCCGGGGAAGAAATCGGGATGGAAGTGCATGAGGAAAACGACCAGTTTTTCCGTTTTGAGAAGGGGCAAGGAAAGTGCATAATTGACGGCAACGAATATGAAGTAGGTGACGGGTTTGCGGTGGTGGTGCCTGCTGGCGCGCAGCACAATGTCATCAACATTTCGGAAACGGATGATCTGAAACTCTATACAATCTATTCGCCGGCGCATCATAAAGATGGAATCATGCGCGCCACGAAGGAAGAAGCCGAAGCCAATGAAGCGGAATTCGACGGAGTGACTACGGAATAATCATATGAAGCGGGAATAACGATTTATTCCCAACTGAATAATTACTACTATTTATAATCTCTAATCGATTAAGCATTGAAATTACAAAATAAAAACGCTTTATGAAAACGAAGCGTTTTTATTTTTATCTTTAGAAGTGAAAGATTGGAATTCGTTCGTAAGCATTATGGGTATTTTTGAGTTTGTATCCCCAGTATTTCAACCCTTATTTTAATGGATCTTACTTTCAGAGACTTTTTATTATTTTCTGGTCTTCAATTTTTTCTCAAATTATGCGAAACAATAAAATTTAATTTCATTGAGATTAATTCCATGCGTCTTCGGTTAAGTGAGGAATCGTGATAAATTGCCTTTATTTCCACAACAGTTGTTATAAATTTTAACACATTATAGGCTGGAACAGAGTATCGATTTCATATAAAAAGGCCAAAGTTTAATCATGATTAAGATGCAAAATCAATAGCTTTCAGGCAAGAAAATTCCTTAACCGATGACCAATGAGATTAATTCTTTTTAATGGGAAGAGGAAATAAATCAATCGATAATTCAATTGTAAAAACACTATTTGAAGGCAATGTCTTAATTCCTTTGCCTAAATTGCTGGTTGAAAATCGCTTTCATTCTCTGTTCTCTTTAATATCTCCTACTCATTGTGATTTTTGTGGCGCTAAATTAGAATCTTTTTAATTTTTTCTGGTTCTTCTCCAATTTCAAAATAACAATAGAATTTCATCCAAATTCATTAAACTCTCTTCCTCATTTTGAAAAGTTTATCCACTAACATCTAAATTTTTTAGATAAATACCCTACTTTGACAGAAGCATACATTTTTTAATGTATAAATGGGTCTCATGCTTCTGTTTTCCTCATACAATTTAACTTTATATAGAGCGTTATCGATTTATGACATTTAATATTTTATCAATATGTAATGTGTCGATACAATGTGTTTTTTGTATAAAATCACTATATTAATTATCATACTCTGTCAAAGTAGGGTAAATATGTGATTTTACCATAATTATTCGATAGCTACCGCTAGAAAGTTGCATATTTTTTTGAAAGTTTCTATTTATCCATTATCCATATTGGAATCTTGCCCTCATTAAAGGAGAGAATCCTCTCCATTTACCAGTGCGGAAACACCGTTTGTTGAAATAAGTAAACAAATTGTAACAAAAATTAGTTAGCCCACTATCAGTTTTGAATGATCTTGCTTTGTCTACAATATCACCTATCAAAGAAAATATCTGTTCCATTGTGTTATCTGTCTCAGGTGTAAAACCCTTTTTCAAGAAACTTACATCTATCAAGGTTTACAAAAAAGGGTAAAATTGTCGTTTTTCTTGGGATAATGCAGACTTGTTATAGTTCCTGTTATTGCAGTTCTAAGTTATCAAAGAACTCTGTAAGGTCAGAACCCGTTTTCACACAAAAAAGATTCTATTGCTTCACTGACTTCTGCATAGTTCGATTCATGACAGATTTATTCATTTCTCCTCTGACTTACGTGCGTGAGTCAATGCCTTACACAATTATGATTCCCAGAATCCGCGCAAGTTCTATTGCTTGCCCGGCATTGATTATAACCCCCGGAGTTCCTTGCATGTATCGGATACTGCGATCCTATCAATAATACAATCCGATAAATCAATGCCTCCGAGTAAGGCTTTAAAGAAATCCGCTCCTGTGAAATTAACTGCTTTCAGCGTGGTCTTCTTTAACCGAATCTCGGATAAGAAGGCTTCCGTGAAATTGCAGTCACGAATGGTGCAGTTCTCCAATACGGAACTTGAAAAATCTGCATATCGAAAGGAATTGCCTTCTAAAGAGGTTTCCTTCATGTGGCTCTGGCTGAAGTTACCGCCATCGCCTTTGCACTTTAACATTTTGGAGCCTTTCCAGTAGCTTTCCATAAAACTACAATTCGCAAAATTGCAGTTATCAAACACCGAATTGTAAAAGCTGGTTTTTGAAAAATTACATTTGCTGAACTGGCATTCTATAAACTGTGCCGATTCAAATTCTATCCTTGTGATATCGACTTCCGAAAGTATGTCGCCTTCAAAGCGCATCTTTTCTATATAATTGTCATCAGATTGTGCGGCTATAATTCTGCTTTCCAACATACTTCCATCTCCATATATTGATGTTTCCAGATGATTATACTATATAGGATTTATGCACTAGTGTCCTGGCAATTTAATTATGGGGCATTAATATTTAAACTAGCCCTTATACGTAATCCCTTTCTTAATTATGGTGATCCATAACTAAATTTCCTAGACACTAGTAGGCCATACCTATCGTTTTAATTTTATTTTTTGACAGCAACCTTTTACCCTATAACGTTGTTACCATCTTCAAATTCAATAAGTAAACCACCTACGTTATTTATTTGAACTGGCGTTTCAGTATCAACTGGATTTTTCGTATCAACTGGCGTCTTTGGGTCAACTGGTGTACTTGCAAACAGTTCCCAGATTATTGCCAGAGATAGAACAACGACAAAAACAGCAACTCCTTTGCTTATTTTACTCAAATTGCCACCTTTTAAAAAAGATTAGAAATATTTAACTCCTAACATATAAGGTAATCTTCTGAACCAGAATTTTCTATATTTTCCCGGGCTTATACAAATCGGCAGGAATGTAGTTCCAGAATCTGAGGAAAGGTTACTGTATCCTAGATTCGGCAGGTTAACGTAATTAGAGATATATATTTTCATATTTCTCCCCCATGAGACTCAATATCTTCCAGTGAATCTCTTCCATATTCAATATTTCTGACTCTATTTTCTCTTCTTTCTGAGTTATAAGTTCTGTAATCCCCTGGAAATTGAAGAATATCCATCTCATTGTAGGTCTTTTTGTTGGTTTCCCTTTTTGATCTGGAACCGTTTCATTTTGTTCCTCTAATTTTGTCCTCAACTTCCATTCTGCTATTGAATAAATCATTAAGCAGAGAACCATTATCATGGTCACTGCTTCTATTCTTGCTTTATTCTTGAGGTAAACTTTTGATACGCTAAATGTGTCACTTTTCAAGAATCTGAATCCTTTTTCTACGTTATCCTGTCCTTTGTAATACTTTAGCATCTCTTCAGGAGAAATACTAATATCATTACTTGCAAGAATGAAAAGTCCCATTTTCTCCATTTCTTTCAAAATAAAAGCTTTATTAACCTTTATACTGCCATCAATCCTGTAATAAGTATTTAATTTCTCATCTTTTGAAATTCTGCCTCTTTTACCTTCTTCACGTTTCTTAATAGCTTTCAAATCTACTTTTTCAAACACAATAGACGGGAATTCTTGAATCCATTTCTCCGCAGCTTTTAATGCATCCTCTTCGCAGAAAAAGTCCTCTCCTTTCAGCTTTTTAAAAGCCTTTTCTGCTTTTTCAAGCTCTTTTTCAATCTTTTTTCCGAGAGTTCCCTCTCTCTTCTCTTTCATCTTGTGAGAAAGCAACAAAACCCACTTTTGTTTGACTCCACCATATTCCACAAAAGTTTGATAAAACGAGTATCTATCATCGCTTTTCAGCATTTTCAGGTTCAAATTTGCAGTTAGCAACTCCTTTGCCTCATTAATTGTTGCAGGAACGCGACTGATCCAGAATGCCTTTCCCATGTTCTTGAGATTATTATCTGTATAAAAGGAACTATCAGCGACATAGTACACTTTGCTTTCAGGTATTAAAACCGATTTGAGAGACTTGATTGCGTCCAGAATTGTGTTTTTGTCTGAAGCATTTCCTGAATGAGTATTCATAAAAAGAGGTATCCCATGCTGATTAACAATCAAGCTTAGTACAAATTGTTTGAGATCCCATCTTCCGTTTTTGGGAATTCCAAAAGTAATATCAATAGACTCAGTTTCTTCGTCATCATAATTCCCATAAACGCTGACACTTGTAGTGTCAGCGTGTAAACAATGGACAGGAATAGGTAGACGATTCATAATGTGAAGAGTAATTTCCGTAAACAGTTTTGTAGGGCCATATTTTACGATTCTATCAAGAGTCTCTCCGATAGCGTATTGATTCAGGTCTTCTCTTGTTACACCGTCTCCAAAGAGCCTTTCCGTAGAAACGTTTTTGAAAAAATTAGGAAACAGGTACAAACGTTGCCCTATAAAACCAAGACCATTGATTACCATGGCAAGGATGCAGATTGAGTGAGGGACATTATGATCCCTTTCCTTTGGGAGTTTCTCATCGATCAGTTTGTCAACTTCAAGTTCTCTGAAAACTCCAGCGATAAGGCCAAGGTGACCTAAGAACCTTGTGCGTTTTAAGGAGGATTCAATTCTTCTACTGCTGTTTTTCTCTGCCATGGGAAGACCACGAAAGAGATATAAAATTAAGGCATTGGTATCTAAATACTGATATATATTATGAGAACTTATATCTCTTGATGAACTGCCCAAGATGTAAGAGTCTCGATCATAATAAGAATGGTAAAGTTAATGGCCGTCAACGCTACAAATGCTCTGATTGTGGATATAATTATTCAGTAGAGCTAAAATCAACTGCTAGTTCCGCATCTGTTAAGAGACAGGCTTTACAACTCTATCTTGAAGGATTAGGATTTCGGTCAATAGGGCGTTTTTTGGGAGTAAGTCATGTTTCTATCCAAAAATGGATAAAGAAATTTGGTCAGGAGTTAGAAGAACTAAAAAGCGAAAATGAGATATCTATTGTTGAAATGGATGAGATGCACACTTACATCGGTAACAAAAAAAATATTGCTGGATCTGGATTGCTGTTGATAGAGTTGGGAAAAAGTTCATCAACTGCTCTTTTGGCAGCAGAGGAACGGAAACTGGACAACTACTCTGGGAAAAATTAGAGAAGAAAGAGATTGGAGAAGTGATGACAGATCACTGGAGGGCATATGCAGAGTTCGTTCCAGATAAAATTCATACTCAATCAAAAGCAGAAACGTACACTGTTGAAGGGTATAACAGCATATTTAGGCACTTTCTGGCAAGATTGAGAAGAAAGACAAAGTGTTATACTAAGAGTCTTGAAATGCTAAAGTACTCAGTTATTCTCTTAATGAAATATAGAAATAACGAGTTAACTATATTTAGTTAACAATGCCAAAATTAATTATATTAATCTATATGTTTACCTGCCGAATCTAGGCTGTATAACTTAGAGCGTTAACCAATTTTGAATAAGCTGAATAATTCTAAAAAAGAAGAAATAAGGAGAAGCTCATTTAATCTCCTCTTCCATATTTAATAAGCTCATTTTCTTTTGGACACTGAGACATATTTACTCTTTTCTTCCGTGTCCATTCCTTTTGCATTCTTTACTGTCAAGCTGACGGTATATTTTCCAGCTTTACTGTATATATGTACAGGATCTTTGATTGTTGAATGTACTCTATCCCCAAAATCCCAGTTCCATTCTGTTGCATTTTTGGACAGATCTGTAAACTGTACCTCCAGTGGAGTATAACCCGTAGTAACATCGCTGCTGAAGTCTGCAATAAGTACTTCCGATTCCGGTCCATCTATTGGGGTAGATGTATTCTCATCAGTTGAGTTTCCAGTAGATGAATTTCCTGTTGCTGAATTCTCATCAGTTACATTCCATATTTTTTCTAAATTGTTATTTGATATTTTTATAAAGTATTGGAAATTAGCCGCACCTTTTGGAAGAATGATAAGTTCCCACTCTCCTATTGCGCCAGGTGCGATATAGGTTGCTGTATAGTGATCTCGGACATTCTCATAAATTTTTTGATTCATATTTACCCACGTTGGGTAGTAATAGTAGTTTTGTTGAATATCGGCGCTACCACTTTCAGATGAATTCACAAAAGTCATATTGACAGGGTTGGAATTATATGTCAGTCCAAGTTCAAATGGTGGTTTATCTTTTTCCTGTGAGACACGCAATTGGTTATTCGATCTGTAACTATCACCCGAAACTTCCATAATTATGGGGTCGTCGGTCGTGGTGTAAAAAGTTTTCACGAAAGGAGCTGGCGGTTGCCAAACACTAAAATAGAGATTTATTCCAGGGTCATATCCGTCATTAGCTTTCCCATTAACTTGCATGTTGATATACCCATTATAATTTCCGGTTGCATTTTCAGGAACATGTACCCGTATACTCATATTAGCGATTTCACCTGCTTTTATGGTTGAAGGTGCATAAATTTCTATTGTATCGTTGCCAAACGCCTGTCCGTAATCTGTATAATATTCATTGTATGTAATCAATGTGGGATTGATTGTAATATCTCTTGTTGCTACGTTTTTGACTTTTATTTTATACTCATTTTCCGTTCCAGCTTCAACAGTATCTGAAATATAACTTGCCTGAAGTTGTATCTTTTCCTGCGCTTGGACCCAGAGAACGAGCTGCATTGAATTGACATATTGAGGGTCAGTGTAATCTTCTGTATAAGGCAAAACATCATCGTTGAAGGCTATTTTGCCTTGATGGTATCCACCTGGTGAGTCCCACGGGACATTTACTTCAATTGTAAAATATTGTACTGATCTAGGAGCCACCGTTGCATTTGCCGGATATATATTGATCCAGCTTTCATTTATGCTGTTCGTATTAGATGTAGCTACAACTTTCGGATTTAAAAACAGGGTTTCATTACCGTTGTTAGTGAACCTCACAGTTATTTCGGTGCTATTTCCCTCACCTATATATGTATAATAATAAGACGGGTCTACAATAGTTGCATTTTCAATTATTGGATCCTCTATAGTGGCGTTTTCAGTAGTCGAATTCTCAATAGTTGTATTCTCTGACGTTGAATTATCTATGAAATTCATAGTGAACTGATTTTGATTCTCTGATGCAAATGCGGTATGAATTAATACCATGCAAAGCAGCAACACAACAAATTGGAATATTGCCTTCTTTCCTTTACTTTTATTCATGCTTTTAACTCCTCTATGGCCAAACCATGTTCTAAATCCAATTTTTTGGATATGCAAGAACATAACCATTTTTACAAATTCACTTAAGGCCCACAAGCACCTGTAGCGGTTATTGAAAAGAGTTCGAATTTTGTGGGCAAGCTCTTTAAATATACATTCTACTCACATCACAAACACCAATCTTTTAAAATTAATTCAAATAGTTATGAAAATTTACTTATCTAAATTATTTATAAGTTTGCTCCATGTATGTATTTGAGACTATATTGGGTTGCGGGAGGAATCATAAAAGAAATCATATGTAAGAGAGCCTATCTAAAGAGGAATAAAGACTGCCTGTAGAATATTCTACGCGATGAGTCTGAGAGAAAAGTACATGTTAATAGGGCTCTATGCTAAATGTTTTGGATATGGAAGGGTTCTGTCTGGTAATAGAAATGCTAACAAGGATATTAAAAGCTGATATCCTGATGTAGCACCTCTTTTAGTCTCTCAATAGGGTGCCAAAGATCTGACATTCAATCGTATGAACTTTTTTCGAACTAATTTTCTCAGGTTTATACAAATCGGCAGAGAATGTAGTTCCAGAGTCTGAAGAAAGGTTGCAACATTGCCATCATTAAATTATTTTGGATGGGCTGAATAATTCTTAAAAAAGAAAGGGTAAATGTGAGGATTTTATCCTCACGGTTTTTCTCTTTTTAATTATACTTATCTTATTTTTTCACCGTAATATATCCGGACATTGTTTTAGTATTGCTGCCAGCTTTATTCGTTGCTGTCAAGTAAACAGTGTATTTTCCTGCTTTACTGTACGTGTGAGAAGGGCTCTTAGAAGTTGAATATGTTCCATCACCAAAGCTCCATTTCCATGATGTTGGACTGTTTGTACTCTTATCCGTAAACTGAACCTTCAGAGGTGCTTTTCCAGATATAGGGGATGCAGAAAATGCAGCAACCGGCTTTATAGGAGCTGCTTTAACAGTTATATAATTGGTTTTTATTTCTGTATCCTTGCCTGCTGCATTACTTACGGTCTCTTTCACCGTATAAGTTCCAGGTTTTGAATAGATATGTATTGGATTATACTCAGTTACCAGAGCAGAACTGTCTCCAAAGCTCCATTTCCATGCAGTTGGTGATCCAGTGCTTTTATCTGTGAACTTGACTTTTAGAGGTGCATTTCCTGAAGTTGGAGATGCTGAAAAATCAGCAGTTGGTGCAGCTGATTCCACAGTTATGTAATTTGTTTTTATTTCCGTATCTCTTCCATATGCGTTAATTGCAGTATGTTTCACAGTATAAACCCCGGATGTTGAATAGGTATGCTCAGGGTTCTGTTCAGTTACCAAGTCAGAGCCATCTCCGAAATTCCATTTCCATTCAGTCGGAGAGCCTGTACTTGTGCTGGTAAATTTAACTTTCAGTGGGGCTTTTCCAGATAGAGAGGTTGCAGAAAAGTTAGCTACAGGTGGTTCTGGTGTAGGTTCGCTCTCTGAAAGAGTACCCATGTAAATATCGTAGTTAATTACATCGTTCTGGTTCCCGTTACGATCATCCTGCCATACTATCCTGTTCTCGTATATGTCAGGTCTTCCCTGACCTGATTCATTGGTAGTAATCTGAATTTCCGTAGAAGTAGAGAGGTTATACATATAGATATCATAATTACCATTTCCCCCAGGAGTCACGACCATCCGTCCACACTATCCTGTCTTTGTAGATTACAGGGCTTCCACTTGTGCCATAATAGCCGGTAGCGATCAATGTTTCGGTTGAAGTGGAGATATCGAACATGCCAATATCATAGTTTGACGCTTCATCTTCAGCTGTCCATACTATCCTATCCCCATAGATACCGGGATTATAGTTCTGATATGAATATTTGGAGATATGAGTTTCCTTGTTAGTGGAAAGGTCGTACATGTAAATATCGCATCTATAATATTCATCTTTATTGCGGTTATCCTGCCCCCACACTATTCTATCTTCGTAGATATCAGGATCTTGCTGTATTGACTCATTAGTTGTTATCTGGTATTCAGTGGAAGTGGAAAGGTCATACATGTAGATGTCCCAGTTTCCATCAGGCCAGTTACTTTCATCCAGGCTCCCTCCATTGCGACCATCCATCCACACAATCCTGTTACCGTAGATTTTAGGACTGCAAGCTTTTCCACTGGTTGTAATCCGAGTTTGCTTGGAAGTGGAAAGATCCTGCAGGTAAATATCATGGCCTCCATTGCGCTCATCTTCCCATACAACCTTATTTTCGTAGATATCTGGACTGTGCTGAGCTGCCGTATTGGTAGTATGAATTTGTTTTTTAGTGGACAGATCTTGTATGTAAATATCATTGTTTCCATTACGGTTATCAGTCCACACGATCTTGTTTCCATATATTGAAGGTTCCCATGAATTTGATGGGTTTGTTGTTATTCTTGTTTCAGTAATCGTTGGCGAAGAGCTTTGTACAGTAGATGCCGGATTGTACTGATTCAATGTTGAATTATTCCCTGCAGCCTGTGCTGGTTCATCAGCTGCAGCACCAATTCCAGAACCTGCCATTAATATTAGAATGGCAGATAATAATGCCATAAAACGATTTTTCATTTTCCACACTGGAAAAACCCCTATATCTATTTATTAAGCAGGCTGGAATGTTGCTTAAATGCTAAAGAGTTTTGGACTTTTGAAGATTTCACAGCCTTAATACTCAAACATTTACATCATTATTTAATATCATCGAAATTTTTCTATAATTCTTTGCATTTATTTTCAAAAAGAGGTGAGAGAAAATCACCTTCCCCGAAATTTAAGGAATATACACAATAGAGAAAAGAGTCCAAATTTCTCCTGTTATCACAAAAAAAGAACCAAGGAACATTTCCTGTGAAATACAGGATGGAGGCACGAAAAGGGTAAAAGCGATACAAGAATCAAATGAGTTTTATCCTATGCAAAAGGAAGATAAAAGTTACAGAAGGAAAGCCTGGAGGTACTGGATCCCGATAAGCCTTGTTGGTTCATGTTTCTACATTGCTAAACCAGATGGTGAACTTTGTTCCATGATTCCGTTTGAGTTCTATACAGCCATCTATCTGCTCAACAAGAATATTTACAAGCTGGAATCCGAGGGAACCAGCATTTGGAAATTCGATTTCTCCGGGAATGCCTTTTCCATTATCCGCTACAGTGAGTACGTAATTGAAGCCTTTTTTTCCATACAGGATGGGCACGGACCGGGAATGTCATAGTTTACGGCGAAACTTTCCTTTTTGCAGAGGTTTATATGAATTTCACCTGCTTTTCCAGCGGGGAAAGCATGCTTCAGAGCGTTTGAAATCAGCTCGTTCACAATAATGCCAAGAGGTATTGCAGTATCCATGCCAAGATGGATCTTCTCAAGGTCCAGCTTAAGGACGGTATCATTATTTCTAAGATTATATGACTCGAAAAGATTTGCAGTCAAGTTCTGAAGATAAGCTGCAAAATCAAGAGTTTTCAGTTCGTCTCCTTTGTAGAGCTCTTCATGAATCAGAGCCATTGAAGCCACACGGTTCTGGCTCTCCGTAAAAGCTTCAACAACTTCCGAAGTGTGACAAACTTCGAGCGTAGAGAACTTTTCTGCCTGAAGGTCAAGCAGAGACGAGATTACTTGTAGGTTATTCTTGATTCTATGGTGGATTTCTTTTATGTGGGCTTCCTGTATTTTTTCCAGAGCTGCTTCTGCTTCTTTTCTTTTGGTTATATCTCTGTAAATAAGTGAAACAGCAGTGAGTTTCCCATAAATATCAAAAACTGGAGAAAGAGTTATTGAAACATTGATTATTCTGCCATCCTTTCTTAATCGTAAAGTCTCGTATTGCTGGACCTTTTCTCCCTGTTTAACTCGTTCAACTAATTTTTTTGTTTCTTCTTCTAAATGAGGTGGAGCCAGGGTGAATATTGGCTTTCCTAGAATTTCCTCCGCTGAATAACCGTAAATTTGCTCTGCTCCTTTATTCCAGCTTGTGATAATATAATCAAGCGACTCGGTTATAATAGCATCATCAGATGATTCCACAATATTTGCTAAGTTCTGAATCTTTTCTTCTGTTTCTTTACGCTCCGTAATATCCTAGACTGTCCCTCTCATTCGAACAGGAACATTTCCTTCATTAAAAATAACTTCGCCTTGTCCATGAACTACCCGTTCTTCTCCATTCGCTAGTATAATTCTATAATCAATATCAAATGACTTTTCTTCATATGCTTGTTTGACTATATTATCCACATAGTTTCGATCATCTGGATGTATAAATCTTAAAAATGTAGAGTAAGTTGCACTGAATTCTTGAGGATTAAATCCGAAAAGACGATACATCTCATCAGACCAGTATAACTTACCAGTTAAAATATCCCTATCCCAATTTCCAAGATGAGCCATCTTTTGAGCTTCAAAGAGTCTTCTCTCATTTTCTCTTAATGATTTATAAGCTTCTTCAAGCTCAGTCGTACGTGCTTTAACGTTTTTTTCCAAATTATCATATGCTTTTTTTAGGGATTCTTCTGCATTTTTGCGCTCGGTGATGTCTATGAATGCAGAAACCGATCCTCGTGGATTGCCTTGATCGTCAAGCAAGGGTCTGGCATTGCCCAATACGTGTCGTATCTCGCCGTCAGCAGATATAATGTCCAGCTCGCAGTCGTTTATCTCTATGCCTGTAGCCGCCATCTGCGACGGCATATCTTCAGGTGGGATCTTCACCCCGTTTTTGAATAATACGAACGTCTCAGGCTTCTCTCCTTCAGGAGCAGATTTGGACAAGTTTGTACCCACAGGAAGCCGTAGCCATTCATAGGAGAGACGATTACCAGTAATCTGAAGCACCTGAGGATCATGTGCGATGTACACGGCAACAGGTACTGCATCCAGCACGGCTGTCAGTTCTTCCAGGCTAGCTTGCTCACGTCTTTCGCTATTCTGTAGTGCGTTCACCAAAGCATTGCGTTCCTCCAGCGAGTGGACCAGCTTGATATTGCTGTAACTTATCTGTGAAAGCATATTGGCAAATGTCATGAAAAAGCCCATGCCCGTGTTCACAGCTTCTCTGCTCAACCGCGGGACTTTTTCAAGCGCTGCCATGTATTCTTCCTCATTAAAACCATACTGTTTAGCTTGACCCCTGAAGAATTCGTAGTCCACAGGCTCATCTTCAAAAAAACTGCCCGCCGAAGACATAGCCAACATGCTGGTCACCCACCAGGATGGGAGTCACTATGTCCCACATGTTGTTCTTGCACTTATACATTTTAAACTCTCCAGGGGTAACGCCTAAAGATAGCTTTATGTTACTTTCTACGCAGTGCTTGCAGGTTTCGGGATGGACTCTGTGGAATTTGGTGCAGATATCCTGCCATCCTACACCTACCAGGACATTTCCATTGAGATCATTTAAGCCTATGGGAATATGAGTAAGTTTATAGAAATCGTTCATTAGGGGCTGGATAGCCTGGATGTCAATAATGTCAGCCAGCTCAAGGTTCTCTATCCTCCGAGAAGATGAGAAGCCGTTCTGCAATCTCAGCTTGAGACATTTCTCTCTCTGGCCAGGTGCTTCCTCATCTCGCTTTTTCTCAATACCAGAATCTCTCGGTTTTTCTCTCATCTCACACCTTCTCCAACCACGAAGAGCTCAATTTGTTTGTCGCTTCAAACAGGCCAGGTCCAATTTTATTCTCTATTGTTCCCAAGCAAATTCCGTTTTGGTAGCAATGCAGATTATCATTTGACTATATTTATAAATCATGCTATATACTAATAACAGCTCGCATGTGAAGTGTTTGAAAGAAGTAGTATAAATTGCATCGTCGGCTTTACCCTTCCCTATGCCTGTTGCATCACATGCCAGGCTTCATGAGGCAATGCCTCTCCTGCCCTGGAACTACATATAATACTCGTCACCTGGAGTATATATGCCAAAGCCCCCACTTCAGCAGGTTTTGATGAGTTATAATGCACCCTTACATCGCTCTTCATATCCGTTTTTGATTTCTTCACCATTTACGTAAACCTCAACGACGCCAGACTTTTCAATCTTCACAAAAAGTCTCCATTTTTCGAGGCGATGACCACATATTTCATCTATTTCTTCATCTTCAAAATAATTGAACAAATTCCGCAATCTGCGCTCTTCTCAGAAATCTTTTTTACATTCAAGCCATAAATCATTAAGCTTCAAGCTTTTATGACAATTATTCTTTTGTAAGCTGTTATCGCAACTACAATTCTCTAGGCTTTTATCGTAATTTTCATTCTCTGAACTTTTATCGCAATTATTTTTCTTGAAGAAATTTGATATTAAAGGATTAATGGTCTTAGGATACGAATTAAAATCATCATTTATACTAGAATTCCAAATAAAGTCTTTAAAAACTGCGGGGATTCTGCGTCCTAATCAACGGGCCCACCATACTCTTGTGAGTTAAATTATTTATGATCTCCTTAAATTTATTACCTAGTATTGGCTCACATATACCTTACATATATACTTTTGTGTATCTTTTCAGTTTTTATTTATATATTCCTAGTGTATATTGTCCTTTTTCAAAACTGATTTTTGTTTTAAAAAGACTAAACAACAGCTGTTTCCTGTTTTTTCTCTTATAATTTCCCCTTTTTCTCTTATAATTTCCCCTTTTTCTCTTATAATTTCCCCTTTTTCTCTTATAATTTCCCCTTTTTCTCTTATAATTTCCCCTTTTTCTCTTATAATTTCCCCTTTTTCTCTTATAATTTCCCCGTTTTCTCCTATAATTCCCCCTTTTCCTCGGCCGCAAACGTAAATCATCAGTTATAATCATTTTTCTTTATAACTTGATATTTTATATAATACTGATATTGTTATATAGAAAGGAAAACGATTAAGATTTAGAATCTTTGTTACCTACAAAAAGATACGCTTTAATATTTTTTAAGCGTAACTTTCTACAAAGATTATTTCCAAATCTACAGTGGGGGAGGAGTCAGTATTAAGAGAAGGAGCAGGACTGATATTGCAGTAGATATTTTAAGAGTAGCAATGAATGGGGCGAAGAAAACTCATATTGTATATGAGGTAAATCTAAACTTTAATATTGCTCAGAAATACCTTGAAATGTTGAAAGAAAAAGAGCTTATCAGACATGAAAATGGGATTTTCATCACCACCGACAAAGGAAAAGTTTTTCAGGAAATGGCTAAGGAACTCAAACTTTAAGCAGCTTTTAATTTCTTTTTAATTTTTTATCAAGTATTCCCATTTTTTTCCTTTTTTCGGTTTACTTTTATATTGCATTCTAAACCGATTTTTCGTTCCTCTTACTTCTTTTAACATTTCAATTACAAATCCCAGCCAGGAAGCATATGAGGAAGAGCTGTCTGTAAGTAATTCAGTACTAATATTTCGGAATTATCATGCGCCCCCGTATATATAAAGGCAGTTTGGAAATATATATACTATGGCGATGAAGGTACTTTTCTTAAATTGCACATTGAAAAAACCGCCTATGATTTCGAATACCTGTGCTCTTATTGATGATTCAGAGGCTATTTTTAAAGAACATAGTGTTGAAAGTGAAATAATAAGGATTGTAGATAATGTAGTTTTCGGGGTTTCCTCGGATGAAAGAGGAGGAAATGAGTGGCCTTTGATCCTTGAAAAAATAACGGCCTGTGATATCCCGATAACAGCATTTCCGATCTGGTTCAGGGTACGTTCTTTGGTAACCGGGATGGTTATCGAAAGGCTGGATGGGACATACGTCGAGAGGAAACCCCAAACCGGGCAGTATGCCCTTTATGGAAAGGTTGCATGGGTCATAGTTACTGGAAATGAAGACGGGGTGCACAATGTCGCCGGCACTACGCTTTTCAACCTAAAATATTTAGCAAAGTTGCTTAAAGAAAACTCTATCCCTACCAATTTAAAGAAACTTGATGAGGGGGCAAAGAAGGTAAGCGACTGAAGCTGACTAGCCCGAAAGCCGCTGATTTTTTTCACAAAAGTCCTGAACACTCTTACTGCTGTAAATGGGGGTATTATTTGACTGATAAGGATAAAACAATAATTAAATTGAAGGTTGCAGAGGCTGATCAACGGGATGTTGGAAAAGGCATAGTTCGGATAGACGAAAGCTTCAGGGAAAAATTGGGCCTAAATTCCTTTGATGTTGTGGAAATCAGGGAGAGAAGGCAACTTCAGCCCTCATAGGGCGGCCTTATCCTGGTGATGAGGGCCTTGACATCGTTCGTATGGACGGGCTTATCCGAACGAATTCGAAGACCAGCATAGGGGAATATGTGGAAATCCGCAAAGCAGAATGGAAAGAAGCAAAACATATGACCCTATCTCCCGTAATGAGAGGTCTGCAGATCTATGCTCCCAGTGAGATTCTCAGTGGGGTCTTCATGAACCGTACGGTTTCGAAAGGGGACTTCATCTCCACCACCAGCTTAAGGAAGTCCAGAGAGAAGGACACCTATAGCAAGGGACTCATGTTCGATGACTTTTTCCAGGATTTTTTCGGGCAGGGTTTCGGCCCCTCATTCGGACTCGGAGAAATCAAGCTGCAGGTTGTTTCCACATCTCCGTCTGGGATCGTAAAGGTCACGGACATGACCGAAATCGAACTCCTTCCGGAAGCCGTGGAAATTGCTCCTGAGCAAAACATTCCCACTGTTATGTACGAAGATCTGGGTGGGCTCAAGGATGCCATTACAAAGGTCAGGGAAATGATAGAACTTCCTCTAAAACATCCTGAACTTTTTGACCGGTTAGGGATTGATGCCCCAAAGGGAGTGTTGCTTCACGGTCCTCCGGGGACGGGTAAGACCATGCTTGCAAGGGCGGTTGCAAACGAATCGGATGCTTATTTCATATCTATTAACGGCCCGGAAATAATGTCTAAATATTACGGGGAATCCGAAAAAGCGATCCGTGATATCTTCGATGAGGCCGAAAAGAATGCCCCTGCAATTATCTTTCTGGACGAGATCGATTCCATTGCCCCAAAAAGAGCTGAAGTCACAGGGGAGGTTGAGAGAAGAGTGGTCGCCCAGCTCCTTTCCTTGATGGACGGCCTGAAAAGCCGTAAAAACGTGATCGTTATAGGTGCAACAAACCGCCCCGAAGCTCTGGATCTGGCATTACGTCGTCCAGGTCGATTTGATAGGGAAATCGAACTCCTGGTCCCGGACACGGAAGGCAGGCTAGAGATTTTCCAGATCCATACCCGGGGGATGCCTCTCACCGAGAACGTAAACCTCAAGGACCTAGCCCAGATTACCTATGGGTTTGTAGGAGCTGACGTTGCAGCACTCTGTCGGGAAGCCGCCATGAGTGCTCTTCGGCGTATCCTTCCGAAGATCAACCTGAAAGAATCCCAGATCCCAAAAGAAATTCTGGATTCCCTGCAGGTCACAAGAGCAGACTTCGAAGATGCCACGAAAGAAGTCCAGCCCTCAGCTATCCGGGAAATACTTATTGAGATTCCCAACGTTAGCTGGGATGATGTGGGCGGTCTGGAAGATATAAAGTGCCTCTTGAAAGAAGCCGTGGAATGGCCGCTTAAAAATCCTGAGTCTTACCGGGACATAGGGGTGGAAACTCCTAAAGGAGTGCTTCTATATGGCCCCCTGGCACTGGAAAGACCCTCCTGGCAAAAGCTATTGCCCATGAATCCGATGCCAATTTTATCACTGCTAAAGGAAGTGACCTTCTCTCCAAGTGGTACGGAGAGTCCGAAAAGAAGATTGCTGAGGTCTTCATGCGGGCAAGGCAGGTTGCCCCTTCGATCGTTTTCCTGGACGAACTTGATTCTCTTGCCCCCATTCGCGGAATCTCTGCAGGGGAGCCTCAGGTTACGGCTCGGATACTTAATCAGCTCCTTTCCGAAATGGACGGGCTCGAAGAACTCAGGGGTGTAGTAGTTATCGGTGCAACCAATCGCCCTGATATTATTGATCCTGCTCTCATCCGGCCAGGGCGTTTTGATGAGCTTATTCTCGTACCGATCCCTGGTGAAGAAGCTCGAAGGGAAATTTTCAAAGTTCACACAGAGAAAATGGCTCTTGCAGAGGATGTTGATCTTGAAAATCTCGTTTCAATGACAGATCAGTATACAGGCGCAGACATTGCAGCTGTGTGCAAAAAGGCAGGAAGGTATGCCCTGCATGAGGACCTTCACGCAAAAAGTGTCAAGCAGAGACACTTCATTAAAGCAATTGCAGAATCGGGTCCTTCAGTTACCCCGGATACTATGAAATATTACGAAGCGATAAAAGGCGAGCTCAGAACCAGGAAATCTAAGGAAATAGAAAACCCCTCTTATAGCTGAATAAAGACAGCTATTTATTTTTCTATTATTTTCCTATTTATCTATTTAACCCAATTTTCTTATATTGTTAATCAATTTATTAACACTGTTATTGCATTAGATGATCTTTAAAGTCGACTAATTTTTTAATTCGATTCCTTCTTACTCACCTGTGTTACAAAGCTTTTTCCGAGAACGATTATCTGGTTCAGAGATTTATTTATATCTATACTTTATTAATTATGTTAACCAATGATATTAAATATCATAATTACTATCGGTAATATATATGCAGCTTCCAACACCCGAAGATCTTAAAAAAGAAGAAATGAACTCGGGCTTACCCAGAGCGACTTGGCTAAAAGGGCAGGAGTAAGCCAGCCTCTTATAGCTCGTATAGAATCAGGAGATGTGGACCCAAGACTTTCGACTGTCCGGAAAATCCTTGATGCTTTTGAGGAAGCTGAGAAGGAACAGCAGATTATCATAAAGGATTTGATGCATTCTCCTGTTATTCATGTTTCTCCGGATGACTCCTTGGAAGAGGTAGTAAACTTGATGCATGTTCATGGTTTTTCACAAATTCCTGTGCTTGACGGTGACATTCCGGTTGGAAGTATTTCGGAAGATATGATAGTGAAATTAATGGGCGAAAGTAAGAAAAAATCAATTTCCCAGTTGAAAGTCTCCGGGATAATGGGAGAGTCTTTCCCAACAGTATCTCCCGGCATTTCTATCTCAATAGTTTCGCATATACTGGAAGGAAATCCTGCCGTACTGGTGGTGGAAAAAGGGACCGTAGTGGGTGTCGTGACAAAACATGATGTTATGAGGCTCCTTCAGAACCAATAACCGGAATCCTTCTTCCTTATAGGGTGGACATCTGAGGCTGAACATGGAAAGCACATCAATTATATACTAGGATTCAATTAAACCTGAACTCTAAATTTGATTTAATGCTTGATCTGTCCAAAGTAACTGTATTTAATAAATCCTGTTAAAATAAGTGCCAGGATAATAAGAGATACTTTAGAGCCGCTAGGGCACACCGTATCCATACCGATATAACTCTGAATTATTTAATAACTGTCGGATTTTAAAACTACAGAATTTTATAAAAATTTCCTTAAATAGATAAAAACAAAAACCGATTAAATATTTGAAAATGTGGAGCATAATACATATGGATCTGGAAGATACCCTTCTCATGATGCCTGGTCCCGTACCTGTTGCACCCAGAGTCCTTAGAGCCATGTCAAAACCGATGATCAATCATCGGAGTGCGGAATTTGCCGGAATTTATACCGATTGCAGGGAAATCCTTTCCAGTGTTTTCCAGACAAAGAATAACATTTTTTTGCTAAGTGGTTCGGGAACTGCGGGAATGGAAGCTGCTGTCGGCTCTGTGGCTGGAAGCGGGGACAAAGTTATTGCCATCGAAAATGGTAAATTTGGAGAGCGCTTTAAAGATCTTGCAGCCCGCTATGCGGAAGTTGTTCCCCTTGTATTCGAATGGGGCCTTCCGATTGACCTTGAAATGGTCAAGGAAAAGCTTGAGGAAGGAGCAAAAGCCATCACCCTTGTCCACAATGAGACTTCAACAGGTATTCTTAACCCGGCCTCAGAAATTGGCAAACTTGCCAAAAAACATGATGCCCTCTTTATCATGGACGGCGTGACCTCTCTTGGAGGAGATGACGTCAAAGTCGATGAATGGGGAGTTGACATTGCAATTGTAGGTTCACAGAAGTGCCTTGCAGCCCCTCCAGGGCTTGCAGTCGTTTCCGTAAGTGAAAAAGCTTTCGAGGCTATGAAGAGTGTCTCAAAAAACCCTACTACAACGACCTCATGGCATATAAAAAGAGTGGGGATAAACCCAGGCCAGAAACACCCTATACTCCTGCAATTCCTCTTTTCTACGCCCTTCAGGAAGCCCTGCATATCGTAAAAGAGGAAGGAATGGAGGCGAGAATTGAAAGGCACAGAATTCTTTCAGAAGCCATAAGAGCGGCAGTTGCCGAGATGAACATCGAGATGTTCCCGCAACTTAACGAGTACAGCAATTACTCCAATACGATCTCTGCCATGAAAGCTCCTGAAAGCATTGATGGAGAGGATATAAAGAACGATATGAAGAAGAGAGGCGTGATTATCGCAGGTGGGCAGGAACGCCTGAAGAGCAAGATTTTCAGAATCGGATGCATGGGGAATATTACAGCAAGGGATGTACTCTCAACCATCCAGCAGTTGGAAATCGTACTGAATAAACGTAGTTACATTGACAGCCAGGGAGCAGGCACAGAAGCTGCAACCAGGGTTATTGACAGGGTCTGAATGGTATAATTTATAGATCTATTAAACCTTTTCAGGAAAACCCGAAAAATATTTTAATCTTGAAGTTCCGATCGGATTCACATGCCTACAATAGGAATTGCAGATACCACATTCGCACGCTGTAATATGGGGCGTGCGGCAATTGACGAGATACAAAAAATGTATCCGTAAAAATTAAAAGAGTTACCGTACCCGGGATAAAGGACCTTCCGGTCGCAGCCAAAAAACTTATCGAGGAAGAAGGTTGCGATATCGTCATGGTCCTCGGCATGCCCGGTGCAAAGCAACAAGACAAGATGTGTGCTCATGAAGCTTCACAGGGCCTTATCATGGCCCAGCTCATGACAAATACCCATATTATCGAAGTCTTTGTCCATGAGGATGAGGGAAAAGATGAGAAGGAGCTTGCTTTTCTTATGGACAGACGAACCCGGGAACACGCTTTAAACGTGATAAAATTGCTCTTCAAACCTGAAAATTTAATTCGGGAAGCCGGTACCGGCCAGAGGCAGGGTTTTGAAGATGCAGGCCCATTGAAGATTTGAATCAATTTAAGTAAAAACAATGACTGGAGACCTTATTAGATGACTATCAGCCTAGGATTTGTTGTAGCTGAATTTAACAGGGATCTGACCTATCAGATGGAACTGCTTGGAAGAGAACACGCAGAGTTCCTGGGGGCAACAGTTAAAGAGACCATTCTCGTTCCTGGGGTCTTTGACATGCCCCTTGCAATCAAGAAGCTTTGCCAGAGGGATGACATCGATGCCGTGGTTACTATAGGATCTGTAATCGAGGGTGAGACTGATCATGACCAGGTTGTTATGCAGCATGCTGCAAGAAAGATCATGGATCTTTCCCTTGAGTTCAATAAACCTGTAACTCTCGGGATTCCGGGCCCAGGCATGACTCGGATGGCGGCTCATGAGCGTGTGGACTATTCAAAACGAGCAGTTGAAGCTGCAGTAAAGCTGGTGCGGCGGCTGTGAATTCCTGTAATCTTTTAAATAAGCTACCAAAATGTAACAAACCAGGATCATCCCCATGACATCCACAAGGCTCAAGCGTGTAGAAGAATCCGCAACGATCAGGATCTCCAACATTGCAACCAGAATGATTAAAGAGGGTACAGACGTTATCAATTTCAGCCTTGGTGAACCTGATTTCAATACCCCGAAAAATATCTGCGATGCTGCGGCAAAGGCCATGTATGAGGGAAAAACCCACTATTCCCCTTCCGGAGGCATTCCGGAATTGAGGGCAGCCATTGCCGAAAAATTACGAACGGAAAATAATCTCGACGTGACCGATTCAAGCGTGATGGTAACTCCAGGGGCAAAGCAGGGAATTTTTGAAATAATGTTGGGTGTCCTGGATGATGGGGACCAAGCTGTTCTGTTTGATCCTGCATGGGTAACTTATGACGCATGCATCCGGTTTGCAGGAGCAGATACTGTCTGGGTTCCAACAGTACCTGAAAAAGGTTTCCTGCCTGACAATTTTGCAGATTACATAAATGATAAAACCAAACTCATTGTTGTAAATAGTCCGGGAAACCCGACAGGTGGGGTATTCGGAAAAAGACTCTGCAATGTATTGCCGATCTTGCGATTGACCACAACCTTACAGTCGTTTCAGATGAAATCTATGAAAAAATTATCTATGATAGGGAGCATATCAGCATCGGCAGCTTTGACGGGATGCAGGAAAGGACCATTACGGTAAATGGCTTTTCCAAAGCATACGCCATGACAGGCTGGAGGCTCGGCTACCTGACTGCTCCTCCTGAAATCTTCAAGCTTCTTCTTAAGATTCAGTCCCATTCAGTTAGCAGTGCGACTACATTTGTTCAATACGGTGGGCTTGAAGCCCTTCAGGGCCCTCAAGATGGCGTTAAAGCAATGGTGGACCGTTTTAAGGTACGCCGCGATGTCCTTATTGACGGCCTTAACAAAATGGGCCTTGAATGCAAAAAACCGGATGGAGCTTTTTATGCTTTTGCTAATGTTAGCGAGTATGGAAATGGCACGGAGGTTGCAGAGAGGCTCCTGAAAGAAGCTCAGGTAGCAGTTACGCCTGGAATCGCTTTTGGTGCTTCTGGCGAGGATTTTGTCCGAATTTCCTATGCCACGTCAATTGACAGGATCAGGGAAGCCCTTGAAAGACTTGAAATAATATTTGCATAAAATTCAGTAGCAAATAACCTCTCTAAAAATGGGTAAGAATAACAGTTATCAATTGAATACGAAAACGGTAGGGGTATGTTTACCCGTACCGTCTAAGAACCTCTTTTATGATTGCACCTGTACTGCAAAAGGGGCATTCCTTTGAAAGCGGAATCCTGACCACGTTTGCGGGAAGCCCTCTTTTTGTAAGTTCTTTTTCCAGCATATCGGTGTCAAAGCGCTGGTCGTAGCCCAGAGTAATTATATCAGGCCTTATATGCTTCAGGGGTTCAAACATATCTTTTTCGCTGCCAAGGAACGCTCTCTCTACCATACCGAGCGCATTTACCATTTCCAGTCGCTGCTCCTCGGGCACAATGGGCTTTGGCTTGTGAGTTACATTTGAATCTCTGGCAATAATGACGAAAAGTTCGTCTCCCAGAGCCCGTGCCTGGGTTAGGAAATAAACATGTCCGGGATGGAGAAGGTCAAAAGTCCCGGTAGCAAGTACACGTGTCAACAGATCACCTGGTCTCGGGTATATCCTGCAAGCATAAGAAACTTACTGAAAATAACTCTGTCCCCGGCCTCATAAGAACTCTACGTTATTCAAACTGTATACTGGATGGGCTTTTACAATCTATTTATAGCCAAATATTATAATGATGGAATTTCAATTATCGTAAGTAATATATATGGTCCGCAAATATAATTATTGTTCATTGAACTCACGATGAAAATCTGGACGTCTGAAGCTAAATCAAATGCGGACGCAGCTTTCCGTTTTTCTGGCTGGGCTGTTACCTTTTACATTATCACAAATAATATATAATTTTAATAAATATTGCTATCCAGATAAATTTATAAAAAGAGGAAACTCAATGATTAAAAAATCGATTCATGAGATCAATAAAAAAATTGAAGATGGGAGCGTCAATGTAGTCACAGCCGAGGAAATGGTCGCAATTGTTGAAGACCTTGGCGTGGAAGGCGCTGCAAAAGAAGTGGATGTAGTTACTACAGGCACGTTCGGAGCTATGTGTTCATCCGGTTTGATGCTCAACCTCGGTCATTCTGAGCCACCTATTAAAATTCAAAAGGTCTGGTTCAATAATGTAGAAGCATATAGTGGACTTGCAGCCGTGGATGCTTACCTTGGGGCTGCCCAGATTTCAGATACTCGGGGAATTCAGTATGGTGGGGCTCATGTTATTGAAGATCTGCTCAGGGGAAAAGAGATCAATGTTCACGCAACCTCATATGGTACGGACTGTTATCCCAGAAAAGTGCTTGATACGACACTTACCCTTGAAGATCTGAATGAGGCAATCCTTCTGAATCCCAGGAATGCCTACCAGAAATATGCAGCTGCAACCAATAGTTCCAAGAGGATTTTAAATACCTATATGGGTGAACTTCTTCCCAATTTCGGAAATGTAACCTATTCCGGGGCAGGGGTGCTTTCTCCCCTTTCAAATGATCCAAATTATGAAACTATCGGTACCGGGACCAGAATTTTCCTTGGGGGGCACAGGGCTATGTTATAGGGAACGGAACCCAGCATTCTCCATCTTCCGGGTTTGGCACCCTGATGCTCAAGGGAAACCTGAAGGAGATGAGCCCTGATTATTTAAGGGCAGCTTCATTTACCGGATATGGGACCACCCTTTATGTGGGAGTTGGGATACCTATCCCTATTCTTAATGAAAAACTTGCGGCTGCAACTGCAGTTCGTGATGAGGATATAACAACCACTATCCTGGATTATGCTGTAGGCAGCCGGGAAAAACCGATTATCAGACCTGTAAACTATGCTGAACTCAAATCAGGTATGGTAAAAATTGACGGAAAGGATGTGCCTACTTCTTCTCTTTCCAGCTTCAAGAACGCAAGAAAAATCTCCACTGAATTAAAGGAATGGGTGAAGCACGGAAAATTTTTTGTCAGCATGCCCGTAGAAAGACTTCTTGGAGAGGGTCTGGCCAAATCCATGAAGCAAACCCAGGCTGTACCCCTTGTAAAGGATGTGATGTCCGACTTTATTGTGACCATTAAAAAATACCAGACCGTTCAGGAAGCTGCAAAGAAGATCTGGGAAAACTCTTTTAATCACCTGGCGGTGGTTTCTGATACCGGTGAACTTGTTGGAATTCTGACCGCCTGGGATATCTCCAAAGCTGTTGCAGAGAACAGTTTTGATTCCGTTGAAAGTGTTATGACTAAAAAGGTGCTGACCTGTGCTCCGAACGAACCGGTCGATCTTGCAGCCCGCAGACTGGACCGTTATGGTGTGTCTGCTATGCCGGTAATCAGTCCTCAAAGACGGGTTCTCGGAATAATAACAAGCGATAATATAAGCAAGCTCTTTGCACGGAGGTACTGAATATGAAAATAAAGATCAGCATCCCTACGGAGAGGATTCATAACCCGATTATTTCTGAGTCTATAGTCGAAACCGGAATCCTTATTAATATAATGGTCGCAAATATCGACTCGACTTACGGCGAACTGATTGCGGACGTAAACGATTTACGGTTCGATAGGATAAAAAACGCTCTTGAGTCCAGAGGAGCAATAGTTTCCATTCTGGATAGGCCAATTCACAGGGATGAGGACGAATGTGTAGATTGCGGAGCCTGTATTTCGGTCTGCCCTATGAATGTTTATTCTTTTGATGAAACCTGGAGTATCCAGGTGGATGAAAAGAAGTGTATTCAATGCGGTATGTGCATCAAGATGTGTCCGCATGGCGCCTTAAAGCTGGGAGAATGAAGAAAAGAAAGGAAGATTAAGCCATAAAGTCTTTCCTTGACAATCTTTTTGTTTTTTCCTTATATTTTTTCCCTTCTTTTTTCCGTTTTGTTTCTCCTTTTCCGTTATTCTTTCTCCCTATTTTTTCCTTCTTTTTCATCTCTTCTTCCCATTTTTTTGTTCTCTTACATTCTGGATCGGGGTTTAGTTCTGGATACTGATTTCTATTTCGAAACTCCCATTATTTATACATTGAATCAAATAATTATACAGTATAAAAGAGAATAACCATTAAAGGAGGGGTGCTGTCAGAACTGAAAGTTAGCCGGTTCACAAGCAGCTTCTCAAATATTTTCCGTGTTTGGTATATGCTCTCTATTCTTTTTTCCATTTTAAGGGGCAAAGTAACCCGGAATTTTATCTATACAAAGAAAGAGAAAATTGCAAAATGATCTTTAAATTACTTAAAAAGTGGAGTAAGTTATGAAGATTCTTGTACTCTATTCAGGCGAACTTGGGAAAAAAGTTATCCAGAACCTGATTAACCCGGGAAATTTCTGCGTGTCTTGCGGAGAGCTCTGCAACCACTGCAGGCAGGCCAGGAAGTCATACGCAAACCTGATTGTGGGAATTCATGAATTTCCCGGAGACCTGCCCACATTTATAGAAGAGCCCGGGCAGTACATGCCTCCAAAGCTTCCGGAATGTGACCTGATACTTGCTATCGGCATCCATCCCGATCTCCTTGCAGCCCTTCCGGATGTCGCGCAGAATACGAAGGCAAAAGCCGTAATTGCACCTGCTGAAGACGCGAAGAAAACTCCTGCCGGCGTCCTTGAGCAGCTTAGAAAAGAGCTTGAAGCCATTGGAGTTGAATTTGAGGCGCCAAAACCCTTCTGCGCTCTTGAAAAAACCGGAAAACCCGTTATAGACTCATTCATTGACCTTGGCTTCGGAAAGCCTGTGCTCAGGATCGAAATGAGTCCCGATGGGAAGATGTTTGTTGGGGCAGGTGTAATCAGGGATGCTCCTTGCGGTTCCACCTGGTTTGTGGCAAAAAAGCTCGGTTGGACTGACATTCCCGAATATAAGGAAACCATCTCAGGAGCCCATCACTCCTATCCATGTACCGGAAGTATGGACAAAGATCCTCAGCTTGGTGATACTATCCTGCACAAAGCAGGGTATATTATCAGGGAAGCTGTTGAAGACGGAATGGAATGTGCAAACAAGGAAAAAGCCAGATTTTCTGCAGTCTGCTGGGATGAAACATCTCAAGCTATATCTTCTGAAAGATAAGTCTTCGCTACTAAGGAAGTCTCCCTAAAAGATATTTCAGTTAAAAATAGATATTATAGTTAAAAATAGATATTACAGTTAAAAATAGATATTACAGTCAAAAATCGAAATTCCTTAACTTATGTCCAAAACGAAAAATAAACAATCGCCTAAATCGCATTTTGGCAGAGTTGAGTCCGAAGCCGGATACTGATAAACTCTTAGTAAGCAAGTTTCTTGAAAAACAGATATCGGTATGTAAGCTCGGATCCGCCCACTACTGGATTGATCTGGTTCCATAATTTATTAAGGTAAAAGCATTAAGGGATTTGGGAATTAAATTCCCGGAAGGTTAATACTTCCTGTTCCCTTTAATGTGCTTATTTGCAATAGATGCACCGACTGAAATATTTAGCAGCTGGCGCATGTGATTTTGAGTTTAACGGTTGCACAATCAGTTTTTCCATCCTTACCTTTTACACAGTATTTGAAAGTGTCTGTGCAAGGACTTTTCCCACAGCAACATTTTGCTGGTGCTTTGTAACAGAATTTGCCGTTACTCTGCATCGTCACTTTGCCGCCCAGTTTGGTAGTAATTGTTGTAGATGTAACTTTAAGGCTGCATCCTTTGTCATTCTTCAGTACAGTACCTAAGCAATATTTAGTATTTGGACATGATTTAAGTTTAAAACTATACGAATCGTTTATTGCATTTGTCTTTGTTTTACAACTGTCACCGCATGCTGCTGCTCCAGTCATTGACATGACAAAAAAGACTAAAGTGAAAACACATATTGTTTTAAACATATTTTTTTGCATTATTTTCCTCCTTATATTTAGTTACATGTGATCCGAGAATCCTCGTAATCAAAACCCACTGGGGAAAATTAACATATAAACATACTTATTTTTATGGCGTTGAATAAAAATAGAAATAAAAATTTAAAGCTTTATAACTCTTCATTTTCAAATCTAAAAGATTATGAATCTGAGAATTCTATCTAAATTATCTCATATCTATTAAAATTTAAATTTAAGGTATTTAATGAGTTTATGCCAATATCTATTCTCATATAATTCCTTTTATATAAAAATACTCCTTTTTTTAGGGTTTTTTCTACAATAATGAGCTATTAAGGCTAATTATTGTGAAAGAAGTGCATATGTATGATATTTGATGAAACGAAAGCCTCTAAATTGCACATATACTGCTGCACTTTACTATCAGGGCTTTTTCGAATGCCACAATTACACACTTATTTTCCCTCGCAGGATGGTACCTGTAAGGTTACATTTTCATTCATATGATTCACGCGGTTGAACTAAGAAATATTTATTTCACATAAAATATTTACACTTTAGAACTCTTATCCTTTGCTAGAAATGAAATTCAAAAGCAGACTCACTTCATTTGTTGACATATTCAAAAGAAAAAATTAACCATGGAAATAACGGAACTAAGGAAATAAGAGCGCAATTCTTTCGCCCGAATTGCGCCTCCGAATTGTGCCTCGGGAGTACGCTGTCCTTCCCGAGTTCCGCTTCGGGATCACAGGAAATCGGAGATTTTCTGGGAGTTGCGATGTAATCGCAACAGCACGGGGGCCGTTTCACTCTCTTCGCTTGCTTAAGCTGATTTAGAAATATGGGCTTGAATCTATAATGGTTATATGCTAATAGCCTTCATTATTGTTTTTTCTTATTCGTTAGTTTACTTTTTTATTACTTTCAGTAATATCAGATAGTCTCATGCACATAATACCTTAGATAAATTTGTGCACAACACACGTATATATGAAGTATGTGTCACAATTATAAAATATACAATATCGTCTTCAACTTTAGTTTTAGAGGTGAACCATGAAGCCAAAGATTGATTCTACGAGTTTTGGTTCGATTACTGTAGATGGAGAGACCTTTGACTATGACATTCTAATCCGCCTTAACGGGCAGGTAGAGAAAAGGGAGAAAGCCCTATCAAAGGAACTGTACGGGACTTCTCATAAAATCTCACTTGAAGAAGCAAAGCACATTTATGAGGAAGGGACAGAAAAAGTCATCATAGGAACCGGGCAGACAGGTTTTGTGAAACTATCTGAGGAAGCTGAAGATTTTTTCACAGGAAATAAGTGCGGCATAGAATTGTTTCCGACCCAGTGGGCAATTCAACGCTGGAACGAACTTGAAGGCAAAATAGTTGCAATGTTCCATGTAACATGTTAAACATACAAGCAAGGTCATTTAAGAGATTGGTAGGGCTTTTTCTCTGTTGAAATGGCTCTGCCGTCCCCGTTGACTCTTATACCATTATACTTTGTTCGACTGTCTGTTTTTCACTGGCCTTAACTTCAATTTCTTTTATACGTATATCCAACTGGGGGAATGGAATTTCAATTCCTTCTCTCGTGTAAACCTCTAAGATGCCTGTAATTAGATCGTTCTTTACAGTTCCCATATCCCCCGTTTTTGTCCAGGCCCGAAGTTGCAGATTTACCGAAGAATTCGCAAGTTCGGTGGTAACTACTGCAGGTTCCGGTTCCTGATGGATAAGAGAGTGCCTTTTCATGAAACCAAGTGCTATTCCGATAGCTTTTTCAAGGTCGGAAGAATAGCTTATCCCTATATCCACAGAAACTCTTCTTGTGGGCATACGTGTCATATTAACAATAGAATTTCCCCATACAAGTTTATTCGGAATTGTTATAAGCTGGTTGTCAGGGGTAAGAAGTTCAGTTGACATAATTCTTACGGATTTTACTTTTCCTGTCTGTCCGTTTACAGTCACAGTCTCTCCCATATCTATGGGCCTGATTGACGCAATACATATTCCAGCAGTAAGGTTTGTGAAGGTATCCTGCATGCCCATACCCAGGACCAGGCCTATTACTGCAGAGGCTCCTATTATATAACTATCCACAGCAAAATTCAAACTCTTCAAGAAAGCCAGAATAACAATTACATTCAGAAGGATACTTAGAAGGTGTGCCAGAAACTGTATGGTAAGGTCTGGAATCTTTGTATTCTCTATTGCTCTTCTGAAAGCATGAACTATATATTTTGATAATACGAACCCGAGGACCAGCACTATAATTGCGAACGTCAACCTGGATACTGTTATCTCAGTATGCGGAATTACCTGTTCCATTATTTCATAATTCATTTTTATCCTCCTCACTTTTTGTTTCTTTGTGCGGAGATGATCAGAAACGATTTCATGCCGTTTTCCGGTCGAATTTATAACGTAAAATTCAGAATTATATTAATCAAATTTGCCGCCAGTATAAAATGCATTTAATTTCTTTTATAAGTATCTGGTCGATGCCAGCTTTCTTTTATCCTGTTTTCTTAATAAGGAATAGCCTTACATAGAACAAGTCTTTCATAGGACAACGTTCAACATATACAGGGATTAAAGAAATACATTCAAATAGTTTTATCAAATCCAGGGAAGGTCCAGGTTGAAGTGGATTAAAAAGTTCTTCGGAAAAAAGAAGGTTCCAGTGAGGAAACTGGTTTCAGAGAGATCGATTTTGAAGACCTGCCTGTGTGGCTGGATGCCAGCTTTCAAAAAATATCTTCCGGAATAGAAAAGGATGTCTCCGGCCTTTTGAAGGAACTTGAGGCTTCACTTTCGGAACTCAAAGAAAGCAATTTCAGGCTCGCAGAAGCGAAAGTTGAGGGAGACTTTGATATCAGGGCTGTAAAGCGAGCGAAGAGCAATAGGGAAAACGTGGCAAAACAGGTCACGATGCTGATAGACAAAATAAGGGTGCCGGAAAACACAGACTTCAGGGCTCTGAGGGAATTTTATGAGGCAGCCGTACAGAACCTCGATATATGCCTCGAGCATATGGACCGGAGTTTCAAGTATACGAGGGGTGTTTTTCCTCAGGAATCAAAAGAGGTTAGTGAAAACCTTGCCAGTTTAGGTTCTGTCTTCAACAAGCTCAGAGAAACAATTCTGGAAAATAAAAGGGAAATAGATGCAATTGAAGCAGCTTATTCAGATCAGGACAAAATAAAGGAGCTTTCGGCTTCAATAGTAACAGAAAGGCTGGAACTTGAATCTCGAAACCGAAGAATCCAGGCTTTGAAAGACGAAACTTCCAGTGTCAATCAGGCTCTCGAAGATTTCCGAAAAGGAGACGTCTGGCAGAGTTTACAGAGCCTGCAGGAAGAATTTGCTGCTGCCGGAGACAGACTTAAGAAAGCCGAAGCAGGTTTGAGTTCTCTGATCCTTCCGCTTTCAGGTCATCTCTCAAGGATTAAAAAACTTCACGAAAGCGGTAGGTACACCTTAAAGCCGGAAGTAAAGAAGCAGCTTGACATTTGCCTTGAAAATCCCATAAATGTCGATTCTTCTTTTTTCCCGGAACTTCAGAAAGTCTTTGAGGATAATGCCCTGGATATGCAAGCACAGAAAAAGGAAAAAGCCCTGTTACAGGCAAAAACCGCAATTTCAAACTTTTCGGAGAAGAATAAAGAATATCTTGAAGTCCTGAGGGAATTTGAAGCAAAAAAAGCTGAACTTGCAGGCTCGAATACCGGGAAACTGGCAGGGTTCGAACATAAAGAAGCAGAACTTCTTAACAGGACTCGCTTGCTTGAAGAAGATATCGAAAATTCCGAAAGGAAGCTGGCTGTTTTAAGGGAAGAACTCGAGAGCAGAAAGAAAAAACTTCTCTCCAGTATTAATTTAATCGACAGCAGTGTAAGAGTGAACTTCAGGCCTTAAACTTTTTAGTTTACAACTACGGGCACAGCTTTTCCGCTCGAGTTGTACTTCCCGAGTTGCACTTCCCGAGTTCCGCTTCGGGATCACAGGAAATCGGAGATTTTCTGGGAGTTGTGATGTAATCACAACAGCACGGGAGTCCGTTTCGCTTCGCTCAAGCGGACTAATTGAATAAACTTATTTCAAAACTACAGTTATTCCTTGTCATTGGTGTTTTCATCAATTACAGAACTTGAGTTTGATAAGTGTAAATTTATGTTCAAAACTGTATAGTTTATGTATCTTACAGCTTTAATTTCTCTTAAATCAGTCCTTAAATTATTTTCAGAAAAGAGGTTTGGTAATGACAGAAGCGCTCTACTTCCTTGACTGTTACCTGACAGAGTTCGAAGCAACTGTCAAAAAAGTAGCGGATGGTAAATTTGTAGTTCTTGACCGTACAGCCTTTTATCCCGAAAGTGGCGGTCAACCAGGCGATACCGGGAAGTTAGTCCGCGAATCCGACGGTGCTGAATTTGAGGTACTGTATGCGGGCAGGTTCAATGGGGAAATCAGTCATGAGATCACCGGTGAAAATGTCTCTGCAGGGTTAAAAGCAGGGGACAAAGTAAAAGGATTCATAGATTGGGATCGCCGCTACAGGCACATGCGTATGCATACAGCAACTCACGTAATCGCAAACGTAATTGAAAAAGAGGCCGGAGCCCAGATAACCGGGAATCAGCTAAGCCTTGACCAGAGCAGGGTGGATTTCAGCCTTGAAACCTTTGACAGGGACAAATTCGCTGAGTACGAGAAAATTGCCAACGACCTTATAGCAAGGAATAATCCTATTAATTTTTACCTTGTAAGCCGTAAGGAAGCCGAAAAAAGCTTTCAAGGTTAACCACGCTGGCGAAAGGTTTTTCCGATGAAATTAAAGAAGTCCGTATGGTCGAAATAGAAGGAGTAACTATCGAAGCCTGCGGAGGAACTCATGTTAAAAATACTGGGGAAATAAAGGGTATAACGATCACAAAACTTCAAAACAAGGGAAAAAGTAACAGAAGAATGTATTTTACACTTGAAGATTAAGCTCGAAATCGAGCCTGTAGTTTTTCTACTCCTGTTTTTCTATTCTTTTCTTCTCATTTTCTTTCTCTTTTTTAATCTTTTCTTCCTCTGCCGGGTTTAGGTTTCAAGAAGGCGCATTTTATCGGCAGAATGCATGAGGTGAAATGATGATTTTTGAGTCTGAACATGATTATTTAACATAAATTATAATTCTTTAATTATAAACGAATCAATGGGGGATAAGATTGCTTAAACTAGTGTCCTGGCAACTTAATTATAGGGCATTAATATTTAAAAAAGTCTTCATCCGTAGTCCCTTTCTTAATTATGATGACTCATAACTAAATTTCTTAGACACTAGGATATAAAATTGCGCCTGAACAGTTTCCTCCGTCGGAGATGCTGCAACAGGTTATAACTGCTGAAAAATCAGGCTTTGAAAGTATTGACGCCAGTGACCATTTCCACCCCTGGAGTGAAAGCGGACAGGCCTGTTATTTTTCAGATATTTTGATTCTGGTTAGTTAGTCGGGCTCGAGCACGTGTAAGGTCATAACAAAGTGATTTTATGGTAAACGGATATAACCAGAACTTAAAGTGTGATTACCGCGACAGAAGAACCTCTCTCAAAGGTGAAGTTGAGCGCCAATTGATACATCTCTTCACAGGTGTAGCTTTAATTCTTTTAATTCGGACAACTGGGGACATTGCACTGCCTGTTCTGGTGTTCCTGCTCGTCTTCTATGCGGCGGTTTCAGTCGTGATTATTCTAAATATGCTTCCGCTTTTTCTGTCCGCCTTTCTGTGCAGGTGGGGGAGACCTTTGAAGCAGAATATACCTCTTAAAGGAACTATCCTGCTCCTTTGCGGAGCAACTCTTTCTTTCGCCTTATTTCCTGAGGAAATCGCATGTGCCTCTATCGCGGTAGTTGCATTCGGGGATTCGGTAGCAACAGCAATAGGAATCCTGATAGGCAGGCATAAGTTGCCGTATTCGGAAAATAAAACCATAGAAGGAACACTCTCTGGCATGATCGCAGCCTTTTTAGTAGCATCCTTTTTTGTGACTCCTGTTCAGGCTTTTATAGGATCTGCAGGTGGAATGTTGCTGGAAAGCGTTATAAATTTACAGACAACCCAGGAATTTAACTCGCAAATGATATTCAAATTCTTTCTTAACGATAATTTTTTAATTCCTTTATTTTCAGGTTTACTTATGTTTATTATAATTAGGACTTACGCATTTGAAATGCCGAAAAAGTAATATCATTTAAAATATACTAATATCTCCATAGTTCCCCAAAAACGTACGGAGTTATGGATATAAACCCACCTAAGTGTATTGACATTGATTTCATTAATTTTCTCATTGCGGCATCTAACGTTTTCAGCTGTACTGAAGCTGCTAGATGTTATCCAATCGTAGCTAATGCTCCTTCTCACGATGCTTTCACTCGTTGCCTTCAAAGGCAACCTCCAGACACAGAAGCATTATGGGAAGAAGTAAAAAGTCATGTTAAGCCTGAAGAAGGCTTTCTAATTATTGACGATTCAACATTAGATAAACCATACGCAAAAGAAATGGCTTTTGTTCGTCGTATGTGGAGTGGAAAACATCATCGTGCTGTAAAGGGGATAGGTTTGGTCACCTTAGTTTGGACAGACGGTACAACTGTTATACCTATCGATTTTCGAATTTATAACATTGATGAAGACGACAAAACAAAGAATGACCATTTCCGCGATATGCTTGACAAAGCCGAAGAACGTGGTTTTAATCCCGAATTTGTTTTGTTTGATACATGGTACGCAAGTGTGAAAAACCTTAAAGCAATAAAGAAGAAAGAATGGCATTTCCTTACAAGGTTAAAGAAAAATCGTTTGGTAAATCCTGATAAGAAGGGAAATGTGCCACTTGAAACAGTAGAGATTCCTCCAAAAGGACTTGTGGTTCATCTCAAAGCATATGGATTTGTAAAGGTGTTTAGGATAGTTTCAAAAGATGGAGACACGCAACACTGGGTTACAGATGTACAGGATATGGATGAATCAAAACGTGAAGAGTTGGCAAAGAAGTCATGGAAAATTGAGGAATACCACAGAGGAATAAAGCAGTTCTGTGGGGTCGAAAAATGTCAGGCAAGAAAGGAAGAGTCACAAAGAGCACATATAATGTTCTCATTAAGAGCGTTCCTTAGACTGGAGTTACAAAGAATCAAAACGGGGATATCCTGGTTCGAAAGTACGATGAAAATTCGGAGAGGGGCAGTGACAGCATATTTAAATAACCCAATATACACATTAAATTAATTCGTATGGATGGGAAGTTGTTAAAAACGATATGTCAAGAGCCAACTGCGTAACTCCTAATAATTTAACCTGACACTTGAGTATTTTTACCTAAGTGGGATGTATATTTATCTTATATATATTCTCTTTTATTTATTTGCAAACCGGGGTAAATAAAATAGAAGTCGGGATTCTAAGATTAATTATTGGATTGACTAGCCTACTGATTTTAATGAGGATATCAATGAGTTTGCTTTAATTGGCAGGAGAGTCGTAATGGCTATGTTGCACTGTGAATTCTGCTTTCTTGCAGGCAGTTATAAATTGAATTTAATAATAGAAATTTAATCTAAGTGCTGAAAAAAGTAAGAAGCTTTGCGTGTATTTCAGAGTTCTGAATCCGAAACTCCGCCTTGTTGAGATGCTATCACTGCAAGTGGAGGAAAGTACGTAGTGGTCTGTATGCAACTTCCAAAATGTCAGAATTAAGCGAATAGATCTATATCCAGATAAGCTCAGCGTTGGTTTTATATGGTAAAACTAGAAGTCAAAATAAGTGTCTTTTTTTAGTTTGTTAATTCTGGGGCTCAGTTGATTTCAAAAAAATTTTTCTGTATATGTGGTGAACTTATTTCCTGATAGAGTAATTTTTCTAATCTTGCAACCGTTGTAAAGAGACTTTTCTCTCGATTCTTCCGTTTTAAATCAGGCTGGGTTTTGGGGCCTGGCCTTCACAATCGGAGTCAGCTCAAAAGCCTGTTCTCACCTATCCTTAGTTTCCAATACTAATCAAATATGAAGAGTTACCAGACCTAAATAGTCATCTTCTACCAAACGTTTGGGTTGAATTCTTTTTTATATTATATATTACATAATACTGAATGGAGGGTGGGCAACTAAGTGGGAAAGACAATAGTCATCTGTAAATCGAAAGTATCAAACCACCAAAACCAAAAAAGTACTGAATTTTCTGATCGGCAGTTTAGAGTAAATGCGATATAATGTCCAGGCGGTTATCTCTGTAAAAGGATGATATATCGATGGAGATTGAACATGCCAAAAATAAGGCGCAAGATGTTTGGTAACAAAAATGCTCAGAGAAAAACTTCTGACGAAGTGCATCGATACCATTTTTGTCGGTAAGGAACTGAAACTATCATACTAAATATGGGGGAAATTTTATGCAAACCAGTCCTATTGAAGTCCAGAAGGCTTTAAAAAATATAGACTATCCTGCACACAAGAAGGATCTTATTAAACACGCTAAGAAACACGATGCCAGCAGTAAGGTTATTGAGGTTCTTGAGGAGCTTCCGGAGAAGGAATACACCAACGCTGCGGATGTCAGCAAGGAGTTCCAAGGCAAATAACTCTGCTTGAGAGTTAGTAAGGCATCAAATGGGAAGCAAGCAAAAAAGCTCCCCTTGATCCAGGTAAAAGTAGGAGGCTAATAAACCTCCTTTCTTTTTCCGAAAATCGATACCTGGCCGAAATTTCCGGGCTATATCTGTGATTATTCTAGTGTTAAGGTTTTTAGCAAAGATGATAAATGTATTGCAGAGTAGAAAATAGTGTTACGAATTTTTTGTCGGAACTCTTAAATATTAATTCTGGAAACTCATGTTATTGCTTGAGATTCAATTCGATAGATGCTGTAATAACATGTGAGGGAAACCAGCATAGCCGATAAAAATTGATTGTAATGCATTCGCTCAAAAGGCAAGAAATTGTTAAAGCATAATGCAACAAAAATAAATATCATAATACCAGATATTAATAACTCAATTAGTTCATCGAGACCCGCAGGGAATGACATATTCGTAAGTGAGGCTCTTTTGAATTATTTGATACTTCTCTAAAGTATAAACTTTAATGGGAAATTATACAGGGGAAAACATAATGGAAGGAAAAGATTTCCGGAGTAAGGATCGGGGTTCAAGCAGAGAACGCGATTACAGTAAAGGGCCACAAACGATGCACAAAGCAACATGTGCAGACTGTGGCGAAGAAACAGAAGTACCTTTCAAACCGGATCCTGACAGGCCGGTCTACTGCAGGGAGTGTTATGCGAAGCGCAAACCTAAAAGATATTAAGAAAAGATATTAAGGAATGATTCAAATATAATGTCAAGGATTTTTGTCACCATAAATGATTATTTGGGGAAATAAAACTATAGAGCAATTCCCGAACTGAAAATTTGAAGTTATATGTTTATCATTCCTAAGTAATAATTCAGACATTAAGCCTTGGTGTTTTCATTCTACATTTAATCTTTAACTGATTTGCCGAGGTTACTATTCTTACCTCAGCTTTTACTCTTTTTTCTTTTCTATCTTCGGTCTCTTTTTCTTTATCTATTTTCTTCTTTTATGAAGATATTTTCCTTCCTTTCTGGAGTGTGATGGAGACCATCTCAAAGATAAAACAGCCTTAAATTTAAAGGGTTTTATTCCTTTTCTTCTGTTTCGAGTTCTCTTTCTAACTTTGTTATATCTAGCGATACCCGAAAGAAAGCATCTCTGCCTATATCCCTTACATTGATCTCTATGGGTTGAGCTAACGTAGCTTTAACTGCTCTCCATTCTTCCCTGGTGACATCAACTATTTCCCATGGACCGGCAGAGTTGTTTTTCACTTTATCACGGGCAAGCTGCAAAAGCAGGTGTTTTTTTCCGTCCGAGTAAGATTCTCTATTCCCTTGACTTCTAACTCACTTACCGTAGCTCCACCCATTTTGGATTGAACTACCATGGGCTCTCCTGGTTCATCTTTAATTATGTTTTCCATGAATTTCCCTTCCTGCATTAGAAATGCTCACGGTTTCGGGCTGAATGTCCTCGGGTCAAGGTAAATGTTTCTCTGACAGTAGCTGCATATGGTTAGAAGGTGTGTCCCTGCAAGAAGAACTCTTTCTACTTCCTCTTCAGGGGAGATATACTGGGTCATTTCCTCTCCACAGTAAGGACACTTTATTTTCAGCCAGTCCAGTTTCGTAAGCTGCCTTATATTCTGTATTAGTCTTCCAAGGGCATCTTCATAGATCTCAGGGTAAAAGCCAATAGGCTGAAGATGGCGCAACAGAACAGGTAACTCTATTCCTGTCTCAAGGAGAGGAATTATTAGCTGATCGGTTCCTACAGCGAAACCTATCTCCTGGTTTACTTCTGGCGATGTCATCCCCTGTTGAGTGATAATTGGTATAAAGCAGTCTGATTGGCGGACCCCAAAACGTATCCTTTCTGCCAGGGAAAGAATTCGAGCTTTCCTGTACAGGGATGAAAAGCTCTCCAGTTCCACTGCCCAGAGCGCCCTGGCCAGCTCCTGGGCAAGTGGCTCATCCTGCTCGCAGTGAGCTATGTAAATTTTTGTGATCATAGCTTCCGTACTTTAACCTGAAGTTACTATTTTTTCTTTGGTTTGCTTTCGTGCTCAGTATCTGGTTCCGGGTCAGGTAGTGGCTCAGGATAAGGAACCGGTTGAGGTTCCGGGTCAGGTATTGGTTCCGGCTGGAAAGATGGTTCTTTTTCTTCTTTTCGCAAAATAACTTCCCCCTCTGCTCAATAATGCAATTTTCAAAGTGATTATATTTTTATAAGATGTTTATATACTGCAGCACTAAAGCCCAATAAAGCATGATCGGTCAATCAGAAGCTAGCATTACGCTTGTAGCTTTAATTACTGCATACACTTCATGCCCTTCTTTCAAATCCAGGTTTTCGACAGAATTTTTTGTAATAATAGAAGTAATTTCCATACCACCCGGAAGTTCGGCTACTATTTCCGAGTTGACAGATCCATGGACTACTCTTTTGACTTTGCCTTTGAGAACATTCCGTGCACTTATTTTCATCTTTATCCTGTGAATCCGGTATTTATTTTTGTTATCAATAAGGTTAGTCTTGTCAATTATAGAAACATAGGAACCTTGTTTTCTGAATTCAACTCAGATATTATAAAATTTTATTTATATTTATATATTTCATTCTTTAATCGAAAATTAATTCTGGCACTTGGAAGCTTGTATTTACAGAGCTTTTTTATTACCAGGTTTTGGCTTAGTGCCGATCTGTTAGAATTTAATTAATTTTTATTACTCGAGGCAGGTAAAAGTGAAAAAAATCTTAATCTCCGGTGAGGAAATTAATTTCAAGTCCTTTTCTTTCCCTTTTCTTCCATCAATTCCAACAACTTTAAAAGCAATGCCCGTGATCAAAATGTGAATTTCAATGCTTGCGGATCAGGGTTAACAATTCCCTGGTTTATTTCTGGAAAAGCCAGGCTATTTTCCCCGGATTTTCAACCCTAAAAACTTTATGAGAGGTTAAAATGGAACTCGACGAAGTCATAATCACACGGGCAATTTTTGAAGAGTATTCTAAAACCTTCCTTGACTACACGGACATCGATGTAGCACTTGTAGGAGGGGGCCCTGCAAATCTGGTAGCTGCAAAGTACCTGGCTGAAGCAGGGGTAAAGGTCGCCATCTATGAGCAAAAGCTGTCTCTGGGAGGCGGTATGTGGGCTGGCGGCATGATGTTCCCACGCATAGTTGTGCAGGAAGAGGCCTGCCACATTCTAGACGACTTCGGGATTAGATATAAGGAGTACCAGCCGGGGTATTATGTGGCAAATTCCGTGGAATCTGTCGGGAAGTTGATTGCAGGTGCAACTTCAGCAGGGGCTGAGGTTTTCAACCTTGTGAGCTTTGAAGATGTCATGATCAGGGAAAACGACAGGGTTACGGGAATCGTTATCAACTGGGGGCCTGTAACAGCACAGCGCTTGCATGTGGACCCTCTAATGATCCGCACAAAACTCGTAATTGATGGGACAGGGCACGATGCAGTTGTATGCAACACGATTCTCAGGAAGATTCCCAATGCAAAGATCGGAGAACTCGGGATGCTCGGAGAAAAACCCATGTGGTCAGAGGTCGGCGAGCGTCTTGCTGTTGACGCAACGCAGGAGATCTATCCGGGCCTGATCGTTGCGGGCATGGCTGCAAATGCCGCAACCCGCGCCCCGAGGATGGGGCCTGTCTTTGGAGGCATGCTCCTTTCGGGAGAAAAGGCTGCAAAACTTGCCCTTGACAGACTTAAGAAACTCTAATTTCAATCCAGGAATAATTTTAACCCAATTTTGTGCGTATTGTGTGCCGGAAAGCAGATCCCTCTCCTTCCCTGAAGAGGGCCTCCTCTCCTTCCCGGCAAAAACTTTATATAAATAAACTCCTTCTATAGGTTGCTTCAAATCTGAAGTGCCAGACCCTGTGGCCGGGGTAGGGTAGAGGCCATCCTGTGGCCCTGTGGAGGCTACGACCCGAGTTCGATTCTCGGTCCCGGCCCTAATTTCTTTTAACTAATTTTTTTGTTTCTATGGCAGTTGCTTCTTTAATTTTCTTTGCGTGAGTGCCTTATATATTGCTTCTAGTATTTATTTATAATTTTGAGCTTAAATATTTACACAACTCCAGCTTCTATAACTCACCCAGCGCAGAAAATACTCTCCAGCAGGGCATTAAACAAAGGAAACGAGAACTGATATGAAAGCACTCATTATAGACGGCTATGTGGATGAACCTGCTTGTCTTGGGGTTCCTCCCTACTTTTCTCCCTACCCACGGTACATAGCAGGCGCCCTTCGAGAACGCGGGCTTTCCGAAAAGGACATTCACTACCTGACTATAGACACTCTAAGGGAAAACCTACCCGGTGCCGGGGAACTCATAGAAAAAACAGAACTCCTTATCATTATTGCAGGCATGACCGTGCCGGGAAAATATCTTCGGGCTTCTCCAATCACCCCTGGGGAAATTGAGGCAATCTTCCGGGCCGCAGTCGGAGTAAAAGTTATAGGCGGCCCTATCAGGCTAGGTTTCAGCAGCGAAGGCGGAAGGGCTGCAAAAAGCACGGAAGGCGGAATAAACCTTGAAGGTGCAATGCTTGCCAGAATGGATGTCGAATCTTTCATATATGACCTTTTTGAGGATGGGACTGGTAGTAGCGGAAGTCTTTATCCCGGACTGAAAGCTCCTGATGCCGTAGAACATCGCTTCAGGACAACGGCCGAAATCGGAAGATGGGGACCCAAAGGAGCTTTTTTGATCAGGCAGCACCCTGACTTTCCTTACTGCATGTGCGAGCTTGAGACCTACAGGGGTTGCGGCAGGCAAGTACACTGCTCTTTCTGCACAGAACCTTTTTACGGGGATTCCGATTACCGGCCTGTTGAGGAGGTGATATCTGAGGTTTCTTCCCTTTATTCCCATGGAGCCCGCTATTTCAGGATAGGAAGGCAACCTGACCTCTTCTCGTATTATGGGACGGATACCGGAGGGCCTGTCCCGAAGCCCTCTCCAGTCGTTATAGAAAGGCTCTACAGGGGGATCCGGAATTCTGCCCCTGACCTTTCCGTGCTCCATATGGATAATGCAAATCCAATAACGCTCGCAGTTTATCCTGAAGAGTCGGAGCAGATCCTGAAGACGATAATTAAATATCATACAGCAGGTGACGTGGCCGCTTTTGGAATGGAAAGTGCCGATCCGAAAGTGATTGCAGCAAATTCCCTTAAGGCGACTTCTGAGGAGGTCTTTGAAGCGATCAAACTTGTAAACAGGTTTGGGGCCGTGCGAGGGGCGAACGGACTTCCTGAAATTCTTCCGGGAATCAATTTTGTGCACGGGCTGATGGGAGAATCTAAAAAAACGTTCCAGCTTAATTATGATTTTCTGAAGTGCGTGCTTGATTCAGGGCTACTTCTGCGCAGGATTAACGTCCGTCAGGTAATGGCTTTCCCAGGAACGCCTATGTACGGAAAGGACGAAGCGGCAAGGAAACACAAGAAACTCTTTCTGGACTATAAGGAGCGTGTCAGGAAGAACATTGATCTTCCAATGCTGAAGCGCATTGTACCAGACGGCACGGTGCTGAGGGATGTAATGTGTGAGGTAGCCGAAAAGGGAGTTACTTTCGGAAGACAGCTTGGTTCATACCCACTACTGGTAGGAATTCCCGCTTCTCTGCCTTTGCGGAAATTTGTTGACATTACCGTCACAGGGCACGGGATGCGCTCGATTACCGGTATTCCTTACCCTTTGCCTATAAACACGGCTTCTTCTTCCCTTATCAGAGAACTTCCCGGGCTTGGCAAGAAAACTGCTGATTCGATAATTGCCGGAGTCCCCTATACTGACAGAGAAGATTTTCTCAAGCGCGTACATGAAGGAGATAAATTGCTCAGGTTTATTGAAATTTGAATTGTTAAGACCTGGCGTTTTATTAGAATCCAGATGCGTTGGTCTAGTTCCGGGCGATTTCGGAATCCATAGCCTTTAGCATTATAGGGCTCAGGGTTTACCGCGGTTTCAGGCATCTTTCAGAAACTCTCTCCTATTCCTATTCGTTGGGACCTTGATACCTTCATTTTTAGATAAACACTTATTTATCCAATCGAGAATTATTTTTACTGGGGATTTTTATAGAGGGAATTTTTATAAAGGGGATTTTTGAGGGGGATTTTTTGAGCGAAAGCGCGGGGAATTTATACAGAGCAAAAATTGCTCTTCAGCTAAGCTTCATTTTCTTGGTCATGCTTGTGATTCTCATATTATACGCTACGTGTGAGGTAACTGCCAGAATGTACGGCACTTTCCTGTTACTGTTTATGGTAATCATTTTCACTCCTTTTCTGCCGGACGGAGCAGGTTACGAAGAAGGAAAACCGGAATAACTGCAACATAAACTGAACCTTCTCCTGTCGGTGCAAGCAGATCTCAAAATTTTACGTTTTTGTAAAAAAATTTCTTTATTGTTTCAGCTGTAAGGATGTACAGTCCTATTATTGCTCCAAGGATTAAAATAACCTGTATTGGAAGAGGTTTGAAGCCAAAAGGTGCTGCAAAAGGTGTCAGTGGGAAGGCAAGTGTCAGAGATCCGGTCAGCACGGTAGCTACTAGCAGGTATTTTCCTGGTCTGCTCCTGAAAAAAGGTTTTCTGCTCCTGATTACCAGTACTATCATGGATGCCGAAATAACGGATTCCACAAACCAGCCTGTCCTGAACTCTTCTATACTTCCTGGGAGGAGGAAAAGCAAAGTACCAAAAGTCAGGTAGTCGAATACCGAACTTGTAATGCCAAATACCAACATAAACTTGCGGATAAAACCTATATCCCATCTGCGAGGCTTTTCGACCATTTCCCTATCCACTGTATCTGTGGCTATGGTCATCTCCGGAAAATCAGTCAATAAGTTGATTAATAGGATTTGTGTAGGCAGCAGGGGAAGGAAAGGCAGGAAAAGTGATGCTCCTGCCATGCTGAACATGTTCCCGAAGTTGGCACTGGTAGCCATGAAGACGTACTTCAGGGTATTGGCGAAGGTTTTACGCCCCTCTTTTACCCCTTCCACAAGCGCATCCAGGCTCTTTTCCATTAACACAATGTCTGCAGCTTCTTTGGCGACATCTGCAGCGCTGTCAACTGAAATTCCCACATCTGCTGCATGGAGAGCAGACGCGTCGTTAATTCCGTCTCCCATATACCCGACGACATTTCCGCTCTTCTTAAGTGCAAGGATGATGTGCTCTTTCTGGCTCGGCTCTACCTCGGCAAAGACATAATTATCGTTTACTTGTTTCGTCAGAGCCTCGCTGCTCATCTTATCAAGTTCGCTTCCGGTTAGAACCTTTGAGTTCTTAAGCCCTACCTCCCGACTTATACTGGCAGCCACAAACTTGTTGTCTCCGGTAATTATTTTTAGAGAAATTCCAAGCTGTCCCATACTTTCTATTGTTTTTATAATGTCTGGTTTTGGTGGGTCAAAAAGAAGAGGAACCCGAGAAAGATCATCCCTGTTTCCTGCTCCTTTTTGATCTTTTCCTGCTGGTCCATCTGCCTGTATGCAACTCCCAGCGTTCGAAGTCCTTTTTCGCTGAACTCCTCAAACTGCTGCTCAATCCGTTCCTTTAACTCGAAAATTTCTACAGTTTTTCCAGGTTCAGTCTCTGCTAGGGAGCAAATTTCAAGAATCTTCGGGAGCGCACCTTTGGTTATCATCAGGTTAGTGCCACCTTTTGAGACAAGGATGCTCAATCTTTTTCGCACAAAATCATAAGGGATTTCGTCCAGTTTCTCATACTCGGCCAGATCGAATTTATTCTGTGCAAGAATTGCCCTATCGATCGGGTTTTCAAAGCCCTTCTGGTAATAGGCGTTAAGGCTGGAATAAAGCAGGACTTTTTCATTCTGTTCTCCTTTGAGGTCCTGAAAAGATTGGAGTTGCAGCTCTCCCTCGGTTAAAGTGCCGGTTTTGTCAGAGCATAGCAGGTTCATGCTGCCAAGGTTTTCAATGGAAGCCAACCTCTTGACAATCACTTTCTTTTGCGCCATCTCTCTTGCGCCGTGGGAAAGGTTAACACTTATTATTGCAGGCAGGAGCTGCGGGGTCAGCCCCACTGCAAGAGCCAGTGAGAACAGAAAAGAGTCAAGGATCGGGCGCTGGAGATATACATTGATCGCGAAGATGGCTATTACCATCAGCATCGTAACTTCCATTAGAAAGTATCCGAAATTTGAAATTCCTTTTTCAAATTCTGTTTCCGGGGGCCTGAGTTTTAATCTATCTGATATTTTTCCAAACTCAGTTCCCTTTCCTGTAGAAACTGCCAGCACTTTTCCGCTGCCGCTGACAACGCTGGTTCCCATCCAGAGGGAATTTGTGCGCTTCGCAAGCGGGGTTTCTGCTTTCATTACGCCGACTGTTTTTTCTACGGGATAGGTCTCTCCAGTGAGAGTCGCTTCAATTACGAAAAGTTCCTTTGAGTCCACAATAAGGCAGTCTGCAGGAATTATATCTCCTGCGTTGAGGATTATTATATCCCCTGGCACGATCTCTTCCACAGGGATTTCTTTTTCTTCGCCGTCTCTGAGCACTGCCGCCCTTATTTGCACCGCAGCCAAAAGTTTTTCAAAAGCGTTAGCAGCTCCTTTTTCCTGCCAGAATCCAAGCAAACTACTGACCAGAATAATAGCTATGATTATTACGGTATCTGTTGGTTCGTGGAGGAAAAAGGCAAGTCCGGCTGCAAAAAGGAGGATAAGGGTAATCGGACTTTTGAATTGCGAAAGCAGGAGTGTAAGGGTATCGGACCGTTTTTTTGGTTTGAGAATGTTAGCCCCGTATTTTTTAAGGCGTTCACTGCTTTCTGAACCTTTCAGGCCTTCAGTCGTTGCTTGGAGTTCCTGTAACATCCTGGACACAGAAATACTCCAGAATTCAAGTTTTTCATTATCGGGCAACCGGATATCTCCTTAGTGTCTTCCTGTCTGCTTATTGCCTTCTTATTTTCCCCTCATTGTATGCTCGCCTTCTTATTTTCCCTCAAGCCTCCGTAACTCTCAAGATTTTGGCAAGTTCCTGTCCTTCGTTTCCTATGGTTGAAAATTCTCTCAATATCTCCGAGTTTTCAAGGTATTTTTCTGTCCTTATACCTTCAGGTTCTTCTATTTTGAGGGTAATCTCTCCTTCAGTATATCCTTTTTCAATGCATTGTGTTATCAGTTGTCCGTATATGGAAGCAATTAGCTTGAGGCAGTCAAAGATCCTATTCTCGTCAACTACATTTTTGCCGTCAAGCATAATACGCCTGAGCCTCTTTGATCCCACGAATTCCTTGAAGAGCTCTATGAGCTTTATTATGAATATATTGACAGAATCCCGGTTTAAAGCGGCGGCCAGTTCTTCATAACCTGTAATCTCATAATCTTTGTGCAGAATCAGGAAAGTCTTCTCATCCGCCGATATTATGAATCTGTTTTCCGGGTCTTTGTTGTCTTCAAGTACAGCTTTCAGGTTATTTCCTTCGTATTCTATACTCGAGATATAGAAGTCAGATATGTCGAGTTTTTTCACCTTTTTTCCCTGGATATGATTCCGCTCTTTGACCATACTGGTAAAGTCAGTTCATGAAGGTCCTTTACCTTTAGCGTGTCTCGCGTGAAATACAGTTCAAACTCGTATTGCATACCGTCAGCGAAACTAACCTGCTTTCCTCTTAGTTTTTTATCCTCAACGAAAGCATAATAGATGCTTTTAGCTCCATAGATACTATCTTCAAAAAAGGGCTAAGGTTTGAGAGTATCCGTGTCTCAAGCTGCTGCACCTCCATCAGGTCCAGTTTATTTTCCCGGTCGAGCTCTTCAAGTTTTTCATTCTTTTTTGTCAATGCCACTGTCGAAGAGGTCTCAAGAGTTCTGGCTTTGACCTCAAGAATATCCGCAGTATCGACTCCAGCTGTACGGTTTTCAATACAATCCCTTATATCTTTCTCAAACATGTCTATTTCTTGAATTCTCTTTTCGGAAATTGCGATCTTTCCTCTGTTCTCGTTTTTTATCTTGATAGCTGATTTTTCCAGAGGTATGACTTCCGCTGAAATTCTTATAAAATCCTGCAGGTCCTGGATGAAATCTCTCTGGACAGGAAAATCGGTAGAATCCTGAAAAGCGTATCTCATTTTAATCTCTCCATCCCTTTAGCATGAAAAACGTTTTTATTTAAATTATGTTTTTTCCCACTTTAATTTTGTGAGCTTACATTTTTGAAAAGAACAATATGGTTTCCTCTATTTCCAGGGATTTTCTAAAAATCTGAAAAATCTCTCTAAATGTGAAATCTCATTCTGTCTTTATTTTATGAGCTGATCCCAAAACTAAAAAAAATGCTTCTCTGCTTTTCATATTCAGAATAATCAATAGAGTTTCTGGTTACGAAAAAATAGTTTTAAAACTTTCCTGATTTGAGAATAAAATTGGTTTTGGGATGAGATCTATATCTATCCTTTTAATAAAATAACTTCTCTTCCTAAATCTATTACTTTACACATTATTTATTAATCTACATTGAATTTCTTTTTCTCTATCATATAAAAATTTTTAATTTCAATCTTTCAGAAAGATTTATATCAGTTATTGTGCAATCTTAGTTATATTATCGTCAGATGATAATATACAAAGACATGTACTCTATGTAAAAATAGAATATCTCCTGTCAGTAAAAATTTAGCTTATAACAAATTTACGCTTTGCGATAATAGGTATATGTCTTACACACCAGGCTGATTGGTCAGCACTGGCACAAAAACGGGATTAATTCACAGCTTCCCTGATTGCAGCGAGAATCAATGAGTTTATTACTTGCCGCACCAGGATCAAAGGTTACCACATTTCTCTCAAAAACAAGTTATTGAGAAGTGTTATGTTTCTTGTCAATTGAGTAGATAAGAATCAAATCAGTTTAATTATATATAGGGGTTGGGTTGAGGAAATATGGGTGAACTATAAACTGCGATCGTCAAAACAGTCAGTTTTTGTTTATTATGTTAGCTCCACAATTGCCTAACATTCTTAAGACTGTTTTCGAATTGTTTTTTAATAACTGGGGTCTGCTATATCTCGTGACTTAAAAATATTATCTATGTAATATAATTCTCAAGGTTTTATCTGAAACAAAATTGAATAAAACTTGATATTTGAGGAATCAAGGTGCAGAACATGAAACAAAGATCAATACAATTTAGTGCGCTGCTCATTATATTCCTTTTCTCAGGGATAGGAAGTGCACTTGCAGAACCAAGCGGTTCTTTTTTACCAGCCAATGTGACCGTTGGTAATATGAGCGTTATAATCAATTACAGCGGGACTGGTTTCAGACCGGGGGATACTGTAAATATCACCGCAGATTTCAATACATCTGTCGCTGGCGCAAAAATATCGATTACTGACAATCCAAATTTATTCGGAGCAAATTTAGTAGGCGCTAATAATGTAAATTTGGTGGGCGCTGATTTACCGACTGATGCTCTGATGACACTACTAGGTGATAATGAACTAGGTGGTAATTCCTTTGGTTATGACTTCCAGATTCCAGAGGATCTAAGTGGTTCTTTGGGTGTAGATATATCACCATTAGACTCTGAAGGAAACTCGATATATCCATCTGATTCTGAAGGAAACCTGCTAGATGACGCAGATTTTTCAGATCTTGATGGATTTGGAGTTGATCCGTACATAGAGATAATTAGCCCTGACTCCGAGTTTGCCGGCGAAAGTTGTGTCGACTTCAATTTCAGTGCATACGACGATTATGCTGGACAGGCCGGAAGTCAAATTATCTACACTTTCTGGCTCGATGGTGTTCAAAAAAATAATGGGGTTATAACCTCTGGCGCATATAAACAGCTTCAGTTTGAACTGGATGACGGTTCTCACACATGGGAAGTTAAAACCAAGGACAGTCTGGGAGAACACACAAGTGGTACTCGTACTCTGTATGTGGACACCGAATGTCCCAGTGTAACACTTATTTCCCCTCAAGATTGCTTCAACCAGGTAATAGGTGCTACTCAATTCAACTTCACCTGTGAGGATACTTTAGCTGCTCAATATAGTGATCTTGATCTGTCATATACACTGTATATAGATGGGGAACCTGCTGAGGACCTTTACGGCGATATGCTTTCCGGCGATGAGCTTTCCGGAGATCTGTTTACCGGAAATACACTTTCCACAACGAAATCGGGAGTGCCCGTAACCCGGGAAATTGAACTTGCTGATGGCGCTCACAACTGGTCAGTTTCAGTTGAGGATGGAGCCGGAAACAGCGTTACAAGTGATGTCCGAAAATTCTATGTGGACCTTAACGGATTTACAGTCTCCCTCAGTACTCCCAATGGAGGGTACGTTTCCGCAAACCCGACATTCAACTTCACTGTTACGGGAAACACGGAAAATAACTGGGATTCCTGGATCGGGGAAGAATCCGTGGTGCCAGGAGCAGGGCTACCTTTCGACTACCAACTTCTCGTTGACGGTAAAGAAGTAAAGGGAAGTTGCGACTCCGACTGCGACTGTGACGAAGGATATAGCGATGACGAAGGAGATAATGACTGCACAGTGGGCTGCACCGAAGAAGGTTGTGACGAGAGTTGCTTAGCTGTCGGTAAAGACATGTATTCCGTAAAAGCTGCGGTAGCAGATGGAGTTAACAAAAATTGGACAGTAATTATTACTGACCGTACAACCGGCAAAACCTACCAGCCTACTGTGAAGCATTTCTCAGTTGATAGTGTTGATCCGGCTTGTGTAGCAAATCTGAATGTTAGAGATGCATTTGGTTCAACTTCCTGGTACTCCATAAGAGATTATCCCGGGCTTGTGGTTAGCTGGAAAGCAAATACCGACAGCGATCTTAGGCCTACGGAGCCATATGAAGTTTATATCAGCACATCTAAGCCAAGTTGTATTGAGGATATGCAAAAGGTAGACACGTCTGGGTCAGAAACTCACACAGACGGATCAACGACTCCAAACCAGAGATTAGAGAATTCAAGCGTTACGGATCTGTGCATTGAAGCACTCGACGGAAAAGACATTGTCTACGGCAAGGACTACTGGGTAGCTGTGATTGCTCGGGACAACGCCAGCAACTACAATGATGCTTTTTCCATGTGCGGGCCTGTACAGACATATGAAGATATGGATATCACGCTTGAAGAGGGCTGGAACCTGAAATCCGTGCCAAAAAGCCTTGTTGATTCTAGCGCTTGCCCGGAATCGGCCTTTGGCAATGGCAGCACAGTCCTCTACTGGGATGGTTCATGCTGGCAGTTCCCTGAAACCATTGAACCGTGCAAAGGTTACTGGGTCTACACCAAAGAGCCTTGCACGACCAATGTCAAGTTCAGGGGAATGTCAGGTGATTGCACTAGTCCGAATGTACCAGCTTCTCTTGAGCTCACTCCAGGATGGCACATAATAGGACACACCTCTTCAAATGCTGCAGCCTGGTCCCTCACTCTGGCTTCGCTCAATGATTTCGATTCTGATCTTGCTGACGACTACAGGTTCTCCAACCTCATCACTTATTCTCAAGGTGAAGGCTGGGGCGGCATAATCCCTGGCGTCGACTATGACTTTGGCACAGGAGGACAACTTAGTGACAGTGATTTCAGGCCAGTTGTAGCCCTTCAGTCCTACGGTTATATGGTTCCCGGACAGGGCTATTGGATCTTCATGAAGGATGAAGGCATCTACGCATCCATCGAAAACGTATACAACCTGGATATAGTCCAGAATACGGACGATGGCACGGACGATATCATAGACGATACCATAGACGATGGTATGGACGACATTGATTTCCCGGACGACATTTCGGACTTGAACCCGTAATAAGACTAATTTCCAGAACAAGTGACTGTTCAGCCTAACAGGCTGAGCAGTTTTTTCTTTTTGTTGTCGTACAATTGGAGGTCTACAATGAATAATAAATTAAAAAATGGCCTGTTAGGAATATCTATACTACTGTTGTTTTTCCTGGCTTTCTCTCAGTCGTGTATTGCAGAAGAGAATGTTCCTCCAGCTCCCCCAATGCTCCCTATGACAGTAACAGGAGTTGCTCTCATTGATGGCACGCCTGCTCCCAACGGGACTGTTGTTGCAGCTTATCTTAATGAAATGGAGTATCTTGCAAATACTTCCTTCGGAAATTACTCTCTTTTTATTCCTGGTACTGCTGAGGATGAAGGAAAACTGGTTACTTTTAAGGTGGACGGAAAGGACGCTGCAAGCAGTGTTTCCTGGAAAGACGGAGGTATAGTTACCCTCGAGCTGCCTGATGGTAAGGCGGTTTATACCGAAATTGATGACAGTAATTCCAACAGTAATCCTAACAGTAATTCTAACAGTAATTCTAACAGCAATCCTAGCAATTCTAACAGCAATTCCAACAGCAATTCCAACAGCAATTCCAACAGTAATTCAAATTTTAAAACAGGTTCAGAACCTTTGACAGATAATAAAGAACAGGGAGTTTCCGCAGAGGGTTCCAAAGCTGATGTCATTAAAAGTTCAGTCCCTAAGCCGGACATGAAGGCTTTGGAAAATACAATCGAGAATTCCAAAGATAAAGTGGCAGCAGAATCTTCCGAAGCTTCCCCTGAACCAAAAAGTGCTCCAGGCTTCCCTATTGCTTATGCGGTTGCAGGCATACTTCTGCTCGCTTTCGGATCCGATTTCGGGAGGGGGTCTCGAAGGAATCCCTGAAGGACTTTTTCAAAAAAAGTCTGCATAATTAATGGTAAAATTTCAAGGTGACACGATGACCATCAAGGACAAATATTTAAGAATTTTATCATGCCTGGTTATTCTGCTACTGGGCTTATCCCTTGTTCCGTCTGCATCTGCCAGCAGTCCTCCTTCTATCCCCAACGTGTTTGAAGGAAACCTTAAAGGAGATGCTGCAAGTGCGGGTCTTGGACTTACAATATCTGCATATATAGATTCCGAGCTTGTTGGCTCGAACACTCTTAAAGAGACTGGAAAGTACCAAGTGGCAGTCTCGGGTACTGAGAAATATAATGGAAAAGCGATAACCTTCAAGCTGGGAGGCGTCGCATCCGAACCAATTTCTGTGACCTATAAAGAAGGAGCTTTGCCAGCGAAACTTGACCTGGCTTTCTACGGAGACTTTGTACCCCCAACTATAGAAACTTTATCTGCATCCCCCATATTCATCCTGAATGACGGGAAGGATTTCTCGACTGTCACGGCAAAGGTTGTAGATCCGAAATCCTCTAAAATTCCATCAGTGACCATCGACCTTACCCCCTAGGACAGGGAGTGGTTTCATTGAATTCAGAGGGTGGAAATCTTTATACCTGCAACGTAAACAGTAATGTATCAGGTGAGTTTAAATTAGCTTTTACAGCTGCGTATCCCTCCGGAAGCAGTGCTAAAGAGAAAGTCTCTATCACCGTACTGAAAGAAAGTGAACTCGCAGCCAGGTTCGGAGGCGCTGACGGGATCTTCTCTCCGGAGGAAATTAAGACTCTTGTAAATGATAATAATGTATCCAGCGAGATCAAATATGCAGTTCTGCGTGCATACTTTGCTGATGGGTGGGATCGGATATGAAACGGCCTGAGTTTAAATTTATCATTGTGCTGTTCCTGGCCCTGACTTTATGTGCTGCTCCAGCTTCTGCTTGCAGTGCAGAAAGGACTTTCCCTGCTTCGGTTAGTCCCAATCAGGAGTTCCAGGTAACAGTCAATGTAGCCAATTACGGTGCAGCCGGGCAGGTTCTTGAAAAGCTTCCTGCCGGTTTCACATTTGTTAGCTCGACGCTTCCTGAAAGAGCTGTAACTGTAAATGACAGCAAGGTTTCCTTCCTGCTGATGAATGAAAACAGCTTCAAATACACCCTGAAAGCTCCGGCGTCAACCGGTACATACAAAATTGCAGGTATTTCAAGAGATATCAACAAAACTGAGTTCCCTGTTCTTCCTGTCGACTGTCCCATCACTGTCAGTCAATCTTCCGATGGTAGCTCAGGTGGCAGCTCAGGTGGCAGCTCAGGCGGACATTCAGGTGGTTCAAGTGGATCAGGCGGCGGAGCAGGCGGTTCTCCCGAGCCCCAGAGCAATGTCGAGACCAAAGAACTATCCCAGAAGTCTATCACCGCTGGAACACACGTAAAGTTCGAATTTCTACAGGGTACAACCTGCATAAGGTATGTAGAGTTTGATGCCAAAAAGACGCTAGGAAAGATCACTACTGTTGTTGAAATGCTGAAAGGTCAGTCCAAGCTGGTTTCGAGCCTGCCTGCAGGCACGGTTTATAAGAACGTGAACATCTGGGTAGGTTCAGGAGGAATTGCAAATTCTGACAACATCGAAAACGCAGTCGTCGGCTTCAGAGTCGAAAAGGCATGGCTCGAAAAATGCGGAGTCGATGCAACGTCTTTAGCTCTCTGGAACTACGATAAAGCCTGGAGCAAGCTTGAAACTCAAAAAGTTGGTGAAGATAGCACCTATGTTTTCTTCGACGCTAAAACTCCAGTTTTCGGTCCCTTCGCAATTGTCGTACCTGATGAGAACATAGAAGTGAAACCTTCTGATTCGACGACCTCTACTCCTAAAAACAATTCGAAATCTAACCCGGCATCTGATGCAGAGAAGCCTTCTGGCTGGAGCTCTCTACCGGGTTTTGAGTCTGCAATAGCTATCGGAGCCCTTGGAGCAGTGTATCAGGTCCTGAGAAGGAAGTAAGAATAAGTATTGAATCTCAAAATAAATTTAAATTTAAGGCAGCCCTCAAGCTGCTTATTTTTCTTTTTTAATCCTGTTCTCCAGCAGTCTCCTGTTTTCTCATATGCAAATCTTTGGAATATATATAGATTATTTCTCGTCAACTTTACATTTTTAACCTTACTTTGACATTTATATAAAAATAAATACTCCTATTTCTGTTTTATCTGTGCATGAATATAAAAACAAAAATAAGAGCATTTCCCACTATTCCAAACAAGAATATATGTCTTCCCATTGGACCGATGCTTGCTGTTCAATTCTTTTATGAGAAACTTAATTTTTTTGATATTTTTAGCAAGCATAAAAGTCGGGGTTTTGATCTAAATAGCTTATTGATAGGGTTGGTAAGCTATAAGCTCACCGAGAATTTTAGTATCAAAGAAGCTGGCAAATGGTTAAATCAGGAAGAAATTCTCGATATCTTAAACCTTGAGAGCTTTAATGAACGAGTCCTTTATAGAACCCTTGAAATCCTGGGACGTAACAAGGAGGAAATTATTTCGGATATTCTAAGCAGTCTGTTTTTGGTTTACGATTTTGAAGAGACAGACATAAACCTCGACTGGACAAGTATAGTTCTTCACGGCACTAAGTCCAACCTTGGTAAGTACGGATATAGTAGAGATCATAGGCCTGATAAGCTACAGATAACAGTTGGAGTTAGTGAACTCAAAAAACCTATAAATATACCTATTGGAATTACTGTGAATAGAGGAAATGTTCTTGATCTTCAGCACTTTCCTGATACTTATAACCAGGTAAAAAGTAAACTTAAAATAGGCTCTCTCATCGTTTTTGACAAAGGAGCTAATACAGTTGACAACATTAAGCTAATACAAGAAGATAAGATGACGTATCTTACTTCCATGAAACTGAATTCAAGTGATGATAAGATCATTGAGAGCTTTGATCTAGAAATAGCTCAACTGATAGATCCTGAAAAAAATATATATGGGATAAAAATCGTAAAGCCAAGTAGCATTAAGTATTTCTATTTCTCAGAATCATTGCAAGAGAAACAGTTGGAAGCAAGAGCAAGAACTGTTCTGAAAAAGTTACAGGAAGCAAAAGAAATTCAGGAAATAATTATAAAGAATAAAAAGCTTCCTAAGAAGTTTAGAATCAACAATGAGTTGATTGAGATTGATTACTCATTCAGAACTAAACTTGAAGAGCTTAGTGATGAAGAAGCAATAGAACTCCTAAAAAATTCGATAATTAATGGAAGAGAAGGATTTTTTTGCCTGAAATCGAACAAGAATTTGACACTTGAAGAGGCATTGGAAATATATAGAGAAAAGGATTCTATTGAGAAAATATTTGACTCATTGAAGAACGAAATACAGATTAAGCCGTTAAGGGTTTGGTCGGACAATAGCATTTATGGAGCTATTCTCTTGGGCTTTATTGCTCAATTATTCATATCGCTGATGCGATATGAGTTTGATGAGATAAAGCACAGGTCAACAAAATTCATCAAAAAAAGCTTGAAGAATTTGACACTTACAATAAAGTTCGTGAAAAGTGGCATCAAAAACTATATTTTTGCTAATTTTGATAAGATCAATAGCTTAATTGTAACAAAAATGGGCACTATTCCCTAGAACATACAATATAATTTTGTATAATTGCAAGCTTTTGTCAAAATAATTTAGGCTAAAAACGGGATAGATTCTCTATATCAATTAGTGTATGCTGTCAAAGTAAGGTTTTAATGTAATAATTTTCACGCAAACTTCCTACTCTTTAAATAAAGAAATGACTGAAGAAAATAGAAAATTCAAAATAGGCTATATACTGACCCAGAAATCCCAAAAATTAGTTTCTCGAACAAGTTGACCCCTGAGATATTTCGGGGCATGTGTTTTATATCAACTATATTCAAGAGGCGGGGTATATATTTTCGTTTTATTTTCTTAAAGCTATCTTTTTAATTTATATTCTTTTACATAGCTCCGATTGATATTGAAAATTAATTAATTGATGATTTTTAAACTGTACCTACTTTTTAATTTAAATTTAATTTATAACTATACATTCTTTTTTCTCGTCTTGGGGTAATATTCTTCAAATCTCAAGTTCGTATCCCGAAGAGCATCGCTTTTTTCTTATGTTGTTGCTTGATCCCTATGTTTAAAACAGTGTTATGATGCTCGTTTAGATATTTTTTATACCATTATTCTATTACGGTCGAGTTGCTAGATGTTTGTATCCAAGCAGCGATGTAGGATGGAGTTTTTCGGGTCCCCATCTAGGCAATTTTCGTTTTCCGTTATCATAGCTTTCGAGTAGTGGTTCAATGTCTTTAGGTGTCTCAATAGCCAGCAAAACCTTAGCTTTATCAAAGTAGGTTTTTGAGACGGATCTCGCGAAGATTTCAAATGGGCTGTTGGAACTTCTAAGATAGAGCAATGTTTCAGGCCACCAAGGCATGAATTCGTCCGTTGCCTCAATTTCAGCTCGCATGAACGCTACAAAGTCAGCTTGTAGCAAATAGCGAAATTCAATTCCTGTTCCAGCACATCGCTCCTTCAATAAATCAGCTCGAACTAAATCCCCATGAAGGCGTAGCCGGGTGTTCCTATACTCTAAAGACGTCATATACTGTCTAAAAACCGTAAAACTAACCATGACATCTCGGCCATAATCCGAGTTTTCTGACATGTAATACTGTTGCTGAAGAAGATAGTTCGCTTGGTCCAGTCGCTCATACTTCAAAAAAATAGCCAGCGCGTATAGGAATAACTCATGTACTACAAATTTATAGTTATCGAAATCCCACTCTTTCCATTGAGAAATATTTGGAGGTCTGCTCATGTATGGAATAAGACTTTCGAAAAAGCGATGAAGCCTTTTAATGATTTCTTCGCTTGGGGAGTACTGTGCAATTGTTATGAATAGTTGAATTGCTTCATTTCTAAAGGGCTCAAATTCCTTGATATTCTTTATTACAACATCATCAAACTCACCGTCTGGATTTGATATGCGAAACTTCTCAAGGTTTGTGGTAAAGACCGTGCAGTACTCGTCAAAGGCCCCAGAAGCATATGCCTTCTGATTCTTAAGAGCGTCAACACACCTTTTGAAGAGTACAGTTGTGCCCAGAGATACATGCTCGTCCTCTGAAAGGAAGGATGGTTTATTTCCAAGTTCAGGTTTGACATAAAGAGGCTGGTCGAATATCCATCTCAATAGACGCTCGAAATTCTCTGAGTATCTATCGGCCTCACTGAGATCTATATAAATTCGAGATTTATAGTATGTGGGAAGGAAAGGTTTTCCTTCATTATTCTTTTTGCAAACAATAGCCACAAATTTCTCTTGATCTTGTTTTTCATAAACTTCTTTTGAGATAATTTGTGTCTCTGTTCCTACGCCTCCCTTTCGTCCGTCTGCTTTAATAGCATACTCTTCATCACAGATAATTGCCACTTTTTTGATTTCTGGATCAGTAACCATTTTCTCCATAAAAGAAACAGCATCATGCCCTTCCTTTAGATCCCATTTGTCCAAAATTACATCAACACCAGACTCACGCAGTTCTGCCGCAAGGTCCACAACCCACTGTTCGTGTTCGACACCTGACCAACTATAAGAAATAAAAAGTTTTGGAGCGGTCATCAACTATTCCTCCTGAACTCACAGTTTTTTATTACTTCCTCGTAATTATCCTAAAATGTGAGCGCTGTTACTTTATTAGTTACCAATACCACAGATGAAAAAAGAATTAAAAATAAAATAAACATTGTTGAAACTAAAATAATTGGATCTGATCTTTCCTTTTTCTTATCATATTTTCGGCTCTTACTTTACAATTTTTCTACAGACATAAATAATTATTCGACTATATAAACGATTCTTAAAGATTTTCTCTTTAATCGGCTTTGTAGAAAACCTAACTAGCTCAGCAAAAACTTATTGGAGCCTTCTTTGAAGAAATGTCAAATTTGAAATATCTATTTGATCTCTTTCTATTTCCTTGAGTACATTATTTATGTTGATTTCAAATTTTTAGAAGATCTGTCAGATTGATTCAATCAAAAAAACACTTGAGAAATATTATCAAAAATGAATTTATTAGAGTCAAGAACTCAGTATCATTTGCAAAGAAATGGATGGAAACATTCCATCCATAAATAAAAGTGTAATTTGTTGAGTCAGGAACTATAATACTGAAATAACGGTCAATCTTTGAAAACATTATTGCAAATAAATATATAATCAGATTGTAACGAGTGCTTAGGAATTCTATATCTACTTTCAAAATTCTCATCCGCACCGACAATGGTCACAAATTTTTCATAATGACTGCAACCTTCTTTATCTATAGATATTTTGAATGCATTATACAAATAATCAAATGATATTTCTTTTTCTTCACAGACACAGCAACTTATTATGTGGTGGACAAGCACATCTGATTTGAATTGTTTCCACCTTTTATATTCTAGAACTGACTTTTTCCATTCAGTGATTAGATGATTCCATTCAGAAGATTCGAAATATTGATCAATTGAGGAATCAAGATCAAATTCAGGGATATAGGAACCAACAACATCGTTTTCAAGAATACCATCATCAATAACCCCTTTTTCTCTAAAAATTAAGATAGGCATATCTATCTGAAAAGCCATAGAAGGTTCAATTTGACAATAGGGACTTGTAATCCATTTTTGAGAAATATCATACTGTATATGTCCTGCCAAATTAGTATTAGGTTTGCCTACTCCTTTTTCTATAAATCCTCGTCTAAATGCAACTGATAATAGCCCATAACATTCATTCACTATCTCTCGTATTTTGATTAATGGTGCTGAAGTACTATTGTCGGTAATTCCTAGAGTTCTCGGCTTGAAACCGTTTTCTACTAAATATCTTTCAACTTTGCGGATAAATTTTATTTGTTTTCGATTGAATGGTTTTGCATAACTAAGAAACACTGGAATTTCCATAGAACCATTTAAAAACTATTTTTTGCTACTATGCGTAAATTTAAAAATTAGATTTAATCCTATCAGCTTTTGATTAAAAACCATCACTTCGTAAACGATTAAAAGTTTTTCGTTTTGACATAAAGAGATGTGATAATTGATAACTAATAAGGAATTAAATTGAAGATCAGTTATTAAAAAATTTCAGCATAAAGGCGAGTTTAAATCTGATAGAATAAGGTGAATGTCTCTCTATAAAGATGAGAGCAATAACTCACCTTAACTGCTGAACTATACGAAATTAGGTGACGAATTCATGCCAAATAAAATTACAGTTTGTTTCCTTTAACTAATTTCCAATAGTGATATCCTAAAGCTGTCAACTTACAAGATTTTGAATTCATTGCAGCATAATACATATGTTCCTCGTCTACAGGTTTCACAAGCCCTTCAGATTCAAAATCTTGTAAATCTTTGAATATCGCACATTTAAAAGCAATAGCTTTCTCTGAAGTAGGTTCATATGAAGGATCTAATTTGAATTCATTTTTAGGCTGTGGGAAGTATTTGGGAATTCGCCTCAACTTTTCAAGTGGTATTTTTGGTTTTATACTCCTGATTGGAACAAATCTGGAAACATTTGTTTTGAAAATGGGCCTTTGTGCCCAAGCACCAAGAGCAGAATCTATGTAAGCATATATACTTCCAGCTGTGATATGCCCCCGAATATCTGCAGCTCCTCCTTGAAGTGCATTTATTAACAATGAAGTGAATACTCCATGATCACCGATTTCATCTGCAGACTCTATGTTACGACTGGCTGTAATTACAGTCAACTCGTCACATAAATTGGAAACACTTGAGTTTCCAAGATTTGATTCCGCAAAGGAGCCAGAATAACAACAATCTAAAATAATTATTTTGCTTCTAGATCTCGAATTTGTTGCAAGACTAAGAATTTCGCTCATAGGTATTCCGTTATATCTTTCGAAATCTGATGTAACAATATACCCACCTGTAGATTTTAACAAACCATGACCTGAGTAATAAAATAATGCAACATCACTACTTGTTTCAAACAGTTCCTCAATTAACCATCTTGTTGTAGGAATATCCGTTATACCAGACGGATTTGTAATTAGTCTAACATCAAAATTGGGGGATCCATCCCCATTTTTTTCCAGTAGATTGGCTACAGATACAGCATCATTTACACAGCCCTCTAATGAAGCATCATCTGGATAATCATCGATTCCTATGACCAACGCCTTTCTCATAATACGATCACCTTATACTAAGTCCCTTCTGGCATCAACTATTGATTCAGTGTTCCATTTTACAATCCTATCAGCAGCTCTTTTACAACTCTCTATCTTCGTTCTGATCCCCAAGGTTCAACAGCAATTATAGGTTTTCTGAAATATTCTGCAATTTCAATCTTATTGTTGATCCACTTGCTGTATGGAGAATAGACACAAGCAAGAATTGTCCCTGCAATAACCAGAAAGAGTACCTTTAAAATCGAAGTTAGTAAAATTACACTACAAACAAAGTACTCAAGAAAAGCTTTTATATAATTTCCAGAGAACAATTCTGCAATTGTGTTCAAAGATCACATATGCATTTCTCGAATTCGTTGATTATCTCTTGAAGTTTTTCTGTATCATGACCTTGGGAAATACGAGCTTGTTTTAACATCATGAGATTTCCTAATGTGGACTTTAGCATCCATGATTCCTTTACCTTGTATAGCACCTTTTGTAAAACGTTTCCTGCTGAGACCCAATCACTGCTTATACAATCAAGCTCGAGTACTGTAGCAAGATCCCAGTAGTTATTAGAACTGACGCCGCCACGACGAGCCACTGCAAAACTTACCGTCGGAGCTAGCTCTTCCGCCTTTTTCAAAGATTTTTCATCGCCTTTCTCAATAAGTAGTGTTATAGCATTTATACCCGGATAATAATCACGAGGGTCTGACTCGAAGCCCTTTATATAATTTGAAATTGATTCGTCCAGGGCGGCTAAAGCCTTAATGCTTCTCTTCTCTTTTGCCTCACGGTAGAGGTCTTTGTGTATGCGCCCTAATATACCAAGAGTCTCGGGATCGGGACCATATTCTTTCATAATTTCGGTGAGAAGAGAAATAGCTTTATTCCTATCCCCCGGTTTGTTCCGTCGATTTAGTGAAAAAGCCCACTGTTGGCGTACAAATATATTATTTTTTAAATAATCTGGAAAAGCTTCGCAAAGATCCGTCATTTTGTTCCAGGCTTCAACACTGCGAAAAGAAAGCATCAGATCTAGGAGTACACTAGCTTGAATCTTTCTTAGATCGCCTAATTCTTGTTGAATTTCTAGAAGATCCATACATCGTTCTCGATTAGATGGCTTTAATTTGGCCTTGTCAAGACGTTTATGGAATTCTTTGTCGTGGCTAACTCGCTCTCTAAAAGACTGAGTTACTTCATATGGCAACTCGATAGCTGGAAACTTCGGGATCAATTCGAATAGTGGACTGTCATTTGCTTGAGGACCGTTGATTGCTTGTTGAATGCGTTTCGTTATTTCAGATTTTAGATTTTCAGCCGCCTCTTTTGATAAAGACGTCTCTTTTGAAAAAATACCGTTTTTTAGGTTATAACCAATTGCTCTAACCGTGACCACGTCAAAAGGTAATGGATGTATTTTGGCATAAATGGGCACTGTAGTAAATGGTTTGATGGCGTGACGGATTCCCAGTTCATAAAATACATTCGGATTGGAAAGCGTCAAATCAGCGACCACATATTCTGAAAGTAACAGCCTAGCAAACATTGTAGTATGAATTATCCCCCAGTTAACTCTTCATCGCCACGCAGTGGCTCCAGTCCCGCTTCCTCAATCGCTGGTTTTATGGCCAATTCGTATATTTTGTCAAAATCGATTTCATTTCCAGTGGCCAAATCAGTTCTCTTGCCATAAGGCATAGCAACGAAACATATTGATTTGTAATTATTTCTGTTCATTAATTCACCCAGTCCAATAATTCCCTACAAAGATAACATTTTCAATTTGCTAATAGCCTCAGAGTTAAGACCTCAGCACTCAAAAATTACATTGGAAGCAAATAAGTCTTTTTTTATAAGTGTGTAATACTTATGTTTACGATATATCGAAAAAAAGTCCATAAAAATACTTCATGGAATTTTAATTATGGCATACTTATAAATAGGCAAGATTTCTCCAGTCGAATACCCCATTCGCTTACTGCGGGGATGGAAAAATTCCCTATATCGTTAATAATGATTTATCAATTCAATTTTTTTGCTTGTTAACTCCTGCTCAAACTAAATCGTTTAGAGTTATTGTCTACTTTAACGGAATTTGGAGTGGGGGGCTAACATACTCCATTGCTTGCAGCAGGGTGCCCTACCACTTTTTCAAAATCCATATTTTCTATTAGGACTTACGCATTTGAAATGCCGAAAAAGTAATATCATTTAAAATATACTAATATCTCCATAGTTCCCCAAAAACGTACGGAGTTATGGATATAAACCCACCTAAGTGTATTGACATTGATTTCATTAATTTTCTCATTGCGGCATCTAACGTTTTCAGCTGTACTGAAGCTGCTAGATGTTATCCAATCGTAGCTAATGCTCCTTCTCACGATGCTTTCACTCGTTGCCTTCAAAGGCAACCTCCAGACACAGAAGCATTATGGGAAGAAGTAAAAAGTCATGTTAAGCCTGAAGAAGGCTTTCTAATTATTGACGATTCAACATTAGATAAACCATACGCAAAAGAAATGGCTTTTGTTCGTCGTATGTGGAGTGGAAAACATCATCGTGCTGTAAAGGGGATAGGTTTGGTCACCTTAGTTTGGACAGACGGTACAACTGTTATACCTATCGATTTTCGAATTTATAACATTGATGAAGACGACAAAACAAAGAATGACCATTTCCGCGATATGCTTGACAAAGCCGAAGAACGTGGTTTTAATCCCGAATTTGTTTTGTTTGATACATGGTACGCAAGTGTGAAAAACCTTAAAGCAATAAAGAAGAAAGAATGGCATTTCCTTACAAGGTTAAAGAAAAATCGTTTGGTAAATCCTGATAAGAAGGGAAATGTGCCACTTGAAACAGTAGAGATTCCTCCAAAAGGACTTGTGGTTCATCTCAAAGCATATGGATTTGTAAAGGTGTTTAGGATAGTTTCAAAAGATGGAGACACGCAACACTGGGTTACAGATGTACAGGATATGGATGAATCAAAACGTGAAGAGTTGGCAAAGAAGTCATGGAAAATTGAGGAATACCACAGAGGAATAAAGCAGTTCTGTGGGGTCGAAAAATGTCAGGCAAGAAAGGAAGAGTCACAAAGAGCACATATAATGTTCTCATTAAGAGCGTTCCTTAGACTGGAGTTACAAAGAATCAAAACGGGGATATCCTGGTTCGAAAGTACGATGAAAATTCGGAGAGGGGCAGTGACAGCATATTTAAATAACCCAATATACACATTAAATTAATTCGTATGGATGGGAAGTTGTTAAAAACGATATGTCAAGAGCCAACTGCGTAACTCCTATTCTATCTAAGTCGACCCCTGAGATCTTTTCGGGGCATGTGTTTTATATTAGCAAGCCAGTATAAACTGGCATCCTTTATGCTCTGGAAATCATGTGTTAAATCTATCTTCCAAACTGGTCTTTTTACTTTATCATTGAATTTATTGAGTGATGGATTTTGAGCGAGCTTGAAAAACTGATAAATCTTGCAAAAAATGCAGCCGAGAAAATCCGGAAATACAGATTTGTACGTATAGTCTCACATAATGATGCAGACGGGCTAACTTCAGCCGGGATAATGGCCCAGGCCCTGTTGAGGGCAGGCATCCGTTTCCAGCTTTCGATAGCTGGAAGGCTGGACGAAACTGTGATTGAAGAGGTGAACAGAAGCATTTCCCAGGGAGAACTTGTTATTTTCTGCGATATGGGTAGCGGGCAGCCTGAACTCATAGGTAAAGTGGCAGCTGACGTTATAGTGCTTGACCACCATAAACCAGTAGGGCAATCTCCGGCAAAGGCAGTTGTAAACGCCCATATGGTGGGGATCGACGGGGCTACTGACATTTCGGCTTCCGGCACCTGCTATCTGGTAGCCAGAGAACTGGCAGCAGAGAATGTTGACCTTGCAGGACTGGCTATTGCAGGCGCAGTCGGAGACAGGCAGCTTTTTCGCACGGCTAATGCCTTCATTCTGGAAGAGGCCTTAAAAACAGGGGTCGTATCTGTCCGGAAAGGACTGAAAGTAGGAGATGGAGACCTTGCAGACGTACTTACATACAGTACCGAACCTTTTCTGGACATAACCGGTTATCCTGAAAAAGTTAAAGAATTTCTGAATCATCTAGAGCTTTCAGGAAATATTGAGAACCTATCTGAAGAAGAAGTATCCAGGCTTGTTAATGCTGTCGCCCTGAAACTTGTCAGGCAGGCAAGCCCTGAAGCTATTGAAGCTGTCATAGGAGAAGTTTTACTCCTGAACCGAGAGCTCGTGAAAAATGTTTATGATTTTATCTCTATTCTTAACGCATGCGGTAAGCATAAAGTCTATGGGCTGGCTCTGTCTCTCTGTCTAAAAAGTCGGGGGTTGCCGATGAAGCCCTCTCTCTTACAAAAGAACATGATAAAAAACTTGCCCTGAATATCCGGGAAAATGTAGAAAAAATTCGAAAAGGGAGAGCATCTGGTACATCACCACTATTGAAGCCCTTTCTACCGGAAGCCTTGCAAGCACTGTTGTCCGTTATCTTCATCCCGAACTCCCCTTCATCTGCATAAACGAATCCGAAGGTATCCTGAAAATCTCAGCAAGAGGGACTCGCGAACTTGTTTCCCAGGGTCTGGACCTCGCCTTCGCTCTGAGGGAAGCGGCAGGCGCAGTCGGTGGAGGAGGAGGTGGACACAGTGTAGCTTCAGGAGCTGCAATTCCCATTGGGAGTGCAGAAGAATTTCTGAGCATTGCAGACCGAATCATAGGGGATCAGCTCCGAAAGGCACGTAAAGGAAAGCAAAATAAAAATCAAAAATGAAAATACAGCAAAACGCAACGGAAATAAGAAAGCAAAACGAGTAAAGATATGAAAAGCTGGCAAAAAATATGAGGGGTGCTTATGAAGATTACAGGTACAATTGAATTTCCGGATTCCGAATCAAGAAAGTCTGCTGCCAGAATCCTGCAAGCTCTTTCTCCGGATAATCTTAGAAGCATGGAAAGCGAGATCAGTGATGAGAGAGTTGCTGTTTTGTTTCACTCTGAGAAAATCGGCTCCCTTCTCGCAACTATTGATGACTTTCTCATGAATGTTAAAATCGGGGAAGGAATCGAACAGGCTCTGGAAAAAAAGAGCTAAACTCCGGGAAAGCTGAATTTGTTTTCCTGCTTTTTCCCTTTCTTTTCCTTTATCCTTTTTCCCTTCCCTTCTTTCTCCCTTTTCAGTCAACTGAGCCTTCTCGCCAGAGCGATATAAGCTCTTTGAGCCTCTCGTCCGTGAGTTTTGCTTCTGTTTCAGGGATTTGCAGTCCACTGCGATAGATATGGATAGCCTCCTGCAGTTCCTCAGTGCTTATGTTTTCCCCTTCCTGAGAAGCCAAATTTTTCCAGGGGTTCCAGGCGCGAACTGTCCAGTTCCAGCTATGAATTACTTTTTCGTTTCCGGTTCTGACAAGTGCGGTAACATTATAAAAACCTGGGGAACGTATATTGTCCGAATATAAACTATTCTTAACGCGGGATTCGGAGCTTCTTTTTTCTCCATTAAGGTACCAGCTTACATCGCAGGCGTAGTTTGTGCTGAGATCAAACTCCTGGTTCTCTCCTTCATAAGTTGTAATATCTTTTCTCGGGTTGGCTGAATTAATCGAAAGAGAAGCTACTGTAATGTAATTACGTTTTGTCTCGGAGTCAAGCGCTTTACTGTTGCTGATACTCAGTGAGACAGTATAATTACCGTAAGAGCCATAAGTATAGGTTGGGTTTCGGGCGGTCGAGTCTGTTTTTCCATCTCCGTTCATGTCCCATTCCCATGAAATGGCATTTTTGGAAAGGTCTGTGAACTGAACCGTGAGGGGATACATCCCACCTGTAATATTTGAGGAAAAATCAGCTTCAGGAAGTTCATCAGTAGTTGTGAAAGCTTTTATGCAGAGATTTGCTTCCGAGTTGCTGGATATGTCTTCCCACCTGACCCCGTTAGAGCTCACATAACTTTCTCCGGGATTGGCCCGTGCGTTGCTGCTGTAACTGACGACAGGCTGTTCGACTGCAAGAGGGCCTGGAGCAGAAGGGTTACTGAATTTTATGACTACTGAAAATTTCTCTCCTGCACTGATGGGCACTGCCGAATTCAACACATGCGTATGATATCCGGGAAAAAGATATCCGCCGTTTTCCTGTGCAATAAATACCTTTTCCGAATTAACAGGGCCGGAAACAGGGTTTTTGTAGATATATATCTCGTAAGCCGTACCACGATCTGTAGTATAAAATCCTATGGCCCTGAGGATTTCATTCCTTTCCGCGGTAAAGATATTGCCACCCCAGGCAATCGAACTGCCTGGGTATTCTTTTGATACTATCCACCCGAGAGGGTCATACTGGTAAACATGATCATAATTATTCTGCCCCTCAGCTGTGAATACGGCATTTTCGTCGTATCCGAGTTTAAGGTCATAATAAGAAATATAAAAGTAGCCGTCTTCACCCCAGTTTTCACCCCAACTGTTCTTCACTATAAAAGCTCCGTCTCCTGGCGGAACCTGCTTAAACAAATTCCTGTCAAAAGAATCATTCCAGCCCACAATGGTTGCAGCATGATTGACAGTCAGGCTCCTGGTGTATTGATAGGCGTGATTTTTTTCCTGATAATAATCCTGATTCCAGTACAGTGTTGAGTACACGGCCCCATATTCCATAATTGCTCTTTTGAGAATCTCATTGTCCAGAGGCCCTGTCCTTCCAGGCAAGAAAAGTACCTCCTGTACATGCTTCTGTACGGGAAGTCCTGTGGGCGAATAGGCAGACGACTCATTATAAGGATCTTCAAATTCGTTTACAGGCCCGCTCCAGCGGGAAAGGTATGCAGCTGATATGAATGCGTTTCCGCCGTCATCCGAAGTTAGATCGAAACCTTCTGGATAGCTCTTTGAGACAAGATTTTTCATGTTGTTTTCGGAAAAGTCATAGCTTTTTTCTTCAGCTCCCAGAATATAAGATTCAAGAGACGCCATGCTTGAAAAAGCCCAGCAGCTTCCGTCTTTTCCCTGGTTCTTTGCATCTGTTACTTTTCCTTCGTTGCGCAGATCATAAACAGCCGGAAGTTCTGAGCCTGAAGCTCTCAACAAAAGCTTTTCTTCAGGCTTTGCAAGTCCTGACATGTTCACAGGCGAAGGCTTATATCCTGTGCCTGAAACGTGTCCGTAACTATTCCCCAAAGAAACAAGTTCAATCGGGCTAGGCTGCCATAATTCCAAAAAGTTGGGGTTCATTGGTGCCGTTTCAATCAATGATTCAGTAGAAAATGTATCGTTCTGCGGCAGTTCATAGTTTTCTATATTTCCGGCCGCAAAACCCGTGCCCGGTAAACAAGAAATCAAGACAATAAATACAAGCAGAGAGGATTTGATTTTCTTAAGCTGAGAGTATTTTATTCTTTTCAAGGTTTTTGGCCTCCGTTGGATTGGCTCCTGGTTAGCCTGTAGAATTTTTCTCAGAGCTGGCTGGGAAGTAAATCTTCTGTATATTTTTTAAATAGTTTGTAGGACTATTATGAAATTAATGTATAAGTCTCTTTGCAACTTATTATAATTTTTTATTAATATGCCTAACTTAATTCTCTCTCTAAGGCCCTTAAGCAAAGCTAAATTCAGTTGCAGAGACGCGAAAAAATATACTGCATTCTCAAAGGAAAACAAAATAAATGAGTAAAGAAATGTAGACTTCAAATAGTATTCAAGTCTTCAGTTCCATTTATCCCAGTTTAATAACAATTGTCTAATTTTAATATAGTTCCGAATACTCGGTTTAATGGTAATTATTTAATTTTAATAGTGTATCGGATACGCCCGCCTTTTCCGGAATCTTACTTGCTGCGCAGAGTTTACTCCTTTTTTCGGCTTTACTTCTTCCGGTTTTACTTCTTCCGGTTTTACTTCTTCCGGTTTTATTTCTTTCAGTTCCACTCTTCAATTCTTCAGGCTGATGCCTCCAACAGAAAGAAACAATACTTTTGCTTTTCAATATCTTATAGGGCACATTTAATGGGGGTGAAAGCCTGCTTTCGGAAGTACTCGCAGACCTTGAAAATACCAGAGCTGAAGACCTTGACAAAGAAATCCTTAGAGCTGCCATGATTGCAGAACTGGATGCTGTTAATATTTATGAGCAGGTGGCAAACCTGACGAAAAACGAGGAGATTCGTAAAATCTTGCTTGACATTGCCAGGGAAGAAAAAATCCATGTGGCCATGTTTGAGACCGTGCTTCTTCAGACTGACCATGAGTTTCTAAAAATCTATGCAGACTATGCGCTGGCTAGAAGGTAAAATGTAGATAAAGAGTAAAAGATAAGAGTAATATCTAAAATCCCCTGGCACTTATTCATAAATAAAATGTCAGTTGTAAGAGCAACTTTCAGGATTGTCATTAAAACTGCAAATCAGAACTACCGGGCAGGAGAGTATTTGGATATTTCTAGTTTATGGTGAAGACATACGATTTTTGTTCTCTTCTTTTTTCCATTTTTGTATCTGACCTTTCTCCTTTTGTTTTGATTATTTCTGAAGCTTTTTCATATGTTTTCTCTAGTTTTTCTCTTCATTTTTACCAAATTGTTTTTACCATCTCATTTTTCCTGCCATCTAAGTCTTTATACTCGTCGAAACCATATTTCTATTGATCTTCCATGCTTGAAGAATATGAGATAAAGAGACATTTTATGAAGACTCCTGAGCCGCAAGCAAGTGATTTTAAAAAAATTCCGACAAACCTATTTTTGTGGTTCAGCGTCATGACGCACGGAGCCTCCATTATGATTTCCGCCTGGAGATGGATGGTGTTCTTAAAAGTTGGGCTGTGCCGAAGCAGCCGCCGAAAGAGACAGGCATTAAAAGGCTTGCTATCCAGACCGAAGACCATCCTCTGGCGTATGCTGATTTTGAGGGGGAAATTCCTGCCGGAGAGTACGGAGCCGGCAAAGTTGAGATCTGGGATAGGGGAACTTTTCAGCTTCTGAAACGTGAGGAAAAAGAGATTGTTGTGACACTTGAAGGAGAAGAATTGAAAGGAGATTACGTTTTGATCAGGACAAAGTATGGAAAAGGAGAAAAAGGATGGCTCTTCTTTAAAAGGACCGACTGAAAGGCTATTTTCGTGAATGTTCAAACAGTGCAGGCAACACAAACAGTGCAGGCAACAGCGCAGGCGTTTTTCAGATGGCCGGGTTTCCGGCTCAGACCCTGAGCTTTTTAAACTATTATGAGAATAGGCATATGGGGATAATTACGGAAGAAAGGGTAAATATCAATGTTTTTGAAACTGCCGGAGCCAACTGCTGTGTTGCCGCCTGTGACGGGCAGAAGATATACGACAGAATTGTAGCTGCTTTCTGCGAAAATAAGAAGGTGGAACTTTCTTTCGCAGGGACGAGTGATCTGACTCCTGCCTTTTTGAATTCGGCAGTGGGACAGCTTTACGGAAGTTTTCCTGCAGAATCAATTGAGAGTAACCTCTCATTTACCAATATTTTAGAGGAAGATGAGATTATCCTAAAAAGAGTTATCGAGAGGGCGAAAACTTATTTCGAGCATGCATACTCCTGCAGGAAAATGCTCAGGGATGCGCTGGGAGGCGAGGATGCCTGAAAGAGTACACCGTGCAACTGTTTATCCGGTAAGACGCCGCCCAAGACTTCGCGCCGGAAGAGCCAGGCCTGAAAAAACTGTCCCCATCAAGGTCCATTCCGTAGAAAGCTACGATTTTCCCGAAGGTAAGAGCTACTTCTTTGATACCAATATCTGGCTCTATATTTACGGTCCTATAGGCTGGCCTGACGAAAGGTCGGATGTTTATTCCAGAGCCTTAAAAGAGATCAAGAATTCAGAAGGTACAATCTACATCAATTGCATGATCATTTCAGAATTCATCAATGCATTTTCGAGAATAGAGTTTAAGCAGCAGTCCGATTTTACGAGGTACAAAGAGTTTCGAAACTCTCTGAGCTACAGGGCCATTGCCCAGGAAATCGCCTACAACGTAAGGAAAATTCTCAAAAGCACCCTGACCTGTGACCCTGAATTACAGGTCATAGACCTTCCAGGAGTAATGGACATCTTTGAGCAGGGGAAATACGATTTTAACGACCTTCTCTTTGCACAAATCTGCAGCGCAAAAGGCCTGGTCTTCGTAACCCATGACAAGGATTTCAGCGAACTTGGAGTCGAGATCCTGACTGCAAATGAGAGGCTGTTAGGTAAGGGAAAAGTGTGAAGAACCAATGGAAAAGGCTGAAGATTTTAGTTCCCTAACTTTAAGGTTTAGGCTTCACAGTAGATTTGAGTGCTTCTTTCAACACAAATGGAGTCTCGGCGACAAATATAATTATCCAGGTTCCAATTTACTTCTATGTCCAGACAGGCAATAGATTCTGCTGCTCGAATCCTGGGGGCTGTCCCTTCCCTCATCGAGAAAGGAGATTATACACAGGCATTTGAAAAGGCCGAAAAAGCCCAGAAGCTTGCGGAAAAGGCAAAAGTGCCGAACCTTATCGGCTGGGCGTTGATGGCAAAGGGTGAAGCTCTGGGTGCTGCCTGCAGGCTGGAAGAAGCCCTGGAGACTTATCAAAGAGCCCTGGGTTTTTCGTCAGATCTTTTTTCGAAGATACAGCAGATATTTGTCATCAAGAGCTTCTGTATAATACTATTGGCAAGATTGAAAAAATACTTGAGGAAATTGGCAGCATTACAACAGCAGAGCAGGTATGCAAAAAGGCAGAAAAATATTTTGAGAAAGCTCTTATAGAATATGAAAGGCTGCTTGCAAATAATCCTGACAATTCTGAGCATCTATTCAATTACGTGAAGACAATGGTAAATGTCTGGGCCTGTTATGTGGTAGCAGAAGACCTTGAAAAGCAAATCCATCTTGTACCGGGTATCGTGCAGGCTTACGGAAAAATCATTGAGTCCGACCCAGAAGACCCTGAAAATTTTATCCTATTTGACAATATTGTAAAAAAATTTGGAGAAGCCTGCCTGGAAGACGGCCGATTTGAAGAGGCAAAACAGGTTTATGAGCAGGTGCAAGCCGTTTATAAAAATATCCACGAAAAGAATCCGGAAAACATGCTTGCGCTAAATTTCCTGCTTTTCTCCTACGACTACTTTGGAAAACTTTACGCAGAAATGGAGGAAATGGATAAAGTTGAAGGCTATTACTCTCAGGCACTTGAACTCGCTGAAAAGCAACTCCTGAAAAATCCGGAAGACCTTTCCATTATCATGAACCGGGGAAAAATCTACCAGGATCTGGGGACTCTCTTTTCCGAAGTCGGAAAGCTCGAAAAAGCAAAGCTCTACTATGAAAAAGCGCTGGTCAATTTAGAGGGACTAATTGAAAAAAGTTTTGAAGATCCGGACTACAGATACCACCTTGCCAGAGCATTTAATGGGCTTGCTGGAGCCTTTAGGGATATTTCCAGCGTGGAAGAAGCAAAGCAGTGCTACCTGCATGAAATCGAAATCTATGAATCTCTGATCGGAGCTGAAGTTGATGAGATAGATAACAAGCTGAGCATCGCCGAGACATTTAACCAGATCGCAAATCTCTATTCGGAAGTCCTGGATGCAGAAAGTTCAAAAGCGTACTATGAAAAGGAAATAGAGATCTACGAAAGGCTTTTTCCGAATTCCCTGAAGAAACCGATTACGAACTCTATATTGCGGAGGCTCTCAATCAACTCGGAGACCTTTTCTTTGAAATGGAAGAAATAACTGCACGGCAGTACTACGAAAAAGCTCTTGCAATTGCTGAAAAGACAGGAGAACAGGCTCCAAAAGAATATCTTTCCCTATCGGATCTTATCCAGACTCTGAAAAACCTTGCAGACCTGAATAAAGTTCATAAGCATTATGAAGCCGCAATTCCTTTTCAGCAGCGTGTACTCAAACTCCAGCTTGATATTCTTGAGAAGTTTCCGGGGAACTGGATGCATATGCGTGACGTCGGAAACACTTTCAGCGAGATAGGGCTTCTTTTCGAAAAGGTTGGAGATCTAAAACAGGCAGATATGTTTCATTCAAAAGCCGTAGAGACTTTTTCAGAAGGTATTTTTGGTGGAGAAGATCCAGCTGAAAGAATACGCCTCGCTACTGAAATCCAGTTGCGTGGGTATGCCTATCTGAGTTCAAAAAGATATATAAGTGCGAAACAGTACCTGGAACTTGCCCGTAAATACTACGAAAGTATTTCTGAACAGAAACCAACTAATTTCCGTGCTCTTGATGGCCTTTTTTCTGTCCTGTATGAGACCGGCCTCCTGCATTACGGCATGGAAAACTTCGAAGAAGCCATAGAAAGCTACAAAACCGCATTTTTGATCCTGGAAAGATTGATTGAGATTTCTCCGGAAAAATCCGAACCACAGATGAAGACTCCGAAACTGTATATCGGGCTTGGGATGTCATACTCTGCCCTTAATAAGTACGAAAAATCGAAAGAGGCTTTTGAAAAAGCCCTTGCCCTAAATACAGAGTTCCTTGAAAAAGAACCCGAAAATATTTATTATCTTGAGGACAGAGCCTTAACTTTAGAAGAATATGCAAACCTGCTTCTCAAAACAGGCAGGGATACCGAAGCTGAGGTATATAAAACAGAGTCTGCAGAAATATTCCAAAAGATTGAAGCTAAACAGTCAAATATAATGAAGCTTCGGAGGAACATAGTTGGTTTTTAAGGAAAATTAAATCCGGGATGTATTTTTATGACATGCTATTTTCCTACATCCTTATTTTTTGTTAAAAAATTTTCTGCAGTTTTTCCTGTTGAAAATCAATTTATATGGAAGTAGCTATCCTGGTTTTCGTATTCCTATACAATTTCAAGGTAGAGTTCAATTGCTTCTTTTATTCTCCTGTTTAATTCATCAAGCGTTGAGACGTATATATTAATATCAAAATTACCAATTAATATCTATGCGGTTTACAATTAAACTCGAAGAGTCAGAGGAAGGAGGATACACTGCCCAGTGCCTTGAAATTCCTGCCGCTATCAGTGAAGGGGATACTAAGGAAGAAGCACTTGAAAACATCAAGGAAGCTATCCAGCTTGTTCTGAAAGTAACCAAAGAACAGGCTCAGGTGCTGGGGGAGATTGCCACAGTGAAGGTTTCGGTTGGCTAAATTGCCTTCAGTTTCCTGTAAAAATCTCATGGCGAAAAGATCAATCCGGATCAGAAATTTCAGTCCGGCATCCGCAAGAGAAATCTTTTATAACACTGCGGAAATCTCTTAATTATGGAAGATTAGTCATGATTTTATAAAACTTTTAGCAAATTTTTCAAGTATCATCGAACTTGGATGCGCTGACAAAGATACCAGTTTGTTTGCGAGTGCAACAGGGAACAAAGAATTATCATACATATCACATTTTAGTAGTTCTAGATTCTGGAGAATCGAATCGATATTCTTAAAATTTTCTTTTTTTGGGTCGATAACAACAAACTCGTCTGCAACTGGCACAGTTACAACATACAATCCTTCATCACGGGATTTAAAAATCAGTTTTCCCCCATAATAAGATGTCCTAGCATAGGGATTATTCGGATCAGCTCTGCCAGGAATTATATACTTATATATGTAATTATTACTCATAATTAAAAGTGTCCCAGGTTTCATATTCTTTTTTATTTGTGCGGCGTGTTCGACAAAAGGCCCACTTTTTTCAACACCTACTAAATTAAGGTCGTATTTCCCCAATAGATAGTTAGACAAATCCCTCATTGGTTTATGCATATTCGCAGTGACACTAAAAAACGCTAAAGGCCCATCTTTGATAAATAGTGTTTCTTTCATAAGGGATGGTTTTATCTTTAATATTGTTCTAATATAATGAATCAATAATAAATGTTCCAGAATATTGGTTACGTATGCTAAAATTCCACCTGCTCCAAATTCATCGTCAATTACTTCATGAAGTCTGAAAACATCTGTTAAATATATTTTTTCACCACAATTTTCACAATAGAAAAAATAATCCTCTGACATATTCCTTTTATCTAATTCAATTCTTTTATTTTCACATTTTGGGTTTGGACAACTAGAAAGTATATAAGAATCGATTTCCAGTTTACTGTCATATTCTCTATATAAAAACCATTTCAAGGTTTCAATGAAATTATCTTTATTTTCTGTAAAAAAATCATAAAATGTATTTCTAACCGAATTGGTTAAACTCTCATCTTTATAAGAAATGTTCTTTGTGGGGAGAACAAATTTTAGCCTTTCTATTTTTTTAGCTTTTCTATATCTTCGGGGTCTATAAAAGATTTAACTGAGAGGTTTTTAAGGTCTTTTAGTTCAAACATCAATGCTCCAAATTGAAAAAAGTTCAAAGTACATGATGGAAACTCTTTCCTAATGGAAACTTCTGTATATCCCCCATCTATTGTTATGAAAAGGCTTATAGGGCTCTTTATGTTATAATCGATATCTGTGATAAGATTTTCTTCTCTTAAGTCGATCTCATCAGAGATACCAGGAAGTTTACATTTATCTAAAAATTTTTTAATTTTTTGATCCCATATTATGTTGCTATGTGATGATTTACTTGCATATTCATTCGGCCTTCTTCCAGTTTGACTTGAATAGCTCATTTTAATCCCTTTAAATCCATTTCATCGGCCAAAAATCGATCGATATGAACTGGGACCACAAAAGAATTTGAATAAGTTTTCATCCTTATAAATCCTTTATCTGAAGTGGCATTGAACGAAATTAGATTGTCTGTAAAATCTTTGAAATCATAATATTTCTTAATCTCTTTTATTTCGTCATCGTTATTTAAGTGTGCAATAAACCAATTTTGAGTGTTTTTCAGAATATTAGAAGAAATAGAACTTACTTCTTGGGTTGCATAAATCAAACCCAAGTTCAGTTTCGCGCCCTCTTTAGCTATTCGATTATACATATCAGTTAAATCTTTATCCTCTTTTTTCGGGAAAAGATTGTGGGCTTCTTCAAAGTAAAATTGTATAAAATTATTTTGTATATTTTTTGTAAACCTTTTCATTGAATTATTGAATATTTTTCTACATATCCTTTCAGAGAACAGTTTCTGAACTTTAGGATCTCCTTGTGATAGATCGATAATTACTATTTTTCCTTCACTAAGTATTCGTAACAAAATAGATTGAGTATTTTTTTATATAAGTTAATCCTATTTGGTCTATATGCTTGAGGAAATTATTTCCAAAAAATATAACTTGCTAAAACCTTTTCTTGATGAAAAAAGCAAACGTTTATTTGCAGCTGCAGAAGCGCTTAGTATTGGCAAAGGCAACATCAGCATAGTTTCTCGTGCAACTGGTATTTCTGAAAATACAATTAAAAAAGGTTGCACTGAACTGGAAAGTGGCAAATCTCTTTCTGATGATAAAATACGTGCTCCTGGAGGAGGTCGTAAAAAGATTGTTGAGAAAGACCCTACTCTTTTATCCGATCTTGAGGCACTTATTGAACCAACAAGTCGTGGGGATCCGGAATCTCCTTTACTCTGGACTTGTAAAAGTCTTCGAAATATAGCAGGGGAACTTCAGAATATCGGACATAAAGTAAGCCATACAAGAGTTGCGGATATGCTTCACATGCTTGGTTACAGTTTACAAGCGAATAAGAAAACCATAGAAGGAACTGAGCATCCTGATCGTGACAAACAATTTGAGCATATAAGTGAAAAATGTAAAATATTTCAAGGTGAACATCAGCCTGTAATCTCAGTAGATACTAAAAAGAAAGAGTTAATCGGAAATTTCAAGAATGTTGGCCGTGAATTGCGTCCAAAAAAAGATCCAATACTTGTCAATGTATATGATTTTAAGGATAAAGAACTGGGAAAGGTAAATCCATATGGGGTATACGACATTGCTAATAATGAGGGATGGGTAAACGTCGGCATAGATCATGATACAGCGTCTTTTGCAGTTGAAAGTATACGTAGATGGTGGAATCTAATGGGGTGTAAATCATATCCTGATGCAAAAAAACTTTTAATTACTGCAGATTGTGGGGGAAGCAATGGATCAAGAGTAAAATTGTGGAAAACAGAATTACAAAAATTAACGGATGAAATCGGATTGGAGATTTCGGTTTGCCACTTTCCTCCAGGTACAAGTAAATGGAATAAAATAGAGCATAGACTATTTTCTCAGATTACTCTTAATTGGAGAGGAAAACCACTAACAAGCTATGAAGTAGTTGTAAACCTTATTGCAGCAACAACTACATCAAAAGGGCTTGAAGTAAAATGCATGTTAGACACGAATAAGTATCCAACAGGAATTAAAATCGAAAAAAAACAGGTTGAAAAATTGGGCATTATACTTGATGAGTTTCACGGAGAATGGAATTACACATTCAAACCAAAGAATGGAGTGAGTTAATTAAATTATTTTGTGACGAGCCCTAAGCGCTTCAATAATTTCTACATCAAATGGCTTTTCATTAATAGGTGTGTGGAAATCTTTCATTTCTCTCAATTTTAAGTATCCACTGATATTTGGATTCTTATCTGGTCCTGGATTTGTTTTCCTAGTTAAAAATATCAAAAGCGCTTTTAAATTATCATCAATCCAATCATGCCCATTTTTATTTTTATATTCAGCGAATAATGGGTTGTTGGAGTTATCCCATATTGTGGAAAACCAGTTTATTGCCTCCTCAAAAGTTATTCCTTTTTCTGGATTTATTTTTCCATCTTCCTGAACTATTTTATTCAGATCAGCATTACCTTTAAATTGAATATTATTTTTAGAAGGTTTTAAACCTGCCTTATAAAGGCAACAAAGATATGCTGCTTTTATTCTCTTATATCTGGTTTGTGCTGAATAATCTGAAGCGTCTTCTGGAAGGGTTAGATCTATAGTTTTAAAATTGTTAACGTAATTACTATCATCACTCAAATGAGATTGTATTAATTCGAATCCTTCAGTTATATCATTGTAAAAATTAACTTTCATTACTTTGAAATCTTTTTTCTCCAAAACACTGTATCTAATAACCTTTTCACTATATATCTCAAAAATTGCAGTTCCTTTATCTTGCATATTTGGATTTGCATATTCCCCATTTATATCAAAAATTATTTGTCCAACTGGATACATTGGACGTCCATCTTTGGTAAACGGTTCAATCTCTTTACTTGATTCGTTGAGATTTTTATACATCGCTTTTCGGCTGATTTTTTCAGTGATTTGTACTATTTTCTTTACAGTGTTCGACTTTCCTGTCCTAGTCATTCCAAAAAGAGCTGTTCTTTTGCCGAGAAAATCTTTTGGATATACATAAACAGGAACTTCCTCTTTTTCTTGGAATCTTCTTGAAGAACTATACCTGACTATACCAATTCTCTCATCAATTTCGCTTCCAGATATACATTCTCCATCTCTAAAATTCACAATCATCTCTAATATTTTGTCTCGAGATTTATATACGCTATAGTTATTTGCACTATAAAAGTTCTCAACATCGGCTCCAAAACATATTTTATTTTTTTGATCTTTATAAAATGTGCCCAAGATACGACATTCTAACCCAGAAAAACTAAATTCATATCTTGTAAAATCATCAAGCTTACTATCTTTACCTGAAGTTTTCAGATTGTCTTTGTAATATTCTACCATGGAACTGATAACTTCAACATCTGTTGGCAACTTTACAGGCTTTAAAACTCTTAAAAGCAAAGCTTCGTGAACGCTCTCTTCATTTTCATAAAAAGCAAGCAAAAAAGAACCATGTTGAAGCCCTCCTACTCTCATTTTCCATGAGTCCGCTACAAGCATGTGTAGCATTTCATAATCAATATAAAAAGGTCTGCCCGCAAAATTTTCTTTTAATTTAGCATCTCTAAAGATATCAACAGATATGATGTCTTTTATTGCTTGCTCTGCGTCCATATTTGCACCGCTACTTAATATTTCATTTACTTATTAATTTTTTATATTGAAGTCGGAAGAATCTTCAAACCTTAGCTTGGATTGTAGTCCATATTCTTCTTTTGCGTCTATTGAAACCCATCTACGGTCCATTTTTTCAGCACAATAGCCTGTAGTGTTACTACCGGCAAAAGGATCTAATACTAAATCATTTTCTTCAGTTAAAAACTCTATGAAAAAACTCGCTAATTCTAGAGGCATTCTTGCAGGATGAGGTCTAAAGCCTCTCTCTTTACATATATTTAAGTAAGTATCTTTGGATTTTGTATTGGCTATGCTAAAGATATTGGGCATCCTATATTCTTTATTTTCGTCTATTGGTTCTATTTCGATAACATTTGGCATTATACTGCCACCGTTATCTTTTAAGAAACTTTTATCCCCTATTCTATGCTCGGATGGTCTAAGTCCAGAATTATATTTTTTAGATTTCAATAATTTTATCATTTGTTTACTGTAAGGTCTCAACACTTTTCTATTATCAGCTTTAGGGTTTTCAGATTTTGACATCCACCAAATATGAGTAAAACTATCCGTCATTCTTATTCTTTCTATTGTAACCCATTGAGCAGGAGAAGGAAGCCTTGAAGGATTGTGACAAATGAATTCTTGGCACAGCACAAGCCCAGCATTAGGATTTTTCACAAATCCTAACAAAGATTCGAGATGTAAAAGAGATTGAACTGGTTTTTCTGGAACCCATGAGTTCCCCATTTCTATAACTATTGACCCATCATCAGTCAATAAATCTGAAAACATTTCGGCTAAGCCGATAAACCACTTATTATATTCTTCCCCCTGTAAATTTCCATATTTTTTTTTCTGATTTAATGGAAAAGGAGGAGAAGTTAAGATTAATTGAACCTTATTTTTCAATTTTTTTCCTAGTTCAGAAACCAATAATTCCTCTGAGTTTCCGACATAGTATTTACCTACTTTAGTTTTATATAGTGGTTTTTGCATGAGAAGCCCTACGTTTTAATTAAGAGTAAATTTTTATAGATATTAAATCTTTGTAAATTTGCCTTCAGTAGGGTTGGCTATGCGTCAACAATTAAATATCTAGAGCTCAAAAAGTTACTCAATTTCACTTGCTTATCGGGGCTGCCGCCTGAAAAATAAAAATTAAGTCTTAAAATCCCGCCTGGGTGAAATCCAATTCTACCGGTTCTCTGCCGGTTGTTCGGGGCTGATAGGAGACGGGGAGGCTAAAAAATAGAGTTTTATAAAAGATGTGGAACTAAGGGCTCGTCACAAAATAATTTAATTAACTCACTCCATTCTTTGGTTTGAATGTGTAATTCCATTCTCCGTGAAACTCATCAAGTATAATGCCCAATTTTTCAACCTGTTTTTTTTCGATTTTAATTCCTGTTGGATACTTATTCGTGTCTAACATGCATTTTACTTCAAGCCCTTTTGATGTAGTTGTTGCTGCAATAAGGTTTACAACTACTTCATAGCTTGTTAGTGGTTTTCCTCTCCAATTAAGAGTAATCTGGGAAAATAGTCTATGCTCTATTTTATTCCATTTACTTGTACCTGGAGGAAAGTGACAAACCGAAATCTCCAATCCGATTTCATCCGTTAATTTTTGTAATTCTGTTTTCCACAATTTTACTCTTGATCCATTGCTTCCCCCACAATCTGCAGTAATTAAAAGTTTTTTTGCATCAGGATATGATTTACACCCCATTAGATTCCACCATCTACGTATACTTTCAACTGCAAAAGACGCTGTATCATGATCTATGCCGACGTTTACCCATCCCTCATTATTAGCAATGTCGTATACCCCATATGGATTTACCTTTCCCAGTTCTTTATCCTTAAAATCATATACATTGACAAGTATTGGATCTTTTTTTGGACGCAATTCACGGCCAACATTCTTGAAATTTCCGATTAACTCTTTCTTTTTAGTATCTACTGAGATTACAGGCTGATGTTCACCTTGAAATATTTTACATTTTTCACTTATATGCTCAAATTGTTTGTCACGATCAGGATGCTCAGTTCCTTCTATGGTTTTCTTATTCGCTTGTAAACTGTAACCAAGCATGTGAAGCATATCCGCAACTCTTGTATGGCTTACTTTATGTCCGATATTCTGAAGTTCCCCTGCTATATTTCGAAGACTTTTACAAGTCCAGAGTAAAGGAGATTCCGGATCCCCACGACTTGTTGGTTCAATAAGTGCCTCAAGATCGGACAAAAGAGTAGGGTCTTTCTCAACAATCTTTTTACGACCTCCTCCAGGAGCACGTATTTTATTATCAGAAAGAGATTTGCCACTTTCCAGTTCAGTGCAACCTTTTTTAATTGTATTTTCAGAAATACCAGTTGCACGAGAAACTATGCTGATGTTGCCTTTGCCAATACTAAGCGCTTCTGCAGCTGCAAATAAACGTTTGCTTTTTTCATCAAGAAAAGGTTTTAGCAAGTTATATTTTTTGGAAATAATTTCCTCAAGCATATAGACCAAATAGGATTAACTTATATAAAAAATACTCAATCTATTTTGTTACGAATACTAAATAGACGAATTTGATGAGTGGTAGTTAATCAATATTAAATCATGCAACAATCTCATCAAAGCTCAGTTCTCCGGCAGCTAAGGGATACAAAAGAAGTTTGGATTCATGGAACTTTTTCGTGACTACATCGATTTTTCTTGAAACTTCTGGAGTATAATATGCTTCTCCACAGTTTTCACAGACATAGGCAGAAACGTCTTTAATGGCGATAATCTGCTCTCCAACTTTTGCCACAAACTCGGTTTTACCTTCAACGAGTTTGTCTTTACAAAAACTGCACCTGTCAGGTTTCATTTTTGATCTCTCCTAAGTATGTGGTCTATCCATTTATTGTTTTCCGGGATGTACACCGTGATTATTCTTGCATGGTCTTCATATTCTGCTACCACAACATGATAGGGTCTACCCTCAGAATACGCAAAATTGCCAGTGCTCAACTAGGCAAATAAAAATAGTGTCTTAAAATCCCATCTGTGCGAAACCCACTTCTACCTGTTCTCTGCCGGTTGTGTGGGGTTGATGGGAAAGAGGGCCACTAAATATAAAAATAGATTTTTAATATGCCCTCTTGAGCGACGCGAAATTTTTCATTGCTGGAATTATAATGGCTTTCTCTATAACGGTATCATGTTTCATGTCTATATGCTTTTTCTGCTGTTCAGCATTTTGTGCAAAATATGTATTAAATTAAAAATGTAATGTGGCTGCATAAAAGTTATAGAAGACAAGTCTGGAAAATCATGTAATTTGCTGCTTCTTAACCTTAATTTTTTGTAGATGCTAAATATTTAAATAGCTGATCAGTTTTTTATATAGATAGCATGGATATAAGCTGGTAACAGGCATCTATATCTTATTCTGTATTTGAATTGTAGGCGTGTGCTATCAAACTACAATTCCAATGCCAGAACTACGGATATCTCCCATCGGAGTTACGGATACTTAGTTATGGATATTCGCTATAGAATAGGCATTTATATCAGAAATAGAATGTTTAGATTCTGTTTACAATTCTTATCTTGATTCACACTTACACTATTCAATATAATTACAAGAGGCTTAAACTTTGGAATTACAGTTCAATCTCAAAGCTTATTTTAAAACAAGTGCAGACCCCACTCCTGCAAGAGAAGCTGTAGCTGCTCTTTTTGAAGAGGCAAACAATACCCTTCTCACAAAAGGGGCGCCTGAAGGACAGGGAGCAAAAATTACGGAATGGAAACTCGGGGAGGACAGGATCGAGCTTACGCTTGAGTCAGGTCGGTATGTCAGGGCGCATGATGCGATCCTGCGGCTGAAGAAGGTGCTTGCCGAGGCTCTTGGGAAGAAATATAAAATAGGGATTCGCGGAGTCGAGGTTGAGTCCTTCACCATAAAGCTTCCTGCTGAACACGAATTAAAGGCGCTCAAGGTTCCCTACATCAAGAGCATGGAAAATGTAGACGGCGGAATCATACTTGAGCTTGAGGTAGGAGAAGCTGAGATGAAAAACCGGGTACCGGACAGGATTCTCACGCTCCTTGAAGAGAAAATCGAGGCTACCAAGTACGGAGCAAAAGCCGAGCACTGGAATCTGCTCTGGCAGAGAGAGCCAATGGAACATCCCTTCAAAGAAGACCCTACCCAGGCTATGATGAAAGAAGGCTGGCTCAAGCGAGGGGCAAGCCGTGGGCAATGGATCCATGGGCCTCAGTCGACGAGACTTTTCCGGGCTTTCGAAAAGATCGTCTTTGACGAACTTCTCGAACCCCTCGAATACAGGGAAATGATTTTTCCGAAACTGGTCACCTGGGAAGTCTGGATGAAGTCCGGACATGCCAAAGGTGTATACCCTGAGATCTATTATGTATGCCCTCCGAAGACAAGGGACCCTGAATACTGGGAAGAGGTTGCCGATTATTACAAGGTTACCCATGAAGTGCCTACAAAGCTGATCAAGGAAAAGATAGGAGAGCCAATCGGAGGTATGGCATATGCTCAGTGCCCTCCTTTCTGGATGTACGTAACAGGCGAGACTCTTCCGAACGAGGAGATTCCTATAAAAGTCTTTGACAGATCAGGAACCTCACACAGGTACGAGAGCGGCGGAATCCACGGGATTGAAAGGGTAGATGAGTTCCACAGGATAGAAATCGTCTGGATCGGGACAAAGGAAGAAGTAGTAAAGTGCGCAGATGAACTTCACGAACGCTATATGCACATTTTCAACGATATCCTGGATATTGAGTGGAGGAAAGCAAGAGTCACCCCTGGTTCATGGCACAGGAAGGGCTGCTCGGGCTTGCTGAAGGAAACACTGTCGGGACAACTGACTACGAAGCCTGTCTGCCTTACCGCGGGCCGGACGGCGAATGGCTTGAATTCCAGAACGTGAGCATCAATGGTGACAAGTACCCCAAAGGCTTCAATGTGAAGCTTCAGTCTGGAGAAGAACTCTGGTCAGGCTGCTCTGGAGTCGGGCTTGAGAGGTGGGCTGCAGTCTTCCTTGCGCAGAAAGGGCTTGACCCTGAGAACTGGCCCGAAGAGTTCAGGAAAAGGGTAGGTGACCTGCCAAAGGGCATCCGCTTCCTTTAAACTTTTTTGTTTTTCCTTTAGCAAAAAACCGAATCATATAACCGAATCATATATTACTGAATTCGCCGTGTCGGTCAAACATCCCGAGAACCGGGCGGAAAGCGCTTCTGACCGATTTGTTTATATACGGAAATGATATGTATAGTGAGCCATTAACTAGTTAGAATCCACTAATTTCTGAGGACCTTTCTGGCAATTTTCCGGATCATACTTTTGATTATCAGGAGCCTGTAGCTGCCGGTAGATAGGGGACGGATCTGGGTTCGGAAACGCTAAGAAGCTCGGAAATTTCATCTCGAAACGGACATGAAGGTGCTGAAAGCGCAAACTGCGCCGGGCAGCGTAAAGTCTGTGCAAAAGCGCTGAAAATCATTCACGCTCATCGATTAAGGAGAAAGCTCACCCGAGCATCCGGAAGAAGAACCTTAGGGGCTTGAGGCCGAAGGACCAATCAGTCGCATACAAAAATTATAAAAAATTGAATATTATTTCGGAGGAATTACTTGGCAAGAAAGAAAGTACAGAGAAAGCTTGACGGATGGAAATCCAAGGAATGGTATAATATTGAAGCTCCTGTCTATTTAAACAGGATTATTGTCGGTAATACTATGGCAGGAGATCCTTCTCTGCTTGTAGGGCGCAATGTTGAAACCACTGTTGGAGAACTTACCAACGACATGACCAAAAACAATACAAAGGTTATCCTCAGGATCAACAACGTCGTCGGAGATATAGCAACTACTGACCTCATGGGCCACGAACTTACAACTGACTATATCCGCTCAATCGTAAAGAGGCAAACATCGAGGATTGACGCCAATGTTGAGGTTAAAACCAGAGACGGCTATATCATTCGTGTAAAGCCCACCTGCTTCACCATCAAGAGGGCACGCTCAAGCCAGATTAAAGCCATCAGGGAAATGATGGTTGAAATCGTCAAAAGGCGCGCAGCGGAATCCGATTTCGAGACCTTCATGCAGGAAGCAATCCTTGGCAGGCTCTCAGCAGCCATTTACAGGCAGGCCAAGTTCATTTATCCGCTCCGCAGAGTCGAAATCAGAAAAACTCAGATCGAAGCCATGCCAAAAGCTGCACCCGCACCTGCAGCAGCATAACTTCTTTTTTGTTCAGAAACAGGGGAAAATCCGAAAGGATTTTCTTAATCTCTTTTAGCGTTTTCCAATTTCTTAGTATTTTGATTATCTTTTTTTCTAAGTTTTCACTTATTCTTTTTCAGGTCTGCAGCCAGTACTTTTGAAGTTCTTCCTGTTACCGGGATTGCTGCTGAACTTGCTGCCGGGTTTAAAGAAGCCGTCTTCTTAATCCTGGCTTCATTTCCCGTGCCTGGTTTTTTCCAGTATTTTCTGCCTTCTTTGCAGCGTCGGTTTACACAGAAATCTTCTTCAGGGCTTTCGCCTTCTTCTTTTATCCTGAACATCCTCCAGCCGCAGCCCTCACAGGTTTTATCAAGCAGGGTTAGTTTTCCTGCTTTGGGAACCGAATGTGTGTACCCGCAGCGTTTTGTGCATCCCAGGAACCTGGTGTCTTTGAAAGTAATGAGAAACATGCTTCCGTCACATTCCGGGCAGGGCCCGACAGTTTCAGGCGGGTAGCATTCCTTTTCAAGGTCACATTTAAAGCAGGGCCCTATGCCTACAGCCCAGTTGTACTTATTTCCTACTTTCAGGACGGCTGCCCCTTCCTTCTTACATTCCTTGCTTCTGAGCACGGTCAGAGCTCCCGTTTTCGGCAGAGGATACGAGTTTCTACAGTCAGGGTAGCCGGTACAGCCCACAAAACGTCCCGAATCCGTCTGCACGATTCTTAACACATGCCCGCAAGCCTTACAGGTCTCTATGTAGTTTTTTATCCTCAAGGGCAGCTTCGTCCTTGATCGTGCCTGCTATGCTTGAAGTCAGCTCCTTTTTATTCGCTTCAAGCTGGGAGTACATCTCCCTTAACAGGGCTATTCCCTCTTCAAGGGCGGCTTCAAACTCTTTTTTCCCATCTTCGACTTCCTGGATCAGGGTTTCAATCTTCGCCCTGATGTCTGGCCTGACGAGAATCGGAACAGTTAGGGAGAGCCCTTCCATAAGGGTAAAGCCTGTATCAAGCATAGATACGGTTTTTCCTTTTGTCTCAAAATACCCTCTTTTCTTGTTTGTTTCGATATGAGAAGGAGCTGTTGCCTTTGTTCCGATCCCATTTTTGTCCATAAGGGTCAGAAGCTCGGCTTCTGTCAGCTTTTTTGGAGGGCTTGTTTTGGATTTTATGTTGCTGAGCTTTTTTATGCCCACTTCTTCTCCTTCCTCAACAAACGGGAGAAGTTTATCCTTCTTGTTTTCGAAGGGGTAGACTTCGAGCCAGCCTGAATCCTTCAGCACTGTCCCGGATGAATCAAAAGGATCTTCCTTCACAAGAAGATGAAGATGAGTTTTCTCAAAAACTGCCGCAGGCATGAGGTTTGCCAGGAAATGCCTTGCTATCAGGTCATAAACCTCGGGTGCCTGGGGGATATTTACTGCAGAGCTTACCTCTCCTCTAGAAGCAGCCCTGATAGGGTGGATCGGGGGGTGATCGTGCCCGTCTTTATCTCCGTTTTTCGGGACAATAGGGGCTATAAGGATAGATTCGGCAAAAGGTTTGTACTCCTTCTGCCGTGCAAAATCCAGGACAAAGGACTTGAAATCGAAATCGTCTGCGTACTTGTTTGTTTCCGTTCTGGGGTAGCTGGTAAACCCTGCAAGGTAAAGCTGTTCTGCGACCTCAAGGGCAAGTTCGGGGCTGATCCCGAGGAACTTAGAGGCACGTTTTAGAAATTCGGTAGTATTGAGCGGGTTAGGAGGGCTAGTTTTTGTTTCTTTCACTGTCTTTTTTGCAACAAGCCCTTCTTTTGCCCCTTTCAGCTTCTTGAAAATCTCAGCGGCTTTTTCTTTGTCATGGATATTTCCTGCCCTGTGAGTGCCCTCAAATTCTCCGCCTTTTGCAGAGAAAATTGCAGTTATCTTCCAGAAGTCCTTTGCCTGAAAAGCCCGGATCACCTTTTCCCTTTCATACACAAACCCGCAGGTTGGCGTCTGGCAGGGACCGATTGAAAGGATGTCCTTTGTCCTTGCCTTTTCCCTGACTGAAAGCGTGACAAAGCGGGTAAATGCAGCACCCATTTTCAGGTCAAGAATCTGCCTTGCTTCCGCAGCCATTGCCATGTTATAATCAGGGTCCATCAGGTTCTCAAAAGCTTTCGTCACCTCTTTTTGGGAGAGGGCAGAAAAACGTGCCCTTGCAAACGGCACATTTGTTACTTCCTCTGCAAGCGTCTTGGCTTCAAACCCTATATTTTCTCCTTCCCTGTCGTAGTCGCACGCAAGGATAATCTTATCCGCCCTTTTTGCGAGGTTTTTTACTGCAGCTGCGTAGTCTGATCTAGTCACTAACTTTTTGGGGTCTATTCCAAGGAGTAACCCAGGATTAACTTCACTCCATTTATTATATTGCTCCGGAAAATCGTAATTCATAATATGCCCGGATAGCCCCATTACCAGCCACTCTTCACCCTTCCATTTAAATTCGTATGCAGGCAGCCCTTCTACTGTAATTTTTTCTACTTCCCCATCCCCCAGGATGCTGGCAATCTGGGCTGCTGCCTTGTTCTTTTCTGCAAATGCGACAACTGTCATATAAAATACCTTAATTTTGTTCTTGAAATGGTATTGCGATGTAAAATAGTATAAATTACGAAATATGTAAGGGAATATCTCGGGAAATCAGGGTATATCGGGAAATCAGGGAAAAGTTCTCTGTCTTTTCCTTATTTTGCTTATTTATACCGGTCTAATAATACAGGTTATCTGTAAAAACTCTTTACTTTATAAGCAATTTCCGCAATTTTCTCTCTACTTTTACGTATTACAATAATATGCTCACATTATTTATATATTTGTCTATTTATACTTTATTAAGTTACTCCCCATACGTGAAAAGATATATATCAGTTTACTGTCTGTTCTACTCTGCGAGAAGGAGATACCCGCTTTATCTTGATGCTCAATTACTCTGGCGGGCCAGTATAATATGTCGGTTAATTACAGTTAATATTATTGACGTGTTTTTATCAATATATCTTAATATCTCTTAATTTGTATGGAATTATAATTGCCTCATTCACCTCACAATATGGAGTAACAATGACACTGATGGAAGATGCAAAGAAGGGAATCGTCACCCCCTCAATAGAAGCCGTGGCAAAAGCTGAAGGAATAGATCCCGAGACTATCCGCTCCTGCGTGGCAAACGGGCTGATAGCAATCCCCGTAAATAACAGGCGGGAAACCCTTCCTGTCGGCATTGGCAAATATATGAGCACAAAGATCAATGCCAATGTAGGAACTTCGAGGGACTGCATCGACATTCATGCCGAAGTCGAAAAAGCAAAGACTGCAGAAGCCCTCGGCGCTAATGCGGTCATGGATCTTTCCACAGGCGGGGATCTGGACGAAATCCGCAACCTTATCCTTAAATCTGTCCATATTCCCGTAGGCACGGTTCCTATCTACCAGGCTGCAGCTTCCAGGAAAGTTGTTGTAGAAATGACGTCGGACGATATGTTCAATGCTGTTCGGAAACATGCCGAACAGGGCGTGGATTTCGTAACCGTGCACGTCGGAGTTAACCTTAATTCCCTTGAACGCCTGCGCCAGAGTGACCGGATAATGAATGTTGTCAGTCGCGGAGGTTCTTTTACCCTTGCATGGATGTTGCATAACGAGGAAGACAATCCCTTCTATGCCGAATACGACTATCTTCTTGAAATCGCAAAAGAATATGATATGACCCTGAGCCTTGGAGACGGGATGCGCCCTGGCTGCATTGCCGATGCTTCCGACCGCCCGAAGTTCATGGAATTCATCACACTCGGAGAGCTCGTAAAGAGGGCAAGAGCTGTCAATGTCCAGACCTTTGTGGAAGGCCCCGGACATGTCCCCTTAAATGAGATAGAACTCAGCGTCAGGGGCATGAAAGAACTCTGCAATGATGCTCCTCTTTATCTTCTTGGCCCGTTAGTGACAGACATTGCTCCCGGCTTCGATCACATTACCGGTGCAATAGGGGGCAATTGCGGGGATGTATGGCACGGATTTTCTCTGCATGGTAACACCCTCTGAACATCTTGCCCTTCCAACCCTCGAAGATATAAAAGAAGGCTTGCTCGTAACAAAAGTTGCAGCCCATACCATAGACCTTATAAAGGAAGGCCCAAGAGAACGTGCCTGGGAAAAGGACATAGCTATGGCATATGCCCGCAGGGACCTTGATTGGGAAAAGCAGTTTGAGCTTGCAATCGACGGCAACCGGGCTCGCAAAATTAGGGATGCCCGAAAGACTGAAAGTGACGCCTGCTCGATGTGCGGTGATCTTTGCGCCATGAAAATCGTAAAGAAAGCCTTCGAGGAAAAGAAGAAGGAAGAGTAATTTTTTTCTCAATTCTTTTTAACTCTTTTTAACTCTTTTTTCAATCATTTTTTAACTTTTTTCCCACTTTCCTCAGATGTCCTTTCAATTTTCACAATTTCTCATGCTATCGTTTTTTCAGAAAACTGCCTTGATTACTCAAACAAGACATCTGCGAAAGGTCGGTTTTTTCACCCTCTTTTAGCTCTTTTTCAATTCTTTCTTCTGCAGAACCTTAGTTTTTCAAATCTCTGGAGAAACAGTACCGTCAATTCACGCCTATCCGACAGAATAAAAATCATATGATAAATGGAAAACAGGCTCGGCGTTTTAGCGAATATACCTCGACCATGTGATGCGGGTGATATCTCAGCTTTGCTTTTCGAAGTCCGCTGATGCCGAGATCGCTTTCTCTATTGATGTATTCCACCTCGCTGACAAGAACTGCTGCAGTTTCTGCATTAATTGCCTTGTAGATTCCTTTATATTCAGGCAACCCTTTCTCAAAATGGATTAGCGCCGTATTAGCGTTGAGACGTTCAAAAAGAGAGATGGCGCCGACCTGTGAATTGACCCTTATCAAAAGGCCCTGCAGGGATAGTTCGGTGAAGTGCTCGATAGCGTAGAAGATTGCCTCTATTTCGTGTGAAAGTATGAAATCATCCTCGCACCTTTTGCTCTCACACCACTTTACCAGGAACTCCATTATTTCTTCCCGGTTACTGGGTGTTATCGTCTCGATCGTGTACAGGTAATTTTTCCGAAATTTGTTGATCTGGCTGCGAATCTTTAGATATTTCTTTCCTGGAAGCTCTGCAAGGTCGAGAGCTCGGTACACATACTCGAAACGGTTCAGTTCCGGAACCAGCAGAAGGTCAGGATCGATCTTCTTTATCCGCCGCACAGTACCCGGATCAATGAGTATAAGGGGCTTATCATCATCGCCTATATCCAGCGCCAGCCGTATGAGTGCACGCATGAGTGCAGGATCGTAGGGACCTATGGGCGGATGCAATCTGGTCACTCCTGCAGTGGTGCACGCAAGTATCAAGTTTCCGTTAACATACGCATACCGGTACTGCATAGAATGGCTCCAGCAAACCATATTCGTGAAGGTGTTGTCGCTGTGGGTTTGCGGGTAGAGCGCGTAATGACGCTCGAAAAAAGCCCGATCTGCAAGCGTGACTGGTTTGAAATCTTCCTGACAAAACATTTTGAACAAGACTTTTTTGGCTTTTAATTATTTTTATTGATAAATACTGTGTACGGTCAGTTATTCTTACTCCCCAACTAATACGATTTTCACTAAATAATCATTTATCCGTCAGGGTTTACATTAGAGTTATTGAAAATCATAAGCATGAGAATCTCTTTTCATTTTCCGTAAATAAGGGGATATATTCGTTTTTTCAGTATTTATCAATAACTCACGGACAAGAACTATTTTTCAAGCTAGTGGTAACGTAGCTTACGAATAGAATCATATAAATTCAATCTCATCAAAGAAATAAATTCAATCTCATCAAAGAAATAAATTCAATCTCATCAAAGAAATAAATTCAATCTCATCAAACCTGCTGAGATTATCTTAGTCTATTAATTTGATAAGGGATTTAAAATGACCGAAAATGAAAATAAATTAGGTTTGAGCATCCGCACCGCAGAAAAAGAAGATGTTCCTTTGATTCTTGAATTCGTTAAAGGCATCGCCGAGTTCGAAAAGCTTTCTCATCTTGTCACAGCCACAGAAGAAACCCTGATGGAGTCCATGTTTGGAGAAAAGCCTTATGCGGAAGTTTTCTTTGCGGAACTGGATGGGGTGCCTGCAGGTTTTACGGTCTTTTTTCATAATTTCTCTACTTTCGGGGGAAGAAGGGGCTCTATATTGAAGATATTTTCGTAAAACCCGGGTTTCGCGGAAAAGGAATAGGAAAAGCAATGTTTCTTCACTGTGTGAAACTTGCAAAAGAAAGGAACTGTGGAAGAATGGAATGGGCAGTTCTCGACTGGAACCCGGCAAGGAAATTCTACGAATACTTTGGAGCAGGCCCCGTAGAAGGATGGCACATCTATCGTATGAACGAGGACAGATTCGAAAGTTCTCTTAAAAAATAAAATCAAGGTATTTTATCCACAGGCTTAAAAGCAAAAGTTGATTCCGGATTTAAGCCTTCAGGTCGTATCTTCCTGCTGGATAAAAGAGTGATGTTCCAGGCGCTGAACTCTCTTTTCAAGGTTCTCCATTTGCTGAAGAAATTCTTCTGAGGTTTCTCCGCCCTGTTCAGCTCCAGATCCTTTTCCTCCTACTTTCTCGGCAACTTTCTGAGCCATCTGCATAAATTTATCCAGTTTCATGATCGGGAACGTCTCAAACCTGCACAGCCCTATGAAAGGAAGAACTGAAGCTGCATACGTTTTCTCGTCGGCAGTTTCATAAATCACAAACGTGCGGTAGCCCGTAAGGTCAGTCCATTCGTCGATCACTTTTATGCCTTTAGGGTATTCATAATTTGCATAGAAATTCGCGACTTTTAATGAGTCTTTCGGCTCCCAGGTTATTATATCCATCAGTAGCATGATTAAATAGCAAATGTTAGGCATTGTTGAGGCTAATATCTAAAACCCCTTACCCCGTTTTTACTGGTTAATATCTAATCGGATATATATTATTTTTATCGTTGAGCAGAGACTAAGGAAAATAGTCAGAACTGCGCCGGCCTGTTTATTTCAGGAGCTGAGGTGAACTCGATTATACAGGTTGTGCGCTGCGATTTTTAATTAAAACCTCTCTGGTTTGTTTGTGTATTCTTCATTTCAGTCAAAGATCGTTAGGATTCCTCTATACTCTGATCAGAAACTATTATATATTTTAGTTATAGAATAATTAATCATCTAAGGGAAAAATAATACGGCGAAAAATATGGGTGAAGGTAGAATGAACTTGAGACTCAAGACTGGGAGCACCGGCAAAAAAAGGATAGAACTGGCAGATCGTCAAGCCTTTCTTTTCAAAGATTTATTTTATAAAGTGGAGAAATTATATGACTGTTATAGATGAGCATATCGTTGATCAAAGTAAACATATTGTTGATGTCGCCTTGAAACTGCGAAATCTCGATCTTGAAATTGCTAAAAATCCAAACTGCTATGAGCTGAAGTCGAGGCGATTTAAAGTATTGGAAGACCTTCACGACAAAACTCGCATAGAGATGGTGCAAGCTGCAGCCGAACTACGTAGAAGTAAAGACAGAGAGGGGAATCAATGTGCTGATTGTATGAGATGTGATTTATATAAGGAGTTTGTTTGAGTCGTAATTGTGCCACTGAAAGCTGACAAAATCATTTTTTTAACTCAATAGGAAATCAGCTCGGGTTGAACCGAAGCAGAAGAACTCCTTTTTCTCAGGGGTTCTCCAATCTTCAGTCGCCCCATTCATGAGTTAAATATTTATTCCATTTTATATATTTAGTGTCGCCATTAGATACATATCTACATAACCACAGTAACTCCAATGATCTAAAAAATTTTACAAATCCGTTTTGGCTTGAAGTAGATCTTTAAAAAGCTGATCTCTCAAAATTGTACAGTTATTTTCTGGCTTTCTGGCTAAAAAACTTATTTCTTAAAAACTTGATCATAACATACTTTCGACAGGTAACTTGGTTTTTTCTAAGTCTTTTTAATGAGAGCGTTTTTTACATCTTACAATTCTATACGAGCCTCTGCACAAGGTTTCCATATTCTCTATGGGGATTACATCGGGATCGTTTCCTTTGGAATAGGTACAAGGGTAAATTGAATTTACTCAGATCCATTAATTTTCGATCACCCGATCAGCGGAGTCTATCATCTTACCTGCGGTTATCTCAGGATTTAGAGTCTTGTTAGGGTCTTGTTAGGGTCTTGCCCGCGTTTTTTCACGCTAACAATAGTTATTCACCATCAAGCGACTTAAATGTGAATGTCTGCACTCAAAACTATATCTATTTTTTATCAATATGATCATTCATGAAAACACTATAAACATGGCGAACTTAATTATAAATATTAAGATGTTGTACTCTGTTTTATAATGTTTTTACTGTAACCCAGTTAGATTACTCCCTCAAAACCAGACTGTGTGTATATTATTAAATCGAATAGTTCGGTTAAAAAAGTCTTTTTGAACATATCGGAGTCCAAACACGAGACTCATACCAGGTACATAATTGGTGGATAATAATTTGCAGCAAACTAAAAAGAAAAATTCTACTTCATTTATCAAAAAGAAGTTTTTGCGTGAGAATCGGAAAAAACTTTTGAATCACTACATAGGAACACGTCTAATATTGTCTTCATAAGGGTCTGACACGATGAAATTTCAAAATTTTAAACCATATGCAAAATATGGATTATCTATCTTATTCATAATTAGTTTAGTTGGCACTGCATATGCAGATACAAATCAACTTATGTCTTATAACTGGTCTGGAGATACTGGAAATACTACAGTTGATTATTTGGAACACAAAAGTAACAGTACAACTATCCAAAGCATACAGAATTCAAATAAATCAGGAGGTATTGCTCTATCATGGGACGATTCAGGACATATTGATACGTGTTATCAATATTTGCCAATGTTCCAGAAGTATAACGCTACGTGTACTATAAATGTAAATATAGTAAGTAACAGGCCACAGACTATAATAAATAAACTAAATGCACTTCATTCGGCTGGATGGGAAGTAGCTTTGCATGGGTATAATCACGTAAATTCAGTTCAATTTCTAAATGATAACAATTCTACAATGTGGCTAGACCAGGAAATATTCCCTAACATAGTAGAAGTCACCCGTTATGGTTATCCGGTTTATACCCTCGCATACCCTTATTCAAGTAGAAATGCAGCTACTGATGCAATAGTAGCTCCATATTTCCGAACGCTTAGAACGAGAACCCCCACGGTTGTAAATGGGAATATAAACGAAACAACACTGGCTTATTACAAATGGGATGATACTCAACTTCTATATGGTGTTGAAATAGATGACCAGTCTTCTGGTAGCAGCTTGGAATCTATAGAAAATGGAATCGATTACGCAATAAAAACTGGGAGTGTTTTGGTATTATATGGGCACGCAATTACTCCAACTGCTACCGGACCATATCAAACTTCGACATCAAAACTGGATTCAATTCTAAATTATACCAGTCAGAATGGCGGAGTATTTTATCATATGGGAGATCTGGGTAATTCGTCCTGGGTGCAACTCCCCAGATTTTCTAATGTGACTGCAAATTATACCGTTTCTACAAATAGTTTTTTTGTTGGGAAAAATGTGACGTTTGTGGATTACAGTATCAACCAAACCACTGAACTGCTTGATTTTGGTGATGGTTCGCCTACGAGTAGTACTGCAAATGTCACTCATACATATACTACACCAGGAATTTATACGGCTAATTTAACGGTAACAAATGACGTTTGCAGTGATTCTATGCTCCAAAAAATTAAGGTTATTCAACCGTCAACTCCGGTTGCTAATTTTACCAGTAATTGTACAATTGGATTTAGGCCACTCAATGTCACGTTCAAAGATACATCAACCGGATTTCCAAAATCCTGGTCATGGGATTTCGGGGATGGAAATACATCAACAACCAGGAATCCGGTACATGAATATTCGAATGGTGGAAATTACTCTGTTATGTTGACCGTGGTGAATGACATAGGATCAAATTGTACTCAAAAAGTAAATTATATAACAGTATTGCTACAACCCCCATCGTCTAATTTCTGCCCAAATACAACATGTGGAAATATCCCATTAACTGTTCAGTTTAATGACACCAGTACAGGATTTCCAACTTCATGGAATTGGGACTTTGGAGACGGATATACTTCAACTGAGCAGAATACAACTCATACTTATTTTTCAGCAGGAACCTATAACGTTAAGCTTGTAGTGAGCAACGCAGACGGAGATGCCTCAAAAACTGATACAATAACTGTACTTGGAGACAGCGGTGGAAGTAGTGATGGAAGCAATGGTGGGAGCAATGGTGGGAGCAACGGTGGGGGCAGTGGTGATGCCGGTGGTTCCCCTGAGCCTGCAAAGAATGTAAAAGTAAAGGAACTTTCGCAGGCTTTTATCACGAGTGGAAATCCTGTAAAGTTTGATTTCCCAAAGAACGTCACTGATATTGTTTATTTAAGCTTTGATTCAAAGAAGACTGTTGGCAAGACAACGACAGTTGTTGAGATGCTGAAAGATAAATCTACGCTTACGCCGGATGCACCCGAAGACGAAGTCTATAATTACCTGAATATCTGGGTTGGAAATGGCGGATATGGAAGTGATGAAGACAATCTCGAAAACGCGGTTGTATATTTCAAGGTTGAAAAATCCTGGATACGGGATAAAGGCATTGACAAGTCTTCAATCACTCTCAACAGGTACAATGACAAAAAATGGAATAAGCTTCCAATCACTCTGTTAAGGGAAGATGATGAATATCTGTATTTCACAGCAAAAACTCCGGGATTCTCGCCCTTTGCAATAACAGGTAAGATTACAGCAAAAGAAGCTGTGACTGAAATACTGCCTAAACCTGGCACTCAGGATCTTGAACAAGACGGAAGTATAAAATCCGAAATTGAAAAGAGTCCTGAGCAAACAGGAAACACTCCTCAGAAAGAAAACGCAGGCATGCCCGGATTCGAAATGATTTACTGTATTATCGGGCTGCTCGGCGTATTCTTGTATAAAAGAAGGTAATACAGAGTGAATTATTCAGGACTTACGCGGTTGAACTGAGAAATCAATAGCTAGAAACTTTTACTGTGTAAAGTACTAACCCAGCCACAACGCCGAAAGTGCTTGATTTTGTACTTCAAGTGCGTAAGTCCTATAATTAAAGAGTTGATCCCAAACTCAAAATTACTTTTCTTAATAACGGATACCGAAATCGAAAAAGAAAAATTGAAAAGCTCTACATAATCTTTTACAATATAATCACAAGCAGGATTAGGAAAATATTGGTCTATCCGCCTCCATGCTCTCCCCTGCTTTTTTTCACAGAATAATTATATACAGAAAGTCCTCTTCAGACAAATAAGTATTTTTAAAATTTATATAAAAAAGTATAGAAAGTAATATCAAGAGGGAAGTCGTTCATACTTAGAAACAGTCAAACTCAACTTAGGTATTGGAAAATTGGAATATAGATTATATAGTTAGTTCTTTAGTATCAAAACACGATATTTTATGCACTATTTTGAGCTTTTAAATGAACTCAAAAAAGGAGGAAACAATAAAATGAAGAGATTTGCAGTATTATCACTGGCTGCTCTCGTGCTTCTGATTGTATTTGCATCTGCCGCAAGTGCAGCAGCACGCAGTAATGTGTACAACGGCTCTGACATCGATGATATTATCGACACATATGGTGACGGTACGTCTCTTACAATCGATGCTGCTGAATTTGAAGGATTCTATTACGATATTGACAACGACGTGAAAACTGAAACTATTTCCATTAAAGATGTTTCAGGCACTCAGAGCAATGTCATTGGAGAAAGTGGCCTTGTCTACGAAACCCAGATCCAGCAGGTTGCATACGAATACGAAAATGCAAATGCAGGCTGGAACCAGTACCCGATTATAGGTTTCTTCGGTGAAGGATACATCCCACTCCAACCCAATAGCGCTGACAAGCTCGCAAAACTGATTCTTGACAGTGACGACAAGTACACTATCATAACCGGTGAAACTCTTGACCTCGGCCAGGGCTACACTCTCGAAGCCAAGCAGATCGATGTTGACGGAGAGAAAGTCTGGCTCCAGTTCAACAAGGACGGAGAATACGTAGATGACAAAATCATCTCAGTCGGTACAGATAACAGCACATGGGACGTCAAACTAGATGACGTGCAGGACGAAGACGACGTTGTTGTCTTGAGAGTCCATGTCAACCAGGTCTTCCAGGGCGCATCCGACAGCATTGCTCAGATAGAAGGTATTTGGCTCATAGACTATGCAAACGCAATGACCATCGAATCTGACGACGACTTCTGTAACCTCAACGACGTTTTAATTAATGGGGATACCCTTTCCATCAGCAATGAAAATACCTTCACTCTGGTCAGGAACTCTGATCAGGAAATCGCTGAGAACATGTACTTCCATATAGCTAACACCAATCCCGATGTGCTCCGGTTCTATCTATGGTGATAATCTCATAACTCGGAACCTATAAAATCAAATTACGGGCAGCTACTCCACCTTAAGCAGGCTGCCCGACAATTCAATTTCAGGACAAAAACGTGTGAAAAATAAGGTATATAAAGCCGTTAAATCGAACAAAAAGAAGTTCGGTAGCAGTATGTTGATTTTCTGCAATATCACAAATCTTAAAAAGTTGGTAGGTTGAAAATTCAATATTGAAAGAACGGAATTGTACTCAGTACACAAAAAATTAACTTTGAATTTACAGCAAATTCGTGACACTGCTCCCATTTTCCGACCCTCTAATTTTTCTGCTTTCTTCTTATTATTCTAAACTCGATCATTCCAGAAACCATCGAAATACCGGACTTATGACCGAAAACCGTCCACTCTAGAGCAAAATAGTTTTGAGAAATAAATATCAAGTCTAAAAATAAGCCTTTTGATAGCCGTTTACTGCTTTTCATTTTTACTTCTACTTACTTGAATGGTACGAGAAATATTAATAGTTCAAATTAATAATTAATATGAAAGGCTTTTATATTTTTGTTATAATATGGTTATATCGTGGAGAAGGATAAATGGGGTTGCTGAGTGATTTTTTCAACTTTCTTGAGGTTCTGTCAAGTCTATGGAAGCTAAGAAATTTTTTCAGCCTCAGTTGAACCTATAAAATGACCAGCCCTCTTAAACTTAAAAGTACAGTAAATTGTATGAAGAGATGAAATCTTAATGAGTCACCAATTTCCTCCAAAAAAGAGAGGTCAGAAACCAAAATTCGATCATGAAAAAATCGAAGAACTCCTCAAAGCAGGTGAGAAACCCTTTAAGATTATGCTTTTGTTGGGTTGTTCTTATGGGGTTTTACGGTATGTACGAAAGAAAATGGGAAGAAAGAAAGTATAATTTTGAAAATATATTAATTTGTATTCGGTTAAGCTACGATCTGTAAGAAATGTGTTGCTTTTAATGCATTTTCCTGTTAACCTATTATTAAGTTAATTGAGTCGTCGAGGGTGAAAAATATAACTAAAAGACTATTTGCAATCACTTGTACCTTCTTATTCATAATAGGCCATATGTTCAAGCGATGGAAACATATGCAAAAATCTCTTGTCTGGAAAGGATTTCTAAGCGAATCTATGTGGGTAGATGACTATAGAAATCTATCACTTTTTAAGAAATTGGTTTTTTGGGTGAATTATCCTTTCTCTTATGCTAAATTTTTATGGGTTGTTGTATGGGATCGTATTGACAGATTAGGCTTTAGAGATTCAAGCGCAAGGTCTACTAAAACAGGGATGGAATACCAAAACTCCTGTAAATTCCAATAATATTAGGACTTACGCATTTGAAATGCCGAAAAAGTAATATCATTTAAAATATACTAATATCTCCATAGTTCCCCAAAAACGTACGGAGTTATGGATATAAACCCACCTAAGTGTATTGACATTGATTTCATTAATTTTCTCATTGCGGCATCTAACGTTTTCAGCTGTACTGAAGCTGCTAGATGTTATCCAATCGTAGCTAATGCTCCTTCTCACGATGCTTTCACTCGTTGCCTTCAAAGGCAACCTCCAGACACAGAAGCATTATGGGAAGAAGTAAAAAGTCATGTTAAGCCTGAAGAAGGCTTTCTAATTATTGACGATTCAACATTAGATAAACCATACGCAAAAGAAATGGCTTTTGTTCGTCGTATGTGGAGTGGAAAACATCATCGTGCTGTAAAGGGGATAGGTTTGGTCACCTTAGTTTGGACAGACGGTACAACTGTTATACCTATCGATTTTCAAATTTATAACATTGATGAAGACGACAAAACAAAGAATGACCATTTCCGCGATATGCTTGACAAAGCCGAAGAACGTGGTTTTAATCCCGAATTTGTTTTGTTTGATACATGGTACGCAAGTGTGAAAAACCTTAAAGCAATAAAGAAGAAAGAATGGCATTTCCTTACAAGGTTAAAGAAAAATCGTTTGGTAAATCCTGATAAGAAGGGAAATGTGCCACTTGAAACAGTAGAGATTCCTCCAAAAGGACTTGTGGTTCATCTCAAAGCATATGGATTTGTAAAGGTGTTTAGGATAGTTTCAAAAGATGGAGACACGCAACACTGGGTTACAGATGTACAGGATATGGATGAATCAAAACGTGAAGAGTTGGCAAAGAAGTCATGGAAAATTGAGGAATACCACAGAGGAATAAAGCAGTTCTGTGGGGTCGAAAAATGTCAGGCAAGAAAGGAAGAGTCACAAAGAGCACATATAATGTTCTCATTAAGAGCGTTCCTTAGACTGGAGTTACAAAGAATCAAAACGGGGATATCCTGGTTCGAAAGTACGATGAAAATTCGGAGAGGGGCAGTGACAGCATATTTAAATAACCCAATATACACATTAAATTAATTCGTATGGATGGGAAGTTGTTAAAAACGATATGTCAAGAGCCAACTGCGTAACTCCTAAATATGAAAAGTTATTAGTTATGCTGAAAAAAATTACTATTTTCTGGTTTTATTTATTCATCAGAAATGAACGTGGATTTCTACTAAACATATATTATAAAAATAGAGTGATTTTTGGTTAAGACAATTTTCCAAAAAACTGTACTGTAGAAAAAACTGTACTGTAGAAAAAAACTGTACTGTGGATATAGGGCAGTTGCGTACACTTTTTTAACGTTGTATATCTCCGAAATTTGGTGCGAGGAGTAGATTTGAGCCCATGAAATCCTTCGATATCGGATCTTAATAACGAAGGAAGAAGCCCGAAAAAAGGGAAATGGGGACTTAACTAAAATCGTTTACCTACATATCTTCTGATTGCCAAAATTTTGACTTTTTGATGTACTTCTCGATCCTTTCAGCATTCCACACACCTTCCATCCTGGACAAATTAGAGGCGCGGTCAGCGAATTTTAAGACGATTCCGCGTATAGAGTGCAGATGAGGGAAATACCAGCCCGTATCATCTTCTTTTCTTTCATGTGTAACCTCACGAATCAGATCAGCGACATCTGCGCCGAATGTGGCAACTAACATTTCATATGTCGTGTCGGTATCTTCTAATGTGTCATGCAGCAGAGCAGCTGTCTGTAGTGCAAAATCATCAGGGTATAATATTTTGACAATTTCATAGACCTGCCAGCAGTGGGCCATAAAATAGTCCTTTCCGGCATCGTCAAGCTGCTCGGCGTGTGCTTTTGAACCAAATACTATTGCTTGCCTAACTGTTATACTAATGTCGTCCATTTTTATCACTTTCGCAATAAACAATATATACCATTCTTTCAACAAATACTAATTCTTTACACTGAAATAAAATATCCCGATGTGTACAATTCTTTCAATATCGCTTATCTTCGCCAGCTTTCCTCTCGCATCTTATGACATATTGATCATCAGCGATAAATGAATTCCCTTTATGACTCTCGACAATACTATAAAAAGAATGATGTAATGCCTGGGAACGTGGGCCTTTTATGGGGAACTCTATGAGTTTTGAGAAAAACCAGATTCAGAGATCGCGAAACAATTACCCACGAAGTTTGATCAATTGTTTTCGACTATAACAGGATATGAAAAGCTGGATGAAAGAATCTGTAAAACAAAAGAGAACAAGGAACATCTCTTGAAGACATTGATTTTACCAGAGGTACCGCTGCATAACAATGCAACAAAGTTAGCGGCAAGAGCAAAGGTCAGAAAAAAGACGTGAGCCTTCAAACCATGATAGAGTGAGCGACACATTTGAAAGGCCATCTCTAGCAAAACTGATCTAAAACTGATCTGAGAAAAAAGCTTATTGAGTTGAGTAAGAGCTTTCCACTCAATTTGAAGAGGATACATTATCACTAATGTTCAAGTTCTGTAAACTTATATTATTTTGTAACTATTCAGTTACCCAATAATCACTATCAAGAGCCTTAATTTATGTATACTGTAATGTAGGTTATACTTAAGATTATTTTGTACTCTGATGTCATATGAAGGCGTTTTTAATTTTGCTATGAGCCCTAATTTCGGTTACTGGGATAGTCAAAATCAGCGTCAATTAGCTCATTTTATGGTTTCTGAATAGTCATATTATTTTTAAAATATTTTTATCTTTCTATTTGAATCAAAACCTGTGAATTTTTCACAAAGTACTACAATTTATCTTACGAGTAATATGAAAAAAATATATACAACTCGTAATATTAAGTACATTAGGCTTGCTTATGATCGCAAACGTTGCTGCAGCAGACACCTATCTCAATTGGTGTGGTAAAGAGTGGTGGGTAAGAAGTGGAACTGGTAATCCGGGTGGTAACCACTGGAGCAACTCAGCTAATAGTGTTTGGGTTGATGAAAACCAGAAACTGCACCTTACAATCCAAAAAATCGGAAATACCTGGTATTCAACAGAGGTTGATACGACATCCGCTAACTATACATATGGTGTATACACGTGGAAGGTTTCGTCACCAATACTGAACCTTGATCCTAACATTGTAGCGGCTATGTTCTTCCGCCATAACGATACCAATGAAATAGATATCGAAGCTACTCAGTGGGGCTGGAGATACAGTGACAGACTTAGTTATAGTGTCCAGCCAAATGCATACCAGAGTTCAATATCTTATGACTCTTCTTACAAAAGCGCTAAAAACGTGATATACAGGTTCGATTGGGAACCAACATATGTCCACTTCACTGCAAAACTACCTAATGGAACTGTTATATCTGACTGGAACTGTACAGATCAGACAAGCATTCCACATGTGGCTGGCGGAGTTGCTATGCAGATGTGGCTTATGAATCACTTAGTGCCGATAAATGGACAGAATGCAGAAATGGTTTTGTCTTACTTTAGTTATGTACCATCTTAATTGAGGCGGAAGCCTCTTTTCTTTTTTAACTTAAATGGCTAAGAAGGACCTCTTGTTCATTGAGCAGGTGTTAATCTGCTATTTGTTTGAGGAGTGCCCGGGAATCTATCTCATGAAATTCTCAAATTAGAATTTTGAATTAAAATTACGATTATAAAACTTTAATTGGAATTTAAGTGAAAAATAAGATGTACTTTTTTTGGGGAAACTATTAATTGCCTTAATTAGTGGAATAAAAGAGAAATAATCTTCAGTTTGATAGTGAGTTTAAGAAGACCCTATATCAAATAGAAGTATGGCTAAACGGCAAATTCAAATCAGTCATTCTGGGCAAACAAAGTCTATATGAGGGTTTGTATATTCCCTAAATAGCTCTAAAAAGGACTTTAGTGGCTTAAAAGCCACTTTGTAGTTTAATCATTAGTAACTGTGAAGTCACTAATTATAAGTTCAATATTCTTTCCATCGGATGGAGGAGCCACTAACAACAAATTCATTATAATACTTTCAGGCTCTTTTGGAATTGAAGAAATATTTGTATTATTATAGTCTGCTATAACTGTTCCATCTGCCTGCGTGGATGTGAATCTTATATAATTGGGTTTCCATTCAATTCTATAGGTTGTGTTTATACCTTCGATGCTCGATGGAACCAGATAATCTTTACTATTTCCTTCAATTTTAGAGGGTTCTATAGAATACCAGAGTTGATTTCCATCAGGTTCACCCCATCTTGAAGTTATAATATTTAATTCATTATAGTCGTCTAAATAGGTACAAAGTCCTACCACACTATTTTTGTCAAAAGTATAAACAGGTGAAGCTACAGTCCATGTGAAAGTACCATAAAGATATGAATTTTGACTGTTTAACATAGTACATTTCCATTTGCCATTGTCATTTACAATTGTTAAGTGCATTCTATTCTGGTCATCTATCCATGCACCTGTGTTATTCCAGTAATTATTACCGGGATTTGCTTTGCCCCCTGTCAAATACCAGTTTTGCCCTTTCCAGTTCACTCCTGCCTGTGAAGGTTGTGTATTCACTCCTGCCGGAAAAACAAAAATCAACACAATTAACAGAACAAACAAGCACATCAAATATTTAATAGTCTTCATTTTACCCTAGCATATTTTTATGAACATTTCAAAACATTTATTGCCTGTAGCCAAGCTCAGATTCGATGTTTATGTATTTTCCGTCATTTTTCGAGTTGAATTTTTTTTCATAGTATACAAAGTTCTGAAGGAAATGTTTAAAACTCAATAGGATATATCGAATATTAATACTTTTATTTATAATATACTCAAAATATAATAAGTAATATTATATAATAGTTAATAATTATGTACAATAATCTTTAGCATCAATATCTCTTATTTTTTGTTTAATCTTAATTTCATCTATGGCATTGACAACTTCGGTACAAAGCACAAAATTATAATTAAATGATATTTATGTCACCTAATAAAAGTACTATTCGCGACTCGAATTTTGAGCTATTAAGGCTTGTTTTAATCTTAATGATTATATGTCTCCATTATTTTAAGTATGGAGGGGTGTTTCATACACTAACACCTTCGGATTCAAATTATTATTCCGCCTATGGGTTAGAAAGCCTCTTTATCATTGCAGTAGACTGTTTTATACTTATAACCGGATACTATCAAATTAATGGAAAATTTAAATTAAAAAAAGTCATTGGCCTCTGGGCGCAGGTCATTTTTTATTCGGTAACGATTTCATCAATATTTTGGTTTACTGGGATTGAGCCTCTGACCGTACCCACAATATTACAAGCATTTTTCCCAGTAATTACTGGAACATACTGGTTTGTGACATTATACATCGTTCTGTATCTATTTTCCCCATTTATAAATATAGCTCTTCAAAATATGAAAAAAGCAGATCATAAAAAATTAATTATAATTTCCGCAGTTTTTTTTGTAATCTTACCGTCAATTAATTTTACCTATTTTACCGACACCGGATACAGTTTATATAATTTTGTTTTTCTTTATTGTGTAGGCGCATACATAAAAAAATATGACCTTCCAATCAAAAACCCAACATACTTCTTATTTGGGTATCTTATGTGTAGTTTTTTAATATTCTCTGGAGTCATGCTTCTTAGAACGTTTTCTGAAACTCCCGAGTACTTCTTTGCCGATCCCTGGAACTATAATTTTATTTTTGTAGAATTAGGGGCCATTTGTCTTTTTATGGTGTTCAAAAGCATCAAAATACAATCCCCAACAATAAATTTTATGGCAACATCTGTTTTCGGCATCTATCTGATATCAAATCATCCATTTGTACTGGATGTGTTGTACTCTAACATCCTTCATTGTGCTGACTATTATTACAGCCCTCTTTTTGTTTGGCATGTTCTATTTTCAGGAATCGGTGTTTTAGTCTCGTGTTTGATTATCGATTTCTTTAGAAAGAAATTGTTTTTAATACTACGTAAACTCATCCCAAAATCAATTTTATCCTCATTCAGCTGACCTTCCACAGATGTCTGACAAATTTATTCATTTTCCTCACTAATATACAACTATTAAATATATTGTGTCTTGACTCTGATTTCATTATGCTTGTTACAACACGTTCTTTTGATCACGGAATCGTTTCTGGAATTTATGATGAACTTGAAATTGGAAAAGTGATTGACGAAGTGCTGCCCAAATATGGGCAGCACAAGTTAGCTCATTCTATTGTAGTAAAGGCAATGCTTCTCAATTGTCCTGGTTTCACTAACAGTCACCTTTACACGTATTTTCAGTACCTTGAAACTCTTCCAATTGAAAGACTATCTGGTCCTGGAATCAGTGCATCTGATCTATTCCTGGAGTAAGTGCATCTGATCTATTCGAGATCTAAAAAACGATTTTGAGTTTTGAGGTCAGCTTCATGAAAGAATCTTTAGAAAAAATATCTGTAAAAGATTCCCTCTATATCTCAGGAATCTTTTCTCTGGTAGAAGCCTTAGAGCGTGTCTTAATATTCCTTTATCATCCGCTTGATTTTTTTATACGAGCCAGTCTTCTAATCATTATATGAAGCATTGCAGCATATATTAATGCTTGACTTGATTCTGTTAATCCTTCATAATCTTTACTCAAACGTCGATATCTACCTAGCCATCCAAATGTACGCTCTACTACCCATCTGTGAGGAAGTACCTTAAAACCTTTGATGTCATCGCTGCGCTTTACGATTTCCAACATCCAACCACAAACTACTTTGACCCAATCAACCAGTTGACCGGAATAAGCAGCATCAGCCCAAATAAGCTGCAATCGAGAAAATTTCCCCTTAATTTGTTCCAGAACAAGTTTAGCTCCATCTCGATCCTGGATATTTGCTGTATGAACTATAACTATCAACAGTAGCCCTATTGTATCCACTAGAATGTGGCGCTTTCTCCCTTTTACTTTCTTGGCAGCATCATAGCCGCGTACTCCTGGCGTTTCTGTAGTTTTAACTGACTGGCTATCTAAAATTGCAGCACTCGGTTCTGGTTTTCTTCCATATGCAATTCTCAGTTCAGTTCTCAGTGTAGCATTTATACGTTCCCAAAATCCAGTAAGTCTCCAAAGACGGAAATAGTGGTAGACAGTTTTCCACGGTGGGAATTCGTGGGGTAACATTCGCCATGCACAACCCGAACGTAGCAAATAAAAGATGGCGTTCAATATTTCTCGATAGGAATGAACGCGTTTTCTACCTCGATTCGTGCTAGGACTGGGGAGATGAGGCTTAATTATTTCCCATTGTTTATTAGATAAATTACTATGATAAGGAGTTCTTTTATTTTGTTCTGGCATGAACGAACAATCAGTGTGTCAAGGATTATATAATTTTAAGACACGCTCTTAGAGATTTTAGGGGAAACTTTCTTCGTTTTGAATGCATTTTAAAGCTTCAAGTTTCCTTTTTGCGTCTGCCAGGTCCGGATAGAGGCGCAGGATTTCACTGAAAGTCCTTATGGCTTCGCCGTATCTTTCCATTTTTCCGAGGATAACTCCTCTGTAATTCATGGACTGGGCATCACGCGGGTTTATCCTGAGCAGCCTGTCAAAGGCTTTCAGGGCTTCCTCGTATTCCCCGATTTTTGCAAGAGAGATACCCAGATATTTCAGAGACTGTTCATGCCAGGGATTAAGGGCCAGGGCTTCGCCAAATGCCCTGCATGCAGTCTCGTAAAGTTTCTGTTTGAAGCAGACAATCCCTATATTATAGATCGCTTTAATATTCTCAGGTTCCTTTTCCAGCACAAGGTCAAAAGCCCGCAGGGCTTCCTGTACAGTTCGAGCGTGCAGAAGGCAATTCCCTTAAAGTTCAGAGCATCGAGGTTCTCAGGGGAGATCTCAAGGATGCGGTCAAAATAGCTAAGGGCCTCTTGCGCCCGGTCAAGTTTGATAAGGGTCGTGGCTGCGTTATAAAGGGCTTCCTCGTTCCCGGGGTTGAAAAGTGCGGCTTTTTCAAAGGCTTTCAGGGCTGCTTTGGGGTTACCGAGTTCCAGGAAGCAGAGCCCCAGATAGTTCAGGCTTTCAGGGTCGTCGGGTGCAGCTTCCAGCAGCATTCCAAAGGTTTCGGCAGCAGTTTCGTATTTTCCAAGGTTGAAAAGCACAAGAGCGCTATGATAGAGGGCTTCCCTATGCACCGGGTCGTGCTCCAGAATTATATCAAAAGCCTCCAGGGCTTTTTCATATTCCTGAAGCTCCATTCTTGAGATCCCGAGCCTGTAACAGACTTCAATAAATTCCGGGAAATCAGGCGCAAGCAGAAGCACCCTTTCAAGATCCCGTGCAGCTTCCTTGAAGTGCTGGAGCTTGAAATTGGCCACTGACCGGCTGTAGAGAGCGTTTATGTTTTCAGGGTTCAGGATCAAAGCCGAATTGAAAGCCTGGCAGGCCTCCTCATAACTATTCAGTCCAAGGAGGGCAAGCCCTTTTTGCTCCCAGGCAACTTCCAGCGCCGAATCGAATTCCAGAGCCCTTTCAAAAGCTTCTAGTGCTTGCCGGTCCCGGTCAAGTCCTCTCAAAGCAAGCCCTGTTACATACCAGATATCTGCAGCCTCCGGTTTTGCCTCAAGGATTTTTTCAAATGTCTCAAGGGAAGCCTTATAGCCTCCCATTTTGAGCTGGGAAAGCCCCATCTTCTTCCAGGCGTCTTCTGCCTCTAAGTAATTTAATTTATCTTTTAATCCGCGGTTTTCTTCTTGATTTCCCGGGACCGCCTGCTCGAAGGCTTCGAGAGCTTCAGCATAGTATTCAAGAGAAAAGAGAGTAAGACCTCTTCCGTACCATGCTTTTTCAAAATCCGGATAGAATGAAAGGAGTTCTGAAAATACCTCAAGGGCTTCTTCCAGCCTGCCAAGTTTCAGAAGCACAATCCCTTTGCCGTAAAGAAGCTCTTTCGAGACTGGTCCGCTCGCTGTAAGCTTTCCAAGTGGCAGCAGGGCTTCTTCATATTTCCCAAGTTCTATAAGGGAAGATGCAAACCTTTCAAGGAGCTCTCCAAAAGCCTGAGAGTTTTCAAAAGGATTTTCTCCCGTACTCTTTCCTTCGTTTTCTCCTCTATCCTCTCCAGTATTTTCTATATTAAAGCTCTCAGCTGCAAGTTCGAGAAGAGCATTAACCGCAGAAACAGCTTCTTCCGGCCTTCGGAGCTCAAAAAGGGCAAGGGCTTTCTTGTGCAGAACCTCAGGATCAGTTGCTCCTGCTTTAAGGACAATGTCAAAGGCTCCCACTGCTTTTTCATATTCTTCGAGTTCGAAGCAGGAAATTCCTGCATAATATGGCAATTCGGGCTTCTGGCAGCCGAGGTCAAATGCGTTTTCAAAGGAGTTCAGGGCTTCCTCAAAGTTCCCCAGCCTGAAAAAGGCAATAGCTCTGGCGTAATGCAAATCTTCTTTTTTCGGACAGGATTCCAGAGCCACTTTAAACGCCTCAACTGCTTCCTGATATTCCTCAAGTTCGAAATGAGTGTACCCTTTCTGCTCAAGAGCATAAGTACAGTCAGGCTTAAGTTTAAGGACCGAATCAAAGATAGCGGAAGCCTCCTTTACTTCTCCAAGAGCTTTTAACACAACTCCTTTTCTAAAAAGGATGGTTTTTCGCTCTGGATTCTTCCTTAAAACCATATCAAAGAGCTCAAGAGCTTCTTCGTAAAGTCCCTGTTTGAAACAGGCTGTGCTCAGGTGTGCAAGAGCTTCAGCATTGGACTGGTCCTTTTTAAGGATCTCTCTAAAACCTGAGGCAGATTCTTCGTATCTTCCTGACCGTAATAGAGAGAGGCTTTTCATATATAGAGCATCAAGGTTTCCGAAATCTATTTCAAGTGCCGCCTCAAAAGCTCTTACAGCATCTTCAAAATTCCCAAGTTCAAAACAGGAGAGTCCAAGCTGGTAACAGGCGTCCTGAAAGACAGGATCGATTTCAAGTACATTTTCCAAGTCTCTGACAGCATTTTCATGCTGCTTTAGTTTTGAATGGGATATGCCTCTTGAATACCAGGCTTCTGCAAACAGGGGATCCTCTTCGATAAGCCTTGAAAAAACCTCAAGCGCTTTTTCATAAGCTTCCTGCCTGATAAGTACAAGCCCTTTCAAGTAAAGCGCAGAAGAGTTTTGTGCAGAGGAGTTTTGTGCAAAAGAATTTTTCCCGGAACCCTCAGTTATCTCTTCAAAAACAGAAAGGTCTTTATCATACTGTCCTGATTCGAAGCTAGCGGTCCCAAGATAATACCTGGCTTCTTCTCTTCCAGGGTCAAGTTCCAGCACCCTGGAAAACGCTTCAGTTGCCTCTTCATACCTCTTCAACTGCAGAAGAGAGAAGGCAAGGTTATTGAGAACAGAAAGGTTTTCAGGATCTTTTTCGAGCACGGCTTCCAGAGCTGGCAGGGCAGTTTCGTACTGTTCGGTTTCAAAGAGGCAAAGAGCCTTATACTCGAGAGCTTCCTTCATTTCGGGGTTCAGGCTAACAGCTGACTCAAAGGCACAGGCTGCTGCTCCTGGCATGTTTATTCTGTACAGGCTAAGGCCTTTGTAGTACCAGAGAATATCGGAATCCGGTCTTTCCTTAAGAGCAGTCTCAAAGGTTTCAAGGGCAGGGATATACCTTTCAAGCTGCATCTGCGCAAAACCTTTGTAAATCCGGGCTTCATCGTAGTCGGGGGTCTTTGTATCATTATAATTTGAATTCTTTGTATCATTATAATTTGAATTCTTTGTATCATTATAATTGGAACTTTGTATATCCTTAAAATTAACATCCTTTATAATTACTTCATCAAAGGCTTTTATAGCATCTTCAAAATGTTCCAATTTTATCAGAGCAAGCCCTTTTTGGTACCAGGCTTCCCTGGACTCCGACTTTTGGCAGAGCACCTGTCCAAACGCCTGCAGTGCAGTTTCATATTTCCCGAGCTCCATCGCAAGTTTTCCTTTTCTGCACTGGATTTCCAGATCTTCGGGATTCTTTTCAGCAAGCTTTTCAAAGGTTTCCAGAGCTTCGTCCGGTTTTCCAAGTTCCATCTGTGCAACTGCGAGGCTGTATAAGATATCCGGATAATCCGGATTAAGATAGAGGACTTTTTCAAGGCATTCCAGGGCAGTTTCCTTTCTTCCCAACTTTAGCAGGGCTATTCCCCTTTCGTAAATGGAGTCGAGATCATCAGGGCTTGTTTTAAGGACTTCGGCAAAGGCTTCGTCTGCTTTTTCGTATTCTTCGGCAGCCAGTAAAATTAGCCCTCTGTTTCTCCAGGCGTCTTCAAAGTCAGGCCTGAGCCTGATAGCCTCTTCAAAAGACTCCAGGGCTTCTTCCGTTTTTCCAAGCTTTCCTAGCACTATTCCTTTTTTATTCCACCCTTTCTCAAGATAAGGGTCCAGCCGAAGAACTTCCTCAAAGGCTTTAAGGGCTTCTTCATAACGTTTCATGGAATAAAGTGCAAAACCCTTATTCATCCAGCAGGCTTCACACTCGGGTTTAAGCTCTGCAGCTTTCTCAAGAGCCCTCAGGGCAGGCTCGAATTTTCCGCTATCAAGGAAAATTAGCCCTTGCTGGAGCCAGAGGGTGTAGTTATCGGGTTCTTTTTCGAGACTCTGTGCAAGGGATTCAAGGGCTTCTTCAAAGCGGCTTAGCTTTACAAGTACAGTGCCCCTGAACTTCTGGGCTTCGGTGAATTCCGGGTTGTATTCAAGCATGGAATCGAAAGCTTTGAGGGCTTCTTCATATTTCCCTGTCCTGGCAAGCAAGTGCCCCTGCTGGAACCATGAATCTTCATATGCCGGGTCCAGTTCGGTAACTCTGGAAAAAGATTGAGCAGCTTCCTTAAAGCGCTGCAGTTTCAGGAGAGCAAGAGCCCTGTTATACCAGCTTTCCTTCATTTCCGGATAAACTGCAAGCACGGAGTCAAAGGCCTCGATGGCTTCTTCGTAGACCTCAAGTTTCATGAGAGCAAGGCATTTGTAGTTCCAGGCTTCGAGATAAACAGGATCAAGTCGGATTGCTTCCTCAAAAGCATCTATTGCTTCATTGAGCCTGAGTAGCTGAATAAGAGCAAAGCCTTTCTTGAGCCAGATTTCTTTATTCCCGGGATTGAGTTTCAGTATTTTCGAAAAGGTTTTTTCGGCGTCCTCATAGCGGGAAAGTTCGCTTAAAAGTATGCCCCTCTGGTAGAGAACAACCTCGCTGGCAGGAAATTTTCTTAAAAATGCGTCAATACATTCCAGAGCTTCTTCATTTCTCTCGAGATTCGCCAGTGAAAAACATCTTTGTTCCCAGGCATCTGTATGCTTCGGGTTTTCCTGAATCAGATAATTAAAACATTCCAGGGCTTTTTCATATTCTTTGAGCTTTGCAAAAACCAGCCCTTTTGCATAGCAGGCCTCTGAATTTTTCGGGTTGATTTTAAGCGCATGTCCGAAACTTTCCAGGGCTTCTTCGTACCTGCCAGCTTTTCCAGCCACCGTCCCTCTGGCATACCAGGCGGTTCCGCATTCAGGTTCAAGTTCAAGCCCTTTCTCAAAGCAAAGAATTGAAGCTTCAGTCCGTCCCAGTTCGGCAAATACAAGTCCTTTCCGGTACCAGATTTTCGAATTTTCTGGATTTGTTTCAAGCGCACAATCATAGATTTCCAGTGCCTCTCCAAGTTTTCCGAGGGTTGCCAGAGCATTTCCTTTCTTATAAAGGGCATCGGAATTTCCTGGCTCTAAATGCAGGACCTGATCAAAAGAGTCGAGAGCTTCTTCCGGTTTTTTAATTTCCAGCAGGGCGAGTCCCCTGTTGAAAAGGGCTCCTGTGTGACTTGGATCTTTGTCCAGAATTTTATTGAAAACATTAATCGACTTTTCGTACCTTTTGTGTTTAACCAGGTCAAGGCCTCTTTGAAAGGCTTCATCGTTAGTGATAAGCAACTCCTCCGATCCTTTTTCTAAATCTATTCCTGCAAGCTCAAATAAATCTTATATTTAAATGTGGGTTTTCAATCTGGCTTCAATAATATTTTGCCCTGCTTTCTCCGGCTTCAGGGCTTTTTGCGAGTACTCTTCCTGTTTTTAGCTTTTAAAAGCTCCTTTTCAATAATTGCGATAAATATTACCTGTCTTATAAATGTAAGAACTTTTAGTAAATTATAAATCCACAACATATTAAATTATTTCTATAATTTCCTGTTCTGGCAATTTAAATACCCTTTTTCACAAAATGCCTTTTCCGGACAAATTCCCCGGCATCAACTGATAAAATTTAATATTCAATCCTGACCAGGATCTATTGTCATTGTTAATTTTTATCTAGAATCTTATCTCTTAACATTGTATATAAACAATCCTCCATAATTGAGAGTGGGGGATACTCTTCTATTTATCTTTCTAAGTGTTTTTTGAAGGTATTCGATGCATTTCGCAGTCAGCTTAAAATTATAAAAATAGATGTAAATAAATTTTATAAATCTAAATTAAACTCTAAAAATTTCTTTCAAGGCTTTCATTCAATACCTGCAAATCTCCTTCTTGAAACAGACAAGTAAAATCTTTTCAGGTAATTAATTTTCTTAATAAACTTTCTTATTTCGGAAACCGAAATTCCTGCAGCTCTGTGAATGGCCCCCGTCAGCTCCTCTGCCTCCCAGAAGCGTAGAATTTGCAGCGTTTACGATTGTATCCACTTCAAGTTTATGATCTTGTTGAATTAACCTTACCCTATCTGAAATCCGGACCATAATCCGCTCTCTTGCTTTTATTCCTTTCTTTTTTGTCTGATATCTTTCCCGGAGTGCTATATGATTTGTATTTCTTGCTATGTTCTGCTTTTGCTACGTGCTGTTTTTGCTCTGTTTTGCTCTATCTTTTTGCTTTTGCTCAGGACAATTTTTCTTTTTCACGTTCCTGTTTTTAGTTGTGCATTCCAAACAATCATATAGCATAAAACATAGATTATAATGGTCAATCCGAGCATGAGGATTCTGGTATTCCGAAGGTGATTATTTGCCTGTGACGGAGACTCTGAAAACTTTGATGTGCTTTACAGGGGTTATCAGGGTTACCTTAATAAAATCGATCTTTTAGATCAGTAATGCCACGAATAAGTAAGGTCATAAACTTCAAAGTTGAAACTTAATATGGGGAGGCAGCTATGGATGAGATGACACTTAAAGAGAGACTTTTAAACGCGCTAGAAGGAAAGAAAGTTGACAAAGTACCTGTTTGTTCCGTAACCCAGACGGGAATTGTGGAATTAATGGATAAAGTGGGAGCTCCCTGGCCAGAATCCCACTCTGACCCTGAACTGATGGCAAAGCTGGCGATTGCGAATTACGAGCTTAGCGGACTCGAAGCTGTAAGGCTTCCTTATTGCCTGACCGTACTTGCCGAAGCAATGGGCTGCGAAGTCAACATGGGGACAAAGAACAGGCAGCCGTCTGTCATTGCGCATCCGTACCCTAAGGATCTGGAAGGCATGGAAATGCCTGAGAATATGCTTGATAAGGGCAGAATTCAGGCTGTACTTGATTCAATTAAGATCATAAGAGAAAAAGTTGGACCGGATGTGCCCATTATAGGGGAATGGAAGGGCCAGTTACCCTTGCCTCGGATCTGGCGAGTGTAAAGTCCTTTATGAAATGGTCTCTTAAAAAACCTGAGCTTTTACACCAGGTATTGGATTTTGCAACCGAAGCCACAATATCTTATGCAAATTCAATGGTTCTTGCAGGAGCAGATGTTATTTCCGTTGCGGATCCTGTGGCCTCTCCTGACCTTTTGAGTCCGGATTCTTTTAAAAGTGAACTCCAATCGAGGCTGCAAAAGTTTTCCTCAAACGTAGATTCAGTTACAGTCCTGCATATCTGTGGGAACGTGGGTCCTATCCTCAACTATATGGCAGATTGCGGTTTCGAAGGTCTGAGCGTTGAAGAAAAAATCGGCAGCATAAAAAAGGCTAAAGAAGTACTTGGGAACAGGGCAAGACTCGTAGGAAATATCTCGAGCCCCTTCACTTTACTTCCTGGTCCGATCGAGAAAATCAAAGAAGAATCCAAAAAAGCTCTCGAAGAAGGAGTGGATGTACTTGCTCCTGGCTGTGGAATTGCACCCATGACTCCGCTTTCCCACATTAAAGCTATGGTCGAGGCAAGAAACGAGTACTACGCTTGAGGATCCAGAAAAGCAAAATAATTTTTAATTTTTTTTCGATATTCCAGTACATTTTTACAGGCTTCTTTTTTCCTGTATTTGTTTTTACTTTTTTCTCATTCTCAGGTTTTTGTATTTCTTTTATCCTTAACCTTCATCCTTAGGACCCTCCGCGAAATAACTTAAGCACTTTTTTTACTGCACTCAACTATTTTTCAGACCGGCTTATCGATTTGATTCATAAATAATTCTGTGTTATAATTCTGTGTTGCTCAGGTTATTTCGTAACAGGTCCTGAATTGGTTTATTAACTATAATTTCAAAAGAAAAGAGGAACCACTGAAAATACATACGACCCGAAAGAAAGGAAGTAAGGGCACATAGATTTCTGCTCGAATTGCGTCTCAGGAACAGAAAAATCTCTGATTTTCTTTTCGTTGCGATGTAATCCCAACAGCCCGGGGTCCGTTTCTCCTCTCTCAAGCGGACTAATTTTAAGGGCTTATTTAAGAAATTACAGCTTTTCCGCGTTTCCCGTGGTTCTAATGTATGGTGCGGATTTTTCATACATCGTGTGATTATAAAGGCTGGAGTGAATTGAGTTTAATTATTTACATAAGTGTAATTATTTACATTCAAAGCTATAGTATGCATTCAAACTGTTGACGGCCAGCAGGTAAAGTCCCCTGTCAATGAGTAAAAGAATCTTATATGAACTTCGTCAACAGGAAATTATATCCGGAATTTTCAAAAAATGGAAAGAACTTGCCTCGATTAGAGGCCATAGTTCTCAGGCAGGAATACTTTGACTTCATCTTTATATTTTGTAAGGCAATCACTCATGAACTTGTCCTTGTCGTCAGTAAGAGCCTGGAAAGCTGCCTTTGAATTTGCAAGGGCAGTTGCTTCGAACCTGGAAAGGGAAAGTTTGCCTTTTGCTCCTTCTTCGACGATTTTGATGCTTTCTATTGCTGCGTTCTTGGCACGGAGGTAAATATCGTCTCCGTTCTTGGCAATGGCCTGTCCTACTCTGTAGGCATTCGGGTATGCGAGTACATAACCCTGCGCGTCTCTATACATATCCGAAGCTGCGAACATATCCCTCAGGATTTTGGCGTTACCCGAATTAAGAGCAACATTCATCAGGGCGCAATCATATGCCAGGGTTTCGGACCAGCACTGAACTGTGGTACCACCGAATTCACCGTGGTATTCAACAGACTCGTTGGACCAGAGGTCACAACACTGCATGGTCAGGTTACCCATCAGGTCAGAGTGGGCGCAGGTTGAGGTTTTACCTTCCTGAGCAATCGGGACACCTGAAATTGCTTTAACAATAGTGTTTTCATATCCGCAGTCTTTTCCAGGGCCAACTGCACCGGCTTCATATGCAACGAGGGACCTTGCCGCAGATATTGATCTTGCAATTATTGCGATGGTGTGGGCAAGGTTCTTATCCAGCAGACCCCCTGCAATGAACATCGCAGTGTTTGCCTGAGCACAGTCTGTATCTCCCGAGGCGATAGTTCCGGTTTTCTTCGCAATTGCTGCAATGTCTTGCCAGATCATTTCCATGTCCATGCTGCCGAGAACGCCTATGCCATAAAGTATGCCTGCCATGTCGTTCCTGAGAATAGCATAGTCGAAAACTTCCTTACCACCCATTGACTCAACGGCAAGCATATCCGCACCGGACTTGGCGCATTGTTCAAAAGCCTCGAGGAAAACGGAGTACTTGTCTCCCCTGAGCTGAAGGAAATCCCTGTTCTCACGGATATCACCGATTGTGTGGCGGAGTGCGCACTTTATGCCATGTTCATCGTGGTATTCTTCCATGATGGTTTTCTGGGCGTGTGCAACTTCTGCTCCCCAGGAGGGGTTATTGGACATCTGCTGGACATGTTCGGTTTCGAGCACAACAGCTGGAGCTCCGATCTGAACCATCCTTGCCATGATGTCGGTGGTGATCCTTTCATATTCTTTTATGAGCTTTTCTTTGGATGCTCCTGCTTCAGGTCTTGGGGCATAGTTCACTTCGGGAGTTGTGTATCCGGCACCGATTTCAAGTCCAAGTCCTGCTTTGACTGGCTTGACGGCTTTTCCGAAAATCATGTCATCCGCTTTTGCATAAGCCATTTTAGTACATCTTGTTACTGCCATCTACTCCACCTCCTCAGTGTTTATGGAATGTCTCCCTCAATTTCACAATATTGTCCCCATGTGCCTTGATGAAATCGGCCATCTTAGGGGCATCAGCTGCTGCTTCTCCATAAACCCCCAGTTCATACTGGGACACGAAGTCCTGGTTCACAGCACCGCCTCCGCATGCAAAGGGGATTCTGTAACCTTTTTCCAGAAGCTTGTCATTGATCTCCTTGAAGGCATACATGGTTGTAGTCATAAGGGCTGTACCGGTAAGCATGATTGGCTTTTCTTTTTCCACCGCAGTTATGACTTCGTCGACTGGAACATCTCTTCCAAGGTCCACTACATCGTAGCCTGCTGCTCTCAGGAGGGCAGCAACAATGTTCTTTCCGATGTCATGGACGTCACCTTCTGCAACGTGGCAGACAACTTTTCCTTTGGTTACAGGAGAGGTTTTGGAGTTTTCCTTACAGAATTCAATACCATTCAGCATGGCATCAGCAGACATCATGACGTTTGGTAGGAAAATTACACCCTCATCGTAAAGCTTTGTGACAACACCCATGCCAACCATGAGAGCATCGTCGATAAGGGCAATCGGATCCTTGCCTGCCTTCATTGCTGCCTTGAGACCGTCGACCACGTCATCTTCCTCTCCTTCAAAGATGGCCTTTGCGATCGGGTAGATTAATTTGTCCGTAGGATAGAGCTCTTTTGCAGCGTCTTCCGGTGTCATTGCCTTTTCCAGAGCTACGTTGTAACGAACCAGAATACCACTGGGATCTATATCTATCAAATATCTAACCTCCATCTTGGCATTTGAGGAGCAATCAATCCCTGATTATTTACAGAGGCCAAAGCCGGGTTAAAAATTCCATTTTTCCCTAAAATAGACCTTAATTCTGCTTAGATGTCTAATCTCTCTTTTTTCCATAAAAACAACTATATGAGATCTAACAAAGACAACTAAACGATATCTAAATAGGTCTAAATTCCCGAATTCTTCCCAATTTCTTAAAAGGACTTCTAACTCCCCTTACTTTAATTGGAATTGTATATATATAAATCTCACTGAGCATGTTTAAAGTTATCACACTGAACTGAAGGCTAGAATTTTCGTTATCATAAGGCCCGATTATTTTTAATATCTTGTTTTCATGGAGTCTCTTATGACTTAAGCATAATTAAAAAATATATATAATTGTCAGCATTAAAATATTCATAGAACTGCAGTTTTTCTCAGGTCTTCAGCAGATTCAGGCAGTTGCCGGAAACTGCATAATAATATAATTAAAATGCATAATCTTATTAAAATGTCCTCAAAAAACATGAAATAAAGACTGTAATTTCGATTACTTATTTTTTCTTGATGTTATTTGTATTTAAGGCATTTTATGGACAGATATATATACTAGTAATGCGTCTAGGAGATTCCCTGAAATAAGATGATCAGGGGGCATTAAACCTATAGATTTAGCAAAAATAAGCTTTTGCAATAAAATCTATATCTATAAATATGCTGGATAATAAGCTTTATATATGAGAAGTGTCTTGTATGTACCCCTCACAAAGCAAATTTGTGAGTGTCCGCCTCTTTACTGATCCTAAAATGATCGGAATGGCAATATCTCTATAGATTCAAACAAAATATTTTCATTTGTTCTGGATCTTTGGACGAAAAATTGCAGGACGGGAAAGCTTTATATACAAGAAACGTCTTGTATGAATCCCTCACACAAAGCAATTGTGTGGGTTGAATTATACTACTCTCTTTCATCTTTTAATGGAGCCAGGAGTTATTTCCTGTCTGACGAGGATTTTGTCGGTTCGGTTAATTCTGGGCGGTGAGAGTTTTTTTATAAAAACATCATCGTGGAACTTAGAATAACTGAATTGCTAGTTGTTAGTGCAAGTTTCTGCGACCAAGACCTTTAATTTTCAATCTAGTGTGTTTAACAATTCTGGTTGATCCTGCCAGAGGTTACTGCTATCGGTGTTCGCCTAAGCCATGCGAGTCATATGTTCTTCGTGAACATGGCGTACTGCTCAGTAACACGTGGATAACCTGCCCTTGGGTCCGGCATAACCCCGGGAAACTGGGGATAATTCCGGATAACGCAAATATGCTGGAATGCTTTCTGCGTAAAATGGATTCGTCTGCCCAAGGATGGGTCTGCGGCCTATCAGGTAGTAGTGGGTGTAATGTACCTACTAGCCGACGACGGGTACGGGTTGTGAGAGCAAGAGCCCGGAGATGGATTCTGAGACATGAATCCAGGCCCTACGGGGCGCAGCAGGCGCGAAAACTTTACAATGCGGGAAACCGTGATAAGGGGACACCGAGTGCCAGCATCATATGCTGGCTGTCCGGGTGTGTAAAATACACCCGTTAGCAAGGGCCGGGCAAGACCGGTGCCAGCCGCCGCGGTAACACCGGCGGCCCGAGTGGTGATCGTGATTATTGGGTCTAAAGGGTCCGTAGCCGGTTTGGTCAGTCCTCCGGGAAATCTGATAGCTCAACTATTAGGCTTTCGGGGGATACTGCCAGGCTTGGAACCGGGAGAGGTAAGAGGTACTACAGGGGTAGGAGTGAAATCTTGTAATCCCTGTGGGACCACCTGTGGCGAAGGCGTCTTACCAGAACGGGTTCGACGGTGAGGGACGAAAGCTGGGGGCACGAACCGGATTAGATACCC
>JAMXHR010000017.1 GCA_023955635.1 Methanosarcina sp. ERenArc_MAG2
TCACCGCGCTATATTGAAACGCGATTACTACGGATTCCAGCTTCACGAGGGCGAGTTACAGCCCTCGATCCGAACTAGGGATGGGTTTATGAGATTGCCAGCCCCTTTCGGGGGAGGGACCCATTGTCCCATCCATTGTAGCCCGCGTGTAGCCCGGGAGATTCGGGGCATACTGACCTACCGTGGCCCGCACCTTCCTCCGATTTAACACCGGCGGTCCCCACAGAGTACCCATCATCCCGGAGGATATGCTGGTAACAGTGGGCACGGGTCTCGCTCGTTGCCTGACTTAACAGGATGCTTCACAGTACGAACTGGCGACGGCCATGCACCTCCTCTCAGCGATTCAGGCAAAGTCTTCAGCTTGGCCTACATATTGCTGTCGCCCCCGGTGAGTTGTCCGGCGTTGAGTCCAATTAAACCGCAGGCTCCACCCGTTGTTGTGCTCCCCCGCCAATTCCTTTAAGTTTCAGCCTTGCGGCCGTACTTCCCAGGTGGCTCGCTTCACGGCTTCCCTGCGGCACCAGACACGGTCGCGCCATGCCTGACACCTAGCGAGCATCGTTTACGGCTGGGACTACCCGGGTATCTAATCCGGTTCGTGCCCCCAGCTTTCGTCCCTCACCGTCGAACCCGTTCTGGTAAGACGCCTTCGCCACAGGTGGTCCCACAGGGATTACAAGATTTCACTCCTACCCCTGTAGTACCTCTTACCTCTCCCGGTTCCAAGCCTGGCAGTATCCCCCGAAAGCCTAATAGTTGAGCTATCAGATTTCCCGGAGGACTGACCAAACCGGCTACGGACCCTTTAGACCCAATAATCACGATCACCACTCGGGCCGCCGGTGTTACCGCGGCGGCTGGCACCGGTCTTGCCCGGCCCTTGCTAACGGGTGTATTTTACACACCCGGACAGCCAGCATATGATGCTGGCACTCGGTGTCCCCTTATCACGGTTTCCCGCATTGTAAAGTTTTCGCGCCTGCTGCGCCCGTAGGGCCTGGATTCATGTCTCAGAATCCATCTCCGGGCTCTTGCTCTCACAACCCGTACCCGTCGTCGGCTAGTAGGTACATTACACCCACTACTACCTGATAGGCCGCAGACCCATCCTTGGGCAGACGAATCCATTTTACGCAGAAAGCATTCCAGCATATTTGCGTTATCCGGAATTATCCCCAGTTTCCCGGGGTTATGCCGGACCCAAGGGCAGGTTATCCACGTGTTACTGAGCAGTACGCCATGTTCACGAAGAACATATGACTCGCATGGCTTAGGCGAACACCGATAGCAGTAACCTCTGGCAGGATCAACCAGAATTGTTAAACACACTAGATTGAAAATTAAAGGTCTTGGTCGCAGAAACTTGCACTAACAACTAGCAATTCAGTTATTCTAAGTTCCACGATGATGTTTTTATAGAAAAAACTCTCACCGCCCAGAATTAACCGAACCGACAAAATCCTCGTCAGACAGGAAATAACTCCTGGCTCCATTTAATGAATAGTATTTGCTGCATTTAAGATGCAGGAAATTATAGTTATGTATCCATAGTATTTAAAGGTATCCATTCTCCCTTAAACAGAGGAGAATTACCAACCAGATAACTATGAAAGAACCTCCCAGCGAATTTAATATTTTGCTGGAACGGGAAACATACATACATCAGTTTTATTATATAAAGCTTTTCATTCAGGCAACATTGTGAAAAAAAACAAACGTAACAAATGAGAAAAATTTGTTTTAATTAGTCCCTGAATTCCACCCAAAAATTAGAAATTCAAGAGCGGCGCGCACTTGTTTTGTGCGTAGGACATACAAAGACACATCTAATATAAATACCTATCGCCCATGCCGATACTTTGAAAAAAATAACAGTCGGAAGAGAAGAAGAAAAATAACAAGACCACAGAAAAGCGCAGCATTAAAATAATATTAAAATAATAATAGAGAGTTAAAAGCTGCAGAATGAATAACCTTAAAGCCAGAAAAAAGACATATAACGGTACTTAAGGGTATAAAAAGCACAATAATAATTCCAAACTACAGTAATGAGGTATCACACTGGCAGACTTAAAGAAACCTACATTCAAAGTCAAGCCCGAAACGGAAGAGACAGTTACAAGAATACGCACACCGCGAAGGGATAATAACGAGATCCTGGCAACCGTTGAGAGTCTCCTTGGCGCAAATCGCCTGAGGCTACGTTGCATGGATGGGATCGTTCGTATGGGAAGAATCCCAGGTTCAATGAAGAAAAAAACCTGGATTCGAGAAGGAGACGTAGTCATTGTCGTGCCATGGGAATTCCAGAATGAAAAAGCAGATGTGATCTGGAAGTACACGAGGCCACAGGTAGACTGGCTAGAAAGGAAAGGATACCTGAAAGGATAACATGGGAATGGATCAGGAAGAGAAAATAAGGCGCATTGACAGCGCTAAAGATAAATCGCGGGCGAGAGAGAAGGACTCTTCACGACTGAAGGTAGAAGAAAATGTATTCGATGTCTCCACCCTTAAACTCCTTTACACCATCTCCAATAAAGGAATAATAAAGGCACTTGGAGGATCCATCAGTACTGGAAAAGAAGCTAATGTATTCTATGCAGAAGGCCCTGAAAAGGAACTGGCTGTAAAAATATATAGAATTACCAGCGGCACTTTCAATGCTATGGATGTCTACATAATGAAGGATCCTCGCTTCACAAACATCCGAAATAACAAGCGAGACATAATTTTTGCATGGACGCGCAAGGAGTTCCAGAACCTGAAACGTGCAAAAAGTGCAGGAGTCCGGGTTCCGGAGCCAATGCTTGCCGAGAAAAATATTCTTATCATGGAATTTATGGGAGAAAATGGGGTATCATACCCACTCCTGAAGAATACGCCTCTTGAAGGGGACGAGATAAAACTCGTTTATGACACAATCGTCGAATACATGCGTCTCCTCTATAAAGAAGCGAACCTTGTACATGCTGATCTGAGCGAATATAACATCCTGATTGACCCAAACGACGTGACTCCCATATTCATTGACATGGGGCAATCCGTGACCCTTGAACATCCTAACGCCCGAGAATTCCTCTACAGGGACGTACAAAATATACTCAGGTTCTTCAGCCGCTATGGAATCAGGGACAATCCTGAAGAACTACTTACAAAAATACAGGCGGAATAAAAATGACTCAGTATGTTAAAATCCCCAAAGAAAGAGTCGGAGTAATTATAGGTCCGAAAGGAGAAACAAAGAAGTTTATCGAGGACAAAACCACATGTCAACTGGATATTGACAGCGAAAGTGGGAAAATAGATGTCACCTGTGAGGGAGATCCGTTAAAAGAATACAGAATTTTAGAAACCCTCAAAGCAATAGGAAGAGGGTTCAGTCCAGAAAAAGCCCTTGACCTTCTGGAAGACGAAATGCTTATGCTTGAGGTTATCGACCTCTCAGATATTGCTACTACTCCAAAAGAGCTCCAGAGAATAAAGGGCAGGATCATAGGAAGAAATGGAAGAACAAGAGAGCTTGCAGAAACCCTGATAAACGTCAAGATTTCGGTATATGGAAAAACCGTATCCATACTTGGGTACCCTGAACAGAACACTATCGTACGGACAGCCATAAAGATGCTACTCGACGGGGCTACCCACGGTGCAGTCTACAAGTTTCTGGAAAAAAACATCAGGAACTTTTGCAGTCCCGGTTAGACTCAATTGACTTTTATTAAAAACAAAGAAGAGTCAATCTCCAGAGCCATTACGGACATTATTTAACTCTCTGGAGATTTGCTTTATCTAGCATATAAATTTATATTGAATCCGATAACCAATTTAGGCTATTTTTGTTAAACAATTTTCATTTTCTGCATAACATTCTCGGACCCCTTACATTTATCCCTGTGTTTCACTCAGCCTTATCAGGGTTTTCTTCATCATCCACCGAGATTTTTCCTCTGCCTACCAGGAAATTGCCCCTTCCGGGTTTTGCATTAATCGATTCCTCAATCCAGATTACTTCACCCCTGGAGAGAGTATACTGGGGGAAAACTCCATCCATGCCTTCAAAGGGAGTCCAGCCCGCTTTACTGTGTAATAATTCTGCCCTTATAGGTCGAATTTCATGGGGATTTACAATAATCAGATCGGCATCAAAACCTACCTCAAGCCTGCCTTTGGATTGGCGGTCCAGCCCGAAGGCTTTTGCCGGATTCCAACTTGTAAGCATGATCATTCGTGAAAGCGGCAGGATATTTTTTCGAACTGCAGCAAGCATGAGAGGCATAAAGGTTTCAACCCCAGGCACCCCCGATGGAGCAGACCTTATATCAACATCCTTTTCGGATTCAAGATGGGGGGCATGATCCGAAGCCACCATATCAATAGTTCCGTCATTTATCCCATTTACAAGGGCTTTGATACTGTGACTTCCCCGAAGAGGCGGATTCATTTTGCCAAAAGACCCGAGCCTCTCCCAGTCCCGTGTAGAGAGAAAAAGGTGATGAGGAGTAACTTCACAGGTAAAAAAAGGTTCTCTATTTTCCCCTCTTGCAAGATATTTCTCTTTCCTTATCATACCTATAGCTTCAAGAGTACTAATGTGGCAGAAATGCGCCCTTACTTTCAGTTCGGAAATAAGCTTCAGAGCTTTTTGAACAGCAGCCGCTTCACATGCGTTGGGACGCACTCTTGAATGATACTCGCAGGAAATATCCCCTTTTAACAGCTCTTCCAGCTCAAGGCGCATCTTTTCATCTTCGGCATGTATGGTCGCAAAGGCCCCGAGACGTTTGATCTCGACAAGGGCTTCTTCAAAGGTTTCTTCATTGATATTTAGCCCGCCTGTGGATTCGGCCATGAAGATTTCCCCAAAAGCAGTAACTCCCAGTTTCCAGAGTTCGTCTAATTTCTCCATATTGCCTGTTACGCCACCATTGATCCCGAAGTCAACGAGAGACTTTCGGCTGGCAAGTTTAAGTTTTTGTTCGAAAGCTCGCCTCTCGGTTGTAGGAGGGACTGTATTGGGTTGATCGATAACAGTGGTAATTCCTCCCGCAGCTGCCGCACACGAGCCTGTGTACCAGTTTTCCTTTGCAGTCATGCCGGGTTCCCTGAAATGGACATGCACGTCAATACCGGCAGGCAGAGTAAGAGAACCGCCTGCATCTATAACCATATCCGAACTCGATACCCTGAGGTCTTTTCCGATTTTAGTAACTTTGCCGCCTTCAATAATGATCTCAGCTGGCTGAAGAGAATTATTATAATAAATCCGTGTATTTTTGATAAGAACGTCAGGCATGGGCGTCTATATGCTTAGAAATGTACTTAAAATATATACATCAAAAAGAATTAGGAAATAGGAGAGAAGAGAAAACAAAAGAAAAAAAGTACTCTGGAAAAGACCATCAGATACATTGAAAGTAAAAATCAAATAAAAAAGAGTAAAGACCGAGCGGTCAAAACGCCGGTTCAATTTAGTTTGACACGTTCGGCTGTTGTAAGATAAACTACACTTTCACATATATTACAGCAGTGATCTGCAATTCTTTCCAGATAACGAATAAGGAAAAGCAAATGAGTGGCTTTGGAAATAATACTAGTATCTTTTGCCATCATCTCCAAAAGTTCTACCCAGACTGCATAAAAGATCTTATCAACCTCGTCATCCCTAACGGCTGCCGCTCTTGCAAGTTCAGGGTTTCGGGTCTCGAAGGCCTTAAGGGAATTTGCAAGCATATATGCAGTAACATCTGCCATTCTTTTAGTATCTGTAAGCGGTTTTATATGCCCGCCTTCTATTTTCCCAGGGATTTTGGCAATGTTTATTGAAAGCCCGACGATTCTTCGAAGATCTGCTGAAATTTTAAGTGCGGACACGACAAGCCGAAGATCACTTGCCATGGGCTGCTGAAGCGCAAGCAGATCAAAAATCGAAACTTCGATTCTTTCTTCAAGTTTATTCGCTTCCGTCTCAAGGGCAAGAGTCCTGTTTGCAAGATCAACATTAAGGTCTATAACCGCCTCCATTGAGTCACGAAACATCAGTTCAGACATTTCCCCTAGAGAAAGTACGGACTCTTTGAGCAGATCTAGCTGCTGAAAGTATCGTTCTCGAGTCATTTTAATCACCCAAACCTGCCAGTAATGTAATCCTCAGTACTCTTTTCCCGGGGATTTTGAAAAATCTGCCTTGTCTGACCGAATTCAATCAGTTCTCCCATAAGGAAAAAGCCAGTATGGTCTGAAATCCTTGCTGCCTGCTGCATATTATGAGTCACAATTACTATCGTATAATCTTTTTTAAGATCCATGATCAGTTCTTCAATCCTTGAAGTGGAAATCGGGTCAAGAGCACTGCAGGGTTCATCGAAAAGAATAATTTCAGGCTTTACTGCAAGAGTCCTGGCAATACAAAGCCTTTGCTGCTGCCCCCGCTTAGTGAAAGGGCAGGAGACTTGAGCCGGTCTGAGGTCTCATCCCAGATGGCAGCAGAACGAAGGGCATCCTCGACAACTCTATCTATATCTTTTTTACTTACACCATGGATACGCGGCCCATAGGCAATATTATCGTAAATGGACATAGGAAAAGGGTTGGGTTTCTGAAAAACCATTCCCACATGCTTTCGAAGGTCAACTACATCCACACCTTTTCCGTAGATATCATTGCCTTCAATTGAAACTTTACCTTCTACCCTACAGTTTATGATAAGATCATTCATCCTGTTTATACAGCGGATGAAAGTGGACTTTCCACAGCCTGAAGGGCCTATAAGAGCAGTTACGCTGTTTTTGGGGATATGCATGGAGATATTCTTAAGAGCCTGCTTTTCCCCGTACCACAGATTCAAGTTTTCTACTTCTATCTGGGGCTGAGCTACGTTTTGAACAGCTTCAGTCATTTATGGACCTCAACTTCATTTACTAAGATAGGTATGCAAAATTATAATAAATTATTTATTTGTTTTGCAAGAGAGATTTTTTCAGAAGATATTCTTGGAAAGAGATCAAATCTTCAATTTTTGCCTGTAATGCCTGCGAATCAAAACCGCTATGATATTCAAACCCAGCACGATTATCAGCAAAACCAGAGCCGTTCCATACTGAAGGGGTCGGGTTTGGGTAATGTTTGTCCCGGAAGTGGCCAGCACAAAGAGATGATAGGGAAGAGCCATAAATTGGGAGTAAACCGAGTCAGGTAACCTCGGCAGGAAATAAGCGGCACCTGTAAGAAGAATAGGAGCCGTTTCCCCCGCAACCCTTCCAACACTCAGGATGACGCCTGTGACAATTCCCGGAATAGCTGCCGGCAGTACCACATGCCTTATAGTCTGCCATTTGCTGACTCCAAGCGCAAGAGAGGAATCTCTGTACTCTTTCGGGACTGTAATCAGAGCTTCCTGGCTGGAACGGATAATCACCGGGATAATCAGAAGAGAAAGGGTAAGGGAAGCCGACAGTAGAGAAGGACCAAAACCAAAGTACTTAACAAACAGCGCCAACCCAAAAAGCCCGAACACTACAGATGGCGTTCCTGCAAGGTTGTTGATTGCCATTTCTATAAGCCAGGTGGTACGGTTTTCTCCTGCATATTCGTTCAGGTAGATGGCAGCCATAATCCCCATAGGAAGAGCTACAGCTATTGACCCGATGATAAGGAGAACAGTCCCTACAATTGCCGGATAGATTCCACCTTGAGTCATCCTCATGCGGGGCATCTCAGTAAGGAACTCAACGCTGATTGCACTGTACCCATTGTAAATAATATAGGCGAGAATAATTACAACAAACCCGGCTACTGTCATTGCTGAAAGGCTTAGAAACGCAAAGGCGATTTTTTCACTTGTTTTTGCACTCAATCCCATAGTCAGTCCACCCTGCGCCCGAATAGATTTAGGATTATTTTTAATTACTTTTGAACTTAATTCCACACTCAGTCCACCTTGAACCTGTACCGTTTTTTGATCGAATCCGCAATCAGCGTAATCAGGAAAGTTATGATGAAAAGCACAGTCCCGACCGCAAAGAGGGCATGGAAGTGGGCACTTCCCTGGGGGACCTCCCCCATTTCAAGTGCTATTGTGGCAGTCATTGTCCTCACAGGATCCAGCATGCCTCCGGGAAAAGAAGGAATTATTGCAGTATTTCCGGTTACCATCATGAGAGTCATTGTCTCCCCTATAGCCCTCCCTATACCGAGCATTACGGCGGCTGAAATTCCGGAAAGGGATGCAGGGACTATGACCTTGTATATGGTCTGCCATCTTGTGGCCCCAAGAGCAAGAGAACCCTGTTTGAGTGTGCTAGGGACTGAACTTATGGCATCCTCTGAAATAGTAATTATCGTGGGAAGTGCCATGATTCCAAGCATAATTGAACCTGTAAGAGCAGTTTGCCCAGTAGGCAGATTAAAAGTATTCTGTACAAACGGAACTAATATAACAAGCCCGAAGAACCCGAATACAACAGAAGGAATCCCTGCCAGAATCTCGATAAAAGGTTTAAGAGATTCCGCTATCTTTGGGTGTGCGATCTCAGAAATATAAATAGCAGAAGCAATCCCCAGAGGTACTGCAAAAAGGATTGCTCCGGCAGTAACAATAAGAGAACCGAAGAAGAGAGGCAATAGCCCGAACTGCCTGTTCACGGATGTCGGGTACCAGAATTTTCCCGTGAGAAAGTCCAGAAGGGACGTGTCTTTAAAGAGAAGTAAACTGTCCCGAAATAAAAAGAGGCATATAAGGAAAATGATGACGACCGTAAGGGCGCTTACTGAGAAAAGCACCGATTCGATCATCTTTTCCTTAAAATTTCTGCTTAGCATTCTATTCCCTTGAAATAATTTAAGACGCAATTACTTCTTTAGCGGGATGTACCCGACTGTAGTCACAATGTTTTGCCCTTTCTCACTCATCACAAAGTCAATGAATTCTTTTGTGAGGCCTGAGGGTTCCCCATTGGTGTAGAAGTAAAGAGATCTTGAAAGGGGGTATTCGCCACTGAGAATGCTTTCAGCAGTTGGGGTTACAGATCCATTTCCTTTGTCCAGGTTTAAGACTTTTATGCTGTTATCGAGGTATGCAAAGCCGATGTATCCAATTGCATTGGGGTTCTGAGAGACCTCACCCACAATTCCTCCTGTAGCAGCCTGGATAATGGCATCAGGCCGGTATTCATCCCCATTCAAAACATCTTTCTGGAAGTCTTTATAAGTTCCGGAACTGCTGTCCCTGGAAATCGCTACGATCGGCTTATCCTCACCGCCAACGTCCTTCCAGTTGCTGATACTCCCGTTGTAGATACCACGCAGCTGGTCAAAGGTAAGATTAGAAACAGAATTCGCAGGATTTACAACCACAGTAATGCCGTCATAGGCAATATCATTCCTCACAGGATTAATCCCATTCTTTTTAGCGGCTTCGGTTTCGTTAGCATCTATTTCTCTGGATGCAGTAGCTATATCCACCTCACCGTCAATTAGCGCCGCAATCCCAACACCGGATCCTCCTCCAGTGACTGTTATACTTTTTCCAGAGTTTTCATTCATGAATTCTTCAGCTTCAGCCTGTGCAAGAGGAAGAACTGTATCTGAACCTTTCAGAAAGATACCTTCGGATTCACCTGCAGGAGTTTTTTCTGCCGGAGAAGAGACTTCGCTGTTTTCACCTGCAGGAGTTTTTTCTGCCGGAGAAGAGACTTCACTGTTTTCACTTCCAGTACATCCGATTCCTAGAAACACAAGTCCGATCACCAGTAATATGAGAATTGTGTAGCTTTTTAGTTTATTTGCCATATTGGAGACACTCCTTTAAACAATATGAGTCAATAATCAAAATTCATCTAAGTTGTTACCAGTACAATACACAATAAAAGAAGGAAATATATAAAGATTCGCCATATATAATATAGAGGAGTATATACAAGCTAGAAGTATGGAATGAAATAGTAGAATATATATATTCTATATAAAATATAGACAAATGGAAAGATAGCGTTAAGAAAAATTAATATAAGAGCTTGGTAGCAGGCAAAAGAAATGGATTGAAGCCCGGAAACAGAAGGAAAAAAGAGTTAAAGGCGAAGGTCTGAATGTGTAAAAGAATCCGGGATACTTATAAATTAATGAAATCCAGAATAAAGAACAAAATTAGAAATCAAATAGGGAACTCTGTTCTGCACGCCCGTTTTCCTGAAATGGATCCTGTTCCTGAACCTTTACTTTATTTTCCCCTTCAGAAGGAGGTTTTTCCGGGTTATTTACTTCAGGCTTCTTAGCTTCGAAATCAAACAGCCCTTTCTGCTTTGAATCGAAGTCAAGTGAAGAAATTTTAACCCCGAAAACTTCCAGAATACGCTCCACTGGAGGCAGGATCTGCTTCTTAATGTAATAGTCGACATCTATTGGGATATTGTGTTCCCTGACATATTCCGGGTCCTCAGCCCTATCTACAAAGAGTCCTTTTCCTGCAGTAATGACAAAGGGAATCCTTGTTCCAATAGAAGATACGGAGCCGGTCCGTTCTTTCGTTTTTTCTACAACTGTCAGGTGAGGCTGTTTATTTTTATAGCTGTCCGTTTTTCGTGTCAGGGTACGTGTGAGAATAAGACTTTCAATCATTTCTGAATCTTTTGCCGGGTCAAGATTCCTGACATTGCTAACCACCTCGCGGACATGTTCTACAGCCCGGTCAACATCACCTTCTATAAGTACAAGTTCAAGAACCCTATTGAGAGTCACTGATGTCAGTTCACACCAGTCCCTGCGAACAGTTTCCATGCCCTTGACCTTGATCTGACCTTCCCAGCCCGAATTGCTGGGCTCAAAAAGCCAGAGAGCATAGCGCTTCTTTGCAATAAGAAGAGCATGTTTTGCAATAGATTCAAATTCAAGCTCCATAGGATCGGGCAGGGAAGCAGAAACAATGGCTGAAAGCCTGTTCCCTACAAGACTAATCTCCTCAAGGGAAAGATCCCCTCCAGACTTGCAGTGGACAAAAACGCTGTCTGTATCCCCATAGGCAACCGAAAGTTCCACAATGATATCAGAGGAAGAGAGTTCTCCGGCTTCTTTAAGGAGTAAAGCGGCATCACCCCTGAGAACTATTTTACCGATTGTAGTATTGATAATTTCCCGGGTATTCAGAATATTATGTCTTCCGAAGCTGGTTACAGCATTTGCAAGCGTGAGGCTGTAGAGCCTTGCCCGGGCATATCCTGAGTAACCGTAAAAGCTATTTAGCAGAATTTTCAGGGCAAGCTGCGTAGCATCGAGCACTCTATACTCATTTTGATCAGAGGCCCGTTTCATTCTTTTCTTTGTCTCAGTTCTCTGATTAAGCAAATCTTCCAGAATAGAAGGCACGATTCCTTTGCTAACCTCCGGAAGCACAAACTCTCCTCCAGAAGGAGGTTTGATAGTCTCCCCTTCCGGCCTGTCTTCTGTAACTACCGTGGTATAGCAGAGATTATGTGCCATCATAATGGTTGGGTAGAGGGACTTGTAGTCAAGGATAAGAACATTTTCCAGAAGGCCTTTCTTAGGTTCCAGGACCTCTCCGCCTTTGAGGTCAGAACTCATTTCATACCTCTCGGCAGAGACCCCGTCATTCGGCTTTGGAAGGAGCACCCTGTCGCGTAACCCGAACTCTCTGAGAAGAAGAGTTTCAACCATCGAAGTCTGGCCTCCGTCAACTACTTCCTGCAACAGACTTCCACTTACCCGGGCAAGTGCAATATATTTGTCAAGGAGCCTCAAATTAAGGATAAGTTCCAGGGCAAGCTCGGAGTCTCTACGTGAATAATCTACGAACTTTCGGAACTTGTCTCCTGTATCCACCCAGTATTCTTCCATTTCCAGAGGAGGGACATCCAGTTTTTCGCGACTCAAAAGTTCCTTTGAAACCACGCGCAGAGTGTATTGCTTGAGACTAAAAGCTCTTCTTACCAGAGGAAGGGCATCCACAACCACCCGTCCTTTAAACTCAGTGCGGGTAATAAGCCCGAATTTTCGGTAGCCTATCTTACTGCCGTCCCGGCCGACAACAGGGTTTATTGATTCTCCTTTTGTAACTAGAGCCTTTACCCTATCCGTAATATAAGGAATATCAAAATCCTGATGATTATATCCCACTATAATATCAGGGTCATACTCGCAGAAGATCTCAAAAAAGCGATTTAACATTTCAGTTTCGTCCCTGCAGGAAATGACATCTGCGTCCATGCCTTCCGCAGGTTTTGCCACAAGCACAAGGGTTTTATGTCCCCTGTATTCCGGCTCGAAGGCGAAGCTGATCATAATTATAGGCGAAACGTCAGGAGAAGGCATCCCCCCATCAAGAGGCAGGCATTCTATGTCAAAAGAGAGATACTTCAGAGGGGCGATCGTGAGATTTTCAATTCTCTTAAACCCGGATGCAATAATCGAAGAGTCGCATGCAAAATTCTCACAGCGAGAATTGCCTGAAGAACCTGCCCTGAAATATCTTGCAGGGTCAACTGACTTTCCTTCGGCAGAAACCCAGACCATACCCCCAGACTTTTGTCAATTAAAAAACGGTTTCTGAAGAGGATATCAGTTTCATAAACTTCCCATTTACCTTCAGCCTTCATAACTTCCCGGAGCTTCAGAATATCATCTCTGATCTCGGGCACATCCCTGGGCAGGTGGGTGGTAATTCTGAGCATCTCTTTCTTTGTCTTCTGATATCCTACAGGTTCGAATTTTTCGACTATTTCGACCTTTGTAACCTGTCCAAAAGTGTCTTTCACAAGCCTGGCTACAGCGTGCAGGTCTCCAGATGCCTTGAGATAAAAATAAGGCTCAAAATCCGGGACAAAGCAGCAAACACTTTTCCCGTCCGCTCCCCTGCCAAAGAGGCGGATAACAGGGCTGCTGTCGTTAACGACTTCATAATCTGCGTCCAAGATCTGGAAATCCATAGGCATGGTTTACGGCTTTAGATAGACATATAGCTTTTGTTGTATTTTTGAAAAATAGGAGATTATTTTTTTGAAAAGTTTGTTGACTCTGAAAACAAGCTATCTAAATGGCTCAAATTGAGAAATTGCCTGAAGAAAACTGAAGATCAAAAGGGACTGAAGATCGAACGGCTTCAACTATCGAATCTGCTTTTAAATTTTCAAGTGCCAGATACCTGGCTCCAAGAGCACTGGAAATTTCCTGGGCAAGCCCGAATTTTATCATACTGCTTTCCGTGTCAATGACTGCAGACTGTATGCCTTCTCCCCTGAACATAGAAGCTATTTTTTTCGTTTCCTGGATCGGCGACTCCCCATTCATACTGACATTGGCCCTGCCGTCAGAGATCAGAACCATAAACGGGCAGGTATCAGGATCGCGTCGGAGTTCGGACTTTATGGTTTCATATCCTTTCATCAACCCATGGGAAAGAGGAGTTTTTCCGCCTGTAGGCAACTCCTGCAAATACTTTTGTGCCAGTTCCACACTGGACGTAGGAGGCAGGATCAATTCTGCACTATCACCCTTAAAAGCGATAAGTCCCACTTTATCCCTTTTTTGATAAGCATCCATCAGCATTGAAAGGACTGCTCCTTTCGAAGCTACCATGCGCTGCTGGGCCCCCATGGAACCGCTGGCGTCCACAACAAACAGGACAAGGTTGCCTATCTTGTTCTCCCTAATCTTTTTTCTGAAATCGGATTCATGAATTATTATAGAATTTCCATTTTTTTCCCGCACAAGCTGGTAAGGCGCTGCTGCCCTCAAGGTGGCATCAAAAGCAAGATCAGTGATTCTTTCCTGGGGAATTGTACTCTTTATATACCTGCCCTGTTTGGATTTAGTCAGGGTTTTGCTGCGCCGACCTGACCCGTTTCGACGATTCCTGCGAAATTCAGGAGACAATTGTTTTATCTGGTAGCTCTCCCCCATCGCAAAAATTGTTTCTGAAGAGGCAGATGGCTCCCTTTCAGCCTTGTCCGATGTGTTATCCCACTGCTGCTCTTCGGGATTTTCATGTTGTTTTCCTTGATCTTCTTTGTGTTCTCTTTTCTGCTGTTCGTTTTTGTTTTTCTCTTTTTCGTTCTGTTTTTCCTTTTGCCTTTCTCTCTGTTTTTCGATACTTTCGTCCAGGTTATTCTGTTTGTCGGAACGGTTATCAAAAGGTTTTCTGCGCATACGGTGAGATAGCACAAGTTCTGCAGCTTCCTTTATGTCCCCTTCAAGGACCTCAGTCCTCCCGTTAAAAGCTGCAAGTGTGATTGAGGCTTTCATCATGGTGATATCTGCCCTGTGCCCATCAACCCCCATGTCAACACAGATCTGGCTGATCAGTTCAAGCATGTCATCTGAAATCCTAACCTCGGGAAGCAATTTCTGTGCCACAAGAATCTGCCCGCAAAGCTCGGTTTCGGCGGCCTGCCAGTTTGCCGCAAAAACTTCAGGATCTGCCTCATAACTAAGCCTGTATTTTATAAGTTCCACCCGTCTGGGCACATCACTGATACCTTTTATATCTACGCATAACCCGAAACGGTCCAGCAATTGAGGTCTTAATTCCCCTTCTTCAGGGTTCATAGTGCCCACAAGCACGAAGTTTGCAGGATGGGAGTAAGAAATTCCTTCTCTTTCAATAGTGTTTACCCCCATTGCCGCAGAGTCCAGGAGCACATCCACAAGGTGGTCGTCAAGGAGATTGATCTCGTCAACATACAGGATACCTCTGTGGGCCAGGGCCAGTACCCCGTGCTCAAAACGTTTTTCTCCTTTCTTGATGGCATGTTCGATATCAAGAGTCCCAACAACCCGGTCTTCGGTAGCGCTTACGGGCAGATCCACAACTTTCATTTTTTCGGAAGAAATATTCAAGGTTCCGGCTTTTATTTTATCCAGACACTCCTCACACATTGCATGTACATCGTGAGGATTGCATCGGAATTTACAACCTTCAACCACATCGATTTCAGGCAGGAGATTGGCAAGGGCCCGGACTGCCGTTGATTTGGCAGTGCCTTTCTCGCCCCTGATAAGAACTCCTCCAACTTTTGGATTTACGACATTCAGGATCAGAGCTTTTTTCATTTTTTCCTGTCCGACTATAGCCGTGAAAGGGTAAACAGTAATATTATGGTTTCTCATGATTTAGCCTCAAAATATATTTCAGTTTCCGATAAGGTATTCTTCAACACTCATAGCCGGGATAAACCGCTGGGAGATGGCCGGAAGAACAGAGTCCACTTTTTCCACTCTGTCCATGAAGGGGAAAAAGGTAACACTCAGATTCCCTCCTGTCGTCTTTTCAAAAGAACCAATATGGATTTCTTCTGTGACTTCGAGGTCCGAACCAAAATTGAGAGCATTTTCATTTTCAAGCCGGATTCTGGGGAGGTTTCAACAACAGTAAGTGCCCCGAATATTTCCCCTACCTTTATTTCAAGAGGGCTTTCGGAAAAGTGCAGAGGATATTTTAGATTTACACCGGAGCTTTCGTTTCCTTCCAGGACATTCTCCACATATACGGAAAAGAGGGAATTTCAATCCCGTTTATGGTTTTGTTGTACAGAAGAGTATGGGTGCCCAGATCAGCCGAATTCCCGGGAGAGATTATGCTTGAGTAAACAGCAACATTATTTCTCAAAACTGTCAGGTAGACTTTATCCGAGTCGATACCATCTACTTTCAGGGTGTACCCTTCTCCAAGGCCCCATTCTTCACCGGAATAGAGACGTCTGTCCTTGTCATCATCCATGAGGATATGTATAATTCCCTGATTGTTTCCAAGATATACATATTTCTCACCATCCCATCCAAGCGCAGAATATCCTCCCTCAAATGCGTTTTCCCCGTAACCCTTCATCTCCGGATTTTTGTATAGAACCCTAACAGGTGAGGATTCATAAACCAGGCCGCCTTCCGGAATCCAATCATTTTTGGCATCAAGATTAAGTTCAAGGCTTTCAGTACTGAAATTGTTTTCAAGATCATAATAGAGCATACCAAAAGAATCAGCTGTCCAGACACAGGAATCCGGAATAGAATCCGAGCGATTTACAGTTATGGATGTGCCTTTTATCTGATATGACTTGATAACATCTTTAGTCATATTGTAAGAACATGCCCTGTATACATCATCAGCCACTCTGAAATCGATCAAATCTTCAAGAATTGTGACATAATCTCCAGGGCTCATCCGGATAGGCACTCTATTTTTCAATTCGATCTTTTTATCTGTAAACTCAGTGACCTCGAAATTACCATACTGGTCCCCAACGTTGATCTCAATAGGTGCACTCGAATACTGGTTTACGCTTGAAAGACTCACAATCGGATCTTTACTGTCAAGAACCTGTTTAAGAGTTCCTTCAAGAATTACATACTCAGTGCCGTTTATTTCAGCTGTGAAATTAAATTTTGAGCCCTCGACAAGGGATTTACTGGTAACAGGAGAGAGTTTTTCTGAAGCTCAAGAAGAGCAGAATCCTCGTTTATCCCCGTCAACACCAATTTGTAGCCGTTTCCAAGATCGTAATCATTCCCACGTTGAAGATCACGACTCCCATAACTAACAAGGTTCTCAGTGATCAATCCATCTTCAAAGACCTTGTATTTCTTTCCGAAGAAAGCCGTTGAACCGGAAGTAATTTTTGAGGTATACGTTGCATTTCCCGTATCAATAAGCCCGTCTTCGGAGAAATTAAGCTCCAACGACTCATAGTATGTACCAGCAGAGGTTGAATAGTAAAATCCGGGGCAATTTTCTCCATTGAGTATTGTATGTTCTCCGGCTGCAATACTTATGAGAGGGCCTCTCTGTTCAATAGCACCTTTCACAGGAATTATAACAACTAGAAGCAATGATGTAAATATAATTATACATAATATATTAAAAATCATATTTTTTTGTTGCATTGAGTCATAACTTTAGAAAATATAGTAATACTATATAGCCATTTTGTTTTTAATAAAAAAAGACAACTAATATGTCATTAAAGAAGCCTAGATATTGAAGGAAATACAAAGCAAATAAAAGGAATTTTGTATATTGCAAAGCCGAAAAATAAGTAATAATGTGCTTTATTGATACCTAATTATAAAAAAGTACATCAAAACGAATTAATTTAAAAAGTAGAAAATCAAAGGAAAAATAACATGTTATTGTATAGAAATTTGCTCAGATATTGTATCCATAAATTTAATTTTATTATTACCATATAAGATAAATTAAGAATATTTTAGGAATCTTTATTAATTACTTATTATATGGGTCAATTATGATTTCCAGAAAGACTACAATATTCGGATTTATATTCCTGAGCCTTATAGGCGTGATAATCTATTCACAAATCATGCCAGAGGAAAAAACAGTGTATAAGGAAAACTTCGAAAATTGTAATTTAGAAGGAGATCTTCTAAGATGCAAAGATGGGGTACTTTATTTTAATACAAAGAATTCGGCACAGACAGGAGAAGGGGTTTGGAGTAAAAATGTGAGCCTGTCTCCAGAAAAAATTTCATGGAACTGGGACGGACAGGATCTGGATACATTCAGTCTCTGGTTAGAAGTGACATTCAGTGACCACAAATCCATCTACTATGTTGCAGCAGGGAGCATGAATCCACAATCTGAAGGGGAATATTATCGAGATCAAGAAAACAGACGGCGTTTTTCTCCATCGATTATGATCTCAGGAATTCCAATGGATACAGTTGAAAGAAATCTCATTGAAGATTATGAAAAATACTGCGGACCTGCTGAAAATATAAAGATTGAAAAAATTAGTGCAGGTTTTGGAGACAACAGTACACAACATCAGAATATATTGAGTATCTCAGACCTGAAGATATACGGAAAATGATAAAAGATAATCATAGGAGTCTGAAAATGAAAAAGAGTAGTGTTGTGCTGATAATTATAGTTTCATTCATTTGTCTGGTCTGTTCAGGATGCATATCTTCACATATAGTAGCCTCAGAAGAAAAGGAAAATAGCAGTGGAGAAATCTCAAAAAGCTACGGAGATCAGGCAAGCAATCAGTTGAATCAGGAAAATATACACTCTTCTGAAAAATCTTCCCTTACCTTTACTGGGAGTATGAACTTGGAGATATAACTCCGGAAAATCTCAGTGAAGGAAAATCGAATATTCAGGACTTTGTGACTTACTCTCAGGATGGAATGTATGTAGCGGTCGGGACAGGAGAAAACCTGGAAGTTATTGATGTCCCAGACAAAAAGGTGCTCTGGAAAAAGACCTTAAGAGGAAATGTTTCAGACATTTCATTCTCAAAAGACGGAAAGTATCTGCTCGCAGGGGAAAGAAGTAATGATGGATATATTTATTCCCTGGATGCTGGCACAGGAGATGAAATTCACAGCTACAGGAGTGCGGATGACCTTGGGACCAGTACGAATCCAAAATATCAGCCTTGCATATACAAAATAACAGCTGCCGATGATGCGGTGTACATTGCAGCAGGCAGATACTGGAAAGATTCGGGATACGGGCTTGCTTCAAGGGTATACAGGTTCAGCCCGGATGGCACTCTTTCCTGGAAACTGCCGGAAACCGAAAATTACGCCAGGAGTATAAACTGGATTGACTCAAGCCGGGATGGAAGAAATGTGGTTTTTTCAACCGGAGACTGGACAAATTCCCTTGAACTGGATGCAGTCGTCTACTCCGTAGATGAAAGCGGAAACCTCCGCTGGAAATACGAAATTCCGCCCCTCAAACCTTACTTTGATTCTGCAGCCATCTGGCACGGGCTTGATGTTTCAGATGACGGGTCCATGGTAACTGCCTATACAGGGGATGGAAGAAGATACCTGTTTTATGATTCCGAGATGAAAAACCCCGGAGATGGAAGAACAGTATGGGACTCTAATGAATGGCAATACAATGTGACAGCTCCGGAGGAGATCCAGGGAAGTTACATCTATACCTATGGTGAAGATGCAAAAATCTCCACCGAAAATGAGACACTCTACCTTACAGGAGCCACACTTCCTGCATATTACCCCAATGATATCCCAATGGCACACCCCCTTGAAAATTCTCTCGTATCATGTGATGTAGAAACAGGAGACTGTTCCTGGACCTATAACCTTTGGGGACGCTGTACAGGAATTTTCTTCTCTCCGGACATGAGGTTCTTTGTCCTGCCAGTCGGAAAAGATACTTCCGCAAGTAATACTCAGGTTCACGGGATTCACGCTTTTGATAACCAGAAATCCGGAAATGGCAATTCAAAGCTGCTCTGGACATTCAATACCGAGGGTGTTGTCGTGGATGCTGCGATTTCTTCTAGCTGCACAGTCGCTGCAGTCGAAGCTCCTCTAAAACTCCAAAATGGGGATGTAATTGGAAAACACAGGTTAATAATTGTCAGGTGAGAGAATGAAATGGAAATTTTTGATAGGCCTGCTTATTCTGGCTTTAATGACTACCGGATGTGCTGAAAAAAGCCAGGAATCCGGAGACAATGGAATTTCTCAGGATTCAGCATCAGGGATGCAAGGTACAAAGGAGATAAGTAATTCCGAAGCCGGAGTAACCATAGACTCCGTAGTCTTTTCCAGGACCGGGGCTCTGATTACTCTAAAAGAGGAAGCGAATATATCACAGGTAAGGATTTCTTCTGCCAATAGCTCTACGGATACCGTGGATATTGGAAAAACCGATGACCAGGTCATTGCAGCCTTTGACTGGGACCCTGAAACTCAATACAAATTTGAACTGATAACAGGTTCAGGGGTATCCAGTGCTTTAGAGGCATATGCCCCTGAAAAACCTGCTTTGAAAGAGGAGTATACCGTAGAGCTTGAGGATGTAACCCCCGGATCTATCGAAAAAACCTCAGAGAATATAAAAGGTGTAACGAAGTTCTCTCCTGACAGCAAATATTTTGCCATCGGAACCCATGGAGGTTCTCTGAAACTTATAGAGCTTGCAACAGGCGAGAAAGTCTGGGAAAAACAGCTTGTTAAAGGGATAGCAGATGCAAGAATCACGGACATAGAGTTTTCAGAGGACGGCAAGCGCCTTATTGTGGGGGAAGAGAGCCCGGATGCTTTTATCTATTGTTTTGATTTAAACGGCACTGAAATCTGGAAATTTGGAGCAGGTACGGAACTGGGCTCAGACCTTGACCACATGCCATCCATGAAAAAGATAAAGCTTGATTCAAAAGGGAATATCTATGTTGCTTCCAGCAGAGGCTGTGGCTACATAGGTGAGAAATACAAGTATCTGGGCAGGGTTTATTCCTTTGACCCTAAAGGCAACATGCGCTGGAAATTCCCGGAATCCGAACTGATGGACATAGGAGTTACCTGGATTGATACTACCCCTGACGGAAGATACTCTGTTTTCGGCACCACCTCCTTCACAAAAGCAGAAAACTGGAAAGACGGAGCAGTGCATGTCCTTAATGGAAACACAGGAATAGAGGACTGGAACTACTCACTCCCACCCCTTGAACCCTTCTTCGACTATTCCGCAATCTGGTACAGTACCCAGATTACTCCTGAGGGGAAAAACTAATAACAATGACCAGCGATGGGCGAGCCTTTTTATTTGATAATTCCGAGATCATGAAAACCGGAGTTCCGGAAATAAAATGGCAGGCAAACATTTCAACTCCGGTAGTAGTAAGCGGAGTCCCTATTTACGGCAGTGCGAATTACGCCTATATTATCAACAATACCCTGATTTTCTCAATAGGGAGTACTTTCTCCAAAGATCAGAATAAAGATGCTCCTATAGAACATCCCAACGGGAACAGCCTCTTTGCCTATGATACTGAAGGCAACCTGCTGTGGAAATGGAGACTGGACGGCTATGCGGGGGAATGTGCACTGAATGACAGGTATCTCGTGATTCCTATAGCCCAGAACCTGGTGACCGAGGATCGAAATGTCCACGGAGTGTATGTCTTTGACATATCAAAAAGCGGAGGTTCAAACTCTAAACTTGTCCAGATATATAATACCAAAGGGATTACAGTATCTGCTGATATCTCCCCGGACGGCAGGTATATTGCAGCCTTAGAGGCTCCTTCAAGGCTTGATGACGGCACAGTGCTCGGAGAATATAAAGTGCATATTCTTACATAAGAGGAGAAAAAATGAAAATTATTTCAATAACGTGGAATTCCTACATTCCCACACTCCTTAAAGCAGCCGACGAACTTGGCATAGAGCTTGAAGCCCACTACACAAAGCTTCTGGAAGAAAATCCGGAAGAAGCTGAGAAGGTACTTCTTGCATGTGAAAATGCTGATGCCGTCTTTCTATACTATATATCAAATCCTTTCTGGGAAGAGTTCTATGAAAAGCTTGAACCGTTAAAAACGAGGGTACCTGTAATCTGCGTAGGGAGTGATCCCTCAGCATTTACCCTTTCGTCTGTGAAACTTGAGATTGCAGCTACATGTTTTTCTTATATAATTTATGGAGGGCAGGAAAACTTTGGCAATATGCTGCGCTATCTCTTAAAAGAAGTTTTGGGATCCGAGCTTGAAGCAAAACCTCCGGAAAAGATCCCATGGGATGGGCTTTATCACCCGGATGCAAAGGAACCCTTCTCAAATATTAAAGAATATCTTAACTGGTACGGGCCTTTGAAAGATAAAATCGTGGGGCTGATTATCTCCAGGACTTCCTGGGTAAACAATGAACTTGAGATCGAAAAAGCCCTGATAGAAAAGCTGGAAAATCTCGGTTTATCGGTTGTCCCTGTTTTTGCATATTCTGTGAAAGACGAAGAGCTTGGAAGCAGGGGCATGGATGAGGTCATAGTGGACTATTTAATAGAAAACGGTAGGCCTATTATAGATTGTCTTGTAAAACTCTCTCCTTTTTTATTGCAAGCAGTAAAACCAAAAAGAGAGATACATCATGCGCAGCAGAAGGCATAGAGATTCTGAGAAAACTTGACGTCCCTGTTTTCCAGCCTGTAATTTCACATTATATGACTGTTGAACAATGGCAGGAGTCAATGGGATTAAGCACTGAGATCGGATGGAGCGTGGCTCTTCCTGAGTTTGAAGGCGGAATTGAACCCATCATAATAGGAGCAGGCAAAAAAGAAGGAAATTATCTGGGGCGTTTTCCTATTGAAGACCGCTGCTCAAAACTTGCCTTCAGGATTATGAAGTGGACCGAACTCAGGAAAAAGCCGGCAAACCAGAAAAAAGTTGCCTTTATCCTGCACAACTACCCTTGCTCAGGGGTTGAAGGTTCTGTAGGAGGTGCTGCAAACCTTGATTCTCTAGAGAGTGTTGCAAGAATATTGAACCGGATGCAGGAAGCAGGCTATGCCGTCAACCCCCTGAAGATGGAAAAACCCTTATTGAGACTATTCTCAAGAAAAAAGCAATTTCAGAGTTCAGGTGGACTCCCATTAACGAGATAGTAAAGAACGGCGGGGTCCTGGCTTTTGTGGAAAAAGAAGAATATGAGAAATATTTCAATACCCTGAGCCCGAAAGTAAGGCAAAGAGTGACTGAGAGCTGGGGAAACCCTCCCGGAGAAGAAATCAACGGCATTCCTGCTGCAATGGTTTATGATAAGAAAATCGTTGTGACCGGGGTACAGTATGGAAACGCTGTGGTCTGCGTGCAGCCAAAGCGAGGATGTGCAGGTGCCAGATGTGATGGAACGGTCTGCAAGATCCTGCACGACCCGGACGTTCCGCCAACCCATCAATACCTTGCAACCTACAGGTATCTTGAAAATACCTTTGGAGCCGATGTACTCGTACATGTGGGAACCCACGGAAACCTTGAGTTTCTGCCCGGGAAAGGAGTGGGACTTTCAGCCGACTGTTATCCTGACATAGGTATAGGGACAATTCCCCATCTCTATATTTATAATTCGGACAACCCTCCGGAAGGCACAATTGCCAAACGCCGGAGCCTGGCCTGCCTGATAGACCATATGCAGACTGTCATGACCTCAGGAGGGCTTTATGAAAACCTGGCAGAACTGGACAGGCTGCTTGGGGAATACGAACAGGTGAAACACGATAAGGGACGGGAACATGCCCTGAAGCACCTGATCCTTGACGAGATCAAAAAATCGAACATGGATTCCGAGATAAAAGCCGATCATCAGACTCCTTTTGAAGAAATAATAAGAGAAGCGCATGAAGTTCTTGGAAAGATCAGGAACAGCCAGATCCACAATGGAATGCACATCTTCGGACATCTCCCTGAAGGCGAGAAAAAAGTTGAGTTCATAAACTCAATTTTAAGGTATGATGATCAGGAAAGTGTGGGAAACAAAATCTCGATCAGACGGTTGATTGCAGGACTTTTGGGGCTTGACCTTGATGAACTGATCTCTGACCAGAGCCGGATTTCCGGAAACGGGAAATCAAACGGACAGAGGCTTGAAGAGATTGATTCCCTTTCTAAAGATTTTATAAGGACGTTTATAAATAATCATGAAAAAGAGCCAGCCAGGATAATCGAAGAAATTTTTGAAGGAAAAAGCTTTGAGAAGCAGGAAATCAAGGGAAAAAGCTTTGAAAAGCAGGGAATTGAAGAAAATATTTTTAAAGAGCAGGAAATTAAAGACCTGAGTATAAATTCCGTATTTCTTCAGGATGCCGCTGCGGTCTGCAACAGGATCCTTGACCTTGAATCCAGAATCGATGATTCCCTGGAAATTGAAGCCCTTTTACACGGCTTTGATGGGGGATACACCCCTGCCGGCCCTTCAGGCCTTATCATGCGTGGAAGAGATGATGTACTGCCAACAGGCAGGAATTTCTATTCACTTGACCCAAAAAGATTCCTACAAAAGCTGCCTGGCGAGTGGGACAGCAACTTTCCCAGGTTCTGATTGAGAAACACCTCAAAGATGAAGGCCGTTGTCCTGAGAATGTGGCATTTTACTGGATGGCAAACGATGTGATGTGGGCTGACGGAGAGGGAATGGCCCAGATTATGAGCTTGCTTGGGGTTGAACCGATCTGGCTCAGCAATGGACATCTCAGGGGTTTCTCTGTAATTTCTCTTGAAGAATTGGGCAGGCCCAGGATTGATGTTACTATAAGAATCTCAGGAATCCTGAGGGATAATTTTCCAAACTGCCTTGAGGTTATAGACGAAGCAATCCAGGCTGTGGCATCTCTTGACGAACCTGAGGAGATGAATTATCCGAGAAAACACAGCCTTCGGATGATTGAAAAAGGAGCGGATTCCAGAGATGCTACTTTAAGGATCTTTTCAAGCAAACCCGGGACTTATTCGGCCGGAGTTCAGCTTGCAGTCTATGCAAGTGCCTGGAAAGATGAAAAAGACCTGGCAGATATCTTCCTTTACTGGAACGGGTATGCCTATGGAAAAGATGTAAAAGGAAAGGAAGCCCACACTCAGCTTGCTTCAAGCCTTAAGACTGTTGATGCTACCTTTAATAAAGTGGTAAGTGACGAGTATGACCTTTTAGGATGCTGCTGTTACTTTGGGGTTCATGGGGGCCTTACGGCTGCGGCCAAGCAAGCTTCCGGAAAGGATGTAAGAGTCTACTTTGGAGATACGAGAGAACCTCAGCATGTTGAAGTCCGGGACATGGCTGACGAAATGCGAAGGGTGGTAAGAACCAGGCTTTTAAACCCTAAGTGGATCGAAGGCATGAAACAGCACGGATACAAGGGTGCACAGGACATTTCAAAGAGGGTAGGAAGGGTCTATGGCTGGGAGGCTTCCACCCAGAAAGTGGACGACTGGATTTTTGATGATATCACAAAGGCCTTTGTGCTTGATGAAGAAATGCGCCGCTTCTTTGAAGAGAACAATCCCTATGCCCTGGAGGAAATGTCCAGAAGGCTTCTTGAAGCCCAGTCAAGAGGACTATGGAACCCTGATCCCGAGCTTCTTGAAGAGCTGAAAAAATCCTACCTCGAGATAGAGAGCTGGATGGAAGAGCTGGCAGGAGAAGGAGAATTTCAGGGTGGAGCTGTTGACATTATCAGTTTTGAAGATGTACCTGACTGGAACGCGAAAATGCAGGAAATCCGAAAAATCCTCAAATAAGGAAAAAGGTAGCGGAATGAAAAACATAGCTATTCTCCTCCTTGCACTTGTGCTGATAGTACAACCCGCAGCTGCACAGATTCAGCAGGAGGACTTCAAACCTGAAGATATGACCACATTCATAATTCAGGTTCCCCATGGGGTAGAAGAAAACGGTCTTGCAGTCAGAGGCAGCACCCTTTCGGCATATGTTTTTTTTGAGAGTTATTATGATGGAAATATGAATGTGACAATGGAACTGGATTTACCTGAGGGTTTTGTGCTTCATGAAACTTCAATCCATTCATTTTCGCTTCAGACCGAATATGACAACTGGTACAGGCTTGTTGAATTTTATATACCTGAGGACATGCCCTGTGGAACCTATACCGTAACTGCAACGGCAGTCGTTGAAGTTGAGGGGACAAAACATACTATTGTGCGTACAGCCCAGCTCAATCTTGCTTCAAAAGAAGAAGTCACGGATGAAATCTCAGTATCCCAGCTTGTAATACCCTCAGATGAAGACGGATATGGAGATCCCAGCCATCTCTCAAACACCCTGGTCGTCCAGGAAACTTCCCCTGCTCTCAAAAAGCTGCTGAAGGTTACAGATCTCAAGCTCAATAAAGAGGACTTCACTTCAACTTTCATAGGGATAGAGATTACCAATACTGGAAACAGCACAATTCCTGTTATAGTCACATATGATATTCTTGACACAAAAACCGGTGAACCTGTAAAAGCGTTTAAACCCGAGATTATGGGAATTAGCGCAGACGCTACATGTTATGCCACTTTAACCCTTTCTCCAGGCTCAAGTTCGCTGATAAGCCTTCCTCTGTATATATCTCAGGATGCGATGGGAGGAGACTACCTTCTAAGAGTTAAAGTAAAACTCACAGGCAGTGACTGGACTGCAGTAACAAAAGAGCAGAAAATTACTGCAATCTCAAGGAAATGGGGGCCTATAATAACTACGTTTATCGCCTCTTTACTCGGACTTACTGCTCTTGGCTTTTTTATCTCAAGATCCAGGGCGATAATGGACAGGTTTAAAACCCGTAACCTTGTGCTGATTGCCCTTTTTGGCACCGTTTCTTTTGCAGCGATAAACCTACCGATGACCATCCTGTGGGAGCTGTCCCATGCAATATTCGGACCTTTCAGTTTCCTGTTCACAGGGCTCTTCAATGAGATTCTTCTTTACATGCTCATTGCCTCTCTTGTGGTCCTGATACCAAAACCCGGAGTTGTAAGTCTTTTTATGATGGTCAGGTTTCTACTTGGAGGTTTCATAACAGGGAGTTTTACCCCCATAACTTTCATAACACTGTCCGTGAACGCGATAATTCTGGAGCTTATGCTGTATGCTGCAGGCATAACCAGCAAAAATCCAGCTCTGGAAAACAGGTTCAAAATGGGAATTATTTGCGGATTTGCTGATATGACCAGCGGATATGTATCCTTCAGTGTCTGGATGGTCCTGTACAGACTTTTCTACAGCGACTGGTACATAACCGCAAATATCCTGATCGACGGGTTCCTCTACACTTTCATAGGAACCTGGTTTGGAATAAGTCTTGGAAACAGACTGAAAAAGGTGGCAGAATGACGCGAACTTTGGTAAGGCTTCCCTTAGGAAAGGCTTGCGCCGAAACCGTTGCGCCGGTTTATCACGCCGATAGGGTTCGGGGATAAGGTTCTCAACAAATCTAAACATTGCTTGGGGTTTTCGCTCAAGCCTTTTTGAAAAGGCTTGCGCTCAAGCAGTTTTTGAAAAGGCTTGCGGCAAGCTTTCCGCCGGAAAGGTTGTGATGGAGAATGATAGAAATCAAAGACTTATGGTACACTTATCCAGGAAGATCGGAGCCGACTTTAAAGGAGTCAACCTTAAAGTGAAAAAAGGAGAATTTGTTCTCCTCACAGGGCCTACAGGATGTGGAAAAAGCACTTTATTAAAGACCTTAAACGGGATAATTCCTCATGAGTCGGGGGGAATATTTTCAGGTAGTGTGAAGGTCAAAGGGATGGAAACCACGGATTCAAACCAGATGGAAATCTCGAAAGAAGTAGGCCTTGTGTTTCAGAATCCCGATGACCAGATATTTTCTACAACCGTTGAGGACGAAGTAGCCTTTGGGCCTGAAAACCTCTGCTTTGAGCAAAAAGAAATTGAGAAGAAGGTAGAAGAAGCCCTGAAAATAGTAGGGATGTCCGACCACAGACTGGCTTCCACAAATTCACTTTCAGGGGGACAGAAACAGAGAATCTGCATTGCAAGCATGCTCGCCATGATGCCTGAAGTCCTTGCCATGGATGAACCTGTAAGCCAGATGGACCCTATGGGTACGCATGAAGTCCTGAATACAGTAAGAGAACTTAACAGGAAACTGAAAATGACTATTCTGCTGGTTGAGCATAGACTGCACGAGCTTGCACCCTTTGCAGACAGGATTGTCATAATGGACGACGGAAAAATAGTCTTTGATCAGCCCGCCTCAAAAGCTTTTGATAATCTTGGGATCTTTTACAGGCTGGGGCTTCGAATTCCCGAACCCGTTGAACTCTGCCACAACCTGGGAATCAAAGCCAGTCCATTGAGTGTCAGCGGAGCTCTTGCTGTACTGGACAGGGAAATATTTAAAGGAAATATTAGAATCCCTCAGAATTTTCGGAATGTGGAGGAAGATAACAGCGCAAAGGAAAGTTTCAGAACCAATTCTGCCTGGAGTAATCCTTCTGTGCCTGCAGTAAATAGCCCCCCTATAATTGATATTCAGGATATGTGGTCTGGCTATGAGAAAAATAAAATGGTACTGAAAGGGATAAATCTGGAAATTCGAAAAGGTGAGAGAGTTGCGATTATGGGCACAAACGGCTCGGGAAAATCAACCCTGCTTTTAAACCTTGCAGCCATTCTCAAACCACATAAAGGAAGTGTGAAGGTTTTTGGGGAGGACACCGGATCCAAAAACCCATACTCCTTGCAGGCAGAGTCGGATTTGTCTTCCAGAATCCTGACCTTATGCTCTTCTGTGATTCAGTTGAGGAAGAAGCAAGGTTTGGGCCTGTTCAGTTAAAGTACAACAATATTGAGGAAAGAGTAAGAGACTCTCTTGAAGCCATGTCAATTCTGAATCTCAAGCATGACCTCCCTCAGGCCCTGAGCCGGGGGCAGAGACTAAGGACAGCCGTTGCCTCGGTGCTTTCCATAAATCCAGAACTAATACTCCTTGATGAACCCACAACAGGGCAGGACATGGTAAATATAGAACAAATGATGGATTATTTCAAAAATAACCACTCTACAATGGTCTTCTGTACCCACGATATAGAGGTTGCGATGTCCTATGCCACAAGAATCCTTGTGATGAATGAAGGAAGAATCATAGCAGATGGGGAGGGGAGGGAGATTATAAAGAATATCGATATTCTCAGAAAAGCATCTCTTACCCAGCCCCCGGTTGTTGAAATTGCTAACTCTCTGGGAGTGGACGCCTTTTCGGTCACAGAACTTGTGGAAATGCTGACCCGTAGAAATTCTGAGGTAATAAATTCTGAGGTAATAAATTCTAAAGTGATAAAATGTGAAGTGAGAAATTCTGAGGTAATAAATTCTGAAGTGATAAAATGTGAAGTGATAAGATGCTGACCTTTAGAGACCCTGAAGTGATAATATGATAGGTGCCAGATCAATCGCAGAACCAACGATTAAAGACACCATTATTCACAGGATAGACCCACGGGCAAAGATTCTGATCCTTATTTCCACTGCTTTTATCGCAGTAACCCTGGACAATCCCGAAACCATGCTTCTGCTGTTTCTGACCATACTTTCCGGATTTGCACTTGCAAGGATGCCGGCAATAAAGCTCAAAACCCTAGCTTTATTACTCGTGCTTTTGATCTGGGGGACTATCTACTCTCAGGCTCTTTTTTATTCCCAGCTTCCGAGGACCGTGATTTTTACCATAATAAGTCCTGATTTTCCGGTTCTGGGCTGGCTGACAAACGGTGGGCTGTTCGTATATGAAGAAGGGCTCCACTACGGTGCAATTCAGGGCTTAAGGTCAGCTTCAATCCTGTCCCTTGGGCTGTTGATGTGCTGGACCACGGACTCGAGGGATATGTTAAATGGCCTGGTGGGGCTCAGAGTCCCTTACAGTGTGGCCTTTATGGTAGTTACAGCAGTCCGATTCCTGCCAATAATAATTACTGAAGTATCGACTGTAGTTACAGTCCAGAAGCTAAGGGGTTTTAATCCGAAAAAGTTTGGCTCAGGGATTGTCAAGACATCTCTTAATATATTGACCCCAACCCTTGCAAACTGCGTTAGAAGGACCGGAACTCTTGCAGTTTCGATTCAGAGCAGAGCATTCAGAGCAAATCCTGACAGGACGTATCTCAAAAAGCTGAAGGCTTCAGATTTTGATAAAGTAGTGGTTGTGGTCTTTGTTTTTACAGCCACAAGTATTGTTATCATAAAGCTTCTTTACAATATGTACACAAGCGGAATTTATTATACTTCAGGTTTAAGGCCTGTTTATGCAATTGCAAAGGGATACCTGTGATAGAAATAAGAAAATTATCCAGATCCTTCGGAAACTTGATCGCGGTTGATAATCTCGATCTTAGTGTCGGAAACGAGATCTTCGGCCTTCTTGGCCCCAATGGGGCAGGCAAAAGTACGACAGTTATGATGCTTACAACCCTGTTAAAACCCAGCAGTGGCAATGCAAAAGTCTGTGGATATGATATCGAAAGGGACTCAAAAAAGGTGAGGTCAAAGATAAGTTATGTTCCCCAGGACATGGCAGTGGACAGAAAACTCACAGGCAGAGAAAATGTATTGCTTTATGCAAAACTCTATGGGATTCCGAACAGAAATTCAAAGGTTGAGGAGGTGCTTGAAATGATGGAGCTTTCAGACCGTGCCAGCGATCTTGTAGCAACATATTCAGGAGGAATGAGGCGGCGCCTTGAACTTGCTCAGGCGCTTGTGCATAAGCCTGAGGTTCTGTTCCTGGATGAGCCTACCCTTGGACTGGACGTGAGTGGCAGAAAGAAGATATGGGAACATATCAGGATGCTGAAGGCAGAAGGAATGACCATCTTCATGACTACACATTACCTTGAAGAGGCAGAAAAATACTGCAACAGGGTTGCTATTATCGATAAAGGTAGGATCGCAGTTGTTGGTACTCCTGAAAACCTGATCAGCTCGATAGGGAAAGATGCCTCCCTTAATGAGGTTTTCCTTGAAAACGTTAAAACCCCTGAAGAGCAGGCAGGATTTAATTCAACCCAGTTTAGAAACCTTCTGAGGCGAAGATAATGAAAGCAGTATTCTACTATTTTGAAAGGGACCTTGTAAAATGGCTGAGAGGAAGGTTAACCGTTATTTCTTCACTCGTAATGCCTGCAGCCTGGCTTGTATTTGTTGGACTTGCCCTGCCCACAAAGTTTACTGATAATTATCTTGAGTTTATTACCCCTGGCATCCTTGTCATGACTATGCTCTTTTCCTCCTTGCAAGGCGGATCTCTTATGATTTTTGATAAAATACTGGGCTTTCTGAATAAGTTCCTCGCCATGCCCTCTCCAAGAGAAAGTATGTTGTACGGAAAAATCCTCTTTATCGGTGTAAGGGGCCTGCTACAGGCAACGGTGATCCTCCTGATAGCTACGCTCTTAGGAGTAAGAATATTGAACCCCGTACATATATTCCTGATATATCTTACACTGTTCTTGTTTTCCGTATTTTTCTCTGCTCTCTCAACTACAATAGGGCTGTATTTAAGTGACCATGACAGTTATTCGGCTGTAAACAGCATGATCAGCATGCCATTGTTTTTCACGAGCAGCGCGCTTATGCCCTATGAGGTCATGCCTGCCTGGTTGAGGACACTGGCCAGGCTCAATCCGGTCAGCTATGCCATAGACAGCACAAGAATGTTGTTTGAAGGAGAAATACCTGTTCACGGGCTCATTGGCCTTGCTATAGGAGCCGGAATTATGGTGCTTCTAGGAACATATCAGTTCCGAAAGGCGGTTGTATGAAAAAATTGTAGAAAAAACGAGTCTTTTTAATTTTTTGACAGTATCGCTAATTTGCTGTAAATTCAAAGTTAATTTTTTGTGCACTGAGTATAATTCCGTTCTTTTAACATAAATTTTTCAAACTGCCAACTTTTTGAGAGTTATGATTTTACAGATAATTCGGTTCTGGTGCAAAAAATCTGGCTTTGTTGAAAAATCAGTGAAAAACTTCACAATTAGGAAAATTGATCAATATTACCAGGGGAAAATTATACACAACAGCAAGAATTATAGTATCAAATTGCGGAAATATTACTTTTGCACCAGACCCTTTTTACGGTTTTTCAATTAAGATGTTCACTTATTTAACTGTTATATAACTGGTCTTTTTCGCTGTGTTACTGCCTGCAGTATTCTTTACTGTTAAGCTGACTGTGTATTTTCCTGCTTTTGTGTATTTGTGAGTTGGATTCTGGGCTGTTGAAGTACTTTTGTCTCCAAAACTCCATTTCCATGAAGTGGGCGAGCCTGTACTTTTGTCAGCAAACTGCACCTTTAAAGACGCTTTTCCAGATCTAGGGGATGCAGAGAAAGCAGCAACCGGTGCTTTTGTAGTTGAAGAATACCGGACGCTCAAAAGAGCAAGCGGGATCTTGTAGTAGCTGCTGTCGTTATGCTTGTCGTACGCAAGCGTACTATCCTTGCCGGTAGTAAGGAATCTGCTCACGTCCCAGGTATCAGCACCATAGTAAGGTCCCGATTTCACTCCGGACGCTATTTTATTTCCACGAAACTTATAGGTTCCATCCGCGCTGGCAAGGTAGATAGCAGTGAGTTTCGCCGAGCTCCAGCCGTCTGTAAGCTTGGATGTGCCAAACACAGTTGAACCAGTATAACTCTTGTCATCAGGGTTGACTGTGTCATGACCCTGGTTGATCCAGTAATTTACCTGGTCAGCATCGCCGTCATCATACGCGACGATCAGGGTGATTGCCTTGATCCGGCCATCAAACGAAGAATCGATCTTTGCGGTTGTGGCCTTCACGTTCACCTTATTACCTTTGATCATATTCTTGACATCGTACCACATCAGGTAGTCACTCGTCACGCGGTTCATGTGGCTGTTGACCCAGACAGGTCCCTTTCCACCATTGCCTGGGAACGAGTATGAGGTGTTGAAGGTCTCATGCTTCTGGAGCTCATATTTGCTGTCACCGTTCGCGTCGATGTCGATAGTCACATTGCCCCTGCGATTCTCCTGCATGTTGCCGTCACAGACGGTAATGTAGAGCCTAGCCCATTTGATGTTCGTGTATGCAGGCAGTGTGAAAGTCTTCTGCGCAGGTGTGGCAAACCCTGGATAAGAGTCATACCAGAGCCCACCGGAAACAGTCCCTTTCTGGACAGTCGTTAGTGAAATGCCTCCATCGTAGCTGTTTGCGGTGGTCAGAGATGCTGCCGAAGCCGTGCCCAGTAACAGCAACATTACCAATATTGGAAGTAGATATTTAACGTATTTGAAGTTCATATTCATCACCTTTAGAATTCATGTTCATCACCTGAAAAAGCAGGTTAACGACCTGATCAGGCCGCCTCTGCACAGAAAGTATTGTTTATTTCCTGTTTCCAAAGCCTGAATAATCATCCGGAACCCTGGGAACTACTTCTGTGTTTGTACCGACGTTTGCTGAGATCCTCCTGCTACTACACCGGATGGCATTGTTTCCTCTCCAAAAGACGGCAAAGTTGCTGCCCTTGAGGTTCACAAGGTTTTCTGGGGATCGGAAGTTTGTGCTGTGATAAATAACCAGGAGCAGTTAGTGCTGCTCAGTATTTAGCCAGGCATCTGAGCGATCAAAGTTGTCGTTACCAAGCTGCAAGCCTTTGTATTTGGTGATGTTCTATGCCCAGTTGCTGAGATAATAGGAGAGTTAAAAGCAGGCAGTTGCACAGATTAAAGTTCACAAATTTCCAATATTTGTCAGGCCTTTTTTTAATATTACATTCTTAATAATGAAATCAATTTTATGCACATTTTTTCCACAAGCTTTCACTTATAGGAGAGGGTTTGTTTGTCACAACACTGTTACTTCAAAAAGAGTTACACATATTTAGTATTTAAATTTTGTTAAAATATAAGATTACCACCCATTAATATATGACATAAGTAACACGATTATAACTATTCATAACATATAACTTGTTATGGTTATAGTTAACACATAAATTAAGTACACTTTAAAAACACTATAACCAGAAAACACAGCCAAGTACGGAAAAATCAATCAAAATTTAAACCAGGGAAAGTATGGAAAACACGGACGAAATCAAATTGCAGGCGGCTACCTCACCCTAAAGAGGCTGTCCGACAATTCAACTTAAGGGCAAAAACATGTGAAAAATAAGGCATATAAAGCCTTTAAACTGAAAAAAAGGAATTTGTATATTACTGGGAGTAATTGTCGGACAGCCTGTAAAGGATGGGGTATTCGTGACCTTCCGCCTCCCGATGTAATAAAAGTAATGGAGAGTAAAATGACCTTGAGGGAGGCTACCGGTTTCTGAAGATATCAAAGTTCAAGGTAGAGAAAAATAAGCCTGCACGTTCTGCTTTCATCGTTAAAAATTCCATTGCAAAAATTCGGTTGTCCACTGATACAAAAATGGTATTTTCAGGATGAAATCTCCACCACGACTTTGATTGCGTTTTGGTGCATTTGCACACGATAGTTTTACAAATGCCAAAGGTACGGAAAAAGATTGAAAGAAGACGTTATTACGATTACAGTGAAATAATAACAACGGAATACAAATGGACGACCAAATTTGGGGTCGTCTCTATCAGTTGATATTGTTCTAAAATAATGTAAATACAGTTTTCAACTCTTTCTTTTCCTTGTATTTCTGGTTTATGAAGAGAATACTTTGACGTCCTTCAATACATCGAAGTACTGATTTACATCCTTATAAAAGAGTCATATATTTTCATTTGACGCTATAGTTGTGAGTTTTGAGAATTTTACCCCTTTTAGGGCCATTATATCTTCGGCAAGTTCTTTAATCTTCTCACCGTCTCCATCCAGAACAATTACTTCAAAACAATTGTCGTGATCGAGGTGGACATGCACGGAAGACTTTATCAGGGGAGTGTAGTGATGCTGGATATCTCCAAGGGCATTTGAAAGACCTCGTTTTGTATGATCGTAAGTAACCGCAACGATTCCAACACGATGACCTTTAATGTCCCCCATCCACTCGTAATAGGAAATATAACTTCTGATGGCATCCCTGATACCTTCCGAACGAGACGAATAACCTCTTTTTTCGATAATTTCATCAAATTTATCCAGAAGGTTGTCAGGAAGGGAAACCCCTATCCTCATGAGTTCTGTTTCCATCGTATCACCAAACAATTTATATTTATGTATATTATAATAATTTATTATATAATAAGTATTACTACATATGTTTTTTCACTCAACCACTATATAAATATAGCTGATTATAATTGAGATGCACTCTTCAAATTGTAAGGGAATATACAAGTCTTAAAAATAATCAATATGTCTACTTAATTTTGTAGATGTGTAATAAATGGAACATTTCATATTATTGAAAAAAGAATAATAAATTGAATTAGAATTTCATGAAACTATAAAGTTCCAGTTTAACAAAAGACGGTTGTTATTTATTACTGAAAGTAGTTGTCGGACAGCCTGTAAGGCCAGGATATTCGTGACCTTCTGCACTCCCAGAGTAATAAAGAAATAGAAAAGTAGAGAAAAAATAAGAAAGAAATAGAAAAATAAGAAAAAACAAAGAAACTCGAATAAACAAAGAAATAAAAAAGAAAATAAGAGTCCGAACCTTTGAGGTTTAGACCTGTTTTATATTCATATTGAGAGCAACTTCTGCAATATCAGCGCTATATTCGGCTACCCTTCGCAGGCTCTCCAGGATCATGCTAAGTTCAATGCTACCTGAACCTTCGATATCCCGTGACTCCAGAGAAACTCCGAACTGGGAAACTTTCTTGGCTTCTACAACGATTTTGTTGATAGCCTGGAGGTCTTCTTGTGCCATTGAGTCTATTGAGCTTTCGAAAACCTTGCGGGAGAGTTCAGCCATCTTGAAAATCGGATCATCATTGCTGACCCCATAGCTCATTTTCAGAACGTTTGTGGCTATCTTAACAGCGTGGTCGCCTACACGTTCGATACTTTTTGTAATAAGCCTGTATCCCAGGCATTCCCTGGGATGCCGAATCCCGATCTTATCAGAGAGTTCAAGATCCTCGATTGAGGCTTTGAGCTGGCGGACGGCAAGAAGATAAAAGCGGTCTACATCATCGTCTCTCTGGATGACGTCTTCGGCAATCTCCACGTTGTGATCCCTGAGAGAGGCCATGGAGTCCTCAAGCATGGAAAGTACAAGCCCGTACATGTTTTTGATTACCCGCCCAAGAGGTAGGTCATTATAATTCAGCAGACACTGGAAAACCAATTCATTCCTGGATTCTTCCACAAGCTCAAGACCTATCAATTTTTGACGCACGGAGTCCTTGATAAACTTGCGATCATAAGCACTGAAACCTTTTTTGGTAGTCAGCCTAATAGAGTCATAACCTACAAGATAATGAGAAATAAGAATCCTGAGATTATTTTCCGCACTATCCGAATGAATATAGTCGATCGTTGCTTTAAGGGCGGAATGTTCCTTTGAGACCGCACTGGAAGAAACAAGCAGGGTTTTGTTAGGCATGGGTGTAAGAGTAAGTGTATCTCCTGCCTCAATCCCTATATCCCGGACCCATTTTATAGGAAGGGACACGATGTAAGTAGAATTTCCGGTAAACTGAACTTTTCTTTTATCCTTGGTAATAAATAATCCCCCTGGGGATATTCTAATGGATCTTAAAGGATCTATATAGAGAAAAGTGATATATAAAGCTATCTTGGAAATAGAACGCTAAAGTAAGAAATAAATTCTGGTTGCTCTATATAAGTGTAGTATATAGGGAATAGTTATCAAAGGATAGAAAAATATAGATCTACATTAAAGACAGAGAAAAATTAGGTATAAAAGCAGGTTTATGAAAAGTACTTTTTCCGTAAAAACCTTTCTTTTTTTGCAGGTGCTTCAATGAACTTCTGATTTATTAGGCTCTACCTGTAGAAAGAGGCCATATTTGAACTTGAAATTTAAAAAATCTAGAAAAATTAAATGAAAAATCCTAAAAATAGCAAATCTATAGGGCAGTTGCTAGCCTTATGAGGCCCTACAAGAACCGGAAAATCGATTTTTTGAGAAATTTCCGAATCTTCTTCTCATTTTGAATCTTCTTTTCACTCTATGCTTTTTATCCGGATAAATTAGAAAATTCCTTCAGCTTTTTGGTTTCATAGCATTTTTTATCGTTAGAATTTGTTTTGTCTAAATCTTTTTATTAACCAGTGTAAAGTCAAAATAACTATTACTCCCATTCCCAAAATTTCAGGAATGGAAGAGTACGAGAAATTGAATGTAAAAGACTTTTTTAACATTCTTATTAAATATTCTATTCCAGTGAGATCTGAGTGATCTTGGGGAAAACTCAATCCGAAGAACGGCCAGAATAAAGTTTTAGGGGTTGCCCACATTTGATCTTCTATAAGATGGAAGAAAGAGCCCATGGTAAGAGAAATAACCCTTATATCTTCTCTTATTTTGTACAAATATAAACCTATCAGGAAGAGAATAAGGGAGAACAACAGGGTATGACCTATAATGCGCCCGTTTGCAAGAGTAGAAGGAAAGATGACTTTTCCGAGAGGTTTATCTAGTAAATCAGGCAGAAGGGCTCCAATAACCAGGTACTTTGGATTTATAATACTTCTTAGTCGAGGTATAAAAATTCCAAGTATAGAAAATACTCCAAATGTGACGCCAATATGTCCAAAAAGAAGCATCAAAAAGTAAAGGAACTCTTGATATATATATATACTGTTTGAGTCTTACAGAACCTCACTAAAATAGTAACCTGAGAGGGTAAAACGTTGCTATCAGTTCCATTTTAGCAATCTGTTGAATCTGCCTTCGGGAGATTATTCACTGCAGGTATCTATACAAAAGAAAAAATCAATTGTAAAAAAATGTTATTCGACAATTGCATATGCAATGTGCCCATGCTCAGGCGCATGATACCCATCCTTACGTCCCTTAAAATAACGTTTTTCGATATCTTCCGGGCTCAAGTTATCATAGAGACGTAATCCTAAACTTGCAATTTCTTCGTCCAAAGTTACTGGATTGAAACCCGTTATCATCTTTTCACCTAGCTTTTGAAAAACCTCCTGCTTCTTTTGCATTTTCGGAGAAGATTTTTCGGGGATAAATGCATCGGTATCGAAGTAATCGAAAACAATTGCACTATCCTTAGGGGCAATATCGGTGATGGAACGCAGTGTTGCAAATACTTCTTCTCGAGTCAAGTACATGGTGACGCCAAGCCAGCTAAAGAAGCTTTTAACATTCGGATCATAAGATGATGAGTGACTGAGTGCAGCTGCTAAATTTTCCTTTGTAAAATCTATAGGGATAAAGTGTAATTGTGCCGGATGTTCCCATCCCAACTCGGCAAGGCGAAGAAGCTTAAAATTTTGTGTGGCTGGATGATCGACCTCAAACACTTCTAATTGTTCCAATAACTCTGGGCGCCGAAAAGCAAAGGTATCCATTCCTGCCCCAAGGATCACATACTGTTTAACTCCCTGTCTGACAGCCCTCTCCAGGGCGTCTTCCGTATATCGTGCGCGGCTTAGGACATTTGTTGCTTGCATTAAAGCCGTCCAGGGGACTGGTTGGTCAGAGCATGATGCAGTATATTCAGGATCATCAAACTGCTTATATTTAGTTAAACCCTGTTCAATTAGTGCTCGTACTTCCTGTGGGATCAACCGATAGGCCAGAAAATCATCAAAGATTTTGGGAGTATCATTCATGGAATGATAGGCACGAATGGAGGCAGTTATCATTGCAGAATAGCTAGCTTGGTTCTCTTTCATCTGATTATCTTCCTTTTTACTGTAGTCTCTAAGAAATCGGAATTTGGCCTTTTAAGAAGAATTAGATCAATACTTAAACTGGTTTCAACTGCTTAAATAACCATATGGACTTATGCAATCGCATTGATAAATCAATAACATCAAACATACCAAACCTTTGACTGCATAAACCATACATTTAACCTCTACTTCTATTATGCCTGATTTGTGCCAAACCCCCCAATGATCTTTTGAAGGTACAGTTTATAGACAGGAGCACACACAGTCCAGCTTCATGGAAATGGAGTTTTGGAGACGGAACATGTTCAACATCTAAGAATCCCGCACGTACTTACAGTATCGAATTGAAATCTGTAATTTTAGTTCATAACAAAAATTGATGTAATAAAGGCTAGATAATGTTTTATTCGTAAAATTATATAATATATACTTAGTCTCTTTACTGATTTATCACATAATTGGTTGGGCAAATAGTCCAAGTTTGGATTAATGTGACTTTAGTAATAGATGATTCAAATATTATTACATAACCTGAAAAATATCCGAACTATAAACTGTACATTAACTTTGAAAATAAAGCTATGGGGGAAAATAAATGAAAAATAAGGAGAAGCTATGTTCAATAGCTTTAGCTTCAGCATTCCTGATTTTTGTTTTTTTGAGTTTAATCTCAGCCGCAGCAGCTTCAGCGGCTCAAGTTACGAAAATTGGCACAGGATATGATCCTGCTGTTTATGGTAACAAGGTAGTATGGACAAATGGGGTTGTTATTCATCTATACAACCTGACAACCAGAACAGACACTACGGTTAGCTCTTCTGGAGCGTCTAGTCCAGATATTTACGACAACAAGTTAGTGTGGCATGATGAAAGCAGTGGGACACCAAGGCTTACTGTGTACGATATACCAACAGCCACAAAAAGTTACATCACGCAGGATGTAGACCAATATAGCAAACCTGCTATTTACGGCAACAGAATCGTCTGGAGTAAAAATGATAGTGTGTATCTGATGGACATGTCTACATCTACACAGACTAAAATCGGAAACGGTAGTAATCCAGACATATATGACACAAAAGTGGTGTATTACTCTTATTCAGAAGATCCAGAAGTGGATATAGCTATCAGAATGTATGACATCAATACGAAGGAAAAAATAACTGTCAATTCATATGGAGATCCAAACATACCGCATATATGGGGTACTAAAGTCATCTGGTCTGACGTATATAATCATCAGGGATATATTGCGATGTATGATACGTCAACAAAGAAAACCATAGACGTCACACATCAACTTGACACCGATCCAAATGGAAAAGAATATGGCGCCAGTACAGGGACACATATTGCCATACAAAATGATAAAATTGTATATAATAAATGCGTTGATGATTACGAAGGCAAACCTGGGGTATATGTGTATAACATATCTACAGGACAAAGCACAATGATATATAATTATCCTGAAGAAGCATATACGACACCGGAAGTATACAATAACACGGTTGTATGGGGGATAGACAAGAACTATGTCGATAGTGCGGATAGTAATGATATCTATTTATGCGATCTTGCAGTCTAACCCGAAAATCTCACAGTAAGGTGAGTGGTGGACATCCACCACAACATTTTATTGAAAAAATCTGATTTTTGGATTTGGCGATGAGAAAATGAATGAGAAAAAGAATATCAAGAATATTCTTTAATCTTTAGACATATGTGGAATTTATTTTTTAATTCTCCTCACTTTCCCCATTAATTGTGATCATTATTTCCTTGAAACTTGCCAGTGAAGCTTCCATATTCTCAATTATCTCGTTTGCAAGAATATCGGGGTCTGGGAGGTTGTCCAGATCTGCAAGACTTTTGTCTTTGAGCCAGAAGATATCCAGATTTGTTTTATCCCTTGCTACAATTTCATCATAGCTGAATTTACGGAACCTGCCTTCGGGAGATTCTTCATTCCAGATCTCTTTACGATTGTGGCGGTTTTCAGGATTATAGCATTTGATGAAGTCTTCCAGATCTGCAAACTTCATAGGATTCTTTTTCAAGGTGTGATGCACATTGGTGCGGTAGTCGTAGATCCACACTTCTTTTGTCCAGGGCTCTTTGGCTGCAGATTTTGCTTCAAAGAAAAGCACGTTTGCCTTTACGCCATTCGCATAGAAGATACCTGTCGGCAGGCGCAGGATTGTGTGCAGATCAGTGGTTTCAAGAAGTTTTTTGCGGATAGTCTCTCCTGCTCCACCTTCAAACAGGACATTGTCCGGTAATACTACTGCTGCCTGCCCACCGGTTTTGAGGATTGTATGAATATGCTGCACAAAGTTTAGCTGCTTGTTGCTTGTTGTGGTCCAGAAGTCCTGACGGTTATAGGTGAGATCTTCTTTTTCCTGTTCGCCTTCTTCATTGGTGAAGGTCATGCTGCTTTTTTTCCAAAGGGCGGGTTGGTGAGGATGTAATCGTAACGGAAACCCGGATCAGCTATAAGAGCATCGGAATTGGAGATCATGGGCTCTCCGTCTATTTCCCCGATGTTGTGCAGGAACATGTTCATCAGGGCAAGCCTTCTGGTTCCTGCGACTATCTCGTTGCCGCCAAAGGTTTTGTTTTTCAGGAAGCGGCTCTGTTCACGGTCCAGCCGGTGGTGTGATGTAAGGAAGTCATAAGCTGCTAAAAAGAACCCGCCTGTGCCACAGCAGGGATCTCCGATTGTTTTCATGGGTTCGGGCTGAAGGCACTGGACCATTGCCCTGATGAGCGGCCTTGGGGTGAAGTATTGACCGGCTCCGCTTTTTGTATCCTCGGCATTCTTCTGCAAAAGCCCTTCGTAGATCTCTCCCTTCGTATCCACGCCCATCATGACCCAGCTTTCTTTTTCGATCATATCAATGACCTTGTACAGCATGGCCGGATCGCTGACCTTGTTCTGAGCTTTGAGGAAGATCTGCCCGAGCATCCCCGGCTTTTTTCCCAGCTCTTCCAGCAGCTTCTTGTAGTGGAGATCGAGTTCCGCTCCACGCTGCTGTTTCAATCTATCCCAGGTGTATTCCTCCGGGATACCAACATCCCTATTGTATGGCGGCTTCCTGTACTCTTCAGCCATTTTAAGGAATATGAGATAAGTCAACTGTTCCAGATAATCTCCATAGCTCACGCCCCCGTCCCTCAGGACGTTGCAGAAACTCCAGACTTTGGAAACGATGGATGAGGTGTTTTCAGACATGGTTTGGATCCTTGAGATGAGAGTAATATTTTTGGTTAGGGCTGGTTGGTTTTTCAGGGATTGTAAGCAAGAGTTTTCCTTCCTTAAGGAGCGGATTCAGAATTTCCAGCCTAAAGTATTCTCTGTCTTTCAACCCCATGAACTCTTGAATTTCAACTCTGCTTCTTGGTTCAATGCAATATTCCAGTAGTGCAGCTATTTTATTTGTTTCATTTTCCGAGGTAGCTTGCGGGGTAGCTTGCGGGGTAGCTTGCGGGGTAGCTTGCGGGGTAGCTTGCGGGGTAACAGGAACAATGATCTTAAAAATGTCTCCTTCAAGAAGCTGTGGGTCAGCCCCACCGGAATAAATCCTTGTGTAGTTGTAGAGATTCCTTACACCTGAGCCTAACTCATCCGCTCTTCCGATCTCTTTGAAAAAGCGAGCAATTACCGGATTTTTAGGGTATGGTGTGAAATTGGAAGGATTTATTCTGCCATGTCCATGTGGACGGTTAGCATTCTCTGCAACAACCTGATTATTTTCAATAATGAATTTTGCAGGAAAACCGTTTATGTATTCTCTGTGGATGAGCATATTTGCAATAACTTCTCTGAAAATATGGTCTCTCAGGCTGATTCTCTGATCCTTTTCCAGATAGAACGGGTCTGGCAGATGTTTTGCAACAAAAGCCATCAGCCTGTCGTAACTTTCAATCAGGTTTGTGCGGATGTCGTCCCTGTCGTCATAACGGTCAAGGTTTATTTTGCGAAGGATAGCATCAGTCTTGAAATGGGGCAGTACGCTCTGGATAACTTCGTCTTTGCCCAGCAAAAGGATAGCAGCAAGAATGTAACCTTCTTTGCCAGTCTGGTAATCATGCTGATATAATCTTGCACTGCTTAAAAGTTCCTCATCGGTCATTGTTCCCCATGGATGGTTGGGGTTCTCGGCACGGACCATTTTCCGTACTCTCTGGATGAGGTCACTCCTGAGGTCTTCAAGCCTGACATAGGGATAAATACGATTCTCAGAAAAAGAACTATGTTTACGAATATAGAGATGAGCTACAGCATCAGGATGGTTGGTTACATCGAGATCCCCATCTTCATTCCTGTCATATATCTTCCCATTACAACGGTGAACCTGCGAGCTTTCAGGAATGCTAAGATAAAGAAGGGTTTTTCCTTCAATGATCACTGTTTCCGGCAGTATGTACAGAGGTGGATTGACCTTTTGAGAGTTATTCAATGTAGTGACCAGGTCCTTTTTTATTTGCGGCAGAGCATCCGCATCAATTCCTGTAATATTGCCATTGTCATCAACTCCAAGGACAATATGCCCTCCACTACGATTCAAAAAGCGCAGACGGTCTCGTACACATCCCTGTTCACCTGATCCCTGCACTCCTTGAATTCCACAGTCAGCCCTTCACCATCCCGGATGATGCTTTTCAATTGCTCAGAGATCATGTTTCTTCACTTTTTCCCATTTTCTGCTCTTTCCACCCTTATTTTCTCCAGCAAAACCTCAGCCGGCCCCCAATCCTCTGCCAGTTCCCTTTCATTAAGCAACTTCCCCTCAAACGCTTTTTTCAAAATACTCTGCCGCAGTGCTTCGGCTTTTTCCAGATTCTCTTTGATATCCTGCTCTATCTTATCGCAGACTGAAAGGCGCGTTTCGATTTCTAGAACGATGGCATGTTGTTCAGGGAGGGAACAAAGGGGAAATTAATAGACGATAAAATAGTTTGATTCAAAAATGCCCTTGTAGAGCCTTTGCAGAGTTCTTTCACTTGTTCTCTTACATTGCCACCTTGAAATAGATAAACAAAATATTTTGTGGAAATTATATTAAGATTAAGCCTTACTCTAATAAGATTTGTTGATATGATTCCGCTGGTAATCATTTCCGGAATGGAACAAATTTCTCCAACTGTCCCTGACCTTGAAATAATAATATCGTATGGTTTAACTTTAAAAGCTTGCAGTTCTTTCACTTTTTCTTCTGTAATGAATATTTTATTCGGCATTCTAAAAATGCCTTCTCCAATATTTTCGATTCCATACACTGGAACTCCAGATTTTTGGTGCTCGTGCTTTTTTAAGGCTGTCCCAAAGGGTCCGGTTGTCATCCCTTTCTTTGGATCAAATAGGATGGAATCTACCTTCACCCAACACCATTTTTCAGGCAAATTGTCTTCATAGCTGCTTTCTGGAGGTTGAGGAATTTCCGGTTTAGTTTTTTTATTGGAAACTTTTACAGCTTGCTCTCTTTCCTTTCTGATTTGCTCTAGCAAATCCCCTGCATCCGGCAAATCTGCCTGCTGCTCCCGCCATTTTTTTGTAAGTTCTCCTTCGAAAGCTTTCTTAAGCACCGCCTGCCGATATACCTTGAGCTGATCCTGTGCCAGTTTGAGGTTTGAAATGCCGTTGTCCAGTTCACTGAAGAGAAGTTCGATTTTGGAGACTATGGCGCGTTGTTCAGGAAGTGGAGGTAGACACAATGGTAAATCGGCAAAAGTCTTGCCTGATAATTCTTTAAAAGTAGTGCCGCTTGCTCTTTTTTCAGCAAGCTGTTTCATAGATTTGAAATAGTAATATAAAAAATCACTATTTACAGCTTCGTTTGGAACAAGGCTTTTAAATCCTTGGTTTGTGCACAACTCACTTCCAGCAATTGCTACATAACCAATAGGTGCTCTCGAAGAAAACAATACGCTTCCTTTAGGCATTAATTTGGCAGAAGAGTTTTTAAACCAAGATTAGTGATGCTTTTTCTCCCTTTGTGGATGTACTTTTCTGAATATCCTGATAAATCGGCTGGAGTTATCCAGGAAACATCTTCACCCCAATAATCTTCAACTTTTGTTTTTGGCGTACCACCTGAAACAACTTCTCCAAAATCACTTAGGATACCTTTAATCCATCCAACTGTTTCTTTCACAATAGCACCATTTTTAGATTGACTTTGAAGTACTTTTAAGATGGCATTTGATTAAATAATTGTCTACCGTTTTTACTTCGGGATGTAATAACAAATTTAAACCGTAATGAGAAGTATTATAAAATATAGCTGTATATCCTTTGAAAAAGAGAATATTATTTCAAATAGCAATGAGCATTGAATTAAAGGTTAAGGGGGAAACAGATTGAGATTTTCATTAGATAATATTGCAGAAGATCTTTCTCCTTTAAGCGTTGCTATACTTGAATTATTGAAAGTAAACGATGAGAAACCTGTAAAGGGAAAGGTTGCTTTTCAAAAAGAGATGTTTCTGATATCAAATTACATTGATAAAGTGAGTGAACGAGCAGAATTCATTCCCCATTTCCTTGGCCCATACAGTGAAGCTTCAGAAGTTAGTATGGATAATCTGGTATCAATGGGCCTGGTTGAAAAAAAGAGGGAAATAATTATAAAATTACTTCCCGAGGTATTGAAGTATTAGGTCTGAAGCAAGATATCCTCTCCTCGGAAGAAAAAGAATCAATTGCTGACTTCAAAGGATTTATTGGAAATCTCACCAATGATGAAATTCTTCTTTTTATCTATGCGTCATATCCCGACTATACCATTGAATCAACTGAATATCGCAGAATTATGAAATCAAGGATTAAAAACTCGATTTCCATCTACAAAAAAGGGATTGTTAGTTTAGAAAAAGCTGCTTTTCTTGCAGGTGTAAATATAGAGACGTTTCTTGATTTACAGAGGAGGTAAAAGGCATGAAAATATTTGATGCCTCCTCAATTGTCTGCTTGCTTCGGGAAGCTAACTTTCCGAAAGCTTTTGAGATATGTAAAAAACACGGGTATAATTTGTCTGTTACAAAGCAGGTATATGAAGAGCTTAAACAAAATCCTGAAACATTCAAGTTATTCAAGGCTTGCGAAGGTTTTTCGGTTATAGATAACATTGATGAGCAGTGCTTATCAAGAATTTCGAAGCGTTATCCCTGGCTGCATGAAGGCGAAATCAGTGTCCTCTGTGCCGGTATAGAAAAAGAACAATCGGGAGACAGTTATCGCTGCATCATTGATGAAAGAGCAAGGCAGTTGAAGTCAAAGTATGGCATAAAAGTAAATGGAACTATAGGTTTACTCTTATGGCAAAAAGAAAAACTTAATGAACTCACAAGTGTTGATTGTAACGAAATATATAACAGTATAAAATGTTCTTCTTTCTGGATAAAAGAAGATGTCCTCAAGGAATTGTTAAGATGACAAAAGAAACGGAAATTCATCTGTGTTCAATTGCTGACGATACTGATTTAAGAAGTTTGCAGGTGCGAATAGGGAACAAAGACCTGAAAACACCAACTAAAGCGATTGCAACAAACAGTTTCTACAAAGATACTTCTTTCCCAAAAGAACTTTGTGACTTGCAGGAGCTCTTTTTGAAATTTGATGGAGAATCTCTAATAAAAAAAGATCAGGACTTAAAATTCTCATCCAACAAAAACAAGCAATTAAAAAGGGAGAAAGAAAAAGCTAATGGCTGCCCTTACTTCTGCCTACTGGAATTTAAGAATAAGGGAGAAAATTGGAGATACCCCACAGAGAAAGAAATTGACATTTTGACAAACCTTGCATATTCACACTCGGATATAACCCCAATTCCTTCAGTTCCAAAAGTAGCCAGAAATTTGAACATTGAAAACTTTGATGTCTTTATAGAATATTTAGATTCATGCTACAACAGCATAGAAATCAGAAACAAGAAAAATATTATGGGATACATACCTGCAACAGCCCCTCTGTTCGGCAGGGAACTCATAAATTATTACCTTGACAAAGGAATCAATGCCTACTATGTTGATTTTGACAGCAGCATGATTACAACTCATTTAGATGTGTTAAATGCAATGAAAAGAGAACTTGCAAAAAGAGGATATGAAGAAAATCATCTGTTTCATTTTGTAAATGTTAGTTATGGCAAATCAATTAATGACCAGAAAGTACTGTCAGCAAGGGATATTTTAGGTTTCGGCTATGGTCTGGACAGTCTGGGAGGAATCCATTCCGGTCCCAAGAGAAATCCTGAGTTTTACGAAAAACTCAAAGCTATGAAGAATATTTCAAGAAACACAAAAAGATTACTGAATGTAAATGACTACGGATATTATCGTTTTGATGCGATCAAGGATAATTTAGAAAACATTTATCCAGCTGATGCTTTAATCTCAATAGATGAGCTTAACACCGGCAATGAGAGCAGGTTAGAAAAATACCTCAAAATTGTCAATTTGCAACAGCAATGCATTGAAGCTGACAAACTTGCACAGGTCACTACTGAAGAACCAAATAAGTCATTGGAATACTTTAAATCAAAGAAAAATGTGCTGAAGAACGATTTGAAATATCTGTCAAAATCAAGTAACTAATTCTCACCCAACTTTCCCCACAGTTTCTCCCAACTTTTCTCCCAACTTTTCTCCCAACCTTTCTCTCTTTCCTTCTCACACAGCCAGAGCCTCATATAATTCTGTAATCATCAATTTTGAAGTACTTTTAAGATGTCAGTTGATTAAATAATTGTCTACTTGTGTCTTTGGATGTAATCAAAACTTAGGCTCTGTAGAAAATATATCTAAAATAGCTTCAAGAGGCTGAAAATAAACAAACAAAAATATATAATGTAGTTCATTCTAAAGTAATGAAGACTTCTTATTTCAGAGGATTTTTACAAAACCCATTGAAATTAATCGGGGATGATTGGGATTGCGAATGTTACTATTTATTCTGACAGTCTTTGTTATTTTTAGTGGATGCGTTGAAGAAAATAATGCCACTCAATCAAATGAGTCACTAGATCAAGATTCAGCAAATATAACACCGGAAAATCTGTCATCATCAGCCCAATCATCCGAAGAAGAAAATATTCCTGAAATCGAAGTAACATCTTTCTCAAGCATTTATATGCATGATAATACAGAAAGAGTGTATGAATACATTTTTAGCTGGGATAACGTTCCAGGGAACGAAAGTCAGAGCCTCATAAGTTACCTCAAGAACTATACGGGTATTGATTGGGCAGATAATACACAGATTGTCAAAACCAATGATAATGAAACTATTCGTGTATTTACATCCGAAAATTCGCTGGAATTAACGCTTGAAGACAATAAAAGTCAGATTTTAACGACCATAGGTTCCGATTCTTATCACGATTCGAAAAAAATCAAAAAGGAAAACGGTAAGATTTGTGTATACAGGCTTGAATACGAACCTGGATATAATATCACTGAAAAATATTACGCGGTATATGGCCTGTCAATAAAGAATAATGGTTCAAATAACCTCGATTTTAAATTAAATGAACTTCACGTTCGTGACGGGAATCATATGTTTAATACCACTACAATTGAACCTTTCTCGTATACCAATGAGATACTATCAGACCTTGAAAAAGAAACTAAACTTGAGGATACAACTCTATCTCCTGGACAAACAATAAATGGGTCTGTTATTTTTCAGGTTAATTCGTCATATAATGAATCGTTCCTACTTAATTATAATAAAACTCCTATTACCTCGTCTTCTTTTATAAAAAGCACCGAAGCTCTGAGAACAGCGGAACAATACGATTACTCGATAGTTTTTGGCATACCACTTTTTTATAGTGTTAATCGTGATTCTTTTGAACCTGACATTGAGGAGCCTCCGTATATATGGTCCAACTGGATAAACCGAAGTAGAGTTGAATTCTTTAAAACGGTTTATTCAGATAAAAAGCTAAAGTACTCCCCCAATGATATACCCCAGACAGAGATTGTCTATGCATTAAAGGTCATACCTGAAAGGAACATAACATCAACAATTGAAAGGTACATTTCATATCCTGAATCATATCCTGAAAACCATCTTATGGTAGTTGATGATACCGGAGAAGAACTAATTAACAAATCCGTTCGAGCTCTTGATAAAATAGTAATACTAAAGGATCAAACCTATGAACGCCATTCAGGAGAGAAAGTGGACACTCCACCGATGCATTTCTCTAATGTTACAATAGTAAAAATTTCGTATTGGAACTATTACGGAAGGCCAATGGCGAATAGTATGTCAATAATTGATCAGGATCTTATACTGGATGACGAAAAGAATATAATTTTAGCTAGATATCATTGTGGAAATTTTATGGGTTAATGTTTAAAATTATGAATGGAGTTTGGGCGGAAATTTTTCTCACGCTGCCAACGCTTCATTTAATTCACTAATCACCATAGTCATCTCGTCCCCAAAAAGCTGGTACATTCTGCCGCGCCCGCCAAGAGCATCAAAGGGAGTGTAATCAAGGTCGTCTATTTCCAGATGGAAGCTGGTTGCAACATATTCTTTAATCATACGGAGCCAGTTCATCTGGTCTTCACTGAATTTCAGGGTTCCTGCCTGTTTTTTGAATACCCAGTCCTGGAAATTCCGGTTTACGGTCTGGTCGTAGACAGTTAGCACAGGGTCGATTTCGGTAATTCTGCGGATCAGGGAAACCAGAGCTGTGAGTTCGTTTTTCGGGGAATTTCCGTTCACCTTTTCCAGCTGCTCATAAGCCTGCCAGATCCTCAACGGAGCGAAATAGGGTTTTTCCAGCTTCAGTTTATCCAGCACTTCTTTAATCATAATAAAGGTAACTTCCCTGCGCTGGTATGGCTGATTGTAGAAAATTCTCAGGGCTGTGATTTCGTCTTTGTTAGCTTCCATGTATGCCTTAAAGTCACTGACCAGCTCATCTGCCTTTACAACAGCGTCTTTGTCCCACTCGGCTCTGTTAAGGGTGTCAGTGTTCACGGTATCAATTATCTGCTCATGGACTCTGCGGACATTTTCTATATACTCGTTCAGCTCTCCGGAAAAAGTTGATCTGGCAACATCAATCAGATTATCTTGTGCTTTTTTCTGTGAATCCGCTTCCGAAATTTCCGGATGATTCTGTTTAATCTCAGAAGCTCCGGAATCAATGATATCAGGGTTATACGCATTGAGCAGGTCCTTAACAGTCTGATTGAGCGTCTTTCCGTTAGCTTTCTCAGCAAAAACAGCTCTTTCGTCCTCACTTATCTGTCTATTCAGCCTTGCCAGGCGGGAAGCCAGGGAAATGTAAAGGTCTTCGTCCTGAGCGCCAAAAGTTACTGCTGCCAGCAGATCTTTTAGCGACGTATTTTTCTTGCGTTCCAGAGGCCGGCTGTCGGTTTTCATGGTCTTTGTAACGCCCACTGCATCTACTATTACAAAATGCGTCTTGGCCGAAATAGCCGATGTTGTCACCTTTTTCAGGTCATCGAACCCAAGAGTTCGTGTACCTCGTCCCTTCATCTGCTCAAAATAATTTAAGCTTTTAACATCCCTCATAAACAGCAGGCATTCCAGCGGCTTAACATCCGTACCTGTGGCAATCATATCCACTGTAACCGCTATTCTGGGATTGTAAAGATTGCGGAAGTCGGAAAGCACTGATTTTGGGTCTTCTTCGGCTTTGTAGGTCACTTTCTTACAAAAGGCATTGCCTTCGTTAAATTCTTCCCGCAGTATATTGATAATATCATCGGCATGGCTGTCATTCTTAGCAAAGATAAGGGTTTTTGGAACTTCCTTTCTGCCGGGGAAGATCTCAGGTAACCTCTCTTTGAATGTCCGGATCACATTTCGTATCTGGCTTGGATTGACCACGTCCCTGTCCAGCTTTTTAGCATTATAGGTGAAATCCTCATCCAGTTGTTCCCAGCGTTTTTTACGGGTAAGCTTCTCCCTTCTGTCCACATACTCCTTCGCAGCTATCTTTGCCCCGTTTTTGCTAATTTCAGTTTCGATGGTGTACACATCATAACCCACATTTACGCCATCTGCAACAGCTTCCTCGTGGCTGTACTCACTTACCACATTCTCATTGAAAAACCCGAAAGTGCGTTTATCCGGCGTAGCTGTCAAACCTATTAAGAATGCATCAAAATAATCCAGGACCTGCTTCCACAGGTGGTATATGGAGCGGTGGCACTCGTCTACGACCACAAAATCAAACTCTTCGATGGGAATCTTCCCATTATACACTACAGGAAGAGGCTCCTTTGGTTGCCAGCCACTCTCAGCAGGGTTTTCTTCCTCAATTTTTTCGTCCAGCTCCTCGCCCTTCAAAATGGAGTAAAGCCGTTGAATTGTGGAAATGCACACCTGGCTGTCCGATGAGATATAACCGGAACGTAAACGCTGCACATTGTACAGTTCTGTGAATTTACGGTTATCGTCATTGGGCACATAAGCCATGAATTCCTGCTCTGCCTGCTCGCCAAGGTTCCTGGTATCAACAAGGAAAAGCACCTTTTTGGCATTCGCAAATTTTAGTAATCTGTAAATGAAAGTTATAGCAGTATAGGTTTTTCCTGAACCTGTTGCCATCTGGACCAGAGCCCTTGGGCGATTGTCCTTAAAGGATTTCTCAAGATTTGAGATCGCGATTATCTGACAATCGCGTAATCCGTCTGTTCGCAATTCAGGAATATCAAATAACCTTTCCCTCAAAGGTTTCTCTTTTTTGAGACATTCCTCAAAAGTCTCAGGCCGGTGAAAAGAAAAAACAGGTCTTGACCTTGGCTTTGGATCACGTTGATCTGTAAATCGTGTAAGTTTCCCGGTACTTTCGTACACAAAAGGAAGTGGATCATTGTTCAGGTACCTTAGCTTGCTTGCAGCATATTCGGCTGATTGTTCCTCAACAACGGTTAATCGGTGTCCTTCTTCGTCCCTTTTCGCCTCAATAATTCCAACGGGCTTTTTATCAACAAATAGTACATAATCAGCAGGTCCCACATCAGTCAAATACTCCTTAACTGCAATGCCCCTGGAAGCACTCCAATCGATTCTACTCTTTTCCTGCACTATCCAGCCAGAATCATTTAATTTCCTATCGATGTTATTTCTGGCATTTTGTTCTGGAGTCTGATTATTATTCATATGTGTACCCGTTGAGAGTCATTTTCATCCTTTTTTCCTGGATTGGGCTTTATAGATGGCACTTTCTTTGAATGTGATTTCTACCAATAAATGTTTCTAAATTTATACATGGTATTCCTATATTTTGGAAATGGATGTAAATTATCCACTCGAACCAATGAAAAGCCAAAAAGCAGAGTTTGGGAGATCGATTCGGACACAAGAACTCCTACGAAAACAGACTCTGAAACTATCGTCTTCAGCCCGGATGAACATCCCTGGTATACCGCATAATATGAATAAAAAATGTATGAATAAAAAATTTGGAGAATATGAATAAAAATTTTGAGAAATCCCTTAAAAAAGAACCTGTAGAAATGCATGAGAGCTTGAAATAAATAGCTACGACTACCCTCTATCTGAATATCAATAAAATATTTAGAACAAGACAGATCAACGTTGATTTGAAAAAAGAATCAAGTGCCCGGAGCGTGACTCGAACACGCGACCTCCAGATGTCTCAGGAGATTAACGACGCCTCATATAAAAGTCCCTATGAGTCTGGCGCCCCAACCGACTAGGCTATCCGGGCTTGCAACACACAAATGTACAAAGATATATTAAAGGGTAACGATCGGAAGATGGAAAACCCGGAGGTTTTCGTAAATATTTTAATGAAGTACACGACCTGAAAATGGGAGAAACGAATGTACCGGTTATTTGAGGATATATTTGAGGATATGAAAGACATCGGTCGTCCATCAATAATAAGTTGATATTTCTCTAGGAAATCTTCCCACTTAAGCTCTGCATATCATTTTCCGCGTTGTTACATTAAAATTTCCTTCCCATGTGTAAGTTAAGAGATGTGTAAGAGCGTGTCTTAAAATTATATAATCCTTGACACACTGATTGTTCGTTCATGCCAGAACAAAATAAAAGAACTCCTTATCATAGTAATTTATCTAATAAACAATGGGAAATAATTAAGCCTCATCTCCCCAGTCCTAGCACGAATCGAGGTAGAAAACGCGTTCATTCCTATCGAGAAATATTGAACGCCATCTTTTATTTGCTACGTTCGGGTTGTGCATGGCGAATGTTACCCCACGAATTCCCACCGTGGAAAACTGTCTACCACTATTTCCGTCTTTGGAGACTTACTGGATTTTGGGAACGTATAAATGCTACACTGAGAACTGAACTGAGAATTGCATATGGAAGAAAACCAGAACCGAGTGCTGCAATTTTAGATAGCCAGTCAGTTAAAACTACAGAAACGCCAGGAGTACGCGGCTATGATGCTGCCAAGAAAGTAAAAGGGAGAAAGCGCCACATTCTAGTGGATACAATAGGGCTACTGTTGATAGTTATAGTTCATACAGCAAATATCCAGGATCGAGATGGAGCTAAACTTGTTCTGGAACAAATTAAGGGGAAATTTTCTCGATTGCAGCTTATTTGGGCTGATGCTGCTTATTCCGGTCAACTGGTTGATTGGGTCAAAGTAGTTTGTGGTTGGATGTTGGAAATCGTAAAGCGTAGCGATGACATCAAAGGTTTTAAGGTACTTCCTCACAGATGGGTAGTAGAGCGTACATTTGGATGGCTAGGTAGATATCGACGTTTGAGTAAAGATTATGAAGGATTAACAGAATCAAGTCAAGCATTAATATATGCTGCAATGCTTCATATAATGATTAGAAGACTGGCTCGTATAAAAAAATCAAGCGGATGATAAAGGAATATTAAGACACGCTCTAAGTTAAGAGATGTGTAAGTTAAGAGATGTGTAAGTTAAGAGATGTGTAAGTTAAGAGATGTGTAAGTTAAGAGAACAGATGCGATTAAGCAAAAGTACTCAAAGACTAAATATCAACCAGCTAATGGTGCATGACCAAAATAAACAATAAATTGAAAAATAAGCTGAAAAAATTAAAAGAAAAAAAGGATAAAAAGGCTTTATCCTCTCTTGAAAAATAGATCAGTATCCTGTTGCTTCTGCGAGCTGCTTGATCAGAGAACTATCAGCAATATTTCCGGTAACTACCAATACATAGTTTCCATTGCTCCAGATATAGGAATATCTGGGAACCTCTGTTCCTGCGCTTACGACGTGATCTGTAATTCTCACAGCTGAATGCCCATTAAATGACTCTTCGACAAAACGGGAGCCTTCTGTTAAGGGTACAAAGGAAGATTTGTATGCATCGATCAGATTATTTGTAGCCTCAGGCTTCTGAAGCTCGATTACATCCACATAGATGTCAGAATCGTTGTATTTGTACAGCCCTTCGGACCCTCCAACAACTTCAGAAACATTATCTGCATTGTAATCGATTCTGATATCACTCGAATTGAGAGGGATAGATGCAACGTATTCAAAACCTGCAGGAAGGTTTTCAATCTTGCTAATATCAGCCGCACCTTCATCAGAATTTACATTTGCTTCCGAGCTACTTGAATCCGTTCCACTGCTACCTGACTCTGTTCCACTGCTACTTGATTTTGTTCCACTAACTGCGGATTTGTCAAGCGCACTGATATTAGCCGCACTTTCAGCAGGAGTTACATTTGCTTCCGTGCCATTCGTTTCTGTTCCATTAACTGCGGGCGTGTTAGGCTCGCTAATATTAGCCGCATTTTCAGCAGGATTTACATTTGCTTCCGAGCCGTTCAACTCGGTTCCATTAACTGCGGACTTATTATCACCCACGCAGCCTGAAAACGCGATCATTAAAACTGCAAGTGCAGATATTAAAGCCATCATTTTTTTCATAGTCTTCACCTGATCTGTAAGTCCTGAAAAATAACCGTAAGGTTTGAAGAATCAGGATTTCAGAGTTGAAAGAATCGCTTGAATTAAGAAATACACAAATAAAAAGCTATCTGCAAAAAGAAATTCAAAAAAGAATTGAAAAGAGAAAAGGGTTAAGAAAACCCTTCACTCAGAAATTTAGTTGTTTCTCCTGACGAGATAGACAACTGCAAGGAGTCCAACAAGTCCGAAAACAAATCCGAATCCAGGAGTTTTAGTTTTGTCATCGGTTTTATTCTCTTCGGTTGGTACTTCATCAACAGGGGTCTCTCCCGGAGTTGATACGTTGTCGACCGGAGTTTCGGTTGTGTTGTCACCAATGGTGTTGTTGTCATCTACAACCGGTTCGGTGATGTTGCCAGAGGTATTGTTACCTGGTGTGGTGGTTTCGTTTCCGAGAGTCTTCTCAACGAATGGGTAGTACCTGAGTTCACTGGCAGGAGTGTCAGCGACCTTGAAGGACATTCCCTGGCCGATAGTTTCATCAGAGTCTCTGGTCAGAGTGAAGGTGTCTTCATTGCTGATCCTGAGGGTGTTACCGTTGATGGAAACATCGTTGAGTTCGCCGAATTCATCATCAGATTCGATAGTCATGGCGTTTGCGTAGTCAATGAGCCAGAGACCTTCGATCTGGGCAATGCTGTCGACTGCACCCTGGAAGACCTGGTTGACATGGACTTTCAGGACAACAACATCGTCTTCATCCTGGATGTCATCGAGTTCGACGTCCCAGTTGCCACTGCTGTTACCTGTACCGACTGAGATGATCTCGTCATCTACGAATTCTCCGTCCTTGTTGAACTGGAGCCAGACTTTTTCACCGTCAACATCGACCTGCTTGGCTTCAAGAGTGTAGCCCTGGCCGAGGTCAAGAGTTTCGCCGGTTCTGATAGTGTACTTGTCGTCACTGTCAAGAATCAGCTTTGCGAGTTTGTCAGCGCTGTTGGATTTCAGTGGGATGTATTCTTCTGCAAAGAAGCCAATAACCGGATACTGGTCCCAGCCTGCAGCTGCATTATCATACTCGTAGTCAACTTTCTTAACGGAGGTCTGATAGACAAGGCCGCCATCAGGAATTACGTTTCCGCCATTAAGTCCGGAGACACTAAGGGATTCTGTTTCGACATTGTCATTGATGTCGTAGTAGAAGCCTGCAAAGCTAGTTGCATCCCAGCTAGCGTCACCGGAGGCAACCTGTCCTCTGATCTGATAGGTGCCAGGCTCTGTGATTTGCTTCATGAGATAGAACCTGAGCACATTGGAAGATGTGTCAGCTGTCTTGAAGTACATGCCCTGAGCGATCTCCTCTTCAGAGTCTCTGGAAAGAGTGAAGGTGTCTTCATTGCTGATGGTAAGGGTGTCACCGTTGATGGAAACATCGTTGAGTTCGCCGAATTCATCGTCAGATTCGATAGTCATGGCATTTCCGTAGTCAATGAGCCAGAGACCTTCGATCTGAGCAATGCTGTCGACTGCGCCCTGGAAGACCTGGTTGACATGGACTTTCAGGACAACAACATCGTCTTCATCCTGGATGTCATCGAGTTCGACGTCCCAGGTGCTGTCACCGCTTCCAACCTCGATGATTTCGTCATCTACGAATTCTCCGTCCTTGTTGAACTGGAGCCAGACTTTTTCACCGTCAACATCGACCTGCTTGGCTTCGAGAGTGTAGCCCTGACCGAGGTCAAGAGTTTCACCGGTTCTGATAGTGTACTTGTCGTCACTGTCAAGAACGAGCTTTGCGAGTTTGTCAGCTTTGGTAGGTTTAAGCGGGATGTATTTGTCTGCGAAGAAACCCATCAAGCTGTAGTTGTCCCAGCCAGCAGCTGCATTTTCATATTCGTATTCAACCTGCTGAATCTTGGTTTGGTAAACGAGACCGCCTTCTCCAATAACGTTGTCCTTAGTTCCGGCAACATCCTTAATGGAAAGAGTTTCAGTTGTCACGTTGTCATCAATGTCGTAATAGAATGCTGCAAATTGGGTAGCACCGATTGTAAGGGTACCGTTATCACCCAGAATAGACTCGATATTAGAGCCATTGTACACAGGGCCGCGGATCTCAACTGCGTCTGGTGTAGTTGCGGCGGATGCAACTACAGTCAGAAGCATGAGAGCAGCCAGTGTTACTGCTAAAAATCTCTTCATTTTATTGTTTCCTCCATGTTTATTAAGATATGTCGTATGTAAGAAGAAGTGTCGGGATCAACACTTAAAGGGTTTCACCATTCTTCACCAAATCAGACATTAAGATTTCGTCGATTGCCGAAGAGGATTTCATTCCCTCCTTATCCCTCTAAATTGGATTACAAGTGTTCTATAAAATAATTGCCTTATTAAATCTTTTGTGGTCTATTTCAGGGAAATTAAGGAGGAAAAGCGCAAAACAACGATACAAATGACGGTAAATGTCGAAAGAGCTCAGGCAGAGTATTCGAAAGAAGTTAATGTAAAAGATAAATTCGAAATACTTATAAAATACAATGAAAAAAAGATAGTATAATTATAAAGCGTCCATTTAAATAATTTCAGACAATACTGAGTTTAAAAATGCATTAAGTAAAATTCATATTTATCGTAGTTATACAATTTATTTGAACCATAAATCTTCCAGTATCTGCATACGACGTCAAATTATTCAGGCCAATTTTATTAATATGTATTTAAAGAAGTGAGGGGATATAAAGTTGCATGCATGCTCTATGGGAGAAGAGCACCTATAAAGACACTGGTTGTGAAAGGGGCAACAAAAAATTAGAGTGTGCTTTCAAAACGTTTTAAATAAATGTATTGAATACTTATACTATTTTTATAATAACATTTGAAAATGGGCTGTTTTAAATTATTTGCAGGAGAAACCTGATAATATTAGAAATTGACGATATAAAAGAAGAAATATAAAAAAGAGTATTATGTAATAGGAGAAAGAAATTAAAAAAAGCAGACAGGTGCGACACATTAAGGATATACTAAGGAACTAAATCAGATCATATTTTATATCTTAATAATATAATATAGGTCTAAAAATACGAAGGGATTTGCTTTGGAATGTCAAAATGTTATTCAGGATGTCATCTGCAGGATAAAAGCTATCAAAGGCGTAGAAGAGACATATGTTTTGAGTGGAGAAGACAAAGAAAAAGTATTAGAGCTTGAAAAAAAAGCAGCTGGTGTAGTCCTTATGGGCCTTGGTATAGGAGATAATCAGGGAATTCAGGAGGTCTTCAAACGCCAGATAGTAATAGCCTTTACGACCAGCATGAACTATGTCTGGCCTGAAGGGCCCAATGTAATACTCATGCAGTTTGGGGAAAAGATCGGTGAAGATGTTTACGATCCCGAGAAACTCGAAGAGTGTAAAAAATGCAAGGATATGATGGTTATGGGAAACTTTGTAATTTACAGAAACTCAGTACCCAAACCAAAGGACGCAAAGAAAGAACCCATCACTGTCGTTCTCCCTCCCCGGAAATGTCCGGAAGTAGAATGTGCAAAAGGGGTGGCCAATGTTGTGCTCGCATCTCCTTCTACGCCCTCGGATGAGTACATCAGGTCTGTAATGGGCCTTAAGCCGGAAATAGGACTCGGAACTTTTATCATCGGGTTCGATCTCTGCTAAGCAGGTCAAACCTGTGAAAACGTGTAGATTTAAAATAAAGCAGATTGAGTATGATGGTACTGGCTGCCATTACACCGGGCATTATATTGTATATTACTTAATTACTTAATGACTTATTATTGTATATTACCGATAAGATTAAAGAACACGGCTTTTGAAAAAGCCGAAAACAATCTTTTTTAAAATAGTCTGAAAAATTGATTTATAATAATTGATCTATAATTAATCACGGCCTTAAAAAGAAAAATCCGGGTGTCCAGAAACCGGAAAGACGGAACTTGAGATGAAAGAAGATAATTATAATAGGGCCTGCAGGGAAGTCCTTGAAAAAGTACTGGCAGGCGAAATAAAAAACGAAGACCAGTTAAATAAAGCAAAAAAATGTAAGCAAGCATTATCATCTAGCCAGCCTGCCCAGGAACGGGGATATCATAGTACAGGGCTCACCCGAAGAGCAGACTGCAGTTAAAGAGTTTTTGAGGCGAAAACCCGTAAGAACGATTTCCGGAGTTGCGGTAATTGCTGTAATGACCTCTCCTACTCCATGCCCGCATGGAGTTTGTCTACCCTGTCCTGGAGGCCCTAACTCCACTTTCAAGTCGCCCCAAAGTTACATGGGAAGAGAACCTGCAGCCATGAGAGCTATCCAGCATGAGTTCGACCCCTACGCCCAAGTTGGATCCAGGCTCTCCCAGCTTAAACAAATCGGCCACGAAATAGAGAAAGTAGAACTGATAGTTATGGGGGGCACATTTTCCGCACGCTGTCTCGATTATCAAGAATGGTTTATCAAACGCTGCCTTGAAGCAATGAACGATTTCACTGGTAAGGAGTGGAGGGAAAGCGCCTGGAAAATCGGGAAATCTTTACCTTATATTCCTCTTGAAGAGGTACAAAAAGCCAACGAAAAAGTTGAGATTCGCAATGTAGGAATTACGTTCGAAACACGTCCGGATTGGGCAGGAGAAAAACATGTGGATGAATTCCTCAGGCTGGGAGGAACAAAGGTAGAGCTTGGGGTTCAAAGTGTCTACGACTTTGTGCTCACCCGTATGCAAAGAGGACATGGCGTTGCAGAAATTGTCAGGGCTAATCAAGTATTAAGAGACAGCGCATTCAAGGTTGGATTCCATATGATGCCTCATTTGCCCGGGGCTGATTCGAAACTGGACCTTAAAGGTTTCAAAAAGCTCTTTAAAGATCCCCGCTTCATGCCCGATTATCTCAAGATTTATCCGACCCTTGTAACTGAAGGAACACCTCTATACAGGCTCTGGGAAACAGGAAAATATGAGGCTCTTTCTGACGAAGAGGCATCAGAACTTATTGCGGACATAAAGGCAGTCCTGCCTAAGTGGGTAAGACTTCAGCGTATCCAACGCGATATTCCCGCTCACCAGATATTTGCAGGGGTCCGAAAGAGTAATCTTAGACAGCTTGCAGAAGAAAAACTGAGAGAAAAGGGAGGGAAGTGCCGCTGTATACGCTGCAGGGAAGTAGGACATACTAGCCTCAAAGGGAGGAAAATAAATGAAAAGGACATCGAGCTGACTGTAGAGACATATGAAGCGTGCGGAGGCACAGAATATTTCATTGCATTTGAAGACCTTGCTGCAGATGTCCTGATAGGGTTTACACGCCTACGTTTCCCCGCCGCCCCTCACCGTCCGGAACTTCGTGATGCAGCCCTGATAAGAGAGCTTCACGTTTATGGTTCCATGGTGCCCATAGGAAAAGGGGCAACGCAAAAAGAATGGCAGCATAGAGGATACGGAAAGGAACTTCTGGAGTATGCAGAGAAAATAGCACATGAATGTGGCTACCGTAAACTTGCCGTTATTAGCGGAATAGGAGCCAGAGAATACTATAGGAAATTCGGGTATGATCTGGATAATATGTATATGTCAAAAGCTTTGAAAGATTAAGACTTACGACTAGTGTCGAGTCAACAGCAAAATGTCGTATAAAATCAATTGCAACTATTCAGAATCGTTAAATCTTTGAGGATTGACGCGACACTAGTCAGATCATTAACTTTAATTTAAAATCTCAAATCAGTTCAGTATACGCGCACAGAAGAATGCGTCGAATTAAGAGAAAAAAGACAAATAAGTAAAAGAAAACTTTATTTGTAATTATTCAACTGAGGTAAAACAATATCAATAGTCGTCTTTTTTGAAATCCGACTGAATCTTTTAATTAGCTAATTTATTTAAATTGTAGGTTTTAGATTATTCTTTTTCTTTTTTCATTAGTCTGTAGTTGAACTTATCCGTTACATCAAAATCAACATCCTTCAATTGATTTTTGATATGCTCAAGAGTTATTTTAATTTTTGAGCTCAGTCCAAAACCAATTTTTTCCACATCAAATGAGAGTTTTTAGAACTATTTTCATGATTTGAAACTCTGTTAATTATTCAGAATACGGGATTCACAAAAGCAATTTTGAGTTTTGGATCATCTCAATAAGAAGTATCAATAGAAGTGCCAAATTTAATTCATGTAAACTGCTTTTCACAATTCCGAGAAAAATATAAGCCGTGAAGAGAAAAGCTCTATGATTTTGACGGTTTATAATCTAAAAAGGAAAACAGAGAGAGTAAAAGCTAACGCTATCTATAATTTAACTTTAGAAAATAAAAGTTCCCAATAAGAACAAAAATGAAAAAATTTCATAAAAAATTAAATACTATACGCCCTTAACATAACAAAAAACCTGAAGTATAAACATTAGGTTTTGAAAAATTAATTGTGAACTCTAGAATTTTAGAATTAATCTCTAAAATAAAATGATTTAGGGCTTGCGCGCTTGAAGACAAAATCAAGCATATTCAATGTTATAACTGGTGTAGTGTTTTATACAGTTAGAGGTTTAATGCTATTGATTTCTCAGTTCAAGCAGGTAAGTTCTATGATTAAAACCTTAGAGATAATAAATCTAAACAAATTTAGAAATAAATAAAGAAGTAAAACCGATATAAATTAGACTATAGAAAACTTAAATTAAATTTGAAAAACATGTAAAAATGTTGAGGAGTCTACAAAAAATCTGAAAATCCTAAAGAGGCTCCAAAAGAACCCTAAAAATATTAAAAAACCCCGAAGAGACTCTGACGAAGTTATTAAGAAACCCTGAAGAGACTCTGACGAATTCTAAAGAAACCCTAAAGAAACCCTAAAAGGCTCTAAAGCACCCTGAAATACCTGGAACGAACGGTGATAAAAGTGAAGATTAGAGTTGTAAGTTCAAAAGAAGAAATAGACACTTTAAAGCTTGATGAGGAAATTGTCCATCTTGCATTCAGACCATCCAACAAGGACATTTTTAAGCTCATCCTGAAGTGTCCAGAGGTAAAAGCGATCCATATCCCGAGCTCATACAAGAAAACAATTTCCAGTTCTGCACAGATGTATCTTTCCATGCAGAACATTGCTTTACTTGAGGGCGATGTATGGGGCCACAGAAAAGATATAAATGAATACTCCGAAGTTTCTCAGCACGTTTTTGACCGCATACAGGAACTAAAAGAAGAAGGCCTTTCTGACGAAGACACCGTCGAAAAGCTTGTGAGAGAAACGAGGCTCAGTCCGGATTTCGTAGGTTTCATTATATCAAATTAAAAAAGTTCGTACCTGCCGATCAGACATTGATCGGCATTTATTTTAATATAAATATGCTATTCAAACTCATTATACAATTCAAACTCTTTTTTGACTTTCGGGTAAACACCTCTGAGATAGATTACTCATACTTTCAGGAAATCATATTTTCAGAGTAAAACCTTCTAAGAACATCTCATAGATTATGGACATTATTCTGCTTATCAATAGAAACTTATTCAGGTTGACAGGTTCACTCCTGTCCATCTGAGGCAAAAATGACTCTGTACTGAGTAAAAAGCTTAAGTAAAATAGAGAAAACATTAAACAGGATTTCATGACCGATTTTGAACGCGTGCTTGTAAACTCATTTAACGCATACATTGAAGAAAATGGAGTAAGAGCTATCTCCTACAGGCTTAAGCAGCACAGGTTCACTTCCCAGTTCCTTGATGTGCTTGTAGATTCTCTCAATCCGGATTTATACCTGGGAATAGAATGCAAAAGTATCTCAGTGGACAAAGGGGCAAAAGCACTTTATTTCACTCAGCATTTTACTGTGGACAAAAAAGGAATTCATCAGATAGAAAGGATTTCGGATTACCTGAATAAATCAGGAAGACGGGGATTTCTGGCTGTGGAACTTCGCCTGGGAGCAGGGCACGGCAGGGAAGCATATATGGTTCCCTGGAAAGAACTTGAGAAAAAATACCTTACTCAGAATCTCAAACTCACATTACAGGAAATCCGGAGTTTTCCTGAAATAAAAAGAGATGGAAAAGATTATATGGTCAACCCTAGGGAATGGGACAGAAAAGAAAGCCGGGAAGAAAGCAGTTAAATTGAGACAAGTCGAAAATATTGGAGAGAATAATGTCTAAGACAATGGAAGCACTTCAGAAAGAAGCGGCCAGGTGTGCCGAAGAAATCAAGAAACACAAATCAGTCCACGTTGTATCCCATATTGATGCTGACGGGCTGACTTCTGCGGGGATTATATGTACCGCTCTTGAGCGGGGAGATTTCGAATATACGACACGTTTCGTAAAGCAGCTTGATGAAAAAGCCCTTGACATTATCGCAGATGAAAACCATGATATTGTCATTTTTACGGATCTGGGAAGCGGGATGTGCGAACAGATAAAATCTCGCGGAATCCATGCTGTGATCTCAGACCACCATCAACCTCAAGGAATTCATAAATTTCACCTCAACCCCCACCTTTTCGGGGCAAACGGCTCCTATGAACTGAGCGGCTCGGGAAGCACTTATCTACTGGCTTCGGCTCTTGGAAAAAATCGGGACCTTTCTTCTCTGGCCATAGTAGGGGCAGTCGGAGACATGCAGCACCTGAAAATGGGGCAGCTTGTCGGGATCAACAGGGAAATTCTGGAAGAAGGAGTAAAAGAAGGCACTCTCGAGTTCAAAAAGGACCTAACTTTATTCGGGAAGCAAACTCGCCCGATTTATAAATTGATTCAGTATTCCTCAGACCCTTATCTTCCTGGACTTACGGGAGACGAAGAAGCCTGCATTGAATTTATTCATTCCCTTAACATTCGCTTCAGCCGGGATGAACGCTCGAGGCGCTGGATTGACCTTGAGACCCCGGAAAAACAGAAAATAGTCTCAGGGCTTATGCAGTACTGCCTGAAATCAGGGATACCTTCGTACAAGATCGAGCGCCTGATAAGTGAGGTTTACGTCCTTCTAAAAGAGAGGGAAGGCACGGAAATGAGAGACGCTTCAGAATTTTCTACTCTTCTTAACGCCACTGCACGCTACGATCATGCGGAAATCGGACTTGCAGTCTGTATGGGGAATAGAGAAGAAGCTTATGAAGATGCCCGCAAGTTACTCGCCGAACACAGGCAGAACCTTGTTAATGGGCTCATGTATGTTAAAGAAAAAGGGGTTATTCAGCTGGAAAACATCCAGTACTTTGACGCAGGTTCGGAAATAAAAGAAACTATTGTGGGAATTATTGCAGGAATGAGTTCTACAATAGTTGAGAACAGAAACCTCCCCATTATTGCTTTTGCAAAAGCCGATGAAGGAATTAAAGTCTCAGCCAGGGGGACACAGGACCTGATCCGCAGGGGAGTTAACCTCTCTGAAGCTATGTCGATGGTCTCGGCAGAAGTTGGAGGTGCAGGCGGTGGGCACGATATTGCAGCAGGAGCGACTATCCCTGAGAATAAAAAAGAAGAATTTGCCAGAAAACTGGATCTGTTTATAGGAGATCAGCTGCGGAGAAAGGTACATTCAGGATGAAGAAGCCAGCCTTCGGAAGGATACCCCGAAAAGCTGAACTGGAGTGGAAGGATGCAGGAAAACAAATAAATTTGAGAATAGGGGTTATATCATGAGCTTTAAACCAGATCTTCAATCCTGCTCATTTCTTTGAATGAAATTAACCTTGACATTGCGCTGGTGTCTATCGAGATCCCATATTCCTGCACAACAGCCATAGGATTTGTCCCTCCTATGACGACTATTCCAAGATGATCTCTCTCGATGGGAACATCCAGAACCCGTGTATTCGGTTCTCCGACTTCCAGAATTCCACTGAAGCCCGCATCTAGAAGGTCAGAAAGACAACTTTCAATCTCGTCTCTTGCAACCATGGGAGCTTCCCTGAGATTTGCAAGAATCTTGCCTGAACCCGTTCTGAGCATTTCCGAGACAGAAGTGATACCCTGAGACATCAAGACTTCAAGGGGATCTACGGTCGTACTTACATAAGTCAGCACATCAGTAAAGCGTACCGGAACTCCGTTTCGGATCTGAACAACTCCGCCAAGTTTGGGATTTACAGGAATCCCTGCCTTGAGCAATACGCCGTCAATCGTTATGCTGCACACGGTCCCGATACCTACCTTCCCCTTTTCAATAGTCAGGTCTCCGGTAGATTCTCCTTCGGAAATTATTTTCACGTAAGGAGTTACTGAAAGTCCGCTTGAAATTACCATTTTAAATATTCCAAGAACGTCGTCCAGATCTTTTTTGTCAATAAGTGAGAGATTAAGTATGACATCTCCGTCCATTTTTTGGATCAAATGTAGTCCTGTACATGAGATCCTTTATTCTGGATGATGTAAACTGAATACGGTATCCATTTTTTTGCATTTCAACCCTCCAGTAGTTGAAGGTATTTATACCTATTATAGGTTATGTATTAAGTTGCCAAAATATATTCTTTGGGCTCTTATCTGCCCTGGTGTTGGGGCCTACTTTAAGAAATATATAAAAGATTGGGAGTCAGGATTTTCCAGAGAGAACTGCATAGAAAGGGAAAATCAAGTACAGAACATTTAATCTGTAAGATAACTGAGACTTTTTTTCAGAGCACTCCTGTTAAAAATCCCATGGAATCCTGTGGGGATGTCAAAAATCTGAGTTTTTCAGCTTTGTTTATAAGCTCATACATATTTTCTCCAGAACCCAGCCCCAAGGCATCAGAGGTCATAGGTTTAAGATAGCGGATAGATGGGATGTGCCTGTAGAGAGGGTTTTTGGCAAAGCCGTCCTTGAGAAGGAAGTAGGAAGCTCCAGAAAGTCTTTTAATAGGCTCATAAACAGAGGAAAAATCCCGGCAAACCCAATTTGCCATTTCAAGAGTCTTTTCAGAAGCGTTTATGGTCACATGTCCGTATCCAGGAGGAACAACCACTAAATCTCCTTTTTCCGCTGTGATGACTGCAACATCCAGAACAATATCTTCCTCTCCATATTTCACTTTTTGGAGGAGATAGGTAGCAGAACCTTCGATTACCTGATAAATCTCAGGATAAGAGATATCTGTCCCTGGTACTCGCGGATGGTAGTGACCTACGGTTTTGGTATATTCTGATCCAAGCATTCCGGGAGGAATTACGGTAATATCATATCTCAGGTGATGGGCTTTAATTGCTTCAAGATCAGCGTCGCTTTTCGCAAGGTCCCGAAACATGTAATACATGTCTCTATTTCTAGCCTTTATTTTTTCAAACCATTTCCTATCAAACACTACGCCTTCCATATCAGGGAGTTTTCTTACATCTGCCACAGTGACTTTATCCCCGAACTTCAGTGTTACTTCCATTGGATTTTCCATTGAATTTTCCATTGAATTTCCCTTTCCTACCAGAGCATATAGATAATATTCAAATTATAGATAACAGATTGCCAGAAAAGTGGCAATGTATCACTAAGGCCAAATACCAGAAACAATAATATAAATATATAAACTATTTGACGGAGATATGCATTTATTGCCTGATATTTTTACCCCTTGTAAATTCCGAACCTGGAAGGTCCTACCTCTCACACCTTCAGAGCTTTTTCAACCATTTTAGGGTAAGTAAGCTCTATAATAGTTTTCAGATTTACAATATCTTCGTTATTATATTTAATGAGGGTGTCCAGAGCTTCCCGGTTTCCTCTCTCATATTTTTTCCAAAGCCTGACAGCATCAAACCCTGTCAGGCCTTCGGTACCGTCACTCCGGGAGATCCCAAGTAGCTTTTCGATATTTTTTAGGCCCCCGTTATATCCTATTCGCCTTAGAGGGTACATGAGGTCTATATGGAGCTGTTTGAATTCGATTTCTGGAAATTCGGACTTTATGAAGGGGAGATCAAAACGAGCACCGTTGAAGGATACAAGCAGCTTGTATTTTGAGAATTCTTCCACAATATCATCAAGGTTAATATCCTTTATATATGTCTTTGACTCTATTCCGTCATAGATTCCGACGAGGGTTATTTTATCCCGAGACTTCGAAAGTCCTGTTGTTTCAATGTCCACGAATGCGACAGAATCCGAAAATAGGGGATAGGCTCTCCAGTGTTCTGCAGAAGGAAGACGTTGTGAAAAAAGCAGTGATCTCTTGCTGCCAGGTGCTCAGAAGATTTCTTTATCTCTTCACAAATTCGGGCTTTTCGGGATGAAGGTATCGAGATCCTATCCTCTATCTCAAGGAATTCTTCCCATGTGTGTATTCCTTGAGCCCAGATTCTTTGTTCAAGGCTCTTTCCTACACCCGGAATATGAATATATGTATTATTCAGCATGTTTTCCCTGCATCATTGGGGGTAATATTTAATAAAAATACTGCATGAGATCTGAAAGTATTCAAAAGAAGAAACAACTAATTAAATATAAATAGATAATTCCGTAAAAGGAAACGATAATCTTAATACGATTAGTTCGAGCAGAATTTAACAAACAAAAAACGGATTGATAAATTGTACTATTAACGGTTCTCGGGGAAGTTCCCATCCCCTCAGCAAGCTGCAGGGTACTCGACTGAAGTAATAAAAACCACATTACAGGATAAACTTTTAAAGCTGGAAGTTCAAAAATCATCATAAAATAAATTATTTGATGCAGGTGTGCAATTAATGGCTAAAATTTCCGTAATTGGTGCAGGAAACGTAGGAGCAACTACAGTTCAGCGGTTAGCTGAACTTGAACTTGGCGAAATTGTCATGACAGATATTGTGGAAGGGCTACCACAAGGGAAAGCCCTGGATTTGATGCAGGCAGGGGCTATAAAGGGTTACGATACGTCAATAATTGGGAGCAATGATTATGCAGATATCGCAGACTCTGCTCTCGTAATTATTACAGCGGGAATTGCTAGAAAACCTGGGATGAGCCGGGAAGATCTGATCAAAACAAACTCTAAAATAATAACAGATGTTTCCAAAAATATTGCAAAGTATGCTCCAGAATCCATAATAATGAATATAACAAATCCACTTGATATTATAACCTACGTAGCTATGAAATCAACAGGCTTTGAGACAGCGAAAGTATTCGGAATGAGTGGAGTTCTGGATTCAGGGCGTTTTGCAAGTTTTATTGCAGAAGAACTGAAATGCTCGAAAAAAGATATACAAGCAATGGTCATAGGGGGTCACGGCGATCTTATGGTGCCTCTCCCTCAATATACGACAGTATCAGGAATTCCACTCACGGATCTGCTTTCAGATGATAAGATTGCCAGGCTGGTAGAGAGAACAGTAAACGGAGGAGCTGAAATTGTAGAGCTCCTTAAACAGGGAAGTGCTTTTTATGCCCCGTCGGCAGCAATTGTCTCCATGGCGGAAGCCGTGATTAAAGACTCAAAGAGAGTGCTGCCTGCGTCTGCTTATCTGGAAGGGCAATACGGGCAGGAAGGTATCTACTTCGGTGTGCCCGTGAAGCTTGGAGCATCTGGAGTAGAAGAAATTCTTGAACTCAAACTCAGTGAAAACCAGTACGAAATCCTCAAAAAATCCTCACAAGCTATTCGAAAGGTAATTTCACAGCTGGAAGTATAAAAATATAAACCAATATGCAAAAATGAGTAAATTAGAATAAAAAGAAAGGGTATATAATGGACTAAAAAGTTCTGCTCATAGGTAATTTCGAAATTAACCTGTGAGCCAGAAAAATTCACAAAGAGTAATAATTTAAATTTTGAATAGCTATAGGATAATAGTAAATAAAGATGTTCTTTTTGAGCAAATCAGAGTGAAAAACTTAATGCGGCTAAAGCTGCCTTTTCTGCATTAAAATATTGGAGAACGAATTTAATAAAGCTAAACTACCTTTACCTCTCGCTAACTTAAATAAGAAGATTTATTATAATAACTGACTGAAAAATCCGTTTTTACCTGAAAAGATGATATAAAACTAATAATTAGATATAAGTCAGTAAAGAGTAAGATATGTAAGATATATAAGTATGTTTTTCATATAAGGTTAAGAGAAAGATTAAAATTAATTTACAAAGCAGGGATATAATGCGCGCAGAACTTACATCGCTTTTTGGTTTAAACATATACACAAACACTGGTGTTTATGTAGGGAAGTTGCAGGACCTCGTGATTGATGTAGAGGAACAGAAAATTACCGGACTTGCTGTTTCGGATATTAACAGGGAACTTTTTGACCTGAGTAGCAGAGGCGTAATTATTCCTTACCGATGGGTTATAACGGCAGCAGATATCATTATAGTAAGAGACGTCATCCAGAGATACAAGAAGAGAAATGAGGATTAATAAATCTTGAAAGGTATATGAGAAACTGGGAAATCTATGCTGAAATGCGCTGTATCCCTCCTGTGGTTGTGCGCGCTGACGGCAGGAATTTTAAAAATACGCTTTCGGGCCTGGGATTTAAAAAACCCTATGATAAAACCTTCGCCCGGGCAATAGCGGATACTGCTGAGCTTTTATTAAGAAAAGTGGTTTAAGCCTCTCTATGCCTACACTTTTTCGGACGAAATCAGTTTTCTCTTCATGGAACTTTCTTTTAAAGGGAGATTGGAAAAAATTGACTCGATCGTAGCAAGTTTTCTGGGAAGCGCACTTACGATAAATCTGCGGCTTAAAAAACTTGTGGCTTTTGATTCCAGAATAGTTGCTCTTCAAAGAGAGGATATCCCTGCGTATTTTCACTGGAGGCGGCTTTGAAGCCCGGTGCAATTTTGTGGCAGCCTGGGGTTATTATACCCTGAAGGCGGAAGGAATGGATAAAGATGAGGCTTCGAAACACCTTAAAGGAAAAAAGAATGGGAAATCCATGAAATGCTTTTTGAGAGAGAAATCAACCTTGGGACACTCCCTGCCTGGCAGAGGAAGGGAATTATTATTTCTACAGAGAAATATGAAATTTCTGGTTTTAATCCCGTACTTGGTAAAGAGATGAAATATCTACGCAGAAAAGTCATCCAGAACTGGGAAATTCCGAATTTTAAATCAGAAGAAGGTATGGCGTTTTTAGAGAAACTTATTAATAGAAATTAAGTTTTTGAGAATAAGAAAAGGAAAGGAATGTAGAGGCAATGGACAGACTCGAACTTATAAAAAGAAATGTTCAGGAAATTGTAACCGAAAGAGAACTTGAAGAACTTCTTAACAAAAAAGAAGCTCCCCGTGCCTATGTAGGATACGAACCAAGCGGGAAAATCCATATGGGACACGTTCTCACAGTAAACAAACTGATCGATTTGCAAAAAGCCGGATTCAAAATTACTGTCCTGCTTGCAGATGTACATGCTTATCTCAATAGAAAGGGCACACTTGAAGAGGTCCGAAAGACTGCGGATTACAACAGACGCTGCTTTATTGCCCTGGGGCTTGATGAAGAAGAGACCGATTTTGTTTATGGGTCAGACTACCAGCTGGGAGCAGAGTATATGTTAAATGTACTCAAACTTTCGAGGACAGTGACTCTTAACAGGGCACGCAGGAGCATGGACGAAGTCGGACGTGCTATGGATGACCCAACCGTTTCTCAAATGGTATATCCCCTTATGCAAGCTGTCGATATTGCCATGCTCGGAGTTGATGTCGCGGTTGGAGGCATTGACCAGAGGAAAATTCATATGCTTGCCCGTGAAAACTTAAAGAGTCTCGGATTTGAGACACCGACTTGCATTCACACTCCGATTCTCCTAGGATTAGATGGGACCAAGATGGCTTCTTCAAAAGATAATTTCATATCAGTGGACGATAATGAAGAAGAAATATACAGAAAATTTAAGAAAGCCTTCTGCAAAATAGGAGATACGGAAGAAAATTCGATCCTGGCTTTATTCCGCTACCACATATTCCCCAGATACGAAACAGTTGTCATCGAGAGGTCTGAAAAATTCGGTGGAAATGTAACATACACCAGTTACGCAGAGATGGAAAGTGCTTTTGTAGCAGAAAGCATACACCCTATGGACCTGAAAAATTCAGCTGCAAAATACATAAATGAGATTCTGGACCCTGTCCGAAAGGTCCTTCTTTAATTATGGAGATGGCCGGGAAGGGCCCGGTCACTTCAGAGAAAGTATAAGTAAAAGGTGTATCTTCGCGTAAGAAAACAGACTTTTTTTGAAAATTAAGGAAGACCGTGGATAAAATATTATATAGCTATAGGTCATAGAATATTTGAAAGGTTGTTAAGCTATCCAGGGTGCTTTTATGAAATATATTTACCAGGACTCTACGGAACTACCTGTACAGCGGGATTTCATTGAGGATCTGAAAATATTTTTAGATATAACTTCCAGAGTAATCCCTCTGGAAAATTCCATAATCGAAATAAAGTGCAAGCATAAAGAAGCACTCAACGAATTGAACAGTAGAATAGAAGGAATGAATAATTTTGAAAAGAAGCTCGACATATTGCTTAGAAAATTAGTAAATGAAATTGATGTTGAGGATGTCGTACCCTGCGCCAATGCAATCCTGCAAACCTGCAGTGAGAACCTCGGAAACAAAAGGGAAGTCCTCAAAGCCGAGTATACAAAAATGGAAAACGGAACTTCTCATGAGTACAAAAAATTTGAGGGAAGAATACTTGAAGTTCTTACCAGGTTTTTAATCTCGGGAGTTTACGGAGCTGAAAAAAGATTTGAACTTTTCAGCACTACAGGAAGTATTTCAGGAGAAATGGAAGGGTGGGTCTCGGGGCTGCAGTATCATTACAGACTCGGGTTTACAGAAGAGACCCTGACAGTAGAAAAGCTTCTTGGAAGCTTAAGCCTGCCAGGCTGGACACGGACAGGCATCCTGAGGAAAGAAGAAAAAATAAAAATGCAGGATCTATCCGAGTTTCTTGTAAGCTTCCTGGAATACGACACCCAGAAAAGCGTTCGCATAACCCTTGAAAACAAAAAAGCAAACCGAAAGTTCAGGATTGAAGGCGGAGAGCACAGATATTTTGTATATGAGGATGATAGGGAAATTACCGCCGATAAAGAACTCGAGGCTTTTATTGATATGGAAAACCTGGCAAGAATTCCGGAAAAAGTGCAGGCTTATTTCAAGACGAATATCCGCATTTATACCCTTTCGAAAGTCCTCCTTGACGAAGAGGATGCAGTCTCCACCAACCAGATTTTTGATTGCCTAAAAGTAATTGCCGAGCAGTATGGTGTGATTGTTCAGGAGTGCCTGGCAAAAGGACACAATAAAGAAGAAATAACCATCAAAATAGAAGAAGCTGATGGAACAAGGACTGAAAAATATATAACAAGGACCGAAATTTACACTCAGCTTGCAGAAGTGGGAAGTGAGGGTATCGAGATTGCCGGAATACTTGGTGTAGATAACAAAATTCAAATAAAAGACAGAAAATACCTGATTGTCTAAATTTTTCTTGCATTGTATTTTTACTTTTGAGATTTATGTGTTATTTTTTGTAGATATTACTTTATGAAATTTGCGTGTTATAATTCACTTTTTTATTGATATTATCTTGTTTTTACACTGCAATTTTTCAATATTTCGGCTTAATTTATTCAAAAATTGTCCAGGAAAATTATTTAGAAAAAATATAAATGTTTATATAGAGGATTTTATCACTAAATCATGAAAATCGAAGGCTTGAATAAGAAAACCGGCATAAAAAAATAGAAATTTAGTATAGAAAACTGACTACAGGGAATGGAATAGGGATTTTTTATATGGAGAATAAAATGGGATATAAAAAGAAAAATGGGATTAAATAGTGTTTACCCCACTGGACAACTTTAGGAAAGAATCTGAATTAAGAGACTCGAACTTTAAATAGAAAACATTAAAAGCTTATACAGCAAGGATTTTGCGTGGAGTACGATTATATCAATAAGCTACTGACGTACCGGAAAGTTCGGTTTACGGCTGTAGGGGTGGAGGCTGATAAAAATGAAAGCCGATTTTTTTAGTTCCGCAATTTCTGTATTATTGATACTGCTAATAATTTCTGGGATGATCCCGGGCATGGCATCTGCTGCAGATGGAGAAAACACGGATCCCGTAGATTCAACTAATGATCTGATAATTGAGGATATTTCGTGTAATCCACAGAATCCAGAACCCGGACAAGCTGTGACCATTACAATAACAATAATAAACCAGGGAACTGGAGTCTCGGAGCCGACAGACGCAACGTGCAAAATCGGGAAAGCAGACCCAGAAACTATACCGGTACCGAAGATAGATCCGGAAACCAGCTTATTAGTTCCATTTACCTGGGTTCCGGATAAAGAAGGCACAGTAAAGATAACGGCAACTGTGGGAGACAGCAAAAAAACTATTAAAGTGTTAGTGGCAAAAAAACATCTTCGAATCTCACAATAGAAAGCCTCTCGACAGTCCCTGAAAATCCGCAGCCTGATAGCGAGGTAACTGTTAATGCATTAGTCAAGAATATGGGAACTGAAACCTCAGAGCCGACAGACTTAACGTATAAAATAGGGAAAGCAGACCCAGAAACTATACCAGTACCGAAAATAGATCCGGAAGCCAGCTCATTAGTTTCGTTTACCTGGGTTCCGGATAAAGAAGGCACAGTAAGGATAACGGCAACTGTGGAAGACAGCAAAAAAACGATTAAAGTGTTAGTGGCAAAAAAACATCTTCGAATCTCACAATAGAAAGCCTCTCGACGGTCCCTGAAAATCCGAAGCCTGATAGCAAGGTAACTGTTAATGCATTAGTCAAGAACGTGGGAACTGAATCTTCAGAGCCAACGTATATAATATATATGATAGGCAAAGTGGAGCAAAGAGAAGCAGTCCCGAGCATTGAGGGTGGATCAGAAACTTCAGTTTCTCACATTTGGAAGACGTCTGATAAAGAAGAAACTGTGATAATAAAAGCATCTTTAGAAAATGTAGAGGACAGTCAGAAAGAGATTTCGGTAGTAGTAGCAGGAGAGCCACTTCCGGACCTGATAATTGAAGACATATATCCAGAATCATCGACACAACCTGAAATCGGAAAGCCTTTGAACTTTATCCTGAAAATAAAGAATCAGGGAGAAGCAACTGCCAATAGTAGTATTGCAAAATACAGTATTAACGGAGCTTCAGGAGGAGAAATCCCTATCCCGGAACTTTCAATAGGGTCGAGTACAAATGCAGGCTTTTCGCTGACTCCTGAAGATGAAGAAAGTATAAGTGTAACAGTGCTCGCAGATTCCGGGCGGACAGTTAGTGAAAGTAATGAAAACAACAACGAATTGTCAAAAGTCATAAACATAAATCATACGTTACCGGATCTGAGAATAGAATCGATTTCTCTGAATCCTGAAGAGCCGCATCCTGGGGAAAATATAACTTTTACGGTAACAGTGAATAATATTGGTTCTGCAGCACTGGAGAGCAGCGAAATTAAGTACTATATCAATGGAACAAATGAAAATTACACCGGGGTAATACCTGTACCGGCACTTGCAGCAGGTGAAACCAAAGTAGGCACTTTTTTCTGGACTCCTGGAAATGAAGGGCAAATAGAAGTAAAAACAATCGTAGATGCCGGAAGTGTCATATCCGAAAGTGATGAAACCAATAATGAACTCACAAAAACCGCAACCGTCTCTAAAGAAACTGTTTCAAGCGGAAGCGGAGGAGGCGGAAGTTCCGGTTCCTCGAGCAGCAGTGCAGGAGACGGAAGTTCCGGTTCCTCGAGCAGCAGTGCAGGAAGCGGCAGTACTTCTAAAGAGCCAGTAAGCAATGTAGATGCCAAGGAGCTTTCCACAAGGCATATTGTAAGTGGTTATCACGCCAAGTTCGATTTTGTGGAAAATGCCACGTGCATTATAAATGTCGAATTTGATCCGAAAAAGACATTTAAGAGGACAACGACAATTGTAGAAGTACTCAAAAATAAATCTGTTTTTGTCCCAGAACTTCCCCTGGAAGGATATATAAACATGTGAATATCTGGGTAGGGGATAATGGAGCAGGACTTCCTGCATCTTTAAAAAATGGATTAATAGAGTTTAAAGTTGAAAAAGCATGGATTGAAGATAATAATATAAATCAATCTCTGATAACTCTTCAATGGTACGATAAAGGCTGGCAGCCTCTCTACACCAAAAAAGTTAGAGAAGACAAGAATTACGTTTATTTTAAATCGGAAACGCCTGGTTTCTCCTGCTTTGCAATAACCAAATATACCGCAGATGAGGAAAACAAACCGCAAGCTAGGGGACAAGAAAAAATAAAGGAAACTTCGGGAATTTTGGGCGATGAAGAAAAACCGGGCATCTTTGAAGGAAACACAGGCGTGAGCGGCGTAATCAAAAACCCTATGGGAAAGGCAAAAATACTTATGGCGATTTCTCTGCCCCTGTTTTTGATCTTTGTAGAATTCTTTGTGTTGAAGAAAAAGATCTAAAAAGATTTACTTTTTCTTCATAACTCTATTTTTCTGGAATTCAAAGCAGTGAAAAGCAAAATTTTTGCCGGGTAATTCAGGCTCTCCAACATTTGGCTCACTACTTTTTTATGTTTTTCTGAATACCCAGAGCGATACTTATTCAGAATTACAGATATGTGTCAGCTGAAAGTTCTATAATCAGTCAGGCAAACAGATTATTCCATAACCGGATCTTTTTCAGGCGTTAAATTTGGAAGTGAAACTAAACGGTCAGGAAACCCTGTTTTCAGCCAGGATGGCCCCAATTACCGAGCCAATTATACCTATAACAGCGGTATGAGCTACGATAACCATTGTTATTATAAATACAGAGGCTGCTACGAATCCCCCGAGAACAGGAGCACTTCTAAGTATCGATCCAAGGATTTCTCCAAAAAGAAAACCCGGAATAATCATAAAAACGGTCATCAGAACCCCGGATTCAAGGCCTCCTCCAAAACCTCCGTCTGCATAGTAGCCTCCCAGAATGCCTCCCAGCAGAGGGGCTATGACATTTACACCCGGAATGAAATAGAAAATAAAAGTACAGACCATACCTATCAGTGCGCCAACTAAGACTCTAGCCATCATTTACACCCCCGATCTTGAAGTAAACACAAATCGCATTTATTATAATAAATTTAATTAAATTATCCTTATATATAGTTGAGCGTTCCAAACCTTACTTTCTGAGAGAAAAAGAATTCTTTTTGGACCCCCGGACTTTCTACCGAACTTAAACCTCGAACTGGCGTAATCATTCTTAAGCTTGAGTCCCAGAAGCGTGAAGGCGAGTACAAAGGAAATACTGTTTGCAGCTACCAGTGCGAGATCTCTCACAAGGATACCATGAAGCACCCATAGAAGCATGCCTGAAGTAGAGCAAAGCAGCATCATAAGGGATACGTCTTTCGTGGATTTCGTTGTAAGGGCCATTAGAAGTTGAGGGGCAAAAGCTATAGTTGTCAGCGCACCTGCGATATAACCGATCATGTAGATCTCACTCCTGATAAATGTAAAAGTTGATAAAGTATTTACAGCTAACTCATCTCGCTTCCCGAGTTTTGCTTCCCGAATTGCGCTTCTGGATCACAAAAATCAGAGATTTTCTGGGAGTTTCACTGCAAGTGAAACAGTGCGCGGTCAGTTTCACTCGCTTTGCTCGCTCAAGCGAACTAATTCTCCGTTTTGTCAGATAAGGGAGTCTTATACATCGCAATAATTTTATAATTGAAGCTGTGAATTAAAAAAAACAGAACCCTGATATAAGTGTATCCCCTAAAACTCTACGGGGATATAATATGACAGAAAACTGCCTTTTTTGCAAAATAATAGCAGGGGAAATTCCTTCAAATAAGATATATGAAAACGATGCCGTTTTTGCATTTCTTGACGTTTACCCGGCAAGCGAAGGGCATACCCTGGTGATTCCTAAAAAGCATTTCAGTAACTTTACGGCTATGGATGCAAAAAGTGTTGCCTCTCTTTTTGAAGTTGCAAGGGAAATTACCGCTGCAGTGGAGAAGGCAACTTCGGCAGAAGGATCGAATATTGGCATCAATAATGGAGAAGCTGCTGGCCAGGAGATTCCTCATGTGCATATACATATTATTCCCAGGAGGAAAGGAGACGGTGGGAGAGGAATAAAATCAATAGTATGGACTGAGCCTGGTACTACCAATCTGGAAGAACTTGCAGAAAAGATTAGGAGAGCACTTTGAGAAAAAAACCGTCCCTAATAAGGATAGAGGTAAATTCCCGGATAATATTACCAGATAATATTTTCAATCCGAAACGATAATATATTTTTTGGAATATAATGGATTTAAGTAAAGGCAGCAGGCAGAACTGTTGTCAGAACTCTCCCGTTTCTCTTACTTTGGGGGTAAGAATAATGGCAGAAATGGAAATAGATGTCTGCGAGCAGACATGCCCGGTCCCGCTCATAGAGTGCAGAAAAACATTTAAGAAAGCCTCTCAGGGAGATCTTGTTATTGTGAAGGGTACGCATCAGGCATCAAAGAAAGAGATTCCTATGGCCTGCGAGGCCATGGGACTCGAAGTGTTGGAAATTAAAGATAAAGAAGATGGGAAAGAGTGAGAGAGAAAGATCCGGAGACGAGCCGGAAAAGGAGAAGAAATGGGGGAAAAGACGGTTATCGTCCTGCATAGCGGCAATATGGACAAAGTATACAGTGCGCTTATAATCGAGAACGGAGCCCTGGCGATAGGCATGGAAGCCTCCATATACTTTACCTTCTGGGGGCTAATGCGCTTGAAGAAAGGAGAGCTTGAAAAAGGGCCACTGTCCAAGATGAATATGCTGGGGCTTGGCAGGCTGATGGTCAAACAAAGGATGGACAAAGCCAATGTTGCCCCACTTGAAAGGCTGATGTAAGGGAGGCAAATGTAACTCTCTTTATCTGAGTCTTGAAGAGCTTTTGGAGTTCGATTTGTCACAATAAAGCGGATTTTTCCATAATCGGACCTGTTTTCGACTCTGAATCTGTTATACTCAACTAATATACTCAACTAATATACTCAACTAATATACTCAGCTAAATTACTATACTCAGGATTTTAATTCGAAAAATTCTCCGGATTTAAGGGGAACTCTGAGATTTTAACTATAAAATTCAGGATTTTATTATCTGATATGGGGAGGGAGAAGAATATTTGAGAATATGATTTATCTTGACAATGCTGCATGCACCCGACTGGATGAGCAGGTACTTGAAGCAATGAAACCTTATTTTTTTGATACTTATGCAGTAGCGACATCTGAATTTGGTTATTCCATGGGTATCGACGCAAAAGAAGGACTTGAAAGAGCCCGTGAAGGCATAGCTTCAAAACTCAGCGCAAACTCAGAGGAAATTATATTCACTTCAAGTGACACGGAAGCAAGCAACACCGCGCTTAAAGGAGTCGCATGGGCTCTTAAGGAAAAAAAGGCAAGCATATTGTCGTCTTGAATATTGAAGATTTCCCTGTGCTGAATACGGCAAAGGCTCTGCAGAAACAGGGCTTCGACGTAACTTTCCTGGATGTGGATGCAGAGGGATTTGCAGACCTCGAAGGACTAAAAAAGTAATTACAAAAGAAACAGTTCTTGTCTCGATCCAGCAAGGGAACCAGGAAATAGGAACTGTCCAGGATCTTAAGGTCATCTCAGAAATCTGTGAAGAAAAAGATGTGCTCCTGCATACGGATGCTACGCATAGTTTTACCCGGCTTCCCCTCAATGTGAAGGAAATCCCTGTAGACCTTATTACTGTGTCTGCTCACACGATTCATGGCCCAAGGGGAATAGGGGCTCTCTATATTCGGAAAAATACTCCAATAAATAAATTCATGGACGGGGGTTTTCAGGAGTTCAACATGAGGGCAGGAGTAGAAAATATTCCAGGAGCCGTAGGCTTCGCAAAAGCTGTGGACCTTGTAACCGAAGAAGAAACCGGAAAGATTGAAGCCATGAGAGATCGGGTAATTGAGAAAGCCCTTTCCGAGATTTCTGATGTTACCCTCAACGGAAGCCGGGAAAAGCGCCTGCCTCAAAATGCAAACCTAACTTTCCATTATGTAGAAGGCGAATCTATAACTTTGCATATGGACATGAAGGGTTTTGCAGTGAGCACGGGTTCAGCCTGTTTTAGCCGTTCTCTTGAAGCCAGTCACGTTATCAGGGGTATTGGGGGAGACCACGAGAGAGCACACGGTTCGGTACGCTTTACTTTCGGGCGCTATAACCGTATGGAAGATGCTGATGCGGCAATTGACGCCATGAGTGAGATCGTGACAAGGCTCAGGGAAATAAGCCCCCTTGCAAGGAAATGAACGGAAAAAGAAGGAAAGATAACACAAGAGAAATCAGGATAAAAGAAGAACAGGAGAAGAAAGCTAGAGATTGAGAGAAAGGTGAGACTATGAAGTTTCCTTACAGTGAAAAAGTGCTGGAACATTTCAGAAACCCGCACAATGTGGGAAAGATAGAGAATCCTGACGGAAAAGGCCTTGAAGGAAGCCCTGCCTGCGGAGATATGGTCGCGGTCTATATTAAGGTCAATCCCGAAACAAAGATTCTTGAGGATATAAAATTCGAATCTTACGGTTGTGCTTCAAATATTGCCACAGCCTCGGTTATAACAGACCTTGCACGAGGAAAGACCCTTCATGAGGCAAAGAAAATAACCTGGAAACAAGCTTCTGAAGAACTTGGGGGCTTCCCCCGATCAAAGCCCACTGCTCCGTACTTGCAGTTGAGGGTCTGCGTGCCGCAATCAAAGACTATGAGGAAAAACACGGGCTTGTAACCGAAAAAGAGCCTACAACCGAAGAAGTTATCAGGCAAAGGTTAAAGCATGTCATGAACCCTCTTACTGGCCTTGATATCATCCGCACGAACATTATTCTTAAAACAAGTGTTGAAGCCGGAGTAGTGAGGGTAGTTGTAGACCTGCCTGCAGACCACCAGTTTGCGTCCGCAATAAAAGAAGATATTACGGAAAAGTTGGGGTCTTTGTGGGATGTGGAAAGGGTAGACGTAGTGTTTACAGCATGATGAAAATAAGAATATATGAAAAAAAGAATAAAATTCAGTACTAAGGAGGGATATGAAAAATAAAATTGTGCCTTACGGAATAAAAATATGTCTTACTATTTGTGCTTATTTATAGCAATTTCAATTATCTTTTCCGGCTACACAATAGTAGAGTATCAGCCAAAAAGAAAACGCCTAGTGAGGTACAGGTTCAAACGGGAGCCTTTGAGAAAGAAAATAGAATCCTGGGCAACGGGACTGTATATTCCTGGGTTACGCTTGACTCTGATGGAAAATTCAGCAATGGGTAAATTTCAGTGAATCAGCTCTTACCAGGATTCCCAAAGAACAATTATGGAGTATAAGCTTGCTTTGCCAGAAGAAGCTGCTTCCACGGCTTATAACCACATTGAGATTGATTGGAACCCTCAAACAAGAACCTCAGGGAATTCATGACATGCAGCATTTTGATGTCCACTTTTACATGATAAGCCTTGAGGAAAGGGATAAAATTACAGCGTCAGAGACGATTTTAAGAGCTTATCAAAAGAGCCGGTGCCCGGAGATGTTCTGGAAAGGTATGTTCCCACAATATTTATAATGGTTTTCCGTTAAACAAAACCAGAAATAAAGACAGAGATTAAACTCCCAAAATGTTATCTGACAAGTGTATACAACCCTGCAAACTATTCCATAAACTATAATGACACAGATAAGGAGTATACACTTATCCTTGAAGATCTGCCCCTCATGTGAGATCTAATTTAAAAATGAAGAGAGGAGTATTTCTCCTCTCAAAGAGGTTCAAGCTGGGACCTGTTCCTTCTTTTCCCTATCCCAGTGCCGGTGCTTTGCAATTGCGGCAATAAAGGAATCATTAAAAGACCCTATATTCTCACTATTTTTGGAGGTCACGACACCTTTATCGGATACTACTTTGTCAGCAGATTTCTGCCCTGCAAACTTTATATCGGGAAGGTTCGCAGCTTTAAGCAGCTCAATTCCCTCACCGGTTGCTCCTAAGGGTTTACAATGCCTGAATGCTTCGTTGATGAAATTAATTGCATCGCCCTGCGTCTTGAGAGTGTCTATACTTTCTTTCCCGCCGGGAACATATACAGCGTCGTACATCACTGACGCCGCAGTAAGGTAATTTTGATTGACTTCCAGCTTCTCCCCACTTGAACTCTTCAGCATTCCTCTGTATTTTGAGATTATATCTGTATGTGCTCCGCCTCCATTTAAAGCCTGAATCACCTGCTTGACACCGGTATGGTCATACCCGTCAGCAACAAGGATGGCTATTTTCCGGGTTTTGATGGTATTCTTCACGGTATGCTCAGTGCGCTCCTGACTGACATTTGGAGACTCTTTCATAACCTGAGTTCCTTCCTTCTGTTCAGGGGCATAGACGCCCACACCCTTTGCAATTTCGATTGCAAGTTCATTATCGACATTATTGAATAGCTCGACCACTGCTTTCCGGATTTTCGGGTCAATAACCTTTCCAACTTCAAAATGGAATGCTATTATGATATGTTTTTTTCGGGCTCAGACATGCTGTTCCAGAACAATTTGGCCTGGCTGAAAAAGTCTTTAAACTTCTCGCTGCGTTCCCTGATTTTCTTGCCTTCTACCTTTTCCATATAATGGATGTAGCCGCCTTCCTCTGCAGAGGCCGGGCGTGGGAGGTTCTCCCCGATTGAATTAGGGAAATAGCTAACCTTCCCCTTGTTTATCGTCATCCTATGATATCCTTCTCTTTGATTATTACTGATGGGTGTCAGCGGCCGATTAATTGGGATCTCGTGGAAATTCGGGCCACCCAGACGGATAAGCTGTGTGTCGAGATAGGAGAAGAGACGGCCCTGAAGGAGCGGATCATTGGAAAAGTCTATTCCGGGAACCACATTTGAAACACAGAAAGCAACCTGCTCAGTTTCAGCAAAAAAGTTATCAGGGTTACGGTTCAGGGTCATTTTCCCTATAAATTTGACTGGAACTTCCTCCTCAGGCCAGATCTTGGTGGCATCCAGAATGTCAAAGTCAAATCTGAACTCATCCTTTTCCTCAATAACCTGTATTCCTAACTCATACTCAGGATAGTTTCCCATTTCAATTGCTTCCCAAAGGTCACGGCGATGGAAATCAGGGTCCTTCCCGGAGATTTTCTGAGCTTCATCCCATACGAGAGAATGGATTCCAAGGAGAGGCCTCCAGTGGAACTTTATGAATCTCCCCTTACCTTCCGCATTGACAAAGCGGTATGTATTGACCCCGAATCCCTGCATCATTCGGTAACTTCTTGGGATTGCACGATCTGACATTAGCCACATTATCGTGTGCACAGTCTCCGGGTGGCAAACAACAAAATCCCAGAGTGTATCATGAGCTGTCGAGGCCTGAGGCATCTGGTTGTCCTGTTCAGGTTTAGCTGCATGAACAAAGTCTGGAAATTTAATAGCATCCTGAATAAAGAAAACAGGAATGTTATTGCCAACGAGATCATAGTTTCCTTCTTCCGTGTAGAACTTCGTTGCAAAACCGCGAATATCCCTGACAGTATCAGCCGATCCTCTGAATCCGACAACCGTAGAAAACCTAACAAAAACAGGCGTTTTCTTGTTTGGATCCTGCAGGAATTTGGCACTTGTATATTCTGTTATCGGCTCATATACCTGAAAATATCCGTGTGCTCCAGATCCTCGGGCATGAACAATTCTTTCGGGTATTCGTTCATGGTCAAAATGAGTAATTTTTTCTCTAAAGTGAAAATCTTCAAGTAGGGTTGGCCCTCTTTCCCCTGCCTTGAGTGAGATATCGGTATTACTGACTCTAACGCCCTGGTTTGTTGTCAAAAACTCACGTTCAGGGTCTTCACGAAACATTTCTAATTGATCGTCTTTGCTTTTTTCATCGACTGCTCTCTTTTTCTCCAATATACAGCACCTTCCCTATTTCTCATGATCTTTAAGTCCAGTACATTTCTGTAGTGATGGAGCCCATACTTTCAGAGTTCAAACAACTGAGGATTATATGTTGATAGGCTCTTAACGGAAGCGAAAGCTGGCAATGGCAGGCTTCAATGTAAGTGGTAGCTATACCTGATACAAAAAATTTTATATTCACTCAGGATGCGGAGTCTGACCGAGCAACCAGGGAATAATTTTAGTTTTCCTTAGGCTCAATCTTTAAAACCCCGTTTACAACTTACAATTGAGTGAAAGTTCCGTATATCCAACTCCCCTTTCCTAGATTGTTTTGATATAATATTATTGTTTTTATAAAAGTACTAATTTTTTTTTGGAGAAAAAGTGAATTCTGCCAGAAATTAATGAGAAATAAACGACGATAAAAGGTAAGCTGTGGCCATGTAAGCAGAAAAGTTATATTAAGTGATGGCTTCCCGCTGGCTCCAGTAGCTTTTACATTACATAGAGATAGCAATATATTAGTCAAAAACACTTAATAAATACTGATTGCAGAAAAGGGAAATACAGAAAAAATGAGTGAAAAAAACATGACTGAATATGTTCACGGCTATTCCGAAAGAGAAGCTCTCCGCCTGGCAGAACAGGCAGACACGCTCGAGGAACTTCTTCATTATGATACAATATATCCTCGTGGAGCAAAGGTACTCGAAGCCGGCTGCGGCATAGGAGCCCAGACCGTAATTTTGGCAAAAAAGAATCCGAGCGCAGAAATTACTTCAATTGATGTTTCTCTGGATTCAATTGAAAAAGCCAGAGAAAACGTGAAGATGAAAGGCATTGAAAACGTCAGATTCCTGCAAGCAGATATATTTTATTTACCTTTCGAAGAGGGAAGTTTTGACCATATTTTCGTCTGTTTCGTGCTTGAGCATCTTCAGAACCCTTCAGGAGCCCTCAAGAACCTGAAAAATGCCCTGAAACCAGGAGGTACTATAACTGTAATTGAAGGTGACCATGGTTCATGTTATTTTTATCCGGAAGGAGAAAATGCCCTTAAAGCCTGGCACTGCCTTAGCCGCGTACAGGCACAGATGAAAGGAAATTCCCTTATAGGACGCCAACTTTACCCTTTGCTGCAGGAATCAGAATTCAGAGGAGTAAAAGTGGAGCCCAGAATGGTCTATGTAGATTCCAGCAAACCCGAACTTGTAGACGGTTTTATCCTGAAAACCATTATTCCCATGGTAGAAGGTGTAAAAGAACAGGCTCTGGAAATGCAAATGATGGAAGAAAATGAGTGGGAAAAAGGGATAGAACAGCTCCATAAGACTGCCAAACCTTCAGGAACTTTCTGCTATACCTTCTTTAAAGGAAGAGCAATAAAATCAAATTGCGTGCGGCCACCCCATCCTAAAGGATGGGGTATGCTTCGGGCCGCACGCCCGGTTTGTGGGATTAGAAATCTTCAATTATCCTTTGACCAAGTTTTGCTGATTTAAAAGCTTTGAACTCTTCTTTAGGTTTCTTCTGCGATTCCTTGATGTAATGCTTGATTGTGTCAGCTGTAACATTTCCAACTGATCGATAGAATTTACCTCTTGACCATAGACTTCCACCCCAATATCGTTTCTTTAATTCAGGATGTAGCTTGAATAGTCTGTAAGAACTTCCTCCTTTCAAGTATTGAACTACTTCTGACAAAGAGTTACTTGGATGAAATTCCACGAACAAGTGAACGTGATCATCTACAACTTCCATAGCATGAAGTTTGTAGCCTTGCTCCATACAAATATTGGTGAGGATCAACTCGCAATCCTTTTTAATTCGCTTATTGTAGAAGATATTGTATCGATACTTTGGCACCAATACGAGATGGTAAGTAATCTGACCATAGCCATGGCTAAAACTGTTCAATTCCAACGCATATCACATCCAGGCCATAGGGTGGCTGGCACCACCTGTGGCCATGGTGCCAAAAAAGATCATCTTACAAAAAAGTAAGGATTTAGATATTTAAAGAGAAAAACGAAGAGGCGAGGGTTCACTTCATCCCCAACATAAAGGTTGGGGTATTCGTGACCCTCTGCGCTCCCGATGTAATAAAAGTTTACATTAAAAAATTAAAGCAAGGTAATATCCAGGGGAAAAAGCAGGGAGAAATTTGAAATACTCCTGAATAAGAAAAATTCAGGATTAAGTTTCAAATAATTTTGCAAACTGTTTAAGTACGTCTCTAATAGGAGTTTTTTAAAGCATTTTTCTTCACACTGTCTACATTCCGTACAGCTTGAAACTTTACCTTCAAGACCACTTTACAGAAATTTTCCATCGTCCACGTGATCAAACATCTCAGCATTATTGAGAAATTTAAAACTCCCTGAAATATTTATTCCTGAAGAACAGGGCATGCAGTACTGGCACACAGTACAGTTAACTCTCGTTTTAGACCTGTATATTTCCCTTCATCCTTGAACTCAGTCCTTTTCTTCTTTTTCAATGGAATAAGGGAAACCTCCAGCTGTAAGTTCTATATTAGTCTCTACCCGCGCCAGCGCTGACATGCCGCTAAGAACAATATTTATTTAAGGTTAATCGTAGAGATGGCGTAGCCTTTATTCCACAGGGCTTCGCTTTATCCCTGCAAAATTTTAGACCTTCTGGATTTCGGGAGGAATGTTTGACCAGGCATCCTCCGTGAATAGACTCTATGATGATAATACCAATGCCTTTTAAAGCCGTATGGCACCGAAACTCGTATAGAAACTGTTTTATCCATTTGGCCAAGCTTTCTGTATAGCATATACGTTTATCCTTTCAATATGAACAGAAAAAAAAAGGCACTAATGACAGGTATTATATAAAAAGAGCCTAAAACTAGAATGGGTATTAGGGGTAGAAAATGAGAAATATCTTTTGATTAGTTACGAACTTCGGGAATGTAAAAGAACACTTTTAAAGTGTTTCTTTTTCGATTGGGAAAACTGCCAGCTCCAGAGTGTAAATCGGTCTCAATTTAGGGAAAATTTCGTATCGGGACAGACTTTAAATAATGGAAAACTATTTACAATAAAATTCCACTCTGAACTCCTGTGAAGGTGTATTTTTGAACCCTGGAATCTTGAAGAAAGCCATTGTGATCCTTTTACTGCTCATAGCAGGGGAAGTTCTGATCCGCACCTACTGGACAGATATTAGACTTATTCTGGGAGAAAGCTTGGGAATTCTCAGTGAAATCCGAATAAGTTATTTTATCCTGGCGTTCTTAGTCTACCTTCTGAGTGTTTACTTATTTGCAGTCCGCTGGCAGCAGGTTCTTTCCTGTATTGGATATGATCTCAAGGCCACAGATCTTGTTCCAGTTATTTTCGGAGGAATATTCGCAAATAATCTAACTCCGGCAAGCAGGGCAGGAGGCGAACCACTTCGGATATTGTGGGTTAACAAGGCGTATGGAATAAGTTATACGAATGCTTTCGTGTCAATTCTCTTCGAAAGGCTGGTTGAAGCAATACCTATTTCCATGCTGTTAATTTATGTTCTATACTCATTCCCCTCGCTAGAGATCAAATTCTTACCTATAAAAAATAGTTTAACGTTAAGCTCAACCTATTTATTGCTTTCAGTCTTCCTTACAGCAGGAGTAGTAATATGGATTTTCCGAGAAAAGTTATCATCACTTCTCAAAAGTATTGATGAAAATTGGAGACAGCTTCACAAATCCTTTATTGCTGTTCTTCTTTTATCCTCTGCAGTCTGGATTCTTGATATAATACGTCTCAAACTGATTGCTTTAGCTCTGAACCTTCCTTTTTCTCTACATTTGATTGCAACAGTTTCAATTTTATACCTGCTGCTTGGAAGCCTGCCAATAACTCCTGGAGGGCTGGGAATAGTTGAAGGAGGTCTGATCTCTGTCCTTCTCTATTTCGGGTTACCACTCGCTCAAGCAAGTAGCTTCGTCTTTCTCGAGCGTTTTATTTCCTTTGGACTCAGCGGCGTGATAGGATTCCTGTGCCTGTTTTATTACGGAGGGTTTAAGATATGGAAAAACACAAAATCGCATTGATAAGTGACTGGTATTTTCCAAAGGTCGGAGGAATCGAGTATTCAATGCATACCCTTGCCAAAACCCTGAGCATGCAAGGCCATGAGGTGAGCGTTATTACGAGGAGCTATCCGGGTGTCCCTGAATACAGTTTCAGAGATGGAGTTTCAGTTATAAGGATCAAAGGCAGACCTTTACCCGGGCAAAATCTTTTTCTCGCGCCAAATGCTTATAAAGAACTCTTCAGCCTTTTGAAAAAAGGGAATTATGAGATTGTCAATTCCCATGGACTGGATTCTCCTATTGGAATGTCTGCTCTTGTCGCATCCAGGAAACTTGGAATTCCTGTAGTAGTTACCAACCATTCCCTTGTGGGAAATACGCCATATCGCCTTCTTTATTATCTTGCAGGCAAGTTGCTTCTAAAAAATACCGATGCTGTAATTGCTGTAAGTTCAGCAGTTGAAAAGGACTCAAAGGTAATGACAGCAAAACCTATTTATCGGATTTTTAATGGCGTTGATTCTGAAGATAGCATCGTCAAAATTCCCTTGCCTGTAGATACGAAAGGAAAGACTGTAATCGTCACGACCGCACGCATGACAAAAAAGAAAGGTGTTCAGCATATTGTGGATATCGCCCCTTCCCTTCTGGAAAAACATGAAAACTTGATGTTTATAATGATAGGAGATGGTCCACTTAGAAAAAAACTGGAAAAAAGGGTAGAAGAATCCGGTTTGTCCGAAAACTTCCATTTTACAGGGGAAATATCCAGGGAAAAAGTAATGGGATATCTGGAAAAAGCAGATATTTTTGCTCTTCCCTCCAGTAATGAGGCCTTCGGGATTTCGATCCTGGAAGCAATCTCAAAAAACGTTCCTGTTGTGGCAATGAATAATAGTGGAGTCTCGGATATCATCACAAACGGCGTAAACGGCTACCTTGCAGATAGCCTGAAGGAATTTTCATCCCTCCTCCGGAATCTAATCGAAACTCCGGCCCGGCGAGCTTCATTTGCCAGGGAGGCTCTACAGGGGCTTTCAAATTATGATTGGGACAAAATATGTGAGCAGACGACCACCGTATATACAAGTGTCATTTATGAAAAATATCACAATAACAATTGATGTGGAAGAAGACTGCCCACCCATGCTTACAAGTACGAGAGGTATGGAAGAGGGACTGCCTAAATTGCTGGATCTTTTCAAAAAGAAGGGATAAAAGCTACATTCTTTGTCACCGGAACGATGGCGAAGCAGTATCCGGACCTGATAAAGAGAATTCCACTAGAAGGACACGAACTTGGCTGTCATGGATATACCCATGCACGTTTTGACCGGATGAAAGAGGACGAAGCCAGAATTGATCTTAAACAGGCTGGGAAAGTTCTGAGGCAGTTTGAGAAGAGGCTGGTATCTTTCAGGGCTCCAAATCTCCAGTTCCCGAGAAATTATCTTCAATTCCTGGAAGAAGAGGGTTTCCTGTACGATTCCTCTATTGCAGCGTACAAACCACCTTTTCCCAGAAGCAGAGTAGAAGGTAAAATAATCAGGATTCCTGCTACGATTACTTCTTCTTTTTTAAGGCTGCCTCCTGCCCTTTTTCTCCCGCTGCTCAAACGTTCAAAGGCTCCTGTGATCTTTGTTCATCCCTGGGAATTTGTGGACATGTCAGACATGCCTATACGTCTGGATTGCAAGTTCAATACTGGAGAAAAAGCCCTCGGAAACCTTAAAGTCCTGATCCGTGATTTAAAAGCTGAAAACTACCATTTTTTAACTTTACAAGAAAGAGCAAACCTAGAAAAATATAAGTGATGACCTGGAAAAAATAAGCAAAATTTTTTCTCTTTTTAGGGGATGTGGATACTGAATAGAATTTTGCCTGGAAAACGATTTCATTATATCATTTTATTAGGTTGTAATTTTCAGGCTATTACGATTTTCAGGCCGGATAGGTTTTGAGTTTTAACTGAAGTAATGGAATAAAAGTTATTCTTCAACAACTTTCAGAATCTTCTTGATTTTATCTTTTTCTATGAAATAGAGCCTCATCTTTCCTTCTTTTTTTACTTTAATTATTCCCAAGTCCTGCAACTTTACAATTGGAAATAATTTATCAGAAGTTCACCGTGATTGAAATTGTTTAATTATATTGCATATTATATGTTTGTATATTTATTAAATTGTGAGGGGGAGATTTAAATGTTATTATTGAACGAAATGCTAGCTGAAACTTTGGAAGCTTTCGGACAGATGAGAAATTCCATTTTTAAAGATGGTTATCTGGACTTCAAAACCAAAGAACTTATAGCTGTTGTATCTTCTGTTCTTAGAATGTACCAGTTCTGCATTGATGAATATTCTTAGCGAGCAATGAACCGAAAAATAAGCAGAGAAGAGGTCTCCAAAGCAATTATAGTAACAATATTTATTGCAGCTAGTCTCAACTTGACTGGGAAAATGTTTACGACAAAAATATTTATGAGCTTATCTTTGAGAGTGGTATTTCTAAAGAAAGATGAAATAGCTGCGATTGTAGCTATTGAGGTGAGGGAAGATAGATTGATTCCTCGCTTGTCTTATCAATTATAGAACCTTTACTCTCATTAATCGAGCTCATCACTGCAACTATCTTTCTCGAGTTTTTTAGTGAATGCATGTAATTTGAGCGAAATACTTATAATATTTGGTATACTTGAATATATCAATATATCTTGATATCTTACAATCCGTTCCTGTTTCTTAATAAAAATAGAATATGAAGATTTTGGAGGACTATAATGAAGCGATTGCATAGAATACAAGGTAAAGAACGAATTCCTTTTTTACCCTTCCCTTTGATAAAATCACTCTCGATTTTAGCGATTTTTTGTTTCCTGCTCTTCAGTTCAGGTTGCACGGATCTGGATGATTCCGGCAATGAATCAGAGCCTGCTGAAACTACGAAGAACGTTAGCGATTCAGGCAGCGGAATGAAATTGATTGAAGTTACGAACCTGAGCCAGGTTGATGAAGCCCTCAAAAAAGGTCCTGTTGTACTGAAACTCGGTTCAAAGGGCTGTATTCCCTGTGGAGAACAAGAAGAGGTATTCTCAGAGCTACTTCCAATGTATCAGGGTTCTGCCTCATTCATGCTTATTGACGTCAAGCAGAACCCCGAGTTTGCAGAAGAGTTTGGAGTAAGATCCATTCCAGATACCTGTATTATTACGAATATTGAAGGCGGAAAATACATGTATATGCGGCAGGACGGCAGCAAAAGCCAGGACAGAACAAGCGCAAGGTTCCTTGGTGTCACCGACAAAGAAACCATTTCAGAGACTCTTGAGAAAGCTATTGAATCCAGGAAAACAGAGGTGTAAACTTATGTTTTCCAATTTTCTTCCCATCGCAGCTTTTTTTGCAGGGGTAGTTAGCGTGCTCTCTCCATGTATCCTGCCTGTAATTCCGGCTGTTTTTGCTTATTCAACTGAGAAAGGAAAATTCAGACCACTTGCGATTGTGTTAGGTTTGTCTATCTCCTTCACCTGCATGGGAATCATTACTTCCATTTTAGGGGCTACATTCACGGCTTATCTCGGTTACCTTAATATCTTCGCCGAAATTCTTCTTATTACGATGGGCATTGCGCTGATCTTTGATCTCAATATTTTCAATATTTTTGGAAATTTTTCATCCCTTGCAAACTCCAAAAAAGAGGGCCTTTTCGGAGGGCTTTTACTTGGTCTCTCTCTCGGGATTGTCTGGCTTCCGTGTGTCGGCTCAGTACTTGGTTCAATCCTCACAATGGTTGCTGTTTCGGGTGAAATTGTTTATGGAGCAGTGATGCTTTTCATCTATTCCCTCGGATTTTCCGTCCCAATGCTTCTTGTTGCTTATTCTGCAAGCTTTTCTTCCTCAAGGCTTCAGAAAGTTTCAAAATATGGTTTCCCGTTAAAAAAAGTTGCAGGCTTTGTAATTCTAGGAGTCGGCTTTTATATGATTTATCAGAACCATTTCAACGGTTTTTGAAATTAAAATTTATTTGGTTAACCCCCATAAAGCTGTTAGATATCTAATAACTAAAAAGTCGTTAGTGGTGCCTGAGAAAGTTAAATCCAAAAGCGGAACTCATTAGATATGTTAGATAAATAGAACTTACGCGGTTGAACGGAGAAATCAATAGCATTAAACCTCCAACTATAGAAAATACGAAACGGGTCTCAACACCGAACGTTATCAATTTTGTACTTCAAGTGCGTAACTCATATTATTATTTACACATTATGAGTTTATACATCTGCTAGCAAGACCCACGAATACTAGGATTTAAACTTGTAGTTAGCTAGCTAAACAATGGAGATAACATGAATTATAGTAAAATGACAATGGGCGATTTTGACAGAATTCTTTACACACGTCTTAAAGAGGAAACTCTTCAATCAATAGTTAATATTCCAGGCATTTATCAAATAGTGTCCAAACATTTTAATAATGAGATGATTCTTAACGAGGAAATTCCTCAATCAATAGTTAATATTCCAGGCGTTTATCAAATGGTATCCAAACATTTCAATAATGATATACTTGAAATGTGGGAGTATGAGCAGTATATAAAGGTTAACGAGATTGTAGAAAAAATTGGTTTGTGGAATCCAGAATTCCAACGAACCATGGTGCTATTAAATTTACTAAACGAATTAACCGAAGTGCTTTATGGTACCCTGGATCTAAAACTGGACAAATATATTAACCTTCGTTCACTCCCAGTTAGAGAGTTTTTTAAAGATGTTGTGGATAAATATTCAGAATACCCCATCTGGACATGTGATTTTGAAGGATCTTGTCTTGTTGGTGCGAAGAAGTTTGAAATAGAGCCTATTGATTTAATCCTCCGCCGCTTTGAAGGTGAGTAAACGACATTTGAGGAAGAATTTTGATAGTTGCCATAACTGTGTAAGTCCTGTCCCAATTATAGAGCCAAATTTAATTTTAAGATACGCTCTAAACTAAGATCAATAGCACTCTGTTCCTCATTTCTCACTTTGTACTTGTTGGTCTTTCAACGGGCCTTGCCAGACTTTTCTTCTGAAACTGGAAGAAAAGAACAAGGAAAGCTGGCTGCTCTATTTTTGGTGAATATCTGGTTTAATTGTTTCTTTTGTTTTGTATATGTTTGGAGAGCCCTTCGTAAGTCTTATACAGGTGACGTCTAACCTTTCAATAGAGAACCGCTTATATCCTTAATTCTACTTTTGTTTCTTAACCACAAGAACAGAAATCTTTGAGTGCCTTACCACCTTATCTGCTACACTTCCAAGTAAAAATCTTTCTAATCCACCTTTACCAAGGGTTCCCATTATTATCATATCTACTTTGTTCTGCTCTGCAAACTCCAGGATTGCGTGAGCAGGATCACCTTCTACAACCACGCCTTCATAATCGATTTCCTTATCCTCTGCAACCTTCTTCGCATATTGGATAGCATCATCTCCTTCTTGACGTAGTGTTTCCTCCAGGACATTCCATTTAGAACCTAGATGAATCGGTGTTTCCAATACAGGAGGTACATATGCGTTTTTATTCAATACATAAAGAGCATAGACTTTCGCACCCATAAATTTTGCAAGTTCTATCCCTTGAAGTACGGCGCTTTGACTGAACTTAGACCCGTCTGTTGCAATCAGGATTTTTTGGAAAATATTGTTAAGAGTCATTTATCTCCCCAGTTCCAGAATATTATTGAATCGCGTTGTTAATTGATAAGTTGACTATAAACGTTTCTTGCACAGATTATGAAGTGTTAATTTTTACTTTGAAGACTATAACTTCAGAGCCTTTATTTTCATTAATTGGTTTCAATCCCTTTACCTTTTTAGTTGAAGTAAGATATTTAGATTATGTGTTATAATCGGATATATCAACACATTTTGATATTAAAAAGTCGTTTTCTTATTCCTCAGCAGAAAATTAGGTACATTACAAAAGGATCGGAGAAAAATGATTTTTAGCAATACTATTATCTTTGGATTATTGACCGGGATAATTTTATAATTGGCATTGATAACTAAACATAGTTAACTCTTTATTTCTGTATTTCATCGATAGAAGAACAGAATAAAGTCATCGCCATTATCGTCTGAATCAGGAGAATTAGGCTTTATTTCTGAATTTCATTCAGAGAAGAACAGAATACTTTAGCATTTCAAGACTCTTCGTATAACACTTTGTCTTTCTTCTTAATCTTGCTAGAAAATGCCTCAATATGCTGTTATATCCTTCAACTGTAAATGTTTCTGCTTTTGATTGAGTATGAATCTTTTCTGGAAGAAACTCTTTATATGCTCTCCAGTGATCTGTCATCACTTTTTCAATGTATTTTTTCTTAAATTTTTCCCATAGTAGTTTTCCAGTTTCCGTTCCTCTACTACCAAAAGAGCAGTTGATGAACTTTTTCCCAACTCTATCAACAGCAATCCAGATCCAACAATATTTTTTTTGTTACCGATGTAAGTATGCATTTCATCCATTTCAACAATAGAGATCTCATTTTCACATTTTAGAGCCTGTAACTTCTGACCAAATTTCGTTATCCATTTTTGGACAAAACATGACTTACTCCTAAAAATCGTCCTATTGAGCGAAAGCCCAATCCTTCAAGGTAGAGTTGTAAAGCCTGTCTTTTTAAAGAAGCGGAAAAAGCAGTTGATTTCAGCTCTACTGTATAGTTATAACCACAATCAGAGTATTTGTACCGTTGACGCCCGCCAACTATACCATTCTTTTTGTGACTGGAACTATTACATTTTGGGCAATTCATGCAGAAATATAGGTTATAAGTATATAGCTATTTTTGATTACCAATGCCATTCAATGAATTGAGGAAAGAGTGAATTAACGTTTCCAAAATAAGGACAGAGGTGTATGAATTTTGATGGAATTCTATTGTTTTTTTAAAATTGAGGAAGAACCAGAAAAAATTAAAAGACTCTGAATTTGAGACGGATATAAAAAAATGCTGGTCACTGCCAGAGTTCTTAAGCCAGGGCATACAAACATTTATTTTACTATAATTATAAGATAATTAGAGAAATATTCAATTAGAAAACTATAAATACTTGTGCGCATAGGGGTAGTTTCAGAATTTATTTGTATCCTTCATAGATAGTTAGAGTCAGTCCTATAAACAGATGAAATATTATAGATTCGTGCATTATCGATTGCCTGGGAAGAGATCTGAAAATGAGCAAGGTTTTGGAGTCCAAAAAATATGTATGGCCAAAAAATGTTTGGAAAGACTTTTTTAAGGATAAGAAACACGGAGGGCACAGATATTCATCTGAGGATTTTCTTGCTATGGAAGCAAGGGAAAAATTGTTCCACTTGGATGGAGGCCTAACACTTCTTGATTTCGGTTGTGGCGCTGCAGAGCTCCTTACTTACTATGCTCCGGAGTATAAACAGCTTGTAGGGGTGGATTTTTCTGAATCTATGCTAGAAGAAGCAAGTAAAAGAATCAAGAAAAAAAACTTGAAAACATAGATCTTATTCTTGCTGACCATGAAACACTCTGGGAGAACCTGGACCATTCTTTTGATCGAATAACTGCAGCCGGTGTTATTCAGTTCTTGACATTTCAAGAAATAGATAAATTTATCTTTGAGGCATCAAAGCATCTGAATAAAGGCGGTAAAATCGTATTTTTTGACATAATGGATTCCCGTTTATACCCATTATGGAAGATAGGGCTATTTTCACAAAATGTGGACGGCTTCAAAATTTTATGCAAAACATGTTTCGAGTTTCGGACTATAATATCGGCGATCCTGAAAAATCGTCCAAGAGATATTCTCGGGTATTCCCATAACCCCAATAAAATTAAAAAAATTGCAAATAAAAATGGTTTTGAAATGATTTGTGTACAATCAATGTATTACGAATACAAATATCATGCAATAATATTTCGGACTTAAAAGGCTGTTTAGTTGGACATTGAATTAAAATTGATGTGGTGGTTTAGTGAACAGCCGTCGTCGTTTAAAAAAATTTTCCCCAGTCTTGGTTATGTTAAGTAGTTTATGTATTGGAGGAACTAAAGCTCTCCCTAGTAAAGGTATTCCAAGAACTCCTGAGCATATTGATCTGGGCATTCTCACCTTATTTTCACAAAATTACTCTGAATTAAACGGTGTTCCAAACAATATTTTTATTGCAAAACTTAAGGGTAATAAGGTTTATGACAAACTATATTCTGCAATTTACGGGACGCTGAAATCAGAGATTTCTTTCAATATTTCAAAAACACTAAAGTATAAAGTCACAAGAGGCTCCCGTTTATCTCCTTATAGTTTATTTCCTATTGCAGACACTATTTTAGAATTTGGAGTAAATGGATATACAGTAGATTTAATGAAATCTTCAGAGACTCACGGCTTCTGTGAAGCTGCTTCCATACCACTAATTCACTATAGAGAGCAGCCAAGACAAACAGGATCACTTTACATATGTAGTCTTGTACCAATGGTTAAATGTACCTATCAAATCTCGATAGATATAAAGACGGATGATCCCAAAAGTTTTGTTGAGCTTAATAGCCCGGGGTCAAAGTTGACTATTCAAAAAATAAATAATAATGTCATATTAAAAAGCTATTTTAAAGATTCTTCTCAGGATATTAGAGCTGAAACCATATACATCGGGAATGCGGCAGAAAAATCAGATTTTGAGATCATGTTTGATGGATACAATAAAACAAATACTATATTAGCAAAAGATGGCAACTGTATCGTGACCCCATTTTATAACACCGATAGGCAAAGATTACCGTATATGGATTTTTCAAACGGATACATCAAGTTCACTTCTTTTATATTGGGAAAAGGAACTCATCTGGATGTTGATATATACAGTATAAATCAGACAGCAAATAGGAAGCTCATAACTGCTATTGGAAGTAACAGAATGCTGGCTTTTGGACTTGATGGGCCGCATGTTAGAAATACAACAGAGCAGGGAATACGCTACCTTAACAGCAAAAAAATAAAGGAACGATATGGTTTGATATAGAGATCCTTGAGCAGTGCAATGAAACGGATCTTGAATATTTACGTAGTCTGGTCATCAATAATTCATGGGATGTAGGAGTACATTACTCTAAAGAATTGAATAGCTTCCCACTTGAACAGGCATATAAGATAATGGATGAAGGATATTCATACGTTTATGAGATATTCGGGAGAAAACCAACAAGCTGGTGCTCTATGAGAAATAGAGACACTGTTACACATGCAATTTATGCATATGAAAACTTAGGGATGTTATGGAGAAATGGAGACCTAGGAATTCATGCGGAAAAAGATGTTGGAAATCTGGACGATGACACATGGGAATGGTGGGAACCGGCATCCAGAGCAGGTATGGTACACCCTGTGTTTACCCATGAACTTGATCAGGACCCAGCTATAAAATATTCAATTAGCCGCTCAAAATTTCGAAACTGGGTAGATAATTATGATTCAAATAATGTATCCATAGTGTCTTTTTATGAGTATAGTCAAATAAGTCGAAATACATATGATGCCAGTTTTGAGAACCTTCAATATACTGAACATTCTATCATATTTGATGCACGCACAAACGGTGCCATTGCTCTTGTAAATGTAAACACAAATGCTGGAAAAAACACACAGGTTTACGATAATACATCCAAAAAATTCCTTAGTTATAACATAGAGCAGGATAATTCAATTACTTTCTGGGTTGAAAATAACCATACTTATGGAATATATTTTGTAACTATTCAGTTACCCAATAATCAATATCAAGAGCCATAATTTACATAGTTTATTATGCACACCCTATTTAATAATATTTTATAAACTGATGTCAAATGAAGCCGTTTTTAATTTTACCATGAATTCCTAATTTTGGTTGTCCAGATAGTAAAAATCAGAATCAGTTGGCTCATTTTAGTGTAGCTGAATAGTTACTGAGCTTCTAACTGTGATAAAGATTCTTTAAAATATCAATAAGTACAAGCAACCTTGGTTTTGGGATCAGCTCGAAAAGCAGGCTTTGGGACAATTTAAGAGAAAAAAGACGTAAGACGTTTCAGACATCTTTGAATTCGATGCTCATACTGCCTGCTTTTTTTGCCAGAGATTTTGCAAGAAAACCACTTTCCAGTCTGCAGAGGTTGAGTACTGTGAGGAATCATGATAAATTGAATTCATTCCCCTGACATTTATCTAAAATATAGATGGACTTTGAACTAGAACAGGATCTCTATTTTAGGTAAAGAGAGTAAAATTTGAGGCCAATTTATGATATAAATTCGATAGCTTTCGGGCAAGAAAATTCCTTAACCGATGACCAATGAATGCCCTTCTATTTCTTGAAGAAACCGACCCCATTGGGATTTCCTGAAAAATCCGTTAATTTGAGCTGCTTCTGACGGGGAAGTTTTGTTTCCATAGGTTTCATGTAGTCTCCTGAGAGATGGTATTTTTCCATAAGAGGCGTGAGAACTCCGTAAAGTTCAGCTTTATAGATTCTGTCAGCCCCTCCTTTTGCATACAATCTACGATACGGGTCCAGATGTTCGGGAAAGTTACATGCAAGGAAATCAAAAAAATGTTTTCTGGTTTCACCCTTGAGGTAAAGGACCGAAGGTAGGGTGTAGTCCACCTTACATTCGGCTGCAAGAGAAAGAACTTGGTTGAGGTTCTGCGGGCTGTCGGTAAGAAAAGGAAGAATTGGCATCATATGAAGCCCGGTAATGGCGGTTGTGTCTTTAAAAGCTTGCAGGACTGAAAAACGTTTTTCCGGAGAAGGAGCCAGGGGTTCAAGCAGAGTGCTTAGCTTTTCATCCATTGTTGTGACTGTAACTGCAATATTTACATATGTTAGCTCAGACAGTTCTTCGAGAAGGTCATAATCTCTGAGGATAAGGTCCGATTTTGTAGATATGGTAACCGGATTCTTATATTCGATCATTAGCGCCAGGACTTTCCGCATCAATCCGTATTTTTCTTCTTCGGGCTGGTAACTATCGCACACCCCGCCTATATTGATTATTTCCTTTTTCCAGGATTTTGCTCCAAGCTGTTTTTCCAGGACTTCTACAATATTAGTCTTCACGAAGATCTTCTGAAAAAAGCACAGTCTTCTTCCCCTGAAGATTCTGTCCCTGAAAAAGAGCTTCTATTTTCGTGTTCCAGATAGCGGTGAGAATACATTGCATAGCAGTAATGGCAACCGTGCTCGCATCCCCTGTAGATATTCAGGTCCCAGGAGTATGGCAGTGTGATCCTGCTCGTTGCTTTTATTTTATTCAGAGCTTTTGTAATCCGGATTTCCTTAAACATCCCGGAATGAAATAAGGTTGAAAGCTATAAAAACTTAACAAAAGGAGACGCTGGAAAATTGAGCAGCTTTACAGTAAGAACAATCTCTGCGCCATGGAAGAAGTCCAAAGCCCTCCCTTGGCACAAATGCTCCGCACTCCGGGCACTATTTTACGCTCAATCGTTCGTTGAGTGGCGCTATGACTTCCTCAGAGAACTGCTTGCAACTGGCATAAGTTTTGGAAACGGGACTGCTGCCGGTAATCGTCCATTCTGCATCATCAGCCAGCAGGCCGAAAAAGTTGCCAGTGCCGTTTGCCCATTTGGCAAAGCCTTCGTTATTATCTCTTAATTCTCGCCCTCGTTGGATTGTGTTTGAGCCATCAGTTAATTCTTCCTAATTATTGTATTTGAGTTATTTTAAAATTTAGGAGTATGAAAAAAATAACTACAAGTAATAAAAAGGCTTGATATTTTACATCAAATCTACTAGTGTCGCGTCAATCCTCAACGATTTAACGATTCTGAATAGTTGCAATTGATTTTATACGACATTTTGCTGTTGACTCGACACTAGGCACATTGCCTTAAGAACAGTAGAATGAGAGATGTTGTGACCATTTTTCTTGGGGAGGAGAGTGTCAATCATATCTGAAATACCAATTTCGTCAAATACGCCAGCAATAAGACCATAATGATCGAGATGAGTTGTGGAGTCAGAACTGGGAGAGAGTCATTAAGGTAAAAGGAGAGGAGGTTTATAAAAAATAATTGGAGGATTCAAAAATAGAAAATGCGGAAATTTTGCTGCGGAAAGTAGGATATATTCAATTCTTGGATATATTTTTTGAATGCACATTCAAGTCTAATCATGGCGTCAATAATGTACTTTTTTGTTTTTGTGCCTCTCATAGAAAATTATAAATATTGTAAATCCGACTACAGTAATAATCCCCATTTTTATTCCATATGTTATGTCACTATGCATATATCCCGCAGTAATACTTGATGCAAGAAAAAAATAATCAATCGTGAAATATAATATAATTTCCTATTTTTATTTAGATATTCATCAATTTTGTTCAATGATCATCGCTTCCCATATAGATTACGCAACATTAAAGAAGGCACTTATACAGGATCAATTATTTTTGCCTCAGATGGAATTTCAAAAACAAATTCAGAATCAGGAATTCCAGTATTTATTTTTAGATCTCGAATCTGTATAGTCATTGTGAGATTGCCGTTCTTATCATATGTGTCGTATTTTAGAGGTGTCCATGTTTCTTGGTAAGCCCAAATTTTAGTAGTTTGCATTAAATTATAGGTATTACTACTATTTACGGGTTTAATTTCTAACAAGTATCCGTTTTTTATCCAGTTGTTGTTTTCCAATTAGTGCTACATTTGTATTATCAAAAAAATATAGTATAATATTTTGAGAATTAGTATTTTCAAATTCAGACATGTTCGAAATGGAAATGTTTTTGACTGTGTTAGTATTTGAATCATATCCCCATAGATAAGTCCCATCTAAAATACTGATAGATTCGATTTGATTATCCGGAGATATAGCAATACTTTTTACTTTGCATGGTTTTTTAATCAGTATGGTAGAATTCATTTCCTCAGTCTGAGCCCCATAATAGGTAATGGTGTGCATTGTATATGAATAATCTAATGTACTGCTATCTTTATCTAGTATTTTAGTTCTAATTTTTTCAGCACTAAAATTTCCTTCAATACGTCCTGCGGAAAACAGTAAACTATTTTATGAAAAGTGGATTTCCGATCAAAAAGCGCACGTTTTTCGGCACGTTGAGCCCGGTCTCCTTATGCAGAATCGCGCCGTGATCGAGTCTCATGAATAGTATTCAGCCCCGTCCTGCCGAGGCTCCTGTGAACCACACATTCCAGTTCAGCAAATGTCCGTGCGCCCTGAGTTGCCTTCATGAACTCGATCATATCCGGACGCCCAATAGCTACTTCGAGAGCTGCCATAACCGACTTGAAAGGCTTGGAAGATGTCACGCTGAACCGTTAAATCTCGACCTTTCTGATCGTCATGTTATTCTCTTTCCACCTTCGTATTCGACCTTACGCCTTGAAAAACGCAAGCAGGTCCTCATTGATCAGGTCCTTGAGGGTTGTGCACATGCCGTGCGGCGCGCCTTTGTGGATCTTCAGCGTGGCGTCCTTGACAAGTTTGGACGAAAGCATGGCCGAGGCGCCGATCGGCACAATCTGATCGTCATCGCCATGCAGGATCAGAGTTGGAACATCGAATTTTTTGAGGTCCTCCGTTAGGTCCGTTTCAGAAAAAGCCTTGATACAAAAGTATGCGGCCGGAAATCCAGCCATCATTCCCTGGAGCCAGAATGAATCCCGTACGCCTTCCGAGACTTTGGCACCCGGCCTGTTGTAGCCGTAGAATGGCAGACTGAGATCTTTCCAGAATTGTGAACGGTCGGCTTTGACATTAGCTCGAATCTGGTCGAACGCCTCTATCGGCGTGCCTTCCGGGTTGGTGGGGGTCTTGAGCATTAGCGGCGACACTGCGCTGATCAGCACAGCTTTGGCCACACGCTCCGTGCCGTGGCGGCCAATATAGCGGGTAACCTCACCGCCTCCTGTTGAGTGGCCGACAAGAATCGTGTCCTTAAGGTCGAGTGTTTCGAGAAGCTCCGCGAGGTCGTCTGCATACGTGTCCATATCGTTACCGTTCCATGGTTGGCCCGAGCGCCCGTGGCCGCGTCGGTCATGGGCGATGCATCGATATCCTCGGGAAGCCAGAAAGAACATCTGGTCTTCAAAAGCGTCCGCGCTCAGTGGCCAGCCATGGCTGAAAACCACCGGCTGTCCACTGCCCCAGTCCTTATAATAGATTCGCGTACCGTCTTTAGTCGTAATCGCGGTCATGGAACGATATAAGTCATCATATCATATAATATATCGGGAATGACTCCTTCTTAATATTAATAGTCTTTAAAAAAATGGGTAAATCTTTCACTAAAAAGTGAGTTTTCTTTTAAATCGAATTTACAATTTTAGTTTTTTGAAATTTCCAATAAATTCAGAATAAAATAGGATTGAAAGCTAGAGCAAATTTAACAAATATGATCTAAAAAAGCAAGAAGATTGTCAATAAAACTTTTAGAGCCGTTTATTCTTGAAAAACGCTGAAAAGGGGAAAAAGAAGGAATTGAAAAAAGAGAATTAAAAAATAGAAACCTCAAATAAAATCAATCAACTGTGCTTGAAAATATCACTTAGTTTCTTACTCCTTGATAAGGAATTGAGTCTATAGCTTTTGATATGTTGGGGGAAGAAACGAAGGATTTTGATGCACTAAGCCTGTTTTCACCGCCCCCTGTACTGAGGGGATATATGTACGGGGCACGGGAGGCCCATGAGGCTAGAAACTCAAACAGGCTTTTAGCCATACGTCTTGAGACCAACAAATCATGCAATCTCCGCTGTCGCTATTGCTATGCACAGAGCGGAGAGGATTCTGCAAAAATAGTTGGCTTCAATGTCCTCAAACGCATAGTTTCGGAAGCAAAGGAACTTGGGATCAGGTCTGTGGTCGTGATAGGGGGAGAGCCGACTCTGCACCCGAATTTTAGGGATTTAATCGCCTATATTGATTCCCTGAAGATAATACCTATGATTTTTTCGAATACTGTTTTGATGACAGAGGAGCTTGCAAGGTTTCTGTACGAACATAATGCCTCAGTAATGGGAAAGCTAGATTCCCTTAAGCCTGAAATTCAGGATTACCTGGCAGGAAGAAAAGGGGCCTCCGAAGATATTAAAAAGGGGCTTGAAAACCTTCTTAATGCAGGCTTTTCAAAGCCAGCAGCACCTGGAGAACTCCGTCTGGGAGTTTCATTCGTCAGTAATAAAATGAACCTGGAAGAAATTGAGGAGATCTGGCACTTCTGCAGGCAAAAAAATATATTTCCCAATATGGAAATTCTCACGCCTACAGGCAGGGCAAATGATGAACTGGAAGATAAACTGCTGACGGCTGGCGAGATAAAGGAATACAAATTAAAACTGCTGGAAATAGACAGGAAATATTACGGGTATGACTGGTTACCCTACACGCCAATTACCGCAAGTGGATGTCTTCAGCACCTCTACAGCCTGTATATTAACATCGAAGGAAATGTCCGACCCTGTGCGCCTACAAAGCTGGACGAACATCCTGCGCTTAGAATTGAAGGGGAATATCCCTATAATGTAAACAGAATGACCCTTCGAGAGATTTACGGCTCCGATCTCTTCACATATATCCGAAACATCGATAAAGTGCTCGAAGGCAGATGCGGGAATTGCGAACATATGGAAGAATGCATAGGATGCCGCGGATATGCCTACAGCGTAGGAGTAAACAATGGTGTTGGCCCTCTCGAAGCCCTGAGGATGGAGTGCCAGCAGTGTTTCAAGTAACGACAAAGTGATAAAAAGCGGAACTCAGGCAATAAACCGGAAGAAATTATAAAAAGTACATGATGTTGCGTGATTCGAGGATAAGGTGAGATATTGAAAAGTACAGGAAAAGTGGGGGTGGGGCAGGTTTCGGAGAATAAAGAAAAGATCATAATTACCAGTAAGAAGGATATAGAAGAAAAACTCCGTGAGAGCCTGAAAAACCATGAATTGCCTGATTATCTCCTGTACACAGGCGCAGACGGAGCAAGAAACTGGCTGAAACTTGACGAGTCTGAAACTTTTCTTGTAGCCAGGAAGCTCAAAGTCCTTCTGGAGAAAAATATTGCATCAATAGTGAGATTCATTCCCCCAGGCATGAGTTTTGTAAGTATCGGGGTGGGAAACGGGGAAAAGGAGAGAATTTTTCTCGAAGAAATAATAAGGAAAAATCTGGCTGAAGAGCCCGCCTCCGGAAAGATTTCTATACGCTATTACCCTATCGATATAAACAACGAACTTGTAGATATCGCTCTTGAAAAGGTAGAAAATCTGCCTGTAGAAAAGAAAGGAATAGTTGGCTTCATAGAAGATATGGCAATCCTTAAAAAATCTGGCGTCTTCCGGTCCTTTTCTGCATTATGGGAAATACCTTTTGCAATTACGAGCCAGAATTCATTCTTCAGCTTATCCGCGAAAATCTTGAGCAGGGAGACCTTTTTTCTTCGATGCAAATCTTCTCCCTACTGAGGGCTCAGGAGAAGAGGCACAGTCTGCAAAGAGATCCGTATTGGGCACATATGCCTCAAGAGAGAATGCTCTCTTCAATATGTATCCTCTGCTTCACTACGGAATGGCTCCAGAGGATTTCGATTTTGAACTTTTGCTTGCACATGTTGACTCAAGGATAGGAGCACTGTACAGGACCCGGAAGAGCCTGAATATCCTGAAGGATGCTGAACTGCGAATAGGACCGGAAACCATAGGCTTCAGGGAAGGAGACATCATCCGCATGGGCTTTACCTACAAATACACATATGACCAGATTACTTCTTTCCTGGATATTTGCGGATTTGATATCCTGAAGGCTTTTTTAAGCGAAGATAGGGAAAATGCCATAATCCTTGCAAAAAAACGCATATGAGAATAAAACGGGATAAAAAGGGAGGTTCTGGGTATGGGTTGCCAGATGGATAAATTGAACCGGGCAGAAAGAAAAGGCCCTGGTATAGCTTATGGGTGCGATGAGCTTGGGCGACTGAAAAGCGTGCTTGTGCACACGCCTGGAGAAGAACTCACCCTGATTAACGAATCGAACTGCAAATACTGGCTTTACGATAAGGTTCCTGATATTTCCGGATATATCAAAGAGCATATGAGTTATCAGGAACTGCTGGAATCAAATGGTGTCAGGGTCTATGAGCTTGAAGATAATGTGGAAGAAAATATAGACATGATAAGGAATATGCCAAATCTCACTTTTCTGCACGATACTGCAGTTATCACAGGAAAGGGGCTATACTTTCCAGAATGCGCCCGCCTGCGAGGGAAAAAGAAGAGGTTGTCGTAAAGGAAGCCCTGAATAATCTGAGAATTCCCATTCTCAGTGAATTTAACGAAGGAGAGGGTTTCTTTGAAGGTTGTCTCCTGCTCTCAAAAGAAACGGTCTTTGTAGCTGATACGGAAAGGCACACTTATCCTTTTATCCGGAAATTTATTTTGAATATCCTGAAAGAGTTTAATGAGGTTATTTACGTCCGAATTCCAAAAGCCAGGCGATACATGCATCCCGATACTGTCTTCAACAGAATAAGAGAAGACCTTGCCCTTGCTTATCTACCTGCAGTTGAGGAGACATGCCTGTTTACGGAAGACTCCAGGGAAAGAATCGATTTTAAAGAATTCATGCGGGAGAAAGGCGTGGAAATTATTCCCGTTTCGGACTCCGAGCAAAGCCGTCTGGCCTGTTCTTTCGTCCCCCTTGAAAGCGGAACCATCTTTCATTATGATACTGCGCTTGATCAAAAGACCAGAAAAAACCTTGAAAGTGAAGGCGTTGAGATAATTCCTTTCCACCCGAACGCCCTGCTTGCGGGAGGAGGAAGCCTGCGCTGCCATACGTTGAGGCTCTGCAGAAGGAAAAACTAGATTTTATAAGAGTCAGAAAAAAGTTAAAAGGGAGTCGAGGATGATCGAGCCGGAATAGATTACAAGTGAAACGTGGTAAAGGAAAAGTGCAAACAGACCCACACTCTGACTTTTTTCTCTGACAAGCTTATAGTTTGCAAACCCGAGTACCAGAAAGCCTGAAAAGAAACCATAAATTGCAATATCTTCAAGCTGTTTTAAAAAAGAAATGCTGTGAAGTAGTGAACCAGTGTAAACCCCGAAATCCAGAGTAGGGTCCTTTCAGTGCCATAAAGTATAGGAATCGATTTAATTCCCCTGGCCCTGTCGTTTTCCGTATCAATGAAATCGTTGACGGCAAGATGTGCAAGAGTCCAGGGATAGAAAAAAGCAGGTCGAGAAACACAGACGTATCAGGTAGCCCATAACAAAGATATCCCGCTACCGGAAAAAGAGTGAAGTCCATCCTTCCCGCAAGCTGGGCAATGGGAAAATTCTGGTTTTTTCTTTTGACCTGATAGAAATATTCAAGAATACATGATGAAAGCATTGTGAGAAATACGTAAAAAGAATTGGGATAAGGCAAAGTAACCATCACCAGCCCTGTGAGCCCGGATAGCAGTAAAAACACTGTCAGGGCCAAAGTTAGGGAAATCCTTCCGGATGGGAGCGGTCGGCTTTTAAAGGGCCTCCAGTAAGCTGTAAGGGACCCTTCGACGTCAAGTCTGTCCCTTTTCCTGTCAACGTAATCATTGAGCACAAGCCCGCCTTCAAACCCGAAAAACCCGATCAGGAAGGCTTTGAATGTTACAGGCCAGGAAAAAGCCCCATAGTTATTAAAAGCAAGTGCAAGACCGGAGAAGAACAGCAAAATCCATACAAGAAAAAAATGAGCTCTTGTCAGATCTACCAAGGCTTTAATGGTCTCTTTCGTCCCCTCAACCCCGAATAATATAAAAGACAATTGTATGCTTATACTTTTTGTAAAGAGAAATAAGAAACTAACAGCAGTTGGCTCAGAGAAGCTACTGGTATAGTAGAATATAAAGCAGAACAGGAAAAAAGAAACAGAGGAAAAAAGAGGAGACTGAAAAAAGAGGCAGAGAAAAAGAATAATGGAAAAAGTAGAAAATTCCAAAGAACCTTATTTCAGCTGCCTTACTTTTCGGTTTAATATACAAAATCAAGAATAATCGAAACCGCATAGATTACGAGGGTTCCATGAAAGAGAGGGAGCACTCTCAATCCGGCTGCCTGGCTCTTTTCTTTCCAGAGATAAAGGTTTGACCCTGCCAGAAGCACAAACCCCGCAAGAAAGCCGTAGAGAGCAATATCTCCAAGCTGCCTGAGAAAGAAAAAAGCTGCAAGGAAATGCAAAACCGTAAAGCCTGTAATCCAGTACATAGTTTTTTTGCGCCATAGAGAACGGTTATGGATTTCAGATCTCTTGCCTTATCATTTTTCAGGTCGATAAAGTCATTCAATCCCAGGTGCGCCATTGTCCACGGATAGAAAAAAATAATAAAGAGAAGCATGACCATATCAGGCTGTCCGTAGCATAGATAGCCTGCCGCCGGAAAAAGGGTAAAGTCCGTCCTGCCCAGAAGCTGCGCAATCGGGTACTTCTGGTCTCTTTTTTTAACCTGGTAAAAAACCTCAATGCCATAAGAGTACAGCATTATTGCAAAAACGTAGAGCGAATTCGGATAGGGAAGTGTGAAGATCAGGGCTGAAGTAACTCCTGCAAGCAGGATAAACAGCCAGAAAGCATTTTTTGAAGAGATTTTCCCTGAAGGAAGAGGTCTCTCTTTAAAAGGTCGCCAGTATCCGGTAAGTGTGTTTTCCACATCAAGTCTGTCTCTGTTTCTGTCCACATAATCGTTGAGCACAAACCCGGCTTCGAACCCAAACAGACCTATGAAAGCAGCTTTAATTATTAACGACCAGGAAAAGCCGCCGTAATTTGCAAAAGCAAGGACAAGGCCTGAGCAGAAGATAAGGGGCCATGCCGGAAGAAAATGAGCACGTATAAGGTCGATATAGGCTTTCAGGGTTTCTTTCATTTTTTGGCCTCAGTAACAAATAGTAATGATTAAGATAAACCATTACATAAAAATTATGATTATGAGTTAAAACTGTTGTTAAAAAGAGGTTATGTTAAAATATAAAAGAAAAGCAGTGCCTGAAGTTTATTCTTACCGGAATATTTTCAACGCACAAACTAAGTTCCGCCCGAGTTGGAAATGTCGCGTATCAAATTATCAACCGTTTATTAGTGAGTTGCCCCATATAATAGGTTTCAATACATGCCTGCGAATTTCTCCTGAGTATTCCAGGGTAAAATAAGAAGTAAAAAGGTTTTTAAGTTTTTCAATAACCTCGATAGCTTTTGCTATAAATGAATTTATGTAATTATTTTTAAAATTCATTTCAGGCACATTAACAAAAAAAGCAAGAGCTACTTTATTAAAAATATTTTTTGAAAATTTAGGATTCGGAAGTTATAAAACCAGGTAACTTAGATTGAATTGTTTTTGAAAAATAAAAATAGTAGCCTTTTAAAAAGGCTGCTTAAATAATTCCTTGTTTATACTACAGTTTCGTTGTCTGCAGTTTCGTTGTCTGCAGTTTCGGTGTCTACAATTTCATCGGCTGCAGTTTCGTTGTCTACAGTTTCGTTGTCTGCAGGTGCAACTACAACAGATGCAGCGTCGTCTTCATTTACGACTTCAGCTGCAATATCAGTTGCGTTGTCTCCAGCTGCAACTTCTTCAGTTGTGTTGTCTACAGCTGCAACTTCTTCAGGTGCAACTACGGAATCATTTCCACCATCTTCGGATACTGGACTTTCTGCTGTTACTTCTTCAGAAGCTCCTGTTTCATTTCCTGTTTCAGCTTTTTCAGCACAGCCGGCTGAAAAGATAACAGTGGCAATAACAAGGAGCATTGCTATAATCTTTAACATTTTTTTCATTAATAATACCTCTAAAGTTCTCTTCCTTTTTTACACCCAGCTCATATAAAATTATGAGATTTTCATATGAGATATTTATGCATGACCAGCCAATAACATTAAAACTTTTCGATTTGGTAAAAAATAGTCGAACGAAATAAAGTATATAATTGGAATACATACCCACATATGACTACATGTAAAAATATATGATTAATATACGTCTTTTTTGAATTTATTTATCATGATGCTCAATATATATCTTCAGGAGTTGAATAAATGCACACAGAATTAGAAAGAAAATAACTACTCAGTGACAGAAAAGTATTTAAAGGTGCCATAAGATTCCTCCGCTGAAGAAGTGCGGACCTATAAACTCTCGGTTTGGAAAAATAGATAAAAAACATGCAGAGGATAGAATACTGAAAAGTTACAAAACTCTTAAATGCTGTGGCAAGGCTCAAAAAGAATTCAAAAATTCTCTGTTCATATGTTATGCCAGACCTGTGGAAAGCGAAGGCGAGGCAAAAGCTTTCATAAAAATGATAAAGGAATTACATAAGGATGCAACCCATAATGTTTCGGCTTATTTTGTAAAAGAAGGAAATTCCTTTGCCCTCAAATATGAAGATGATGGAGAGCCTGCAGGCAGCTCAGGAAAGCCTATTTTTAAACTACTGGAATCAAAGGAGATCCGGAATGCGGTTGTTGTAGTGGCCCGTTATTTTGGGGGAATAAAACTGGGTTTCGGAGGGCTTTCGAAAGCATACAGAGATACGGCACTCTCGGCTATTGAAGAGGCAGGCATTGCCGAAGTCTTCGAACATGTCAGGTTCAGAGTACGTGTGGAATATGTGGAAAGCCAGAAAGTGAGAAATCTAATGGGAAAATACGGAATAATCCGGGACGAAATATACTCGAATACCGTGGAGTTTATCCTTCCTGTAAAAACGGAGCTTGAAGATGACTTCGTTAAAAAAATAAAAGACCTGACAAAGAATAAGGCAGAAATTGAGAGGCTTTAACTCTACCAATTAATTATACACTTTTACAAAATATTCCGGAAAATTTTCATTAAAAGAAAAATAAAGCTCAGAAAAATGGAATTTGAAAATAATTTATACTCAAAAAACATACTAGAATTCACGGGAATTTTGGAAGTGTAAAGATTGAGGTATAATAAATTTTCAATTTTGCTTATTTCATTCATTTTACTTGTGATAATAGGGACATTCTCATGTTCGGCTACCAGCGAAACTCTAAATGGAACTGAACAGGAGATCACCTCGGCTTACGGAAATCAGATTAGCCCGGTGATCTCGGAGAATTACATTGTCTGGCAGGACCAGAGAAATGGAAACTGGGATATCACTATGTACGATTTATTATCCGGAAGGGCAGAAGTTGCCCTATTTTCGGATTCGAAAGATGAAGTGGAGCCTGCAATCTCGGGCAGCTGCGTAGCTATCTCGGATGACATGAGAGGCAACTATGACATCTATGTATATGACCTCACCTCCAAAAAGAAAATCCAGATTACTTCGGACAAAGCTTCCCAGACAGAGCCTGCAATCTCAGGTGATAAAGTCGTCTGGACAGACCGCAGGAATCAGAATATGGATATTTACATGTATGACCTCACATCCAGAAAGGAAACACGAATAACGACAGACGGGGCTGAGCAGACCCAGCCTGCAATCTCGGGAAACAGAATAGTCTGGAAAGATACCCGAAATGGTAATGACGATATTTACATGTATGAGATCAATACAGGCAAAGAAACTCCAGTAGTTACAGACCCCGCAGAACAAACAAACCCTGCTATTGAAGGAAACTATATTGTCTGGGAAGACAGGCGCGCCGGAAATCTTGACATTTACATGTATGATATCTTCAAAGGAGAGGAGAAGGCAGTTGTTACCAATCCTTCTCCCCAGAAAACTCCTGCTATCTCGGACGGAAGAATAGTATGGGCTGACGGGAGGAATAAAGGGACAAATATTTTTATTTACGACATAGCTACAGGACAGGAAAAAACAGTATCTATAGCTTCTGAGTATGAGAGTAACCCCTCAATCAGTGGCAATAAAATAGTTTGGCAGGATAAACGCAAAGGTACAATGGATATCTTTATTTTCACAGAAGATAGTTCCGAAAGAGAAATACTTGAGGTAGAAGAGGAGAAAGTTGAAACAGTAGAGAAATCACCTCTTGGCACTTACCCTGCAACAACCGCAATTGTATCGGCATATCTTGTTGCAACAGCCGGAAAAGGCAAGAGAAGAAAAAGTTGATCCACATTTGCATTCCGTGCCTGAATTCTCCAGAGTTAGCCGAGTGTGATAATTTCGAGTATAAGATATCTAACTGCTTTCGAATTATTTCCTGCCATAAATTTACTTGAATCACATTCATTTTTTATTTAAGATCAACTGATAACGAATGTCTCCAGTAGATATATAAATACTACGAGTATATCCATCTCGAATGTTTATGGAGAGCAAAAAGGCGCATCTAGCGGTAATTGCAGGCTGTACATTCTACGGCATGAATGGGCTTTTTATTAACCGCATTCATGATATGGCCATTTATCCCATCATATTCTACAGGCTGCTCTTCGGCCTACTGTTTCTTTTTATCTACATAGCTGCCAGAGGAAGAATTTCGGATTTGAAATTAAAGAAGAAGAAAGGAAGCCTTCTCCTGCAGGGAATGCTTGTGGTCACGTGCATGCTGCTTTACTTTACCTGCCTGAAAATCACCTGTGTTTCCATAGCCATCCTGCTCCAGTATACGGCCCCTGTTTATGTAATGCTTGCCTCTCCTCTTATCCTGAATGAGAAAATAGGAAAGGGAAGTATAGCTGCCCTTTTCCTAGCAATTGCAGGAATATTCCTTATAGTAAAGCCCGAGGGAGACCTTTCGGGCATCGAACTTACAGGCACCTATATGCTCGGTATCGTAGCAGGGTTACTTTCAGGAGCAGTTTTTGCGGCATTGATCATGAATGTAAAAATCCTGAAAACGGAATACTCCGAGCTTGCAATAATGTTCTGGCCAATGGGGATCGCCTTTTTGCTTTTAAGCCCCTATGCATTCGATGTTTCTCCTGGCAGTCTTTATGGAAACCTGGAAGTGCTTGCAGTCTTCGGGATAGTATCCATAGGCTTTGGAGAGATTTTTACGGTTCTCGGGCTTGCCAACCTTAAAGCTCAGACCGGTAGCCTTCTTGCTTTGATAGAACCTGTTAGTGGGGTATTTTTTGATATAGCCGTGCTGGGAATTGGATTATCCTCCGAGACACTTGCAGGTTGCGCTCTCATAATGGTTTCCGCAATGTTCATAAGCCTTAAAGATTCGAAAAAAATAAAAAAGGGTGAGAAAGTCTTTTTTTAAAGAAGTTATTCAGGAAGCTCTCCAGGAAAATTCATTGTGAGAAGTAAGTATTCCTTGCCCTCAGAAGCGCTTTTATATTTTCAAGTGGGGTATGGGGGCAAGCCCGCACCCAGGAGCAAGGATATCAATTCCGTCTTCAAGGCAAGCAACAGCTTCAATCATAACTGCGTCAGTCCCTTTTGTCAGCAGAGTATCCGACGGGGAAACATTTCCTATAAGGCGTACCCTATTGCCTACAATCTCTTTTGCAAAACTCACACCTACTTTTTCTTCAATGCTTATCCCCTCAAACCCGGCATCTGCAAGTGGATCCAGAACAGCAGTAGCGTCCCCACACATATGAAGAATTTTCAGGCCTTTAACTTCCCTACAAAATTTCGTGTAGAGCGGAAAAACAGATGTTTCGAACATTTGGGGGAAATAATATCAGGCCCTGCCTCTGAGTCTATAAGAGTTACGGCATCTGCTCCCCGCTCGAGCAGAGCATTTGCGTATCTTATGCAAGCGTCGGTCAGAACGCCCATCAGTTCCTCAACTACTTCGGGATTTGTCACAAACCACATAAGATAATTTTTCATTCCGGCAAGCATGGAAGCAAGTCCAGCCGGGCCCACAACCCCGGCAACAACAGGCACATCTTCTCCTACTTTTTCTTTTAGGATTTCAACCGCATCCAGAACTACCGATGTCCGTCTGCTTTCGAGAAGCAAATCCGGAACTGCTATATCCCGGACGTCTTTCTTTTTCTTGCAGGGAAAATCAGTTACATAAGGCTGTATATCGATACTTCCCTCGTCTACTGTGCAGCCAAGTGTCTCAGCAAGCACAGTGGTGCAGAACGGACAGCGCACGTTCTCAAATCCTGCAATCTCATATCCTGCCAGTGCAAGCGAAGCCATCTTTTCGGCGTTATAATTTGCCTGAGGCCAGTATGCTCCAGTCATTCCCATAAGCTCGAGAGTGCCTGTCTGGGTTACCGAGCAGACAGGAACTATATCAGAAGCCTCTCCTTTGAGTGCATTTTCAAATCTCTTTTTCAGGGTAAATTTACTCATGTGTGTCACCGGATACGATGTAGCTGGGAGAATTAATTTTTGAGAATATTTTTGAATTTGAGAATATATTGAGAGAAGTATATAAATTATATAAATTAAAAACCCTTCACCGAGGTTAGACAAGATATTATAATAGACTGGAAAAAAATCGGAAAATAGACTAATATAAACTTTAAATACCCGGGTTTTGACAGAATATTTAACTTTCCAGGCATCTTTATTATTAAGAAGCAATTGCATGCCAGTTGCCAGGAGGTACTGTAATTTCAAACCTGGCACCCTCCCCCTCAATTCCGGTCTCTTTTATTTTCATGCCCGTAATGGAAAGGATGCCTCTGACGAGGAAAAGCCCCAGACCCGTGTTTTTCCCAACGGATTTCTCAAAAATCAGTTCTTTCATTGCAGGAGAAATCCCGATGCCATCATCTTTTACTTCGATTACAACACTGTCCTCAGCCCTGCGAAAACTAATACTGATTTCAGTTACATGTTCTCCGTGAGTCCTTGCGTTGTCAAACAGATTGTAAAAGGCTTTTCTAAGCAGAGGATCAGCATATACCTCCAGTCCGCTTTCCTCGATGGAGAATTTCAAGCTCTGACCGGAAAAGGGAAACGCTGCCTCTCTTGCTGTACCACTGATAGACTGCCAGGTAGCGGAAACTACCCCGAGCTCCTGGTAATCTTTGGTGAAAATGATCTGGCTGTGGATTGTCTCAATGCTTCTATTGAGATTTTTCAAGTACTTCCCTATTCGAGGCTCATTCCTGATATCCTGAGGAAGAATTTCCGAAATCAGTTCGACGTACCCGGAAAGCACATTCACCTGATTGAGAATATCGTGCCGGGTAATATTGCTCATTAGGTTTATCTTTTTGTTAGCCTGTTTTAAGGCCTCTTGATATTGGAAAATCTCAGTGATATCGTGGATCATCACCAGCTTGCCGTCTGCATTCTCCCTGGTCATGAGGGGACTGACACTAAGAGTGAAGAATTTTGTATCCAGACCGTTCTTTAAGGAGATTTCTTTGCTTAAATCGCCTTCATGAGGTTCATTCTGAGAAAGATCTATTTCCTCTCCGAAAAGCTCTTTTAAATTTATTCCGGCAACATCCTTTCTTTTCTTTCCTGCCAGTTTAAGAGCTGCTTCATTGATGTCCACTATAGTATTTGTAAGGTCTACTACGATATATCCGTCATTCATAGACTCGATTACGCTTCCTCTAGCAATCGGGATAATATTTAGGAACTCGTACTGCATGATGCCCCAGAAAAGGATCAAACCTGTAATTGTAAATGTAAAGGGAGTCGGATCAAAGAATTCAAAGGGACCTATATCTGCAATATGTAGAGTATTTCCCAGAACTGGAATAAAGGCCGCAGTGAGAGCAATTGCTGCCTGAGCTCTGTAGGGCGCAGTTAGACGGATGAACTGCTCGAAGAAGAAAAAGATCCCAAGCATGATTAAAATAAAGGAATAGATGTAGAAGATCCAGAAAAAGGGTCCATGTATGAGCACGAGTAGAGGAAAATCTCCTGACATATCCAGGTAATAACCCTTAAAGTGAAGTCTATGAAGACTGTTCGCAAACATTGATAGGATTACAAGAGAAGGAAGCACGAAAAATGCTTTCTCATACTTTCTCACGAATTGCTTGTACATCCCTGAATATTCGGCTGCAAATAGAAACCATGCTACCGGAGTGAAGGCGATCCCTATATACTCGATTCGAGCAAAAAAATATTTGACCTCAATATCCATGAACCCGACCTCAAAAGCGTAATTCACGGACCAAAGAGACATACTTAACATAATGAGTATAAAATATTTTGAAAAAGGCATCCTACGATTTTTGAAGGCTTTGTATGCTTTGATTGCAAGCAAAGTTGATATGAGCCCTGAAAAGATTAATGCTCCCACATAGGGAAATGCAGCGGTGGAGATTTGCAGGCTGATAGGACGACCTTCCTTTTTTCAATTATTATGAGGTGAATAGGGGAGTCAGGAATAAAATTAAAAAGTATTAAATGTTGTAATAATTACACAAAGACGAAATATATAAATTTATGTGTTAAGTTAAAAAACAAAGAACGTTTTGATGAAAAAGTTAAAACAGATCTCATCTGATATAAGAAGAAAAGCAGCTGTAGGAAAACCTAAGGAAAAAGAATAAAATTATATGCAGGAAAAGGACATTATAATTGTTCTGCATTAGTCGAGAGGCGCATAAATCTCAGTTAGTATCTCTTCAGGCGGAACTTCCCTTGGATCATTAAAATAGATCTCGCGAATGGGACCAATAATTTTTTTCCTTTTTCTGCAATCCAGGAAAACAGTTTTTCATAAGTTCGGCTGCACTCCTCATAAGGACCCTTATGAATAATCCTTGCCATCTTGCCTCCGGGAAGTTCATACTCCCGGATTTCCTCGTTACCCGCAATTTCAACGCTGCCTGAGATAGGCACTGCAACTTCAATATCGGCATTTTCGTCGTTATCAGCCTTTTGAACCTCTTCATGCGTAATCTCATGGCACAGAAAAATAGGATATCCAGCAATCTGAACATTTTTACTGAAAGCAAATTCAAAAACTCTGGGAAGCATTATTGCAATTTCCCTGTATGCTCCTTTCCTACGCATTCCAAGCACACGCTGAGGACTAAGTTCGACAACAGTAACTTCAGACATCAAAGACCTCCTTTGTCTATTGAATAAGTATTGAAAAACTACAATATAAAGTTTTCATGAAATGATTCGGATTCAAAAAGGAGTTAATGAGGAAGAAGTCTCAAAGGGTTTCTCTTTGCCGGATACTATTATTGTGAACAACTCTTTCCTAAATTCTTTGCCTTACGGCTCAGAATTTTGAGGACGAGGGCTTCCTTCGAGTATTTCCGTCATCTGTAATTGATTCTCAGAAGTCTGTTTGTCGAAGATTACCAACAAATTGTTGATAGGAAGAGAACTTCCCGCCTTATTGTTAAAAACAAAAAACAAAAAACGGAAACCGAAATGTGTTCTCGGAGAATACAAGCCTGCAGGACTGGAACGTAATTATAATATTGTTTTAAAAAAGATTTATTCCGACCTTTGAAGGTTAATTCTCTCAGGGCTGTTCTTTTCAAGAATTTTCGAGCATTAAGGAGGGAATATCTCGCTGTATTTACTTTCAGAACCCCGCAGCATGGAGCCCAGAAGATTAGATCCATTAAAAACACAAAGCTGTCTGTCACGGTCTCAATGATTTTACTGGAGGAATAACTTTTCTGCCCTGAGAGCATTTTTTTATCCAGTTGGGTAGGGGAGGTCAAAATATATAAACTTTTTCATAAAAATCTAAATGTAAAATAATGAAGAATAAAAAACTTAAGAATTGCGGTAAAAAATAAACCTGATATTTTCTGAGATAAAATCAAAAAGAGTTGCTCAGAATTCGTCTCTGCTCTTAGAAAAACTGAGCATTCCAGGTAACTCCATATTAAATTTGTATTTTCCGGAACTCGAAGCAAGAATCTGTTTTTTTATGTAATATAGCGCACTCAGGAGGCTATCACTGTTTTCAGAATTCATATCTCCGGCGTATGGGTGAATATTCTCTTCAAGGGCATCAAGAAGCCCTGTATCAAGATCGTTTATGAAGTAGGTGTCAAGGACCAGAAGATTTGAGATCTGCTCATAGAAACCTGTAAGTTCCCTAAGCCATTCAGGAACTCCGTAATCTGTTGAATATTTCTGCCTGTTTAGGAACACAAGGTAACTGGAGACAGTATTTATGAGATCTTCAGTAAGCCTGTTATCTGGAAATACGATTGGGAAACGTCTCAGGACTGTAGGAGCTACATAACTCGAGTACATCATTTCAGATTTACAGACTGAGGGAAAAAGCCTGGCAATCGGACTATTAAGAACTGCAGTAACATAAGGATATTTACTTTGGTCTTTAAGAACAATACCGCAGCCGTCCTCAAACACATTATTTCCGACAGCGTCGTATGCAGCCTGAAGATGATAACCTTCAGTGGCAATGATCTTAGGAGTGTTAAAATACTCCAGAAACTTTCTTCCTTTTATACTATAGTCTGCAGAGTTAAGGGGAGAAGCATCGTGACGGAACTCTCTTTTGAATTCTAGAATTCTTCCGTACGCCATAGGAAATCTTGCTTCCAGCTCTTCGGGGAGATCACATCAAATTCTTTTTTGTCCTTGGAAAATTTATAAGGAAGCATAAAAAGATAAGGTGAAGGACGAAATGCGAATTTTTCGGAAAAAGCCCCTGAGACATACGGGTAGACAAGTTCTGGTTCTAAAAATACGGGTTTACACAGGCCTTCGCAAAGATAATATGAGTCAGAATCACTTTCTTCAGGAAGGGCAAGCCTGTGAAGCAAACCATTTTTTGTGCTTACACCTGCGAAGATGCTTTCAGAAACATCTGCAAGTGTAACCGGGATTTCACAGATCTTTTCTACAATTTTGTTTTGTTTAAGGAACATCTATTTTTCACTTCTGTAGAAGTACAATGAGAAGGTATCTTCTCTTGTGTTTTTATTTTCAGGACTGAACTACCAGGGCGGAACATATCAATCACATGACCATTCTGGAATTTCGGACTTTTATACCCCATAAAACGATCAAAGCCCTGCCTGAAACATAAATCAAATTGGATTACTTATACAGAGACTATTACAACAACATGAATATATAAATATATTCTCACCGATAATAAATTATAAATATAAATCATGATGAATAAGAAGGTTCGGGTAGAAAACAGTCTCATACGGGTTCAGCTCCACTAATTAAGAAAAGTTAAATATCTATATTCAGATTATATAGTACATGCAGGAAAGAGATGAGTTCAAAACTTTTGTGATAAGAGAAGCTACATCGAAAGATGTTCATGAAATGCTTGAAATTTTTAATTATTACGTTGAAAACAGTTTTGCAGCCTATCTCGAAACTCCTGTTGGGCCAGATTTTTCCAGAATCTTCATGATAAGGGTGGACAGAACAAAAATGAGCATTTTCCTTTTTATGTAATCGAAGGAAAAAATAAAGTATTAGGTATCGGAACTTTGAGGCCTTATTTCCCCTTCCAGAATTTTCTGCATACAGGTGTACTCTCATACTTTATACTACCAGAGTATACAAGAATAGGTCTGGGAGCAAAGCTGCTGAATACTCTGTGCCAAGAAGCTCAAAAAAAGAACATGAGAAGCCTCCTTGCAAATGTTTCCTCGAAAAATGAATCCAGCCTGAATTTTCACCTCAAACATGGATTTGAGGAATGTGGGAGGTTTAAAGCTGTCGGAACAAAGTTCGGAGAATATTTTGATATTGTGTGGTTCCAGAAGTTCCTGGAAGAAAGCCCGAAGAAAATTTAAAGTGATTGATTATTTCCTCTTTTTTTCAGATTTTTGCAAAGCCGAGCTGCATCGGCAAACTTAATTCCCTATGTATACCTTGTGATTGGAAGGATGCGCTTTAAATTTGCCTTCCAATCCTCTCCAAGCAGTTTATTTAGTCCCGGATAAATTCCACTCATAGCTGTACAGCCCAGAATAAACTACTCTCACATAGCTGTACAGCTCAGGATTTCCGGTCAGATTATTAAATTTCCCACTGCCTGTATGCCCAGTCAAGACAGCATTCCTTTCGCATCACTCAAAATTAATTCGTGATACGAGAACCTGCAAGAGGCAGATAATCAATACATTCTTTATTCACGGCATAAGCTACATCACATATACCATCGCCATTCTTATCTGGCCGGGTCTGACTGAAGCCATTTCTCTTTGGTGTAGCCCAGAAATTTCCACCAAGGTTGGACCCACCGATAATATTCGTTCCCTGGGTCATGGTTGTATTCAAGCTGGTTCCGGGATTTGTACCTTGGAAGTAAATATTGTTTGTGTTGTTGAATAAATTATTGAAGATCGAGCTGTTTCCTGAGTCCATAAGACAGAAACCGTATTCTGAATTTGAAACAACCTTGTTATTAGTCAATATATTACTTCTGGAAGAACCTAGATAGACACCGTACCTGGAGTTCGAGTTTGCCCAATTACCTGACAACCCGTTATTACCGGAGTTTTTCAAATAAATGCCGAATTTGTTGTTTGATGCGGTGTTATCATCCAGCTTATTATTGCTGGAAGAACCGAGCCATATACCATAAATGTTGCTTGTTGCCGTGTTATTAAGAAGTGAGTTTTTGCTGGAATTCTGCAAAGAGATAGAAACTTCATTGCTCGAGGCTATATTGCTACTTAATGTGTTTCCGACAGAATCCCATAGATTGATGCCAGAAGTACTATTTAGTGCAATATTTTCTGTCAGCGTGTTTCCGCTCGAAGCTTTCACATAGATACCGACTTTATTATTTAATGCCGTGTTATTATTCAGTTTATTGTTATTGCTGGAAGAGTACAGCCAGGTACCGTAGTTGCTGTCAGATACTGTATTATTGTTAAGCACATTTTCACTGGAATCGTGCAGAACAATGCAAACATTGCTATTTGACACCGTGGAATTGCTCAAGATATTTTCACCTGAATTCCACAGATTGATACCTGAGTCACTATTATTAAACGCCGTATTGTTGTTAAGCATGTTTCCACTGGAAACTTTCACATAGATACCGGCTTTATTGTATGATACATTATTCTCACTCAGTGTATTATTGCTGGAAGAGTCTACCCAGATTCCGTAACTACTGTCAGACATACTATTATTAACAATTGTATTTTCGCTGGAATTACGCAGAAGGAGAGAGATACCGTTACCTGACACAATGTTATTACTTAGTACATTATAATCTGAAGATTCCGGACGAATTTCTATCTCTACATTTGAACTTGAATTATTGCCAACTATAGGGATGCTGCCACTTGAAGAATTTGGAATAGCGCCATTATACTTGTCAGATATCTGGTTGTTCTCAATATAGCAATGCTTAACTCCATTAAGACGAATTCCGGCATAGGGGAATTTATAGGTCCTGTTATACCGAACCCTCTAATTGTCACTCCGTCCGCAGTAACGTAGAAAACATTATCCTCACTACTGGTTCCCTTAACTATGGTATCTGCAGGACTGCCAGATGCAGAGATGAGAGTTAAATTCGTTACGGGTACATCGATATTTTCTCTATAGATGCCCGGATAAATAATGACTACATCCCCAGGGGATGCGTTGTCTACTGCAGCCTGAATAGAAACAAAATCCGCAGCCTGACCTGCACTGTTACTTACAATAATTGTATTTGGCTTTGATTCTGTGAGGGGAAGGTAATCTATGAATTCGCTGCCCTCAATATTATACCGGACATCAAGGATCCCATCAAGATCAGCGTCCCTGACTCCTTCAGGATATACTACAGTACCATTGGGTTTTGCCCAGAGATTTCCTCCAAGGTAAGGACCGCCAGCTATGTTAGTACCTGTAGTTTTGGTCGTGTTCCAGATATTTACGCGTGAAATCGGTTCGGGTTCTACATTAACTGTGTTATTGAAATAGTTATTATAAATCAGGTTGTTAGAAGTCTCGTATATATGCAGTCCCAGTTTCTTATTGAGGATTACAATATTATTTATCAAGGTATTACCGTTTGACTCGCCACTGAGAGAGATACCCTCACTGTTTTTTGAAACGAAGTTATTTTCTAATTTATTATTAGGAGAATCAAAAAGTGAAATTCCATTACCGCAATTCGAGATTGAATTATTACTCATATTGTTATACGAGCTGCCACCAAGGCTAATACCCGTCAAACTGTCTAAGATTTCATTATTATTGATCTTATTACCTGAACTGAACATGTATAGATCAATACCACAGCCGTTGTTAGATAATTTATTGTTTTCAATATGGCAATCAACAGCTCCAAAAAATGGATTCCAGCGGAACTGGACCCATTTATACTAAAGCCTTTAATGCTTACGCCATTTGCCCAGATGCTGAAAATATCTTCAGAACTGTTGGCTGCCCTTACTATAGTATTGGAGAAATTTCCGGATTCGGAAACGATAGATAAGGACTTGGTAACTTTAATATTCTCCTCATAGATACCGGGCTTGACAATTATTTCATCTCCTGGATTTGCAGCATTTACCGCAGCCTGGATCGAGGTGAAATTTGCAACCTGACCTGCGCCGTTATTTACAGAAATTGCGATAGCTGCTGCATTTCCTGCAGTAATCAGATGAAAAGCTAGAATTACTAAAAAGACAATTATGCATTTTCCTTTCATTTGCCGCATGGTAAGCACCGTAGTAACATTTTATCGAGTAACAAGATTTTGTTTTTATACCAATCATTCGAGTTAGTAAACTGATATGGAGAAATTTATGTGAGGCATTACAGGATATTCTGGAACCCTAAATGACTGAGATTGACTCGAGTTTTGAGGAGTTGAACCCCTTTTACCTGTAAACTCCAGACTTACAGATCAGTCTTTAAAAAGAAGACAGGAGACCAAAGAACTCTCAGCAAAAATTTCTCAATTATTTATTTGTTTGACCGAGTTAAATGACTGTCCCACTGTTATTAATGCGTACAATGATAGCATTTTTCAGCCGGAACACTTAGAATTTTGAAATCAAATACATATGTAAAAAAATGGTACTGTTATATAAAATTAACTCAGGAGTTCGAAACTTATCTAATGTGAGGGTTCCGTTGAAAAAATAATTATTCTGTACTTTGAGGCTATTATTATTTCCTTTAAATGTTATTTTAACCCCAATTTGATCACTCAAATTACCTTATTGTAAAGGTTTTCAACGATTTTGTAAAATGTTCTGATTTTTTGCAACGAAACCGGATTTTTTAATTTCTGTTAAAGAAATAGGGAAAATTAAAATAGAATAAGAAAAATATAAATTAAGGGGGTTGATTTGAAGAAAAAAGGATTTCTGCTTCCTTTTATTAATCTTATTCCAAAAGAACTTAGATTATAATAGATAAAATTGTGCCAAAAAGCGTTAGAACGAACTTTTATTTAAGGGACTCTCTTGGTGTTCAGCAATACATAAAGGCACATACTTTGTATTAAGAGGATAAAACGAGGGATATGGGGATATAACTCGTTAAAGAGACTTTTTTGAGGGGAAAATATGAAAGCGATAAAAATTCATGAGTTTGGAAAGCCGGATGTTCTGAAATATGAGGACATTCCCGAACCCAAGCCGAGTCCGGGTGAGATTCGGATTCGAATCATTGCAGCTGGAGTCAACCCTATGGATTGGAAGATACGCAGCGGCTATATAAGTGAATTGCCTTTGCCGACAATTATGGGACTGGATGTTGCAGGCCTTGTAGACGCTGTGGGGGAAGGGGAAGTTTCCTTCCAGGTCGGGGATGAAGTTTTTGCTAAAGTCTCGATAGGGCAGGGAGGATATGCCGAGTACACTGTTGTCAATTCTACACAGGTGGCGCAAAAACCCAAAAGCATCGGATTCATTGAAAGCGCGGCAATTCCTACTGCCGGACTGGCTGCCTGGCAGTCACTTTTTGATATTGCCGGACTCGATAAGGGGCAATCCGTGCTAATCCACGGCGCTGCGGGAGGGGTTGGAACTTTTGCAGTTCAGTTCGCCAAATGGAAAGGAGCTTATGTCATCGGCACTGCGTCGAGTGAAAATGCCCAATTCTTGAAAAGCATAGGCGCTGACGAGACAATCGACTACAAGAACCAGCGGTTTGAGGATGTCATGAGCAATCTGGATATAGTGCTGGATACGATAGGGGGAGATACGTTCGAGAGATCCTGGGGCGTATTAAAACCCGGGGGATTCCTGGTAACAACTGTAACCAGTATTCCTGAGGGAGATCCCGAAAAATATGGAGTACGTGCAAAAACTCTCATGACCCGACCTGACGGAAAAGAACTTGCTCAAATCGCAGCCATAATAGACGAAAAGAAAATCAAGCCGATCGTGACAACTGTACTTCCTCTGACAGATGCACGAAAAGCTCATGAGATGAGCGAAAGCCACCATGCACGCGGAAAGATTGTTCTGCGCGTTGCAGAGGATCCGAAGTAAAGCCGGACCCAGTCTGTAAGCAAGCACGGAAGCAATAGGAAGAAAGTACATTGAAAACAAATTCCAATGGAAGAGAGATGCAAGTTATCTGAGCACTTAGACTGCTGAAAGAGGAAGAAAGATGCCAGAGCAACCGAAAAAGTCCAGGAATCTTATACCGCTTTACATACTCATTGTGATATTTTATATCATTGTCGCGTTTCGAGGAGGCGAAGATAATATCATTTCGGAATCAGTGTCACATGAATCTGATTTTCAGGCCAACCTTAAAGAAGGTGTGAATTATAAACTCTGGATCGAGAATCCTGAAGGCCCCGAAAAAATAAATGTGACAATAAGCAAAGGCTCCTATGTTGCATTTCAAAATACATTCACGCTGGCGCACTCTGGAAGAGACTACCTTCCTTACCATCCAGAGTTTACTGTGAAAGAAAACGGAACTTATCAGGTACATGTTAACCCACTGGACTCAGGAACTGTTAATCTGAAAATAGAGAGCTACACCTGAAATAGAATGCAAAAATCAACTAGAAAACACAACGAGAGAAAATAATTATTTTCTGGTTCTTCATTTTTGAGTGAGTAATTGATGTACATTTATAAATAGAAGCATCAGGTGTAAAAATTAAAAAACTTTTTGTTGAAAATAGTATTCCAGTTTGATATTTTTTGACATTTTTGAATAAATATTTATTGTAAGGACAATTTATTCTATCTGTTATATATATTTATCAGTCATAGGTATATACACAAGGACTATTAGAATTTATTTCTGCCAGCCAGAAAATAAAAGGATTGAGATATTTTTATTTCCACTTATATGACTTATTGCAGACATTCAGTGCTGAAAATAAATCTGAATTTTGAAGATCCTATAAAATTCAAAGTATACGCAAAATAAAGGTGTGTAACCGGGATAATTTAGAAAATTACTGTGAGTAACAGGTGATAAGATGCCGAAAACTCGACTTGGAATAATGGTTTTAATAATATGTTTGATTATGGCAACGATTCCAGCAGCTGTATGTTCTACGCCTCATGTGGCAGGTAATCATAAGATAATAACCGAAGCTGATGACGGAAAGAGCATATATCTTAAAAAAGGAGACAGTTTTTACCTGATGCTTAAGGAAAACCCAAGTACGGGCTATTCCTGGGAAATTAGCCTGAGCAAAGGACTTAGCCTGCTCTCGGATAAATATTATTCCCCGGAATCTTCTAAAAAAGGTGAAAAGTTTATTGTTGGTGCTGCAGGGTTTCATTTATGGAAAATTAAAGCCGTGGCTACAGGCAAGCAACAGGTAAACGGAATATACAAGAGATCCTGGGAGAAAGAAACCGGCGAGGAGCAGACCTTCAAGCTTAATGTTGTAGTGGTCTGAACCGCGTCCTCACCTTTCACGCCTTTTTTCTTTTTACATTTTCCGAAAACTCGATTGGATTGAGGATCAGCCGGATAAAACGAATCGATTTTCTTCATGTTGAGATCACTTGTCAAACCTGACTTACTTCAACAAACTTAATATACTTATTACTACTATTTTTATTTGCATTTAATTATTTTAAGTGCACCTATATTTTTGGTAGAAACCGGTAGGAGCACTTGATTTAAAATCTTTTTTATGATGATGCAACAAGTTAAGATTTCTACAGGCAAAATTTGAATTATTTTCGTGGAAAGACCATCAATTGCCTCAATTGATGCAAAAAAATCCAATTTGAGAGTTAATTTAAGAGATCAAACATACAATCCACTTTAAAACTGGAGGGTTATCATGGATAAAATCTATGATGTAAGAACAGAGCAAATTGAAGCAAATCTTGAACAATTTAAAGTCAATCCGAATCAGCTTTCTGATACCAGCATGATTTTTCCTGAAACAGTGAGAAGAACTCGTTCCCGCCCGGCAGATCTCAGGAAAATTTGGGATTATTTAGAATTATTGTTTTCGATGTTATCAGATTCCTTTAATAAGAAATACCCGGTTCCCAAGAAAACAGTATTCGTGATAACATTCGCTCTCCTGTATCTCATAAGTCCAATTGACATTTCTCCAGATATTATTCCTTTAATCGGATTTGTGGATGACGTCGCTGTACTTGCTTTTGCATTTAGCCTTATTAAAGATGACTTGGAAAATTATAGAGCCTGGAAAATGAGTAACTGAAAAAAACAATAATGAGTAACTGGAAAAACAATAATGAGTAACTGGAAAAACAATAATGAGTAACTGGGCTTAATCAGCTATCGGACAAATATCGCCCCTTCGAATCTTCAGTAAATAATCTCGCTATTGGTGCCGCTGGGTTTCATTATGGAGAATTGAAGGTGTAGCTAAAGGCAGCCAGCAGGTAAACGCGATATACAAAAGTCCTGGGAGTCAACAGGTAAGGAGCAGACCTTCAAACTTAATGTTGTGGTGGTCTGGAGAAAGCTTTCAATTTTATACTTTTTCTTTTTAAATTCTTTAAAATTCAATTGAAAAAAGACAATAACCTAAACGCTAATGTATCCTTAAAATACCTGTAAATTAACAAAAACCGGAGAAATATAACTTTTTAGTATATTTTCACCCAGGCTCGCTTGAAACTCTCCGATTGCACCGTAATTTGAGGTTTATTTATCTATGGTCTATCCCAAAACCGGTTCTCTTCTCACATCAATAAAAATTTCAAACGTTTTTTATATTTATGAGCTCTATAGATTATAGGACTTACACAATTGAACTGAAAAACTAAGAGAATCAGGCCGTCAACCGTATAAAACGTGACTTTAATCCACAGTCTTTGCCGTAATTGATTTTGTTCATCAAGTGCGTAGTCCTATATCCCTTGGGGAGATCCGGAACCTCGTTCTGGACTCGCAGCTGAGGACATAGTAAAATGGGCTAAAAATAAATGGGGAAAAACAGGAACTATAGCTACTAGTGTCGCGAAAATTTAATTCTTTGTTAACTTTATAAGCTCTGAATCCCTTTACATCTTCATGCTTACTATTAACCTTGAAGATCACGAGGTAAATTTCCTTCTTGACTTTGTGAGAAAAGGACATAAAAGTGCACGAGAAATCACCCGAGCACGTGTCCTCCTCCTTTCAAACCAGCATAAAACAGGTACAGAGATAGCGAAAACATTAGGTATTTCCAGGAATACTACTTTTAATATCAGGAAACGATACGTTGAAGAAGGTCTTCTGAGTTCTCTTTTTGACAAACCACGACCTGGTCAACCTATAAAATACACCGAAAAACATGTTGCAGAAATAATTGCGCTCGCATGTACCAGTTCTCCCGATGGAAGCAAAAGATGGTCGCTTACACTGCTTACTGAAGAACTGAAGAAAAAAGAAGGATTTGAAACAATAAACAAAGAGAGCATCAGGCTTATTCTAAAAAAGCAAAACTAAACCCTGGTTAAGACGGATGTGGTGCATTCAGACGATTGATTCCGAGTACAGAAAGAGAATGTATGACGTTCTTGACCTATACGAAGAGGATTACGACCCTAAAAACCCTATTATCTGTCTTGACGAGAAACCAAAGCAACTGCTTGGAGATAAGAGAATTCCCATTCCTATGAAGCCTGGAAGTCCAGAGAGGTATGATTATGAATATATCAGGAACGGAACAGCAAACATATTCATGGCAGTAGAGTTCAAAGCAGGAAAAAGGGTGACTCAGGTAACCAAAAGAAGAACTATGAAGGATTTTGCACAATTCGTGAAAATTCTCGTTACCGAAGAATATTCTGAAGCTGAAGTCATCCGACTGGTTACGGATAATCTCAATATACATAAAGAAAAGTCATTCTACGAAACATTCAGCGAAGAAGAAGCAAAAACAATTCTGGACAAGATAGAATTCCATTATACGCCAAAACATGCAAGTTGGCTTAATGCTGCAGAAATAGAGATCAATGTTATGGATATTGAATGTACAGGCAGAAGGATCGGGGATATGGAGACACTTACACACGAAGTGGATGCATGGACAAAGAGAAGGAATGAACATAAAAAGAAAATAGAATGGAAATTTACGAGGAAGAATGCGGACGAGAAAATGTCAAAGTATTATGTGAAATAATTAAATTGACAAGACACTAGCTTTTCTAATAGTGTCGCTATATCATAAATTGAAAACAATAGACCATTCTTCAGTATGATTCCAAATCATTTTCGACTTTGTAGAGGATACATAGTTCAAGACGGGTATACATATTTACGCCTTAATGGTCCAATGCCTGTTGGTTCGACATATGGCAATCCAAGATTACTTGAACGCACATACGGCAGTTCAGAAATGAAAAGTGTATATGTAAGGTAAAAATTCCTCAGAGGAATTTGATAAACTTCTGGTTTTCAACGGTTGCCTATGACCTATATAACAACCGACCAAAGATTGGGGTTTATCGAAACCTCCTTTTTATAGGGTGCTGGCATGAAAAAATCCATGAGGGAGTCGCTTTGTTGCTTTTAAATGAGTCCATAAGTTGGGATTTAAAATGGAAGAAATAACATATGATAAAACATATCGAGAGCATACTCTCATAAGAGTTTTGGGAATAACTTCACTTACGATTTTAGTATTAGCTGGTGTAGCAAGTGCAGCTCCATTTGCATATGTGACAAATCTGGGAGATTATAATCTGAGAGGTTATTATTACGATATGAATTATAAAGGTGCTATCCCGACTCCTAGTGTCGCTGTAATTGACACAGTAACTAACAATATTAAAGCCAAAGTGCCTCTCGGCGATGGGTGGCCTGTAGGAGTTGCAGTCAACCCTGCAGGAACAAAGGTATATGTAGCGTCCGCAACTATAGACGACGTCTGCATTGTTTATGTAATTGACACAGCCTCAAACACGGTCAATACCAAAGTGAATATCAGAAGTAGTTATCCTTCGGGAATTACATTTAACCCTGCAGGAACAAGAGTTTATGTGACGAAGCAGCGAGACAACACCGATATCTCTGTAATCAACCCAGCGACAAATACTTTAATGGCACCGATTATTGTGGGGCCGATTACTTATGATATTGCATTTACACCGGATGGAAAAAAATATATGCTGCAAACAGTCACAACAACACTATTTACGTAATTGATACGGCTACAAACAAAGTTACAGCCAATGTACCTGTAGGAGACAGTCCTTATGAAGTTGTAGTCACACCGGACGGAAAAAAGGTATACGTACCTAACTATAACAGCAGCACTGTGTCTGTAATTGACACAGCCACTGATAATATAATAACCACTGTGCCTGTAGGAGACTCGCCTCATCGTGTTGCAGTTACTTCTGATGGAAATAAAATATATGTAGCTAACAACAACACTGTCTCTGTAATTGATACAGCCACGGATAATGTAATAGCCACCGTGCCTGTAGGAACTTCTTCTCGTGAAATTATAGTCAGTCCAGATGGAAGTATGGTATATTTAGGAAACTTCTACAATAAAAGTGTCACTGTAATTAATACAAAAACAAACACTGTCACAGCCAGAGTGCCTGTAGGAGAATGGCCCATGGGAATTGCAGTCACACCAGACGGAAAAAAGGTATATGTGGCAAACGCCGAAAGTGACAATGTTTCAGTGATTGACACAACCACAAACACTGTTACGGCTACGGTGAATGCAGGAATCTATCCTACTGGAGTTGCCATAGGGCCTCTTACAGATTCTGATATGACTTATCAAAGCACAAGGGTAACCTCCAATGCAACTGAAGGTGCAGGAGTTGAAGAAACTAACTTATCATCATCTGAAGAAATAAATGCTGTCGAACTCAATAATTCAAACAATAATTCTGAATCTGATAATGGTAGTAGCTCAAGTGGAAATGAATCGAGCAAAAATAACTCTACACCAGGTTTTGGATTATTAGGGAGCTTGACCTGCCTTTATGGGGGATGGAAACTCAGGAAAAAGTAATGAGAGACTTGGAGAAACTGAAGTACTGGTATTAATGATCTATTGGCTCTCAAGTCTGATGTACAAACTTAAGAAACCCGATTATATCGAAACACTGCACATCATGAGGGATTGAAACTCTTCAATTTTTAGGCGCTGGTATGAAAAAAATCCATGAGGAGTCGCTGATGTTGTTGCTTTTAAATGAGTCCATAAGTTGGGATTTAAAATGGAAGAAATAACATATGATAAAACATATCGAGAGCATACTCTCATAAGAGTTTTGGGAATAATAACTTTACTTACGATTTTAATATCGGCTGATGTAGCAGGTGCATCGCCATTTGCATATGTTTCTAACCACGACAGCAATAATATTTCTGTAATTGACACCTCAATAAATAAGGTTACAGCCACAGTAGATGTAGGAGACCATCCTGCTGGAGTTGCAGTCAGTCCAGATGGGAAAAAGGCATATGTGGTGAACGCAGGTAGCAACACTGTGTCTGTAATTGATACTGCCAAAAATAAGGTTATAGACACAGTGAAAGTAGGAACCTATCCTCAAAAAATTTCAGTCAGTCCGGACGGAACAAAGGCATATGTGACAAGTTTCAGCAACAACACTGTTTCTGCAATTGACACTTCTACGAACAAAGTTACATCCACAGTAGATGTAGGAAACTTTCCTTTTGGAGTTGCAGTCAGCCCGGATGGGAAAAAGGCATATGTGACGAATTCTGGCGGTTACTCAACTAACTTTACAGGTACAGTCTCTGTAATTGACACAGCCACAAACGCTGTTGCAGCCACGATATATACAGGAAACAACTCACTTGGGGTTGCATTCAGTCCTGACGGAACAAAGGCATATGTGATGAACTCCAATATTTATCATGATCCTCCAGCTACTATTTCGATAATTAACACAACCACAAACGAGGTTACAGCCACAGTGAATATAGGAGACACTCCTCACGGAGTTGCAGTCAGCCTGGATGGGAAAAAGGTATATGTAGCGATACAGCCCCCGATTCACTTACAGGTGCTGTTAATATAATTGATACAGCCACAAACAAGGTTACAGCCACTGTGCCCGTAGGAAAGGCACCTGGTGGAATCGAAGTCACTCCAGATGGAACAAAGGTATATGTGGTAAATTATGCGAGCCACTCTGTCTCTGCAATTGACACAGCTACAGAAAAGGTTACAGATACAGTGAACGTAGGAAAATACCCTGTTGAAGTTGCCATTGTGCCTTTTACAAATTCTAATATGACTAATCAAAGCACAAAAGCAATCTCCAATGCAACTGAAGATATAGGAGTCGAAGAAACTAACTTATCATCATATGAGAGTCTTTTTAATTTTTTCTGGATCTTCTTCAATTTTGAAAAAATCAAGAAATTTCATTCTAATTTGAGTAAACTAATCTACTCATTTTGAGAAAGTTTATTTATTGATGCAAGAACTTATCCAATTTTTTTGTTACATGCCCTATTTTTATGGAGATTTTCATCAGCTACCGCTATAGGAATTCCATTTTAAATTGAAGAGTTATTTTTTTTCTACCTTTATCCATATTGGAATCTTGCCCTCATTAAAGGTGAGAATCCTCTCCATTTTCCAGTACTGAAACACCGTTTGTTGAAATAAGTAAACAAATTATAACAGAAATTAGTTAGCCCACTATCAGTTTTGAATGATCTTGCTTTGTCTACAATATCACCTATCAAAGAAAATATCTTTTCCATTGTGTTATCTGTCTCAGGTGTAAAACCCTTTTTCAAGAAACTTACATTTTTCGTGAAAATCTCTTTTGCATAAGAAATTGCTTTATGAGACGCTTTTGAAAGTTCCAGACCAGAATCCAATTCTCGGATCTTTTGAAAACATACAACAGCACTGATAACCGTATCAGAGCGTATTAATTGACATATCTCATTGTACACAAGCTCATCATTACCTGGAATATTTGTGATGGAATTGAATTCGTCACTGTATCTCTTACTAACGTTTTTTAATTGATGGAACACGCAAAAGGAGTGAGCCACTTCAGGGAAGACACTTTTTACAGCTCCAATAATTGCTTTATCTTCGTCAGAAACGATCTTTTGTATTTTACCTTCAGGAAATCGGTTTTTTATTCGTATGAAAAGAGGCATCAGAGCTTCAATTGTTGGTAATCTGTCAGTTATCTCAAAATCCAAAACGACCTTTTCTTTTGTGGCAATAACGTAAACAGATTTATATCGCATCTTTTTCCATTCTTTTTCTGAAATTTCTCTTCCCAACAGAGTTTCAAATTTCTTTTTCCATCCTTTTTTGATCCAATCTCCATCAACATACAATGTTCTGTCAAAAGCAATATTTTGATCTAAAAGTTCTTGCTTTGAAAGCTCTGCTTGTTGTTGCTCATATAACCATAGTGAAGTGGCACAAGGAGCTCTCCCACAGAAATCAGTTAGTCCTTCTGTATATGTTTCTCCAATTTTTCGAGAATTGTTTAGACTGCATCGCCCATCGTATCTAACAGACATTTGTTTTTCATAAAACTCATAACTGTAATTTGCAGAACCAGGAACACCAATAATCTGATCATGGAAATGTTTCTTACAAGAAAAACAAGTCCAGTATGTAACATCGCGAGCTATAGTACCGTGACTTGATAAAATAAAACGAGTGTAGTGAGAGTTTACATGTAATTTACTTCCACAATCATCACAATGAGTAGGAGAATATACAAAGAACATAGGGTAGTATCGATTTTCAACCAAAACCTTTGGTAAAGGAATTATTATTTTTCCGTCAACAACCGTTTTTGCCATTGATTTGTCTATTGCGAGGTTCCCTTTTCCCATTCACAACTATATTATATCAATATAATTAAAATATTATTGTTTTGTATGATATGAGAGAAAGTCTGAAGACCAGAAAATAATAAAAAGTCTCTCATCTGAAGAAAAAAAGCCGTAATATTCAATGGTTCAAACAATAATAGTTTTGAGTCTGATAACGGTAGTAACCCAAGTGAAAATAATTCGAGTAAAAATAACTTTACTCCAGGTTTTATATTATTTGAAGGTTTGATCTGTCTTTATGGAGTGTGGAAGTTCAGCAAGAAGTAATACAGGGCTTGGATTACCAGACCGCTGAATGGCGTAATGTCTTTTTGCTTGTTTTCAACCTCTTGAGGAAAAAAGAAGGGCTAATCCCCGTCAACTGAAACAAAACAACAAATTTAATATATATTAAAAACTTTATTTTGAAAGAGTTATAAAACTATTGTTTAAATAGATAGTTTCGTCGGATTTAAGGATTATTAATCCTCTGATTTTCACAAACTGCTGTTTTTCGTCATTATTCATCGTTTTTTGCGCTTCTATGTTTTTCACATTTCTCTAACTGCTTTTCAAAATCTCGTTTTCCAGTTTCAATCTTTTATGCTCAGCTACGATATGTCGAAAGAATTGTATCATCTAAAGGCGAACCTTAGGCTGTATAGTATAATATAGAAGTACAGAACGGAGGGGCAGAAAAGATAATACCGAGATAATGTCTCTTTGGAATTTTTTTGAAAGTTGTGTGTGAAGTAAATGTTTCTAAACTAGAGTTGAGGAAATAGTCAGATAGTTTAGTGATTTTATAGGAATGGCATTTCCTAGATGAAAATATTTATATGTTTGTATCTGTATTGGAATAACTGACATTCCACAAAACAGAAAAAACAAGGGCTGGAGTAAATGTGGAATTGAGAAGATTTGATAACGTAAGTTTTTTCTTTGATGGAAATATCATCATTAGAAATTTTAATCTGAATGTCATGCAGGGAGATAAGATACTGCTCAAAGGCATATTAGGGGAAATGATATGAAAGTAATTGATGAAACAATGAGTATATACCAGATCTTAAATGAATATCCTTTTTTGCTAAAAATATTCAAACAGCATGGAATGAGGAAATTTGAAAACAAGGAAGTTCTTGAAAAACTTGGACCTTTACTAAAACTGAAAACAGCTCTATCAATGGTATCGGTGAATAAAGACTCTTTTATTAAGCTCTTGAATCAAGCTATTTTGGATAGTGAAGCAAAAGGAGATTTTACCCTTGCAGATTCCCCGGAACGACAAAAAGAGCTAACCCTTCTTGCCCTTTTGCCCTGCGGCATGAAGATGCCCTTTAACCGTACATTTGATGACTTTTCAGCTGAATACAGCAGACAAATGAATAATGTGCTCCATTCTCTCGTAGAAGGTAATGTCAATCATGAGCTCTCCTATTATGCCTATATCGATTTGATTACATCGATTGATGAACTACCGGACATAATTGTCAGTTCTGATATTAACAGTTTCTACCATAAACCCTTCCAGGAGAATTTTCTTAATAAGGAATATTTTGTAAATCTTGCTTCCTCCCCTATGAACATTGATTTTGAATCCATAGGTTTTGCCGATCCCCGAGGCCAGTTTACCATGATCTCTGCAAACCTTCTTGTTCTGGTTACAATAGATAAACTCATGAAGGATAATACAAAACCAAAATCCTGGGAAGATCTTTTAAAAGATGAGTACCGGAACAAGGTTATTATGAGGGGACAGGATGGTTTTTTCTGTAACGGAGTACTGCTCCCGTTCTACCGGATGTACGGTATGGAGGGAATTAAAAAGCTTGCTTCTTCAGTATATTCAGGACTCCATCCATCTGAGATGGTCAAAATGATAGACAGCAAAAAAGATGATGTACCGCCCATGTATATCATGCCTTACTTCTTTGCTAAGAAAATTCAGGACAAATCCCGGATAACGATCAATATACCTTCAGAAGGAGCTATTGTAAGCCCTGTGCAGATGCTGGTTAAAAAAAGTGCAGTCGAACGGGTTAAGGGGATAACGGATTTTCTCTGTGGAAAGGAGTTTGGGAAAATCTCTGCCAGAGCCTTTTTCCCGACAACAAATCCTGAGGTTGACAATAATCTTAACGGTGTTGATTCACTCTATTGGCTGGGTTGGGACTTCTTGATGAATACTGACATAGGAGCCCTTAAAAAGAAGTTGAAGAGGTTTTCAATAAACAGTTTAAGGAAACCGGTGGTATTGTGTGAGGCTTGTTACAGTAGCAGGTCCTCCATCGTCAGGAAAAACCAGTATCATTATCAAGACCATCGGAGAGCTTATACACAGGGGTTTCACAATTGGGGTGGTAAAATTTGACTGTCTCTCGGCTCAGGATGAAGAGCTCTATTCTACTCATAATATTCCGGTCAGGACCGGTCTCTCCAGAGGGCTCTGTCCTGACCACTTTTTGTAAGCAATATTGAAGAAGCCCTCAGGTGGGCAAAAGAGAGAAAGTTTGACTTTCTGATTACCGAGAGTGCCGGTCTTTGCAACCGATGTTCTCCGCATATTAAGGATGTTCTGGCAATTTGTGTTATTGATAACCTGAGTGGTGTCAACACACCTAAAAAAATCGGCCCCATGTTAAAACTTGCAGACATTGTTGTTATTACTAAAGGGGATATTGTTTCCCAGGCAGAGCGTGAGGTCTTTGCATACAGGGTCAGACAGGTTAACCCCAGAGGAATGATAATTCAGATTAATGGTGTTACAGGACAGGGTAGTTTCTATCTTGCAAAACTTATGGAAAAAAATTCTGCAATAGAAACCCTTCAAGGAGCCACACTTCGATTTACCATGCCCGGAGCTCTATGTTCATACTGTCTTGGAGAGAGAAAAATTGGGGATGACAGGCAGATTGGTGTTTCAAAACTGGTAAATTTCAGAGGAGAAGAATAGATTGCGGACAGATTTACTTCACATGACGATAAATGAACTCAGGAAGATAATGCCCTGGATAGAGGATTACTTCTCTTCATTTGCAATTGATCCCGTGCAGTTCGGGAACAAGAAACTGGAAGAGCTGGGTTCGATACTTGGTGAAGATTATTTTATCGAGCAGGGAAGCAGCTCTCTCACCTTTATTGATGGTTTCTTTCTATTTATTGAACAGGCCAGGGCTCTTCAACAGGAAAACGGATTCACAGTTGAATCCTTGAGTGTGCTCCCAGGACATAATAAGAATGGTGAAAAAGAGGTCTTTTCGGTAGATCTAAAAAAGGGCGAGGTGACAGCAATTGTCGGTCCTACAGGATCAGGCAAATCACGTCTTCTGGCTGATATTGAATCTCTGGCTCAGGAAGATACTCCCACCGGCCGCAAAATACTGATTGATGGCCGATCTCCAGGTGATGAGGAGCGTTTCTCAACTGAAGGACATTTTATCGCACAGCTTTCACAGAACATGAACTTTGTTATGGATCTCAGTGTTGAGGAGTTTCTGACCATGCATGCCGAGAGCCGTATGGTTGATGAGATATCCTATATTGTTAAGAAAATATATGATACTGCAAACATTCTGGCAGGAGAACCTTTCAGCAGGGAAACTCCCGTTACAGAGCTCTCAGGAGGACAATCACGCGCTCTGATGATTGCAGATACCGCACTTCTCAGTCCGGCACCTGTTGTCCTGATCGACGAGATTGAGAATGCAGGCGTTGACAAGATTAGATCTCTGGAGCTTCTGATAAGTAATAAAAAGATTGTTTTAATCAGTACTCACGATCCTCTTCTGGCTCTATCGGCAGATCAGCGACTGGTCATTCAAAATGGCGGGATTTCAAAACTTTTAAAAACCACACCGGATGAGAAAAAGTACCTGAAGAGCCTCAAAAAAATAGACAGAAAACTTACTCTTATCCGAAATCAGTTGAGAAGGGGTGAAGAAATCGACTTCAGAAATCTTCTGGCGTAGCTTAGGAACAAAACATATATAATTTCAATTATTTCTCTTACCATCTATAATGTTTGTTAGAAGCCATTACAAATGATTAAAAGGAATCTAATTTGACGCTACGCATAAAATATCCGGAAGAAATTGAAACTCGAATGAAAGCATTTTATGATAGTTTGAACGAGAAAGATCGGAGAAGATACGCAGCTATCGAAGCAATTAAATTAGGTCACGGAGGACAAATCTATATTAGTAGTGTCCTGGGCTGCCACTTTCAGACTGTCATGGCTGGAATTAATGAAATCACCAATGGTACAGAAACCCCAGAGGACAGAATTCGAAAGCCTGGTGGGGGTAAAAAGAAAATCATCGACACGGTGGAAAATATCGATGAAATATTTTTTGAGATTCTAAAAAACCATACGGCTGGAAGCCCTATGGATGAAGAACTAAAATGGACAAACCTGAACCTTAAAGAAATTTCAAAGGTTTTTAAATCAAAGGGTATGAATATAACTCCCTATGTAGTAAAGCAGCTCTTAAAGAAACATGGTTTTGTAAAAAGGAAAATGCAAAAAGCTGTCACAATGAAAGACTCTAAAGATAGAAATGAGCAATTTGAGAGAATTCACGAGTTAAAGGAAGAGTACTCAAAAAGCGCTAATCCTATTATCAGTATAGATGTAAAAAAAGAAGTCATAGGTAATTTCTACCGTGATGGTAAAGTTTATTGTACCCACACAGTAAAGGTATATGACCACGACTTCAATACATTTTCAGATGGGGTTGTAATTCCACATGGCATATACGATCTAAAAAGTAACGAAGGATACATCACCCTAGGAACCAGTAAGGATACAAGCGAGTTTTGTTGTGACTGCATTAAAGACTGGTGGGAAAAATACGGTAAAAACAAATATCCAGAAGCAAATAGCATTTTAACCTTAGCTGATGGTGGTGGAAGCAACTCAAGCAGGAATTATATTTTCAAGGAAGATTTGCAAAAGATGGTAAATGAAATTGGAATTGAAATCAGAATGGCTCATTATCCACCATATACGTCGAAATACAATCCAATAGAACACAGGTTATTCTGTCATGTTACGAATGCATGCAAAGGTACTGTTTTCAGCAATATTGAGGTGGTCAAAAGCCTTGTTGAGAAGACTTACACATCTACAGGACTCAAAGTGTTTTCGACTATAAAGGATAAAGTTTATGCCACGGGAAGAAAAGCAACTGAAAACTTCAAGGAAAAAATGAAAATTGTATTTGATGATTATTTAGGAAAATGGAATTACAGAGCAATTCCACAAGTGAAAAATTGAAGTTATATTTGCAGCATTCCTTAGTTTCATCGGAATAAAGAATAGCACAAAATTTTCATATTCCTGCCGTCCAATCACATTTAATAAGTCGTCAATAATTAATATTTTTGGGGGAAATATAGATTATATCTTCCCTGCTTCAAAAAAACATGTTCACGTTATTTCTGCTAACTCAGACGCTCTTTCAAGATGGTCTGTACCTGAATTGCGAAATATTCTGGCCTTTTGGAAATTTTGAGCTCCTAAAGTACCGTTTTTCGCTTTATTTGCTCCCTGCAATAAAAACTGACCTGCCGAGTTATAGTCCTGAAGACCCGCCCTCCATTCTTTCTGCGCATCCTGGAGTTTGGGAGATACGGTATATTGATCATTTTCCTGAATGGCGTTCTGAGTATCATTTACTATTTGTTGTGCATAAACCGCGAGCGTAGTATAATCAGAATAGGACTTACGCACTTCAGATTCAAAATCAAGCACAGTAACCATCAGATTTAAAATTTGAATTTCAGAAAGTTATAAGCCTACTGCAGTTGATTTGGTACTTCAAGTGCGTAAGTCCTATGGTTAAAGAATATGGTTATACCGCCCATATCAAAAGCCGCGGAGAGGAAAATATAAGAATACAAATTCCAGGTTTTAGGGCAAGAAGATGGGTTGTAGAAAGGACACATTCTTGGATAAACAGATTCAGAAGGCTGCTTATAAGATGGGAAAAAGATTGAGAATTACCTTGCTATGCTTCAGTTAGCACGTGCATGGATGACATTTAGAGCAGCGGGATTTTTCGGATAGGATCTTAACCTACGATGTATGGGATAGGATCTTAGTTTGCAGATAATTCAGAATCAGGAGCTCTACAAAATTAAAAAGTAGGATCTTCCTTTCTCCCAGGTTTTTATTTATTTCCAGCTCTTCGTTTTAGCTTGTTCTCTACTTTGGCTTATTCTCTACCTAGTGTCTTGCACCAGATGTTTATATCCTCAAACCCTCCCATTATCCTGCAATTGTTCACGAGCCTACCTGTGAAAGCATAGCCAAGAGAGGCAAAGGCTGTGTTTATGCCAGAAGATAAAGCTCTGCAGAGGGTATAGGTACTCTGGAAGCCTCTGTCTGAAAGTTCTTTTTCCAGGACTGTGATAAGCTCTTTTATCAGCCCTTTTCCCCTTTCGTAAGGAATTGTCAGACAGTCAGTTATTTCAGCACTTCCGTTTTCAGGATCCATTTCTGCCGAGGCAAGGCTAACGATTTTTCCCTGCTTTTCCACAAGGAAATAAAGGACATTGGAGTCCATGGTTTTGAGCAGGTAGCTTTCCATGTGTATGGGAGTGGGATAAAACTGAAATCCTTGCCTGTAAAGGATTGCCATTGCAGATGTATCGGCCTGGACTGAGGGCCTAACAGTGTATTCTTCTGGAAGCTGGATTTTCCCTTGTTGTTTCTTCCAGTTTCCTTTTTCTCGGGAATTTTCTGGTTTTTGCGGGATTTTTCCGGTTCCTCTGTCCATCTTCAGGCAACTTTCAATTATCCGGTCTTCCTTTTCCTTATGAAGGGAAATTCCCCTAAAGTTTTTTGGGTAGCTTGAAAAAATATGGCAGTTTTTTCCGGGGTAGTATCCCCTGATGATCCCTTCTTCTGCATATTCGCAGGTTTCTGCCTCATGTATTTTTTCCGGAGGGATATATACGATTATTTTTTCTATTTCTTCTACTTTGGCAAAGGATTCAAGGGTTCTGGAGATTTCTTCAAAAAGCCCGGTATAATCCATGACTTTTATTCTTCTATTGTAATAATCAATTACAATTTCAGCCCTTGCCCCGGGAATCTTCAGCTCCGCTTTTTTCCAGTAGTCTGGGAGTTCTTCTTTAGTTTCAAGTAGTAAGGGAACGTTCCTCTCCGCATTGACCCCTCCTTCACTCTTAAACGCTTTTTTACTTTCGAAAAACGTTTCTTCTGGATTATTCCCTTTAGAAACGCATTTTTCTTTTAAGACCTTCGGGTTCGAGGACAATAATACTATTTTCTTCATCATACAGTTTGAGTTTTGCTAGGCCTACCCTATCTTTAAGTCCTGGATACTCATCGCAGATTAAACATTTTTGCGGGCATGCCTTGGTGTACTCTGCAGGCTCGGAGTACATGCAGATTACCCCTTCGTAATTTCTGAGGATGACTCCAGTGTCCGAACATGAGAGCCGGTAATTGGGCTCGACAGGGATTTTTCCTCCCCTCCCGGGGCATCAATTACAAAAGTAGGGACAGCAAGTCCTGAGGTATGCCCCCTGAGCATCTCCATAATTTCTATGCCCCTTGCGACCGAAGTCCTAAAATGTTCCAGCCCGATGGAAAGGTCGCACTGGTAGAGGTAATAAGGCCTGGTTCTTACCTTCAGGAGTTCATGACAGAGTTTTTTGATTATCATCGGGCAGTCGTTTATTCCCCTTAGGAGTACGGACTGGTTGCCCAGGGGAATTCCGGCATGAGCAAGCATGTCCATTGCCTTTTTGGCTTCGGGAGTAATCTCTTTAGGATGATTGAAGTGAGTGTTGAGCCAGAGGGAGGGATATTTTTCAAGAATTTTACATAGTTCCGGAGTTATGCGCTGGGGCAGGGTTACCGGAGCTCTTGTACCTATTCTTACTATCTCCACGTGAGGAATATCAAAAAGTTCCCCTATGAGCCAATCCAGCCTCTCGTCGGAAACTAGCAGGGCATCTCCTCCAGAAAGCAGGACATCCCTTATTTCAGGGTGCTCCCTGATGTACTCAATCCCCTCCAGGATTACCTTCTCAGAATAGTCATATTCCTTATTGCCGACCCTGCGCTTGCGAGTACAGTGCCTGCAGTACATCGCGCAGCGATTCGAGATCAGGAAAAGCACCCGGTCCGGGTATCTGTGGGTTATACAGCTCTCTTCAGAAGGGGAATCCCTTTCCTCGTAGAGAGGGTCTTCAAGATCCCAGGGTGATTTTTGAAGTTCAGCTAAACTGGGCACTGCCTGCATCCGGATAGGACATTCCGGGTTTTCCGGATTGATAAGAGAAGCGTAATAAGGGGATATTGCCATTGGAAAAACTTCAAGAGCTCTTTTTATGTCTTCTTTCTCAAGCTCTGAAAGCTGGATCAGTTTTTCAAGTTCTTCTACGGTCTTAATTCTATGCCTGTACTGCCATTTCCAGTCTGAAAATTCTTCTTCAGATGCATTAAAAAAGTCTTTAATCTTAAAACTCATGTTCAAAACTTCCAGTGAAAGCTGAAAAAATTAAGTAATAAGTTTTTATAATATCGTGAATAAAATCTTCTTTAGCAAATTAAACCGTTTTTTCTCGGATTTGTTTCAAGAAACTGTATATTAAAGTTATTAATGTTAGTATTAAAAGCATCTGATATATACTTTTTGTTAAAAAAGAATTTTAATAATCATTATTTTCAAAAAATAACTCCTGATAATCTCTCTTTATTCAAAATATTTTCTGATTTTGTACCTTCTGGTCCTCTTATTTTCTTTTAAAACTGCAATGCTTCTGACATTCTTTGTTTTGCCTCTTTTGAAGGAGTATATACATAATCAAAGAAAGAAAAGCAATTACTTATTTTTAGCGTTTCAGAGAAATGATAACGCCTGAAGTGCCTGTTATTATAAGAATTTCATGTTCATTATGGAACAGGGTCCTAAAAAAACATAAAAAAGGTAGAAAAATCGCTGCCTTATTTCACGGTGATACAGTTAGTCTGGCAGTGTAGCGAAATAGAATACATCTCAAAACCTGATAGACATTAGTGATTTTACAGAACTTTCGCTACACTGCCGAATTCACAAAATAAAGAGTTGTTGCAGAATATTGACCAGTTACTGAAAAAAATCAAATTGCAGGCGGCCACCCCACCCTAAACAGGCTGTCCGACAATCACGCCCAGTAAGAAAAAAGATTCCTTCTTTTTCAATTTAAAGGTTTTATATGCCTTATTTTTCACATGTTTTTGCCCTGAAATTGAATTGTCGGACAGCCTCTAAAGGTCAGGGTATTCGTGACCCTCTGCGCTCCCATAGTAATAAATTAAAAGTTTGATGAAAAAGGTGCTTTTTTTCGTTTACTATCTTCTGCTATTATATTTTGCTTATTTATGCTTCGGGCCCACCGCGAAATAACATCGGCAACTTTTTAGACTGTACTCTACAATTATCACAAGCAAGCCCATCGATTAAATCCCAACATAATTAGGTGTTGCCTAGGTTATTCCGTAACGAGTCCTTACTGCACTTAGAAACTAATTCGTAATTTCATAACTATGTTTTAAAACCTCGCTTAAACTTATCTAAACAAAATATCAGAAACATGCTTTCCTGAACTCTTCTCCACAATAATCGTTGCAATATCGTTATATTCAAGTTTCAAGTTGTTATGTGCAATAATTGATTCACTTCCCCGTTGTATCATAACCATGAGGCTTTTTTCTGGAAAATTGATTTCCTTTATAGCCTTTCCAACAACCTTTGGATTGGTAACTCTAACTTCCATAATATTACCTCTATCTCCGACTTCACACATGGAAAAAAGATGATTCCTTCCAATCATATTGTCCATGACCGCAGCAGTTGTCATTGTAGGGCTCATCGCTCGAATTCCAAGATCCCAGAATGCCTGGAGATTTTCCACGTTATTTACCCTAGCAACTAACTGTTCCCCTTTAAACCCAAACTTTGCCTTTGCAATCTGACAAAAAAGAATATTCGAATCATCCTTTTTTGTGGTTATAACTACATACTTGGCATTTTCAATCCCAGCTTTTTTCAGAATACTTACATCTGCTGCATTACCCTGTACAGTCCGGACTCCTAAATCCCTACATTTGTTACATTCCTCTTCAGAGATGTCTATAACTGACACATTTTCTCCTCTATTATCAAACCTTTCGGCAAGGATTCGGCCTACTTTTCCTCCTCCAACAATCAAAATTTCCATAGGAATTACCCCCAGTATTTGAGCTACTCTTTTTGACATGCTTCCTGTCAAGAAAACAGTAATAATGACTGTCAGGAAGACCAGTCCTACAATAGTTTGACCTCCTGGAATCCCCATCTCGTCCAATTTAATTGCAAAGTAAGTTGCGATCGAAGTCGGAACCACTCCTCTTGGTCCTACAAAAGATATGAACATTTTTTCATTGTTACCTATTTTAGAACTCCACATAGAAATAAAGACAGATACGGGACGGACAAGTAGAATTATAAGCAAAACTAGGGCAATTCCTTTTAACCCAATCTCCATAATATACCAGAACTTCAGCATTGCCGCAAGCAAGATGAAAATCAGAGAGATCATTAAAGTCGCTAGATTGCCATTAAATTCCTCTACCATCTTCTTTTGGGGAAACTCGGAAGACCCCATGATAATTCCAAAGACAGCCAATGCAAGAATTCCCGACTCATTGCCTATAGTTTCTGACAATACATAACAAGCAAAGATCGAAGTGAGAGTAAACAGCCTGGCAGGCTGTTTGCCGATGGATACACCTCTGGTAAAAAACCAGCTGAGAGTAAATCCACTTAAACTTCCTATAATTAACCCTATCCCAAGCCTTTGCAGAATAAAAATTACTGCACCAGTTCTGGAAAGTTCGGCTGTAATCCATTCAAAAACCATTGCAGTTAGAATAACACTTGCAGCATCGTTTAAGACACTCTCAAATTCTAAAATCTTGGCAACTTTATGGCAGACCTTGATGTTCTTGATTATTGGACCAACAACACTGGGGCCAGTTGCAGTAACCAGAGCTCCGAAAAGGGCAGCAATCTGGAGAGGGATATTTATAAGGAAGCTCGTAAGTATGGTTATCCCGAGAAAAGTAATAAAAACCCCAACGGTACACAGTTTAAGAACACTTTCTTTAACTCCTCTCAGTTGTTTCAAGTCGATCTGGAATCCTCCGTCAAAGACAATCACAGACACGCAGATCGCAACGATAGCACTGAGAACATCGGAATAAAGAGCTGGATTTAGTAGGTTTAGAACCTCGGGTCCTACTATTATTCCTTCAATAAACAGAAAGATAATAAAAGGAACCTGAAAATAGCGGCTAAGAGTCTGTGCCATAAGGGACAGAACGAGTAAGGCAATAACTATTTCCATCAAAAATATAGGATCAATCATTAGACTTCCCTATTAATAATGCACGTCTTACTTAAAAAATTTAGTGTACTTTGAATTATTAAATTAATGAAAAATTCAAGGCATACATCTTAAGATCCCGTATTTGTATGATCAGACAAAGTTCAGGTCTGGAAAAACTCTGAAAACTCCCTGATAATAATGTTAAAGTTGTTTTGGATAACCTCTTACAAATCGAGGTAGAAAGCACGTTCATTTCTATCCAAAAACGCTGAACTCCATATTTATCGTTGTTTCAAAAAGTAATTAGCTTGTGAATTTTTACTCTAAGTTAGACTATGTTTCATCAGAAAACTTAAAAATCCAGAACTCTGTCCTTTGAGATCCAATATATTTTTCCTGCTTAGGCTGTATCCCGGATTTTTTCAACAACTTTTTTGTTGTACGAGTTTACAATGTCACTACGGGTGATAAGGCCAATAAGCTTAGTTTTATCTTCCCTCTCAACAACAGGGAGCCTGCCTATTTGCTTTGAAGCGAAACGTTTGAGGACAGCATCCAGGGTTTCATCCGGGTAGGCAACTTCGAGATTTTTGGTAGCGATATCCCCTATTTTTTTACCAGTTTCTCCTGACTTTACTTTGCTTCGGAGGTCTGAGAGAGTTACTATGCCTGAAAGTTTGCCTTTGGAATCAAGGACAGGAAAACCTACGTGTCGGCTTACCTGCATGAGAACAGTAAGTGCTTCGATACTTTTTTCCTCAAAAACTGTCTGGACATGTGTAATCATGGCATCTCTTACATACATGGAACTCATGATATCAATCTCCCTTCCTTTTCGGATTTTAAACCCTTTTCTACGGAGGCTTTCCGTGAAAATGGACTCCGGATACAGGGCATTTGACATTACGTTGCTAAGAACGCAGGCAAGCATGAGAGGAAGAATCATATTGTAATTCCTTGTAATCTCAAAAAGTATAAGAATAGCAGTCAAAGGAGCTCTTGCAGTTCCAGCAAAGACTGCACCCATGCCAACTAAAGCATAAGCTCCAGATTCTGCGACTATTCCAGGGAAGAAAAAGTTTGCAATTGTTCCGAAGGCTCCTCCAAGCATTGCACCCACAAAAAGAGAGGGAACAATCGACCCTCCTGACCCTCCTGAACCAAGACTAAGGGAGAAGGCGAGAATTTTCAGAAAAAGTAGAACTATCATGAGCTTGAAGGTAAACTGATTGCTAATAGCATCCGTAATCACACCATAACCTAACCCGAGAACCCGAGGGTAGAAAAGGCCGATTGCCCCTACTGCGAGCCCGCCAAGAGCAGGCTTAAAAATGGGATGGAGAGGTATTCTTGAAAAGAAATCTTTTGTGTAGTAAAGGGTTCGAATTAATATTGTTGAAATTATACCTGCTAGGAGCCCGAGGATTAGATAAAGTACAAATTCTTTATAGGGACTGACCAGCAGGTAAGAAGGAATCTGAAGCGTTTCTACCCCAAAAACAGTACTTGACACAAGAGTTGCAAAGACTGAAGAAATAACTAAAGGAATGAAAGTGTTTGTTTCAAGTTCCCCATAAATAACCTCTACAACAAAAACCACACCTGCAAGCGGAGCGTTAAATGCTGCAGCTATTCCGCCAGCTGCCCCACAACCAAGAAGAATCTGAAGCTGCCTTTCCGGACTTTTAAGAATTCGTCCTAAAAAAGCTCCTGTTCCAGCTCCAGCTAGGATTCCAGGTGCCTCTTTTCCAAGGGAACCTCCTGAACTGATAGTGATAATTGACGCAAAGACTTCAAGAAAAGAATCCCGGAGATTGAGATGCGCTCCGCGAAGAGCTACCGTTTCTATAAGGCCGTCAACTCCATAGCGTTTTTTCATTAACAAATGCGAGATAATCCCAACAATCAGCCCTCCGAGAGCGGGCATGAATACTACATAATAATGTGGAAACTCGTGTACAGAAAATCCGCGTTGCATTCCGAAAAAAGCATCGAAATAATCTAAGGCAAGCTGATACACGCCTATTACCAGGCCTGTGAGAAGACCAATTATAATAGCAAGTGAGTTGATCTTTGAGGAGTCGGTATCAAAGACCTGGGTAATAGATTCTCTTATTCGAGAATACTCACGTAGAACATGTAATCTTAGTTTGTGTTTTTCGTCAATTTCCAAATGCTTGGGCCTCAGTGAGCTTTTTAGGACCTTATTTACTTAATAATTTAGAATTATTCTTTAAACTAACACAGATATTTTATTTGTTTCTATTTATCTTAATCCTTATAAATTAGAAGTACTATATCCTGAAATGATTTCGCAGATTCAAAACCATTTGAAAGTTTAATACACGATGCAACATCAGGTGACGCAAAAAGTTAAACACTGAGTAAATTTCAATTCCATTTCATGTGTCTTCAGTTAAGTGAGGAATCATGATAAATTGCCTCCATTTCCACAACAGTTATTATAAATTTAAACACATTGTGGGTTGGAGCAAGATATCGATTTCATGTAAAAAGGCCAAAGTTGAATCAGGATTAAGGTGCAAAATCGATAGCTTTCAGGCAAGAAAATTCCTTAACCGATGACCAATGAATAGAAATTAAAAAGTGAAATAATTTTGAGATAAAACACTTTAATAGTATATTTTTACCACAGCGCCTCAAATCTTTCGATTAGCGGCCATTTTGAAGTTTATTTATTATATGAAGTATACAACTGCAAGTTTTCGATTACAGCACAAATTAGGAGCGCTTTGATTTTATCTTGAACAAAAAAACTATTTTTCGCAACAAAATGCAACAAAACCATACCGTGAACCATTTTTTATTTAATCGTTAAACCCTGTATAAGGTCAGTAGTTTTTCGATACATCTTCCCTGCTTCAAAAAAGAAACATGTTCACGATATTCCTGCTAACTCAGACGCTCTTTCAAGATGGTCTGTACCGGACTTGCGAAATGTTCTGGCCTTTTGGAAATTTTCAGCTTCTAAAGTACCGTTTTTCGCTTTATTTGCTCCCTGCAATAAAAACTGACCTGCAGAGTTATAGTCCTGAAGACCCGCCCTCCATTCTTTCTGCGCATCCTGGAGTTTGGGAGATACGGTATATTGATCATTTTCCTGAATGGCGTTCTGAGTATCATTTACTGTTTGTTGTGCATAAACCGCGAGCGTGGCATAATCAGAATTGTTTGTAGCGTTGGATACACCGTCCAGATCTGTTTTAAGTATATTCAAATGCTTCTGAACGTTGGTTCCCCATGCAATATCCTGGTAGGCTGACTTGAAGGTATTTAGCGGCGAAGTTGGTTGAGCCTGAGAAGCATTTTTATCATTTTGTGATCCGGCAAAAACTCCGACAATCAGTGCAACCAGCAAAATAAACAATGTGAAGTAGATGTATTTTTTCATATACAAGCCCCTAAACGTCCATTTAGACTATATAAATTCAGAAAGGATGTATTAGAAGATTTCCACGTTTTTCTATATTCTATCTAAAGTATGGAAAACCCGTTTCGAGAAATCGTGTTTATCGAGACTTAAAAATCAGAAATAAGCTTGTGTTGAATATTTATTTATTATATCTCAATTCCGACTTCCTCAGATCCTTCGACTGCGCCACTTTTGCAATAATTTGTAAAGAACACAACAGCTAACTATAAGAAAATTGATTCCTGCTCCAAGAAATTGTAGGAAGAGTGAAAAGCGGAGCGAATGTGAATCACTTGGATATAAAAAATAAAAAAATTTAAAAATCCGTTTTTAATTATAGTTGAAAAACTATAGTTGTAAATCAATAAATTATATTATCTATCCGAAATCCTCCATTCGTTACTGAGATACGGGTGAAACGGAATCTCCAGTTACATATTCCATAAACCCATCTGCAATATATGAAACCGGTTTTCCATCAATTTCTCCACTGACGTGGTAAGTCCCGACCATCTCCCAGATAACCCGATATTTAAGTGTCACATTTCCATTTTCATCAATGATTGGTACGGCTACTGGAAGCGGAGTAGAATGTTCAGGGTCGGTTGTAAACTTTATATTTAGATGACCATCAGAACAGGATGAGACAAGTATATCTGTGTCAAGAGGTAGAGGGAACGAACCTGCTGGCATATAAGCACCTAAGTATGGTATCGGAACGGGCTCATTGACATATACAAAGTTTGAATGCTTAATTTGAATATCCTTATCATTAAAAGTAGCCGCGATATCCCGGTTCTTCCATACATTCAAAACCGATTTTAATGATTGAGTATAGCCAGCATCAGTGATGTTTCCGAAGTTAAGTGAATATTCTCCGATATTGTTTCCGTTCGAACAATTCCGGGTCTGAATAACCTGACCCCAGTCCCATCCAAGATTATCTCCCCACTGCCAGTATCCCCAGTTGTGGTCATGGTAACCTCTTGCGTTTTTCAGGGTATACTCCTTTCCATTAACAATAAGTTCTCCGTTGACCTTCATTTTTGATGAAGCTACTATCCAGTTGATTACTTCCCCGGTACTGGAGAGAAACCGGAGGCGTTAAACTCTGAGGACGGCTCTACCTCCGGTTTAAATAATGCATCGAAGACCGTAGATCCGTCATCGGATTCTACATGCACAGAATATCCCTCTGGAGTTAGCCTGACCGTACTGTTAGCTATTGTGACATTTGGCGTTTGAGAAGAGTATTCCGCAATACTTATCGGATATGTTCCGAAAGAGGCATTTGAATTTTCGTTGCCAGTGTCATAACCAAGAAGAACTGCAGAGGAATTAAAGGCTCCATTCAGTTTAAATGTACAGATAATTGAGAGGTTCTGTTCTTCATCGATTATATTGAAGTAATGCCATTCATTGTACAAAGGCATCATACTACTATTTGTAGGAGGATGAAAAGCATCAACCGTTGAAAGTTCTCCTATCAAACTATTATTCTGGCATGCACCAAGAGCAACCCCTGAAACTGCCAGAAGTGAAAAAATACAAAAACTATCGGTTTCAATATCTCTTTAATTTTCATTATTACACCTACTAGGGACAAAACCGTTTTCTTTACTTGTAACAAAAAAATTGATTTTAAAAAATCCCTATTTCAGACAGTTATACATACAATAGATTATAAAAATGTTATTAAATTAGCCTAATTTTATATTGATTTATATATTTATTCACGGATTAGTTCTCAGATTCGTAATACAGACGTACTTCTATTCTTTACTTGGCAAACCTCATGACACTAACAAAAAGAAGGAGCAAATCAGTAGAGTCCATTCAATTGAATTGAAAATAGATCTGCGGTAAACCAAGTCACTCTTCTGATATTGAAATCACTTTTGATTCCTTTTTGATTCCATCAATAAGATACGGACTTATTGATTCCTCAGTAAGTAAATCGACTTTTACTCCAGGAAACTCAGAAAGCTTAATCTTAAAAACCCATGCAAGAGTCTTAAAAGAAAGGCAGGTATATTAGAGAAAGCATACCTATAAATAAGATTCATATTAACCATTTATTATGGTTGAGGCTGGTTTTGAGGAGAAAGTTATAAAGGAACTCGATTCTATCAAAAAACAACTGACAGACATAAGAGAGCATATGGTAGACGTAGACTGTATACTCACCAATAAGGAAAGAAAGCTCTTGGATAAAAGTTATGAGCACCAGAAAAAAGAAAAACTGACATCCCTTTCAGAGTTCAAGAAAGAACTGGGGCTCTAACATGTCTGAGATTTTTCTGGATACTTCTGCGAAGAACTTTATCAAAAAACTCGATTCAAAAAACAGCCAGAGAATTATCAAAGCCATTGAAAAACTCGCTGCAGATCCGATTCCCCGTGATGCCAAAAGAATCTACGGCACCAGCGAAAAGCTTTTTAGAATCAAAGTTGGAGATTTCAGGATTCTCTATCGGATTGACTATGAAGAGATTATCGTAATTATTGTTAGCGTCGATTCGAGAAAGAGAGTATATCGAGACTTCTAAGTTTAAAAGCAACCTGTTTTAAATCACTTTTTTATTATATTTCCGCTAAGATCCTCAAATCCTTCGACTGCGACATAGTTGAAATTTCAGAAGAGATTATAAAGCTTAAGACATCACCTTAGAAAGTTAAGGGAGTAAAAAGAGTTGCAGAGGACACAAAAATGAAAACTATTTCTTTTTAAATATCTTATTTAATATAGGATCTAATTTCTTCCTTACTTTAGGCTCTAATCTCTCCGTTATGCTGGGTGATATGGTGTCTGATAATATTTTATAAAAAAATGATAATATTCTAGAAAAAAGAGTGATAATGATTCCGATAATGACTCCCTGAACACCATTAATGAGTTCATTAATTGTGATATAGGTTCTATAGATTGATTCAATAACGCTACTGATAAATTCCCGGATGGCGTTATGCTCAGGAACTTGTGGAGGAGAACCTATAAAATGACCTAAAGCAGAAGGCATACTTCCTACAGGCACATTAGCTATTTCAGTGTTATTTGTTGTGTCAATTACTGAAATAGTGTTGCTCTCACTGTTTGCCACATATACCTTTGTTCCATCTTTATTGACTGAAACTCCACAAGGACATTTGTCTACAGTCACATTGGCTATAACATTGTCCGTTGCTGTGTCAATTACAGAGACAGTACCACTAGGAGTGTCAGAAATTCCTTTAATAGTTCTTTTATGGTTTGCCACATATACTTTGGTTCCGTCAGGACTAACTGCAACTCCAGAAGGCGACAAATCTAAACTTTCTGTTGCATTACTTATGCTGATTACTGTGACATTGTCTGTTGTTGCGTCAATTACAGAGACCTTATCGCTATTAGCGTGAGTTACATATATCTTTTTTCATCCGGTGTGACTGCAATTCCATAAGGATTGGGTCCTACATTCACATGTTTTAGAACACGGCGGGCATCTGCATCAATCACTGACACTGTACCGCTGCCCAAGTTCGCCACATATACCCTTGTTCCATTTTTATTAACTGCTACTCCCACAGGATTGGTTTCTACTTTCAAATGGTATTTGGCTTTGTTTATGGTGGTATCAATTATAGAGACATCGTTGCTGTAAAAATTCGCCGCATATACCATTCCTCTTTTACCATTGACTGCAATTCCGATAGGATTATCGCCAACAGGCACCTTGGCTATAACCTTGTTGGTTGCTGTATCAATTACAGAAATGGTGTTGAGGTGACTATTCGTTACATATACCTTTTTTCCATCAGGCGCGATTGCGACTCCTTCCGGATCATCTCCGAGATCCACACTGTATTCAATTTCGTTTGTGGTTGTGTTAATTACAGATAAATTGTCACTTCTTCCGTTTGGTACATATGCATACTCAGTATGGGAATTAATAGGGGAAGGAGACATAAAAGAATATAAACAGACAATTAAAAGTGAAAGAAGAGCTACAAAAGCTAAAGATCCTAAGTATAGTTTGCCCCCCATTTCATGTACTCTCAACCCAATTTTGTAAAATCCTGATTCCTTGAGTTTCCTGAAATTTATTAAGGATTTATTTTCTTGAGGTACAGCATCAAGTAGAATAAAAGCTGGAATTTAAATTGAACTTTAACAACTAATGATCTCATTCTGTTGATTTTTTAGTTCACTGCAATCAGACAAGCAGTTTATTGCAATAAAACATATACCTAAAAATATATAAGCGCAAGCATATTAATATTTAATAGAGGGCAAGTACTTTAAAAGGTTTATTTTCCATACTGAAAAGCGGTTTTTCCAGAATAAACGAAAAAAGATATTTAGCAGCCTAATCTGTCAACTCATCTTAGACAACATGTAAATCAATAAAACCAGGGGGTATAACTTTTTTTGATATTTCCGGCCTAGCACCATCAAAATCTTCCCATTGCACCGCCTGTAACATTTTCAAGTTCCTCAGCTTCAAGACAGGCCTGAATCGCTTCTTTTATACTTTCCATAGCCTGTTCAACCGTTTTTCCCTGAGTATAACAGCCAGAGATGTCAGGAACTTTTGCAATATATATCCCATCTTCGTCCTGCTCGATCAGAACCGTATAATTCAAGTCCTTGCCTTCCATCTTTACCAGAGTAACATTTAATTGTGAGTATTTAAAGTTGTACCGGTAGAATTGAAGATAAAAGTAAACTGAGAACCGCAAAAGCCGGCTTAATATAACTTTTTTATTATATTTCTTTCCCGGCCCCCAGATTCTCCGATGCGCCGCCTTTGAAAGTAATTTAATTTTTGAAAACATATGGCTGTAATAGAGATATAACAGAAATCCATAAATATAGGACTTACGCGGTTAAACGGAGAAATCACTAGTATCAAGCCTTCAACTGTTTAAATTAAGAATTTAACCACAATATTTAATGTATTCGATTTTGTACCTCAAGTGCGTAAGTCTTAATATATTAAAAATTATTTAATATATAATAGATTAATGGAGTTCAACTTTTTTAAATGAAAGTGATTCATATTCTTTGATTATGTACTTATCAGTCATACCCGCTAAATAGTCCCAAATTAGGCATTTTTTGGCGAGTTCTTCCGATTTGATTTTTTTAACATAAGGATTTTACTTTCTTTATCCAATGAATTTTTATTTTGTAAGCTTTTATTAGACAAAATCGTATCTAATGAATGTTCGTCCAATAAGTTCATATTAAGGAACTCATCTAGTAAACTTTCACCGAACCTCAAGCCAGCATCATATGATTTAGCCAAATGAGATCTCATATCTATATCGAATATATCTAAATTAAGAACATTATCTTTACAAGGGACAGAATCAAATAATATTTTTGAAAGATCGGTGCACATTTCTTTCCCTTTTATGTCCCATCTAGCAATATTTTTTATATGTTTTGGCATATTCTCATAAATCTTAAAAATAAATTTCAGGTAACGTGACACTTCCGAATTACCTTTACTTAGAGGTAGATTCGTAGTCAGTTGAGAGAGACATTCAAAAGAACCAGTTAGGACTTACGCACTTGAAGTACTAAATCAACTGCAGTAGGCTTACAACTTTCTGAAATTCAAATTCTAAACCTGATGGTTACTGTGCTTGATTTTGAATCTGAAGTGCGTAAGTCCTACCAGTATAATGTTTTTTCAAAAAGATTGATCTATCAGCTTCACTCATTTTAGAGAGATATATCATTATGTTTTTCACTAGAGGGATTGACAGATTCAAAATTAACTTGGTGTACATTCTCTCAAGTTTTAATATATGAGAACTTTCTTTTTTGCTTTTTCAAAAGAATCCACGAACTCCACAAATATTTTATTTAAACCCCATTCATCGATCGTTTCTTGAGATATTTCATTGAAATGAGATATTACCTCCCCATAAAAACGCGAAGTTTCATAGAAATTTGACAATCTTCGGATATCTTCGATATCATGAGAAATTTGAGCGATTTCATCCGCAATAGAAACTATTGCACCTTCTATAGTCATTGGGGAGCAATATTCGAAAGATTCTAGAATAATTTGATATGAGCGTTCATCAACTTCTACCTTTCTACGATCAAAGAAAGTTTCACAATAGCTTTCAAAGCATTTTTTATAAAAGTTTCGTTCATTAACATCTATTTTAGAATGTTTTAGAACTCCATCCAAGGTAGCTACAGTTAAGTTCAAACCATAATGATCTGGATAATATTGTTTCTCAAGAAAACAACAAAGTTTAAGGCTTTGGAAACTGTGCTTTAACTTTTTTGCGGAAGAATCAAATAATCTGGATTCAAAAAACCACTGAAGCAATCAAAACTTTCTTTTAAACTATCGCAGAGTGCCCTCTCCCCTACGTGACCATAAGGGGTATGACCGATATCATGAGCTAGAGATATAGCCTCAATTAATTCAATGTCAAGCTTTTTACCATTTGTTCCCGAATTGATTTTTCTTTCCAATTCATAGTTGATGGCATTTCCTATAGAAGATGCTATTTGCATAACTTCCAAAGAATGAGTCAGGCGACTTCTTAAATGATCACTTGAATCTTTTCCAGAAACTGTAACAACTTGTGTTTTTGCCGCCAATCTCCTAAAAGATCTTGAGAAAAGTATTCTGTCTCTATCATGAAAAAATTCAGATCTTTTGTCATTATCATCTCTAAGCTCTTTAATTAACCTAAGATCCATGTTTTCTGTGATTTTATTGTGATTCAAAATTATACACGGCCTCGTTATTTATTTTGCGTAACTTCAACAATGACTAAAGAATGATAAAACTTTGGTACGTATTTAAGAAATTAAAACGGGAGACATAAATCAAAATTGGCTAGTGTACCTCCACTGTAAGCAACGGGGATTTGACTGGAACAAAATCAGAAAGTTTAAAAGCTATTAAATGAAATGAAAAAAGAAAGTTATCCTTAGATTTGAATTTCATCTTTTTAAGATGGATGTGTGGTGAAAAGCCACGCAAAAGATATACCAGGGAAAGGGTAAAGCCCTCAACCCATTGCCATGCCAGTCGAACGACTGCCATACCAAAGCGCTGAGCGCTTTAGTAAGGATAACTTTCTTTTAATTCTCAGGGGTATCTGATGAAATATTCCATAATTTGTGATGAAAAGCAATTCAAGGAATTTATGGATTCAATACAACCCCCAATATCTAAAGAAGAGTATGATATTCAATATAAATCATTTTTAAGGTTATCAAAGAAAAAATTACCTTATATATACGACCTAAATCATTTGTCTTTTCTTATAGGAGAATCTACAGAACAACTGGACTTTTTTGTAAGAAATAAAAGAAAAATATATGTCTCTTACAAAATGAAGAAAAAAGGGGCGGATACAGAACAATCGACGCCCCATCGAAAAAACTTAAATTTGTTCAACGGTGGATTTTAGAAAATATATTATACAGTATGAGGGTAAGTAAAGACTCACATGGATTCATTCCCGGAAGATCAATTGCAACAAATGCACAAATCCACATCGGCCAAGAATTGGTAATGGGAATCGATCTTAAGGACTTCTTCCCAAGTATTAAATTTAACAGAGTAAATGGTTTTTTCAAAAATGTAGGGTATAACGATAATATTTCTACTATTTTAGCTGAACTATGTACATTTAAGTGGCAACTCCCGCAAGGTGCTCCAACAAGTCCAATGATATCCAATTTAATAGCATCAAGTTTAGATCGAAGGTTGGCAGGATTCTGCAAAAAAAGATTTGCTATATTCCCGTTATGCAGATGACATCACCATTTCTGGTGGAAAAGTGTTGCCTAGATACAAAACTTTGATATTTAGAATAATAACAGAAGAGGGCTTCGAAATAAATTATGAAAAAGTGAGGGTCCAAGGAAGGGGATCTTGCCAATTAGTAACTGGATTAGTAGTAAATGATAAAGTGAGCATTGGAAGAAAAAAGAAGAGGATAATTAAATCATTTGTTTATAATATCGCGGAAAAAGGATCAATTGAAGCAAATGAGACTAACAATCCCTTTTTAAGGAAATGGTTTATGGCTTGTTAAGTTTTTCAAATGTCGTAGAACCGAAATTTGCGCAGCCACTTCTAGAAAAAATAAACTCAATTAATTGGAAAGAATTTAATGAAACATACGCTTCATTTCAGAAGTCAGAAATTACTGAAAGATCTTTCAAGAAATGTCCATCTGTAAAAAGGGTACTTTTCAATGATTTGGGATTCTTCAAAGGAATAGAATTGATATCTCAAAATGAATTAGCTAAAGACTTTTTGGAAGAATTAAACAAATTAAGAGAAAAATGTAGTGACCACAAAAAAGTAAATTGTCAAGATTGCCTACTGATTAAAGAATCATCATATGAAATATGTATGAAATATATATTAGGTCATTATATTGGTAGTACGGGTGGAGCACATCACGGTCACGAGGTCTACGACATCGGTGAAATTACTGAATATGAAGACCAAGAAGTTTTTGTCGCATTTCTCTTGAAGAGTAAAGATGACATAAATTCAAAAAATAGTTTATTCGTACAGTTTTATGATTGCACGGACAGTGGAGGGATTGATATTATATCTGTTGCTTCAACAGAAGATTTAGACCATAAAACCATCCTTCGTTTACAACGTGCAATGAAACAAAATGCAAAAGGACATCTTTATTGTCTAATACAAAGAAAAGAGATGGCCAGTATATTTTTTCTTTCAAAAAAGAGTTTTCAAAAAGTGATGAAGACAGAAAATCACTTTCCCATAGCAAAGATCAGTCATCCCTTTTGATATGAATAACTCACTTTTTTCATTCCCAGAACTTCTTCGTTTTCACATAATTCCTCTCCGCAATCAAAATATCCCTGTAAAAAGCCTCTTCATCCACCCTCATCTTTTCAATCACCCTTGATGCCGTTTCAGGCCCAATTCCCCGGCTGGCAAGCGCAATAACTGCTTTTTTCCCCTGCGAGCGGACTATGCTTGCATTTCTGTAGACGCGCTGGATGCGTTTCTTTTCTTCGGGAGAAATTTTGACCTTTTTTCCTGTTTTTTGACAAGGTTGATTTCTTCTTCCTAGGGTTTGAGGGCTGCAATCATCTTGTTTTTAGATTAGCCAACTGATTCAAACCATAAATAAACAAAAAAGAAAATTGATTGGGGAATAAGACATCTGAGTATTGGAGACGGTGGGTGATAAATGGCATACATTAGAAAGAGGTTGTTTCAGATGTCTTTATTACATAATATTTAGGAGTGGTTATATAAATGCTATTATCTACTGCTATTTAGCGTGCATTTATTTCAGTACTCATATCTTTACTTTCAATGAGGTACGCCAGCTTAAACGTTATCTACCATTTTTACTCCCAGAACTTCTTCGTCTTCACATAATTTCTTTCCGCAATCAGGATATCCCTGTAAAAAGCCTCTTCATCTACCCTCATCTTTTCAATCACTCTTGATGCCGTTTCAGGTCCAATTCCCCGGCTTGCAAGGGCAATTACTGCTTTTTCCCCTGGGAACGGACTATGCTTGCGTTTCTGTAGACGCGCTGGATGCGTTTCTTTTCTTCGGGGAGATTTTGACCTTTTTTTCCTGTTTTTTGACAAGGTTGATTTCTTCTTCTTCCCAGGGTTTGAGGGCTGCAATCATAGGAGAATTGCAGACAGGGCAGACGATTTCTTCAGGGACGCTTTTGACCTGGCGGCGGGAGGTCCATTTCTTGCAGTTCGTGCAGAATAGAACGATTTTGTCATTCATAATGCGTTCTTTAAGGGCGAGGACAATTGAACGGTCGGCTTTTTCCGGGGCTACAAGGTCTTTTTTCATGGAAAAGCCGGCTGAGCCGATAGGGGTCGGGCCTGAAACTTCGACTGAAATGTCTCCTGCTGCAAGTTTTGTAAGGACTTCTTTTGCCCTGGAGACGTCGAGCAGGTCGTGGAAGATTTCGCGGATGACTTCATCGTACATTGAGGAGCCCTCGTAGATTTCAAGGAGCTTTTTCATGCTGATCCTGTCATAGTCGACGTCCCGCGAAAGGGCTCCGAATTTCCTGGCAACGTGGACCATTTTCCATTTCATCAGGGTTGTATTTTTCAGGGTCATTTCGATGATTGGCTCAACGTGTTCAGGGCGGAGGGAAAGCAGCATGTCCCGAAGCTGGACAGGGCCTACCCTGCGCGGAAGAGTCAGCCTGATCCTGTACGGGTCCACTTCCTGGGCTACGCTGCCGCCGAAGCGGGCTGACAGGAGCGAGGTCAGGACTCGGGCAAGGGTACCGTTCGTATTGTGGCCGAAACAGGTGTTAAGGGTCACAGTGTCCCCTTTGCCTTCGATCACGATTGTGTCTGCATCAGGCAGAGGGAAGCCTCCTTCTATGTGTTCCCGAATTAGCCTGATCAGTTCAAGCACAGCATTCCTTGTTACAGGATATTTTGCCCGGAGCTTCTCTGCAACGGCTTCGTCATCAAGTCCTTCGCGGATAAAGGCTGCGATTTCTGCCCTGAGCTTTCCGACACCCTGAGCCACCTCAAAAGGCACAGGGATTTCTTCTCCGGTCCAGCTCGGAACCTCGCCCATGCCTTCCACAGGCTCGACTTTGATCCTGTCTTTCCCCTGTTCGCGCTCGCGGTCAGGCATCTCAACGACCCGCCACATGTACCCTTTTGTTATGAAAACTGCGCCCGGTTCTGCAAAATTCACAACAAAGGCTTCGTCAAGCACGCCAACTGATCTGCCGCTGACGATATCATAGATCTCGTACTTCTTCTCATCCGGGATCATGGAAAGGTTCTCATAATAATATTCCCAGCTTTTCCTGCGTTTTTTCAGCACGTTTGAGCCTTTCTCATGCCATACCAGTTTGTAATCCCCTATCTGGTCCACCACCCTTTGAAGCTCTTCAACCCGCAGGTCTTTAAAAGGGTACGTCCGCCGGAGAATCCTGAGAACCTTATCGATTCCTACCTCCCCGAAATCCATAACCATGCCTGCGATCTGGTTTGCCACGACATCCAGGGATTTAATATGCGGAGAAACCTCTTCAACCCTGCCTTCCAGTGCAGCTTTCGTAATTGCCATGCTCTCTGCAGTATCGTCCACTTCCATAGAAAGGACGGTCCCCCTCGAAACCTCATGCAGCCTGTGCCCTGCTCTGCCGACCCTCTGAAGCAGCCTTGAGACCTGGCGCGGAGATCCGTACTGGACCACCCGGTCGACATTTCCTATATCTATCCCAAGCTCCATTGACGAGGTGCAGATAAGGCCTCTAAGGGTTCCGGATTTGAATGCCTCTTCAGCTTCTACACGGGCTTCAAAAGAAAGAGAGCCATGGTGCACACCTATGGATGCTCCAAGCTTACGGAAACCGGAAGCCAGAACCTCTGCACTCTGCCGTGTATTTACGAAAATAAGGGTTGACTGGCTCTCTTCAACGATTTTCCTGATATAGAAGAGGTGAGAAGCAAATTCGGGCTCGCAACCGACTGTGTTTGCAATTTTCAGGATTTCTCTATCCCGGATCTCCCCTCCTCCGGAAGCTTCAGGGTTGACCACATCAAACTCAAGCAGTTTCAGCAGGGCTACTTCAATTACAGTAAAATCCCTTCCATTCCCTGCCAGAAACTTTGCGATTTCCCAGGGGTTTCCGACTGTTGCAGAAAGCCCGATTCTCTGAAACTCCCCTGAAATTTCCACGAGCCTCTCAAGCCCGACAGCCAGCTGGGCTCCTCTCTTTGAGCCTGCAAGCTCGTGTATTTCATCTACAACCACATGGGTTACGGTTTCAAGGTTCTTCCGCAGGCGGGAACCGGTAAACATTGCCTGCAGGGTTTCAGGTGTTGTAATCAGGACGTCAGGAGGGTTTCTGGATTGGCGCTGTCTTTCGCTTTGAGGGGTATCCCCATGCCTGACCTGAACCTTAATATCGAGCAGCTGTCCCAGAATTTCAATGCGAGAAAGCATATCCCTATTAAGTGCTCTCAGGGGAGTTATGTAAAGGACGGAAATTCCCTTTCTGGCCTCGGGTTTCTTTTTCAGGATACTGTTAAAAACAGGCAGCACGGCTGATTCGGTCTTGCCTGAGCCTGTAGGAGCTATCAAAAGGGTATGCCTTCCATCCATTATGTGAGGAAATGCCCTTTCCTGAGGCTCTGTGGGCTTTGTAAACCCAAGGGTGTTAAGAGCTTCCTGAATTTTTGGATGAAAAGTATTGAAGATGTTATGAAATGTCATGTTTCCTGTAATCGGTTTTTGTTTAAAATATTCAATTATTGTGTTAGTTATAACGAATATAAATACTTGTATTCAAAGCATTGTAATTATTCAAAGTATTGTAATTATTCAAAGCATTGTAATAATAGAATAAAATCAATCAAAAAGAGCTTAAGAAAAAGGAGTGTAAGAAAGGGATAAACACTAAAGTTAGATGGAATCTACTGAAAAAGATAGCATCCCAGTGCTAAGGAATGAGATAATGTCTAAGTAATAAGAGGTGGCCATATTGAGATATTTATTTTTAAAAAGTATCTGATTTTCTTAGCACGAAATGAAAAGTCAGTGATATACATGATGTAATGCAAAATGCGATCAAAAATCCAGCCAAACTCATAGTGAAAGCGAATTTTTGAACTGCTATAACGTTATAAATCATCTTACTAATCGGGAGAGAATCATATAGATGAAAGTCAGTTACAAAAGAGAAATTTACCATTAAAGCCACGATTAATATTACAAGTGTTGAATAAAACAAAGATAGTTTTAGACTCATGATGAACTTTTTCGGACTAAGTTGTTTCCACTTTTTCCTTCTTTCAAAGAATAAATTTTCCTTTTTATGAATTTAATAAATTTGATTCTATTACATAGAGAACTCAATTTTGAATTATATTGTTTAAAACTCCAATGAGCAAACAGTATTAGCATGATCAAATAAAGCCCCAAAATCAATCCTTTAAGGGGAGATAAGAACCATGCCAAAAAGGTAAGCGGCATACCAAATAGTGCAATAATCCAGATCAATAGGCAGATCCATATATACCCTGAGCTACTTCCTTTGGGAATCCGGTAAAAGAAGAGCATAGAAGTGATGTAGCAAAACCCCAAAAAAAGCCCCAGAAAGTGTATAAAGATTGGGGGTTCGGCTAAAAATGTTGTAGAAACCCATGTTATTAAAAAATATACAGCCAACACTTCAAAAATTGTAAGAACCAGGATCCAGAAATGTAGATATAATCTTGAAAGATCTAGATTTTTGGAATGATGGAAGCGCTCAAAATACTTCATAAATGTTCATCGGATCCAAAAAGATTATGAATACCTGGGATTGCAAAACATTTAATTTATCAGAGATTTTTGTATATGTCATCACACTTTCATAGACAAAAAATTACAATAAGTCCAAGTTGCAAATACTATAAGATAAGACAGAAACATTTTTTATAACCTACATTCGGCAGGTCGACAATTAATTTTCAATAGATTTACTGATGGCGATTTTGAAATGATGCTCCATAATTGTGTGCAGTTGTTAGGTTTACATATGACCAATTGTTAATTTCTCATACAAAACTTCAATGAAAAAATGATTCAGTACTTATATATGTCGTGGGAATTGAGCCACACGTTAACCAACTTTAAACCCAATATATAGTTAGCTAATATTCAAAAACGGTATCGGAAAAATATTCTAATTTTTAATGTCGACCTGCCGAAAGCAGGTTATAACATTGACTTTCCCTTTGATTACCTTGGTGTTAATAAGGTATTTGTTGGCAACATATAAAATATTTGTGTTGTGTTAAATAGAATTCAGGAAACTCACAAACTAATTAGATTTACAAATAGAACTTATGCACTTGAAGTACAAAATCAAGGCAATAGATGTTGTGGCCAAATTCACTTTTTAGACGGTAGAAGGTTTGAGGTTATTGATTTCTCAGTTTAACTGTATAAGTACGAGATAAATCGCGGAATAAAATGACCGGAAAAAGACAATAATGCATTTAGGAAATAACATCGCCTAAATAATAGACGATAATCCTTTTTCTAAGTTTTGAGAATGATAATTTTTACCATGATAGTATAAATATATTAACTACTTTATGTATATAATTGTATAATAATTATTCAAAAGTAATTAATTATATATAGTTCGTTTAGAAGATTGTTCCCACATTCCGCAGTATTTTTTGAAAATCAATATTTTTCCTGATAGTGTTTTTGGAACAGATGCAAATAATTTGGATTTTTAATGGCATTTGGTAAAAATTGAATGATATCGTTTTTGGTCTCTAAATACACCACATAGTTGCTTTTACCTACTGCATAAAAGTCCAATAAATCCACGTTTGATTGAAAATCGATAGCGATAAAAATATGAATTTACGAAAATTTACTGCGGAAAGTGGGTACATTATGGAGTGATGGTTATTTTGTGTGTTCTGTCGGTAATGCCAGTAAAGGAAGAATACATACGGAATCAGGGTTAAGTTGACGCTTACATCCACTGAGCTAAAGACTCAGTGGTTTTACGCTTCGATGATAAAAAATTTCCCCACTACCCTTTAATCCTGGCCTTTTAATCGTTTTTTTCAAATTAAGGCATTCATTTTTTAGAGACTGTAAGATATCCAGACATCGTTTTAGTATTACTACCTTTAGCATTATTTACTGTTAAGCTGACAGTGTACTTTCCTGCTTTAGTATACTTGTGCACAGGACTCTTGACTGTCGAATATGTTCCATCACCAAAGCTCCATTTCCATGAAGTTGGGGATCCTGTACTCTTATCAGTAAATGCAACGTTTAATGGGATTTTTCCAGAAGTTGGAGATGCAGAGAAAGCTGCAACAGGTTTTGCTGATGTTGTCACTTTTATATAACTTGTTTTAATTTCAGTATCTCTTCCATATGCATTAATTACGGTATGTTTCACCGTATAAACCCCGGTTTTTGAATATGTATGTTCTGGGTTCTGTTCAGTTACCAGAGCAGATCCGTCTCCGAAATTCCATTTCCATGCAGTTGGATCTCCTGTACCGGTGCTCTTAAATTTAACTTTAAGTGGGGCTTTTCCTGAGGTTGGAGACGCCGAAAAATCAGCAACAGGAGCTTGGGGTACCGGGGTTTTGGAGATCTTGTTTCCACTAATTTCGGCGTTTTTAACATTTTTGACTGTGATTCCGAAAGAGTAATTTGGGGGATTCACATTTATTAAGGTATTATTTTTTATTTTCACAGCCCCGTTTTTGAAAGAATTTCCGTCTAGATATATTCCTTCATATTTTATGTTTGCAAAAGTATTTTCAGAGAGAGTTAAGTTTACCCCGTTCATTAGAAACTTCTGATTCATTCCTTGATTTGAAAGATTGCTAAATTTGTTATTACTTATTATTATGTTCCTAACACTCCCTTTATATGGGAAACGAATTCCATAAATCCCTTTGTTTTGAGTATTATTTCTAATTATAAGCGTATTATCGATTCCATCTCCTCCTCTATATATCTCACCTGCCATATCATTAAACGTGTTATTTTCGTAAATGTGTACTCCGTCACTTACTCCACCACGTTTAAATATCCCTCCATATCCGCCATAAATTTCATTATTAGTAAAAGTAGACTGTTGTGTGCCATCTGAAAATGCATAAAAGTATGGGAGTTGCGGGTATATCTTATTTCTAGTTACGAAAAAATCAATAGTAACAGCATGAGCATCAACAACCCAAGAACCGCGTACGGTTTCTGCCCCTATCAGAGTGTTATCGGCTATAAAAACATCTCGATTTAAAGATTTGAGTTCATCTGAATTGCCTGATATAGTATGCCTGCAATTCTCTATGTGATTATGGGATATATTTACAAAAGCCGAACCACTAGCTACATTTATACCATATCCGCAGTCATGATGAAGTGCATTGTAAATCTTATTATTATTAACACTCACATTAAAACAGGAATATAGACAAAGATCACCAAATCCGCTATTATTTAACCAGGAATTCGTGACTGAACTATCCTTACAATATTGCAGAACAATTCCATGATGAATAGTTGTATTACCTGTATCCTCGACCCTTATATTTTTTATATGCATTTGAATAGGTCTATATACTTCAACCTGTACAGTCTCGGACAATCTGTAATCTCTAAGAAGTGGTTGATTTAAAGTGGTGACATTTCCATTTACATTTTTTACAGCATACATTTCTCCTGTCATTTGATCAGGATAATCCAAAGGGCACCACTGAACATTTTTCCAAATCTTAATCAGATCGCCCTGGCGAACCTGAGAAGCGTCAGTTAATATCAACTGAGATGATCCTTTTTTAGCGTTAGCAGATAGTTTTGTGTTTGTAATATTTGATCCATTGAAAAAAATTTCTCTATTCACTTCTTTATCCATTCCTCTATCCGGAGTTTGAAGGTGAAGGGTTACTTTTCCTTTGCCTATTATGTTCAAACTTTTATTTCTTTGATATATTTCTTTTGGGAGATAATAGTCTCCTCCGTGGAGAGTTATTGTATCTCCACTTTGTGAATAATTTAGCGCCGCTTGAATGCAAGCTGAATTGTTTGCATAATTAGGCGTATGAAAAATACCTGGTTCAGCTGGTCCAGCTTCTTTGTCAATTACGATATTTGTCGCCAAAGCTGCAGAGCTACTTAACACAAGAAAAAAAGAGTGAAGATGACTATTGTCATAAGAGTTTTTAAATTTTTCATATGAGAGTTCTCCTATCCCTGTTTAAATTAAAACATATTTTAATATAAAAAATATAAATAATCTAGACTTATTTACATCCTTAAACTTTCTCATTTGAACCGCAATTGTATAAAAATCATGTAATTTGGACTCAGTTCCAAAATCGAGTGATTTTTGCATTTCTTGATTGAAAATCATAATTCGTAAAAAGAATTCAGTCTCCAATCAGGAGTAAAATTCGATGTGTAAAGCCTTCAAACAAAGTATATTCACAGGAATTGTAACCAATTACAAAATCCAGTGATTTTTAATTTTATGTTTATCACTGGATTTTAGTACTGAGTCGATTATTCTGTAAAACCATAAATCTCAAAAAGCAGGTATTTTGAAAATCCAATATTAAGAAAACGGAATTATACTCAGTACACAAAAAATTAACTTTGAATTTACAGCAAATTCGCGGCACCGCCCATATAAATTAAACATAGAAATTGAAGAATCTATTAAAGGCAAAGAATAAAAATTAAATTAAACCGTCTGAAAACCCTGCTTAGCCATATGTATGCCTGGAGAAAAGGAAGTGGGGACGAATCCCCGAAAAAACCCAGTCGATCTGGCGGGAAATTTCGAGCCTCGCTCAATCAGTCTTCTCTCTTCATCTGCGGGAAGAGAATGACTTCCTTGATGGATTCCAGGCCTGCAAGAACCATAGTAAGCCTGTCGATTCCCATGCCCATGCCGCCTGTAGGGGGCATTCCGTATCCAAGAGCATTTATAAAGTCATAATCGATAGTCTGGGCTTCAAGGTCTCCGAGCTTTCTTTTCTTATCCTGTCCTTCGAACCTCTTTTCCTGCTCTAGAGGATCGTTCAGTTCGGAATAGCCGTTTGCCAGTTCCCAGCCATTAAGGAAGAGTTCGAATCTTTCTACAAATCCTTCTTTTGACCTGTGGTTCTTGGCAAGCGGGGAATTTTCCACAGGGAAGTCGTATATGAAAGTCGGGTTTATCAGCTTGTCTTCTACCAGGCCTTCAAAGAGCAGGGCAAGGAACTCTCCATAGGTCTTTGCCTTTTCGTAATCCTCGATCCTGTTCTCGATTGCGATTTGCTTCAATTCTTCAAGAGAGTGAGCAAAGACATCAAGCCCGGCATACTCTTTTAAGGCTCCTTCCATGGAAATCCTCTTCCAGGGAGAACGGAGATTGATCGTGTTTTCGCCTATTTTGACTTCGTAACCGCCAGTAAGTTTGAGCGCGAGTTCCGAGATCAGACCTTCGGTCAAATCCATCATGTCATTGTAGTCCCTGTAAGCCTCGTAGACCTCGATCATAGTGAACTCAGGGTTGTGGGTCGTGTCGATATCTTCATTCCTGAAATTCTTGGCGATCTCAAAGACCTTCTCATACCCGCCAACGACTAGCCTTTTAAGGTAGAGTTCGGGAGCTATTCTCAGGAAGAGGTTCTGCCCGAGGCAGTTATGGAAAGTCGTGAAAGGTCTGGCATTTGCGCCTCCGTACACGGTCTGAAGTATAGGGGTTTCAAATTCCAGAAATTCCCTTTCAGTAAGGAATCTTCTGATTTCCGAGATGAGTTTACTCCTCATGACGAAAATATCCCTTTTTTCGGCATTCACAATAAGGTCAAGATACCTTTTCCTGTACCTGGTTTCAATGTCTTTTAAGCCGTGGAATTTTTCGGGGAGGGCGCAGAGGGATTTCGAGAGCAGAGAGAACTCAGACACGCTGATAGAGTTCTCACCCCGTTTTGTCCTGAAAAGCTCGCCCTGAATGCCTACGATATCTCCCGAATCAACCAGGTTTTTAAAAGTCTCGAAGTTCTCATCAGGAAGGTTTCCTTTCCTTAAAAGGAACTGGATCCTGTCTGCCTGGTCTCCAAGGTCGGCAAATATCATTTTCCCATGCTTGCGAATATTGTAAAGCCTTCCTGCGGTTCGGACGGTTAAACCCTCGTTCTTCTCGAAGTCTTCAAATTTTTCCAGTATATCACGGATATCTCCATTCTTCTCGAAATTATAGGGATATGGGTTAAGACCCTGGCTTTTGATGCCGTTTAATTTTACAATTTTTGAGTCGTCAAAAACTCTGTTTTCTGAGAAGTTATTATTGTCAGACAGAGTAACATTGTTGTCAGACACGGGAAAATCATCCGACCGTTCTTCGGATATTTCTTCCGACATTTTTGTATTATTAATTTCCATGCTCATCGAATCAGTACATCCTTTTCAGGTGAATGCGAATAAATCAATCGGTAAATCGATCAAGAATCGATCAGTAAATCGGCAAATTAATCGTAAATCTGACTTTCCGCAGATGTCCTTTCAATTTTCATAATTTTTCCTGCTATCGTTTTTTCTGAAAACCGACTTAGTTACTCAAAATGTGTTTTTGAATTTTTTCCAAAACTTTCGACCTTTTGCCTTCATTTAGGACTTATAGCAGCCATTTTCTTAAGCTTCAGTAAAGATAATAACTGCAAATTTTCGAATATTTCTCCAAAAACGATAACAGGAAAAATGTTATTTTTTTGAAGACATCTGCGGAAAGTCAGGTAAATAAATAAATAAATAAATAATTAACATATTAGCCCCGGTACTTACAGCAGAGGAGAATCTTCCTGAAAGTTATGGATTCTATGTTTTCTTTGGCAGCTGAATGCTAAAGGTTCGAATTATCAAGAAAGATGACTGTCTATAAGCCTTATTCCTGACATTTCTTTTTTCCATACACCCATGCATTTTATATAAATATTGAGAAAAAGAACCCAAATATAAAAGACTTCATGCGCTGGAACTTTCAGAACTTTTATATCTTCTGCCTGCAGTCCTGCTTCGAGCCCTTGTATGCTCCAGCTTCCGTATATTCCTGAGCAGCCCGAGCCTTGTCCCGTCAAGCAGATATACCTCGGCATTCTCAAGTTCGACCCCCCTGAAGAAAAAATCGGGCCCAGAAGATCTTCCTGAGTGGATTCGTTGAAAGGTACTCCTCCGCACAGCTCGTTAAAGGCAGGCATGACGAAGATTTTAGGGTCAGCCCACTGTGCAGGGTTTTCAAAATCAAGATTTCCGAAACGGCCCTTCAGGATATCTGCATTGAATTTTGTCCTGATCCAGGAAGGCTCAACTATTGAATAGCCGAAAGCATCTGTAAAACGGACAGCAGGATGGTTATGGGCGACGACTATATGGGATGTAGCCAGCAGTTCAGGCGCAGGCCAGGTATGCCCGTGGAAATACCCTACCCCATCAAGAACCGCACCGCGCGCGGAGTGAATCTTTATGTCCTTTTGTCTGTTGAAAAGAAGCTCGATTCCTCCGTCATGGTTTCCCGGCAAAATATCCACATGCGCATATTCTGCAAGCGTTTCAAGAAAACAAGGGATTTCATCTTTCTCCTGCCAGGAAACCTGAGGAACATTATGCTTTACATCCCCCAGAAGTATTACCCTGTCAGGGGAATTTACCTGGATATAGCCCAGAATCCGATCCAGCCGTTCTTTCATCTGGCTGGGCAAATTGATCCCGCTCCTGTACAGATCCCACTCAATACCCAGGTGTATATCGGCAACTACCAGTGAGGTTTCGGTGTTAGTCACCATGAGGGCAGGCTCTTCAATAATAGGTGTGATTTCGGGTGGCATAATCGACAAAGGATTGTTTATCAGGATTTAAAACTGCAAGGCAGGCAGCTATCAGATTGTCTCATCTTCAACGCCTGCGGAGATATACTTTACGCAATATAAATAAAATAGGTTATATAATAAAGATCGTAAAAATGGCTGGAATTAAGAAATGATAAAAATATAACTTCAATTTTCAGTTCAGGAATTGATCCATAGTTTCATTTTCCCAAATAATGATTATTGGCAACAAACTCCTTGATATTATATTTGAATCATTACTAAATATTATGGACAGCCTCAATGCGCAAGGTATTCTTGCACAATAAAACCCAAACCACAAAGAACTGCTCAATTCAAAAATTTTAAATCCTGTGAGGTCAATCAAAAGATATTAACAGGACAAATATATTTAACGACATATTCGAGGGGCATTGCCTGATCCTGGCCTGCAGAAAGAGAATTATGGACGGACTTGAAGAAAAGGCTATGGAAAACGGAGTTAGAATAACGGATCTGGATGCTTCACTTGTAGCATATCCTTTTTACAGGTCTCTGGGATACAAAACACAGGCAGAGGATGTGATTCCAGTGAAAAATGGACAAAGCTTAAGATATTACAAAATGGTGAAAAACCTAAAAGATTAGCTAAGTCCCTTATTGGCTACCTGTTCCTCAGAAGCGCTACTGCTTGGCAGAATATATACGCACAAAAATTTCGGGGAGAAAAAAGGCCCCCGGAAAACTATTAGCATCTGTGTATAAGTTCAGTAGAAATTAGAATTTTTCAAGCTTACTTCTCATACTTCAGTACATCTTCAATCGTATCCACATACTCGATCTTGATTCCTATATTTTTCTCGATATATTCTTTAGCATCTACGGTTTCCGCCACTCTCTCAGTAACAGTAAACCCGCCGAACTTTCTATCTACATATTTGTATGTAACAAGCTCGCGGTTTTCACTGGGGATCAGAAAGAGAGTTTTGCCCCCGGTTTCTGCTGCCTTCGCTTTTTCGAGAATGCCGCCTATCGGGCCGATATTGCCTTCATTGTCAATAGTGCCTGTAAGGGTTATACTGTCATTAAGCCTGGTATTGCTGTCAATGGCTGAAATCGTAAGCAGGGTCATAAGAGCGCCTGCACTGGGACCATCAACACCCGGAATTTGATCCGGAGCAGTGATGCTGAAGATTATATCACTGCTTGACAGTTGCCTTCCGGTGTTATTTTCAGCCGCGAAAACTGCAGTGTTTGCGGCATCCTGGAAAACCACACCCATCAGAGGCGTTGTCTGGACGAGCACACGGCCTTTTCCTGGCCTGATCTCAACCGAAATATTGAGCAGGGCGCCTTCTTCGGCAACTGATTTCCGCATAAAAGGACCTGTTTGATCTGTCTTGACAGTCTGGAAGACCGCAGGTCCCTGAAGGGTAGCAAACCCTTCTACACCCACAGGACACATTTGAGTGCTATTCTGGAGTTCAAAGACCTTTTGGCGATAAGAGTCCAGCTGAGTAGCATAAGACTGAAGCGACTCGTTATTCTGATTTATTTGCGCCTGAAGATTTTCGTTTTCCGTTTGAAGAGTATTTATACGGGCCTGCATTTCCTGGACCTGTTCTCCTTCAAAGGAAGGCTGTTCTTCAAAAAATACAAAGTAAGCGTTTGCAACAAGCGAAAAGATAAGTAGAAAGACAAGAAATTTGGACTTCATATAACCAACCATTATTAATTTGCTTCAGATGGTACTTATTTCTTCCTTATCCTTCCAGATTAGCGTTACTTTCAGGTTTTTCTCCTTTTCCGATTTGGTAATAACTGCTTTCCCATTGATAGTAAGGAGCAGGTTAAAAGTCAACTCCACCTGAGAAGGTCTGAACTCAGCAGGAGTTTCCCCACATTGACTCCAACTTTTTAAGAAATTTCCTTAATCACAAGCATCGCATTATCAAGCGACTCTGTGGATTTGTCTTCCATGGCTTTCGGAGATACGAGCGTCAATTTTTTTATTGTGCCTGGAGCATGCCCCAATTTGGCTAAAATAGATCCTGCTTTTAAGGCGTGTCGGCCGGAATTATCAATAACTTTCTCCTCAACTATGACTTTATCCAGAAGTTGAAACCCCCATAGGCTATACTGGCAAGTACGACAGAAAGAATGTTGCTCCGATTAAGAATGGATTAATGTTAATAGAATAGTATATAATTAGATAAATAATTAGTGACGTTTTCAGGATTTTCAGCTAAAAGGGAAAAGGTCAGGATAAATGGTAAAAATAAAAAGTTAAAAATAAAAGTTTCAAGAAAGGAAATTAATTAAAAATTCCAGACTTTGCTTACATTTATAAAAAGAAAAAGTAGTAATTACCCTGCTGTAAAGGTAAGAACTACTGGGCTTTTCTCACGAATGAGTTTTTCTTATGATCCTGTGTATATAGGATAGTTTTCAAATAAATTTTGGATACAAATCATTTTTGTTTACCCATCTCTTTAGATTTTTCTTCAGCAAGTGACACCTTTTTACCGCAAATATTACATGTTCCTTCTTCAGTAATACAGGGCTGCTTCGGAGCTTCTCCTCCACAAATTCCGCACTTTACCATACCTTATCACCTCTTCGTTTCTAATCCCGGGCCTCAGCCCATTATTAATATATTATTAATTGATATATATTTAATCGGCATCAAAATATACTAAATGCGTTATTATATTCTTAACGACTTTATATGCTCGAATGATTGGAAAGCTGGAATAAAAGCCTCTGAAAATAATGAAACTTAAAGTAGTAAACATAAAAGTAAGAAAATCGAAAGAAAATGGCTAGCAGCCCGAAGAGACCTGAAGACGGAGATAAAAATTATCAGGGAAAAAAGAGATGCATGGCGAGATCAGTATTCGACCTTTTTCACATTTTGTCCTTCTTTCGTATCCTGTACGATATAACCCAGCGACTTTATCTTCTCCCTGAGCGCATCTGAAATTGCCCATTCTTTATTTTTTCGGGCAGCTTCACGTTCTTCGACAAGTTTCATCACATTTTCAGGGATTTCCTCTTTTCCTGCTTCTGCAAAGAGACCCAGAACGTCCGAAAACTGCCTGTAAAGGGAATGGAGTTTTTCGAGAACCTGTCTATTCTTTCCGCTTTCAAGGTACTTATTGATTGTGCGGGAAAGGTCCCTGAAAACCGTTACGGCTTTAGGGGTATTGAAATCGTCCTCAAGAGCTCCCCTGAAATGATTTTCAATTTCAGGAAGAGCTTTAAGGACTTCACCGTCTTCGGGATAAGCTGCATCTTCTGCACTGGCCAGGGCAAACTCAAGATTATCGAGAGTTTCTTTGAGCCGCAGATAATTATTTTTTGCGTTTTCGGCAAAAGCGTCGGAATAGTCCAGCTTTTTCCGATAGTGAACTGAAAGAAACATAAAGCGTACAACTTCCCCGCCGTACTTCCTGACAATCTCAGGCAACGTGAAGACGTTTCCTTTGGATTTGCTCATCTTCTCTCCTTCAACTATAAGGTGTTCCCCATGAACCCAGGTATATACAAAGGGTTTTCCGGTTGCCCCTTCGGACTGAGCTATTTCGTTTTCATGGTGAGGGAAGATAAGGTCCACGCCTCCTGTATGAATGTCAAGGGTCGGCCCAAAGCTGTTCATAGCCATTACCGAGCACTCAATATGCCAACCCGGACGGATTTTCCCCCATATGCTCTCATAATAAATTCCTCTTTCGATTTCCTCAGGGGTTGAAGCTTTCAGAAGGGCGAAATCACGAGGATTGTCTTTATCATATTCGTCTACATCTACCGATGCACCAATTATAATGTTGTCAAAATCGATCTTTGAAAGCTTGCCGTAATTCGGGAACCCAGAAATCCTGTAATATATCGACCCGTCTTTTTCGTAAGCCAGCCCCTTATCTATGAGCTTCTGCGCAAGTTCGATCATACCGTCAACATTTTCCGTAGCTCTCGGGTAGGTTGAAGCCCTTTTTATGTTCAGCATATCAAGGCCTTTAAAGAATTCTGCTGTGTATCTATCCGTAAAATCCTTAAGGGACATTCCCACTGCTTTTGAATCTCTGATAGTTTTGTCGTCTATGTCAGTAATATTCATTACAAGCTTTACTTTATACCCCAGGTATTCGAGAGTTCTCACAAGATTATCCGTCATCAGGAAGGTTCGATAATTACCTATATGCGGCATATTGTAGACTGTAGGCCCGCAGGCGTAAATCGAAACTTCGCCTTCCTTCAAGGATTTGAAAATCTCTTTCTTTCTCGTAAGGGTATTGTAAATCTGGAACATCCTGAACGCCTCTGGAAATTTAAAGTGCCTGGAACACTTGCTAAAATGAGACCCTTTTTTAGAGTCACTTGAATTCGCTTATTGTTACCTAATTGGTCAGAGATGCTTTATTACTTTCGCCGCCTCTCTGAAGAGATTTGCCTCTGGAGATATTTATTGAGAGAACAGATTGAAAGTAAAGGAAAATTAGTAAAAAAGCCAGTAGGCCGGAAAACTAAAATGTCAGTAAACAGGAAAACTGAAAAGTTCAGGAGAATTCAGGATAAACCTTCCTCAAATACGGACACTCCAACTCTTTGCAGGATCTTTCCCAACCGAAAAAGAGGAAAGCCTACTGCATTAAAGAAATCTCCCTCGATTCTTTCTACAAGCACTGCCCCTTTACCCTGAACAGCAAAAGCTCCTGCCTTATCAAAAGGTTCTCCTGTTCTGACATAAGCTGAAATCTGTTCTTTGCTTAGTTCAGTCATCCAGACAATGGTGGACTCCAGTTCACTGATTTCCTCCCCGCTGTCAAGGTCAAGAACTGTAAGCCCGGTTAGAACCCTGAATCTCTGTCCACTTAGCTTTTCCAACATTGCTTCTGCCTTTTCGGGAGAGTGCGGCTTTCCCAGAAGTTCCCCGTTGAAAAGTACAGACGTATCAGCAGAAATTACAAGCCCTGAGTCGAAATGTTTAGCTACATCCCGGGCTTTTTCAACGGCATGCATAATGAGAAGCTCTTCAGGGTTCAGGCCAGGATGAGGAGCCTCCCCATAGGAACTGGCATAGACAAGGAAGTTATCTCCTATCAACTGTTCAAGCAGTTCTTTTCGCCTTGGGGATGCAGACGCAAGAATAATCTGACGCATAGAAAAAAAGTTAGGATAGATAGGATATATTTGTATTGTATAGGCAGGCATAAATAAAAAATTAAGGGAAAGTAACATTTATCCGTGGACATTTTCAAAAAACCTTCTGATACCGTAAAGGTCTTCAGGTTTTCCCAGGAGGATGCAGGCATCTTTTGCATGAAGGAGGAAATTGCCTTCTGGAGTGTAGACTATATCCGAGCCCCGGCGAACAGAAAGTACTGTCACCCCATGCTTTTGTTTGAAGTCCAGGTCTGCAAGGGTTTTTCCGTCGAAACTGGAACCGCTCCCCACCTTAAGAACCTGGATATCTACTCCCGGAAGCCCGTCCTTTATGCTGAATTCGCTATCAATACCTGTATTAACGGATAATTTCCGCAGCATCCTGTATCCATTAGCCCGCACATCATCTACCAGTTTTTCGATATCTTCTCTCGGAACCAGATATTTTTCCAGCAAGCGGACAAAGATTTCTACTGAAGTTTCGTATTCTTCCGGGATAATTTCATCCGCACCCAGGGCATTGAGGCGTTTCATTTCCTGCAAATCCCGCACCTTTGCGATGATGCAGATATTTTGATTTAACTGCTTTGCAGTCTCTACTATTTTCCTTGTGGTGGCAGCATCAGAGATCCCGATAATAAGAACTCTTGCATTCTTGATGCCTGCATGTTCCAGTACAGCCCCAAATGTCGCATCTCCATAGTGTATATTTTCCTCTTTCATTTTTTCCTGCTTAACAGTTTCAGGGTTTACGTCTACGATAATATAAGGGATGCCTGCGGCCTTTGCGGCCTTCGAGACAGTCTTTCCGGAAAAACCGAACCCTGCGATTATAAGGTGGTCTGTTATCTCGGGCTCGGCGTCTTTCTCTTCTTCAATAGGTTCCGAGTAGAGGCCGTGTACCAGTTTCATGCCGTAAGCTGTGCCTGAAATTTTTTTAACAAGGAAATCGGCAGGTTTGTAAGAAGCGTTAATCAAAAAGGGCGTAACTCCCATAGTAATGATAGAGACTGCAAGAAATGCCTGGTAAGTCCCCTCTGTCAGGAGAGAATACTCCACCCCTAGCCTGGAAAGCACAAAAGAGAATTCTCCTACCTGTGAAAGTGCAAGCCCTGTTAGTATAGTTGTACGGAGAGGATACCCGAGACCGAAGGTGATAGCTGTCACTGCTACAGTTTTTATAAAAATGAGGGCAATTGATGCAAGAATAATAACGGGTAGATGGTCAAGCAAATACCCGGTGTCCAGGAGCATGCCTATGGACACAAAAAGAAACTCATGAACATGTCTCTTAAAGGTATTATATTGCCCATCGCCTGCTGGCTGTACTGAGACCCGGATATAATGATTCCAGCCAGAAAAGCACCGAGGGCGAGAGATAAACCAATACTGGAGGTAAAGAGAGCTGTAGATAAGCAGATAAAAACAACGCTGACGAGGAATAGTTCTTTGTTGCCTGTCCTGCCTACATGATAAAATACCCAGGGAATCAGGAATTTCGCACTCAGGATAAAAATCAGGATAATTAGTGAGCCTTTGAGAAAAACTGTTGAAAGTGAATTCTCAAAGTTTACAGAACTTCCAGCCATCATTGGGGTAATAAGGATCAAAGGCACAATAGCAAGATCCTGGAATATTAGAACTGCAAGAGAGGTTTTCCCGTGCGCGGTATAGACTTCGTTTCTATCCTGAAGAACCTTAAGCACTATTGCTGTGCTGCTAAGCGAAATCAAGAAACCGAGAAAGGCAGAGGTGGCATGACTGAACCCAAGAGCTGAGCATACTATGATAACCAAGGCTGTTGTTAAGAGAATCTGAAGGGTTCCGCCCAGCAATAAGGCTTTTTTCATTTTCCAGAGTTCTTTTAAGGAAAGGTCAACTCCTATCGTGAAAAGCAGAAAGATTACGCCCAGATCGGCATTCAGTTCTACATTCTGTCCTCCACTCAGGATACCAAGTCCATAAGGCCCGATCAACATTCCGGTTACAAGAAAGCCCAATACAGGAGGGACTTCAAATCTGTAGAAGATAGTAAGAATTAAAATGGCAAAGCCAAGAATTACGTCAACGTTTGCCAGTAAAGAAGATACCATTTATTTCGCTCCTTCGGAAATCAGAATAAAGATTTTTAAATTCCCTGAAATCTTATAGGGGTAACGATAAACCTGAGCATGATACGTAAACACTTATACTCACCCGCCCCAAATCCATTATATGAGTGCAAGAGAAAAAATATTTATTAAAGGATATAATATTTTCGGTAGAAACTTTGAGAGTTATAAATATAGATAATGTTTCTAGAGCTAGACGAAAATTAAAAATAAAAATAAATAATTAAAGGAAAAAGAGAGGGAAATTAAGATAAATAAATTTATTATGTAGACGGTGCAGAATTAAGATAGAAATATTCGGAAAAGTGCAGAATTGAGATTAACCGTCAGGGATATTACTGTTAAAAACCCCATTCAGCAGTATGAAAGAAGCCTTTCTTCTGATCGATATCCAGAATGATTATTTTTCAGGCGGCAGGATGGAGCTTGTCGGCATGGAAAACGCATCAAAAAAGGCAGCAGAAATTCTCAAAGTATTTCGTACTGCAGGTAAGCCGGTTTTCTTTATAAAGCATATATCTACCAAACAAGGAGCCGCCTTCTTTATACCCGGAACCCCGGGAATAGATATTCATACGAGCATAAGCCCTTTTTCAGAAAAAGAGATTATTGAGAAGCATTTTCCCAACAGTTTTTTCCAGACAGAACTCTTATTCCGACTAAAGGAAGCGGAAATAACGAACCTCGTTATCTGCGGGTCAATGAGCCACATGTGTATAGATACAACAGTCAGGGTTGCAAAGGAACTTGGATTTGAATGTACTCTTATTGCCGATGCCTGCGCTACCTGTGACCTGAAATTCAAGAATGATACTCTGCCTGCGCACACTGTTCATACGGCATTTATGGCTGCACTGGACGGCATGTTTGCAACTGTCATGACTACAGAAGAATACCTTTCCTGAAAACCTCTTTTTCTGGAATATCTCTATTCTGAACCGTGATATTTATAAAATATATTTAAAGAAAAAAATTCCTGTTTCTCAAATTCAGGGAACCGGTTCCTTGAATTTGAATATTTTCCATAAAGCTTTGGGAAGTAAGTTGCAGTTATTCTGAAGTACGAGACACGCATATTACCAGGCTGACAAGAGGTCAGAGTTTTTCGATTCTGTATCATTGAGAACTGGTATAAGAAAAAGCTGCTACTCAAATGGATCAAAAAAGCCCAAAATAAATAATTAAATGGAAAAGAGGGGAAAATTAAGATAAATAAATTTAGTATGTAGAAGGTGCAGCATTGAGATAAATACCAGGAAGAATTTCCAGGAGAAACTTCCGTTTTTCAGGGTTTGCCATCCATATGCAAACAAAAATAACGTAAAATGATATCATTTTAGGCCTCTAAGCCAGCATCTGGGTTTACTTTACTTTGCTCTCACCATAATTTAGGGATTCGCCTGTTTGTACTTTTTACGTAATCCCCATAATCTTTAATTTCCCGGATAAGTATCTCTTCTTTGAGCCTCAACCTGTATAGAAAACCCGAGATATGTTCAAAATGGCTGTGATAATAATAGGAGTACCATTGCCTTCTTTTAAAAAAGAGAAATATAACAGTGATTTACGGGAATGTAACAGAGAATTAGAGAAATGTATATGGAATTTGCGATAGAGGTTGTTTTCCAAAATACAAACCCATTAAATACAAATCGGGTTACTCTCTCCCGTATTTATCCTCAAGTCTTACTATATCGTCTTCTCCCAGGTAACCACCCTGTGCAATTTCAATGAAAACGAGATTTTCGTTGTCTATATTTTTAATACGGTGCTCCTCGTTTACCGGAATGTCGACAGAATCCCCGACTAAAACCCTGATTTCACTCCCGTTTTTAGTTACAATTCCCTTTCCACTGACTATGTACCAGTGCTCGTTTCTGTGAGCGTGGCGCTGAAGTGAGAGTTCACCTTCCGGCAGAACAGTAAGAGTTTTGACTTTGTACCCGGGCTTCTGAGTAAGCACCTCATAGTGTCCCCAGGGCCTTTCTGACTCACTTTTGCATTTCTGACTCACGTTTGTATTCCTCCAGAATTGTTTCGTACACCTTGATGTAATCCTCTACCATCCTGTCAACAGAAAAACGTTTTTCAACATTTTCCCTGCATTTTTTGCGGGATATGGAAGCAATCTTTTGTACAGCCTCTGCAGCTTCATCAATGCTATTGACCAGAAAGCCAGTCTCTCCAGATCTTATCAGCTCAGGCATCGAACCCCTGTTCATTGCAATTACCGGTGTACCGCTGGCCATAGCTTCAACCACACCAAGTCCGAAGGGCTCATCAAAATTGATCATGTGCAGCAAAGCGTAAGCATTTGACAGGAGTTCCTTCTTCCGCTCAGGATCGACATGCCCCTCATAAATAATCTGCTCATTGTCTATATGGGGCTGTACTTCTTTTTCGAAATAGGCCTGATCCGCGATAAAACCAGCTATTCTAAGTTTCCGTCCTGTCTTTTTTGCAACTTCTATTGCTTCTTTTGCACCCTTATCTTCATGCAGGCGCGATAAAAAGAGGAGATAGTCCTGTGGGTTATCATTGAAATGAAGACCTTCTATGTCGATTCCGTGCCGAACCGTAGCTATATAGTCCAGCTCAGGGCATTTGTAGGCATCACTTATGGAGACATAAAAAGTGTTATTATTGTACTTTTTATAGACAGGCAGAATTTTCCTGGAAGAAATACCGTGTATTGTGGTCACAACAGGCGTATTGACAAGCGCACTGTAAGTAAGAGGGAGATAATCAAAATGGTTGTGTATTATATCGAACTCACTTGCTCTCTCAAAAACTTCTGATATATGCAGGCACTCACATACCTTTACCAATATACTTTTATCTTCTTCATAGGGTCTAGGACATACTGCATGAAGTTTGGCTGCCGTATGAGAATCCGCTGTCGCAAATAATGTAACGTCAATTCCCCTTTTTACCAGCCCTTCGGTTAATAAAGATACTATAGATTCCCATGGACCATACTTTTTAGGTGGCGTGCTCCAGGCAATCGGAGATAACATTGCAATTCTTATGATAATACCCCCAAAATTACTCACATCCCTTAATTTATTTTTTATCAATATTTTTGATTTTTAGGAGCGTCACCCATTATTGAGATACCCAAAATCAGTCTATTGATATTAGCTTTAAGTTGTCAAAAATATGTAATTACCAATCCATTTAAAACTGAAAAACACAATCAATAGCCAATAATTGAAGAAAATAAGCTCAAAAAAGTTACCCATTATCTTAAATAAGATGGCTGATGATGTTGTTTTTCCCAAGTTGAATAATTACGATTTCATTTTAATTTAATATCACCTTTTTTGGATCATTGGAAAGCCCCTATTTTCTTCAAACCATCTGCAGTATTCATCAGGGCATTGTGTTTCAGGGCATCCATGGATATACTCCAGGATATCGTGCACTTTTGCGCTGGCCATTGATACGGATGTATCTGCGCTTCCATAATAAATGCGGATTTCATCATCCACTAAGACCCATCCGCAAGGGAAAACAACATCATTAACGTCTCCACTGCGCTCATACATTTCACGAGGTCCGAAAACCCATCCTTCGGACCTATGAAGCACTTTTCTGGGATCTTCAAGATCAAGAAGGGCCAACCCAAGCCGATAACTTGCTTTAGAAGTCGTCTGCCGTACTCCATGGTACATAATTAACCATCCGTCAGATGTGCGGATTGGCTGTGGGGATAGCCCGATCTTGTTGGCATCCCACCACCCACCTTCCCGAGCATACAGAAGGACCTCGTGTTCTCCCCAGTATTTCATATCCGGGGAAAAGGAGATCCAGATATTTGCCTTTGCACCCTGCATACCAGACACAGGCCTGTGCAAAATTGCCCACCTGCCATTAAATCTTACAGGAAACATGGCAGCATCTTTATTTTCAGGCGGCAGGATAGCTCCCATTCGTTCGAAATTACGAAAATCTTCTGTAAGGGCGAGAGATGGTAAGGGGCCTGAATCTGAAAAAGCGGTATATGCTACAGCCCATTTTCCCATCTCATCTATGTAAGTTATGCGCGGGTCTTCAATGCCGTATATTTCTTCAGGATAGTTTAAAGGATCAGGAGAAAAAGTTGGTTCGGTGTCAATTTCCCAGCCATCAACTCCATTCTTACTCCTTGCTATTGTAAGGTGAGAAAAGCCTCGATGGTCTTCGACACGCACCATTAATAGAGTTATACCATTAACTATAGCCGCTGCAGGGTTAAACACTGAATGAGCCTGATACGGCCAATCTTCAACAGTAAGTATAGGATTTTTCTTATACCTTTGGAACATTTCTCCATGGTCTTTCCATATCATGTTACTTCCCTCATTCCGCCTTGACTGATAAGAGGCTCTTTCGTTTTTCCAGGGCCTCATCACTAATTCCATCACTTACTCTGGATTGCAATATCGTACTGAAGGCTTTATTTGTGTGTTTGTTTAAAGAGCTCAATGCCATAAGGAAGCAAATTACGGGTTCAGCACCCTGGTTGCAATTCATTCCGTCAGAATTGAGCCCGTCACAGACCGCGCCTGTTGAATAATCGTACATAACAGTTCGCAAGCGGTTTCTGCCCAGGAAGTACTCAAAAGAGTATTTTGCAAGCTCGAGATATTTTTCCTCACGCACGATCTCATAAGCTGAAATATATGTCTGAGTTAAATAACCTGCCTCTATAGGCTGCTGGTCAAAAAGCGGTTTTTCTCCATTGTAGGAGTACCAGCCCTGGTTTCCGACAGTGTCAAAAAAGTCGCAGTTCCACTGGATTTCGGTAAGAAAATCCAGGGTGGCAAGGCCAATTTCTCTGTAAGTTCTGTTTTTGGTGTAATTATACGCCAGTAGAAGGGATTCGCTCAGTTTTGCATTACTGTAGGTAACTGTGGGCTCAAACCAGTTCCAGTCTTCTTTATGGTTGGCCTCATATAAGTCGACCAGAGAATCCGCGTGGCTGATAAATATGGATTCAAAGTAATCTCTGTCTACAAGAGTGTCTATGGGCTTGACAACGTCTCTACAGGAGTTGAATACGGACTCAAATTCATCTATATCTATTCCCGCCCTTAGAATCTCATACAACCCGCACATTGCATAGGCTTTTGCCCTCGGGGAACCCAGATTTTCCATTTCCGGCCCGGATTTGCTGACAAGGGTATGTGCAAGAGTGCGTATATTTCTTGATAGGTAAGAGCAGCTTATCACATGTCCAAGCCCGTAAATTGCACGCCCGAGAGTGTCTTCGCTGCCTTTCTCATCCAAAAATTTTCTCTGATAGCTCATGAAGTTATGAAAGTGCCCCGTATCAGTCTGAGCGTGTTCAAGAAAGCTCATGTATGTGGTAATTATCTTCCGGAACTCTTCGACTTTTTGCGGGTTATCTATCAGCTTTGTCAGTGCAACAAGCGCTCTTCCAATGTCATCAGTACTGTACCCATAATGGCGAGCCGGTACACCAAGATTGGTATGCTGGATAATGCCCACATCATCGGTCAATAGCTTAAGATGATCAAGTTTAACTTCAGGCAGCTGAATTGGAAGGAAATAAAATCTGTTTTGTATTCCGGGATAAGTATTGTAATTCATTAAAGCCTTACCGAAAACAGTATTATATTTTTTACCTACGTTTTTCCATGTCATTTTTCTACCAAAATCGTATGCTTTTTTGCGCATATTATCACACTCTTCTGGATTTTCAATTAAGTATGACAGGGATTTTTTAAAGCCATCAGTATCTCCGAAATCTATGAGCAGCCCACGATTTTCGGAAAGCATCTCCTGAGCGTACCAGTAAGGAGTGGATACTATTGCTTTTCCCATACCCATTGCATATGTCAAAGCGCCACTTACTATTTGTTCTCTGGAAAGGTAAGGGGATGCGTAAATATCACTGGCAAGGATATAATTGCAGAGTTCTTCTTTTTCGACAAATTTGTCGTGGAATACTACATTGTTTTCAAGCCCGAGTTCGGAGACCTTGTTCTTAAGATATTGCCTGTATGCTTCTCCCTGAGTCTTTTTGACCATAGGGTGCGTGGCACCCAGTACAAGGTAAATAAGGTCAGGATACTGGCTTACAACGTCAGGAAGAGCCTCGAGCACGCTTTCAATACCTTTATTCTTGCTTAACAGGCCAAAAGTAAGGACAAGGGGAGACCCTTTAAGATTCAGCATTTTTTTATACTTACTGCAGTTGTTAAACGGATAGTCAGGAACTCCATGGAAAATAATTTCTATTTTATCTTCAGGAGCCTTATAAACATCTTTGAGCATATCGACTGCAGTCTGGCTCATTACAACCAGCTTTTCGGAATACCTTATGAGCTTTTCAGTGGATACTCGATACTCAAGTTCGGGCTCCCGGATCACAGTATGCATTGTGGTTATTACAGGCTTGTTTATTCCTGATAAAAGAGCAAAAATGTAATCTCCTGCATTTCCCCCATAAAGGCCGAATTCATGCTGAAGACATACGATATCAGCATCAGATTGATTTATATAATCCGCAGCCAGGTAATAATCCTCAAGTTTTTCCTTTTGAATTTGAAAAACGACTTCTTCCGGATAATTATAAGTTTCAGAAGGATCACTCAAAGCAATGACTTCGCAATAAACGTCATTGTTTTCTCCAGAAACCGAATTTAAAAGATCAGAAGTAAATGTAGCAATACCACATTCTTTTGGAACATAAGTTCCTATAAATAATACTTTCAATTGCTTATTCAATTTACCACCAAACTTATATTCATTTATAGACTTTTTGATATCTGGTCGGACCCGCAAGTTACTGAAAACAGTGAGTATAATAAGCTCACTGTTTTTTTTAAATGTTGATGCCATACTCGTTTTTTCAGAATAGATCAATAACTCACGGACATTGCTAAAATCTAGATAAAATTCCAGATCAAAATAAAATAAAATAAAATAAAATAAAATAAAATAAAATAAAAGCACTTGTCAGTTTTGTAGGATTACTACTCGGTGTCAGTTTTGTAGGATTACTACTCGGACCTTTAGTAATGGCAATTACCAAAATAAGATAATTGGGAGGAGTTATTGAAAAACATATGCACAAGAATCTCTCTACATTTTTCCCAAACATTTAAATTGTGTCCGGTTTTTCAGATTTAATCAATAACTCACGGCCAAAACCTATTATTTAGTTGTTTCTTTTTGTATGGATTTCTTTTTCGTTTTTTAGTTCTGCAGTGATTTTGCCTGCAGCTCCTGGCGCAATATTTTTGTTTGTTTCACCCTTATTTTTTACCGCCAGGTATTTTTTATTTTACCGCCAGGTATTTTTTATGCAAGCAAGTTATGAATTTACCCTCCGGAAATAGTCCATATAACATCTTATGCAGACGGATTATAAATGTCTCCCCTTAAAATATTCTGCAGAATATAACAGTATTTGAACATATAAATAGCCATGTATATTTTAAATTTATTTTAAATGAGAAAAAGATCAAAATTTAGTGCCTAAGTTGTAATGCAAAAGATGAAAAATGTAGCGAAAAATGTAGCTTTCGATCCAAATCATCTGGAACCGTCAAAGAATCGAATTGCCGGCATTCTTCAAAGGGATATTTGTCGGCCTCTTGGCAACTCAGGAAGTAAATTAGGATGCAAGCGCTTTAAGTGCCTGAAGGATACGAATGTCTACGTTATACCTGATCGACTTTATTATTTCTTTTACTATGTTCAGCTCTGTGCTGTCCAGCACATTTGCGGCCTTAATAATCACAAAGTAAACAATAACAAAAGTTGCATATTCCCAGTCTGCTCCTGAAAGCAGGAGTGCTTTTCTGGCGGCAAGCATGAACACAATCATGAAGATCCCGATAAGGGTCACCCTTCTGTACAGAGAAGTAAAGGGATGTATATGCTGCTTCCTCCAAGTTCTTAAAGTCATTAAGACTTCGATCGATGCAAAAGATGCAGAAGATGCAACCGCTGCGCCTACCATTCCATACTGAGGTATGAGTATAAAGTTAAGAAGGGCGTTCATTCCTGCACTTGCTACCGAACACTTCATAAGGAAGTCAGAATCTCCAGATGCCATTATCGTGTGATAGTTAAATCCGAAGTATGAGTTTGTTACGAATCCCAGAGCAAGGATGCGGAGGACAGTGGCGCCACTTGCATAGGCTTCTCCGTAAATTTTTATGAGAAGAAACTCAGGATACACAAACATCAATGCAAAGACCGGAAAGGTAAGCATGAAGCACCATTTTGTCATTATCTGGTAGATGGGACCAAGCGATTCTGGCTTGTTTTCTCCCCATAACTTTGATGTTACAGGAACATACACAAAGCCCATGGAGTTGATCATCATGGACAGAAATCCTACAAGAGGATATACTGCACTGTAAACTCCTACTACCTCAGCTGACTTGAAATAGCCAAGCATTATTGTATCTGTCCAGGTCATGAGGTTTAACAGAGTTGCGCTTATCAAAAGCGGGAACGAATACCTTATTAGCTGCTTGGTGGGCTCGCTGAATTTCAGTTTCCATTCGAGTTTAAACGGAGGACTCTTGATAAAGTAAACCGACATTATGCAAAATGTGAATATCATTGAAAACAGATCAGCAAGCACTATTCCTCTAAGGGACACGCCCAGAAACACGGCAGTTGAAGCAAATCCGAGCAGGGAAATCGGTCTTATGATGCTATAGAAGTAAGTATTGACATTTGTACGGTCAAATCCCCTGTAGATTGCTACTGCCAGATTCAGGACTATGGTAAATGGAATGGCAAAGATCATTATCCTGACTACGGACAGAATTTTGCCCTGCGCATCGAATCCTTTCCCTACTAAATGTTCAAACAGAACCGGCGAAACCAGCATGGCAAGTACACCAGCAATCAGGCCCATCGTTATGGCTGATATTACTAATTCCTGAATTTCAGGTTCCTCATGCCTGCCCCTGAAGTATGCAATATACCTTGGTATTCCTTCATGGAGCCCGAGAGTTGCTACGGCTCCAGTGATTGATATTACCGTTAGTGCAAGGGAATATGTTCCGAAGTCAGCTGGAGGGAGATATGAGGTGAGCACTCCTTTAATGAGAATATCGAACAGCAATCCGGCAAGAGTTCCTGTAAAGATTACCCCTGAACCTACCACTATTCGGTTGATTGAGTCATTAACTGACATGTAAACACCGTTTTATTGCCCCTGTTCCAATCTTCCCGGACTAACGAATAAGAACAGAATTCTGTTGCCCAGCCAGTGACGACTTGTAAATCAGTTTCAGTCAACTCAAGGTTGAAATTTAGAGAATTCTTCTCTGCGATCTCTTTATTTTTCACTTATTTTTCCTTCGTTAGCAATCATTATAATAATTTTAATATAGTGTACTTCTTAATTATTTTTAAACGTTTCCTTTTGAATTTAGGCTCTATAGAAATACTTTAATTTGAGAGAATTTGTCCACGGATAAGAATAGAATCAAAGCAACTCTACATAGAAATACCAAGGCATTTCGGCGAAAAAACGTAAATGTAAGCCCGTAAATATTTATATGAGCTTAAAAAAGTTAAGAGATTAGGGCGTGGGGTCAATTACGAGAATCGCAAACAAAAGCATGGTTTCTCAAATCTAACCAAAAAAGGTGAATTAGAGTTTTGCTTTCCTAACTTAAGTGCACACAGAGTTAGATATTTTACATTGAAACTGAGCTTGAAATTTAAATTGAGAGGACCTACTGCTTTAATTAAATTTAACAGATGGTGTTTTGAAGGAAAGGGAGAAATGGCAATATTGATGGAAGAGAAAGACATGGAACAAAATCTTGACAACTTATTACGTGTTCCACACAGTGCAGGAGTTTATGTTCTCCGTGAGAGATGGTCATCAACTTAAAATAGGGATCCTGGAAAAAAGAATTTTTAGAGAAATTTTGAGCTATTGTCTAAAAAGATGGTATTACAGTATAAAACAAAAAGCTACTACCATCCTGTAAAAATATCAGGTTGCTTTGCCGTTCTTGCAGAAGTACTGAGATGGCATTCCTTCTCCGAGATCGTACTCTTTCCAGACCTCACAGCTGTTACAAATGCATTGTCTTTCAGAGTTAAGATCCTGGCAGGTGGCTTTGCCTGTCGAGCAGTATATTCCTGGAACGTCCTCGGGATTCGGGACTCCCACTCCGGGCATGCCCCTCATTGCCTTTTTTGAGCTTTGAAGTTTGTCCTGTGCACATTTACTGTCTGCCTGGACAGGACACTGTGAACACATACACTTTTCGATGTTAGCTCGTGCATAAGGGACCTCAAAGTCCGTACCTCTTTCCCTGGGTGTTGGAAAACGGGTTTCTTCAGTTGGTGTGTTTCTGCCTTTATTCATATTATCCCCCAAATTAGTATCTCGTCTTAGGTTGTGACTTTAGAGCATAAAAGGCTTTTCAGTTTTAGAACAAATATAAAATAGTTGCCTAGGAGGCTAATATACCTGAAATTAAACAAATAATTACAATCAATAGGACTTACGCACTTGAAGTACCAAATCAACTGCAGTAGGCTTACAACTTTCTGAAATTCAAATTCTAAATCTGATGGTTACTGTGCTTGATTTTGAATCTGAAGTGCATAAGTCCTAAATCAACTTAACCGGTTTTAAACTAAGAAGTGAACTACCATTCAAATTGCCGTATAGATTTCCCATTTCTTCCAGGTTTTCCGTGGTTATAAATTCTTGAGTAATTTTTTTCCTTTGGTCGACGTTTTCTGCAGTTTCACAATTAGATGAGTTTACAGGATGCCATTTTCAAAAATTATACCCTGATACGATGATAACTCTAATTTTCATATTTAAGGGAGAGCTGATCATTTTCGCAGGTGGTATACATGAGAAAAATACCCAAAAACAACCCTTAGGGGCTACTATATTTGAGTGGTGAGAGCGAAGACATGAAAGACTACAGAAGCTCCAGAAAAAGAAAGGAAGGCCAAAACTATGAAAGGGTATCACATAAAGTAATATATCTTAATACTGTAAAAAAATTAAATATAATTAAGGAATAATAAACATATAACTTCAAATTTTAAGTTCGGGAATTGCTCTAGAGTTTCATTTCCCTAAATAATCATTCATGGTAACAAAAATCCTTGACATTATATTTGAATCATTCCTAAGGAAAAATCGTTCATGTGGTTCAGATCTCTCGGTAGGAAGAATGACCAATTGCACTTTGAGATTAGAGAAGCTCGGCCACAGGTTTGAATATTAAGGGCTTTTATTCTTCTGATCCTGTGAACTTACAACCGGATACCCCGAATCTATCCAGGAAGTGATACCTCCTGCCATATTATATACCTGAGAATATCCTGCATTTGCAAGGATTGTGCTTGCTGCATCACTTCTGCGTCCTGTTCTGCAGTAAACCAGTACTTTTTTGGTTTTAGGGACTTCGTTTATGCGAGCCTTTAACAGTTGATCCGAATTCAGATTTGATCCAGAGGCATTGCTTACAGGGATCGGGTTTGCCCCTTCGAGATGTGACGAGTTAAACTCAGCAGGAGTACGAACATCAAGCACGAACACGTCACCTTTTTCAATCATTCCCCTGGCTTCTTCAACACTTACATTCTTAAACCCCGACGGAGTCTCCTTTTTTGCTCTGCAAAGATTAAAAATGCTATAAGAAACAGGAAAAGAAGAGCACCTGGATACGTCAAACTATTTTTGTTCAATCAGCTTCCTCCATTATTGTATTTGATACCCGAAAAGTAACTGGATACAGTTATTTCTTTGTTATTATGCATATATTTATGTAGAAATTGCTCCCCTTGTATAATTTGATTTACTTACAAAAGATTATTGATCATTCATACACATTAGCCTCCTTTTGATTTTTAAGCGGGATTCTGGGGATAAATCCATTAATAAAATAAGCTAAAGAATAACATATATAATTCCAATTATTCCTATTACCATCTATAATGTTTGTTAGAAGCCATTACAAATGATTAAGGAATAGGAAAAATTTAACGTCAAACGTCGCGTACAAAATGAAAATGAGTAATAAATGAAAATGAGTAATATATCTCACGATTGTTTCATGGACTGAAACAGAACAGAAAAGTAGAAACTATCAGAAATTTTTAGAATCCATTCCCGGAATATACTCGTAAAAAATGTAAAATAAGGCTCATTCGTCGACCTATTTTGAGGTTACAGGTCAGTATCAGGAGGTAAGACCTTTTAATGCATTTTAGGTTTTATTGAAGTAAGGGCCTTTCGCTCCAATCTGACGCAGGACTGTACGAACGAGTCATCATCGTTTTTACGTTTTATAGCTAGTGTCGAGTCAACAGCAAAATGTCGTATAAAATTGATTGCAATTATTCAGAATCATAAAATCTTTGAGGATTGACGCGACACTAGGCCAATTTAGTCTTTACCACCAGTTACAGTCATTTCCGAAGAAATTACCACAACCGAAGAAACTAACAAAATCGAAGTTGCATTTGTTTTTGCAACATCTGTCGCATCTGTCCCATCTGTCACAGCATCTGTCTCTGTCACATCTGTCACAGCATCTGTCTCTGTCACAGCATCTTTCCTTTTCTACGCATACGAACTTTTCCTTTTCCACAAATTTGAACTTTTCTACGAACTTGAAATTGACCCTATCCCTGTCGAACCTGTCGAAACTACCTGCACTTACTGACGCAGCTGTCACTGAAGCTACAAAAAGCACTAGCATAAAAATGCACAGTGTCTTTTTTATTCCAAATTTTCCCATTTTCCTACACTCCAAATTTTTTGTTTTATTTGATACAATCTAAGGTTAATATTCCAGTCAATTTTTCATCGGCAATTCAGTGGATAATTTTATTTTTAATTTTATTTTACCAACCAGTCATCCAGAGTTATCTTGGAAAGCGTGGTACTGGTAAAATTTACTCCCATGTCCTCATTTTGTACTCAGTGGACTTATAAGCCGACAAAGATGACCCCTTAATCGTACCATTAGGTGATTATTCGTCAGAGAATATAATATATAGAGAAATAATAATTAGAAACCAATATTAACTAAAACTCGACATTATCTAGCCCGTTTTTCTTAGATATCTTCTTAAAATAGTATTTATCAGAATCAATTCTCATTAACCGTATTGCTTTTTCCTTAATTTAGTCTAGATTGCAATTTAAGTTTCCAATTTAGAATTTATTTCCAAGATTACTCATTTAATTTTTGCCGCGAGGAAAACAGCTAACTTTAATGTGTGCTCAACGCAGATCCACCATATAAAAACCAGTACCAATTGGCTTTTTTATCACAGGCTGAACAGTTAATTGGCTCGTTCTTAAATTCCACTCCGTTATCGAATGAACTGCCGGATTCAGGGTAATAACTAGTTATATTAATTAATTCTGTGATGGCTTTTAAGGTAAACCTAAAATCGTTTTCATAAGGTAAATCTAAAAGACGTTGAACCCTGCCTATTATAAATTTATTTTCACTTTCTACATTACTATGTGGATTTTAGATGAGCGATACATCCCTCATCCGTTCTTAGCTTCCTTTTTTTCAACTAATTTGTAACTTTCATTGCACAAGATCTATATAATCAAAAAATAGCTGCTATGAATCTGGAAAGTTAAGGGAATAGCCAGTGCTTTTATACCCATGCACTTGGATTGTACATTAGAAGAAAGGTGGAGTATTTTGCTGCCTGTAAAGGGTTTCCAATACCATGATCTTAAATGGAAGGAGACCAATTTCCTATTTCTTATAAATTTGGGCTTTATATTTTACACAAAAACATTATAGGATCAAGTAAGATGATTCATTAATTTATTGGATTGTACACGCTCTGAGATACGGAATAAAAACAAAAAGTGTGATGTAAGGGGATTTAGAGTAAAATCGGCATCCTATAAGCATATAGATATGAGTTTGAAAGAGAAGGATTCAGCGTCATCGCAAAATTTTTAGCACAACCCAAAGGAAAATCAAAGTTGCGCTGGCGCACCCCGCAGCAAGCTAGCGAGGTATTCGACTGAAATAAAAAAGTACGATGCTAGAGAAGTCATGCTGAATGAATAGTATAAATTAAAGAGGCTTGAAAAAATAATCGATGCCCAGAGCCCATTGACATGAACAGTCATTATAACTGCATCCTTGTGACCGAGTATATCCCTGGAAAGCCTTTTCCTGGTACCTGAAAAGCGAAAAGAAACTGGGGACGAAAAACAGGGCTGTACAATACACAATGATGCGACCCCTGCAGATTACCTATTTTATAGGGGTAAAATCTATGCAATAGACATGGAACTCTCCACAGAACACGGGAATACTGCAACTGACATGATATAATGTACGCTGAAGCATTCCATCATTTCGCACGAAAAGGCTTGGCATATGCTTCTATTCCCCATATCAAGCGCTTCCTCCATTGATCGGCAGATGGAAAAGAGAACTAATCTTAGAAAATTAAAGATATGAGGAAATAGCCTGAAGATAAAGGATTAATTAAAACACTGCCTGGTGCCCCGGATGAAAGAAAATGCGGCGTACAAAATAGAAATGAGTAATGGGAACCTGAAGATTTTTCCCTAGACAAAACAGAATCGAAAATTAAGAGTTTTTAGAAAATTTGAGAAATATTTACTTTTTTCTCAAGATTATATAAAAATAAAAAATATAAAAATCAGACTCATTCATAAACCTACTTTGATGATTGCAGGCCAGTATCAGAAAAGGATTTACGCAGTTTAACTGAAAAACAAGCGCATAAATCCTATTAAGAACACTCCTCATAGATATTTAAGTTTTGATAGATTGAGGGCTTTACTGTCCTGCAATCCGTGAAGAGCTGTACGAACGTGTCGTCTTTATTTTACACCTTGGACTATGCCAGTGTAGTTAATTCCACAAGCCTTCAAACCCGTCCCAGCCGTCAACACCGTTCAAGCCGGTCCCAAAAAAGTTGGATCCGAAGAACGCCAAGAAATCAAAGTCGCAGTCATCCTCCTCGTAGCAGCAGCCGCAATGATCCCTCTCGTAGCCACAGCCGCAATCATTTCTCTCATAGCCACAGCCGCAATCATTCCTCTCATAGCCACAGCCGCATTTGTTCTTATACCCACTGTTCCAGTAGCCAGCGCTAGCTGATGCAGCTGTCAGCGACACTACGAAAAATACCAGCACTAAAATGCTCATTGTCTTTCTAAATGTTCCCATCTGTATACACTCCTCAATTTGATACTATTTTGATACTGTTGGTATTTCAATCTCTTTCCATTGGCAAATGCAGCGCTTAAAAATTATTTTACCAGTCAATCATCCATGTCTATTTCGGGAAGATATAGAACTGGCAAATTTTACCCCTTTTTATGTGCTGAAATTATGAGTCAATGAAAATAATTTTAAATATGCCAACAATTGTACGTATCAACAGAAGATTATTAGTAGAAGAATATAATATATAACGAAATATAAATTAGGAACTATAATTAATGAAAAAGATATATCTTATAATATATTTAATACAGATCAGTTCTGGATCATGATATCTTACACAACTATATTTCATCAATCGTAACACCATTATTACATGACTTGTCTTAAAATCCATTTCATTCGCAATTATGGGGATTTAAGGACAGCTCTATGATGTGAAATTAGACTGTTAATTCCAGGGATAGATTCAAAAAAACTAATTTTGAATTAGGAATAACCTTCAAATATCTCCTGAATTTGCCTGCAAAGAGAGAACAGAAGATAATTTGATTAATATGATTTCATTTTATGAGATTAAAGTCGTTTAATAAATTACAGTAATAAAGGCTAACTCTAACAAGAGGTAAGAGATTGGCACCAAAACAAAAAAGCTGAAAAAATTAATACAGAGATGAAGCTACATTTTCAACGGAATGGAATTGAAAAATATAAAGATAAAAATTAAATTGTTAGAATAGGGTTTAACTTTCAGTTATAGTGAACGCAAGAGGTGTACTCCTTTTACTGCTTACTTTTTTCCTCAATGTCTTCAATACTGAGCAGATACTAAAACCAATACAGTCTTTAACGTTGTCGGAGCAGAGTTCTCATGTTATGCTTCAGTCCTTATTGACTACACTTTGTGATCCTTGAATGGATATGTGAACTTGTAGCCTTTGCAGGTTTAATTCGGCTGCTTAAATATCCAGGAGAAAAAGAACCGGTAACAGGCAGGTAGCAAAAACTATTGGAAACTTTAGAAAATCTACTTTTTTTCCCTTTCCGATAACATGTTAATTTCACTGGAAAGACGTTGTACTTCGCTGCGCAGTTCTTCAATGTCTTTTGAGAACGACCCTTTATCTTTTCCGACAAGCAGACTTGCAAGGGCTGCAGTTATGTATCCGAAAACTGCAAAAGCATAAACGGCCAATAGAAAAGCCAGTATTCGACCTTCGGCAGTTTTTGGCCAGTAGTCGCTTCCTATTGTTGTCATAATCATTGCTGTCCACCAGAGAGCGCCCCAATAAGAAGTAAGCCCTGAACGCTCAAAATCGTACATGCCTGCTGCTCCAAGAAAAGTTACCAAAGTTGTAAGAAGGAGGACGTACTTCAAGTCTCGTTGCCTCATCACTTGCCGAACCGTTTTTATGCCTCTATTAAAAGAAGAGAGAATCCGAGCCAGGTTTAGAGATCGGACAAAATTCGCAAATCTGACCATCCTGAATCCGCTAAATAAGCTTAAAATCCTCAATGCGGGCAAAAATAATGAAAGAACAACAAGCCAGTTCCTCTTTAAATAGTCTTTTTTGTGAGGGGAAATGTCCAGTTCGATAAAAAAGTCAATTATAAATATACCCCAGATAACCAGGCTTAATGTTTGCAAAAATGGAGATAACCCATAGACAAAATCGACAAGAATTAGAATCAACCATATAATTGACAAGAGCATTAGAGGGAAATCAAAAAGAGCATTAATCTGGGAAAGTAACTCTATTCTTTCTTCATTTAATCGCTCTTTATCCATATTACTCTCGTCGAATTTATAGTCACCTATAAGCGATTACGCCCATCAATTAAAATTGATAAATATACTTAGTCCCCTGGGAGCATTTATAGATAATCTTTAACAATTTATTTTAGCCGGACAATTTGTTTAACGCTGAACATACAATCAGAGAAGAATAGGACTTACGCACTTGAAGTACCAAATCAACTGCAGTAGGCTTACAACTTTCTGAAATTCAAATTCTAAATCTGATGGTTACTGTGCTTGATTTTGAATCTGAAGTGCGTAAGTCCTAAAGAATAAATTGGAAAGCCTGATTTGAGATATCGAGCTTATCCCAAAAGCCATTTCATTTTTAATCATTGAGCTGGTTTCAAAATTCCGATTATTCATATTTTTGACCAAAAACAGGTATTCCAGTTCTATTGATCTTGTTTATCTCCTCCGAAAATAAGATTCGAAAAGCAAATTTTGAGTTTTGAGATGAGCTCATTAAGAAAACATCCACACAAAATAATGAACACCAGAAATAACCAGAAATAACCAGAAAAGAAAGTAAAGCACTGTAAACTGTAGAATTACAAGCTTGCAGCCTCTACTTTTAAATCGAAATCTCAAATCAAATGATAGAGTATGTATTACTATTCCATGCTTCGTTAAACAAACATTTTACCGATCAATAGTTAATCCTACTACTCATTCTTCCGGCTATGTCCGTGTTCTTGATCATAGTCGTGTTTCCAGTAATGTTGCATGTGATGGTTTTAGTCGTTATTTGAGTCATATCATCTATATTTCTGATTATAACCATTTTTCCTGTTATGTTATCCATTTTTCCGGCCATTTTGGTCATGTTATCCATTTTTTCGGCCATTCTAGTCATTTCGATGTCTTGGATTATAACAGTACTTCCGTCCATTCCACTGATGTAATCCATTTTTTCGGCCATTCCCATGTTATCCATTTTTTCGGCCATTTCGGTCATGTTATCCATATCTTTGAATATAATCATGCTACCGGTCATGTCACACATCATGGGTCTAGTTATGTTATCCATTCTACCGGGCATGTTGTCCATTCTACCGGACATATTTTCCATTCTTCTGGGCATGTTGTCCATTCTACCGGACATGTTATCCATTCTACCGGCCATTTCGTCCATACTACCCATGTTTCTGATTATAACCATTTTTCCAGTCAGATCACATGTTATGGTTCCAGTCATATTTCCGGCCATGAGCATAGTCATGTTTTCCATTCTTCCGGTCATATTTTCCATGTTTCCGGCCGTTCCGGTCATGTTTTCCATATTTCTAGTCATATCGCATGTCATGGTTCCGGTCATGTTTCCAACCATGACTATAGTCATGTTCTTCAGGATTCCGGTCATTCCAGGCATTTTGTCCATTTTTTCAGACATTCCAGGCATGTTATCTATTTTTTCGGCCATTCCACCCATTTTTCCGAACATAACCACTTTTCCGGGCATATTATCCATTTTACCGATCATAAGCGCTTTTTCGGTCATATTACCCATGTCTTTGATTATGACTACCTTTCCGACCACGTTACATGTCATAGGGCTGGTCATGTTACCCATGTTTCCGGTCATGGCTCCAGTTTGAGTTTGTGTCATGTTTCCAAGCCGGGTTCCACCCATAGCTCCGCCTATATTATCCATACCGACCACAAATGCGTTTCCGGTCACGTTGCAGTTAATGGTTTTAGCTATATCTCCGGCAATGATTATACTCATGTCCTTCATATTTCCGATCGTGTCAGTCTGCGCTTGCACAGATACAACAGACAACGTTAGGCATAACGCTAGCAGAGAAACTATTAATTTCAAATTCATTCTTTACCCCCGTATGCGAGTTCGACCATTGGGTCGATCATATTATAGGACTTACGCACTTGATGTACAAAATCAAGCACAATATACATTGTAGTCATATTCAATATTTAGAAATTTGAAGGTTTAGAGCTATTGATTTTTCAGTTCAATCGCGTAAGTCCTAATATACCCCAATTAAATAAAAATTAATTTAATATAAATCATCTGAATAATAATCTGCCCGCTTATAAATAATTAATCTGTATTAACTATGAAGAACAGTCTGGTTTTAAGAAGCAATAGGCGTTTTAAAAGTAGTCATATGCTATATATTTATAGAGCTCGTCCCAAAACTCAAAGCTGCTTCTCTGAATATTATATTCTGAATAATTAATCGAATTTTTGATCATGAAAATAGTTATGAAACTATTATTAGTTGAGAATAATATTAGTTTTGGGATGAGCTTATCATATGCAATAAACAGATATCGAGTAGCATACCCAAAAGCCATAACGAAAAATCGTATTTAATGTTTACCTTAAACTGTCTGTAATCCCGCTTTTTGCTTTCAAGCAAAACCTTGCTTGAGACTTATTTTGAACAATCTACCGCATTTATACATATTTTGATTCTTCCAGGTTCATTCTTCACCAGATAAACGGCACAAGCCGGTACCTTACCTTTTTCGCATATTCTTTATATTCTGGAAGCTCCTCGTAGAGCAGCCTGTCTTCAAAGTATGTACGAAAAACAAAAGCAGCAGCAAGTAACAGTGCAGGGATTAACCCGTAAAGAGAGCCAATGATAAATGGAGTGCAACCGTAAAACAGAATCATGCCGGCATAGCCCGGATGCCGGACAATAGCATAAGGCCCTGTGGAAACAACCTTGTGGTCCCTCTCCTTTTGGACCCGTACTGTCGTTTCAAAAAACCTGTTTTCGACCATTGCCCAAGCTACAAACACCCAGCCCACAAAGAAAATTACCACGCCAACAACCAAAAACTCCATCCTGGGGCTTGAAAGCTGGAATCTCCCCACATCAAGCCCGCACACAATAAACATTATGAAAAGAAAAATAGTGTAGAAAAACCCAAAAAGCTTGTCCCACCACTTCATTTCTCCTCGGATCATTTCACTACGGACACTGATAATCTCTGGATTGAACTTGAGAAAAAGAACCATATTGAAAAATAACGAGACGAAATAAAGGCTGAAGAAAATCCATGCCCTTGACAGGTCAAGCCTACCGGCAGAAAAAAAGAACAATACCATCATGAAGAATAGGCTCCCTATAACCTGTGCGGCCCTCCTGGCAACTGCCTTCCAAAATACTGCATTCTTTTCCACCAGATTCTCCCCAAAAATGGATTATTTTTAGTGCTCAAAAAGATTTGGACGGCTAAATTCAGGGCTCGGCAGGAATAGAAATTCCTTAAACGGAAAATTTTGGAGGGAAATGATGCAGGGAGGGAAAAAGGAATGGAGCTGATCTCCCGGATTGCAGTTCAGTATGCATAACTTTAATTAAAAATATGGAGAATAGAGCACGACTTTACTGACAGTAACCGGAGTTATTATATGGAAAATATTAAAGAGTTTTTTAAGAAAGATAATTTCGCTGCAATTTCAGGAATAGAACTGCTTGAAGTTTCTCCAGGATATGCAAAAGCCACGATAAATATAGAAGAAAAACACCTTAACGCCCTGAAGACTGTTCAGGGAGGTGCATTATTTACTCTTGCAGATCTAACTTTTGCTGCGGCATCAAATGCGTATGGAACTGTTGTTGTTGCTATCAATGCAAATATCTCTTTCGTAAAAGCCGCAACAGGCAAGACCCTCATAGCCGAAGCAAAAGAAACGTCAATAAACCCTAAAATTTCAACGTATACGGTAAACATAACTGATGATGAAGGAGATCTTGTGGCAATATTTCAGGGAATGGGCTACAGGAAAAAAACTTCACTTGATGACATTTCCTGCATTTAAATTCAACATGAGATATCTCAGTAGAAATATTTCAGTAGAAAGTCTAGCTGGAAAAGAGCATGTCCAGAAGGTTTTCTGCAAAAATACTTTTTTAGATTTCAAGAGTGGAGATGATATATGCCACCGCTTATTAAAAAGAGCTAAAAGAGTTTTCAATGCGACTGCCGGGATTCGAACCCGGGTTCTAAGCTTGGGAAGCTCAGGTCATAGCCACTAAACCACAGTCGCATAAGGATGTAAAGAAGTGCGATGTATTCTTCTCATGCATCTTTTAGATATTAAAGGTTTCGGTAATGAGTAGAGGATGGCGAGGATAGCTGTTTTAATGGGAAGAATGAAAAGGCTCTAGTTCTGGAATTTGAGGATGCAAAGCGATAAAGACAAGGGAAGGGAATAATAGGTAGAGAAAAATATCAAGGCGTTTTGTCGGGGATAGGACAATGGCTCGATTCATTGAGCTTGCAGAACTTTTTGAGGAAATTGAAAAGATTACATCTCATAAAGAGATAGTCCGGAAAGTTGCTAATTTTTTTAGGAGCTGGAAGTAAAGGAAGTAAAGGAAATTGCATATCTTTTTCTCGGGAGAATAGGGCCTGCCTTTGAGAACACGACACTTGGAATCGGGGACAAGCTCGCTTTAAAAGCTATTGCGGGAGCATACGGAGTTTCCAAAAAAGAAATTAAACAAAGGTATTCAAGGATAGGGGATCTTGGGGATGTGGCATTTGAGTTAAACGAGAGAGAAAGGAATCCTCTGACAATTGAAGAGGTCTTCGAAAGGCTTATAGAGATAAAAAAGGCCTCCGGAAAAGGAAGCCAGGAGGAAAAGACCGGGCTCCTTTCCGATATCCTGCAGAGGGCCAGCCCTAAAGAAGGGAAATACATAATCAGGATTGTTCTCGAGAAGCTCAGGCTGGGATTCGGGGACCAGTTTTTGCTCGAAGCATTTTCTATTGCTTTTACAGGGGACAAAAAATACACAGGAAAAATCAAGGAGAGCTACAACGTCTGCACTGACATTGGAGAGCTTGCAGAATCCCTTGCAAAATATGGGTCAAGGGCGTCCGGACATTTTTCCATAAAACTGGGCAGGCCTGTCAGGTCGATGCTCGCTCAGCGCGTGGAAACTTTCAAAGAGCTTGAAAAAAGGATTTCCGGAAAAAAGCAGCCGAAGAAAAATATGATGGAGAAAGGGTGCAGATTCATAAAGACGGGGACGAGATTAAAGCTTTTTCTCGAAGGCTTGAAAATATAACTGCCCAATATCCTGATCTCGTCGAAGCTGTCAGGAAAGGCGTTCTTGCGGATAAAATAGTGCTTGACGGGGAAATAGTCGCGTACCTCGAAAACAGGCAAGGGAATGACTCCACAGAAAAATTCTATCCATTCCAGAAACTTATGCAGAGACGCAGAAAGTACGAGGTTGAAAAATATACTAAAATATGCCCTGTAGCTGTCTTTTTCTTTGATATCATGTACCTGGAAGGAAACTCCCTCCTGAAAGAGCCCTACCCGAAAAGAAGAACTCTCCTTGAAAAACATGTAAAGGAATCGGGGATTCTCCGCCTGGCCAGAAGGATTGTTACTGATAGTCTTGAAGAAGTTGAGGACTTTTTTGACGAAACCCTGGAAAAGAAGCTTGAAGGAATCGTAATTAAAGCTATGGACAGCGATTCTGTTTACGAAGCCGGAAAAAGGAGCTGGCTCTGGCTCAAATGGAAAGAAGAATATGCAGAAGGGATGAGGGAGACATTTGACCTTGTAATTGTAGGAAAATATTACGGACGAGGAAAAAGGAAAGGCTCATTTGGAGCTCTCCTCTGTGCAGTCCTCAACGAAGATAAGCAGCGATTTGAGACTTTTACAAAAGTAGGGACAGGTTTCACCGACGCAGATGCAAAAGAGATCGACAATCTGCTTTCAGAGCTCGGAGCTGAAGCCCCAAAAGATGTTTTCATAAAAAGTAGAATGCTCCCTGATACTTTCATCGAGCCCACCGTGGTTATTGAAGTCCTTGGTACGGAAATAACGGAAAGCCCCGGGCATACCGCTGGAGAGAAGAAAGGGAAGACGGGGCTTGCTTTACGCTTTCCCCGCTTTTTACGCATAAGATATGATAAAGGGCCCGATGACATAACTACAGTTAACGAGATCAGGAATTTAAAGGAAAGAATTTAAAGATTTACGCGGGAAGAAAAAAGGATAGAAGATAGGAAAAAGTAGAAAAAAGATAGGAAAGGAGAGAAAGTAGAGAGAAAAGGAATAGAAAAAGAGAGTGAAAGGGAAGGGGGAAGCCATTGAAAAATCGCGAGATTGCCGAATTACTTTACGAAGCTGCTGACATTCTTGAATACCAGCAGGTAGAATGGAAACCAAGGGCTTACCGGAAAGCAGCTCAGATGATAGAGAATCTCGGGGAAGATATCAAAAAAATCTATGAGAGAAGCGGAAAAGACGGGCTGACTGAAATTCCGGGCATAGGTGAATCCATCGCCGATCACATTGCCGAGTATCTCGAAACCGGCAAGGTGGAAAAATTTGAAAAACTTAAAGGGAAAGCTCCTTCAGGCACTGCGGAACTGATGGAAATCAGGGGTCTTGGGGCGAAGAAAATGAAAAAGCTCGCCGACGCCTTTGGGATAATGAATATTTCAGACCTCAAAGAAGCAATTAATGTACATAAACTCAGGAAACTGGAAAACTTCGGAGAAAAAAGCGAAGAAAACCTTGCAAGGGCAATTGAGCAGTATGAAAAAGTCATTCCAGGATAGCTCTCGGAAAGGCGCTTCCGCTTGCAGACGAAATCATATCAGCCTTAAAAGCCAGGTGTAAGAGCGCTAGATGTAAAGTAGATCTCGCAAAGATAATCTACACAGGCTCACTTCGCAGGCTGAAGGAAACAATCGGGGATATCGATATCCTTGCAGAAGCAGAAAAAGAAGAGGCATTGAAGGTAATGGATGCCTTTGTCTCCCTTCCGGACGTCGACGAGGTTGTCTTAAAAGGCAGTACAAAAAGCAGTATAATCTTAAAAGAAGGGACAGCTATTGACCTGAGAGTAGTCACACCCGAAAGTTACGGAGCAGCACTTCAATATTTTACGGGCTCAAAGGAGCATAATATAGAACTTAGAAATATTGCAATCAAAAAAGGTTACAAACTCTCCGAATATGGGCTGTATTCAAAAGAGTCAGAAAAACAGATTGCAGGCAAAAGCGAAGAGGAAATTTATGAAAAACTGGGCCTTGTGTATATCCCACCCGAACTCAGGGAAAGCCGGGGAGAAATTAAAGCCGCTGCAAAAAATGCCCTTCCTGAACTTATAGAGGTAGGTGATCTCAGGGGAGACCTCCATATGCATACAAACTATAGCGAAGGGAAAGAGAGCCTTGAAACCATGATAGGAGAAGCAGAAGCCCTTGGTTATGAGTATATAGCAGTCACTGACCATTCCCGTTCCCAGAGGATTGCCAGCGGTATGGAAATCGAAAAATTAAAAGCCCAATGGCATGAAATTGATAAACTTTCAAAACGTTCCAAGATAAAAATCCTCAAAGGGTCTGAGGTTGAGATCCTGAAAGACGGAAGCCTGGACTATCCGGATGAAGTCCTCAAAGAACTTGATATTGTAGTAGGAGCTGTGCATTCAGGCTTCTCAGCTCCTGAAAAAAATGACCGAAAGAATAGTTTCTGCTATCGGAAACAGGTATCTTGATATTCTCGCCCATCCATCAGGCAGGCTGCTTGGAAAAAGAGAAGCTTATGCGGTTAATTTTGAAAATGTTTTTGAAGCTGCGGCTGCAAACGGAAAGGTGATGGAAATAAACAGCCAACCGTCGAGGCTTGACCTTAACGACGAGCTTATCCTGCGAGCAAAGAATTTTGGGCTGAAGTTCTGTATCTCTACGGACAGCCACGCTATTCCAGACCTTGCATCCATGCGGTACGGGCTCGGGCAGGCACGAAGGAGCTGGCTCAAAAAAGGGGATGTTGTAAATACATATCCTTACTCAAGGCTTAAAGAAGTATTCAAAAAAATCAAGCATTGACCCCGATTATACCTTCCAATGTAAATATTCAACATATTAACTTCAGGTTCTGCAACCATGGAAAACATCTACAGGCCGGAAAAATAGATTCACTATTTACAAATCAGTCCGCTTGAGAGACGCGAAAAACAACATCGTTTATCCTATAAATTAGTCCTCTCGAGCGCAGCTCAGTATCTTTAATATAAACCAGTCCGCTTGAGCGAGCGAAGCGAGTGAAACGGACCCCGTGCTGTTGCGATAACATCGCAACTCCCAGAAAATCTCCGATTTCCTGTGATCCCGAGGCGCAATTCGGGAATTGGAGAAAGACTAATAAAGGAGTAAAAGTTCAAATTAGTACAAAATACATTAAACAAAAAACAGGTAAAAGGTAATAATATGGTTTCAAAGGACCTTCCCTTCACCAAAGAGGATATTCTGGAAATAACAAAACAGTACCCTACCCCATTTCATATTTACGATGAAAAAGCCATTCTGGAAAATGCGCGGAGAATGAAAGCAGCTTTCAGGGAAGTTCCCGGTTTTAAAGAATTTTTCGCCGTAAAAGCCCTGCCAAACCCTTTTATTCTCAAAATCCTCAAAGAGGAGGGATTCGGTGCTGATTGTAGTTCTTTGCCTGAGCTAATTCTTGCTGAAAAAGCGGGAATGGCTGCTGAAGACATTATGTTCAGCTCAAATGATACCCCCTCTGATGAGTTCATAAAGGCAAAAGAACTTGGAGCTTACATAAACCTTGATGACATAAGCCATATTGACTATCTTGAGAAATATGCAGGGCTTCCGGAAATTGTTTGCTTCAGGTACAATCCGGGCTCCCTTAAAGGAGGAAATTCCATCATAGGAAAGCCGGAAGAAGCAAAGTACGGCTTTACAAAAGACCAGCTTTTTGAAGGCTACCGTATACTCAAAAATAAAGGAGTGAAGCGTTTCGGAATACACACAATGGTAGCCTCGAACGAATTAAACCCTGATTACTTTGTTGAAACCGCAAGAATCCTTTTCGAACTAATAGTTGAAATCACAAAGGAACTGGATATAAGGTTTGAATTTGTGAACCTGGGCGGAGGCATAGGGATTCCCTACAGACCAGATCAGGAACCTGTCTCCTTCGAAGCCGTAGCAAAAGGTACCAGAGAAGCCTACGAAGCCACAATCACAGCTAACGGGCTTTATCCGCTCAAAGTCTTCCTGGAATGCGGCCGTGTGATCACAGGCCCTTACGGACACCTCATTTCCCAGGTAAGGCACCTGAAACATACCTACAAAGACTATGTGGGGATGGATTCCTGTATGGCCAACTTAATGCGCCCCGGAATATACGGAGCCTACCACCACATAACCGTGCTCGGAAAAGAAAATGAAACTCCTGTCCGTAAGTACGACGTAACCGGCTCCCTTTGTGAAAACAACGATAAGTTTGCAATCGACAGGCAGCTTCCTGAGATAGAAATCGGGGATATTCTTGTAATTCATGACACCGGAGCTCACGGGCATGCAATGGGTTTCAATTATAATGGAAAACTCCGTTCTGCCGAACTCCTTCTTAGAAAGGACGGAAGTGTTGTGCAGATTAGGAGAGCCGAAACCATTGAGGATTACTTTGCAACCCTCGATTTCGAAGCCCTGAAAAACTTCAGGTGAGAAAAATTCTCCAGTGAAAACAAGAAAAACATTCCGAAAGGGATCTCATAAAGACAGGTCAGCAGCAGAAAAATTTCACTGCTGAACCTGAATTAACCTTTTCTTTATACCGAATATTTCTTTATACTGAATTTATGTAAAAAAATAGAAAAAGAGGTTTACTCCTTAATTTTTCTTGTAGATTCCCGGTCAATTCAGAGGTCAAGATACTTGATCATTCAGTGGGGAGCCGAGAAACTCTTTCTGCACTTTTCCCTGTTCAAGCATTTCTTTGCAGGTTCCAAATCCGCAAGCTCCACAGTTCAGATTGCTCACGCCGGAAACTTTCAACCTTGAAAGGATTGTTTTGCAATTCTCATAATTCTCGCTTTTTGCAAACTTATTTAGATACTCAGGCCGATATAATAATGATCAGCCATGACCCCCGAGGAAGCCGCAAAAAGAAAAGGAGAATGGGTTGCAAAGATGAAACTGGAAGGCAAGATGAAAGAGGATATGACCGAAGACCACAAATCCTGCCTTAATGCCCTTCAGAACCCTGTCCGAAGGAACATCCTTAAAGCCCTGATAAAGCAAAAAAAGTCCCTGGAAGAAATAAAAGCCGAATTCAAGCTCACGGACTCCCAGGCAAGTTACAACCTTAATATGCTCGAAAGCACCCTCTGTATAGAAAAGGAGGAAAGCGAAGGAGTTACATATTATGTCCTCACTCCCAGAGGAGAAGGATACGTGGAAAACGTTGAGTTGAAAAAGTAAAAGCAGATCGATTCAACAGATGAATTCCGAAAAGATACATTTTATGCTCCGAAATCTCGGAATTTATCGGCTTCAAAAAATATTAGAGATGCCGGAGACTCGGAACCAACGGTTTCGATTTTCTCGGGCATCAGCTATGATCAGGTTTAAACGGACTTAAACGTCCTCGTACTTTTTCAAGATATCTGCAAAGGCGTCTGTGACAGCTTCCAGCTTTTCCTTACCGAGCCCGAAAGTGCTGAGTTTGAAATATTTGGTGAGCCCGGACTTTATACCATGTATATTGCGTTCTTTGAGTTCCCTGTAAAGGAAGTACCTGCCGCTCTTTACCTTCTCCGAGATCTCAAAGAAATGAGGGGCTTCGAAGAACATAAGGTCATGAGAATGGGGTTTCTGTCCGCGCTGGACAAAGCCCATGTCTTCAAGCCGTGCAGAGAACCAGCGGGCGTTTTCGACCTCCTGGTCCCAGTTCCGGACACGTCTTACTACGTCAGGGAAAGAGGCAATAAGGGTCATAACTGTAGCACCCCTTGCAGTGCACCCGAGAAATTCGACTTCTTTCACCTTGCTGTGTACGGATTTTCTTAATACGACAGGGGCATATTCTTCACTTACCCCGAGCACTCCAACAGGTCCTGATGCAGCCATGGACTTATGCCCGCTACCTACAATAAAGTCGGCACCGATTTCCTTTGCGGATATTGGCATTCTTCCAACTGCGTATGCCCCATTCAGGAGAAGGGGAACATCGTATTCATGACAAACAGATGCAATCTTTCTAGCGTCAGGCAGATTTCCGTAGCTTCCGTCAGGGTACGTTACAAGCGCAAGAACAGGCGGTTTTCCGCTTTCCCTTATAACCTCTTCGATTGCCTCGCCATACCCTTCAGGATCAAGACGATAATCGGGGCTGCCTGAATGAGGTGTGACTTTGATATTCAGACCTGCTCTTTCGGCTGCAACATAAGAAGAGTAATGAGCAAGCCCATCAAGCACAATCCAGTCTCCGGGCTTTCCCATAGAATGCATGATAGCAAACTTGGATTCCCGTGCCCCGTTTGTGACCCTTGCCTCATCACAGCCAAGGAATTCAGGGAGAGCCTGGTGTACGAAATCATGAATCGGAGGCTTTTTTATCTGGTCGAGAACTCCTCCGCAGAAATCACACACCGAATACCCGTCTCCCCATTCTACAAGAGCCTGTTTTGCAGCATCTGTCAAAATCCCGCCTGTCTGAAGAGGGTCGATATTTATGCTGCCCAGGGTTTCCCTTTTTATAAAACCGAACTTCTGAAGGGATGAGTCGTCAAGTTTCATTTTATTTCATACCTCAATGTTAACTGTAGGTTTGGTTTATGATTATTAAGTTACAAATAATGATTTAGGTTCATCAGGCTAACAAGAGCCGGCATATTCTGTCCGGTTTAATGTTCCTAGCCAAATTACCGCATTTGAGATTCCTTATTTACCCAGGATACGCATAGAATTCATAAAAAAGTATTCCAGAAATCCCTGAGATTCAAAGAGAGCAAAAGCTCACTGGAAAAACTACCAGAAACCCTCAACCGGAAAAAGTTCAGATTACCGGAAAAAGAGAGCAGAACGCCTTTAAGAAGACGTTATGCAGCCATTTCAAAGAATTTCAGGCGTTTACTGCCTTGCTAAAGACATCAGTAAATTCGTCACACTGAGCAATAATTATCGAAGCAGCATCCTTTAAGACCTCGATAGGGTTCGTACCATCGGTTTTGATGTAAAGGATCGGGTCACTAATGCTCACGTGTTTCATATCATAAAAGGCGATCTCAACTCTCTCATCTTTGATCAGGAGATCCTTAAGCATATTGAGAAGGGTATGTGTCTCGCCTTTGAGCTCAACTTCAAGCTCGTTATCTGTTTTAGAGAGAATGTTCAGTTCCATTGGTGATCACCTGTAAATGGTGAGTAATATAATCGATTGTGCAGAAACCCATACCAATAAGGAGAAAGAAATTTATTGTATCCCTTTCCCGTACTCGGTTGAGATCTTGCGGGTTTCAGTCATATTGCATGCCGGACATTTAAGCTTTTTCCCTTCCAGCACCAGTTCCCCTCTGCAATTTGAGCAGTAGGCTTTCACAACTCCGAGAGAATCCTCAGCTGTTGTCAGGCGAATTCTCTCAGTGTCGACGACTCTGGCCCTGATTATATCAGAGGGCCTGAACTCGTCTGCAAGTCTCTTAACGTAAGAGTCCCTCACATTTGACACGTGGATATCCCCTAGCCGTGAATTGACAACTTCCCGGTCTTCTTTGCCTTCAATTCCTGCAATTTCTACCATTGCCCCGGATTCGCGCACATCAGTTATCTTGCCGTACAAGATATCTCCTATTTTAAGGATATTCGGAGTGAGTGTGTTTGGCTTAACCGAAACTATTCTGGCTTTCCTATCAATAATTACATTCCCGGTAGCTGTAGAGTAAATATCTCCGGCAGATATGGTTGTTCCTGCTCCCGGCTTGAACTCCTCTGTGGTTCCAACAAGTTCTCCAGGGAGAACAAAGCTTCCTTTTTCAAGATATTCTTCCGGTGTCTCTACTTCACGCGGCACCCTGGAGCCAGGCATATCCATTCTTTCCCTTGGAGCTTTTTTCGAGTAAGGAAGCCTTCTTTTTTATTCTGGTCTCCCCTGAACTGGTCCTTCGACTGTTCCCTGGGCTGACTTTTAAACTGCCCCCGGGATTGTTCCCTGGGCTGAGCCTTGAATTGCTCCCGAGATTGTTCCCTGGGCTGACTTTTAAACTGGTCTCTCGACTGACCTTTGAATTGTTCCCTGGACTGCTCCCTGCTTTCTGAAGAGATTTGAGCCGCCTTTTCGGCAAGTGGCTTTCCTTCGCTCGGACCAGTCAATTTCTTTCTCGTAGTTTTATTTTTTCGGATTCTAATCATGATCCCTCATTCGAATTATCGTTAGTAATCAATACAATCTAAATCTTAATCGCAGTAACTATCAAAATATTATAGAATGCTGGCAGCTTCCAATCGACAGATAATCAGCCTCAGGGGAAGAATAGATTATCATGTTCGTATTACCTGCCCAATTTATCCCTATAGACGCACCGTATAGTTGGATATATAGGCATACTTGTTTAAGCATGTGTTTATTATTCACCTTTTTGAAATAAAGCCCTGACATAGCATTATAAAATGTGATGCCGTAAACGGCACTCAATTTGAAATTTATTTAGAGACTGTAATCCTGTAAATCTCTACTTCAATAACCTCTCTTTCTTTTTTATGAAAGTCGAAGGTTCGTTTTAGAGGAAATTTTGCAACGTAAGAATGTGTAATGACTGCAGGCTTAATGAACTTTTGGATAAAAGCAAGGCTTCCGCGGTTGTGAATTGAATATATCACTTCACTTGTTCTTAATGCTGAAGAAAGAAAAGGCCTGTCTCTGCCCTTTACTCTTGCCCCGAAAGGGGGATTCATAAGCGTGGTTTTTACATGACCTACAACGTCGGCAATATCCGTGGATACGAACTCGACTTCTACTCCAAGTTTTCTAGCATTTATTTTTGCAATTTCAAGCGCTTTCGGATCCGTATCATACCCTAAAACCGTTCTGGCTCCCAGAAGCTTTGCCCCGATTGCAAGGATTCCGGTACCGCAGCCCAGATCCTGGACAGAATCGTCAAGGTCACCTTGCATGTAAGCAAAGTGCAGGATTTCCGCAGCCAGGGGAGAAGGAGTCTGGTACTGCTCCAGCTCAAGTTCATGATCGGAAAAATCTTCCACTTCTTCAAGCAGTATCTCAAGTTTTCTTTGTTTCATTTAATCGACTTTAGTTTTCGATATATACATGCTATACATGCTTTATATAAATATTTCAGAATTTTATATTTGATAAAATTTCCCGTAAAAAGCCTTAGCAAATTCTTCTACATCCTGCAGCTTTTTTACCTATTGGAATCTGAAGGTAAAAGGTCACACAGGTTCCTCGGTAATTTCATCAAGCACAAGCTTTTCCCAGTCTCTTTCTCCAAGTACGATCTCAAACTCTTGAGGCGTAAGCATAGGGAGGGAAAACGCCCTACTTCATCAACGGCAAGCCTCGGGCAGGCAGTATTTACGAAAGCGTCCACCTTGAACTGGAGAAGCTGGTCAGGAGTTACAAGATCAATCAGGATCAAATATGCCTCTTTTCCATGCTTTTCAGCACGCTCTTTTAAAGACGAAGCCAGTTTCATCCTTTCCTGCCCATTTTTGCTTGAGACTATAATCCCGAAAACCCTTGCGTCCAGGGACTTTGCAATTACCGCACTCCGCTGGCGAAGAACTCTTGAAGGATCGACCTCTCGGACTTCCCCGGAAAAAGGATCGGCTGCAAGGACACTCTTTTTGTGGAAAGAGCCACACCTAAAGGATGGAAATCCCCGCTTCCGATATATAGGTATTCATCACAAACTCCGTCCCTGGCAACCGAAAAATTACAGCCCAGTACCTGCCCGGGATACGCGATCCTGGAATCCCCACGTCCGATCACGCAGGTCTTTCCACTGGTTTCGAGAACAGCACATGCATCCTGGAGTTTGTGGACGTGCTGAACAGTAGTGATTAGCCCTATAATCTGCCCTTTAAGTTCAGGGACTGCTTTTTCAACAACAGACCGAATATCAACTGCGGAGCGCGTTTCTATGAAATAGACCTTATCTGAAAGTTTCGTATCCTCAAGTTCTGCATGCCCGAAATGGAAAAGAATATCCACATGCTCCAGCAAGGTCCTGTCCAGGTCACATGCTCCAAAGCAGGGGTCTCCGGAGATAAGAACCTCAGCGCCGGTAGCTTCTTCAATCTTTTTTGCGAGTTTCGGACCTTTTCTTTTGAGCCCCTCAGGAAACTGGAAACCTACTGTTTTTGCACCCAGTTTCCTTATCACACTGATAATATAATCAGGCCTTAAGTCAAACGCTTCACTGGTCCCCAAAGACATGCTTAATCTCCACACCTTTCTCGCCCACATCAATCGTGACGAGAATCTTGGGCTCAACCCCGAGTTCCTTTAATTTTAAATATCCATTTCCACGACCGATAACGGAAATTACATCAAGAACCTCTACACCCATAGTTTTCAGTGCTTTTACGAGTGCTATCAGCGTTCCGCCAGTACTGATGACGTCATCCACGATAATTATTCGGTCTCCTCTTTTGAGCCCGTTTATATAGAGTACACCTTTCGAATACCCTGTGCTCTGAGACAGTTCCACTTCCCCTTCAAGGAAATAAGGGCGTTTTCGAACAATAGTCAAAGGAATCCCTGTTTTCAGGGAAAGAGCATTTGCCACAGGAATACCCATAGCCTCTACCGTAAGAATAGTGTCAACCCTTTTCATATCGGTAATCTTGTTGATATAATCGGAAATCTCTTCAACCAGGCGGGGGTCTATTGAGGGTACACCATCAGAGATCGGATGGATAAAGTAATTATATTCTCCTCGCTTGATCACAGGAGAATTAATGAGGGAGCTTTTCAGTCTTTCAAGCATGGTATTAACTCTTTTTGGCTGTTGCGATATTCCTGTAAGTAAAGAATCCCATTTAAAGAATTCTGTCCAAAGAATTCTGTAATATTATCCGGTAATCAAGAGTACATTGTATCCAGTCAGCAAGCAGGCGCATGCAAACACGTTATGGAAGGAAGGTAAATCGACTTTAGAAAAAAATGTTGAAGCATAAAATATAACTTTGGCTGTCCTAATTTGTGCATGCCTTATTCAACAGGATGACTTATAATAAATAATCATGTCAGTGTTAATAAATTTAAAGATATAGGTAAAGGAAAATCCAGAGAATTAGACGGCTTTAAGAAGCTCCAGATGTAAAAGAAGGAGGAGAAATAAAAAATAAGAAAAAGAGAAGACAAAAAAGAATTAAAAAAGGAAGAGTAAAAAAGAAAAAAGGAAGATTTATCGGAAGCTGTCAACTGTATCAGATCAGGCTTTCTGACCGGGTTTGGATTCATTAGTCCAGTTACCGACTCCACAAATTCCGTTCTTAGAGGGATTAATACTCTCTGTTGGATTCAGCAACCCAAGAACTATATAGGGATTGGTGTTTGCCTGTTTCATTTCATTCAAAGTATCGGCATCAATGTCAACGACTGAAATTACCGAAATAAGTCCCTCTGTATCCCAATTTTCTTTGTCCATAAGCCAGAGATCCATCAAATATTTTGAAATCCATGCCGGATCATCTGCTTTTGCCCCGCATTCCGCACGGACAATATCAAAATCAAACCCAAGAACCACAGCCTTCATAGTCTCGGTATTTTTATCCGTAACCACAAAGATTCCGGCAGTAGAGTTTCCGATTTTTTCTAATTCTTCATCCGTTAATGAGGATACCCAAACTCCTCCTTTCCCAGGAGTTGCATCCCAGCGCTTTACGAAAACATCTTCTTTGCACCAGTTAGGGCAGGAGAAAACAGTGTAACTTACTCCTTTCTTAAGTGGATAATTTTCTTCCATCCAGTTTGCAAGCACGTAACCGCTGGAAACCCCTGGACAGAAATGATTGTGCAGTTCCAGGCACTGCATAAGCTCATAATCGAGCTCACCGGTAGCCCAGGCATTAGAAATCGTAAGAATGGCAAACTCGCGCCCGTCAAATACCGTTTCGTTTACTTTTTCATTCCAGGCAGCTCTTGATTCCGGGCTTTTCGAAAGCGTACAAAAGTCTATGTTTTCCATTACCTGGTAGCTGATCTCACTTTCGTTTTCATATGAAACCTCGATGAAAGTGCAGTTTCCACTACATTTGTTGAAAAAGGCAAACCAAAGAGGGGCATTCCTTGCATTCTGAACTACAAGGAGATTCTTCGTATACTGTAGATCTCTTCCATAAAATTCTGAGTAGAAATCGTCCAGGAAAACATAAGACTCTGCAGGAGAACCTATATCCGTAATAATAAGTGTGTCCTCTGGTCCAACAGCTCCGAGATCTGCTTCGGCTGCATCAAAGACCTGAGCCATTAACTCCGAGTTATTAACCCCAGCTGCCATCCCTGGAACAGATCCAAGGGAAAAAATAAGGGCTGTCAGGAAAACAAGATAAATGAATTTTACGCTGGTTTTCCTTAGATTTGTCATACATGCTTTTATCATGCTTTTTTCTCCACATTAATTAAACCAAGATCTTCATATTCTGGCTATAAAAATAATATTTACCAGAAAATATTATTTAATAAATAAGATAAAATGTATTTATAGTGTTTTTTAGTATTACAAAAAAGGATAAATGTGTTACATAAAACTTTCGGATTTTGTTAACAGTGAGAATGAGTTGAGGAATATATAAAAAAAGAAATAAAATATAAGAAGTAAGCAAGATAGAGTGGTGAAAAGAAGTTTGAAGAGAATATGAATAAAGAAGTGGTAAAAATAAGAGCATTATTAAAAATTACGAGGGTATAATAGAAAATAGAAATAATGAAAAATCAATAAAAGTAATAAAATAGGAAAAATTAAGGACAGGCAATCGTATCAAAAAGCCCGGTTACAAACTCTGCCAGTTCCCTGCTTTTTTCAGTTGAGGTCATGAGAGTGTCAACACGGGAGGCACGGCATCCGAGTCTTTCAAATGCGAATTCATCCGCCAGATCTCGCTCATCGAAAACAAAGACGTCCAGAAAGTCCTGATAATATTCCGCAACCCCCATTGAAGAGACCTCAAGCCCACATGCCTGCATCAGTTTTCCAGCCGGTCCGCTGATAGGAGCATTGCCAATGATTGGGCTGACTGCCACGACGTTTTTTTTCGCCAGCAGTTCCTTCATGCCTGGCAGGGAAATAATGGGACCTATACTCGTGATCGGGTTACTTGGTCCTATAAGGACATTGTCGTCATTATCCAGGGCTTCGAGTACCTTTGGAGAAATTGGAGCTTCGGAAACTCCCTTTATGTCAACTCCCAGTACTTCGGGTTCTCCATGTTTCCCGACCCAGAACTCCTGAAAATGCATGACCCCTTCAGGAGTTTCTATATAAGTGGAGACAGGATCGTCAGACATGGGCAAAATCTGTGCATCAATTCCTAAAATAGACGCAAATTTTAAAGTTGCTTCTGTAAGGGATACTCCATCCCGGATCAGATCCGAGCGGATAATATGGGTTGCTCTGTCCCTGTCCCCAAGTTTCATGCTTTCCCTGATGCCAAGTTCCTGCATGCGTTCATGAGTCTGAAAAGTGTCATTTTTTATTCCCCACCATTTGTTCCTGTCGATCTGGTCTGAGAACAGATAGAGCACCGTATCCAGATCGGGACAAATAAGATTTCCCGAAACCCAGAGATCTTCGGCAGTGTTTACAACAACAGTCAGTTCCTCCGGTGGGAGGAGTTCCTTAAGTCCGTCAAGGAGCTTTGGAGTTCCGGTACCGCCTGAAAATATAATCATGATATACCTCTTCCGGTTTTTGTCCAACTTTCGGGTAGCGGGTTTTCTGCAAAATTTACAGTACCAGAGTAATAGTAACAGCAATATATAATGAAATCTGTCTAAAGAATAATGAAAGTTGTCCTTGACCCCGTACACGGTTACATCGAACTGGACGATTTGATTCAGGAACTTCTTGCCACCCCCCAGATGCAGCGCCTCAGAAGGGTAAGACAGCTTGGATTTTCAAACCTTGTTTACCCGGGAGCGAATCACACCCGCTTTGAACACTCCCTTGGAACAATGCACCTTACATCCATGCTAACTAAAAATCTCGACTCAATTGAAGGGGATAAAAAAACAGAGATAAAAGCTGCATCCCTTCTGCATGACGTTGGGCACGGACCTTTTTCTCATGTTACCGAGAATATAATTGACAGGTACACGCGGCGCAGGCATGATGATGTAAAGGAAATACTGGGAAAGGGCGAAATAAGAGAAGTGCTGAACAAATATGGAATTTCCCCAGGAAACCTTGCAAAACACATCAAAGGAGAAACCTCTATAGGGCAGATCCTTAGCAGTGAGATTGATGTGGACAGAATGGATTATCTTGTCCGGGACGCACATTACACAGGTGTTGCCTTCGGAGTTGTAGATTATAACCGCCTGATAAATCAAATGAATTTTTACGAAAACCGGCTCGTTGTTGACTATGGAGGGTTAAAAGCTGCAGAATCTCTTCTGGTCTCCCGCTTCTGGATGAACACATCTGTTTATTATCATCACGTAACCAGGATCTCGGAAGCTATGTGTTCCAGAGCAGTGGAATACATGATCGAAAATAAGGAGCTTGACCCGTTAAGGCTCAGACAGATGGATGACATAGACCTTGTGGCAGCAATGAGAAATGCAACAGGATCTGGATATGCAGAGGAACTTTCGCGGCAGCTGGATGCACGTAAATTGTATAAGCGGGCCCTGTATGTAGGACTTGAAGATGTTGGAAAAGGCGTACTCAGGCACCGTGACAGAATACGGAGAGCAGAAAAAGAAATTGCAGAACTAGCCGGGGTTGATCCGCGGTATGTGCTCTTGGATATTCCAAAGACCCCTGAAATGTTAGAAATGCGGGCCATGATAAAGACTGACCACAAGATGATCCCTCTTAACGAGGCTTCCCATTTCGTATCCATCCTGCAGGAAGCCCATATGGATAACTGGAGAATGGGGGTATATAGCCTGAGAGAACACTGCGAAGCCGTGGGAAAGGCTGCTAGAGATTATTTCGATGTTAAAAAAGCCACAAAACAGTTTAAACTGAGTGATATCTCAGATAGAAAAGAAAAAGGGGATTTTCGCTCATAGTTTGAGGTTTTAAGAGCCTGAACTTAATAGACGTGGCACCAAATTTATAAAAAGCATAATAAGGCTTGAAATCAAAATCCGGAAAAGCTTGAAACGCTGAGGTAAGAAATTTGTTTCAGATTAAACGGAAAGTCGGCAGAACCGAAATAATACTTGAAGCAAAGAAAATCGGAGAAGATTACCTGCTGACCCTTACAGGTGGAAGGGAACATGTGGGAGCTGTCGCCGTAGGGCTTTTTGACGAAAAAAGCCAGAGAACAAGCTCGTCGGTAATAACAATGCCCGGACACCGGGAAGAGCAGCTCGCCCTGGATGGGGCGAGGCAGGTAAGCAGAGCCACGGGGAAGACATCGGTATTTGTTGCCGGCATACATCAGGATAATATCAGCCCTGAGGAAATAAGGGATATAGTTTCAGCCACGGGGGAAATGGTAGAAAGTTTCATCGCTTTTTATGAAAAGAAGGATAAACTGACAGGGAGAGATGAATAATGGAAATAACGGTAGGGATCAGCGGAGCCTCAGGGGTCCAGTACGGAATCCACCTTCTTGAAGTGCTGGTGGAAAAAGGGATTAAAACCCATCTGATTTTGACTGACGCCGCAAAGCAGATAATCGAAATCGAAACTGATTATACACCCGAGGCAGTGGAAAAACTTGCAACCTGGAATTATTCCCAGAAAGACTTTTCAGCGCCAATAGCCAGCGGTTCTTACAGGACTGCAGGAATGGTTATTGCTCCCTGCAGCATGAAAACTCTCGCTGCAGTGGCAAATGGGGTATCCGATACCCTCATTACAAGAGCAGCAGATGTCTGCCTCAAAGAAGAGAGAAAACTTATCCTGATGACCCGGGAAACTCCTCTTAATCTTATACATATAGAAAACATGCTTCGGGCTAAAAGAGCAGGTGCAAGTATCCTTCCAGCCTGTCCGGGCTTTTATTCAAGACCCAAAACCCTTGAAGACCTCATAGATATTATGGTGGGGAGGACTCTTGACCTGCTCGGGATAGAAAACGAGATTTATCGGCGCTGGGAGTGAAGGAAAATAACCTCAGGAAAAACCAGAAATCGAGAAAACAGAGATAAAGAAGAAATAGAAACGAAGAAATAGAAGGAGTTTCGATGTGCAGAAAAGGAACAACAGACCCATGTTCTAACGAAAGCTATATAAAGGATAATCTCCTTTGTGAGGAGGTACCCCTTGGGATAGTAGGGTAGCTTGGTCCATCCTCGAGCGTTTGGGACGCTTGGACCGCGGTTCAAATCCGCGCTATCCCATTTACATATTATTTCGAATTCTTCTTTTTTAGAACTTTCATTTTTGAAATTTATGTTTTTTTCTTTTTCTTTTTCTCCCATATCACTTTCATGCAGTAGATATGAGTTATTGATCAAATTTTGTAAAAGAGGGAAATCTGCCTTTTTTGGACAAACTTGTATAATCCTTCTCTTTGTAGTTTTCAACTGACTTCCAGGACCCGTTTGTTATAAATTTCTCTTTTGAAAGCTCCAGCACAAAACAAGAAATTTACAAAAAGTTAACGTGAATTTTATTTTTAAAGCAAAAATCAGTTCAAATCTTTAACGAAAATACAATTTAGTGTGAGTTTCCATTTAACTCAATATATACAGGTATAATTATAAAAACCAGACATTCGGGGAAATACATACTAAATTAAATAAGTTTGTAATATATATTTGTGAATACATCATCGAAATATTTTTATATCAGTTTACATATAAGATAAATTGTATCTGTATATTTTGCAACATTATATAAATACAAAATATGGGAAAACGGGGATAAAATTCACTAATTTGTGTTCGGGTAAAGAATTTGTCTGCCCTAAAATGGTTACTCAAAATAATGGTACATGTAGAGTTTCTAACCTCTGGCTTAGAGAAAATTCTGCATAAGTAACACATTTTTAGCATTTTGAATTTAACCGAAGACAAATAAGAAATCTTATTGTTAAGTGAATTTTAGCCTGGTAATAATCTAAAAAGACAGCAGGTTCTCTTGGTTATTTTATGAACCTGAGTTAAGGAAGGCAGATAATTTTTCGCTAGCAGGACAAAGCCTCCTGCTAGAGTTTATGAAAAGTAATAATAAAATAATGATAATATAATAATAATAATAATAATAATAATAATAATAATAATAATAATAATAATAATAATAATAATACCTGTACGTGTTGAAAGTGAAGGTAATATAGTGAAAATCAACCCAAGAGTGATTTATCTGTCAATAGTTTTTACTTTTCTGCTGATGGCATCAAACGTAGCACTAGCTGATACCACGGAAGCTGAGAAATTAACAAAGGTAGCATCCAATGTTGCGTATGATTCAAATCCTGTTTGGTCTCCAAATGGGAAAGAAATTCTGTTCTCACGGGAAAGTGGGTTGTATAAGGTATTTTCAGATGGTTCAGGAGAAAAGAAGCTCACCTCTACAAATGGAAGTAATTTTACATCCGATTATGCATGGTCTCCCGATGGAAGCAAAATTTCATATATCGAAAACAGATATGATGATGCTGAGGGACCCAGGAGCGATTTATGGGTAATGAATACAAATGGGAAAGAAAAAACCCAATTGCTCGATACGGTATGGTACAGATATTATTATATATACACCTGGTTCCCTAAAGGTTCAAAAATACTCTATGCTGAGATTTATGAAGAGATGGGGGCCCTTATGGAGAAATTGATTCAGATGGGTCCGATAAACATGAACTCGGTTACATAGGTATTGCTAACGGTATTGCCTTGTCGCCGGATGCATCGAAAATAACAATTTATGCGCACGGACCGGCTGATATTGACTATTATATAGACAATGGAAAGATAGGCAAAGATTTGACTAGATTTCGTCCTGGATTAATTGCTCATCAAACTCAATCCTGGCAGTCACAGATATGGTCTCCGGATGGTTCAAAAATAGTATACTATGCCGGGAAAGATGAATCCTATTCTGAAGATGAAAACTCAGAAATATATACTATAAAAACTGACGGTACCGGAAAAACTCAACTTACCTCAGATTCGGCAAACGATAATTCTCCTATTTTTTCACCTGATGGAAGTAAAATCTTATTTATATCGGATAAGACTGGAAGTGAAGATATATGGGTTATGAATGCAGATGGAAAAAACCAAATGCAGTTAACATCAGATCCAGCATCAGATTCATTTCCGGCATGGAGTCCTGATGGCAAAAAAATTGCTTTCTGGTCTGACAGAGGAGGAAGCAATAGTATATACACTCTTACTCTAAAAAATGAAAACCCACCCATTGCTACCTTCTCCGCATCCCCAACTTCAGGAAATACGCTACTGAAAGTCAGTTTTACTGACAAAAGTACCGGAGCACCCACATCATGGAAATGGAGTTTCGGAGACGGAACATATTCAACAACCAAGAATCCTGCGCACACATACAGTAAAGCAGGAAACTATACTATCAATTTAGAAGCAACAAATGCAGCTGGAACAAATACGAAAACAATAAAGAACTATATAATTGTAAAAGCAGCCCCGATAAAACCTGTTGCTACCTTCTCCGCATCCCCAACTTCAGGAAATACGCCACTGAAAGTCAGTTTTACTGACAAAAGTACCGGAGCACCCACATCATGGAAATGGAGTTTTGGAGACCGAACAACTTCAACACAAAAAAATCCTGTGCACACATACAGTAAAGCAGGAAACTATACTGTCAGTTTAGAAGCAACAAATGCAGCTGGAACAAATACGAAAACAATAAAGAACTATATAATTGTAAAAGCAGCCCCGATAAAACCTGTTGCTGCTTTTTCAGCAGCTTCCACCTCAGGAAAAGTTCCATTGAAGGTACAGTTTACTGACAAAAGTACCGGAGCACCCACATCATGGAAATGGAGTTTCGGAGACGGAACATATTCAACAACCAAGAATCCTGCGCACACATACAGTAAAGCAGGAAAATATAATGTCAGCTTAACAGTAAAGAATGCTGCAGGAAGCAACACTAAAACTATATCTGGATATATTACAGTCTCCAAAAAATGAATTTATTAAATTGAAAAATAATAAAAAAGATCAAGACTAAAGGGTAGTGGGGGATTATTTAGCAAATATGACAACAAGATCACATTTGCCTTGTTTTGTCAGATTTGAGAGCTACCTTTATTGCAGTTTTTAGTAACTGACTTCCAGGACCAGTTTTTTATAAATAGCTCTTTCGAAGAAAAGTATTCTATGTTCATCCAAATAAAACTGCGTGTATTCTTATTACAGCTAGCTTTTTAGAAATTGTAAGAAAAATCTATTGATTCAATTTTATTCAAATACCTAATCCAGTCCGATTCAAGGGGAAAATAAAACAGAGATTCGTACTTATTAAATGTCAAATTTATAAGCGGTCCTCTAATTCGGTGCGTAACTTAAAACAAAAACCACCAAATTTGAGTTCCTAAGATCGCAGTTCCACGGTTTGATTTTCGTTTTCCCCTATCGAAAAACAATTTTTTGCATGCCTCAATACAGCTAAGGAAACGTTGTATAATACTTTTCTTTTTGAATTCCTGGTATCAAGCATAAGATTTGCCAACCTCATAAGTATTTTATAGAAGGTCATCTATATTTGATAGAACTTATACACTTTGTAAACAAATCAATCACCTGCAGGTCAGTTATAAAATATCATTATTCGGACAGCCAAGTGTTATTATACTGTTGACATTACAGGTGCTTGGAAACATGAGTGCGTTAGTTACAAAAGTTATGTTCTTGACCGGAATCCAAAAATCATCAGATTCTGGAACTAAGAACCTATCCGAAAAGTATTGTGACCTGCTGTAACTTCTACAATTGGCAATATGCACAACTCAACCGATACTCGATATTATCACCTATTGTAATTTCTACAACATGTCATTATTGACTTTTCGGATAGACTTTAAGTCAAAATATTAAATTTTATTATGTTCTGAATTTTCGATTGGCTCGTCACTTAATACTGAAATAAGGATAATTTTTGACGATCCCAGAAGATAATAAAAAACCTCTAAAATAGGAATAGTCTTGAAAAGGAGTGTGAATAGGTGCAAAAAAACCGTGAACCCTTTAAAAAAAATGGTTCCTGAATTAATATGTATTATCTGTATGTCATTGGTTTTAATTTCGTTGTTTTCATTTACGGCATTGGCTGGAGACATAAACCTATCCCCCAGTATAAACTCAAATGATAAGATCTCAACAAGTTTGTCTTCAAAAATTGCTGAAACTTCAGCAACTGAACAAATTCCAGTAATTATATTGTTAGCAGATCAGCATATAGCATTTAATACTGCTAATGGGAAATCTCAAATCGAGAGTAATCAGAAAAATCTAATAAAGTTTCTCGAGAATGAGAAATCAAACAACAAAGTAAAAGAAATAAAACCTATTAAAATCGTTAATGCTGTTGCAGCCAGTGTAACACCGGAAGTTTTAGCTTCTCTTGTCAAGAGACCCGACGTTTGGAAGATCGAGTGTGATGAAGTTGTTTCTATCATAGGGCAATCCGAAACTTCCACCACAGAAATAGAAGCGTCTACTACCCCGCAAAATACGATATCTGCAAATGCATGGGGAGTTGACAAAATTGAAGCGCCTGCGGTATGGCAAAAGGGTATAAATGGGAAAGGGATAACCGTTGCTGTTGTAGATACAGGAATTGATTCGAAGCACCCCGATCTTGACGACCTTGATGACAATGCCAATACAAACGATCCGAAAATTGTCGGTTGGATTGACTACATAAACTCACAGTCATCTCCATATGACGACCACGGGCACGGTACTCATGTATCCGGGACCATTTCAGGAACCGGGGCTAACGGCATGCAAACCGGTGTTGCACCAGGTACACAGCTGATTGCAGCAAAAGTATTCGATGCATACGGTTCGGGATATTCCTCTGACGTTATTCTTGCCTTTGAGTGGGCAGTCAACAATAAGGCCCGAATTATAAGCTACAGTGGTGGATCATCCTATCATTCATCGGCGTACACAACTACAATAAACAATGTTGTGGCAGCAGGTGTAATTCCTGTTATAGCGGCTGGCAATTCCGGACCGGGATCCAGCACAATCTCGTGCCCCGGAGATGAAATCAATTCGTTCACTGTCGGTGCAACAGATTCCTCCGATGTAATAGCATACTTTAGTAGTCGAGGTCCAGTTACTCTTGATGGGCAGACATACATTAAACCCGATTTCTCTGCGCCTGGGGTAGATGTCACTTCAACAGTTCCAGGCGGTGGGTATGAGGCCTGGTCCGGAACTTCTATGGCAACACCACATGTTTCCGGTACTGTGGCATTAATGTTGGAAAAGACCCCGACTCTGAAGCCGTCTGAGGTAAAGCAGAAATTAGAAAGTACGGCTGTAGATCTTGGATCGGTAGGAAAGGATAATAACTATGGTTCAGGCCGGATAAATGCATTAAAAGCTGCATTCCCCATAACAGTTCCTGTAGCAAAATTTTCTGCGACACCTATTTCCGGGAAAGCACCATTAACTGTTGCTTTTACTGACAAAAGTACAGGAACACCGACTAAATGGAAATGGACTTTTGGAGACGGAACAACTTCAACAACCCAGAATCCGAAACATAAATATCTGGTAGAAGGAAACTATACAGTATCGCTTAAAGCAACCAATGATGCAGGCAGCAATACGAAAACAGTAAAAAATTATATAAAAGTTACACCCACAAATACAAGACCTGGTATATACTCTAAAAACAAATAAAACCTTAAATTGAAAAAACGATAGAAAAGAAATACCTGAGAGGAAGAGATTAAACCACCGGGGATTTAGCCCGGTGGTTATTTAAACTAATTTTCCACATTAAATATATCGAGTTTCAAATTTTTTCGCTGTTTATTTTCATCATGCCGGAATCTTACCCTGCACAACCGAAGAATTTTCTCAGCAAACCGGTTTAATTATCAGATCTGATGAAGATCAGCGATGCCGGACTACGCAATTTGAAAGCCCGACTATTTCTACTATATCACTGTTATCCGGGGAATGGATTATCATCTGTCCTTTCTTAAGATAAGGAATTCTCCTCTCATATTCTTTCGGAACTTTTAAAGATGTAATAGCTGCGTCATTATTGAGATTAAGGATCAGTTTTGTGTTGATCTGTTTGAAAACAGTGTCATCTATATCCTGAGGGTCCTGGGTAATCAAAAAGAGCCCCAACCCTTCTTTTCTGCCCTGGCGGGCTGCATCTGCAAAACGAGAGATAATAAGGCGGGAATGTTCCCCGCTTGCCCTGGAAAGATAGCGATGAGCTTCATCCAGCGCCAGGATTATAGGAGTTTCTTTAATGGCGTCAGTGCCCGATGTGCTGAGCTTGTTGTCCACGATCAGGCTCATGATCGTAAGTACTATAAGATCCCTGATTCTCGGAGCGCTTATGTATTCGGTAGGGAAAACCGAAATCTGCCCTGGCTTGAATATCCTGTCTAAAATGTCGATAATTGAGGTTGCATCCTGATCAAAAACCTTCGAGAAGAATTTGCTCTTTACTCTCCTGGCAATCCCATCATAGGACGACTCATGAAGCTTTCCACTGTCGACATAATAGGAACGAGTACCCTCATTCTCGATATGATTGAGGAAATTCAGGTAAGTATGGGGCATGCTGGACTTGAAAAAATCACCAAGAAGCACTTCAAGCCCTATGAACTGGAGTTCGGACATCCCGGCTGCTGCGATAAGCCAGGAGTTGTATTCTACAAGGGAAAAAGGAATAGTAAACTCAATCTGCTCAGCTCGTGACTTGTCCCCGGCATATTTCTGCCCACCGACCTTTGCTACAAAAGCTTTTGTAGACCGGACCCGGCCGTAAGTCACATTTTCGGATTCGAACCCGAATTTATCGTCCTCATTAAGGGTCTCGTTGTCCTCAAAAAGCTGGGAATATTCATCCTGAGGATCCATAATTACCAGGCAGGAGTTTTTCCAGGCTTTATCAGGAGAACTCCGCAGCCTGTACCTGTTATTTTCTGTCATGAACTGGCGGAGGATATTTTTTGAAAGGAAGGTCTTTCCTGTCCCGGTGCTCCCGCAGATCAGCATGTGCCTGAAAATAAGGGGATCACCCATTGAATAGTCATTTCTGAGGTAATATGCAACTGTTTCGGGCTCGGAATGGGTTTTCAAAAGTTCTCCCCCAACACTGAGGTGCCCGAGAAAAATACCATCTTCAGGAATATTAAGCCCTGTTTGAACCTCAAGCCTGTCAGTGACAGACAGGATGGGAGTGTTAGGCCGTGGAATTCTGTCTGCCATCCGCCGGGTAAGTGTGCCTTCTGTCTTCCGGTACAGAATACAGAGCGGATCAAGGCAGGCAAGGAACTTGTAATCTTCTTCTTTCACAGGGGTTGCACGGGCACTGAGCATACGCCTAGAATGAATCTCAGTTGCGTCATCTACCACAAACTCCTGTCTGTACTGGAGTTTCCCTACTCTGGCAAAGAGTTTTTCTCCACTCTCATAGGGTACGACAACATACGTCCCGAGCCTTATCTCATTCCGCCTGGCAGATGTAATATAGCCAGTGATTACAGCTCCTGAAGGGGTGATTTCGAGAGGGTCTAAACCTGTAGTAACAATCCCGAAGGCTTCTGAAGATGCGGAAATATTCCGGATGCCATCGTCATAATCGGCAAAGGCTTCAAAAGGAAGGCTTTTTTTCGGAATGCATGAAGGCATGAGATTCAAGAGAGGCTTCTGGGAAAGACAACAAAGCAGTTTCAGGAACGGAATCAGAAGAGCCAAAAATAGTTCCGGATACTGTTTTTGGAATAATTTCAGATACGTTTTCCGGATAATCTTTCCTCAGAGCTTCGGGTAAAGAGGCCCGTAATTTTTCAGGTGTGTCAATGAGTATTGCAGCCAGATCATAAGCACCTTCAAGAGAATTCACGGCGCTATCCCTGATGTGATTTTCAGGATTTCCTTCTTCAGGGCTATCTTTTAAGCCTGCATTTTCTTCTGCTCCTGAATTCATTTGAGGAACCAGATCCTTTTTAGGCCTGTCGGAGACAAAAGCCAGAATATCGGCATCTTCATATTTCATTGATGTTACCCCACCGAGTATCATTATAACTGACATCAGGATTCATGTTTTCAAAGAATTTATCGATCTCTTGCCTCTCTACTTTTCTGATTTTTGCGAGATGGTCTGCCTTTGTAAGGGTAAGGGGAAAACCATGCAGAGAAAGGTCAAAGAGCACTTTTTTGGTAATTTGCATACGGAAGAAATCATCCTTAACAAGCCCGTAAGGGGCTTCGACTTTGAAGACTACATCCTTCGAGGGCACATAAAGCATGAAAAAACAAAGGGCATAATCCTCAGGTGAAAAACTGTGCCTGAGTTTCTGCTGGAGCATATCGGCAGCTGCAAGGGGTGAAGTCCCATTAAGCAGCCTCTCATAAAACCTATTGGGCTGCAAGAACCAGTTAGTGTAAGTAATGTAAGCATTCCTGGAACCAGTATGTTTGCCGTTCTTCCCGTTATTTTTCGAAGTACTTCCACCGTGTCCGGACATACTATCAATTTTCTCGGGGAGAGAAGATTCCGGAAAAACTGGGAATCAAGCATCCAGGGCAAGTCGAAGGATTCCCTTTTCTTCCGGACGCTGTCCATAATCTGCATGTCAGTAGGATTTTTACAAAACCGATTACAGGCGTCCGCTTTTCCAGAAAATGATCCATGATATCTATGTAATTCTGAAGGATTTTCCGGGCATCATTGTTCTGCCGGACTTTTACTTCCTCGCCATCCAGAACCATCCAGTACATGAGCTGTTTTGGGTAAATCGGTCCGTCCATTATGAAAAAGCTCTCTGCTTCCACCCTATCTTTCATGAAAAGAATATGCTCGGATTCTGCAAGGTACATGGCAAAACTGTGCACCATGTCAGGAGCCTTTCTTTTCAGCTCGTCAGGAGCAATTGTAACCAGTTTTGCCCTTCCGAGCCCTTCATCGAAGGTTTCCCAGCCTGATGTGGCCTGCATAGCTACTCTCTGGGAAGAAGAATAAGCAGCACATACTATTGTTCTGCATCTCTGGATATCGAGGTCAGTAGGTGTTGCAGCCAGCCCGCAGTGGCAGAAGTCCACAAAAAGCCCGCTGTCATAAGTCATGGGGTTAGTACTTCCGCTGTCACAGGCATAAGTAACCGGATACGGGTCTTCGCCCTGTGCCATAAGCTCAGTCCTTACAATTCCCCGGAAGAGTCTGCCGATGGCTTTAAGAATGACCTTCCCATCGAGCTTCAACTCCTCGAGCAGCGCATAGATATCTATCGCCGTATTGAGCTCCTCAAACTCAAACGACCTGTCAATCCTTTTTGCAAGCTCCGAGATCTTATGCATATGCACGGGCTCAAGGGTCATAAATAGAAGATGCTTCAAGGAGTGATATATTTGTTGAGTGAAGAGGGACAAAATTGAAATTCTGAGGCAGATACATAGAGAACTTAAACCTGTATATCTATTGTGGAAATTCAACACTCGAATTGAAGTACAAGAGGTTTTTTGATGAAAAAAATATGTCTTTTATTAGTCATGGTGTTGATCACTAGCGGATTTAGCGGTTGCATCGGACAGGAACAATCCGCACAAGATAATAATACATCAACACCTTCATATAATAATAACCAAACTGGGCATTCTGGTTTCTGGTCAATGCTGTTCTGGTCAAGTCTCTGGAACAGACACGTAACACCGAATATCCGGGCTGCAAAATCTTACATTAGCCCCAACACTGTAACAAAAACGGACGCCTCTGACCTCTCCAAAAAGGTTGACGCAAAAGACCCAATAGACACAAAAAGTAAAAACTCAGTAAGTCCAGATACCGGAAACAAACCAAAACCGAAAGTAAAAACAACCACCACACGAATTAAGCGAAGCAGAAGACGTTAACGCCTGTTCGAACATGGTCATAACCCCCAATTAATTTTTATATTTTTTGATATCACCTTTAATAATGTTTAATGATAACGTTTATGTATAATTTCTAAAAATCTCTTTGTAAGCTCCATATACTACCCTCCAGAATATGAAAAATGTATGACCATATGGCTTAGAAATGACTTTTTTAGAAATGGTTTTCTCAACACCGTCTAAGTTTCCTAGCTAACTTAGAAAATAAAGAAAACTATGAGAATTGGTTAAAAAAGATGAACCTTTTTATAATAATAGACTATTTTCATAATTATTAATTTGCATAAATGAATTTTAGAGGTTCATAACTTGGTGACCAAGAAACAAAAGGCAGCAAAACGCGATAAGAAAGATAAGGAAACGAACGACAAAACAAAACAACAAGTTGAAGAAGTTAAGGAAGCGGACGGCAAAGTAAAACAACAAGATAAGAAAAGGAAAGGAAAATAAAGAAAGGACATTTAAATCAGGTTTCTCTTCCCTTCTCACACAATTATGCTATTACAGGATTATGTATTCCCAAAACGAGCTTTCAGCTTTTGATACCCCCAGTTATTTTGCAAAACAAATTCTACTTGAGGAATCATTTATTCTGAGAAGAAAGGTAATACAGAACCTTATAGAATCCGGGACTTGATAGCGGATAACGGGAAATAGGTTGTTAAAAATGTGGAGAAATGAATTTACCAGAATCTCCACCATCTCTTTTTTCTCTAGGTGCTTCAATTTCCTTCTGGTTTATCAAGCTCTGAACCTGGACCAGGTAATTTCTATGAGTTTTTTTCAGGTCCTCTTTAATTCCTGGCTGGCCTTGTTGAATTCTCCCTTCAATGTTATTATTGTGATCCTGTAATTTTTCGACTCTTCCCTGCTAGGCAGGAATATATATCGACTTATTCTTAGTCTCTACATTCAATTTTCTAAATGCTTTTTTAATTCCAGGTTCATTTCTTTAAATGTTTTAGAATCGTTTACATTTTCGGAGTTTTCGAAGAGATTCCATGCAGTTTTGATGCAAGCGAAAATTTATCCTCTCTATGAAATCCAGTGATTAAGCTCATCCCAAAACCAATTTTATCTTCTAATCAATAAAAGTGGAAGGGTTTTTTTCAGGATCAGAAACTCGATTAATTATTAAAAATTAAAGATTTAGAGTAGTAATTTTGGGTTTCAGGATACGCCCATATTCAAAAATTATTTCAACACTCCATTTTACCATAAGAATTTTTCAGGGCTCCGCTCAAACTTTTCAAAATGTTCAGGTGAAAATGCAGAAATATGTTCGAATATTTATAAGTGTGGGGAGAAGGGTGAAGAAAACAGAGTAAAAAATGTTAAGATAGGAAGAGAACTCTTTAAGAAAATCGTTGAAAAAACTCTTTGAGAACTTTTTATTTCGGAGTCAAACTGCTCTAAATTCTGATAAGAATTCTTCCGGAAAACCTTAATCTAAAAAAAGGATATACTATATGGGGAGAGATTTAAGACTTAATAAAAATAATCAAAAGAAAATTAAAATAACCGGATTCTATGCCTATGGGGAGAAGGCCGAGGAATTACGAGGAAAAGCTGATAAGTCCGGAACGAGCAGCTGAGCTTATGGAAGAGGGATGGAAGCGAGCAGACCTGCATGTGCATACAACCTGTTCCTTTGATGTGCTTCCTGTTAGAGACCTGCATCCTGAGAGCCTTTATGAGAAAGCCCTTAAGATAGGAATGGATTACATCACATTTACGGACCACGATACCATCGAGGCGTACGAAATTCTCGGGTGGGACCGTGAAAAGCTCGTTCCGGGGGTTGAAATGAATGTGTATGACCCGGAATTTGCAGGACACAAGCTGCATATTAACGTTTTCGAGCTTGATAGGGAGGAGTTCTTTGAACTCAGGGAAATTGCGGAAATAGAACATGACCTGAAAAGCTTTATCAAATACCTCAGGCGGCACAAACTTCCTTTTATTTACAATCATCCTTTCTGGTTCGAGTTTCATCACGAACCAAATCCTTCTGCAGTACCCAGGTTAGCAAAACTTTTCCCTGTACTGGAATATAATATGAATGAACTCAAACAGAAAAACGAACTTACAATTGCCCTTGCAGAAAGATTTGGAAAAGGTATTGCTGCGACAACAGATACCCATTCAGGAAGACTCGGGAAGGTATACACCCTCGCGAAAGGAGAGGATTTCAAAGAGTTTTTCAGGAATATCGAAAAGGGGAAAAATTACATAGTCCCCGAAGACCTTACAAGGGAGCTCCTGATCGATGAAATGAACACCTGGATAGATCTGATTTTTGAAAAAAGCCAGAAAAACAGAGACATAAAAGGTTACCTTACAGGAATAAAATCCCTGGATGCTATGGTAAGGATTTCCAGAAGTGCTCTATTAAACTGTTTCCCGGGACTTAACAGGACAACTATGAGCCTGCTTTATATTATCTCAAATACAGGGCTTCCGGCTTCTTTCTACCTCCATTCGGAAAAAATCATTGTGAAAGAAATTGAAAAACAAATCGAAATGGAAAAACAAAAATAAAGACAAATTTTTCCGGATTATTAACTTCATTCAAATTCGGCGCCGTAAAAGTCAGGTTTTCCTCAATCTATTTTTGGATAAATTTGAAAAAAACAAAAGGTTTATATTATGAAATTGTTTATGTCCCATAACATAAAAAATTGATTTTTAGTATTATTTTTAATTATTTTTATTCTTAATGGTATTAAAATATCTAAATGAAAACCAGAAAAAGAATACATTAAGTTTACGATTAGATTTTTATTTACATTTCCATGTACATTTCCATTCACCTCCTCCATTGTTGAAGAGAAGAATAGGATAAAATGTTGAGGATATTTTTACAAAGAAAAGATCTTAAAACGGGGAAGGCAGCAGGATGAAACAGATAAAACATTTCATAGGATTGGAATTAAAAGCGGGATTGAAGCGAAGAATGGCCCTTATAATGCTCATTTTCACCCTTTTCGCAATCCTGCTTCCGGTAGGAACGGCAGTGCCGGAAGATTCTGAAAATAACCTTACAATCTCAAAAGACGGATTTTTTGATGGGATTATCACATATTTAAAAAACCTATATCCGGGAGCAGAAAGAGAACTGCAGACTTCAGAAACAATCTCTAAAGCAGCAATCGAAGATGTGCAGCAATCAGCAGATTCTGGAAGAGTAGTCCTGAAAATCGCAACCCCAAGCGTTGTAAAATCTGCATCCCTCATAGGGGATTCAAATCTTGGGATTTTTGCCCATCTCTCAAACCCGCCCCTCATGAAAATGGACTCGGAGGGACGTCTGGTAGGGCAGCTTGCGGAAAGCTATAATGTTTCGGAAAATAACACGTGCTGGACCTTTTACCTCAAAGACGACCTCTACTGGAGCGACGGAGAGAAGGTGACCCCACAAGACGTTGAGTTCTCAATCCGTTACTACGGAAAAAAGACGCCCTGGGCCGGCTGGATCAATGAAACCCTGGAAAGTTCAACGATTTCGGAGGCCGACAATTCCGTGACCTTTAAATTTAACAAGCCTTACACCCGAGTCAATATGGAATTTGTGACATACAATATCCTCCCTGCACATATATGGGAAACAATAGAAAATCCCATGGAATACTTAAATAACGGCCCTTATGTAGGCTGTGGACCCTACTATCTCAAAATGATAGACCTCAATGCCGGAAAACTCATTTTCGAGAAAAACCCTTACTGGAAAGGAAAGGTTTCAGAATTTGAAAATGTAGAGGTACATTTATACTCAAATGTAGACGTTGCCACCCTGGCTCTTAAAAACGGGGACGTTGACACATACTATAAATACGCAGGCTCATACCCTTATTCCGGTATTGAACAACTAGAAAAAACCGGAGATTTTGACTTTTTGGAAAAGACAGACATCGGACTTGTTTTCCTGTCCCCTAATTTGAAGAAAGCCCCGTTTTCGGACCCGGGATTCAGGGAGGCTCTGACTTATGCCATAAATTATGAAGAGATTGCCAGGCTCGAGACCCTGGGATACGGAGAAGTTCCGAATCGCGGTTTTGTACCTCCGGCCATGGAAAATTTCAAGGAAACAGAAAAACTTGAGTACAGCCCCGAAAAAGCCATAGAAACCCTGGAGAAAGCCGGATACTCAGACAGCAACGGGAACGGGGTACTGGAAGGAAAAGACCGAAAAGACATCAAGCTCGAGATTCTTATCCGGTCTGAGTACGCCCGCACAGGAGAGCTTCTTGAGGAATATTTTGAGCGGATTGGTCTTTCCGTAGACCTCAAAACTGTGGATGCAGATACCTGGGTTACTCTTAAAGACAGTTATGATTATGACCTCACAGTAACCCGCTCCACCCCTGGGGTATGCTTATGCACGCAGGTTGGGGAAGCGGCTATTTTGATTCCAGACGGACAGGCCAGGGAGTGATGCATAATGTGGAAGACCCTGTGTTCCTGCAACTGTGCGATGACATCCTTGCAACCACGGAACCTGCAGAACTTCAGGGTTACGCATACGAACTGCAGAACTACTATGCAGAAAACCTGCCTGCAATTCCCCTTTACTGGAGCAATTCAGTTACCCCGTTTAACAGGCACTTCGAAGGCTGGTACGCTGACCCTCTTTACGGGATATATAACGTGGACACTTTTGTAAACATAAGAGAAGTAAAGGCATAAAATATAGTTACTGAAAAGAAAATCCGATAGCATAAGAAGGCAGGAAAAATAAGAGCGATGTTAGAGATAGCAAAAAAAGTAACCAGGTATTTTGCCTCATTCATGCTCATAACCGCCATAAACTTTACCCTCCCAAGACTCATGCCTGGGGATCCGGTAAAAAACCTTATCGGGGAAGATGCTTATGTTTCAGAAAAAGTGACGGAAGAGCTGAGAGCAGAACTCGGGCTTAACATGTCCCTCTCCGAGCAGTTCACGTCCTACCTTTCGAGCCTCCTGCACCTGGACCTGGGGTATTCCTATCACCTCCACGCCCCTGTAGCAGAGGTCCTTCTTAATAAGATGGGATGGACCCTGCTGTTTGTGGGGATATCAGTGGTCATCGGGTCCTTTCTGGGAGTTTTTCTTGGAGCCCTTGCCGGATGGAAACCGGAAAGAAAAGCGAGCCGCTTCACAAGTTTCGCTTTTGTTGTTATCTCCTGTATCCCACCTTACTTTCTTGCCCTTCTTACCCTCTATATTTTTGCTTTCAAACTGGGGCTCTTCCCCTCCAAAGGCTTTTATGATACCCCTGAAATAGGAAGTGTGCTGTATCATCTCTTTCTGCCTACCTGTGTAATGTCTGTCTTTTCAGCATCCAGAAACTTTCTGGTCATGCGCGGAAGCGTAATTCAAGAAAAGGAACAACTTTACGCGTTGTATGCCAGAGCAAAGGGCCTGCATGATACCGGCATACTTTTCAGACATATCGTAAAAAATGCATCTCTCCCGATTATTACCCTGCTTGCCCTGGATTTCGGGTTTCTCCTCAGTGGGGCACTGTTCATAGAAATAGTATTTTCCTTAAACGGTATGGGACTCCTGATCTACGATGCAATAATGGGAAAAGATTATCCTCTGCTTCAGGGAGCATTTCTGGTAATTGCCTTTACTGCCCTACTCACCAATATGCTTGCTGACCTGCTCTATGCCTTAATTGACCCCAGGGCAAGGAGACCTGCATGAGCCAACCTGCCTGTATTGAAGGTTCCTGCATGAAAGAAGCTTGCGTTGAAGGGGATTCTGAAAATAGACAGGAAAAGCCCGGATTCAAAGGGCCTGGTGAAGTTTCATTCCGAAGTTTTCGAAAACATGAGAGCTCTCTGACACTATTTAATTGGATAGGTCTTCTTCTCTTTGCCTTTTTCCTGTTTATGACATTATTTCCTTTTCTTCTTGCCCCCTATGCCCCAAACGAACGTTTCATACCCTATGAAGCCCCTTCGGGAAGACACCTCCTGGGGACAAACGACATCGGAAATGACATCCTTTCAGAACTTGTATTCGGGGCAAGGATCTCAATAACAATAGGTTTTGTAGCAGCCCTTATCTCAACTCTTATTGGGACTGTGCTGGGACTCTGTGCAGGCTATTTCAGGGGATCCATTGAAGAACTGTTAATGGGCTTTACTGATGTTGTCCTTCTCATCCCGAAAATCCCCCTGATCATAGTCCTGGGAGCATTCTTGCGGCCGAACATCTGGATCCTGATCTCTGTTCTAGGCCTTCTGTCCTGGGAATCCACCGCCAGAGTCACCCGCTCAAAAGTTCTGCAGCTGAGGGAAGCAGGCTACGTCAAAAGCGCCCAATGCATGGGTTTTCCCTCCTATCACATCATGATCTCGGACATATTCCCAAACATTATCCATGTCCTTTTTCCCAAGTTCATGCTGGCAATAGCTTCGGCAATGATTTCAGAGGCTTCACTCTCCTTCCTGGGACTTGGAGACATAAACATGAAAAGTTGGGGAATCATGCTTTCTTTTGCTTTTTTTCGGGGTGGTTTTATTAGGGATATGTGGTGGTGGTACTTACCGCCCGGAATCTGCATCACTCTCTGTGTGCTATCTATCGCACTTGTAGGGTTAGGGCTTGAAGCAAAGGAAAAAGAATGCTCAGAAGAAGGTGCAAATACATTATGAAATCCCATTCCAGTAGCACATTGCTTGAAGTAAGAAACCTCAAGGTCTCTTTTCAGGGAATAGAAACCGTAACCGTACTTTCAGGTATTTCCTTTTCGATTAGAGAAAGCGAAACTCTTGCCCTTGTAGGAGAGACAGGCTGCGGGAAATCCGTAGTTGCACATGCAATTATGCACCTTCTTCCCCCGAGTCAAAAGTGAAAGGGGATATAGAATTAAGGGGAAAAAACCTGCTTGGACTGAACGAAAAAGAAATGGCAAAAATAAGAGGAAAAGAAATTGCTATTATTTTTCAGAACCCTTCCCTGGCCCTTAATCCTGTATATTCCATAGGGCACCAACTTGCAGAACCCCTGCGTGTACACCGGAAAGAAAAGAAAAAGTCAGCTCTTTCCAGAGTTGCAATAGCCCTGAAACACATGGGCTTTGAAAACTTTTCTGAGTGCATTGACTATTACCCCTCATGGTGTTCAGGAGGGATGAACCAGCGCTTTTTGATTGCAGCTTCAACCATACTTGATCCTTCCCTTCTGATAGCAGATGAGCCCAGCAAAGGGCTTGACAGAAAATGCGTAGACGAACTGGAAGCTGAGCTTAAGAAGCTGAAATTGGAAAGGAAGACTGCTCTGCTTCTCATAAGCCATGACCTTGGCTTTGTACAGAGGCTTGCAGACAGGATTGCCGTGATGTATGCAGGGGAGATTGTTGAATTTGCGGACCCGTCAAGCGTTTTTGAGAAACCTTTACACCCTTACACAAGAGGTCTTCTGAACAGCCTGCCTGAAAAGGGCTTTATTCCCATACCCGGCATTTCCTCGCCTCTCAGCGACCTTTCTTCGGGCTGCAGGTTCCACCCAAGATGTCCACTCAGAGAAAAACGCTGTATAGAGGCCCATCCCGAGCTTAAAGAAATTAATGGAAGAACTGTGAGGTGTTTTCTATATCCCTGAAAGCAGACAGCCTCTCAAAAATATACGGGACAGGTATAATAGGCAGGAGGAGATGCATTTTCCGGAAAGTTTCGTTCGAAGTCAGACCTGGTGAGACTTTCGGGCTGATGGGTCCTTCCGGAGAAGGGAAAAGCACTCTGGGAAGAGTTATTGCCGGGCTTGAGAAGCCCACAGAAGGCACTGTTTATTATAACGGTTCTCCACTTTCCGGGATGAAAAAATCGGACATGCAGCCTTTCGCCGCAAAGTCCAGATAATGTTTCAAGACCCTACTGATGCTTTTAATCCCAGGAATAAAATAGGGAGATCAGTTTCCGAGGTCCTTACACTCCTCAAGACTCCAGATACAGAACATGTCTTGAAGACAAAAGAGATGCTTATGACCATAGGCCTTTCAGAGGAAGTACTTTCCCGCTACCCTTCACAGCTTTCAGGAGGCCAACTCCAGCGCCTTGCCCTCGGCCGGATCCTACTGCTCGAACCTGAATACATCGTGCTTGACGAACCAACCTCTGCCCTTGACGTCTCGGTTCAGGCCCAGACCCTCCACATGCTTAAAAAGGTGCAGACCGAGAAGAATATAGGCTACCTCCTCATCTCCCATGATGAGGCTGTTATTCGTTTTATGTCCGGAAGTTGCGGATCGCTTGAAAATGGGCAGCTGAAAATAATTGATTAAATGCCTTTCAAAACCTTAATTTTTCATAAATGACAAATTTCCTTACAAGCTTCTACAAAAGTTCTGGAAACGGCAACTTCAAAAGAGCTCCAGAATAGCTTCCGGACTTTCAAGCACAGTTATTCCCTGCAATTGTTTTACAATCTCAACATTGCGCATATCCACATCCCTTACAAGCACCTCTACAGGCCCACCTTTAATGGCATTATAAAGGCACAATTCCTTACAGATTCCGCAGCCTTTGCATCTTAGAAGGTCTATCTGGTCTGTGAAGCCGTTTTTTTCAGTGATTGCCCCATGAGGGCAGTTTTCTCTTGGAGGACAGGCCTCACAATGTTTGCACTGTTTTCGGTCAATATTATAGGGCATTTCCGATATAATTGAACCTTCGATATCCACAGGCACGATATACACAGGAACTCTTCCTTTTACGGCCTGAGCAACGGCATTTGTTACAAGGGAATCTGCAATCCCATAAGCAATTTTTGAAACCGTATTTGAGGTGGCAGGCGTAACGAAGAGGACATCGTATCTTTCGAGGAGGAAGCGCCCAACCTTTGGAGAACTCGAACCCTGCTCACTTTCTCGGAAAGTCTCTTCAAGGTAGTCTCCTCCAGAGATTTTTACAAGCTTCTGCTCAAGCCCATACATGCGCAGCACCTCCTCGGCTGCTCGAGAAATATACGTGTTTACGGAAATTTCGGGGTCTCTTAGCTTAATTTCCTTAAAAATCTGATAACTGCGATCCAGGAAATGCCCGGCACCTGTAATACCCCATGCGATTCTCTGAAAACTCATGAAAAGAAGTCATGCCAGAGGAGGATAATATAATTTTCTAAAAAAGGTTCAGGATAATGAAAGAGAGAAACTGTAAAACCGTAGTTGCAGAACGAAGAATAGTCCAAAAAGAATTCAGAGCCCGATCACTTCATAAAGCAATTTCATAGCTTTCTTCTCATTTTCTCCCCGCATTTGGAGGCCAGAGTTTCATAATGCCGGATTAATTCAAGATATTTTTCTTCTCCTGAGAGCTTATAGCGGGTTGCATGAACAGTCGCCTCAAGCACTGCATTGAAGCCGCGGTTAGGGGCCGGAATCGCTCTCTTGTTCGCCTCACAAAAACCCGCCCCGAGCGGGATGAGGTCGGATACCACAGTCTGTTCCGTATCCTTGAGGTTGGTGCACCTGAAAGCCACCCAGGAAATGGCAGATTTCAGGACAGGGAACTTTTTCCCACCAATATCCACAAAATCGAATTCGGAAGATTCGATGTCGAAGAAGGTGGAACGTACGAGGAGCAGGGGTCGTATACCACGTTTGCTACAAGAACCCCTTCCCTGACCAGGTTTTCCCCGGTCTGGCTGCCTTTGAAAATGCGGACAAAGATCTTTTTGTTTTTCCTGATAATCCCGATAGGGGCCGCATTGGGAGTATCAAGCCCCGTACTTACGATTGTCTCAGAGATACCTGCCGAAATCCCGTATTCAGAGAGGTCGATAGATGGTTTACAGCTATCTCCGGATTCATTAAATTTCGTCAAAAACGCAGCCCCCCAGAAGGGCAATGAAAAGTCCTGCAATAATGATATCTGCTGTCGAACCCGGATTGATTCTCTTTTTGAGGAGTTCAGAGTCAAACTCCTGTATAGCAGGAAGCAAAGATGCAAAATCTCTGGTATGGCCTGAAGGCTTCTCCCAGGCCGAAAGAATTTCACCTGCTCTGAATGAGACATGATCCGCAGTATCTTTGTCGAACTTGGTCTGGATGAAAGTGTCCCTGTGCCGGGAAAGCAATTTCAAGAAGGTGTATACTATAGCTTCGTTGATACCTGTGCCTGAACAGTTCAAAACGGAGTTTTCAGCTCCCGATTTTTGGGCCTGCATGAATTCAGTTATACTTCTTGCTCCCTCAAGGCAGCGTCTGAAACCTGAAATCCACTCATTTGCAATCAGGTCATATCCCCTGGCTATGTCCATAAGCTTGTAAAGCGTAACTCCCTGTTCCCTGAGTTCGGCTGTTGATTCAGGGTCTCCGAGATTAAATTCATCCACACTGTTGACCCTGACTTCTGCCATATCAAAAGCCCTGTAGAACTCGACAGCGTCCTCACAGTCCGTTTCCCGGACAAAAGCATGTGCATGTGCAGCAAGGGCTTCGAATTCTTCAGGTGAAAACTTATAAGATTCTTTATGTGAATAGAATAAGTTTCCTGCAGCCATTGAAAGAGGAATTAGCAGCAGAAATGCACCGAAATGGGTATTTCCCCCTGCTGCCAGGCAGAACTCTCGCGAACTGCACTTCTGATAAGCGTCCCTATCCCACTGCTGCTTCTTGCAGCCAGCTCAAGAACAGGGTAAACGCTTACTGAAGAAGCCACAAAATGCTCAAAACAGGTATCAGGATAGTTGTGCTCCTTATCTACGTTCCCTGGCTTGGGAGAAGCAGAGACCTCCAGCAGCATAGCAAGCTGGGCACAGCGGGCAACCAAACTCGACATCCATGGGTCTTCTCCCTTCCCAGGAATAGGGCAGGAAAAACCAGTATCAATAGGATTCATTTACAGGAATTCTGGCATGATCCAGTACATATTTTGCCAGTTGCTCCTTAAGTTTCATATACTCTGCATCAGAGAGGCCAATCGTATTTAACACCCCATCCCTGATCCAGCAGGGCTTGGTGATTTTACAACACCAGACAAGACTTCCGAAGCATGTGTCTCCTCCGTATTCCAGCATGGTGCCTTTCGCAAAGTCAAATTTTGTCCTGGCGAACTCTTCTGCCGTATATCCGAGCTTTCGGAACTTTTCATGCACGGGACATGGTTTCACAGGCATGCAACAGAAAGCAAGAGCCCTGAAGTCTCCTTCACTGCAAACGTGCTTTGGGGCATTATACCAGCCTATGGATTGCTGGTAAAGATTAACGTTTTCCACCAGTTCCCGTATAAGCTCAGGGTTCTCAATGACTCCTCTGGCAACGGAAACCATATCGGCCCCTCGGGAAAACATGTCCTTTGCTGCCTCAAAATCCCTGACCGAATTGTTGCCGATCAGGAATAGCCTTGTAGCATCCCTGTAATTAAGGATTGTATCAAGGTCAGCCCCGATACCCTCCATTACGGCATCAACATGTATGATGTCCGCACCCGACTTATCGATAAGCCTTGCAAGTTCGACATCATTGACAACATTTGCCCTCACTTTTACTGAAAGCACAACTCCCGTTTCCTTTATCGCCCTGATCCAGGCAGAAAGCCGCGGAAGGTCATGGAGAAGGGCTTCTCCTAGCCCGGCATCGAGCATTTCGGGCTGCTTGCAGTGAGCGTTTAACTCAAGAATTGCTCCTTCTTCTTTGACAATTTTTGCAGCTTCAATGAGGGGTTGAAGTGTAGTACTCCTGACATTCACCGCAACGGTACTTCCGGACGTTACTGCCCGGATTTCCTTTTTTATAAGTTCTATGGGTTCATCGGAAATGAACTCTTTTCTACCCCGAGCTACGAGGTCTGACGCGACAGCGATTGAAGTCTTATCCAGATTGAAGGCTCCAAGAACTACCAGCCCGGCATTGCTTGCATACTGGTTGGCAAAAGCGCTATCGACAATTCCTGCCATAGGCGCCAGTGCAATAGGGTTTTTAAAACGGGCATATCCAATATGCAAATCGAACAGACAATCACTCATGTTTTACCTCTTGAAAATAAGCCTGCAAACTGACACAAAGCATAGCTATTGTAAGATATTAAAGTACCGAAAATCATTTTTCAGACAGGTCTTGAAGATGGGAAAAGTCCATCCATAACTTACGAATAATAATGCATATATATTAATATTTGGATGTATTCCAAACACACAAAATATATATGAACTATACGGAAACGATATACCTGCACCCGCACATGGGAAGAAAATAAAACTATAACATATGATCGCAGAGAAATCCTTTTTTCAACCCTGTGCAGATGCGGGTTCCCAATAAATATAAATAACTAGGAAATATATAGGGCCAATTAGTAAGTAGAATGCGAGAGAGGCTGGACGGCTGACGGGCCATCTGGTCTGAGGAAAGTCTCCCCACCGCTCCGGATACACGAACATCTGTAAAGGATGTCGGGCGAGAGCCCGGGCCCTGGCACAGAAACGATAACCATCCCCTGAAAATGCGATGATGCAAACGCTGAGGTCTCAGGGAGAGTGGATGAAACGGCGAACCCTCGTGGGTGCAAGTTGGAAATTGGGAATAAAGAGCGTCCGGAATCTCCCGATTGTTTTTGGAAACGCATAGCCGAATGCCGTCGCTGCACGAGTCCTTAGGGACCATTTCCTCCACTGATGGGTGACAGGAAGTTTTTGCAGGAACAGAAGGGAGCTTACGTGCCTCACTCGCATAAACTTATTTAATTTTTTTATATCTATGTTTCCATTTATATTCCATATTTTACGTATTTTTCTCTGAATATCAGTCCTTATCGGCCCCTTCCATTTGTAGGGACTTAATTTTGGAGATGGGTTCAGCCAGACAGAAATTGAGCAATAACCAGCGAACATAGTCTTTGTAATTTCTATTGATTATCATTTCATCGAGGTATTTATCGAGAATTTCCCTGTTGCTAACAGCCAGTTTAAAAGAAATCTCAGGGAAACGGTGCATTATTTTCTCCAGTTTGAGAGAAGTGGCAAGGTAATTCCCGAACTCCTGCCTGCAGCCTGACTCATACGCTTTAAGTCTATTCAACTTCAGGTCATACATCACAAGGTCGGAAACTGTCTCCGCAGCAAGTTGTCCTGACCGGACGGCATATGCGATGCCTTCTCCTGAAAAAGCATCTACAAATCCTGCAGCATCCCCGCTAAGTAAAAGCCTTGAATTTACCGTTTTTCTTTTTATTCCGCCTGATGGAATAATGTGGGAACTAATAAGAAAGTTACCGGAGAAGCCATTTTCCTGCAGAAAATCCAGCATTACTCTTTTCGGATGCTTAAGGTACTGAGCTGTTCCCACAATACCTGCAGAATAGTACCCTGAATGAGGGAAAATCCAGCCATAGCCCCCTGAGCAACCCCGAAGTGAAGATCTATGGTGCCTGGAAGCCGATTCCTTATCGCCTCATCCTCATCAGGTATTTCCGACACAAGACCTAGACAGTATTCTGTCCTTTTGTCTCTCGACCTTACTTTATATTTAAGAACTCCACCCGAACCTTCTGCAATAAGAACAAACCTTCCCAGATAGGTGTTATCCGTGGTTCTGACCTCAACACAATCTTCTTTTTCAAAACAGTCCATGACCTTTTCCCCGGTATGAACTTCGATTCCGGTTTCCCGGGCTTTTTCAAGCAGAAAGTTATCAAAGACTTTTCTGGAAACCAGTGAGGCTAAGTTAATTTCTTTCACTCCCTCTATAAAACGGTCTTTGAAACAAACCCTCACCTTAGAGATATTTCTCTCGATTACGGACTCAGGCAGCTTGAAATCAAGGCAAGATAAACCATAAGAAGAAAGAGCCCCCCGCAGGGCTTGTACCTTGGGAAATTTTCTTTCTCGAGCAGAAGGGTTGAAAGTCCCTTTTTTCCGGCTGTCCTACCAGCTGATGCCCCTGAAGGCCCTCCCCTATTATAATCAGATCATACATGCTAAGACACCTGTTTATGGACTGAGGGCAGCTATATACCGACGCCCCAGGAATAACCTGCTCCTAAAGTAGATTAAAGCTGGAACGATAAAAAGATAGAGGAAAGAAGAAGAGAATACCTGACAAAAGGTTCTGATCACTTCTCTTACCTGAGTTTGAAATTCATAAGGGACCAGAGTAGATAATCCTTAACCAGAGTAGATAATCCTTAACCAGACTAGATAATCCTTGACCAGACTAGATAATCATTGACCAGACTAGATAATCATTGACCAGACTAGATAATCATTGACCAGACTAGATAATCATTGACCAGAGTAGATAATCATTGACCAGAGTAGATAATCCTTGACCAGAGTAGATAATCCTTGACCAGAGTAGATAATCCTTGACCAGAGTAGATAATCCTTGACCAGAGTAGATAATCCTTGACCAGAGTAGATAATCCTTATAATCAATCGTACAATCAATCGTATAATCAATCGTATAATCAATCGTATAATCAATCGTATAATCAATCGTAAACTCCATAATTTCAAGGTATTTATCAATCTATAACTTGATATAAAGATCGTGAACTACCCCGCCCTGCCTGATGGCGAGGACGGAGCTTCCTTCGAGTATTTACGTCATTTGAGGATAAGATTCTGGGAATCTCACCGACATCGGCAAACCTGTTTGTCGAAGATTATCAACAAATTGTTGATAGCTTGTCCACAAAGCATTTTGTGATAGGAACTTTGACATGATATTGATAGCCGAATTTCTATCTCTATCAATACAATTTCCACAATCACATGACATAGTTCTTTCCCAAAGAGGCATTTCGTGTTTCTTTCCGCAAACATAGCACTCTTTAGAAGTATAGCTTTCATCAATTTTTATTACCTTTTTACCTATAAGTTCAGCTTTATAGGTCAAAAATTCGATGAAGCGAGATAAATAACCTTGATTTTGGGTTGATCTGTTCATAGCTCGTTTTCTTTTTCCTTTAAGTTTTTTGGATTGAGCCATATTTTTGACTTTCAGGTCACCAACAATAATAGTATTAGCTTTAGTATTGTTGACCATTTTCTTTGAAAGTTTATGTTGGAAATCGCTGAGTTGATTAGATTTCTTCTTCTCCATTTTTCGGTAAACACCATGCAACCTAACCCATTGTTTACTTTTCTTTTTACAATGATCTCTTTTAGATTTGATTGAATCGATTTTTGGTTGCCAATGTTTATCTGATCTCGGAGTTTTAACTTCAAAGAATTTCCCGTTTGAATTTACGGCTGTTACTATTTTTGTTATTCCGGCATCATTAGCCTGATACAAACCATTATCAAAATAATCAGGAGTAGCTACTTCATACACAACAGAAATATAGAAATCTCCCTTACCGTAAAGAGGATCATCATTATAGATTTCTATTTGTTTTATATTCTCAAACTTTGTCTTTACATCAAAAACAAGTTCAGTATCGTTGACTTTGTGAGTAAAGCACATATAATTTCTTGCTTGATAGAACCCACTTTGATTATAAGGAATTGTTTGAAAGAATTTATGACTTTTGAAATTCGGAGGACGGGCTTTAGTATCTCCATTTTTGATAAGAGCAAAAAATGATTTATAATTAGCATCAAGTTTTTTGAGAATTCCTTGAAGAACTTTTGAATAAACTATTTTGTATTCAGGATTATTTTTCTTGAATTCCGGTAGTTTGTTCTGTTGCTCCACGTATTTGATGCTTTTATTTTCGTTTTTCCATGCATATTTTCTTTCAGCTAAAGCTAGATTATACAAAGAACAGCATTTATCAGAAAGTTCCCATAGAACTTTCAACTGATCTTCTGTTGGGTATATCTTAACTTTCGCTGTGAGATGCATTTTGACTCTCTACGTATTTTTCCAGAATATCTAAAGTAACCTGTCCGGTTGTTGCTAAAAAATATGATCTTGACCAAAAGGTATCTTCCCATAACAACAATTTTACTTCGGGAAACTCTTTTCTGATTTCTCTTGAAGTTATAGTTTTTATAGTGTTGATATATTTTGGAATATCTAAAGTTGGTTTTCCGGTGAAAATCATATGAAAATGATCTTTGTCACATTCTATACTCAACACTTCAACTTCGTAAGTTTCGCTAATATTATGGATTTTGGTTTTGAGGAAGTCTATCAGTTTTGGGTCACAGAGTACCTTTCTCCTATATTTTATACATTGCACAAAATGATAATGGAGTGAGTACACCGAATGGCTACCACGATCAAGATTATATCTCATAGTTATCATATAATATACGCAACTATACTATTTATAAATTTTCGGCATTAGAAAAAGAGGTATGTTGGGAAGTTGACGGCTTTCATCCCCCACCTGTCGGCTGATGCATCCGAGGAAGGGGACTTCCTGCCTTCTTGTTAAATTTGACAACCGAGAAATGAGAAACCTTTAAATTACACCTTATTCTTGTCGATTCTTGTTGAAATGTTCGATTGTTTCAATTACTTTTTTATAGTCCACTTTTGTATTATAACAACCATCGTTCAACAGAGGAACGCCATAAGTCACAATTTTTTCCCATTTAAAGCGCACATTCCTTTGTTTATCTCGTAATCGCATGCTATTCCAAGCATTCCATCTGCAGGTTTATTTTTAAGGATATTGGTGATGGCTGAGGAACCGGTGGTAATATATAAATCGTATCCGTATTTTTTGGCATCTTGTTTCAATTGAGACACAATGCATTTCCCGCAGTCTCGACATTGAATCCCTAAAATTGTTGAGGAAGCAGGGCAATCTAGTGCACGCACACAATGCGGAACAACAATTATGCGATTTTTGGTTTTTGAGAAATCTGATGCATGAGCTATGTTTTTCAAAGATACTACCCATTTATCTAATATTCGTGGATCTGAAAACTTACAGAAAAAATATTTTATTGGCAGATAGAAAAAATCAAGGACATTTGAAAAAAGCCTGCAAGCCATACTTTTCTTTTCAGGCTGATTCGACTTATCAAAAGAGCAGTTATTGAGATCAAAACCGAAAAAAGCGTGGTAAAAAGCAGGGCTTTTCCTATAAAACTATACATCACACAGCTCCATTTTTCTGATAATTTCTTCCACGTTAGCTTTAGTGTTGAAACAACCGTCACGAAGAAGAAGAACTCCTTGAACAGGAATGAAAGATACCTCCTGCATGTCTTCTGCGAGCTCATTGTAACATGCGACACCCAGGCAAGACTGAGGTTTGTATTTCGCGAAGATCTTTTTGACAAAACTACTTCCAGGGATTATGAACACCTTGAAATTGCATCTATCTGCAGCTTCATAGATCGTTGAGATATCACATTTTCCACAGCGTTTGCATTCATAACCGTGAACAGGATCACATCTGGCCTTGCATTCCGGATGTCTCATGCACTGGGGAAGAAATACAGCCCTTCTCTCTTTCGTGTGAACAAATCGATCCAACATTAAGGCGTTTCGCACATCTATAAGGATATCGTCCACAAGAGTTTCCCGGATTCTAAAAACTCTGCACAATAATTTAGAAGGGAAATAAAATAGATAGAGCATGAAAAGTACGAAGCTCGGAAAAATGATCTTACGTTTTTTAAAAGAATAGGCGCCTACCAAAAGAGCAAATGCTGTGCTAGCCAGGGCGAAGAAAGCCAGATATACGAATACTTTTCCGAAGAATTCGTAAGGGATGTACATGTTCAAGGGAAGGAAGTATCGGTATTTAAGTTTTGCTATAAAACAATAAAAAAGGAAGTAAGAAAAGAAAAATAAAGAAAGCTGGAAAAACCAGCTTCATGCTGCTTTGGGCACTTCCGTGCTCAGGCCCAGAGCCTCTGCAACCAGTTCGATGACATCCTCGACAACGAGATCAACTTTGAGTGAGTCTCGGCCATCCGACAGGTTTCTCTTACAGAATGGGCAAGCGCTGGACAGAATATCTGAATCAGTCGCAAGGGCATCCTTAACTCTGGATTCTGCGACTCCCAGAGCAAGATCAGGGATGCCCGCCTTTACACCACCGCCAGCTCCACAACAACGCTGGAATTCTTTTACCCTATCCATTTCGACAAACTTGACACCAGGAATATGGGATAGCACATACCTGGGAGCATCGTAGACGCCTACGTGACGGCCAAGGTGGCATGGATCGTGGTAAGTAATTGTCTTGTTAATAGGCTTTACCCATTTAATTTTGTCTTGCTTTATCAGGCCTGCGAGGAACTCTGTGATGTGAATAACCTCAAAAGGCAGTTCTTTGCCGAGAAGCCTAGGCCAGTCAACCTTTGCAGCACGGAAGCAGCCTGCACATGCAAAGACAACTTTTTTGGCACCTTTTTTCTGGATTGCCTCGACGTTATGTTTTGCAATTTCACGGGGCAAATCATTGATATGTGCCTGACCTGTCCTTATAAGGGCTGAGCCGCAGCACCATTCCTCTTCCCCAAGCATGGCAAACGGAATGCCCAGCTTGTTGAGCACACGTGAGGTCGCAAAGGCTAAAGAGAGCTGATTATACCCTGCAGTACAACCCGTGAAATAGACAATGTCTGCTTTGTTTTCAATTTTCACGTCTTTGGGGACCCAGGCAAGTCTGTCTTTCTGGTCTTTCATGTAAGGATTATGGTACTGTCCAATAAGTTTTGGGAACATACTCTGCTTTCCATAAGGACCTATACCCTTCTTTACAAGGTTTGCCCTCATGGCTTCCCAGAGTTCCACAGTATTAATGCCTGATTCACAAACAGTTCCACATATACCGCAGGTTGTACAGCCGTGCACATCGTCTTTGAATTCTTCAAGCTCTGACTGGGGGATTTCCTCAGGGCCAAAGAGTTTTGCTTTGATTCCATAGGACTTGTTCATGTACTGCTTCCAGCGCAGGATCTTGTCCCTGGGGGCTAATCCTGGTTTCTGGCCGGAAGCTGCGTAAGTCGGACACCATTTCACACATTCACCGCAGCGGGTACAGGAGTCGAGCTCCATAAGCTGGACTGCGGTAAGATTCTTCGTATCGATTGAAGGGGTACGTTTTGCCATTTTTTATTCGCCTCCTTTATTTGCAAGGATTGCAAGGGGTGTGGCGATTATGTGAATATATTTACTGTACGGGATATATGCGATACAGAAGAGCAGGGAAATTACGGAATGGAAAAGAGCTGCTGGAGGGGCTGATGCTGGGTCAAGCCCAAAGTTCCAGATAATTCCTGTTCGGATTCCATCGGCAACAAAACCGGAAATAGTAACTAAGAAAACTACTCCGATCAAAGTCCAATCATACATAATGGAAGCTTCCCTTACTTCAGAAACAAACAGTCTTCTCACTATTGCAATGATGACTCCGATAAGCAGGACATACCCGAATATATAGTTCGGGATAGAAAGTATATCTCGAAACTCGGCGGGAGTGAATGGAAGCTCGATTCCGATCTTTTCGGTCATTTCGACTGCAAACATCATTCCTGACAGAGCAAACAGGGTCATCCAGCCTGCGAAAATAGTGAAGTGCATGAACCAGCGAAGAGGGCTTCTTTTGAGAATTCTCCTCTGGAACATAATGTCAAGAATGAGAACCTCCAGAATAGGCTTTCCATGCCCGTGATGAGATTCTTCTGTTACCTGTTTCCACCAGGTTTTTAAGAACCTGATCGCACTTCCTTTTGTTCCTTCCTGAGGCTCAAGGCCGTAACCTGTGACTCCTGCCCCCCATTTCTGGAAGTTAATCATCATACCATATAAGAAAATCACAATGGCTATTGTGCTGAGTATCATTATCTGGACAAACGTAATTCTCAGTACATCTGAGAGCCCAGAGAAGTATGCCATTTCACTACTAATAATTTATTCCTCCTATGTCTGGATCAAAAACTGGGAACTAATACTGCTTTTACAATTGTTATGTTACAGGATCAATGATAGTAAAGACAGAATGATAACCGTAGCGACTGTCTGCATAAGGTTTGAATAGTCTGTTAGTCTTTGTATCTATTATATTTAAACGTTATCTTTATTAAACACTGCATCGAAAGGCCCGCAAGAGCCACAAAAATGAGAAGCACGGAGGTAATCGAACAGAAGAAGAAAAAAGGAAAACCCAGAAGAATATTATCGAAATTATAATATAAAGATTATAAGTTGACCTTATAAAAATTTCACAGACTAAAAAGGACGAAATTGGGCTGCAGAAAAGTGAAAAGAGAATTGCAGAAAAAGAGAAAAATGAATCTGCAAAAAATAAACCGGATAATTGAGGTACTTTATCCTGAAAAGAGCTTTTTACAGCCCCAATAACTTTTTACAGCCCCACTTCGGCTTTGAATTTCTCAATCCCGATCTCATCCAGTACTTCTCCGATCCTTCTTGGCTTCCCATATCCCTTGTAAAAATTAATTATCCTTTCGACAAGGTCTAAAGCCTGCTCTTCGGAAAGGTCCTTTGCCACTATATCTCCAAGCCTCGGACGCGGACCTGCACTACCCCCGACAGACAAAGTATAGCCTTTTGCCGTCCCCATGAGTCCCAGATCTTTTATAATAGGTTCGGAACATGAATTCTGGCAGCCGGAAACAGCCATTTTGAACTTTGAAGGAAGCTGCATTCCATGATACTTTTCATCGAGTTTCAATCCTAGCCCGACAGCATCCTGCTTGCCCCTCTTGCAGAAAGTAGTTCCAGGACATATCTTGATGCTACGGACGCAAAGCCCTATGGCGGCTCCAGGTTTCAGATCCAGTTCTGCCCAAGCCGCATCCAGATCTTCTTCCTTTAACCCTACAATTGCGATCCTCTGGGCAGAGGTGAGTTTGAGGGCCGCCGCCCCATATTTTTCAGCGATGTCTGCTATTTTTCGAAGGGTCTTTGGGTATATGATTCCTCCGGGAATATGGGGGCGATTGCATAAGTTTCCCCATCTCTTTGCAGGATTGCAGCCTTCTCTGGAAGATCACCTTTCACGTACTCATGGCTTACCATATTTATCCACTCCTCATAACTTGATTTATTTCATTTCTATTTCAGGATTTAGTTGTTTATAGCTGTTATTTATTTTAAGTTTCAATATCATTATTTAACCTAAAACCGGTATCGGAAATCGGAAACAAAGGCTAAACCGAGAGAGCAGTCAACTCACGGATTGATTGGCAGACAATAAGAATTCCGGTTTAGCCCCTGAAATTAAACCTCCATGCAGAAGGCGAAAAATCCCGATATTCCGACCACTTTTCCGGATTAAAAGAATAGTATCTTCTCGGATCCGGAAAGGACTTCAGATCCAGAGAATATATTCACTCAAGACAATATAAAATTGCATGTCTAATATAACATAGCTTGCTGCTGGACTGTAATAACATAGCCTGCTACCAGACTGTATTCTTGAACAAATTAACCAGATTATAGCCGGAGTAATTAGCGGTTAAAGCCGCTAATTGTAAAAATTTTAAAGATAAAAAAAGATGGATAAAATATCCATTTTCGTGTTCTCACTGCTGCTTTTTGAGCCTTACTAAAAAGCCATTAAGTCCTGCTTTGTGCCTGGCTTCGTCCAGAGAAGCCCTCTCAAAGAAAAGGGCGGCTCTTGTGTTGCCTTCCTTCCTGGCTAGTTCTGCAGCTTCGGCTTTTTCAACTTCGGCTTTGCCTTCTCCCTCAATCATCATTTCAAGGTTTTCAAGGGTTGTTTCTTTAACAAGTCCGAGGATCTCAGCCACTTCTGTAGCATGCCATGCCTCGTCCATTGCTATCTGGCGGAGATAGACTGCAATATCCGCAAGCCCTTCCTGCTCAGCAATCTTTGACATTGCAAGATACCACCCAACTTCAGTGGTCTCTCCTTTAAATGTATTTTTTAAAATCTGTTCAAGACTCATGAAATCACCATTTCTTCTTTAAAATAATCGTATTTATACTTAAATATGGATCGCTCTTCGAGCTAAGTTTTAGCCGCATTTCAGGCAGATTCAAAACTTGAGCCCTACAATTTAACTTCTCAATCTTATCCGCTAAACTTAAGACTAATATATACAGGGAAATAAATAAGATTTCTGCATGCAAATAAAGAGGAAGAAATTGCAAAAAAGCAAGAATTAAAACAGGGAAGAAATATAGGCTATAAAGGGCTCACAATAAATGGAAAATAATCGGCGTGAAAATATATATTGATGAGAACAAATGTACAGGCTGTAGTAAATGCAAAGCTTCCTGTCCTAAAGGCCCGAGAATTTATTCAATAGAAGAAAAAACGGAAAAAAGAGCTGCATTTTGAAAGACCCGTCTTACTGCCTGGGCTGCAGACTGTGTGTGACTGTCTTTATGGAAGATGCAATCACTCTTGAGAACTAAATTTTAAAAAAGGATTGAGAAATTTGTCACTTGAAATTCGTATAGTGCTCGTAGAACCCATGTACCAGGGAAATGTCGGATCTGTTGCAAGAGCAATGAAGAACTTTGGATATACTGACCTGGTGCTTGTAAATCCCTGCAAACTCGAAGGACAGGCAAGAGCAATGTCGTCCCATGCAAGAGACGTGCTTGAAGGGGCAACGGTCACCTCAACTCTTGATGAAGCCGTAAAAGGTGCAAACTTGCTGATAGGGACTACAGGCGTTGCGAGCCAGAAGGGTGGAGAACATATCCGGCTTCCTCTTTATACGGTAAGGGAAGTCAAAGAGAAACTCAAAGATTACAACGGAAAAGTTGCTATTCTTTACGGACGTGAAGATAGCGGTTTCCGGAACGAAGAACTCAAAAGCTTTGATATGCTCATCACGGTTCCGACTTCTGAAATATACCCGATTATGAATCTCTCCCACGCAGTTGCAGTGGTGCTTTACGAACTTTCGGAACTGAAAGGAGGAAACAGCCCGCTTGCCGATGGATTTGATCTCCAACTTTTATACGGGCATCTGGAAGAACTGCTGGAGGAAATAGATTACCCTCCCCATAAAAAAGATAAAACTTTTTTGATGCTGCGGAGAATATTCGGAAGGGCTGGATTGACTCCGAGGGAGGTCCAGACTTTAAGGGGCATAATAAGGAAAACAGAGAGAAAAATAGGATATGCATTAAAAGATTCTGAAGGCCCGGAAATAGAAGATTCGGAAAGCATGGAAAAGTTCATATGAGAATAAACCTGTTCTTACGTCAGAATTTATGATATATTTTTTAGCTTTTTTAGAATCGTTTTTGAAAAGAAAAATACCTTAAAGAATGAAAATTTTACCTAAAGCCAAATAATTTAGAGAATGATATGACTGAGACAGAAAGTAAGTGGGATGAAAAGCTAAAAAGGTTTTTTAAAGATTACTACTGGAATGAAATCCTCCAGCTTGCAAACGAGTATCCGGACCAGCGAAGCCTTGGCGTGGATTTTACGGATATCGAAAAATATGACAGAGAACTCTCAAAAGAATTTCTTGAGCATCCCGGGGAACTTATACAAGCAGCTGAAGCAGCATTGAAGGAAATCGACCTTCCTGTGGAGAAAAGCCTTGAGCAGGCTCATGTAAGGATAATAAAAACCCCGAACAGAATACCTATAAGAGAACTCAGAAGCAAACATCTCTCCCGATTTGTTGCAATTGAAGGTATGATAAGGAAAGCTACTGAGGTCAGGCCAAGGATCACGAAAGCTGCTTTCCAGTGCCTCAGGTGCGGGCATCTGACCGTAGTGGAGCAAAACAGCTTCAAATTCGAGGAGCCCTTTGCAGGCTGTGAAAATGACACCTGCGGGAAAAAAGGGCCTTTTAAAGTAATGATAGAAGATTCCACCTTTATCGATGCCCAGAAACTCCAGATTCAGGAATCTCCCGAAAACCTCAAAGGAGGTTCGCAGCCCCAGAGCCTTGAGGTGGATTCTGAAGACGACCTAACAGGAAATGTCACCCCGGGAGACAGAGTCATAATTAACGGAGTCCTTAAATCCAGGCAACGCACTCTGAAAGACGGAAAATCCACCTTCTATGATCTTGTGATCGAAGCAAATTCCATCGAACACCTGGATAAGGATTACGACGAGCTCGAAATAACTGCTGAAGATGAAGAACAGATTCTTGAACTTTCCCGGGACCCTGTAATCTACGACAAAATTGTTGGCTCTATTGCACCTTCAATTTACGGGTATGAGGACATAAAGGAAGCCCTTGCTCTTCAATTGTTTTCAGGCGTGGTGAAAAACCTTCCCGACGGTTCCAGGATAAGAGGCGATATCCATGTTATGCTTGTAGGAGACCCGGGAATTGCAAAAAGCCAGCTCCTGCGCTATGTGGTCAAATTATCCCCTAGAGGGGTGTTTACGTCAGGCCGGAGTGCGTCTGCAAGCGGTTTGACCGCAGCTGCCGTAAAAGATGACCTGAACGACGGAAGATGGACAATCGAAGGCGGCGCCCTTGTAATGGCTGATATGGGTATCGCTGCGGTTGACGAAATGGACAAAATGAAGACAGAGGACAAAAGCGCCCTGCACGAGGCAATGGAACAGCAGACAATAAGCATAGCCAAAGCCGGGATTATTGCCACTCTTAAGTCCCGTTGCGCCCTTCTGGGAGCTGCAAATCCCAAATACGGACGTTTTGACCGTTATGAAGGCCTCGCAGAGCAGATAAACATGCCTCCGGCACTTCTTTCCCGTTTTGACCTTATCTTTGTTTTGCTCGACACTCCTAATCACGCCCTGGACAGCAGGATTGCAAACCATATTATCCAGTCTCATTATGCAGGAGAACTTTTCGAACAGCGACAAAAACTTCCGGGATCCCAGATTACGGAAGAGCATGTCGAAGCTGAAATGGAAGTGATAGAACCTGTCATAGAAGCCGAAATCATGCGAAAATACGTTGCATACGCCCGAAAAAACGTTTATCCGGTAATGGAAAGCGATGCACGGTCTCACCTGATAAACTTCTATACAGGTCTTCGAAAAACAGGAGAAAGCAAAGACACACCTGTGCCTGTAACAGCCAGGCAACTTGAAGCCCTTGTTCGCCTTTCGGAAGCGAGCGCAAGAGTCCGTCTGAGCAATATAATCACTCTTGAAGATGCAGAACGAACTGTCAAAATCGTAATGAATTGCCTGAAAAACGTGGGCATTGACCCTGATACAGGAGCCCTTGACGCAGATATACTTGCGTCTGGCACAAGCATGAGCCAGAGGAACAAGATAAAAAATCTTAAAGATATAATTAAAAAGCTAAGTGAAAGACATCCCGGAAAAGAAGGGGCCCCATTGGAAGAAGTGTATACAGAAGCCGAAAGCAAGCACGGGATAGATAGGATTCATGCCGAAGAGTATATTAAGAAAATGAAGCAGGGAGGAGATCTGCTTTCTCCGGATCAGAACCATATAAGGCTTGTCAATTAATTTGAAACGGATTAAAGCTCTGAGAATCGCAAAGAAGATAAATCTTCCAGATTCCTCGAAGCGGGAAGTTACTCACATTTCAATTATGTGAGACGGTTAAGCTGTAAATACTAAAAGGGCAAATACTATTTAAAAGGTAGAATATGTATCTAAAAATATATAAAAATAGGGAGCATGTTCTTGTTGCAGCCTGTGATAAGGAAGTGCTCGGAAAAACCCTTAAGAACGGCAACACCGTAGTTGATATCAGCAGGGCTTTTTATGAAGGGGAATATGTCTCTGAGGAAGAACTTCGAAAAGCCCTTCAAAATGCTACGACTGCAAATATCTTTGGGGAAAAAACTATAAAGTGTGCTATAGAGTACGGGTTAATTGACAAGGATTCCGTGATACTGATCGACGGTGTGCCCCATGCCCAGATCTTCAGGATTTGACCAGGTAGTGTCGGATTGATCCATTGAGAGGCTAAATGCAGCAAAAAATCAGTCTGGTTTAGCTTTTAGGATGGTTATTTCCAGGATAGAATAACATATATATAAAATACAAATACAGATGTGATACAGTGAATGGAAACATCGAAGAAGCCGGGATCAGAGTGCTAACAGAAGGGGAGCTGATCTCCGCGGCTGTGGAAAAACACAGACGGTTTCTAGAAGAAGACCGGAAAGAATTTGAAGAATTGGACAGCAGGCTGACCCAGGTTGAAGAGGACGTAAAGAATTCAAAGAATTCCAGAATCCGAATGGCGGAAAGAAAAGAAATCCTGAAGGAGAAACGGCAACAGTTTTACCATCAGGCAGAAGCAATTCTCGAAAAAGAACTATTCCCCAAACTGGACCAGATGACTGCCAGTAAACTCAAGGAAGATATTAAAAAACTCAAAGGCCAGATAGAACCCGGAGAGGAGCAGAAACTTAAAGAGTCATTTATGGAAAACCTGCGCGAAATTATTCGAGCAGCGGGGTCTGGAGAAAACCTTCTCCTGCAAACCGATGCCAGATTAAAGGAAGCCAGGAATTCGAATCTTGAACTGAACGAAATAATACAGTCTGAAAAGCAGCTTGAAGAGAATGATGGCAGCAAGAATGAAGAGATTTCTAAAAGTAAATCCCAGCACAAATGGCTCAGCAGCAAAATAAGCAGTCACGAAGAAGCCCTGAATTACTGGGAAAAATTGAAAGTATAACCCTTTTTCGAAAACACGCGAGTGGTAGTACATGAACAACGACGTTTCAACTACAGAAATTGCAACGGCCGACCTTCCAAACCTTAATGAACGGGAGCTGAAGGGCAAGGTAAACGAGCTCAGGAGTAAAATAGAGAAAAGCGAAAGACAGTTGGCTTCGATTTTTAAGGACCTGAAAATAAACAGGACCGATATCGACGAACTGAAAGGAAAGAGAGACTCCCTGAACCAGCAGGTTAAGGAAAAGGTTGCAAAAGCACAGGAACTGAGAGATAAACGGGACGAGATTAACAAGCAAATTGGCGACTACAAGGGAAAAAGAAGCGACGTAAATTCCAAGACGCAAGAACTGTTTTTAGGAATTGCGGGACTGAAGGACCAGAGGGATGAGTGCAACAAGCTTTCCCATGGAAGCGTGGAATCTCTCTCAAAGGCTTATGAAGCCGAAATTGACTCTTTTCTTAATAAGGAACTGCCTCTTGCAGTGGAAATTAAAGTATTCCAGAAATTGAATGACCTCAGCAAGCGTCTTGAAGCTGCAAAAAAGGCAAATGAATTGCACGCGCAAATCCAGGAAAGTTACAAAGAGTCAAAAGGAATTCACAAAGAGGGAGACGAATTCCATGAAAAAATCCAGGTACTTTCAGATGAATCTCAGGCCTGCCACCTTGAAATGCTCGAAAATTTCAAATCAGCCGACGAAATCCGAAAAGAAGCAAATATGTACCATTCCCAGCTTACAGATAAAATCACAAATATAAATTCAATCAAAGAAAAAATAGATCCCCTTAAAACCATCATTACTAACAGCCGAAAAGAACTCTCCCTGTATCTTGACAAGTTAAAAGACCTGCAGCTTACTAAAGAAGAGCACAAAGTAAGCCAGAAACACAGTGATGCCCGCGAAAAGCTCCAGAAAAACGCTCGTTTGAGCCTGGAAGACCTTAAGCTCCTTATCGAAAAAGGGGATGTCAAATTCTCCAACGAGTAAGAAATCAGGAAACTCACACGAAGCCGGGGAGAAAAAGGGATTTTAAAGAAACTATCCCCGGCTTATTTCTTTTACTTGAACTTCCTTTCCAGTTACACTATTAAAGAAAATCTATTTTTTGAAGAAAATCTATTTTTTCTTCGCTTTTCCTGCAAAAAAACCCGTAACGAGAAGCATAGTCCCCAGGACAAGGAGGAAAAGGGGCATATCAAAACCCTCGGCCTGGGTTTCCAGTCCCGGGGAGTCGGAAGAGTTATTATTCGAAGAATTGGTAATAGATTCTATCGGTGTCGTCTGAGGCATAGGAAGTTCGGGATTGAGATATTGATATACAGGTGAGAACCTGACCAGCACTCCGTCTGCTCCTGTATAGACCGTATTCACAGTCAAATTAAGAACCTCGGTAGAATTCTGCAAATATACAAACTGAGAGCCTTCAGTGACAATGGCATCCTGAAGTGGAACTCCTTTTCTGCTAAGTTCAATCCAGACTCTTTTGCCTTCGGTATCCGTGCCTTTTACATAAAGCTGATAGTCCTGTAAAAAAGTATTGGAATTGCCTGACCTTACATAGATCTCTTCTCCATTGATCAGAACAATGGAGAGCTTTTCATTGTTGTCAGCAGCTAAAGCAGGTGACATGGAGTAGAAAACAACTGAAAAGAATAAGGAGATAAGAAGGAAAAAGGAAAATACAGGAATAAGGTTTGTCTCCTTATCTTCCTTTCTTCCGTGTTTATCTGGGACGTACATAAATGCATCTGCCTGCAATAATTTCTTCCTTGGTATCGTCTGCTTTTCTAATTATAAGAGCTCCGTCAGGGGTTACTCCTACGGCTTTACCTTCTATAATTCGTGAAGGTGTCGTGACTTTTACTTCTCTTCCGATGGTATCTGAAAGAGCAAGCCAATCGTTTAGAATATGTGAGAAAGGCTGGGTCTTGAAATTTATGTACTGCTGCTCAAGCTCCAGGAGAAAATCCTGCAGGAAAGAAACCCTTTTTATGTGCCTTCCAAGCTCGACTTTCAGAGTTGTGGAACCTGTACGGAAAGACTCGGGAATATCTTTTAAGTCCATATTTACATTAATCCCTATTCCCAGCACAACATACTCCACTCTATCTACTTCAGCTTTTGCCTCAGTAAGAATTCCACAGACTTTCTTTCCATTGATCCGAACATCGTTTGGCCATTTAATGCGGGCGTCGAGACCCATATTGCGAATTACGTTTGCCACCGCAAGCCCGGTAACCAGAGTAAGCCTCGATGCATGTCTGAGAGGAATCCCAGGTTTAAGGATCACAGACATCCATATCCCTCCATGGGGGAAACCCATTCCCTTCCCATGCGACCTCTGCCGCCCTTCTGTAGTTCAGCGATTACAAGCGTTCCTTCATCTACGGAAGCCGCAATTTCTTTTGCAACATTATTTGTAGAATTTACTTCTTCGAAATAATGAATGCTCTGCCCCAGAAGAGTTGTTTTGAGCCCCATCTGGATTTCTTCCGGGTACAGGAGTTGAGGTACGGATTTCAGGACATAGCCTCTTTTCGGAGACGATTCTATCTCATAACCATCAGCTTGAAGGGACTTGATATACTTCCAGACCATTGTCCTGGATATCCCGAGCTTGACCCCCAATTCTTCTCCTGAAACAGGATTTCTCTGTGCATCTTTAAGTGCCTTGATAATTCGAGACCTTTTATCTCCCATCCATGCACCCCATACAAATGTATACGTTCCACCGTATATATTTTATTAGTTCAAATTGTTCCATGTCAAACTGACCAGAATATAGTGTTCCTGTTTCTCAGGAGTGGACCTGTCACCGCTGTGTCTTCTCTGCCATGCTCACATAGGCGTGCACGGCAGCCGTAATAGCCGCAACTTTTTTGTCTTTTGCTTCAAGAGCCGAAGCCAGTGTAGCACCTTTTTCAGCATCTGCTTTGACAACCTCTTCAACAGCCTCCAGAATTTTATGATCCTCAATAAAAGCAGTTGTAAGATCACCCCTGCGAAACGCCGGGTTGCGCATAACTGCTTTATGGAAGGGTATATTGGTCTTTACTCCCACAACCACATACTCATAAAGAGCTCTTTCCATTCTGGCAATCGCTACATCTCTAGTTTTTGCCCAGACACAGAGCTTCGAGATCATTGAGTCATAATACGGAGAAATCGTATAACCTGTATGTACTCCGCTGTCTACTCTGACTCCCGGGCCGCCTGCAGATCGGTATCCCCGGATCTTTCCAGGAGAAGGAGCAAAATCATTTAACGGATCTTCTGCATTAATCCTGCACTCAATAGAATGCCCGTCGATAACGATATCTTCCTGCTCAAACTCAAGCTTTTCTCCCCAGGCTATCCTGAGCTGCTCCCTTACAATATCAATACCGGTGACCATCTCAGTTATCCCGTGTTCCACCTGCAAACGGGTATTGACTTCAAGGAAATAAAATTTACCTTTTGAATAAAGAAACTCTACTGTCCCTGCGTTTACGTAGCCAATCGTCTTTGCTACTCTTACGGCGGCTTCTCCCATCTGCGCTCTGAGCTCAGGGGTCATGATAGGAGACGGAGCTTCTTCAATAAGCTTCTGATGCCTTCTCTGGATAGAGCATTCCCTATCCGAGAGGTAAACTGTATTCCCATACCCATCGGCCAGAATCTGAATCTCTATGTGCCTGGGTTCCTCTACATATTTTTCGATAAAAACCGAAGAGTCTCCAAAAGCTGAGCCAGCCATTTGCCTGGTAGAACTGAGCGCAGTGGCAAATTCTTCCCTGGAATGAACTACTTTCATCCCGATTCCACCGCCTCCTGCGGATGCTTTAATCAAAACCGGATAGCCAATCTCTTGCGCTACTTTTAGAGCTTCGTCCACATCCTCAACTGCGTCCTTTGTCCCGGGCACAACGGGTACACCGGCCTTCATCATAAGATTCCGGGCTCTGATCTTGCTCCCCATCTCGGCAATAATATGGCTGGGAGGACCGATGAATATAATCCCTTCTTCTTCACAGCGTTTTGCAAAGACAGGGTTTTCGGAAAGGAAACCGTATCCCGGATGGATTGCATCGGACCCGGTACTTTTTGCAACTGCGAGGATAGCTTCCATATTGAGGTAGCTCTGGCTGGAAGGAGCCGGGCCTATAAGGTAGGCCTCGTCTGCATATTTGGCAAAGAGGGCATTTTTGTCGGCTTCCGAACAGACAGCCACAGTGGAAATCCCAAGTTCCCGGCAGGCACGCATAACCCTGATCGCAATCTCACCGCGGTTTGCAATGAGTACTTTTTTGAACATAATACCTTCAACCTCACCATATTTATTCAACTGATAGGATTATGTCACCGGGAGATACTGAATCTCCTTCGGAAACAAAAATTTCTTTTACGGTACCTGAATGGGGAGCATGGACAGAGTTTTCCATCTTCATAGCTTCGATGACAGCAACTGTATCTCCTTCTGCCACTATGTCTTCAACCTTGACCTTAAGAGAAAGAACCATACCCTGCATTGAGCTGCTAATACCTCCTTTAACGGACTCGACGCTCGGCTTTCTTTGGGAAGCTTCGGATATGGAAACTCCACCACCTATAGGTTCGATCTTGACCTCGTAAACCTCATCGTCCACTTCAACCTTGAAATGGGTTGGGACTGTATACTCCTGCTGAACTGCAGGGGAGAGGGCAACTGCTGCGAGAGTTTCTTCTTCCATTTCTCCTTTTAGGAACTTGGGGGCGATAGCCGGATAGAGGATGTAGGTAAGTATATCTTCTTCGGACTTTGCGATGCCCATTTCCTCTGCTTCTTTTTTCCTCTTCTCGTATTCAGGCTTAAGGAGGTCTGCAGGCCGACAGTGAATAGGTTCCTCGTCTCCGATTATCTTGCCTATAATCTCCGGGCTAATCGGAGCAGGTGATCGCCCGTAAAGCCCGCGGACGTAGTCTTTTACTTCTTTTGGGATAACCTTGTAGCGTTCGCCCATGAGTACATTAAGCACTGCCTGAGTACCGACTATTTGACTTGTGGGAGTAACAAGAGGTGGATATCCAAGTTCTTCTCTAACCCTTGGCATTTCAGTAAGAACAGCGGCGTACTTGTCAAGAGCATTCTGTTCCTTTAACTGAGAAACCAGATTTGATAGCATTCCTCCAGGAATCTGGTAGATAAGGACCTTCGTATCGATCTGCTCGGTAATCGGGTCAAGAATTCCCCTATATTTCTCTTTTAAGCCCTTAAAATAATCGACAACCTCCTCAAAAGCTCCCAAATTCAGGCCAGTATCATAAGGAGTGCCTTTTAGGGCTGCAATAACAGTCTCAGTTGGAGGCTGAGAAGTCCCCCAGGCGAGAGGAGAAAGTGCAGTATCCAGAATATCCACTCCTGCACTACAGGCTGCCATATAGCTCATAGGAGCCATTCCTGAGGTACAGTGGCAGTGCAGGGAAATAGGGAGAGAAATCTCTTTCTTGATGGCACTGATTATATCAATGGCTTCATGAGGTGAGAGAAGGCCTGCCATATCTTTGATGCAAATGGAATCACACTTGAGTTCTTCAAGTTGCTTTGCAAGTTCCACGTATTTCTCAACTGTATGCACCGGACTAATGGTGTAACAAACCGTACCCTGTACGTGAGCGCCAAGCCTGTTTGCTACTTTAATTGACATTTCCATGTTCCGTACATCGTTGACAGCATCGAAGATACGGAAAATATCAATTCCGTTCTGGTAGGATTTAGTAACGAATTTCTCGACCACGTCATCCGAATAGTGCCTGTACCCTACGAGGTTCTGGCCCCTGAGCAGCATCTGAGCACTGGTATTATTCATCTTTTTCTTGATTTCCCTCAGGCGCTGCCAGGGATCTTCATTGAGGTAGCGGATACAGCTATCAAAGGTAGCGCCTCCCCACATTTCAAGGGAGAAATACCCGATCTGGTCCAATTGTTCAACCATTTCGAGCATGTCTCTTGTCCGCATTCTGGTTGCCAGGAGAGACTGGTGAGCATCCCGGAGGACGGTTTCGGTAATTTTTACACTCATGGATGAACCTCTTAAAATCGAATCAAAATAACTTGTTCTGCTTATCCTGATAGCATACTCTTCGGGACTAACTTTTATCCGGTAGATTCTGTTTGATATTTCCAGAACTATCCGGGTTGAAATTTTGATCCGGTTTGAGTAAAGTGTGTAAATCCCCTGCCTGCAATATCTATGCAATTCCTATGCAATTTCCCTTGATTTTGCCGGAGAAAGGGTTTTTCGGTCAGATTTAGCCGAATTCCCCGAAAGCAAGCAGAAGAAAATGAATTTTACAAACTAAAACGCAATACTCGACAGTTATCGCGTTGATATGAATTCTGTAATATACCATTGTTAACAAGTATATACTTTTCGGCTGTTGACATTAAATAAGCTGGTTTTCAAGGAGAAAATGTATCCTAGTGCCTCGATTCCAAAGTATGTCATAAATGAATTTTTTGAAAACCGCGGAAAGCACAGAAGATACGGAAATAAGTAGTAAAAGCGTGGTTCTTCCGTGCTTTCTGTGTTTTCCGTGGTTATATCCAGATCGAATCACTCTGTAACCAGCTCGTTTTCCTTGTTACAAAATTCCATGTGACTTAAAATAATATTTGCGTCATAAGCTGTAATTATTTGCTTATTATGTATTTATTTTGGAATCGAAGCACTAGTGTCGCGAAAATTTAATTCTTTGTTAACTTTATAAGCTCTGAATCCCTTTACATCTTCATGCTTACTATTAACCTTGAAGATCACGAGGTAAATTTCCTTCTTGACTTTGTGAGAAAAGGACATAAAAGTGCACGAGAAATCACCCGAGCACGTGTCCTCCTCCTTTCAAACCAGCATAAAACAGGTACAGAGATAGCGAAAACATTAGGTATTTCCAGGAATACTACTTTTAATATCAGGAAACGATACGTTGAAGAAGGTCTTCTGAGTTCTCTTTTTGACAAACCACGACCTGGTCAACCTATAAAATACACCGAAAAACATGTTGCCGAAATAATTGCGCTCGCATGTACCAGTTCTCCCGATGGAAGCAAAAGATGGTCGCTTACACTGCTTACTGAAGAACTGAAGAAAAAAGAAGGATTTGAAACAATAAACAAAGAGAGCATCAGGCTTATTCTAAAAAAGCAAAACTAAACCCTGGTTAAGACGGATGTGGTGCATTCAGACGATTGATTCCGAGTACAGAAAGAGAATGTATGACGTTCTTGACCTATACGAAGAGGATTACGACCCTAAAAACCCTATTATCTGTCTTGACGAGAAACCAAAGCAACTGCTTGGAGATAAGAGAATTCCCATTCCTATGAAGCCTGGAAGTCCAGAGAGGTATGATTATGAATATATCAGGAACGGAACAGCAAACATATTCATGGCAGTAGAGTTCAAAGCAGGAAAAAGGGTGACTCAGGTAACCAAAAGAAGAACTATGAAGGATTTTGCACAATTCGTGAAAATTCTCGTTACCGAAGAATATTCTGAAGCTGAAGTCATCCGACTGGTTACGGATAATCTCAATATACATAAAGAAAAGTCATTCTACGAAACATTCAGCGAAGAAGAAGCAAAAACAATTCTGGACAAGATAGAATTCCATTATACGCCAAAACATGCAAGTTGGCTTAATGCTGCAGAAATAGAGATCAATGTTATGGATATTGAATGTACAGGCAGAAGGATCGGGGATATGGAGACACTTACACACGAAGTGGATGCATGGACAAAGAGAAGGAATGAACATAAAAAGAAAATAGAATGGAAATTTACGAGGAAGAATGCGGACGAGAAAATGTCAAAGTATTATGTGAAATAATTAAATTGACAAGACACTAGTACTGCGATTCCGAAGTATATTCACAAAACTTGACTTTCTAATAGATTCACCGATCACGAATTTTTCATTAAATAAGGAATTTATTTTGGAATCGAAGCACTAGATTCGGCAGGTTAACGTAATTAGAGATATATCTTTTCATATTTCTCCCCCATGAGACTCAATATCTTCCAGTGAATCTCTTCCATATTCAATATTTCTGACTCTATTTTCTCTTCTTTCTGAGTTATAAGTTCTGTAATCCCCTGAAAATTGAAAAATATCCATCTCATTGTAGGTCTTTTTGTTTGTTTCCTTTTTGATCTGGAACCGTTTCATTTTGTTCCTCTAATTTTGTCCTCAACTTCCATTCTGCTATTGAATAAATCATTAAGCAGAGAATCATTATCATGGTCACTGCTTCTATTCTTGCTTTATTCTTGAGGTAAACTTTTGATACGCTAAATGTGTCACTTTTCAAGAATCTGAATCCTTTTTCTACGTTATCCTGTCCTTTGTAATACTTTAGCATCTCTTCAGGAGAAATACTAATATCATTACTTGCAAGAATGAAAAGTCCCATTTTCTCCATTTCTTTCAAAACAAAAGCGTTATTAACCTTTATGCTGCCATCAATCCTGTAATAAGTATTTAATTTCTCATCTTTTGAAATTCTGCTTCTTTTACCTTCTTCACGTTTCTTAATAGCTTTCAAATCTACTTTTTCAAACACAATAGACGGGAATTCTTGAATCCATTTCTCTGCAGCTTTTAATGCATCCTCTTCGCAGAAAAAGTCCTCTCCTTTCAGCTTTTTAAAAGCCTTTTCTGCTTTTTCAAGCTCTTTTTCTAGTCTAATTTTTCCGAGAGTTCCCTCTCTCTTCTCTTTCATCTTGTGAGAAAGCAACAAAACCCACTTTTGTTTGACTCCACCATATTCCACAAAAGTTTGATAAAACGAGTATCTCTCATCGCTTTTCAGCATTTTCAGGTTCAAATTTGCAGTTAGCAACTCCTTTGCCTCATTAATTGTTGCAGGAACGCGACTGATCCAGAATGCCTTTCCCATGTTCTTGAGATTATTATCTGTATAAAAGGAACTATCAGCGACATAGTACACTTTGCTTTCAGGTATTAAAACCGATTTGAGAGACTTGATTGCTTCCAGAATTGTGTTTTTGTCTGAAGCATTTCCTGAATGAGTATTCATAAAAAGAGGTATCCCATGCTGATTAACAATCAAGCTTAGTACAAATTGTTTGAGATCCCATCTTCCGTTTTTGGGAATTCCAAAAGTAATATCAATAGACTCAGTTTCTTCGTCATCATAATCCCCATAAGCACTGACACTTGTAGTGTCAGCGTGTAAACAATGGACAGGAATAGGTAGACGATTCATAATATGAAGAGTAATTTCCGTAAACAGTTTTGTAGGGCCATATTTTACGATTCTATCAAGAGTCTCTCCGATAGCGTATTGATTCAGGTCTTCTCTTGTTACACCGTCTCCAAAGAGCCTTTCCGTAGAAACGTTTTTGAAAAAATTAGGAAACAGGTACAAACGTTGCCCTATAAAACCAAGACCATTGATTACCATGGCAAGGATGCAGACTGAGTGAGGGACATTATGATCCCTTTCCTTTGGGAGTTTCTCATCGATCAGTGTGTCAACTTCAAGTTCTCTGAAAACTCCAGCGACAAGCCCAAGGTGACCTAAGAACCTTGTGCGTTTTAAGGAGGATTCAATTCTTCTACTGCTGTTTTTCTCTGCCATAGGAAGACCACGAAAGAGATATCCTGCTTTCGGCAGGTCGACATAAAAATCCATTCAATTATTCTATTGATATCGTTTTTTTCAGAACATATGAAATTCAATTTAAATCAAAAATTACTCAATGTTAACCATGACATCATTAATATATATTTGTAACAAATGAAAGAAATAACAAATCGGATTTGACATATAGTCCTCAAGACACTGATTTTTAAATAAGCCTACAAAAAATAATAATCAAGGATATATAGATGTTAGGATGTGCTTGCTGCCGAATGTAGGATATAAAATTAATTATATTAATTTATATGTTTACCTGCAGAATCTAGGATGGAAAGAGGTTTTTTCAGTCAGGCTGCCTGACAGTCCTCTGGATGTTTTGGATGTTGGATGCGGAACCGGTGCAATGGGATTAGTTCTTTCCAAGATGGGACGCCGTGTCAAGGGAATTCGTCTCTCTGAAAATATGAGAAGTATTGGGCGAGAAAAAGCAAAAAAAGCGGGCTTTCAATGAAATTTGGAATCGGAAATGCTGAGCAGACACAATTTGAGGACAATACTTTTGATGTTGTTGTAAAACGTCATTTACTCTGGACTCTGCTGCATCCTGAAAAAGCACTTTTTGATTGGAAACGCATTATTAAACCCGGAGGTTTTATTATTGTCGTTGAAGGATGCTGGGATAACGGGACGTTGTCTGCAAAGATCAGGAGACAGAATACCTATACATTAGAAAAATTATTCACACCGAAGCTGCGAAAGGAAAAGTCTAATTCTATTGATTCGGTAGAGCAGGCTCTTCCAAATATAGGAGGAGTACCGCAGGAAAAGGCAAAAATCTATTTTTTTCAATACAGGTCTTTCTAATATATTTCCACGATCTTTCAAACATCTTAAAGTATTTGAAAGAAGAGTTGACATAGTCCCAGAAAATCAGTCCGTCAACTGATCGACACATGATTTTTGGAATGAAGGATAATTAAAAATCTTTTAATTTCTTGTACTCTTAGCTCAGCTTTGACAGTTGATTCTTTGCATCTCACGAATTACACTCAGTATATTTCAAAATAATAGTCTGATTAAACCGGCAACATAATATCTGTCCAATCACCGAATACAGCTTATCGAACAGTTCCTAATTCTACAAATTCGATATTTCATCACCATCATACACACAAATATAGAAAAAATCACACTCTTTATATACCACCCCTCATAACTTAGTTAAAAATCGTGTTAATAATAAACTAAATATTTATGAACATTGGTGTTAATGGTGAAATTCAACGTACCGAAAATAAAATTATCCATTCCTGCAGTTGCCGTAATTCTGATTGTAGCACTGCTCTGTGCAGGCTGTGTTGATACTGAAGAGCCTGAAGAAAAAGTTCTTCGCGTAGTTCTGAACGAAGGTCCCGATACCGGGGGCAGTCTTGACCCTGCCAACGGCTGGACAGGGTGGTATGTCCATCAGGCAGGCATCTATGAAACACTGTTTTACTATGATGCAGACATGAATCTCATGCCCAAACTTGCATCTGGCTACAAACAGTTAAACGATACTGAATGGGAAATTCAGCTCCGTGAAGATGTAACCTTCCACGACGGAACGAAAATGAATGCAGATGCGGTTCTCTTTTCACTGAACAGAGTACTTGACCCGTCAAACAGCAGATCATCCGAGTACTCGTTCATCAAAGATGTACGAAAAACTGGTGAGTACACCATTGTCATCGAAACTAATGATGTTTATGCTCCATTAATTGCATCCCTTGTAGACCCGGTTATGTCTGTAATCAGTCCCAGTATTGTTGATGCAGACAAACAGCCTGTTGGAACTGGTCCCTTCAAGTTTGTTTCCGTCGAATCAGGTGCAAACCTTGAAGTAGTCAAGAACCCGGATTACTGGGGCGGTGAGGTCAAAATTGACCGTATACTTATGCAGTACAACAAAGACAGCACGTCCAGAACTATGTTGATAAAATCAGGAGATGTCGACATTGCCCGGGACCCTCTACAGAGCGAATATCCAGCACTCCAGGCTAATCCAGACATAAACGTGATTTCCAAAGAAACTCTGCGGACTTACTTCCTGTATATAAATGGCGGCAAAGCACCATTTGACGATATCAGAGTCCGACAGGCACTCTCCTATACAATCAACCGCCAGGAAATTGTGGAAACAGCACTTGAAGGGGTTTCCGGCCTCCCAGCAAAGGGAATATTTACAAATACCATGCCATGGAACGCAAATGATCAGATCGAATCTTATGAATATAACCCTGAAAAAGCTCTGAAACTCTTTAAAGAAGCAGGAATCACGAAAGGCACAGATGGTAAACTCTACTACAACGGTAAACCATTCACCATTGAAATCCAGACCTACACAAAACGTGCAGCTCTTCAGCCGAGTGCAGAAATCATAGCCTCCCAGCTAGAAAACATTGGCATTACCGCAACTGTGAAAATTCTGGAAAGTGCCGCACTTACAGAAAACGCCGTTGCAGGAACGTATGACCTTTCATTTGCCGCGTGGAGTACGGCACCTACCGGAGACCCGGACTACTTCCTTTCGAGCCATTACCTCTCAACCGGAAACTATGCATCCAAATGGCTCCGCTATTCTAATCCTGAGGTAGATAAACTGATTCTTAAAGCAAGAACCGAGCCTGATGAAGAGAAACGTGCTGAGCTATATAACAATATCCAAGTACAGATTCAGGAAGATGCAGTGATACTGCCCGTTTTCTATGCCAACGAAATCTATGCACTGTCATCAGGCATTGAAGGCTTTGTGATTTATCCAAACGAATACACAATTATCACCAAGGATATTGGATTCGCATAAATTTATCGGAGGAGGCCAGAAAGACCTGCTTTTTCAGACAGCAGTTTTGATGTTGTTCGAAGAAAGATTTGCTCTCAAGGGGATCTGTAAGGGAGAAAACTTCCACACGAAGTTCTGGCCTATTTCCCCTTTACGACAAAACATGCCGGGAATAAGCTCTGAAATTATTGTATTATGTCTGAAAACAGATATTTACGGGAATTTTGCATCCGGGAAAAAACTCTGTTAAATGGAAGACAGATATTGATGTTGTTTTGCCCAGGCTGGATAGTTACAATTTTTTGACTATAAGAGGTAGTGAGATGACGTTAAGGATGAAGTTATCACTTGCTTGTACTGCAGTTTTTTTTGCAATCATCATCTGTACGGGTTGTGTTCAGACAGAGGATTCTGAAGAAAAAGTTCTTCGTGTAGCTCTTACGACTGGCCCTGATACAGGAGGAAGCCTTGATCCTTCCATTTCATGGGAAGGCTGGCCTATGCGAAGAACCGGAATCTATGAGACTCTCTTCTCTTACGACGAAAACATGAATCTCCAGCCTGAACTTGCAACAGGCTATAAACAGTTAAATGATACCGAATGGGAAATTCAGCTCCGCAGGAACGTAACCTTCCATGATGGAACTATAATGGAAGCAGATGCTGTAATTTCTTCCATCAACAGAATTCTTGACCCATCAAACAGCAGGTCATCAGAATACTCTTTTATCAAAAACGTCTACAAAACCGATGACTACACAATCGTCGTGGAAACAAATGAATCATATGCACCAACTATTTTCATGTTCACAGACACCATCATGTCAATTGTAAGTCCTAACGCAGAAAACCTTGATACCGAACCTGTTGGAACTGGGCCGTACAGGTTTGTATCATTTGAACCGGGTGCCAGTATAGAACTGGTAAAGAATCCTGATTATTGGGGTGAAGCGCCAAAAATTGACAGAATAATTATCCAGTACAGCAAAGATGCCGCTGCAAGAACTCTTCTGCTCAAATCAGGCGATGTTGATATTACAAGAGATGTCCTGCAAAGCGAGTACGCAACCCTTGAAGCTGACCCTGACACTAATATCGTATCCAAAGAAACGCTTAGAACTTACTTCATGTACATTAACGAAGGAAAAGCACCTTTCGATGATGTAAGGGTTCGCCAGTCCCTCAATTATGCAATTGATCGCCAGGAAATCGTTGACACGGCCCTTGAAGGTGTTGCCGGCTCTCCAGCAGTTGGAATATTCCCAGACATCATGCCCTGGAATGCTAACGACAAGATTGAAGCTTATGAATATAACCCTGAAAAAGCTCTTGAACTCTTTGCTGAAGCGGGAATCACGCAGGGAAGTGATGGTAGACTCTATTACAACGGTAAACCGTTCACAGTTGAAATCCAGACCTATACAAAACAGTCAGTACATCAGCCAATGGCAGAAGTAATTGCCGCCCAGTTTGAAAAAATCGGTATCACCACTATAATAAAAATTGCAGAAACAAATTCAATTAGCTCCGATGCGGCAGCCGGAAAGTATGACCTTGCGCTATATTCATGGGGTGTTGCACCAGTCGGAGATCCTGACTATTTCATGTACAGCCACTTCCTTTCAACCGGAACCTACGCATCCACATGGCTCCGCTATTCTAATCCTCAGGTTGATGAGTGGATTCTTGAAGCAAGGGCTGAGACGGATGAAGAAAAACGTGCAGAACTTTACGATATGATTCAGGAACAGGTCCAGAATGATGCGGTATTAGTCTGTATTGCATACAAGAAAGAAATTGACGGACTCTCCCCAATCTCAAGGGTTTTGAGATTTATCCAAACGAATACACGTTCATTACAAAGGAAATGGAACTTGCCTGAGGAATTAAAAAATGAAAGACAAAATTACAGAACACTGGAATAAGATTAGTCCAAATTACCGGAAGATGTATCATGACCATCTTGATGAAGAAATCCTCCTGATGCAAAATCTCTTTGTAGAAAGGCTGCCAGCAGGTAAAAAACTTAATGTCCTTGATATCGGAACAGGTCCTGGCATCCAGGCATTTGTTTTTGCCGAAATGGGGCACAATGTAACTGCTCTTGATATCTCAAAAGAGATGCTTGCACGTGCAAAAGAAGGGGCAAAGAACCGTAATTTGTCAATTAAGTTTGTTGAAGGTGACGGAGAAAACCTGCAGTTTGAAGACAATACATTTGATGTTATCGTAAACATGCACCTTCTCTGGACGCTCACACACCATGACAAATTCTTCAGTGAATGCCGCCGCATTCTAGTACCTGAGGGTAGGATTTTAGCAATTGACGGTCAATGGTTCCAGCCAGGATACGTTCCAAACAAGAACTACAACCAGGAAGAAAGAAATCACGATGATATAATTGAATATCTTCCATTTTATGACAGCAACTCGCCTGAAATGATTACAGCAATCATGGAAAATAACGGGTTTTCTGAGGTCTCCTGGAAATCTCTTCCCGAGTATGCAGAGTATATGAAAAGATGCGATCCAGAAGGTTATGACTATTTATCTGTTCCATACCTTGCCACCGGGATAAAATATTGAGGAATGAAAAATGAAAGACAAAATTGCAGATGACAAATATAATACATTTTTGCTGAAACATGATCCAAAGGGATATGAGGCATCTTACCCGGAGCCTCCGTGTTTCATCTCTGCAAAGAAGTGCTGAGCTTGTCCAGAGGTACTGCAATGCTAAAAGAGTATTTCATCCGCCGAGCTCTGTATCTCCTCCCGGTTCTCATATTTATCTCATTCATGAGTTTTTCACTCATCTACATCGCGCCGGGCGACCCGGCAGAGATTATGATGACGAGTCCCTCGGGTGGATATGATGAGGCAGCTGTTGAAGCGTTCCGCATAGCTCACGGTCTTGACCAGCCGTTTTACATTCAGTATCTGAACTGGCTCAAACACGCGGCTGTCGGAGATTTTGGCTACTCGTATATGAGCGAACAGTCGGTGTTTGAAACTGTTCTGGATGCGTTCAGAAATACGCTGACACTTTCCGTTCTCGCCCTTGCAATTGCTCTTGTTATCGCCATTCCGCTTGGCGTAGTCTCAGCTCTGAAGCGTAACACCGTTGTTGACGACGCCTGCCGCTTTGGCGCTCTTCTCGGTGTATCCATGCCGAACTTCTTGCAGGCCTATCTGATGATAATTCTCTTCTCGGTAATCATTCACTGGCTCCCAGCATCAGGATTCGGCCACGGAACAGATATCAGCTACATGATTCTACCGGCGATTGTTCTTGGAACTGGGTCGGCAGCTATAATGATGCGGATGATTCGTTCAAGCATGCTGGATGTCATGGGAAAAGAGTACATCCAGACAGCCCGTGGAAAAGGGATGTCTGAAAAAATCGTCATCATCAGACACGCATTAAAAAACGCACTTGTTCCGGTTATCACGGTGATTGGTCTGTCGATTGGTTTTCTCTTAAACGGTTCGGTTGTTGTTGAGACAATTTTCGGATGGTCGGGTATTGGAAATCTTGTGGTGAACTCAATTCTTTCCCACGATTATATGATGGTACAGGGCTCGGTGCTCTTTGTTGCCATCATTTTCCTTCTGATCAACTTCTTTGTAGATATAGTCTACGTTTGGGCAAACCCGGAGATACGCTATGATAGAAATTCTTAAAAACCGGCAGATTACTCTCTCCTGATAATTCTTGGGGGGCTTATCTTCATGGCTATTTTTGCCGGTATTTTGGCTCCTTATGACTACACGGAAAAGAACCTGCAAAACCGTCTGCAACCTCCGTCTTCTGACCACCTGTTTGGAACCGATCACCTTGGTCGCGATATCCTTACAATGGTGATGTACGGTGCGCGGACATCCCTTTTCGTCGGGTTTGTGGTTGTCTGCATTTCACTTGCAATCGGGGTGACACTTGGCGTTTTGGCAGGGTATTACGGCGGGTGGCTGGATGAGATTATCATGCGGCTTACGGATAGTTTTCTTGCGTTTCCATCGATGTTTCTGGCACTTGCAATTACCGCGTTTCTGGGACAGGGGCTGAAAAACATGATGCTTGCTTTAATTATTGTCGAATGGACGGTGTTTGCGAGAATTGCACGCGGTTCAACACTTGACGTCAAGACAAAAGGCTACGTCCGAGCATCACGATGGATTGGTGCTTCAAACGGTTATGTGATGATAAAACATGTTCTTCCAAACATTATCTCTCCGGTTTTGATTATGGCAACGCTTGGAATCGGGAACGTGATTTTGGCAGCGGCCGGTTTAAGTTTCCTTGGTCTTGGGGTGCAGCCATCAACACCGGAGTGGGGTGCGATGCTCGATGCAGGCAGGACGTATGTCACAACTGCTCCCTGGCTGATGCTTTTCCCGGGTCTTTTTATCATGACATCTGTTCTTGCGTTCAACTACTTCGGCGACGGATTGCGGGATGCACTTGACCAGAAGATGAAATATACTGAGCTTGAAGGAAGATTCTGATATGTCTGATGTATTACTGAAAGTATCCGGCGTTTCTGTAACAATCCCAACTGGGAAGGGAGCAGTTCAGGCGGTTGATGATGCGGCATTTTCGATTAACAAACATGAGGTGTTTTCACTGATTGGGGAGTCAGGTAGCGGCAAGTCAATTCTTGGCCAAGCAATAATGAGGCTGCTTCCTCCAAATGCGGTGTTTTCCGGGAAAGTGGAACTTGGAGGCACGGAAATATCATCTCTTTCCGAAAAGGAAATGCAGAAAGTCCGCGGCAAAACGGTTGCATCAATTGCCCAGAACCCGTATCTTGCGATGAATCCGGGAATCAGGGTTGGCACTCAGGTTGCAGAGCCTATGAGAGCACATCTTGGAATGAGTAAAAAGGATTCAAAGGCCAGGACATGCCGGGCTCTGAAGTATTTTGATATCATCCCTGCTGAAGTGCGGGAAAGGGAATACCCGTTTCAGTACAGCGGTGGAATGCTACAACGGGCAATGGTTGCAATGGGAACGGCTGCAAATCCTGAACTGATTATCGCTGATGAACCTACAAAAGGCGTTGATGTGTTGAAGAAACGCAATATTGCAGCAATTTTTAAGAAAGTTTCTTCGGATGGCTGTGCATTTCTTTTAATTACACATGATGTCGGTTTTGCCCGGGCGATGGCGGACAGAATCGCGGTGAACTACTGCGGGCAGATTGTGGAGATTGCAGAGAAAGAAGCGTTTTTCAAAGAGCCTCTTCATCCGTATTCACAGGCGCTTTTAGATGCGGTGCCGGAGCGCGGCATGCATCCGATTCCAGGCTTGTCACCTTCGATGATTGAGGTGCCGGAAGGATGTAGGTTTCACCCGCGATGCCCATATAAAACGGACAGGTGCCTGACGAATCCGCCGGTTGTGGAGCTGGATGGAAGATCTGTGAGGTGCTGGGTGTATGCTTAAGGCAGAGAATCTGCATTTTGTTTATACTTCAGGATTGATTAAAACCATCAAAAAGGCAGCCGTCTGCGGTGTTGATCTGGAGATTTTCCCGGGCGAGACGGTGGCTATTGTAGGGGAGTCTGGGTGCGGGAAGTCGACGCTTGCAAAGACGCTTGTCCAGCAACTTGTGCCGGCTTCCGGGGAAGTGTTTTTTGGCGGGACAAAACTGACGGGGATGAGCTGGAAGAATCTCCGGAAGTTTATGGGAAAAATCCAGCTGATCCCCCAGAATCCTGATGATGTGGTTGATCCGAAATGGACGGTTGAGCGGTCGGTTGCCGAGCCTTTTGTGATTTGCAGAGGTTTTTCCAAAGAGGAAATTTTGGTAAATGTAGATGCCCTGTTTGCAGAGGTGGGCCTTTCTGCGGAACACAAGCCCCGATATCCGCATGAGTTGTCAGGAGGAGAACTACAGCGGGTAGTAATTGCCAGAGCGCTTGCTCTGAAGCCTGATCTGCTGGTCTGTGATGAGGCTACCTCGATGCTTGATGTGTCGGTTCAGGCATTTATTGTGACAATGCTCAAAGATATTCAGAAAAAACGTGGTCTCGGACTGGTGTTTATTACGCACGATCTGGAGGTAGCGAAGGCTGTTTCGGACCGGGTTCTGGTGATGTATGCAGGTGAGATTGTTGAGGAGGGGAAGGATGTGTTTGACCGGCCTCTGCATCCGTATACGCGTGCTCTTTTGGATGCAGTACAGTATGCATCGCTTGAGGTTGTGCTGCCGGAGGAGGGCAGGGCGCTACCTGATGGTTTTACGGGCTGTTCCTACTGCAGATTGTGCCGGGAGAGAACAGATGCATGTAAAGAGCCACAGAAACTACGGGATGTCTCGGGGAGATTGGTGAGGTGCTGGAAATCAAAATGACTGCAGTCCAACCAACTAATCTGACAAATCTAGCCGCGAACTTTTACCTTCATCTGTTTGATCCTCAGCAAAAGGAGCAACTTGAAAAGTTTCGTTAATCAGCAGGGACGCATGAAATCACTAAACTTTATGGAACGGGATACAGCAGCATATCCATGATGGATTTCCGTTGTTCCCAGGCTACCGCTTTCTGCTCAAAAACGTCCGTAATGGGATAAAAAAGCACTCTCAAAAGCGAGATTTCAGGTTCTTGCCTTAGAACCGTGCAGCTCAAAACTTATCGATATAGATGAAGAACAAATTCATGAAGTTGCGATGCCGATGTTTTTTATCGCCGCGCAAAAAACTTGGAAAAGGAATGAAAGAACAATGCTTCAAAAAGAAATGGAAGAGTACTGGTCACAGGGCTCTCTAAATTATGATCACATTATTCAATGTGAATTGCAAAGCTTCCGACCTGCCCAATGGCAAAAGCTGATTTTGAGTCAGGTTCCTAAAAAAGATAGCTTAGATGTGCTGGACATTGGGTGCGGCCCTGGCTTTTTTTCAATCATTCTGAGTCAGGTCGGTCACCGGGTAACCGGAGTGGACTGTACGGCCGAAATGCTGGAAAAAGCGAGGCACAACGCTGAATTCTCAGGAGTTTCCCCAGCTTTTTTACAATTGGACTGTACAGAATTACCGTTCCCTGAAGACTCCTTTGATCTTGTTGTGAGCAGAAATGTAACATGGACCTTATCTGACCCAGTGGCAGTTTACCGAGAATGGCAGCGTGTTCTGAACCCTGGAGGAGTGCTGCTCATTTTTGACGCAAACTGGAATCTGCATCATTATGATGAAATCCTGATGGAGGAAGTCCTACGCAGAGAAAAGCTGTGCATTCAAAAATACGGCTCAACCTTTGATGGAGATAAAAATCCAACCGTGAGCATTGATTATGACATACTACCGCTTAGCTCCATAAAACGCCCTGGTTGGGATGTGGAACAGCTTACAAAGCTTGGCTTCTCAGAGGTCGACACTGTCCCTGATATTACCGATACTCTATGGGATGACAAAGAAAAACTGCTCTATGGAGCCACACCGATGTTCATGGTGAAGGCGATTAGAGCATAGTTGTAAAATCCAGCTTCCATTTCAGCACTTTTATTCAGGGTTCTGTTAAGTCTTCGGAAGATAGCCATATTATAGGTTCGAAGCTTACCGGAAAAACATCTAATCCTCCGAAGACCTGACAGTACCTTGACGTCACAACCCTTAAAAACACAATCAAAAAATAGAAGCCTACGAAGTGGAGAATTATTCATTGGTTATGCACAGGGTATTCTTCATCCTCGACCAGGTTTGCATTTAAGACTGAAGAATCCTTCTTTTTCAGCACGTTTTATCCAGCGATGAACCATTGAACTATGGGCAGAAAAATCTTCTGCAACTTTAGCTGGACTTAAATCAGTTTTAATCAATAATAAAGCTTGAAGTCTCATCTGCTCGTTTTAATGTTCGAGATATACGATAAGAAACATATTATATTTCTTTTTATTTTTTCCACATTTACTATGAAATACTCTAATATGTTATTATTTTTACATACATGATGATTTCGAAAGTTTTATATCTATATCATGTTTTATGAATATTTCCAACATAAAAAATAAGAAAATATTAATATTTAATGCCATTAAATTTAGAACATATATGCTATGATATTCTTAAAAAGATGAGAAATGACGACAGTTCATGCATGTGGAAAAAGCTACAATAGTAAGTGCAGGATTGTTTTTCGATCTACAAAATTAATGTCTGAAAAGATTATTAGAGTAGCTGTGCTGGACATATATATCAAAATTCGAGCATCTTAGACAGCTTTGTTGGATACTATACGATTTCACTGGTGATCCTCTAAAAGAGAGTGATTTTTGATTGAATATTCTCACAATTTCCAATTTGTACGTGGATTTTCCCACTGATGATGACCTGGCAGGCGGTAAATGGTGTAGATATCTCTCTGAAAACGAAGTTTTGGGGCTCATCGGAGAATCCGATTGTAGCAAAAGCATCCTTGGGCTTTCTATCATGAGGTTGCTGCAGGAAGACGTGATCTTCAAAGGTGATATTCTCTACCGTGGAAAAAATCTGTATTCGATTGAAAAAGAAAGACATCGACTGAACATACTATCCCAGATCTCTTCAGAGTAACTTAACCATGAAAAAGTATTCATCACTTAATAACAGGTTTTTCCTGAACACGGTCATCAATATTATAACCGGATACAGGTCAAAGATAAACAGCTTCAGCCCAAATGCATGTTTGTTCCTCGGATATGTATTCCTTCTCTCATTAAGCCTGGGAATCTACGATGTGCTCTTTAATCTGTATATCTTGAGGCTCGGATTCAGAGAGGATTCTCTTGGCCTTATGCTCTCACTTGTTTCCATAGCCACCGGCCTGTTCGCAATCCCTGCAGCAATGGTCTGCGATAGGGTTGGCAGGAAAAACACATTATTACTGTCCTGCCTTCTTCTTCTGGTTTCTTTTATATTCTTATATACTACCACATCAACAGTTTTGCTGGCTTTTTTCAGCGTTCTTTATGGTATATCCACAGCGCTTAAAGTTGTCACAGCATCCACATTCATGGCTGAAAATTCCACAGGTTATGAAAGAATGCATCTTTTCTCTATGTATTATCTGTTATACACCATAGGTGTTATGATAGGGAACCTGGCAGGCGGCACTTTACCCCAGGTATTTGTAAATTATATGGACATTGAACCCTTAAGCCCAGCACCATATCAGTTCTCATTATATACATCGTTAGCTGCCGTATTCATTGCTTTATTACCCCTCCTATTTATAAAGAGTAATAGAATAAAGTTACCACAAAGGTCAGCTCCTATTTCCACCCTTTTTTCCACATTGAAGGCAGGAACAATCCGAAAATTGATTCTGGTAAACGGGCTCATAGGTATGGGATGGGGACTGGCCCTTCCCTATTTTAATGTTTATTTTGACATTGTCCTTGGAGCCAGTTCCAAGCAGATAGGATTGATTTTTTCCCTTTCTCAGGTCGTCATGATGTTTACCTTACTACTCGTTCCAATACTTACTGAGAGGTTTGGAAAGGTGAAAGTCGTAGCCATCGTTCAACTTTCTTCAATCCCGTTCCTTCTGCTCTTCACATCCACATTCATAGTTTCAATTTCTGCCTTCGCATACATAATGAGGACAGCAATCATGAATATGTCAAACCCGATACTGAGCAATTTCAATATGGAGATAGTAAGCGAAGACCAAAGGGCAACTGTAAATAGTCTGATCTGGATGAGCTGCTATACCTGTGTAGGATTGAGCACATATGTGGGAGGTTTAATAATGGCTCGTGGTTACTATACTCTTCCCTTCCTCCTGACATGCATCATATATATAGTGGCTACTGTTCTTTATTATGTATTCTTTGAGCAAATGGAAAAAAAGCAAAAAATCGTGGATGTGTCATCATAATGTCAAAAAATAGGTGACGATTTAGTCTACCAAAAATCTGTTGATTGATATCGATTTTTACGTAATAAAAACATATGATAACTAACTGATGAAAAAAGAAACAAATTAGAAACATTTGTTGTTGAAAATCACATTCAGGCTGGATGTTTCTCTTTTTGACCTACTACTTAAAAACTAAACAATTATTTTTTAACCCATACAAAATAGCGAAGAGCCATCTTTCTTTAAAAAAGGTCATTTCAGCCTCTAAGCAATGGAACATAGAAATTAATAGTTCCTTTAATATTGCAGCCTTACCTCTAATTATTGTTTTTTCAGAAATTGTCCTCTATAAAAATTCATATCTTGTTCAACCTTGAATTTTCAAAACTCTTTTTCAGAACGTTCCACATCGGCTGGACAAGCCCAAAACACTAGTATTTGGGGCAGAAAGGAGGGGATCCCAGAGGGTTGCAACTTTCCTCAAACTCCTTTTGCCTGCCAATTAAAGTTAGATCGTATCAGACCGGGGATCGGTAATGGATCTTAATTCGGAACCTATGAGATTTGTCGCAAGGGCAAACAGCATGATCATACCACCTGCAGATAATGCCATCATCGGGGCGGTCTGAAGGAATACCAGTCCGTCCTTCAGGATTGTTCCCAGTTCCGGGGTAGGGGGCTGAATCCCAAGTCCGAGGAATCCAAGCCCTGAGATTGCAATAATCTTAGACCCCAGTCCAAGCGTTGCGATTTCAATGATAGGCCCATAGCTGTTTGGGAGAATATGATGAAAAAGAATGTATTTTTCAGATCCACCGAGTGCCCGGGATGCCTCGACGAAGCCGCTATTTTTTAGTGAAAGGGTAGAACCCCGGATAATTCGTGCGTATTTTGCCCATCCCGAAATGGAAAGAGAAAGAATCACCCCTGTCGGACTGGGACCAACAACTCCCACAATCGCAATTGAAAGGACTATACTGGGAAAGGCAAGAAGGATGTCCGTCAGCCGCATCAAGAACGCATCAAGCCTGCTGAAATAACCTGCATACATTCCTACAACGATTCCTAAAGGCACGACGATAAGAGTTGAAGTGATTGCAATAAAGAGTGAAGTCTGCGCACCATACACTATACGGCTGAAGATGCACCTGCCGAATTGATCGGTTCCGAGAGGAAAGGATGCAGATGGGGGAGATAAACGTTCTTCAAAATACATTTCTGCAGGGTCATGTGGGGAAATCACAGGAGCCATTACAGCCATCATAGAAATAAGAATGAATAGCAGAATGCCTATTGTAAGCGTTGAATTGCTCCGTAGAACTCCCCATAGCCTGTTCATATCGGAAGCTGCAAGTTTTTCGTCAAAATATGAGTATTCCATATTATTCTCCATGAGACCTGATTGACGGGTCAAGATAAAGCTGGGCAAGGTCTACGAAGAGATTTATCAGCACTATAATCACTGCGAATGTGAGCATACATCCCTGGACTACCATAACGTCCATCGAGGAAACAGAGTTCACAAGGAGCCTCCCAAGTCCCGGAAGTGCAAAAATGCTTTCAATGGTAACCGCCCCTCCGAAGATCCATCCGAACTGGGTGCCCATATATATCAGGACAGGGATCAGTGCATTCTTCAGAGCATGCCGCTGAATAACTATCCTGCGGCTGAGTCCTTTTGCACGGGCTGTCCTTATATAATCCTGCTCAAGCGTTTCAATCATGCTCGTCCTCATAACACGCATTGTTACTGCAATAAGGCCGACCGAGAGGGTCAGAGAGGGAAGGATGAAATATTTTATCCCTCCTGCTCCTGCGATTGGAAGGACCCCCAGATAGACCCCTCCAATGAGCATGAAGACCATAGCAACAAAAAATTCAGGACTCGAGAGGAAGATTACGGAACTAAGTCTGCACAGGTGATCCACAAGCCCGTTTTGCCTCAATGCCGTGGCGATCCCAAGCGGGATAGCTATGGAAGCCGAAAATAGAATTGAAAGAGAGGCAAGACAAAAGGTTATGGGCAGAGAATGTGTGATTTCCTCGATAGTGCTCCTTTTTGTCTGGTAAGAATATCCCAGGTCTCCATGTACAACCCTTGAAGCCCACTTTAGATATCTGACATGCCATGGATCGTCAAGCCCCATCTCTTCATGGAGTCTGGCTACTGCCTCTTTAGGTGGGCTTTCGGTGCCAAGGGTGGCTCTGAGTGTAATTTCAGCCGGATCTCCAGGGGAAAAGGAAATTACTGTAAAAGTGATGAGGGAGATCCCGACCATTACCTGTATCAGTTGGAGCAGGCGGTTCAATAAGATTGTACGCATCATTCTTACTCAAACCCTTTTAAATGAAAAAGTGTGGGTAAAATCCCCACATCAGGCAATTGAGACATTTTGAAGATCTAGAGAGTACTCTGTAGGATGGAGCCGATATCCCTTTATGTTCGAGGTTGTGACGTCGATGTTAACGTAGTAGTTGAGATATGCAACCGGTGCTTCTTCGACGACAATTGCCTGGACTTCATCATAGAGTTCTTTTCTGACAGCTTCGTCAGAAGTGGTCCTGGCCTGTTCTATCAACTGATCTACAGTGTCGTTGTGCCAGCGATATGCTCCCAGGCCGTCGATTGAGGTGCCATTCGAGTGATAGTCCGTCATCATTATTTCGTCAGGGTCTGGTACGAAAAGCAGTCCTCTTCCTACAAGGAAGATATTGAAATCTCCTTTATATCGGAGGGATTCTGCGGCGTCATAGTTGAGTACCTTAAGTTCGGTCTCTATCCCGACTTTATTAAGCTGTTGCTGGATCACCTCGGCGATTGGCGGCAGTTCTGCTCTTTCAGGATAAGTAACGAATGTAATCTTCATGGGTTTCCCGTTTTTATCACGAATCCCATCACCGTTCGAGTCGACCCATCCTGCTTCATTAAGGAGGGTTTTTGCTTTCTCGGTGTCATAATTATATGGAGCAATATCCTTATTTGCCCAGTAAAACTGTGGAGGAAAAAGTCCTTCTGCCGTGGTTCCGTATCCCGAAAGGACCGAATTTACTATTGTCTCTCGATCGATAGCGTAATTAATAGCCTGACGTACTTTTTTATCATTGAAAGGCTCCTTTTCCGTGTTAAATGTCATCATCCTTACACGAGCGATCGGCTGCTCAAGGACTGTATAATCAGCCTTCTCCGTATATCCTTCAGCAATATCGGGCGAAAGGATCATTGCTATCTGAATGTCCTTGCTGTCAAGTAGCATCTTTCTCGTAAGTGCCTCCGGCATTATCCTGTATATTATCTTATCAACTGAAGCAACATGTCCCCAGTAATCGGGATTTTTTACAACAACAATTTCTTCTTCCGGTTTCCAGGATTCAAAGATAAAAGGTCCGGTGCCTATAGGCTTTGTCACGTTTCCATTTGCATCATAAGATCCGGGAGCAAGGGCTGCACTTTCTCCTTTGGAAAGATAGGCCGGAAGTGCAGGGAAAGTTGAATTGAGGCTGATTACTAATGTCAGGTTATCAGGAGCTTCAATCGATGTTACAGGAATTTTTCCGAATACTGATGCCGACTGAATAAAAGACCTTTCGAGAGATTCTTTCATTATCTTGGCTGTAAAAGGTGTCCCATCATGGAATTGAATGCCATCCTTCAACTCAAATGTCCATTTTTTCCCATCGCTGGAAACTTCCCATGATTTTGCAAGATTCGGGATAATCTTTCCCTCATAATCAACTCCTACGAGAGTTTCTACGTATCCGAGCCTTTGATGCATAAAACCCGAGAGGTGAGGATCGATGGTCTGTGGACTCCATTGGCCCGAGATAGACAATGTTTGAATTTCTTCTTTTTGTTCTTTGTCTGTACAGCCGGCTACCAGGACAACGAGAGCCAGCAGAATAAAGAGAATTCCCTCTTTTTTGATCATATTTACCAATCACACCTGAGACTGTTATGTCTCAAAATCAAACGCTGCAAAAATTTACGTGTACAGGAAGTTTTGGGGTAATCACCTGAATATTTTTGAGTAGTTTGTTGGAGTAATCGTCTTAAGTTTGGAGTAACCCCATGATCATGCAATTGTGTCGCCAAAATCTTCCCCCAGGTGTTAGGGATGCATGCTTATCAAGCATGGGAAACATTATGACAACGCACCCTTCGGTCTTTATATTCCTTCATTTCAGGGCTGAGGAGACATTTTTCGGTCTTTTCCGGGCAGAATTGGTAATATACGCAGGAACCCGAAACTTTTGTCCCGCGAGGTTCCGATGATAGTAAGGAATCAGAATCAGGGCTTGACGTGAGCCTACGGGTAAATGGGTGGTATGGCCTGTCCAGAACTCCCCGTCCCTCTTCTACGATCTGTCCGGCAAACATTACAGCTGTCCTGTCTCCAACCACACGTGCAAGTCCCTTATCGTGGGTAATGAAGAGAAGGGCACAGCTAATATCTTGTTGGAGTTTTTTAAGAAGGTGGACAATAGATGCCTGGGTTGATACGTCGAGCATTGAAGTTGGTTCATCACAGATGAGTAGTGCGGGCTCAAGAGCGATAGCGCGGGCAATAACCGCGCGCTGTAACTCCCCGCCACTGAGCTGGTGTGGGTATCTGGTTGCCTGCTCACGTTTAAGTTCGACAAGCCCAAGGAGCCTCTTCAGCTCTTCTTCCATCTGCCTCCCACGTAATGCTTCTGGATGAATACGGAAGGGTTCACAGATTGAGTCAGCTATTTTCCATCTGGGATTCAGGGAACTTTCCGGCTGCTGCGGCACAATCTGGATTTTTTTCGGATTGAGTGAAGTTCTTTTCCTTTCAGCCTTGTAAGGGCCTGGCCCTCAAAGAATATTTCTCCCTTTGTCGGAGGAATGAGCAGGAGAAGAAGTCTTGAGAGGGTAGACTTCCCGCATCCGCTTTCCCCTACAAGAGTAAGTGTTTCTCCGGCTTCGATCCTGATATTCACATTGTCTACAGCAATGATCCGGTTTTTTCCCGGGGAATCGGGAGCGAATATCTTGGTCAGGCCTCTCCCTTCAATCATACAACCAGCACCTGACAGCCGCTCCTTCCGAAAGAGTGATGAGCGGCGGCTCGACTCTGCACCTTTCCATTGCGGATTTGCATCGAAATCGGAATCTACAGCCTTCCTCATATTCTTCAGAGTCTCCTGTTCCGGATGGTATGGGATGAAGGCCGTTCTCAGGGAGTGAGCAGAGTAACCCCTGGAATAGGGGTGTAGAGGCCTGTCAAAAAATTCCTGTCTTTGTCTTATCTCCACGATCCTCCCGGAATACATGACTGTGATCCTGTCAGCGAGATCTCGGGCGAATGAGAGATCGTGTGTGATAATAATCAGAGTGATTCCTTTCTTGCGCACAATCCGAAAAAGGGAGGAGATAGCCTGCTTATTCATTATGTCTATACCTTTTGTCGGCTCGTCTGCGATGAGCACTTCCGGAAGCCCTGCAATTCCCATAGCAACAAGTGACCGTTGAAGCATTCCACCACTGAATGAATAAGGATAGGAGTCTATTCTTTCCTCGGGGGAGTTACTCTGATGAATTGAAGAAGTTCAAGAACCTTCTTTCTAACGATGTTTTTGTCCTTTTCAACATGGAGAGAGATCGGCTCTCCGATCTGGTCTCCAACAGTCATCAATGGATTCATTGCCCCTGCTGGGTTTTGAGGAACCCAAGCAATCTTTCTGCCGCGGATCATCTCAAGTTCATTTTCGGAGAGGGTTAGAAGGTCATCCCCACGATACCGTATAATTCCATCAACAGTGCAGTTTGCAGGCAGTAGCCCGAGTAGTGCCAGGCCCAGTACCGATTTTCCGCTTCCGCTCTCCCCGATGACTGCAAGTGTCTCGGACTTTGTGATACTGATATCAACTCCGTCAACTGCTCTGATGACCGTGCTTGAAAGAGGGAAGTTTACATAGAGCTGTTGAACGTCAAGAATCGTGGTCATCTTCTTACATCTGCTTAACTTTTGTTATGATAATTATAGGGTGTATGTTAGTACTATTTATATTTCTTTTCATATAATCTAATACATTAAAAAAATAAATTATTATGTATTAACACTAAATTTTGTTTACGTATTATTTATGGAGAGATAATATGATTGCACAAATTGATTGGGAGACAGTATGGGTTGCAGGCATCGATGAAATGAATCGACTTTCTACCACAAGTTACTGGAATCGACGGGCAGAGGATTATTCTGATATGGTACTGACAAGCGATTGTAATCACGGCCGGAAGATCCTCGATCTGTTTGAAATGGAAGGGATACTGCAGAAGGAATGGCATATTTTAGATATTGCATCCGGCCCGGGCGCAATAACAATCCCATTTGCAGAGAGAGTTTGCAGGGTGACCGCTGTCGAACCAGCAGAGAGGATGGCAGCAGCATTGATGTCATCTGCACAAAACAGAGGGCTTTCCAACATTGAGGTCATTCCGCAGACCTGGCAGGAAGTGGATGATGCAGCGTATGTGAAAAATTATGATCTGGTTGTCTGCTGTCATGCACTCTGGCAATTTGCGGATATTCTCCCGCAGATACGGCGCATGGAGGCAGTTTCAAAGGGATACTGCTGTCTTGCCCATGGGTTCGAAGCCCCTTCCGAGACGCTCAAAATAACAGAAACTCTTGGAATAGATGAAGGTGAATTTGATCAGTTCCTCACGGTATTCAACCTACTAAATGATTCCGGAGTGTACCCGAACGTTGATGTGATCGATTACACATTTACACGGTCTGTTGCATCGGCAGTTGCTTCGGTCGAGAACCTCGTCGGGAAGTATAGACTTCTGGATGCCAGTGACAGTGCGATTATTCAGGAATATGTGCAACACCACGCTGTAGAGGGCTTTTATCAGGTTAGCGGCAGGATGGGAGTTCTATGGTGGAAGGTAGCATGACTTCCAACTCTCTGACAGCCCCTGTAGATTGGGTCAAGTCTTGGGAAGAAAGCTACGATACCCGTTCGAGAATAATGCATAGGGACTACGAAATAGACGATTGGAGTGAAAGAGCAGAGGATTACTCGGAATCAAGGCGGACAAACAATTATGAATTTGGGGAATCAGTATACTCTGCACTCGCTCTCCATAGAGTCGTTTCTCCCCGTTCACGGGTCCTTGAAGTTGGTGCTGGTCCGGGAACGTTCGTAATACCCTTTGCACGGAAGGTTGATCACATAACTGCTGTCGAACCTGCAGAGGGAATGGCACGTATGATCAATCTGAATGCGGCGGAAGCAGGAGTGAAAAACTATGACATTATCCCTAAAATTTGGCAGGATGTAAATAGCGCAGATCTCCGGGACCGATATGACCTTACTATCACTTCAACTGTCATCTGGATGTTCCGTGATATTATGGCCCAGATCGGCCGGATGGAAGAGGTAACACGGGGACACTGCTGCGTTGTAGGGAGTGTCGGCATCGGGCAGACATTTGAAGCAGAACTCTGGCGGAAGATTATGGGCAATATTCCTTCCCCACAATACCCGGAATATCCGTTGATATATAACCTTCTCTACATGCATGGCAGGGTGCCTCAAGTTCGAATTATCGATTATACGAGCACGAGAACACCTGAGAATATGCTCAGAATGTACAGAGTCTTTTACTCTATCTATACGGAGGTCACGCCTGAGGTTGAAGAGACAATTAGAGAAGCATTGTACAGAGATTCCGGTGAAGGACTATGTGTCAGAAAATACCGATCCGCTGTGGTCTGGTGGGACCCGGCTATTCGACGGAATGAATTAAATGGCATTGCCTGAGAATTTCGAGCATAGTTTTATGAAATATATGACATGCTGGAGGATTGAGAACAGGAGAGACGAGTACTGGAACTTTTATATGATAGTTTGTGAGTTTAGAGAAAATCCAGGTTCATAGGTACAAAGCAATTATCCGCAAAGTTTGATCAATTGTTTTTGACCATAACCGGGTATGAAAAACTGGATGAAATAATCAGTAAGATGACAGAGAACAAGGAACGTCTGTTAATGGTGCTGGTTTTGCTGAGGTTCCGCTGCATAACAATGCAGCGAAACTGACAGCAAGAGCAAAACTCAGGAAAAAGGATGTGAGCCTTCAAACCATAACAGAGGAAGGAACACAGGCAAAAGACACGTTCATGACGATTGTTCAGACAGCAAAGAAACTGGGTGTAAGTGCATAGATTACATATTTGATAGAGTGAGCAATAGACTTGAAATACCTTCTCTGGCGAAAATGATCAGGGAAAAAGTGAATTGAGGCGAAAGTCAGAGCTTTCCACTCAATTTAAAGAGGATACAAAAATTGTGTAGCCTTTACAAGGCTACCTGAATAGTTACAAAAATCACTAGATTTTGGAGCAGAGTCGCTGAAAATTATGGCTTTTGAATAGTGGAGAGTCTCGGAAAGAACTGGATTTGGTTCTCTTGTTATGATTTACAGGATATGATCGTCAAGGACATTGATACATTCAATCTTTGTCAGCTGATCCAATTTATTGTTATTTTTTATGTCCCATTCCAAGGAAAACTTCACATCCTTGGCTGTAAAAAGGTCTCCGTTGCTGAAGGACACATTTTCCCTCAATTTGAATTCCCATGTATTGTCATCAATAACTTTCCAGGAAGTTGCAAGATAGGGTTTTAAGGAAAAGTTATTGTTGCATTTTACCATATATTCGGTTACGAGTTCGTTAGTTTCTTCACATACAAGAGGATCGACACTCTGGATTGCCCACATGACTCTCATTGTCAGTTTTCTTTCTCTGCCGGTCCCTGTTCTTCCGTGGAAAGGTTTGATTATTCTGGCGTTGCTCCTTTCTCGTATTCAGTTGAGCCGGTGCATCCTGAACTGCAGAGAGACGCGATCAGGAGAATGAATCTGATTATTAAAGTAAGGAGCGAAGTCCGTTTATTCTCAATTTTCATAGGATCTCCTTCCCCGAATTATTTTTCTCCATATATCAAATGATATTGGTATTTGAAGGCTATCCGTTTTCGGAAAGACATCGTCCTCTTCTGAATTTCGATGATTTCTTTTAGGTCCAGGTCCTTGATATTTTTGAATTTAGCAGCCTTGAAATATTCGAGCATTTTTTCAGGAGGGACTCCGTGTCGGTTGGGAAGTTCGCTGTCGAGTTCTCTGGAGTAATACCCTTTTCGGGGGTTTCTTCTCTCAGCAATCAAAGTGCAAAAATCACTTACAAGCCTTCTTGCCTGTGTTTCGAGGGAACCGTCATTCCAAACTCCATCTATAACAATAAGTGCTCCTTCTTTCTTAAGCACTTTTTTCCAGTTCTTAACCGCGACATCAGGGTGTGGAAGAGTCCAGAGAAGATGGCGGTTGACAACAATATCGAAAGTTCCCGTCTCAAAAGGAGGGGCTTCGGCGTCTCCTTTCTTGAAGGTACTATCAAATCCTTTCTTTGACGCCTTTTCCCCGGCTTTTGCAAGCATTTTATCTGAGAGGTCAAGGCCTGTAACATGATGCCCCATTTCCGCAAACAGAAGCCCGATTTCACAGGTCCCGCAGCCGACATCGAGTACTTCCAGCCTGCCCGAAGGAAGCAGGCTTTTGAATATGTTTTTCCAGGCTTCCCTTTCGATTTCACTCTGGATTCCATGCCCTTCCTGGTTGTCGTAGGTCTCGGAGGAAACATCCCAGATGCGGGCAATATTCTGTTTTATTTTATTTTCCTGAATGGTCATGTATTAATGCCTCTGTTTATGTTTTCAATTGAGGTAATAGTCCCGTTTTCGAGGTAGGCAATCCTGTGACATACTTTTCTTAACACTTCGATGTCATGAGAGATCAGCAGGTAGGAGACTCCAGTTTCTCTCTGGAGTTTTTGCATAAGGCGCAGAATTTGAGCTTGGACTGAGACATCAAGCATGGACGTGGGCTCGTCAGCGACTATAAAATCAGGGGATAACGCCATGATCCTGGCGAGCACTATCCTCTGAATCTCACCTCCGCTGAGGTGGCTCGGATAGCGGGCAAGATGTTCTGGGAGGAGACCTGTAAGCTCTGCCAGTTTTTCTCCTCTTTTAAGAAGTGCATCTTTTTTGAGTCCAGAATGGAGTTTCAGGGGTTCTATGAGGTTTTCAAAAGCTTTCATGCGGGGGTCAAGGGAAGTTTCAGGGTGCTGGAAAACCATCTGGACTTTCGGGCGCAGTTTTCGAAACTCCTTTTTGCTCATGCCCAGGATATCTTTTCCCTTAACCCGGATTTCCCCACCTGTGGGTTTTTCAAGTCCTACAATACACCTTCCAATTGTGGTTTTTCCTGATCCGCTTTTTCCGAAAAGCCCAAGAGTTTCGCCGGGAGCTACTGAGAAACTGACGTTTTTGAACACCTCGGAAGTCCCGAACTTCATTGCCAGTTTATTTACTGCAAGGACTGGAAATGACACCTGATCCACCCTCCTTTATGATTTTTCATCTCGGGGTGCTTCCTAGAACACTCAATTCCCGAGTACCTGCACCTTTGATGGAATAAACAGCCATCTGGAAGCCTTATCCTGCTCGGGCTCTGTCCGATAAGAGGAACAAGCCCGTTTCGAGGTTGAGCCCGTATAAGCCCTTTTGTATAGGGATGCATGGGTGTGCTCAGAACTTTCGAAGCCTCGTCCAGTTCCACAATCTCTCCTGCATACATCACAGCTATTCGGTCGCAGACCTCAAGAGCAAGGTCTAGGTCATGGGTGATCAGGAGCATCGTTTTACCATAATCTTTTTTTATTTTAGTGAAGAGCTCCACTGCTCCTGTCTTTGCCTCAGGATCGAGCCCTTTTGTGGGTTCATCCGCAATCAAAAGCTTGGGCTCAAAAGAAAGAGACATGCAAGCTATCAGTCTCTGCCTCATACCACCGGACAGCTGGTGGGGATAGAGGTCGCAAAGTTTTTTTGGATCTCTCAAAAGGAGTTTTTTCATAAGCCCCAGGGATTTTTTCATTCCCTGTTTTTTATCAACCCCTCTTTCCTCGAAGACCTCCTCTATCTGAAGTCCGTTTTTCAGAATAGGGTTCAGAGCTCCAGCCGGGTTCTGGGGCATGAGTGAAATCTTCTTTCCCCTGATCTTCCGGAGTTCTGAAGGTTTAAGGAAAAAAAGATCCTGTTCTTGAAAATAAATTTCTCCTGATATCCTTGCATTTGTCGGGAGAAGTCTGAGTAGGGCAAGCCCGATAACGGATTTCCCTGATCCGCTTTCTCCAATAAGTCCGAAGGTTTCCCTTCTCTTACATCAAAGGAGACATGGGAAACTGCTTTTACACTGTTTTCTCCTGCAGGGAATTCAACAGAAAGGTCTCTTACTTCAAGCAGGCTCAATAGATTTCACCTTCTTCATGATTCGGGTCAAGGATATCTCTCATGCCGTCTCCCAGGATGCTGAAGATGACTACAAAGGAGGTGATGGCAAGCCCTGGGAAAATCGTCTGGTAAGGAGCTGTCCTCATGAATTCTTTTCCTGCGGAAAGCATCGCTCCCCATTCAGGAACATCGGCAGGAAGCCCGATCCCTAGAAAACTCAGTGTGGCAATGGAGAGAATTACATGCCCGAAGTCGATTGTGGCAAGTACAAGGAGAGGGGCAATTGCATTGGGTACTATGTGCTTGAGAATAATATGGAAATCATCTGCTCCGCTTGTAACAGCGGAAAGGACAAACTCCTGTTTTTTAAGGGAGAGAACCTGCCCTCTCATGACTCTTGCGTATTTTGCCCATTGGACAATGGAGAGAGCAAAAATCAGGTTGAAAACCCCGCTGCCAAGCACTCCCATAATAGCGAGGGCAAAAATAATTCCGGGAAAGGAAAGGAAGATGTCTATAACCCTTGAGGCACTTTCATCCACAATCCCTCCATAGTAACCTGCTGCACATCCCAGGGCAGTTCCGATAAGTAGAGAAATAAGAACCACCCCGAAAGCGATTGAAAGAGAAGTCCGGGCACCTATGAGAATCCGGCTTAAAAGGTCTCTTCCAAGGTAGTCCGTACCCAGAAGATGCTCTCCTGAAGGGCTGAGGTTCTTGTTCCCGAGGTCGATGGCATTTGGGTCGTAAGGGGAAATCAGGGGGCAAAAAGGGCGGTCCCGGAAAAAAGCAAAAGTGCTATCAAAGCAAAAAGCATATCTTTTCTTTGAAAGACTTTTTTGTAAATTCGCCTCCATAAGCCTCTGGCATCAAGAGATTTTCTTTTCTTAACCTATCAGCAAATGCATTATCCATAGGCATCAACCGTACCTTATTCGTGGGTCCAGACGTGTATAGAGTATATCCACAAGGAAATTCACAAGGAGGAACATGGTAACAATAGCAAGTACGCATCCCTGTACCACGGGCAGATCTCTGGCTGAGATCGAATCTACAAGGAGGCTGCCTATTCCCGGCCAGGCAAAGATCTTTTCAATCACAACTGTCCCTCCAAGCAGGCTTCCCATTTGGAAACCAATAACAGTAACAACTGGGAGCATGGCGTTTTTAAAGGCGTGCCGGCTTATGATTCTCCATATAGGAAGCCCTTTGGCTTTTGCAAACCTGATGTATTCCTGTCCTAAGGTTTCAAGCATGCTTGTCCTGGTGACCCTCATAACTGCAGCAGCGGAATGAAGGGAAAGGGCTGCTGCTGGCAAAAGCAGGTTTTCCAGGCTTCCGTAGCCTAATACAGGGACAAGTTTCAGCTTGAGAGAAAATATCAGGATAAGAATCAGGGCTACCCAAAATCCGGGCATCGAAACCCCAAAAAGCGTTATAATTCTGAGAATATGGTCCGAAGTTCTGTTTTCCTGAAGAGCCGAATAAATTCCCAGGCTTACTCCTGCAACCGCTGCGAGAGCCATGCTTGTCCCGGCAAGCTGGATCGTTGCCGGCAGGCGCAAAGCAAGGAGATAAAGGACTGGCTTTTTAAAGACGTAGGAAGTCCCTATATCCCCTGTTACAAAGGCTTCTCTGATCCACCTGAAAAACTGCAGATAAAGAGGATCGTCAAGGTTGTACCTGCTTGATATCTGGCTAAGCTGTTCTTCGGTAACGCTTTCTTCCAGGCCCACGAAAGTATGCTTGAGAATCAGCTCAGCCGTTCCCCCTGGAATCACATTCATAAGGAAAAAGGTCAGGGCACAAACCGCAAAAAGCGTAAGTGCCATGAAACCCGTTCTTTTTATGAAATATTTCATGCTTCCTCCTCAAATCGGACAGAAGGCAAGAATACCTGGCTGTCCGCTTTACTTCGAGTGAAAGGAAACTCAAGGGTACGGACCTAAAATCCGTATCTCTCAAGACTCCCTTTTCGGTTTTACTTTTCGAGATACATATCTGCATTTATGCGGTAGTCGTGGGCTGTCGGATCGAAAACGTATCCTTTTACAGAGTCTTTTTTTACGATTGCACAGCCGTAGTAAGCCACTATGATCATGGGCTGTTCGTCGTAAACGATAGCTTCTACATCATTGAACTTTTTATAGCGTTCTTTCAGGTCCGTGATTTTTCTGGCTTCCGTTATCAGGGAGTCTACTTTCGGATTGGAATACCCCGGTGTATTGTCAGTCCCGTTTGTCGTATACCAGTTCGTAAGAATATATTCTGGATCAGGAACCATTGCAATATTGTAAGCGGCAAGGTAAAGGTCCCAGTTGCCTTTTTCTTTTCTGTCATCTATCGACCCCATCTCCATCACCTCGGTTTCAACATCTATGCCTGCTTCTTTCAATTGGGCAGCCATAGCTTCAGCCATTGGAGGAAGTCCAGGCCTTGCCGAATAAGTCATAAAGTTGAGCTTGAGGGGCTTTCCGTCCTTATCCCTTATTCCATCCCCGTCAGTGTCCACCCAGCCCGCGGCTGTTAGGAGCTCATTAGCTTTCTCAAGGTTCTGGTTGTAGGGCTTCAGGCTTTTATTTGCCCAGACCATAGTGGGCAGGAAGGGACCTGCAGCAGCTTCTCCTACATTGTATAGTACATTTTCTGCGATTTCAGACCTGTTAATGGCATAGGACATAGCCTGTCTTACTCTAACATCTTCAAGGGGTTCATGCTTTAGATTCAGATCAAGTTTGTAGACTCTGGGAGTTTTGAACTTCTCTACGTTAATGCCATCCAGGGCGTCAATCCTATCAGTTTCACTATAGGGTACATCGACGGTAAAGTCAACTTCTCCATTTTCGATTGCCATTGCTCTTGTGTTCGGGTCAGGTATCCCTTTAATGATCATTTTATCAAGCCCAACTTTTCCTCCCCACCAATTTTCGTTTTTCACGACTGTAAGAGTCCTGGTTTGATCATCGAAGGATTCAAATTTATAAGGACCTGTTCCAACAGGTTTTACGAATTCTCCTTTTTCATTATAAGTAGAGGGGCTTATTATCGCAGTATCCGGATAATGAAGAACTCCAGGAAGGATGGGGTTAATTTCTTTGGTTTTGATTTTAAGAGTATAGTTGTCAACTACTTCTATAGAATCTACCTTTAGCATGGAAGCAACTTTCGAGTTTTCCGAGATGACTTTTTCTAGAGTGAATTTTACGTCTTTTGCAGTCATTTTGCTTCCGTCATGGAAAGTAACGTTATTTTTTAGCTTGAATTCCCAGGTGTTTTCATCAAGCTGTTTCCAGGAAGTCGCAAGTCCGGGATTAAGCGAGAAATCTTCACTGGCACCAACGAGAGTTTCGGTTATTGCAGCTTTCTCGCAGATCAGGGTACCGTCTCCATTAATTGGATTAATTGATTCGATATCCCACATTTCTCCAAGTACAAGTGTGTTATTCGGTTCAGAAACTACTTCTCCAGTCTCATTTCCTTTCGTGCTGCTGCATCCTGAAGTCACTAACATAGCATAGCTCAACAGGGTAACTAACAGTATAAGCAAAGGGTAGTTTTTCTTTTTCATTCAGGAATCTCCTTTCGGCTTTCTCTTTTCTGATTTTCTTTTATTTCTGACCGCAGATGAGATAGTACTGATAGCTGTGTACAATCCGTTCACTCAACGGCATTTTTTCTTCTTGGGCTTCCCTTATGTTTTTTAGATCAAAAGTCTGAATTTTCTCAAAACCCGTACTTAACAGGTATTCCTTAACTTTTTCAAGCGGAGCCCCTCCAAAGTTCGGAAGATTGGATTTGAGTTCCTCAGAATATCTGGCGTGTCCTTTTCTGGGATCTTTCCTTTCAACAACAAGTTTCAGAAAATCGCTAGCAATCAGGCGAACCTTTGATTTCAGACTCCCGTTGTCCCAAACTCCATCAATAATTACAACCTTCCCACCGTTTCGCAGCACTTTTCTCCAGTTTTCCACGGCTAATTTTGGATTTGGAAGGGTCCATAGCAGGTGTCGATTGAAAACAATGTCAAAGGAAGAGGCATCATAATGTGGATTTTCAGCATCTCCCTCTTCGAAAATTATGTCAGTTTTAAAGGCTTTGGCCTTTGTTTTTGCTACTTTTAACATCTTCGGAGAAATGTCAATTCCAGTAACCTCATATCCCATTTCCGAAAACAGTATGCTTAGCTCTCCTGTACCGCACCCTACATCAAGAATTTTCAAGCCTTTCTTCGGAAACACTTCCTTAAAAGTATTTTTCCAGGCATTTCGTTCTTTTTTACTCTGGATCCCATGTCCCGGGTGAGTGTCAAAAGTATCGGATGCAAGATCCCATTTATGAGCTACAAGCTCTTTAATCTGAAGTTCTGGCGCAGACATTAACGATTACTTGTCTATTTTGTATTAATAATTTTCTATTTTGTATTATTAATTATCAATAAACATCTATTCTGTAAGATTATGATGCGGTTTATGTAGAACATCCCATTAAAAAAAGAGTACAAATTATTGTGTATGTCATACTTGAAGTTCTGATCAAAATGGACCATTGTCTCTTCATTTTTTTACAAAGAAAATCTGTCAGTTATTAGATAGTTAATGTTTAAAACTGACTATATAGTTGATATTTAAGACTGAACGATTCTCATGCAACTGATTTGTTTTCATTTTATATTGAATTTGGTAGTTCCAAAAAGAGCAAAATCAAAGTTCACTAATGTTTTCTGTCCTATCTATATTGGAAAATAAGTGATGAAGCTAATCTTCTTTTCATTTTCCATTCACTTGCCGGGAATCTCGATAGTAAGATTGAGTTTCCGATGAGTTCAGGCCGGTGACAAAAAATGCTTTTCGGAAATTAAGGTAATATTCGTTGTATTTATCGCGTTTATGCGCATCATTGAAAATTGCCTGCTGAGAATACGGATAAGAGTCGCTAATCAACTGTCCCATTTGCCTGTTGAAATCTTGGTCTCCGGTGCCGGACCAGACCATGACTTCACCGGTATAGGTTGATCTATTAAGGTTAAAATTCGGGGTGGAAATTATACCCTCAGCGTTGGCTTTCAAAAAGTCTGCAATCACAATCCTGGTCCATTCATACATCAAATTTACTTCCTGGGGAGAAGTTGGATTATATTCCATCAGATCCGCACCTACCAATTCATATATCCGCACCTTCACTTCCACCTCAGAGGGAATACTGATTATAACGTTAACCAGAGGAAAGTTATAGGCCGGATTAATCCAGTTTTTAAAATATAGGTATTTATCTCTGAACGCAGCTTTCTCTGTCTGGCTTTCAACAATTCTTTTTTGCGAGTCTTTATCACCATGCAGTCCGAGTTTGAACATGGCATACGCTAGAGAAGGCCTGGTTTCATTTCGGGATAAAGCAAAGTAGGCGTTTGCTGCGTCTGGATTCGACTCATATAAATTACTTGCAAAAGTAACGTTATGTTTTCGGGCCAGGTCGGGAGCTCCGCTAAATTCAATCAGTGCGCGGGAAACGTGGGAACCGTATTTGTCCAGATATTGCTGCACCAAAAACCCTCCTCCTGATCCCCCGTAGAGCATTATTTTACCATCTGGGGGCAGAAGTCCCTTATTTTTCATATCCTGTCGCACAGCTTCGATATCTTCGATTTGCTGGGACGAACCATATAACTTCATAGCGAAATTATAGTTGACTGAGCCGTCTTTGTTGTAGACCTCCGGAAACAGTGTTGGATTTACGCCGCGGTTGCCTATAAGTACATATGAAAGCCCACCCAGGTTGCTTTCAAAATCCGCAAAATCCTCGGAAGAATTTACCATCCCCACTGCTTCCTGCTGGTTGTCAAAAAGCCAAAAAATTACCTTTTCTTCCGGTTTGAAATTCGGGCTCAGGATGTAGAAGTCCGTGAAATTTCCCTTGGAGGGGTCGTTATGGTCAATTGGCAATTGTAAATAATAGTGATGGCTATCTGGGGGCATTTCCGGGTAGTAGCTGCCGGCAGCAAGTCTCGTAGCTGGTACAGCCGTGAATTCTCTGTATTCAAACCATCCATATACAAGGCCTGCTGCAAGGATGAACAGCACCAGGAATTTGAAAAGCTTAACACCTCTTATTTTGCAGCTTGACATACAGTCCCTCCATGATTATTTTTTGTTATATGGGGAAACTCATTTATTATCTCTTTCGCGGGCGTCCATTGAGGAACTTTGGAGCGGCCTATCTTTGTTTTGGTCAGATCCGGCTTGTGTAATTAATTATTCGTCGGGGATTTTGTTTGTTCCTGACAGAGATGCTGAATCTGGATTTGAAGATAAAGGTATACTTTCGTTTTCAGATCTTTAAAAGGACTAAATCTGATATTTATGCTTTAAGAGACACTATCTTTCTAATTTAACCCTTTTAATCTCTTAAATATTAACTTTTCTGAAATTTATTTCCTTTAAAAAGCTTTTATTGATCTTATTTGGGTTGTTTTCTTAATGGGTCTACACGCTTGAACTGAGAAATCAGTAGAACTAAACGGTTAATCGTCTTATATATGAGTTTATCCATAACGTCTGTTGTATTTGTTTTATTCTCCCGTTGCGTATTTTATACTCAATCTAAGAGTTTATTCGGACACTCAAAATTTATTTCTTATATTTTCATGTTCACTTTTCATTCAAATAGAATCCTTTTACTGGGCTCGATAAGGATTTATCCTTTTATTTAAGGTTATATGCAAAATTAAACGCTCTATATAGCTTATTCTATAAATTAATCCCATTAAATCTCCCTATTTTTATAAGTATTTTTATATTTAAGCCAGCCAATTTCAGGGATGTCAACCGGCGATAGTCGGCAAGACAATTTAAACAAATCAGGACTTATGCTGTTGAACTGAGTAAACAGTAGCATTAAACTCCAAACAGTCTGAATATTATTATTTATGACAGACTTGCTTGTACTTTATTATGAACCTCATGTGCACAAGTCCTGTGTAGATACAATATAAAATAGATACAAAATAAAAACACCTCTCAAATTGTATCATATTGTATCTAATTGAACAAAAACCAGGAGTATCAAAACTTATGGGTAAACAAATATTTGACAAAATAAAAAAGATCATGTGTATGTTTACACTAGTCTTTTTTGTAATGTCATTGACAGCTGCGTCAGTAAGCGCAGGGTCAAATGATGTTAAAAAATGGACTGAAGAGAAGACTAAATGGGATAAGGAGAAGAAGAAATGGGAGAATGAGAAGACTAAGTGGGATAAAGAGAAGAAGAAATGGGATACGAAAAATAAAACAGGACACGATTATAAGAACTGGCTAATTAAATACAACAAATGGTTGAGCAAACACAAAGCTTGGGAAACCAGTCACAAGAAATGGGAAACAAATTATAATAAATGGAAAAACAGCCAGAAAAAGTTGATTGAAAAATACTGAAACAGTCTAAGTCTTAGTATTTATGGACTTTCTGCTTTATTATGAATCTCGTATGTACAAGTCCTGTGTAGATACAAAATAAAATATATCCAACGTAAAACCACCTCTCAAATTGTATCATTTTGTATCGAATTGAACAAAAACCAGGAGTATCAAAACTTATGGGTAAACAAATATTTGACAGAATAAAAAAGATCATGTGTATGTTTACACTAGTCTTTTTTGTAATGTCATTGACGGCTGCGTCAGTAAGCGCGGGGTCAAATGATGTTAAAAAATGGACTGAAGAGAAGACTAAGTGGGATAAGGAAAAGACTCAGTGGGACAAGGAGAAGACTAAGTCGGATAAGGAGAAAACTCAGTGGGATGAGGAAAAGACTCAGTGGGATCAGAAAAATAAAACCGGAAACGATTATAAGAACTGGTTAATTAAATACAACAAATGGTTGAGCAAACACAAAGCTTGGGAAACCAGTCACAAGAAATGGGAAACAAACTATAATAAATGGGAAAACAGCCAGTAAAAGTTGATTGTGAAATCCTGAATAACTGGCTGTAAAATAAACCAAATAGATACTAAACTAACTAAATAAATAGTTATCTAAATAATTAACTAAACAAGTAATAAACTAAACAAGTAATAAACTAAACAAGTAATAAACTAAACAAGTAATAAACTAAACAAGTAATAAACTAAATAAACGGTGGCTATAAAAGAAACTTATTTCCGGATAGAATTTACGCGCTTGAAGAACAAAATAAAGCACGCTATTGGTTCCTCAGTTCAAGCGCGTAAGTCCTACCTCCTTTTACTTTCAGCCTTCCATGAGAAAGCAGTCTTTTGATTATGTTTTTCCAAACTTCCCTTCCAATTCCACACTGAATTCAGTGCCCTTATTGGGTGTCGTAGGGCTCGGGAGGCGTCCCAGATGCGGACAATATTCTATTTTCCTGAGCTTCATCATTCTAAATCTTCTTACATTTTCCGCCTTTCAGAACAGTGGCTAATAGTAACTCAATAACAAATTGGATTAATTCCAATTCATTCCAGAAAGAGCTGGAGTAAAAAAGTAGTAGAAGAAAAACTGCAACTATTCAGCCAGATAAAACAACATTAAGAGACGTCTTTAAGATACCATGCGTATATTTATGTGAATTAACTTTCTTGAATTGCTGGTTGTTAATTTCGATTTTACTTTATTCATTAGTTAGTGATTACTACACTTATCTATCACGTCAAAACAAATATCAATCAACTGGTTTTTGTAAACCGAATTGTTCCAAAAGCTCGGTGGAATTTTGATAAGTATCTGAGCCAGTTGGTGAAATAATGGACTGCGGTAACTGTCCAATCTGACAGAGTCGAGTTACAGTCCCGCTCTTTCAACCATTATATCTGCCACATGTTTTGCATCTCTGAACGGGAAATCCTTTTCAGTAATCAGGTTTTCCGCCTCTTTTGCAGTAACTTCAACATCCCCTATTCTGCATGTGGTGTCCAGCCCCTCGGGTAAGGCAGCAATCAACTCCTCCATCGTGTTTATGGGGAATTTCGCATCTTTAAGTATTTCAAGGATCTGTTCGTAAACTTCTTCCTTTACGTTCATTTTTTCCCTCAGATTCCGGTCTTTTTGTTTCGCACTTTTGGACGAATTAGGGTATCAGTATAAAATATGAACCTCATATTCCTACTTAAGAGGTATCCTATAATTCACGTCCGCCAAAATAATGTGTTCCCCGCAGGAGGGATGTAAAAGCAAACGGAAGTGCCCAGATTCGAGGCAATTGATGTTGGAAAATCTTGATTCATACATACTTAATCCCTGAAGATGGCGGAATCAAAGTTTCGCGTTTTTGTCTCGTGTTGGGCGGAAATGTGCCGTTGCTTGCAGAGGGGTGCACAAAAGCAATTTTGATTTGTGGAGTTAAAAACTATAGAATGCCACCAACGCACTCATTTCCAACTTAACCAAGCATAAATCACCTGCATGCAGCTTCAGGGAATCAACAAATTGTGCAGGCACTTCTGCAGTCAGAGTCTTGTTATGTCTGACAAGTTTAAGTGTAATTCGTTTTTTTGGTCCTTTATTGATGATACTATTGACACGTGCAGAATAAATGTTTTCATCCTGATCCTCAGAATTGGAATCAGGCAAAAGAAGAGTTATGTTCTCAGGATGGATTCCCCAGGAAACTTTATCTCCGGCTTTGAAGTTCAAATATTTTATTTTTATTCTCAGGTCTCCGCTTTCTAACACTGTACTTTTTGACTCTTCATCATACTCTTTAACATAAGCATCGTCGAAAATATTTGACACGCCAACTAGCTCTGCCACATGCAGGTTTTTAGGATGATAGAAGATCTCTTCAGGGGTTCCGAACTGCTGGGCCTTTCCTCCATGTAAAATAAGAATTTTGTCGGCTAACAGGAAAGCTTCTTCGAGATTGTGAGTGATAAATAACAAAGGTATTGCAATCTTGTTTTGCAAATTTTTTATTTTTTCTGCAAGTTCTATTCTTATTTCCAGGTCAAGTGCAGAGAAGGGTTCATCCAGAAGTAAAATCTCTGGTTTGGGAGCAAGAGCTCTTGCTAGAGCTACTCTCTGTTTTTGCCCCCTGACAGTTGGGATGGATATCGGGTTTCCAATTCCTCAATATGGAGAAGGTTCAGCATTTCCAGAACCCTTTCTTTCTTGGCTTCTTTCTCCCAACCTTTGAGGCCGCATTCTATGTTTTTTCTAACGTTCATGTGGGGAAAGAGGGTATAGTTCTGAAAAACATAGCCAAGATTGCGCTTCTGGATTGGTAGATTTATTTTTTTGTCTTTATCGTAATAAACTTTACTTCCCACAGTTATTTTTCCATCATCTGGTTCTGTGATTCCAGAAATACATTTGAACAGTGTGGTCTTTCCTGATCCTGACGGCCCAAAAAGTACGACAAGTTTGTTTTCCATTTCAAAGCTGACATCTAACATAAAAGCTTTCTTAACGTCTTTTTTCCCATTGTTACCAGCTTCATTATACTGTTTTTTAAGTTCGACTTTAACGCCCAAGCTCATACCTCTAATTTTCCTACAAATTTCCCGGTTAGAGCAATGGCCAGCAGGGACATAAGAATCAGGATTAAAACCAGCATCTGGGCAAGTTCATTATTTCCTGACTGAAAAGCGTTGTATATTGAGATCGACATTGTGTTCGTTTTTCCCGGGATATTTCCTGCCACCATGAGGGTTGCTCCAAATTCCCCAATAGCCCTTGCAAAACTGAGTATCAGTCCTGCCAATATTCCTTTTTTTGCAAGAGGCAATGTTATTAGAAAAGCAGTTTCAATCTCACTTCTTCCTAGAATGTAGGCTGTATATTCAAATTCCTTATCCACTGCTTCAATGGCCGCTTGTGCCGTTCTCACCATTAAGGGAGGGAAACCGCATAAGCCGCAATGACTGCAGCCTGCCAGGTAAACATGATCCCAGTTCCCAGAAAGCTGAAAATCAAGTGGCCAAGAAATCCTTTTTTCCCTACCAGAATGACCAGAAGATAGCCAATCACGGTAGGTGGGAGGACTAGAGGAAGTGTTACCAACAACTCTGCAAGCTTTTTTCCACGGAAATTAAATCTCGCAAATATATAAGCTATGAATACACCACTGCACAGTACGAGGATGGATGATATGAAAGCTATCCAGAGTGAGAGATATAAAGGAAACCATATCTGGTCGAAAATTGAAGTCATATTTGATTCTGTTCTAAGGCTATCGGATAGATAATTATGTACTAACAGGCATATTTATATCGATTTTATAGTGTCGGGTTGTGCAGTTTTTGTATAGGTCATATATACAAAGCCTGTATCCACTTCTCCCCTTTCCACGTATACAAGGGCCTGTTAAAATGCTTGTATTCTCAATTTAGAATCTTTCAGGTCTTTCAAACGGTTTTTAGAAAGCAAACTGTTTTTGTGGAACATTCTACATTATAGACATAATAATGGTAAAATAAGTAAAAATCCCAGTAAAAACTATCTGGGATAACACTCATGCAATGGACGAATGGAAATAAAACAATTAATCTATGGCTATCATCACATTTGAGGCCTTGATTACTGCGTATGCTTCGCTTCCCTCTTTTAACTTCAGATTTTCAGCTGATGTCTTTGTGATGATGGAAGTGATTTCCGCTCCACCTGGTAACTCTATTACAATTTCAGTGTTGACCGCTCCAGCGACAATTTTTTTAACCTTGCCTTTCAAGACGTTGCGCGCACTCAGTTTCATTATTTGCTTCTCCACTCAATATTTAGTTAATTATTTAGTTAATTATTTAGTTAATTATTTAGTTAATTATTTAGTTAATTATTATTTTACATGTGTATATGTGAACTGTATATATGAGCCTTACGAACTTGAAATCAGTTTCCAAAGGTTTATGGTTTATATTTGGGAAATGGATTTCAATTCTCAGCTCGAAACAACGAAGAGCCAAAATAGTTTTTAAATCAAAATTTTAATTTGAGGGCTTCCCAAAATTACTGAGATTACATCTCCTATTAGAACTATCCATCGGATTTTTTGGAGAGGTCTAAAGTCTTTGGGTCTAAAGTCTTTATATCTGTTATTTGTTAACCACGACCGTCTTTATGTTAACAAATTCCTTGAGACCATAATGGGAAAGTTCTCGCCCGATCCCGGACTTCTTGATCCCACCAAAAGGCAGCCTCGGGTCGGACCTGACCATTCCGTTGATTGCTACAAATCCTGACCTGATCCTTTTTGCTAGCTTCTCTGCCCTTTCCAGATTTCCGGACCACACTTCGGCTCCAAGCCCGAACTCTGTGGAGTTTGCGATTTTTACTGCTTCATCTTCATCCTTTACTGTGATCACCGGCGCAATAGGGCCGAAAACTTCTATATTACAGACCTCCATATCGGCACTAGCTGCAGGGATAAGGGTCGGTCTGAAGAAAAAGCCCTTTTCACATTCTTTTCCACAGGCACGAGGCTCAGCTCCTTTCTTTTTTGCGTCCTGAACGATCTTCTCGAGACTACCCACAAATTCCTCTTTTGCAACAGGCCCGATATCGGTTTCTTCATCCATCGGATCCCCGATTTTCAGTTTATTAATTTCTAGTTCAAATGCCTTCATAAAATCCGCAATAACATTTTCTAAGACAATAAATCTCTTGGCAGCAATACAGCCCTGTCCTGTGTTGAGGAAACGAGACTTCGCTGCGGCCTGAGCAGCCCTCTCGATATCGGCATCTTCAAGCACTATAAATGGGTCAGACCCTCCTAATTCCAGTACAAAAGGCTTGATAGCTTTCCCGGCAAGCTCACCGATTTCAGAGCCTGCACTTATGCTTCCGGTAAGCGAAACCCCGTCCACCATGTCCTTTTTAATAATCTCCATGGTAATTTTCGGGTCAATTAAAAGGGTCTTGAAAACGTTTTCCGGAAACCCTGCCTCCAGAAAGATTCTCTCAACCTCCAGAGCTGACCTCGGCACATTTGAGGCGTGTTTGAGCACACAGACATTTCCTGCACAAATTGTAGGTATCGCAAACTTGAATACCTGCCAGAAAGGAAAATTCCAGGGCATGATCCCGAGAATTATTCCCAGAGGCTCAAAAGTCACATAACTTTTCTCAGCTCCTGTATCAACAACCTCATCTTTCAGAAACTCAGCCGCATTTTTAATGTAATAGTCACATATAAAGGCGCACTTCTGGACCTCGGCTCTCGACTGCTTGATAGGTTTTCCCATCTCTTTCGTAATAATCTCGGCATAGATATCGGAATTCTTTCGAAGGACTTCTGCAACCCTTGCAAGATACTTCGTCCTTTCGTCAACAGACAAGGAACTCCACATGGAAAAAGCAGCCCTTGATTTTTTAATATATGCCTCACATTCCTCAAAAGAAAAAGAATCATATGTCCAGTTTACTTCTTCAGTATAGGGATTAACTGATTTTAATTTCATGCTTCCACCTCGGACACATTTCGTTTGTTTCTTAAGTATGAGGTTTGATTGATTTCAAGATTCATAACCTCATCCCCAGGAAAGTCATATAATAATAGTGGAGATCTTTGTAATAAACTTTAAGTGGATGGATCTGGCAGAAAATCAGATGCTGGGGTTTATACCTATTCATGAGACCCGAAAAGAAGAATATCTTATTCAATAGTAACTTCAATAGCCTTAGTTTTTGTATTATTAATTTCTAGGACTTACGCAGTTGAACTGAGAAATTAATAATAGCAAGCCTTCAACTTCCTAATGAATAACTTTAACGCAAGGCTTGCTGTACTTGATTTTACGCTTAAATCACTTAAGTTCTATTAAGTCCTGTATTTTATCATGATTGGGCAACAAAACCATATTCTTTCAGTATTTCCTGTCCTTCTTTCCCGGTTACGAAATCAAGGAACTTCTGAGCTTTTTCTTTATGTTCGGAAGAAGAAACTACAGCTATCGGATATGCAATAGGGGTACTAACAGACACGTTTGTAACTATTTTAATAGTGCCTGGTTTTGCAGTTTTTGCATCGGTTATGTATACAAACCCTGCATCAACTTCTCCTCTTTCCACATATACAAGTACTTGTTTGACGTCTTCAGCAAGTACCGTCTTATTTTCAAGCTGACTCCATAAGCCCGCTTCAGTCAGTGCAAGGCGCGTATATTTTCCGACAGGGGCTGTATCAGGGTTTCCAATGCTTATCTTTTGAATTTTAGGGTCAGCCAGATTTCTTATGTCAGTTATATTAAGGGTACTGTTTTCAGGGACGATAAGCACAAGTGAATTGTGAACAAAGTCTTTTCTTGAATTGTTTGCGATAAGTGATTCATTGGCAAGTATGTCCATTTGACTCTCGTCCGCTGAGGCAAAAAGATCGACAGGAGCTCCTCCCTCTATCTGCATACGCAGGCTACCCGAGCCTCCAAAATTCAGGTTTACATTCGTTCCAGGATTTTCCTTCTCAAACTGGGAAGCAATGTCCGTAAAAGCGTCAGTAAGGCTAGCAGCCGCAGAAACTGTTATAACTTCAGGCTCTGCTGTAGCTGGAGTTACTGCTGTAACTGGAGTCACCGTTGCATTCGGAGCCTCACCTTGATTTCCAGCGCATCCTATTGCAAGGAATACACTTAACAATACTAACAGAATTATCAGTTCTTTTCTCATTATTTCCCCCATATTATACAAATTAGTGTATTATACAAGATTTACGTGGATATAGTATTTACGTGGTTGAACTGAGAAATCAATAGCATTAAATCCTCAACTGTTAGGACACTAAACCAGCCGCTAAAACACTAGACCAGTCACAACGCCGAAAGTACTTAATTTTGTACTTCAAGTGCGTAAGTCCATTTCTTTTATATTTGCGGCATCGGCATCTACTGGGCAGCCTGTAGGTGGTCAACTCACCTTCCTGAAGAAGGATATATTACTATCAACAGGGTATTTGAGGTAGCACTGCCGACATCTTCTGACATATGTTTTTATTCCAGTCGAATACCCCGCAGCTTGCTTCGGGGTGCGCCAGCGCAACTTTGATTCGTCTTGCTTGGGACTAACTATTCTCTATCGACAATTTTATAATATACATGTATATATAAATTTGAGCGCAATAGTCTTATCTTACTTTTACATGGATATGTTACATCTTACATATCTATGGGAACTATGAAAATCAGATTTCGGACTATACGTTGCTCTGTGGTTTTTGTCGCAAACTTTGGTTCGAAGGCTGAATTTGTCAATCCAGCTCTTATAAAGTTGGCTGATTTCCTGTCAAAAATTAATTTAAAATTATAGTACATTTCCTTCAGTTATGTCCATCTCTACATAATGTGATCTCTCGGATTCCCTGCTCTCTAATATCTTACATCTGGGCTTCCGTATTCTTCTGCGTTATGTTAGATACAACATGACGACGAAATCCATGGCGGTGCATACATTGCGTAAAAATTCAGATGAAGAAAAACACCATATGGAAGCAATTCTGAAGCAGGTAAAAGATCCAGAGCTGCTTTCACAGATTGAAAAGGTCGTCCCCTTTCACGGCTTCCTTACCTCCGGGGCATTAATCGGCATTCAGATGCTTAATATTGCAAAGAGGGAACTCGATGTCCGGGATGGGGAGCGCATATATGTGACCTGCGAAACGAAAAGCTGCATGCCTGATCCATTCCAGATCCTTGCCGGAGCAACCGTTGGAAACAATGGGTTAAAGATCATGAATTTGGGGAAAATGGCGGTCACAGTAAATAAACAGGCGCCTGAAGGAGCGAACAGCATAAAAGGTGTCCGAATCCTCCTCGACCCTGAGAAGACAAAGGACTATCCCAAACTCCACGCCTGGTTCCTGAACACTGAAAAGCTCCCCCATGAAGAGGTTGTTCCCATCCTTCTGGCTGCAGGGGAAAAGGTGTATTCCTGGAAATCTGTGGACCTGGAAGTTCCGGTTCGAAAGAAAAAGCGGATACAGTGCTGTGAAAAATGTGGTGAAATGTTCATTCAGCATGATAATGAGCTGCTGTGCGGCGGATGCACAGAATAATGTTGAGAGGTAACAAAATGCAAGAAGATATACGATTGTCTGTCTTTTCCGAAAAAAAAACAAACAACTGGTCTATTTGCCTGAAAAATGCATAGGCTGTGGGACCTGTGTACAGGCGTGCCCCAAAGGTAACCTGGCTGTGGGGGCCGTGGGAGTTATAGCAAGAGGGTTGCTGGATGCGGATTTCCTGGAAATAAAGAAGAGTGAAGAGTGCATCGTCTGTGGGATTTGTGCGAGAGTTTGTCCCACAGGCGCTCTTGAATTGAGGCAGGAAGGAAAAACCCTCAATGACAGATCCTATATTTTTGAGGCCATGAAGCCGACGTCAGTAAATGAAAACTGCGTTCACTGTGGACTTTGTGAGGATATCTGCCCGCAAGGCTGTATTGAGGTAACCCGTGAGATTTCAAAGGACGGAAGCCTGAAGCTGGTTGGAAAGACCAACATTGATACGGATTGCTGTGTCCACTGCGGCTGGTGTGCTGCAGTGTGTCCGGTAAATGCTATATTTGTGGAAAAACCCTTTGCAGGGCGCTGGACTCGGGGCGAAGATATCTGCCAGACCTGCCATACATGTATTGAAGTATGTCCTGCCAATGCTCTTTTCAATAAAAAAGCAAAACCCGGGGAAAGAGTAGAAAAGATTACGCATCGGCCTGATGCCTGTATTTACTGCGGGGCCTGTGCTGTTGCCTGTCCTGTTAACGCTATTGATGTCAGGAAAACTGCAATTCTCCCGGAAGTGGAGAAAAAGGGCGTTCTTGAGAAAAAGCTGCTTGAAGTTCCTGTTCCGGAAGCTCTGCTCCGCACCTGCCTGGAAACGGATGAAGCTGCATGCCTGGGCTGCGGAAACTGTGTTATTGTCTGTCCTGTAAATGCTCTCAATAGCCGTGAACTTGCTGCAGGGTACCTGAACGAGATGGACGAAAAAACTCTCCTTGAGGTTAAGAACGGGAGAATTTCGGTAGTAGACCAGGATTGCTGCGGAGCAGACGGAGCCTGCGCTATGATCTGCCCGGTTAATGCGATCTGGCTTGTGAAAAGAGAGGTGAAATAAATGGCCGGAACAATTGCAATCAAAAACGGATACGTCTTTGACCCCCTCAACGAAATAAAAGGGGAAATTATGGATGTATTTATCAGGGACGGAAAAGTCGTAAAAGAGCTTTCTACAGCCGAACTGAAAAACGCAAAGGTTATTGATGCCTCAGGTATGACGGTCATGCCCGGAGGAGTCGACTCTCACTCTCACGTTGCAGGTGCAAAGGTTAATGCCGGCAGGTCGATGCGTCCAGAAGATCACTATAAAGCAACTCTTCAGAAGACCTCACTCACCCATTCCGGTTCAGGTTACACTGTTCCCTCGGTCTACAAACAGGGGTATGATTACGCAGCAATGGGTTATACAACTGTTTTTGAAGCTGCGGTTCCTCCTCTTGAAGCTCGCCACACCCATGAAGAGATGCGTGCAACTCCGCTTCTTGACATGGGCGGGTACCTGATACTCGGAAACAACTTCTTTTTGATGCGTTACTTCCGGGATGGGGACATAGAAAAAGCTGCTGCTTATGTGGCCTGGATGATGAAGACCCATAAGACTTATGGAATCAAATGCGTCAACCCTGCAGGAGTTGAGAATTGGGGCTGGGGAAAAAACATAAGTTCTCTTGATGAGGCTAATATTCATTTTGAAATTACCCCAAGAGAGGTAATAAAAGGGCTTACCGAGGTCAATGAACGCCTTGGAATGCCAATGCCCATCCATTTACATGCAAACAACCTGGGACATCCTGGCTGCTATGCAATTACTAAGGATTCTCTCAAAATTCCTGACGGAGTAAAGCCCAGGCAGAATATGGACGTGGAATGGGCAGAGACTAAAATGGATCCCTCAAGGGATCGTTCCGTATACCTTACCCATCTAATGTTCAACAGTTTTGCAGGTACCACATGGGCAGACTGTGAATCCGGAGTAAAAGACATTGCGGACTACATCAACAACAAGGATCACGTGGTAATCGACAGCGGATGTACGCCCTTTGGAGAAGCCACAGTTATGACCGGAGACGGGCCTGCCATTCACGATCTTTACACGCTTACAGGAAACAAGTGGTCGAATACTGACGTTGAGATGGAAGGTGGATCAGGTGTCATTCCCTTCACTTACCTCAAGTCCAATCCAGTACACAGTTTGCAGTGGGCAATGGGGCTTGAATGTCTCCTGCTTATTAAGGACCCCTGGAAGACCATCATGACTACAGATAGTCCCAACGGTGGGCCGTTTACTAAATATCCGGAGGTTATGGCCTGGCTCATGTCCGAGGCTTTCAGGAAGCAGACTTTCAGTGAATGTCACAAGTGGGCAAACGACAGGAGTGAACTTGGTGGCGTAAACCGGGAACTTTCCCTCTATGACCTTGCGATCCTGACCAGAGCCAACCCTGCTAAGACAATTGGTATGGTTCATAGAAAAGGCTCTCTTGGAGTAGGTGCAGATGGGGATGTTACTGTCTACAACATAAACCCTCAGCAGTTTGATCCTAATAACTACGAGGTTCTCCTTCGGACCTTCAGGAAAGCAGAATATACCGTAAAGGGAGGAGAAATCGTGGCTGTTAGGGGAGAGATCGTTTCCTTGCCTGAGAAGCGGACTTATTATTCCGAAGTACACGTAGAAGACGAAAAGGAAAAGAAGATGCTGGTCGACGTGAAGGAGTGGTTCAGGTACTATACCCTGGGCTTTGCCAACTATCCGACTCCGGAGAAATTACTGGCAAACCCGACTCCTATACAAGTTAATGGTGAGAGGTGAAGTCATGACAGAGGGAGTGCTTATTCATAAAAAAATATCGATAGTAAACTAGAAGCAGTTATAAAATCTGATTCATTTACTGGAAAAAGTGCTGGAGAAATGGAAGAAGTGATGCTTATTCCTAAAAAAAGATTGACATTAAAGTGGAAGCAGATATTATAACTCCTGACTCCTTTGCAGGCAAAAATGCCGAGGAGATAGGAAAGCTGTCTGTCTGGCAGGGTCCAAAGACCTATCCTCTTTCTGAGTTTTTCGAAGTGAAAGGCAATGGAGGCAGTTCTGCAGCTGAGACTCTGATTCGCATAAAAGGCGACACAATGAGGGTCAAAAGGATCGGAGAAGGCATGAGTGCAGGAAAAATCGAAATTGAGGGTTCCGCAGGCATGCATGTAGGTACCGGAATGAAAGGAGGCGAGATCCTCGTTTTCGGAGATGCAGATTCCTGGGCAGGTATGGAAATGACAGGTGGACTCCTGCACATTAAAGGTAATGCCGGAGATCACGTGGGCTGTGCTTACAGAGGCAAATGGCACGGCATGAAAGGCGGGCGTATCGTGATCGAAGGCTCGGCTCGGCATCAGCTCGGAGGCGGCATGGACGGAGGGGAAATTCTTGTGGATGGCAATGTTGAAGGCTTCTGCGGGATCCGCCAGAACGGCGGGCTCATAGTTGTGAAAGGTAGAGCTCTTCGTGGAGTAGGCGCTGAAATGGCAGGCGGCACCATAGTTATAGGGGGCAAAATAGAGCGCTTCTCTCCGGGTTTCGAATATGTATCTATGGAAAATAGAGTCACTTCGGGAGAGGTTGAGTTAATAGGTGAATTTAAGAAGTTCACAGGTGACTATGCAATCAGCAAGCGGGCGAAAGGAATGCTTTACGTGGTTGCAGACGCAAACCCGGAGCTCTGAGGTGAGATATATGGAAGTATTACTCCTTACGGGAAGTACGATTGAAGAAGGCAGGCTTGCCAAAGGCGGGGACAAGTTCACGGAAGAGTACACTATGGAGTGTGCATCCTGCTGGATTTCTCCTGTGGATTTTGCGTCACTTTGTTCTCCTGATAAAGTAAAAGTAACAAGCAGAGACGGAAAACATTCTATTGTTGTTTATACGAAATGTACGGATTCGGTTTGTCCAGGGCATGTGTTTATGCCGAGAGCCATCTGGTCGAATGTTGTCATCGATCCGGATACCCTTTCTACGGGGTCCCCTCTCTATAAGGGTGCCCCAGTAACAGTCGAGCCCGCGGAAGAAAAGGTTCTTAGCGCCGAAGATGTAGTGTTGAAAGTTTATGTCGGAGGGCAGTGAGCATGATTTTCAAAAACATAGTCTGTCCGGTCTGCGGGGCAGCCTGTGATGATATCCAGGTTGAATTCGGGGACGGAAAGATTGAAGCTAAAAATGCATGTAAGATGGGAAATGCCAAATTTCAGGAAGTTGTAAGTTCTCACAGGCTCAGGCAACCCCTTATTAAGAGCGGAGGAAAACTGACACCTGCAGCCTGGGATGAAGCTCTTGAAAAAGCTGCCGATATCCTTGTTTCGGCAAAACGTCCCCTGCTTTTCATGGGCAGTGAAACCTCCTGTGAAGCGCATGAAGTTGGGCTCAAGATAGGGGAATACCTGGGTGCGATTGTTGACTCCAATGCTACTATCTGCCACGGACCAACAGCCATGGGAATCCAGGAATCCGGAAAAGTCGGTGCAACTGAAGGGCAGAAGAAAAACAGGGGCGACCTCATAATCTACTGGGGAACCAACCCTCTTGAATCCATGCCGCGGCAGATGTCAAGGTACGGGGTTTTCCCGCGTGGGTACTGGACCAAGCGCGGGCGTTTCGACAGGACAGTTATCACAGTGGACCCGAGAAAAACTCCAACTTCCGAAGCTTCAGATCTGCATGTGCAACTTAAACCCGGCTCAGATTATGAACTTATAAGTGCGCTTCTCACCCTGCTTCATGGAAAAACTCCGCATCCGTCGGTAGAAGAAATCACAGGAGTTCCTATCCCTGTAATGGAAGAGATGCTCGATATGATGAAGAATTGCAACTTCGGAGCTATCTCAGTAGGGCTTGGTCTTTCCTCCTCAATTGGGAAACACAGGAATGCCGAAATTGCTATGAATCTTGTAAAGGAGCTGAACAACTATTCCAAGTTCACCCTTGGAGCTCTCCGAGGCCACTGTAACGTTGCAGGCTTTAATCAGGTCGCCTCCTACATGTACGGCTATCCTTTCGGGCTTGACTTTACACGCGGGCACCCGCGTTACAACCCAGGAGAATTCACAACCGTGGACCTTCTCCGGGAAAAGGATGTGGATGCAGCCTTTGTGATGTGCGCTGACCTTGTTTGTCACATCCCTGCAGACTGTGCGTCCTACCTTGCCGAAATCCCCATGGTCTGCCTGGACATCGCTCCCTGTCCGACCACAGTTGCCTCGGACGTTGTACTCCCGGGAGTCATTGATGCTATGGAATGCGACGGGACCTTCTACAGACTTGACGATGTGCCAGTGTACTTTGAACCTTTCACGGGCTCGCCTTTCGAGTTCACTCAGAGCAACGAAGACACCTTAAAACAGCTCTTTGCAAAGATTAAAGCAAGGAAGTAAATTATTTGCCGTTTTTCTTTCTGCATATAAGCTGAAGGAAAAACAATATTTAAGGATGGGAGTAGCGTCTCCCTCAATCTTTTTCTCGAAAGTTTATAGTACTATTTGTTTATTCATATATTTACTCACATATTTATTTCTATATTTATATATTTATTTATTTATTTATTTATTTATTTATTTATTTATTTATTTATTTTGTTCCATTTTTAAGACTTTTATCCTGAGGTTCCCGCGCCTTTTAAGCCGAATATATTATTGCATGATACTTGTATTCGTAATACATTGATTGTACAAAAGTAATTTCAAAACTATATTTATTTGCTATCTTTTTAATTATATTGGGATTATGGGCAAACCCGAGAATATCGTTTGGGCGATTATTCAAGCTTGCCGATAACATAACCTTAAACTCAAAACCAATTTTGCGTAAAATATACCAGACGTCTGCATCTTGTGAGAACAGTCCTATTTTCCATAACGGGTATAAGCGGGGGTCCAATATGTCGAAGAACACTATTTTACCCCTTTATTAAGATGACTTAATGCATTAAAGATAAAGCTATCAATTTCTTGCAATGTTAAATACTGAAGGACTCCAGTTGCAGTTATCCGATCAAAGGAGGATTCCAGTTTGTCCCAGACAATTTTGTCGTCAGCCTGGATTAACGATATATTCCCACATTTTTGTTCCCTGATTCTTTTGCTTGCTTCGTCAAGCATGGATGCGGAAAAATCAACTCCTACGAGCTGCTCATATTCCGGAGCATAGTAAGTAAGTAGTTCGCCTGCACCGCATCCAAAGTCAAGAAGTGTTTTACCCCCTTCAGATGGAAAAGCTTTTCCTCAGCTTCCATAGAAAGAAATTCCTCAGCTGAAGATCTGTGGCCGCCATCTATCCGACCTGCGAAAAACTCTATCCAGAAATCCTTTTTCTTTGATAATTTTTTTCATTGTCCTCAAACATATAATTTATGCTCCCAAATCTTCCTTTTTATAAATTTCCCCTTATAATATCTCAACGTGATTTATTATTTAAAAGCTTATAAAGCTTATTCCGTAGCTTAAATATAAGGGTAGTTATTTCCAAATAAAGTTCGGTAGAAAATCAAATGTACTTTTTTAGGGAACCATTATTCACTTTAATTGATGGAAAAAATAGAAATAATCTTCAGTTTGATAGTGAGTTAGTGAATTTAAAAGAACCCCAGTTAAACTTAGATTGCAGAGTTATGTTATTTTTTCAAAGTTCCGACAACCGAATAATCCTTTAATATTTTAGCCCCATGTGGTGCGTTGTCCATTTTTTCAGTGAGGTCTGTCCCAGCATTGCATCCATTATGACTTCCATTTTTCCAAAGATCACTATCAGATACATTATAGACCTGACCTTGATAGGCAACGTATGCTTTTCCATTTTTACCGTTGTACTCTGCAAGTTCTTCAAGCGTATATTCCTTTATTTTCGATTTTTCTGTCATATTCTGCATTTCAGTTGCAGTTTGTCTTTCAATTGCCTTTTCTCCAGTTGGAGTAACTACTTCAGCCGGAGTTATTTCTGTAACAGGAGTTTCCTTTATAGCTTCAGCCGGAGTTACAGCCTGTTCTGGAGTTCCTGTTTCATTTGGAGTTACCGGTTTATTTCCCGCGCATCCTATTGCGAGGAATACACCGAATAACACTATCAATATAACCAGTGCCCTTCTCACGATTTCACCTCCTACAATATAGTTATTGCATCCTGAAGTGATTTCGTAGATTCAAAACCAGTTGAAAGTTAAATGCACGATATAACAGCAGGCGATGCAAAAGTTAAACGTTAAGTAAACTCCAATTCCATTTTGGTACTGTAGAATGATTACGTGAAATGAACCAAATTCAAAGTTGAAGTAAAATGGTAACCCATTCGTACACGACATAACTGTACTACGAAAAATTAAAAAATTAAAATGGGTTTTGGAATAAAACAATATTTTTAAAATTATTATTTTAAGTGAATAAAGTATAAAACTAAAAAATTTAAAAATTATTTTATGCTCTGTCACCATTTTGCCTAAAGAACTTACGCAGTTGAGCTCTGAGACCAGTAGCATAAAAGTCCTGTCTATTATGTTTCACTTTGCACAAACTCGAAACTGCTTGATTCTGAGATTAATTTAAACAATAATAACAATTAGAATCATTAAGTAACTGATAAGGTCTGATTAAAATGCTCAAAAGAAGGAAGATTGGCAAATGGCTGATACTTATATTTTTTATTTGTTTTTTATCATCTGGTTCTGCAAGTGCAGATGATAGCAAATTGAATAATTCCGAATATAATGAAATCTCTGATCCTTCTATAAAGGAATTTGCAAATGATTCCTCGTTCATAGCATACAGGGGAACCTTACCAGAAGCAATTGATCAGGAGTGGGAAAATTCAATTGCAGATTGCTGGCTAAATCTTACACGAATTGGGCCATCATATTCCGAATTTGACAGTTCTATAACAAATGTTGCTGCCAGTAATGTAATAATAATTGAATTAGACTCCACCTATAAAGAAGAAGTAGATGACTCAAGAATTGACGAGATCTATCAGAAAATTGATAATTACTGCGAACAGCAGGAAGGTATAAGTGAGATCCCTGTGGTCTTTATGTGGGCACAGGATGAGGAGGTCATCTCGTTGCCGGACTATGGTCCTGAGGCTTTTGAAGAAGCTAAGAAACTGTTTCCAGGGTTCATAACTGCTCGAGGAACAATGCCTGAAATTCACCAGGAGGAAGAAAAAAGGGAATGGATAGATTTACTTACCAATTGTAGTCGGTCACGTTCTCGCCCTGCAGAAATTAACCCGTATTTAACTGCATTCGGTGGTCCTGTTAATAGTTTTGGAACCGACATTCATGGATATTTAATAGTAGGTTTTGAGCCATCCACTCCAGAAAAGGTAAATGAATTAGTAATTGATAAAATATATCAAGTAATAGATGAACACTTTGAACAGAAAGGCATAAGTAATGTACCAGTCGTTTTTATTTTTGTACAGATAACAGATGATTTAGCACCAGCTGATGGATCTGATGCGGATGAAAATAATGATAACAATTTGTCAGATAATAAAGAAGAGATTGCTGGTAATGAGAAAATTAATCAAATGCCTGGCTTTACTTCAATAATGGTCATTTTAGGGCTTTTATTGTTTCTGATGGTCAAGTGTTCATAATGTTCTTTTTTAAAGCTTCATTTTGCCAGATATCTCTGGAGTTTCTCCAGGTTTTTTCTACCCTTTTTTCTACCCTTTTTTTCCCTCCCTAATTGTACCTCTCCCGAGTTTTGCTTCGCTCAAGAGAGGACTAATTCTTGTTTTAACTTCTATTTCTGAACGCAACTTTCTCCCCACAGTACTTATGCAGTTTTTTCGTGCCTCCTGCTTCGCTGACAATAGTGAGCATTGTCACGGGATCAAGGATCCGGGTTCCCATTACTGCGGTAATTCCTCGTTTGAAAAAAGGTTCAGGGTAGAGTGGAGCGCTTGGGCCGAGCAAGACAATTTCCCTTGCTGTACCTCGAAGAGAAAGGAGTTCATCGAAAGTCCTGTTGGCGAGAGTACTTGCACTGAGGATAATCACATCCGATGCAGGGAGAATCTCTCGGGCTTTTTCCGAGGATAGGGTCCTGGTTTGAGGAGATTCGATTTCACGCTTTTCGAGGACAGTAAGTTTATCTGTTATTTTCAGGATTTTAGGGATGAGGGGGCCGAAATAGCCTACCATTGCAACCCTGTCTTCAGGTTTTATAAGATCAAGGATATCTATGTCCGAAGCCGGAAAGTTTTCAGGTTTGAGATTCCGCAGCATATGAAAAAGAGCGTTTGCTGCTGCAATCCCAATTGCAGTTTCAAGGGGTTCCTTGAAAGGGCCAGTTCAAGCACTTTATTTGCATTTCTGCCTTTTATCGTGTCCTCAAAGCCCAGGGAAGGACAGCCGGAAAATTCGTAAAGCGGAGTACAGGCCACACCTCCGTAGTTTTCGGAAAGCAGCACTCCGGTATAGGCGAGCCCTATTCTGACATCTTCTACCTTAATTTTTTCAAGCACAGGACCGAATTCGCGCCTGAGTTCCTCTACAAGGGAGAATAATATCGTATTTTCTATTTCTCCGTTCTGATTTTCTTTTTCATACAGTTTTGTTTTTTGAAAGTTTTCAGCTTCTGGCATTCGACCACCTTTTTTAGTATGGAATCTAGATATGTCTGAACATACATATCGGGTAATAAAGTTTTTCGAAAGCCAGAGTATCAAAATATTCAATAATTGTTTTTGCAACCGTTTAGGGTTGCTTTCGAGCCTATTGGCTTAAAAAATGATTTTAAGGCTTTTTTTGATTTTATTAAATCTCAAGCAATCTCTTTCTATATTTTCCCAGCTCTTCAGCCCCTTTTTCCCTGGACATACTGCTCGCTCCGTAAATTACGTATGAAGGCAGCACTTCCATTCCCATATATTCAAAAATGCAATGAGTTATCGACTCCAGGTGCTTATTAAGGTCTCCATGGGCCCCTCCCTCGGAATACATCTCTTTCGGAGCTCCAGTAGTTGTAACAAGCATTGCGGATTTTCCTTTGAAGAGTCCGGTATTGTAGGCACTGTTTGTAACAGGGTTAAATCCAAACCCAGGCGCTAGGATGCGGTCGATCCATCCTTTCATTATAGCTGGCATGAAAGTGAAATAAATCGGGAACTGAAAGATTAAGAGGTCAGCCCATTTCACTTTTCCCATCTCTTCCTTGATGTCAGGAGCAAAAGCCCCTGTCTTTGAGGCATTGAGGGCTTCAAGGAAGGGGTTGAAAACATCCGGTTTTTTCCTTTCCGGAAAATCCGAAGATTTCAGGATAGGGTCAAACTTCATAGCGTAAAGGTCAGAAAGCTTTACTTCGTATCCTTTTTCCTGTAAGGCAGCAAAGGCTGTATTTTTTAAAGCGCCGTTAAAAGATTTCGGTTCCGGATGTGCGTAAATGTACAAAATTTTCATTCAATTCCCCTCATTATATCTATGAAATTCATTTCCCTGAATCAAAATGTGAGGTTATCCGGCAGGGTCACAAATTTGGACCGTGTCTTCAAATGCATGCCTACATTATGGAATGTTGGTAGATAGATAACTATGCGAAAGGGTACATAATTGCCCCTACTGTGGAGTATCTGTTAACCGTGATCTTAACGCTTCTATTAATATACTCAGATTGGGATTACAATCGGTTCGTAAAACCGATAGATGCCCCTCACTGGAGTGAGGGGAGCCGTCATATCGTATGAAGTCTTATGCTGCTGGTTTTTAAATTTAATCGCTTATAGTCTTATAACATCAACAATTATAATAGCAGATTTTTATGTATGTGCCTTGAAACCTCCAAATAAACGGATATATAGCTTTATTTAAATATATAAGATATTAATGGAGCTTGATACGTATTTAATCCATCATTTTGGGTTATATAAAAAATCAAAAGTTTAGAAAAACTTATTTTCTGAAATAACTCCCTTTCAACTCTTTCTGCCTTAAAATAAGTTTATGCTCCAGGCAAGAAAATTCCTTAATCGACAGCCAATAAAGAATACTTTGAAGATACGATTGTGTATATGAATCACTGATCAAATTTGAAAAAACACACTCATCCCCTATTTTCTGGAAAAATGTAGAGAGATTTTTATGCCTAAGATTTTCAGCAACTTACTTTAAAAAATTGAAGTTTTAGGTGCTGTATAAGTATTAAAATGAGTTATTTGTAGATATATGCAGAATTAAAAATTTAAAAACTCTTATTTTACTCATAAAACCCTTTAAAACTCTTATTTTGTTAATTAAATCGTTTTAAGCTCTATTTTGTTATAAGTATATTTATATTTAAGCTCGTTAATTTTAAAATTGTCAAGCTGCGACTAGTCGGCAAGACAACCATAATAAGTGAATATATTATCGACCGGCAGATCGCCGGGAAGACAACTTAACGAACACAACTTAAAGAACAAAACCGATGCTTTCAGAAACAAATCTGGAATTTATCGGTATTGATTTTCTAGTATAATATTGGATTTGAATAAATGTATGGAGTGGGGTATATGTTGAAAATGAAAAAGATATTCGGTATTTTACTGGCAGTTTGTTTTGTACTGTCAGTGACAGCTGCAGCAGCAAGCGCAGGTCCGGCTAATTACTTTAAAGACAAGAAAGATTTCAGGTATGATGACCACCGCTACGACAAAAAAGACCGCTACGACAAAAAAGATTTCAGGTATAATGACCACCGCTACGACAACAAGAAGAGACACTATCATCCTTCTCACTGGGGAAAACAGAGAGTAGGTCACAGAGAGTTTAGGAATCACTCCTGGACTATTGTCTATGTATACATACAGGTCTTCATAAAAGAATACTGGACATACTATTAAAACCATAAAGGAAGCAATTAAAATTTTATAAACATTTAACTGGCTAGCGTAAGTATTAATCATGCTGAAGTTAGCTAGTTAGATAATTCTGTTTTTGATGTTTATATTTTTTTCTATGGGGCACGACTCAGTACCAAAATCCAGTGATGAACGTAAAATTAAAAATCACTAGATTTTGTAATTGGTTCCAATCCTTGTGATTTTACTTCTAGGTTGAAGCCTTTAGATGTCGAATGTTAATTTTGATTGGAGGCTGAATTCTTCTTACGAATTCAGATTTTCAATCAAGAAATGCAAAAATCACTAGATTTTGGACCAGAGTCATGGGGCACTCTATCCCAAACTAACAGCATGAACTCTGTTTGATCTCTTTTCTGCGTCAGCAAGTGAAGATACACATGACAGAGATCAGCAAATATAAAAACACACGTCATAACTTTGAATTGTATGAAGAAAACAGAAGCGTGAAGACCAGTTATACATAATAATATGTATGCTTCTGTCAAATTTGGGTTACAAAGAAGGTTCCCTTTTGGGTTTCCAAGACTGATGCAAAGAAGGCTACAATTCCGGTCTTGAAGACTGCCTTAAACCTGGACAAGAAGAAGTTCTTACGAAGATTGCTGATCTCAAAATCGATGATGTATGAACCCTAAACACAAAAGAGACTACACAGAGAGCTTTAAAAATGGATACTTTAACAACTACCACGATGAGAGATTTAAATGCTTAGAAAAATGATAGATTATACAACTATTGTCTATCAATTTCTACAGGGGCAGTGTGCTGGTTTTTCTGTAAAATCACAAATATCAAGACATATTGAATAGAATATTCGATGTCAGAAGCTTTATTTTATCCATAGTGTACAAAAATTTAACTTCAGATTTACAGAAAAATCGGCACACTGGCTGTTACCTCATTCTTTGAAGCGGAAGCATACGAAAAATTATGTATTTACTTATGAATCAGCTATCATTAAACTAAATTTCTGCATTAGCTAATTAAGCGTTGAGCTTTTTTAAAAGCCAGGCCATGTTCTGCCCCAGAACTTGCATTGTCCGGATACCTTCTTCATCTTTTTCAACGTCTCCCTCGTCAAGGCCTATCCCCATATTCCAGTAATTTGACCCCGGAATTATCATCTGGGAAATTGTGAAAAAATGGTTGATAGAGTCAAAGACATGAACTGAGCCTGCCCTTCTTACTGCAACAATGGCTGCTCCTACCTTTCGTCTGAAAAGTTCGCCGTTGGCTTTGGAAACAAACCCTGCTCTATCTATCAAAGCTTTGAGCTCAGGGGTCAGGTCTGCAAAATAGGTCGGAGAGGCAAGAATAATACCGTCGGCTTCAAGCATCTTTTCTATGCAATTGTTTACGATATCCTTATCTATAACACATTTCTTGTCTTTGTTTTCAAAACATTTCCCACAGGCAATGCAACCGTGGATACTCTTTCCCCCTACATGCACGGTTTCTGTTTCAATTCCTTCCCTCTCAAGCTCGGTAAGGACATGCCTGATCAGGATTTCTGTGTTTCCGTCCTTTCTAGGGCTTCCGTTAAATGCAACAACTTTCATTTATCCATCTCCTTCAGTTGTCTATCTTTATTTTTTTCTTATTAGTTCTCTTTCAGGCCTTTTCCTATTTTCCAGGCGGCTCCGGCATAGTCCCCCACTGCCCAGTAGCTGTTGTCAGGCATGGTAAGGAGCAGGGGTTTCATTTTCTTAATATCGGGCTTCCCTTGAGTAAGGCACTGCTCTTCGGAATAAGCGGCAATAATTTCTCCCACAAAAAAGTAGTGTGTTGGAAACTCTAAGGTTTCGACCAGCCGGCACTCAAGGTTCACAGTACACTTTTTGATCATGGGCGCTGTCCCTAACTCTCCGTAAAATATTTCAAACAAGTCGGATTTGTCAATCTTTTCCCCGGAGACAAGCCCGCAGTAATCGGTTTCTTTAATCATATCCTTTCCGGGAAAATTGACGCTGAAGAACCCATTTTTCTTTATACCCTCTGGCGTGTAATGGGATTTGTGTACTCCCATTCCAATCATCGGAGGGTTTGCATTCACACGGCTGGCCCAGCCCAGGGCCATGAAATTGGCTTTTCCTTTAACTTTTGCCCCGAGAAGGGTTACCGGCATAGGACAGACGAATACATTGTTATTGATCTTGATTTTCTCTGCCACCATGGTACTTTTCCCCAGCCTATTTATGCATTCATATTACATCGAGTTTGATGGCGCGTTTTCAAAAAAATATATGGAAGTATAATTTGAAGAATGAAATCAATAAATTACAACTTTTTAATCACAATTTTTTGTATACATTAATTTCAGTTTCTTTTTCAAGATATTCTGAAAGCAAAGGAAATATCTCTCTAAAATGATTGGAGTTTAAGTGTTTATCCAGGCTGTTTTCATCCTTCCACTCTTCTAGCATAGTCAAAATTCCTGAATTCTCTAATTCCTGGTATATCCCATATTCTATGCATCCCTCTTCTTTTAATGATTCTCCAACAAGGTTTTTACATAAACCTATGAATTCTTGAATTTTTTCAGGTTTGACATTGTTTTTTGCAACAACTCTTATCGTCAATAAATCACCAGCTTCTTATAAAACCAATTTTTCCTAAAATTCCCGGACTTCTATTAGCTTTTCTCTGCCAGGGATGTGTTGTGGGAAGGCTTTTTTGCATTTCCCGCATTCAAAACCTGAAAGCACGGCTCTGTCCCTCAAGCAGGCTATCATAGATAAATTTTGGTTCTCTTAAGACTCCATTTGCGGATTCAAATCTTTGGGATCTTCTATTTTGATATTCTTTTTCTGAAGCAGTACAGAGTTTCGATTTTGCCGGTTTTACAGCTTCATTTTTTCTTCTGACCGTACCTGTTGTGGTAAACTTTCTCTTCCCTGTACCGGTCCTGAGGTCCGGGGTTTGGGCAGGATAGCCTATAGGTACAAAAGCCAGAGGAATTACATGTTCAGGCAGCCCAAAAGCTTTCCTAAAACCTTCAATCCGATCCTTTATCGGATAGATTCCTGTCCAGACTGCTCCAACCCCGACAGCATGAGCTGCAAGCAGGAGATTCTGGGTTGCTGCCGAACAGTCCTGCACCCAGTATCCGGGAACTTTTCCTGAGTCGTGTCTCCGCAGATAAGGATTGCAAGGGATGCTTCCCTGCACATGCCAGCATAAGGGCTGAATGTAGGAATTTCTTCGAGGAGCTTTCTGTCATCAATAACAATGAAGACCCAGGGCTGGGAATTGACAGCAGAAGGAGCGCTCATTGCAGCCCGGAGCAGTTCAGTAACAAGCTCCTGGGAAACTGGTCGGTCTGTGTATTTTCTGATGCTTCTCCGAGTGTGAATTGCTTCAAGAGTATCCATATCGATGTTTCCTATCCATTCTGAAAAGATTTGAGTGAGAAAACGCATCTCGAATTCTCCTCACTCTGCTCGTCTTTTACTTAAACAGGTTCATACCTGTATTTTTCGCTTTTTCCATAAGTTCAGTATTGGCCTTGACTTCTCCGGGGGCGTGGTATCCGACTGCCACCAGGGTATCCTTTACTTCCATGCGCATAAAGTTGGAAATCTGCCCTCCGAACTCCTCATAAACACCTTTGAAAGCCATGGGTTCAGGTGCTCCCTGGGCTCCTATAATTACGGCTTTTTTCCCGGCAGGGAGGCGGGGAGAGAAGTCAGCGTTGATAAGGGAGTAGCAGCGGTCAAGGAAAAGCCGCATCTGGCCTGTGAACTGACCAAAGTAAATAGGAGAACCGAAGACAACTCCGTCTGCTGATGCAAGTTCATCGAATACTTCCACAAGGTCGTCTTCAAGCTTGCATTCTTCGTGGTTCTTGCAGTAATCGCAGCCCTGGCAGCCTATGTAGTTCATCTCATTGAGGATGAAGGTTCGGGTTTCAGCACCAGCTTCTGCTGCGCCTGTGAGAACCTGCTGGACAAGGACGTTTGTGTTTCCATTCTTTCGGGGACTTCCAACAATACCTATAACTTTCATTTTATTCTTGCCTCTTGTTCTTTAAACTGAATCTATCCTGAATTTATTTTTGAATTTATATCGGTTTTTCCTCTTTAAATATCTGTATTTATTGATCTGTAATTTGCAGCAACTATACTTATATACTATACATACAATCCGGATACTAACTAACAAAATGGATACTATGTGAGCATATGGTAAGTGAGATACAAAACAGTAAACATTACCAGTGTCCTGTGGAAGCAACCCTTGAGGTAATCGGAGGCAAATGGAAGCCTATTATCCTCTGGCAGTTAAGAGCGGAAAAGCTGCGTTTTTCAGGGCTCCAGCAAAGCATGCAGGGTATTTCTCCTAAAATGCTTACGAAACAGCTGAGGGAACTTGAAGAAGACGGGCTTATTCTCAGGCAGGTTTATCCTGAAATCCCACCTAAAGTTGAGTATTCTCTGACCGATTTTGGAAAAACGATGCTTCCTGTTCTGGACTCTCTCTGCAAATGGGGAAACGAATATCTTGGCAGAGAATGTGTCCTGGGTAAAAAATAATTGTTCGGCAGAAAACGGATTCAGGATAAACAATGCTTATTCAACTGGCTGCCTTTCTTTCTTTGAGAAATTTGTTTCCGGTTAATTTCAGAAAGGTTCTAAAATAACAAACATTCACGCAATAAGTAAAAATAATTCCTATTCCTGTATGTGGGTATCAGTACTGGATTCTGTTTTTACTTGATTCAGAGATATAACGAATTTAGAATATATTTGGCAATAGAAGAACTTAAAATATATTCAACAATATTTTCAAAACATTTAAAGTTTTGAAAGTTCAATTCATAAATTATTAGCAAGTTGGAAAGTCACTGAGAACTTGCAGGAATCGAAGAGATCAGGGTTAAGCGTATGATGCAGAAGAACGGCTACATGAGGTATTTTACAAAACAAAGTTGCTACCCTAATCAGGCAGAAGCCATGGAGAAAATTCACTCGGCTCTCCTGCAGGAGAAAATCGTGCTTTTTGAGGGGGCATGCGGGACAGGCAAGACTCTGAGTGCACTTGCTCCTGCATTGAGTGTGGGAAAAAACTTAATAAAATCGTTATTATAGTCACGAATGTCCACCAGCAGATGGTCCAGTTTATAAACGAAGCAAGAGAAATCTCCCTGGGTAACAGCATAAAAACAATCGTTTTTAAGGGCAAGACCTCTATGTGCCCCGAAAACCTCGATTATGAGGAATGCAAGCTGAAAGGGGAAAATACCTATGATCTCCTTGACTTTGAGAGGGAAGTTTCTTCAAAGGAAAAAGAAATTAAGGACGCCTACGAAAAATACAAACGGACAAAAGACCCTACCCTTTACGCTTTGAGGAACGAGCTTGAAAAAGAACTCGAAGAAGCAAGGAAAAAAGCTCAGTCCCTGAGGAGCCGTTCCTGCCCAAAGCTTTATGAGGTACTTAAGTTTGAAGGAAATGAGTTTTCCTCCTGGCTCTTTTCCAATGTAAGGAGCCCTGAAGAAGTAATGGAATATGCAGAAGACCGGGATATGTGCGGGTATGAACTGCTTAAAAAAGAACTCAAAAATACCGAACTTCTTATCTGTAATTTCCATCATGTGCTCAGTGCCGAAATCTTCATGACTCTGCTTAAATGGCTTGAACGCGGCCCGGAAGACATTATTCTCATCTTTGACGAGGCCCATAATATCGAGGCGTCGGCCCGTTCACATTCTTCCATAATGCTCTCTGAACTTACCATTGAAAAAGCCCTTTCTGAAATCGGGGAAATCCCTGATTCCGACAGCTCTCCTGTATTCGGGTCGGGAGCTGGCTCAGGAAACGGCATTCCTCTTGATCAGGATTATGCGGTCAGACTGTATGCGAAGAGGCTGTTTTCCTGCCTGCTGACCGCTCTCAGGGACTCATATGACTCAAAGTTAAAGTTCGGGGAAAGGAACAGGCTTGGAAAAAACTGGCAGGACATTCAGATAAGCGACCCTTATGAACGCCTTGACATCCTGAAAGCTCGCTTTTTGCGGGACGCAAAAAAGAAGGATTTGCGGATGAAGAAAAGGTTCTGACCCAGCTGCGGGAAATTGGCAAGTTCGGGGGCAGGCTGGAAGAGATTTATGCGGAAAACTACAAAAAGGGGCTTCTCTCGGTCCCGAAACGTTCCCAGATCCGGTATGTTGCTGACTTTCTATCCTCTTACCTTGTACTTTCTGACAGGCAGAATTATTATCCGATTCTGAACGTGCGCAGGGACTTTAAAAGCGATAGGGTCGCCGGCAGGATTGAGCTTTTCACATGCATCCCTAAAAACGTGACCCAGCCTTTGCTTGATTCCGTTTATACTGCAGTGCTTATGTCAGCTACACTTCGGCCTTTCGAGATGGTCAAATCCACACTTGGCATCTCAAGGGAAGTGGAAGAAATTATCTATGGAACTACATTTCCCCAGGAAAGAAGGCTTACTCTTGCGGTTTCTATTCCCCCACTTTTTGCAAAAAATCGGGACAGCTCCGAGACCCTTGAGAGTTTGAAAGAAACTCTGCTTGCGGCTGCTCTTGCATCAGCGGGCAATGTGATTATTTACTTCCAGAGCTATGCTGAAGCGCTCCGCTATACCAAACTCCTTGAGCCTGAACTTTCCATCCCCATTTTCCTTGATGAAGTGGGGGTTTCAGCCCAGGAAATCCGGGAGGAATTTTTCAAAATCGGAGAGCTGGGAGGAAAAGCCGTACTTATAACTTATCTCTGGGGGACCTTGAGTGAAGGCGTTGATTTCAGAGATGGTCGAGGCAGGACAGTGATTGTAGTGGGAGTCGGATACCCGGCTCTAAACGACAGAATCAAAGCAGTCGAGTCTGCATATGATACGGTTTTCGGTTGTGGGGATGGCTGGGAGTTCGCAGTCCAGGTGCCGACAATCAGGAAGGTCAGGCAGGCAATGGGAAGGGTAGTACGTTCTCCGGAGGACTTTGGAGTAAGGATTCTCCTTGATTCTCGCTACCAGGGTTCCCAGATGCGTAAACTCGGTAAATTTTCGGTATTTGACTATTTCCCACCTGAAGAAAAGAGAGAATTTATTGATGTGGCACCAAGGGATGTGGGAAGTCTCGTGGAAGAGTTTTTTGCGCACATCACGCCGAATAACCCCGAAAAAAGGAGCCGGAATCTCCGGCTTCAAGTCGGCTGGAGTTCGGGAGCCTTGCAGAAAAACTTTGAAAGCAGGTTGTTCCCTCACTCAGTTTTTAAATTTGTTTTTTTGAAGACTCCTTCATTTTCTTTTTTCAGACTTTTGTCACTTTTATATAACTTGATTTTGTCTTGGTATTACTCCCTGCTGCATTACTTGCTGTCAGCTTTACCGTGTAAGTTCCTGCTGCTGAATATTTATGCGTTGGACTCTTTACCATTGAACTCGTTCCGTCTCCGAAACTCCATTTCCATGAAGTTGGTGATCCTGTGCTGGTATCCGTAAATACGACATTCAGTGGTGCTTTTCCTGAGAGTGGAGAGCCCCAGAAGTTCGCAACCGGAGTTTGCGAAGTTGCGGTCACTTTTATATAATTGGATTTTGTTACCGTATTACTTCCTGCAGAATTGGTTGCCGTAAGTATTACTGTGTAATTCCCTTTTGCAGAATATTTATGCGTTGGATTCTTAGTTGTCGAAGTGGTTCCATCTCCAAAAGTCCATTTCCATGAAGTTGGCGATCCTGTACTTTTGTCAGTAAAGGCAACGCTTAATGGTGCATTTCCTGATGTTGGGGACGCAGAAACTGCAGCAACAGGTTTTGCTGATGTTGTTACTTTTATATAATTGGACTTTGTTACCGTATTACTGCCTGCAGCATTGGTTGCCGTAAGTGTTACTGTATAATTCCCCTTTGCAGAATATTTATGCGTTGGACTCTTTACAGTTGAACTCGTTCCGTCTCCGAAACTCCATTTCCATGAAGTTGGTGATCCTGTACTCTTATCAGTGAATGCAACATTTAATGGTGCATTTCCTGATGTTGGGGACGCAGAGACTGCAGCAACAGGTTTTGTAACTCCTGTAACTGTTATATAATTGGATTTTGTTACCGTATTATTTCCTGCAGCATTGGTTGCTGTAAGTGCTACTGTGTAATTCCCTTTGCAGAATATTTATGCGTTGGATCCTTAGCTGTTGAATTTGTTCCATCTCCAAAAGTCCATTTCCATGCTGTTGGCGTTCCTGTACTTTTGTCACTAAATGTAACATTCAAAGGTGCATTTCCTGATGTTGGGGACGCAGAGAAGGCAGCAACAGGTTTTGTAACTCCTGTAACTGTTATATAATTGGATTTTGTTACCGTATTATTTCCTGCAGCATTGGTTGCTGTAAGTGCTACTGTGTAATTCCCCTTTGCAGAATATTTATGCGTTGGATCCTTAGCTGTTGAATTTGTTCCATCTCCAAAAGTCCATTTCCATGCTGTTGGCGTTCCTGTACTTTCGTCAGTAAATGTAACATTCAAAGGTGCATTTCCTGATGTTGGGGATGCAGAAAATGCAGCAACAGGCTTTTCTGTTCCTGATTTAGAATTAACTAAAGGCAGGTAGTCAGAATAAATGCTGCCTGTTATATTTTTATATGCAGAATCGGATATTCCGTCTCCATCTTTATCCACTGCAGTTTGAGAGAATCCTGTACCATCAGGTCTTGCCCAGAAGTTGCCTCCTATATACGCTCCGCCTACAATATTGGTACCTGTTGTCTTTGTAGTACTGTAAACGTTTCCGATCCCGTTTTTAATAGTCATATTAGTATCATTGAAATAATTGTTGTAAATCAGATTACTATCACTTCTGGGACAGACATACAGACCATAAGCATTGTTGTTTTGAACGGTGTTGCCTGAGAGCTTGTTGCCGTCAGAACTGCCAACATGAATTCCACGACCATTATTAAATGCCGTATTCTCTGAGAGAGTATTGTCTGTAGCAGTCCCAAGAACAAACCCATATTCTCCATCATTTGTAGCCGTATTCTTTGAGATCTGATTTCCTTTGGAGCGCAGGACATAGATTCCATAAGAGTTGTTCAAAAGTTTATTGTTTTCGATTATACAGTTACTGCATGATGACAGACAGATTCCTGAGTAGCTGGATCTGGTTGCTCCCACAGTCTTAAACCCAGTTATTTTTATGTTGTTTCCCTGTAGGAAAAGTACATCGGCACCCGAACTTTTGGCTTTTATTATTGTGTTATCAGGGTTTCCGGATTCTGACCTTATTGTAATACCATTTTTGATTACTTTGATATTTTCGGTATATGTACCGGGTTTTACAGTTATTACGTCGCCTGAAGTCGAATTGTTCACAGCGGTTTGAATTGAATTTCCTGGCTTGACGATAATGTCAGACGCAGCTCCGATACCCGATATTAACACTAAAATTAGAAAAGTTACTAACAAAGCGGTTAATTTTTTTATTCCAATTCCTCCGTCAATTAAAAGAAGTTTTAGGCAAGACTTCTTTTATAACTAGGTAAATGTTTTACACTGGATGCCCAAGTGAATTCACGAATTTGAGGGCATGTTCTTATTCAAAGAATTTATTTGCCCACAGTAAGATTTTTCAGGTAAATCACCTTAACAGTGTGAGAATTAAAAATAAACTAATATAAATCTGCTGATTTTAACTGATTCTAAATATACTATCAACTAAATAAATATTGATGTAGTTTTAATCTAACTGTAAGACAACATTTTAGTTTATTTAATTCAATTGAACATTTTGTTATTTTGAATTCGTATACTCTTTTTATTTACCAACTGATGGTTGATTTCTAAATAATCCGTAAATTCATCTCAAAAACACGCGTTAATTTCAATGTATAACCCGAAGTTGGGATTAAGAAGAAAAATGTGAGAAGAAACTGATTTCGTAACTATCCAGCCTACCAAAAATAAGTTGGTTGATCTCAATTTTGATGTAAGAGATACTTCTGATTATTTACTGATAAACAAATAAAAAAAGCAATCAATAGCCATCAATTAACGGAAACTAATTCAGATAAATTGGTCCATTGAATCTTATTAAGATGGCTATTGAGGTTATTTGCTCCAGGCTGAATAGTTACCTTTTTATTCGTATTTCTAAGGGGTTCACTTTTCAGACATGGGATGAATCTTCTATTTAGTCAGTAAAACTGACTTTTATAGCGCGTTTAGGCTTTTGTCACTTTTATATAACTTGATTTTGTCTTGGTATTACTTCCTGCTGCATTACTTGCTGTCAGCTTTACCGTGTAAGTTCCTGCTGCTGAATATTTATGCGTTGGACTCTTTACCGTTGAACTAGTTCCGTCTCCGAAACTCCATTTCCAAGAGGTAGGCGATCCTGTGCTGGTATCCGTAAATACGACATTCAGTGGTGCTTTTCCTGAGAGTGGAGAGCCCCAGAAGTTTGCAACCGGAGTTTGCGAAGTCGCGGTCACTTTTATATAATTGGATTTTGTTACCGTATTATTTCCTGCAGCATTGGTTGCTGTAAGTGCTACCGTGTAATTCCCTTTTGCAGAATATTTATGCGTTGGATTCTTAGTTGTCGAAGTGGTTCCATCACCAAAGCTCCATTTCCATGAAGTTGGTGATCCTGTACTCTTATCAGTGAATACAACATTTAATGGTGCATTTCCTGATGTTGGGGACGCAGAGACTGCAGCAACCGGTTTTGCTGATGTTGTTACTTTTATATAATTGGATTTTGTTACCGTATTAGTTCCTGCAGCATTGGTTGCTGTAAGTGCTACCGTGTAATTCCCTTTTGCAGAATATTTATGCGTTGGATTCTTAGTTGTCGAAGTGGTTCCATCACCAAAGCTCCATTTCCATGAAGTTGGTGATCCTGTACTTTTGTCAGTAAAGGCAACGCTTAATGGTGCTTTTCCTGATGTTGGGGACGCAGAGACTGCAGCAACCGGTTTTGCTGATGTTGTTACTTTTATATAATTGGATTTTGTTACCGTATTACTACCTGCAGCATTGGTTGCTGTAAGTGCTACTGTGTAATTCCCTTTTGCAGAATATTTATGCGTTGGATTTTTAGTTGTCGAAGTGGTTCCATCTCCAAAAGTCCATTTCCATGAAGTTGGCGATCCTGTACTTTTGTCAGTAAAGGCAACGCTTAATGGTGCTTTTCCTGATGTTGGGGACGCAGAGATTGCAGCAACAGGCTTTCCTGTTCCTGATTTAGAATTAACTAAAGGCAGATAGTCAGAATAGGTGCTGCCTGTTATACTCTTATACGCGGAATCGGAAATCCCATCTCCATCTTTGTCCACTGCAGTTTGAGAGAATCCTGTACCATCAGGGTTTCCCCAGAAGTTACCTCCTTTATACGGTCCACCTACAATATTAGTACCTGCTGTTTTTTTGATGCTGTAGGCGTTTCCGATCCCGTTTTTAATGGCCATATTAGCATCATTGAAATAATTGTTGTAAATCATATTACTATCGCTTCTGGGACAGACATACAGACCATAAGCATTGTTGTTTCTAACGGTATTGCCTGAGAGTTTGTTGCTGTCAGAGTTGCCGACATGAATTCCACGACCATTATTAAATGCCGTATTCCCTGAGAGAGTATTGTCTGTGGCAGTTCCAAGAACAATCCCATATTCTCCATCATTTGTAACCGTATTCTTCGAGATCTGATTTCCTTTGGAGCGCAGGACATAGATTCCATACGAGTTGTCTGAAAGTTTATTGTTTTCGATTATACAGTTACTGCATGATGACAGACAGATTCCTGAGTAGCTGGATCTGGTTGCTCCCACAGTCTTAAACCCAGTTATTTTTATGTTGTTTCCCTGTAGGAAAAGTACATCGGCACCCGGACTTTTGGCTTTTATTATTGTGTTATCAGGGTTTCCGGATTCTGACCTTATTGTAATACCATTTTTGATTACTTTGATATTTTCGGTATATGTACCGGGTTTTACAGTTATTACGTCGCCTGACATCGATTTTGTCACAGCGGTTTGAATAGAATTTCCTGGCTTGACGATAATGTCAGACGCAGCTCCGATACCCGATATTAATACAAAAATTAGAAAAGTTACTAACAAAGCGTTTAATTTTTTTATTCCAATTCCTCCGTCAATTAAAAGAAGTTTTAGGCAAGACTTCTTTTATAACTAGGTAAATGTTTTACACTGGATGCCCAAGTGAATCTACGAATGCGAGGACATGTTCTTATTCAAAGAATTTATTTGCCCATAGTCAGATTTTTCAGGTAAATCACCTTAACAGTGTGAGAATTAACAATAAACTAATATAAATATGTTGATTTTAATTGATTCTAAATATAGTCTTTTACATATGCCAAATAGTGCTTCAGTGTACCTATTCGGGTAAGGCTCCACTTTATTAGTCTGATTGTAACCGTAAATCTGTCCTCTCTTTTCAAAAGGAAATAGCACATACATGAGCTCATTTTCGTGTGTTTGAGCAATGATCAGGTCAACCATGCCATGTACATTTTCGAACATCCTGGCAGCGGCAGACATCGAATACATCAACTTTCTCATTGCTTCTTCACGAGTATTTAGCTGTACAGAAGTTTCCAGGTGTATTTTTTGACTCTAATAGTCATATATCATGGCTCTTTTACTCGCCTCTGTGAGAGGCAGTCTCCGTTGGATAGTTTCCAAAGATGGTGACATGTAATATTGGACTACAGATGTACTGGACATGCAGGGATAAAAAAGAAAGAGTTGGTAATAAAGCCTGGAAAATTGATGAATATCATAGAGGACTAAAATAATTTTGTGAAGTAGAGCGATGTCAGGCGAGGGGAGATAATATGCAAAGAGCATATATTGTGATGACAATAAGAGCATTTCTAAGATTTGAAATAATAATAAAAAACGGAATTATGTGGTTTGAAACAAACTGGAGCATTACAAGAAATAGTGTTAATCAATTTCTAAAAAGACAAACGTATTCCTTAGGGCTCGTCACAAAATAATTTAATTAACTCACTCCATTCTTTGGTTTGAATGTGTAATTCCATTCTCCGTGAAACTCATCAAGTATAATGCCCAATTTTTCAACCTGTTTTTTTTCGATTTTAATTCCTGTTGGATACTTATTCGTGTCTAACATGCATTTTACTTCAAGCCCTTTTGATGTAGTTGTTGCTGCAATAAGGTTTACAACTACTTCATAGCTTGTTAGTGGTTTTCCTCTCCAATTAAGAGTAATCTGGGAAAATAGTCTATGCTCTATTTTATTCCATTTACTTGTACCTGGAGGAAAGTGACAAACCGAAATCTCCAATCCGATTTCATCCGTTAATTTTTGTAATTCTGTTTTCCACAATTTTACTCTTGATCCATTGCTTCCCCCACAATCTGCAGTAATTAAAAGTTTTTTTGCATCAGGATATGATTTACACCCCATTAGATTCCACCATCTACGTATACTTTCAACTGCAAAAGACGCTGTATCATGATCTATGCCGACGTTTACCCATCCCTCATTATTAGCAATGTCGTATACCCCATATGGATTTACCTTTCCCAGTTCTTTATCCTTAAAATCATATACATTGACAAGTATTGGATCTTTTTTTGGACGCAATTCACGGCCAACATTCTTGAAATTTCCGATTAACTCTTTCTTTTTAGTATCTACTGAGATTACAGGCTGATGTTCACCTTGAAATATTTTACATTTTTCACTTATATGCTCAAATTGTTTGTCACGATCAGGATGCTCAGTTCCTTCTATGGTTTTCTTATTCGCTTGTAAACTGTAACCAAGCATGTGAAGCATATCCGCAACTCTTGTATGGCTTACTTTATGTCCGATATTCTGAAGTTCCCCTGCTATATTTCGAAGACTTTTACAAGTCCAGAGTAAAGGAGATTCCGGATCCCCACGACTTGTTGGTTCAATAAGTGCCTCAAGATCGGACAAAAGAGTAGGGTCTTTCTCAACAATCTTTTTACGACCTCCTCCAGGAGCACGTATTTTATTATCAGAAAGAGATTTGCCACTTTCCAGTTCAGTGCAACCTTTTTTAATTGTATTTTCAGAAATACCAGTTGCACGAGAAACTATGCTGATGTTGCCTTTGCCAATACTAAGCGCTTCTGCAGCTGCAAATAAACGTTTGCTTTTTTCATCAAGAAAAGGTTTTAGCAAGTTATATTTTTTGGAAATAATTTCCTCAAGCATATAGACCAAATAGGATTAACTTATATAAAAAAATACTCAATCTATTTTGTTACGAATACTTAGTGTAAAAATTGTGAAAATTAAAAAGTTGCCTGCAAAGCAGGCAACTGCGTCAGTCCTATATGTTATTCTCAAACACATAACGTGGACCTGACTGTACTTAAGAATATACTTTCTTTTTGCAATATCAGTTAATGGGATCAAGCGATCACATTATCATGAATATTTACATTGGTTTCTTTCGTATTTAGATGTACTATTCCAGGAGCAGCTAAATCATGGAAATTGTTACCATAAACTTCTATGTTTTTAAGAGTTCCCTGTAATTCTAAGCCTGCATATCCACCGCCAGATGTGGTACAATCATTATTTGTAAACACTCCATCGGCAACTGAATCAAATCTACAGGACGAATTAGTCCGGTTAATAAATTTACAATTCTTAACTGTAATGCCAGTTACGTGATAGGCATATATGCCGTCGTGACCACATTTGTTTACAGTTACTGTGTCTATCGTTACGTTGCTGGACTTTGAAATAAGCATGGCATCATTACATCCGTTCTGGAATGTAACATTCTTAATTGTTAGCCCATTAACGCCTATGAATGTTGCCATGTTGTAGCAGGAAGTTCCAAGCTTAACACCAGAATAATAGTCACTCTGACTACCATCAACAGTAAAGCCTTTTATTGTTACATCGGTTGCAGAATTGCCTTTAATCATAAGCATAGCTTTTTCTCTGCAATGCTGCTCTCGCGCCCACCCCATACAGGGAGTCCTGGGGCAAGTTTAACTGTTACACTGGAATCTCCTTCAAGGACCGTGCTGCTGCCGATCTTAAGAGAATCGCCTATAACATATGTGAATGGGCCTTTAAGGTGCACAGTTGTGCCTGGATTATTTGCTGCATCTTCAAGTGCCTGGTTAATTTGCACGTGATCTTCTTTTCCATCACAGTTGTAGTCTCCGCTTCCATCTCCGGCAACAGTTATTGTTTTTGTGTCCTGGCCGCCTAATACAGCCGGTACGGTTGTTAAAATAAGGCAGGTTACTAAGAATAGGGTTCCTAGCTGTCTTTTTAGCATCGTATCACCTTTGGGTTGGGTTTTTAGAATTTGAGTTTACTCAAAAACTTTAGGGTAGTTGTATCTTTTTCCCAAAGCCAAACGGTTGTTAAAATAAGGCATGTTGCCAGGAATAGGGTTCCCAGCTTCCTTTTTAACATCGTATTACCTTTGGGTTGGATCTATAGGGACTTTAAGTACAATCAAAATTTCATAGGTTAATTGTATACTTATTCCCAAAATTCTATATTACGTACTCGTAATAGTTTTTTCCGAACTATCTAATAAGATCGATTCTGTACCTGGATCGATTCTGTATGGGATTCGATTCTGTACCGAACTCTCTAATTAGGTCGGGTCTATGCTGTTATTCAAAATCTGTATTACGTCTGCGTAATATTTTTGAACCTATCCAATTCGGTTCTCTGCGATTTATGTGGGCGGACACGTTGCACACAGAGTATCCACTCTCCAATCTCCTTCTAGGGACTGGTCATTGGAGGTGGCCGGACATGAGAAGCTTTGACTTCTACAACTCAAAATTTGTTACTAACCATAGGATTTTACTCCTTCTGGTCAATACCTCCGGACTTAATAATCACGGCCTTTAGCCAGGCCAACTCGTCTTTTTAAAAAGTTTTCATTCACCTATCATTGAATTCCTGAGTTGACATCCAAGATCTACGCAGTCCTATTATAAAATATTTTTGGTATTTTTACACGAAAATTTATACAGTGCGTGTTTATTTTAGATTTTTACGGGTTTTTGAGGGTATGAAAAATAAGGATTTTGGGCAATTATTTTGTGAATTTAAAGAATCCGAATTCTAAAGATAAAATATTTCCATTCTAAGCTTCCTGTTTATCCTCCCAAAAAGAAGTTTATAATCTACAAAGAAATTTTTTTCACTTACAACCTCATATCCGTATTCATGGACAGTTTGAAAAATACTATATAGAAAAAATTTTTCTTTCCATGATTGATTGGAGAATAGAGAATCGGAGCGAACACAATAGTTTATAAAAATTATAAGGTGTTCTGTACGGATATTTGGGAAATTTTACGTAAGAAGAAACTTTCGAATTGGGAATTACTAAAAAAATAGACTATGAGGTATAGAATCGGGGGTGAGAAAGGTTATTATGAATTACTTTATAAATATAGTACAGCAGCCCCTCATAATTAGTGGGTAACGAAAAATTGAATCGGAGGTAATGCTGGGATTTTTACCTCCCTAGTGTCGCGAAAATTTAATTCTTTGTTAACTTTATAAGCTCTGAATCCCTTTACATCTTCATGCTTACTATTAACCTTGAAGATCACGAGGTAAATTTCCTTCTTGACTTTGTGAGAAAAGGACATAAAAGTGCACGAGAAATCACCCGAGCACGTGTCCTCCTCCTTTCAAACCAGCATAAAACAGGTACAGAGATAGCGAAAACATTAGGTATTTCCAGGAATACTACTTTTAATATCAGGAAACGATACGTTGAAGAAGGTCTTCTGAGTTCTCTTTTTGACAAACCACGACCTGGTCAACCTATAAAATACACCGAAAAACATGTTGCAGAAATAATTGCGCTCGCATGTACCAGTTCTCCCGATGGAAGCAAAAGATGGTCGCTTACACTGCTTACTGAAGAACTGAAGAAAAAAGAAGGATTTGAAACAATAAACAAAGAGAGCATCAGGCTTATTCTAAAAAAGCAAAACTAAACCCTGGTTAAGACGGATGTGGTGCATTCAGACGATTGATTCCGAGTACAGAAAGAGAATGTATGACGTTCTTGACCTATACGAAGAGGATTACGACCCTAAAAACCCTATTATCTGTCTTGACGAGAAACCAAAGCAACTGCTTGGAGATAAGAGAATTCCCATTCCTATGAAGCCTGGAAGTCCAGAGAGGTATGATTATGAATATATCAGGAACGGAACAGCAAACATATTCATGGCAGTAGAGTTCAAAGCAGGAAAAAGGGTGACTCAGGTAACCAAAAGAAGAACTATGAAGGATTTTGCACAATTCGTGAAAATTCTCGTTACCGAAGAATATTCTGAAGCTGAAGTCATCCGACTGGTTACGGATAATCTCAATATACATAAAGAAAAGTCATTCTACGAAACATTCAGCGAAGAAGAAGCAAAAACAATTCTGGACAAGATAGAATTCCATTATACGCCAAAACATGCAAGTTGGCTTAATGCTGCAGAAATAGAGATCAATGTTATGGATATTGAATGTACAGGCAGAAGGATCGGGGATATGGAGACACTTACACACGAAGTGGATGCATGGACAAAGAGAAGGAATGAACATAAAAAGAAAATAGAATGGAAATTTACGAGGAAGAATGCGGACGAGAAAATGTCAAAGTATTATGTGAAATAATTAAATTGACAAGACACTAGTAACCTAATTCAGTCCACTTGAATTCTCCGAAAAAATACAGAAAAATATTCAAGAAGAGCTGACTGGATTATTTATATGACTTAAAGAGTTAGTCTGAGATCAATGCACATAACTAACTTCAGAGAAAATTTACTAAAAGTTAGACAGATTCTCCTGGAATCCGGTGGTTATTTATCAATATGAGCAGATAGGGCTGAAATTTCAAGACAATTTTCCCGTCTATTCAGTTTCTTCTTCCCTTAGTCTTTTCACTCTCTCTGATACTAGTTTTACTCCTTTATCTTCTTCTCCAGAAGCCCGTAAACTGCAGGACTTTGAATTACTTCTCCTCTGGCACTGTAACGAGAACCGTGACAGGGGCAGTCCCAGGTTTTCTCAGCATCATTCCAGGTGACAAAGCATCCCATGTGTCTGCAGGCAGGATTTAATGTATAAAGTATACTCTGCGGGTCCCGGTATACTGCCACCTTTTCCTCTCCTTTTTCAATAACCATGCCCTGACCTGGTTCGATCATGGAGATCTCTTTTTGGACCGCGGATAGGGATACCTGTTGGGATCTTGAAGGATCATATACCTCAGTCCAGGGATTATCCCTGCCAAGAATCGTATCCGTGAGAATCATTGCTGCAGCAGTGCCTGTCGTCATGCCCCACTTCTGGAATCCGGTTGCCACATAGGAGTGCTCACTGTCTGGAGTAAGCCTGCCGATAATTGGCACGTTATCGTCAGACATGACGTCCTCAGTTGACCAATGATAATCAATAGATCGTACTTTATAAATCGATCTGGCCCAATCCTCAAGATGCCTGTAGTGCTCGTGTGTTGGATTTCCATTCCCTGTCGGGTGCCCATCGCCAACTACAAGTACCAGTTCACCTCCGTTTGCAGGCTGGGAGCGAAGGGATCGTCCAGGTTCTTCGGCATTGATAAACATCCCATCCGGGAATGTCTCATCAATACGCATTCCAAGTACATATGACATTGATTGGTACAGTTTTTTGTATGACCCTCCAGGCTTCTCTACAATAGGAAAATGAGTTGCCTGAATGACATTTTCTGCTCTTACCGTCCCACGATCAGTTTTTATAATCACGGGCTCTCCTCCTTCTATTCCCAGTGCCCTTGTTTTTTCAAAGATATGGCAACCATTACCCTGAATTTCTCTGGCAAGGGCACACAGGTACTTTCGAGGGTGAAACTGTGCCTGGTGGCTAAAACGAACTGAACCGTACGTTTCAAAAGGTAACGGCACGTTCCCTTCAAACGAGGCTGGAAGCCCCAGGTTCCTGGCTGCTCGAACTTCATCCAGAATCCTCTGTGCAGAATCTTCAGAACTCGCATAGACATATGCTGGCTTGTGAGCAAAGTCGCAGGATATGTCCCAAGAACGAACTATATACTCAATCTTCTCGATTGCCGCCTGGTTAGATTCGGCGTACTGTTTCGCCTGTCCTCTTCCTAATTCCGATATAAGTCTGTTATATATCAGGTTATGCTGGGATGTAATTTTTGCAGTTGTATAGCCAGTAACCCCTTTTATGATCCTGTCTGCCTCGATCACTGCGACGGATATTCCCGCTTGCTTCAAAAGAAAAGCCGAGGTAATTCCTACTATCCCTCCCCCAATTATCGCCACTTCAACGCGAATATCCCCTGGCAGAACAGGATAATTTGATCCTGGGGTTGTTGCCATCCAGTAAGATTCTGCCCTTCCAGGCAGGACGTAATTTGTTCCCCTCTGGTTTGCCATATCTTTCACCATAAAAATCTGTAGGGGCTTTCCGCACGCTTTAGTCTTTTCTCATGGGAGTTTCCTTCACGAAGGCAATTGCCGGAGTTCACTCACGTTTTGCACAATTCCTTCTTTAAGATTCTCCCTTTATCTATTCTCAAATATCTTCTGTGCCTGTTTTCAAATAGATTCCATGAAATTATCTAATTAAATCTTATAAAAATCAATAGTAATATTAACTCAGGTATTAGTGTAAGCAGATTAATTAAAACAGAAATTGGAACCGAAAATCAGGAACATAGGACCTTTAATATTCAAATATTTAAAAAAATTCGAAGATTTCGGATAACAACAGATAGGTGTAGCCGAGATAAAAAGGTAAAATCCCTGAGATGAAATATGAGCTAAATCTCAAGTCAGGGAATTTCCAGGGCTTTTTTAAATGAAAAATTCAAGCTGGAGATAGATCCAGAGAAAGATGCAATATCTTTCTGCATGATCTATTTCCAGTAAAGAGTGAATTCAAAGTATATTCCTGCACGAATTCAAGCAGGAGCTTCTTTGCTGATGATATAAGCAACCATTCCAGGGTTAAGTTTGCTTTCCCTTGAAATTTTTGCTTCGATATCCTCACTGGATTTACCTTCAGTTTTCATCTCCTTTATTTTATCAGTCACTGAGGATGGAATATTGTAGTATTCGTTAATGTCCTTCCTGTGGCCCCAGACGTCTCCTTCGATAAGCTGGATTTTCTGCATCTCAAGGAACATTTCTATGGATTTTGAGACCGTACTCATGTAGGATTTAGGTAACTGAATTACATCGATTTTCGGGCAGGTTTCAACCAGTCCAAATATATCCTTGTTCGAAGGTCTGAAAGCCAGATGAACGACACGTTCATTCGGGTTAAGTGTAAAGATTTCTTCTCTTGAACTAACGACTCTGATTTTCATGTTTTTTCCCCACTGTATAGTTTTTTTACGTTTTTACATTGATATAATCTACTTATACTGACTATAAATATTTATCTTACAGTCCTATTATTTTTTAAATAGTCCTCTGGCTCTTCTGCTTCTGCTAATTTTCTGAAATTAACCGAAAAAAGCCGACAAAAGTAAATCCCATTTTCTACAAATTGGTTTTATTCTTTGATTTGATTTTTACTATTTTTCCAGTTATATTTTTTCCAAAAAACTGATTAAATTATTTTTCGTGTCTTTCTAATAAATACAGATTATAAATCGACTATCTCTTATTCTAAAAAATGTTCGCTTCAAGATCGAAAAATTGTATTCTTAACTGTTATCTAAAGTTGAACGACTGAAAAGGAAGTTTAATGCGCTTTTAAATTCGAAAATAAGTAATAAAAGAGAAGTGGGCCCGCTAAGATTCGAACTCAGAACCTCGCCATGTGAAGGCTTCAGCAACTTGAGACGTGATGCCAGTGATGATCTGACCACATATATCTGACTTTCCGCAGATGTCTTCAAAAAAATAACATTTTTCCTGTTATCGTTTTTGGAGAAATATTCGAAAATTTGCAGTTATTATCTTTACTGAAGCTTAAGAAAATGGCTGCTATAAGTCCTAAATGAAGGCAAAAGGTCGAAAGTTTTGGAAAAAATTCAAAAACAAATTTTGAGTAACCAAGTCGGTTTTCAGAAAAAACGATAGCAGGAAAAATTATGAAAATTGAAAGGACATCTGCGGAAAGTCAGATATATGCAATGCTTAAAAATTCCGAGTAACTCAATGTGATTGCAGATGCAGAGGTTACGCATTATCTTACCTCATTCTTATCAAAGGTACCAAATATTTCAAATCTATTATCCTATTTATCTCCTTTCAGATGTCAAGGAAACTACTATCTGAGGTCATGTTTTAATAGTATAACCCTCTCAGGACACATAATCTGCTAGCGCATAAAATAATTGCAATCATTACAAAGCAGTTGTTAGTTAACAAGCAGGAATAAGCAGGAAGTATTGTTATGACTGAACGACAGGTTGAAAGCGTACTTATCGAAATTCCGAAAGGAAGCCGGAACAAATATGAGTATGATAAGGAAAAGAAAGTGATTAAATACGACAGGATGCTTTTTTCTTCAATGGTATATCCATCGGATTATGGTTTTTTCCCGGAGACTCTGGCCCTTGATGGTGACCCTTTGGATGCCATGGTTTTGACATGGGAACCTACATTTCCGGGATGTGTAATAGATGTACACCTTGTGGCATTGTTTGACATGGAAGATGATAAAGGAAGAGATCAAAAAATACTCTGTGTTCCAAAGAATGACCCTATGTGGAATTATATTGAGACAGTTGACCAGGTTCCGCCTCATCTATTTAAGGAAATCACTCACTTCTTCCAAACTTACAAGAATTTAGAGGACAAACGAGTGAAAGTTATCGGTTGGAAAAGCCTCGAAACAGCAGTCACTATACTCGAGGAAGCTAAATCCCGATATATTGAGCAGAAGAAATAATGTAATCTGTGGGTGTAATCAAGGAGTTATCATTTTGCTTTTACGTCTGGGGGGACGTAAAAAGTATAATTGCCAGAAGGTATAATTTATTAAAATTGATATGAAATTTGTAAAAAATTAATGGATATTTGCAAAAATCTCTGTAAAAAGATAAGTGGGCTTGCTGAGATTCGAATTCAGGACCTCTGCCGTGTGAAGGCTGAAGCATGCGATGTACGCACCATTATTGACGAGCTATCCTGTAAACCTTTCTTTCTCATTAAATGAAGACTCAAATCGCCAGAATATTGTTGAACAAAAAGTTAATGCTCTTAACAATATCTGAGCTGAACATAAGAATAAATTCCTGTCCCTATTCCAATCTGCTCGTAAATTGGATCTCGCAAACCCATAAAATGAAAAATCCAGAGTAAGGAACAGATGATTAATGTGCCTAAATGATACGAGTTTTTGATAATATGAGTCCTGCAATAATTAAGATTAAAACACAGAAATAACTCATATAAGTAGACCCTACATTCGGTACATCACTACTTGGAAATGATATATTCACATTTTCACATACAGTACCATAGGTTTGAGACTGTGCACGAATTCTCACAGTGTACGTATTTCCAAGATGATTAGTGACTATAAAAGAGTCAGTTACCACTCCTATAGGGTTACTTACGTTGTCATTAGTACCTGAGATTCCAGAAGGTACAAATGTTTTCCCACTATTCATAGTACCCAATACAAAAGTCAGGTTGTTAGATTGTGATGAAGAATCATAATAGCTTGCATTAATATAAGCTGCTGTATTGTTTATCTGTTTAGATGTACAATTTGTACTAATCACAGTCTGCATTGCAGGTATTGCAGAGGTGTCACCTGCAGGTATTGTAATAGTATATTGATCCAAATTAGGTGTCACTTTTTTAGTGTACTTTTGTCCAGCTGGAGTAATTAATACAATTTCATATGTAACATCTTGAGTCAAATGGAAACTTACTCTACTGTCTTTATTTGCCCAAGCACAAAAATTCGGTTTTTCATTATTTGGGTCATTATTTGGGGTATAAATTTGAACTTCACACCCAGGAATCTTTTCATTTGAATTAGTTAAAATCTCTAAATGTACATAGTGTGGCATACAATAATCAGGTGCTTTAGCCATTTTCAAATTCATTTCTGTGTTTGTACCTGTCACATTTACTGGTAATTCAGGACTGTTAAGATAGCCTGTTGCTGAAGCAGTTAAACAATATATTCCTTTTCCACTGTTCACAGTGAACTGATAGAGCCCATCAACATCAGTAATTTGAGTCTCATTCCACGTATTATTTGATAATGTTACTACAGCACTCTGAATAGGTTGACCTGTAATTGCATCTGTTAAGTATCCAAATATACCAGAATTAACCGCACCCGATGTTTTACCATTTACTGTGAACAAACTTACAGGACTGCTGTATATCCATGAATTATGAATGTCATCGTGTGCACTGATTTTTATGGCAAACGGTCCATTGTAACTTATTGGTACATTTGTAGATGTTTGTGAAGTGTTAAGACTATATATTAAGTGAGAAGGATCGAATTTTGATGTGCTGTTATATACATTGATAGAATAACCGGTTGCGTTTAAATATGTCCAGCTTACACTTACATATCCGTTAACAGTTGAAATTGTACTGCAATGGGTTGGAAAAGTAACAGAAGGGGCTACAGAACCATTGTAAACAGGTAAATTTCTTGTACCATTGTCTGCAACATACCCATAATCTTTTGTACCCCTGGAGCTGGAATAGGAGCTAGTTTCAGTATTGTCAGTTGATTTAATATTCATGCCATTAATTCCTTTATATATAGGACTGTTATAAAATATATTCTTTGAAACAGTACCTTTGCCTGAACAAGCCCCATCAGCTGGGTCTTGATAAATTGTATTTAATTGAAGGGTTGAAAATATATTGTTATGAATATTAAGGCCTGTTACATTACCGCCCATTACTTCTACACCAGCATTACCAGAACCGGTATCAGTGTAGAAAGTATTCTTGCAAATTTGAACGTTTTTCGTATTATGGATTTTTATGCAAGAATTTATAAAAGTGCCCCAGCAATTGTTATATATTGAAATTCCATCACCAGCTGACCATGCATCAAAACTGTCATGACCGGGTTTACACACCGTATTATAAACTTGAACGTTGCTGGTATTTTTTTACAGTGAATAAAGTCCCCCATACTGTATTGCATTTTTAAGTCATGGATAACTACATTTGAACAGCCAGATAAAAAACTCCTTTTTCATACTCCCTATATTTGTTGCTTGCTGCATGCATTTTACTTAAAGAACCCCAACCACCATCAATTAAGAAATTTGAAATTTCAATATCAGAAATACCTTTACATTCAATAATATTTTGAGTTGCAAAATTAGAGACAGGATTGTCACAATAGATTACCGTCGCACCAATCCCATTTCCGTTAAGAGTTACCCCTGATTTCATGATTATGGGTGAACTTATATGAAATGTAGTTGATGCAAGCTGTATAGTGTCGCCTGAATTCGCTGATTGTATGGCAGCGTTAATAACATTCTGGTCGTCTGAGCCTGTAGGGTTAAAGGAAGTTCCTGGGCCCACCTCAATAATTGCACCTGAACAATTTGCTGAAGAAAAACATATAAACAAAAATAGAGAAATAAAAAAATTAGTAGGTTTCATATTTATCACTAATCTTTCTATAGTTCCACTCTCTAATATTTCTTATGCTTGCTGCCTTGTTTTATTATCAAAGTTAAAAGACAAGTTTTAAAATTAGTTACTAAGGAACGATTTAAATAAGGCATTGTTAACTAAACATAGTTAACTCTTTATTTCTGTATTTCATCAATAGAAGAACCGAGTACTTTAGCATTTCAAGACTCTTCGTATAACACTTTGTCTTTCTTCTCAACCTTGCCAGAAAGTGCCTCAATATGCTGTTATATCCTTCAACTGTATACGTTTCTGCTTTGGATTGAGTATGAATCGTTTCAGGAAGGAACTCTGCATATGCCCTCCAGTGATCTGTCATCACTTCTCCAATCTCTTTCTTCTCTAATTTTTCCCAGAGTAGTTGTCCAGTTTCCGTTCCTCTGCTACCAAAAGAGCAGTTGATGAACTTTTTCCCAACTCTATCAACAGCAATCCAGATCCAGCAATATTTTTTTATACCGATGTAAGTATGCATTTCATCCATTTCAACAACAGATATCTCATTTTCACTTTTTAGATCCTCTAACCCCTGACCAAATTTCTTTATCCATTTTTGGACAGAAACATGACTTACCCCTAAAAATCGTCCTATTGAGCGAAAGCCCAATCCTTCGAGGTAGAGTTGTAAAGCCTGTCTTTTTACAGAAGCGGAAAAAGCAGTTGATTTCAGCTCTACTGTATAGTTATAGCCACAATCAGAGCATTTGTACCGTTGACGCCCGCCAACTATGCCATTCTTTTTGTGACTGGAACTGTTACATTTTGGGCAATTCATGCAGAAATATAGGTTATAAGTATTATATATCTATTTTTATTTACCAATGCCAAATAATATCAAGGGATTTGGTTGCCAGAAATGATTATTTGAGGAAATGGAACTATATATCAATTCCCAAACTGAAAATTTGAAGTTATATTTGTATCATTCATAAACAAAAAATTCATTACTTGATTTGAAGTGCCATATCAACAATCGTTTGTTGTCTCTTTCTTACTCTAACTTTTTCTAAATGTCAATATGCTATCAGTTGGTTAGTATTTTGAGCTCGTTACCTTTGTGTAACCCTATATCTCGAATTTCAATTTTAGGAATGTAAATGAATAATGACCGGAGATATGCAAGTCTTGATTCTGTATGTCAGCAATAGTCCCGTAAACATGCCAGAACTTTAGTTTATTTCATTCAAAGGTTCTAATTATTTAAAGAAGAAGAATATTTTTAATAGGTATGTGGCAACCTGATAATTTATTTTCGTTTATAGTTTTCTTCATTCCTGGTTTTATAGCCTTAAAAATTTATGATTTAAAAGTACCAAGTGAAAGAAGAGATTTCTCAAAATCATTTATAGATGCAATTGTGTACAGTGGCATAAACTATCTAATTTTGTACTACCCGTTAATGAGTTTTATAGATACGCCCATCTTTTATCAAGAACATAAAGTTATAGTCCTCATTTGTTTTATTTTCGTAATTTTAATTATACCAGTTCTTTGGCCTATACTTTACTTAAAAATCAGAAGATGGAAACCAATATCGAGTCGGATTCAGATTCCACATCCATTTCTAAGGCCATGGGATTTCTTGTTTGATAAAGGTAAACCTTTATGGATTATCGTTCATTTAAAGGATGGAAGATTAACTGGAGGACCATTTCAAGGAGATTCTTTCGCTTCTACCTATCCAGCTGAAGAACAAATATATCTAGAAAAAGTCTGGAAATTAGATGAAAACGGAAATTTTCTAGAACCCTTAGAGAGATCAAAGGGTATAATAATATTAAAAGACGAAATTGCAGCAATTCAATTTTTTGAAAATGAGGTTTAATTATGGCAAATAAAGAGCAAACGAAAAATAATCAAACGATACTCACTGGTGCAAAAGGACAAACAACCAATCAACAATTCACAATTGCGGGTGGTTATCAAGCTAAGGGAAAATTAGACCTGTCAAATCCTCCTAGAGTTGGAACGGGTATTCCTCCAAAAAATCTTCCACCTAAAACTAAATAAGAATAAAACAGATTTTCTATTCAGAGAAATCACTTGGGCTACGGTTTGCAGAAAAAGTTTTGTAAGATTTTGAGGGAGCACACTAGAGTCACACAACCCGAAGAAAAGTCTGATTTTGAAACAAGAATTGAAGCATTCGAAAAAAAGGTAACTATTCAGATACCTCAAATAAGCCAATTGATGACGATTTTGATATTTCGAAGATATGTAAATTCTAATCCCTGAATATGATAAAACAGAGTCAATAGCCAACAATTAAAGAAAAGATAGTTCCAAAAATTTGCCTATTAAATCTTAATCAAGTTGGCTACTGAGGTTGTTTTACCTAGGCTGAATAGTTATAAAAAAAGTATATAAAACCTCTAAATCAGAAAAATGGGCCCGCTGAGATTCGAACTCAGGACCTTCGCCGTGTGAAGGATATGCATAGCGATTCTAATACTCATGAGCCAATAAATACTAACCTTAATGATTTTTGGCAAACATATGAAAATAGGTTCAATACATGGTTGAAACTCAAAGATATCTCTGAGCGTACCAAGTAGAGCTATTTGAGTTCATTAACCCTATTTTTTAGGTGTTTGCCCTATTTTTAAGGATTAGTCTCACCTCATCATCCTTGGTGAATTCGAATGCAGCTTTTAAGGTGTTTACTTTGGAGCTTCCCCAAGCATATAACAGTAAGTCTTTCCTTCAATTTTCCTGAGGATTTTTGCTTCAAAGTACAGCCCTGAGTACATTCGAAGAAAGCCCTCCTCATCAGTCTTGTAAAACTTATCTGCAACATTTGAGATTCCAGGCGACTTTGGCCCTCCAACGAGAACAGTAAATAGTGTGTCTTCAGGAGCAAACTGCTCGGGCTTGAATTTCGTATGATGTATCCATTCCACCAAGCCCCCATGTTTTTCAAAGAACTGGATAATGTGCATTGCACTAACACAATCATCCAGATTGGACACGACTGTGACTTTAAAAGTTCTGGGCACATCTGCTGCCTTTGAAGGTGTAGTTAGCACTTTATCGGTCTTTGCCTTCAAGTATCCTTCCAATTCTTTCCATTCCGGGGTTGCAGGCCATCGACTTTCCCCTCCTTTTACAGGGAAAATCTCATTCAACTTATTATATGCTTCATCAGCCTTAGCTTCATATTCCGCCTTTTTACTTTTGTCAGCCTCTTCCTCAGATAATTTTGTTAAAGCGTGAGCACGTATTCGAACAAACTCAACTCGTCCAATATGACGGTACGCATCATCCATCCCTTTTTGCAAACACATCTTCTCAGCATCTTGGCATGCACTGACACATTTTTCATACTCACCAGCTCGTTGGTAGACCCATGTGCAATACTCAGTAAACCTTAGAGCCCAATCATTATTCCCCTCTTTAATGCAAGCCTCTGCAAGTTCCTTTGAAAGGGTTACACATGTGTTATCGAACTTTCTGCCTACATCCTTCAACTTCAAGAACCTTTCTGAATCATCCTTAGGACCAAACCCATTTATCCAATAGGCAAAAGTGCCAAGCCAATCAGCTTTTCTCTTCCCAATTTTTAATTCTTCTTCAGTCTCTAACTTTTCAGTCCCGAATTGACTATAAACAATGCTAAGAATCTCTTCGAGGATATTTACTAATTTGTTGTCAGGTATTTCTTTATTATTCAACAAATCTATGATGTCTTTCTGAAATATATATTGCCGCTCTGGATCTTGCATCCTCTCTAGGTACTTAATGTTTGTAAGTAATTCTTCCACTTGATCCCATAACTTTCCTTCTATCATATATGGTAGCAGGTGAACCAAAGAGTCCAAATCAGTCCCTTCAAAGTCAGCCCCAATTCTATATTTGTAATGAGATAATATTGCATCGAGCCGTTTGTTATAAGTACTTCTATATTTATTTTTTAATAATTTAACAATATACTCCTTTTCAGTGTAATCTATGGGAGTTGGGCATTCTTTCCAATGTTCTCTTGAATGTACTTCCTCATAGTCTTCTTTCTTAAAAAGCCGCCATACTGGTAAGCCAGTACAATAGTCAATCCTTTCAATCTCTTCAGGATTTAGATTGGCCATTTTCTCAACATCTTCCAATTGATAGGGGTGTGGAAGTAGATTTATTGTTTGTAAAAAGGCACGTTCGTGTATGTCAATAACTTTCTTGTATCTGTCACCCCAGAAGTCTTCTATTTCTTTGGGAAGACCTTTTATTGTTTCTTCGGTTATTTCGCTCTCTTTTTCTCCAAGTTCTTCTAAAGCCATTTTCATCAGTTGCGGCCAACCACCATATCTTTCCAAGAAGACATTTTGAATTGACTCTCTAAGTTTCCTTCGTGTATCATATTCCCTAATGAACTCCAAGCAATCATTTTTGTTTAATTTGCCGAGTTCCATGGTTTTAGCACACAGAGGTTTAGCGCATTTATCCTGTAGCTCTCCATCTTCAATTGCTTCTATTACTGCATCTTTCGGTCTTTGGGCAATGACGAACCGCACCTTTGGTGGTATGCCTAGACTGTATATGTTCCGTAAAAAGGTATCAGCGCCTCAGGGCATTCTTTTTCCGGATCAAGAAGGATGATTATTTTCTGATTATTTTTTATCATATTGTCAAGTTTTGAAAGTACACTGTGGAAGCGATAGACCAAGCTTTTATCATCATTTCCAGTACTATGCTGGTGCGTATCACGTATTTCTAGACATATTTCTGTTATGCCGGGAAGAAATCTATCCAGCCCCATAATCCCAATTTTAAACCAATCAATTTCCTCTAACCATGGAATACGCTTTTTTCTTTAATCATCTCATTTAGAATAGTGATTAGCGGATAAACCTGCTCATGAAAATTGCTTCTTTCATCAACCTCTCGAGGAATTACATAATGCTCTTGTTCGTAGGCTTGCTTCGCCATTGCATGCAAGAGGGCAGTTTTACCCATGCCTCTGTCTCCGACTACCACCAAAAGTGGAGCACCCTTACCCCCTTTATTATTAGGTCTCATTCCTATGAGAAAATCATTGAATTCATCCAGCTCTTTTTCCCTACCAAAAAATTTTTTATTCATTAATAACTCTAAACCCTCCTTTTAGAATATATCTAATAATTACAGTACGTGTCTGACTTCAATTTATAGAAATTAAATCTATTAAGATGTTGTTCTATTGCATTAGGATGACAATTCCATTAGGTTCTTCGCTATTTTGAGTGGGTAACTTGTATTTAGTCCATAAATGTTGAAGTCGTATGTATAATATGTAGGAACAGTTGTTGTTGAAAATCACATTCAAACTTGATGTTTCTCTATTAAATCTGAATACTTTCTAACTACTCAATTATTTTCGCTCCCTCCAAAATAGCGAAGAGCCTCCATTATTTAGTATCAATGATGATCTCCAGCGATAAATGAAACATTTTATGTATGTGGAAATCGTCTGCAAAGATGCAGAGATTATCCCCCCATTTCACGAGGGAAAAAAGGCTTTTTTAGTTGTTAGACCAAGAGAGTTTAAACTATGAACCCTTAAGTCCACTTGAAAAGTGGGTCGAAACACTAGAAAAATAGCTATCACTCTTACAAAAATCAACATCAAAATAATCAGAAAAACCAGATGGGCCCGCTGAGATTCGAACTCAGGACCTCCGCCGTGTGAAGGCGACGTCATAACCGTCTAGACCACGAGCCCATAGCTTGCATTTGAAAATTAATAAGGGTTAAGCAACCATAAAATAGAAGTTCTTATGTATAAGCTTATCGCTTGTTAACCACATTCGGGGCTTCCCTGACATGTTATGTTATTATTTTTTATGTTTTTTCGGCCTGGTTTCCAGTCGGTTTATCTGAGTAATTTTTACATAGTCAATAAAGTAAATAAGTAATAACTGTAAATGACTATAGAAATAATTTAAATTAGGGTCAAAATGATAGAACTCATAAAAATCCTTTTCAGCATGCCCTTTTTGCTTTATTCGTGTTATTCGGACCTGGATTCCCGCAGGGTCTCAAATAAAGTATGGAAATACATGCTTACTTCAGGGTCCGTGTTTGTACTCTATGAACTTTTTACAGACGGCGTTTCCCACCTTATACCTCTTCTTTTTTCGGGAATTATTGTTTTTACTGTAGTTTATATTCTCTTCCAGCTTGGGGCTTTCGGGGAGGGGATGCAAAAGGGCTGATAGTGCTTTCCATCCTTTTTCCTTCCTACCCGGTTTTTAGTTTTTCAGGAAAAATGTATCCTCTGCTCGGGCTTCCTCCTGTAGGGCTTTTTACATTCACGGTCCTGGGAAATGCCCTTCTGCTGACGACCCTTGTTCCCCTCGGAATGTTCTGCTACAACCTCCTGCATTTCTCGCCTGAGATGGTCAAAACGCCTCTTTACATGTTTATAGGATACAGAACTGAGGTCTCTTCTCTGAAATATAAGAAACATGTTGGACTGCTTGAGAGGTTTGAGCTTGACGAAAGCGGAAGTCTTAAAAAGAGTTTGCCCGGACAGGGCTTAATTTCGATGCAAACCAGAAACCAGAACTTGAAGAGTATCTGAAAAAAGGATTGATTGAAAAAGATATATGGGTTACTCCTGGCTTGCCGTTCATGCTTTCAATTACGGCGGGCTTTATAACTGCTGTCATTTCCGGGGATTTGATTTTTTATGCTGTCATGCGCCTGATGGTAGGCTGAATTAAGGGCTGAATAAGGCCGAATCGAATTATCTCCGAAAACTGTTATCTGATTTTTTTCTGTTACAGTTTCCTGTCCCTGGTTCCATTTATTTTTATCTGTTCCAGCCGATGCATGAGCTTCACCTGCAACACAGGATCCAATGGTTCTACAGGAACCACACGTTCTATACGAATTATTGGTTTTATCAGAATCACACGCTCTATCGGAATCACAGCATCTGCCGAATTCAGCAGCCTCTCTGCAGGTCTAAATCATGTTTATCTTTTAAATTATATTTACCTTTCTTGCACGACAAGCAGTCCGTAGAGAATTGTTTCCGGAACAGGTGGATTTTCAGGAGTGCCTTTTGCAATCCTTTCTTCAGGATAGCCGAGGTTTTCGCAGGTATAAAGTTCAGCTTCTATTCCCAGTTCTTTCAGAATATCTGCAACCTCAAAGGAGCCAAACGTCTCTTCAGGAAGTAAGAAGATATTTCTCCCGTTCTTCAGTTCCCGGATGAGTTCGGATTTCGCTGGCTCAAATTCCCTACCATGGGCTGTGATTGCACATAGTTTAGTCAGGTTCACTTTCGTGCGTGCACATGCCACCTGCATTGAAGAAATCCCGGGAATCACTGTATCTTTTTCCCCTGCAAATTTCCCGAGCCCTGAAAACATAGGATCTCCTGTGGATAAGACTACTGCATCTGCTGGCAAGAGGTGAAGTGACTTATAGTCCTTAATTGGCTTTGCTTCACAGGTAATATACTCCTGTGCGAGTTCAAGGGCTCTTTTTGCGCCATAAATTACAGACGCTTTCCTTATGGCCTTTATTCCTTCTTCCGTGAGCATTCCGGGCCCGACTCCAACTCCTACTACAATCATTATCTTTTTTCCCCTTCACATGTTTAAGTCTTTTAAATTTCACTTTTCCCGTATGACTTTTAATGTGTAATCTCTTCAGCTTTTTCAGTTTAATTCTTCAGTTTTTTCGTTTAACTCTAACTTTTGCCGTCCATCAGGATAGACCCGTCTCTGTCAATTACTATGATTCTTGCGCCTTTCCCTTTCTCGATTGCCATCTCGAAGGCTTCTTTCAGGCGCTCGTGTTCAGGCGCTTTTTCAAGCATCTCGACGACAGTTACGTATCCGCTGTCTTCAAGCATTCCCGGGTTTCCCCATTTAAGGACAAGGCCCGGAAGCCCGCAGATAATGATATCCCCTGATGCATGATCAAGACCTTCCGATATCCTGCTTCCGACCATAACTACTGTATAATCAGGAAAAAGCATGTGAGAGTAACGCATTCCTATTCGGCCTGTAGTCAGGACCACCCTGTCTGTACAGCGGATAAGATCTCCTTTTGTCTCTCCGAGGTGGTCGTTCCAGGGTTCAACAAAACCCGTACTGCCGAGGATAGAAATCCCGCCTTCCACTCCTATCCTGCTGTTCAGAGTCTCCTTTCCGACCCTTTCCCCATCAGGAATTGAGATTGTAACCTCGGCTCCTTTCAGGCCCAGTTCTTCTACGGCTTCCTGTACTGCGGCTTTTATCTGTTCCATTGGTTTCGGGTTAATAGCCGGCTGGCCTTTAGGAACCTGGAGCCCGTCCCTTCTAACAATTCCTATGCCATTTCCCCCGTAAATTCGGACTTCTTCGGCTTCCCTGGCTTCACCCACAAACTCAAGCCCCCTGGTAATGTCGGATTCGTGGTCGTTTTGGATCTTTTTTACGACTGCATGCCCTGGAGAGGATTCGCTGACATCAAGCTGGGCCCTCAGTCCTACAGGAGTCGGGACGGATACTCTATCGACCGTTTTCTTAAGAGAAAGGACAGCGGCTTTTGCAGCAGCACTGGCTGTAGTTCCTGTAGTGTACCCTCGTTTGAGGACAGACCCATCACTCAGAACCACAATCATTCCGGATGCTACTTGTGTTTCAAGTTCTTCCCTGGGCAGCCCGGAACGGATAATCCATTCTTCAGGGATCTTGAAATTGTTAACAGGATCTATCATGGAAGAATACTCGGAGGTTTTTTATTATAAATGTATTGACGTGAAAATCGGAAAAGAGCCCAATTGATTTTCACCCGAATTTTGTTTCTGGAGTTGTGACGTAATCGCAACAACACGGGGTTCATTTCGCTGCACTCCCCGAATTGCGCCTCGGGAGTACGCTGTCCTTCTCGCTGCGCTCAAGAGGACTAATTTACAAAATTACAGTTTTGCCATGTTTTTCGTGATTATGGTATCTTGCTTGGGTTTTTCCCTGCATATCTGTGTTTCTCGTAGTTATAAAACCTGTAGTTATTTAATTGAAAATATTTACATTTTAAACTATAATTGGGTTTATAAGTGTAATTAATTTAGGACGTACGCACTTGAAGTACCAAATCAACTGCAGTAGGCTTACAACTTTCTGAAATTCAAATTCTAAATCTGATGGTTATTGTGCTTGATTTTGAATCTGAAGTGCGTAAGTCCTATAACTGACTTTCCGCAGATGTCTTCAAAAAAATAACATTTTTCCTGTTATCGTTTTTGGAGAAATATTCGAAAATTTGCAGTTATTATCTTTACGATGGTCCATCTTTATCCGATTGATGTTTTGACACACCTAAATTTCAATAGTTCCCTTAAAGTCCACTTTGATTCAATAATCCCTGCCTCTCTTGCCGGTGTATTTTTACATTCAACCCCTCTTTCATCTTTGTACCTTAATCCTCCATGACCTCTACAGAAGTTAAAATGTGTACAATATAACTTCATTTGATACTCTAACCATTCTTTCATTTTTGAAAACCCTATTGTTTTCCTTGAAACTCTGTTGTTATCCTGTCTAAAAGTCAGGTTTTGTCTTTCAAGTAAAGTTGTTGAGATTTCGCTTTGATCAATATCTTCTCCAAAGATGATCTTCTTCTCTACTTTCTCAAGTACCCCATTTTTTCTTGTTTTGACTACCTGTGCATACCTTAAATCATCAGAGGGAACGATTTTTGTTTTCTTTGGTCTTCCTTTTTTCCCAGTTCTTGGAAACTCGCTCAAAACTCCAAATTGTTTCAAAAGAGCTTCTCTATAAAAGTTCAACCCATCTGTGACAAAAACAGGAATTTTATCCGAAAGACGTTTATTAACTAATTCAACCAACTTGTCTGCAACATACTGTTTTCTTGGACCTATTAAAAAGTAAAGTATTAGCCTGCAACCTGGTACAAAAGCTACCCACATCCATGGCCCATCATCTTCGTAATCTTTCATCCGTGGAACTCTTTTTTTGGATTATTACCCACAGTTCGTCCATTTCTATCTTTGGAACATCCAGGTTCTTCATCATAACATCATTTACTTTATCGCATTGTTCAGATGCGCGAACTAACCATCGCTTTATACTGGCAGGTTGTACCTCTAAAACATCGGAAATGGCTTCAATGCTCATACCTTTCATAGACATTTTTAGAGCTAAATCGATAGTTTTCTCATCTTTGCGAAGATCATGATAAAAAGTGTCTGTATGGTCACAAAAAGCTTTGCCGCAATGACGGCAAAGATATCTTCTTGTTTTTTCTCCACGGCTTATGTAAGTTCCATTTCCAATAACATTGCCTTGATCACTAAGACCATAGAGCTCACAGTCTTTGTTCGGACAGGAAACGTTAGTAAATTGTGGTGTTGGACCTCTTTTCCCCATAAGATATACATATAATTTATAATATATAATACCAATCGAATACAAATTGACCATCATCTTTACTGAAGCTTAAGAAAATGGCTGCTATAAGTCCTAAATAAAGGCAAAAGGTCGAAAGTTTTGGAAAAAATTCAAAAACACATTTTGAGTAACCAAGTCGGTTTTCAGAAAAAACGATAGCAGGAAAAATTATCTGACTTTCCGCAGATGTCTCTGACTTTCCGCAGATGTCTTCAAAAAAATAACATTTTTTCCTGTTATCGTTTTTGGAGAAATATTCGAAAATTTGCAGTTATTATCTTTACTGAAGCTTAAGAAAATGGCTGCTATAAGTCCTAAATGAAGGCAAAAGGTCGAAAGTTTTGGAAAAAATTCAAAAACACATTTTGAGTAACCAAGTCGGTTTTCAGAAAAAACGATAGCAGGAAAAATTATGAAAATTGAAAGGACATCTGCGGAAAGTCAGATTATGAAAATTGAAAGGACATCTGCGGAAAGTCAGCTATAATTCGTGAGTTTACTATAATAAAAGTAACTGACATCAAACTAACAGATGTAATTGATATTCAAAGTCGAAGCCGTAGAATTCCAGAGAATTCAGCTAAAAAGAGGTAGAGAATAATAAGCTATGTTTAAGAGATGTTTAGCCGATAGAAAGTGTTCAGCCACTAATTGAAAATAATTGGTAAATGATACGGAAAATTATTAAATTACATACAACAGTTATTGAATTACATATTATTAACATTTATTGGATTGTAAAAGGTTGTCCGGAAATAAACAGATTACAGAATTTTAGAAAAGATGTGGCATCATTCCTGGAGTTGGGGTTTTGTTTTTGTGGAAATTGGGGTTTTTCCTGAATTTTGGAACGATTGGGGTGCGTTCCTTGTTGGGATTTGGGGTTGGTGTGTGAAAAATAGCTTTGTGGAATGATGCCTAATATAGGTATCAGTACTTGCCTGACACCCACTACTACATCTTAAGTTATATTATATAAATGTATAGGAAACTCATGGCCGTGTTTTGATATAGAAGTACGTCGATTGATCGCGAATATATTGCCTATATTGCCTATATATCCTCTATGTATTCTCTATATATTCATTTACGGCGCGCGTATTCTAATCGCAATGAAACAACTTTCTCTTCAAAATATGTGTTTATCTTACCTAAAGTATCCGGAAAACACGGGAAAAACCACACCGATTAATTTTCCCGAGTCCCAGCCAGTTTTACTGGATCCTTGCAAACATACGGTCCAGTTCTCCTTTCGTAAATGTGACTACAGTGGGCCTTCCGTGAGGACAGGAGTAGGGATTTTCAGCCTTTTTGAGCTGTTCTATAAGCTCTTCCATCTGCCTGGGATTACAGGCTGCTCCTCCTTTGATTGCTGCCCTGCATGCAAGGGTCTTGCAGACTTTTTCCGAAATTCCTGTATCCTTTTTAACTTTTCCTGAAGCTAGAAGGTCAGAGACTACGTCATGGACAACTTCCGGATTCTCAAGCCTGCCGAAGACCTCAGGCACGAAGGTGACCACATAGGTATTATCCCCGAACTCCGAGATCCCGAAGCCGCACTCTTCCAGATAAGGAATGTATTCTTCCATGAGCACTTTTTCTTTAGGGGTAAGGTCTATGGTTACAGGAGTAATCAGCTCCTGCACCCTGGAATGTTTCATTCTCAAAACCTGCTCATAAAGAATTCTCTCGTGAGCTGCATGCTGGTCAATAAGCACAAGGTCTTCTCCTTTTTCAGCAAGGATATACAGTTTAGAGACCTGTCCTATAATCCGCAGGTCTTCAAGAGGGTCCGTATTTGGTTTTATTTTCGGCTTTTGCCTCTCTTCTTTATTTCTTTTTTCTTTTTCTTCCTCTCCGTCGTTCTCTTTTTCCTTCTCTCTTTTACTATCCTGCTCTTTTTCTCTCTGGATTTCCTGCGCCTCACCCTCTCCTGTAAAGTTCAGAAAGCGCTCTGATTTCTTTAATTTCCGTTCGGTATCTTTTACTGGATAGGTGTAGGTTTCGGCCTTTTCTCTCAAGATTTTGTCGCTTTCAGAAATCCTGGCTTTTTCCGAAACCTCTGTTTCCTTTCCAGTTACTTTTATTTGGAAGGTTTCCGGAGACTCTGATACCTGTAATCTGCCTGAAGAACCTGAAACTTCAAAGGTTTTCTGAGAAGCTCTGTCCCTTTTTTCCCTAATCTCGGGCACTAGAGCATGTTCGGAGAGAACCTTCTCAATCGCAGATGTGACTACGTTCCCAAGCTCTTTTTCCCGGCTGAAGCGAACCTCGGCTTTGCGGGGATGCACATTCACATCCACTTCTCCGGGATCAAGAATAAGGGAAAGTACTGCCACAGGATAACGTCCTTTTGGGATCTTGGTGTAGTATCCCTCGCGAATAGATTTACTGATACCTCTTGAAGCTACTGGACGGGTATTTACGAAAAGGAAAAGCTGATCACTGTCTCCTCTAGTGGTTTCGGGCTTTGAAACGTATCCCCGAATCTCAAAGTCTTCTGTCCGATATTCCAGGGGGAGCATTGAACGAGCGGTATCTGGCCCCAGAAGATTCACAATACTCTTAAAAAGATCGCTTGATCCCGCGTTTCGGAGGACTGGCTTTCCTTCACTTAGCAGAGTAAAGGAAATATCTGGATTTGCCAGAGCAAGCTGCGTGACGGTATCGGTAATATGAGCAAGTTCCGTACGGTCACTTTTCAAGTATTTCCTCCTTGCAGGGGTGTTATAAAAAAGGTCTTTTAAATATACTGAAGTGCCTGGAGCCGCGCCTGCATCCGAGGTATCCAATACTTTTCCTCCATGGATTACTATCTTAGTGCCTGTAATTTCTTCCAGAGGCCGGGTAAGGATTTCCACCTTTGCAATGGCTGTAATAGAGGAAAGAGCTTCTCCCCTGAAACCCATTGTAGAAACAGTATCCAGGTCTTCGATCCGCGTGAGTTTGCTTGTTGCATGTTTTTTGTATGCAACAAGGGCATCCCCTCTACTCATTCCGCAGCCATTGTCCCGGACAAGAATTGAGTTTTTTCCTCCTTTTTCAACTTCGATCCGGATATCGGTAGCTCCTGCATCGATTGAGTTATCTATCAGCTCCTTTACTACGGATGCAGGGCGTTCTATTACTTCTCCTGCTGCAATTTTGTTTATTGTATCCTTATCAAGGATTCGAATTTTATTTCCCTGTACTTTCTCCTTCACTTCAACATGTTCTTCCATAATTCCTTTACTCCGTCCAGACCAGAAAATATCCTTTGAACATCCTGTAAAAATCCTTCAGATGCCCTTTAAAACCCATTAAAAACCCTTTAAATATTTTTGGTCCCTTTAATCGAGCAGCCTTTTCAATTCGTGGAGTTTATTCAGGGCTTCTATGGGCGTCATTTTTTCCACATTCAATTTTCTCAGAGCTGCTTCCACCGGATCAGACCTGCTCGCCTGTGCAGGATCTGCGCCACTTCCGGGGTCAAAAAGCATCATCTGTGTATAGCGTGCTGTTGCTTTGCTTTTTCTTTTTTTCCATTTTCGCTATCTTCGGCATCCTCAAGCATGTTTTCCTTTTCGAGTTCCTTGAGAATTTCGTTTGCCCTGTCGATAACCTTTTCCGGGACTCCTGCAAGCCTTGCAACATGGATCCCGTAACTCCTGTCTGTCGCCCCTGGTACGATTTTTCTCAGGAAGACGAGTTCATGACCTTCTTCTTTTACCGCGATATGATAATTTTTGACCCTTTTCAATTTCTCTTCAAGGGCTGTGAGCTGATGGTAATGTGTTGCAAATAGCGCCCTTACTCCGACTTTTCCTCTGTTATGCAGGAACTCCACAACAGATTTTGCAATACTGTACCCATCATAAGTACTGGTTCCCCTGCCGATTTCGTCAAGAAGCACAAGGCTTCTGGGAGTTGCATTGTTCAGGATATTTGCAAGCTCGACCATTTCCACCATAAAGGTACTCTGTCCGCTTGCGAGGTCATCGAAAGCCCCTATTCTTGTAAAAACCTGATCAATAATCCCTATGGAGGCATGGGATGCAGGAACAAAAGAGCCTGCTTGAGCCATAATAGCTATGAGGGCAGTCTGGCGCATATAGGTGGACTTTCCTGCCATATTCGGGCCAGTTACCAGCAAAAACTGGTTTTCCTTGCAGTCCATTTCGGTATCGTTGGGGACAAAACCTCCAGGTAGGGTATTTTCAACTACCGGATGTCTTCCATCCCGGATAAGGATCTTGCAGTCGTCTGTAAGCTGAGGTCTAATGTAATTGTTATTTTCTGCAACTTCAGCCAGGTCTGTAAGGACATCAAGAACTCCTATCCATTCGGCTGTTTCCTGGAGTTCTCTCGAATGGGTTGATAGAGTCTGCGTGATTTTCATAAATATTTCGTATTCTAGAGCCTTTGATTTATCATTAGCTGTCAGGATAAGGCTTTCTTTTTCCTTGAGTTCAGGCGTGAAAAAGCGCTCTGCGTTTGCCAGGGTCTGTTTTCTTATGTAATCTTCAGGTACCTGGTTGCTGTTGGCATTGGTTATTTCTATATAATATCCAAAGACCTTGTTGTATCCAACCTTCAGGGACTTTATCCCGCTTTTCTCTTTCTCTTTCTGCTGAAAAGTTGCAATCCACCGCTTGCTGTTGCTGGCAATGTCCCTGAGTTCATCAAGTTCTGCATTGTATCCTGGCTTTATCATTCCCCCTTCCCTAACTGAGACAGGGGGCTCGTCAACTATTGCTTTTTCTATCATTTCAGCCAGATTTTCAAGTTCCGAAAAGGCTGCAAGCCTCTCTGCAATCTCTTTTAATAGTCCAGACCCGATTTTTTCCATCAGGGAATCCCGGACAGGAGGTAAGGCGTCCAGGGATCTTTTTAGGGCTATGAGATCCCTTGCGCTTGAGTTTCCATATACTACTCTGCCCACGAGGCGTTCTATGTCCCTAACTTCTGAAAGCCAGTTTCGGATATCGTAGCGGAGCAGGGGGTTGCTGCCAGTTCTTCTACGGCATCGAGCCGAAGATTGATTTTTTCTACGGAAAGCAAAGGCTTTAAAAACCATTTCTTCAGGGTACGGCTTCCCATAGGCGTTTTTGTGTAGTTCAGAATGCGGTAAAGGGAATTTTCGTCCCCATCATCTCGCACATTTTTCACGATTTCGAGATTGTGCAGGGTTACAGAGTCCAGGATCATAAACTCGGAATTCGAGTAAGTCCGCAGTGTATTGATATGAGTAAGGTCCCTCAGTTGCGTGGTCTGTGCGTATTCCAGAGCAGCCCAGGCGGAATACACTGCAAAATCCAGTTTCTCACAGCCCATGCCTTCAAGGGTTGCAACCTTGAAATGGGTTTTTAATTTTTCTCCGGCCTCCCCGGTTCCTGAAATCTCAGGGGCAAACTCCTGAATAATGGTCTGGTCTTTCAGCCGGCTTGCAAGGTCTGTATTTTTGTAAAGAGATGGGGGCAGAATACATTCTGCAGGGTGCATGCGGGCAAGTTCGCTCAGGAGCTTTTCGAAACTCTCCGAGTCCCGAAACTGTGTTGTAAGGAATTCTCCTGTAGAAATATCCAAGAAGGAGACTCCGATTTCTATTTCTTTTTCCTTTTCTGTATTTTTTCCGGACTTCCCAACTTCTTTTCCTGCGACTGCCATGAGGTAATTGTTTGAGGCGTCCGAAAACATTGAAGAATCAATTGCCGTGCCGGGCGTGACTACCCTGACAACTCCCCGCTTTACAACCCCTTTTGCCTGCTTCGGGTCTTCAAGCTGTTCGCAGATAGCCACTTTATACCCTTTGTTTATGAGCCTTGGCAGGTAAGTGTCGATAGCGTGGTAGGGTATTCCTGCAAGCGGCATTTTTTCCCCGGTTTTGTCTTTTCCCCGGGCTGTCAGTGTAATTTCAAGCTCTTTGGCAATCGTTTTTGCGTCTTCCCCAAAGGACTCGTAGAAGTCCCCCATACGGAAGAAGATCAGGGCGTCAGGATATGCCTGCTTGGCTTCATAGTACTGGCGCATTGCAGGGGTCATCATTTCAGTCATTTTTTACTCACTGTAAGCCTTGAATTGTTCTGGTGTAAAATTAGAATTGGTGTGTAGTATAGCTTCAAATCGGTTTCGAACTTAAATATCTACGCTTAATTAGCTTCGGATTCGCGCCCATGAAAAAAATAGGCAGGCACGGTAAAATTCACTCCATAATCTGTAACCATGGAAGGCATACTACTGAAGACACGGAAAGCACGGAAGAATTGTGTCTGTGTTTATTTTCTCGTATTTTAAATTCTCTGAATACTTGTTAGTAAATACTATATCTTTATTAAAATCATCCTTCTTATATATAATTAACAATTCGATACTGTAAGGGATCTCAACGGAGGAAATTACTTTGAATCGGGAAAAACTAATCGAAATCTGTCCTGTTTGCGGGAACGCAGATATCTACTATGAAGTTGGCGGGTATGCAGGCGCGGTCTATCACTGCAAGGAATGCGGGTATGTCGGAGCCTTTGTTATTGAAGCTAATGAGGAAATGATCGAGAAAATCAAGGAGAAGTATAAGCGCGAAAGAGAGGTGGGGAAAGAATAAGCTTAGAGCTCATACCCAAATCAGTTTTATTCTCAATCAGTATGAGTTTCAGAAATAACTTTCATGATCAGAAATGTTGATTGATTATTCAGAATATGAGAATCAGAGAAGCAGTTTTGAGTTTTGAGACCAACGCTCCAATAAGTGAGTGCTTGCACTCGCTGCAAGTATGCCGTTTTTAGGCCATATCTTTAGGTTAACTTACCTTGTTTGACTGTATAAGAACCACTTTATTTTATTTTTGGTTTTTGTTTTCTTTTTTGCGCTTGCGCGGGAATAAGTATTTATGAAACCATTTATTATATTGTATAGTGTATAAATAAAAATGGAATAACTACTATTTATTTAAAATCGGAGTGATACCATGTCTGAAAAAGGTGATTGTATTTATATTAGGCATTATCATGAGCCTATTTATGGGATGGGCAGTCGGGAAGCTCAATGTTCTGTGAGTAAGCCGACTTGTTCTAAGATGAAAATGTATTTAGGTGAGTGTCCTCTGGAGTGTAATTCTTATTTCTCCAGAAAGTAAATCTTGTGACTGTCTTTGAAAAGCATCTGATGTCTTTGATGTGGTTGTCTCGTTGTTTTCCTGTCCTTGAAATGCTTGGAGTCCTCTTATAACTGAATATTAGGCAAAATAAGGGCTCACCAATTAACAATTGACTGGCTGCATAAAGTGAAAACATTTTAGGATGAAAATTAAGACAAAGAATTCTATAATCACTTAAAGACAAATATCCTCATCTTTTTGAAGACAAGAATATTAAGTAACTGCAAAATATTATAGGATAGAACATGTTGTCATAGTAAGGTTCTGCAAGAGTCGAAAAGTCGATTTTTGATATACTTCGATTTCTTCTTATCCCGTACCCCTTCTATCCGGGGGAAATTAGAGATTGCTGACTTTCCCGTAGTGTATCCTGTCTGCGCTGCTTGTATGCTAGCTTCTTTTTTGTGATTACGTTTATATAGTTATTTGTAGTATTTTTCGGTGTGTTTCTGAGCGATTTAATTGGTATGTCTTGGGCGGCGTTTTTTATTTTGTTTATTATCTCTGTTATTTTTGCTGTTGCTTGTTTGCTTGCTATGCGTAAGTTGATTAAGTGATTTGAATTTTAAAAATATTGGTAACTATTCAGCTATCCAATAATCAATACTAAGAGCCGTAATTTACATGGATTGTAACGTATATTAGAGAGCTGATCCCAAAACTCGAAATTCCGTCTCTGAATCTCTTATTCTGAATAATCAATCAACATTTCTGATCATGAAAGTTATTTCTGAAACTCTTGCTGATTGAGAATAAAATTGGTTTTGGGATGAGCTATATCAGTAAAGCTAATTATATATTTTTACATATGTTATTTCAGTCGAATACCCCGCAGCTTGCTGCGAGGATGGAAATTTTTGTTGGTGTTGAGCCGAAGTATTCTCCTTCAAGAGTAATGCAGATAATAAAAAGCATTACAGTAAGACCTATTTTTAAGCAATATCCTGGGATTATAAAACAGCTTTGAGGTGGTGAACTCTGGAGTGATAGAGGATATATTGGAACTGTAGGAGACTGAACAACTTCCGATGTAATAAGAAACTATGTTGAAAATCAGGGAAACGAGGAATAAAAAAGCATATCAGCAAATGAGAATATTCGATTTTTAATAACCACTAAAACCATAGCGTTGGCGCGAACATACCCCGTTGCTTGCAGTTGGGTACGTCAGCGCAACTTTGATTGAATTTTTTTGGAAACAACTCTTTTAGTTGTGGTTGGGTGTTGCGAGAATATACGATAGTATCTTTATCGATGACGAAAGCAACAACATGGAAGGTCTGTATGTAAAAAAGCAGTAAGCTGCCACTCACTACTTTCCTATAATGCTGAAGTTCAACCATGAAATTGCTTTATGTTATGATGAATTTTTGAAGAAGTTTATGAGCAATATATAGCCCTAAGATAAATATGCATGCAGCAAATATATTAACTGTGAAGAGTGTTTGCCTGCCAACCCATGCAATTATTAAAAAGACAGCCATTACGCCTCCGCCTATAGCTCCACCTATTATGAACTTTTTGGCTTACTTTGATTATGCTTTTTTTCTGGCTTTAGTGAATTTCTGCCAATAACATGAACAATGAGAAAAGCAGTTACAAGGATGATAGCATAGGATAACAGATTACCGAGAGAAATAGGCATTTGAAAATTCAACTGTTGACCTGTCACCGCATTATGAATTAAGGCAATCGTTTCTTTGGAAATGACAATATGGATTGCTCCAAGAATGGATGTGGATAAAAGAAATGTATCAATAAAATCCAGGACTCGCTCTTTTTGACTTTTCTGTGGTAGTGCAGCTATCACTTCATCGCAGAAGGATTTGTAATCCCCGCCAATCAACGTTTTAATATCTTCGCCGCGTTCTTGCGCGGACAGGACCATTTGTAGCAAATCCTGCCTTACAACTTCCTGATTATATTCTGAAATGTTTGCCACACGCAGGTAGCATATCATATCGATCATGACAACGTTATTTTCTTTGGTTAACCACTTATCCAGTTCATTATTCTCTTGATTCAGCGTTTTTGTCTTAGTCTTCATCATTTTATCCTCCAATATGAAATAATTGATTTACAGCATGATTGAGCTCTTGCCAATTCTTTCTGAATGCCTCCAATTCTTTTTCCCCGTCGGTGTGATGGAAAAATACTTGCGTTTTGGCCCAAGAGCCGACTCACGATATTCTGCTGTTATGAGATTGTTCTTTTCAAGGCGGAGCAGGAGCGGATAAACTGTGCCTTCTGAAATATCTGAAAAGCCATATTTCTGCAATTGCTGCGAAATTTCATAGCCGTAAGTTTCTTTACTGCTGATTACTTTTAATATACAGCCTTCTAATATCCCTTTGAGCATTTGCGATGGTATCAATATGCTGCACCTCTTTTCGCACACTACATTTCATAGCAATATACGAGGACTATCTTGCAATGCAAGGTAGTTACACTATCAATATAAATGTATCTAAATGTATCGGTATATTGCTAATTTATTCGGTATTGTATCGATTTTTGTTGGAGGCATGTTTCACTCTGTTTTGTGAGGCCTTTATAAACTCCAGCAAAAGTCAAGGCAAATAACACAATGCCCCTTATCAAAAGTAACCACTAATGAAATAACACATAAGCAATGCATCCAAGAGCAAGAAACAAACATGCCACAATAATAGTCGTTTTTCTATGATTGTAACAAGCCATAGGCATCCCCCATCGGCTTGATTACAATTTTCACTTATTAAATTTAGCATGGCTCTTTTCAAACAAGAAGAGAATCTGAAAATTGAACTAGAGAATAAATCAAAATAAAACAAGAATAGTACGCAATAGAAGGTAAGAGTGAAATTGCCATTATATAAAATTTTGGTGGGGCCGTTGAGATTCGAACTCAAGTCGCAAGACCCCCAGCCTTGCAGGATGGACCAAGCTACCCTACGGCCCCGCAGAGTAAGTTGTGCTTTTTCAATGACAACTCTCTTTTTTGTTTGCCATCGTCAACTATTGTAATCAAATATGTAGTATAAATGCATATCGGTAGAAGAAAATGTTGGTTTTCTGTTCATTGTTTTTTCAATTGTACTTTGACATTCTTATATGCAATTCGTTATCTGGTTTTTAGCAGAATCTAATATATCATGGTTTTTGAAAATCGGCTTCTGAAGGATTATTCAGTATACTTTTTGCCCGGAGAACTCTCTGGATGATAGTGATGTGAGAAAATATGGCTATTAATACAAGAGCCCAGCCCAGGAAACCTGAAAGAGCGCCCAGAGCTAGGATGACCATTCTTTCCGCGCGTTCGGCAACTCCAACGGACAACTTCCGGCAGCCTGCGGACTCGGCGCGGGCTCGAGTGTAGCTAACCAGAAAAGAGCCTATCAGGGCAAAACCTGCCCAGAGCCAGCCGTCAATTTGCAGAATCGGAGCGAAGATTAGCCTTCCGTTCACAGCGCCTGCTATAATGCCGAGAAACATCAGGCCGTCGGAATAGCGATCGCAAACCGAATCAAGCACGCCTCCGAAAGGAGTGATCCTGCCTTTTGCTCTTGCGACTCCTCCGTCAAGAATATCAAAGATCCCGCTGAAAAGGATCAAAATCCCGCCCGCAAAAGGCTTGCCCAGTGCAAATGCTGCTCCTGCAAACACGCTTACTACAAAACCCAGCAGAGTAAGGGTGTTTGGAGAAAGGGGTATTGAATGGGCAAGAGGAATTATCAGTTTTCTTGCGCTGTTTTTGAGGTCGTCGAATATTTTCAATCCCTTCTTTTTACTGGCTGCTTATATAGCATGATAGTATGGTTGGATATTAGCCTTATCTTTTTTGGAAAGGTCTTACTCCACACCTTTCTGACAGAATGGATGGCGGGGATAATGTGTCCAGAAAGAGACTTTAATAACCTCCTGTAAAAATAATTCCCTGTCAAGAAGGAGATCTTAATGATCCCTTTAAGGATAGAATAGAATAAGCCGGATGAGTTTAAAATGATTTGGAGTTGAAAAATGGATATAGTAGAAACACACAGGGAAAAATGTACACAGTGCGGAAAGTGCCTTGAGGTCTGCCCTCGCTACGACGATCTTGATTTAATTAAAATTCTTTATGGGTATCTGGAAGGAAAATCGGAAATAGATTCCGACTCTCTGTTGCGCTGTCTGACCTGCGGGCTTTGTACTGATGCTTGTCCCGACAAGCTGGGAATTAAATTGCTTATTTCTCCTGCCAGGCAGAAATGGGTGAATGAAAATGGCCTTACTGACAGGCAGACAATGGTTGACCCTGATGCTGAAAACAATCTCTTTAAAAAAATTGCCGGAATGGATGAAATTCCTACATACAAAGACGATTCAGGTTCTGTTGTGTATTTTCCTGGTTGCGCCGGAACCTTTATCAATAAAATTATGGCACAGGCTGCTGTTGTCCTTCTGGAAAAAGCAGCAGTTGATTATACGGTCCTGAACGGGGTTGAATATTGCTGCGGAGCAGTATCCGCAGGTTCCGGAGATCCGGGACCTATCCGCAGAAACGGACAGCGCAATATCTCTGAAATCCGAAAAAGGGGAGCAAAAACTCTTATAACTGCCTGTCCCGGCTGCTTCAAAGCTTTTAAGGATATTTACCCGAGAATATTTGGAAAGCTTGATTTTCAAGTTCTGCATATTTCCCAGTACCTTGAGCTTCTAATAAAGGAAGGTAAACTTGCTCCGAAGGCGGTCCTCAATCACAGGGTCTTTTACCACGATCCGTGCCATCTGACCAGAGGAATGGGGGTGTATCGGGAAGCAAGAAATTTACTTGAAAACATCCCAGGCACTGAACTTGCCAACAAGACCCCTGAGAGTTCAGCCTGTTGTGGGTTCGGTGGTGGGGTAAGGGTTAATTATCCTTCCGAATCTCTGAAAGTGGCTTCTGACCGCTACGAAGCTGCAGAAAAACTGGGCTGTGATATAATAATCACTAATTGCGGAGGCTGCATGCAGAACCTTATTGAAGCCGGGAAGGACGAGAAAATTAAAGTCTTTGATCTTGCCGAATATCTTTCCCTGGCCTGTGGGATAAAATTAGAGCGAGAAGACACGAAGATGCTGGAACTCGTCAACCGGGCTTACAGCCTCTGCATTTCAGGTTACAGAGAATCCAATAGCTCATAATCCGTACTTAGAGCCTATCCGAAAAGTCAGTAATGCATGTTGAAAAGTCATAATAGGTCTGTAATATCAGAGTACCCGTTCCGGTTTTGCAGATTGCATATTGTAAAAGTTATCGCGGGTAACCACTTTTCGGATAGGTTCTTAATAACTCACATATCTTTTCTTTTTCGACTTTCTAATAGAAGCTCGACCAGGGAGAAATATTGCTATATAAATTTATCCTTTTTTCGGATTTTTAATCTGGAGGTTATCAAATTAGCTCTAAAAAATCCAGATCTAATTTGACAATCGTTCTTTATGAAGATCTCCGATATGTATCCTGCTTTCGGCAGGTCGACATTAAAAATTAGAATATTTTTCCGATACCGTTTTTGAATATTAGCTAACTATATATTGGGTTTAAAGTTGGTTAACGTGTGGCTCAATTCCCACGACATATATAAGTACTGAATCATTTTTTCATTGAAGTTTTGTATGAGAAATTAACAATTGGTCATATGTAAACCTAACAACTGCACACAATTATGGAGCATCATTTCAAAATCGCCATCAGTAAATCTATTGAAAATTAATTGTCGACCTGCCGAATGTAGGATGTATTCTTATCTCCAACCAGTTCTATGCTATCTTATTAGCAATCCAATCTAAGAAAATAGATACGTCCACAGTTAGTGAAAAAAAGAATAACTTTTTAAGTCAAAATTCTAATTTGAGATCCTCAATCTGGCAGTACAGAAGCTTTGCAAAAATAGAACGAGAACTTTCTAAAAACAATCATATGTTTTTCTCGAAATATAAGGACCAGAATAATCCTCCTCTGGTTAAAAAACAGTAATATTTCCTTAATTAATTACATGGAACTAAATATACATAGCATTTCCATTATTTACTATGCATTCGCCCCCTTAGTTCTTATGGCGGTCGTTCTTTTAATGTCATTCAAATAACTTTATAAAAATCACTTTTAAATATCTCCTATTTATATTTTGGGATTATTTCATTTTGTTTTCTTCCCAAATATACTCGTAAAATGCATCATATAGAAAATTATTTATAGAACCCTTAATTTTGTTACAACTTTTTTACAAAAATATTTATATGAGAAAAATGAACCTTTTACTGGAGACATCTGTAAAGATGAGTTAACAGACGGGATTTAAATGGCACTAAAAAATACTCCCTCTGCTAAAACACTCATGAACCCCACTCAAGATAATCATGAAAACTTCATGATTTCATTGTCTCACTTGTGGTGATCATGGTTCCCACCCATGGTGATCGTGAGTTTCTTCTTGTGCATCTCGTGGCTTTAAACGAAAGCCATGAGCTTGCAGCCCTGATATTCATGAATAATCGTGACAATCAGGGGAAGGGTTAAGACGTCTCTATAGTCTAAAAACTAAAACGGAGGATGCAATTATTAGCAAAGAAGAGTTGCTTCAGGAACTAGCAGGTGCTGTAATCTCCTGCAAGAAGGACGCAGTACTCGCTGCTGTTGAAAAAGCTAAAGGAGAACTGGAACCTTCCGAAATAATTGAAAAGGGGCTCGCAGCAGGTATGAACGAAGTGGGGGTTCTATTTGAGAGGGGCAAACTTTTCCTTCCCCACGTAATGATAGCTGCCGACGCAATGACTGCAGGAGTTGCAGCCCTTAAGGATCTTATGCCTGAAGGGGCTTCAAGCTCGAAAGTTGGCGTTATTGTGAACGGTACGGTAGAAGGCGATGTCCATGATATTGGTAAATCCATTGTCTCCACCATGCTCCAGTCTGCCGGCTTTGAAGTATATGATATCGGCCGTGATGTTCCTGTCAAGAATTTTGTTGAAAAGGCAAAAGAAGTAAATGCTGATATGATTGGAATTTCCGCTCTTATGACCACAACCCTTCAGGGGCAGAGGGATGTAATTGAACTCCTCAAAGAAGAAGGTCTTAGGGACAGGGTAAAGGTCATGGTAGGCGGCGCACCCGCAACCCAAGCCTGGGCTGACAAAATCGGTGCAGACTGTTATGCAGAAAATGCAAGTGAGGCTGTCGCAAAGGCAAAAGAACTGCTGGTTTAAATCATTCTCATACGGAGGTTATAAAAATGGCAAAAAATAATGCAGTTGCAGGACTTAACGCACTTAATGGCGTAGAATTAAATCTTTTTACTACTGACGAACTCAAAGCTATTCACTACGCAACCATGGAAGTTCTTATGGACCCTGGTGTTCAGGTTTCTGACCCCGAGGCAAGGAAGATCTTCAAGGAAAATGGCTGTGAAGTTAACGAAAAGACTCAGATCGTAAAGATCCCTGAATATCTTGTAAGAAAAGCCCTTCAGCTCGCACCCTCTAGATTTATTCTCTGGGGCCGTGACAAAAAGAACAATACCGTCCAGGAATGCGGTGGCAAAGTACACTGGACCTGTTTCGGTACCGGTGTGAAGGTCTGCAAGTACCAGGACGGAAAGTATGTAACCGTTGACTCCGTCGAACAGGACATTGCAGACATCGCAAAACTCTGTGACTGGGCTGAAAATATCGACTATTTCTCTCTCCCCGTCTCTGCTAGGGATATTGCAGGCAAGGGTGCACAGGACGTTCACGAGACTTTCACCCCGATCGCAAACACCTCAAAGCACTTCCACCACATTGACCCTGTCGGCGAAAATGTCGAGTACTACTGGGACATCGCAAAGGCCTACTACGGCGGCGACGGAGAAGAAGCCAGGAAGAAACCGATCTTCTCCATGCTCCTCTGCCCGACCAGCCCTCTTGAACTCAGTGTCAATGCCTGCCAGGTCATCATTAAGGGTGCCCGTCTCGGAATCCCGGTTAACGTCCTGAGTATGGCAATGTCCGGTGGATCTTCTCCTGTCTATCTTGCAGGAACTCTCGTTACCCACAACGCCGAAGTCCTCTCAGGTATCACCCTCGCCCAGCTTGCAGTGCCCGGAACAAAGGTCTGGTATGGAAGCTCAACAACCACCTTTGACCTGAAGAAAGGTACCGCACCTGTTGGTTCTCCTGAACTCGGTCTTATCAGTAGCGCAGTCGCAAAGCTTGCCCAGTTCTATGGCCTCCCTCCTATGTAGCAGGTTCCTAGTCTGATTCCAAGGTCCCAGATAACCAGGCAGGCCACGAAAAAACCATGACAACTCTCCTGCCTGCTCTCGCCGGTGCTAACACCATCTACGGAGCTGGGATGCTTGAACTCGGAATGACTTTCTCAATGGAACAGCTCGTCATTGACAACGATATCTTCAGTATGGTCAAGAAAGCCATGCAGGGAATTCCTGTCTCAGAAGAAACTCTCGCAGTCGAATCTATCCAGAAAGTAGGCATCGGAAACAACTTCCTTGCTCTTAAGCAGACCAGAATGCTTGTGGACTATCCGTCCAACCCCATGCTCATCGACAGGCGCATGTTTGGAGACTGGGCAGCATCTGGTTCAAAGGATCTTGCAACAGTTGCACACGAAAAGGTTGTAGACGTCCTCAAGAACCACGAAGTCAAACAGATCGACGCAGACCTCCTCAAGGACATGAAGGCAGTCGTGGACAGAGCTGACAAAGCCTTCAGAGGCATGTAATTACAGTATCAAGATATTTCAGGAGAGCTAAAAATGGCAAACAAAGAAGCAATCATTGCGAAAGCAAAAGAAGCAATCACCGAATTCGATGATGAACTTGCAGCAGAAGTGGCAGAAGAAGCCCTTGCTGCAGGAATCGACCCTGTAGAGCTCATTGAGAAGGGCTTTACCGCAGGCATGGAAGAAGTCGGAGCAAAGTTCGAACAGGGTGCCCTTTTCCTTCCCCATGTACTCGCAGCCGCTTCAGCAATGAACGCAGGCATAGAAGTAATCAAGCCGGAAATGGAGAAGCGCAAGTCTCAGACCAAGAACCTCGGAACTGTCGTTATCGGGACCATCGAAGGCGATATCCACTCCATTGGAAAGGACATAGTATCTTCCATGCTTAACATTGCCGGTTTCAAAGTTGTGGATCTTGGAAGAGACGTTCCAATCAAAACCTTCGTCGAAAAGGCAAAGGAATTCAAACCCCAGGTTATCGCATCCTCCGCCCTCATGACCACAACCATGGTTAACCAAATCCAGATCGAGGAGCAGTTGAAAGAAGCAGGGATCCGCGATCAGGTCAAGACCATGGTCGGTGGCGCTCCTGTTACCCAGGACTGGGCAGACAAAATCGGCGCAGACATCTACGGTGAAAGCGCCAACGATGCCGTCAGCAAGGTAAAGGCAGCCCTACTCTGAAATGGTTTAACTGCAGAAAGTGTACTCTGTGAATACATTTTCTGCCATAATTTTATTTTGTGCAGTTTTTGCGAACCCATAGCTGCAGACATAATTTAACAGCTCTCGCAGGTCATACCACTCACGGGAATATTATAAATCGACTGTCATTATATAGCAACTAGCAACTATCAGGAAATAATGGCAACTAAAAACGCAATTATCAAAAGCAGCTGAAAAATGACCGTTAAAAACAGAACATTGAAAATATTCCCGGAGATATGACGCCATAAGAGAGGGTTTTCAGGCTGTGGAATATGGACTGGGTGATACCCTTTCCTGAGGGAGTTCCACAGTATTCTGAAAAATGGAGGGAATTTTCGTGGATTTGAAAGCTTTAAAAAAACAGGAAAGCAAAAGAAAGATCAGCAAAGGGTATATGTGGGCCCTTTTCTGTGCTGTATTCTGGGGTATCTGGTATTTGCCAGGGACCGTTGTCTGGGCGCTTAACCCATTTGATCAGATGCAGGCAGCTATTGCCGAAACAGGTGGAGATGGTACAGCTCTTGTTGTAACTGCTGTTCTTATTACGGCCTTTAATGCTCTAACAGTCATGCTTGCGCTGATGATCTGGAATGGAGTGCTTGGGAAATACGGAGAACTGGGCAGGACTCTGAAAGAATTTCATCCCTGTTCCAAGTGGTTCTTCCTTGCCTCAATCTTCGGTGGCCCAATCGCAATTCTGGGTTCTTTTATTGCTATGGGCTTTATCGGTGGGGCATTTGCAGCTGTTTCGGGTCTTCTTTACCCTGTAGTAGGCTCAATTCTTGCTTATTACTGGTACGGAGAAAAGATCTCCAAAAGAGCAGCAATGGGCATAGGAGTCATAATTATCGGAGGCATTACGATCTTCGGCGGTGGGCTTCTTTCTGATCTCTCTTCAGGTAATGTTCAGTGGATAGGATATCTTGGAGGTTTGATGGCTGCTGCAGGTTGGGGAATTGAAGGTGCAATTGCAGGCAAAGGGCTGGATATTTCAGAGCCGGACGCCGGACTGACTCTTCGCTTCCTTGGAGAAAACATTATCTGGTGGATCATTATTGTTCCTTTGCTTGCACTGTTTGGTTACCCCATGTATTCTTTTGCTCTCCAGGTCTTTGAACCTATGACCCTGCTGGTCCTTATCTTTGCAGGAATTACCTTTGGTTTCTGTTATGTCTGCTGGTACAAATCCTTCCCACTCATAGGGGTTGGAAGAGGCCAGGGCATCGGAAATCTTTACGGTCTGTGTTCCATTATCTTCATTTTCCTCTTCTTTGGGCAGGTCCCCCAATGGACTATCCTTGTTGGAGGCACTCTCTGTGTTATTGGCAGTTTTGTCATGTTTACGGAAGATGCAAGTGCACTTGAAACTCTGAGAGGTGAGTGAAGTGATCGGAAACCGTCCTATCAAGTTCAGGATTCTGGAACTTTTCCTGGATGGGAAGGAATACTGGAACTATGAAATCGTTTCAAAGATACAGGTAGAGTACGGCATGAACAGTGGCTACGGCAGGGACAGCATTAACTTTGATATCATCGAACTGGCGTCCGGAGGAATGCTGAAGGATGTGGAGCAGAAAGTCGATGAAGAGGGAATCTATAAAAAAGACTTCCTTCTGCACAAGTATGTGATCACAGACTTCGGAAGAGTCCGAGGCTCTGATGCCTGCCTCAAATATGTGTGATTGGAGGATAAGATATGACACAAACCGCAGTAGCTCTAGAAGCTTATAATGCATACTGGGCAAATTCCTTCATACCTGCAGCAGATAGTATGTGGATGGTTTTGATCCTCATTCTGGCGGTAATAGCCCTCTGGCAGGCCAGAACCTTCGTATCAAAATTCTGAACCCCAAAACATAGCTTTCCAGATCTGATATTCTTAAAAATATAAGGGTGATAATAAATGGCAACTGAATATGCTTTGCGGATGGGAGACGGTAAACGTGTCTTCCTTACCAAAGAAAAGATTTTAAGCGAGATCGAAGCCGGAACTGCAAATGCTGCCGATCTTGGCGAGATCTCTGCCCTCAGCGCAGATGAAATCGACAAGCTTGCAGAAATTCTCATGATGCCCGGCAAGGCTGTCAGTGTCGAGCAGGGTATGGAAGTGCCTGTAACGCACGACATCGGCACACTCCGGCTTGACGGAGATCAGGGCAACAGCGGAGTAGGGATTCCTTCCAGCCGCCTCGTTGGCTGCATGATGCATGAGAGGGCTTTTGGCGCCGACACAATGGAACTCGGACACATTGACTACAGCTACAAGCCAGTAAAGCCCGTAGTCTCAAATGAATGCCAGGCAATGGAAGTCTGCCAGCAGAACATGATTATCCCGCTCTTTTACGGGGCAATGCCTAATATGGGGCTTTATTACACTCCTGACGGGCCATTCGAGAACCCTGGAGACCTGATGAAGGCTTTTAAGATTCAGGAAGCCTGGGACTCCATGGAACACGCTGCAGAACACCTTACAAGGGATACTGTCTGGGTCATGCAGAAACTCTTTGCCTCCGGGGCAGACGGCGTCAACTTTGACACAACTGCCGCTGCCGGAGACGCTGACATGTATGGTACTCTCCATGCAATTGAAGCTCTTAGAAAAGAATTCCCTGACATGTACATCGAAGCCGGAATGGCTGGGGAATGCGTACTCGGTATGCACGGAAACCTTCAGTATGACGGCGTGACCCTTGCAGGCCTCTGGCCTCATCAGCAGGCTCCGCTTATTGCAAAAGCCGGGGCAAATGTCTTCGGGCCAGTGTGCAATACTAACACCAGCAAAACATCTTCCTGGAACCTTGCCCGTGCAGTTACCTTCATGAAGGCAGCTGTCGAAGCTTCTCCAATCCCCTGTCACGTTGACATGGGCATGGGGGTTGGCGGAATTCCGATGCTTGAAACTCCTCCAATCGATGCCGTTACTAGGGCCAGCAAAGCAATGGTTGAAATTGCAGGCGTAGACGGCATATAGATCGGGGTCGGCGACCCGTTGGGTATGCCGATTTCCCACATAATGGCTTCCGGAATGACAGGAATAAGGGCTGCCGGCGACCTTGTCGCAAGGATGCAGTTCTCAAAGAATATGAGGATAAAAGACGCAAAAGAATACGTGGCAAAGAAACTCAACGTCGACACAATGGACCTATCAGACGAGCATGTCATGCGTGAACTGCGTGAAGAGCTTGACATCGGTGTCATAACCTCAGTTCCTGGCGCTGCAAAAGGAATTGCTGCAAAGATGAACATCGAAAAGTTGCTCGATATCAAGATAAATTCCTGCAACCGCTTCAGAAAGCAGATCCGTTAAGAAAAAATTCAGGTAACAGCCTGAAGTTTCCTCCAGCAGGGAGAAATAGGACAGACCTAAATAGGACAGACCTGAACAAATCCGGACCTGTCGAAAAAACACAGCTTAAAAACAGTTATTGAGGCTGACGGCAGGTCCGAAAAGTTCTTCCTGTAAAATAATAGAGACCTCCCTGCTTTTTTAATTTTTAACAAATTCTTTTGACTCACCAGCAGATATTTCTTATTGAATCTTCTTGAGATCTTTTTTGATGAATATTTCCTGTTTTTTGATAAGAATTTATTTATTTATTTATTTATTTATTTATTTATTTATTTGCTTCTAATAATTTTTACTCATGTTTCCTCCAGATATATTGTTTTGACATTGCTTGTTCTATTATTTTTTTCTTTCTGACAATGCTCCCCCATTTACGAAATATTTATATATTTTTATGTACTTTTACATATTAGCAAATCAAATTTACTTGATTTGTCCTGTAAGGTGCCATTTTAAATCTCCGTAGATCTGCAGACTCCTGGATCAATTTACCTTTGAACCTCCATTAAATTTTTTCTTTTTTTGTTTTTTATAACTGGTTTTTCTTTTTGTGTATTTCCGTTTCCTTTATTGTCAGAGATTTCGCAATGGAAACAGCTTCAGATTCTCCGCCTTCCAGCTCAAGGTTTATTAATCGCTACGATAATTATGCAGGGAATCCAACATCTGGACAAACGAAAGAGACTTCTATTTCCTGTTCATACCTGCTTCCAGGTTTATCGGAAATTCTGGTGAGAACTATGGCTGATACAATACACTGGGCAGACGTCATAGCCGAAGACGTGTTAAAAAAGAACTGCAAACATCTTGTAGCCACAGGCATCACTCCTTCTGGCCACATCCATATAGGCAACATGAGAGAAGTTGTGACTGCCGATGCTGTTTATAAAGCTCTCATTGACAAAGGAGCTGATGCTGATTTTATATATATTGCCGACAATTATGACCCTCTGCGCAAGGTTTACCCTTTCCTTCCTGAGAGTTATGCCGAGCATGTGGGAAAACCCATCTCTGAGGTCCCCTGCCCCTGCGGAGATTGCGCAAATTATGCAGAGCATTTCCTGAAACCTTTCCTTGAAGCCCTCAGGCGCCTGGGCATCAATCCTAAAATTTACAGGGCAGATGAGATGTACAGGGCAGGCAGGTACACTGAAGCAATAAAGACCGCCCTTGTAAAAAGAGATTCCATTGCAAAAATCCTCGAAGAGGTTTCGGGAAAAACCGTAGCATCTGACTGGAATCCTTTCAATCCCAGATGTAATGAATGTGGAAAAATTACAACTACGAAGGTTACGGCTTTTAATCTTGAGGCTGAGACCGTTGACTATGTCTGTGCCTGCGGGCACACCGGAACCGTGCCAATGGCCGGGGAGGAAAGCTTACCTGGCGCGTGGACTGGCCTGCTCGGTGGAAGGTCTTAGGAGTGACAGTTGAGCCTTTCGGAAAAGACCATGCTTCAAAAGGTGGTTCTTACGATACAGGGAAGAGGATAGTAAGAGAAATTTACGGGCATGAACCTCCGTATCCTGTTGTATATGAATGGATAATGCTTGGAAAGCAAGGGGCGATGTCTTCGTCTACAGGGGTCGTTATCTCAATTTCGGACATGCTCGGGGTTGTACCTCCTGAGGTTCTTCGCTACCTGATCATCCGCACAAAGCCTGAAAAACATATCCAGTTCGACCCTGGTCAGCCTCTCCTTACCCTCGTGGACGAATACGAACGGCTCAGGATACAGTTCAGGGGAAATGATCCTTCTCTTGGGATTTTTGAACGGAGAATCTATGAACTTTCCAGGGCAACAGGTATCTGCCAGTCTGAGATTCCTTTCAAGCAGATGGTAACTATCTATCAGGTGGCAAGGGGAGATTTTGATCGGATCCTGAAAATCGTACAACGCTCGGGTATTTCCACTGAAGATGAAAAGTGCATAAAGGAACTTGCAGATAATGTTTCCGAATGGCTTGAACTCTATGCTCCTCCGTTTGCAAAATTTAACGTAAAAGAGAACGTTCCCGTGCAGGTAGCAACCCTGTCCGAGCTTCAGAAAGCTTTTCTTTCAGCCTTTGCAACCATTATTGAAACCAGAGGGGAAATCAGTGGGGAAGAATATCATATGCTTGTCTATTCCGCAAAAGACGAGGGTTCCGAACTGAACAGGCAGATTACGGAAAAGCTGAACACCCCTGTTCCGCAGGTGGATCAAAAGGATCTTTTCAAAGCTATTTACACCTCAATACTGGGGCAGAGTTCAGGTCCCAAAGCCGGATGGTTCCTATCTTCTTTTGAGAAGGAATTTCTGGTAAAAAGGTTCAGAGAAGCTTCGACCTATATCCCTGAAAAACGCGGATAAGTATGGATAAATCGGAGACTCATAAACTCGCAGGTTCGCTGGGAAGCTCTGTAAAAGAGCATTTCCTCGCCTGGGACAAGGAATACGCCCACCTTAAATGGGGAGGGCCTGCATCTGTCAGGGACACACAGGTTTATCTCCTTCCCGGATCCAGGGTTCTTGATGCAGGTTCTGGAAACGGCAGATACCTGGGAGAGCTTGCAAGGCATTATACCGCAGTCGGAATTGATATTTCTTTAGTTGCCCTGCACAGTTCCAGGGTTCAGCTTGCAAGGAGCAGCAGGTTTGCAGAACACCTTGGGGCGAATCTCCATGATTTACCTTTTAAATCACAATCCTTTGACGGAGTTTTCTGTTATGGAGTACTTCAACATCTTTTTTCTGGAGAAAGGGAATCCGCTGTTAAAGAATTCAAGCGTGTGCTCAAAAAAGGTGGTTTTGTCTTCTTTGAGGCCTTCGGCTGTGAAGATATGCGCTGCGGAGGAAAACCTTCGATCCCTTTTGAAGAAAGAACTTTTGCCCGGCAAAACGGAATAATCTATCACTATTTTGCTAAAGAAGAAGTAAGGGATCTCTTCAAGGAATTCGAAACTATAGAGCTGGAAAATTCACTAAAAGAAAAAAATTCAGGAGAGAAGCTTATATGAGGCATATGGTAAGAGGAATTTTCCGAAAAGCTTGAATTTTGTCTTTTCCAGAGGCATTTAATAACTTTAAATTCATATGCAGCCCATAGCTTTAGATATTCTCTGCCTTCATTCTGCGTTTTCATCTGTTATACGAAGGCCAGTTTCAGATAATTCAACACGATTATAACAAGTGCTCCGAAAATGCCACCTATTGCACAGATAAGAACTGCTATCCAGGTGATTGCGATTTGAAGTCCGAGCAATATCTTTGCTACCATCAGGACTAAGACCCCAAGCACTGCATTTATTGCAAGGCTTGTGGCGGTCTTGAGTGCTTTATATAGCACTAAGGCTACTATAATTGCCAGAACAAGTACTAAAATTTCTATAATTCCAACTACCATAAATCATAGTTAGGACTTCAACTTATTTATAATTATCATTGAGTTTTATAATGTAGTTGTGAACCTCCAGAAGATTCTATTACTATGCTTGAGCAGGACATTCAGCGTTTTTTTATTTGAACTGCAGGCTAATTTCAGGCTTCTTTCCTCAGAGAGCCTTGATAAATTCAATAATAATTTTTTGAAGTGATGCTTTGTCCGGATATGTCCGTACCTCAAGTAAGGGGCCTGGATTTCCCAATACCATTGCCGAGACTGCTGCGTCCGGACTGTGAAGGCAGAGAACGGGAATTCCCTTGACAAGCGCCCTGCAGATTTCGTAACCTACACCTGTTGAAGGTACCGTAACTTCAGCAATTAAGGCGTCACTTCTCATAAGCAAACCCATATCCCTGATGAAAATCTCTTCTTCTGTCATTCTAATTTCTGTTTTTTCCAGCTCAGGGTCCGCAACGTGCCAGCTGAGCACCTCAACTCCTGCTTCTTCCAGAGTATCACACATAAGCCGGTATGTGTCAAGAAGTTGCCTTCCTCCGCGAATCGAGCCAGAGAGGAAAATTTTCGGACCTCGCTGTTCCGAAACTCTCATTTTCTCCATAATTTCCATAATTTTCATCCTTCAAATCCGTTTTTTCCGGTACTTCCGGATTTTTTACTGCACACCCCTGAAATAATGCCCTTTAGTAAAGCCTTTCCCAAGGCTTTCACATTTTTCCGATTCCTGGTTTCCAGCCTCAAGATAGGTGTCAATTGCGTTCCTGTATTTCCCTGTCACTTTTCTTATTATTTCAGGATTTTCCATTCCGAGAGTCTCTATCCTGAGACTCGACACTCCGCTTTCGAGAAGTGCCGGAACATATTCGAGCATGCAGAGAGATCTTGAGTTAAGGAGATGCATCCTGCATTGATAATCCATGAGCAGGGGAAACTCGTAATTTTTCTCGTCTACGAGTGTAAGGTTCCCTGACCTGCACGGGGCACTGCACTGTCCTTTATCTTTTCCGAGCAGCCCTCCTGCAAGGCAATGTTCGGATTCCATCAGTTCAAGGCAGCCGTGGACAACACATTCTGCAGGTCCACAAGGGGCGATGCCTTTAATTTCCTCAAGCGTCAGCTCCGGAGAAATTACAGCCATTTGAGCCCCTTCTTCCAAAAGAAGGGCAAAAGTGTGGCTGTTAAAGATATTCAGAGGGCTGTCTGCAATAAAAGGAATTTTCTCTGCTTTTGCGAGATCCAGTATCCCCAGGTTTGAAGCAAGGACACCGTCAGCTCCCAGTTTCCTTACACGAGAGAATATTTTTTCAACGGATTTCATTTCGGAATCTTTCACGATCTTTGGGGTGCTGAAATAGATTTTCCTGCCTGCATCCCGCGTTTCAGTAACAGCTTTTTCAAAAATAATGTCGAGATCCTTTGCAAAGCTTTCTTTTTGCCCTGCTGTTTCCGGCCTTCTGAAAAATCCTTCTCCGAAATAGATGCAATCTGCTCCGCCTGAAAGCGCTCCTTCAAGTCCTTCAAGGGAATAAACGGAAACCGAGAGTATCGGACGCATCGGAAGGTTTTCTGAAACATTTTCTTCTATTTTCTGTCCTTCCTTTTCTCCTGGTTCAGGGAGTTGTGGAGTATTGAGAGGTTTTAGCTTCCACCTGGAAATCCTCAGTTTTTCAAGCTGCTGAATTGCTTTTGTCCTCAGTTCGTTCAATTGCCCCATTGGAATAAAAATATCCCCGTCCATATTTACATGGAGTTCAGCCGCTTCAAAAAGTGTGTTTCCGAGTTTTGAGAGCTGTTTTTCTATCTGAACCTTTGAAGTAGGCTGCTTTTCTGCCTTCTCTACCAGATATTCGGATTCGATTGTTACTATGTTCGAATCCCTGTCCTTTATCTCAAGTCTGACAGGCCTTCCTGATGCAATTGTTGAGGTGACGGATACAGGGATTTTAGGCTTCAAGCTTCCGGATTCGCTTTCTTTTTGAGAGAATCCATAAGCTTTTTATCATGCGTCCTATACACAGTGCTTCCTGATTGTGCTCTTGAATCAAATGGGATTTCTATAATGTCTCCCTTTCCTGCACTGTATACAGGGCCCTTGCCGGTATACATTGAGGATATGATTTTTCCTTTGTCTTCGGGCCTGGTTTCGGCGTTTTCGACCATTATCCCGTCTCCCAGACGGAGAGGACGTGAAAGTTTTACGCGGATACGACTCGAAAGCCTGTCATACCCTACAACCTTGCCTGCCGGAATTCCGCGGTTATGGGGATTCTCCCGGCTTATGAGTTCCCAACGTGGATTTTCAAAAAAGTAACCTTGAGTAAAACCCCGATTAAAAAGCTGGGTGAGCGTTTCCTGTTCTTCTTCGGAAACAAAGTATCCTGCAGGATTTTCAATATACCTGTCAATCAGGTGGCTGTAAATCCTGACAACACCTGCCACATACTCCGGTCTTTTCATTCTGCCTTCTATTTTTAAAGATTCGATCCCGGCTTCTATAAGGGCCCCCAGGCCTGGAGTTGTGTTGAGGTCTTTTGGACTTAAAAGATAGCTTCCGCTTGTTTGGATCTGTTTTCCTTCACAGTACAGTCTATATTTTTTGCGGCACGGCTGGGCGCAGTACCCTCTGTTTCCACTCCTTCCCCCTATGAGACTGCTCAGAAGGCACTGGCCGGAATAGGAGATGCAGAGAGCTCCATGTATGAAGACCTCTATTTCAGTCCCGGTTTTTTCTTTTATTCGTTTTATTTCTTCAAGCGAGGACTCCCGCGAGAGTACAACTCTGTTGATTCCTAATTTTTTTACAAAATTAACTCCTTCGCTGTTATGCAGAGTCATCTGTGTGCTCGCATGCAGCGGAAGATCAGGCAGATATTTTCCTGCAAGGGAAATAAGCCCAAGGTCCTGCACGATAACTGCATCTGCCCCCATTTCTCTCAGACAGGACAGCAGTTTGAGGGCATTTTCCACTTCCCTTTCCTTAAGTAGAATATTTACGGTTACGTATACTTTTACGCCTCTGAGGTGAGCATAGTCAATTGCTTCTTCAAGCTCTTTCTCTGAGAAATTCGAGGCATATCCCCTGGCACTGAAAGCCCAGGCTCCAAGATACACAGCATCAGCTCCGTTTTCTACGGCTGCAACAAGGGCTTCCATGCTGCCGGCTGGGGCAAGCAGTTCCGGTTTTTCAGGCTTCATCAGATTGGATTAGAGCCCCTGTCCTTAATTAAGCTTTGGCATCCTCTCCCTGTCTGTATAGCTTGAATATTTCTAAAAACTTCTGTGAAAAACAATTAATTATTAGAGTTTATAGAATCCGGCTTGAGACATCCTTTCCAATAATCCGGCAACTATTCTAAAATAATAACTTTAGTGGTTTTGCAAAAATTATAAAATAGGGGTGAGTGAATTGAGAAGCTCAGGACGGAGCCTGAAGTTTATACTCCCTGGGTTATGCTTTCGGTCCGATGATCCAGGTTACGATTCTCCTGTTTTTCTCATCTTTTGAGGCTTCGGAGAGCATCTTTCCATCGTGCATGTTACATTCACACGAATAGTTGATTTTATCCTGCCTTGCCCCATATCTGAAGTGTATCTTGCAGTACCCTTCTGTGCACCCTATCCCGTACTTGACCCAACCCTCAATATCCGCTCCACCTTCGCAGCTTCCTTCGCATGCAATGAGTTCAAAGCTTTTTTCCTCATAAGATTCGATTTTCGCTGGAGCCTGGTGGCCCTTTTTGTATTTCCCTTTCTCTATTTTCTGAGCTTGAAGTACAAGATCCTCACCGGTATTGTTAAGGATCTTTAACTGCAATCCCTCAATAAGTTCCATATTTTCTGCTTCTGACATATTCTATTACCCCGATAAATGAAGAATCCAGCTAGAATTCCTCATAAGAGATTGCCTCTAAGAAATAAAAACGTATCTCCAAATATAAGGAAGTGTGTCTGTAAAATGAATCCCTTAAAAGATAAAATCCGGAAAAGTATAGATCTTAAAAAATAATCCAGAAAATAAAGATCTAAGAAATATAAGTCGTGAGTTATTGATCAATTCCGAAAAAGCAAGTACATCTTTCGTATTTGAGGAACATGTAGAGAGATTCTTTTGCGTATGGTTTTCAATAACTCACGCCCATTAATGTTATTTAGATCACCGTAACATTTTTTTAATCATCGTAACATTTTTTAATCATCGTAGTATTTTTTTAATTATTATAGTGGCATTTTTATCACTAGGATATTATTTGCCGGGATGTATTTTTTCCGACCCTGTTCCTGAACTCAAAGCCTTACAGGAATTTTCCGGTCTCTCAGGTACTCTTTAACTTCTATTATTGAGTACTCCTTGAAATGGAAAATGCTTGCTGCAAGAGCTGCGTCGGCTTTTCCTATTGAAAACCCTTCGTAGATATGCTGAGGGTTTCCGACTCCTCCTGAAGCTATAATCGGGATGTCGAGCTCTTCGGAGAGTTTTTTTGTAATCGGCAGGTCGTAGCCGGCATACGTTCCATCCCTGTCCATACTTGTGAGCAGGATTTCTCCGGAGCCCAGTTCTTCCGCCTTTCTCGCCCACTGTACTGCATCAATTCCTGTAGCTTCCCTCCCTCCATAGATTACTACCTCATACCAGGCAGTAGTCCCGTCTTCAAGTTCCAGGACAGTCTTGTCAGGGTTATTCTTTATGTTATTATTTCGCCTGCAATCAATAGCAGTAACAATGCACTGGGCTCCGAATATGTCTGAGGACTCTTTGATGAAGTCAGGATTCTTGACTGCCGAGGTGTTAACCGAGACTTTGTCTGCCCCGGCCCTGAGAACCTGGCGGATGTCATTAATAGAACTTATTCCTCCTCCAATCGTAAGAGGAATGAAAACCTCGTCTGCAGTCCTTTCAATCACATCTATCATGGTTTCCCTCCCATGAACAGAAGCTGTGATATCCAGAAAAACAAGTTCGTCTGCGCCCTCTTCATTGTAGCGCTTGGCGAGTTCCACAGGGTCTCCGGCCTCTTTCAGGTCCACAAACTCCACACCCTTAACAACACAGCCGCCGGCTCTGTCAAGGGTTACATCAAGGCATGGTATGATTCTTTTTGTGAGCATCTAAGGGATAATAAATTTAACTGTTATTAAAAGCTTACCTAAATTAAGCCGTTAACGGTCTATCAGGTTTAACCTGTTAAAAAAAGGCAGTACACTTTAAAAAGGATTCAAAAAACAGCTCTCTGCAGGTAGAGGAATCAAGTTTCTTTGAATTGAAGTTTCAGGCCCGGGAAAAAGAGTTCTGTGTGCTCTAACCGAAGATATTCATCACACGTGCACCTTCAAGTCTGGACATCTCCACTTCGGAACCTTCAAGCACCTTTTTTCGAATTCTTATCGGGGCACTTACACGCAGGGCAAGGGCAATACAATCGCTTGGTCTTGCGTCAAACTGCATGACGCTGTTGTCCTTTCTTATCAGGAGCCGGGCGTAATAGATTTTGTCAACCTTTTCATCAATCAATACGCCCTCGATTTTTATATCTAACCGTTCGAAAATATTGATCATAAGGTCATGAGCCATGGGTCGGGGAGGAGAAACGTTTTTAAGCACGTTTCCTATTGAGAGAGCTTCGAGATGCCCTATGTATATGGGAAGCATGTTCCCTTCCATATTTTCAAGAAGTACCACAGGGGTCGGGTCTGTAAAAACATCGACTATATAGACATCTTTAACACGAATTTCCTCAAAGTCCTCATAAATGTCTACGCCCATACTCAATAGAGTATTTCACACTTATTAATACCTTATTTAATTCTTTCATATTTATTAAAAAAGCGCTTACAGCTTTACTTCGGATTCTCTCGGATCTTAATTTTTTGCACTTTCAACTTTTTCGAAAGCCATGTTTACCAATCAAAGGTACGAAAACGACCTCACCTTTTCTCTTTTTGTGTATATCGCCCTTACTGTCTTTTTTAACTCTGAAAAGCTCCTGAGAATAACTTCCCACAGGAATCACCATTATACCTCCGGGCTTTAACTGTTCCAGCAGAGGCTCAGGAATATAAGGGGCTGCGCATGTTACAGCTATCCTGTCATAGGGAGCATACTACGAATAACCCATTGATCCGTCTTCATGAATAACTGTAACGTTATCGTAGCCTGTTTCTTTCAGGTTCTTCTTTGCAAAATTTGCAAGGAACTCTATCCGCTCCACAGTGTATATATGTCCGCTTTTTCCTACTAATTCTCCCATCACTGCGGCATTATATCCGGAACCTGCCCCTATTTCCAAGACTATGTGCCCCTCAGACAGCTCTAGAATTTCACACATAACAGCGACCATATGAGGGGCAGATATTGTTTGCCCGTGGCCTATTTCCAGAGGTCTGTCCACATAAGCTGCTCTTTGTTCATATTCCGGAACAAATTTATGCCTGGGAACACGGAGCATAGCTTCACGAACTTTTTCATCTAATATATTAACCTCAAGCCCCTCTACGAGACGCTTGCGCAGTTCTTCGAATTTCTTTTCCTCTTCTCCGGTATTATAATCCTCTTCACCATGGTCCTCTTCGGAAATCACGCTGACCTGAACCTTCCCCTTTCTTTCTGGCAAAAATTCGTTTTACGTATTTTGCAGGCACAACATCGCCTTTTCTGGACCTGAATGCCCCATCTCTCACCTTGATTTTGGTGATGAAAAGACTTATTCTTCCCACTCTTTCTTCTGCTCCAACAGTAAACTCATAATCTCCGGGAACACGCTTCTCGATAACATCTGTTTTTTCAACACCCGACTGAGCGGAGAATTTTACAGTAATCTCATCAATGGCTCTACCCCATATTGTATCGACATCTTCTGCCTTAGTCGATTGAACTCTTTTCTCTCCTACTTCAAGGGCAGTAATCAGGATAGGAACTACTACTCCTGTTTCTTCGTCATCTATAACCAGCTCGTCGTCTACCTGAAGGACAGTCTCGGAATCCAGTTCAGTTTTATAGGTATTTGAAATATCCATCTTGCTGACTATAACCTTCAAACTGACTGCTTTTGGGGTTTTTATCTTCGCTGCATGTACCTGTCCGCACTCAAGGCAGCGAACTAACGGGCTCTGCCCTTCTTTCAGAACTGCATGCCCTACTTCTTCTTTAGGGGAACATGAGGGGCATTCAACTTCAATTTCTCTTGTCATGGTCTGATCAATAGATGGATTCAAAATACTAAATACTTAACTTCTCCGGTGGTGTTTTTTCTGGAGGTGTTCTGAAAGGAGAACTGGTACAAAAAAGGTTTCAAGAAATTAAAGGTAAAAGCACAGGTAAAATTTACAAAATTTATGGTGAACTATTCTTTTTCATTCCAGAGGCAACTTCGTTTAATGGCCTTTTTCAGATCGTTTCGAGTTCTTAAGCCGGAGCTGAAGGTACGCACCTGGCTCCTACCCCTCTTTCATTCTTTCTTGTTATCAAAAGTTTTATTATAACGAAATGCATAGTCTAACATCTCATTATTGAGATGCATCTCAAAATTAAGATAGGCGTGCTGACAGTGCCGGACATTGAACACCTGAAGAAACTTGCACTTATTGGAGCAGTAAACAAAACCATTAAGGTATCTTCGAATGAGTTTCAAAAGCATACCGGGGCAAGCTCAAAAACCGCAGCAAGAAAACTAAAACAGCTGGAAGAAGAGGGGCTGATCGAAAGAAAGATCGTCTCAGGTGGCCAGTTGATAAAAATGACTGAAAAAGGGATTGAAATTCTTAAGAGCGAATATATAGAATACAGCAGGATCTTTTCTCCGGAATCTGATCTTTTAGAGCTTGAGGGAAAGGTGCTTAAGGGCCTGGGCGAAGGCCAGTATTATGTCAATATACCCGGATACAGGAAGCAATTTGAGGATAAATTACGTTTCGAACCTTTTCCCGGGACTCTGAATATACAACTTTCCGAAAACAGTTCGGCTCTTCGAAATCTGTTACGCGAAATGCCGGCTGTCCGGATAGAAGGCTTCAATGACGGAGAACGCACTTTCGGAGGCGGAAAGTGTTACCCGGTTATTATCGGCGGTATAGAAGCTGCTGTAGTCGCCCCTGAGAGAACACACTACCCGTCAGATTTGATTGAGATTATTGCACCTGTAAAGTTAAGGGATGCCCTGCAATTGAATGACGGAGACAGAGTTGTGATACAGGTAAAAAATCAGGGTATGGAGAACCAAAAATGAGCGGAAGTACGGTTTACGATTGTTTTACGTATAGAAATGAGAATATCAACCTGGCGCTGGAAGCTCTGCGTGCCGGAAACATGATCCAGATTTACGATTCGGACTCCAGGGAAGGGGAAACCGACCTTGTAATTCCTGCAAAAGCGGTAACCTGCAAAGATGTGAAATGGATGCGAAAAGATGCAGGCGGCCTTATCTGTGTGGCAGTTGACCCTGTGGCATCAAAACAACTCAGGCTGCCTTTCATGGCGGAACTCGTCCGGGAAGCCAGCAAAAACAGTGAAGTTCTCGGGGAAGTGGCGGAAAAGGATGGAGACCTTAAATACGACTCTCATTCTTCCTTTTCTCTCTGGGTCAATCACAGAGATACTCGAACCGGAATCCCTGATAATGAAAGAGCCCTGACTATCCGGAAGATCGGAGAAATCACCGAAAAAATCTTTCCGGAGATAATATCCATTTTGGGGAAGAATTCAGAACCCCTGGACACGTTGCACTGCTGAGAGCTGCAGAAGGACTTCTGGACGAGCGCAAAGGGCAGACCGAACTTTCAGTTGCTCTTGCTCGCATGGCAGGAATTACCCCTGCAATGGTAGTCTGCGAGATGCTGGACGATTATAATGGCAAGGCCCTTTCCAAAGAGAATGCAAAAGAATATGGCAAAGAACGCGGGCTTATATTTCTGGAAGGGCAGGAAATTCTAGAAGCTTATATGACATGGGTAGGCTCATAATAACAGTTCTTCTTTTTCTTCCGCCTTTTTTTCAGTTTTATTTTTTCCCAGCTTCTGATTTTTTTATCCATTTTTAAAATGCAGAATTCTATATAAAAGAGAAATTAGTATATCATTGATAGTTTCTTGATATTTTTCAACCGTATTAATTCTTTTTGCTTTATATTCGGTTTCATACGGTCGGTGTAAGGCGATGTAAGGGGGTCAGATTTGTGTTACAAAAATCTAAAAAAGTTCAGCGAGTTCTTATCTATGTGCTATTTCTGAACCTTGCCGTTGCATTTGCCAAAATAATTTACGGAAATTTAACAAGCACTTTAAGCATGATTGCAGACGGCTATCATTCCCTTTTTGATGGGGTTTCCAACATTATAGGACTGGCTGGAAGCTTCATTGCATCCCGACCGCCTGATAGCGATCACCCTTACGGGCACCAAAAATACGAAACCATATCCTCCATTTTTATCGCATTACTGCTTATTTTTGTGGGCGTTGAGATTTTCCGAGATGCTCTAAACCGTTTCCTTGTCAAGAGCACGCCAGAGGTCACAGATATCAGTTATCTGGTGATGCTCGGGACAATGTTCATTAATTATCTGGTCACACGATATGAACATGAAAAGGGTGTGTCTCTCAGGAGCGAGGTGCTTATAGCGGACTCCATGCATACCAGAAGTGATATTTATGTCTCTCTTTCCGTTATAGTAAGCCTGACTGCCATAAATTTGGGATTTCCTATGATGGATCCTTTAGTCGCCCTGATGATCGCTTTTTTAATTTTCAAGGCAGGATACGGAATTATAAAAGAAAGTTCAAGGTCCCTTCTGGATATGTCCAGGATTGAAGAGAAAGAAATTTGTGACCTGGTTATGGGAATTGAAGGGGTAAAGGGCTGTCACAAGATTCGGACCCGTGGCAGCATGGGGGATATTAAAGTCGATATGCACCTGCTTGTCAGGTCTGACATGCCTCTTGAAGACGCACATATTATCACTCACATGGTCAGCAAAAAGCTGAAGGGGGAATACAAAGACATCTCTGATGTGGTCATACATCTTGAGCCCTCCTCACAACAACCCCAAGGATCAAATAGCAAAAAAACCAGTTAAGATGCATGGCTGGAAACGTTTTCGGGCAGATGTTTCGAATAACTACATGGGGCGAATCCCACGGAAGGGCTGTGGGCGTCGTGGTAGATGGATTGCCTGCAGGTCTTCCTTTCTCCGAGGCTGACATCCAGAAAGAACTGGATAGAAGGCGCCCGGGGCAGAGTGAAGTTTCAACTCCCAGGCGCGAGGCTGACAGGGTGGAGATTCTGTCGGGAGTTTTTGAAGGAATGAGCACAGGCACTCCTGTTTCCATGCTGGTTTGGAACTCGGATGCCAGGTCTTTGGCTTATGATGCTATCAAAGATACTCCCCGTCCCGGACATGCTGATTTTACCTATATCTCCAGATACGGGATAAGGGACCACCGCGGAGGAGGCAGGTCTTCAGCCCGCGAAACAATAGGCAGGGTTGCAGGCGGAGCTCTTGCAAGGTTACTGCTTTCCAGATTTGGAATCAGGATTGCAGGCCATGTGCTTGAACTCGGAGGGATCAGAGCAAAACCCATGTCTTTTGATGAAATCCTTGAAAACGTGGAAAAAACCCCTGTACGCTGTGCCGACCTCGAAGTTGCTAATAAAATGATTGAAAAAGTTACAGCCCTACGGCAGGAAGGAGATAGTGCCGGGGGTATTGTAGAGGTTATTGCGAAAGGCGTTCCTGCAGGCCTGGGAGAGCCTGTTTTTGATCGGCTGGATGCTGACCTTGCAAAGTCCCTTATGAGCATTCCTGCGGTCAAGGGTTTTGAAATCGGAGCCGGATTTGAGGCCTCCCACCTGCTTGGAAGTGAAATGAACGATCCTTTCAGGATGGAGGAAGGAAAAATAACCTGTTCGAGCAATAATGCAGGCGGGATCCTTGGAGGAATTTCAACAGGTCTGGATATCATCTGCAGGGCAGCAGTGAAACCCACCCCATCCATAGGAAAAGTTCAGCAAACCATAGACCTTTCTGCCCGTGAAAACACCGAAATTACGATCAAAGGACGACATGATCCTACAATCCCTCCGCGTATGGTACCGGTTGCCGAAGCCATGGTTGCCCTTGTGCTTGCCGACCATATGCTCAGGAGCGGCTTTATCAATCCCAGGACCCTGCTGGAATAAAGAGAATAAATTATAATCCTGTATGAACAACTTGAATAATCACCAAAGTATGGGGCGGGGCGCCTCTCCCGTCAACTGGGGTTTTTTCCAATTCTTTCCTGTAATCATTTAAGTGTTATTCAATTTGGAAAGTTCGATAACTACCCTTTTATAAATATCTTATTCTCTTAACTCCTTACTAGTAAAGCCTTCAGTCCTCCAGTCGGGTGACTTATTTCTGGTTATTTTTTATAGGTCTAAGTCTGAAATGGCAGAATATTAATATTACTTTATTAATATGACCTCTCAAGTTAGAATTACATTAATTCTCGGTAAAATTGAATCACTCTCATATTCAGCCCTCAGATTGTGATTTTCACTTCATAATTATTGTTGGTTTGTAACTCTAATTAACCTTTGACTCATATTAATAAAAACCCTTAATTTATGATTGTCATGACAAATGCACCAAGGCTTATAGCATGGGAATTGACTGCGGGCTGCAACCTGAACTGCGTACACTGCAGGGGAGCTTCCACTTCCTCGGTTCCGGCAGGTGAGCTTACAACTGATGAAGCTAAACATTTTATTGATGAGGTTGCAGGGCTTGGAAAGCCCATTCTCATCCTGAGCGGAGGCGAGCCTCTCACAAGACCTGATGTTTTGGAGATTGCCCGCTACGGCACTGATGCCGGGCTTCGAGTAGTGCTTGCAACAAACGGTACACTTCTCACTCCTGAGCTTGTAGAAAAACTGAGAGATGCAGGCGTTCAGAGGCTCAGCATAAGTGTCGACGGAGCGAATGCAGAGACACACGACAATTTCAGGGGAATGCCCGGAGCCTTTGAAAGGACGCTTGCAGGCATTGAAGTTCTCAGGAAAACAGATTTTCCTTTCCAGATAAACACAACGATCTCAAAGCGCAACCTTGAGGAAATTCCAAAGACCTTTGAGCTTGCAAAAGAGCTTGGAGCAGCTGCATATCATGTCTTTTTCCTTGTGCCCACAGGAAGGGGGAAGAGTCCGATGAAGTTTCCCCGGCAGACTACGAGCGTATTTTGCACTGGTTTTATGATATGCAGAAAGAATCGGAAATTCAGCTGAAAGCGACCTGTGCCCCCCACTATTTCAGGATAATGCGCCAGCGGGCAAAAAAGGAAGGCATTGAAATCTCGGTGAAAACTCACGGCTACGAGGCGATGACAAAAGGCTGTCTCGGAGGGACAGGCTTCTGTTTCGTATCAAGTGTGGGCGAGGTCTACCCTTGCGGTTATCTGCCTGTGCTTGCCGGAAATATCAGGGAACAACCCTTCAGGGATATCTGGGAAAATTCCGGGGTCTTCAAAAACTCCGGAATCCCGAGGAGCTTAAGGGCAAATGCGGAATCTGCGAGTACAAAAAAGTTTGTGCTGGCTGCAGGGCAAGAGCTTATGCTGCTACAGGCGATTATCTTGAAGAAGAGCCGTACTGTATTTACAGGCCTGGAAAAAATGATCGTGATCAGGATGATTGAATTTGAAGACTGCAACAGACGGCTCCAGAATGCGGACGCCGATTTCACCTCTGACATACAGCCTTACGAAGAGGAAGTTCCTGAATTTGAACTTGATGAGACCGACAAGATAATTCTGAACCAGATCCAGCAGGAGTTTCCTCTGGAAGTCGAGCCATTTGAAAAGTTAGGTGAAATTCTCGGCCTTTCCGAAACCGAAGTTCTCGGACGGCTGCGTGAACTCAACAGGAAAGGAGCAATAAGACGGATAGGGCCGGTCCTCAGCACAAGAAATATGGGTGGAGTAAGCACTCTCGTAGCCCTTAAGGTTCCCGATGCCCGAATTGAAGAAGTTGCAAATTTTATAAATGAGTACCCTGAAGTTTCCCATAATTACCTTCGGAATGCTGCACAGTATAACCTCTGGTTTACGCTTTCTGCTCCGAATAAAAAAAGGCTTGAGAAAATAGTTGACGAAATCAGGGAGAAAACAGGCTGTCCTCTGTTAAACCTTCCTACAAAGCGCCTTTTTAAGATAAATGTGAAGTTCGATATCAGGTGAAAATAATGGATAAAACGGATGTAAAACTTCTCAAGCTCACACAGGATGGGATTCCGATAACTCATTCCCCTTTCAAGGTCCTTGCTGCCGAGCTTGGGATAAGTGAGCAGGAAGTTGTTGACAGGCTTAAAAGCCTTCAGAAAGCCGGAAAAATCCGGCGTTTCGCAGCTTCAATAGGACATCGGGCAATCGGAATTACGGCCAACGCTATGTGCGTCTGGAATGTCCCCGATGACAGGATAGAAAAAACAGGAGCATTAATGGCGGAATTCCCCGAAGTGACTCACTGCTATGAGCGCCCGCGTTATCCCGACTGGCCATACAACCTGTTCACTATGGTTCACTCATACACTTCTGAAGACTGTGAAAAGGTAGCTATCAGGATTTCGGAAGCTACAGGAATCAAGGATTATACCCTTTTTTCAGTGAACGGGAGTTTAAGAAAACCGGGGTCAGGCTGTAAGCAGGTTTTTAGTCTGATCTTAAATTATATTAGTCAAGAGGTTCCTGAAAATGGCTGAAAAAAACAATTTTCTTCCCCTTATGCTTGACCTGTCTGGCAGGAAAATCATTATCTTCGGAGGAGGGTCTGTCGGGGAACGCAAAGCCGAACTATTTTCCGGCTGTGCGGACACCCTTGTTTTCAGCCTTGAATTCTCTCAGCGGCTGCAGGAACTTGAAGCTTCAGGGCAGGTGCGACTATTTAGGGTTGATCTTCTTGCTGCTTCGAATTCCGAAATCAGGGAACTCATTTCAGGGGCTTTTATTGTCATACCCGCAACCAGCAGTTTCGAACTTAATCGAAAAATCACTCTTATTGCACGGGAAAGCGATATTTTGATTAATCAGGTCGATGCTTTAGGTAGTGTCGTAATCCCGTCAGTAATAAAAAGAGGAGACCTTGTAATCGGGATTTCCACTCTTGGACACAGTCCCGCAGTATCCAAATATACCCGCAGGCAGATAGAAGGCCTGATTACTCCTGCATATTCGGATATGATCCGGCTTCAGGACGAACTCAGGACTTACCTCAAGCAGTATGTGGCTGAGCAAAGAAAGAGGAAAGAACTCCTCTGGAAAGTTCTGGAAAACGAAGCTGTCTGGAATGGGTTTTCCGAGTCTTATGAAAAGGCAGAAGAAAGGGCATACGCTATAATTTCTGATTGCCTGGAAAATTCCGAAAAGTAAACCCTGGCAGGAAGTGCAGGGCTTTTCAAAGGAAAATGTACTCTATAAAAAGAGTACTCTATAAAAAGAATTGTTCTGCAAATATAATTATTCTGTATACAAGTATTCTCTTAATCAAAATATTCTGTAAATTAAAATTCCTTTGATGAAAAAAGCTTAGGAGTTCGGGACAAAGTTTAATTTACAACTCCTTATATTATTATCCTATTTCCTGTATTCATTCTATCCGGAGGCTCTCTGTGACAGAAATCTCAAGTATGGTTATATCCCATAAAAAAGCAAAGGTTGAGGAAATGGAGTCCGCCTGGCACGGAGATCTGGACGGACTGCTCCATAACCTGTATCACCAGGAGTATGTTTACGAGTGCGTAGTCTTAAAAACGTGCAACCGTGTTGAAATCTACGTTGTTTCCCCCAAAAGCAGCAGTGTCCTTTTCTCTTTTGCAAAAGAAATGGGAGCTTCCACCCATATTATCGATTTTTACGGGCATGACGAGTCCCTGGAGCACTTGCTCAGGCTTGCTGGTGGTCTTGAATCCATGATTGTAGGGGAAGACCAGATTCTTGGACAGATGAAAGATCTTTATGCATATTCTAAGAAAATGGGGACGACCGGAAAAATCCTGGATACTGCCTTTGAGAAGGCTATTCAGGTAGGAAAGAGAATTCGCAATGAAACCAAAATCAACAAAGGTTCGGTTTCCATAGGTTCTGCGGCTGTAGATCTGGCAGAGGATATTCTGGAAGGGCTTACGGGAAAATCCGTGCTCGTGATAGGGGCCGGAGAAATAGGTGTCCTTGTTGCAAAGGCTCTGGCTGAAAAGGATATCGAAGCAATATACATTGCTAACCGCACCTTCAAGAAAGCCGAAGAAATTGCCTATGAACTCGGAGGACATGCAGTCAGGCTTGATGATATCCAGACTTATCTTAAGGACGCTGATGTGGTCATCAGCGGCACAGGTGCTCCGCATTACATTCTAACCAGGGAGATCGTTCAAAAGGCTATACAGAACAGAAACCGCAAACTTCTCCTTGTTGATATCGCAAATCCCAGAGATATCGAGGAATCAGTTGTTGAATTTGAGAATGTTGAACTGTGCAATATCGACAACCTCAGGGTCATCAGCGAAAGGACTCTCAAAATGAGGAAGGAAGAAGCTAAAAAAGCCGAAGCTATAATTCAGGAAGAGATCAGACTTTTAAACCTCCAGTACAAGCGCCAAAAAGCTGACCGTCTTATTGCCGACCTTTACCGGCAGGTATATGATGTTCGGATACGGGAAAGGGAAAAGGCAGTTAACAGACTTTGCGCCTATCATACTATCGGAGAGATTGAAACTGAGGTTCTTGACGACCTCACTCATTCTATCGTTAATAAGATCCTTGCCGAGCCCACAAAAGTCCTTCGCCAGGCCGCCGAACTCGGAAACGAAGAGTTCCTTGATGTGGTTTCAAGGATATTCTGCCTCGAAAAGAACAGTGTAAGGGTTGAAAAAATAAAGCCCGATTGTAGACATGAACTAAACCGGGTCTCTGAAGAAAGCAACTCATAATAAAGTAACTGAAATTAATTTATAATTACAGGAGTGATCACATGTTTCCAGATGTCAGGTTGAGACGATTGAGAAAAGGAAAGATCAGGAACCTTGTGCGTGAAACCACCTTATCAGTGGACGACCTGGTTCAACCTATTTTTGTGGATGAGACTATCGACTCCCCGGTTGAGTTCTCTTCCATGCCAGGCATATACAAGTTTCCTCTCTCAGATGTTGCAAAAGAAGCAAAAGAGATTGCAGAATTAGGGATACCTGCTGTTATTCTTTTTGGAGTGCCTGCTTTCAAGGACGCAGAGGGAAGTTCCTCATGGGGGAAATTGATGTCATCCAGGAGGCTGTCCGGAGGATTAAGGCTGATCTTGGAGATGAACTTATTGTGATCACGGATATCTGCATGTGTGAATACACAAACCACGGGCACTGCGGGATAATTGATTTCGAAACTAAAGAGGTCCTGAACGACCCTACTCTTGAGGTTCTCGGAAAGATTGCAGTTAGCCATGCAAGAGCAGGCGCGGATATGGTAGCCCCCTCAGGAATGATGGATGGAATGGTAGAAGCCATCAGGCAAGCACTTGACCTTAATGGCTTTGAGAATATTCCCATAATGTCTTATGCCGCAAAATTCAGTTCATCCTTCTACGGGCCTTTCAGGGAAGCAGCAGACTCAGGATGTTGTTTCGGAGATCGCTCCACCTATCAGATGGACCCTGCAAACAGCAATGAGGCTCTCAGGGAAGTGACTCTGGATGTGGCCGAAGGGGCAGATATTATAATGGTGAAGCCAGCCCTCAGTTACCTGGATATTGTCTACAGGGTCAAGACTGAGTTTGGAATGCCGACAGCCGCATACAATGTTAGCGGGGAGTACTCAATGATTAAAGCAGCCGCAGCTAATGGCTGGATTGATGAAAAAAAGCCGTGTACGAGTCTCTCATCTCCATTAAAAGGGCGGGAGCAGACATTATCATTACTTACTTTGCAAAGGATGCTGCCCGCATGTTGAAGTAAGCGCCTTTTTTCAGGCGCTCCTGCTTTTCAGGAAACTTCAGTTTTTTCCTTTTTGACAGCCTCTCTTAATTTTTTAAAAATTGCTACTCGTTTCGTTTATGTTCTCATCAATAACTGCTTAATAGGGGAAGGCTCTGTTATAAGATAGAAAAGAGATACAGAAAACAGTAAAATTACCTTTACTTACAGGTTTTCAGAATTTGTATTTCAGTTTAATTTATAATTCAGTTGAATTCAGAGTTTCGCTTTAATTCATGAATTGCCAGTACGTTGAATCAGTACGTTGAATTAGTACGTTGAATCAATACGTTGAATCAGTACGTTGAATCAGTACGTTGAAGATTTCCAGTCCAATCCGGTGAGATTTCCATGATATCTGAGGTAACACTTGAGAAGTCCATACAGATGTATGAGAAAGCAAAGACCCTTATTCCGGGCGGGGTAAGCAGTCCTGTGCGTGCAATCAAGCCCTATCCTTTTTATACGGCCTCAGCTGATGGCTCAAAGATAAAGGACCTTGACGGGAACGAGTACATCGATTACTGCCTGGCTTACGGCCCTGAAATCCTTGGGCACAACCACCCTGTAATAAAAGAGGCCATTAAAGCCCAGCTCGATAAAGGCTGGCTCTATGGGACCCCTACAGAGCTTGAAGTAACTCTGGCAGAAAAGATTGTGGGGTATTATCCCAGTATTGACATGCTCCGTTTCGTTTCTACAGGGACTGAAGCCACAATGAGCGCCCTCCGCCTTGCCCGCGGCTTTACAGGTAGAAACAAATTCATAAAAATCGAAGGCGGATTTCACGGTGCCCATGATGCCGTACTGGTAAAAGCAGGTTCAGGAGCTACAACCCTGGGAGAACCCGATTCCCTGGGCATTCCTGCAGATTTCACTAAACATACCTTGCAGGCCCCGTATAACGATATTGAAGCAATGGCCGAACTTATGGAGAAGAACAGGCATGAACTGGCCGCGGTTATAATAGAACCCGTGCTCGGGAACATAGGTCCGATCATCCCAATTCCTGGCTACCTGGAAGAACTCAGGAAGCTAACCCTGGAAAACGATGTGCTTCTTATTTTTGATGAGGTCATTACAGGATTCAGGCTTGCAATGGGCGGAGCTCAGGAATACTTCGGAGTCGTGCCTGATATGACTACCCTGGGAAAAATCGTAGGTGGAGGCCTGCCTATAGGGGTTTTCGGCGGCAGTCGGGAAATCATGGAAATGGTATCCCCGTCCGGAGCCGTTTACCAGGCAGGAACTTTCAGCGGAAGTCCATGTTCTGTAGCTGCGGGCATTGCAATGCTTGATTATCTGAAACAGGAAAACATCCATGCAAAACTCAATTCGACAGGCGATTACATACGGGCTATGCTCTCTGAAATCGTTGAAGACGAAGGGCTTGACTATCACGTATGCGGAATTGCTTCCATGTTCAAGATCTTCTTCGGGGCTGAACCTCATAACTACCAGGAGGCTCTGAAGTGCGATAAAGAGGGGTATCTTGCTTTCTTCCACAGGATGCTTGCAAGCGGAATTTTCCTCCCTCCCTCGCAATTCGAGACCAATTTCGTCTCTGCAGCCCATAGCGAAGAAGACATCGAAAAAACCCTTAAAGCATATACTGAAAATATCTGAGCAGATTTGCGTCTTTGAAAACGAGGATTCCATATGATTATAGGTACGCGGGGCAGCCAGCTTGCGCTTGCTCAGACCAAAAATGTTGCACGCCTTTTAAAAGAACAGGGCGTTGAAACCAGCTTGAAAATTATAAAAACCAGCGGAGACAGGTTTACGGACCGTCCTCTGCATGCAGTATCAGGTGGAGTTGGGGCTTTTGTCAGGGAACTGGACGATGTTATGCTTGCAGGAGAAATAGATATTGCTGTCCATTCCATGAAGGATATGCCAACTGTCCGCCCACCAACACTTCCAACCGCTTCCGTTCTAAAGCGAGATACCCCGTTCGATATCCTGCTAACATATGACGGGACCACACTGGATGAGCTACCGGAGCAGTCTATTATAGGCACCAGTTCCCTGAGAAGGGCTGCCCAGATCAGGCGCTACAGGCCCGACCTCATTACGCAGGATTTAAGGGGCAATATTGATACAAGGCTCAGGAAGCTCAAAGAAGGGCAATATGACGGTATCCTGCTTGCCAGGGCCGGGCTCGAACGCCTTGGCTGGGAACTTGAAGGGGAAATCCTTTCCCTGACTTCTTTTGCCCCTCTCCGAATCAGGGCACGGTTGCAGTGGTAACAAGGGCAGGCACTGAGGCTGAAACTGCAGTTTCCAGACTTGAAGATCTCGAAAGCCGGATTGTCACTGAAATCGAGCGCATCCTGATTTTCGAACTCGGAGGAGGCTGCACTACCCCTATAGGTTCCTATGCCGAACTGACACAGGATAAGAAACAAATCCATGTTCGGGCCGAAGTCCTTTCCCTTGACGGGCGAGAGGCTGTCAGGATAGACGAGTTTATCCCTATGCTCGGAGGCGTCGAAAAAGCCAGGGAACTCGGGCACAGGCTTGTACAGATGGGCGGCAAGAGACTGGCTGAAGAGGCGCTCTTGCAGCTTTCCAGAGATTCTTGCGACTGCTCAGATGATTCATACGACTGATGATACTGACAGGGCAGAAAGGAGTCATCCATGTACACTCTTACCGGACTTAAACTGAAAAATCCGACCATTCTTGCAGCCGGGGTGCTTGGCACAACAGGAGCATCTCTTTGCAGGGTCGCACGTGAGGGAGGAGCAGGCGCAGTTGTGACCAAATCCATAGGTCCTGTGCCTAAAACCGGGCACTCCAACCCTAGCATGGTCAAACTCGACTGTGGCTTTTTGAATGCTATGGGACTTCCGAACCCTTCCTATCCGGGTTTCCTGCAGGAACTCGAAATTGCAAAAAAGGATTCAGGGGTCCCGGTAATTGCAAGCATTTTCGGCGGAAGTCCTGCTGAATTTAAAGAAGTTGCTGAAGGTCTCCTTCCTGCAAAACCCAATGCCTTCGAGCTTAATGTGAGCTGCCCCCATGCAGAGGGATACGGGGCTGCTGTCGGTTCTGATCCCTGCCTTGTAGAAGCAGTTACAGAGGCGGTAAAAGATGTAGTAAACGTGCCTGTGTGGGTCAAGCTTACCCCCAATGTCTCTGACATTACGTGCATAGGGACTGCAGCTGAATCAGGGGGTGCGGATGCGGTTGTTGCAATCAATACCTTAAAAGGAATGGCTATAGATATCGAGTCAGGGTATCCTGTCCTGGGAAACCGTTCAGGCGGGCTTTCAGGAAAAGCTGTTAAGCCTGTGGCTGTCAAATGTGTCTACGACCTTTATACTTCTCTGGAAATTCCTGTAATAGGAGTAGGAGGGGTGTCTACCTGGCAGGATGCTGTAGAAATGATGATGGCAGGGGCGGCGGCTGTCCAGGTCGGATCTGCAGTTTATGACAGGGTTGACATATTCTCCGAAATCAGTACGGGGATCGAAGCTTTCCTGCAGAGGAAAGGGTATTCGGATGTGAATAAATTAATAGGGCTTTCCCATGAGATGGTCTGATGCTACCTCTTAATGCTACAATAGTACGGATAATTGAAGAGTCTCCTTCTGTCAGGACTTTTTTCTTTGATCTCCAGTTTGAGACTATGGAGCCCGGCCAGTTTGTAATGGTATGGGTCAGGGGCGTGGATGAAGTGCCCATGGGCCTCTCCAGAAAAAACTCTATTACTGTCCAGAAAGTGGGGAGGCAACCGCGAAAATTTTTGAATTTAAAGAAGGAGATTCTTTCGGACTAAGGGGGCCTTTCGGAAGGGGCTTTTCTCTTCCTTCTAAGAGCGAAAAAATCCTGATAGTCGCAGGCGGTGTCGGAGCTGCTCCTCTTGCTCCTTATGCAGACGCAGCCCGTAACGCAGGCTCTAAGGTGCATACAGTCCTTGGAGCGCGGAGTGCAGGCGACCTGATTTTTGAAGATCGCTTTGCAGAGGCAGGGGAAATTTACGTTTCCACGGATGACGGCTCAAAAGGGACAAAGGGTTTTGTAACCGATGTTCTAAGTAGCCTCAACCTTTTGGTTTATGATAGGATCGCTGTCTGTGGCCCGGAAGTAATGATGGCATCTGTTTTCAGGCTACTTGAGGATAGAAAGGTTCTTGAAAAGGCAGAGTTCAGCCTTCATCGCTATTTCAAATGCGGTATCGGAGTCTGCGGAGCATGCTGCATAGATCGGTCCGGGCTCAGGGTTTGCAAGGATGGGCCTGTGTTTTCAGGCGTTCAGCTCCTTGATTCCGAACTCGGGAAATATGCACGGGATGCCAGTGGGCGAAGAGTTAAAATTTAAGTTTTGATATATCCTTTAAAAAATGAAAAAAAGCAGGCTGAAAGATCCCAAAATGCAGGAGAAGGCAAAGATATGATTGGAAGATTCAGATCAGGAGATGAAATATTTTATGGAGAGATCGAAAGTGGGCACGTATATCCTAAATGTGGGGCTCCCGCAGGGGTCTTTGAGCTTCAGGAACTACGCGTCCTCCCGCCCGCGTCTCCCTCCAAAATCGTATGTGTTGGCCTGAATTACCGGGACCATGCCGAAGAACTGTCCATGGAAGTCCCGGAGACTCCTGTTCTTTTTTTAAAGCCTCCTTCAGCGATTATAGGGCATAAAGACAAGATCATTTACCCGGCATCCAGTTCTAGAGTGGAACATGAGGCCGAACTGGCAGTTGTTATCGGCAAACGCTGTAAGAGCATTTCAGCCTCAAAGGCTGAGGACGTGATTGCGGGTTATACCTGTTTCAATGATGTGACTGCACGGGACCTTCAACGAAAGGATGGGCAGTGGACCAGGGCAAAGAGCTTTGATACCTTTGCAGCCTTCGGGCCTTATCTTGCCTCCCCTGAAGAGCTGGATATTACGGATGCAAAAATTGCATGCCGGGTAAATGGGAAAACCAGACAGGATTCCAGCACTTCAAACCTTATTTTTGATATTCCTTACCTTATTGAATTTATCACCGAGATCATGACCCTGGAAGTGGGAGATGTTATCACTACAGGAACTCCGCCTGGTGTTGGAGAACTACAGCGTGGGGACACTGTCGAAGTGGAAATCCAGGGAATCGGAATACTTCGAAACGAGGTTGTCTGATGCTGCTTGAGCCTATCGGAACTGAACTTGACCTTATAGAGCGCCATCTTCTGGTGCTAAAAAAAGTGATTGAAGAAGCCCCTATCGGAATTCTGAAACTTTCAGAAGTCACTGGAATGCAGAACCACAAAGTGCGCTACTCTCTCAGAGTCCTTGAACAGGCTAATCTTATCAAGCCCTCGGCTCAGGGTGCAGTACCTGGAGATGCAGTTCCAAAATTCCTGGAGGAGTTTGAGAGCGAGCTTGAAAAAATCAATGATAAAGTGTCCCGTATCCGGAAAATCGAAGTTTCCATCCCGAAATAAAGGCTCCTGCGTGCAGGGAATATTTTTCGGAATGCCTTTTTTCAATTTATTCCGGGAATTTGGGGGCTTCGGTGACTTTTTATAACTCTATTTACATGTTTTTCCGCAATCATCGGATTCCGCGCATCTCATGGAATATTCACTTTTCCGTGAGTATCTATTAAATTGAATTATCCACTAACGTTTAATTTGATTTGTCTGACATTCTTAACATTCAATCCAGGTTTATTTTTGGAGAAACTTCTATGACCTTAAGTCCTGAAGACCTTAAAACAATAGAAAAATATGCCTTTCAAAATGCTGTAAAATACGGGAAAGCCCCCAGCCCAAAGCTGTTATGGGAAAGGTAATGGGGGAGTGCCCTCAACTCAGAGCCGATCCCGATGCAGTATCCGAAGCTCTTGAATCTATTGTTTCCGAAATTGCTAAAGGAAACCCTGAAGTCTGGGAAGCCCGGCTCTCTGAAATCGCACCCGAACTTATTGAAGCTCTGAATGTGAAGAAAGAGCCCGATAAAGGCTTAAAACCCCTGGAAGGGGCAGAACCCGGCAAGGTTGTAATGCGTTTTGCCCCAAATCCTAATGGGCCCGCAACCCTGGGCAGTGCAAGAGGCATGGTAGTAAATTCCGAATATGTGAAGATATACACCGGAAAATTCATCCTGCGTTTCGATGATACCGATCCTGACATCAAACGGCCTATGCTTGAAGCCTATGACTGGTACCTCGATGACTTTAAATGGCTCGGAGTTGTGCCTGACCAGGTGGTCTATGCGTCTGATCACTTCCCTCTCTATTACGATTATGCAAGAAAACTCATTGAAATGGGCAAAGCTTATGTTTGCTTCTGTAAAGGGAAGATTTCAAGCGCTTGAAGGATGCCAAGCAAGCTTGTCCTCACAGGGACGTAAGCCCTGAAGAAAATCTCATGCACTGGGAAAAGATGCTTGCGGGAGAATACGAAGACCAGCAGGCAGTGCTGAGGATTAAAACCGATATACAATATAAGGACCCAGCTTTACGGGACTGGGGGGCATTCAGGATCCGAAAAATGTCCCATCCCCGTCCTGAAATCGGAAATAAATACATTGTCTGGCCTCTTCTGGATTTTGCAGGCGCTATCGAAGACCACGAACTTGGCATGACCCATATCATCCGGGGCAAAGACCTGATAGACAGCGAAAAGCGGCAGGGGTATATCTACAATTACTTTGGCTGGAACTACCCGAAGACAACCCACTGGGGCAGAGTTAAAATCCACGAGTTCGGAAAGTTCAGCACCAGTACCCTCCGAAAAGCCATAGAAACAGGGGAATACAGCGGCTGGGACGATCCGAGGCTGCCCACAATCCGGGCAATCCGGCGCCGTGGAATACAGGCTGAAGCCCTCAAAAAGTTCTTGATAGAGATGGGAGTCGGGATGACTGACGTGAGCATAAGCATGGAGTCTCTGTATGCCGAGAACCGCAAAATCGTGGACCCTATTGCGAACCGCTATTTCTTTGTCTGGGACCCGGTAGAAATGGAAATCACAGATGCGGAGCCGACAGTTGCTAAACTTCCACTTCACCCCACTGACCATGCAAGAGGATTTCGGGAAATTGTCGTAGGAAATAAGGTGTTTGTCTGTAAGGATGATGTAGAAAAGCTGGAAATCGGTTCCGTCCTCCGCTTAAAAGATTTCTGCAATGTCGAAATCACTTCCCTTTCTCCACTTCAGGCAAAGTTCTCCGATGTTTCTCTTGAAGCCCTTAAAAAAGCAAAAGCAAAAATCCTCCACTGGGCGCCAGTTGACGGAATTTCCGTTACAGTTCGCGGCCCCGAAGGCGATATCAAAGGAATCGGTGAGCATGGAATTGCAACCGAACTTGACAAGATCGTACAGTTCGAACGTTTCGGTTTCTGCAGGATCGATGCCGTAAAGGAAAACGAAGTTGTGGCTTACTTTGCCCACAAATAATTGACTGGAAGATGGTGGACAGGAAACTGTTCCCTCTTTTATTTGCTTCCGGAATTTCTTTTAATTTTTCTTTTTCTGTTTCTTCTTTTCTTATTCTGTCCGTGATTTATTAATCAAATACGATAAAGGGGCTACTCGCCTTGTTTGACAGAGTTGAGAGCCGGTATTCTGCTTACGGTTTTCAGTAATTGACCATCATTCTCTAATTTCTTAGCTCTTTTTTGTCTATTTGAAATTATCATGTCTTCATTTCACGTTTTTGTGCCAAAATACCTGGTTTTTCTACGCTGATTTGCTTTAATCAGATCCTTATTTCTGGACAAATTCACCCATATTAAAATATTTTTATAAAGCTAAAAGCAAAAGAGAAGGTTTAAAGACTGATCAAGAGTTTACAATATTAACATTTTTAATATGAAAAATAAACGAAAGATAAAGGAGTAGGATAAATGAAAACTAACAAAAAATGGAATTCAGTAGCTTTAGCATCAGTAGCTCTGATTTTATTTTTAATTCTCGTTTCGTCTACTGCATCGGCAGCTACTGAGCAAAGTGATTCTTGCGTGAAGACATATGCATATGTTACGAATTATGCCAGCAGTACAGTTTCCGTAATTGATACAGAATCAAACAAGATTATAGCCACGGTGAAAGTAGAAAAATATCCTTTTGGAGTTGCAATCACACCTGATGGAACAAAGGTGTATGTGGCTAACTCAGAAAGCAAAAATATCTCTGTTATTGATACAGCCACAAACAAGGTTGCAGCCACGGTGAATTTAGGAAACGGAACCGACCCTTACGGAATCAATCCTTATGGAGTCGCAGTCACTCCCAATGGAAAAAAGATATATGTGACAAATTATTGGGCTGCCAATGTCTCCGTAATTGACACAGACACAAACAAGGTTACAGCTACGGTAGATGTAGGAAGTCAGCCTTTGGGAATTGCAGTCACACCGCATGGAACGAAGGTATATGTAGCTAACCGGGGCAGCAACAATATTTCTGTAATCGACACGATTACAAACAAGGTTATAGATACGCTGGTCACTGGGGAAAGCCAACCTTACGGAATTGCAGTTAGTCCGGGTGGAAATAAGGTATACGTGACGAATTTTGGCAGTGGCACGTTGTCTGTTATTGACACTGCTACAAGCAAGGTTACAGCCACGGTAAATGTAGGAAGTGGTCCCCAGGGGTTGCAGTCAACCCGGATGGACTAAAAGTATACGTGACGAATGATGGCGACGGGACTGTCTCTGTAATTGACACAGCCACTAACAAGGTTACAGCCATGGTGAATGTGGGAAAATGGCCTTATGGAGTTGCAGTCACTCCTGATGGAACAAAGGCATATGTGGTAAACTCTTACAGTAATACTGTCTCTATAATTGAAACATGCACTAACAAGGTTACAGCCACGGTGAATGTAGGAGAATATCCTATTGCCTTTGGGCAGTTTATAGGTTCCATCTCAGTAAAACCAGCCCTTCCTGTAGCAAACTTTTCTGCGACACCCATCTCCGGAAAAGCATCATTAACTGTTATCTTTACTGACAAAAGTACAGGAACACCGACTAAATGGAAATGGAGTTTTGGAGACGGAACAACTTCAACAACCAAGAATCCGAAACATAAGTATTCAAAATCAGGAACCTATACAGTTTCACTTAAAGCAACCAATGATGCAGGAAGCAATACAAAAACATTAAAAAATTATATAAAAGTTACACCAACAAATACAAGACCGGGTATATATTCTGAAAACGAATAAACCCTTAAATTGAAAAATAATAAAAAGATAAGGGCTGAGAGCAATGAGTGGATAAACCACTTCTTCTTTTTCCTTTTTCACAAAAGACAGGACTTATCATTTTTACTGATATGAATTTTATTTTTATAAAATCTATGCATCAGTAAAGACGGTGGCTTTGCTTTTAGATATTAAAGAAAACGGATGCAGAGTAAACCCGAATACAGAATTTTTTTAGACTAGCTGTTGTTACGGTTTATATGTGTTATTATATGTGTAATCAGGATTATGATTAAATATACGATGAGAGATTCAATTAAAGTTCCAACAATTACTCCTATAACAGTTGATAAATCAGCCGGTACAATCACGAAAAAGGAATTCAAAATTAAAAAAAGGCAAGGCAAACGATAAATAATATTCCATGAGTTGATTTTTTCATTATAACTTCACATCCATACAAATAAATTCTAGCAACGTAGCAAAAGTTCCGTAAAATCGTAAATCTTAAAAATACACTAAACCAAATGTAATACATACCTGAAAATTGACTTTGGATTACTAAAAAATTGTACGCTCCCTACCAATGTTTTGTTAATAACTGTTTTTATAAATATTTTATTAACTAAACAGATTTCATGCGTCTTCGGTTAATTGAGGAATCATGATAAATTGCCTTATTCCAGAACAGTTCTCCAAAATATTAATTGATATGAAGTTGGAACAGGGCATCGATTTTAGTTATTGGTTTCGAAATTTGGGACTGACTTTTGCTCCCAAATCGATAGCATACAGGCAAGAAAATTCCTTAACCAATGACCAATGAAACAGATTTTTAAACCAAACTTCTTCAATGGAGTTCTGGTGATATTTGGAAGTACATTTAAACTCTCTAAACTAATTTTTGTTAACTCCTTATAAGTTTTATGTGCAAACTCTCAAACAATGTAATTTTCATATCATTTTGAATCTATAATTATTTCCCGATCTTTGATTGTTAGAGACTTTGGCTGGAAAGTATATATGTGAGGATAATGCCTTAACTCATATTCAAACTCAAAAAAGAAATAGTACGATTTATTAACTTATTTAATAATATAACACTATTAGCCAATCTGAAATTTAGACTGATAAATTCTCTAATCTTAATATTGAGGAGCTGATTCCCAAAATCGAAATTCCTTCTCTGAATGTATTAGGAATCAATCAAGGTTTAAGATCTGAAAATTATTTCTGGAACTCTTACTAATTGAGACTAAAATTGATTTTGGATAAGCTCAATGCTAACCTCATAGTCTCTTTTCTAAAATGTCCGTTTCCTCCTAGATAAGGACACAAACAAGAATATCCTCTATTTGGTTTATATACTAACTTTTATTCGGCTTAATTAGTCCTATGTCGTCGTAATATCGGACAAAGTATATCTTCCATATCCAAACTTTGAATCCAAGAGAAATAAGACTAAACGTTAAGCTGCTTCCGGAGAATAAAAAAATAAAAAAGCTGGCGGAAGTGTTGGTAATTATTGGAGGCCTGTTTCTACCACAGCAGAGGAAATAGAGTCTGTGACAAAAACAGACATCATGCGTTTATACCCTCTGGGTATAACCTTTTTACGGTTTTTCAATTAAGAGTTTACTTATTTAACTATTATATAACTGGTCTTTTTCGCCATATTGCTACCTGCAGCATTCTTTACTGTCAAACTGACAGTATATTTTCCTATTATATTGTATTTGTGCACAGGGTTCTCAAGTGTAGATAATGCACTTTTATCTCCAAAGTTCCATGAATAATAATACTCATCTGTACTCTTATCAGTAAACTGCACATTTAAAGGATGTTTTCCAGTGGTTGGAGATGCAGAAAAAGCAGCTACAGGAAGATAACTGAGAGTACCCATGTAGACATCGGGATTTCCATTGCGTGTATCTATCCATGCAATTTTGTTATTGTATATAGCAATAGCAGTGGCACCCGGAGCTGACTTATCGGTAGTGTGTATTTGTTGATGGGTTATAAGATCATATGCATAGATATCAAATCTACCGTTTCGGTTATCCGTCCATACGATGTTATTACCATAAATAACAGGGTCTCCTGAATCTGATGGATTTGTAGTTATCCGCGTCTCCTTCTTAGTGGAGAGATCGTACATGTAGATATCCCCATTTCCATTACGATTATCCTGCCAAACTATCTTGTTTCCATAGATATCAGGACAGTACGCTGATCCGCTAGTGGTTATCTGTGTCTCCTTAGAAGTAGAGAGATCATATGCATAGATATCCCATTTACCATTCTCATTCCTATTATCCCACCACACTACCGTGTTTCCGTAAATAGCAGGATAGAATGCTCTTCCTTTTGTTGTTATTTGAGTTTCCTTAGAAGTAGAGAGATCGTACATGTAGATACACCAGTATCCATTGTGATTATCATCCCACACTATCTTGTTTCCGTAAATATCAGGTTCATCGGTATGTCGACCGGTGGTAATCTGAGATTCTTTTTTCGTTAAGAGATCGTACATATAGATGCCCCAGTTATCATTGCGAAAATCATCCCAAACTATCTTGTTTCCATAGATAGCAGGACGGTACTGGCTTGAATCGGTGATCTTAGTTTCTTTTTTCGTTGAGAGATCGTATGCATAAATAGCAGAGTTCCCATTGCGTGTATCCTGCCAAACGATTTTATTATCGTAAATATCAGGATTGCCTGCTGTGCCATGATTGGTGATACGAGTCTCAGCAATAGATGCCGAAGCAGTGGATGAAACAAGAATTAAAAATAAAATCAGAGTTGCTGATGCTAAAGCTACTGAATATAATTTTTTGTTAGTTTTCATTATCCTCTACTCCTTTGCCTTTCGTTTATTTTTCATATAAAAAATGTTAATAATCTGGACTTCTTTACATTCTTAAACTTTCTTATTTGAAGTGCAGTTTTATAATAATCATTTAATCCGAGAGGATTTTCCCGGGGACAAGGGTGTAAAGACGAGGCTTGGAGTTTGTGGATTTTCTTGTTTTTAACTTCTAAAAAAATGGTACTTTTTTAACAGTTTGATTTAAGGGTCTTTTTTCCTGATTCAGTCACTTGATTAGTTCTTTGACGGCTTGTTGCATGGTTTTACAATTATAGTAATTTTGTCAACTATTTTCCAGGGATCTTTTTATTTCCATCCTGCTTTCGGCAGGTCGACATAAAAATCCATTTGGCATTGTTAACTAAATATAGTTAACTTATTATTTCTATATTTCATTAAGAGAATAACTGAGTACTTTAGCATTTCAAGACTCTTAGTATAACACTTTGTCTTTCTTCTCAATCTTGCCAGAAAGTGCCTAAATATGCTGTTATACCCTTCAACAGTGTACGTTTCTGCTTTTGATTGAGTATGAATTTTATCTGGAACGAACTCTGCATATGCCCTCCAGTGATCAGTCATCACTTTTTCAATCTCTTTTTCCTTTAACTTTTCCCAGAGTTTTTGTCCAGTTTCTGTCCCTCTGCTGCCAAAAGAGCAGTTGATGAACTTTTTCCCAACTCTATCAACAGCAATCCAGATCCAGCAATATTTTTTTGTTACCGATGTAAGTGTGCATCTCATCCATTTCAACAATAGAGATCTCATTTTCGCTTTTTAGTTCTTCTAACTCCTGACCAAATTTCTTTATCCATTTTTGGATAGAAACATGACTTACTCCCAAAAAACGCCCTATTGACCGAAATCCCAATCCTTCAAGATAGAGTTGTAAAGCCTGTCTCTTAACAGATGCGGAACTAGCAGTTGATTTTAGCTCTACTGAATAATTATATCCACAATCAGAGCATTTGTAGCGTTGACGGCCATTAACTTTACCATTCTTATTATGATCGAGACTCTTACATCTTGGGCAGTTCATCAAGAGATATAAGTTCTCATAATATATATCAGTGTTTAGGTACCAATGCTATCCATTTAATATTTCTATTGATATCGTTTTTATCAGAACTTTTGAAATTGAATTTAAATCAAAAATTACTAAATGTTAACTATAACATAATTAATATATATTTACAATAAATGAGATAAATTACAAATCGGATTTGACATATAGTCCTCATGACACTGATTTTTAAATAAGCCTACAAAAAATAACAATCAAGGATATATAGATGTTAGGATGTGGTTGCTGCCGAATGTAGGTTTTACGGAGAAAAGTATGGGAACGCTCAGTTTATGGACATGGAGTTTTGGAGATAAACATATTCGACAGCCAAAAGCCCTGTACATAAATACACTGCAGCAGGAAATTACACTGTTACCTTTACAGTAAAGAATATTGCAGGCAGTGACACAAAAATAATGTCCGGATATATTAAAGTCTCAAATTAAGAGACTTTTTATTATTTTCTGGTCTTCAGACTTTCTCTCATATCATACAAAACAATAATATTTTAATTATATTGATATAATATAGTTGTGAATGGGAAAAGGGAACCTCGCAATAGACAAATCAATGGCAAAAACGGTTGTTGACGGAAAAATAATAATTCCTTTACCAAAGGTTTTGGTTGAAAATCGATACTACCCTATGTTCTTTGTATATTCTCCTACTCATTGTGATGATTGTGGAAGTAAATTACATGTAAACTCTCACTACACTCGTTTTATTTTATCAAGTCACGGTACTATAGCTCGCGATGTTACATACTGGACTTGTTTTTCTTGTAAGAAACATTTCCATGATCAGATTATTGGTGTTCCTGGTTCTGCAAATTACAGTTATGAGTTTTATGAAAAACAAATGTCTGTTAGATACGATGGGCGATGCAGTCTAAACAATTCTCGAAAAATTGGAGAAACATATACAGAAGGACTAACTGATTTCTGTGGGAGAGCTCCTTGTGCCACTTCACTATGGTTATATGAGCAACAACAAGCAGAGCTTTCAAAGCAAGAACTTTTAGATCAAAATATTGCTTTTGACAGAACATTGTATGTTGATGGAGATTGGATCAAAAAAGGATGGAAAAAGAAATTTGAAACTCTGTTGGGAAGAGAAATTTCAGAAAAAGAATGGAAAAAGATGCGATATAAATCTGTTTACGTTATTGCCACAAAAGAAAAGGTCGTTTTGGATTTTGAGATAACTGACAGATTACCAACAATTGAAGCTCTGATGCCTCTTTTCATACGAATAAAAAACCGATTTCCTGAAGGTAAAATACAAAGGATCGTCTCTGATGAAGATAAAGCAATCATTGGAGCTGTAAAAAGTATCTTCCCTGAAGTGGTTCACTCCTTTTGCGTGTTTCATCAATTAAAAAACGTTAGTAAGAGATACAGTGACGAATTCAATTCCATCACAAATATTCCAGGTAATGATGAGCTTGTGTACAATGAGATATGTCAATTAATACGTTCTGATACGGTTATCAGTGCTGTTGTATGTTTTCAAAAGATCCGAGAATTGGATTCTAACCTGGAACTTTCAAAAGCGTCTCATAAAGCAATTTCTTATGCAAAAGAGATTTTCACGAAAAATGTAAGTTTCTTGAAAAAGGGTTTTACACCTGAGACAGATAACACAATGGAAAAGATATTTTCTTTGATAGGTGATATTGTAGACAAAGCAAGATCATTCAAAACTGATACTGGTCTAACTAATTTTTGTTACAATTTGTTTACTTATTTCAACAAACGGTGTTTCCACACTGGTAAATGGAGAGGATTCTCTCCTTTAATGAGGGCAAGATTCCAATATGGATAAAGGTAGAAAAAAAATAACTCTTCAATTTAAAATGGAATTCCTATAGCGGTAGCTGATGAAAATCTCCATAAAAATAGGGCATGTAACAAAAAAATTGGATAAGTTCTTGCATCAATAAATAAACTTTCTCAAAATGAGTAGATTAGTTTACTCAAATTAGAATGAAATTTCTTGATTTTTTCAAAATTGAAGAAGATCCAGAAAAAATTAAAAAGACTCCAAATTAATGAATAACTGAAATTGAAAAATAAATGAAAAGCAAAGGCTAAAGGATTGTAAGGGTCATCGATCAAATTTGACAAAAAGGTGAAAATGATCTTTTTGTAAGATTTGAGAATTACCTTTTTTACGATTTTCAGTAACTGACCCTCACAATTCAATTTCTTAACTTATTTTAAGCCAATCTGAAATGTTCACAGTCTTCCTCTAACTTTTTTGTGCCGGTATAACCTGATATTTCGTTGCGGATTTTCTTTAATCAGACCTTTTTCCTGGGAAAATCTCTCACATTACACGATTTTCATAAAACTGCGCTTCAAATAAGAAAGTTTAAGAATGTAAATAAGTCCAGATTATTAACATTTTTCATATTTAAAATACATGAAAGATAAAGGAGTAGGATAATGAAAACTAAAGAAAAATTGCATTCAGTAGCTTTAGCATCAGTAGCTCTGATTTTATGTTTAATTTTCGTTTCATCTACTGTATCGGCGGCTACTGAACAAAGTGCTTCGCCCAAGATCACTATAACTCAAATCACTACCAGCGGATTAGCAACTCATCCTGATATTTACAGCGATAAAATAGTTTGGGAAGAAGATTATAAAAATGGATATGCCTCCGATATTTACGTGTACAATCTCTCCACTTCCAAGTTGGAAGCTAGTTTCGGTGCCAGCGGACCACATCCACTTCCTGTAATCTACGGTAACACGATAGTTTGGGTAGATTTACGCAATGGACACAGAGAAGGTGACCGCTATATTGAATCCCGTGATATCTACATGTATGATCTCTCTACTAGAAAGGAAACTCTGATAACTGAACCACCGAAAAACGCTGGTGGCCAGGATATCTATGGTAACAGAATAGTGTGGGAGGATGGTACACGTACCGTCAATATTTACATGTACGATATTTCCACTCATTACCTTCACAATATAACTCAGCTCGGCACTTGGAGATCATCAATTAATCCTGCTATCTATGGTGAGAGGGTAGTATACCAAGATGGACGCAATGGATACCCCCAGATCTATATGTACAATAATTCCACTCAAACTGAAACTCAGATCAGCAGTGGAGTGGGACTCTCCCCTGCTATCTACGGCGACAGGATAGTGTGGCAGGATGCCACTTATAATGAGGGTAATATCCACATGTATGATCTTTCCACGTCTCAGGAAACTCAGATTACCACCAGTGGAGCAGCGTCTAATCCTAAAATCTACGGAGATAGAATAGTGTGGGAGGATTATCGCATTAGCAGCCCCAATATCTATATGTATGATATCTCTACTTCCCAGGAAACTCAGGTCACAACCAGTGGATTAGCAACTGATCCTGCTATCTATGATAATAGGATAGTATGGGCATATGGACGCTATAGAGAATCAGATATTTACATGGGTACTATCTCAGAAGAGGAACCAAAACCAATACTTCCTGTTGCAAACTTCAGCAGCAATGTTTCCGAGGGTTATGCTCCTCTTTCTGTGCAGTTTACAGGTCTATCCCAAAATGTAATAGCATGGAACTGGAATTTTGGAGACGGAGGCACTTCAACTGATCAGAGTCCAATGCATACTTTCTCGGCAGCAGGGATCTATACTGTTAACCTGACAGTAAGCAATTCAAATGGTACAGATTCAAAGCTTGCTACAATAAATGTTTCAGAAAAACCAGTACTTCCTGTAGCAAACTTTTCTGCGAAACCTACATCTGGAAAAGCACCATTAACTGTTGCCTTTACTGAAAAAAGTACAGGCTCTCCAACTTCGTGGAAATGGAGTTTTGGAGATGGAACAACTTCAACAACCAGGAATCCGAAACATAAGTATTCAAAAGCAGGAAACTATACAGTTTCACTTAAAACAACCAATGATGCAGGCAGCAATACGAAAAAATTAAAAAATTACATAAAAGTGACAACAAATACAAGACCGGGTATATACTCTAAAAGCGAATAAACCGTATAGATTAAAAACGATAAAAAGATAAAGGCAAAAGGGCAGTGATGGAGTCATTGATTAAGAGCCTATCCGAAAAATCAGTAATGCATGTTGAAAAGTCACAATAGGGCTATAATATCCGAGTATCCGTTCTGGTTTTGTATATTGCTTTTTTGGTGAAAGTTACATCAGGTAACCACTTTTCGGATAGGCTCTAAATATGACAAACAAGCCCTTTTCCCTCGTTTGACAATATTTGAAAGCCACACTTATGCTCGCGGTTTTCAATAACTGGCCTCCATAATTTAATTTCTTACTTCTCTTTAGTTCATTTGAATTTCTCAAGGTCTCTCTTTTACTTTTTTTGTGCCGAAAAACCTCTCTATTTTTAAACATTTGCTTTTACTATTCTCCTTCTCGAAGCAAATCCCCTCTCATTTAAAAATTATTATAACGTTAAAACTTATATGAAAAAGTTTATAAATGTAATTAAGTCAGGATTATTAACATTTTTTCAATGAAAAATAAACTAAGGTAAAGGAGCAGAATAAATGAAAATTAACAAAAAGTTATATTCAGTAGCTTTGGTATCAGCAGCTCTGATTTTATTTTTAATTATTGTTTCGTCTACTGCATCGGCAGTCACTGTAGAAAATGCTTCGCTTACGATCAATGAAACCCGGATAACCACCAGTGGATCAGCAGCATTTCCTGCTATCTATGGTGACAGGATAGTATGGGAGGACTGGCGTAATGGAAATCGGGATGATGGACCCTACGATATCTACATGTACAATATCTCCACTCATAAGGAAACTCAAATTACCACGAGCGGATTAGCGTCCGTTCCTGCTATCTACGGTGACAGGATAGTATGGCTTGATGGGCGCAATGGAAATAGTCAGAATGATACCAAGGGAGGGCATGATGTCTACATGTACGATCTCTCCACTCACAAGGAAACTCGGATAACAACTAGCACAATCCCTGCTGATGGATTCGGGTATGACCTCGGGGTGGGTATCTCCGGCAACAGGATAATGTGGGGTGGAACTTATCATTATTGCATTTATGATATCTCCACTCACAAGAAAACTGATATCAACGATGTGCCAATAATCAATCCTGCTTTTTTCGGTAACAAAATAGTGGGGGTATCTGATATTGATGGACGTCCGAGTAATCTCACCATGTACGATCTCTCCACTCACAAGAAAACTCAGATTACCACCAGCGATGCAGCATTCAGTCCTGACATTTATAATAATATTGTAGTGTGGGCAGAGCACAAAGGAGATGAAGTTTACTACTCCGAGATCTACATGTACGATCTCTTAACGAAAAAAGAAACTCAAATTACCAACAACGGATCAACATTTTATTATAGTCTTGCAATCTCCGAGGACAGAATAGTGTGGGAGGATTATAATAATGGAAATATTTACATGTATAATCTCTCAACTCAAGAGGAAACTCACACTAACAATACATCAGTTATGGGAGGATTTGATATCTATGGTGATAAGATAGTGTGGACGGATTGGGGAAATGAAAAACCCGATATCTACATGGGTACTCTCATCAGTTCAAATCTGCCGGTTGCTGCATATTCCGCATCTCCAACCTGTGGAAAAGCACCATTAACTGTTGCATTTACTGACAAAAGTACAGGAAGACCGACTAAATGGAAATGGAGTTTTGGAGACGGAACAACTTCAACAACCCAGAATCCGAAACATAAGTATTCAAAAGCAGGAACCTATACAGTATCGCTTAAGGCAACCAATGCTGCAGGCAGCAATACGAAAACATTAAGAAATTACATAAAAGTGATAACAAATACAAAACCGGGTATATACTCTGAAAAAGAATAAAACCTTTAATGAAAAATGACAAAAAGAATAAAACCTTTAATGAAAAATGACAAAAAGATCAAGGTTAAAAGGTGTGTAGATCATTGATCAAATCTGACACAAACACCCTTTAGCCTTGTTTGACCAGAGTTGAAAGCCAACCTTTTGTTTGTGGTTTTCAATAACTGGTTTTCACGATCTAATTTCTTAACTCTTTTTAGCCCGTTTTATATTCTTAATGTCCTCATTTTATGTTTTTGTAGGCAGTGTTGCAATTTTTATATAATTTTAAAGTCCAATTTCTGAATATTGTATTACGTCTGGTTTAGTGAATTTTTGAGTTGCAATTTTACTGAACTTTTGCTACGCTGCTTTTATCCATATACTTATATGCTTATTCTGATTTTTTTGCAACGGAACCTTGATAGATATATTGATGCCTTAGAGGACGTTGAACCTGCTCATAATCCCCGTTTATGCTTTTTACCCTCTCCTAATCGAATAGTCCGTACAATGAAGAATATTAATGTGCCAAATATGATTGTAATAAAAACGGGTAAAAAGGTAACGGATAAAGGCTGTGCAGTTGCTGTATGATAATTTATGTAAAAGAACAACGTTAACATCTCAACTTTCACGAAGATAAGCAAATCCTTTGTACTGAGGTACACTACTTCTTTGTTTTCATCGGTTATTTGAACAGGAACATTCCAAATCTGTGGAAAAAAAGACACTGCAGTTATGAATACATAGAGCAAAATACTTATGGCTGGTAAAAAGAGGATCTCATATTTACTTCCCCATCTATCGATTTCACCCATTGCATTGTAATGCATAGGAACCTGTTGAGGAATTTGATTCCACTGGATGTAAACAAAGAAAATCATACCGACTAAAAGTAGAAGCCCTATTGTTTCCAAAGCAATTTGGAACTTAGTATACTTCAACTTCGTAGTGAGATCCTCCTTAACAAGTAAAATACAAATTTCTGTTTATCTTTGCATTATCTGTTACATGTAGTATATTTTCAAATATATCAAATGTCTCATTTTTCGACTCTGGTCCAAAATCTAGTGATTTTTGCATTTCTTGATTGAAAATCTGAATTCGTAAGAAGAATTCATTCTCCAATCAAAATTAACATTCGATATCTAAAGGCTTCAACCTAGAAGTAAAATCACAAGGATTGTAACCAATTACAAAATCTAGTGATTTTTAATTTTACGTTCATCACTGGATTTTGGTACTGAGTCCATTTTTCAAATTATAGATAGAAATCATATTGAAGATGGGGTCTGGCAACAATTCATTCTTTTTGGCACTGCTTACAGTTAAGCTACTGATGCATAGGTTTTGTGTCAAAACCTGTGTATATGGTCAAATATTTCCGGCAATTTGCCGCTGGAATTGACACAGAATGAGCTAAAATACATATGTTTTACGAAAATCACCGTATCAAGTAGTTAATATATAGTAGTTTTAGTTGAACAACTGGGTTTTATCGGGAGATTATCTGAGGTCTGAACCAAAGGAAATCTTAAAGGAGACATGCCTGCAGTCTGGCCGGTAACTGGTCTGTTCTCATGTACCATATTCTCCTAAATTCCTACTTCTTTCATAGTATCTATCTTATCTTTTTTTGCAACGGAACCCTACAGTTAGTATTCTCATTGCCCCTCTGTTATACTTTCCTGTGAAAAACCCTCATATTTCTGCCTGGCTCGTTTCGATTCAACCTGTATTATTGAGAAATATTCAATTCAAAGATTTAGTAAGAGTTAGCTAAAAGGAAAAGTTTAAAAATTATTAAAAGGTAAACAGTATTAATATTATTTTGATGACAAATGTACTAGAATAGAGGGAAAAAGATATGAGATATAGAAAAAAATTTTTTTAATAATTTTAATTTTTATTTCTATAATGTCCATTTCAGCTACGGCATCGGCAAAGGAAATTACGGTAGATGATGGTTCTGGAGCTGATTTCCGATCAATTCAGGAAGCTATAAATCATTCTGTACCAGGGGACACAATAATCGTGAGGCCTGGGACTTATACTGAAAACGTTCTTGTCAATGTAACAGACCTGACTATCAGGTCAGAATCAAACAATGGCACTGCGCAGGTAAAACCCCTGGAGGAAAGTGTAAGTACCTTTCTGATAGAAGCTGATAATATAACGATCAGTGGTTTTAATATAACAGGGCCCAGTCAGGATTATGAAAAAAGTGCAATCTTCGTTTATGGCGATATGAATAATCTGACAGGCAATACCATTGAAAATGGTTGTATTCTTCTGGGACCCGAGAGAAGAGGCAATTTAATAACCGAAAATAAAATTAACGGCGGAGATCAAATTTCGAACAGTGAAAGTGAAGGCATACATATTTCCTGTTGTGGATTTGATACTAATGTAGTATCAAATAATACGATCTCAAATTGTTCCATTGGCATATACGAATATGATCAGGCAGCAGAGATTCGTAATAACAGGATTACTGACTGTGATTATGGGATTAAGCTTACCACTTCAAGTTCAGGAATTGACAATAATACAATATTAAACTGTAATGTCGGGATTGAATTAGGAGAAGCTTGTCCTGTCTACATAATCAACAATACAATACTTTCCTGTTCAGATTGCGGGATTCTTGATACCGAAAGGGATGGCAGTAAACGAATCTACAATAATTATTTTAACAACACTCTGAATGTAAGGTTTGAGACTGGCGAAGGGGAAAATACCTGGAACAATTCACTTACTGAAGGTACTAACATTGTAGGAGGTCCTTACATCGGAGGAAACTTCTGGGCAAAGCCAGATGGAACCGGATTTTCTCAGATCTGCGTGGATATGGATGGGAATGGAATCGGAGACCTGCCTTATAATATCTATGAGGATGAATTTGACTATTTACCTCTTGTATCTATATCCAATCCGCAAAATTCAGTAACCCCAACTGCTAACTTTACAGCCAGTGTCACTAATGGTTATGCACCTCTCTCAATCCAGTTTAACGACAGTTCAGAAAACACAACAGAATGGAACTGGGACTTTGGAGATGGATTTACTTCAACCGAGCAGAATCCAATGCATACTTATCATGTGGCGGGGAATTACACCGTAAATCTGACAGTAACCAATGAAAATGGGATCGATTCAAAGTCAACCACAATCGATGTTTCTGAAAAACCTGTATCTGTTATCCACTGGGAATTTTCTCCTCAAGAACCTGTTTCCGGGGATACTCTTAATATAAACGGGAATGCGTCTCCGAGAGAGAAAGTCGATGTATTCGTGACATTTGAGAAACTCGTTCCTGTCTCCGAGGGCAAGTTTGAATACACTCTTGAAAACGTAACGATTCCTGAGGGTCTGGATAATCTCTTTACAGTTGAGACCAGGGGAATTAACAACCTCCATGTGAGGGTAAAAATGGTTCTCTGGGTAACAAAGAGCTCAGGAGCTTCAGGGGGTACTGCAACCGTATCTCAGTCAAATGTCCCTCCCGGAACTTATACAATAAAGATCGATGGAGATGCTGGAGAAGGTGTCTCAGAGGTTAATCTGAAAATTACAGCTTTTAAGGGTATAAAAGCTGATTCAAATGGAAACTTCAGTTACTCCTATAACACAACAGCAGTTCCTCCTGGGAATTTCGAGGTGAAAGTAGGAGGCATTACGAAAGAAATAACCCTTGGACCTAAGGAAATCGAGGAGCCTCCATTAGTACTTCCGATATCGAATTTCAGCAGTAATGTTACTGAAGGTTATGCTCCCCTTAATGTACAGTTTACAGATCTATCCGAAAATACGACTGGATGGCATTGGGACTTTGGAGATGGGGCTAATTCATCAGATCAGAATCCATTGCACCTATATTCCAACGCAGGAATCTATACAATCAACCTGACTGCAGCTAATGAGAATGGTACAGCTTCAAAGTCAGCTACAATAACTGTTTCTGAGAAATCTGCACCAGTACTTCCTGTAGCAAACTTCACTGCAAACAAGACCGAAGGAATAATTCCTCATACTGTGAAGTTCACTGACACATCCACTAACAGTCCGACAGGATGGGAATGGAACTTTGGGGATGGAAATACTTCAACTGAGCAGAGTCCTGAACATACATTCCGCGGTGTAGGCATTTACAATGTTACACTGGTTGCAACAAACGATAATGGTTCAAGCAGTGTAAAATCAATGAATATTACAGTAAACCGTGTACCGAAATCACCAGTTGCAAACTTCACTGCAAATCTTACTGTGAAGTTCACTGACACATCCACTAACAGCCCAACAAGATGGGAATGGAATTTCGGAGATGGAACTGCAACATCAACCGAGCAGAATCCTGTACACGTATACAGTGGCGAGGGGACATACCATGTTACACTGATTGCAACAAATGCTGGGGGTTCCAGCTATGTAAGATCAATGGATATCACTGTAAACCGTGTACTGACACCACCAGCTGCGGACTTTACTGCAGATAAGACCGAAGGAACAACTCCTCTTACTGTGAAGTTCACTGACACATCCACCAACAGTCCGACAGGATGGGAATGGAACTTCGGAGATGGAACTCAAACATCAACCGAGCAGGATCCTGAACACGTATTCAGTGGTGAGGGAACATACAATGTTACACTGGTTGCAACAAACGCTGATGGCTCCAGCAATGAAAAATCAATGGTTATCACCGTAAACCGTGTACTGACACCCCCAGTTGCAAACTTCGTTGCAGATAAGACCGAAGGAACAACTCCTCTTACTGTAAAGTTCACTGACACATCCACCAACAGTCCAACAGAATGGGTATGGAACTTTGGAGATGGAAGTACTTCTACCGAGCAGAATCCTGAACATATATTCAGTGGCAAAGGAACATACAATGTTACACTGGTTGCAACAAACGCTGATGGTCCCAGCGATGGAAAATCAATGGTTATCACCGTAAACCGTGCACTGACACCGCCAGTTGCAAACTTTGTTGCAGATAAGACCGAAGGAACAACTCCTCTTACTGTAAAGTTCACTGACACCTCCACCAACAGTCCGACAGAATGGGAATGGAACTTTGGAGATGGAACTCAAACATCAACCGAGCAGAATCCTGAACACGTATTCAGTAGTGAAGGAACATACAATGTTACACTGGTTGCAACAAACAGTGATGGCTCCAGCAGTGAAAAATCAATGGTTATCACCGTAAACCGCGTACTGACACCACCAGTTGCAAATTTCACTGCACGCCAGACCGCGCCATTCAAGGTTCAGTTTAACGATCTGTCCCTTAATGAGACATTGGGAAGGACTTGGACATTTGGTGACGGTTCTACATCTACCGACGCAAATCCAATACACGCCTATTCTACTGCAGGGACTTACACCGTTAACCTGACTGCAAGCAACGCAGATGGTACCGATACCGCACGCAAGACAATAGCTGTCACCGGGACACCTGCTGTGCCGAAAGCAAGCTTTACAGCAGTACCTGTGTTTGGGCGTGCTCCTCTCACAGTTAAATTCACAGATAACTCAGTAAATGCAACCTCAATAAAGTGGGACTTTGGAGACAATAGTGCAACAACCACCGAGTCAAAACCGAGTCATATTTATAAAAATACAGGGCTTTACACTGTGAAATTAATTGCAATCAATGGCAGCAACTCAAATGTTGCAACCAAGACAATATATGTCGCAAAGTAATACCGTCGCCCACGAAATTGAAGCTCAATAACAGCAATGTACTGCCTGCGATAAAACCAATGAAAACTCCGGTTGCCTGCTTCAGTGCTAAGCCGACAACCGGAAAAGCAGGAATAGCAGTCCAGTTCACCGATAAGAGCACAAACAGCTCGACTTCCTGGCACTGGGATTTCGGCGATGGAACTACTTCAACCGCTAGAATCTTTCACACAAGTACAATAAAGTTGGAAAACACACAGTGTCTCGGACTGTGAAGGATGATGGGGGCAGTAACACCAAGAAGATACAAAACTTTATCTGTGTTTTGAAAAGTGGATATTATCAAGTGGTAGTGTACTAAAAGTTTTGTAATTCTAAATTGTTCTGTATCCTTGGTATTCGTCACAAAATAGTCATTGAGAAAGCTTTAGCTTTTACGGCAGTAAGCTTATTAAATATAGGCTTTGAGAAAAACGTTACTTTTTCAATGGTGTTTTTATGGATAGGTTTAGCACAAAACCTGTGTATTAATGAAAATTCTATTTTACAGAACTTTTAGTACGTTACCTTTTTGTGCTGAAATTCCTTGATATTTCTACGCTTATTCGCTTCAATTAGATCCTTCTTTTTAAACAAATTCTCTTAATTATAAAATTATTATTAAATATTCAAAAGAGAAAGTTTAAAAATTGACATGGAGTTCACAATACTAATATTTTTTAAATAAAATTAAAAAGACTTTTATTATTCTCTTACTTTTGATTGATGTAACAGTCAGAGAGCTGATCCCAAAACTTCAAAGCATGTTACTAAATCTCAAATTTGGAAATAATCAATCGAGCTTCTGATTAGAAAAATGGTTCTGAAACTCTTATTGATGTGGAAATAAAACTGGTTTTGGGATGAGCTCAGAGTACAAATAAAAACAGATGAGTTCTATTGAAAATAATTGATAATTTAAACACGGGAGACTTAAATTGAAAAAAATTACATGCGATAAAACACACAGAGGGTGTGTCCTCATGAAAGCTTTCGGAATACCGGTGCTGGTGCTTTTAATGCTGGTGAATATCACAGGTGCAGTGCCATTTGCATATATTACGAACTCTGCCAATGATACTGTCTCTGTAATTGACATGGCAACAAACAATGTAACAACCACAGTGCCTGTAGGGAGTGGTCCTGGAGGAGTTGCAGTCACTTCAGATGAAAAAATGGTATATGTGGCGAACTCTAACGACGGGACGGTCTCGGTAATTGACACAGGCACAAACACTGTTATATCTACTGTGAATATAGGAACCGAAAGTGGTCCTACGGGAGTTGCCGTTAACCCGGCGGGAACAAAGGGATATGTAGTCGGTAATAACGGAACTGTCTCGGTAATCGATAGAGCCACAAATAATGTTACAGCCACGATGCCTGTAGGAAGTGGCCCTGGGGGAGTTGCAATCACACCGGATGGAACAAAAGTATATGTGGCGAACTCTAACGACGGGACTGTCTCGATAATTGACACAGGCACAAACAATGTCACAGCCACGATGCCTGTAGGAAGTGGCCCTGGGGGAGTTGCAATCACACCGGATGGAACAAAAGTATATGTGGCGAACTCTAACGACGGGACTGTCTCGGTAATTGACACAGGCACAAACAATGTCACAGCCACGATAAATGTAGAAAACTATCTTTCGGGAGTTGCGGCCAATTCGGCAGGAACAAATGGATATATAGCGAATATCGTCAGCAACATCATCTCGGTAATTAAAATGGAAAATAATGTTACATCCACATCGAATGCAGCAGGACAGCTTGTGGGAGTTGCTGTCAACACTGCAGGAACAAAGGTATATGTAGCGAACTCTAACGACGGGACGGTCTCTGTAATTGACACGGCTACAAACAATGTAACAGCCACGGTGAATGTAGGAAACAAGCCTGCAGGAGTTGCAGTCACACCGGATGGAACAAAGGTATGTGTAGCAAACTACGGAAGCAACACTGTCTCTGTAATTGACACGGCAACAAATACTGTTACAACCACGACGAAAGTGGGAGGTGGCCCTTGTGGAGTTGCATTGAACCCAGCAGTAGAAAAACCATTATTTTCGGTTGCAAACTTCAGCAGCAACGTCACTTCCGGAATCATGCCATTAACTGTCTCTTTTACCGACACCAGTACAGGATCTCCCGCTTCATGGAAATGGAGTTTTGGAGATGGTAATAATTCAACTGATCAAAATCCAGTATATACATATAGTAAAATTGGAAAATACACTGTTAAGTTATCAGAAAATAATTCTGCGGGCATTAGTAGGGTAACAAAATCGAAGTATATAACTGTCACAAATGGTGTGGTAGCTCCAAATGCCAATTTTATAGCTTCTTTTACTGATGGAAAAGCACCACTGGAAGTGACATTTACCGATACCAGTACAGGATCTCCAGCTTCATGGAAATGGAGTTTTGGAGATGGTAATAATTCAACTGATCAAAATCCTGCCAACGTATATAGTAAAGCCGGAAATTATACTGTTAAATTAACAGTAAATAATTCTGCGGGTAGTAGTATGGCAACAAAATCGAAGTATATAAACGTCCTGATCCCCCCAGTTGCGGCTTTTTCGGCATCTCCTACTAAAGGAAAAGCTCCATTAACAGTGACATTCAAAGATAAGAGTAAAGGATCCCCATCCTCAGGGACATGGAGTTTTGGAGATGGAAACACTTCAGAAGCTGAGAATCCTGTAAATATATACAGTAAAGCAGGAAATTACACAGTAACATTTACAGCAACCAATGCTGCAGGTAATAATACGACAATGAAGTCTGAATATATTAAAGTGAACAAAAAGTGAATGTCTTAATTGATAAAATAATAAAAAGGTCAAGCTTAAAGAGGAGTGGGGGAATTATTGACCAGATCAACCAAAAAATTTATTCGCTGCTTCGAGTGGGTAGTTCATATTTTCTTTCTGAATGTGAGAGTGAAATATCTACTATTTAAAAACATTTGTTGTGAGATCTCACATTCAACTGACTTTCCGCAGATGTCCTTTCAATTTTCATAATTTTTCCTGCTATCGTTTTTTCTGAAAACCGACTTGGTTACTCAAAATGTGTTTTTGAATTTTTTCCAAAACTTTCGACCTTTTGCCTTCATTTAGGACTTATAGCAGCCATTTTCTTAAGCTTCAGTAAAGATAATAACTGCAAATTTTCGAATATTTCTCCAAAAACGATAACAGGAAAAATGTTATTTTTTTGAAGACATCTGCGGAAAGTCAGATGCAAGGTCGATTGTTATTTTTCTGACATGATAACTTTCGAACTATGCAATTATGTTCAACCCATATAAAACAGCGAAGAGCTATTCAAAATTTGGGAAATGAGTTTCCCAGAATCTCTACCAGATTATTTTGCCGTCCGGTGCTTTAATTGCTTTCTTACTGATGCATACTTAATGTTTTTAGAATCAAATTCCCATTGTGTTTTAATCCGTGTTTTTCAACAACTCATCCTCTAAATTGAGTTTCTTAACTTCTTTTAAGTCCTTTTGGAATTCTTAATCAGTGCCTACAATTGAAGTATTTTTATTTAGGGCTCAACGATTAATTGAAAAATCAATATCAATAACCCTTCCAATGTTCTAATAATAAATCTCTTAATTAATTATTTTGTACTTTATTCTATACATCAAATACTTAATAATAAAAATATATTAAATGTGGAAAGTACTTTATATAAGGGCAAATCTATCTTTATATTTAGTAAATGTTGAGAATATTTTGCTCTTAAGCGAAGAGATTTTTGCAGCCTCCTTTCAGCAAAATCAATGCTAGATTTTGAATAACCCACAGCACATTAAACAGATCTGAATAACTTAAACCTATATTCGGTAAGTTGACATTAAGATTTGGATCTTTCTCAGGATAGTGCTTTTAGATATCACATAAATTTGTACTGTATTTGAAACTGGTTAATATATGGCCAAAATCTTACTATTTGTGTGGAGTAGCGAACCATTTTTGTAATAATGTTTAGTATGGGGAGTAATGTGTTTCCTCCAGAACACTATCATTAAACATCTTCGGCAGGGAACAAGTTCCCTGCCGAATGTTGGACGAAAGATAAAGGAGTAGAATACATGAAAACGAACGAAAAACTGTATTCAGTAGCTTTAGCCTCAGCAGCCATTGTTTTATTTTTAATTTTTGTTTTATCTACTGCATCGGCAGCTACTACGCAAATTGCTTCAAAAGCAGTGCCATATGCGTATATTACGAATAGCGGAGGCACTACTGTCTCTGTAATTGATACATCCACAAACAAGATTACAGCCACGGTGGATATAGGCTCCAGTCCTTACGGAGTTGCAGTCAACCCTGCGGGAACAAAAGTATATGTGGCGAGCGACGGCAGCGACACTGTCTCTGTAATTGACACAGCCACAAACAAGGTTACAGCCACTGTGCCTGTAGGATCTCATCCTTGGGGAGTTGCGGTAAACCCTGCGGGAACAAAGGTATATGTGGCGAACGAAGGCGGTGGTACTGTCTCGGTAATTGACACTGCAACCAACAAGGTTACAGCCACTGTGCCTGTAGGAAATTATCCTTGTGGAGTTGCAGTCAACCCTGCGGGAACAAAAGTATATGTGGTGAACACTCTCGATAACAGTATCTCTATAGTTGACACGGCCACAAACAAGGTTACAGCCACTGTACCTGTAGGAAATGTTCCTACTGGAGTTGCGGTAAACCCTGCGGGAACAAAAGTATATGTGACGAATGAGCACGATGTTTCTGTAGTTGACACAGCTACAAATAAGGTTACAGCCACAGTGAATGTAGGAAGTTACCCCTGGGGAGTTGCGGTCAATCCGGCGGGAACAAAAGTATATGTGACGAATTATGGGGACAACACTGTCTCTGTAGTTGACACAGCCACAAACAAGATTACAGCCACTGTGCCTGTAGGAGATTATCCTTTAGGAATTGCCATCAATCTGGAGGGAACAAAGGTATATGTAGCGAACGAAGAAAGCAGCACTGTCTCCGTAATTGACACAGCAACAAACAAGGTCGTAGCCACTGTACCTGTAGGAAAAGATCCTGTTGCCTTCGGGCAGTTTATGGGTTCTATCCCAGTAAAAGCCCCAATACTTCCTGTTGCAAACTTCGGGGGATCGCCAGTTTCAGGAAAAGCACCATTAAGCGTTGCCTTTACGGACACCAGCACAGGCTCTCCAACGTCATGGAAATGGAATTTCGGAGACGGAACTAGTTCAACTCAGCAGAGTCCAACGCATAAATATTCTGCAGCAGGAAATTACATAGTAATACTTACAGCAACCAATGCTGCAGGCAGCAATACGGTAACAAAATCAAGTTATATAAAAGTGACATCTACTTTGCAAATTCCAGTTGCAAGTTTCACCAGCAATATAACATCAGGAAATGTACCATTAAGTGTTGCCTTTACTGACAAAAGTACAGGCTCTCCAACTTCGTGGAAATGGAGTTTTGGAGATGGATCTGAAATAATAGATGGAAATACTTCAGACTATCAGAATCCAACTCATGTTTATTCAAAAGCTGGAACTTATACGGTAAAAGAGACAGCAATTAATGCAGTGGGTAGAAACACAGTAACTAAAACCAATTATATAAACGTGACAACAGCTCCAAAACCAGTTGCTGCATTTTCTGCGTCTCCAACATCAGGAAATACACCATTAAGCGTTGCCTTTACTGACAAAAGTACAGGCTCTCCAACTTCATGGAAATGGACTTTTGGAGACGGAACATCTTCAACGGTAAAGAGTCCAAAGCATACATATTCTGCAGCAGGAAATTATACTATAAAGCTTACAGCAACGAATGCTGCAGGCAGTAATACGGTAACAAAATCCAATAATATAAAAGTGACAACAGCTTCGCAAATTCCGGTTGCAAGCTTCACCAGTAATGCAACATCAGGGAATGCTCCACTGTCTGTGAAATTTACTGACAAAAGCACTGGTTCCCCTACCGAATGGAAATGGAGTTTTGGAGATGGATCTGAAATAATAGATGGAAATACTTCAGACTATCAGAATCCAACTCATGTTTATTCAAAAGCTGGAACTTATACGGTAAAAGAGACAGCAATTAATGCAGTGGGTAGAAACACAGTAACTAAATCCAATTATATAAACGTGACAACAGTTCCGAAACCAGTTGCTGCATTTTCTGCGTCCCCAACATCAGGAAATACACCATTAAGCGTTGCCTTTACCGACAAAAGTACAGGCTCTCCAACTTCATGGAAATGGACTTTTGGAGACGGAACATCTTCAACGGTAAAGAGTCCAAAGCATACATATTCTGCAAAAGGGAATTACACAGTAACACTTACAGCAACGAATGCTGCAGGCAGTAATACGGTAACTAAAACCAATTATATAAACGTGACAACAGCTCCAAAACCAGTTGCTGCATTTTCTGCGTCCCCAACATCAGGAAATACACCATTAAGCGTTACCTTTACTGACAAAAGTACAGGCTCTCCAACTTCATGGAAATGGACTTTTGGAGACGGAACATCTTCAACGGTAAAGAGTCCAAAGCATACATATTCTGCAAAAGGGAATTACACAGTAACACTTACAGCAACGAATGCTGCAGGCAGTAATACGGTAACAAAATCAAGTTATATAAAAGTAACAACCGTTCCAAAACCAGTTGCTGCATTTTCTGCGTCTCCAACATCAGGAAATACACCATTAAACGTTGCCTTTACTGACAAAAGTACAGGCTCTCCAACTTCATGGAAATGGACTTTTGGAGACGGCAGTAGTTCAACTCAGCAGAGTCCAACGTATAAATATTCCGCAGCAGGAAATTATACTATAAAGCTTACAGCAACGAATGCTGCAGGCAGTAATACGGTAACAAAATCCAATTATATAAAAATAACAACAGTTCCAAAACCAGTTGCTGCATTCTCTGCGTCTCCAACATCAGGAAATACACCATTAAGCGTTGCCTTTACTGACAAAAGTACAGGCTCTCCAACTTCATGGAAATGGACTTTTGGAGACGGAACATCTTCAACGGTAAAGAGTCCAAAGCATACATATTCTGCAGCAGGAAATTACACAGTAATACTTACAGCAACCAATGCTGCAGGCAGTAATACGGTAACAAAATCCAATTATATAAAAGTGACATCAGCTTCGCAAATTCCGGTTGCAGACTTCTGGGGCTTGACGCTCTCAGGAAAAGCACCACTGAATGTCTTATTTACTGAAACCAGCACAGGTTCTCCGACCTCATGGAAATGGAATTTCGGAGATGGGACATCTTCAACGGTAAAAAGTCCAACGCATACATATTCTGCAGCAGGAAATTACACAGTAACACTTACAGCAACCAACGTTGCAGGCAGTAATACCAAGACCAAATTCCAATATATAAAAGTGACATCAGCTTCGCAAATTCCGGTTGCTGTATTCTCCGCTTCCTCAACATCAGGAAATGCACCATTAAGCGTTGTCTTTACTGACAAAAGTACAGGTTCTCCAACTTCATGGAAATGGAATTTCGGAGACGGAGCTAGTTCAACGGTAAAGAGTCCAAAGCATACATATTCTGCAGCAGGAAATTACACAGTAACACTTACGGCAACCAATGCAGAAGGCAGTAATACGGTAACAAAATCCAATTATATAAAAGTGACAGCTACTTCGCAAATTCCGGTTGCAGACTTCTGGGGCTTGACGCTCTCAGGAAAAGCACCCCTGAATGTCTTATTTACTGAAACCAGCACAGGTTCTCCGACCTCATGGAAATGGAATTTCGGAGACGGGACATCTTCAACGGTAAAAAGTCCAACGCATACATATTCTGCAGCAGGAAATTACACAGTAACACTTACAGCAACCAACGTTGCAGGCAGTAATACCAAGACCAAATTCCAATATATAAAAGTGACATCAGCTTCGTAAACCCGGTTGTAAATTAAGGGTAGTGAGGATCATTAATCAAACCTGACAAAAAGGAACATTCGCCTTGACATGGGAATTTGAGAACAATCATTTTGCTGACTCTTGTTAGCAACTGATCCGCATTACTCATTATCTTTATCTTTTTCGCTTCAGGAAATAGGCCATTCCTACAGCTGTCACTGCAATTCCAAGCCCCGGACCAGGGGCCTCTTTTTCTGAAGTTGAAGTATCTACACTGGTAGCGTTTTCACCTGCTTGTTCCGTTGTTCCTACGGTTTCGTTTCCCATAATTTCCATGCCAGTTGCATTCTCCTTGCCTGCAAGGTCCTGTTCATAAGCGCTGGCATTTAGCTTACTTTCAAGTGTTTTAATTGCGGTTGGGACTTTCGGAAAAAGTGGGGACTTATCGGTTCCTCCTCCTGTTATATTGTATGAAGAGTCACAAATCCCATTGCTGTTTTCGTCAGAGCATGTTTCGCTGTAACCCTTACCTTCAGGATCTGCCCAAAAGTTCCCCGCAATGTAAGGGCCGCGGACAATATTCTGTCTTGTTACAAGGGGACTCTGCCAGATATTTCCCGGGTTTACGACTTTTTCTTCGACATTTTCGGCATTTTTGAAGTAATTGTTGAAGAAAATATTTCTGCTGCTCTCTTCAAGGGAAATTCCCTGACCGTAGTTATAGGCAACTATATTATCCTCCATGGTGTTCGAGTCTGAGCTTTCGAGCCTGATTCCTTTTTTATTAAGGGTAATGATATTGTTGCTTATGGTGTTGCTTTCGGAACTATTGAGAAGAATACCGTATTCTGCTCCCTGGGCCCTGTTGTTGTTGATATAGCAGCTTTTAACCCCTATGAGTGATATACCTGCTTTTTCCGAGCCTTCAATGCCAAACCCGCTGAATGATACTCTGTCTACTCTGATTTCAACGGTACTTTCCTTTGGGTCGGCTGCCCTGATGACTGTATTTTCAGGGTTTCTCGAGTCAGACCAGATACTTATTTCCCTGTCTATTTTTAGGTTTTCAACATACATTCCAGGGCTTACAAAAATAGTGTCTCCGGCTTTTGCAGCATCTACTGCGGTCTGTATGGAAATATAACCCCCTTCTATTGCAGAACTTACCCTTAAGTTTGCGGCAGAAACAGCAGAACATGTACAGATAACTGTCAGAACAATTGCAAATATTATAATCTTAAAAGCTCTTAAATTCTTTCCTTTTACTCTTCCCATATTTAGTTCTCCCTTTACCTTTTTAATCTCTCATGTCTTTTAATTAGGCTTTAGTTTTTAAAAAATTTAAGGCTCTCTTTTTTGAATTTTTATCTGCTTCTCATAAATAATTCTCTCAACACTTCTCCAAGAAAGCGATTTTATCGTGAAATTGATATCTCTTTGGGATTAGGAGTTCTGAATAATTATCCTTAAATAATAGTTTAATATCCTCTACGATAGAGAAAATTAACTTTTAATTATTCCTTATATTAATCCGCAACTATTATTTTGCAGCTTGTCTAACTTTCATAGTCACATTATCTGGATATGATTCTCGGAACAAAGAATATGACCTAGAATTTGTTGTAAAAGGCTGCGTTTGTGAATCTGAAATAAAACCTTAAATACCGTAAAACCTGATATACTGCAAAAATTTAATTGTTTTGTTATTGTCTCGAATGGAGGCTTCAAAAATGGATGAGAAGATTGCGCCCCACCTTGAAGAGTTAACCAGGGCGTTTGGAGACCTTGAAAAGACTGGTATCCGGGCAGAGTTTGAAAAACTTCTTGCTTTTCGCGTGCCGCCTGATGTTGCAAAAGAGAGTATCCTCCGCAAGTTTGGAGGAAAAAGAAAAGTCCTGAAGGTAAAAGACTTATTTAATAACCTGAAGAATTTCGAGATTACAGGCAGGATCCTGGACCTTGGGGAAAAAACAATTCGTCCTCAGGAAGGACCTTCTAAGCTTTATACCGGGGTTCTTGCGGATGAAACAGGTTCAGTGATGTTTTCTTCCTGGAAGGAGTTACCTGGTTCGGTCGGGGATGTAATCAATATCAAAAATGCCTATACCCGCATCTGGCAGAACAGGATCAGGCTTTCTATCGGGGAACAATCTCTTGTGTCGAAAATTTCTGACTCTGTGCTCCCTCCTCTGTCCGAACTTTCCGGTAGCCAGACAAAAAAGCTAATTGACATAGGAGCTGCGGATTTTTCAGTCGGGACCGTAGTGTGTGTGCTTCAGCTTTCTCACAGGGAAGTCCTTGTAAGGGGGCGCCAGTTCAGAATAGTTTCCGGTGTACTTGCGGATGAGACCGGCAGGCTGTCCTTTACGGCATGGATTGAGCTGGCTGGTATTGATATAGGAAGCATAATCCGGATCGAAGGGGCCCAGGTAAGGATGTTCAGGGGAATGCCTTCAGTCAATATTTTGAGCAGCACAAAAGTTTCTTCAGTCGAGCCGGAAGAGGCCGGAAAACTTGCATTTACCTTCGAATCCGCAGGAAAAGATCCGGTTCCCCTTAAAATAGAAGAAATCGATTCCAGAGACAGCATGTTCGATGTGGCTGCAGCAGGCAACGTGGTTTCAGTCAGGCCTGGTTCAGGCATTATATCTCGCTGCCCTGAATGCGGCCGTGTAGTCCAAAAAGCGAACTGCAGGGTGCACGGCAAGGTGGAAAGCGTAAGGGATATGCGAATCAAAGCCGTACTGGATGACGGGACAGGGTCCATGTCAGTGATGTTTCCAAGGGAACTTGCAGAAATAATCTATGGAAAAACCCTTGAAGAGGCTGAACAGTTAATGTTTTCTGATATCTTTAAAGATGCAGTCTACGAGGATTTAAAGCGTTTTCTCACAGGCCGCTACCTTGCAGTACGCGGAAACTCTTCAAAAGGTGAGTATGGAATTTCTTTTGTAGCTGAAAATGCCTGGGTACCTGAAGATGACCTTGCGGTCAGGGTAGTGGAACTGCTTCGCAGGCTCGGGCCTGATGAAGGGTATGGACAGGACAGGGATTCCCAGATTTCGAGTGGAGGAGTCGGTCTTGCTTAAGCGAGAAGTTGCAAAAAGGGTTTTCGCAAAGGAGTTTGAGGCCTGCAGAGAGCTTGAAAAATCAGCAAGGCCTGATTCTGATAACGTGGACTTGAAAACTCCTAATCTGCTTATCAGCCCGCTTGGGCTTGTTCTCAACCGCATTTTTGCGGTGGGGGTAATCACGGAACTTGACAGCATAGGGACACAGAGCGAGATGTGGAAAGCGAGAATAGTTGATCCAACAGGTGCTTTTACGGTATATGCAGGGCAGTACCAGCCTGAAGCGTCTATTTTCTTTTCAGCGGTCCAGATTCCTGCTTTCATTGCCGTTGCAGGAAAAGCCCGGATCTACGAACCTGAACCAGGATCGGTTTTCGTCTCTATCCGGGCTGAAGAGGCAAATGTAGTTGACGGGGAAATCCGTAACAGGTGGGTTGTGGATACCGCAGAACAGACAGTTGAGAGGCTTGAAGCTTTCTCGGATGCGCTGGCTAGCGGGTATCATGGAGAAAAGCTTCGGGAATATCTTCAGGAGAAAGGCTTTTCTTTTGAGCTTGCGGAAGGGATTTCTATTGCGCTTGAACGAGAACGCTCTCCCGAAGAGTTTGCAAAACTGCTTCGGGCCTCTGTCAGAGAAGGACTAAAAACTCTGGATTTTGATTCCGGAGATAGTAGAGGGTCCAAAGCTGACCAGAAGGAATTTGTGCTCGAATTGCTTAGGGAAATGGGTGGAAGCAGGGGAGTTGATTATGCCGCTTTTATGGATGTTGCAATTTCGAGATGCATTCCTGAGGAGGTTGTGGAAGAAGTTATCCGATCCCTCTTTGCAGACGGGCAGTGTTACGAACCGAAGATCGGGATAATCAGGCTGGTTGGTTAATCATGTAGTGAAGAACAACCTCTATAAATATCAGGATGGGCAATATTTGCTTTTAAATTCTTGTGATAATGCTTAAGTGTGATTAAGTTGATTGGTATTCTCTGTAAAAATTTAATGTCTCATGCTTATCATATTTATCTGGAGAAATTGACATGAAAGTATTGGTCAGCGACTCACTCTCCAACGAAGGTTTGGAGATTCTAAAAGAACACTTTACTGTTGACGTGTCCACCGGGCTGTCCGAGGACGAACTGGTGAAAATGATAAAGGATTACGATGCTCTTGTAATACGCAGCGGCACCCAGGTCACTCAGAAAATTATCGAAGCTGCCGACAACCTGAAAGTTATAGGAAGAGCAGGAGTCGGAGTTGACAATGTTGATGTGGATGCAGCTACCAGGAAAGGGATTATCGTAACTAACGCTCCCGAAGGCAACATGATTTCGGCAGCAGAGCATACCATTGCCATGATGATGGCAATGTCCCGGAATATCCCCCAGGCAAATGCTTCCCTGAAAGCCAGAGAATGGAAACGCAATAAATTCACGGGCGTTGAAGTCAAAGGCAAGACTCTGGGAATCGTAGGTCTCGGGAGAATCGGTTCCGAGGTTGCAAAAAGGGCTTCAGGGCTTGAAATGAACCTTATGGGGTATGACCCGTTCATTTCCGAAAAGCGGGCTGTTGAACTCGGAGTCAAGCTGTGTACAGTCAACGAGATTGCAAAAGGAGCTGACTACATTACAGTGCACACTCCCTTATCAAGGAAACCAAAAATATTCTTGATGAGGAACAGTTTACACTGATGAAACCTGGCGTCAAGATTCTTAACTGTGCTCGTGGCGGCATCATTAACGAAGAAGCCCTGGCAAAAGCTCTGGCAAGTGGAAAAGTGGGCGGCGCAGCATTAGACGTTTTCGTCGAAGAGCCTCCGTTTAAAAGTCCTCTTCTGGATTTTGACAATGTCATAGTAACTCCTCATCTCGGGGCCTCCACTCAGGAAGCTCAGGTTAATGTGGCAATAGACATTGCCAAAGAAGTTGTATCCGTCCTTACTGGCGGGCTTGCAAGGAATGCAATCAATATCCCATCCGTAAAGCCGGAAGCTATGGCAGTCCTTGCTCCTTATATCAGGCTCTCTGAGATCATGGGCAAAATTGCAGGGCAGCTCGTAGACAGCAATTACGAAAAGGTAGAAATCGGGTACACTGGGGAAATTTCCGGAAAAGACACCAGGCCCCTTACAGTCTCTGCTCTCAAAGGGCTTCTTGAAATGGCTCTTGGTTCCGGAGTAAACTATGTTAACGCCCCTACCCTTGCAAAATCCAGACAGATCGCAGTTGTAGAAAGCAAATCCGAATCTTCCGAGGAATATTCTTCAACTGTCAGTATCAGGGTTATTAGCGGAGACCTGACAAAGATAGTTGCCGGAACTGTTGTCGGGGATGAGCCAAAGATTATTGCGGTTGATGAGGACAGGGTGGATATCTTCCCTGCGGGACGCATGATTTTTGCCAAACACGTCAACAAGCCTAATGTTATAGGTCCATGCTGCCTGGTTCTTGGCAAAAACAATATTAACATCTCAGGTATGCAGGTTGGCAGGGCCGAGATCGGAGGCGTGACCTTGATGGTTCTTAACGTAGACTCCCAGGTCTCTAACACAATACTCGAAGAAGTCAGGCAGGTGCCGGGAATACTTAGTGCCAAACTCGTGACACTTTGAATTTTCCCAAGCTTCGGCATCAATTCAGAATAAGAATTCCATGCCGAAGCCTTTTAACCTTTTTCTGAAACCGCATCCTTGAAGCCTATTCAGCTTTTTAAGAGGGTAATGAATGGAAGAACTTAAACATGTAGTTTCAATTCCTTTTAAAAAAATCTTGCCGTTTCTCTTTCGGAAAAGGATTTTGAGTTTTCCCTGGCTTTTGACCTGAAGTGGTTTTCCCCAAAAACTGCCTCAAAGGTAAAGGAAAGAGCCCTTGAAGTCGGCCTGCTCTCTCTTAAAAATGGTGCTCTTATACCTGGTTTTGATGTTGACAGTGTCAGGCTTCCCCATGCTTTTAAACCATCTGAGAATTTTCTCGAAAGCCAGGAAAATTCAGGAAAAAATCTTCATCTCTCAAGGAAGAGATTTCGTTTGAGCAAATCCTGGAGTTCATTTCCGCAGACACCGGGGTAAACAGACAAAGGCTCGTTTCCGAAATCAATTCCATGCAGGACAGGCTTTCCTATCTTGTGGATATTCGGATCGTGGCACTTGTTGTGGCAAGGAAGTTCGGGTGCGATATCGAAGCAATCTTTGGCAAGGTTGCCAAATCTGTGCTCGGCTCCTTCTTTTGATGGAGTTCCGTAGCTATTCAAATATTTCACAAATTGTTATGGATCGCCTTCATAATCGGGGGCACCGACACCTCTGGCGTAACTATCTCTACATATGCGCCTTTTTTAGTATTATCCAGCTCTGCCATGATCTTATCCAGGTCGCCACAGGTGATGGCCTTCCTTGTCATCCAGCCATCGCAGCCAAGTATCTCTGGCAATTTATGATATTGCCATTGTGCAAGGTCATTGTAATAGTAATCTAACCTCTGAGATAGCATTCTTTCTATCAGGTAGCCATGATTATTCAGCACGAAAATAATAGGCTTTAGACCATAGCGGTAAAACTGGCCAATTTCCTGGGCTGTCATCTGGTGTGACCCTTCGCCTGTTATAAGAATCACTCGCCTGTCCGGCGAAGCAAGCGCGGCGCCAAAAGAAGCCGGGGTGGCCCAGCCTATCGCTCCCCAGAGCGTTTGGTTATGGAATGTAGCTCCTTCAGGTAAAAATATTGGCAGTAAGCCATAAAAGGATGTACCTGAATCCACTATGATGATATCGTCGGATTTGAAAAATTTCGCGTAGCTCGCGTATAGATAATCAGCTGTTATCAGATCGCCAGCGTTTACATCTGGCGTTGTGGGACTTTTAGCCACAGGTCCCATGACATCAGTACGCTTATGAAGTCTTTTGGCGAGTTCCTCCAGTACATCTGACATTTTTATATTGGTGTAATCAGCATGCCCTATATGGACATCGTAAGGCATTACATTGATGATTCGGGATTTATCCAGTTTTGCCGTGAATCTACCCATATTAGTATCAGACAGAATGGTGCCTATGGCAAGTATACAGTCGCAGGATTCGACGAACTCGCTGATTTCAGGATTCACAAGCTGTCCGCTGTATAACCCCCTATAGGAGGGATTCGTCTCGTCGAGGACTGCCTTATCCATAGCCATGGTCACATAAGGTAAACCCGAAGCATTAACAACAGCTGTGGCCAAATCCTTAAGCCCAAAGCGGTCGACAAAGATGCCTGGCATAATACAGGCTTTCTTTGCCTCCAATAGCTTGTTTATAATGGCCGAGACCACTTCTTCTAGCGCCTCAGGATCGCTTTTTACAGGCACATACGCCGGTGCCTGGGAAGATGAGATAATTTCATTAACATAGTTGCCAGGTATGGCAATATAGACTGGACGGTGATTTTCCAAGGCTGCCGCAATGACACGCTCTATTTCATGAATGCAGTTTTCCGGGGTAAGCATTGTCTTCGCGCATACGACCGGTGTAGCCATTTCCATGAATAGGCCGAACTCTCCGTTACCCAACGTGTGATGTACTATGGCATGTCTTTCCTGTACCGGCATATTCGGCATCCCAACAATATGAAATACCAGATTGTGCTCCCCGTAAGAACCTGCTATGCCGCATAGCGCAGACAGTTCACCTACTCCAAAAGTAGTAGACAGCGCTGACATGCCTTTGATACGAGCATAACCGTCTGCAGCATAAGCGGCGTTCAACTCGTTGCAGCAGCCAATCCAACGTAGCTCACTATCATCACAGATGGCGTCATTGATGGGAAACGCATAGTCCCCTGGCACGCCGAAAATATCCCTGATGCCCAGCTGTTTTAATCGATTCAGAAGATATTGTATAACTGTCTCAGGCATAATATTACCACCAAGTTCATGTTTACTTGTTTCATCATTTTGGGTCAGGTCCGGTATTCGACACTTAACCAAAATATGACTTCAAGGGCCTCATACCAGCGGAATACCAGGACGGGCGCGATTCGGGCCAATCGTGCAGCCTTCTTCGCCTTGAAGCTTTACCAATCCACTTTACATTAGTTACTTCACATTAGTTAGACATCTCAAAGAAATCCAATGTTTATTCGGTGCCTGCTCGCAGATCGGACTTAACTTGATAAGATATTGAGCACTCTTCAGATATGGATGGTTCCTCAGGTGATATAGTCTCTTCAGTATTATAAATAGGACTTGTGCGGTTGAACTCAGAAAGCAATAGCATAAACCCTCGAAAGCAATAGCATTAAACCCTTGAAAGCAATAACATTAAACCCTTAACTGTATAAAACACTAAACCAGTTACAGCGTCGAATATTCCTGGTTTTGTGCTTCAAGTGCGTAAGTCGTAATAAAAATATAACTTTTTGCTCAAAGAGGGCTAAATTCCAAAGTTACATGTTTCCCGTCTAGAATTGTGTCTTGAAAGCTTTCTAAGATAGTGTCTTACCTAAAAAAGAGAATACTAAGGTTTTCCAGACTTCTGTTTCTCTGGTTATATGAGGTTTTTCCCATTTGATCAGGACTGTGGAATCCCCTTGAAGGCTTATGTTAATCGTTCTTCTGTTGCTGCAGGCGGTTGATGTATGATATTATTGTGGCGAGTGGTATTCCCATAGCTGCTATTGTTGTTCTTGTGTTTATTTCCCATTTTGGGTATTCTAGTGTGAGGATGAGCAGGATTAGACTAAACGTGAAGAGCAGGCCTGTGCTAAATGTTGTGAACCATGCTGGTATTATTGTGTTTGTTTTTACCATTATGTTGTTAATCAAATAACTTATTAATATTTATTACGTAGTTAAAGTTTTTCGGTTTGCCCTCTAGCAGGCTTCCTGGTGGTATAAAGTGTATTTCGCAGGAATTACGCTGCAAGTATGCCATCAATCTGGCACTCCGTATATCGCCTCAGTCCCAGAATATTAGAGTTGAACTTTAGTTTGGAATACCGTAATATCTATGTGTGGCAAGAGAAGAACTAAACTGTTTTTTCTATTGGAATTATAACAAATCAAAACTATTGATGCACATAATCTTTATGTACTAGAAATGTTATTCAGATCATACCAATTCCGACTAATCGCTTGATCTTTAATTTGCAATTTCCGGGCTTAATGTTCCGGATAGGTAATTATAGCGATGTTCGAACGCGATCGGGAATTTTTTTCCGCGTGAGTGAGATTTATACTAATCTTGCGGAGGAACATACATTGGGTAAAAAATCACTAGTAAAACTGATACGAAAAACAAATCCAAGAATCGTTTCCCTGATTCTTACCCTGAAAGAAAGGGCCAACGGAGATGCCGCCCCAATCTGGAAGGATATAGCGAAACGTCTTGAGATGCCGGCCAGAAACTATGCGGCTGTGAACATAAGTAAGATCAACAGGCACACCGCAGAAAATGATGTCCTGCTTATTCCGGGAAAAGTTCTGGGCGCAGGGCTGCTTGATCATCCTGTAACTGTTGCGGCTGTAACCTTCAGTGGATCTGCAGTTGAAAAGATCACTGAAGCCGGTGGCAAGTGCCTGAGTCTCGAAGAGATAATGGAAGCAAATCCTAAAGGGTCCGGTATCCGGATTTTCCGCTGAGGTGTCGAAGATGACGGTTATCGATGCAAATGGACTTATTCTGGGGCGTCTTGCAAGTAAAGTTGCAAAACAGTTGCTTTCAGGAGACGAAAAGATCTTTATCGTAAATGCCGAAAAAGCCATAATTTCTGGTTCAAAGGCAGCCACCCTCAGAGAATACCGGGAAACCCGGGAAAGGGGTGCTACGGAATTCGGACCTTATTTCCCGAAACGTCCAGACCGCATTCTGAAGAGGACTATCCGTGGCATGCTGCCTTATAAGAAATCAAGAGGCAAGGACGCAATGTCCAGGCTCAAAGTCTATGTAGGTGTCCCCTACGAACTCAAGGGCGCTGAAGTGATCACCATCGCAGATGCCGATATGAGGCTTCTGAGCTCCAATAAGTATATTGAGCTTGGTGAAGTGAGCCAGAAAATGGGTTCAAAGTTCTAAAGGGTGAGTCCTCATGGTCAAAGTAGTTAATTCATCTGGAAAGCATAAGACTGCAACTGCACGTGCAACAGTCACAAAAGGAACCGGTAAGGTCAGGATCAACAAAATTCCGCTCGAGATATACTCCCCAGAGCTTGCAATGATGAAGATCTCCGAACCTCTGCTAATCGCAGGAAATGAAGTGATCTCCGGGCTTGACATCAATGTCGATGTTCGGGGCGGCGGGATTGTCGGACAGGCTAATGCGGTAAGAACCGCTGTTGCCCGTGGTATTGTGGAATGGACCAATGACACAATCCTCAGAGACAACTTGGCAAGCTATGACCGCAGTTTACTTGTAAGCGATTCCAGGCAGAAAGAATCAAAGAACTTTGGTGGGCCTGGAGCAAGGGCTAAATACCAGAAATCTTACAGGTAAGACTATGATCCCAGTCCGATGTTTCTCATGTGGAAAAGTAATCTCAAACTATTGGGATGAGTACAAAAGACGCGTTAATGATGGCGAAGACGGTGCCGCAGTGCTGGATGATCTTGGGATCACCCGCTACTGCTGTCGCAGAATGATTCTAAGCCATGTTGAACTCGTTGATGTGCTTTCGCCTTACCAGTAAGGGACCGTAGGGTAGCTTGGTCCATCCTTCGGCGTTCGGGACGCCGGAACCTGAGTTCGAATCTCAGCGGTCCCATTACCCTATTTCCAGGGTGCTGGTTTTCAGGCATGTATTGTACTAAATATTAAATTTATCATGATTCTCAATTTATCGGAATTCATCGGAGCGTTTTTAAGTTTCAGGGTGATCAGTTGGTCAAGGAAAAGTATACCCGGTTCGAACGTGCACGGATTATAGGTGCAAGATCATTGCAAATTGCAATGGGAGCTCCTGTCCTTGTTGAAGATGACGGGCGGCTGGATCCTCTCGATGTTGCTATTGAAGAGTTGAAGGCCGGAGTTATTCCTATCACGGTCAAACGTAAAATCCATTGAAAACGTAGTGGGATACAGTTTAAGATATTGAATGTGTTTTATTGTTGATTCTATATTATGAGGTGACTTTATGGATAATATTGAGCAGACCGGGCAGGAGGAAACCGAAGCACAGCCTTTGCCTGAAGAAAATGTCGTGGCTGAAGCAAAATCTGCACCTGAAAAGGAAGCGGCAGCAAAAACCAGATCTGTGCCTGTAGAAACAGAGGATGAAGCAGCCTCTCCTAAAGAAGGTTCCACATCCCTTGTTTCTATTGACGAATACCTGGCAGCAGGCGTTCACATAGGTACCCAGCAGAAGACCCAGGATATGATGCGTTTCGTATATAGGGTTAGAACTGACGGACTATATGTGCTTGACATCCAGTCAACAGACGAAAGAATAAGAGTTGCATCAAAATTACTGTCTCACTATGATCCTGCAAGGATCCTTGTGGTTTCTTCAAGGCAGTATGGACAGCACCCTGCAAGGATGTTTTCCAGAGCACTTGGCACAAGAGCAATGCTCGGAAGGTTCATTCCAGGCTCTCTTACAAACCCTCAAATCTACGGTTTCTTTGAGCCTGATGTTGTAATTGTAACCGACCCTGCAGGCGATGCCCAGGTTCTGAAGGAAACTTCAAGCATCGGAGTACCTGTTATAGCACTCTGTGATACCAACAACCTGATTTCAAATGTGGACCTTGTAATTCCCACAAACAACAAAGGTAGAAAAGCTCTTTCCCTCGTCTACTGGTTACTTGCAAGGGAAGTGTCACGGCTTAATGGTACTCCATTCAATTACGAATTGACTGAATTCGAAACACCTCTTTGATCCCGAAAGACAGTCCTGCATACTGCAAAGATATATAAAAATTACCCCTATCTTAGTTATATGGGTGATCATAAATGAGGCAGCCAGCAGTTGCAGGGCAGTTTTATCCCCTGCATCCTGAATATCTGAAGAAAGAACTTAAGCGATGTTTTGAAGGTATGGAGATCCGGGAACGAAATATCCTCGGGGCTGTTTGCCCGCATGCAGGGTATGTTTATTCCGGGAAAGTTGCTGCAAATGTCTATGCAGCTCTCCCCAAAGCCGATACCTATGTCCTTTTCGGCCCCAACCATACGGGATACGGCTCACCGATATCAGTATCCAGAGACACATGGAAGACTCCCTGGGAACTGTAGATGTTGATCTCGAACTTGCCGATGGATTTTTAGGAAGCATCGTTGATGAGGACGAGCTTGGACACAGGTACGAGCATTCAATCGAAGTTCAGCTCCCTTTCCTTCAATACCGTTTTGATCAGGATTTCCGGATACTTCCTATCTGTATGGGTATGCAGGATGAGGAAACCGCGATTGATGTAGGAGAGCTTGTTGCCAACCTCGTTTCCAAAAGCGGGAAAAAAGCAGTCTTCATCGCATCCAGTGATTTTACACATTATCAGCCTGCAGAGCTTGCAGGGGAAATGGACAATGAAATCATAGAGGCTATCCTTAACTTGGATGTTTCGGAGATCTATGAACGGCTCTACAGAAGAAATGCATCCGTGTGCGGATACGGGCCTATCGCTGCGATGCTAACAGCCTCAAAAAAGCTCGGCGCAAACCGGGCTGAACTGCTTAACTATTCAAACAGCGGGGATGTTTCCGGAGATATGAATGCAGTTGTGGGATATGCGGCGATTATCGTAGAGTAAGAGGAATTCTGCGGAAAAAATGGAGCATACTCATTTTTAATTAAAGGATACGGGATAGTAACTTACACCCGAATAAATTTTTTACGGATTTTCACCATTATCTACTTATCATAGTTTATAACACAGGTTAAACATCCAAAAATAAGTATTTTAGCATTAGGGAACAAATTGACAGTGCATTCATAAATAAATTAACTGCGCACTCAAAAACAAATTAGCGTTTATCTTCAAATATAAATTCATTGCCTACCTACTTCAATCAAATTTGTAACTTTCAGAGGAGTAATATGATTTCGTGTTCTGCCCCCGGGAAAATTTATCTTTTCGGAGAACATGCGGTTGTCTACGGAGAACCCGCAATAGGATGTGCAATTGAATTAAGGACCCGTGTGCGGGCGGAGTTAAGTGACTCTATAATAATTCAGTCGGAGATCGGCCGAACAGGGATTGATTTTGAAAAACATCCTTATATTTCCGCAACCATTGAGAAAATGAGGGAAATAGTACCAATAGATGGTGTTCATCTGAAAGTTGATTCTGAGATTCCTGTGGGCTCGGGACTCAGTTCATCTGCCGCTGTTACGATTGCAAGTATAGGTGCGCTCAATAAAATGTTTTGCTGTGGCCTCTCTCTCGAAGAAATCGCTAAAATAGGGCATGAAATCGAAATTCAGGTGCAAGGGGCCGCAAGTCCTACTGACACTTATGTTTCTACATTCGGAGGGGTTGTGACCATTCCCGATAGGGGAAGCTGAAGACGCCTGATTGCGGGATTGTTATCGGGGATACAGGAGTTTTCGCTTCTACAAAAGAGCTTGTAACAAGTGTGAGAAAACTCCGCGAAAGTTATCCACATCTTATAGGGCCTCTAATGGTTGTTATTGGAAGAATTTCCAAGACCGCAGAACCCTTTTTCCAGACAGGAGATTACTCTTCAATTGGCAAACTTATGAATGTGAACCAGGGCCTTCTGGACGCACTTGGAGTAAATACTTTTGAACTCTCTAAATTAATATACTCCTCTAGGAGAGCTGGAGCTTTCGGAGCAAAGAGTACAGGAGGTGGAGGTGGGGGGTGTATGGTTGCCCTTACAGCACCTGACAAATGTATACAGGTTGCTGAAGCTATTGCAGGTGCAGGGGGTAAAGCAATCATAACAAAACCCACGGAACAGGGCTTAAGGTTAGATTGAGCAACTCAAACCCTTATCTCGTTTAGCTTTGTTTCATTATTTCGCGGTTGTCCATAAAGGAAGCTGGAAGTTATTTATTAAGGTATCAAGTGATATGGCATGATCTCAACTGAACCTGTTATCCTGAAACTTGGAGGCAGCGTCATTACTGACAAAGGCGCAGATGAAGGGATTGTAAGAGAGGCTGATCTCCTGAGGATTGCGAAGGAAGTTTCCGAATTCCGGGGAAAAATGATTATTGTACACGGTGCAGGATCCTTTGGGCATACCCACGCCAAAAAATACGGGCTTGACAGGAAGTTTGATCCGGAAGGGGTAATTATAACTCACGAATCCGTCAAGAAGCTTGCTTCCACGGTAGTAGGTGCCCTGAATCATTTCGGAGTCCGGGCTTTGGCTGTACATCCGATATGCTGTACGGTTTGCAGAAATGGGCGGATAGAGAGCATGTACCTTGACAACATAAAGCTCATGCTCGAGAAAGGCTTTGTCCCTGTGTTGCACGGAGATGTTGTTATGGATCTCGAACTCGGAGCGTGTGTTCTCTCAGGAGACCAGATAGTCCCCTATCTTGCAAAAGAACTAGGGATAACCAGGCTCGGGTTGGGATCGGCCGAGGATGGAGTGCTTGATAAAGATGGAATATCCGTACCTGAAATTACCCCTGAAAAATTTGAAAATTTCAAGCATTATATAAGAGGTTCAGGAAGTACCGATGTTACGGGCGGCATGCTTGGGAAGGTACAGGAACTTCTTGAACTTAGCAAAACGTCTTCTATCACTTCATATATATTCAATGCGGGAAAAGAGGATAATGTGTATCGGTTCTTAAATGGAGAATCCATAGGGACTAGGATTAGTCCGGATAAAAGGGTATGAAGTATGATTAACACTACCTCAAGGCGAAAGATCGAACACCTGAAACTGTGTGCTGAAAGCCCGGTTGAATCCCGAAACGTCAGTGCGGGCTTTGAGGATGTGACTCTGATACACAGGGCGCTTCCTGAACTCAATATGGATAAACTTGATCTGTCTGTGGATCTTCTAGGAAAGCGCCTGAAAGCTCCTTTTTTGATCGCCTCGATTACAGGAGGGCATCCTGATACTATTTCGGTAAACTCTGCCCTTGCCGCTGCGGCTGAAGAGCTGGGGGTGGGAATAGGCGTTGGCAGCCAGAGGGCTGCAATTGATGACCCTGCCCAGGAGGAATCTTTCAAGGTTGTCAGGGAAAAAGCTCCGAATGCCTTTGTTTATGGAAATGTGGGCGCTGCCCAGATCCGCGAGTACGGGATTGATGGAGTTGAAAAACTTGTCGAAATGATCGACGCCGATGCCCTTGCCATCCACCTGAACTTTTTACAGGAAGCCATCCAGCCAGAAGGAGATAGGGATGCTACTGGCTGTCTTGACATGATTAGAGAAATCTGCTCCGCGCTGGGCACACCAGTAATCATTAAAGAAACAGGAGCTGGCATCTCAAGGGAAGATGCCATCCTCCTTCAGAAGGCAGGAGTGTCTGCAATTGATGTAGGAGGCGCGGGAGGCACAAGCTGGGCAGGAGTTGAGGTCTACAGGGCCAGGGAAAGTGGAGATTCTGCCTCTGAAAACCTTGGGGAACTTTTCTGGGACTTTGGAATTCCTACAGTTGCCAGCATTATAGAATCAAGGGTTTCCCTCCCGATTATCGCAACAGGTGGAGTAAGGACAGGGCTTGATATAGCTAAGTCCATTGCTCTCGGAGCCAATGCGGCAAGTGCAGCTCTTCCTTTCGTGGGTCCTGCCCTTGAAGGAAAAAATCGGTTGTCAGTGTCCTTTCCAGCATGCTGGATGAGTTCAGAGTTGCGATGTTTCTATGTGGCTGTGCAAACATACAGGACCTGCGCAATGCACCCCTGGTCGTTACCGGCTGGACTCTTGAATACCTGCGGCAACGAGGCTTTAACTTAAAGGACTATGCCGTCTCAGGAGATACTTTTTAAGGTACGTCATCCATATTTGACTACTTTTGCTTGTAATCTGTATTAAAATTTATATTATACCGGTAAGATCTAATAACAGGTGCGTTCAATAAAAGGTTCGTTCCATAACAATATTTATACATAATATGAAAGTAATGTTCGAGAAGAAATCATTAATATATGAATAATGGTTTATGTTCCCTGATAAGGGAATAATCTATTAAGGATGATATTCATGTTCCGAGATTAAGGGAATACCTCCTCGGATAAGAAATCAATATCCTCAAATCAGGGAAAATAATGTGAGCATTTTACTTTCCTGAATCAAGGAAAAATTAATTAGCTTATTATCTTTTAGGGATACTTGGCGAGTAGAAAAAAATTAGTTGTCAGAACATTCGGATAATAACTAAGTCCGATCTGAATTATCTGGAAGGCAGGTACTCGATTAAATTGGGATCTGCTTCAATATAACCATAATTTTCAGGGTCATCATTTATTTGAAGTCGGTTAAATTGAGGAATTAATTTCACAGTTACTCAGGCTAAAATAATTTAATACAGAGTTATTTTCATTATTGGAGCAAAAATAATTTACAAAAGCCATTAAATCAGGAACCACCTGCTGAGAGTCATTATGGCAAGGGTAATTAAGTAAGATGGGCCAAGAATCAACAGGGATAAAAATCAATAAAAATAAAGAATCAATTACAAAGAGTAGGTTACCTAAACAAATTCGCGAAGAATCGGCTTGAATAGAAGACAATGCGTTTTCAAAACACTTTAAGGGCAGAAATCCTACCTTATATAGTAGGTTGATAAATCAGGCCCGTCGAGCTTGTTATGAAATAACTTAGGTAACGCATAATTATTTTGGAACAAAATCGACTGAGCTGCTTATGAGAATAATTAAGTACAGTATCAAAATGTGCCTAAGTTATTTAGCTGTGGGTTCTTAAGAATTTATATTCAGCAAGGGTATGCAAAAGTCTCCTGTTAATAGAATTCGCAGCCAGAATTTATCTGATCCGGCAGGGAAATCCCGTGAAAGAACGCATCGAAAGAAACCACTATTTGAGATAGCCTCCTGAGTTGCTAGCAGGTATCATAATATTTGTATACTAAAACAAATATATATCTAAAGTGGTATTCTTCTGCACGAGACTGTAGCCTGATTCATTTCATCCGGGAGTGAATTTCTTCCTAAGAGAATGATTTGAATAGTGACTGCTCTAAGGCTGATTCTTTATTAGATTCTATGTTATGCGCTTATACTGTTCACATCAAGGTTATTACTTTAGATTATTACCTACCTGATCCTTTTTCAGAGGATTCGGTTTCACAAGGACAAAAAAATTAAATAAGAGGTTAAAAATATGACTGAAATAGGAATTGTTGCAGTTGGCGGCTATAATGAAATGGGCCGCAATATGACGGCGGTTATCATAGGTGAAGATATTGTTATTCTGGACATGGGGCTTCGACTCGATCGGGTTCAGATCCATGAAGATGTTGAAATTGACAAAATGCATTCTCTCGAACTTATCGAGATGGGGGCAATTCCCGATGATACTATTATGAAAGAAATCAACGGGACTGTACGGGCAATTGTCTGTACTCACGGCCACCTTGACCATGTAGGTGCGATTCCGAAACTCGCACACAGGTATAATGCGCCGATCCTTGCTACCCCATATACGGCAGCTATCATCAAACAGCAAATAGAATCCGAGCGTAAGTTCGAGGTCTGTAACAGGCTTATCCCTCTCAATGCAGGCGGCACTTACCAGGTTACAGAAGACATTGCCATCGAATTTATTCGAGTCCAGCACAGCATCATCGACTGCGTTATCGCAGCTGTTCACACTCCGATTGGAGCGGTCCTTTATGCCTGCGATTTTAAGTTGGATCGGACTCCCACAATGGGGGAAGCGCCTGACTTCGAACGTCTCAAAGCCCTCGGAAAGGAAGGGGTTATTGCAATGATTACAGAGAGCACGAATGCCGGACGCTCGGGAAAGACTCCTTCGGAACAGATTGCAAAAGATATGGTGAGGGACGTACTGCTCGGAACTGAAGAGTCTGATGTAGGGATGATTATCACAACCTTTGCTTCTCACATTGCGAGGCTTAAAGCAATTATCGAAGCTGCTGAAGAAATGGGCAGAATTCCGGTGCTGATGGGTCGTTCCATGGAACGCTACGTAAGGGCCGCCAAGGATGTAGGTTACCTTGATCTACCTTCCAATGTCGAGATTTACGGTGTCAGGAAAGATATTGACCGTGCTTTCAAACGCATCATGCAGGAAGGCAAGAACAAGTACCTTCCAATCGTTACCGGGCACCAGGGAGAACCAGGTTCCATCCTTGTGCGCGTTGCGAATGGGGAAACTCCCTACACAGTTGAGCCCGGGGACAGGGTCATTTTCTCTGCAAACGTAATTCCAAGCCCCCTTACACAGGCCAACCGCTATGCCCTTGAGACCAAACTCAGAATGCGGGGTGCCAGGATCTATGACAATGTGCACGTATCAGGGCACGCATATAGGGAAGACCACTGGGAACTTCTACGCATGGTGAATCCCGAACATGTAATTCCTGCCCACGGGGATCTGGAAATGCACGGGCACTACATCGAGATGGCGGAAGATGCCGGGTATGTACTCGGAGATACCGTGCACCTTCTCAGAAACGGTGAAGTGTTATATATAGAGGAATAATTTATAGAAAACATATTCCGTATCTCGTGATTTTTATGATGCTGATTGATGAGATCAAAAAAGAAGTGTCCATGTTGATGCCGCAATTGATGAGCTACTTCCTATAATCAGTCCTGTGGAGCTGTACAAAGCGTCTCGCTACCTTGTAGATGCCGGAGGAAAACGCCTCCGTCCGGCAGTCCTAATTCTGGCGGCTGAAGCTGTCGGCTCAGATCTCAAATCCGTTTTGCCTGCAGCAGTGGCCGTGGAACTTGTACATAATTTCACTTTGATCCATGATGATATCATGGACAAAGATGATATCCGCAGGGGAAGGCCTGCAGTGCATATGATATGGGGTGAAGCCGGAGCGATTCTTGCAGGTGACACTCTTTATTCCAAAGCTTTCGAGATCCTTTCAAAAGTCGAAAACGAGCCTGTAAGGATTTTAAAATGTATGGATGTCCTCTCAAAAACCTGTACCGAGATCTGTGAAGGCCAGTGGCTCGATATGGATTTTGAAACAAGGGATAAGGTTACCGAATCCGAATACATCGAAATGGTGGAAAAAAGACCTCAGTCCTTTACGCAGCCGCAGCCAGGATCGGAGCCCTTCTTGGAGGAGCTTCTGACGAGACCGCATACGCTCTCTTCGAGTATGGGCGCCTTATCGGGATTGGCTTTCAGATGTATGATGACGTTCTGGACATGGTCACTCCACAGGAAGTGCTCGGAAAAGTAAGAGGTAGCGACCTTATGGAGGGAAGCATACCCTGATTGTAATTGACGCTTTCGGAAAAGGCGTGAAACCGACTATTTTCGGTAAAGGAGAAGCTACTCAGAAGGAAACCGACGAAGCCGTCCGGATTCTGACAGAATGCGGATCAATTGATTATGTAAAGAACCTTGCAATTTCATATATCAATGAAGGCAAAGCAAAGCTGGACGTCCTGCCTGACAGTCCGGAAAAGGAACTTCTCCTTCAGATTGCCGATTATATGATTTCAAGGGAATACTGAAATCGGTTTTATAGTTTAAATTATAATTGCAGTTGCTGGAATTGCGCAAGCCTATGAATTCTTCGGCATACAGAAAAATCTGTAATTTTCCTTTTAGTTGCCATACTCACAACAGTGCGCAGTTCTTTCATCGCGCTCAAGACGGCCTCTTTTAGAGCTAAAATTATTTTCGGATTTTATTCTGGGCTAGCCGAATTTGGATACTGGTTTATCCGCCAGGCTCCACATAATAACTTTCAAAAAAGAGCCGGCAGGATATTGTCCTGCCAAAATTTTAAATTTAAGGATTTATTTTGCTTTTCTGGATTCAATTGTGCTCTGTGCGGCTACGAGCCTTGCTATCGGAACTCTGTAAGGAGAGCAGCTCACATAGTTGAGACCTATTTCATGGGCGAAGTGGATGGATTTCGGCTCTCCGCCGTGTTCTCCGCAGATTCCCATCTTGAGGTCGGGTTTGACGGAGCGGCCTTTTTCAATTCCGATCTTCATCAGCTCGCCAACGCCTTCCTGGTCAAGGACTGCAAAGGGGTCGTGTTCAAGGATGCCTGCCTTCTGGTATATAGGCACGAATTTGGACACGTCATCACGGCTGAATCCGAAGGTCGTCTGGGTCAGGTCGTTTGTCCCGAAGGAAAAAAGTCAGCTTCCTTTGCGATCTTGTCTGCAATGATTGCAGCTCTCGGAAGTTCGATCATTGTTCCGACGTGGTAATCGATCTTTATGGCTTTCTCGGCCATGACCGTATCTGCCATCTTGCAGACCTCTTCTCTGGTAAGGGAAAGTTCTTTTACAAGGCCCACGAGCGGAATCATGATTTCAGGAACAATTTGCATTCCCTCAGCCGAAAGTTCACAGGCTGCCTCCATGATTGCACGTACCTGCATGTTATAAATTTCAGGGTAGGTGATCCCAAGCCTGCATCCTCTGTGCCCGAGCATAGGATTCAGTTCTTTAAGGGAAACTACACGCTGGATAATCTTCTTGACTTCGTCAATCTTCCCGCAATCTCCTGAGGCTTCAAGTTCCCTGAGCTTTGCGTCCAGTTCTTCTTTGTCCGGAAGGAACTCGTGGAGAGGTGGATCAAGTAGTCTGATAGTTACTGGCAGACCTTCCATGCTGCGGAAGATACCAAGGAAATCTTCTTTCTGCATAGGGAGCAATTTCTTGAGGGCTTTTTTCCTGGACTTTTCATCTTCGGCCATGATCATTTCCCTTACTGCGGGAATCCTGTCTTCTCCGAAGAACATATGTTCAGTTCTGCAAAGTCCGATCCCTTCTGCACCAAGGTCTCGGGCCAGGGCTGCATCTGCCGGGTTATCAGCATTTGTTCTTACTCCGAGAGTTCTGATTTCATCAGCCCACACGAGAAGACGTTTCAGATCGTTATTTATTTCGGCATCAATCAGCTCTACTCTCCCAATTATGACACTGCCTGCGCTTCCGTCAATGGTAATATATTCGTGTTCTTTGATAGTATGGCCGTTTACCATGAAAAGGCCGCTCTTCATGTCGATTGAGATTTCTCCGCAGCCCACTACGCAGGGTTTGCCCATGCCTCTTCCAACGACTGCTGCGTGAGAAGTCATCCCTCCGCGCACGGTAAGGACACCCTGAGCAGCTGCCATTCCTCCTATGTCTTCAGGAGATGTTTCGGTCCGGACGAGAATAGTTTTTTCTCCTCTTTCGGCCATTTCCTCGGCTGCTTCGGCAGTAAATACGACTTTTCCTACAGCGGCTCCGGGAGATGCAGGAAGTCCCTTTGCGATTACCTCAAGTTTTGCTTTGGGGTCAATCCTCGGGTGCAGGAGAAGGTCGATGTGTTCGGCTTTAACTCTGGTGACTGCTGTTTCCTTATCTATCAACCCTTCCGCTACCATGTCAGTTGCGACCTTCACAGCTGCGGCAGCTGTGCGTTTCCCTGTCCTGGTCTGCAGCATGTAGAGCCTTCCTTCCTGGATAGTAAACTCTATATCCTGCATGTCCTTGAAGTGAGCTTCAAGTTTCTGACAGATATAAACAAGCTGTTTATAGGCTTCAGGAATTTTGCTCCCAAGAGTATCAATAAAGTCCGGAGTCCGGATGCCGGCAACCACATCTTCGCCCTGGGCGTTGATAAGGTATTCTCCAAAGAATTTCTTCTCTCCTGTGGATGGGTTTCTTGTGAAAGCAACCCCTGTTCCGGAGGTGTTTCCTCTGTTCCCGTAGACCATCGTCTGTACGTTAACGGCTGTGCCCCAGCTGTCATCAATTTCATTAAGCTTTCTGTATGTGATGGCTCTAGGATTATTCCAAGAATCAAAAACAGCATCAATTGCCATCTGAAGCTGAACCTTCGGATCCTGAGGGAACTCAAACCCTTTTTCAAGTTTGATTACTTCCTTGAACCTTTCAGCCAGCTCTTTTAATGATTTTTCATCGAGGTCAGTATCGGATTTGACTCCCAGTTCCTTCTTCTCATCCTCAATTAAGGAATCGAAGTTTCTAAAGTCAATTCCCAGCACCACGTTCCCAAACATGGCAATAAATCGTCGGTAGCAATCGTAAGCGAATCTTTCATCATTGACCTTATTTGCGAGCCCCAATACGGATTTGTCCGTGAGCCCGAGGTTAAGTACAGTATCCATCATTCCCGGCATGGACACCCTAGCCCCGGACCTTACAGAAACAAGCAGAGGATCATCTGGATCCCCCAGTTTTTTGTTGTTTAAGGCCTCGAGCTTATCGATTGCTTCATCTACCTGTTTGAGTACTTCTTCAGAATATTTTTTACCCTTTAAGTAAAGTACGCAAACTTCGGTTGTTATTGTAAAGCCAGGTGGTACGGGGACTCCGAGATTTGCCATCTCGGCAAGGTTTGCACCCTTACCTCCAAGCAGGTCTTTCATACTACTTTTGCCATCAGTTGCATCCTTTCCAAAAAATATACGAACTTGGACAATGAGTCTCCTCCCTGGAACGAGATCATTAATCGGAGTTAGTGATCAAATATGACCAGATATATGGTCTGTTAATCGGAGTTAGTGACTGAATATGACCATATATATGGTCTGATTGTTGCCAACAATGTCCATTTAATATATAAGCTTGTGGTTGCCCTCTCCTGTATCTTATACTTTACTATCTTAATTTAGCTAAGACTACCGTATAATATAGGTCTTGCGATATCTTTATATATAATAAACATAGACTACATATGCTTTTCAGTCTACAATATATATTCTTATTTAAGGCTGACAGAATAACATGCTCAAAGCCAGGATATTTTCGCCCTGAGCTGGAGAAATAGCTATTAATTATTTGTGGCTGATATGAAACGACTCGGTACAGTGCTGCACAGATCAGGTGTTAAAAACCTGATAATTATAGGGGATGAGGTAAAACCCGATGACGTCTCAGGTAGTCTTCCTAAATTGAATTCGGTTGTTGTAGATAAGGCTCTGAACCGGATTGGCACAATTGTCAGCGTTTTCGGACCTGTAAACCATCCCTATTTTTTAGTGAGGGGCTTTAAGCAAACTCCTGATTCGGAATTTCGGGCTCTCGTCAATGAAAGAGTCTATATTCGGTGAGATTTCTGACATTGGATGCGCGTTTGAATTATTTATTCTGGTTTAACTTTAACTGGTTTATATGTTTTTTGCTAGTTATAGCTATGAGCTTTCTTATCTCTCCTTTTATATATATTCTGTTATTTCAATTGTGCAGCTAAGGTTACAGAGAATCATAAACATATGGTCATTTTAATTTGTAAGGTGATATGATATGGTAGAAGTCGAAAGAGTTCGCTATTCGGACACTCTTGAAAGGGAAAAAATACGTGCCATGATCAAAGCTCGCAAAGAGAAGCAAAAGGAGCAAAGTTTTGAGAACGAAAAGGCCGTGTGTCCAGAATGCGGCAGCAGGAACCTCGTTCACGACTATGAGCGAGCCGAGCTCGTGTGTGGGGACTGCGGACTTGTCATTGATGCCGACTTTGTGGATGAAGGGCCGGAATGGCGAGCTTTCGATCACGATCAGCGTATGAAGCGTTCCCGTGTGGGTGCGCCTATGACATACACAATCCACGACAAAGGGCTTTCCACAATGATTGACTGGAGGAACCGTGATTCCTACGGAAAATCGATCTCCTCCAAAAACCGTGCTCAACTCTATCGTTTAAGAAAATGGCAGCGTAGAATTCGTGTAAGTAATGCAACTGAAAGAAACCTCGCGTTTGCACTATCCGAACTTGACAGGATGGCTTCTGCTCTGGGTCTCCCGAGAACAGTTCGGGAAACAGCAGCTGTTGTCTATAGGAAAGCTGTGGACAAGAACCTTATACGTGGAAGAAGCATTGAAGGTGTCGCCGCAGCCGCTCTTTATGCTGCGTGCCGCCAGTGTAGTGTCCCAAGGACTCTTGATGAAATCGAAGAGGTGTCCAGGGTCAGCCGGAAAGAAATCGGAAGAACCTACCGCTTTATTTCCAGAGAACTTGCATTAAAGCTCATGCCCACTTCCCCTATCGACTACGTCCCAAGATTCTGTTCTGGGCTCAATCTGAAAGGAGAAGTCCAGTCCAAAAGCGTTGAGATCCTGAGGCAGGCTTCCGAAAAGGAACTTACAAGCGGAAGGGGTCCCACAGGAGTTGCTGCGGCTGCAATCTATATTGCGTCCATTCTCTGTGGTGAACGAAGAACTCAGCGGGAAGTAGCGGATGTTGCCGGAGTTACGGAAGTTACGATCAGGAACAGGTATAAGGAGCTTGCAGAAGAATTGGATATCGAGATTATCCTCTAATTCTTCCTCATTTTTCTTTCTCCAATTGGGGTTCAGCTCTGTTCATATATTTGCAGAGAAAATACCCCATTTTTTGCATTTTCTATATTTATCCGGCTCTTTACAACTGCGTGCAGGAGTTATTTTTAAAAAGAAGCCTTTAAAATTTTTGATCTATAATGCTGGCAATTGAAATTTTGAAAGCTCTTCTTTTAGGATTTTCTGTAGGACTTACAGGCGCACTTATTCCGGGCCCTATGCTCTTTGCAACTATAGAGATTTCTCTGAAAAAAGGTTGGCTTGCAGGTCCGCAAGTCGTATTCGGACATATGGTCATCGAGCTTGTGCTCTATATACTCATTCTCTTTGGAGCAGCTTCACTTGTCGGCAACGGCGTGATTTCTGCAATTTTCCTTATAGGAGGGCTTTCACTTGTAGTCTTCGGCGTTCTTACCTTAAAGGATGCAAGGACCGCCGCTTCTTCAACAAGGATTTCTCAGGATTCATCAGGTTTGAAGCTAACCTCCAGTCCTGCCCTGATAGGCCTGATTACTTCGGTTTCAAACCCCTATTTCTGGATCTGGTGGCTGACTGCAGGCGGTGCTCTTGTCCTCAGGGAATATGAAATGGGAATGATTATTTCAGTGGCTTACATCCTCGGACACTGGATCGCAGACTTCAGCTGGTTTACTGCAATATCCGGGTCTTTCAGCTGTGGAAAAGCCCTATTCTCTCAAAAGATGCACAGTTATATTCTCTATATATGCGGGACATTTCTGATCTTTTTCGGGATGTATTTTATGCTTAATTACAACCATTCGATTCAGCTACCCTGAAAGTTCAGCTGTCCTGAAAACCCAATAATCTTCGGGCTAATCTCATTTCTCCGAAATTCTTTTTTGCTTTCCTCTAGGTGAAGCTTTTTATTTTATGAACCTTCAAAAAGTTTAAAAATAAGGCAAAAAAGGAGGTAAATCTCTATCATCCAATCAACTTATCAGCAAATCTATAGTTTATAATTCTTTTTTAATCGATTGTTTTTTACAGACACTTCTTGCTTGTGAAGCCATCAAAACAGGTAGACTCCTCCGCTGAAAGTCGACAGGAACAAAATCACAAGAATCTCATATTTTTGACAGTTTTCCAGCTCCACCTGTTAGCTATGAATAAGGAACTAAGAGACAGAATTATAAGGTCAGAAAGGATCGTGAAGATACAAAACTGCAGGAGCTGCTCTATCAGTTATGAGCCTTAATCCGGAGTATGACAGATACGATAAAGATGAAGCTCCCAGGGTATATCCTAAAGTGTTTATCTTCCCATATCGCGGAATTCCTGCTTTTTTTGAACCGCTTAACTTCAATGCAGTAAATCCGATCCTGTAAGTTAATAGAGTTGAAACCTGCAATCCAGGCGAGATTTCCCTGATCTGATTAATGGCACATTTCCATTCCCATTACCAATTTTAGCACCCCTCAAAATCAAGTTCTTTTTGGTCTTATTCTAAAATAGTGCCCTGGATTAAAGATTCCCTGGAGGCAAAGTTTCTGAGACGTTTTCTGCTACTGAAAAACCTGCCTCGATTTTCCAAATACTTAATAACCATATAAGTAACCGAATAAATAGCCGGATAAATTTTGAGACAGCTTATTAATAGAAGGATAACCTTAGGGTTCCCAAAGGTCGATTTTCTATGAAACGGCAGTGCATAAAAGTTCCTAAAGAGAAAGGAGAACCTGTAAGAAGAATCCTCCTTGAGCTTGAAATCCTTGATAATTCCGTAAAAATAGGCGCAGATGGGAAATTTCTTTATCTGCCCCTAACCAGAGAGCCTGCCCCCGACGAGCTGAAGGTTTTTCCTGACAAAATTGAACTTACCGAGTCCGATTTTGAGCTCCATGAGAAAAACCTGTTCCTGAAGATCTACTTGGTTTCAGTCCGACATATGAAATAATAGGGGATATTGCCCTTCTGGAGGATTCGGACCTGGATTCTCAAAAGGCTTCGAAAATTGCCAATGTCCTTCTCCGAACTCAGCCAAATATAAAAACCGTACTCAAACCTCTTACTCCTGTAATAGGGGAATTCAGGGTCAGGGAATTTGAAGTCGTTGCAGGCGAGCCCAGGACCGAAACAGTTCACAGGGAATACGGCTGCCGCTATAAAGTTGACCTTGCAAGGGCTTATTTCACTCCACGCCTTTCTACCGAACGCTCGCGTATCCTCTCCTGGGTTATGGAAGGGGATACCGTCATTGATATGTTTGCAGGTGTGGGCCCTTACAGTATTCTGATCGCAAAGAGTAATAAGCCTTCAAAGGTTGTAGCAATTGACAAAAATCCTGATGCTGTACGTTATCTGAGAGAAAATATAATTCTCAATTCGGCGAAAAATATAGAAGCAATCGAAGGCGATGCCAGGGAAGAAGCAAAAAAGTTTGCAGTTACTGCCGACCATGTGATTATGAATCTCCCTCACAATGCCCACGAGTTTCTTGACCCGGCTGTTCTTCTTACAAAGCCTGGTGGAATTATCCATTATTACGGAATGGCCCATGAAGACGATCTCTTCGAAAGTTTTATTAAACTTATACGGGCAGCTGCGGAAAGAGCAGGAAGACAGGTAGAGGTTCTGGAGAAAAGAGTAGTACGTTCTTATGCTCCTCACCAGTATAATGTATGCATCGAGGCCAGAATTCTTTAATGCCTTGAAAAACAGAAAGATTCTTCACAAGCGAAATGATTAAATTCTTGATCGTTATTTTAAGTCTGCTTATTCTCTTATTCATGTGCCGTCGTGGCTTAGCGGTATAGCGGCTGATTCGTAATCAGCAGGTCGAGGGTTCAAGTCCCTCCGGCGGCTTTTTTTATACTTTTTCGGTCGAAGCTTATTTTTTGGAACTGTGAAGAAATGGAATCTTAAAATAATCAAAAGATTATTCATGCGTCTTCGGTTAAGTGAGGAATTATGATAAATTGTATTCGTTCCTTTGACATATGCCCAAAATTTAGATCGACTTCGAACTGGAACAGGGTATCGATTTTAGGTAAAGAGGCTAAAATATGAGGCCAATTTCTAATGTAAAATCGATAACCTTCAGGCAAGAGAATTCCTTAACCGATGACCAATGAAATTATATCTGGTTAATAACCAACCTACATCACACAGAAACCCAAAAACAACCTTTTTTTCATTCCCTAAAACCTGGGAGAATTGGGAGAAAAAAATATCAGTTGACTCTGATCCTTGGAAGAAACACTGGGGGCAACTTGGAGAATAATTATCATTTGACACTATCTCCTCTGGGAGATCAATAATAATAGTACTGCGAGTCCGAAGTATGCTCACAAAACTTGACTTTTGAATATATCCATCAATCACGAATTTCTTATTAAATAAGGAATTTATTTTGGAATCGAAGCACTAGCTATCCGGTGTATCACAAGGCGAATGTTTCGCACTCGGGAGGATTTTTACTCGTCCCTTCCTGATACACCTGTACCGGCTTCCTTTTTTCCTGATAAATAAGGAACTATAACGCTTATCTGCTCAGCTAGTAGCTGGATTAATACGCTCCAAATCAAAAATTCCACCATGAAGTTAGAGGCATGTGAAGGTCTGAATCTAATAGAACAGTTTCACCAATCTTTGGGGCAACTATATTTACTTCTCTTTTTTTGTCTCTTTTAGTGCTCGTTCTATTGGTTCTTTCCAACTATGATTAGCTAATGTAAATGCTCCCCAATGCATTAACATCATAGTCTTACCATTTACATCTAAATTGGCTTGGACAGATTGCTCTGGTGTCATATGAATAGCCGCCCATTTCCGGTCATATTGGCCTCCTTCAATTAAGGTGATATCAAAAGGTCCGTATTTCTTTCCGACTTCCTTAAAATGGGTGTCATATCCGCCGTCCCCGCTAGTAAATAGACGCTTGTTTTTCCCCAGAATGACCCATCCACCCCAAAGTGTAGTATCGATGTTAAATGGTTCTCTTCCAGAGAAATGTCTGGCTGGTGTCAAGGCAATGGTTAAGCCCTGATACTTCGTTTCTTCCCACCAATTGAGTTCTGTTATATTTTCTTTTGGAATACCCCATCGAATCAAATGAGCACTAACCCCAAGAGGAACAAAGAAATGTGATACTTTACTCTTTAGCTTTACAATGGACTGATAATCTAGGTGGTCATAATGGTCATGCGTAATAAAAACTGCGTCAATAGGCGGCATTTCATCAATAAGATGCAACATAATATCTTTACTATAGTTATATCTCCTAACTCCCGCAAATGAAACCGGTGAGGCTATAGGGCTCAACATAGGATCTATCAATAACTTTTTATTATCAATGCTAAGCAGAAACGCAGAGTGTCCAAACCAGGTCAAGCTATCATTTTCACTTTTAATTTTATTCCAGTCAATGGCAGAAACAGGAATTGGACCAGCCGGATTGCGATCTTTAGCCTCTGAAGTGGAATCCTTATTCGTTGATGAAACATCTGAGGAATTCATGACATCGGTTGGAACCTCATTAACAAATTTTCCGTTAACATAATTACTTAAATTTTGATAAGTTTCTTTTTGTTCTTTCGTTGGATTTCCACCGAAAGCTGGGTCTAAGTTTATAAACAATGTAATACTAACACCCAATAGAAGTAAAAAACTGAATAAGTACAACATCATTTTTTTAAGCTTTCTCATGTTTCCACTTCTGTAATTCCGATTTTACGCAACCCCTACGTCATATATGGTAATAATTTCGCAGTCCATTTCTGAGGCAATAAAGCGAGCCTCTTCCACAGCCGGCATATCTGCTGTACCTGCTGAGAGTATCCCAACAACTCCACCAGTCTTCTGGACAGGACATGAAGATAAATAGCGGAAAATGGAAATATTGTTTAACCTTTCAATAAGGTTAGCTTAAACAATATCTTCATTTTGTCTTTTCTGCACTTCCAATTTCTCGCTTTTAAGTCCGCTTGAATGCCTGTTTTGCTATGGCAACTATCTCTTCCAGATCAGATCCTTCAAGTTCTTCTACAACAGATTCGAGAATCGTTGGTATATCAAGGTGCTGGGGACATTTTTCAAGGCACTTTTCACATTGTATGCACTGTGATGCAAATTCGGGCCCTCCGACGGATAGGATGCCACCCAACCTTGCAGCATAGAGGAACTTTGTCTCATCTACATTGTTGGACATGTACAGGTTGTTGTACGTTTCGAAACATAATGGAATATTCACCCCTGCTGGACAGGGCATGCAGTACTGACAGCCTGTGCAGCCTACTTTCATCAGTTCACGGTACTTCCGCTCTACTCTTTTTACTAGCTGCAGTTCAGCTTCAGTCAGAGAATTTGGGTATGCTTTGTCTGCTACTGTAAGATTCTCTTCAATATGTGTTTCCTCATTCATCCCGGAGAGAACAACCGTAACCTCCGGATGGTTCCACACCCAGCGAAGAGCCCATTCTGCAGCGGTCCTCTTTGTTGGAGCCTCATCCCAGATCTCTTTCACAGCAGGAGGCACGGGGCTTGCAAGGTATCCTCCACGGAGGGGCTCCATAATGATTACTCCAAGGCCTTTTGAAGCTGCATAATCCAAACCCACGGTACCTGCCTGGTTCTTTTCGTCCAGGAAGTTGTACTGGATCTGACAAAAGTCCCAGTCATAGGCATCTACTATCCGATTGAAATCTTCTCCCGAGCCGTGGAAGGAAAAACCTGCGTTAATTATGCGGCCGGCAGCTTTGGCTTTATCAAGGAAATCAGTTACATCCAGCTTTTCAATATTGTCCCACAGTTCACCAACGAGAGCATGGATAAGGTAATAGTCGATGTGGTCTGTTTTGAGTTTCTCCAGCTGAGCATTCAAGAACTTATCCATATCCTTTCGGTTTTCTATAAGCCAGGAAGGGAGTTTTGTTGCGAGTTTAACTTTCTCGCGATATCCGTCAGCAAGAGCACGACCTAAAAAAGGCTCACTCTGTTCCATGTGATAAGGCCAGGCCGTATCAACATAGTTTACTCCGTGGTCGATTGCATAGCGTACCTGCTGAGTGGCTCTTTCTTCATCTATGGTACCATCTTCTTTCATGGGCAGACGCATACATCCAAATCCAAGTATAGAAAGTTCGTCTTCATTCGCAGGAATTTTTCTGTACAACATTTTCAATTCACCTGGTTTCTTCAAACTCTTTTTATGTATCTCGGATTGATTTTCTGATTGACTGTATATTTTGAGGTAAGTTAGTCCATTAATTTCCATATATGAGTGACTGGTCACTCATAAGTGGGATGAAAAAAATTACTTCTTAGCTAAACCTTTCCAGATAATCTTAAATCCGTCTTCGATAAACTTATTTTTATCTTGTGATGAATCCGAATCAAGGATCAGATTCACTACCGTCCTGCTAGCCTGATAAAACATTGCAATGGTCAACTCCGCGGAAAAGTCTCTGATCACTCCTGTTTTTATTCCTTCATTCACAAGATCATGGAGAAAGACATACTCTTTCATCACTTCTTCACGCGTAAATTTTGTTATATAAGGAGAAGAGCAAAACTGCCCGACAAAAAGAAATTCTTCCTGATTGTCTACTCCCCATTTGATTAAATTTGACCATATTTTTCTTAATTTATCCTGAAAGGTACTCTGTGCTTCAATTTCTTTCCCCATACTTTGACTTAATTGTCCTTTTACTTCGAAATATAGGCTGTTTATAAGGTCTTCCTTTGTGGGAAAGTAATTGAAAAGGGTGCCTGTGGCTACACCTGCTTCTTTCGAAATCTGAGCAGTGGATGTACCGTGGAAGCCTCTTTCCGTGAAAAGCTTCAGGGCCGATTCCATAATGGCTGTTTTTTTGTCTTTGATCTGTTCTTTCATATATTCTCTCTAATTGACTGATTAGTCAGTTTACTGAATAATTTCCTTGTTAGATAAATATTTTATGGTGCTTTTTTCTTGCCATTCCTCGAGAACATTTAGAACAGATAGAACACTTGTAATGGGGGTAAACGCAGGAGGGGTTATAAAATATTTTAAAGTACATCTCAATCCTAAAAATTATTTCGATTCAAATTAAAATTGATTTTGATAAGGTTGAGAAAAGAGATCTATTTGTTTTTCAGATCCAAATTAGAGCATTCAAATAAAAGCGACAGGTTAAAACATGACTATAAAGTAGAGTCTTTTTAATTTTTTCTGGATCTTCTTCAATTTTGAAAAAATCAAGAAATTTCATTCTAATTTGAGTAAACTAATCTACTCATTTTGAGAAAGTTTATTTATTGATGCAAGAACTTATCCAATTTTTTTGTTACATGCCCTATTTTTATGGAGATTTTCATCAGCTACCGCTATAGGAATTCCATTTTAAATTGAAGAGTTATTTTTTTTCTACCTTTATCCATATTGGAATCTTGCCCTCATTAAAGGTGAGAATCCTCTCCATTTTCCAGTACTGAAACACCGTTTGTTGAAATAAGTAAACAAATTATAACAGAAATTAGTTAGCCCACTATCAGTTTTGAATGATCTTGCTTTGTCTACAATATCACCTATCAAAGAAAATATCTGTTCCATTGTGTTATCTGTCTCAGGTGTAAAACCCTTTTTCAAGAAACTTACATTTTTCGTGAAAATCTCTTTTGCATAAGAAATTGCTTTATGAGACGCTTTTGAAAGTTCCAGACCAGAATCCAATTCTCGGATCTTTTGAAAACATACAACAGCACTGATAACCGTATCAGAGCGTATTAATTGACATATCTCATTGTACACAAGCTCATCATTACCTGGAATATTTGTGATGGAATTGAATTCGTCACTGTATCTCTTACTAACGTTTTTTAATTGATGGAACACGCAAAAGGAGTGAGCCACTTCAGGGAAGACACTTTTTACAGCTCCAATAATTGCTTTATCTTCGTCAGAAACGATCTTTTGTATTTTACCTTCAGGAAATCGGTTTTTTATTCGTATGAAAAGAGGCATCAGAGCTTCAATTGTTGGTAATCTGTCAGTTATCTCAAAATCCAAAACGACCTTTTCTTTTGTGGCAATAACGTAAACAGATTTATATCGCATCTTTTTCCATTCTTTTTCTGAAATTTCTCTTCCCAACAGAGTTTCAAATTTCTTTTTCCATCCTTTTTTGATCCAATCTCCATCAACATACAATGTTCTGTCAAAAGCAATATTTTGATCTAAAAGTTCTTGCTTTGAAAGCTCTGCTTGTTGTTGCTCATATAACCATAGTGAAGTGGCACAAGGAGCTCTCCCACAGAAATCAGTTAGTCCTTCTGTATATGTTTCTCCAATTTTTCGAGAATTGTTTAGACTGCATCGCCCATCGTATCTAACAGACATTTGTTTTTCATAAAACTCATAACTGTAATTTGCAGAACCAGGAACACCAATAATCTGATCATGGAAATGTTTCTTACAAGAAAAACAAGTCCAGTATGTAACATCGCGAGCTATAGTACCGTGACTTGATAAAATAAAACGAGTGTAGTGAGAGTTTACATGTAATTTACTTCCACAATCATCACAATGAGTAGGAGAATATACAAAGAACATAGGGTAGTATCGATTTTCAACCAAAACCTTTGGTAAAGGAATTATTATTTTTCCGTCAACAACCGTTTTTGCCATTGATTTGTCTATTGCGAGGTTCCCTTTTCCCATTCACAACTATATTATATCAATATAATTAAAATATTATTGTTTTGTATGATATGAGAGAAAGTCTGAAGACCAGAAAATAATAAAAAGTCTCATAAAGTAGGGATAAAAATCTGTTTTGCTACCATGATTGGGACAGAAAGAAAATGTTTCCGTAATTTAGAGGAATTTGAAAACTTTTAAAGAGAATGTAATAACTTCTTCTGTTATCCATTTCAATGAAACGGAGATGAAAGTTGAGGGGAAAATATTGGCTTCGAATGACAAATATGCCTGTTACTTCTCTCATCCAAAAAAGAGGATCTGAAGTAATTTATGCTATGGGAATCTTTTACCAACCCTTTCTATATTTCTTCGGAAGTTTTTGTTCTTTAATTTTAGCCTTTCTTTCTCTCATTGATCTTTCGGCTTCTTTTGTTTCAGGAGTTTCAAATTTCGGAGTATTCGAACTTTCTAATTGTTGACTCGACTCTAGATTTTTTTCGTTTAGAGATGTTTCAAAAGAAGCCGGCTTTTCATTCTCGTCTTCCTCTGTTTTCATGAACTTTTTCACGTCATCAAATATTTTCTTTAATTGATTACATCTTTTTTTAGAATTATTATGCACACTACTGTCGCGAAAATTTAATTCTTTGTTAACTTTATAAGCTCTGAATCCCTTTACATCTTCATGCTTACTATTAACCTTGAAGATCACGAGGTAAATTTCCTTCTTGACTTTGTGAGAAAAGGACATAAAAGTGCACGAGAAATCACCAGAGCACGTGTCCTCCTCCTTTCAAACCAGCATAAAACAGGTACAGAGATAGCGAAAACATTAGGTATTTCCAGGAATACTACTTTTAATATCAGGAAACGATACGTTGAAGAAGGTCTTCCGAGTTCTCTTTTTGACAAACCACGACCTGGTCAACCTATAAAATACACCGAAAAACATGTTGCAGAAATAATTGCGCTCGCATGTACCAGTTCTCCCGATGGAAGCAAGAGATGGTCGCTTACACTGCTTACTGAAGAACTGAAGAAAAAAGAAGGATTTGAAACAATAAACAAAGAGAGCATCAGGCTTATTCTAAAAAAGCAAAACTAAACCCTGGTTAAGACGTATGTGGTGCATTCAGAGGATTGATTCCGAGTACAGAAAGAGAATGTATGACGTTCTTGACCTATACGAAGAGGATTACGACCCTAAAAACCCTATTATCTGTCTTGACGAGAAACCAAAGCAACTGCTTGGAGATAAGAGAATTCCCATTCCGATGAAGCCTGGAAGTTCAGAAAAATATGATTATGAATATGTCAGAAATAAAACAGCAAACATATTCATGGCAGTAGAGTTCAAAGCAGGAAAAAGGGTGACTCAGGTAACCAAAAGAAGAACTATGAAGGATTTTGCACAATTCGTGAAAATTCTCGTTACCGAAGAATATTCTGAAGCTGAAGTCATCCGACTGGTTACGGATAATCTCAACATCCATAAAGAAAAGTCCTTCTACGAAACATTCAGTGAAGAGGAAGCAAAACAGATTCTGGACAAGATAGAATTCCATTTTACGCCAAAACATGCAAGTTGGCTTAATGCAGCAGAAATAGAGATCAATGTGATGGATATTGAATGTACAGACAGAAGGATCGGTGATATGGAGAAACTTACCCGCGAAGTGAATGCATGGGCAAAGAGAAGGAATGAACACAAAAAGAAAATAGAATGGAAATTTACGAGGAAGAATGCAGATGAGAAAATGTCAAAGTATTATGTGAAATAATTAAATTGCCGCGACACTACCTGGGTTATTATCAACCATAAAACCACATCCCTATTTTATCTTCTTATATTCGTATACGAGATTAATGAATTAGTGGGGTAAAATAATACCATTACTAAAAATTCATTAAAGATGACTTTTCTAATCAAGAACAAAGTTAAACTCTTGAATCTCACACTATTTAAATAAAGAGCTGATCCCAAAACTCAACGATAACTAATAGTATGCGCCGACAGAAATGACCTATTTATACAAAATGAAAGTGTCTATGTGGTATAGATAGATTTTTCAAAGTTCTTAAAAGTTTTAACATTTGGAAGTATTTCAATAATTGGTTTAGATTTTGCTTAATAGTGGTTGGTTGAATCGATAACAGAAACAATCTCAGTAAAAACATTATTTAATATGTAATTTAATACCGGATATATAGAGGGATGTCCACAACTAAGTTGAGATAAGTAATAGGGATTCCCCGAAGCTCTTTGCATAGAATATCGGATAGCTGAGAAAGCAAGGAATTAATTAAAAAGACTGTAAGTAAAACAGCGTGTATTACTTTAAGAAAGAGTATTGAATCGCCTCGTCGTCCTAAATTTGAATAGGGGAATGCGGTTACTGTATTACAATAAAGGTGGAAGGAAATGGCTTGAAATTATACCCCTAATTTTTTCAGAAAAAGACCCCCTGAATTCAAATTTAGTTATATAAAGTAGAAGATTCATCCATGAATTCGACTTAATTAAAAATAGAAATTTAAACGAACCAGGTAGCTTTGGATAGGCTCTCAAGTTCGTCTTTTTTAAATAATAGATTCTTTACTTCTTTAAGCCCAAGCCTTGAGCTACAGCTGCACTCAAGTTCTTGTCTGCCTGCTGCAGGTTATCTACTGCTCGCTTCTGAATCTCAGGTTTGGTTACATGGCTGAGATCGAACACCAGGTTGGAAACCAAGTGCTCCTTCTCAGTCTGATTCAGGGAGCGGTATCTATCTCCTGCCTGAGTAAAGTCGTCGGTCTTGTAGATCTGCTCTCGGGTCATATTTCCTTCTAGGTAAGGCTCATATGCCTCTCCATCCTGGGAAACAGGTTCAGATCCTCCCTGGCTGCTTGGATAGTAGTTAACTGAGCCATTGAACACCTGGTACTGCATGGCCCCATCGCGCTGGTTATTGTCTACTCCTGCCAGCGGTCTGTTGGTGGGTAACTCATTGAAGTTAGCCCCCAGGCGGTAGCGCTGTGTATCGGCGTAGGAGAATGTCCTGCCTTGAAGCATTTTGTCAGCAGAGAACTCAATGCCTGGAACCAGATTAGCCGGGCAGAAGGCTGCTTCCTCGACCTGAGTAAAGAAATTTTCTGGGTTGCGGTTAAGCACCATCTTACCCACTGGTATCAGGGGGAACTTGTCCTCCGGCCAGATTTTGGTGTCATCAAGCGGGTCAAAGGTCTGATTCATTTCCTCGGAAATATTCATTGTTTGCACATAGAGCTCGTACTCTGGGTAATCTCCCTTTTGAATGGCATTCCACAGATCTCTGGTTAGATAGTCCGGGTCTTCACCAGCTATCTTGGTAGCATTCTGGCGATCGAAATTATGCACTCCCAGCTTTGGCTTCCAGTGATATTTTACGTATATGGGTTTTCCATCCTTGTTTACCCACACATAGGTATTAACTCCGAATCCCTCCATCATCCTGTAGCTAGCTGGAGTCCCTCTATCTGAGAAGACCCAGGTAAGCATATGAGTCGACTCCGGAGTAAGGGATATGAAATCCCAGAAGTTATTGTGTCCAGAAGACGAAGATGGAATATTGTTGTTGGGTTCAGCTTTTAGGGCATGAATAAAATCTGGGAACTTTAAGGCATCTCTGATAAAGAAGACGGGTATATCATTACCTACCAGATCATAGTTACCATCTTCAGTGTAGAACTTAACCGCAAATCCCCGAACATCCCTCACAGTGTCCGCGGAACCCTTACTTCCTGCAACTGTGGAGAACCGCACAAAGACGGGAGTCTTATTATCAGAATTTTGCAGGAATTTAGCTTTGGTGTAATTGTCCATTGGCTCATAAACCTGGAAATAACCAAAGGCTCCAGCACCTTTCGCGTGCACTACTCTCTCAGGAATGCGCTCCCGATCGAAGTGAGATATCTTCTCAACGAACTGGAAGTCTTGCAAAAGAGTTTGGCCGCGATTGCCTACGGTAAGAGAATTATTGTCGTTGTTAATCGGATAACCCTGACTAGTGGTCATATTTTTGCTTATAGTTGTCCCATTTCCTTCTGATGGCTTAGCGATAGATAAACCTGGTAGAAGAATCGCAAGAGTCATCAACAGTGCTAAAATATGTTTCAAATCTCTACGGGAAATATACAATGAAACTACCCCCAATTATGGTTATATTATGATTCAAACATTCAATTATATAATTTTCGTTATTATATATCTGTTTAAATATATGTATTATCTATAACAGCTGGTCATATTAGCATCGGAGTCAGTCCTTAATAGAAGTTTCATGTCGAATTATAACTTTTATAAGTTCAGTTTATCGGCTATCTAATGAGTACGGTGATATTTTAGCTCCAGAAGAAATCCAAACGTTCTAACTTTTTTTATTCCTTGCGCCAGAGTATGTTTTATCAAATGTGTCACAAAAAGACTCAGTACCAAAATCCAGTGATGAACGTAAAATTAAAAATCACTAGTACTGCGATTCCGAAGTATATTCACAAAACTTGACTTTCTAATAGATTCACCGATCACGAATTTTTCATTAAATAAGGAATTTATTTTGGAATCGAAGCACTAGATTTTGTAATTGGTTACAATCCTTGTGATTTTACTTCTAGGTTGAAGCCTTTAGATATCGAATGTTAATTTTGATTGGAGGCTGAATTCTTCTTACGAATTCAGATTTTCAATCAAGAAATGCAAAAATCACTAGATTTTGGACCAGAGTCCACAAAAAGCAGAAAATATTTTAGAGCTGATCCAAAACTCAACAATAACTGATTGCAAGTATGCGCCGACATACAAGGCTTTAAACACTTGGACTCTGTTATTTTACTAGCAAAATCGAATCTTCGTGGCTTAGCGGCATAGCGGCTGATTCGTAATCAGCAGGTCGAGGGTTCAAGTTCCTCCGGCGGCTATCGTTTATTCTCCACATTGCAGACATAGATTCTCTCCTGCTGTCAGGTATTGATATAACCTCTTCGTTACTCAAAAGTTATTCCCTTTAATTAATTTAGACCGTTATCTTTTTTTCGGAATAAAAGAGAAATTTGTCTATTAATATAAAAAGTCAAGTATTACTATATCTGCGATGATTCATATACTGATTAGACGAGTGGGTCGTATTAAACCTGTAAGGAAATAAGAAAATATAATATTCAGACAGGTTCTAAGAGCCTTCCGAAAAGTCAATAATGGCATGTTGTAATAGTTACAGTAGGTCACAACACTTTTCGAATAGGTTTTAGGTGACTGTAATTAAAAATCTAAAGCCATGTATAATTCTGGTTTAAGGAGAATTAGAGTTTGGATAAACAATATGATATTACAATCATCGGTGCCGGTCCTGCTGGCAGTATAAGTGCATATAACCTTGCTAAGCACTTTAAAGTGCTTATTGTAGAAGCACATGGTTTACCACGCAATAAATCCTGTTCTGGAATCCTGATAAAAAAGTCAGTAGATATACTTGAGAAATATTTTGATAATATCCCTGATGATGTCAAATGCACTCCCTACGAAACTAATGGAATTACTATTGTTGATGAATATATGGTGCCACAAGACTTTCCAGATAAAGGTTTAAACATTTTAAGAGATAAATTTGATTATTGGCTAGTACAAAATGCAATTAAGGCAGGAGCAGATCTTATAGATAATTCAAGGGTTGTAAAATTGGATGAGAATGAAAATGGAGTTACATTAACAATAAAAGGCAATAATGTCTACAAAATTAACTCTAAAATTGTAATTGCATGTGACGGAGTCAGCGGAACTTCAAGGATAATGACAAATACACCAAAGCAAAATAAGTTGGTCACATATCAAAAATACTACAATGCAAGGGCTTCTATTGATAGATCAAAGTTTTATGCTTATATTTCAAAGGATTTCTCAGAATATGATTCATGGATAAACACCAAAAATAACCATATTGTTGTAGGTACGATAGCGAAAACATTGACTAAATCAAAATATTTTCACAACCAATTTATTTCGTATCTAAAAAAAGAAATTAATTTTGAAATAATCAAAGAAATCAAAGATGAAGCCTGGTATATACCATTAGTTATACCTGATTTTCCTATAGTTTTAAGAAATAGAAGAGTTTTTTTGCAGGTGAAGTTGCGGGACTTTTAAATCCATTCGGTGAAGGTATTTCAATAGCATTGATAAGTGGACTTTGCTTATCAAATGCATGTATAAAACAAAAGTCGTTAGAGTTAACCGATTGTGCAGAAATCGAACTGAGTTATAATAGTAGTCTATCAAATGAGATAGAGTACATGAAAAGACAGTGGAAATTTATAAAATGTTTTTATTCTTATTTTTGGAATAATGTAATGCAAAATTTTGGTGGGAGCAGTGAAGCATGACAACCAATTATAAATGGGATGTGTAAAAGTAATGTGTGGTTGGGTGTTGTAAATAGTAAAGCGTAGTGATGACGTCAAATGATTTAAAGTCCTTCCTCACAGATGGGTGGTAGAACGTACATTTGGATAGCTGGGGAGCTATCGACGTTTGAGTAAAGATTACGAAGGATTGACAGAATCAAGTCAAGCCTTCATCTATGCTGCTATGATCCGTATGATGAGTAAACGACTGGCTAAAATCAAACCTTTAGGCTAATGAGAACGAATTTTAAGACAAGCTCTTAGAGATGGGGCACTTTCTGTTCGGAATACAGATACAGGAAAACAGAGCTTATAATCCTATTTTTATATCACCAGCCTAAATAGTAACTTATGCCACCAGAAAGCAAGAATCCCGATCCCTTCAAGCAACTTAAATGGAGTGATCTCCAGGATTGGGCTGGAGGGAAGGCCACTGCAAAGGGGATCAAGTACCAGGAAGAGGAACGGGTAAAAGAGATTAAACGCACCTCTGAAGGCAGCCTGGTCGCCCTGGTAGAGGGGACAACAGAGTATTTCACAGAAGTTTCCCTGGAAAACGGAAAACTGAGTTCGATCTGCACCTGCCCTGTTGGGCATAACTGCAAACATGGAGTTGCAGCTGTACTTGAATATCTCGAACGCATAGAGCAGGGGAAGAAGTTCCGGTTATTGCCGAGGAAAACCCGCTTATTGCAAGAGCCAGACGAGGACACGCAGGAGCTGAAATTTCCGAGGCCTATGAGGCCGAGGAATCTTCACGGACTCTCCGCGAGTATCTGGAACAAATTGAAAAATCGGAATTAATCGAGATATTGATAACATTTGCAAAAAAAGATACTATGCTTGGCAGGTACCTGAGAGCCCGGCAGAACCTTGCATCAGAAAACCCGGAAGAAATTATTGTGGGCCTCTATTCCGAACTGGACGAGCTTTGGAGGGAAACAGGGGGCTATGACTTCTGGAGTTCTGAAGGCGAGGATGTGCCTGATTTTTCAGATGTGCAGGTCAGGCTGGAAAGCCTGCTTGATTCAGGTCACCCTGACGAACTGCTTGATATCGGAAAAGAGCTCATGGACAGGTATGATGGAATTGCGGAATATGACGAAGAAGGGGAAATAGGAACAAAAATATCCAGCTGCATGGACGTGGTGTTCAGAGCTTTATCTCAATCTTCTCTTCCTGCACATGAGAAAATGCTTTATGCACTTGAAATTGAGCTAAAAGACAATTACAACATTCTTAATGAACATCTTTTCTGGAAAGAAGATTTTACTCCGGAAGAGTGGATGCTATTTGCAGAAGCTCTCAAATTCCGGTTGAAGGATACTGAAAAAGTAAAAAATCTCCTGTACGACTCATCCTGGGAGCGGGATTATGTTGTTGACAGGCTTATCGGCGCCCTGAAAAAAGCCGGGCTTTCTGAAGAGGTTATTCCAATCTGTGAACTCGAAGCCGAAAGAACAGGCAATTATCTAAGGCTTGTCAGAGAACTGCTCAATTCCGGGCAGAAAGAGAAAGCAGAAAAATGGATTTACAGAGGAATCAAGGAAAGCAGAGAAGATAAGCCTGGTCCTGCCTACGAGCTCCTGCAGATCCTTCTTGAAATTAAAGAAAACGAAGGAAACTGGCTTTTTGTAGCTGCCCTCGAAACAGAAAATTTTTTCAAGTTTCCCCATCTGACCAGCTATATTGGAATGGGGAAAGCAGCCCGAAAAATCGGGAGATGGCAGGAGATCCGGGAAGCTGCCCTCCAGTACCTGAGAAACGGAGAACTTCCAGCCAGTAAGGCCAAAATTACGGAAGAAACTTCAATCTTTCCTGGTATTCTTCCGAAAACGGGGCTGCTGAAAGTCGACTCACTAAGAAAAATTAAACCTCCTGTTCTCGATTTGTTGATACAAATAGCTATTCAAGAAAATGATGCTGAAGAGGTAGTCCGCTGGTATGAGGAGCTTAAAAAAAGCAAAGGTGAAGCCGAAAGATCTCGGAATTCCGTCTCAGAAAACGAAATTGCAAATGCAGTAAAGAGCAAATATCCCGAAATTGCGATTGAGCTCTGGAAAAAGCTTGCAGAAGACCTGATCTCCGAAACAAAAGTAAGCTCATATGAAGCCGCATCAGTATATCTCCGGAAAATAAAGCAGACGCTGGAAGCAATTGAAAAAAAGAAGAGTGGGAAGCTTATCTCAGGGAGCTAAGGGAAGTCAACAGGCGCAAAAGGAAGCTGCTTCAAATCCTGGATATGCTGAGGGAAGACCGGATAATCAGCGAATAGAAAGAGAACAAAAGGAAGTGTAGCAGGTAAAGCGGGGTTGTGAAATGGGTAAGAACATATTTATATATAATATATCCTAAATAAAAATAGATTAAGATTAACTCGGATCCTGAATCCTGGATATGCTTCAAAAATACTTCTCTAAATAAGTATAGGAAAGTATAGAAAAAAATAGGGAAAAAACTAAATAAAGGAGCTATAAAATATGCCAGCAAAAGTCAACAAAGAAGAATGTACAGCCTGTGGAACCTGTGTGGAAGAATGCCCTGTAGAAGCAATCATTATTGATGAGGACAAAGGTTGTGCAGTTGTAGATGAAGAAGAATGTGTGGACTGTGGAGCCTGTGAAGAAGCTTGCCCCATACAGGCTATAAAGGTTGAATAACCTGAAAGAACCGGAATTGTATATCCAAAGTTCATTTTGTGAACAAAACTCGAAATATTCAGAAGAATGGGGAAAAGGTTGATCGGGTCAAGAAGAGTCTTTCAGCGTTTAAAAGCAGCTCCCCATTCCGATTTTCTATTTTGTCCAAATCGTCTGTTTGCTCCGCTTGAAGATGGAATAACTCTTGTTTCATACCCCATTTCCTTTAGAATCGGTTCGTATTTCCCTGATTTTTTACCATTAAAAATAACCAGTTTCAGATTCGGAGCTATCTCTTTCAATATTGAAAATTGATTTACCTCTTCGTCTTTTATCTTTGTATCCTCGCTTCCTTTTCTTTTTCCGGCTTTAAAGACATCCCAGAGTCCTATTCCATTCTGCTTCAGGGTCTCAAGCCTGTTTTCATAACTCATGCTCTGAATATCTTCTCTTATGATACTGCCTAGCAGCCTCCAGAAGTCGTTGCCTGGGTGCCCGTAGTACTGATGTTTCCTGATAGAGACATCGCCCGGAAGGGATCCCAGGATCAGGATCTCTGTGTTTTCATCAACGACTGCTGGGAAACCTTGCTTTTTCATTCTTAAAGGAAGCTGAAACTTAAGGTTATTTAAGCTTTGGGAACAAAAAGGTTAAATCAGAGTTACCTGTTCCGACATATCTCTGTAATAGTTGAAAAGTTCCTGTCCCCAGGAAAGGGCAGTTTTCTCAAAGCTCACCATTTCATGGTTATAATATCTTCCTTCTTTTGAAATCATGGATAAGGAAATGAAACGATCGGTAACAATGCTGGAAGCAAGCTCTATTTTATGATCACAGACAAAGAGGCGTGTGTTCTCCATATTTATGAACTCTTCTACCTCTTTCCTGTAATCGGAAATCAGCTTTTCATATATTGGCTTTTCCAGAACAAGAGATACTTCGATCCCTCTTTTTGCAAGGTCCAGATAAAGGCCAGGATACCCTGGGCGGAAAAATGAAGAAACTTCCATAACTGTCCCGGACCTGTAAAGCGGGTCCATAATTTCAGGAGGGTAATCGAAGATATGGGTCCTGTCAGGCACAAGCTCCTTACAGCTGCCAAGCTCTCCGATACGGTCCAGCAGATGAGGAGGAAGAGTCCGCAAATTCTGCCTTGCCCAGTAATCGTGGTTCTCATTAAAGATCTGAAATGTAGATAGAAGAAGCTCCATTTTGGGGACAATAAGCTTTCCTTTTACCGAGAGTTCATAATTATCTCCATTTTGCACCAGCAGTCCGTCCTTGAACAGGATGCGGATCTGGGCCATAATAGGACTGGAGCTGACTTCAAGTCCTGTTTTTATTTCCTCAATTGTTTTTGGCCCATCCTTCAGGAGTAGAAGCAAATTTTTCCTTTTGTCCGAAAAAAAATTGTATCTATTAACTGCAGTTCCATACTCATTCGATTTAACCTCCGGAAAGGGATTCTGGAGTTATATCTGGAATTTGGTTGGGTATCTCACTCGAAAAATCAAATTTTCACAAAGCGTGCCTTATATCTCAGTGCAGGCTGAGCAACAATGATTCTGAAAAAGCTCCGTTTTCGGTTGTACAGACAAGATCATCAATACATTTTTCGCTTTCTATCTGCCAGGATCTTGATTTATAGAACTCGAAAAGCTCCCTTGCCCAATTTATAGCCTCAGGTTCGGAACAGGACATATAGTCGTGATAGAACCTTCCATTACTATCAAAGAGAGAAATTATCATTCCAAGGTCTGATACGATAAGTTCAGCCAACTTGACCCCGTCATTGCAGATAAAAAGTTCGGTATTCTGCAACTTGGTAATTTTCCTTATTTTCCTTTCATAGTTATGAAGGGTCTTTTCGAGTACCGACTCAGTGAAAATAAGGGTAACGTCTGATTCCAGCCTTCCGAGTTTTGAGTAAAGGGGAAGGAATTCAGGCCTGTAGAAGGATGAGAATACCATAAGATAACGTGAAGACGAGAAAAAATTCAGAAGTTCCATACTTGGTTCAAAAATCTGGCTTGGGTCGGCTTTAACCAGCTTGCAGTCCTTCAGATCCCCTATTCTGTCGAGAAGATACTGGGGAATTCCACTGAGGTCGTGTTCGATCCAGTAATTATCTCGTTCGAGCAAAGTCAGAACGTTGACAAGGGATTGAGCTTTTTTAAATACCTGACCTCCCATATCTGTCAATTCGTAGCTTCCATTTTTTTGAATGACCAGGTCACTGTCTGTAAGTCTTTTGATCTGTGGCAAGATAGCCGTGGGAGAAACATCAAGGAAGGTTTTAATTTCTTCCATTGTTCTTGGTTTCTCTCCCAACAGTAAAAGGAGGTCTCTTCTTTTCTGGGAACGAAATACGATATCTGTTAACTCAGGTTGCGTTCAAATCACTCCTATCGCGTTTTTCTGTAAATATAGGATATCTGAATCATTAACACTAAAAGTCCGCATAAAGGCGAATGAAAATTTGAGTTCCGGTCTGGTCCTGTACGACCTGAATAGGAGGAAAAGTTTGTGCCATATGTTAGGGATAATCGATATGCTCATTTATATAAAAGAATTTGGATGAATAATTTCAAACGTAAGGGAATCTAGACAACAGAATATTAAGATTTTGGAAAAAATATTGTATTTCAATAAAAACGATATCATTGGCCAGAGTTTAGAGTTGTCGGCACTTTAGTTATGTAAATAAATAGGATAAGTAAAATTAAAAGAGTACAGTACGAACATTGAAATTTTTGACAGGCTTTATCATAATAACCTCACTATTCAAAAAGAAGTTCGATGTTTCAAAGATACGCAGTTTAAAAAGAGTTGATGTATTTTTATCTAATTTGTCTCAAAAATTTAAAGCTTATTTATCTGGGAAATGGGAGTAAAAAATTTCCGGGCAGAAAATAGCGTAATCGACTCAAAATTTCAGACCCCTTATTGCTATGTAAAAACCAGAAAAAAATTCCCGTCGGTTATGGTATATGTGATGATTTCCCTAATTATGCTGTGTAAGCGTATCAGTTTTAGATACGCAAATCAATAAAAAAGGAAAAGTTCCGGTGAACAGGAGAGATTTTTTTCGCGGATATATACCAAGGAAAGTCCGGAGATCGAATCCGATAAATACGGATGCTTTGCGGTCTTTCCACGGCTGAATTCCGCCGAAAGAAAAAGCTTCACGGAGGTAAAGCCGGAACCTCACGATGCCGAAGATGTCCGGAACTGCAGATCCGGAACGGTGACGGCCTTTTTGCCAAAAACTAAAACGGAGGTTTATAAATATGTTGGACTTTACAGAGGCAAGTCTGAAAAAAGTATTAACCAGGTACAATGTGGCTCTGGAAAAGGCGATGACGCCTGAAGATGCCGCAGAAGAGATCTATCCTAAAGACGAATTAATTTACCCGATTGCAAAAGCTATCTTCGAAGGAGAAGAAGATGACGTAATTGAGGGTCTCCAGGCAGCAATGGATGCAGGCAAGGACCCGATTAGCCTTATCGACGATGCCCTCATGGTCGGTATGGGTGTTGTCACAAAACTCTACGACGAAGGTGTCATTTTCCTGCCGAACGTCATGATGTCTGCTGATGCTATGCTGAACGGTATCGAGTTCTGTAAGGAAAACTCCGAAACTGCCCATGAAACCAAAGGAACCGTTGTCTGTCACGTTGCAGAAGGCGACGTCCATGACATTGGAAAGAACATCGTTACAGCTCTTCTCAGGGCAAACGGTTACGATGTAGTTGACCTTGGAAGGGACGTCCCTGTAGACGAAGTTATTGCAGCAGTTATTGCAAACAAGCCTCTCATGGTCACAGGTACTGCACTCATGACCACCACCATGTATGCATTCAAGGAAGTTAACGACAAACTTCTTGAAAAGGGAATAAAGATTCCATTCGCATGCGGTGGCGGCGCAGTTAACCAGGACTTCGTATCTCAGTATGCACTCGGTGTGTATGGTGAAGAAGCCGCTGATGCCCCCAAGATTGCTGACGCAATCATTGCAGGTACCACAGATATCGTAGCATTAAGAGAGAAATTCCACAAGCACTGAGGTGAATGAAATGGCAGCAAAAAGATACACTTCAATGGCATACGCAAGCGCAGATGAGATGACTTTCGGCGTATCCAAATACCCAGTAAAAGCAGGCCTTGACCTCGAAATCGGTGCAGGCTATACAATTCCTGAAGTTAACTATGCCCCAAGACCTGAAGCCGGTGCGTCCAAGGAAAAACTCGTAAAGGAATACGAGAGAATTACCACTGACATTATGTCAAGAATGGTCCAGGTCGGCTTCCCGGCAGTAATTCTCGAAACCGAACACGTTCAGCAGATGTCCAACAACCCCTCCTGGGGAGCAGAAGTTGCACACGCCCAGAAAACCATCATGGAAGAATACCACGATGAATACGGCATAAAGTGCGCACTCCGCCACACAATCGGTGACATCCGTGAGAACAGGGACTTCCTCCAGCTCAGAGGAGACAAGTACTCCGTCTTCCTCGAAGCCTTCGAAGAATGTGCAAAGGCCGGCGCTGACCTGCTTTCAGTAGAGAGCATGGGTGGTAAGGAAGTTTTCGACTATGCAGTTCTGAGGAACGACATCGCTGGTATGCTCTACGCAATTGGCTGCCTCGGCTCCATTGACATGGAAATGATCTGGTCCGACATTGCAGCAATTGCAAAGAAGACTGGCACTGTTGCAGCTGGTGACACCGACTGTGCTCAGGCAAACACCGCAATGTTCATCGGCGGCGGGCTGCTCGACAAGAACCTCGCCCACACCCTCGCAATTCTCGCAAGGGCAATTTCCGCCCCAAGGTCCCTTGTTGCATACGAAGCCGGTGCAAAAGGCCCGGGTAAGGACTGCGGATATGAAAACATCATCGTCAAAGCCATTACCGGTATGCCGATGACCCAGGAAGGTAAGACTTCCACCTGCGCCCACTCTGATGTAATGGGTAACCTTATTATGCAGTGTTGTGACTGCTGGTCCAACGAATCTGTTGAGTACCACGGTGAATTCGGCGGCACAACTGTTCAGTGCTGGTCTGAAACTCTGGCATACGACTGCGCCCTCATGAACACCGCTCTTGAAACCAAGAACGACAAAGTTCTCAGGGACCTTCTCATGCTCTCCGACAGGTACAGAGACCCCCAGTCCTACGTGCTTGCCTACGACAACGCATACAGGGTCGGTCAGGCAATTGTCAAGGACGGAGACAACATCTACCTCAGGGCAAAGAACGCTGCAGTCGAATGTTGCAACATCGTCAGCGAAGGTGCAGCTGGCAAGCTCGCACTCTCCAGGTTCGAAACCAAGGCCCTGGCAGATGCAAAGGCAACTCTTGATGCTCTTCCATCTGACATGGACAAATTCATGGATGACTGCCTCACAAAATACAAGAGTGAAGTTAAAGTCTTCCTTCCGGAGAACTACGGCTTCTAAGCCGAACCCTCCGGTTCTTTTTTCTTTTTTTAATTCGTTTTGAACTGCACATTTTTAGCCGTTTTTGACTCTTAATTTTGCACTTTTTTGTTGTTTCCCTGTACCTTATTTCTCCCTCTATACTTCTCAATATAGTTTCGTGTGTCGATATTTGCACTTTTATTCACTCAAGACTCTATAACCATGCGGGCATGGAAAAATTTACTCTAGATTCTGTAATCATGGAAAACACCTGCACCCGAAGGAACTTGCCTGCATTACCCACATCCTGGCTTTTCCGGCCATCGACAGTTCATGATATGTTCTAATTGAGAAACCGGCAAGTTCACTCAGTTAACAGATAGATCGACAAAGAAAGGAATATCAATAATAGGAAAAAATAACTCGGGCAGAAAAAGGGAGGAATAAAATATGGACAATAATATATATTTTTCAGAGCATAGAACAATACTTAATGAAGCAATTACATAGAAAAAAGAAAAATATATATACTGGAGGAGGTATCGATAAATAGTAGCGTGGGACCAAAAAATATACGAACAGACCAAAAATCGTGCCATCAACAAGGAGTTAATATAACTCTCCCATGTTACTTCTTTTACAGTGAGACACACATTAGTTCTCTTCTTTTATTTTCTGGTGGCACATTAGTTAATAAGTTAGCATTTTTCAGAGAGATACATACTTGCTTTCTATGTACTTTTGATTTTCTTGCAGGTAAGTTTGGAAGTGAAGGAGCTATATAAGCTCATGAGAAATATAGTGTTACAACTTGATTAAAATTGATGCGCCGGAATCCGATCGTATGTGCTGGATATGCAAGTTTATATAATCTTACATTTGGCAGGCTGACATTAGGAATTTAGATATTTTTTGATGCCGTTTTTGAACACTCACTAACTGTATATTAGGTTTAAAGCTGGTTAACGGGTGGCTCAATTCCCTGTAGTATTCTCGACCTGCCGAATGTGGGATAATTTGCTTTGTAAAAAACCTATCTAAATCAGCTCCCAGAGACTGAAAATAAACAAGCAAAAATGCATCAGGCCATTCATTTTAAGTTAATGGAATTCATTATTTCGAAGGATTTTCTACAGAGCCGGATAATTTTTTCTAAATAAGTAAAAATTTCCAAATGAGTAAAAGAGAGGGTTGTTTATAATATGGCTCCGTTGCAAAAAAATACTTCTGCAATTTGGCACTATTATTTTCACCTTTATGTACCATTTTCTCCCAAAAAATGATCAATTTTCCGAATTGTGATGGTTTTTACTGATTTTGTGAAAAAGCCAGATTTCTTGCAACGGAACCGGTGAAATAATTAATAATTGAGCTTATTCCAAAACCAATTTTATTCTCAATCAACAAGAGTTTCAGAAATAATTTTCATGATCATAAACCTTGATTGGTTATTCAGAATACGAAATTCAGAGAAGCAATTTTGAGTTTCGGGATCATCTCATTTAAAACAAATTTCATCTAATTTCTATATCTATTTTATGGTCAAGTTCTTAAAATTGTTCTGAAATAATTTCAATATTCTTCCAAAGAGTAAACATTTTCAAGACAAGGGTTACAAAAAGTTTCGGAACAGAAATTTATATATAGTCAACATTTAAATGTTTACTTGTGATTCTCTACGGTGAAATAATTTGAATATAGGGCCTGTGCCAAAGCAGACTCCTTAATGTCAATTTTCACAAATCATTCCGATAACTCTAAGCATGTCGTCTCAAGAAATTTTCTCTGAGCATATAAATGCATTGAGAAAGATTTGCTCAATGTGAGCTGAATAACCCGGATAGAAATAGAAAAATCTGTTAAAGAAGGTAACTCGGAAGATAGAGTCTTTCAAGCTAATGCGATTATTTTTATCTCGACAAAAAGAAGGAAACTAAGCTATAAATGTCAACGTCGTCAAAATTAGTTATTTGTCGAATACCCCACTAGCTTGCTGTGAGGATGGAAAACTTTCCAGGTAACAGTTGATGATAATATGATTATCAATTCCATTTTTCGGTTGTTAACTTCTGCTCAAACTAAATTGTTTTGGATTTTTGTCTCCTTTAATGGAATTTGGAGCGATGGTACGAACATACCCCGTTGCTTGTAGCGGGGTGTGCCAGTGCAACTTTGATCAAATCAAAATTATATCTTTTGTTTCATGTTAGGACTCTGGTCCAAAATCTAGTGATTTTTGCATTTCTTGATTGAAAATCTGAATTCGTAAGAAGAATTCAGCCTCCAATCAAAATTAACATTCGATATCTAAAGGCTTCAACCTAGAAGTAAAATCACAAGGATTGTAACCAATTACAAAATTTAGTGATTTTTAATTTTACGTTCATCACTGGATTTTGGTACTGAGTCCATGTTAGTTAAACAATATTATATTTAGAGGAAAAAATATGAAAGATCTATTATTTAATCCCAGTTTATTTTTCAGTGAAAAATCAAAAAATGAGGTCAGTTTCAAATATCCTGTATTAATAGTACTTGTTAATGCTATACTTTTGATAGGTTTAAGTATTCTAATAATGAATAAAGTTAAAGAAATCTTACCTTTGGATGGAAATTCCTTTATGCCTTATATAATGATAGTCAGTGTCATTATGGGATTTGGAACATTCGTATATTGGATCCTATTTACTGGAATTTTATACTTAATATCATCTTTATTTAATTCAGAGGGTTCATTTAAAAGGACTCTGGAATTTGTAGGCTATGGATTTGTACCACAAATCTTTGGCGGTATTGTAAATTTTTTTGTCATGTACTACTTACTACCCTTGGTACCTATCTTATCACAAAATCCCCAACTTTTTTCAGAAAGTTTCTCCCAGGCGTTGGCGAATAATCCTTTATCTTTTGCAGCGGAAATATTTGTAATTCTATGTTTCTTATTGTCTGCAAACATTTGGACGTTTGCACTCGTACATGCGCGAAATATGTCAACAAAAAATGCTATCCTTACTGTCGGCGTTCCAGTAGGCCTGAATCTTGCTTACCAGATTTATTCATTAATCGGAGGACTGACTTGAGACGAAAATTAATGATAAGATTACTCTCAACTTTGATGCTGTTCACACTTTTCATAATTCCAGTTGCAGGCGATACTACTGTACGGCCAAATGTTCAAGTAAGTTAATCAGATCCTCTTTCACTTCTCCCAGGAGATAACGGAACTGTCACCATATCCCTCAAAAATATGGCTACAGGGGTTCCGTTGTAAAAATTCAAAAAAATATATAAATCTCTATTTAAATCCATGTGTAATGAATAAAAATCAAAATATTCAAGGAAACTGTACCAACATTATAAAACTATACTAAACAATTGATTAATGTATTTGACTTCATTAAAAGCAGAGTAATTTAGATGGTCCCGTTGCAAAAAAATGTTTCTGCAATTTGACACTATAATTTTCACTATTATTAGGACTTACGCACTGAAGTACAAAATCAAGTACATTTGGTGTTGTAACTGGTTTGGTATTTTATACAGGTAGAGGTTTAATGCTATTGATTTCTCAGTTCAACTGCGTAAGTCCTATATTATGTGTCATTTTCTCCCAAAAAATGATTAACTTTCCGAATTGTGATGGTTTTTACTGATTTTGTGAAAAAGCCAGATTTTTTGCAACGGAACCATTTATTAATGACAAATGGTTGATTGGGAAAGAGTTTGCAAAAACTGGAAATAGTGATAAAGTTAATAAACTACTTCAAACTAACATTTGAGTTATTTATACAATTAAATAACTCATGCTATCTGATTAAAGATTTTTTCTATCCTTGAAACCAGAGGCTTTTCAGTCCTCATGTACATATAAGCAGGAAGTCCTGATCTGGAGAAATTCTGGAAAAACTTCATTGCCAGGCTATTAATTCTAGGAAACTCTTTAATTCTGCCATTTGCAAAAAGACTTATTACTCTGTCAAAACTCCAAACATTCGTAGTGAAGTTTATATCTTCTCGCAACTGTTTATCCATGGAAAAAATAAGCTCAATCCAGGAATTCAATTCTCTTGTAAGATGTCTCCTGGTCCCTCCTTCAACTACAATATATGACCTTCCTTTTTTAACATTTTCAAAATATTCTCTAAATGTTTCCCCTTTTGCGAGGGTGTATACAGCTCCCATACCTCCTGTATGACTATCTGTAGTAGCAGCAAGCCCTACTCCATACTTTCTGGCGAGCGCTGCAGTCATCAGATTTTTTTCAGTTAAGTTCTGCATATTATATTCAACAACTGGAAATTTTTTTATAAGTTCTGGTACAGCCCACAGATTAGGGCAATCTCCGATAGCAAACCAAAAGGGATGGTTATAGATATGGGGAAGGTCGTGAATCCTTAGATAGCGGATAAAGTTTTTGAAATCGCATTCCTGATTTGCGATCAACTCAAGTTCCTTAAATTCTTCAAAATCAAGTTCAAAAACATTAACGTGAACAGTATGTCCTATATTTTCAGGATCTCTAATTGAAATCTCAACTCCTGGAACCAGTCCTTCCCTATCCCATCCAAGCAGGTCATAAGCTTTGACAGTATCATGGTCGGTAAAAGTCACAAAATCAAGCCCTTGAGAGCTTGCTTTTTCAAAAAGAACCGCAGGATGCATCGATTGAGTAGGAAGGACGTCATAGGAACAGGAAGAGTGTACATGCAGATCTACCTTCTTCCATCCTTCCTGAAGAAGAGTTTCTGCAACCTCAGCGCTTACGGTTGTTTTAGCATCTTTTCTGGTTTTTCCTTGCATAAACAAACACGACCATTTTATTCAGAATTTCTTTTCAGTATAAAAGTTCAGGAATTCTCATTCAATAAAAAGAATACCGAAATTATATATAGACATTTCGCTAAAAAACATATTATCTCTAAGTAATATATATCTATCTGCAACAAGTAACATAATAGTTTAGAAAAGTCTTTATACTATATATTATTTCATAACCTATTGGTATGACATGGAAAAAGTCAAAGAAAAAGAAAAGGAGCACGAGTAGACTATTTATTTGTCATAGTATCTTGAAAATTTCAAGTTAATGTTTAAGAATAAAATAGCTTGTGGGATGAACTCTAAATGTAAGTTTTTCCTCGACTGGGGTTTTGCTCCTAAAACTAATCCTTGGTCACATTATTATCAGGAAATCTCTGATTATGTACTGGCAAAATACTTAAATATCTTTATGCCATTGTATATAGAAATCAAATGTAAATCATAGATGTTCTCACAAATATTTATATTAGTTATAACTATTATGAATATTGACCGTGGAGCAATAACCCGGATGCTACTGACCTATAAAATCAAGCACAATCAGAATTTTTCGGAGGAACTCATAAAGGCTCGAAAGGTTGCTGAGTTGTGCATCAAAAATTCGACTCAAAACCGAGACCTTAACCCGCCTCCCATACAAAAACCTGTTTTTCTCTTCCATCTTCACCTTCATCCTCATTCTCTACTTCTTCTGAGTTTTCTCATGACTTTTCAATTGCTTCTTCTGCTCCTCCATCTTTTGACTCTCTATCTGCATCTGATCCATTTCCGGTGTCGGGATCTCTTTCTCCTAGGGATGTTAAACATATAGGCTTGAAGTCAATTATTTCCGGCCAGATTATCAGGAAATATTCCCGAAACCAGGATATCAGATCTGTAAAACATGTGAAATTGATCATTCCTTCGCGGGCGGTCAATGTCGACAGGAAGGAGCGAACCCTTATGATTCCCTGCCTGAAGCTTCTGCTGAACTATCGTTTTTCCAGCAACTTCAAAAAAATTTCCCAGATTGAAATTGATAGTATCTATGCTTATATAGCAGTTGTTTTCCCGGGCGACGAACCCAAAAGTTCCGGGCACTATATAGGAGTTGACCGCAATACTAAAGGACACATTGCAGTTGTAGCGGACCCTGCGTCCGGTAAAATCTGGAAGTTAGGAAAAATGCGCTACCATACGCATAAAAAATACGAAAATATAAAAAAACGGCTCTATAATATGTGCAAAAGTAAACATCTAAAAGCTGTAGAAATTAGGGAAAAGAATATTGTAAAGGACTTGAATCATAAAATTAGCCGAAAGATTGTGGACGTCGCCCTATATAACGGGTGCGGAATCAAACTAGAAAATCTTAAAGGAATCCGGAAACTCAACAGCAAGATTGGAGATGCAGGAAAAGGCGAGAAAAATAAAAATAAAAACAAAAAAAGGGAACAAAATAGAGCCAAAAGCAGAAGTAAAGAAATTAACAAAAACTCTATCAAAAATAAAAGCAAACCTGAAAAACAACCACGGTGTTATGAGTACTCCTTGAACAGCTGGTCATTTCAGCAGCTTCAGCAGTTTATTGAATACAAAGCCAGGCTGCGAGGAGTAGAGGTAGTTTATATCGATCCCCACGCGACTAGCAAGAAGTGCAGCCGCTGCGGACATACAGGCAACCGACACAGTAAACAATTTGAGTGTCCACACTGCGGGCACGTTGATCATGCCGATGTCAATGCCGCCTTTAATATAGCGTTGACGCCAAAAGGCAGCGGTCAATTCTCTGCAGAAAGAGATGCAGGGAAAGGGAGCACTGACACCCCTCGAAGGGTCCTGGATCGTACCATCTTCAGTAAACGTACAGCCAGAGAAAAACTTCTCCACAGTTTGCGTGGGAAGTATGTCAGTTTTTAGACTAAGACCTATTCCGGGACTTCTCTAATGCATATCTAGATAGATTTGTTCAACAACTCGCGGACAGCCCAAAAACAAGAAAAGGGAAGTAATCCCTTTCAGTTAACTCACATTTTCAGGCAGCTTCTGCTGCTCTTTGAATTCCGTTAATTTTTGTTCAGTTTACAAGTGAAAGTGCTCCAGCGGGAATATAGACCTTACCAGTTGCTGGAGCGTAGACAACTATTCCTTCTAGCTCGTGAGCTACGCCATTCTTGATAAGAATATTCGTATTCACTGGCAGTTCGGCATCTCCAATTTCCAGCACAGGATTTGAGGAATCTGTCACATTCAGCAAATACTCATTTTTATCCAGTTGCCCATCCCCGTTGTCTGTGGAGAAAACCTCACCCACTTCAATAAAAAGATGTGAATTAGTCTTGTTAAGATCAAATCCAAGTTCTTTGGCTATATATCCCGCAATTTCGGTATTATCTATATGGCCCGTCGGATAGTCAGGACCATAAGCCCACAATGGAACATCATCTCCAGAATGCCCGTGAGTAGTCCATCCAATTACTGTGTGGTTTCGGCTGATTACCTCGCTAATGGCATAGTCGAGGGAGAGATTTTCTCCATTTGTATGGAGCTCAATAATTTCAGCTATATCATCATCGGTTGCATCAATGTCCCACCAGGTTTTCAGCTGCTTTTTAATGTTTTCGGACGAAAGGTCTGTTCCGATTTTCGCTGCAACACCTGCAGAACTGAGCTTCATACCTTTGAGAGGCGCAATGACATCTTCCACGGTTGTGGATGTGTAATTGGAATCAGAGTTGCTGCCAATAGTCATGCCGCCTGTATTATGATCCGGGAAAACTAGAACTAAAGTATGCCCGTCTTTTTTAGCAAAATCAACTGCAACTTTAACAGCTTCGTCAAAAGCCAGGAAATCGGTTACAGCATAGTTAGGATCATTGGCGTGGTCTGCCCAGTCAACCTGGCTGCCTTCGACCATTAGGAAGAAGCCATTTTTGTCCTGGGATAACAGTTCGATGGACTTCCCGGTCATCTCTGAAAGAGAAGGTTGTTCAGGTGCAAGTAAAGAACGATCGATGTCCGGCATCATATGGCTACTGGCAAAAAGGCCCCAGGCCCTGCCAGTGGACAGGTTCATCATTTTATCTCGGCTGTCAACATACTGGTATCCTCTGTCAAGAAGTACTTTAGTCAGGTTTTCTCCATCAGTCCTTTTTCCCCGTCAGCTACAGGTGTGAGATAACTGGAACCGCCACCAAAGACCACATCAACGTTCTCATAAACCATCTGTTTCATGATTTCGGTTTCATTATCTCTATTATCAACGTGAGCAGCAAAAGCTGCAGGTGTGGCGTGGGTAACACGTGAAGTTGCTATAAGTCCCGTAGCCTTGCCTTCGAGCTTTGAACCTTCAAGTACGGTTGCAAGCGGTCTGTACTGCAGTTCTTCAGGTGGAATTTCCAGTGTACTTAACACAGAACTATTGCTAGGCCCGACGCTTACAAAACCGTTAGTAGTCTTATATCCCGCAGCAAATGCGGTTGCTGCTGAAGAAGAGTCGGTAATGATTGAGTCCGTGCTATAGGTAGACACTGTTCCAGTCACCATATTGTCAAGCTCAAGAGGCTTTCCGCTATACCAGCGAGCTAAAGTTTCCACACTTTGGGAACAACCATCAGGAATCAAGACAATCACGTTCTTAATTTCAGCTTCCGATCCTGCACGAGATTTGCAGTCTACGGAATCAGTGAAATCAGAATTGTTACTCGAATTACCATCCGCAGCTACTGCGGAAGTAACATTTCCAAGCAGCAGAAGCCCTATAATAGAAATAATCCACAAAGTATCTGTTTCCTTAATCTCCATAGAATTACCTCAACTTTGGGAATAATTTTTAAGTTTATGGGTTTAAAACCTTATCAAAAATACAAATCCCATTTTTAAAAAAGAAGCCAGTTGTATTTGAATCTTTCACATATAGACTATATGTAACATCGTATTCAATATTTGAAAAAGGCAGCTATGTAAGCCTATTTTGTAGTATCAGCTATTTATTAAGATATTTAGAATATATACTCATTTATACATTTGTTAGTTTTCCATAAACCCTATACAAAAGAATAATGCTGCAGCCTAACAAAGCTTCAGTCTGGAATTGAAAACTCCGAATAGACAATACAATTTATTTAATGTGAGGCGAAATTAACCATAACTCTTATCCTGTTTTTGTGGTGAATGAAAAAGGATAACGAGTAATTATATTTACAGGACTTTTGGCAAGTTGACAAATGACTCGATTAGTAGTTTTATTGAAGTAAGAATCATACTACAGAAAAACTAAAAGTCTCATGCTCAACAAATAACAAAGAATGGAACTAAATACATATAGAACAATATGTTTATAGAGAAACTATGATGGATTGTAGGAAAAACTCTATATAATCTAAGAATTATGGGTATCATGGTTAATATTAGGAGAAAAACCATGGATAGTATAAAGTTGTTTAAAAAAACAACAGACATGATAAGTACGATTTTTCTTTATGTGTTGCTGCTTGCATTAGTTGTAGGGATGGCAAAAACTTTTTTGGATATTCGTTTTATTTTGTTTGAGTCCCTAGAAAGTGGATTCAATCATATGGTTACAAGTGTACTGACGGTTTTTATTGTCATTGACCTTTTCAAAGCCTTTGTGGATTACCACGAGAATGATAGGATTAAGCTTACGGATATCACAGATGCCACAATTCTAATAGTTCTGCGTGAAATTGCTGTTGGACTTTATGCGCAAAAATTAGGTTATGAATTTGTTTTAAGTCTGGCGATTTTACTGCTCGTACTTGGTATAATGAGAGTGCTTGCTGTCAAATATTCCCCGGCAAAAACTCAGGAATCTTATATTTCCGTGCCGAGGAAAGAGCAGCCTTCAAAAACCGGCCTTAGTGCTGTTTTTGATAAGTACGGTCTCACTCATGAAAACAATTAACTTCCTATTGTATGTAACTCAGCTCGTTTCTTCCTACCATGAATACGGCTTTTTAATTAGTATGTTTACTCAGAAAATAAGATTCTGATACGTAAATATGCATTTTAGAGAAAATAATTATATATAATTTAATAATTACATAGAAAAAAGAAAAGTATATATATGGTGGATGAATATCATTATTTAGTAGCGTGGGACCTGAGCATATAAACAGACCAGAAAATATACGAACAGACTCGAAAACATGCCAACATCCATTAAACCCAAATTTCCCATGTTACTTCTTTTTAAATTGAATTATGCCTCTAAATCTCTTCATTTTATTTTTGAATAATATACAGTTGCTTCGTGCAGAATAAATTCTTTTTACACAAATTACTTTTGAAAGTATTAAGTCCATAGATGGCGGTTTAGAGTAATGGAAGAAAGGTAGATACCGGGATTGAAATAAGATGAAAATCTTACTTTTTATGTGCGGAGAAGGGCTTGGCCACACAAGTCGCTGCCTTGCTTTGGGAAAAGAGTTTCTGGCTGGCGGACACAAGATATACTTTGGGGCGTATGGAAACTCAAAAAAGCTTGTAGAAAAAACAGGATATCAGGCATATGAAATCCCCCGTGAAATAAAGCTAGCCGGAGAGTCCGGAATCTTTGATATCAGAAAATCCATTAAAGAAACCCTCAAGAATATTTCCCCTTCAGAGTTCAGAAAGCTTCAGAGACTGATTGAAGAACTCAAACCTGATGTTGTACTTTCGGATGGCTACTATATAGGTATCCTTGCTGCACAAATTAAGAAAACTCCTGTTTATTTTATTGGCCACCAGTTTAATATGGTAGAATTTTTTCAGAAACAGGATTTTCTGGTGACCGTGGCAGGAAAACTAGTCAAGAGTTTTTATGATCACATCTTCAGAAGTGTAGATGGCATTATTGTGCCTGATTATCCGCTTCCGTATTCTGTGAACCGAAAAAACTTCACAATCACAAAAAGTATCAATAATACCATTCTTTTCAGCGGCCCACTTATAAGGTGCAAATATAGTGAAATCGAATCAAAAACATTCCAGCACCCAAACGTCCTTTCAACAATTGGCGCTTTCGGATACAGAGCAGCTATATTCAGGAAATTACTCGAGGCTGCAAAACTGAATCAGAGTATTCATTATACATTTATTTCAGGGCCCGAAATAGATTCCGAACAGTTTTCAAAAACACCGGAGAATGTTGAGTTTACAGGCTTTACGGAAAATCCTTTTCCTTATTACAAAGGTTCTGACCTGGTAATCACTGCAGGAGGACATGGAACAATCCTTGAAAGCCTTTCTTTCGGACTCCCTGTACTTTCTTTTCCGGACGAAAAACACATAGAACAGGAAAATAACGCAACTGTACTTGAGGAAGAGGGATATGGGAAGAGAATGAGCTACCTTGCAAGACCGGAATTTATTCTTGCCAGCATTAGAGAAATTTTGGAAGGAGAAAAATACTACAAAAAGACCCGAAAATTAAGAGAGCTTGCAGAGGAACTTGACGGACCTGCAACTGTAAGAAAGTTTCTTGAAGAAAAGATTTTATAAAGATTTAATGAAAAGAAGACCAAAGGCAGAAAAAATAAAAAATCCGAGTGAAAAACGAATAGGGATAAACGCGTTCTAAAAAAGGGATAAAAATGAAAATAATTATTTTGATCTGCGGAGAAGGACTTGGTCATACCAGCCGATGTCTTGCGCTGGGGAAAGAATTCCTGGCTGGCGGGCACGAAGTCCATTTCGGAGCTTATGGATACTCAAAGGAGCTGGTCGAAAAAACCGGATATTCAGCACATGAAATCCCCTCAGAAATAAAGCTGATCGGAAAGGCTGGAACTCTGGATTTCACAGGCTCAATTGAGGCGACCCTCAAAAGTGCTGACATTTTAGGAGGTCCAAAACTCCTGAAACTGATAAAAGATATAGATCCTGATGTCGTTATTTCGGACAGCTACTATCTGGGGATGCTTACTGGTTTTACACTTCGAATTCCGGTATATCTTATCCTGAACCAATCAAATATGGAAGAGTTTTTTAAAAATCGAGGAGTATCCCTGAGACTTCTTGGGGGAGTCACTCGAATGTTCTATAACCAGATTTTTGAAAAAGTAGATAAAATAATCATTCCTGATTATCCGCTTCCTTATACCATTTGTAAGAAAAACCTGAATTTTCGGGGTAAAATTCAGGAGAAACTGTTCTACAGCAGCCCCCTTATAAAAGAAAAATATGAAGATGTAGAGCTGATTCCCCTTAAGAAACCACACGTTGTTTCCCTCATAGGGGTTTTGGATACAGGGAGCCTATTTTCAGAAAGGTGCTCGAAACAGCAAAGCTTGATCTGTCCATAAATTATACTCTAATTTCAGGTCCTTCCCTTGATCCCTCAAAGCTGGTTGACCTGCCAGAAAATGTACAGATTCTTAAGTTCATAAAAGATACGTACCCATACTTGAAAAGTTCTGATGCAGTAATAGCCCCCGGCGGGCATAGTACAATAATGGAAGCCCTGAGCTTCGGAATTCCTATCCTTTCTTTTCCTGACAAGGGGCACAGCGAACAGGAGAATAATGCTGAAGTAGTTCAGGAAGAAGGCTACGGAAAGATTCTCAGCTATTCCACACCTCCTGAGGTCGTTCTCGAATGTATCCGAAAAGTTATCGAAGACAAGAAGTACAGAAATAAAACCGACAGACTGAGAAGGCTTGCCAGAGAATTGGACGGCCCTCGTGCTGTAAGGGAGTTACTTGAAAAAGAATTTAGAGGAAAAACTTTTAAATAGAGAACTTTAGGTAGAAAACTTTTAGATAAAAACTTTTGAAAAGCCTCTTCAGTTTCCCGCAGTACTTAAGACATGGAACAAAATGAAGTACGTGACCGGGAAAAGCCCATGGTCGGGAAAAACTCACGATGACTTTGGAATGAGACTCTTCAGATAGTCCAGAAGGGCAACGTGGTCTTCGAGCACAAGGTCCGCGTGCTTTACTTTTTCAGGCTCAAGCATACTTGCAACCGCGACACAGTAAAGCCCTGCTCTTTTGGCGGCAGTTATGCCCAGAGGTGCATTTTCAATTACAATGCACTCGTTTTTTGTCAGGTCAAGTTTCTCTAGAGCTTTGAGGTACGGATCAGGCTCAGGTTTCCCTCGCTCAAGGTCGCCCCCGGCAATGACAACTTCAAAACAATTGGAAAAAAATTTGTCCACAATTTTCTCGACCACTTTACGATTTGACCCTGAAACCATAGCAAGCTTGAAATGCTTTTTCAACTCCTTGAGGCAATCCAGAATGCCCTCAAAGGGCTTTATCCGATCAAACTCAAGAGCATTGCGTTTCTGTTCAGGCAGTTGCTCGAAATGCCAGGGTTCAGGTTCTTTTTCGGCATTCTCGAAGATTGATTTAATCAGCCTTTTGTCGTTTGAGCCTTCAAGCTCGTAAATGTCTTCCCTGCTGATAGCAATACCTGCTTCCTGAAAAGTTTTAACCCAGGCTTCAGCCTGGAAAAACATGGAGTCTACAAGAACCCCATCCACATCGAAAATTATCGCTTTCAACATCTATTCAATAGATTGTTATTATTTATAATAAATATTCTGAAAATCGAAGTCTGTTAAAATTTCTATATAGATACGTATTACGCTTTGTCGAGGGCCAGAATATTTTATTCACTTGAAAATTTTATTTTAAATGTTTATTGTACAGATATCCCCAAGCAAATACTCTAGAAAGGCAAAAATAAGAGTACATAGAGCGTAGATAAGAAGATTTGGCCTCTGAACCGGAATTAATTGATTGAAAAACAACAGATAGGAGATCAAAAAGATTAAAAATCCAATTATCTCAATCTGGTTTTTTGCCAATTTCAAGTTTTACCTGAGCCCTCTTCCAACCTGTAAATCCCTGAATTTCAGATGGCCTGCCTATTTTGTAGTTTTATTCTTTACTCTCCTTTCTTTTCTTCCTCTCCTTTCTGTCCTTCTTCCCCTTTCTTGAAATTAAGAGAAACCGAATTAATGCAGTAACGCTTCCCGGTTGGCGCAGGTCCGTCTTCAAAGACATGCCCCAGGTGGCCTCCGCAGCGTGAACAGACAATCTCTACCCTGTTCATGAAATTACTTTTGTCCTCTTTGAGCCTGACCCTGTCACTGGAAACCACATCATAGAAACTTGGCCATCCGCTTCCGGACTCGAATTTGGTATCGGAAGAAAAGAGTTCCTGCCCGCAGGCAGCACAGGTATAAACTCCTCTTTCCTTGTTATAGTACAGGTTGCCAGAAAAAGGCTTTTCCGTACCTTTCTTCCGCAGGATATGATATTGTTCAGGAGTGAGTACTTTTTTCCATTCTTCATCGGATTTTTCAATTGTGTTTTGTGCCAGTCGCAAACCCCCTTTTGTGTATAAGTTAGTTGTTCCGGAAATATTATTGTTTCTTCTAATCAGGCAAACCTCTTACTCGAAAACGAAATAAATGATAAAAGTACGAATATGGGAATGTAATTATAACACATAAACAGGGTTGAGACAGCCGAGTTACGGAGCAGTTAAAGCCGGAAAGGAACCTTCTAAACGTGGGAAGATCCTTATCGATATAGGGCTTGGACCGTTTATTCTGATCCTTAGGTTATTCCAAATAATGTGATTATTTATAATTACGGAAGGATATGGAAAAAACACAATTCCATAAATTAGTCCTCTCGAGCGCAGCGAGAAGGACCCCGTGCTCCCGAAGCGGAACTCGGGAAGCGGAATTCGGGTTATTCGTGCCTTAGTGAGTCTACAGGTTTCATTTTTGCGGCTTTCCTTGCAGGGTAGACCCCTGATACAAAACCTACCGTAACAGCTACGAAGAATCCGGCTGCTATCAGGCTGAAAGGAAACACAACAGGCAGTTTGAGAATGGTTTCAACACTGTACGCGCCGGCAATTCCAACTGCGCTTCCTAAGACGCCCCCAAAGACTCCGAGCAGGATTGACTCGATCATGAAAAGAAAAAGGATATCAAAACCTGTGAAACCCAGGGACTTGAGCACTCCTATCTCTCTTGTCCTTTCTGTCACGCTTACAAGCATGATGTTCATGATCCCTATCGAGCCGACAAGGAGAGAAATCAGGGCAACTGCTATTAGAAAAGAGCTGAGGGCTGCTGCCATCATATCGGTTTGTTTCAGAATCTCAGCCTGATTGATAAGGACATACGGGCGCGACTCTTTATCTGCAAAGTCCCGTTCGGGAATCCCAAAACTTCGGGCAAGGCGCTCGTCTACTTCATCTGAGGTCTCCTGAACTGTAGCAGGGTCTTCAGCCATTGCAAAAACCCCGCCGTAGTCCTTTTCACCAAGAATCTCGTTCATGACATCGATCGGGATAAGAACGGCTTCGTTATCGTCGTACGCCTGGACAACAGTGTTTTCCGGGTTCTGGATTATTGCCTTAACTCTAAAAGTCTTCGTAACTTTTTCTTCTTCTCCGACCCTGAAGGTTATATTTATGGAATTCCGGGCTGAAATATTCCTGTCGAATTTCTCATTTGCAACCTTGTGGCCTATAATTGCCACGTACCCGTCATTGTCATTGATGAAGGTTCCGTTCTGAAGTTTTGTATTTGCTACCTCATCGTAAGATTTCCCAACACCGCTTACCATAATATTTTTGGTTTCGGACATATACGTGATTTCTGCAGTTTGTGACTTCAAAGGCGAAATACCTTTAACCCCTGGTGTATTTTCAACGGTCTTCAGTTCATTGTCATAAAAAAGCTTGGGCTGCATTCCCTGAATATAAATAAAATTCGACCCTAGATTGGTTACCTCGTTCGTAAAGTGCTGGTTGAAACTTGCCCCAAGGGACACATTAGCAACCACAGCTGCGACTCCTATGACGATTCCAAGCACTGTAAGGGTTGAACGCAGCTTTGCACTTATAATGCTTCCAAGAGCTAGTTTTCCTGCACTGAAAAGGGGGATCATGGCTGAAGGCTCCGTTTTATAGATTTTATGGGTGAAGGATAAAATTCAGAATTAAGATGAAAACTGAGTTCCTTAAACTTTCTTTAAATGAATACATCAAACATATAAATTCTGCTAAATAAGAAAGCCAGAAATATATAATGAGCTTCTAAGGCAATCAAAAATAAAAAGTATATAGTAATTGAAGAGAATAGGTCATACTGGAGACAAGAATGAGAATAGTGTTAAAAGAATACTGGGATATACCTTTACATATTTATGAGTCTAAAGACCTTGAAGAAGGCTACTTTGCAGGTAGAAAAAGAGAAACTTCAGCACTCGTAAATGAAATACTAAGAAGAAAGAGTGGAGCCATACTCGTTTGCGGTCACCGAGGAGTAGGGAAAACGTCTCTGGTGCACAAGGCCATAAAAGAAGTAAGGAAAATAAACAATAACTTTGAAAACTTAATTTTTGTACGTATCAATTCATCTCAACTAGAAATTGAAAAGAATCAAAATATTGATGATGCAAAAAGAGTATTGGAGAATATTATAACCTACATTCGGCAGGTCGACAATTAATTTTCAATAGATTTACTGATGGCGATTTTGAAATGATGCTCCATAATTGTGTGCAGTTGTTAGGTTTACATATGACCAATTGTTAATTTCTCATACAAAACTTCAATGAAAAAATGATTCAGTACTTATATATGTCGTGGGAATTGAGCCACACGTTAACCAACTTTAAACCCAATATATAGTTAGCTAATATTCAAAAACGGTATCGGAAAAATATTCTAATATTTAATGTCGACCTGCCGAAAGCAGGTTATAAGAAGACTTTATTATTCAATTGATGCCTTTAAAAAATCTGGTATAAAATTCAAACCAGAAACAGAAGAACAAATTAATAAACTCCATCGTATGGCCATTGCCTCCAAGTTTGATTCATCAGAATTATCTTCTCAAGTGAGCAAACTTGAAGAAGAGACTATAAAGGAAAAAGCAATAGACATTTCCTTTGACAATTCTTTTATTAGTATTATTCTTTTCATTTCTTGGACTCTAGCAACAGTTTTAGAATTTAAATATATTACCAATAATGATCTCATAAACAAAATAATCCCATTATTTTTTGTATATCCCATACCATTCAGTGTAAATGCGTTTTGTAAAAGATATTTTCTGTCCAAGAAAAGTGACAAAATGGAAAATAAAAGAGAAGAATTATATCATTTTGATAATTCCATTGGAAATCTCGAATTCGAATTAGAAAATATACATCAAAGCCTAATAGATGAAGGCAAAAAATTAATTTACATTATTGATGAACTTGATAAATTAGAAATAGAAGACGTTACTAGAATGTTAAGTGTTTTCAAAAATTTATTTAACTTTTCAGACTCTCTTTTTATATTCATATGTGGAGAAGAAGTTTATGAAAAAATAAATGGGCGGCAGCAGGACAGCTTTAGGCCAAAAGAGTACACCTATTTTACATCAAAATATTTTATCCCACGTCCTCTAATGGGGGATATAGAAGATTTTTTATTAGGTATATGTGAAAAAGATAGCAATATAGAATCCAAAGATCTAAAAATTTTGGTTAAAGCCTTATGTTTTGAAGCTCAAAATGATTTTTTCGACTTGAAGACACGCATAAAAGATAGAATCGATTTTAATGATTCGAATAAATCAATAATTGAGTTTGACCCTAAAAAATATGAAGATATACAGAAAGCGAGATTTCAGACATTGATAACTTCTCTGTTTGAAGAGAAATATATGTCACCAAGCCATTCAAAATGGGGTGAAAATGAAGAACTAATAAGAGAAATTTATAATCACTCATATAAGATATTTACCAGCTATTCCCAAACAGAATTTAAAGATCCAGGTGGTGATTCACTCAAATCAGAGCTAATAAGGGACTTTAACTCTCTTTTGGAAAGATGTGGTGCATTTTCAACTTTACAAGAAGAGTCGATAGAAATAAAAAACTTACCTATAAAAATTGTAACATACAAATACGAAGGATCTATACCAGAAGAACCTCCATCACGACTATCTTCTTTTACTGAATATGAAAAGAGATTTTGGTATTTTTTTGAACTATATTGTGATTATCTTATTTCTGTAATTAATGCTTTTGAAGTTACAAGCGGTCACAAAGAACTAAATAAAGAATTTTGTCTTACTGAGCCCAATATAATTACACAACAAGTAAGAAAATTAGGTATCTCTGAGTTTAATGAGTTTAATCAGTATTACAAAGTATATATGGAAGGGGTAACAAGAAAGAACTTGGAAAAATATCGAAGAGACGATATGGAAACAATGAATAAAAATATAGAAAATGCTATTACAGTACTATTTAATACTCAGATACCACGCGCTTTAGTAAAAGGAATAAAAGAAAAATATAATAATTATAATCTAGATACTAGAACTCAATCGAGTAAGTTTTTAAGACAGTACAATCAAAAATCAAATACAGAGCCCAATTATCGTTCATTTCTTCAAGAGTTAAATAATTTTTCATTTATATTACTTCCAAAAGATAAAGAACTATTGATCGGGATAGACAGAAAGGGTGTAGTAAAAAACTTTTTTAGTCTTGAGGATGATGGCAATCCTGAAAATAAAATATCTGTTTTTGAGATTTATACAAATAAGGAGCTTCCAAGAACCCAGATGAAATTTATAAAAATTGATTCGCCTACAAATTTGAAAGAAACGATAGCAAAGTTTCTTGAAAATATAAAGGAATACATGAATAACCTTCAAGAGAATGAAAATTAACATGTCTCTCATAATCCGCCCCGAAACTCCCTCTGATTATCCTGCAATAACCGAAGTAAACGACCTTGCCTTCGGGCAGGTTGATGAAGGAAAACTCGTTGAAAATCTCAGGAAAAACCCGAAATTTATCCCTGAACTTTCGCTTGTAGCTGAAGTTGATGGGAAAATAGTTGGCCATCTCCTCTTTTTCCCTATAATAATCAAATGCAGGAACGGAAATGAAAAGGAGATTATTTCTCTTGCGCCTGTGGCAGTTCTGCCTGAGTTCCAAAAACCGGGTGTTGGGGGCGAACTCATAAGAGAAGGGCTCAAAGTCTGCCAGAAGTGAGGATTCTATTCTGTTATAGTCCTGGGGTGGGGCATCCTGAGTATTATCCGAAGTTCAGGTTTAAGCAGGCAGATACATGGGGAATAGAGATCCTTTCGACGCACCGGCTGAAGCGTTTATAGCGCTGGAATTAAAGAAAAGGGCGTTTGAAGGTGCCAGCTAGGTTGCAAATTACCTGAATGAGTCCCTTGAAGTTTGAATACGAAAAAAATTTATTTAAATAAGTAAAAAGGCATGAAAGAAAGAAATTCAGAGAGGAGGGGATAGGCTTGACTCGGTTCTTCTGAATTCAGGACCAGCAAGATTAGAAGTAGAGATCAATTTCCCGAAATCCCTTGCTTTTTCCAGCAGAGGGAGCCTGGAGGAGACTTCAAGCTTATCCGTACCTGCCGCAATGATCGTATCCAGGACATCAAAGCCCAGATAGTAGAGAAGGCCTGCTGTATATTCAAAATATGGTTTGAAGGCGTCCCTATCCGAGCTACCCTGGCAAAAGACAAGAATCAATTTTTTATTATCAAGTCTGCTCGAAAAATTGGGCTTTAAAACGGCTGTCAGGCGGTCAACAAAGAGTTTAGTCTGGGCAGTCATCTGCCACATGTAGACAGGAGAGCCAAGTACAACAGCATCTGCAGTCTGGATCTCTTTATAAAGTTTCTGCATATCATCGTCTATAATACAGCAACCTGATTCCTGGCACTTCCGGCACGCATCACAGCCTTTGATATTTAAAGAAGCTAGATTGTAAATTACTGTATCTGCGCCGTTTTCAGCAGCTCCATCGAGAATTGTATTCACAAGCTTTGCAGTGTTTCCGTTAATATTAGGACTACCCACTAATCCAAGAATTTTAATGTTAGAACCCCCGTTCAAACGTTTAAAAAGTTAGAGTTTTAACCAAAAGTAAACAAAAGTATAAATGACCGATCAGCATAAAAATGTTTCTCTTGTTTAAAATAATGGGTAAGTTTCTCTCAAAAGTCCGCGAAAAAAAATGGAAAAATAAGAAAAAAGAAGGGGAAAAAAGAACAAAAAGAAGAGAAATTAGAAAGAAATACGCTCTTTTCTTCCTGTTCTTTTTCCTGCTCTTTTTCTCCTGTTTTTTTATTTAATTTCTCTTTTCTTTTAAAAGGGCGAAGGCTCCAAGAACTGTAACAAATACCGAGAGTGCCTCAAATCCGGGAATTGTAGACTTCTTCTCTTCTGGCTCTGCTTTCTGAGGCAGAGCTGTATAGTTATCATAATTGTAAATAGAAACCCCAAGAAAAGCAGAATCATTCGAATAATAATCTGCCAGGCCAGCAAAGAGTTCCTGTATTGAAAGTTTATCTTTTAAGCCCTCTTTCACGGAGATTTCAATTACCCCTTTGGAACCTGCACCTCTTATCTCCCCCATCTCGAGAGCAACAGCATCAACAATATCTGATAGGGAGTTAAGCTCTTCAGTTTCATCAGAATAAGCCCGAATAATGAAATAATCGACAAATGGAGCGATTTCCTCAATCTGCGACGCAGTATAATTAAGCGGAAGACTTGCTGAGATGGAGATGTTCTCTCCGGTTCCTCGATGCTCGGTATCAAAAAGTTTTCCATAATCAACGTCGCTTTCTTTTGGAGAGGGTTTTACGTAGATATCAATTCCGTCAAAGGGTGCAAGGGACTTCCCATTATAATCAAGTACTGTGTTCAAGGAGGCCTTACAGGCATCTTCAGATCCATTTTCTGTGCAATTCAGGTCTTCCAGAATCACTGCATGTACGGAGACTCCGTTTTCATGGGCCATTTTCACAAAGCGCTCGGATTGCCATACGTCCTCGCTACTTACATTGAGGAAAATAGTGTTTATGCTTGAGGAATTAAGTTCCTTTGCAAGGGCAGGGAAGTCGAACCTGTATGGGGAAGAAAGTTTAATTCCGGAAATACCGATATCGTATTGAGGGAACTGCACATTTGGGGCACCTGCCTCTTCCTGGCTCAGATTTTTCTGTGCCTGTGCAACCCCCGGGATTAGAGTTTTCGGAATTCAGCTGAGATCCGGGCGTGGTTTGAGATTGAGAAACGACTTCCGGTACAGAAATAACCTCGGGTTCGGAAATGTTTTCAGATATGTTTTCAGATATGTTCTCCGAAATGGGTTCTGCCGAAATATTGGGCTCTAACTGAGTTGAAACAACGCTGGCCGTGGGTTCGGTTTCGACAAACTTGCGAACCAGCACGTAGTCAACTGCCATATAGCCCGTATTCTTCGAGGCGTCCTTGTAGGAAGCAGCATATAGATAAACGTGCATTGGGAAAGTAGTGACAGAATCATTTGAGGCGTAGTCCATTCTCGAGTCCCGCACACCATTTTTAAACCAGGCTACTTTGCGAGTATTGTTTTCCTCATACCATGCAACCCCTGAGACATACCATTCTCCTTCAGGAACACTCACGTCAGTAAGGTCAAAGAGATTATTTCTTTCCTTCCTGTAAGCTGTTTCCCAGCCCACACGGCTTTCATTGGCAAGCTCTGTCTTATGCTTTATCTCGTTTTTTCTGCTGTCTACCTGGTCTACGAAACCCTGCCACAGCATAGGCCCTCTGTTATCCGTGCCTGTGGTAACTTTCATTCTCTTGACCACAAACATAGAATTAACGTTAAAATTGTCTTTGCTGTAAATCAGAGAGGAGTCATAAGCATGGACCTTGGGAGCTGAAACGTTACAGATTCCATTTTGGACTTCGACCATGCCACCGCCTGCACTTTCAGCGTACCAATTAAGCCCGTTAAGATTGTTGCCATCAAAATTATCGAAAAAATCAAATGTATTTTCTCCACTGCTTGCAGCCGTAGCCCCAGGATTTCCATATCTCAGGAGGATTTTACTGGTTCCGTTTGCAGGGAGCGACGGAATTTTGACCCAGATAACAGCTTCCTTATTTTCAGGGTCCCATGTTTCAATCCAGTAATTGAGCGTTTTGTTCTCGTAAGAGAATCGAATGTCTGAGCCATCACTTTTTGCCTTTGAAAAGTCAAAGTTAGAAGAGTTCAAACCGATAGGGACGGGATATTCTGTAAGGTTTTTGCCTGCATTCTCAGTAATGACAACCATCTGGGAGTTATTCCATGGGTTATCGCCTGAGGACGGAGTCCAAATGTCATCTATGCTAGCCAGGGCACAGCCTGTGAATAAAAATATCAAAACCACAAAAGCAATCCCGCATACGGTAAATCTGTTTTCCATATTTTGCAGCCTCTCATAAGCCATTTCTCAAACCCGATCAGGTATTAATTTCAAGACCTTGAAAGATAATGATTATTAACCCAAAAACAATAAACCTTCATAAATACATGTCTAAATAATAACGATAATGATATTAGTAATTGAGATAAAAAGAATCTCGAAAAATGATTAAGCCCGTAAAGAACAGGAATTCCGAAACTATAATAAAGAATCTTTGCAATTACAGTTTCAATGACGCTTTTATCCAGTACTGAACTGAGAAAACTTGTACAGGCAACACCTTCTTTGCTTGAAAATGCAGTTGATATAGAAACCCAGATCCAGCCTAACGGGCTTGAACTCACCCTGAAAGAGGTGAAAACAATAGAAGGTCCTGGAGCTGTAGATTTTGATAATTCGGAGAGAAAACTTCCAGTTGGAAAAACCCTTGAATTCGGCAATGATGGTTGGATTTGCCTTTCTGAGGGGATTTATAAGGTACTTTTCAATGAGGTTGTAAATATTCCTATGAACCTGGCCGCAATTGCAAAGCCGAGGTCAAGCCTTATTCGTTGCGGGGCTACTCTTGAAACCGCAGTATGGGATGCAGGATACAGGGGACGAAGTGAGTCGTTGCTGGTAGTTTACAACACTGCAGGCTTCAAGCTAAAAAAGGATGCCAGAATTATGCAGCTCTTGTTCTATACTCTGGACGCGGAAGTAGAAAAAGGATATTCAGGTATGTACCAGAACGAAAACACAAAATGAATTTTCAAAAAAAGCTTTTTAGCCATCTGTTCATGAAGGCCAGACTCATGCTGCATAAGCAAAAAAATAATTAAGCCGGCATCCTTAAAAAATACAGATAAAGTATATATTGTCTAATCCTCAATATCAAAGGCTATGAGCACTATAGGTAAATCCGTGAGGATGGAGCGTATATTCAATAGAAACACTGGTAACGCCATTATTATTCCTATGGACCACGGAGTTAGTGCAGGTCCAATTGAAGGGCTTAAAAACCTTCAGGAAGCTGTAAACAGGGTCGCCGAGGGAGGGGCAAACGCCGTGCTCGGGCATATGGGGCTTGCAAAACACGGCCACAGGGGATATGGGCATGATGTAGGGCTTATAATCCACCTATCAGCTTCAACTTCCCTTTCCGTTGATCCGAACCATAAAGTTCTGGTAACAACCGTGGAAGAAGCTATAAAAGTCGGAGCTGATGCAGTGTCAGTCCATATTAACATAGGGGCTGAGGATGAGTATGAGATGCTACAGGGTCTCGGTTATGTGGCAGGAAAATGTGATGAATGGGGACTCCCGCTCCTTGCCATGATGTATCCGCGCGGGAAAAAAGTTCGATCAGAATATGATGTGGATGTCGTAAAACATGCAGCCAGAATTGGAGCTGAGCTTGGGGCAGACATAATCAAGACAAATTACACGGGAAGCCCTGAGACTTTTAAAGAAGTGGTTGACGGATGTCCGGTGCCTGTTATTATAGCAGGCGGTCCGAAGATGAACTCTGAACAGGAATTGCTGGAAATGATTGAAGGGTCTCTCAAATCCGGAGGGCGGGGCGTTGCCATAGGAAGAAACGTTTTTCAGGCACAGGACCCTACAGGGCTTGTCCGGAGAATTGCAAAAATTGTTCACGAAGGCGTGAGTGCGGAAGAGTTAGGGAAAATGGGCAGGTAAGCCTGAAGGAAAAGCCTGTCGTATAACTAAAAACTGAATTTGATAACCGGACAAAAAGAAAAAAGCGAGAAAAAGAAAATTTATTCATTCCAGTGGAAATGAAAGGGATATTATATTTCAGAAGGAAAGACCCCTCAGAGAGATAATAAATAAAAATAAGGAATCTGAATAAGGCTTTAGTTAAGTTTCAGAAAAAAGAAATAATACCTGGCCAAAAATTTAAATTTAAGACCCTTGATCCACTTTAAATTTCTCATTTGAAAGTTATTTTTCAGCATTTTTTCCTTCTCTGAATTTTATGTTCTTTTTTAATGTTATCACCCTTAAAACCATGATTTTAACAATAACTATCAGGAATATTGTTTCAAGCGTATAATTTAGAATAAAAGAAAGTATCTCTTTTAACAGTAAATACTTTTTTCCTGAATATTTCTTATGCTCGATGAAATACATTCAGTTAAACTGTGATTCTCTTATATATATCCCATGAAAAAGAGGTTATTAATCCATAGATTGCAGTGGAAATAAGGGGGTATTGAAGCTTCCATGAAAGGAAATAAAATCATGAGAGTGAATGCGTTTATTGAACTAAATATTTACGTATAGTTGGGGGGTTTAAGGGGTAAAGAGGCAGACGAAAATACCTCAGGGCTCTTAACAATCGCATCAAAACGGAAAAGAGAAACCCGCTTTGCATACAAATTAAAAGATAAGAGATACATTGAATATATATAGACAACAAACAAAAATGAGAGAAATGAAAGAAACAATGGTAGTAAAAAAAATTAACCTGCAAAAGATTCCAGTGGAAATGAAGGGGTCCCTCTGAGAAGAAGTCAAAGAAAATTAAAAAATGCTGAAGACTTTTATAATAAATAAATAAATAATTAAATAAATAATTAAATAAATAATTAAATAACAATTAAAACCTGAATTGAAATGATTGGAAACTGAATATAAAAAATAGAGATAACCGTGGAGAAAATTAAAATTTTATAAAAAATAATTAAGGCGAAGTTCAAAATTAAAGGTCGACAAAAGGAACAAGATCACAGCCTGTACATTTCAGGCACATGGTTCTTGCAAGTTTTGGATTAAGCCTGTATTTCTTCAGGGCCTCAGCTTCGATCCTTGCAAGCTTTAAAAGGCGCTCAGGAGACGGGCGTTCTGTAAAACAGTCTCCAGCTCTCAGAGGGTGCGGATTTACCGGCCGCAGGATCGGAATCACTCCCATTTTTGCAAGAACTTCGATCCCCTCCCTAACAGAATCATCACTTTCTCCAAGCCCGATTATAAAATTACTGAAAACCCGGTTTTTTCCGAAAATATTCACAGCGTCCTTGAGTTTATCCAGGATATATTCTAGGGTAAGATCCCCGCAAACCTTTTGGAAGATCTCATTGTCCATGGTTTCAACATTGTACTTGACTTCGGAAACACCTGCGTCATAGAATTTTCTGGAACAGCCTTCTGTAGGGTAAACCGAAACTCCAATAGGAACATTGTATCTTTTGAGAGCAGGAAGCAGTTTGAGTACACGTTCCACTTCTCCTTCAATTGAGGTTTCAACTCCTGAGGTGAGTGAAATAGCTTTTAGATTTCCTGCCTGCAAAACCTCATTAATTATACTCAGGACTTCCTCCTCACTCTTAACATGTCCTTGCAATTTAGGCACAGGGCAGTATTTGCAGTCGAATATGCACCTCTCGCTGAGGGTTATGAAAGCCTGATCCGGACAGTGGGCAGGGGCAGGCTCAAGTTTTCCCCGGGCAAGTTCTTTTCTTTCATAGAAAAGCGCAACATTTCCTTCGCCTTCTACCCTTAAAATGGAAAGTGGAGAGTCTTTTTTTATGCTGAGCCTTACCCGTTTTTCTCCTGAAGTGAAGAATACAGAACTTGTACCTGCTCCCGGGCCTGCAGTGGAACCGCGAGTCTTTGGGATAAGTGAAGGATCTACGGAAACTGAACCTATAGAAATAAGGAAAGCCTTAATTTCCGGCGTAATCGGCTTGCTTTGCATGCAAATATTCCTCAAAATAATTATTTTTATGTAGCTCCGGTCTTTTCTTTCATTTTTACTAAGATGTATATAAATTATTCTTTTAATATAATTTAGATTGTACTTCTCCAGCTTCAACACCAAAAAATTATTTTTACAGACATTAAACTTGTCTTGTTAAACCTGAAATTTAGGCTTGATATTCTATTCTGCAAATTTAAATTCTAAAGCCGGAAAAAGTTGTTCATACCTGAGCATCAATTGAACTTCAGGATTAACTGAAATAAAAAGAAGATTCAAAAGCCTTATTTTTTCAGGGCACAAGATACTGTTATAGAGGTAACATAACATTAAAATAATGAACTAATGTTATACTAACATGATAATATTATAGAGATAAAATAACAATATGTGTTAAAAATATTATATACAGTGAGTGCGTAGTATAACTTGCGTTCTCATCTTTTCAACACCCCACTAGTTAAATATCTACTCCACAAGAAAAGGGATAAAAGGAAAGGGAATAAACAATAATAAAAACTCGCAACCCGTGAGTCCAGTACCTCAGTATCTCTTCCCACACAAAAATAAAAAAATATCTCTTAGCCGTTCGGAACTTCCAGGTTCTTGGATGAGAACGCAAATCTATTTTTAAAAAATTACAATAATCACTGTTCTCTTTTCGAATCGTTTACTTCTCAGACCAGTTACTTTTACCACGGAAAACGCACACAGCCCGGAAAAGCTGTAACTTTAAAAATTAGTCCTATTGAGCGCAGCTTAGTGTCTTTAATATAAACCAGTCCGTTTGAGCGAGCGAAGCGAGTGAAATGGACCCCATGCTGTTGCGATTACATCGCAACTCCACGAAAATTTCTGATTTTCTGTGATCCCAAAACGGAACTCGGGTAGCGCAACTAGGGCGGCTCAACTAGGGAGGCATTGCCAATTTTATATATATAAGTAAATAGATTCTACTTTTCAGACCGCCTAAAAAACAATTTTATTGCAATAAAAAAGGAGAGAGGCATGAAATTTATAATCATAGGGGGTTTTCTCGGAAGCGGGAAAACGACTACCATACTAAAAATCAGCAGGCAAATCAGTAACGCAGGAAAAAGGACTGCAATCATTGTAAATGAGATCGGGGAAATCGGTCTTGATGGTGATATTCTTGCAGCTTCGGACATTGTAACTGAGGAGCTTACAAGCGGCTGCATCTGCTGTACACTCAGAATAAGCATGCAATATACCCTTCAGACCCTTGAGGAAGAGTTCAGGCCTGACATTGTTATTATCGAGCCGACAGGAATTGCCTTTCCAGGGCAGATAAGAGCAGAAATAGAAACAATGGGGCTTTCAGAGTTTTCCTTTTCCCCTGTAGTAACCCTTGTTGATCCCGGTCGTTTCGGGACTGAAGCAAAAGAAATCCCGAGGTTTATCGAGACCCAGATCAGGGAAGCCGAAATTCTCTGCATAAACAAAACAGATATAACAGCCGCAGAGCTTATTCTGTCCACTGAGAAAATGCTCCATGAGATAAACCCTGAAGCCCGGATTCTGAAGTTCTCGGCAAAACATGGAGATGAACAATTTGAAAAGTTGCTTACTTATCTCGCGGTGCCAGGGCTGAAAAAGCCTCCCGAAGAAATGAAAAACTCAATTGAGCTTTCTGAAGTCTCGGCTTATTCAGTTTTCTATATCCTATCTTCCTGCGCTCTTAACCCTGAAAAAGGCGTGTGCTTTATAGAAGAGAGCCTCAGGACTATTCAGGAAAAAGTCCGGGAAATTAATCCTGAATTTGTAGGGCATGTAAAGCTTTCCCTGAAACTTCCGAAATCTACGGTCAAGGGTAGTGTGACCTCCTCTAAAGAATTGCCTCAGGTAGAAATTATTCCGGATCGGAAAAGTGAGAAAGCCGAACTCAGGCTGCTTTCAGCAATTACTAAAATCCCGAAAAATAAGCTCACAGAGGTCATTGAAAGTATTCTCGGAGAGAACCTTCGAAAATCAGGGATTACTTTTGAGAAAAAGGTTCTGGAGCATGAATCTGAAAATGATACTGAAGGTCATAGTAAGCATGGAAAAGAGCAGATATGCAGGCTTAATATATACAGGAAAGATGAATGAAAATAATGTAAAATTTAACTTAAAGATAGGTTTTAGACCTGCAACTTAACTAGAAGAGTTATGAATAACACTTAGACAATAACACTTAGACTTTTCGGAACTTTTAAAAGATCCGGTTTTAATCAATAAAAATGAGAGATGGAGTTTTGGTATGAACGAGGATATCGATGAACTTGATGCGTATTTCAACAAAAAATGTGAACCTACTGAGGGTGAGGCCGTCAAACTGGAACATATGATGATGGAAAAGATTTCCATAAGCCCCGCAAGAAGAAAGCTTCTCCGGATTGTCGGAGTCTTTGGGAAGACTGAAAAACAGCTAAAGGAAGAGTCAGGACTAAACGATTTCTTCTTTAAGTTCCATATGGATTTCCTGCTAAAAGAAGAATTCCTGAAATCAGAAGAAGGGATGTACCGCCTGACGGATGCTGGAATTGCCATGCACGATTCTGTGTGTTAAGAATACATTTTTTTATTTACCTTCTATTTATTACTTCCAATAATATAATTTTTAGTCGCGTGCGGGTTAACTCCATCCTGATTTTTGAAGGCTTCCTTTTGCTAAAAAGCGATAAGTTTTTATGTTAATCTGGTTAATGGCCTTATGACCAAACTTTTCGATATCACATGGAAGTTTCAAAAACGCCCTGTCTAATTTCCAGGTACGTATCGAGCAACCAAAAGGAGTGTGAAAAAATATGCCAGCATTAGTTAATGCAGATGAATGTTCAGCATGCGGAACCTGTATCGATGAGTGCCCCTCAGAAGCAATTACTCTTGATGAAGAAAAGGGAATTGCAGTAGTCGACCAGGATGAATGTGTAGAGTGCGGTGCATGCGAAGAAGCATGTCCGAATCAGGCAATAAAAGTAGAAGAGTAAAACGGTAATCAATTGGAATAATTTTTTTATTCCATTTTTCTTTTTCCTTTTTATCAATCACTTTTTATCTTTCCGGAGGTAGCTTTTTAGATGGTAGCAATTAAAGCTGGGATTTTAGGCGCCACAGGCGCTGTCGGGCAGAGATTTGTAGAAGCACTTGCAAACCACCCTTGGTTTGAGATTACAGCCCTTGCAGCATCCGAAAGAAGCGCCGGCAAAACATATAGAGAAGCCGCAGGCTGGAGACTGGATACAGCTATGCCGGAAAGTGTTGAAAATATCGAAGTTGTCCCTGTAGACCCAAAAGCCGTAGACGCGGATGTCGTTTTCTCGGCACTTCCTGCAGACCTTGCACTCACAGTTGAACCAGAGTTCGCAAAAGCCGGGTTTGCAGTGGCAAGCAATGCGTCATCCTACAGGATGGAAAAAGATATTCCCTGGTAATCCCTGAAGTAAATCCGGAACATCTAGGGCTTCTCGAAGTCCAGCAGGATACAAGGGGATGGGACGGATATATCATCACAAACCCCAATTGCTCCACAATTGTCATGACCCTTACCTTAAAGCCCCTAATGCAATTTGGACTCGAAACCATACAGGTAGCCACAATGCAGGCGATCTCAGGAGCAGGTTTTTCCGGAGTTGCCGCAATGGCAATCTATGATAATGTAATCCCTTATATCGGAAGCGAAGAACAGAAGATGGAGACTGAAACCTTAAAGCTTCTTGGAGAATTCAACGGCTCCGAAATAGTGCCCGCAGATATAAGAGTCAGCGCTTCCTGCCATAGAGTCCCTGTTATTGATGGGCATACCGAAGCTATCTGGGCAGGAATGAGGGCTAAACCGACGCCTGAAGAAGTAAGGAAAGCCTTCCTGAACTTTGACCCCAGGCTGGGAAAACTCCCTTCCGAACCTAAAAAGCCCTGATAGTAAGAGATGAAATTGACAGACCTCAGCCGCGCCTTGACCGCAGTATGGGAAAAGGCATGAGCGTCTCAGTAGGCCGGATAAGAGAAGGAATCCGCTACATCGCAATGGGGCATAATACCATCCGCGGAGCAGCCGGGGCAAGTGTCCTGAATGCGGAACTGCTGCATTCCATGGGCAAGCTCTGATCCAAAATAGAGAATAACAGAAATGAAAAGTAAAAGCCTCAGGGATTTAGACTTTTGCTTTTCTACTTCACTTTACTTTTTCACTCAATTCTCTCGAATCCTTTTCAATTCTCCGGAACCTTCTAGTAATTAAATCAGCGCAATTCTCCTGTCCTTACTTTCCTCATGCCTTTTGAGAGTTTCAGGAAAAGAGTTTTCTTGCCGCCTCTTCTGCCTTTCTCATGACCTCTTTTAGGGGAATACCGCTAGTTTTTGCGATTTTCTTGCAGTCCTCAAACTCAGCAGAGATATTGAGCAGGATACCTTCCGAGTCCCTGGCAATCTTTACCGCAGTTTCATATACTTCCCCTTCTACCTCAAGTTTAACTGTTTCGATTTTTCGGGCGGCCATCAGCCTATGCCGGGTAGGGATCACTCTAATTCCCAGAGAGCCCGTTTCGATAATGATTTTACGGGCTAACTTCGCAGTATCTTCAGGCTTTGCAATAACCTTGATAATATGAGCAGGGCGGCCTTTTTTCATTGTTGCCGGGATAATTACAACATCTCTTGCTCCCATAGCAAGCAATTCCTCGAACAGGTTACCCAGGACTTCTCCGCTCACATCGTCAGCATTAGTTTCGAGCACCTCAATTATATCCGGGATCAGGCAGGAATCAAGCTCGGATATTACTCCCTGAAGCACGTTGGGCCCAGCTAGATCGGAGTCTCCGGCCCCGTAGCCAATTGAAATTACCCTGCCCTGGGGAAAAATCTCCACTGGTCTGGCAAAATGGGCAAAAATAGCAGCCCCTGTAGGGGTAAGAAGTTCCTTTTTCTCCCCACCTCCCTTGAAATAGAGTTTCCCTTTCCTGAGAAGTTCAAGGGTAGCAGGCGCTGGGACAGGCAGAGTTCCGTGCGCACATTCTATCGTCCCGCTACCCACATTTATAGGAGTGCAGTAAACAGAATCGCAGTTAAGGGCATGGATGGCTGCCGAAGAGCCTATTACATCGGCAAGGGCATCACTCTGCCCCACCTCATGGAAATGGAGTTTTTCAAGGTCAGGCTGCCCGTGGACTGAAGCTTCGGCTTCCGCCATCTTCAAAAATATGTCAAGAGCACTTGCCTCCACCCTGGAAGGAAGCTTTGAAGTCTTTATTGCGTCCACGAGCTCCGGATATGTGCGGACAGGTTCTTTTTCAGGCACTCTTATCCGGATATCCAGAGCTTTTATTCCCATTTTCAGAACTTCTATCATATCCACGGATACTGGTACAGAGGCCTCGATTAGTTCTTTAACCTCTTTCCTATCAGCCCCGAGATCAAGGGCACATCCGAGGATCATATCTCCTGCTGCCCCTGAAAATGGATTGAATACAAGTGCTTTCATAAAGACTCCTTTCTGGATTTCGGTTTCAATTTATCCTCCTGTTTATTATCCTTCCCGATTTTCATTTTCGTTCTTCCCTCGGGCCTCGGCAGCCGTAATCATGTTTGCGATCCGGGCTGCATACGCTCCCGCAACAAAGCCTGCATCAATATTTACTACTGCGAGAGTGGAACAGGATTGGAGCATTGACAGCAGGGCAGCTTTTCCTCCGCCACCTGCCCCGTAACCTGTGGAGACCGGAAGCCCGATTACAGGCACATCAACAAGTCCCGAGACTATTGTGGGAAGCGTTCCTTCTCTGCCGGCTGCAACAACGATTGCTCCAGGCATCATAGATTTGAGCTTATGCAGTTCGGGAATCAGCCTGTGGATTCCTGCAACCCCAACGTCATAAGCAGTAATAGTTTCACAGCCCATTTCTGAGGCCACAACCCTTGCTTCTTCCGCAGCCGGGATGTCTGCCGTGCCTGCCGAAATGATTCCTACAACCCCACCTGTTCTGGGGGCAGGAGTACCGTCATGAATAACAACCGTGCGGGCTCTGCAGTTCCACTCAAGTTTATCCTGTCCGAAGGCCTGTTTAAGGGCTTCAAGATGCTTTGTGGAGACTCGGGTAACGAGGGCTCTTTTGCTCTCAGTAACCATGACTCTGGCGATCTCCACCACATCCTCAGGCTCCTTACAGTCGGCAAGGATGGCCTCGATTATTCCTGTCCTGCTTTTCCTATGAGAATCAAGTTTTGCAATGTTTGCATAAGAGACAAAACCCAGACCACGGGCTTGCTTTTCCGCAGCCTCAAGGTCCATTTTTCCTTCTTTAACAGCCCGAAGTATATCAGTAAGATCCATGTACTACCCTGCACCGAAAAGATTTACCTGCTTTAAATGATGATCAGCTTAATAATAAGTAGTCAAGCAATAATTTATTGGTTTGAAGAGTCTTTAGGGTTTTTGGTTATATGGGATTTTTGGTGACTTAAGGAAAAATACTTCAGCGATACATTTAAAAATCCGAATTGTTAATGTGTAGAGATCATCATGCTCATAGTACTCTCATTAGGCGGTTCAATTCTCGCAAAAGACCTTGACTCGGATCGTTTTTTAAAATATGCAGATGTTCTCCGGAATATCTCGAAAAAGCATACACTGCTCGTGGTAACCGGGGAGGAGAAGCGGCAAGGCACTATATCGAGGCTGCAAGGGCTATGGGAGCCGATGAAGTAACCTGCGATTATATAGGCATCGAAATCACTCGCCTGAACGCACGACTGCTTGCCGCAGCCCTCGGGTCCGACGCATACCCTGAAATCCCGCAAAACTACGTAGAAGCTTCAAAGGCAATGAATTCGGGGAAGATCGTGGTAATGGGAGGAATCACACCTGGCCAGACTACTGATGCTGTAGCCGCAATTCTTGCAGAGTTCCTGCGGGCAGACCTCCTCACAATTGCAACGTCGATTGACGGAGTTTATTCTTCAGACCCGAACTGTGACCCCACTGCAGTAAAATATGATAAAATCTCCCCTGAGAAACTAATAAACATAGTCATGGCAATTGAGATGAAAGCAGGCTCCAAGTCTCCTGTTGACCCCGTAGCCGCAAAAATTATCGAACGCTGCAAGCTCGATGCCCTTGTTATGGATGCTCGGGATCCTGCCCTGCTCGGAAAAGTTCTCGACGGAGAAGCATCCAGAAAATCTCCGGTATCCTGTGGAACCTGGATCACAACGAGAAAATAAGACAAGGAACAGCCTTAATAGCCAGAAGAAATAAAGTCCGAAAAGTAAAAGCTGGCTTTAAAGCCCTTATTTTTACGAAAGATGAAAACTTAAACATAGAGCGACATACATTCCTATTACAGAGATCAGGCCGGAATGCCGGTTTCGGTTCCCTGGAGGATCTGGAAAGAAGGAGGATCTGGGCTTGAGCCAGCCGGGAGAAAAGAGTTCTTTTAAACATAAAGGGTTTATTTTCCGCTGTTTTTCCATACTTCTATTCTCCATTGTCTTTTGCACTGAGATCAGTGCTGCTGTTGCTGGGGTAAACGGGACAGCCCTTGAAGAAGAAATCCCGGGAAATGTCGTTATCACTGATTTTTTCTCAGACCATGATCTCTCTGATGCAACAATTCGGTTTGAACAGCCTCTTGAAAATACCTCGCTTGTTTTTACTTTGCGTTCGGAAAAGAAGCTACTGAAATCGAAAACTTTCCTGCTGGGTTCTGTAGAGAAAGGACAGGAAGTTAAAAAAGTTCTGTTCTGGAAGCTTGAAGAAGGCTTCGGAAAAAATAGGGACTCTGAAGAGGATAGAGACTCTTATACAGCACAGATTTTTGTAAAAAATGGCAGCGAAAACCTTGCCTCAAGAGAACTTTCATTTTCTTATAGAAATCCTGCCCTTTCAAAGCTTAAACTTGTAGACTTTTCTGCAGATTCCGAAAAAGCTTCTGTTTTGATGACTCTCACAAGCCCTGCAAGCTTCGGGAGTGTGCAAATGCCTGAGCCCGGTATGATAGACCTTGATCTCAAGCTCCTTTCGGGTACGGAAATCGTGTATTCCGAAAGTCAGAAGAATATCCCTGTTACGGACGCTTATTACAAACCCATTCAGTGGCCTTTTCTTTTAGAAAAGGGTAGAAAATATACAGCTCTTCTTAAGGTTCACTCTCACTCTCCTGACATTACTACAGCGTATAGATCGGATTTCACGGCAGAAGAAAAAGTGGAAATTCTCGACCCTGATATCGATGTGGATGAATACGGAGCAAGTATCACCATCGCCGGGAAATCCCAGGTGCCTTTTAACGGCGTTATAAGGGTTGTGCTGACTCCTGAAGAAGGGAAAGTGCAGGTTTTTGAAGAAACCGCAGATATCCTGACAGCAGGAAAACAAGATACTGTAGGAATAATCTGGCAGGGAGTTCCAAAAGGAGACTATAATGTAAAGATTTATGTACTGAATCTGGAAGGAAAAATCCTTGACAGCCACGAAACGGTTCTAAGGGTCTTTGAGCCCATAGCCGAAGTAAGTCCTGTAGAAGAATCTCCGGCTTTTGGTTTCCTTGCCGCCCTGGGAATTTTCCTGTCCTCTGGAATCTTGCTTGAGAAGAAAGGGAAATAAAATTCCTGAAAGCTGTGAAAGCTTTGGAAACTTTAAAACCGTGTAAAATTCGAATCCGGGATCCTCATGTTTGACCTCATCATCCGAAATATAATGAACAGGAAGGTCAGGAGTGCGCTGACAGTCTGTGGGATTGCACTTGGGATTTTTGCAGTTATCGTTATGGGCGCCATGTCCGAAAATTTCCACCAGACTTTTGAGCGTTCCATGAGTGTAACCAGCGACAAGATCCGGGTCTTTGCCGAAAGCGGAGTCTTTGGAGGGGGACTCACGGACGATAAGGTTAGTGATGTGCTCAGAGTGGCAGGGGTAAAAGATGCGTATGGGCTTCTAATGACTACTTTTGATGAGGATAAAATGGGAATGACCGGAAAACAGATCCTTGGTGTCCCCCTGAAAAATCCAGTGTTGCCCTTTCTCCGGTTGAGCTGAAGGCAGGCCGTTTCCTTAATCCCGGGGATTCTTATAATGTCGTTGTCGGAAGCAATATAAAAAGAGAATATGAACTCCAGATAGGGAGCAAGTTTGAAATCCACGACAAGTACTTTACCGTGATAGGAATCCTCGATTATACGGGCTCTATTTGATAATGCCGTAATTATCCCCCTTGAAACCGCCCAGGACCTCTACAATGTGGGCAATTCGGTATCCTATATCTTTGCAGTGCCTGATGAGCGGGTGGATGCCGAAATGCTCTCAAAACGCATAGAATTCAGCGTTAAAGGCACAAGCACTCTTTCTCCCGACGAGCTTGAGGTTCAGGCAAGGCAGTCCTTTATGATTTTCAGTGTAATCACTATCAGCTCAGGGCTTCTTGCAGCAATAATAGGCGGGCTGTGCGTAATGAACACGATGCTCATGTCCGTTGCCGAGAGGACAAGGGAGTTCGGGATTTTAAAAGCCATTGGGGCCGAAACCAGGGATATTTTGCTCCTTACGCTTGGGGAAGCCTCATGCATGGGCTTTTTCGGCGGAATCCTTGGAATTCTAGTGGGCGTCGGGGCTGTCTATATTATGAATGCCTGGCTTGCAAAGACAAGGATAGTCCTTTTCCTGATAACACCCAGGCTTCTTTTAATTGCCATGCTCTTTGCCTTATTGATAGGTGCAGGGCTTTACCCCGCGTACAGGGCCTCGAAGATGAGTCCTATGGAGGCTTTGAAGCATGCCTGATTTTTCGATTTCATTTAGTTTTCCGTCTGCGCCGGGAGGGTGCTTGCGACCCGCATTTGCTTGGTTGTGTTCCTCTTCTCCTTTTTGTGGGAAACAGTTTACTAGCCCGCTTATCTAACTCACCTTGTAGTATAACCTGAATATTGAGCGGAAAATCAGCTCTATTCCAACGTAGCTGCATATCAATTATTGGCTCTGCTCCATTATCGTCTATCGACCCTTGGAACAAGGCCGCTTGAGCATCGGCAGTCTTGTCATCAACCAACAAGTTACGCAGGTGTTGTACAAGAACAGGCTTAGTGAAAGTATATTCCTCGTTGGCAAGATTCTTCGCTAAGGATTCGACGCTTGCGAAGCTTTGTGCAATTTCGGCCATTCCATCCTCCACCATCACAACAAATCCATGGTGCTGCGGCCCGAAGACTACCTGATAAATGCCTCGATTATCTGCTTCAATACTCGCAGCCAATGCATTCAATACTTCGGCGACCTCTCTCTGCCTGCCCTGAACCTTGTCTTGCACCTCGTGTCCATTTTTCAATAGTGCATAAAGTCTCTCGGATGTAGGAATACATGATGCTCCGTTAGGGCCAGACAAATCTAATGGGTCGATACCATTACTCCTCATAGAGCTTATAGCGTCAGCGGGATGGTCAGCAATAACGTCCCATTCTTGACTTGTTAATTTCCTACCATATTTTATCTCCAATTGTTCCTTTACTGCCTTGAACGCAACTCGCAGACCAGGTATGGGGTCTACGATGAGTGGATTATCTGATTTATGTCTGAACTTTTTACTAGTTGAATTATGTGTATAGGTGCCATCATTGTTATTGGTAAGGTCGAGATATGGCCCCCCAATTTTGCCGACATAAGCCCACTCCGCCTGAACTACCTCAACTCTTTGAGTAACACGCATACGCGCACTTGAAGCGCATCCATTTGCGCCGGGAGGCCGTGCACCGTCTACTTCTGCCTTACTGCATTTTCCCTCCAATGATAAAGCTCCGCCAGACAGCGCCATTTTGCCCATCATATCCGCCTCGTGTTCCAACCCCCATCATCATTCACTGTCACATCCTTCAACTGCATAGTAGGCTTCACTCGTCCTTGCTTTTGTTGCACCACATGCCATGCCTCATGCGGCAAATATCTCTTCTGTCCCGGAGCCACATGAATATTTGTCCCCTGAGTATACGCCAGAGCCCCTACTTCAGCAGGTTTATCCGAATTATAATTAACCCTCACATCACTCATATCAATTCCAGACAAACTCTCCACGCCAACCTTGAGGTTATCAGGCATTCCGGTATTATTCTCCCTCTTTGTCTGAAGTGGTTCTTCTTCCTCAGGGATTTCCTGACGCTGAACCGTTCCAATCATCTTGCTTTGTAGCGGTTCCTCCTCTTCTGGAAGTTCTTGCCTCTGGACAGTTTCAATCATCTTTCCTTGAAGGGGATTTTCTTCATCTTCTAACTCTTGCCTTTGAACAATAGGGACTGTGAAACACGATGGGGAAGTCAGTTGTTCAGGCTTATTTTCAAACTTGCCTTGGAGAGGTTCCTCTTCCTCTGGAATTTCCTGTCTTTGCATGCATGAAGGACATGTTTTTTCTTCCTCAGGGATTTCCTGCCGCTGGACTGGTGCCTGTTTAGCTGTCGAATGAATTAGCCCAATTTCTGAAAACAGTCTAACAACGGCCCGATTTCCAATAGTACGCTGTAACTGCATGACATCAGCATGAGTAAGGGATTTCGGATTGATTCTGGCACGCTGGATGATAGCCATTGGATGTGAGATGGAAGTCTGGCTTAAGGGAGTTGCTTGCTTTTGAGAAGTAGTTTTTGATTCTGTGGATTGCTGCGTTTGCTGATGCTCTGGCATGATTGGACATCCCTATGAAGGGGACTGAATAATATTTCAAAAAAATTGATAATATGAATATGAATAAGTGTCACAACATAAAATACTCTTTGTTCTAACTAAATTTCTCTTAGTAGATTGATATTGAGGAATGAGATTGAGCTTTCATATGCTGTTTTTGGGAATGGACTGGGCTATTGAAACCCAATATTTATCTTAAAAGGTTCAAAAAGTTAAGACTAAAGAAGCAAAAATGAGCTGTAAAGTTAAAAATGCCTATACGAGTGACAAATGTCGAACTCATGAAATAAAAAGAGTGCATATATTCCTATGAGATTTTACCATTGATTACAGTAAATAAAAGGGAAAAGGTATTAGATATTAAATATAATCATCCTAAATACATAAATTCGTTATCAGGGGAGCGAACCTTAAAAATGAGCCATATGGAGGCTTTGAAGCATGCCTGAAATGGGAATTGAAGAAAAAGGGCTTGAAACTGCGGAAAAACCGGAAAATGGAGTAGATAAAAACAATTTGGGAAACGAAGGCCAAAAAGTTATATTGCAGGTTGAAAACCTTTCCAAAACCTATTTCCAGGGTAAAATCCCTGTCCACGCCCTTCGCTGTGCCTGCATAACCGTAATAAAAGGGGAACTCCTTGCGATAATGGGGCCTTCGGGTTCCGGAAAATCCACTCTCCTCGCCCTTATAGGCACGCTTGAAAAAGCTACGGACGGAAAGATCATTCTGGATGGAACAGATCTTATGTCCGTGCCTGAAAAACTGCTCCCCCGCGTGAGAAGGGAAAAAATAGGCTTTATTTTCCAGCACTATAACCTCATTCCCACCCTTTCTGCCCTTGAAAATGTGGAACTTTCCATGCGCTTTTCCAGAGTGCCAAAAAAAGAAAGGGAAGGAAGGGCAAGGAACCTGCTTGAAGAACTTGGCCTTGGAGACCGTCTCACCCATAAACCCTCAGAACTATCCGGAGGGGAGCAGCAGCGAGTTTCTATTGCCAGAGCCTTAGCAAATAAGCCTGCTCTTATTTTGGCTGACGAGCCCACAGGCGAGGTGGACAGCAAAACAAGGGATTCAATTGTAAGGATCTTCAAGGAACTAAGCGAAAAAGGGCAGACTATTCTTGTTGTAACCCATGACCCGGAGGTTGCAAAAGAATGTTCAAGGGTACTGAGGATCACGGACGGGATCATTAAAGATAATTAAAGGCACTGGAAGAAAAATGATTAAAAAGAGATAAAATAGTAAAGAGAGGTAAATGTAGTAAAAAGAGATAAAGATGGGCTAAAAAAATAAGCAGTTACTTAAACCTTTTAAATCTCTCCAAGCTCCCAACCAAGGTGCTCTTTTATGACAGTATATGCCATTGCCGGGGGAATTATCCCGACATCGGTTACGATCATATCGATGTATTCGGCAGGGGTGAAGTCAAAAGCCGGATTTCTTACCTGCACGTGAGAAAGATCTGAAATGATTGAAGGATCGACGATTTCATCTGTAGCCCTTTCTTCGATTTCTATGGGGTTTCCGAGAATTGTACTCGGGCTAAACTTGAAAGTTTCGGCAGCTACCATGAAACTTTTTCTGGCTTCATGGGCAGCAAGTGCAAGTTGAGAAGTTCCTATTTTATTTACCAGCGCACCGTTAGCTGCAATAGCATCAGCCCCGACAACGACCTTATCCACATCTTTCATGTAGTAGCGCACAGCAGAATCCACAATCAGGGTTGTGGGAATCCCGAAATCGTTAAGGTGGCGGATTGTCAATAAGCCCTGACGTCTGGGGCGGCTTTCGGTAGCAATTACCGAGATATCCTTCCCGTCTTCAAAGGCTGTGGTGATGATAGAAAGAGCAGCATGGGAATTGCAGTGGGTCATAATAACATCCCCATCCTGAATCCTTCTTGACCCGATTTTTCCGATTTTTCCAAGCGCTCTGTCAGCTCTCTCGATAAAGAGGTTTGCATTTTTAATTATTTCTTGCCTTGCCTCTTCCACATTTCCTGAAGAGTACTTTGAAGCGAGTTTTACGGCATTTGGAAGAGAAACTGCTGTAGGGCGGGTACTGATAAGAAAATTTGAAACTTCTCTGATGCTGGTGCTGAATTCCTCCATTGAAGCCACTTCCACCCCTGCAGCATAATCTCTGACAGCTTCGGCAGCAGCTTTTGCAATCCTGCCTGCGCCCCGGATTTCCATTGTTCGGATCTTTTCTGCGGTTTCCAGAACTTTTTGCATAGTATAAGGGATATCAAGGGTGCAATTTATAGCTATCTTTCGGCTTTTCTGGCATCTGCTCCAACCAAAATTCAGATCTCGGATACTTTATCAGAGATATTCCTGTAGTAAGTAAAGAGATCTTCTCCCCACTGGAGGGCAACAGAGTCGAAGCACAGGACATCCTCTGTATGGTCAAAAGTGCCATCAGATAAAGGCAGGGTAAGAGAGAGAAACCTGTCAGTCACTACATGAGAGAGTTCTATTTTTTTGTTGCATACGTAGAAACTCGCATTCTCGAATTTAAGAAACTCGCCTAGCTCGGCCCCGAATTCTTCCTTTGTCCTTTCATAAACAGGACGAGTTACAAGAATAGAAATATCCACTCCCTTTTTTGCAAAAGTCAGGAAAAGAGACGGATAAAGAGGGTGAAAAATAGAGGCGATGCCGTTTATTTTTTTGATTCCATAAGGTTTTCCACAAATTCTCTGTGGGGTTCAAAGAGGCGCGTCCTGTCAGGAGGTTCGGAAAATGTGCATTTCGCCAGTTCTCCGATTCTTTTCTGCAAAGGAGAAGGTATACACTCGACTGAATGGTTTGCCCAGTAATCATATTTATTCTCAAAAACTTTTAAAACGTTTGTCATTGCCTGCATTCTGCCAGCTACCGCTATACCGAGAGGAGACAGGCTGTAAATATCTCCTGTTTTTAAGATCAGGGAATTTTCTCTCAGTTTTTTTATCTGGGGAAGAATTGCCACCGGACCTACATCTAACTGTATTTTAATCTCTGAAATTAATTTTGGTCCTTCATTCAAAAATAAAAGAAGATCTTTTCTTTTTTCGGAAAGGAAAATTAATTCGAGAAGCGGGCTATTCATATTTTTGTCATATATGCGGCTACTTAATAAATATCTTCCTTGTTTTTCAACTGTTTATTCTTAAAAATATTTACTATTACAGGGACCTTCTTGAAAACTTAGTTAATAGGGTTAGATTGATTGCAGAAGGATAGTGCTCGTACATAAAATTAAATTTAATACAAAGAATTGACGAAATTGAAGGCGCAAAAATCGGTTTTTGAATCCAATGAACCAAATTTTGAGGCGGCTAAATAATTTAATGCGAAGCAAATTTTAAGGTCGTATAGGTTATATACCTTTATAACATAAAGAAAAACTCAGCGATTAAGAATAAAGGGTTTTTCTCTTAGTCGTAGGGGTTGAATCACGCGATTGGGAGCCAATCAGAGGTGGCGAAAGGCTCCCAATTACAATACAATATTTTTTAAGAATTTCACATACAGTAAAGTATTTTAATTTTAGATCATTTTTTCAAAATATAATATATGGAGTAATTTGAACTATTTTCAAAAAATATTGTAACTATTCAGTAGCCTATGAAGGCTACACAATTTTTAATAGTTCTGAGGAATTGGATATTAAATGAATTATTTTTCTCATTGATGAATGTGAAAAACTTCTTGTTTTGTGTGCTTCAAACCCTGAAGTTATTGCTTATATTGAGGGCCTGGAATTTCAAATAAAGTTAGTGAAAGATTACAAGTCTTAGAATCTCAGTTAAATCAGAACAGTCGTAACAGCAGAAACCCCATATTTGAGATGGATTGTAAAGGTGGATTTCATACCTTGAAAGTTCACAATATACTTGATACCGGTATGTTCCTGTTGCTTCCATTCCGATCCCTGGAGTCAAATTTAATTCTCTTGTATCTGACTCTATGCTTTCCCTAAACTTCTCAATGCTGCTTTTTGAATTCTTAATTCAAATAATATTTTCAATCTGCTCTCCACTTGCAGTGAGTATACACGTTTCATGTATATTCTTCGCACCATCAATACCTAATTTTAGATCATATTCCGATTTTTTCCATCAGCTTATTAAGTAAACATAAAATATTTTATATTGAGCCCTGGTCTTTCTGTGGTTTGAAGAAAGAAAACCAATAAAAAGGAACGATAGATTAAACATATGCCGACTTATCACATATAAGAAACCTTTTATTATTACCAGAAAACTTTTTTGTAACATTAATTGAATAAAAAACCTATAAATAGTATTCAGATGATATGGAATCATTTCATCAAAATTAACCATAT
>JAMXHR010000018.1 GCA_023955635.1 Methanosarcina sp. ERenArc_MAG2
CTAACACGAAGATTAATGGAAGTAGGAGTCAAAAACTTGGATTTCGATACTACTGTACAGTTTCATGGGCATGTCTGTCCCGGACTTTCCATTGGCTACAGGGTAGCAACACTTGCTGCCGACCTTTTCCGAGACCGAAGTAGCGATGAAGAACTGGTTGCAATTGTAGAAAACCGGTCCTGCGCCGTGGATGCCATTCAGGTAATAAATGGCTGCACCTGTGGGAAAGGAAACCTTATTTTTAAAGATCATGGGAAGCATGTGTACACATATTTCAAAAGAGGGAATAAAAAAGCCCTGAGAATTTCCCTGAAACCCGATGTTCTCCCTCCAGACGAAAAGCATACTGTACTCTTTGCAAAATTGAGGGCAGGCACTGCAAGCCCTGAGGAAACAAAGGAGTTTCGGGCCTCACATGAAGCGAAAAGCCAGCTGGTTCTGGAAATGCCAGAGGAAGAACTTTTCTGGGTCAGGGAAGTGGAAATTGAGCCCCCTGAAAAAGCCATAGTTTATCCCACCGTTATCTGCAGCAAATGCGGGGAAGGTTTTATGGAACCTCTCGGTAGGGTGAGAAGCGGAAAAATAGTCTGCATCCCCTGCTCTGAGGCAAAAGATGAATGAAAATTCGGAGGCTTCCGAAACAATTGAAATGGTTCCTGTAGGCTATGTGGAAAACGATTATATTGAGCCTGTGTACAACGAAGAGGTCTACAAGAAGGTTTCAAAGATAGTCCTGAAGGAAGAATTTACAGATGGGCTTTACAGGATCGAAGACTTTGACAAACTGTACGTTCTCTTCTATTTTAGCAAATCGAAAGGATATGAACTCATCCATCGCCGCCGTTATGATGGGGAGATTTCCGGAGTTTTTGCCAGCAGAAGCCCTCACCGCCCTAACAGTATAGGGTTAACGGTTGTAGAGCTTTTGAAAGTAGAGGGAATGTGCTCCATGTAAAAAGTCTTGATGCTATTAATGGAACACCAGTGCTCGATATTAAGCCCTACAGAAAAGAGACGGAAGAAAAGAATTAAGTTGCACAGGACTGAAAAAGAACAAAGACTACAACAAATCGGCAAATCAAAAATCAAAAAACATATATTTTTTATTATTCAGATGAAAAAGAAAAGGGGAGAACCCCTTTTGAATTTAATTTACATTTTCTTTTTATAGAACCCGAGATAAATTCCACCAACCGCGACTACCACGAAGAGAATTCCGAATATATCGGAACCCGAGAACGAGACGTCGCCAGTATCTGCTTTTTCAGTTGAACTATTCTCCATTTCATAACCTTCCACGTAATTGGAATCTGCCGATTTCTGAATGTCAGGGGCGGCTTCCGAAGAATCAGTTCCGTACCCTGCATCTGAATCCTGAGAAGTCTGATTGCTAGCTGACTCTCCCGAGGTCGCTTTAGAGGTCTGGTTGCTGGATACGCTGCCTTTTGATACTACAGCATTTCCAGTACTGTGGCTGCTACTACTGCTCCAGATCTCTTCTGTGGTCTCCAGAGTTTCGGCTTTAGTTGCAGCTTCCATTTGCTCAGAGTAGCCTGGAACAGATACCGTTCCACTTACGAATTCATGAAGCAGGGGATTTCCGCAGGTATGGTGACAGCACGAAGCCCCATTCTCGGCCACGGACTGTTCATATTCCGTTGCAAGGCTTTCAATAACGTCTTCAGAAGGTGTCCAGTAGTCGTGCCTGACAGCTTCAAGCATCCTGGCAGTGAGCGACTGGTAAGCATCGGGATTATTCTGCTTGAACCATTCCCTCATAGAAGGATCATTAGCATATGTTTCATACACCTCTTGCCAGACAGTATCATCCACAAGATCAGGAGCACTTACTTCCCAGCCAAAAAGGTTGTTCACAAAATCTGACATCATGCTGCCGCCTGAGTATCCGGAACTCTGCATCCCTTCGATCCACTTGTCATTGAAATACCTGGACCTCAGGTCCTTGCTAAGGTATTTCTGCATTCCAATCATTTGAGCTCCTTCAGGGTCACTGGTATCCGAAACATACATCTCGGGAGTTGTGCCGTCCCCTTTGACGTGCCTTGTTGCCAGGTTCAGACCACCGAAGTACTGGAAAAAGTCATCGTTATCAAGGGAGTCATAAAGGTTTGAAGAAGCCGAATGTACCGACGCTTCAACGTTTTTCAGGTTGCCTTCAAGAAGTTCTCTGGATTGTATGCCCCAGAAATCCTCCCCGTAAGCATATCCCATTTTGTCGAGGTATACGTTTGCAATAGCTTCTTCGTTTTCCCAGGTCCCGCTTGCACTGACAGCGTCTGAGACTCCGATATCATAAGTACCGTCCATTACCGCAAAGCAACGCATTGTAGAGAGTTTTGTTGCAGTTTCATTGTCATATCCTGCAGCAACCAGGGAATCGTAGATTGTAAGAGAGCTCTGATTAACGTAGTTGGGATAGTTTACACCAGGAAGAGAGCTTGCAAGTTTCACAGCGCTGTCTACCATTTTAATCTTATCCGGGAAAGCATCCCTCATTCCTGCGGTGGTATAAACAACATCAATGCGTGGTCTCCCCGGTTTTGAAGTGTCATAATTCGGCAGTAATTCTTTTTCAGGGATAGCCTCAACTCCGGTTACATACCCATACTCATCCCAAACAGGCTGCACTCCGAGCATATAAAGTACTTCTGCTTCCAGAGTTCCATGGTCACCGATAAACTCTACCCCGAACCTTGAGAATGAAATTTTTTCAGGGTATTCCCCATGTTCTTTATAGTAGTCCTCAAGCAACTGGATTGCAAGAGATTTTCCGACCTCCCACGTTGCCTTTGAAGGATATAGCTTCGAATTTATGCTATAATAATTGCGTCCTGTAGGTACTGCGTCAGGATTCATTATAGGGTCCAGTCCCGAACCTGGGGAAATAAAGCCTCCTTTTAGGGCTGAAATAATTTTGTCAATTTCCACATCGCAGTCAAGAAGCCGGTCCTTATAGTCCAGCCCTTGTTCAAGATCAAGTGTAACTGTGCGGTTGGTTTCTCCATAAACTGCAAGCTGTGCACTGGAAACATTTGTATTATTGGTTACGACCTCCCAGATAAGTCTGGTAACTTTTGTATCATTTAACGGGATCCCAAGAGGATAAACAGACTCCGGATAGAAGGCAGCAGTGGTATTGTCTTCAAAGCTTCCTCCAAGCATAGACCTTACCATTCCGGAAAGTTCGTCTTTTTCAGGATCGGTCATATTTGTTGAAGGGACATGGCTGAGAATATGCATCCCGTAGGGGATATTTTCATTTCCTATATCTTCCAGATATTCGTGAAGGACATTTTTAACGAAATTCCCAAACTCTTCCTCGTTATAATCTCGAAGGGCAGTCACGTTCTCTATTCCCAGATCGACACTGAGATTGAGCGTTGTTATCTCGTCGATTATGGCTTGCCTGTATCCTGCCCTGGTCTGGGAAGTAATGCTGGGATCGTAGTACTGCTGAACATCAATTGAGAGGTTCAATAAGCCTCCATAAAGTCCGCTGCGTTCAAGGGTTGGAGTCAGATGATCAATAATCAGGGCATTACCTCTGTACTCCGCAGTTATTCCTTCTCCCACGTTGGCAACTATATAGGGGTAGATATTTGGAATGTCCTGCAGTAGTAGAGGAGACCAATCTGAAGTCCGGTTCATGCCGTAAGTAGAACCCGGGAGCCATTCATGCGTGCCATGAGTTCCCATATGAATAAGTGCATCAGGCTGCCAGTCATGGTTCAGCCAGAGGTAGAAAGCTATGTACTGGTGTGTGGGGGTACAACGTTGCTGTGGTAAAGGGTGTCATTATTTTGGCCTGTTCCCCTGGCAGGCTGAGGCATGAGCCAGATATTTCCGAAACGCACCGTAGGAATTACAATATACTTTCCGGTTTCATTCTCATAGATCATAACGCTCTTATCTTGAGGCAGATCTTCGGACCAGGGTTCTCCCCATTCCGCTGTTACATTGGCTCGCAGATTTTCCGGAATTTCAGACTCAAACCACTCTTTGTAGGTCTCCATAGGTATGAGTTGCAGTCCCCACTCAGTCTTGTTTTCGACCATTTCATTTAGAACTCCAGGAGCCCAGGAACCGACATTGATACCCTGATTTTGAAGCATCTCCATAAGTGCACTGCTGTTATCAGGAATTCCGGAGACTTCATACCCGCTTTCGTTCATTGAATTGAGAAGATCAAGCATGCTCTGGGTGGTGTTAAGGTAATTTGCCACTATATTGTCTTTTCCTGAAGGGTAGTTGTAATAGATGACAGCTACTTTTTTGTCCTCATTAGCCTTTGACTTCAGCTCCGCCCAATTAATTGATCTATTTACCATCCAGTCAATCTGAGAAGGCAGAGGTTCGTAGTTGCTTTCACCGGTTTCGGAATCGTAATTATCAGTTCCTATTACAATATATTCGAAAATCCCATCAATGCTTGGAAGCAGAGTCTTGTATACAATCTCGTCATTAGGGATACCCCTGTTACTGTCAGCCACATCAGTAGAATTAGCTGTAACAACCAATCCCGTGAGGACAGGAACGTCAAGGTCTTCCAGCTCCTGTACACCTTTATCAGGATCTTCGTAATTCAGACGGAAACTCTTAAGGGAAATTACACACTGGACAAGAGGTTCTCCGTTTTCATCAAAGTAAAATTTGTGGATGTCGTTGAAGGTATCGAAACCTGCAATTACGTTGCAGCCCTTTCCTTCCAGATCCCGGATGAGAGCATCTATGACTTCAAGGTTGTCACCTGTATAATCAGAAGCATGGAACCATATCCCGATAGTGGGCTTGCTCTTATCGTAAATGTGTCGTGGCTCAGTTGAGTTAGAGTACCACTCAAGGTAATCGGTGGTGTTTTCAAACCAGTCGGGCTGAGATTCGTTTGTAGAAGAACGTGTATCCGGATGGTAAAGTCCGGCTTCGGGAAACTCTATAGGATCCTCATAAACCCAACTGTCAGTAAGCTCAGGTTTATCTCCGTAAGTTTTTGCGAGATAGGTAAGGAAATTTTCAGCGTTTTTCTTCAGGACTCCTCTAGAACCCATATTGTAGAAGAATTTCTCTTCGGTCGAATTGTACGGGCTGGTTCCGGCAAAAATCTTGTCATAACTTGAGGTGTTGATATATGTCGGGTCTATCATAGAAGTAATATCTATGAGTGCAGTCCCATTTTTATGGGCACTTTCAAGGTCGTCCCCGATATCTTCGAACTGAGACCAGAGCATGTAGGAAAATACTATGTCCTGGTTTTCAAAGGTGACATTGCTAAAGTCCGAATAGCCTGAAATATACGTTACATTTATACTTGCATTGTATGGATTTGACTCCTCTGCCGTAGCAAGGGCGCTTCCATCATAACAGATAAAAGTAATATTTACCTGATTTTCACCAGCCGATACGTTCTGTGCTAGCAGTAAAAAGACCACTGCACATAAAATCAATAACCTGCATCCTGCCGTACGCATCTTATCCCCAGCCAATATATCATGAGCCCTGGAACACCCCGGGAGAAAAATAACCCGTATGTCTGCCCACTAGCCTATTTTTTATTAAAAGTTTGATACTTTAGGAATCTACGCTAGAACAACCTTCAAGTTTTAAAATTGAAATTGGAGGCTCTCGGTTCTAACTATAAATTCAAATCCGGAACTTTCTAAAATCAATAAGCAATCCATTCTTTATGATAGATTCAACATTCGGAGCATTAGGGAATAAAATACATAAAACAAGGTTTTTGGCTCACAATTATTAGCTATTCAGGTAAAAAGGTTGAAAGATAGCGTTTTTACACAATGTGTAATCAGATAGTCCTCCAAAATAAGTGCATAAATTAAGGATCTAAAGTACCTTTTTTGGATGATAAACATACATGCAGGGTTTCCAGGTAAAAATATTCATTAAAAACCTCATTTTTAGAAAAAATAGATCCCATTAATCTTTAAAAATAGTAATAAAGTTGAATAATAGCTTAAAATCCTATGAAAAATAATATTTATAGCTCTTAGCTGTTTGATGGTCAATTTGTATTCGATTGGTATTATATATTATAAATTATATGTATATCTTATGGGGAAAAGAGGTCCAACACCACAATTTACTAACGTTTCCTGTCCGAACAAAGACTGTGAGCTCTATGGTCTTAGTGATCAAGGCAATGTTATTGGAAATGGAACTTACATAAGCCGTGGAGAAAAAACAAGAAGATATCTTTGCCGTCATTGCGGCAAAGCTTTTTGTGACCATACAGACACTTTTTATCATGATCTTCGCAAAGATGAGAAAACTATCGATTTAGCTCTAAAAATGTCTATGAAAGGTATGAGCATTGAAGCCATTTCCGATGTTTTAGAGGTACAACCTGCCAGTATAAAGCGATGGTTAGTTCGCGCATCTGAACAATGCGATAAAGTAAATGATGTTATGATGAAGAACCTGGATGTTCCAAAGATAGAAATGGACGAACTGTGGGTAATAATCCAAAAAAAGAGTTCCACGGATGAAAGATTACGAAGATGATGGGCCATGGATGTGGGTAGCTTTTGTACCAGGTTGCAGGCTAATACTTTACTTTTTAATAGGTCCAAGAAAACAGTATGTTGCAGACAAGTTGGTTGAATTAGTTAATAAACGTCTTTCGGATAAAATTCCTGTTTTTGTCACAGATGGGTTGAACTTTTATAGAGAAGCTCTTTTGAAACAATTTGGAGTTTTGAGCGAGTTTCCAAGAACTGGGAAAAAAGGAAGACCAAAGAAAACAAAAATCGTTCCCTCTGATGATTTAAGGTATGCACAGGTAGTCAAAACAAGAAAAAATGGGGTACTTGAGAAAGTAGAGAAGAAGATCATCTTTGGAGAAGATATTGATCAAAGCGAAATCTCAACAACTTTACTTGAAAGACAAAACCTGACTTTTAGACAGGATAACAACAGAGTTTCAAGGAAAACAATAGGGTTTTCAAAAATGAAAGAATGGTTAGAGTATCAAATGAAGTTATATTGTACACATTTTAACTTCTGTAGAGGTCATGGAGGATTAAGGTACAAAGATGAAAGAGGGGTTGAATGTAAAAATACACCGGCAAGAGAGGCAGGGATTATTGAATCAAAGTGGACTTTAAGGGAACTATTGAAATTTAGGTGTGTCAAAACATCAATCGGATAAAGATGGACCATCATATGTTTTGTATGGGTTGAAAATAATTTTTGAGTCTTTTTAATTTTTTCTGGATCTTCTTCAATTTTGAAAAAATCAAGAAATTTCATTCTAATTTGAGTAAACTAATCTACTCATTTTGAGAAAGTTTATTTATTGATGCAAGAACTTATCCAATTTTTTTGTTACATGCCCTATTTTTATGGAGATTTTCATCAGCTACCGCTATAGGAATTCCATTTTAAATTGAAGAGTTATTTTTTTCTACCTTTATCCATATTGGAATCTTGCCCTCATTAAAGGTGAGAATCCTCTCCATTTTCCAGTACTGAAACACCGTTTGTTGAAATAAGTAAACAAATTATAACAGAAATTAGTTAGCCCACTATCAGTTTTGAATGATCTTGCTTTGTCTACAATATCACCTATCAAAGAAAATATCTGTTCCATTGTGTTATCTGTCTCAGGTGTAAAACCCTTTTTCAAGAAACTTACATTTTTCGTGAAAATCTCTTTTGCATAAGAAATTGCTTTATGAGACGCTTTTGAAAGTTCCAGACCAGAATCCAATTCTCGGATCTTTTGAAAACATACAACAGCACTGATAACCGTATCAGAGCGTATTAATTGACATATCTCATTGTACACAAGCTCATCATTACCTGGAATATTTGTGATGGAATTGAATTCGTCACTGTATCTCTTACTAACGTTTTTTAATTGATGGAACACGCAAAAGGAGTGAGCCACTTCAGGGAAGACACTTTTTACAGCTCCAATAATTGCTTTATCTTCGTCAGAAACGATCTTTTGTATTTTACCTTCAGGAAATCGGTTTTTTATTCGTATGAAAAGAGGCATCAGAGCTTCAATTGTTGGTAATCTGTCAGTTATCTCAAAATCCAAAACGACCTTTTCTTTTGTGGCAATAACGTAAACAGATTTATATCGCATCTTTTTCCATTCTTTTTCTGAAATTTCTCTTCCCAACAGAGTTTCAAATTTCTTTTTCCATCCTTTTTTGATCCAATCTCCATCAACATACAATGTTCTGTCAAAAGCAATATTTTGATCTAAAAGTTCTTGCTTTGAAAGCTCTGCTTGTTGTTGCTCATATAACCATAGTGAAGTGGCACAAGGAGCTCTCCCACAGAAATCAGTTAGTCCTTCTGTATATGTTTCTCCAATTTTTCGAGAATTGTTTAGACTGCATCGCCCATCGTATCTAACAGACATTTGTTTTTCATAAAACTCATAACTGTAATTTGCAGAACCAGGAACACCAATAATCTGATCATGGAAATGTTTCTTACAAGAAAAACAAGTCCAGTATGTAACATCGCGAGCTATAGTACCGTGACTTGATAAAATAAAACGAGTGTAGTGAGAGTTTACATGTAATTTACTTCCACAATCATCACAATGAGTAGGAGAATATACAAAGAACATAGGGTAGTATCGATTTTCAACCAAAACCTTTGGTAAAGGAATTATTATTTTTCCGTCAACAACCGTTTTTGCCATTGATTTGTCTATTGCGAGGTTCCCTTTTCCCATTCACAACTATATTATATCAATATAATTAAAATATTATTGTTTTGTATGATATGAGAGAAAGTCTGAAGACCAGAAAATAATAAAAAGTCTCTAATTTTTCAGTTGAAAAGTAACTACACAAAATCAATAATCATCGATGTTGAATGTGATTCCCAAGATAAATCATTTCAAATATTATTTATGTTGTATTAAATTTAGAATCACATTCTAAATTACCCACTCGAAATAGCGAAGAGCTTTATTATTAAATTACGCTCGCCAGAGAGCTATAATCTTATCAATTGCTATGTGCGTGTATTTTCCATCCTGTTCAAGAGTGAGCACATTGTCTGCGCAGGCTTTCACCTTTCCGTTAAAAACATCAGGCCCCCCGCAGTAGACATCTATAACTTCATCAAGATGGTGTTCCACTATAAAAGACTGCATTTCTTTGCACCTCAGCTATATGAGTTATATGATTTTGAAATATTAAGTTTTGAAATTATTGTGCCCACAGAGCTATTATTTTATCAATAGTTATATGGGTAAGCTTTCCGTCGTTTTTGATGGTGAGAACATTATCGGCACAGGCTTCTACTGTTCCTCTGAAAATGTCAGGCCCCCGCAGTAGACATCTACAGCCTTGCTGAGGTAATGTTCCACTATAAATGATTGCATCATGTATTCTTCCCTCTTGTTTTCTGTTACTGATTGTTCTGTTACTGATTAGTTAACTGTTAGCTTGTTTGCTGACACATACGGACTTTACACCTGCACGCATCCGCTAATTGTAAATACTCCTTATAAAATATAAATATATTTAGAAACTTAAATTGATTTTCGTGATTCTGCGCCTTCACTTTCCTTAAAGAAAGTTAACTTACTTGCTCAAAAGCCTGTCCATTTCTCAGTTTCTCGTTTTCCCGCAAAATAAAGAGATAATTATATGACCTTTTTCTTCAGGTTGATTTGTGTTAGGGATTCGAGAAAGTTAAGTTTAGCTGAAGAATTATTGTGAAGTCGAGTTTTTAGAAAAAGAAGGATTAACTCAAAGAATATCTAATAAGTTCTGAGGTTTGTGCTTATTTTTAAAGACCTTGCAGGTCTTCAAGAATCAAACATTTTTTGTTCAGATTAACTACTCTCGTTTTCGATTGACGATTTCTTACATATTCTATATTGGAACTATTAAATAAGACATATTGGAGTCTCTCGGTCGTCTGGTTTTATACGGTTGATGTTTTGAAACATCTGAATCTGAGCAACTCTTTTAAAGTCTATTTTGATTGAGTGATTCCCGCTTCTCTTGTAGGTGTATTTTTACGTTTAAAACAGTTTTCATCCTGATATGTTAACCCACCATGTTCTCGACAGAAATTAAAATACGTGCAGTACAGAATCATTCGATTTATTAAGTACTCTATTTTCTTCGAGAATCCTATTGTCTTTCTTGAGATCCTGTTGTTGTCCTGTCTGAATGTCAGATTTTGCCTTTCGAGTAAACTTGTAGATATCTCAGTTTCTTCAATGTCTTTTCCAAATATAATCTTCTTAACAATCTTCTTTAATTTTCCTCCCTTCCTGTTTTTGATTACCTGAGCAAAGTTCAGGTAATCAGATGGAACACGTTTTGGATTCTTTGGCCTTCCTCTCTTACCTGTTCTAGGAAACTCTATTATTTCTCCAAATTGTTTCAGAAGAGCTTTCCCATAAAATTCCAAACCATCAGAGACAAAAAGAGGCAATGGTTCTGAAAGACGTCTAGCCGTTAATTTAACTAATTCATCCGCAACATACTGTTTTCTCGGACCAATGACAAAAGCAACTATTAACCTATAACTTGGTGCAAAAGCTACCCACATCCACGGTCCATCATCTTCATAATTTTCCATTCTAGGGACGATTTTTTTGGACTATTACCCATATCTCATCCATTTCTATCTTGGGTACTTTCAGGCCTTTCATAAAGACCTCATTAACCTTATTGCAGGATTCTGCTGCACGATCTAACCATCTACGTACAGTTGCTGGCTTTATATCCAATACATCTGCAATACCCTCTTCACTCATCCCTTTCATGGACATTTTTAAAGCTAATTCAATAACACGTTCTTCTTTACGGAGATCATAATAGAAAGTGCCTGTATGGTCATTGAATACTTTGCCACAGTTCCGACAGATGTATTTTCTAACTTTTTCTCCACGACTCACAGATGTTCCATTTCCGACAACGTTGTCCTTACCTTTAAGGCCATAAAATTCACATGAATCATTTGGACAAGCGACGTCAGTAAATTGTGGTTTTGGACCTCGTTTTCCCATAAATAGTATTATAATATTTGTATTATATAATATCAACCCAATGAAAATAGACGACCAGTCTCTCCCAACAAACGAAATCTTTTATTTACGTCTTATTATTTTTTTCTTTGCCATCATTTAATAATATTTTTATTTAATAATGTTTTCATTATAACTTGTTTTATTATTCATTCATTTCAGAGGAGAGTCCTCCAAACTACGAAATATTTATATATTTAGACGTGAGTTTATACATAGATAAATCAACTTTACTTGATTTATCTAATAAGGTGTCATTTCAAACCTCCTTTAAGGTGCCATTTAAAACCTCCTTAAATCGGCAGTCTTCCGGGAGTAATTTACCATATAAATCTCCCTAAAACTGCAGTCTTCGGGAGTAATTTGCCATTTTAAATCTCCCTAAAACTGCAGTCTTAAGGTGCTATTCTAAACCTCCGTAAATTTGCAGTCTTCGGGAGTAATTTGCCATTTTAAATCTCCCTAAAGCTGCAGTTTTCCGAGAGTTATTCGCCTTTAAGCTTCCATTAAATTTTTCATTGTTTGTCACATTTTTTAGGACCGGTTATATCGAGCACCAAAGCAATGATTTCGATACCTGAACTTCCGGCTAGAAGCATGTAAAGCATCCTTTTGAAATTAGGAAGTTTTACTCCAAACAAGGATCAAACATGGCAGCAACCTTTTGACTTGAAAGGTAGCCATTTCTCTGGTAGGCTAATTTTCTAGGCTGATAACTAACATCTAAGCTAAAAAATAGCTACCTTTTAATATTTTGTATCTATGATCCCCTTCATGAAAAAAAGTCTTGTAACTGAAGACGAAACAAAAGTTTTCACTGTTGGAGAATATGAAAAATTTATACATGCAGTTCCTGAATCAAAGCGGGCGATCTTGAAATTAACACAATAACGGGATTCTATTGTCATTGGTTAATAAATATTATGTACTTGTTTGAATACCACTGATGGTGATTTTCCAACAAAATTCCTATTTATAACATAAAAGTATCAATTTTTGATGTTTCGAACCTTAACCGAATCCAAATAACTGGCTTTTAGGTGTTTAAGCATCAATTACGTAATTCTGGACGACTTATTACACTGATTGCCTATAGATATATTTCAATAACTTGAGGTAATGCCTTCAAGAAACACAATATATTCAGGCTTTAAGCGGTCTGAAAAGCATGTTTCTCATCTGATTATACGATTTTTGCACGATTTCAGTGCTTCCTTCCAGCTCTATGATCTCGAAACCGAAGTTACATGCAAATTCTTCAATTTTTTTCTCAAAATCAGGCTCATAAGACAGTTTTGTGTTAATTCCGGCAACTTTTCGGTAACCGAGTTCTCTCAAATGTTCAGGAGTGAATTCAAAACCCATAAGCAATTGATCGCCAACTCTGAATGCTTCCTTCCAGTTTACAGCCCACATAGGAGTTAAGAAGAAGGTATCACTGTGACTTCTCAGGATTTCCCGGTAACTAGAGTTGCCCCCGAGGGCTGCTGCAATGCAGTCTTCAAGGGGTTCGGTTGATCCTCCTGTACTTCTGTCCTGCAGTAGCTTTAGAGGGCATCTAATATACGCAAAATCTTTTTGCATCCGGGAAAATGCCCGTCCACAGGAGCCGTAAAAAGTAGAATTCCGTCCACAAGCCTGGACATGAGGTCAACGTTCGTATACGTTTCACTTTTAAGCCGTGCAGGGTCTATATGGAGTCCCATTCCCTGGAGCTGGACAATAACGCTGAATTCATTACTGCATTTCAGGTCTGCTTTGATTTTGTAAAAAGGCAGGACAACTGGCTCAACCCCTTCAGCTTCAAGCTTGTGCAGAAGACCGTTGTTTTCTTCGTGTTCTATGATGTAGACTCTATTTATATCAGGGTCGTTTGCAAGCACATGGACAATTTCATCCTCAAAGATTCTGCAGCCAACTATGCCCAGAACTGTCATGGCTATAAGTTTGATCCCCGGCTATTAAAGAATATCCTTAACGGGAAAGCTAATAATTCTTAGCAGAAAGCAAATATCTATTTATATGTACCATTGCTTACAAAGTTTCCTTTTCCGGGAATACCATAAAATTCTCCCTTAAATTTGAAGAGGATACTGTACTTTCATGCTAAAAGATCAAAAATAAACAGAGCTTCTAAAAAATGAAACATTTTTGGAAAAAAGGCACAAATAAATGAAAGTACCTGAGGTTAACAGGGCTTTCAGGCTAATCAATTTGAAGCAGGTTTAACTGGAATTGATTTAGTTGGAACAGATTTATTCGTTGAAGTGGACGTACCGCCTTCTGAATCAGGCACGTAGATCACCCTGCCGTCTGCAAGCTGATATGCCGTTCCCAGGACTTCTCCCGTACCTCCACCGATGTTTTCGGTCATATTCATGACTTCTATAGGTTTTCCCTCCTCCTTGACAATAATCTGCATATCCTTAGATCCTGGATTTTTTACAATTGTGAGATCTTCGGTCGGATTCAGAAGTTCAGGAAGACTGTAGGACATCACAAGGGCTACCAGCAGTGCCACAGAAAAAACCATTGCCGTGTCAAAAAGGTTGCCAACACCGTTCATGGGACTGGGGTCTTCCTCGCCAATTAAGATTCCGCCCCGCCTGTATCGTCTTGACTTTTTCATAATTTAGTCCTCATTTTTAACAGAGAGCACTCATTCCCAGGTCGTTTCTTCTATCGTATTCACAATATAATTGATATCCGCCATGTCTTCCCAATACCAGCGCCTTCTGATCTGCATAAGCACGTAGCCTATTCCGGATGCAAAAAGCCCTACAACAGTAGTTGCAAATGCAACCATCAGGTTTTGTGCCAGAGTTCCGAGGTCTCCTGCCGAAAGTCCTATCAAGGCAGGACCTAATGGGATCAGGGTTCCCATAAGCCCGAGTATAGGGCCAATAGTTGAGGTTATTTTTGTATGTTCAAGGCGCTTTGCCATTTTAATTTCATATTCCTGTGAGAGCCTCTCAATTGCCGGAATATGCTGTTCTTCAAGATATGGTGCAGATTCCTTTGCAAAAGAAGTGACCAGGTAATTCTGGTGTACGTCTCTAAGCGTCCTAGAAGCTTCCGGAAAATCCGACTTCTTGAGATCACGCTGGATTTTTTTGCAGTTAGTTTCCAGGCTGCCCCAGTCTCTGTGTCTTTTTGTATATTCTGAGATAAAATCTCCTACCTGCACCAGAGTAACAAACACAAGAAGAGTAAGGAGAACCATTACAGGAAGCATTAAAGATACTTGGAAGACATTCATCATGTTGGATAGGATATCCATCATGCTCATTGGTCATGCCTCCTTGCATTTGCCAGGAAAAAGCTTACAAGAACAATGGCTCCACAAACCAGAAGAGGAATAATTCCTATTTCAGCTCCGCCCGTAGAAGAAATGTTCATCTGTTTTGTTTGCATGTACGCCGGAATGAACATCACCCCTAACAAATAATAAATCCCGAGCATCATCATGATGCCCCCCAGAGTTTCGGGGGTCTTACCAAGTTTCCTGAACAAAAAAGAAGATCCAACAATTGCTACGAAAAATGCACTTCCGACAAGCAGCCCTATGTTCAATCCGCTGATTTCAAGAGTGGAAGCCAGAAGTATACAGGACAGGGCAAGTGCCCCAAGGCAGACAGGGCAGGGCATGGATAGAACAAGGAATGTGTGTCTGGAAACATCCTTTCCAGAATTCCACTTTTTCTGGGTGTAAATCCCGGTTATTATAAGGAGCAGGGAGACAAGTATATGGACTCCCATTCCAATTGAAGAAACTCCTCCTAAAGCGTCCAGACTTATGCGATCAGCAACGCTTCCGAATAAAAGTGCCAGAATAAAATAACTGCCTCCAATTGTCAAAATTTCTCGTGTAGTGATGTTTGAAAATCCACAACCTATTCCGGTTTTAATCCCGAAGAGAAGGATACCTATCAAAATACCAATAACAGTTAATGCCGTAGAGTCCATAGTACCTTCTGAGCATCTACAGTAGGATTAAATAAAAACTGGTTTTTGGGTAATATTTGTTATCTTTTTGGGTAACAAGGCTTATTGATTACATTTTTCTAAATAGGGCTTTAACTTCCCGCCTTTTGCCTACCGGAGAATGAAATAAATAATTAAATAAGTTAAATAAGAGATGTGGGAAGAACTCAAACTCTTTTTTATTTCAAAACGAGATCACCTTACATGAATAACAAATATAATTACAAATTTAACAAAAATGACATAATAATTCTCTCTGTTAACCCGGTAATGTTTTAGAAAAAATAAAATAGAAATAAATATGTATTAAAGTAAATTTGTTCAAACAAAGATTAAAAAAAGCAATTTACTGATAGCATAATATACTTTACTTGTGTTACAATGGGCAATAGATATAAGTATTTGAGATAAAATAGAGGATCATCATGGTAGTAAGTGTTATGCGAAATTTAGGAACGAACGGCGGCGGAGAAAACCTTTTCAAAGCGATTTCAAGTGACACACGCCTCTCAATTCTCGAACACCTGAGTGAAGGGGATAATCATATATCCGGCCTTGCAAGAGAGATAGGGATTTCCGTGCCGGTGGCTGCAAAACATGTGAAAATCCTGGAAAAAGCTGAACTTATAGAAAGGAAAAAGTTCGGAAATACTCATATGATAGGCATCAAACTCAACAATGTCTATTCTTTTCTGGACCACTTTGCAGAAAATAGAAAGCTCGAGGTTGAACAGGGCACGACCCTTCTTGAGGCTCTGAAAAGCGTGGCAGCAGTTGAGGTAACGAAAATGGGGAATCGAGTAAAGGTGGTTTCTACGGATGGGGAAGATGGATTTTATATTTATGAAGTGGATGGAAAATTCTCTGACAAGACAGTGGATGAATATATTTTTTACGAAGATGTGGTAGTGGAATGGAAAAAGTTAGTCCCTGTAACGAAGAAAAGATTATTGGTAAACATTAGAAGGTAAAATCCCACAACCAGCGATCCTTCCAGAGGCTCACATCTTTTCATGGAGCCTTAAAGGGATTGAAGAATCCCCTAAAAAACTAATACATTCTCTAAACGAGCTGGAAAATTCCTTATGAGATATGTCATTTCAACTTTGCCAGAACTGCAAGGTGATCTTCATGATAGGGCATCAGGTCCTTTGCATTAAGAATCTCGAATTTGGGCTCAAAAGCCTGTTCAAGTTTACCTATTTCTTCCTTAAATATTTCTTTGGGATTTGCTGCAGTGTCGATACTCCGTGACTTGATGGAAAGCAGGAGATATCCGTTTTTTCAGAAAGCGGGCAGCATTCCTTGCAGCTATTTCTGCCTGGTTGGGCTGTGCAACATCCTGGAAAATCAGGTCCACAGGTTCAACCAGATGGGAATAACTGTCCGGCCTTCCTGCATCAGCCAGAATTGGGTGGACATTTTTCCTTCTTGATGCAAGCCCTATCAGATCTCTCATACTTCGGGGGCAAATTCAACTGCATAGACGGCACCTTCTGAGACGATATCGGATACATGGCTGACAGTTGTGCCTGAAGCCGCTCCAAGGTAAAGAACTTTAGAATCTTCCTTAAGGGGGATATCGAATTTTTTGAGAACCATAGCTCCAAGCTTGCTCCGGCGAGGGTCCCATATACGGTACTCAATTCCCTCAACCGGGATCAGCTTTTCTCCATAAACTGCTTTTCCAGGGTCAAGGTTTTTTGTAGCAAGCTGTTTTTTGTCCTTTACAACCTCAAAAATCCCTTCCGACACCTTTTTGACTTCAGGCATTTATTTCCTCCTCTTTTTCTTTAGTTTTGCCCCGCTTTCCTGCTTTTTTTGAGGAGGCCTGGGGTTCAAAGCCTTGATCTGCAGGACTTTTGTTTCAAGCTTTTCTGCAAGAGATATATCTTTTTTCCCGGAATAAAAATCAATGCGTGCAGCAAGAGAAAGCTTTGCTGAAACTGCTCTTGCTATCTTTCCCCTTACCCACCAGGGCGCGGTATTTATTAAAGGGTGACTATAGATCACGCCGTGCTTCGGAGATGGAGCCCGAGCTCGGAGATGCTTGAAAAGAGCCTTACTGGCTCCTATAACCTGAATGGTACTGGAGGGGAACACAGCAAGTTTTTCGAGGCTCCCTGCGATACTTATCAACCTTGCCCCGAGCATGGGGCCCGCGATAAGGTTCAGGTTGGGTGCGATCAATTCCATGCTGCTCTGAATATAAGCCTCGATCTGTCTCCTCCTTTCATACAGGCTACAGACGCTTTCTGCAAAACCTTTAAGAAGCGTTTCATCCGCAGCTTCAAGTTTTGCGCCCATTGAATCCCTGGCTTTTGAATAAAGCGGATCTTCAGAATCAATATTATCACGGGAACCGTATTTTACAATAAAAAGTGCAAGGGTTTCTCCGCTTAGCCCGCTTTCGGGAAAATAGCCTCCGTACCATTCAAAAAGTCTTTCTGAAAGGGAGTTTGTCGTTTCATTGATGTCGTCCAAGGCTTCCACAGCCTGGATAATTCGCTGGTCAGGAGTTAGAGCTCCTGAGACCTGGAGTTTTGCAGCTTCCAAAGTGACTTCGTGTAATAGGGAGTAGTATTCCGCAGGGGATTCTACAAAGCCGCATTCGATAGCTGCGGCTTTCAGGTCAAAGCCTTCAGGAGGAAGATTCAACCTGCTGTCCCTTAGAGAAAGAGAGTACAGGGCAAGCTCCCGGATGCCTTTTGAAATAAGTCTGGATCCTGTTATTTCCCCGACACCGCCTGTCTCAAGGATTCCAAACCAGGTATCTACTTTCAATCAGGACCCCCCAAAAATGTCCGCACCATGGTTCTTTGCCTTTGTGAGCAATACTTTCCCGCCAAGAGACTCGTCAAGCATGCGCTGGGCTTCTTGCCGGAGCCTTTTGCCTTCGCCAGCGCTTCCGACAATTCCGTAAACTACCGGCCCGAAAGAACTGATGCCTGCGCCGCTTGCTCCGTTATCTCGCATGTACTCCATGATATCCAGAACAGGGCGCGACTGAAGTTCAACTTCTTTCTCTTAAAACCTGTAATCTGGAAGTGGTTAATTGCCCTGCCGAAACTTTCCAGGTCTTCTTCCACAAGTGCAGGAAGCATCTGCATGAGAATTACATGGCAAATTTCCTGAACTTCGGCAAGGGGAATTGGACAACATTTTTTGAAAATGTCCACTTCTTCCTCAGCATGAGCTCCTTTACTGTTAGGGATTACGAGGACAATAGGCCAATCAGGAAAATTTCTTCTAAAAAGGACAGGACCGGGAGGTACGTGGCTGGCCGCAGAAGGAGAAAATGCACCTTTATCCTTGAACTTGTGTCCACCATCCAGAATGAAACCGCCGTTTTCAAAAGCAGCGACCCCTATTCCAGAAGTGCCGCCTCTTCCGACAGCAACTGCAAGCTCCCGAACGCTTTTCCCAAGTCCGTAGATTTTATTTACGGCTGCGGCTGTTGACAGTGCAGCCTGGGTCCCGGAGCCGAGCCCTACGTGATCAGGGAGACTATCGTTAATATGGAGTCTAATTCCTTTTCCTGCCGGGAGCAAAGCTTCTGCAGCTTTTCGCATCCTGCCTGCGAGAAAAGGATCACCGAAGACTTCGATAGTATCATCTTCAGTTGCAGAAATTTCCAGGCAGGGAGATTCCAGGGCGATTCCTGCTCCCCCATCGACCCGACCGAGCTCTGCATTGAGATCTATCAGGGTAAGATGTAGTCTGGATGGAGACACTACTTTAATCATGTTTATCTGTATCCTCATTACCTATTCATAAAGCTTAGGAGTCAAACTTCCATTTACCCCTAAGTTTTTCCTTAATAATAGAATAAGTAAAAGATACAGTTTTCCTGTTAAATATAAATTTAATGACTGGAAAAATCATAGAATATATCTTTACACGTATCTCCGCATTTCCTTGGAAGTCCAGCATTGGATTCATGAACACTGGATTAATGGAAAAATTGCAGTGCCTGCACCGGCTGTAGGCCAATCCCGTAATAGCATGAAAAAATCCACAAAGAATGCCCGTATCTGCCGGATCGGAAAGGCCAAAAGTCACGTAAGATTCCAGGCGTTTAATTTTTATTCCATTTAGCAAATCGGAAAATAGACAAAATAAAGGTTTTCTGAGAGATTTAAATGCTTCCAGGCCCCAGTGAAGCTTTTCTCTGGTAGTCATTCCCTCTTTTGCTTTTTCTTCACTTTCGGTCCTTATTTTCTTTTTTCCTCGTATTTTAGCAATTATTCCTGTTTTTTCTTTATTCTCACTTACATCGATTGTTTTTTCTTTATTCTCACTTACATCGATTGTTTTTTCTTCCGGTTTTTTTCTTCAACCTCTTTTCTTCTTTCCACTTCAATTTTACCCTGTGTTTTTACAATGTCTTCTGTACTTTTTTGAGTTCCTCCTATGCCTGTTTCACTTTGCTTATCTTTTACTCTTCTTTCCTTTTTTTCCTCTGTCGATCCTTCGGAAAGGTTCACTTTTGTCTCAGTTTCTCCGACTAAAAAAGTATGGGAAAAAAGCAACCATTTTACAGTAAATACGCCTCTGAATTCTTTCTTTTCTTCCAGACTGAGAACTTTAAGCTTGAAAGTAAAGCCTATTGCCGTAAAAAGTATGAATAAAATCAATAGAAAAACTAGCAGGAAAAGATAGATGGTCAGCATATTAAACAAATTCTGGAAAAAAGGACAGTGATGACTATCCTGAAAATCCAGACCTCTGAGTTCCGGTTCCTGGAAAAATCCTTTAAAAGGGTTTAAATTCCAGAAAATTTAGTGGAAGCATCCTCCTTTTTCGACCTTGACCTCTGTTTCTTCGAGTATTTCTTTTTCCTGCAATTTACTTTCTTCTTTGTTTTTGCTTCTCATGCCTTTGAGCTTGTCCATAACCTCAGGCACAAGATCAGAAATTGAATTGAGAATTGACCCGGTATCGTTCCTTTCAGAGATCCGGAAGATTCTGGCTTCCTCTTCAGAAAGCATAATGAATGCAACAGGCTCGATTTTCGCACCAGCCCCACCACCTCCTCCATACCCTGATTCCGTGTCCTTCTTGCCTTCCCCACCGCCTGCTCCGAAACCCATAGTAATCCTTGAAATTGGAATAATTGTTTTTCCGGCAGCAGTAATAGGCTCTCCAACCACGGTTTTGGTAGTCGCGATTTTCTCAAGTTCACCTGCAATTTCTTTGATAGTGGATTCTACACCCATCTTATCCATCCCCGATTTGGTATATCATTTAGTTATAAGGATAATGTTGTTTCGTCTATAAGGATAATGCTGTTTCGTTTATAAGGATGATGCTGTTTCGTCTATAAGGATGATAAAGGTTTTTATCACTTTTTTTCACTCTAATTTGATGTATTACCGTAGTTGCAACTGAGCTTATTGCACATAATGGTGAGTCGCTACACGTGGCAATGAACACATTAATGTCAGGAGATACAATTATTGTAGAGCCTGGCATCTATGCTGAGAATATTGTAATAAATAATGATAATCTCGTAATCAGTCTGAATAATAGAATCATGATGATACGGTTGTGCAGGAATCCCGAGGCTTTTGAATTTATGCGAACAACGTAACTATTAAGGATTTTAGCAAAGAGATGCCGATGCCTCCGATGCAATTGTTATCAGTGATTAGACAACTAATTGCAGGATTGAGAATCATAGATTATCAATTGCCATAATTGTGGTAAGACAGATCTAACCGTATTTGGAAACATAGTAAGTAATAATGAAACTCTGGATTTTCATTAGCTAAGTTTATATAATGGAAGAAATGTTGGAAATATATATCAATATTATTATTCTAAAAACTCCGGTTTAAAACGTTTTTATCCATTAAACTAACTTCATAATCTAACTGATAAATGAATTTGAATCAACGGCGAAAGTTCTGGTAATCAATTAAATAGAATATACTTTACTGAAAATATACTTTACTGAAAATATACTTTACTGGGATGTTTGTTATGTGGCGAATAAAAAGGACAATATTTATTTTATTTGCAGTAGTTTTTTCACTTCAAGCGATTGCAAGTATTAGCGCAATTGCAACTGATCTTATTGTACATAACGATGAGTCAATACAGGCGGCAGTGGACAAAGCAAAGCCAGGTGATACCATAATTGTAGAGCCTGGCAACTATACTGAGAATATTGAAATAAATACTGATAATCTTGTAATCATGTCCAGGTCAGAGAATCCTGATGATACGGTTGTGCAGGGCTCCGGAGGTTTTAGAATTTATGCGAACAATGTCACTATTAAGGGTTTTAGCATAAAAGGTACCAATGACTCCGATGCAATTGTTATCAGCGATTGGATGGGTAATTGCACGATTGAGAATAATAAATTATCAAATTGTCAGAATGGTGTTGAGATAGGTCTAACCGGATTTGGAAATAGAGTAAGTAATAATGAAATCAGGGAATGTAAGGAAGGAATCGGGCTCGCAGACTGCCAGAAAACTACGATAAAAGATAATTATATCTCACACTGTAATAAGGGAATTGTAATGTCCGATTCCCTCATTAATACAATTGAAAATAATACGATTATAAAAAGTGATTTAGGTGTCGTTTTTGGTGGGATCTCTGATGAAAACACTGTAGTTAATAATAAAATAACCTTGAACAATCGGGGTCTTGATTTAAGTGCAGGTGGCCATCAAAATCGGATTTATAATAATGATTTCAATAATACAGTAAATGTGAACTTTGGAGATTGTGCTGAATCGAATAACTGGAACACCACCAGAACTGCCGGAAAAAATATCATAAACGGCTCTTCTATAGGTGGAAACTGCTGGGCTACACCTGCAGGAGATGGATTTGCCCAGACTCATTTCGATGTAAGTGGTTGTGGTATAGCCAATGAACCCTGTTCTCTCTATGAGAAAAATTGTGACTATTTACCTCTTGTAACTTCTACCACAAACTGTACAGCTTCAAAACCTGCCGCAATAACTGTTGAGCAAGTTATCGAAGCTAATGAAAGTACCGGAAATATCAGTGTCGGGAATAATGCAACCTGTGGAGACAATGAAAGTACAGGTGAAGACACGAACTGAAAAGCGTGAACGTTCTGGGTTTGAGGTAGTTGCTAGATTGCGTGCCTGCTTGTTCTTTTAGGGTATAAGAGAACGTGGAAAGATTAACGGAAAACAAGCAGAAGGCAATAAAAAAGCTGACGTAAAGTTTTGACGTCGAAAAAAATAGTCGGTGAAGGTTTCATCCCTTCATTTTATTTTTTTAATAGGTTTTTCTCATTGTTTTCTACTCACTTTTCAAACTTCGTCTCTCAGCTCCGGAACATCTGTTGCTGTTGACCTCTTTTAAAGTCTATAACATAGTTTCTGTTTAGAGAATAAATACAGTTTGCATTTATCTTTATCCGGTCTTTATTTCAGTCGAATACCTCGCAGCTTACTGCGGGGTGCGCCAGCGCAACTTTGATTTTTTGTATTTTTAAGATCAACACTAAATAGCTATCATGGAACGAGATTCGGTATCTGGTTTAGTAGCTCTGGGAAATTAAAGTAAAAATACAAAAGTAAAAATTTGAGGTAAATTCATAGGCTTTTTTCTGCCAGTTTTTACTTTTTGTCCCTTATTTTGGATGCCAATCCAAAAATATTGTAAATATGGATATTTATCAGTTTTTTATCTTCCCTCTAATAGATATATTTTAAACCAGTCTCCGGCTAAACGAGCAACTTCTTCTAACGCTCCCTGCTCTTCAAAAAGATGAGTAGCGCCCGGAACAATCTCTAATTTTTTCTCAAGTGCCCCCGTCTTGTCTAAAGCCCACTGGTTCAGATCGATCACCTGGGTGTCTTTTCCACCTACAATAAACAATGTCGGTGCCTTTACATACATCAATGCACTTTCAGCAAGGTCAGGCCGTCCTCCTCTGGAGACCACTGCTTTTACGATATCAGAATATTCTCTTGCAGCTATGAGTGCGGCTGCAGCACCTGTACTGGCTCCAAAGTAACCAAGATTAAGCTTTTTAGTATCCGGCCTATCTAAAAGCCATCTTGTTGTATCAATAAGCCTTTTTGAAAGCATATCAATATCAAAACGGAGCTCGCGCGTTATCATATCGATCCTTTCTTCTTCCACTGTCAGGAGATCAAATAAAAGGGTTGCAAGCCCATTTCTCTGAAGTTCCTGTGCAACGTACTGGTTGCGTGGGCTATGACGGCTGCTTCCGCTTCCGTGCACAAAAACGACAATTCCCCTCGCTCCCGCAGGAATATCCAGTTTTCCATCAAGATAGATTGAGCCAATTGGAATGTGGACCTCGGCATTTCTTTCAGTATTCGATAATTCGGCCATATTAACCCCCCAAAAAGACTTTATTATAACTCACAGGTCTGCAAATGGGTAGACATCAGGCTTTTCTGACTTATTTCGCCGGAAGGCTCCTTGCCTTATCCAGTAGTTCACAGACTTCTTCGTCGGCAGTTTGATTGAAATTCTCATACCAGGCTCCTACCCCATAGAAAGGTTCAGGTGTAGCAACACATATTACTTCATCGACCTTTTTTCAAAGAACCTGCATGTATCAGGTGCAGCCGTAGGAACTGCAACCACTATTTTAGCCGGGTTTTTAGTTTTAAGGGCAGCAGCTGCTGCACGCATTGTTGCACCTGTCGCAAGTCCGTCATCTATCAAAAGTATAGTCGAACCGCTGATCTCCGGCTTGGGCCTATCTCCACGATAAGTGCGTTCCCTGCGTTTAATTTCACTAAGCTCATTCGCAGCTACCGAATCAATTACCTGTTCAGATATGTGAAAAGACCTGATCACATCATCATTCAGCACGCGGATATTGTCAGAGGCAATCGCTCCCATTGCCAGTTCTTCATTTCCTGGCACTCCTAACTTTCGCACTATAAAAACATCCATTTTTACATTCAGTTCCTTTGCAACTTCAAAAGCCACCGGAACTCCACCACGTGGAAGAGCCAGTATAAGTACATCCGGACGGTTTGCATACTTTGAAAGTTCTTTTGCCAGCTTTCTTCCTGCATCTACTCTATCTTTAAAAAGTGCCATTAGTCCCTTCAACCCCATATTGAACTGAATTAATTGGTAAGATAAGCTATGTTAATTTTATAATATCTCTTTTCAAAGCCTTAAATCCTAGATTCGGCAGGTAAACATATAGATTAATATAATTAATTTTATATCTCTTTCCTGGTCTTCCCATGGCAGAGATAAACAGCAGTAGAAGAATTGAATCCTCCTTAAAACGCACAAAGTTCTTAGGTCACCTTGGGCTTGTCGCTGGAGTTTTCAGAGAACTTGAAGTTGACAAACTGATCGATGAGAAACTCCCAAAGGAAAGGGATCATAATGTCCCTCACTCAGTCTGCATCCTTGCCATGGTAATCAATGGTCTTGGTTTTATAGGGCAACGTTTGTACCTGTTTCCTAATTTTTTCAAAAACGTTTCTACGGAAAGGCTCTTTGGAGACGGTGTAACAAGAGAAGACCTGAATCAATACGCTATCGGAGAGACTCTTGATAGAATCGTAAAATATGGCCCTACAAAACTGTTTACGGAAATTACTCTTCATATTATGAATCGTCTACCTATTCCTGTCCATTGTTTACACGCTGACACTACAAGTGTCAGCGTTTATGGGGATTATGATGACGAAGAAACTGAGTCTATTGATATTACTTTTGGAATTCCCAAAAACGGAAGATGGGATCTCAAACAATTTGTACTAAGCTTGATTGTTAATCAGCATGGGATACCTCTTTTTATGAATACTCATTCAGGAAATGCTTCAGACAAAAACACAATTCTGGAAGCAATCAAGTCTCTCAAATCTGTTTTAATACCTGAAAGCAAAGTGTACTATGTCGCTGATAGTTCCTTTTACACAGATAATAATCTCAAGAACATGGGAAAGACATTCTGGATCAGTCGCGTTCCTGCAACAATTAATGAGGCAAAGGAGTTGCTAACTGCAAATTTGAACCTGAAAATGCTGAAAAGCGATGATAGATACTCGTTTTATCAAACTTTTGTGGAATATGGTGGAGTCAAACAAAAGTGGGTTTTGTTGCTTTCTCACAAGATGAAAGAGAAGAGAGAGGGAACTCTCGGAAAAAAGATTGAAAAAGAGCTTGAAAAAGCAGAAAAGGCTTTTAAAAAGCTGAAAGGAGAGGACTTTTTCTGCGAAGAGGATGCATTAAAAGCTGCGGAGAAATGGATTCAAGAATTCCCGTCTATTGTGTTTGAAAAAGTAGATTTGAAAGCTATTAAGAAACGTGAAGAAGGTAAAAGAGGCAGAATTTCAAAAGATGAGAAATTAAATACTTATTACAGGATTGATGGCAGCATAAAGGTTAATAACGCTTTTGTTTTGAAAGAAATGGAGAAAATGGGACTTTTCATTCTTGCAAGTAATGATATTAGTATTTCTCCTGAAGAGATGCTAAAGTATTACAAAGGACAGGATAACGTAGAAAAAGGATTCAGATTCTTGAAAAGTGACACATTTAGCGTATCAAAAGTTTACCTCAAGAATAAAGCAAGAATAGAAGCAGTGACCATGATAATGGTTCTCTGCTTAATGATTTATTCAATAGCAGAATGGAAGTTGAGGACAAAATTAGAGGAACAAAATGAAACGGTTCCAGATCAAAAAGGAAACCAACAAAAAGACCTACAATGAGATGGATATTTTTCAATTTCCAGGGGATTACAGAACTTATAACTCAAAAAGAAGAGAAAATAGAGTCAGAAATATTGAATATGGAAGAGATTCACTGGAAGATATTGAGTCTCATGGGGGAGAAATATGAAAATATATATCTCTAATTACGTTAACCTGCCGAATCTAGGTTAAATGTATAGATTATTAATTTAAATTTAAACTATTATATTACTTTTTTAATTTCCAGTACCCCCACATCCGCAATTACAGACTGCTCTTCCTGAGAAGTATAGCGGTCTTTCATATCAAAGAACCCTTTTTTCAAACCGACTGACAAAATCTTCGAAACCGCTTTCACTGGAAGGTTTTTCATATCTTTTCATGAATCTTCCGGCTGCGTCAGACGTTGTAAATACAATGCTCGTGCTGTTTACAATTAACTCCTGTACCTGCATTTCCTGGACTACAAGCTCCCCTTACGTTTTATGAATTATCTTTGCATCGTCTGAGCCTTCAGGCTCTATCTCAACGCACCCGGATGCGAAAGTTACCAAAATTATGAACAGTATGGAAATTACTTTATTAATCGAAGTCCTCTCCTATTTTATCCCTTTCGAGCTTGCTATCTCCAAAATTTTTGTTATAATCAGGCATTTTGTGTATTATTACGTCTCTAAATTTATTTTTTTATTTCTGCTGATGTATAATTCTTTTATGAGACTTCTTAAGTGCTTTTCACTCGAATGAGCATAATTATTTAATTTCAGGTTACAAGTATTATTCAGATATTCTGCTGAACTCTTTTTTCGCGCCTTCATTTGAAAAAGTTTTCCAAGGACAATTATATGAAACGCAACATAAAGGAATGGAAAGAAAAAAGGGCCGAGTTTCTCAAAGGCAAAACCTGTGCGTGGTGCGGGGTTTCCGATTCCCTATGCATTCATACTCCCAGGGCTTTTTCTCCGGCACAGATCAGCTCCGAGATTTATAGTGCTGCATATGTCAGATTCAGGGAAGTTTATAGGGAAAAATACCAGAAATTTAATTGTACGTCAACTGGTAAGCACCGCCATAAAAGTCATCCTGCCTGGCATAAAGCTTCAACAGTGCATAAAACCGAACCTGACCATACTGACCTTGTAGAACAGTATATTGAAGTGCTTGTTGAAGACTCAGGAGAAGGAAGCTTTAAAAATCTTTATCATGAATGGCTTGAAGAAAGCGGAATTAAAGAGCTGATCGAAGAAGAGATTAAAAAAGCAGGGGAAGAATACGAATCTCTGACAAACGCAATTGCACTTTGCAAGCGGTGTCATTTTGCAAGTCTTAAGGGTATGAATCTCTGCCCTGTATGCAGGAATAAATATAAGTCCTTAAACTATGAAACTTGCTTTGATTGCCTTCCCAAAGATAAAAAGGCAGAAGTTCTGGCAAGGCAAAAAAGAGAATTTTCTTGAGAATTCAGGGCAGATTCCTGATAAATTGTTTTCCGACATGCTATAATTTCTGGAAATTTCTTTTTTCAGAGAAGAGCCCAACCACTTCCTCCACAGGCTCTACACGTCCCTATTTCTAGGTAGCCTGCCCCATTGCAGAGAGGACATATTATTGCAGGCTGGGCAACGAGTACATCCCCCTGTCCTCCGCAAGCTTCACAAGTTCCACTTCCATCATGCCCGGTTCCACTACAAAGAGAGCATTTTTCCGGAGCGTATTCAGTATCTATAAACATATGAAACATCTTATTACCTTCAAAGGTCCGATTGCAGAAATTATCTGAAAAATTATTTTAATACCTATTTTCGGCGTTCTGAGTTAAAAGATCTTCCAAAAAGATAAAAAGGAAAAAGTTATAACTTAATTGGCGGACTTCCTAGTTTTTCAGCATCTGCAGGCTTTTCTCATGTGTTTCTAAAATGTTCTTAAGAGAACCTTGAGGCATCGCAAAAATTTAACTCCCAAAATCAATGAAAAATCTTTTTCTCTTACATTTTCCTTTTTAATTGTAAGTTTCAGGAGGGCATTTTGCCGCAGGAAATTATTTTCCTGTCTATTTAAGGTTGTTTGCCAGTCCAATATCTTCCAAGGTAAAGGAAAGCTTTTGCAGAAAAATATTTTTTTCTCTGCCTTATCTTTCTAACGTTTATCTATAACTTTTTACTTAGTAACAGAAAATATTACTTTTAACGATTCCGGTAGTTTTAAGTAACATCAAAAAATAATATTAATCGGGGGAGGTTTTGAAGTTGTGCCTGATAGGCATACGCTTTAAAAGGAATATTTCCTGAAATTTAAGGAGTTGGAAATATGGCAGATAGATATAATCCTGAATTTTTGTCAGCAAGCACAATAAAAGGGGATAAAGTAGTCAATAGAGCTGGGGAGGATCTTGGGAAGATTGAAGAATTAATGATTGATCTTCAGGACGGAAGGATAGCATATGCTGTACTTTCTTTTGGCGGATTTCTGGGTATGGGCAACAAATTATTTGCTATTCCCTGGAATGCTCTTACTCTGAGAGTGCATGAGCACGCCTTTTTACTGGATATTCCTAAAGAAACCCTTGAAAAAGCAGAAGGCTTTGATAAAGACAACTGGCCTACAACTAACCGAGAATGGCTTGCCACTATGTATATATTCTACGGATATCAGCCTTACTGGCAGACAGAAAGGGTAGAGGCTCGGCCAGGTAACATATAATTTCTAAAATGAGCAAAACAAGCGCACCCCTCGATTTCACTGGCGAATAGGACGGCAGGGGCGAACTTAATCAGAGAGGATTTTGAAGCTGTGCTGGGGGTACAAACTTTAAATATCCTTTCTAAAAATTTGGGAGTTGAAACTATGGCAAATAGAAATAATCCAGATTTTTTGTCAACAGATACGATAAAAGGGGATAAGGTCGTCAATAGAGCAGGAGAGGACCTTGGGAAAATTGAAGAATTAATGATCGATCTCCAGGATGGAAGAGTAGCATATGCTGTGCTCTCATTTGGTGGATTACTGGGCATGGGCGACAAGTTATTTGCCATTCCCTGGAAAGCTTTTTCGCTGAGGTTGCACGAGCATGCTTTCTTACTTGATATTCCTAAAGAAACTCTTGAAAAAGCAGAAGGTTTTGATAAGGATAACTGGCCTACGACTAACCGTGAGTGGCTTTTCACTGTGTACAGCTACTATGGTTATCAGTCTTACTGGCAAACTGCAGCCGTTGGGCAAACTGGAATGATGGGAGAGACAGAGTCGGAAAGAACGGCCCCGATGAGAAGTATGGCAAAAGATAATCCTGAATTTTTGTCCGCACATACGATAAAAGGAGATAAGGTCGTCAATAGAGCTGGAGATCACGTTGGGAAAATTGATGAATTAATGATTGACCTCCAGAATGGAAAAGTCGCATATGCCGTGATGTCACATGGAGGAATCCTTGGTATCGGCAGTAGATTATTTGCTATCCCTTGGCAGGCTCTTACTCTGAAAGTGCATGAGCACGCTTTCGTTCTTGATGTTCCTGAAGAAACCTTTCATAAAGCAGAAGGTTTTGATAAGAACAATTGGCCTTTAACTCGTGAGGAACTCTCCAGTGTCTACAGTTACTATGGATACCCGTTTTACTGGTAGGCAGTAACTGCAGGACAAACAGGAATCTCGGATGAGATCGAATCTGAAAGAATGGCCCGGATGAAAAGAGAGATAAACTGGAATGCCCAGAGAGGCAGAACCTGAAAGAACGTCCCGGGTAGAAGGGGAGAAACAAGGGCGACTAGAAACAGTTGAATAAATACTAATAGTACAAGAAAAAGCAGGACTAGGAAAGAAAGAATAGAAAAACTGGAAGAGAAAGAGACAAAGAGAAACGGGAGCAGCTAGAAAGAGAAAAGATGGTGGAGAGGCGGGAACAAAAATACAAGTAATAAACAAATAAGGGAGACATATTATGTCTCCCTGGATTAAATCGGGTTTATAGTAAAAGTGCTTTTGGCACTTTAAAATTGACTCCAATAACTATGAAATAAATTTAAGCTCTTATTTTGGTTTTTTTAGCTCGTATTTTTATTTTTTCGAATTATCCCGAATTTGACAGAAGCATACATTTTATAATGTCTGAAGGGCTTCAGGCCTCTGTTTTCTTCAGACAATTCAAATTTGCCCCTTGTGTTTATTGATTTTTAACATATTTCATTTTACCACAAGGTAATATGTCAATGTAATGCGTTTTTTGTAAGAAAATACTGTATTAATTAACAGGATCTGTCAAATTAGGGAATTATTAGTCTATTTTACGAATTAAATTTTCTTTTTCTGTTAAAAGCTTTGCAAGCAGCGATTTTTTAATTTCTACCGCATTATTTGGGCAAAGTTCGCGACAGCAGTAACACAAGATACACTTCTCCTGATTTATCCTGAAACTTCCGTCTTCAAGCCTTTCCACGGCATGGGGAGAACAATTCAGATAGCAAGCTCCGCAGCGGGTACATTTTCTCCTGTTGATCCTGGGATAAATGTTATAGTATTTACCTAGGCTACGGGTAAGAAAAGAAGGGGCCGTGCTGACTCCTCCGCTGGATTGTTTGAATTTCATTTTGACTTCTTTTAAAGGAATTCCAACCACAACAGGGCACTGGTTCCCGAAACCTTTTTTGACGGCGCCTGCAGTTGTGGGAACTTTGAGGGGGTCAAAACCAATCATTTCCGCAGCAATGATATCCAGGGAAACACAATCCGGGCTTGCCAGGATTACACCGGAATTTACAGGCTTTCCGTGAGAAGGGCCATTTCCTTCCATACCCAGAATCCCATCCATAACCGCAAAGCTAGGCCTGATAGCAGAGTATACGTCTGCAACAGCTTCTCCAAAAAGATCTCTTTTTCCAAGGAGATGTATCTCTTTTCGGCACCTTAGAGGAAGCGTCCCGAAAAAGTTCTTAACCGCGCCTGTGTAATAGGTAAGTTCATGGGTTTTTAATTTTGGAAGGGATATTACAACATCGGCTTCAAGGACAGGATTTGCAATATATATTTTCCGGAATTGTAAGGGGTCAGGGATATCTACCAGGGTAAAGCCCGCAGTTTCGAAATTTACTACCCTGGCTCCTGCCTGTCTGGCAGCTCCTTCTATACCTGAAACTTTAAGAGCTTTTGAAGTGGCTCCCGGCCTTGAGATTCCAGCTCCGTCTCCGACTATAAGCTTTCCTCCTGCCTGAAGCACGAACTCGCACATCGAGGCTACTAAGGAGGGATGAGTGGTTACTGCGTTCTCTGGAGGACTGGCTGCAAGAATATTTGGTTTCAGAAGTACGCGGTCTCCGGGCTTAATTATCTTTTCAAGGCCTCCAAGAAGGTCTAAAGCCTCAGCTATTGCTTTTTTTGCGTCAGAATAATCAGGGCAGCGGACTATGGAGACTTTACTCACGGCTGGAAAATAAATGGGCTTATTATTAAATTTCTTTCCGGTTCGAATTTACTGGCATTTTTCTCGAATTCTTTTCTTAATTTTTTCTTTTATCGGTTTTTAATTCCTATCATAGAATCTATTTCTTCAGCTATGTTTTCGAGTTCATTGAAAATCCTTTCCGAATCCTTTCGCATTTCCCTTACTGCAACTTTCAAGCTGCCCCCCGCAGATATATAAGGCGTTTTTTCCTGTAAAGAAGGCCCGAATCGTTAAGGTTCCTGAGATGGTGGTTAACTCTTGATATTTTTATTCCAAGGTCTAAAGCAAGGGCTTCCGAAGATGTTGCCTCGTCGTTTGAGAGTTTATCAAGCAGGCTAAAAATTATCCTGGTAGCTGTATTTTCGGTATCCCTACCCGAAGAAAAGCCGAAGCTATCACAGAACCATAATAGGTTCTCTTCCAGGTTTTTGATATGCGGTTTTTCAATGTTTCTTAAAATGATCTCCTGAACCATCTGGGTAATATTTTGGAGTTTCACATATATATATTTTATTCAAATTTGTAGATATCGTTTCTATTTTTTAGTTATCATATTCATTTTTCCGGGTAATTTTTAAATACAAGTTTTGCATTATGTTAAGATAGTTGAGCGTTTCACGACTCAATACGTTCATCAATTCTATATTGACTATGACTACGATTTAATGTCCAGCTAATACAGGACCACTTGTGCATAAGGAGGAATAAAATGGTGATTATCAGACCTATTGGCGAACGAGTATTACTCAAACACCAGCAGAAGGAAGAAGTGACAAAAGGTGGTATCTACATTCCTGAATCTGCACGGCAGGAAAAAAGGAAGGAATTGTAATAGCCGTGGGGACTTTTGAAGACGGGAAAGAACTGCCCCTGAAAAAAGGCGACCGTGTTATTTATGGGGGATATCAGGCTGATGAAATTGAATTAGATGATGAAAAGTATGTTTTTGTCGATTTTAAGGATATCATGGCAACAATTGTGGACGAAAAATGTTGAATTCCGTCTGTTTTGAATAATATAATAGTGGGAGTAAATTCAATTTAATCCAGGAAAATATCTGATATCAATCAAGGTGAATATAGATGGCTTCAAAGCAAATAATGTTTGACGAAAGTGCCAGAAAGGCGCTCTTAAATGGTGTGGATAAAGTTGCGAACACCGTCAAGATAACTCTCGGGCCTAAGGGCCGTTATGTAGTGCTGGACAAAAGCACAAAACCTGTGGTCACAAATGACGGAGTAACCATCGCAAAAGAAATAGAGCTTCACGATAAGTTCGAAAATATGGGGGCTAAGCTTGTCAAGGAAGTTGCGTCCAAAACCCAGGATAACACCGGAGACGGGACAACTACTGCAACCCTCCTCGCTCAGAGCATGATCCGAGAAGGCCTGAAAAACATCAGTGCCGGAGCAAACCCGATAGATGTCAAGAAAGGTATTGAGATTGCAACAGAAAAAGTTGTGAGCTACCTCAAGAATAAGAGTGTAGAGGTAAAAGGCAAAGAGAACATCATACAGGTTGCTACCATTTCTGCAAACAACGATGAGGAAATAGGCAACCTTATCGCAGATGCTATGGAAAAAGTCGGCTACAACGGGGTAATTACTGTTGAGGATTCAAAAACAATGGAAACAAGTCTGGATGTTGTAGAAGGAATGCAATTCGACCGCGGGTTTGTTTCTCCCTATATGGCAACTGATACCGAGAAGATGATCTGCGAGTTCGACGATCCCTATATCCTTATCACGGACAAGAAAATCAACAGCATGAAGCAGATTGTCCCCGTGCTTGAAAAAGTCGCCTCTGAAGGACGTTCCCTCCTTATCATTGCCGAGGATGTTGATGGGGATGCCCAGGCAGCCCTGATCCTGAATATTATCCGCGGAGCCCTGAGAGTATGTGCTGTCAAAGCTCCTGGATTCGGAAATGAGAGAAAGGAGATGCTTGAAGATATTGCAGTTCTGACGGGCGGTCAGGTGGTCAGTGAAGAAAAGGGCATTAAGCTTGAGGAGTTCGATGACTACATGCTCGGAAATGCCCGAAAAGTTACAGTTGACAACCATAAGACCATTATTGTAGAAGGCAGAGGCGACAAAGCAAAGATCAATGAAAGGGTCAGGATAATAGAAGCCCAGATTAACATTGTCGAGGCTGATTACAGAAAAACTGAACTCAAAAAACGCCAGGCAAAGTTAGGAGGCGGCGTCGCAGTAATCAAAGTGGGAGCTGCAACCGAAACTGAGCTAAAGGAGAAAAAGATGAGAATCGACGACGCTCTCAATGCCACAAAAGCCGCAGTCGAAGAAGGAGTTGTCACCGGGGGCGGAGTAAGTCTTTTCCGTGCAACTGCCATCCTCGACTCTTTGAAGCTTGAAGGCGATAGGCAGGTAGGCTTAAAGATAGTCCAGAGAGCTATCGAGGAGCCAGTACGCCAGATCGCTATAAATGCAGGTAGAGAAGGCGCTGAAGTTGTTGCAACCATCAGGGCCGAACCAAATGAGCTCTTCGGGTACAATGCAAAGAAAGATGTTTTTGAAGACCTTTTCGAAGCAGGTGTTATCGATCCTACAAAAGTAGTGAGAAGCGGCCTCCAGAACGCTGCCTCAATTGCTGGAATGGTGCTTACAACCGAGGCACTCGTCACTGACTTCGATGAAGAAAAAGATGAAAGGACATCTGCAATCATCATCTAATTTTAATTTTTTTATTTTATTTTTTCATATTCTCTTGGTTTTCCGTCTTTTTCTCCTATATTTTCTCTTCCTTATTTTCTCTTTTTTCTGCATTTTCCATTTCTTATTTTCTTTTATAAGTGCGATGGGAATCGAGGACTTTTTTATTTTACTTATACACAATATATTTCTAATATCATACTTTATCAATGATCATAATTATTGATTCGTCGCCTTATGATATTTCTGTCTATAAGTTCGGTCTATATCTCTAAACTCAGTTTGCTATAGAATCTTTATTACTGAAAAGGTGAAAATAAGCATGTTCGAAGTCTACTGTGACTCTTCTTACAATGAGGGTGAGGACTCTTATATCGGCTGTACGGTGCTCCGGGACGGCAAACAGATTCATCAGTCTACAACAAAGGTTCCGGATGCACCTCAAAATAACCTTGACTGTGAACTTGCGGCCCTAACTTTCGCTGTAACTCTGTCCAAGATATTATCCGAGGGTGACAGAGATATAATTATTTATAATGATTCTACTGAAGCCGTAAAAGCTTTCCAGAAGGGTAGACCGGAAATCGAAAAGAAGTTTTCAGGGCTCAGTATTAACTTTGAATATATTCCTAGAGAAAAGGTAAATCAGGCAACTGCGGACAGCTTATCTAAAAAATTTCCGGTATTTTTCCTGAATATTCCTACCTCTGAGGTGGAGTCTTTTTCACGGAGAGAAGATATCCTTTCCGACATCGCCAGAAATGAGCGTAGTGTTTTTTATCTTGAGAAGGTAGAAGAAAAATCCACAAACAAAAAAACCTGCTATAGGCTAATGATCCGTACAATGGAAAAAATCCTTTCAGATGATCGGCTTTATCTCATAAAAAGGGAGGTCCAGGCACTCAGGTAAAAGCTGCAGAAGAGATAAGGAAAGATCTGTCTGATCCCTCAATCCTCTCCTCCCTGAAAGCAAAGGGTGTCAGGCTTGAAAACTCTTATTTCCTGCTGACAGATGAAACCTGGGGGCTTCGGAGTACGGACAATCAGACGTGTTCCATTCTGCCCGATTCCGTCTGTCACAGGATTATTTGTGACGAAGTAGAAAGATCACCTCAAAATCTCTTCAGAAGAGTTGAACGTTTCAGGTAATTTTTTCCGTCTCACGGAAATTCCTTGCATTAATAAATACTCCTCTGGAGATTTATTTTTCTTATTCTGAATATAATCGAAAAAGTTCCGGGAGAGGAGGCTACCAGAATTTTTGTACATGCAGGTTTCCTGTCCTTCTGTATCTCTCCTAAATCTCAGTGCGGGGATAAGTACCCAATATTTATGAGTATTCTACCCTATATACTATAGGGGGCTAAATTACGGTAGAATTTCCTGAAATCGACATACGGGAACTTGTAATCGAAATCCAGAAGGGTGCAGGAATGGAACCTGAAAGAAAGGCTGAAGAACAGAAAAAACAAGACGATGAGGCACGCATTCTATATGCTGGTGTTCAAGAAGGGAAAATCTGTAAATCCTGCCTGGAAATGCCTGAGGAACAGCGCAAGACTATGATTCTGGAAATCCAGCAGGTGGCTGAAGAGATACTTAAAGCTCACAAAGTTATTACTGAGCTCAATGATCTTTTAAAAGGCGAATGGTTCCTTAAGCTTCAAAAACCCGGGCTTGAGAAGAAGCTGGTTCTTGCAAAATACGGGGAAGAGGTTTTCGTAGGGCTTTATACTTATTCGGATGATATCCCTATCCCGGATCCAAATCTTGTTTTGCTCTCTCAGAACGGGTTCTGGTATCCGCAAAGAATAGAGAAAAAGTTTGAAGAAACGGTTTCTTCCTTCTTCACAGGAGCATATGGGGACTATGATTTCCTTAACATTGTCCCTGAAAATGTTGAAAAGTTCCAGGTTTTCCAGCGAGATTTTGTAAAAACACTTAAGAATCAGGGCTGGGATACACCGGATATAGAGGTTCTCGAAAAAATCCTGCCAAAAAATTGAAATTATTTCATAAAACTGGTTTCATACTCGGAATCAGTTTTTTCTTTCTGTTCTATCAGTTCTGGTTCTGTTTTTTCCCATAGAATATTTAAATATTGAAAGCATACGCAGTTTCAGGTATAGATTCAGCGGTGTTACTTGCTTTTACCTCAGCCCTTTTCATAATAATTGATTTTCAGAAGGTCTTTTATGTTTTCGATAAACTCCGAATGCATCCTATCAAAAAAATCTAAAGATATCCCTCCTTTCTATGTGATGGAAGTGCTGGAAAGTGCCCAGGCTCTGGAAGCGGAGGGAAGGCATATAATCCATCTCGAGGTCGGAGAGCCTGATTTTCCTACAGCTTCTCATATCTGTGAAGCCGCCTGCGCTGCTATTGGCCGGGGGTCCACAAAATACACTCATAGCCAGGGACTTCTTTCTCTCAGAGAGACAATAGTTGAGTCTTATCACCGGAAGTTCGGAGTTGATCTGAGTCCGGATCAGGTTATTGTGACTTCCGGAACAAGCCCCGGCCTTCTGATTGTTTTCATGGCCCTGCTTGAAAAAATGGATGAAGTAATTATGTCGAACCCTCACTACGCCTGCTATCCGAATTTTGTGAAATACCTGGGTGGAACCCCTATTTATGTCTACACGAACGAGACAAACGGGTTTGCCCTGGAACCGGAAACTGTGAAGCAGTGCCTGAGTTCCAATACAAAAGCTATCCTGATCAACAGTCCTTCAAATCCTGGTGGGCATGTAATGTCTCCTGAAAGTTTGCAGGGCCTTGCCGCAATAGCGGATGAAAGAGGAATTCCGATTGTTTCGGACGAAATCTACCAGGGCCTGATCTATAGCGGAGAAGAGCACACTATCCTTGAATATACGGATAACGCTTTTGTCCTTAACGGCTTTTCCAAACTGTATGCGATGACCGGCTGGAGGCTTGGCTACATTATCTGTCCTCCAGAATGTGTCCGTGCGATCCAGAAAATCCACCAGAACTTTTTTATCTGTGCCAACTCCTTCGTCCAGGAAGCGGGAGTTGCAGCTCTTAAAGGCTCCCAGGAACACGTTGCAGAGATGATCCAGACCTACAACACACGCCGCCAGTATATGCTGAAAAGGCTCATAGGAATGGGCCTGGATGTCCGCAAAGAGCCAATGGGAGCTTTCTATGTCCTCGCCGATGCCCGCAAATACAGCAATGACTCTCTTGAATTAAGCCGCCGCATCCTTAACGAGGCTGGCGTTGCAGTTACTCCAGGGATTGATTTTGGAAATGGGGCAGAGGGTTATCTGCGCTTTTCTTATGCCAACAACCTCGAAAATATAAAAGAAGGTATGGATAGGTTGGAGACTTTTTTAGAAAAAGAACTTGAGGGAGAACTTTAGGGATGAGGTTTTTCTTGTCGCCTAATATTATCTAAAATCCATCTATTCTTTAATTTCTCTTCTTTTGTACATTTTCAACTCTTGAGTTTCAGGATCGTAAAATCCAGAAAAACTGCTATGGTTCTTGTCATTTTATTCCGGGCAGAAAAGCCCTATTATCCAAGTTCCATATTTTTCTCGCCTCAAATTTAGACTTTTACTAGTGAGCAGCTAAAGAAGATTGAATTTAGAAGGTACTTAACCATCGGGAGCAGTATGAAAACATTACATTATTAAATTTCGTTATACTGACAAATATAGTAACTATAGTTTTGAATTGTTTTCATTTTTGATTAAAGAGTTTAGATTCTCTGGAGTTACCTTCAGATCAATAGCAATTTGTTCCTTCTCAATAGGGATTATAAACATTAATGGCTTTGCATCAGGATTTTTAAGCCTTTTCCTTTCTGAACCGTCCCTCTTGTAAATGCGAAGATTTGTGAAACTCATAAATATTTTATAGTATGATGCATATTCTAAATATTACTTTCTAACTTTTGAAATAAAAAGCATCTGTCTTGCGGTCACAAACTATTATTATTTATATAGTAGTGTGTTTTATGCTGTTGATTTTTCAGTTTAACGATGTAATCCCCCTGTGATACAGTAACTACACAGGTGCTTGAAAATCCTGAGCGGATTAGTTAGAAAGGTTGTATTCTTAATAAAAGAATGGAGCCAGAAATATGAACAAAAATACTAAAGTAAAGGTAATACCCCGATTGTTAGGGATGCTGATTTGCCTGGCATTAGTACAGGCTGCGTGTGCCCAAACGGACGGGTCTGATGAAAATGTAATTTTCGGGAATGTTACTTACGAAAATGGAACTTACGAAAATGTTTCCCTTGAAATAAATGAAAATGTAACTGATGGCAACGTATCTGGTGAAAATGTTACAGTACATACTATAAATCCAACTTACCATTCTACGTATCTAATGGCGGGAAATAGCGAAAAGTTTACTGTTAGTTTCAAGAATGAAGGTAATGAAACGCTCGTTATAACACCGAAAGTAGTTTCTATACCCAACAGTGGGAACGAAATCCCTGAAAGCTGGATCACTATATCCCCAACAAACACAACAGTAGAACCAGATGCACTGCAGGATTTTATAGTTGAAGTAAATCTTCCCCGAGATGCAGAAAGCGCGTACTATCAAACAGCTGTAGTCTTCACAGATGATCTTCTGCCAGATTCCACAGAATATGTCAATTCAATGAGGCTTGATATCTCAGTCCAGGCTAGCCCGAAAATCGAGCTTCAGTCAAGTTATATCTCTGATATCGTTGATGCAGGAAAAGAATATGTGTACAAGATAAAAATCAAAAATGTGGCAGACGGAGACGTCACTATTGATCCTAAAGTGACCAGATACGTGTATGATGGTTCATTTAATACATTTAATCTCAGCGATGATGCAATAGTGATTTCTGCTCCTTCAGTTATAAAAACAGGTGAAATCACTAGCATGACTATTAGGGTGCCTGTTCCGGAAAATGCGACAGGATCGTACAGTGGGTACATCGAAATGAATATTGATGGAAAAGCCAATGATGTATCTGGCTCGCGAATAGATCTGAATTTAAGGGTTATGCAACAGCCTACAGTTCCTTACGTGCAAACTTTCAACACTACGAATAATGCCCCAATAACGATTGAAGTTTCGACTGATACTTACGACCCGACTATGGGACTGCGTATTTCTCCTAAAATTGAAAAACCATCCTTTAATCTAAAACTGAAATACAATTCCCGTTTTGTCCGCATATCCCCTTCGAAAATAACACAAAGTAGCAACGTAAACACTGAGGGGTATTATTTCCCGGCATGGGCGGTGGATAATAACACAATTTATCAAAATACAAACAATCATTACGCAGAAACATACACAGTTACGGGAGCAACCGGAAAGTGGGAACTCTATATTACGCCGAAAAATACGGAATCCTTTGGATATTCGATAACGTCGGAAAATGACGATAAAAAACAGTATATATTTAGGTGAAAAATTATGGTATGGTAGCATGATTTGATTTTATATATTCTGAGTCCTGCTATCCATATTCCTTACCCGAGCTGCGCTTCCCGAGCTGCGCTTCCCGAGTTCCGCTTCCCGAGTTCCGCTTCCCGAGTTCCGCTTCCCGAGTTCCGCTTCGGGAGCACGGGGTCCGTTTCACTCTCTTTGCTCGCTCAAGCGGACTGGTTTATATTAAAGATACTGAGCTGTGCTCGAGAGGACTAATCTACAAAGATGAAATTAATAGGACTTACGCACTGAAGTACAAAATCAAGTACATTTGGTGTTGTAACTGGTTTGGTATTTTATACAGGTAGAGGTTTAATGCTATTGATTTCTCAGTTCAACTGCGTAAGTCCTATATAATGATAAAACTAAGTAACTGTCACAAAACAAATTAGGCATATTTTTCAGAAAGTTCATTTTCAATTGATGATGTTGATCTTGAAAATCAAGGCATCCAATTGAAACCTGTGCATAGTTTGTTCTGTGACGACTCCTAAGTTACACTCAGGAGAAATAATTTATAAAAATTCTTGATTTATAAAACTTTTGATGGTCCATCTTTATCCGATTGATGTTTTAACACACCTAAATTTCAATAGTTCCCTTAAAGTCCACTTTGATTCAATAATCCGTGCTTCTCTTGCCGGTGTATTTTTACATTCAACCCCTCTTTCATCTTTGTACCTTAATCCTCCATGACCTCTACAGAAGTTAAAATGTGTACAATATAACTTCATTTGATACTCTAACCATTCTTTCATTTTTGAAAACCCTATTGTTTTCCTTGAAACTCTGTTGTTATCCTGTCTAAAAGTCAGGTTTTGTCTTTCAAGTAGAGTTGTTGATATTTCTCTTTGATCAATATCCTCTCCAAAGATGATCTTCTTCTCTACTTTCTCAAGTACCCCATTTTTTCTTGTTTTGACTACCTGGGCATACCTTAAATCATCAGAGGGAACGATTTTTGTTTTCTTTGGTCTTCCTTTTTTCCCAGTACTTGGAAACTCTCTCAAAACTCCAAATTGTTTCAAAAGAGCTTCTCTATAAAAGTTTAACCCATCTGTGACAAAAACAGGAATTTTATCAGAAAGATGTTTATTAACTAATTCAACCAACTTGTCTGCAACATACTGTTTTCTTGGACCTATTAAAAAGTCAAGTATTAGCCTGCAACATGGTACAAAAGCTACCCACATCCATGGCCCATCATCCTTGTAATCTTTCATCCTGGGAACTATTTTTTTGGATTATTACCCATAGTTCGTCCATTTCTATCTTTGGAACATCCAGGTTCTTCATCATAACGTCATTTACTTTATCGCATTGTTCAGATGCACGAACTAACCATCGCTTTACACTGGCAGGTTGTACATCTAAAACATCGGAAATGGCTTCAATGCTCATTCCTTTCATAGACATTTTTAGAGCTAAATCGATAGTTTTCTCATCTTTGCGAAGATCATGATAAAAAGTGTCTGTATGGTCACAAAAAGCTTTACCGCAATGACGGCAAAGATATCTTCTTGTTTTTTCTCCACGGCTTATGTAAGTTCCATTTCCAACAACATTGTCTTGATCACTAAGGGCTCGTCACAAAATAATTTAATTAACTCACTCCATTCTTTGGTTTGAATGTGTAATTCCATTCTCCGTGAAACTCATCAAGTATAATGCCCAATTTTTCAACCTGTTTTTTTCGATTTTAATTCCTGTTGGATACTTATTCGTGTCTAACATGCATTTTACTTCAAGCCCTTTTGATGTAGTTGTTGCTGCAATAAGGTTTACAACTACTTCATAGCTTGTTAGTGGTTTTCCTCTCCAATTAAGAGTAATCTGGGAAAATAGTCTATGCTCTATTTTATTCCATTTACTTGTACCTGGAGGAAAGTGACAAACCGAAATCTCCAATCCGATTTCATCCGTTAATTTTTGTAATTCTGTTTTCCACAATTTTACTCTTGATCCATTGCTTCCCCCACAATCTGCAGTAATTAAAAGTTTTTTTGCATCAGGATATGATTTACACCCCATTAGATTCCACCATCTACGTATACTTTCAACTGCAAAAGACGCTGTATCATGATCTATGCCGACGTTTACCCATCCCTCATTATTAGCAATGTCGTATACCCCATATGGATTTACCTTTCCCAGTTCTTTATCCTTAAAATCATATACATTGACAAGTATTGGATCTTTTTTGGACGCAATTCACGGCCAACATTCTTGAAATTTCCGATTAACTCTTTCTTTTTAGTATCTACTGAGATTACAGGCTGATGTTCACCTTGAAATATTTTACATTTTTCACTTATATGCTCAAATTGTTTGTCACGATCAGGATGCTCAGTTCCTTCTATGGTTTTCTTATTCGCTTGTAAACTGTAACCAAGCATGTGAAGCATATCCGCAACTCTTGTATGGCTTACTTTATGTCCGATATTCTGAAGTTCCCCTGCTATATTTCGAAGACTTTTACAAGTCCAGAGTAAAGGAGATTCCGGATCCCCACGACTTGTTGGTTCAATAAGTGCCTCAAGATCGGACAAAAGAGTAGGGTCTTTCTCAACAATCTTTTTACGACCTCCTCCAGGAGCACGTATTTTATTATCAGAAAGAGATTTGCCACTTTCCAGTTCAGTGCAACCTTTTTTAATTGTATTTTCAGAAATACCAGTTGCACGAGAAACTATGCTGATGTTGCCTTTGCCAATACTAAGCGCTTCTGCAGCTGCAAATAAACGTTTGCTTTTTTCATCAAGAAAAGGTTTTAGCAAGTTATATTTTTTGGAAATAATTTCCTCAAGCATATAGACCAAATAGGATTAACTTATATAAAAAAATACTCAATCTATTTTGTTACGAATACTAAGACCATAGAGCTCACAGTCTTTGTTCGGACACGAAACGTTAGTAAATTGTGATTTTGGACCTCTTTTTCCCATAACAGAATATTATACAAATTAATCTATATAACCTCAATCAAATACAAATTGACCATCAAACTTTTTCAAAACCATAAATTAAAAAAGGTGGGGCTGGTGAGATTCGAACTCACGATCGACGGGTATCTCCGAACAACTGCTTTAACAGTTTTAGTTCTGGTGAGCATCTATCAGTGCTCCAACGGTTCCTCATTATCCTGCCCCGTCGGGCAAAATTCAGTATACCCGTTGTTCATCATTTATCCGCTGGAGCCCATCGCCATGCCGGGCTAGGCCACAGCCCCTTAACAAGGATACTTTACAAGGATAGTGAAATACCTTTTCTCTTTTAAATAGTTAACGGCAGGAAATGATGTTTTTGTGAATCAATTCTTATTTCATATGAGTTTTTCTTTCTCAATAAATGTATGGAAAATAAATTATTCCTGAAAGGATTTCTGAATAATTAATTGAGTTTCTGAGCATAAAAACAGTTCTAAAACTCTGACTGATTAAAAATAAAATTGGTTTTGGGATAAGCTTAATGATTAAACATAAAATGGATTTTAGGATAAGCTCAATATCGATCTTCTTATACAACTTGGGCAAAAGGAAATAAAGCAGTTAGTCTATGGCTATCATCACATTTGAGGCCTTGACTACTGCGTATGCTTCGCTTCCTTCTTTTAACTTCAGGCTTTCAGCTGATGTCTTTGTGATGATGGAAGTGATTTCCGCTCCACCTGGTAACTCTATTACAATTTCAGTGTTAACTGTTCCGGTGACAATGCTTTTAACTTTTCCTTTCAAGACGTTGCGTGCGCTTAGTTTCATTCTTTGCTCTCCATTCAAGTGCGGTAAAATTTCCGTTAGTTCTATTATTACTTTTCAACATTTATTGCTGACTTTTCGAATAGGCTCTTAATTGATTCACGGCATCTGATAATAATTTTTTGAATATTCATTAAATTCTGAATTTCTCTGCATCAGTATTTATAAAGTCTTCTCATATCCAACTTACCAAAAAGATTATATTATAAAAAACATTTATCTGTTGCATGTCCCTTATTCTTTTTCCTATTAACACCGAAAGATTGTGCCTGGTTCCTGCCACTGTGAAACTCTGTCTTCTGGAACTGTATGATCGCCCGTTATTTGCTTCTACTCTCAAGGTTCATGTTCCGAAGGAATGGCCACCTGACCAGATCACTCCTGAGGTAATAGAAGAATTTATCAAAGGAATGAAGGTGAGAGATCGGAAGATCTGGAGCTTTTACTGGCTTTTGTGCCAGAAGGACTCGGAACTGTCTGTCCTTATAGGAAGCGGAGGATTTCTCGTCCTCGAGAATGGAACTCTTGAGATAGGGTACTCCATGCTATCCGAATACCAGAGAAGAGGATATGCAACGGAGGCTGTGCGATCAATGCTTCAATGGGCTTTTTCCAGTCTCAAAAAAGACCTTATTATAGCTCACACTTATCCTTACCTCAAAGCCTCGATCCGTGTTCTGGAAAAAAACGGTTTTTTATTTAAAGGAAAAGGCCAGGAGGAAGGTACCATACTTTATGAACTCAGGAATGAAAAACTGGATAATTAAGAGCCTATTCAAAAAGTGGTTACCTGCTGTAACTTTACAATATGCAATGCAAAACCGGAATGGATACTCTGATATTATAGACCTTATATGCCCATACATATGAACTTTACAAACCTGAAGTCAGTTTCCAATTTGTTATGGTTTATATTTGGGAAATGAATGTAAATTATCCGCTCAAAAAAGTAAAAAGCCGATATGTTTATATCTAATTGTAAATTTACTTTCAAATATAATTTCTTTATAGAATTTACATAAAATTGACTCTGGTCCAAAATCTAGTGATTTTTGCATTTCTTGATTGAAAATCTGAATTCGTAAGAAGAATTCAGCCTCCAATCAAAATTAACATTCGATATCTAAAGGCTTCAACCTAGAAGTAAAATCACAAGGATTGTAACCAATTACAAAATCTAGTGATTTTTAATTTTACGTTCATCACTGGATTTTGGTACTGAGTCATAAAATTGAAAGAAAAATAGTTTACTGGTAAAAAGCAGATCTGGAAATCTGCTAACTGGTAAAAGGCAGCAAAAAACTTGAACACGGTTTTTTTCTATTGGTGTCTGGAAAGTCCCGGACTCTCTCGGATTCCCCCACCCGTCTTCCTGGCTGCAGGACAAGGCGTATTCCTGAAAACCTGTTGGCATTGAAGTACTAGTTCATAAAAATGATACAGTGCTGTATAATTGCTGTGCACTGTTCATTCAGCATGAAAATGAACTGCTGTGCAGCGCACAGAACAATGTTGAGAGGTAAGCAAAATGCAAGATGATACGCGATTATCTATTTTTTCTGAAAAGGGTACCGAAGACTTATTGTTGGAAGTTTATGTCGGAGGGCTGTGACCATGGTTTTCAAAAACATAATCTGTCCAGCCTGCGGGGCAGCCTGTGATGATATCCAGGTTGAATTCGGGGAAGAAAAGATTGAAGCTAAAAATTTATGTAAGATGGGAAATGCCAAGTTTAAGGCTATTAAAAGTTCCCGAAGGCTCAGGCAACCCCTTATAAAGGAGGGGGAAAATTGATGGCTGCTGCCTGGGATGAAGCTCTTGAAAAAGCTGCCGATATCCTTGTTTCGGCAAAGCGTCCCCTACTTTTCATGGGCAGCGAGACCTCATGTGAAGCACATGAAATGGGGCTTATGATTGGGGAATATCTTGGTGCGATTGTTGATTCTAATACTACGATCGGCAACGGGCCAACAGCCATGGGAATCCAGGAATCCGGAAAAGTAGGTGCAACTGAAGGGCAGAAGAAAAATCGGGGCGACCTCGTAGTTTACTGGGGCACAAATCCTCTTGAATCCATGCCCAGACAGATGTCCAGATATGGGATTTTCCCCAGGGGTTACTGGACAAAACGCGGACGTTTCGACAGGACTATCATTACTGTGGACCCGAGGAAAACTCCAACTGCTACAGTTTCTGACCTGCACGTGCAGCTTAACCCCAACTCCGACTATGAACTGATAAGTGCACTTTTGACGCTTTTACATGGAAAAATTCCTCATCACACAGTAGAAGAGATTACAGGAGTTCCTATCCGTGTGATGGAAAATATGCTCGATTTAATGAAACACTGTAACTCAGGCTCCATCTCTGTAGGTCTTGGCCTTTCATCATCTCTCGGAAAGCACAGGAACGTCGAAATTGCCATGAATTTTGTAAAGGAGTTGAACAATTATTCCAAGTTTACCTTTGGAATTCTCCGTGGCCACTGCAACGTTGCAGGCTTTAGCCAGGTTGCCTCCTACATGTACGGCTATCCCTTCGGGCTTGACTTCACACGCGGGTATCCGCGTTACAATCCCGGAGAATTCACAACCGTGGATGTGCTTCGAGAAAAGGATGTGGATGCAGCCTTTGTGATGTGCACTGATCTTTTAAATCAGATTCCCACCGATTGTGCAGCTTATCTTGCCGAAATTCCTCTGATCTACCTCGATACTGCTCCCTGCCCGACTATGGTTGTCTCAGACATCGTGATCCCGGGGGTAATTGACGCCATGGAATGTGACGGAACCTTCTATAGGCTCGATGATGTGGCTATTCACGTTGAACCCTTCACGGATTCTCCCTTTGAGTTCACAAAAAGCAACGAAGACACCTTAAAACAGCTTTTCGCGAAAATCAAAGAAAAAGAAGTCATACTGATTTTTCTCCCTTATACATATAAAGAGGGATGAAAAATCAATATCTGAAAATGCTCTCAGATTCTGTGGATTTTTGTGAAATGAAAAATTAGCATAAAACTGATATATTTTTGAACAAAAATGATAAATTGAACAAGAGTAATACAACAATCTGATTTAATTTTACGCCCAGGGCAGGATTTGAACCTGCGCTCTCCCAAAGAAGAAACGGTTTTCGAGACCGTCGCCTTACCACTAGACTACCTGGGCATTTCGCTTTAAATGTAATGAAAATTTTCCGGACATTACCCGATGTTCCTGATGCAGGATTAGTGAATATGCTTTCTCTCTTATATATCTTATTATCAGCGGGATCTATACCTTAAAAATCAAAAAGTGAACTCTGGCCTGCATTATTATCTGGTTCTTCATTTTCTGTTTCGTCTGTCTCTTTTCGAGGCTTTTCATTACTTTTTTTCCGGGTTTACTTTTTTCTCTGGTTTTATCTTATCAAGGTCTGCGAACGAAATCTGTCCATTGGATCGGGGGTTTACCACTTTCAGGTTTTCAGGCAGCTCCAGCCAGCCATACTGTCCCCCTCCGCCAGGGTGGATTATAACATTGCCTTTCCTGAAGGCCAGGATCGCATTTACTATCCTATCATCGTCCACTATTTTAAGAACTTCAGGTTCTGAATATATAAGGGCTTCAACCTCGTTTCCAAAGCGTTCTACAAGCTTATTCCAGGCAGTTTGCACACCTTTTGTCTGGACGCTTGCGTGGCCGAGAGCCATCTGGATTATCTCTGCAAGAGGAATCAGGTGAAGATAAGGGGACGGTGATCAGGGTGTCTGGATTCTTTAAAATCTGCAAGTTCGTTAATGCGGTCCAAAACCCCTTTCTTTATAATGCCTCCACATATCGGGCAGCGCCATTTATTCTCAACAGCTTCAGGCAACGCATACTGAGTAAAACACTTAATACAGGCTGACCGGTTGTATTTGCCTTCTTCAGGAAAAACCCCACATTCAGAGTAGCTCTGTATCCCTGTTCTCTCAGAATAGCTTTTTTCAGGCCGTCAAAGGTAATCTCAGGAACCTCAAACTGCGTGAACTCTCTTGCCAGTTTGTTGGTCGAAGGGGAATGGGCGTCGGAGTTTGAAAGAAAAGTCAGGTGGTGCAGCTCTTCGATTCTATCTGCATAATCGCTGTCCGCACTCAGGCCAAGCTCCAGGAAAGAAATGTAATCTGTCATATCTCCATAGCAGCTTTTCAGGCTGTCATGGTAGCCGTAAAGTGCCGTCCAGGGAGTAAAGGCATGGCAAGGGCCGATAAGTGCTCCAAGGTCTTTTGCAATTTCTGCAATTTCATTGCCGTCCAACCTGACACTGGGACGGCCATCGGCTTCAAGGTTGCCGAAAGGAGCAATACGTTCTACCAGTTCTTCAGCTTTTGAAATTGAAGGTAAAATGAGAAGGTGATGTACGCGTTTGCTGTCTTCTATCTCGGTAGTAGGGATAAAATAAATGTCTTCGATGCGGATTTCTTCATTCGAAACCGATGCTTTCTTGATTTCTTCGAGCCACTTCGGATGAGTGCAGTCTGCAGTACCTAGCAATTCCATCCCTTTTTTGAAGCCTCCCTGGCAATTGTCAGCAATTCCATCTTTCTGGAAGATGCCATGGAGTACTTTGAATGGAGATGGAGGTCTGTATTGACTTTCATTCCCTTCCCTTTTCTCAGAGGCTCTATTTTAGTTCCTGATTTTTTCAGTTATATATGCCATCTCAGCCTATGTAGCGCAGGTCTTCTTCAGTAGGTTTGATTTCCGGGAGGGTCTGCTGCTCTTCTTTCTCTTTTAGCTTTTCCAGAATGTTTTCCATTTCCTCGGCTTTTTTCTTAAGAGAGTCGGTGTTTACTTCGATCCTTAACATTTTACATAACACCTTTAGAAGAAACTGGGCACTCTTAGGATCCATAAGATATCCGGGTGTCATACCCATAAGACAGGCAGCATCAATGCCCCGCATCCCGCTGAATGCTACAAGCAGACCAGAGGCTCCTACGATCCCTCCGTTGGGTTCGGATTCCCTGAATTCTATCCCATATTCCTTGATCTCTTCAATCAATTTCGTATTATTGGCAACCCCGAGGACTGTTTCTTCGGAGGTCAGTTTGCCTGTGGGATAACCTCCGAGCGTATAGATCCTGGGTACTCCAAATTCCTCTGCAATGTCAAGGTAAAGAGAACAGAGTTCGTAATGTCCCTGCGAGGTAGTGCTCTGATGGTCTCCCACAAGGAAAAGGATATCATTCCCGTTTGCTTTCCCGTAGTATATTATGTTGCTTACCGGACGGACAGTGCAGTCTTTATTGACCAGCACCTGAGGTGGAAAATGCGGAGAATAAACCTCCATAATTTTTTCTGCCTCAAGTTCATCTACCAGGTGCTCTGCCACTAGCTTGCCTACGAGCCCTACCCCTGGAAGTCCGACTACCAGTATGGGTTTATTGAGCTCAAATCCTTCTTTCAAGCGGACAAGTGTACTTTGCTGCATAACAATTCCTTATCCTTTCTTTGCCAGTCTGCGGTACCTACCGTAAGGGTCCTTAGGAGAAAAGCGGGCCGGATGTGCGGAGAACGCTTCTCCTCCACAGACCGGACAAAATTCCCTTAAAGTGTACCTGCCGCAATTTTTGCATTTGCGGATCTTTTGTCCCAAAGGGTATCACGCCTTTGTTGATTCGATATGCCGCTTGAAAATCCCGTGTCCGCCAAGCTTTGAAATGGTATCGACTGCTATCTGAGCGGATTTTTTAAGGACTGATTCGGCTTTCTTGTAATCCGGGGCTATTACTTTGATCCTGTATCTCGGAGCCCCTGTGTAACTCACTTCGAGCCTGACATCTTTTCCATCCACATCACTGATAGAGTTTGCAGCACTGAGTGCTTGCTTTATAATCTCTATGCCATTTGGAAGGTTGCAGGTCAAGTCCACATATCCCGCTATGTCTACGAAAGGCAGTTTGATATTTTCCCCTGCTATTTTTATTATACTCTTTAAGTCTTTCTTATTGACTTTGAGTCCTTTGAAGGCTTTTTCCCCTTCAATAGCAGCTTCTTCAAAAGCGGCATATGCACTTCCGAACTCTTCTACGAGCCTTTCATGCAGAGTTTGAATATTACTTTCATCGGTCTTGGTTTCTTCAGCCACGAACTGGAGCCATTTGGCGGCTTTTTGCTCATTTTTCCATTCCTGGATTTTAGCCCGCCGCTGGTGTTCGTTCACGTCTTTCAATGAAAGGTCGATGTGGCCGCGGGAAGGGTCCACGTTCAGAACCTTGCAGACTATTTTCTGCCCTTCCCTTACGTAGTCCCTGACGTATTTGACCCAGCCTGCTTTAATTTCGGAGATATGGATGAAACCTTCCCTTGCTCCGAATTCCTCAAGCTCGACATAGGCTCCGAAATCCGTTACGTTCTTTACAGTACATACAACAAATTCTCCGACTTCGGGCCAGTTATCGTTTCCCATTCGCACCACTTCTCAAATTTTGTCTTTTATTAATTTTCACTCTTATTTTGGAAAGTACTTTTACCGGTCCGGTTATTCAAGCACTTCCAGAATGTGAGTTGTAATTGTCGATTTTCCACCGGTAGGTTCGGCAAGGGTCCTTCCACAGACAACGCAGGTAATTTTACGGCTAGCGCTTCCGAATATAATCTGTTCGTTTTCGCAGTCGTTGCACTTTACGCGCAGGAACCTGCTTTTTGGCCTCTGGGTATAGTCTACCATTTTATCTTACTCCTTGAACTCGAACTTCTTTGCTCTGAAACAGGGTCTCTGGTGAGCTTTCTTACATACTGTACAGCGGTATCTGAGTGATATACGTTTTGTGGGTTTGTCGCCACCAGGTACCTTGGAGAACTTTCCGCTGTTTCCTATACCTTGCTGTCTCTTCTTCTGCCTTGCAATGTGGGTCATGGATGAAGCCTGACCCTTCTTGACCCTTTCGACTACGTGTTCGCTATGGGTCTTGCAGAACGGGCAGTAAGTTCTGAACCGCTTTGGAATTTTCATTCTTTACACCTTTTTAATGATTATTGGTATTGTAGCTCGCCTTCTCCGGCTTTCGCGGAAAGGCATTGTAATAATATAGTTATTCAATATAGATACGACGTTTATGTATGGCGTTTTGATCCTGGGAAGATCTTATTTTGGAAGCCTTTGATTAGATAAACTTGAAAATTTTCCAACCTCTATTCGTCTCGACATTGCGATTGGCAGTCCTTTATCGATGACGAGGTCAGAGCATGCTAACAAGGTTAAGCTACACAGATATAGCTACACATATAAATACTCATACTATTGCCTGAGAGACTTTCCTGCCTTCATGCCTGAACTTAACATTTTCAAGATTTTCAAACTGGATGCCTTCCTTTTTTCAAGCTAAAATAAGCTGTAAATCTCAGGAAATTAATCTTTTCCGGCCTTTTCCTGTCCGGCAATCATTTTAGCTGCATTTCGCTTTATCAGCCCTGTTGCGTTGAGTTGCGGCAAAACAACGACTTCTTCGGCACTTACCGTATAATTCCGGCCGTCTGCACCTGTGAAAGTGGGCAAATCCTTCAGCATCCGAACAACAACGTATTCTTCATTTATATTATTTTTGTCTGGCCCTTTTCCTGTTTCATTTCCGGCTGCAGTTCTGGGGATCTTCTTTCCTGTCTCCTTTTCTCCCCTGACACTGGCAGAAATCTGCCTTCCCCTTTCCATTTCAGGCCAGATTGCAATCTTTTCGGAATCAGGATACAGAATCGGGCCTAAAAGTTCTATTTTTGCGGTCTCAATTCCCTGCAGTACAAGGTCATAAAGTTTTTTTCCACAGGAAGCAGCTTTTCAATATCTTTTGCAATGGGTTTGTCTGCATGAGATTGAAAAGTTGCCATGGTAATGACCTTCCCGATCCTCTTCATAAAGATAGTTTCAAGGGCAGAAAGCGCTCCCTCATGCTCGTCATGAAGCATCTTGAATTCAGGAGAACGGGAGTTATTTATTTTTCCAATATCCTCTTCAAGCTGCCGGAGATATTTCTCAGCTTCCAGGTAAAAATCAGCCTGAATTGCCTTCAATTTTTGATTCTGTTCCTTATACAGGATTTGGCTGATTTCTTCTATGTCCATACTCCGCAACACCTCTACAAATCAAATACACGGCCGCATACTCAGGAACTTCCTGTATGCCCTCTTCTATTTTGAAATCCTTGCCCTTCATCTGCACCGAAAAAGGCTTTGAAACTGTTATTTTTACCGACCTCTCATCAAAGACGACGGCATCGTTAAGCGGATCAAATTTCTCTAGTTCGGATAAAGCAAGTTTTTTTACAAGCATCCCGGACCCGCCATGCAGGGAGCCCGGCACCCGGATCAACCGTTTGATGTCCGCAGTCACAGGTTCATCAACGCTGGCTCCGAATCTGTACAGAAAATCCTCAACTGATTCACGCATAAAATAGGCAGCAATATCCTTAAAGTTTCTGACATCAAAGTCCAGCCTTCCTCTCTCCAGGATGTCCTTTAAACCATTTTCGCTACTTGTAATATTGATCAACTTTTTTATTGTAGTATCCCCAACCTTTTCATGCCTGCGGAGTTCAGGGAACATATCCTTCTTGTATCTTTTTCCGCATTCGGCTTTCATGTAATCCGTAAGGTAGAGTGCAATCCTCTTTCCCCATCCGGAATCATATCCTGCAAGCGTACACTTCATTGGCACGTTCTTTATCCCTTTGAAAGCCTTCGACCCTGTCCCGAATTCCCCATCCATTGCAACTTCCCTGAAAAAATATTTGAAATCGAGATCTTTCCCGCTGATATAATTCACAATCTCCCTTCTTTCAGCACTCTCAAGCGTCAGGACTTTCGGACTCGTAACATGGAAGTGATACCCTCTCCCCCGGAAAACACCAGCTCAACTTCCTGTTCTAAAAATCCGAAATCGTCTAAAAGAAAATCCATGAGCTTGAAAGTCTCCTTTTTTACAAGCTCAAGCATATCCGAATAATTTTTAGGGGCATTTGGCAGGTGGTCTGCATCAAGGTCGAAAATCAGCTCTGCCCCAAGCCAGTTCTTTTCATTCATCTTCTTTGCATCAGGATATTCATAATAAGCCGTAGAATTGTAAACATGGGCAGGAGCCATGCCGTAAAGATAATCAAGAGCCTCGCCTGACGAGCCGAAAGATTTGTGCCTGTGCATCATTTTTTCAGGCATATCGTCATAGAAGATAAAAGCCCACTCTCTGTTAGGCAGGTGGTCAGGGAGACCGATTTCGGCATTTTTGTAATAATTCTGAAAGCGGGATTTTAGAAAACGGGCGGTTCGACTGTCCATGGTTATAGGTTTTTCCGGGTTTTGGATCTTTTTGTTAGGATTTAGTTAGGGGTTTTCTAAGATAAATTAACTCATATTTTACTTTTGGTTATATGAGTTTTTTTAAAATAGTTTAACAGTCAATCAGGGTTTAGATCTATTTTTTAATATAATGGGTTTCATAGCTGTTTTTGGTTCAAGCTGTTCTATGGCAGTAAGATTTAATTTTAATATGAACAAAAATAAATGCTATAGAATTATAGAGTATGACATAGTAATAAGAAACTTTAATGGGTGGGCTTTGTGGAAAGCAAAACTAGTCTTAAAAATTATATTAACACAGTTAGAGAATACCTGAAAAAAGAAGAGATTGAAAGCTCATCTGTCCTGGCAAACTCTGGAAACCCGGAAAATCGTGAAACCTTTTCCAGTCCTTCTACAGGCATGGAATTTGTACTGATCCCAGCCGGCAAATTTGAAATGGGTTCACGTTCTGAAGAGAAGGACAGATTAGATTGCGAGTATCCGGTCCATAAAGTAACAATTAAAAACTCTTTTTACCTGGGTAAATCGTCTGTCACACAAAAACAATGGAAGAAGATTATGGGAAATAACCCTTCACACTTCAAGGGTGAAGATCGGCCTGTTGAGATGATGTCCTGGGAAGAGGTCCGGACATTTGTTCAAAAACTGAATGCAAAAGAAAGCACTGATAAATATCGCTTGCCTTCAGAAGCTGAATGGGAGTATGCCTGCAGGGCTGGTGCGCAAACAAGGTATTTTTTTGGCGATGATGAGTCAAAGCTTAGTGAATATGCCTGGTACGCTGAAAACTCAGGTAATAAGACTCACCCAATTAGCCAGAAAAAACCAAACCCCTGGGGCCTTTACGATATGCATGGGAATGTCTGGGAATGGGTGCAGGATGAATGGCATGAAAATTACAATGGGGCTCCTTCAAATGGAATCATGTGGAAAGATGAAGACAGCTCAGATAGAGTTTCTCGTGGGGGCAGCTGGTGTTGTAATCCCGAATTTTGCCGTTCGGCTGGCCGTTTCAGACGTGAACTTGAAAGTCGTTTCGGAAACCTGGGCTTTCGCCTCTTGAGAGAACTGTAACCTTCTTCTTTTTTACAACTAATTTTCAGATAGCCAGCTATCCTGAATATTTCAGTACAATTTTATTTTTGTAAAAATGTTACTTCTTTATGAATGTAAATAGCAAACCATATATTCTCTAAAGAAAATCTAAGTTTTTAATTGTGGAATAACTGGTGGCAAAATGCAAGGATTTCCTGATAAATTTAATTTTTCTCTCATATTGAAATCTGGCGGTGTTGAATATTCTTCGGAATGCTGGCAGGAACAGTGCTGCCAGTTATACAGTTCAATTTGCAGGAGTATACCTGATGGTTGGATAGAACCTTTAAAACTTAAGGGCTCTGAAGGAGAGCGAACTGACTTATCAACTATTTTTAGCACACTTGCAGTTTTCGGTATAACAGGAGAAGTTTTCGCTACTATAATTCTTGATGCGATGAAGACGTGGCTTGAGTACAGGCCAACTGCTGAAATTGAATTAAAATACCCTGACGGAAGCACGGTCAATATTTCAAAATTGCCTCTTACAAAAGTATCTAAATTTTTTGAAGAAAACCCGCAGCTATCAATCTGTGAAGGTCTGAGTCGTTTCATGAATTCTAATGAATAACATCATGTGTTAGCATCATGAATGACAAGAGAATCGGGCTTGTTATTGGAAATAATTATCCTGATTCAAAACAGGAATTACGTTTTGCAGTAGCTGATGCTCTTTCGATGAAGGAAGTCCTGCTGAATAAAGATATTTGCGGATTTGATGAAGTCATTGACCTGGTTGATCGAACAAGTAAGGAAGCTCTGGTAGAAGTCGAAAAGATCCTTAAAAGGACAGAAAACGATCTTATTTTTATCTATTTTTCTGGCCACGGGAAAAAAGACTTTGAAAATGACCTCTGTCTTTTGTTTAACGATACAGAAGAAGATACCTTACTGGCAACTTCATTAACTTTTGATTTTATCAACAAATGCAGGCGATATCCTTCTCGAAAATCTGTAATCATAGTCCTTGATTGCTGTTACAGCGGTAATGCCGGAATAAGGGATACTGATGTAATGGAAGCCTTGAAAAAACATTCCGGTTCAGGAACAATTATTCTCACTTCAACCGGATTGACCGGTTCCCCTACTGCAAAAGAGGAAGAGAAGTTAGGACATGGAGTCTTCACTCACTATTTGATAGAAGGACTTGAGAGAGGTCACGCTGATAAGAAAGGTGAAGGTCGTATATCCATCGACGAGTTGTACGACTACGCTTTTGAAAAGACAACTGGGAGCTGTTCCCAGTCTCCAAAAAAGAAGGGAGCATAGAAGGGCCGATTTTCATTGGAAACAATCCTCTAAAAATTAAAGAAAACGAATATGAATTAAAAAAGAGCAAGCTTCTTAATGAATTCAGTATTCAACTTCATCCTCGTATACTTAGCGAATCTCTGACAATTCTAAGAAATAATTACCAGAACCCGTCTTCTCTGGAACAAGTCGATATCACTATAATTAATTTCTTGGAATCTCTTCTAAAGGGTGAATTTCAGGTTGATAATTATAGTGAAGCTGTACAGAGTCTTAAAGGAATTAGTATAATCACTACACTTCCTCAAAATGGAACAATTGGTAGTGCCTCGAAACCTGAAGTTCCAGATATTCGGAATATAAGAATCAATGAAGCGTCTGGAATTCAAGAAATCCCCAAAACCTTCATTAGCTCTTCTACAGGTATGGAATTAGTACTGATCCCAGCCGGAGAATTTATGATGGGTTCACCTTCTGAAGAACAGGGCAGGTATGATGACGAAGGTCCTGTTCATGAGGTAACAATTAAAAACTCTTTTTATATGGGTAAATATCCGGTCACTCAAAAACAGTGGAAGAGGGTTATGGGAAATAACCCTTCAAACTTCAAAGGTGAAGCTCGGCCTGTAGAAAGCGTTTCGTGGAAAGAGGTCCAGACATTTGTTCAAAAACTGAATGAAAAGGAAGGCGCTGACAAATATCGTTTACCATCAGAAGCTGAATGGGAATATGCCTGTAGAGCTGGTACACAAACAAGGTATTCTTTTGGTGACGATGAGTCAAAGCTTAATGAATATGCGTGGTACGATAAAAATTCAGGTTCTGAAACTCATCCAGTTGGCCAGAAGAAACCTAACTCCTGGGATTTGTATGATATGCATGGGAATGTCTGGGAATGGGTTCAGGACGGATGGCATAGTAACTACAATGGTGCCCCCTCTGATGGTAGTGCCTGGGAAGATGGAAGTGGCTCCTACCGGGTAGATTGGGGTGGTAGGTGGAGCAGCCGTGCCAGAGGCTGCCGTTCGGCGGTTCGGGACGACCCTGAGGGCCGCTTCAACGGCCTGGGCTTTCGCCTCTTGAGGAAACTGTAACCTCCTCCTCCTTTACCCCTTTACAATTAAAGCCCAGACGATACAACCTTCATTTATAAAGTGAAGCTCGAAGGCTCGAAGCGTGCGAAGCCGCCTATTTTTAGCTGTTCCATATCTTCAATCTACTTGCTGAAAAAGCCGCACCGAAGGTGGACAAGACAGATCAAAGATGGAATTTCCGGTTTCTTTGGCTCCCACCCCTTTAAAATTTCTCCAACAACTCTTGCCATCAATAAGTCCTCTTGAGCGCAGCGAAAAGGACAGCGTACTCCCGAGGCGCAATTCGGGAGGCACAACTCTACTGTAAAAAGAATTCTACAGTAACACTTATACATGAATCCTCTCTTATATCCACTTCATGAAACAGGATATGTCAAGTGCCGACGTTGCTGCAGTCGTTGCCGAGCTGTCAGCGGGTCCTAAATCCATTATTGATGCGAAGGTAGGGAAGATCTACCAGCCAGCAAGTGGGGAGATCCGCATCAACCTTTACGTTTATCACCATGGCAGGGACAACCTGGTTATTGAGGTTGGGAAGCGCATCCATCTAAGTAAAAACTTCAGGGTAAGCCCCACGCTTCCGCAGGCTTTTCCAATGCTGCTTAGAAAATACCTGTCTGGGGGCAGGATCATGTCTGTAGAGCAGCATGACTTTGACAGGATCGTGAAAATCGGGATCGAGAGGGCAGGAGTCAGAAACACTCTTATTGTGGAGCTTTTTGCTCGGGGAAACTTGCTTATTGTTGATTCGGAAAACAAGATTATCCTGCCCATGAATCCTGTGACTCTAAAGGACAGGCGGCTTCGGAGTGGAGAAATTTACGAGTTGCCGGTGGCACAGATGAGTCCGGTAGAGGCTAAGGTTTCTGACCTTATGGAGGCTTTTTCCAGATCTACGGCTGATATTGTCCGGACGATTGCCACAAGATTCAATCTGGGGGAGTTCTGGCAGAAGAAGTTTGTGCCAGGGCAGGAATTGATAAATCAAAGTCTGCAAAGGAAGCAACTGAAGAAGACGCTGCCGGACTCTGCAGTGCTATGCAGGAACTCTTTTCTCCGCTCTTCAGTGGGAGGGTGGCAGGTAAGAGAGAGGAAAAACAGAACCCGGAATTGAACCTGAGGCTGAAATTGAACCCGAGGCTGAAATTGAACCTGAAGTTGAAATCGAACCCGAAGCTGAGGTTGAATCTGAAGTTGAAATTGAACCACAGGCTGGAATTGAAGCCGAAATTAAACCTCAAATTGGAGTTGAAACCGAAGCTCCTAAACTCAAACCCCAGCACGTGAAAAAAGAAATTAACGGAAAGATGGAAACTTTCGATGTGCTGCCTTTTGACCTTATTCGCTACTCGGGATTTGAAAAAGAATATTTCGACTCATTTAATACTGCACTTGATGAGTTTTTCGGGAAAAAGGCTCTGGAACAGGTTGCAGAGGTAAAAGAAGCTGAGAAAAAAGAGAAAAACCTTGGCGTCTTCGAACGGCGGCTTCTCCAGCAGGAAGAGAGCCTTGCGAAGTTCGAAAAAGAGATTGAGAAGAACAATACAATTGCAGAAATTGTTTATGCAAATTACCAGCTTATCGAAGAGCTTTTTTCCGTACTCAACGGTGCAAGGGCAAAAGGTTACTCCTGGGACGAGATCCGCTCTATCCTGAAACAGGCAAAAAAGACCGTGCCTGCTGCGCAAAATATTACAAATATTGACCAGAAAACCGGCACTGTAACTGTGGAACTTGATGGGAAGAGCGTCAACCTTGACATCAGGAAGACAGTGCCTCAGAATGCTCAGGAATATTATGAAAAGGTCAAAAAATTCAGCAAAAAGAAGGAAGGCGCGCTCAAAGCTATCGAAGATACCAAAAAGGCTATGGTGAAAAAGGCCGCATCGAAGGCTGCAAAGGCAGGGAGAAAACTGCTGGCTTCCCGGAAAAAGCACTGGTATGACAGGTTCAGGTGGTTCGTGTCCTCAGACGGTTTCCTGGTTGTGGGCGGCAGGGATGTAGATACCAACGAGGAAGTTTTCAAAAAATACATGGAAAAGAGGGATATCGTGTTCCACACCCAGACGCCTGGTGCTCCCCTTACGGTTATCAAGACCGGGGGAGAAGAGGTTCCCGAATCTACTCTGCAGGAGGCTGCACAGTTTTCAGTTTCTTATTCCAGCCTCTGGAAAGCCGGGCATTTCAGCGGGGACTGCTACTGGGTCAAAGCCGAGCAGGTCACAAAAACCCCGGAATCCGGAGAGTATGTGAAGAAAGGGGCTTTTATCATTCGTGGAGAACGTAATTACTTCAAGGACGTGCCTCTTGGCATTGCAGTCGGGCTTGAACTCAAAGGCGAAACAAGGGTAATAGGCGGGCCTATATCTGCTGTCCGGAAACAGGGCGATTATATTCTGGAAGTGGTTCCCGGTACTTTTAACCAGAATGACATTTCGAAAAAGATCTATAGGATTTATGCGGACGAACTCAATGATCCCCGTTTCGTAAAGCAGATCGCATCCCCTGACCTGGTTACCATGATGATCCCTCCCGGAGAATCGGACTTAAAGAGACAGAAGCCGGAAAGGAAGGGACAGAGAACCGAACCTGAAGGAAAAGAATACGGAACTCCTGAAGTAGAAGGCGAACCCGAAGACATCGGGGAAGAAATTGAAGAGGAATTCGGAGATGAATTCGGAAACGAATTTGAAGAGGAAGCCGGAGAAAAAGTCGAAGAAGATATTAAAGGGGGACTTGAAGAGGAATCAGAAAAGGAAGTGAAGAGAGGATCGGAATGAATGGAGTGGAAAAGGTATGAGAGTTACAAACCGTTCCCTTAAGGGAAGGGAAGGGGAAATTGCAGTAACAGCCGAAACCCTCGACGACCTCTGGCATCTGAAATATATTATTGAAAAAGGTGACCTTGTTTTTGCGGTTACCAAGCGAAAGGCTGATACAGCAAGTGACAAAATTCGCCCTGAGAAGGTTGAGAAAGTAAAGGTCAGGCTCGGGATAAGGGTTGATGAAATGGAGTTTCACAAGTTTGCAAACAGGCTGAGAATACATGGCATGATCGAGCAAGGAATGGACGTGAGCTCCTATCACACCTTCAATATCGAAATCGGGACTAATCTTTCCATTATCAAAGAGCACTGGAAGAATGACCAGCTACAGCGGATTCTGGATGCCGAAGAGGCTTCGAAGCGCCCGAAGGTCGTTATGGTTGCAGTGGAAGAAGGTGATGCAGATATCGGCTTTGTTCACCATTATGGGATAGAGATTTATTCCCATATCCGGCAGTCTTCAGGAAAACGGGAAACGAGCTTAAGAAACGAGTTTTTCAGGGAAATTGTTGAACAGCTCAGGCACGCTGTTCCTGAAGACGCATCTATAGTTATTGCAGGACCGGGATTTACCAAAGATGATTTCTTGAAGTATTTCCATGAAACCGAGCCTGCCATGGCTTCAAAAGCCCTGACCGAAGATACATCCATGATCGGAATGTCCGGTTTTCAGGAAGTTCTCCGCAGAGGTGCAGTTGACAGGATCATGCAGGAATCCCGCATAGCCCGCGAATCAGCCCTTATGGAAGACCTTATCCGGGAAATCTCAATGGATGGCAAAGCTGCCTATGGTTTTGCAGATGTTAAAAATGCTCTTGGTTATGGGGCTGTCGAAACTCTGCTTATTGCTGACGAAACCCTGAGGGAAGGGCGCGAAAAAGGGGAAGATGTCAACAAACTGCTCATGGAAATCGAACAGGCCCAGGGAAAAGTTGTTGTTTTCAGCACGACCTTTGAGCCCGGAGAAAAACTTCATAAATTGGGAGGAATTGCGGCTCTTCTCCGTTTCAAAGTGAGGGGCTAATTATATCTGAGCCTGTGTGTCCTTCAGCTCCAGGCTCTTTTATCTGTTTATTACATCGGAGCGCGAGGGTCACGAATACTCCGACCTTCAAAGGTCGTCATACAATTACATTCAGTATCACTTAAATTCCTTCTTTTTCAATTTAAAGGCTTTAACCTCCTTATTTTTCACCCTACTTTGACAGAAGCATACATTTTTTAATGTATAAATAGGCTTCATGCTTCTGTTTTATTCATACAGTTCAAATTTGTATTATATGGTTATTGATTTTTGACATGTGTAATTTTACCTAACTGTAATACGTCAATGCAACGTGTTTTTTGTATGAAAATAATGAATAAATTAGCATAATATGTCAAAGTCGGGTTTTTACGCATTTTTGCCTTTTACTTGAATTGTCAGACAGTCTGTTTGAGGTAGAATGGCAGGTGAAACTTGATTTTTCATTTTTTATTTTATTTGTTATTAATCATATTTTTAGTTTTAATTCGTAAAATTTATTAACTACTTAGATTTATTTGTTGTTACTTTTTATGAAATATATAACACCATTTATTGATGTTTTCTTGCTTATTGTGTTTAAATGTTGATAACAAAAGAAAAAGAGTGATAATACATTATGAAACCCAATATCCAAAGAACTTTGTTTTCACTTTTTGTTTCATTTATAGTCTGTTTGATGCTTGCCCCTTCGGGTTTTGCAGCTCCGGCTCCAGTTATCTCTGGATTTCCTTTTGACACCAATGAAACCTTATCTGACGGTTTTAGCTGGAATGCGACCACTTTTAGCGGTTTTAACTACCCTGTAAATAAACACAAGGACTTTGTAGCTTCTGAAAACTGGTGGGGCGAACGCCTTCAGTATGTCGAAAAAGACGGGCAGTCTGAACTTGGCAAAGGCACCCCCGGAAACCACGTAATAGGCGAAGAAGAACTTGTGTACTCTACACGTCCGTTTTCCTCCAAATATGAACTTGTTTCCGACCTTGAACTGAACGCCAATACAACTCCTAAGGAGCTTGGTGGGATGTTCTACTATAAGCTCCCCTGGTTTGGAAAACCATATGTTACCGTTGGAAACGACTCCACCCAGCTCGCAAACCTTGTAGTTTCTCAGACTTCTAGCGAGAAAAAACATTAAAGGCCGGAGATTCCTGGGATCTTGGGAGTAATTATTCTCTGGTAGTTAACCAGGTTGACGTTGAGGGCGAAAAGGTATGGTTTGCACTATATAAAAACGGGGAAGAACTCGAGTCAGGAATTGTAAATACAAATGGAAATGTTACTGATAAAACCTTTACTGCAACTGCGGATTTCGGAGACAAAAAAGACCAGCTTTACTTTATCACTTACGTAGATACTGTATTCACAAGTGCTGCTGATTCCTTTGCAGTCTTTAAGTATACCTGGCTCATTGACAAAGATGACGTGATGCTTATCAAGAACGGAGATGAATATCAGGGTTTTGAAGTAAAGGAATCTTCAGAAAGTGAGATCGTCCTGAAAAATTCAAAATCTATCACTCTGAATCTTGATAAGGATAAAAAGACTTATTTCACAGATTCCTGGTATTTCCAGACCTCAGATGAAGGTAAGGGAAGCACTTCTCCGCAAGGCTATATTATCTATCCTGCAAAAGAGCTTAGCAGCCCTGGAAATTACACTTTAAGAGGTTTTCCTTTTGACACCAATGAAACCTTATCTGACGGTTTTGGCTGGAATGCGGCCACTTTTGGCGGCTTTAATTATCCTGTAAACAAACACAAGGACTTTGTAGCTTCTGAAAACTGGTGGGGTGAACGCCTTCAATATGTCGAAAAAGATGGCCAGAATGAACTAGGAAATAGCAATCCTGGAAACCATGTGATAGGAGAAGAAGAACTTGTGTACTCTACACGTCCGTTTTCCTCCAAATATGAACTTGTTTCCGACCTTGAACTGAACGCCAATACAACTCCTAAGGAGCTTGGTGGGATGTTCTACTATAAGCTCCCTGGTTTGGAAAACCGTATGTTACCGTTGGAAACGACTCCACCCAGCTCGCAAACCTTGTAGTTTCTCAGACTTCTAGCGAGAAAAAAACATTAAAGGCCGGAGATTCCTGGGATCTTGGGAGTAATTATTCTCTGGTAGTTAACCAGGTTGACGTTGAGGGCGAAAAGGTATGGTTCACGCTATGTAAAAACGGGGAAGAACTCGAATCAGGAATTGTAAATACAAATGGGAATGTTACTGATAAAACCTTTACTGCAACTGCGGATTTCGGAGACAAAAAAGACCAGCTTTACTTTATCACTTATGTAGATACTGTATTCACAAGTGCTGCCTATTCCTTTGCAGTCTTCAAGTATACCTGGCTCATCGATAAAAATAATGTGATGCTTATCGAAAATGGAGACGAATATCAGGATTTTGAGGTAAAGGAATCTTCAGAAAGTGAGATCGTCCTGAAAAATTCAAAATCTATCACTCTGAATCTTGATAAGGATAAAAAGACTTATTTCACAGATTCCTGGTATTTCCAGACCTCAGATGAAGGTAAGGGAAGCACTTCTCCGGAAGGGTATATTATCTATCCAGCAACCGACGTTATTGTAGAAGATAATGTTTCAGGCATCAATAATTCTGAAAATGTATCGAATGAGTCTGTACCCTCTACGCACTCTCCTCTTATCGAGAGTAAGCCTGACGATTTAAAAGATGGTAGCAGTAGTCTTCCTGAGGAAAAAGCCGGAACAGAAACTCCCGCAAAAACGTCTGGTTTCGAGGTGCTTGCAGGAGTTTTCGGAATAACTCTTTGTCAGACTTTTCTAAAAAGGAGGGGTTAAGAGAATTATCTTGAAAATTTTAATTAAAAAAGAGTGTTCTCTTTAAATCCCCCCTTTTTTCTCTTCCTTTTTCTCTTCTTTTTTCTTGGTATGAAAGTGCTTTCAAGTGCTTCCATTTATTTGGGCATATTATTTGAAGAATATCATGTGCGTTTTTTCAGTTAATTCTCTTTACATTTTTAACCTTATAACTGTTTTCTGATCTCTGTTAACTGATTCGTTGTTAAATCAGGAGAATGGCAATAAACCCACTTAAAAATATTCCGTCAAACGTTCCTGCTCCCCCTATACTTGCAATCGGAGCTCCCAGGTTCCTGATTTTTCTCAGGTTAAGGAGGTCGGCTCCTATTAAGGTTCCGAGCACTCCTCCTACATAGGCAGTGACAACGCGGCACTGGTCAATCGGACAGTCCGGAATTTGAAAAACTGAAGTCAGCAGGATCGCAGCAAGGGCAGCCGTAAGTGGTGGAACCAATGCAGGCGTCGCGATTCCTAGCCCTCGAATTGGCCTTGCTATGGAATAGGTTATGATTGTAACTATTAAGACCCCAGCCCCTGCAAGAAGGAGAGATGACGGGAATTTTGTAAGGAGATAGGCTGAAATCAGGACAGGGATGATTGCTCCTCCTACATTGACGGCAATTGTTGTTTCGTTTCTTGTCATGCGCCGGATTGGGACCCTGTAAGAAACACCAAAAACACGGACATAGCTATCTCTAATTACCGGAATTTCGGACTTCAGGGTTGCCACAGGAATATTGATGCTGCTTCCGACAAGGGACAGTACCAGAATAAGGAGTGCATCCCCTGTAGAGAAGCCAATTTTCATAAAGGCGGAAATAATAACTCCAAAAAGAGAAAACCAAGTCCGAAGATTAGAATAAGAATTAAAAGAAGAAGGAATGTAAGGCTAAAAGGAATGTAAAAAAGTTGCCTTCTCATGAACTCACCCTACTTTCTTAATTTCTCTGCACATTGAGAAATATATTTTCTTCATGAATCTCTGTATTTTTTATCTCTATACTTTATTGAAAATATCCGGTCTTTAACAGTCTGCAATTAAACATTTCTGCGGTGCGATTAAATTTTTTATTATCATGTTCAGATTTTTTGTTATCATGTTCAGATGTATCTTATTGCAGACTTCATGCATTCCATGCAGATTATTTCTTTCGCATCTTTATATATTCTGAGAACTCCACCTGACTCTGATATTGTAACTGCGATCGCAACCGTATCTCTGCTGATTGCGGCTGCTGAAACATGCCTGCCCCCCAGTCCCTTTTCGATATCTACGTTTTTCCCATCAACATCAAGGTAGCGCCCTGCTGCATGAATAATGCCTGATTCATCTACCACAAAAACTCCATCAAGCTGGGCAAATTCTTTTATGGACTCCCAATTTCTCCTGTCAAGGACATTCCGGTAAATTTCATCGTGGCCTGCATAAGGATTAAGGATTATTTGGTGAGAGCGTTTCAGGACCTCTTCGGAATCCCCTATAATAAAGGCAGTTCCTATTTTCTGTCCTTCCCTTCCTGTTAGGGCAATGTCAAAAGAAATTTTCATAATTGCACTCATTACTTCCGGTTTTATCCGCTCCTGACATTCCTTCACGGCCTTTACAATGGGGTTTTCGTCGAGATTATGTACGATAATCGAACTGGAACCGCGGGTTTCAACCACGCCTACGATAATCCCGCGTTTTTGTTCTCCAAGCACGTACTCTATGGCTGCAGCCTGCTGCAGGTGGTCAGCATTGCCTGCGGCTTCCTGGCTTATCTGGTCACTGAGCTCTTTTAGAGGGTTCTTTCCATCTTTCCCTGTGGCAACCAGATGGTCTATTATGCTTTTCGGGCGCATGGAAATGTAGTAGACCGGAATCCCCCCGTTTCGATCCCGTCAAAATTTAGTTCCCCGGAAACCATAATTGCGGCAGCATCGACTTCCATGGAAATCCGGGCTGCCGTTTCTGCAATTATACGTGCTCTATCCATATGATCCACCGCTTTTTTATTCTTGTGGCAATCTATTTGCGGTTCTGCTTTTTGTTTTTGAAGTTAATATTATTTCTTCGAACTAACATTATTTTTCTTAAATTAGTGTTATTATTTTTTTAACTTAATGTTTTTTTCTCTGGTTTACGTTGTTTTTTCAAGGTTAACATTAAAGACAACTACATAAATACTTAAGCTTGTTTACTCTTCTGTACTGTTATATCTTATATATTATAATTGCCCTGTGATTGCTTTGATCTCTTCTTCTTTTCCCTTCTCGCCTTTTTGCACTTCTTTTTCTTTCCCTCTTTTTTCTAATAGTATCTGCAGGCAGGTTTACAATTCCTCCAAAAACAATATTCGAATTCAACTTTTCTAAGAAAAAGTTCACAGGAAGATTTTTCTGGTTCTTTTTTCAATTAAGATTGGTGAAAGCTTTGATCAGGACATTTATAGCATTGGAGTTAGATCCCGGTTTTACGGAGAAGATCCGGGAGCTTCAGGATAGATTCTCTGATTTTGATCTGAAGTTTGTTGACCCTGAACTCGTTCACATAACTTTGAAGTTCCTGGGGGATGTGGATGAATCAACGATTCCAGCGCTTTCCGCAGCCCTCGATTCCATTACATGCGAGCCTTTCGAAGCGAGAGTAGGGGGACTTGGGGTTTTTCCCAAGCCTGCAAACCCTAAAGTCCTCTGGCTGGGCGCAGCCGGAAATTTCAGGGCGTTACATGACGATGTGGAGAATTTACTGAAACCTTTCAAATTCGAAAAAGATAACAGGGAATTTACTGCCCATGCCACTCTTGCCAGGGTGAAATTTCTCAATAAAGCTCAGAAAAACGCTTTCATAAATACACTTAAAGAGTTAAAAGATGTAGAACTTGGTAGCATGCGGGTAGATAAAGTGGTTTTAAAGAAAAGCACACTGACTTCAGAAGGTCCCATCTATGAAACCCTGCATACGGTGTACATGGGTTAAGCCTTTTAATTTTCCATGCTTCCAGACCGGTTATCCCTCTGGAACCGGCTCATACGGTTTTCTCCTTTCTGAGGAAAGTTTGTATAAAGGGGAGTCACAGTAGGGAAATCTTCGTCTTCTTCGGAAATTCCAAAGTGCACCGGAGATCAGCTGGACGACGTTCCCGAAGTGTTCTGGCCTGAAAGCCCTCCACAGACAAGGAAAATGTGTCGATTTTCATACTTTTTCTGTTTAGAAGTGCGGAAGCTGAGAGGTATATTACTCGTTGACTTTTAAAATCATAATCTCTATAATTTTTAAGCTATGTTATTCTTTTATTCCTATACGTTCGTATCCTGGCTTTAATTCCGCAGAATCATCGCTCTTCGAAATGCAGTCGATATGCAGCAAAAATCGCAAACATTCGAAAGTTTAAATATTATCTTCTCTAATTAAGGTGCAAGCATTAATGGAGGACTAAACGATTAAAGAAGAGATCTGGATCGAAAAATACAGGCCTATCAGGCTGGAACAGGTGATAGGACAGGATGAAGCCATCGAACGCCTGAAGTCCTATGTTGCAACGAAAAACCTCCCCCATCTCCTCTTTTCCGGGCCTCCGGGTGTCGGGAAAACGGCCTCTGCAGTTTCGATTGCAAGGGAGATTTTCGGGGAAGCCCTCTGGCGTGAAAATTTTACCGAACTCAACGCATCGGATGAGAGGGGCATCGATGTTGTCCGAACAAAAATTAAAAACTTTGCAAAAACTGCCCCCATAGGAGGGGCCGGATTCAAGATTATCTTCCTGGATGAAGCTGATGCACTGACGCCGGATGCTCAATCTGCACTCAGAAGGACTATGGAACGCTTTAGCAGCAATTGCCGTTTTATTCTTTCCTGCAACTATTCTTCCAAGATTATCGAGCCTATCCAGTCCCGCTGTGCAGTCTACAGGTTCAGACGTCTTTCCGATGAGGCTATCAAAAAACGCCTTGAATACATAGCTAAAGATCAGGTTTTATCCATCACTGAAGATGGGTATGAAGCTCTTATTTACGTGGCCCAGGGAGATATGAGGAAGGCAGTGAATTCTCTTCAGGCTGCTGCCTTCATAGATCCGGAAAAACCTATATCCAGGGAAACCATTTACAGGACTACTTCAACCGCAAACCCTGAAGACATCATAAGCCTGGTAGAAACTGCCCTGCTTGGGAATTTCAGGGCTGCCAGAAAGGAACTCAACAGGCTGCTCTATGAAGAGGGGCTCTCCGGTGAGGATATAATCGGGCAGATTTACAGGGCGATATCCAGTATGGACAACCGGATAGTTCTGGATCTCGGGCTTTCTGAAAAGCGCATAGTCGAACTGGTAGATATAATCGGGGAAATCGATTTCAGGCTCACTGAAGGAGCCAGCGAAAAGATTCAGCTCGAAGCCTTGTTAGCGCATTTTGTACTTTCTAACGCAGATTGAGTTCGAGTGAATCTTAAGTTCAAATGAATCGAGAATGGATCTCTACAAGCCAGGTCTCTGAAGAAAAGTTGAGGGGATCGAATCTGACCTTTTTCTTAAACCAAAAATATTAAGAATATTAAACTAAGAATATTAAATTAAGAATATTAAGAATATTAAACCAAGAATATATGTAATTAATAAATCCTGATTACTATGTCTGTTGAAACACTATTAATAGAAATGTTAGGGTCTGTTCCCCACTGGATTGCAGTCCTTATTCTGGGAGCTCTTCCCGTCTCGGAACTGAGAGGGGCAATTCCTGTTGCCATGGGTATCTATGGAATGGGGCCTTTCGAGGCCTTTTTCTTCTCAGTGCTTGGGAATCTTCTTCCTGTGATTCCCCTTCTGCTCTTCCTTGAACCGGTCTCGAATTATCTCAGACGCTACCGGATATTTGATACCTTTTTCACCTGGCTCTTTTCAAGGACCCGCCAAAACAATACCGAAAGTTTTGAAAAATATGGACTCCTTGCTCTGGCGATCTTCGTAGCCATACCCCTGCCGGCTACAGGGGCCTGGTCAGGTTGCGCAGCAGCATTTGTGTTCGGGGTAAAGTTCAAGCACTCTTTTCCTGCGATTGCTGCAGGGGTTATGATGGCAGGAATTCTAGTAACTGTCCTTACTGTCACAGGTATAGGTCTCGTTGATCTGGTTTTCGGAGTTTAACTTCCTGTGAGATTCTTCAAAATCTTCATATAGTTTAAAAAATATCAAATATTTTTTAACAGAACAAATCTAATTTTACTGGTATGTTTTTTGGTCAGCTCCTGTTTTTACAGCTTCTTGCGGTTTACTCGCGTTTTCGGGCAGTTTTCTGGAATTTTCGAGGTGATTTTTTATGGCAAAGGCAGATAAGAAAAACAAAAAAGTAGTACAGTCCAAAAAATGCTTTGGGTGTAGAATCTGTTATTCCGTTTGCCCTGTGAATGCAAAACGGATGAAGAGTGACGATTTTTAGCCTGATAACGTTGAACTGGCAATTAGGATCGTAGACAGAGCTGCAATTATCAGTGACGAAGCCTGTATCCGCTGTGGAACCTGCTCAAAGATTTGCCCTGTTGAATCTCTCACCGTATTGGAGCTTGAATCCGCAACCGCATAACTAATATTAAAGTAAAAATGAGAAAATGCTGTTTCTCAGCATTTTATTTTTTATTCTCTCCCTTAAAGCAGATCTCACTGGAAACTATATTTTCAGGGGTTTCAGGCCTTAACTTACAGCATCTCTTTTGCTAATTTTATGTCTTCAGCTTTTACGGTTTTTCTGCCTGCATGCTCTGCAAGTTTTATTGCTTCTCTGGAAATTTCAAGTCCGTATTCTTCCAGAATTTCCGTAAGGGCCATTCCAGCACTTTCACTTACTCTATGAGCACCTGCAGTTCTTATTAGACGCTCAATTGGTGCGAATGGTATCACTTTTGCCATATTATCCTCCAATCTACTTTTGTTGCTAATATGTATTCCTTTTAATCCTTGATTTTGTAATTAGATTCTATAAATACCTTTGCTTATATTGGAGTCTTTTACTTCGTATTTCATTTTTAATGCCTTTTTGCTCCTTTATTCACGCCTCAACTACTTATTAAATATTTTAATTATAGATAATTTTATAAGAAGTTTTCCCTTCCGAATTGCGCCTCGCCCGAGTTGCGCCACCCGAATTGCGCCTCGGGAGTACGCGCGGTCCTTCTCGCTACGCTCGAGAAGACTAATTTTATGGTTTAGAGTAGTGAACTTCTCCACCTAATTGTACTTCGGGATCACAAGAAATCGAATATTTTCTGGGAATTGCGATGTTATCGCAACAGCACGGAGTCCTTCTCGTTGCGCTTGAGAGGATTAATTTATAATGTTTGGTTTTTTCGCTCTAGTTTCTTTTAGTTCAAGCGGACTAATTTTTCAAGGTTACAATCTTACAAAATTACAGTTATTTTTTCCTGTTTTTCGCATTTTTCCTTATTTTTCAGTGATTATAGAGTTTTTAGTGAATTTTCCGGCTGGTTCTTCCTTTACAAGGTTTCTAAATTTGGAAAGGGTTAAATGTAAATCTCTTTTTCGAAATCTTGATATTAGATTATCCGAATCTAAACAAATATGCTTTTACAGGAACTCCTTGGCATCAATGAAGAGATCTATTTTGTGGAAGAGAGTTATCTCGCCCAGAGATCCATTGAGCGTACGCTGCAGTATCTCAATGGAATACGAAACTTTGCAGGGGACCGGCTGCGGCTCCTGAGGGTTCGGGAAGGGGAGCACACGCTCGGACTGTTGCTCTTTAATCCGGCAGATGAGGAAGTACCTGTTGATTTCTGGTCGGTTTTTACGGGAGCACTTGCAGCATCTCCTTTGAAAAATGAGTTTGAAGCTCTTGCAGATTCGCTTCTTACCTTTAATCTACCTGAAAAAGATATCGAGATTTCTGCCGAAAGCTGGCGGAATGCTGTGAATGAATATTATTCCTTAATGCTTGTAAACCGGAATCTCTGTCCAGGTTGTGCTGTAAGGCCTGAGCCTTACAGTTGCATTTTTTCTGAAAATCGTGTGCAGAGAGTAGCAGGAATCTTTGATATTCTTCTAAAAAAGGGATTTTATCCTGAAGGTAGGCTTCTTGAAGTCTGCTGTGGGAACGGGATGTCCACACTTGCTCTCTACAGGCTTGGGCTGGACCCTCTGGCTGTAGAAATCAACAAATGTGCAGTTTGCCAGGGACTTGAGCAGGGAGTGTTGAACCCTCAAAGAGCCATGGTAATGGACGCAACTGTTCTTTCCAGGTACTTCGAGCCAGGAAGCTTTGATACCGTGATGGGATTTATGCTTGGGCTTGTCTATGAATTTAACAAACAACTCTGGACAGGCATTATGAGAGAGGCGGTCTCGGTTGCAGGCGAAGGTGCTCTCCTGCTCTTTACAGTTAGCAGCAAACCCGAGATTGAAATTCTTGCCGGGGCCCTGCTCAGGGCAGGGGTAAAAGGCGAGATTGTGGACAATACGGACTCTGAGGGAACATACGATCAATGGTTTTTTGTAGGGAGAAAAAAAGCACTTAATTTACATACAGGCGGTGGATCTATGGAGACTCTTTCTTTGTCTTAAGCATATTTGCCTTTTAATTTTCAAATTTTTGAGTATTTTCTCAACTTTATATATTTTAAAACCCATTTGGATATTTTGTTCTCTCTCAGGTCAAGGAGTCCTCCTCGTCTAGATTTGAACTCTTTTTAATCATACATCCTAGATTCGGCAGGTAAACATATAAATTAATATAATTAATTTTATTAGGACGTAGGCTTACAACTTTTTGAAATTCAAATTCTTAGTCTGATGGTCACTGTGCTTGATTTTGAATCTGAAGTGTGTAAGTCCTATCTCTTTCACCATCGGTTTTCATTCCAGGCTCCTTCATCCCAGTAATTTCTGATCTCTTTTTTTAACGCGGCATCCTCCATCTAAATCATTTTATTCATGTTTATTATACTGGATACTATAAAGAAAAAAACGTATGCATTAATTGTTATTTATATTATGTTAATTGGGAATTAAAATGCGTAAATATTAATATATTGCTAATAATGGATACCTTCCAATAATCTCATTATAAATAATAATATTACTTTATACTATATTCATACTTTATGAGTGTAGTTATATTAGAAAAAATACCAAAATTACAGACTGTCATTCCGACTCTCATAGTATCAATTTTTGTACTCGAGACAATTTTGTGCGTGTAGAGCCAGTCTGATGCCAACTTTACTTGAGGGACAAAAATGAAAGATAAAATATTAGAATATTGGGACTTAAGAAGTTCCGAATACCACACAGAATATGCTAAATGTATGGATGAGGAAATGGATATTTGGAAATCCGTTTTTTCTGAAATTTTGCTGACGGATAAAAAAATCCGTGCAGTGGAAGTTGGAACAGGTCCCGGGATTCTTGCCATCTCTCTTGCTGCCATGGGGCATGATGTAACCGGTGTTGATTTATCAGAAAATATGCTTGAAAGAGCAGCTGAGAATGCCAAAGAAAAGGGAGTAAATATTTCGTTAGTGCGGGGAGATGCAGAAGAAATTCCTCTAAAAGATGGAGAGTATGATTTTGTTTTTAGCAAGTATCTTCTCTGGACTCTACCTCAACCGGACAAGTTTCTGGATGAACACTACCGGCTATTAAAAGACGGCGGTCTTATGATGATAACTGATGGTTTGTGGTTCCAGAACCCTGATGGGACAGAGAAGAAAAGCAGTCGAAACGCTCGGTTTGATGAGTTGTATGCTGATGTTAAGCCGAATCTACCTCTTGCGAAAAACAATACACCTGAGAGGATAACTGACCTGGTACAATCCCATGGATTTGAGGTTGTTTCATGGAGGTTCCTGGATGATTACGATGCGTTTTTGGAACGAAATGATCCTTCCGGTCATGCAGCAGCGTATATCCAGCCACCGCATATGATTCTTGCAAAGAAAAGAAGTTCGATTTGATATTTTTTGGCTCTTCGTAGTTTCATGTGAACGAGTTGTTTGAAGCCTTAAACGCTTGCAGAGGAATTTATTGCTCGCCCTGTTTTATCCAGGAGATTACTTCTACGCATGAAACAGCGAAGATCAATTTTTGAGAAATTGATCAAAAAATTTACTTTGAATTTACAGAACTTTCGGCACACTGCCAAATTAATTCTTTGTTTTGTCACTTTACGGTCTTGACAATATCCTTTTGTTCAGCTATGACATTATTGTTTTTAATGTCAATAACTTTTATTGTAATTTCAGAGCCTGCTTTAAAACCGTAATTATCGGATGTATTACTGTCTCCATTTACACTTACTTTAACACTGGAAATAATAGAACCTATAGCACTGTCGTCTCCATGGAGTGTTAGTTTCTCCCCAACGCCCCAAAAATTATCGTTAAGGACTTCTTTGTTTTGAGACTTATATCTGGAACTTTTTTCGATCGGACTCAGATTTTGGTAAATAGTTTCTGTGCTTCCCGTGAGAAAAATTCCGCCCTTTCCAACATCTCCCTGGAATGCATTTCCGTTTCCTAAAATTTTTATGCAGGTAGCATCAAGGGGAAGAGGACTGCCTCCTTCGTGTATGAGCACAATCGTATTGTTCTCAAAAGTTGAGTTTTCACCTTGTGGTGCGTAACGAAGCCCTCCTTCGCAGGATTCAAGAGAAATTCTTACCACAGGAGATTGAAGTGTTGCGCCGCCCTCCGCATTATTAAAGAAATTGACAGTAGCTACACCTGCGAGTGCAAACAAAATCAGTAACATAATAATGGAACCTATAACAGGAGTCACGGCTTCAGATGTTGGTTTAGATGAAAAGAAACGTTTAGATCGGATCTTTCCCCAGGCTTTCATCAATGAAGAAATAGGGTAAAACTATAATAAATAATTTATGAGTTTTTAAAAAAGCCATTACTAAGAACAAAATCCGGAGGAAAAATATCCTCGCAGGATTACTTTCTTTTTCGCCGTTCTTCCTCATATTCCTTTTCGAACTCGAAAACTCCTCGAACGGCCTCAAGTTCTTTTTTGCTCCTGGCATAATGCAAAAGCACAAGGCCAACTCCAGAGAGCAGCGCTATAATTGCGGCTGAGAAAAATAGGGGTGCCGATCTGGTATAATATTTCACCTGAATAACCTCTTCCCGATCTTCCGACTTCGAAGAAACCCATACGAGAGTCTGCCTTCCTTTTTCATCAGAAGTTACATACGAAGGCTCTGGTCTTGCTATCCCGAACACCCTGTTGCCAGTCACATACCCTTCAGGAAGAACCACGCGGGTGAATTCGGAATCGGGTTTAAGGAATGCAAAACTCTGGGTTGCCGGAATCTCAAGAGTATATGCAATAAAGCCAGTCACGGGCTCTTTGAACTCCAGGTTTATAACTTTCATGTTCCGGCTAATTTCCTGAGTCAGGGTATAGTTAATAGCCGAGGTTTCATTTCTGGTGGAAAGCTCTTTAAAAGTCTGCAGGCTTGCTGTGGTCTTGTTTGCAGGGTCCGCAAGCAGTACAAAGTTTTCAATAGGATTGTCCTCTGAACCGCTGCTCAGGGTATCGGGAGGATAAATCTCAAGCTTGCTAGTGTTTATTACAATATTTACAACCTGCGCTTTTGTTTTGTTTTCCAGAAGATAATAAGTGGTGGTATTTGCAGGCATCTGAACATCCGATTCGTTCAGAAAAACCTCAAATTCATAATTAGAGATATTACCAGGCTTATTCAGGACAATTTCCTTTTTTCACCCACACAGCCCGATACGAAGATCACCATCAGGGCAAGGAGCATAAACACGGTTTTAGTTCTCAGTTTCACAGACAAATTCTCCCTTGAGCTTGAAGCGATCTCTTTTCAGCATGTGGCAATTTTCCTCTCTCCTGAGATGAAGCCCGTGCAGGATCCGAAACAGGTCAACATTTATCCTATGCTCCCTCTTCTTAATAAACAAGACGGATAGACTTTTAAAGAAATATGACAAGACCCCGGTTTCTCGAATAAAAGAAGGAATACCGGAGGCTAACAAAAATTCAGATTTTAAACTCTCCGGAAGAATTCAGGAATTTATCCATTACTTCTTGTGCATATATTTCATTTTTTACGCCAGACGTTTCGATTTTTCCGCTATTGAAAAGGAGAATACTTGCTCTCCAATCTTTAACGATATATATGGATTATTTTTAACTTATTATACTACTCTTTGTTTTTCTGTATATAACACAACTTTATTGAATTTGATGAAGTAATTTGTTAACGCTAAAAAGCCTCAATAATGCCTGTTAATCTCGATTTGAATTCTATATTTGGCCTTCCTTCTTTTACTTTGCTGGATCTGAGCCGGATTGTTTTTGTTCTGTTACGGTAAACTTGATCTTAACTTCAGTCCCAGAATCTCTATTTAATTCAATTTCGCCCCCTAACTGGTCTACTAGGATTTCCACTAACTGTAAGCCAAGAGAGCTGGAGTTTTCTAAATTAAACTTTTCAGGAATACCAATTCCATCATCCAAGACTGTTAAAATAAAAGTAGTGCTTTTATGATCTTTTTTTGTGCTTTCCTGCCCTCTGTTTGCGAGTTCTGCAGATTCTTCCCTGTGAAGTTTGATTTGAATTTTCCCATTATCTCTTCCTGAAAATGCGTACTTTAGGGAGTTTGAAACAAGTTCGTTAATGATTATCCCCAGTGGAACTGCAATATCCGTATCAAAGAAAATGTTTTCTTCCAAATCGATGTTCAGGCTCGTATTGGCATTTCCAACCTTGTATGTCTGGAAAAGGCTTTCAACAAGCTTCTCAAGGTATGGCGAGAAGTTTAGTATATCATTTCCTCTGCCTTCGTGCAGCTCTTCGTGGATAAGGGCAATTGATATTACTCTGTCCTGACTCTCTCTGAAAGCGTTAAGAACTTCCATATCCTCAACATGTTCTCTGCTTCTGAACTTTTCAGCTTGTAGGTCAAGAAGGGAAGAGATCACTTGAAGATTATTTTTTATTCTATGATGGATTTCTTTTTTCTGGCTTCTTCAGCTTTTGCCAGTAATTTTTCCGCATTGATTTGCGCAGTAATGTCTCTGCCAATAACTGAGATAGCCATCAGCTGTCCAGAAGTGTCAAAAACTGGAGAATAAGTCACTGAAACATTAATTATTGTACCATCCTTTTTTAGCCGTAAAGTTCTGTAATGCTGGACTTTTTCTCTCTGTTTAACTTTTTCAATTAACTTTTTTATTTCTCCTTTAAGATTATCCGGTTCAAGGATTGAGACACTTTTCCCCAGAATTTCTTCAGCCGAATAACCGTAAATATGCTCTGCCCCCTGATTCCAGCTTGTAATAATACCATCGAAAGACTCAGTTACAATAGCATCATTTGATGATTCCACAGCATCTGCTAATATCCTTATTTTCTCTTCTGCTTTCTTACGCTCAGTAATGTCCTGAGTTGTTCCTTTTATTCGAATAGGGCGATTATCCTCATCAAAAATAATCTTTGGGTGTGTATGAACAGTACGTTCTTCCCCACTAGCTAAGATAATCCTATAATCAATACTTTTAAACTCCCCTTTTAGCCCTTTTTTAACGGCATCATCAAAATAGTCTCGATTGTCAGGATGCATATAATTTAAAAGTTCCTCGTAAGTTGCACCTGATTCTTGAAGATTAAGTCCGTAAATACGATACATTTCATCAGACCATTGGACTTCCCCAGTTACAAGATTCCAATCCCAATTTCCAATATGAACCATTTTTTGAGCTTCAGCAAGACCGTTTTCGCTTTCTTTTAGTAATTCATAAGCCTTCTTAAGCTCTGCTGTACGCTCTTCAACCAGTTTTTCTAAATTATCAAGGGTTTCTTTCAGTTTATTCTCTGCTTCTTTACGCTTGGTAATGTCTCTCAAAATCCATGCAAGTTTCCCTTTTTCAGGAATGAATGCATAAATATCAATATAGCTATTCGCTACCTTGCTAAAAACTTCAAATTGAGCTGACTGACCAGTGAGTGCAGTTTCGCCGAACTTTTTGATCGTTATCGGGGTCGTATTGGGGAAGACTTCTAACATAGTCTTGCCTATTAGATCTTCCCTCTTTACACCTAAACTAAGCTCATAAGCAGGATTTATCTCATGGTAACGATAGTCATAAGGCCTACCATCCTTATCGTATAGGATTTTTGTAAGGGCGAAACCTTCGGTCATGTTTGTAAAGAGCATCCGGTAATGCTCCTCACTTTTCTGAAGAGCCGCCTCTGCTTCTTTTCTTTCAGTAATATCACGTGCAGCTGCAAAAACCCCAGTTACCTTGCCATTCTCATCTCTATAAACTGAAGCATTGTACAAAACAGGAGTTATATGTCCGTCCTTATGCTTAATTTCTAGAGGATAATCCCAGACTTTGCCATCTGTGAATACCTGCTGATAGCCTCTACGGGCTTTTTCAGGTTCGGTAAAGTAATCCGAAAAATCAGTCCCAATCAACTCTCTTCTCGAATATCCAGTGACCTGTTCTGTAGCACCATTTACATCTGTAATCTTACCATCATACCCAATGGTTACCAAAGGATCCAAGCTGGCTTCAATAAGACTGCGATTATAAAGATTTGACAGTTTGAGAGCTTCTTCTGTTTTTTTGCGTTCGGTAATATCAATAAATGCAGAAATGGATCCGCTCAGGTTTCCCTGCTCGTCACGTAAGGGTCTGGAATTGCCCAATACATGTCGTATCTTTCCGTCAGCAGATACGAGATCTAGCTCGCAGTCGTTTATCTCTCTTCCTCTAGCCGCCATTTGCGACGGCATATCTGCAGGGAGCATCTCCACTCCATCCTTGAATAATTTAAACGTCTCGGGCCTCTCTCCTTCGGGAGCTGACTTGGAGAAATTTGTACCTACAGGAAGCTGTAGCCATTCATAAGATAAATGGTTACCAGTTATCTGAAGCACCTGAGGATCGTGTGAGATATAAACTGCGACAGGCACAGCATCCAGAACAGCCGACAGTTCGTCAGAGCGAGCCCGCTCACACCTTTCACTCTCCTGAAGTGCTTCTAAAAGGGTATCGAGGTCCGCCAGCGACTGGGCAAGCTTGAAGTTACTGTGGCTTAGTTGTGAGATCATGTTGGCAAGTTTCATGAAGAAGGACATGTTTTTGTTCACAGCTTCCCTACTTAACCGTGGAACTTTTTCAAGCGCTGTTATGTATTCCTCCTCGTTGAAACCGTATTGTCTAGCCTGGGACCGGAAAAGATCATATTCCAGAGGCTCGTCTTCAAAAAGAAATGCCCTGAGAAGATATTGCCGATGTGCTGGCCTCCCACAATGAGAGGGGTCGCTACGTCCCACATATTATTCTTGCACTTATACATCTTAAACTCTCCAGGGGCAACACCCAGGGAGAGTTTTGTATCACTTTCTACACAGTGCTTGCAGGTTTCGGGGTGGACCCTGTGGAATCTTGAGCAAATCTCTTGCCGCCCAGCAATTATCGGAATATTACCTTTAAGATCAACTAGGGCTATGGTAATGTGAGTAAGTTCATATAAATCATCCATGAGAGATTGAATCGCTGGAATATCAATAATATCAGCCAGCTCAAGGTTTACCCCTCCTGAGCTTTACTCCCCAGAAGTTTTTCTTCAAATTCTCTCCGGTCACTTATATCAAATCCATAAATGTTTACACACTCTTCTTCTGGTAAGGCATGAAACGCTACCCAGTATACTTTTTTCCCCACTTTAACTTCCATTTTTTCCGGACTATTCCGGGAAATTACATTCTTCGCAATATTTCCGATACTTGAAGGTAGTTTTTCTCCTACTGCCACACCCCACTCATGCAATAGGGGCTCACCCGCTTTGTTCGAGTAAATAACGGTCCCATCCTTTGCTACATTGAGTACAGGATTAGGGTTATCTGCCGGAAATTGCTCCCTCTTTGTGTTCATTTTATCCTCTTCAGGCTTGTCTTTTTTGATGAGGTATGCTTTCTCTTAACCACATTGTTTAAAACGCTCACAGAAAAAATGAAACATTAAATATATAATAATATAATTCGCGCTCTATATAAAAGATATTTTATTTTGATTATTATAGTAATCTTTGAGGATAATATACGAATGACCCCTTAGAAAGTAATATAAGGCTCAGAATAAATAATTTTTTATTTAAATACGAAGCATTGACCTTGGATTTGAAAGGTATACTATTTATAAAGAAACTTATTCCCTGTGAAAACTCAGGTAACATCAAAGTAGAAATTACAAGAACTGAACTACTTTTTTAGATCACAAGAACAAAGATATCTATAAATTGAGTAAACAGCAATAGTACTTAGTTGTGAATGATCCTAGTTGTGAGATGATCCAAAACTCTAAATTATTTCTCAGAATTTTAATTTCCAAAAGATTAATTGAGTTTCCGACCATGAAAATAATAGTTCTGAGACTCTATTAACGTGAAAATATAATTGATATTGGGATAGGCTCAATAGCAAATGAGATCTCGATACCCCACGTTTATATCTGTTTTATTTTTCACGCATCTATTTTGGTCTGGAAAAATTGAGATGGGAAAAATGGGTAAAATATGAGTTAAAAAGAGTTTGGTGCGAGAGGTGCGATTCAAACACAAGAACTCCTACGAGAATAGATTCTGAACCTATCGCCTTTGCCCGGACTTTTCTGCCTTAACTATATTGCTAAGTTTCGAGTTCCTCAAATTTGAATCTGTCTACAATTAGCTTTGTTGATTTAGGAACCTTTCCACCATAACCCACTCAACTTTCTTTATGTATTTTGCCTGAAGCTTGGAAATATAAAGAACATTGCTACCAACGAGTATCTTAATGTCGGAAGGTTTGGGAGAGGCTGTACCGAGCGGAAGAAGTACAGGACCCTCAGGGGATGTAGAGAGCCTGAAATCCTGCCCGCTCTTTCTTATATAGGCTCTTACCTTTTCGTCAATTGCAAAGGACGGAATCATATTAGCACCACGCAGAGTTGTCCGGGGAAGATAAATAATCACAGGTTATAATTCAAGAATAATGAAAAACTCCTCAGGTAAGAAAGGAGACCTGTACTGAAGAGGCTTTCTGGGCAGTTTTAAATTGAATGAAAGCAATCTAGAGCGAAGATATTATGATGATGAAAGATAAGGGAAAACTTGTAATCTGGCCCGCATACATCGACCAGACGAAGTCAAGGAGCAGGGGCAGAATAATCTCCCGGAAAAATGCGATAAAGGAGCCTCATCTCAATGAGATAAAAGAAGCAGCAAGACAACTTGGGCTGAGCCCTGAAATAGAGCCAGAAAAAGCCTACCCGAAGACATGGTGGGAAATAAGCGGGAGAGTGCTTGTGGACGACAAAGGTCCGAAATCCATCATTGCAAAACAGATAGCTTCATCCATAAAGAGGATGAGAGGCCAGGAGAGTCCTGCCAGAACTTAAAGATCAGAACCTAAAATTACATTTTGTTTTTTGATAGGAAAAAGAGACGAGTTGAGAAGTTCCACACAAGTTGAGAAGTTCCTGATCTGAGCTTTAAGGAAGCCCATATAAAATCCAGTTAGCCTTTATTTTAACCTTTTATAGGGATACCTCATTTCTTTTCCGCAGCGCTGGCAGGAGACAACAATATACCCCTCTTTCAGTCTGTAGCGGGCATTGTTTCCAGGGATCAGGAAAGCATAGCAATGTTTACAGATCCTACTTTTTATTTCCCGTGGAATACTCATCCTGTTTCTCATAGAAATATTCCGGATGATTTGCACGTAGCGCTCGCTGCGTTCAGGATGTTCTGCAAACTCCTTTTTCGCAAGCTCAAAAAGTCGCCACATACGCTGGACTGCAACGACTTGAATCAGATTTTTTTGTTGTTTTCTTGCCATTTTAGACATGGGTAGACCGATCCTGCGGTTTATCTCGGCTCAAAATCCGATTCCTTAATCGTCATTAAAAAGAGAAATCAGGAGTCAAGAATAGTCACATTAATTTCAGGATTCTTGCCGTGTACAAGAGCCTTAAACTTTTCGGGGTTTCCTTCCGTATTTCCTGATCTCTCGTAGTGCATTGGAATTACGACCTTTGGGGCCAGGACTGCAACGGCATTAGCAGCCTCTTCCTCGTTCATTGTATACGTGCCCTCAATCGGCAAAAGGGCGACATTGGCCCTGATATTCTCCATTTCGGGGAAGAAGTCACAGTCTCCTGCATGGTAGATTCTGATTCCTCCAATCTCTACGATGTACCCAACTCCGGACCCACGGGGATGATAAGGTTTATTGATATTATAGGCTGGAACTACCTCAATCCGAATTCCTTTGATTTCAAGCCCGTCCGCCAGGATATCTCCCTCAGAAACTCGCCTTGCGTCCCCCTGAATTGCAGGGAACAGCTCTCAGGAATTAGTGTTGTTGAGTCAGACCGTCTGACCTTTCTGATATCCTCAGGACTGCAATGGTCAAAGTGCTCATGAGTGATCAACAGGATATCTGCCTTATCATCGAAAGCCGGCTCTTCACTGATTTCAAAAGGGTCTATATAGATTTTTTTGCCATCTCCTTCAAGCAAAAAACCAGAGTGACCCAACCACTGAATAGTAACATTCCCAATCTTTACACTGTTCATTTCATACACCTTCGGACTCCGTAGCTTTTGAGAAAAACTTATAGAAAGATTGTTCCGGGATTATATTAATAGTATCCGATAGCGTTGACTCTATTATTAAAAGAAAAAAGAATCTTAAAATTACGGGCAAACTTCTGGCTTTAAAGAATCTTTAGATAAGCACTCTGAAGCTTGAGAAGAGGTGGAGAATTCTGGCCGAGGCTGACTACCTGTCTTTTTGACA